>OY970201.1:1365000-3280000 GCA_963708245.1 uncultured Pseudomonadota bacterium | reverse complement strand
GCGCCACAGCATGTTGCTGGCGAGGTAGTCCTGCATCACCGCTTCGCGCGGGGTGCCCAGCGCGGTCAGGATCAGCGCGGCGCCGAAGCCGGTGCGGTCCTTGCCGGCGGAGCAGTGGAACAGCAGCGCGCCATCCTCACGCAGCAGCAGGTCGAACATCACGCGATAACGGTGCGCCCAATCGACCGCATACGCGGTGTAGGCTTGGCTCATCAGCACCAGCACGTCCTCGCCGGTGGCGTCGCGTGTGGCCAGGATGTCGCGCAAGCTGGCGCCGACAGACGGCTCGATCGGCAGCGAGTGGATGCGCGCGCCGTCAAGCTCTGTGGGCGCCGCGGCACGTTCTGCCGTCCCGCGCAGATCGCACACCGTCCGCACCCTCAGCGCCCCCAGCGCATCGGCATCCGCCGCGGTCAGCCCCGACAGCGCAGCGGCACGGAACACGCATCCGAAGCGCACCCGCCCCCCGGCAGCCGGCCAGCCGCCGAGGTCGCGCACATTCGACGCGCCGGCAAGCGAGACCGGTCGCGGCAGGTCCATCAACCTAAATCCGGCAGTTGGGTCCGATCGTCGCCGGTCTGAAGTGACGACCCACAACCTGGGGTAATTGCTCAGGCCGGGCTCAGGCGAAGCGGTGGCTGCAGTTGCCGGCCATGCAAGAAGTAGCGGAGCGCTTCACTGAGGATGCGATACCAGCGTTGCAGCGGATCCAACTGCTCCGCACTTTTTCGCAGCCGGTCAAGAAAGCCGGCGATGCGCAGGTAAGCTTGCCTCGCCTTGTCGCGCGCGCCATGCGCGCTGCTGATCGTCAGCCTCACCTGGCCGGCGTGTTGGGTGCGCTGCGCGATCGCCGACAGCAGCAAGGGTCGGGTGGTGATCGCCTCCCGATGGTGCTCCGGATCAGCCAGCCGGACGAACAGGCTCCACCAGTTGTAGATCAGTGCAACGATACCGGCCAGCAGCCGACACCGCGTGAGGTCCTGTGTCGTGAAACCGCCCCAACCCCATTGGTTCTTCAGCTCGTCAAAAACGTTCTCGCAATCCGCCCGATCGCGATACAACTGCCCCAGCGTCAGGATTTCATCGTCCATTGAGGTGACCAGCGCAGCGTAGTCCCACGCCTCCTGATCGGGGCCCACTGCGGTGGTCCCGGTTGTTTGGACAGGTCCCGGGAAGAATAAGCTAAGGCTGGTTGCCGGTTGAAGGTTACACCTTTCCCGGAATCAAATTCAATCCTTGCTGTTGTTGGTGCGCTGTAGAGCTTATGGACAGCCGCCGACCTGTGGGCAAGGTGGGGGAAACGCAGAGCGTTTTCCCCGGCTTGTCCATGGGGGACCGCGCTCGCGCGGTCAGGCGGGCATCGGCGCAGCCGACTGTCCACAAATCCACAGCGTCGATGTGCCATCGCGTTATGCCGCCTCCGCCACAGCCGGCCCGGCGTTGCCGAAATAGGCCTCGTCCGGTGTTTGCCATCCAAGCGCCTGGTGCGGGCGTCGCCGGTTGTACCAGTCGAAGAATTCAGCAAAGCTGCGCCTTTGCTCAAGCCCGTTGGCCGCCGGGCGCAGGTAGACCCATTCGTACTTCACCGTCCACCACAGGCGCTCGACAAAGATATTGTCATGGCAGCGCCCGCGCCCATCCATGCTGATCTCGATCCCATGATCCAACAGCACCCGCGTGAACGTGTCGCTCGTAAACTGTGAGCCCTGGTCCGTGTTAAAAATTCCGGGCTTGCCGTACCGGACAAGAGCTTCATTGAGTGCGTCGACGCAGAACCCGGTCGTCAGGGTGTTCGACAACCGCCAGGACAGAACCCGCCGCGTCGCCCAATCGATGATCGCAACAAGATACAGAAATCCCCGGCGCATCGGGATGTACGTGATGTCGCTCGCCCACACCTGGTTCGGCTGGTCGATCGTTTTGTCGCGCAGCAGATACGGATAGATTTTATGCTCAGGGTGCGGCTTGCTGGTGTCCCGCTTCGGCCTGATCGCGCACAGCCCCAGCTTGCGCATCAGCCGTCGGACGCGCCGACGCCCCACCGAAATCCCCTCGCGCGACAGCGCCACTTGCAGCCGCCGGCTGCCATACACTGGATGTTCCGTGAAAATCCGGTCGAGCCGGTTCAGCAGACCGAGTTCCGGCGCAGAGATCGGCCGAGGCTGGTAATAGAAGCTGCTGCGCGCGATCCCGAGCAGCGTGCATTGCCGGCCTACGGACAGCCCCGCCTCCGGCGCGATCATCGCCCGCCTCTCAGCAGTCGGGAGATGGCGGGCTGCCCGGCAAGAAAATCGCGTTCGACCTGCAACTGACCGATCTTGCGGTGCAGATCGTCGATCACTTTCTGTGTGTCCTCGGCTCCCGCCGCCTTGTGGCCACGCGCAAACAGCTCACTCGCACGCTTCATCAGCTCCTGCTTCCAGGTGCTGATCATTGTCGGATGGACACCGAATTCCGACGACAGCTCCGCCAGGGTCTTCTCCCCCGACAGCGCCGCCATCGCCACGCGCGCCTTGAAGTCCGCGCTGTGCTGCTTCCTCATTACACCCACGTCTCGCCTCTTATGGAACCGGTCAGCCCTAAGCTTATCCCGCTGTCCAGAAAACCGGAGCCGCCGCACACCTCGACGAAGCCAAGTCGCCGCTGAGCCGGATCGCCATGATCGACGGCCGGCGGACCAGCCAGTTGGCGGCGCAGCAGAATGACTTTCCGCTGCCGGCTCCAGCCCTCCAGCCGCAGGCTCGTCTCCTTGCCCTGCCAGCCCTGGCCGGCATCCTTCCAGTCCGATGCCTGCATCGCCCGTTGCAGTGCCCGCGTGACGTTTTTCGTCATGCGCAGACGGAACAGATACGCCAGCTCCTCCCGCTCGGCCCGCGCCATCACCGGCTCGATGCCCCACGACTTGTCTCCGCGCAGCAGCCACGGCCGCTGCCCCGCTCCGAGATGATCCAGCAACTCCCACAAGCCGCCCGTCGCGTGTCTGACGTTGTGCTGATCGCCGGGCAATACCTCGACCCGTAGCACCAGCCGCAGGTTCGACAGCATGTAGCTGTGATAGCAGTGCGACGGCCGACCCGGCTTGTGCGGATTATAGCCCAGCTCGGCGCCTTCCTGGTGCCCATACAAAGGTTTGATGGTGGTATCGATGTCGAGCACCCACGGCTCGCCGAGCAGCGGAGCGGTGCAATAGTCCAGGTGGTTTTGCAGCCAGGCCGAGCCTTGCGCTTCGTCGATCTTCTCCAGCCCGCGGCGAACCGAGTCCTCGCTGACCACCTTGCGCATGCCGAGCAACGGCGGGTTCACCGGATCGCAGCGCAGCGCGGTCACATGGGCATAGCGCCGGTGACCCGCCAGAACAGACAGCAGCACGGTGCCAAGCAGATCGCGTGTACGCGGTGCATTCGGGCTAGTGAACCGCAGCGGACAGTCGGCAACCCAATTGTCGAACAACCCGGCCTGCTTCAGGTAGTCGATGAAGAATGGCAGTTGGCCGAACGGCGTCACCGGTGCGGCGGCGTCCCACTCCACGTGCACGCGCCCGGCGAAGGTATCGGCAATCGCCGAATGCGGCGCAACTTCCGGTTGCTCACCCGCGGGGTGAACCGCCAGACATCTCTGTTCTGTGCTCATGCCGGCCAAATCTGCCGATTCAGCCGCGGCGCGCAATCACTCAACTGCCGGATTTAGGATCAATGCTTCATGCCTTCGACCGCCTCGTGCAGGCGCTGCGGATCGACATTGATGGAAACGCCCGCCCGTTCCACCTGCAACAGCATTGCCGAACGCGAATCCCGCTCGCCCCAGCCGCGGTTCAGCGCCTCGGTCATCTCGGCCAGCACAAGGTTCGCCAGCCGCATCGGCACACCCACCTCACGCCCCAGCGCACACGCAAGCGACACGTCCTTATGCGCAAGCTTCAGCGCGAACGCGGGCGGGTCGTACTGGTTGGAAAGGAACTGATCCGGCATGCCGTCGAACGCGCCGCGCCGTCCGAGCGCGCCCTGACGCACCGCTTCCCAGATCGCCAGCGGCTCGATGCCGGCCTTCACGCCCATGGTGAACACCTCGGCCAAGCCTGTCGTCAGAATATAGCCCAGGCAATTATGCACCAGCTTGGCGACCGAGCCGGCACCAATTGGCCCGACATAACGTGCCTGGTCGCCGATCGCGTCCAGCACCGGCTTCCATTTGTCGAACACCGTCTCCTCACCGCCGACCCAGATGGCAAGCTTGCCAGAGGCAGCGCCGCGCGGGCCGCCGCTGACCGGCGCATCCAGCGCGTGCGCGCCCTTTTCGGCAAAAGCCGCGTGCACCTTTCGAACCGTCGCCGGCGCATTGGTGGTCAGATCGAAGAACGCCGCGCCTGCACGGATGCCGGACAACAGACCATTGGGTCCCAACGCCACGGCCTCGACCTCCGGTGGGCCGGGAAGCGAGGCGAATATCAGCTCGGCCTGCTCCGCCACCGCTTGCGGCGTATCGGCCCAGACCGCGACGGCAGCCAGATGACGCGCCGCCGACGCACGTCGAACGTCATTCACCACCAGCTTGTGCCCCGCCTTCTGCAGATTGGCGGCCATGCTGGCACCCATCGTGCCAAGCCCGATGAAACCGATCTGCATGGCGCTACTCGTTCTCCTCGAACACCTCGCGGGCCACGTTTGCCGCGGTCATCGCGCAGGGCCAGCCGCCGTAGAACGCGATATGCGTGATCATCTCCCCCAGTTCCTCCTTCGATAGACCGTTGGCCAAGGCGCGTTGCAAATGGCCACGGAGCTGCTCGGGCCGATAAGTGGCGACCAGCACGGCGCAGGTGATCAGGCTGCGATCGCGCTTGGAAAGCTGCGGGCGCTCCCAAATATCGCCGAATAGCCACTGCTCGGTGGCTTCGACCAACTTGGGCACGGTGTTGCGTACGCGGTCACGCGCTGCGGTCGAGGGCTGCTTCGCCATGGAGGTCCTCCTGTCGCTGGTCCAGCGCCCCGTATTGCACACCGACGAAGCGGCGATGTCCAACTACGCCAGCAGTTGCAGCCGGATGCGCCGCTCCTCCAGCGCATCCAGCGCCGCATCGACCGCCAGCCGCGGCAGCATGCGCAACAGCCCCCGCCGTCGCGTCCGCAGCACGTTTGGCCGCGCCTTCTCGCCGCCCAGCTCGCGCACCAGCCCGTCCACATCGGCCAGCCCGTCGATCAGGCCAAACTGCAAAGCGCGCTCACCCAGCATGAAGCTGCCGTCGAACAGCGCACTCTCGTCGCCGCTCAGCCGCCCGTCCCGGCGACTCCGCACCCACGACTTGAACCGTTCGTGCAGCTCCTCCAGCAGCTTGCGGGTGAATGCGACATCTTCCGGTCGTTCCGGCAGAAACGGATCGAGCCGTGCCTTGTTCTCCCCAGCCGTGTAGAGCCGTCGCTCGACGCCGATACGGTCCAACAGGTCGCTGAACCCGAACCCACCGCCGCGCACGCCGATCGAGCCCACAATGCTCATCGGATTCGCGTGGATACGGTCCGCGGCACATGCAATCCAATAACCACCGGATGCGCCAACATCTCCGATCACCGCATGGACCTCGACCTTGGCCTTCTGAGCCCGGCGCCGCACCAACGTGGCGATCAGGTCCGACTGCACAGGGGACCCACCGGGGCTGTCGATGTCCAGGATGACAGGACGCCCGCGCGCAGTATCGAACGCACGCTCTATCAGCGGGCCGGCGCCTCGCAGATTGAGCAATCCTTGGCGCGGCGCGATCAATCCGTGCAGCTCGACCACGTTGATGCGCGGACGGCGCCGCCAGAACATCAGTCCGGGCATCACGCCGCCCTTTCCGCGGCCGCCATGCCGCTGAGCCAGGCGCCGCCGACGGTGCCGCCGAACGGCGTGTTGCACGCTTCGCCGGCGAAGATTAGCCGGCCGTCGGCGAGCGGCTCCGCAAGTTTTGCGCGTGCACTGGCGTAACCTGGTCGAGCGTAAGCATAGGCCCCACGCACGAACGGGTCAGCGTCCCAGCGCGTCACCAGATGGCTGCCCGCGAACAGGCGATCGACGCGCGCGCCGAAGATGCGGCGTAGTTCGCCCCGCGCGAAATCGACCGCGGCATCGTCGCCCGCCCGTGCCAGCTCCCACGCCGTCGATCCGCCGATCCAGCCCTGCACGTAGTCGCGTCGGTACGGCCAGCACTGGAACGGCATCAGCGGCTCACCGCTGTGCTCCACCCGGTGATCGAGCGAGCAATGCAACGGCAAGTCCAATCGATCCGGCCCGGTGGCCCGCAGTGCCACCTTCATCGCCAGCCCCATCGGCAGCCCGTGCAAGCAATCCTGCACCGCCGCCGGCAGGTCCGGATCGAACATGATCCCGCCGGCCGCCAGCACGCCGGTTGAGACGGTCACGATGCAGGATCGGGCACGGATCGTCCCACGATCGGTTTCAACTGCGACCGTGCCGTCCCAGCGCACCCGCCGTGCCGGTATGTTGAAACGGACATCGAGTTCGTCGGCGAGGCGGGCGACGAAAGCACCAATGCCGCCCTCCGGCACCAGATTGCTGCCGCTCAGGACGTTGGCTTGCCAGTCCGCCAGGCTGAACCGATCCGCATCGGCTGCGCAGATTACCGGGCCTTCCCACGCTTCGACGGTAGCCGCCCACGGATCATCAGGAAGATTCCGCGCCACCGCGGAGAGCGGTGGATCTGGCAAGCCCGAACCCAGCAGAGCCGCCGCGGTGTGCTCGAAGCGGGGCCAGGCGGCGTGGTAGTCGGCAAGTTCGGCGTCTGTCGCCAATCGCGAGCCGATGACGGTGCGCTCCTGCCGCAGCTCGTTCGCACGGAGAAGTTTCTGGCCGAGGGACTGTGCGATCGGTACCAACGGATTCCGCTCGGCGGCGTGCAGCCACACTGCGCCCATGTCGAACCACACCCCGCCGAGTTCCGCAGGATGGGCGGTCCAGGCACGCCCGCCGGCGCGACCGGATGCCTCCAGCACCAGGGCGCCTCGGCCGGTCCGGCGCAGCGCTGAGGCGGCTCCGAGACCGGCCGCACCGGCGCCGATCACCACCACATCGACATCGCCCATTTGTCCCTCATCGCCTGGCCAGGATGAGGCAAGTGGCCCAAACAGCGCCTTCCGGCAAGCCTACGACGGCGGTCAGGGCTTTATACTGGCGAGCCTGTTCGACGACCGCTTGGGGTGGGTCCCGGACCTGCGTAGCCGGCCTGGTACGCCGTCAACACCGCGTCGGCCCAAAGCACGCCCTGGCCATGGCAACTCGGTTTCGCGTGGCTTGGCTGTGCAACGAAGCCTATTGTGCGGGCTGGGTTTCCTTTGTCACCGGCGGTGGGTTCCACTTCCCGATCAGAGCATCGCTCTTCGGCGCATAGAGCCGCATCGTGAGGTTGAACGGCCCTTTCGGCGCGGGCAGCCAGTTCGCCTCCTTATCTCCGCCGGGGCTAGCGTTCTGGAAGTAGAGATCGAGGGAGCCGTCCGGGTTGTATTTGAACGGCATCCAGCTACTGACGGCGAACCGGTTGAGGCTATTCGCCACCTGGAAGCCCTCACTGTCATAAAGCGTGACCGACCAGAACGCACTCACCGGCGGCGTAGCGCCCTTGTCGAAATGGAGAACATAGGCATTCGCACCATCCAACGGGTTGCCCGTATTGTCTGCAAGGTTGAGCGGATAGATCGCGTCCTCTGGCAGGTTGGCGCCAAGGCCAACCTGGGCGACAATCGCGCGCTTCACGTAGTAGTTGCCGTACACACCCATCGTGTCGGTGTTCATCGACCAACCGTGCACGACGCGGGCAAGGGTGGGGACCTTCCACGCCATCAGCGCCAAAGCGTCCTCGGGAACGGACCCAAGTCCAGCCTTGATCGACGGATCGACCTTGTCGATGTCGAAATTCTTGCCCGGCACTATCCCGATCCGCTCCATCTGGGCGAGGATCGGCTGGTCGGTGATGTGCGGTGGTTGCACTTTAAGGATATCGGCGGCGTAGGCGAAGAACTTGCCGGCCGGCATCGTATCGACCTGGGTCTTTGGCGGGGTCTGCATGTCGATGCTGGGATCGACTGTGCCGACCACCGGCTCGGGTGGCATCCCCCAGCGCGACATGGGCGTTATCCTGAAGCCGGCCTGGATCTGGTGCACGGCAGGGTAGTCAGCCGGTCCATCCGTCTTGGTTCGGCCGATGATCCAGACATAGGGCGTGGGCGCGTCGATGCGAACCACGCCAGCTGGTAGCGTGCCACTCCACCCCGGTGGCACCACCGCGAAGTCGCCGGCATGGGTCCCGGTCGTGCGCCAGCCTGGGGAGGCGAACACGTCGGTCCACATGTCGAGCATCGGCAGCAGATAATAACGCCCATGCGTATCCGGGACCGAGACGATCATCGGCTCCTTGGTCAGGTCGAGCCAGGCGCTGGAATACAGCGTGTCGAAGTTTGGTCGCACCACCACCTTTAGGTCCGCCGGCGGGAATGCAGCAACATTGGCGAACGTATTCATAGGCGTGTGAATGCCTTCGGGCTTCGCGACGTTGGTCAACTGCTTCCGCGTGATGTCCATTGTGACCAGAGGATAGAAATACACGTAGCCAGCCACACCGATCGCGTGTGCGTCCTCTTCGCTGATTGACTCGGCCGCGCGTGCTACGGACGACAGGCCGCCCACCAGCGCACCAATCAGCGGGAAGAACGAAGCGAGCGATCAGAGTGGGTGTCCCAACCATGCGAGCAGTCTCCCAGGTGCGGCCGTGAAAGGCCAGTGAACAGCGTTTAGCACCAAGTCCAATGGAGCCGGAAGTGACCGTACCGTGGAGAGAAAATCAGAGTAACTCAGTTCGCTCGCGCTGATCTTGGCAGATCTTTCACCCAAACAACCGCGCGGAATTGAGCCGACGTGTCGGCGGTCCTCTTTGGCTCGGATTCAGCCATGCTACTGGCTTACCCGTCCAAGCCAACGCGGTCACGGTCGGGCGGCGACAGGGGCTCACGCGACAGCACATAAAGCACGTGAGCCTGATCCGACCGGTTTGGAAAGGGAATGTATTGCCGCGCGACTGAGAAGCCCACCGCGCGGGCTCGCTCGACGAAGTTCAAGTCTTCGAAACCTGACCATAGCAGCAGGTGCCCTGAGGGCGTGAGGCTGTCCCGACAGCGAGCCAATCCGTGTTCCCCGTAAAGCACGGCGTTGCCCGGCGTCGAGAGAGCTTCGGGGCCGTTGTCGATGTCGAGCACGATCACGTCCCAGCGTCGGTCTACGCCGAGATGAGCCACGACGTCGCTCTCGATCAGGCGTACGCCAGACGACAGCGTCGCTGCGAGACGCGGGTTCGTGTGGGTGCCGAACCAGCGCAGCACGGC
Organism: uncultured Pseudomonadota bacterium; assembly: GCA_963708245.1. Classification (GTDB taxonomy): domain Bacteria; phylum Pseudomonadota; class Alphaproteobacteria; order Acetobacterales; family Acetobacteraceae; genus CAVYXK01. The sequence continues at coordinate 3,270,638 of OY970201.1, read as the reverse complement.
GTCGGACCGTTCCGCCACCGTGATCCTCGCCCGGGCGGGCCGGAACCGTTTATTCAACGTCGCCAGAAGGCTCGCCAGCGTGTATCCCAGGCCGAGCCCGCCCAGAAGGATCTCAGGATGAGACTCGCACGTGAGCAGGCCGGCGAGACGACCGAGCTCGTCCTCCGACGCGTGGTACTCGCCGTTCATCAGTTCCCAGCCGTCGGCACGTATCATGTGCACACCGTTCCGCTCGTAGAGGTCGAGCTGGTTACCTTCCGACGAGGCGGAGGCGATATGGGTCCACATGCAAGTTCATACCGGCGGCAAAGGATGACGCGGCACGGTCTCATGAAAGGGGCCTCTGCGCCACCACCGCGGCAGTTATCGGACAGGCCGGCCTGTCGTCAGTGACCGACCGCGGATAAAGGCGTCGCCACTTCCTCCAGCGGCCGGCGCTCGGCGCTTACCCCCAGCACCGCAGCCGTCGCGGCGCCGACCAACATCAGGAAGCCGCCCAGCAAATAGCCCCACATGATTGACGTACGCGAGCCGGTGTCGATCAGCGCACCAAACAATGCCGGCCCGGCGACGCCGCCGACACCCGTTCCGAATGCATAGAACAACGCAATCGCCACCGCGCGGACCTCCAGCGGGAAGCTTTCGCCGACGGTCAGGTAAGCAGAGCTGGCGGCGGCGGAAGCGACAAAGAAGATAACGGTCCAGGCACCTGTCTGCGCCTCGGCGGACAGACCCCCATTGGCGAACAGCCAGCCGGTGATTGCCATCAGAATACCAGATATCGCATAGGTTGCAGTGATCATTGGCCGCCGTCCGATCGTATCGAACAACCTGCCAAGCAGCAATGGCCCGAGGAAGTTGCCAGCAGCAAATGGCAGTATGAATAGCCCGACGCTGCCCGGCGCGACGCCGTAGAATTTCGTCAGGATCAGCGCGTAGGTGAAGAATACTGCATTGTAGCAGAATGCTTGCGTCGCCATCAGCACAACGCCGAGCACCGTGCGTCGCCTATATTGGCTGAACAACGCGCGGATGCCTGCCAGAAACCAGGAATGCACGTCGGTTCGCAGGCGGATCCTGATCCCCGGCACCGGCGGTAGCGGGATGCCGATCTCCGCGGCCACTCGCTCCTCGATCTCATGCACGACCCGCTCGGCCTCTTCGGGACGGCCATGCGTCATCAGCCAGCGCGGGCTTTCGGGGATCCAGTGGCGCAGGAACAACACGACACCACCGAGCACACCGCCGATCACGAAAGCCACGCGCCAGCCGATCTCCGGTGGCAGGACCCTCGGGTCCAGCACCACTACGGAGCCACCCGCACCGATTGCCGCGCCGATCCAGAAACTCCCGTTGATCACCAGGTCGGTGAAGCCGCGCCGGCGAGCCGGGATCAACTCCTGGATCGCAGCATTGACCGCGGCGTATTCGCCGCCGATGCCAGCGCCGGTGAAGAAACGGAACAGCGTGAAGGACCAAAAACTCCAGGATGCGCCGGTGGCGATCGTGGCAATCAAATAAACCAGCACCGTGACGCTGAACAGCTTCTTCCGGCCTAACACGTCGGTCAGGTAGCCGAACACCATGGCGCCGGAGACTGCGCCCACAAGATACGCACTCGCAGTGAAACCGACCTGCGCTGCTGAAAGGTGCAACACCGGGCTGTTCGCGATTGCGCCCGAAAGTGAGCCGACGAGCGTGACCTCCAGCCCGTCGAGGATCCAAGCGATGCCAAGGCCGGAGATCACCAGCCAGTGGAAGCCCGCCCAGGGCAGCCGATCGAGCCGGGCGGGCACATCGGTTTCATACGTATCAGCCAAGGCAACCGTGGGGACCGGACCGGAATCAGGCATGGCATCGCCCTTCGTGAACGTTCTATGCTGTAACGCAAGCAGCAGGACCTGAGGCGAGGATGGACGATTTTCGGGCGGAGATTGAGGCCACGATCGCGCGATGGCACAGTGTGGTCGCTCCAAACGAACCGGCGCGGCGCATGGCGGCCGACCTCATCGAGACGGTCCGTGCCTTCGAGGCGCTGCGCGGAACGCTGCGCTTCGAGGACGAGCCGTCCAGCTTCGAAGCCGCGCTGCGGGCGACGATGGAGCAATCATGATGGCCGGGCTCGCGGATTTGTCATTGGTCGAGGCCGCGGAGGCGATGCGACGTCGGCCGAGCTGCTGGCTGCGTGCTGGGCCAATCTGGAGCGTGCCAACACAAGCCTGAACGCGACCATCTGGCTGGATCGCGAGGGCGCCGAGGCAGCGGCGCAGGCGGCGGATGAAGCGGTCCGCGCGAAGCAACCGCTCGGCAAGCTGCACGGCGTGCCGATGGCGCACAAGGACATGTACTATCAGGCAGGCAGGCCGTGCACATGCGGGTCTCGCATCCGCAGAGACTTCCGGCCCGACTATACCGCAACCGTCATCCAGCGCCTGCAAGCCGCCGGTGCCTATGTCTGGGGCGGGCTCAACATGGCGGAGTTCGCGCAGAACCCGACCGGGCACAACCGCGAGTTCGGCGATTGCCACAATCCGTGGGGCTTTGCCTACATCAGCGGCGGATCGTCGTCCGGTTCCGGCGCGTCTGTGGCGGCTCGGTTCAATTTCGCGGCGTTGGGGTCCGACACCGGCGGGTCGATCCGGCTGCCCGCGTCGGCCTGCGGAGTGACCGGCATCAAGCCAACGCAAACCCGGGTGTCACGCTATGGGGTGATGCCACTGTCGTTCTCGCACGATAATGTTGGGCCGCTGTGCCGGACGGCGCGCGACTGCGCGCGGATGCTGTCGATGATTGCCGGGCACGACCCGCGCGACCCCACGAGCGCCGATGTGCCGGTGCCGGACTATGAGGCGGCGCTGGACGGCGATCTCCGCGGCTGCCGGATCGGCGTGGCCGAGACGTATTTCCTGGATGAGGCTGACGCCTCGGTGGTCGAAGCGATGGATCGGGCCGTTGCGGTGCTCGCGGAGCGGGGTGCGGCAGTGTCGCGCATCAAGCTGCCGCTGATGGATGCGGTGTCGGCGTATGGCGGGATCGTGTCGCGCTGCGAGGGGCCGACCATCCATGCGCAATGGCTGCGTGAGCGCGCATCGGACTACGCCGTGCATCTCAGTGCCCGAATGTATCCGGGGCTGGCGATCCCCGCCGCCTATTACATCGAGGCGCTGAGCCGACGCGGGCCGGTCCTGCGGGCCTTCGCCGATGACGTGTTCGCACAGGTCGATCTGATCGCCTCGCCGACCATCCGCACTTGCCTGCCGACACTGGCCGAGACAGATGTGGACAGCGGGTCACCAGAGGCGGTGCCCCGGTTCCTGGCAATATCGGCGAACACACGGCCGTTCAACTATCTCGGTCTGCCGGCAGTCAGCGTTCCCTGCGGCTTCGATCCGAACTGTCTTTCGATCGGGCTGCAGCTCGCCGGGCGGCCGTTTGCCGAGGCACGGGTGCTGAAGGCGGCGGACGCCTACCAGCGCGACACGGACTGGCACGCGCGGCGGCCGCCGGTGTTGGCGGCCTCCGAATGACGGCACGGCGGTCGGCGCAGAGCATGGGGCATGGCGATACAGGTGCGACCGATTGACACGACGCCGCGTGCCCGCCTCTCATGGTGGCAATACCAGGGAGGAACTTATGTCCAAAGGCAAACGGATCGGCCTGTCGCGGCGGGCGCTGCTTCAGGCCACCGCAACAGTGGCGCTGGCCGCCCCAGCCATCGCGCAGGGCACCCGGGTGTTCACCTTCGCCCATGACGAGCCGCACGATACCGGCTACGGCTTCATGGCCGATCAGTTCAACGCTAAGCTCAAGTCGCTGAGCGGGGGCCGGTTCTCGATCCACGAGTTTCCTGGTGCGCAGCTCGGCCAGGAACCGGAGATGGCGCAGAAGGTGCGTACCGGCGATATCGACTTCGTCATCAACGCGACCGCCAATACTGCGACGGTGGTACCCCAGGCCGGCGTCTTCTCGCTGCATTTCATCTTCCTCGATGAGGCGCACCTCGCGAAGGCGATGCTCGACCCGGGGATGAATGCGCTGTTCCTCGAGATGATTGCGAAAAACACCACAGGGGCGAAGTCGCTCGGCCTGATGACGCTCGGGTTCCGCAAGTTCTACTCAAAGACCGAGATCAAAAGCATCGCCGACATCAAGGGTAAGAAGGTGCGCGTGCAGGCCACCAAGACCGAGGATCGGTTCTTCAGCGCCTATGGCGCCGTGCCGGTGCACATGCCGATCGGTCAGGTCTATACCTCGCTGGAGACCGGGCTGGTCGATATCGCCGAGAACGGCGCCGACATCTACCGTGCGCAGAAGCACTACGAAGTGGCGCCGGTCCTGTCGGCCTCGAACCACGAGGCGAACAACAATCACCTGTGGGTAAGTGACAAGGCTTGGGCGAGCCTGAACGCTGAAGAGCAGGACTGGATAAAAGCGGCCTTCGAATACGCGCGTGGCCTGGAAGTGCCAAGGGCGCTGGAATACGACCACGCAGCGATCGACTCGCTCAGCAAGATGGGCGTCGAGATCTTCACCGCGGTGGATCGCAACAGCTTCATCGAGGTCGCCCGCCCGATCCAGGACGAGCAGGCAGAGGCGCTCGGCCCCTATGCCGTGCAGCTTCTCGCGCTGACCCGTAAGCTGGCGACGGCCTGATCGACAGCTTCGCTCGCAGCCATGCACTATGCCGACCTTGCCCGCGTGGTGCTGTCGAGAAAGCGCCCGCATCTCAAGTGGCGCTGCCTCGATGGGCTGGAATTCGCGCTGGTTGTGATCTGCGGCCTGCTTCTGGTTGGCTTCCTGACGAGCGAGCTCGGCGACGTGGCGTTCCGCATCCTGCGCCGGCCGTGGCTCGAGGCGCAGGAATTCTCGCTCGGCTTCTTCGTCTGGGGTGTGTTCCTGGGTGGCGCGGTCGGCGTGCGCCGCAACGACCATTTCCGGCTCTCAGCAACCGCCGAGTTGTTCGCCGGCGGTGCCCGTACTGCGATCGAGGTGTTCCAGCAGCTTGTCATGCTCGGCGTCGCCGGATCCATGGCATGGTTCGGCTATGTCAATTTCCTGACCGGCTTCGGCAGCTTCCTGATGCCGTCGTTGACGCCGGTTGCGGTACTCTACGCGGCAATCCCGATCGCGGGCATGCTCATCGGCCTGTTTTCGATCGAGAAGCTGGTGAACGGGTTGCTCCGCGGTTTCCCTGATCCCGCCGGGGATACGGCGGCGGGCGGCGGTGCCGACCTGCTGCTCGAGGCGGCCGAGCGATGAGCGGCAACGAGACTGCCATCGTGGTGATGTGCGGGCTGTTCCTGTTCCTGGGCTACGCCGGGCTGCCGGTGGCCTTCGCTCTGATCGCCGCCGTGGTGGTGGTGGCGTCGCTGTTCACCACGCTGACGATCGGCTCGTTGATGGGCCAGCTCTTCAACGGCATCAACGAGCTGGCATTGCTGGCCATCCCGTTCTTCCTGCTGGTCGGCGAGCTGATGACCTCGGCGCGGATCACGCCGCGGCTGATTGCGCTGACCCAGGCGATGGTGGGGCATTTGCGCAGCGGCTTGGCGCACGTGGTCGCCGTGTCGTGCATGATCTTCGGCGGCATCTCGGGTTCTTCCACTGCCGATACGGTGGCGATCGGCACCGTCCTGATGCCGGCGATGCGTGACGAGGGCTACGCCCCGGCCTTCTCGGCGGCGCTGATCGCGGCGGGTGCTTCGATCGCTTCGATGGTGCCCCCGTCGATCATGGCGATCGTCTATGGCGCAGTGGGCGATGCCTCGGTCGGCGGGCTGTTTCTGGGCGGCGCGGCGCCGGGGCTGATGGTGTGCATCGGGCTGATGATCTACAGCTATTTCTTCGGCGCGCCGGGCGTGCCGAAGCGGCGCGCCACTTTCTTCGAGTTCGCGACCGCGCTGCGCGGTGCGGTGCTGCCGCTGATGATCCCGGTGATCATCATCGGCTCGATCCTGGGCGGCGTGATCACCCCGGCCGAGGCGGGCATGGCCGCCGTGGTCTATGCGCTGGTGGTGCTGCTGCCGCTGTTGCATCGCGGCCATTTCCGCCGGCTGCCGAAGGATATCGCGATGGCCGCGCTGCTCTACGCGATTCCACTCACCGCGGTGGCAGCCGCGTCGGCGTTCGGGTGGATGCTGGCTTATCTGGGCGGCGCCGATATCATCATGGGCTGGGTGGCCGCGCTCGGCACCACGGATGCGCGCGCCATCCTGTTCTTTGTCGCGGTGATGTTTCTGATCGTCGGGGATTTCCTGGACGGGCTGCCGGCGATCATTATCCTGATGCCGGTCATCCTGTCGCTGGAGAAGCTGGGGCACATCAACGCGGTGCATATGGGCGTGGTGGTGATCGTGACGCTGGCGTTCGGACTGATCACCCCGCCGTGCGGCATCATCCTGCTGCTGTCATCGACGCTGGCCGGCGTGCCGTTCTCGCGCGCGCTGCGCCAGTCGGCGCCGATTTACGTGGTGTTCGTGGTGGTAATTTCGATCATTATCCTGGTGCCGGACACGGTGCTGTGGCTGCCGCGGCATTTCCTGCCGCGCGCAGTGGGGTGTTTCCCGCGCCCGCTTGGTGGAGGGTGGATTTGCCCGTAATTGGGGAATGGCGATCGGCTTGAAGGGGACGTGTTCGCACAGGTCGATCTGATCGCCTCACCGCCCATCCGCACTTGCTGACCGTTCGCCGAGGCACGCGTGCTCAAAGCGGCGGATGCGTATCAGCGCGACACGGACTGGCACGCGCGACGCCCGCCGATCCAGGCGGCGTGAAGAGATTGTTTCAGAAGGTTGCACTACGCACTTTTAAGCTTGCGACGGTGAGGCATCCACTTACGTAGCGCGCGGTGCCAATCCTCCGGAGCGATCCGTGCCTTCTTCATCTCACGTTTCCGTGCAAACCCCTTCGGATATGAAATGGTTGCACGCCGACAGCGGCCACTACAATCGCACGATAATTGCCATTCACTGGCTGACCGCGCTGCTGATGTTCTGCACAATCCCGATCGGCCTCACGATGACAGCCATGCCCCGCGGGGCCGAGATGCGGGAAACCTGGTTCACAATTCACAAATCGATCGGTATCACGATCCTTGCTCTCGTGATCCTGCGCGTGATCGTCCGGGCGGTCAGCCGCACACCAGACTACCCCGCTACGATGGGCAGGCTGGAACTCGTCACGGCTCGGGTCGTGCACGTCCTGCTCTACGTCATCATTGTGTGGATGTGTGTCAGCGGCTACATCACGTCACTCGCAGGCGGGCATGGATTCGATTGGTTCTTCCTGTTCCCTGTGCCTAATTTCGTTCCGCATGACCGAGCACTGGCACAGCTCGCCTCCACGCTGCACGTCGCCGGCCAATGGGCGGTTTATACCCTGATCGCTGCTCATGTTCTCGGAGCCGTATTCCATCTGGTCGTGCGACGTGACCGTGTCTTTCGCCGTATGCTTCCCTAGGCTCTGAGTGGGCTCCACCGTCCGGAGGAACTCGCCGAGTGCCAATGCGGCTGCGATAGCACGGCTGGGCCCCGCGACCTTGACGCGGCCCGCCGGCCACGCCACCAGCCCTGCATGACTGCCCTCGCTTCCACCGAGCTGGGGTCGGCGATCCAGCCGCGCCCGCAGGCCGCAGCACCACCGGAGCTCACGGTCGTCGTGCCCTGCTACAATGAGCGGCCGAACGTGGCACCGCTGGTGACCAAGCTCGATGCGGCACTCACCGGCATCGCCTGGGAGGTTCTGTTCGTCGACGATGACAGCCCGGACGGCACCGCGGCCGAAGCTCGCCGGATCGCGGCACACGACCCCCGGGTGCGCTGCATCCGGCGAATCGGACGGCGCGGCCTGGCGTCGGCAGTGATCGAGGGCGCCCTCGCCTCCTCCGCCCAGTTCCTCGCTGTGATGGACGGCGACCTGCAGCACGACGAGACGCGCCTGCCTGCAATGCTCGCCGCGCTACGCAGCGGGAACTGCGACCTGGCAGTGGCGAGCCGGCACGTGGCAGGCGGCGATGCCGCCGGCCTTGGCTCCCGCTGGCGGCACGTTCTGTCCGACGGCGGCATCCATCTGGCACAGCGCTTCCTGCCGGTGCGTCTGTCGGACCCGATGAGCGGCTTCTTCATGCTGCCGCGCGAGTTGTTCGAGCGTCTGGCACCGTCGCTGACCGGACAAGGCTTCAAGATCCTGCTGGACATTGTGCTCAGTGCTCCGCCCGGCCTGCGCGTGACCGAGATTCCAAGCCGCTTCCGCGAGCGGGCGGCGGGCAAAAGCAAGCTCGATGTGCTGGTGCTGGCGCAGTTCGCCGGTCTGCTGCTGGATAAGCTGTTAGGCGGGGTGGTGCCACTCCGCTTCATTGCCTTCGCCGCGGTCGGCGCGCTCGGCGTGTTGGTTAATCTGGCGGTGCTGACCGTCGCTCTGGAGCTAGGGCAGGTGCCCTTCGCCACCGCCCAAGCCGTGGCAACGGTCGTGGCGATGGTCTTCAACTTCGTGCTCAATAATGAGATCACCTATCGCGATCAGCGGCTGCGGGGCACGCCGCTGTGGCGTGGCTTGGTGCTGTTCCTGTTGGTTTGCGGGCTCGGTGCGGTGGCGGGTATCGGCATCGCCCGCGCGCTCTATTCCGCACACGCCACCTGGACGCTCGCTGGCGCTACAGGGGCGGTGATCGCTGTCGTGTGGAACTACGCGGTCTCGGCGACGCTGGTGTGGCGCGCCCGCTGACGCTGCCGGCGCTGGGCGCCCTTGCGGCGCTTACCCTGGTCCGGCTGATCGTGGCGGCGACCGCGCCCCTGGCACCGGACGAGGCGTATTACTGGATCTGGTCGCGCCATCTGCAAGGCGGCTATCTCGACGGGCCGCCAATGGTGGCGCTGTGGATCCGGGCGGGCACCTGGATCGCCGGCGACGGCGCGCTCGGGATCCGCTTGCTGGGGCCGCTTTCGGCCGCGCTTGGCTCCTATCTGCTATGGCGATCCGGCGAGGCCCTGCTGCCTGGCCGACATGCGGGGCTGGTGGCCGCGGGGCTGCTGAACGCGACGCTGCTCTTCGGGGTCGGTGCGGTGATCATGACCCCGGATACGCCGCTGCTGTTCTTCTGGGCCTGCTGCCTCTGGGCGCTCGCCGAATTCGTGCAGGACCGCAACGGCTGGTGGCTGACGGCCACGGGAGTATTCGCCAGTTTCGCGCTGGCTAGCAAATACACCGCGGCGTTGTTGGTGCTGGGCGCGGCACTCTGGCTGCTGCTGACGCCGACGCTGCACCGTTGGCTGCTGAACCCCGCGCCGTGGTGGGGCGTGCTGTTCGGCGCGCAGGCTGTCGTCCCCGTCGTGAACTGGAACCGCACGCACGACTGGGCGAGCTTCGTCAAGCAGGGCGGGCGGGTCGCCGACTGGCATCCGGCGCTGGCGGTGCGGTTCCTCGGCGAGCTGGTCGCCGGCCAGGTCGGACTGGCGACGCCGATTGTGTTCCTGCTGTGCGCCGCTGGCGTCGTGCTGGCGGTGCGCATGGCATGGCGCCGTCGCGATCCTGCCTGGACGCTGCTCGCGGCGATGACCGTGCCGGCCGTCGCCCTGTTCGTGCAACACGCGATGGGCGATCGCGTGCAGGGCAACTGGCCGGCGATCGTCTACCCGGCGGCGTCGATCGCGGCAGCAGGGCTGGAGGGGCCGTTCTGGCACCGGTTGCGCACGCCGGCAGTGGCGCTGGGGCTGGTCATCACGGCGGTGGTGTATGCGCAGGCGGTCGCAGCGCCGTTCCCGCTGCCCGTGCGGCTCGATCCGACTGCTCTGCAGCTCGCCGGCTGGCGGGGGCTGGCGGCACAAGCCGAGGCGGCGCGCGTCCGGGTCGACGCCAGCTTCGTCGCGTCCGATGAATATGGCGCGGCGGCGGAGCTGGCGCGCAATCTGCCGCCGGGCGTCACCGTGGTCGGGGTCGAGCCTCGCTGGGCGCTGTTCGATCTGCCCCGGCCGGAGATCGCCGGCCAGACCGGTATTCTGGTGCACGGTGCGCGCCGCGGTCCGGATATCGACCGCAAGCCCTGGGCGGAGGTGCAGCCGATCGGCGAGGCGATGCGCAGCCGGGATGGCGAACCGATCGAGCGCTTCGACCTGTTTCGCGTGGTGGCGGGTCCCGCCGCAACGCCTGAAGCCGTGCTGCCGCGGCCGTAGTGGCGGTTACGCGGCAACCGGGTTAGCCTCCGCGTCATGGGCATTTCCACGGGCGCGGCGTATCTGGCGTCGCTCGACGATGACCGCCAGGTGTGGATCGATGGCGAGCGCGTAAACCGGGTGGCCGCCGACCGCCGCTTTGCCGGAGCCGCACACACCATGGCCGCGCTGTACGACATGCAGCACGACCCGGAATTGCGGGACCGGATGACGTACCCTTCGCCGAGCAGCGGCGAGCGTGTTGGCCTGTCCTTCATCCAGCCCGCTTCGGTCGAGGACCTGGTGCGGCGGCGCGACATGGTGAAGCTGTGGGCGGACGCGACCTGCGGCATGTTCGGCCGCAGCCCCGACTACATGAACATCATGCTGACCGGCTTCGCCTCCGCCCATCGCACGTTCGGTGAGAAAGAGCCGCGCTTCGCCCAGAACGTCCGCGCCTATTACCTGCATGTGCGCGAGAACGACCTGACGATGACGCACACGCTGCTCAATCCCCAGGTCGATCGGTCGCGGCCGGTGGAGCAGCAGGCGAAGGACCTGGCGGCGAAGATCGTCAAGGAAACCGACGCCGGCATCGTGATTCATGGCGCCCGCATGGTCTCGACCCTGGCCGCCTTCTCGCACGAGATCATGGTGATGCCCTCGACGTATCTGTCGAGCAACAAGGAAGCAGAGCCCTACGCATTCGGCTTCAGCATCCCGGTCGCCAGCCGCGGGTTGCGGTTCATCTGCCGGCCCTCGGTGGCGCATCTCGAGGCAGCGTCCCCGATGGATTGGCCGCTATCGCTCCGCTTCGAGGAATCGGACGCGATGGCGGTATTCGACGACGTGCTGGTGCCGTGGGAGCGCGTGTTCATCCACCGCGATCCGGCGATGTGCAACGGGCTCTATGACCGTACCGGTGCGATGCGGCAGGTGATGCACCAGTTCACCACCAAGAACCTGGCAAAGTCCGAGTTCATGATGGGACTGGCGTTCGCCGTCGCGAAGTCGACCAATATCGATCAGCATCTGCACGTGCAGGGCATGCTGTCGGAGCTGATCCAGTTCACCGAGTTCTGCCGTGCCTGTCTGCGTGCCTCGGAAGTCGATGCGGAGCCGAACGCCGAGGGCGTGATCACGCCGGCGGCAATGCCGCTCTGGACCGTACGCATGATGTTCGCACAAATGTTCCGGCGGATGTGCGAGATCATCCAGATCCTGGGCGCCGGCGGGCTGGTGGCGGTGCCGTCCTATGCGGAGACGGGCGGGGACGTGTGGCGGGACGTGGAGAGCTATTTCCAGGCGGCGAATGCGGATTCGAAGACGCGGATCAAGTTGTTCCGACTGGCTTTCGACGCTGCCGTGTCGTCGTTTGCAGGACGCCAGCAGCTTTACGAGCGGTACTATTCGGGGGACCCGGTGCGGCTGGCGGGGTCGCTTTATAATCTCTACGACCGGGATGCGGCGATCGCCCGGATCTTCGCGTTGCTGGAGGACTTTGAGGCGCATCCGCCTGCACATGGGTAAGGCCTCGCCTCCGCTGGTATCAATGTGCGCCCGCCCCGGTTGCCGCGCCCTTCTTCAGCAGCGCGACGGTCAGCGCCGCGGTCAGCAGCACCGCACCGAGCAGAGCGAAGCAGTCGGCGTAGCCCATATACGTTGCCTGCGCGCGAATGATCTGCCCGACTGCGATCATCGCGCGATGCATGGCACCTGCGGGATCCGGCACGCCGTGCGATTCGAAATACTGCTGGAGCGCGCTTAGCCGCTGTTGCGTCGCCGGGTGCAGTAACGAGACGTCGGCGTTGATGATGAAGGAGTGAAACTGCTCGCGCTTGGTGAAGAACGTCTCCAGCGCCGCGGTGCCGATCGCGCCGCCGAGGTTGCGCAGCATGTTGAACAGGCCGGACGCGGCGCCCGCCTCGGCCGCCGAGACGCCGACCATGGCGATCGATGCCAGGGGCGTCAGCACTACGGCCTGGCCCAGCGCGCGGGTCACGTCGGGCCAGAAGAGCTGCGGCGCGGCGTAGTTCGCGTCGAGGTGCAGGTTCATGAAGCAGCTCGCGGCGAACACCACCAACCCGACGCCGACCAACAGCCGTGCATCAATCCATCGCATCAGCAGCGGGACGAACGGGATAATGAGTAGCTGGGGCAGGCCGGTCCACGCCATGACCTCGCCGATCTGTTGCGAGTCGAAACCCTGAGCCACGGCGAGGTATTGCGGCAGCAGATAGGCCGAGCCGTAGAGCGCGAAGCCGAGCAGGAAATTGCCGAGCGTGCCGAAGCCGAAATTGCGGCGTGTCAACAGGCGCAGTTGCACCAGCGGCTCCTTGCGGACCAGCTCGAGCGCGATGAACGCTAACAGCGTGGCTGCGGAGAGCAGGCTCAGCTTCACGATAAACGGCGAGCCGAACCAGTCGTAGACGTTGCCCTCGTCCAGCACCGTCTGCAGCGACGCGAGGCCGACCGCCATCAAGGCGATGCCGAGCCAGTCGCCGCGGCGCAGCAAGCCGAGCTGCATGGACGAGCGCGGCAGGCCGTAGATCAGCCCTGCCAGCATCACCAGGCCGGGTGCGAGGTTGATGTAGAAGATCGTCGGCCAGCCGTAGTTATCGGTGAGCCAGCCGCCGATCGTCGGTCCGATCGCCGGGGCGAAGGTGGCGGTGACTGCGAATCCCGCGAGACCCATCGGCCGCTTCGACGGCGGCAGCATGGAAACGATGATGGTGAAGGCGAGCGGGATCAGGACGCCGCCGGAGAAGCCCTGCAGTCCGCGGAGCGCGATCATCTCGGGCAGGCTGCGCGCCTGTCCGCAGGCGGCAGAGAAGATCAGGAACAGGACCGTGTTGGCGATCAAATAGCGGCGCAGCGAGAACACTCGGCTGAGAAAGTCGGTCATCGGGATGACGATGATCTCGCCGATCAGATAGGCGGTGATCACCCAGGCGCCGTTAATGCCGCCGGTGCCGATGCCGCCCTCGATATAGGGCAGCGATGCATTGGTGATCTGGATGTTCAGCACCGCCATGAAGGCACCGATGATGGCGCTGCCGACGGTAATCCAGGTCTTCAGCGAGACGGTGGGTTCGTCGCCCGAGCGTGCGATGTCGGCCATGGCTGCCTCACGCCGCCGGGCGGGTGTCGATCACCGGCTCGACCGACATCCCCGGGCGCAGGCGGCCGGCGAGCGGATCGTGCGGATCGATGGTGATCTTCACCGGGATGCGCTGCACGATCTTGGTGAAATTGCCGGTGGCATTGTCCGGGGGCAGCAGCGCGAATTCCTCGCCGCTGGCCGGCGCGATGCTGTTCACTACGCCGTGTACAGTGACACCCGGAAAGGTATCGACGGAAATCGTGACGGGCTGACCCGCTTGCACGTCGGTGAGCTCGGTCTCCTTGTAGTTTGCGGTGACGTACACCGCGCCGAGCGGAACGATGGCCATGAGCTGCGTGCCCGCCTGCACGTACTGGCCGACGCGCAACATGCGGTCGCCGACGGTGCCATCGACCGGCGCGGTGATGGTGGTGTAGCTCACGTTGAGCTCGGTTTGGTGCTCAGCCGCCTGCTGCTGCTCGAGAGTGGCCTTCGCCTTGGCGAGCTCGGAGCCCAACACATCGACTTGCTTTGCGGCAACGCCGACCGCCGCCATGTCGCGTTGCAGTGCCGCCTGTTTCTCGCGGATCTCGGCGGCGTATTGCTGCGATGCCTGCACTGTGCCGGCGCCCGTCCGGGCAAGCTCGGCGTAGCGGCTGTATTGCTGTTGCGAGAAGATCAACGCCGCATTGTCTGCCGTGACGACGTCGCGCGCCTGTTCGACGGCGAGGTGCTGCTGGACGATCTCTTGGTTCAGATTCTCGATGCTGGCCTGGGCCGCCGCGACGTTGGCGCGTGCCTGGGCCAGCGCGGTGCGGTAGTCGCGGTCGTCGATGCGGGCCAGCACCTGGCCGGTTTTCACCTGCTGGTTGTCCTGCACCAGAACCTGGGCGATGTAGCCCGACACCTTGGGGCTGATGATGACCGAGTTGGCCTGGACATAGGCGTCGTCCGTGCTGACCAGGAAGCGGCCGGTGGTCCAGTAGTACTGGCCGTAGAGGGCGATGGCGGCCAAGATGACCGCGCCGGCGGCGGCGACGAGCAGGCGGCGCAGCCAGTGGCGGCGCCGGCGGAGTGCCCCGGGAATCCCGATGGCCGGTTCGACAAAGCCTGCAACATTCGATCCGTCCATACGCGCGTGCTCCCTGGTTAGCGCGGCCGGCGGGTCGCGTTGTGGCTGCGCATGTGGAACCCTTGGTTTCCAGGGACAATCGGCCGTGCGGGCACAGGATTTGTGCGAAAGCAGCGCAGGTGGGGGGCTAAAGGCGCGTTCAGCCAGACGGACATTTGCTCGCAGCGGGAGAGGTGCGGTTGGGCCGGCGTTTCCGGTCGAGGTGAACGCGCCCCTGGATTAGCGGGACGATGTGGCAGTCTCGGCTGGGGCGAACACCTCGGTCCATGCCGACCGGAGGGCTGAATTGACTTGTGGCAGAGTGGCCGCTATCGCCAGGTCGGAGAGGCTGGTCACCCCGTGCTGGCTGATGCCGCAGGGGACAATCCCGCTGAAATGCGCGAGGTCGGGGGCGACGTTCAGGGCCACGCCGTGCCAGCTTACCCAGCGGGTGATGCGCACGCCGATGGCGGCGATCTTGGCTTCCGTCCCGGCGGCTCGGTCTGCAACCCAGATGCCGATGCGGTTGTCGCGGCGCTCGCCGGTGATGCCGAGGCGGGCGAGGGCGCGGATCAGCCATTCCTCCAGCCCGTGCACGTAGCAGCGCACGTCGCGGGCGGGGACCGAGCCGTGGGGGCGGGTGAGGTCCAGCATCACATAGGCGATGCGCTGGCCGGGGCCGTGGTAGGTCCATTGGCCGCCACGCTCCGCCTGATAGACGGGGAAGCGGTAGGGGTCGGTGAGGTCGGCGGGGTTGGCGGAGGTGCCGGCGGTATAGAGCGGCGGGTGTTGCAGCAGCCAGATCAGCTCGGGGGCGGTGCCGGCGCGGATCGCCGCGACCCGGTCTCGCATGGCGGCGAGGGCGTCGGGGTAGGGGGTTAGGCCGTCGGTCGTGCGCCAGTCAGGGCCGATTGAAGGGGCGTGGGTCATCCGCTATACCCCGCGCCCTCGCCCCACGATGCGGTCGTGGCGGAATGGTAGACGCGCAAGCTTGAGGTGCTTGTGGGGGAAACCCCGTGGAAGTTCGAGTCTTCTCGACCGCATGACCGCCTCGGTTCTGGGGCTTCACACATAGAGGGTGAGGATTGGATCGCTAGGGAGGGGTCCTGGCTGGCTGGCGGTTTGGGACCGACTGGCCTGCTAAGGATTCACCTCAGCGGGCCGAGGTGGAAATACGCAAACAGGGCGACAGCAGCGAGCGCGCAGCCTACTCCAACGAACACCCGAGCGTCTCGCCCAAACCTCGATCGCAGGCTTGCCCTGTGTGTCGCCTTCATAGAGCGGCTGCGGTCGGCAGCTTCCCTGAGGCTCTGCCAAGCCAACCCATGCTGATCTGCCTCTGTCGGCAGCCCCAATCCCGCGAGATACCGTCCAAGTTCATCGCCAGCTATAACCCCACTCGGCATCCCGTTCGGGAAGCTGGCTCCGCCGACAAACACAACCAAATTACCCACCGGCGATCCCGTAGTCCGCTTCACGGCTTCAACGTGCCTGAAGTTCTGACGGAGCGGATTCTGAAACCTGATCTTCTGGCGTCCGAGAACCTGAGTCCATTGCCTGTCTGATGCCCGCCCGAAGATCATGCCCGCATAGTTCTTGGTCTCGATGGCAAGAACACCCCGGCCGGTGAGTGCAACGTGATCGATCTGTGTCAGAGAGCCGTCCGCCCCCTCTAGAATGAGATCGTTCAGGATCGGAAAACCAAGGGCACGCAGCCGCCTTCGCAAAATCGCTTCTCCGCTCCTTCCTTTAAGGGCCGGAATGAGGCTGATTTTCAAGGCCATGACGCACAAAATGAGCGGCAGGAGAGTGCCGGTAACGAGGCGCAAAATCTCCGCCACCAGGGGCGCGAGCGGATCGTTTAAGCTCATCACTGCATCTCGCCGCTGACCATTCGGGGCAGGCTCGTTTCAATCCATTACCCATGTGTAAATGCCGCGGCGCTGCCTCGCACCCGGCGCTGGACGGAACGCTGCGCACCTAGCCCGTGGATCGGCGGCTGGGCAGCCCGCGGAACAACGGGCCGGCTTTATCGTGTCGTGTGGTGGCTAAGACCAAGGTCTTTTATGAAAAGTCTTGATTAGCGCGGGGAGGGCGGGTGCTGAACTCAACAACTGTGCTAGATTGTGTCGAGTCCGCCCACGTCGTAACAAGCATATACCGCCGTCGGGAGTTGGAAAAGGCCAACTGCCACGGGTGGAACACTGAGCAGGGCTGCCCAACTGCCTTTAGCCGTTGGCGCTGGTCGGTGCCGTTGCCTACACTACTTGCGGGACACCCGTGCGAACCTGTGCAAAATTCTTGATCTCAGCGGGAATACGAGACAATGGTCGCAATGGTAATCCTTGTTTTCGTTCTGATAAAGATTGTTCGTAAAGCCTGAACAAATCTTGGATTCACCCGTTCGTGCTGCACATGTCGGTGAGAAGCCGTTTGAGGTGTGTAGCCACTCGCTCACATGCCCAAGAATTTGTTGGACCGAAAGGAGACCATATGGCCGAGATTGGTCCCATTGTGTTAACGATCGCATCCGGCAGACGCAGCTACGGCTTTAATCCTACTGAGTTGCAAACCGGACGGGCTGACGGCCTGATTTAGCCCTTGCTGCGACGCGGTCGCGCTATGGTACGGGTGAAGATTCGAACCGCTCGGGGAGGGCGGCATGGATCTTCGCGATCGGTCTGGCACGGAAGCCCGGTTCAGAGCCTACGCGGCGGATTTGGCCTCGGTGCTCGGCCATGCCGACCGGGTCGCACCGTTTCAAGACTACTGCATCGGCTTGATCTCGACCGAGGGCCGCAAGAGCGTCGAACCGCTGGCGGCGGTGACCGCACCAGAGCGGACCGCGGCCCAGCACCAGTCGCTGCTGCATCTGGTGGCGCAAGCCCCATGGTCGGACCAGGCGATGCTGACCCGGGTGCGCGAGTTGGTGCTGCCATCCATCACCGGCGATGAGCCGATCCAGGCCTGGATCATCGACGACACGGCGTTCCCCAAGAAGGGCCACCACTCGGTCGGCGTGGCGCGGCAATACTGCGGGCAGCTTGGCAAGCAGGAGAACTGCCAGGTGGCGGTGAGCCTCTCGGTGGCCACCCACCAGGCCAGCCTGCCGGTCGCCTATCGATTGTATCTGCCGCAGGACTGGGCTGACGACCCGGTGCGGCGGATCACCGCGGGCGTGCCGGCGGAGGTTACGTTCCAGACCAAGCCGGAGATCGCGCTGCGGCAAATGCGCCAAGCCCACGCTGATGGCCTGCCGGCGGCAGTGGCGCTGATGGACCCAGCCTATGGCAACAACGCTACGCTGCGTGGCGGGATCAGCGAACTCGGACAGCCCTACGTGGCCGGCATCCTACCCACCACAGCAGTCTGGCGGCCGGGCGAGGCAGCAGTGCCAGCCCCGGCATGGTCGGGCCGCGGCCGGCCGCCCAAACGGCCGCGCCGTGATGATGCGCATCAGCCGGTCTCGGCCAAGCAGCTGGCGATCGAGCTGGCCGCCGACGCCTGGCAGCCGATCACCTGGCGAGAGGGCAGCAACACGGCACTGAGCTCACGCTTTGCCCGCCTGCGGGTGCGTCCGGCACACGATGATACCAAACGCAACGAACCTGCGGCGGAAGAGTGGCTGCTGATCGAGTGGCCAGAGGGCGCGAGCGAACCGGACCATTACTGGCTTTCCACGCTGCCGTCGGACATCACGTTCGAGCGGATGGTGGATCTCACCAAGCTGCGCTGGCGGATCGAACGCGACTATCTGGATCTGAAGCAGGAGGTCGGGCTCGGCCATTACGAAGGCCGCGGCTGGCGGGGCTTTCACCATCACGCAAGCCTATGCATTGCGGCCTACGGATTCCTGGTCTCCGAGAAGGCGACGATTCCCCCCTCAGGACTTGCCCGCGCCTGGCGCGGCCAGCGACCTGCCGTTCCCGCAGGTTACCGACCCAGAGGAGCTGCCGCTGCGTTCGCAGCGTCATGTGCCGAACTCGATTGCGACGCTGCGCATCCGTCTCGCACGTACCTTCGTCCATGCACTGCCGCGATGTCCCTGCTGCGGGCATAGGCGCCAGCCCTTAAGCGCGGCATGATGAGTGACGCAGTAGGATTAACATCCAGGGTGAAAGCGGATCCCCGATTCTGACGCTGATATACAGCGATCGCGACGATGCCGAGGTGGCTCACTGTTGGGCCAGGGCGATGATGGTCAATGTGGTCGCGATCGCCGCTGCGAAGGACGTGCTGGTTCCTCGCGCTGCATAAAGGGAGCGCGCAATGCAGCGACCGCGCCCCGGCTATGAGCGGAGGCCCCCCTGGTGCGGGCCCGGCGGCCATCGCGTCGTCAGCGTAGTGGACCCCAGGTGAGCCTCACGCAAGCCTTCCTACCGCGGCATCCCGTGCGCCCCGACCGCCGTCTTCTTCATCACCACGAACCCCGACACCCTCAGATGCTCGACCAGCCGCTCCGCCGCGACCCGCGCCATGAAGCTGTCGGCGTGGCGGACCCGCCGGCGGCCCTCGTAGCGGAGGGCGAAGGCGAGGGTCTCGACGATCTCATCGGGCGTGGCGGGGCGGAGCTGATCGGGTTCGTCGGGCATGCGGGCAGATAGCTCAGCGCAGAGAACGGAGCAAGAACATGCGCGCCCGAGACGGTTGGCAGTGCCGACAAAAATGGCGCGCGCCGGGCAGAACGGCGCGCGCCTAGGTTGTAGATAGGGACGGACGCCAGCGAGGAGAGGCGGCGCCGAGCCGGATTGTGGCATATCACAGGCCCGTGATCAATCATGGATTGTAGCGCCGTCGCCCTACACGCGAATTACGCTGCGCAGCGCGCCCGATTTTTTCGATTTTGCGAGTCAGTTTTCAAATCACACCGTCATATCTCATTGATTTCACTGTGGTATTCAGACCCACCCGAGCTTCGAGTTTTCTCGAACTGCAAGACCGCCAAGCCTCGGAGCCTCAGCCTGAAGGTCCTCGCCTGCCGCACCCTCACCCGCCGCGCTGACGCACAGCGACCTCTCCCGCAGCGCGGGAGAGGTGGACGGGGCCTGCGGCCGGCGGTCGATCCTAGTCGTCCGAACGGGCTTTACGTCTAGTGTTGCGATCCTATCGCTTCGATCCCCGGCCTCCATCTGGTTCGCGGCCGATCCCGCCATCCCGGTCGGGATCGAAGTGTCAGAGTCAGAACACTAGCTTATGTGCACCACCTCCAGGCGCTCGATCACCGGAATTTCCACGACAACCCACCCCTGCGTTACGTCGAATGACGCGGGCACAGTCGCCGACCAGCAATCGCACCGTGCCGACCGATCGATGTCGTATTTGCGGACGATCTCTTTCACGACCTCGGGCATGAAGGTGCTGTTGTAGTCGCCATAGGCGTTGGTGACCCACACGGCCGGATAGGCCCAGTGGCGGCGTGGTTTCCCTTCGGCGTCGATCGCACCCATTCTGGGTGCGCGGCGGCGGCTTCGTCGTGGCGATGCCGATCATTATTGTTCTCCGCTCGCGACCGCCTGGCGACAGGCATGCCGGGCCCCGCGATGGCCGGGGAGACCGGATAGCGACGGAAAGACCGTGGTTTCTACGTGGTGCCGATAGGCTTTTGCGTTCTCCGGCGTTGTCGCTTCGCCGCGCCAAATTCGAACGATCATCTTATTGGACTCCCTGATAACAAGGCTCGGCACAGGGCACCCTCAACCGCCGCGCTGCCGCGCGGCGACCTCTCCCGCAGGGCGGGAGAGGTGTAAGGGAACCCAGCGTTTCCAATTAGGGTGAACGCGCTCTACAGCGGCTTGTGCGCACGCTCCAGCAACCGAGAGAAAAAACCCGGCTTCCTCGGAGGTTTTGCCACCTCCGCTTTCTCGCGGGTCCGGGTCTCCGCCTGCTGCTGCCGCTGCTTGGAATCGAGCCACTTGTCCAGGCTCATGCCGGCCTTCGCGGCGCGCTTGGCCTCGTAGGCGCGCTGACCCTCGGTCAGTGGTCGTTTGCTGTTCGCCATCCGGCGGTTTTGGCAGGGCAGGGGCAGCCGTTCAAGGGCCGCGACTGCACGGCCCGACTAAACTCGGCAGCTCAAAGATCGCCGTGCCGGCGCAGAATCAGGGCGCCGAATGCTCCCAGTCCCGCATTGATTGCGATCCCGGCGATCGCCAGCAGCACCAATGCCGCGAACATGCGTGGTATCTCCAGTCGGTAGCCCGCCTCCAGGATCCGGTAGGCCAGCCCCGACGCGAACCCGCCAGATCCCGCCACAAACTCCGCCACCACGGCACCCACCAGCGCGAGCCCGCCGGAGATGCGCAGCCCGGCCAGGAAATACGGCAGTGCCGAGGGCACGCGCAGCAGCCCCAGCGTCCGCCACCGCCCGGCGCCGTAGAGCCGGAACAGGTCGGCAAGCTCGGGCGAGGGCGAGGCGAGCCCCGCCACCGTGTTGGCGAAGACCGGAAAGAACGCGACGATCGTGGCACACGCAACCAATGAGGGGAACGGTTCGCCCACCAGCACGATGATCAGCGGTGCGATCGCCACGATCGGCGTGACTTGCAGCACCACAGCCCAGGGCTGGATGGCGGCACGGGCGAGCGGGCTTAGCTCCATCGCCAGCGCCATCAGCGCGCCGATTGCCGCAGCGACGAGCAACGCGGCGAAGGTTACGGCCAATGTTGAGAACAGCGCGAGCACCAGGCCCAGCGGATCGGTTGCGAACGCCTGCACGATCGCCGCCGGCCCCGGCAGCAGGTAGGGTGGAATGCCGAAAACCCACACCACCGCCTCCCACAAGCCAAACACGAGCACGCCGAGCACCCCGGGGGCGGCCCGTTGCTGCGCACGGGTCACTGCGGCACCTCGACCGGCTGGAGGGCTCGCGACACCCGCGTCACCAATGCCGCATAAGCGGGGTCAAGTCGCGTCGCCGGGCCGGGCTGCAGCGGCGAGGCGATCTCCTGTGCGATCCGCCCGGGCCGTGGCGTCATCAGCAGAATGCGGCGAGCCAGGAACGCTGCCTCGTAGATCGAGTGCGTGACGAACACCACCGTGCAGCCGAGCGATTGCCACAGCGCCAGCAAGTCCTCCTGCAACCGGTGCCGCGTGAACTCATCAAGCGCGGCGAACGGCTCGTCCATCAGCAGCAGAGCGGGGCGGGTGACCAGCGCGCGGGCGATCGAGACACGCATGCGCATCCCACCCGAAAGCTGGCGTGGCCGCGTTCGTTCGAACCCCGCCAGCCCGACGCGGGCCAGCGCGGCACGCACCTCCGGCATGGCACGCGCGTGGGCAAAACCGCGCAGTCGTAATGGCAGAAAGACGTTGTCCTCGGCACTCGCCCAGGGCAGCAGCGTGGGATCTTGGAACACGAAGCCGATCTCTCCCGGGCCCGGCGGGCGGCCTGACTCCCACTCAAGTTTCCCGGCATCCGGCTGGTCGAGCCCGGCAAGCAGCCGCAGCAGGGTCGATTTGCCGCAGCCGGACGGACCCAATAGCGCGACGAAATCACCGCGGCCGATGTCCAGCGACACATCGCGCAGCGCCTCCACCCCGCTGGCAAAGCGTCGGCCGATCGAAACCAGGCGGAGCACGCGGGCGATCGTCCTCGGGTTGGCAGGCCGGGCGGGCGCCCTATCCTGCTGGGGGCGCGGAGTGGCGGGAATAGCGACGATGGCGGGGCACGGCAATCAAGCGGCGGGCGATCGATGAATGAGGTGAGCTATGGGCTGGCGGGGAAGCGGGCGGTCGTGACCGGCCACCGGCAGGGGATCGGCGCCGCCATTGCAGCCACGCTCGCCGCCGATGGGGTGGAGGTGATCGGGCTCGATCTGCCGGATTTCGACCTGGCGGAGACGGATAGCCTGGAACAGCGGGCGACGGCGCTGGTCGAACGCCATGGCGCGGTCGATATCCTAGTGAACAATGCCGGCGTAACAGTGTTAGGCAGCGTGCTGGAGACGCCGCTCGATCAGGTGGAGTGGGTGTTCCGTGTCAATTTCCTCGCCCCCTATGCGCTGATGCGCGTCGTGCTGCCCGGCATGATCGCCCGCGGCAGAGGCGCGATCGTCAACATCGCCTCGGATCAGGCACTGATCGGCAAGCCGGTCAGCGCCGCCTATGGCGCGAGCAAGGCCGCGCTTGCCCAGCTTTCCCGCAGTGCCGCGTTGGATTGGGCGCGCCACGGCATCCGGGTCAACTGCATCGCGCCGGGCAGCACGGACACGCCCATGCTGGCGCGCGTCATCGATGAGCTGGCAAGGCAGTATCCGGACCGATTTCCCGCCTCCGCGGCCGAAGCGTACCGCGCGGGCGTGCCGCTCGGGAGGCTCGCACGGCCGGCGGAGATCGCCGCTGTGGTGGCGTTCCTCGCCTCCGACGCTGCCTCGTTCATTACCGGCGTCGTGCTGCCGGTCGATGGCGGAACAACCGCGCAATGAGCGGGCGGAGGGCGGTGGTGACGGGCGGGACGCTCGGGATCGGCGCGGCGGTGGCGGCGCGGCTGGCAGCCGGTGGGTTTGAGGTAATTGCGGCAGCGAGGCGGCCTCCGGCGGAGCTGCTGTCCGGGATTTGTTATAAACGCTGCGACGTGGCCGATGCCGCCGCCGTTCAGGCGCTGTTCGCGCCGCTCGAGTGCGTCGACGCGTTGGTCTGCTGCGCCGGCGTCGCCGGGGCCAACCGGCTGGATGCCGAGGATGATTCGTTGTGGCACGAGATCGTCACGACCAACCTGCACGGCGCCTATTATTGCTGCAAGCGGGCGCTACCGCTGCTGCCGGACGGCAGCGGACGGATCGTTGTCATCGCTTCGGTGCTGGGCCTGCGCGGGGCGCCGGACCAGACGGCGTATTGCGCAGCCAAGCACGGCGTGATCGGTCTGGTGCGCGCGCTGGCACTGGCGGTGGCGCCGCGGGGGATCACGGTGAACGCGGTCTGCCCGGGCTGGGTCGATACCGCGATGGCAGCGCGTCGCTTCGCCGAATTGGGCATCATCCGCGAGCAAGCCGCAGCCGCGTTGCCGACCGGTCGCATCGTTTCGCCTCAAGAAGTCGCTGCGACCGTCGCATTCCTGCTGAGCGCCGAGGCCGCCAGCATCACCGGCCACGCGCTGCCGGTGGATGGCGGCGGGCTGGCGGCGCCATGAGCGCGCCGCGCGTCAAGGCCGGGATCTGGGTGCAGATGGCGTTACGCATGGGCGATGCGGACGGGCGTCCGGGTGCCGTACTGCGCAAGGGCGACCCCGATGCCGGCGGCGTGCTGGTGGTGCTGCATGCCGGGCATGGGATGTCGGTGCTCTCGCAAGTGCGCGCCACCGACGGCGAGGCGGCGTGGATGCGTGCGACCGGGGCAGAACCAGTCGATCAGGCGGCGGTCGATGCGTATGTTGCGCGGCAGGTTCGCTACGATCCGGACATCTGGGTGGTGGAATTCGAAGCGCCCGACCTGTTGCCTCCATTCGAAGCGAAGATCGTGTAGAATGAGAAGAAACCCTCGTGGAAAGTCAATTCGCCGACGGGTCTTCGAACTCTACGGCCTCCTCCCCCTGCCCGCTCCCGCAAGGGGCGGGGAAGTCGGGCTCTTGCGGCCGAGTTCAGTCGGTCTGAATACACGCCGAGGAAGGGGTGGTCATGGTGAAGCCGCCGATCCGCATTGGGGTGCTGAATTTCGTGCACGAGACGGTCACGTTCCTCCGGAATGACACAAGGCTGGAGGATTTTGTCTATGACGGACCGCCGGCCAAGGGCGAAACGGTGCTGAATTGCGGCCGCAAGTCCTATATGGGCGGCTTCGTGAAGGTTGCGCGGGAATACGACGGGGTCGAGCTGGTGGGCATCGAATTGCCACTGTGGCCGAAGACAGGCTCGGGCTCGGGTTGGGTCACCGAAGAAGCGTACGAAACTTTCGTGGCGCGTATGATCGCCGGGCTGAAGGCAGAGGGGCCGTTCGACGGCGTCTATCTCTGCGTGCACGGGGCGATGGCTGCTCGCGGCGTGCCTCGGCCCGAGGCGGAGCTGGCGCGGCGGGTGCGCGGTGTCGTTGGGTCAAAGGCGTTCATCGCGGCGACGTTCGATCCGCATGGCAACGAGGACGAGGCGTTCCTGCGCCACGCCGACATGGCGTTCTGCGGGAAATATTTCCCGCATTACGACAGCTATCTGCAAGGCGAGCGGGCGGCGCGCTGCCTGGTGCGCGCGATCCGCGGTGACTATCGGCCCGCGCATGTGACGGTGAAGGTGCCGATCATTTCGCCGACAGTTGTGCAATGGACCGGGGCGTCGCCTTGGATGGACCTTGTGCAGCGGGCGCTGACCTGGGAGGCACGGGAGCCGGACGCGTACGTGAACGTGTTCTTTGGCTTCCCCTGGGCCGACGTGCCGGACGTGGGCATGACGATCCAGACGATGACCAACGACGATCCGGCGCTGGCCAGGCTGATCGCTGACGACATGGCCCTGTTTGCGTGGCGCCACCGGGAGGCGCTTTTGACATCGACGCGCATCCACTCGATCCCGGACGGCGTTGCATTGGCACGACAGGCCGTGGCGCGCGGCGACACACCCGTGGTGCTGGCGGATCACAGCGACCGATCGGGTTATGCGACTTGGCTGCTGCGGGAGATCATTGCGCAGGGGCTGTCGAACACGCTGATCGCGACGGTTACCGACGCAGGTGCGATCCGCACGCTCGCGGCACAAGGCGTAAAGGCCGGCGATGCGTTCGACCAGCCGGTCGGCGGGCTGGTCAATGAATTGGCTGGCGAGCCGGTTCGGATCATCGGAACGATCCTGAAAGTCGTGGAGCATGCTGGGCAGCTTTTGGTCAGCGTCAGGTTCGGCCGCGACAACGTGCTGGTGATCAGCCCCTATCTTGTGCAGGTGCAGGAGCCGTCGGCGCTCGGGGCTATGGGACTGGATGCCCACGCCTTCCGGGTGATCGTGATCAAGTCGCGGGTGCATTTCCGGCGCGGCTTCGACGATAGCGGCTTTGCCAAGACGATCCTGCTGGTCGAGCCGACGGAGCCGTTCCTGGGCACCGTGCGCCTGGACGCGCTGAACTACCGGAACGTCAATCTGAAGAACTATTATCCCTATGGGAATCCGACGTTTCCGCGAAGCTGAGCGGCGCTGGGTCGGCGCAGGCGCAGCCGGATCGACGGCGAGAGCGAAGATCACCCCCATCGGGCGAAGCTGCGTAATGTGCGG
This sequence comes from uncultured Pseudomonadota bacterium, assembly GCA_963708245.1. GTDB lineage: Bacteria > Pseudomonadota > Alphaproteobacteria > Acetobacterales > Acetobacteraceae > CAVYXK01. The sequence goes on along the minus strand of OY970201.1, from coordinate 3,245,096 downwards.
GAGGCGCCGCCGTCGGCGAGGCCGGCGTGCCGACCAGCGCAGCGACGCGTCAAGCGGCCTCTGCCAGATCGGGTGGCGGCCGCCCGAGATAGACCAAAACAATCTCCGCGCTGCCGGTCACGGCGGAGACCAAGCCGCCAGGCAGCCTAGCGCTGACCATTTCGTTGGCAGGATGCCAGGGGCCTGCGCAGGGTGAAACTGGGTGCTTCGGGTCGGAATTCACGCTAGCATCACATGCAGATCACGGACGGGCCGGATGGTGGCATTGTGATTACCGCGCGCAACGGATATGTGCCGAACCCACCTTCACGATCGGGGACATCGACCCGAATGCGAGTTGCCGCCTTGCTGCAGCGCCTGACCCCGAGCGGGCTCGGCCGCCAATTGCAGGTCGTCGCGATGATCGCCGTGCTCGGCATCCTGACGCTTGCGGCATTGCAAATGGTGCGTATGCGCTCGGTGGTCCTGGCGCAGACCGAGCAGCAGATGGCGCGGCTGGACATGGTGTTCGCCGAGCAGACGGGGCGGGCGCTGGAAACGATCGATCTGATCCTGCAAAGCGTAGCGGACGATTTCCGGCGCCGTGAGTTGCTGGGCCACACCGCAACGCCGGCGGCTGGCGCGCCCGTACCGGCCGACGATGCCTTTAATGCGATCATGGCGCGTCGCATCTCGTCTGTGCGGCAGAGCTCCGGGATCGCCATTGCAGATCGCAACGGACGGCTGCTGCTGGCCTCGGATCCGGCTTTGTCACGCATTTTGCTGCCGCTCGAAGTGCAGGCGACGATCATCCAGGCAATCGATGATCCAACGTCGATGCCTTATATCAGCGGCCCGTTCCGCCGGCCGGATGGAAGCTGGACGGCGCTGATGATCCGTCCAGTACCGGACGCAGGCGCGAGAGATCGTTTCGCTGCTGTCGCTTTTCTGAACCTGCGCTATTTCGAGGATTTCTACCGCGCAGTCGAGCTGAGCGAGAATGGCGCCATCCTGCTGCATCGGCGTGACGGGCTGGTGCTGGCCCGGTTCCCGCATAACGAGGCTGCGATCGGCCAGAGCTATGCCGACCTCCCACCGTTCAAGGAGGTGCTCGCGCACGGTATGGCCGGCACGTTGCTGATGGACAGCCCGCTCGACGGCAACCGCCGGGTATTGGCGATCCGCGCGCTGAAGATGTTCCCGATCGCAGTGAATGTATCAGTGGGCGAAAATCAAGTGCTCGCGCTTTGGCGGCGGCAGGCCGTCGTGTTCGGCGCGGTCGCCGCAGTGGTCGCGGCGGTAACGGTAGGACTGCTGCTGACGCTGTCGAGGCGCTCGCGCGAGAAGGAACGTCTGATGCAGCGGCTGCACCGCGCGAAAGAGGCTGCGGAAGCCGCTACGGCTCGAATGGCGGCTGAAGCAGAGGAGCGGGAGCGGATGGAGGGAGCACTGCGCCAGGCGCAGCGCTCCGAGGCAGTCGGCCAGCTCACGCGCGGCGTGGCGCATGATTTCAACAACCTGCTGTCGATCGTGATGGGCAATGTCGATCTGCTGGAGCGGTCGCTGCCGCCCGACGAGAAGATGCTGGGCCGGCTCGCCACAATGCGTGCCGCGGCCGAGCGGGGTGCCACGCTAACCAGTCAGCTTCTTGCCTTCTCCCGCCGTCAGCCGCTGCTGCCGCGTGCGGCCGATCTCAACGCGCTGGTCGCCGGCTTACGTGATCTGGTCCAGAGCGCTATCGGCAGCCGCATCAGACTGCAGCTTCGTCTGCAGCCTGATCTCAGCGCGGTGCTGATCGATCCGGCACAGATCGAACTGGTGATCCTGAACTTGGTCATCAACGCACGCGATGCCATGCCACAGGGTGGCGTGCTGTCAATTGAAACTAATTTGGTCGAGCTGCCCGCTACGGCGACGAGGGATGGGTTGACCCCGGGACCGTGGGTTGCACTGACGGTGCGCGATAACGGGACGGGGATGGAGCCGGAGATCGCGGCGAAGGCGTTCGAGCCGTTCTTCACCACAAAGGAGATCGGCCGTGGCTCCGGTCTCGGATTGAGTCAGGTGCATGGGGTGGCGCACCAGCTTGGCGGCGGCGCGCGGATCGATAGCGTGCCCGGCCAGGGCACTGCCGTGCATGTCTACCTGCCGCGTGCGACAACCGATGCGGTCCGCCTGCCGGAGCTTCCGGCACGGACACCGGGTGATGCGGTCAGCGCCGCCTGCGTGCTGGTCGTCGATGATGATCACGCGGTGCGGGCGACCACGGCGGCCCTGCTCGCCGAAATGGGCTATCACGTGCTGGAGGCCGGCGATGGCAGCGAGGCAATGGAGGTGCTGGAGGAGGAACAGCCGATCCACGTGCTGCTGACCGACGTGGTGATGCCGGGCATGACGGGGCCGGAGCTGGCGCGCCGGGCCCGCCAGAAGTTTCCGCACCTGGCAGTGGTGTTCATCTCCGGCTATTCGGATCCGGACGCGCTATCGGGCAGCGGTGGGCTCGTCTATCTGGTACGCAAGCCGGCCCGACCGCAGGATCTGGTCGAGAGGATCGAGACGGCGCTGCATAGCCAGTCGGCTGAGGTAGGGTGAATGGGGGTCGGCAACAGTCGTCAGATCCCGTTGCCAGTTCTCTGAAACGTACATTTCAAGACGGATGACCGTTCTACGAAGACGCCGACAGCGCTGAGGAAGTGCACAACGGCGAAGTCTGCACGTCGGGACGACACTCTCGTGGTCCGATCGTACAAATATTCGTTTCAGTAAAGGTGGTATCAGGCAGATCCTAAGCGTATGCATACGCGCTTTCGGTCTCGGCGCTGCCTTATTCCGGGCCAGGCGATGTAATGCTGAGGCGACTGCCCATGTATGGACGCTGGTCTGCGCCCTGCGGATCTGTTCAGGAGAATGCGATGGGCAGGCCGGAACTCGGCAACAAGCTCGTGTGCGCAAGCTGTGCTGAGCGCTTCTACGATTTGAACCGGGCACCCGCCATATGCCCGAAGTGCGGCGGTCAACAGCCCGTGCGGCGACCGCTCACGCCCAGACCGCCCGGGTATGGCAGCGCGCCGCGGAGTTTCGGTCCGCGGCCGGCGCGCGCCGTCGTGGAACCGGTCGCCCCCGATGACGAGCTGGAGCCAGCGGACACCCCTGAGGTCGAGGACGGCGAAGACGCCGAGGACGATACCGATGCTGAGATCGAGCTCGACCAGGAGGGGGGCGACGAGGTTGTTTAGTTCGCCGGAGCTGCATGGGAATATCGCGCGGCCGGCTCGACCGTCGTTGCGGATCACCCGGGATGTCGGTCGAGCTGGACAGGACCGCTTCACTGTCGAGATATGGAGTCCGTTCACTGCCTGTTATCAGCCTGTGGATTCGATCGAGGGCGGGCTGCAGCGCATCGAGGAGCTGGCCAGGCTAATCGGGCAGATGTGGCTGCAGAGACACCCAAAGCGGGTTGTGCTGGTTGACCCTCCTGATGTGAACGAGGTCGATGGCGCCCAATGGGCCGAGCTCCGAAGGACTGCGACGGAAAGCGGCCACTACGACACGCGCTGCTTCCATCGGATGAACTGGGCGCCAGCGGCGGGACCGGCCGAAGCCGTCGAGACGATGTGTAACGAGGTCGGGTATGTGCGGCTCAACTCTGTGCCACGGTGATGCCACGCGCAATTCGGTGGCGGAGCACCATATTGGGCGGATGACAGAGACAACCTATCGGATCATTCCGCAGGCGAACAACAGCTACGGGGTCGAAGTGGCCAGGCCGGGCGTTCTTCCGCAAAGGGCGGCAGGTTTCGCGAGCGAAGCCGAGGCGAATGCCTGGATCGCCCAGGACAAGCGGCTGCGGGACGCGGCCGACCCCTGGAGGCCTCCAGTCGGGCAGAAGTGGCGTGGGTACTGATGGGGACCCACACCGTGGTCGCTCGGGCCCACGGCGGCGGGTACGATATCGTGATCGTGGCTGCCAATGGCAGCCGCCACAGGATGCTGGGCTTTCCGACGCTGGCCGAGGCCGAGGCGTGGATCGCCGCAGACATGGCAGCCGACCAAACCGCCGCCGACGCTTCGGTGATGCCAAGCTCGGATGACTGACCGTGGCCTGCGCCGGACAGGGGTCACGGTGTCGGCGATTTCCAGCTTTCCGGCAACGCTCGAAGGTCCGCGATCCGAGTCTCCCACTCCGTCGCTTGAAACGTTGCAGCAGTTTACTATCGGCCGTAACCAGCTTAAAGTCGCGTTGCTCCGATAACGCGAAATAGAAATAGTCATAGGCTCGACAATGGAGCTGCGGTAAAGCTCGGCCGCGCGCCGGGGCCATGGACACGAGCTCGTCCCATTGTGACTCCTTCGGGGTTTGCTAACATTCATGACGCCAAGCCGGCCTTGGCCGCGGACCGAAACAGCGCATGAACATTCTCTCCATCCAGTCCTGGGTCGCCTACGGCCATGTCGGCAATGCCAGCGCCGTGTTCCCGTTGCAGCGGCTTGGCGCCGAGGTATGGGCGATCAACACCGTGCAGTTCTCCAACCATACCGGGTACGGCCACTGGACTGGTCAGGTGTTCACCGGCGAGGAGGTGCGCGAACTGGTTGATGGCGTCGAGGCGCGCGGCGCGCTCCAGCGCTGTGACGCGGTTTTGTCCGGCTATCTGGGCGACCGCGCGATCGGTGAGGCGATCCTGGATGCCGTCGCGCGCGTGCGCGGCGTCAACTCGCGGGCGCTCTACTGCTGCGATCCGGTCATCGGCGATGACCGCGATGGCGTGTATGTCCGCCCGGGGATCGCGGATTTTCTTCGCGAGAATGCTCTGCCCGCGGCCGATATCGCTACACCGAACCGGTTCGAGCTGGAGATGCTGACCGGCCTGTCCTGTGCCAGCCTGGATGGCGCCAAGAAAGCCGCAGCGGTGCTGATCGGGCAGCTTCGCGGCGATGGGCCGCGCACCGTCTTGCTGACCAGTCTGCGGACCGAGGCGACGCCCGCCGACAGCATCGACATGCTGGCGGCCGGGCCGGACGGCTTCCACCTGCTTCGCACGCCGACCCTGCCGCTGGACCTGAATGGCGCCGGCGATGCGATCGCGGCGCTGTTCCTCTACCACCTGCTCCGCACCGGCAGCGCGGCGGCGGCGCTGGAGGCTGCCGGGTCATCGATCCACGGCGTTTTGCGCCGCACCGCCGAGGCCGGGGCCAACGAACTGCTGACGGTCGCCGCGCAGGACGAGTTCGTCGCCCCGAGCCAGGTTTTCCGCGCCGTTCCGTGTTAGGGGAGTAGGATTTTTCCCGCAACCCGGCTACGGGAGGCGGAGAACGGCGAGAGGACTCCCTGGATGCCTGCCGAAAAAGAGATGGATCGGCTCGATCGCCAGATTTTGCGGCTGCTCGCCGTCGACGCCTCGCTATCGCTCGCCGAGATCGCCGAGCGCGTCGGGCTGACCCCGACTCCGTGCTGGAAGCGCATTCGCCGGATGGAGCAGGCGGGCATCATCGTCGGCCGGGTCGCCGTGCTCGACCCGGCCAAGGTCGGACTGCCGGTGTCGGCCTTCGTGGCGGTGGAGACCGCTGATCATTCGAGCAGCTGGCTGCAGCACTTCGCCGACGTGGTGGCAGGGATGAGCGAGATCGTCGAGGCCTGGCGGATGAGCGGCGATGTCGATTACCTGCTGCACGTGGTCGTGCCCGATATCGCCGCCTATGACGAGTTCTATCGGCGGCTGATCGCCGCGGTGCCGCTGCGCAACGTGACCAGCCGCTTCGCAATGGAACGGATGAAGGCAGCGCCGCTGCCAGTGTGATCGCGCCGATCATGGCAGGCTGGTAGTTGCGCTGCTTCGATACTCGAGGCGCAGCCGCACCAATCTGCGGCCAGCAGGACATCGGTATCCGCTTCACCCGACGGACTCGAAACGCAGCGGACCGGCCCCAGGCGACCGGTCGTTCACCGCGCCCGACCTTCACGTCGCTGCTCGGCTACGGTCCCGCAACGTGGTGTCCTGACCGCGGACCGGATCGGCAATCGCCTGCTCCAGACTTGCCGCGCCCTTCCACTCAGAAGCCGGGCGTGCCCGCCCCTCGTCGCCGATCTGGTCGATGTCCCAGTAGATTTCGAGCCGATGGCCGTCCGGGTCGCGGAACTCGACTGCGATTTGGCAGCCGGCGCGGCGACGGCCTTCGAAGTCGATCGGCACTTGGCGGCGGCGCAAATGCTCGCGGGCGCGCACCACTTCGTCCAGTGCGCCGACCTCGAAGGCCATGTGGTGCAGCCCGGCAGCGGCAAGCTGCGCCTCGTCGCCCTGGAACAGCGCGACGCCGTGATGGTCTGTGTTGCAGCGCAGGAAGACCGCACCGCCCGGCATCATGTCGTTGGCATAGACGTCGGAGACCTGGAAGCCGAGCACCTCGGTATAGAACCGCGCCGAACGGCCCACGTCGCGCACATAAAGGGCGACGTGGCCGATCTTTCCGATACGGAACGGCAGCCCGATCGGACGTTCGAGCGAGCGGATCGCGTCGCTATCCATTGGTTTGCACCTGTTCAGGACCCGGTCGCCGAGCTTAGCGATGGCGCCGTTGCGGCTCAACGCCGTAAACGCCGGTGCTTCGCCGGTGCTTCTCGTGATGGCGGACGAAGAGTTGTTCCGGTGGGCTCAGGGTCGCCGGAAGAATGCGTCCGCGGCGCTGCGGTGGCCTGCCTTCCGGCTGATCTCCGCCTCCGCGCGGGTGATCTCCTCCTGGAGCTCGCCAATGTACAAGCGCAGCTCCTCGATGCCCCAGCTATCAAGCACTGGGCGCTCAAATCGTGCCCGTTTCCTGGGCTGGTCTTCGTCCTCTGCCGCCATTGCAGCCTCCGTCATAAAGCCGGGACGCGCCCTTGACCGGTTCCGGTGCGGGGGTCATATCCGATCCTTGCCCGTGCTTGCGACGCCTTCCGGGCTCCGGAACGGCGGATTGATTGTTGGTATCGCGCGGGCCCAAAGGTGACACTGACCATGGCTTTGCCGCTGATGCCGAAAGCCACCGCCGTGTGGCTGATCGAGAAGACGGCGCTCACATTCACCCAGATCGCCGATCTCTGCGGCATGCACCCGCTGGAAGTCCAGGCCATCGCCGATGGCGAGGTGGCGCAGGGCATCGTCGGCTACGATCCGGTAGCGAACGGTCAGCTCTCGATGGAAGAGATCCGCCGCTGCGAGGCGGATCCCAACGCGCGGCTGAAAATGCTGCCGACCACGCTGCCCATGCCTAAGCGCCTGCGCGGAGCACGTTATACCCCAGTCGCCAAACGCAACGATCGACCCGACGCGATCGCCTTCCTGATCCGCAACTACCCCCAGCTCACCGAGCTTCAGGTCGCCAAGCTGCTCGGCACCACGAAGGAGACGATCCAGAAGGTGCGGGAGCGGACGCACTGGAACAGCGCCAACATCAAACCGCGCGATCCGGTGATCCTGGGCCTGTGCAGCCAGGCCGACCTTAACGATGCCATCGCCGCGGCCAATGAGCGGCTGGAGCGCGAGGGCCGTGCCGTGCCTCCCCCGCCTCCGCCGGCCGAGGCCGAGGAGGTCGCCTAAGTCCCGTCTCTTCCTGCAACCAGGAGCGGCTACTGTTCTTGCGCGCGGAGGCGTTCGATTTCCTCCTTTACCCGGAGCTTCTCGATCTTCAGGCGCGTCAGAGTGTCGCTGTCGGGGCGCGGTCGCTGGTCTTCGTCGGCGATCTGCAGCTCCAAGGCGGCGTGGCGCTCCTTCAGGGACTCGAGACGGGATTGCAGGGTCATGTGCCCTCCTTTGCCGCAGGTTCTCTTTCTGCCGCGCCCGGCCCCGGCGGCGGCCGCGGCACCCCATGCTAGCGCGGTTGCCGCCCGGTCTGGCAAGCTGGACGACACTTCCGCTGAACACCCCCCGCCCAGGCAAGTTGCCGCGCGAGCCCTGACCCCTCGGTTCATTCCGCTCGGCTGTGCTATATCGGTGCCATGCTGACTGACCGGGATTTGCTGCTCCGCAAGCTGCACGAGCTGCGCAGCGAGCATCGCGACCTCGATACGGTCATTGCCCGGCTGGTCGATCAGACGGCGGCCGATCAGCTCCATCTGCAGCGGCTCAAGAAGCGTAAGCTGATGCTGAAGGACGAGATCGCCTGGCTGGAGAGCCGGCTGATCCCGGACGACATCGCCTGAGGGAACGGGGCCTGGCGGATGGGCGCTCTGGTCGGCATCATCATGGGCAGCCGTTCGGACTGGCCGACCTTGCGCCGCGCTGCCGAGATCCTGACGCGGCTCGAGATCGCGCACGAGGCGCGTGTGGTCTCCGCCCATCGTACGCCTGACCGGTTGCGAGCCTTCGCTCAGACGGCGCGGGAGAGGGGGCTGCGGGTGATCATCGCCGGAGCCGGCGGAGCGGCGCATCTGCCGGGCATGTGTGCCGCCTGGACGTCGCTGCCGGTGCTGGGCGTGCCAATCGAGTCTGCCAGCCTGAAGGGCTGGGACAGCTTGCTGTCGATCGTGCAGATGCCTGCCGGCGTCCCTGTGGGCACCCTGGCGATCGGCCCAGCCGGAGCAGTCAATGCGGCCTTGCTGGCTGCTGCCATCCTGGCCGGCAGTGACGCCGAGCTGGCCAACCGGCTGGATGCCTTCCGCGCCGAGCAGACCGCTTCGGTCCCGATCGAGCCGCAGGACAAGGCGTGACGTTTCCGCTGCCCCCGAACGCCACGATCGGACTGGTCGGCGGCGGCCAGCTCGGCCGCATGTCGGCCCTGGCGGCGGCCCGGCTCGGCTATCGTTGCCACATCCTGACCCGCGAGCCTGACAGCCCGGCGGCGCAAGTCTCGGCCGGCGTGACCATCAGTGATTATTCCGATCCCGTCTCGCTGAGGGCGTTTGCTGCCGCTGTCGATGTGATCAGCTTCGAGTTCGAGAATGTCAGCGCCGAGGGGCTCGAGCTGCTGGCGTCACTCAAGCCGGTGCGCCCGGCCCCGGCGGTGCTGCGGATCAGCCAGGACCGGGTGGCGGAGAAGCGGTTCCTGAACCAGGCCGGCGCGGCGACGACGGCCTGGGTCGAGGTGCAAACTGTTACCGAGCTTGAGGAGGCGGTTGCGCGTATCGGGCTGCCCGCGGTGCTGAAGACGACGCGCTACGGTTATGACGGAAAGGGCCAGGCCCGGCTGCGCCGGGCGGCGGATCTCGCCCCGGCCTTTGCCGCGCTGCAACCCAAGCCGCTGATCCTTGAGGGCTTTGTCGATTTCGCCGCCGAGATCAGCGTGGTGCTCGCACGCGGCGCGGACGGCACGATGTCAGCGTTCGATACGGTCGAGAACCGGCATCGCGAGGGGATCCTGGATCTCACTCTTGCGCCGGCACGGCTGGCGCCCCCGATTGCCGAGCAGGCGCAGGAACTCGCTTGCCGAATTGCTGCCGCGTTCGATCTGGTCGGGTTGCTGTCGGTCGAGATGTTCGTCGCCGCTGATGGCCGGGTGCTTGTCAACGAAATCGCCCCACGCCCGCACAATTCAGGCCATTGGACGATCGACGCCTGCCCGGCAAGCCAGTTCGAGCTGCACATCCGCGCCATCGCCGGACTGCCGCTGCCGCCGGCGGTCAGGCATTCGGATGCGGTGATGAAGAACCTTATCGGGCCGGAGGAAGTGGCGATGTGGCCGGAGATTCTCGCCACGCCCGGGCTGATCCCGCATCTCTACGGCAAGGCCGAGGCACGGCCATACCGCAAGATGGGGCATGTCACGCGTCTATTCGCCAAAAGGGCATTGCCGGGGGAGTTTGGAGTGGCGGCGGCACTCGGGCCGATCGCACCGAAGGGCGACGCTGAGCTATCCGTGCACGATCGAGCGCGGCAAGATCGCAGCGCCCAGTGACGCGGAGGCCCGAACATGAGCTACCAATTCCTGCTCTACGCGGTGGACGATCGTGTCGCATCGATCACCCTGAACCGGCCAGAACGCCATAATGCCCTGAGCCGGGCGCTGGTGGACGAGATCATGGCCGCAGTCGCCGAAGCTGATGCCGATCCCGACGTGCGCGTCCTGGTGGTGTCGGGGGCCGGCGGCAAGGCGTTCTCGTCCGGCTATGACATCAAGGAATCCGCGGAAATGCCGAAACGCACGCTGGCTGAATGGCGTGCGCGAATGCAGAAGGACATCAAGTTCACGTACTCCGTGTGGGACTGCTCCAAACCGGTGATCGCGATGATCGACGGTTTCTGCTATGCCGGCGCCCTGGAGTTCGCAATGTGCTGCGATATCCGCTACTGCTCGGACACATCGAGCTTCGCCGCTATCGAGGCGAGATTTTCCACCGGCATCGCGACGATGATCATGCCGTGGCTGATCGGTCAGCGTTGTCGGTCATTGATCTACACCGGCGACACGATCGGGAGCGAGGAAGCATTGCGGCTCGGCCTGGTAGAGAAGGTATTTCCAAAGACGACGTTGCACGATGAGGTGACAAAGATCGCGAGACGCATGTCGCGCGTATCGTTGGACTGTCTGAAGTGGAACAAGCGCGCCATCAATCAGGCATTTGAGACCATGGGGCTGCGCAACGCGATCATGTACGGCGCGGAGGCGTCGGCGATTATGGACGCTCTCGGCTCGCCCGAAGCTGACCGCTTCGATGCGATCCGCCGCAACGAAGGACTGTCTGCTGCCCTGAGATGGCGTGCTGAACAGTTTGCTGCGTGTGAATGACGCCCCGGCCGCTTGCCGCATGCGTGCGGCAGCGTGTCGCCCTCGCGTGCAACGCCTTCGAGGCATAAAGCCCGATCCCGCTTTGTGCAGGCTTAGCCGTTCTGTATCCGGCAATGCGCCGCGGAAGACGCCCCCGAGCCGCCGCTTGAACTGGACCGGAAGACCCGCTGACCGGGCCGGAACAGCAGCTTGAACTGGCCCGTGATGCGCTGCTGGAAGAAGCCCAACGCGTTGGCGCCGAGCATGGTCGCATGCTGCGGAGAGAGGCCGCCCGCGCGCGGCCTGCTGCCGATCGGCAATGCTGAGTCGGAAAAGTTATCGACCATATACAATCCTCACATTCTTACGCGATCGTAGTCGGCTGCAGAGCGCAGGCATTGCAGGCGACGAGTGCGCGTGCTACCGCTCCCGTAGAGAGGCGTCCAGACATGAACCTGGTTCAGCGTGTGGGGCGGTTGCTCGGCCGCGCCCCGAAATACGACCCAGCGACACACCCGGTATTCTCACAGTTCAAACCCTGGTCTGGATTCGCTCCGGCAGAGTTCGATGTGAACTTTGTGGGCCAGCGCACCGATGTCTCATTCAATGCAGGCTGGGCCGATGCCGAGCGCATGCGCGACCGCGAGACATGGCCGCCCTATCCCCCATTGAGCGACGAAACTTTTGAATGGGAAACCTTACTATAGGCCATTCTTGCGGCGCGAAACAATTTTACGATGGTTGAGGCAGGTGCTGGCTATGGCCGCTGGATGGTCTCTGCCGCCTGCGCCTTGCGCATGAGGCGCCCCGGCCTGCCCTTCTATCTTGTCGGCATCGAGGCGGAGCCGGCTCATTTCGAGTGGATGCACAAGCACTTTCGGGACAATGGCCTTGAGCCGTCAAACCACAAGCTTCTGCGCGGCGCCGTCGATGCAATGGACGGAGAGGTGTCCTTCATATGCGGCCACGATCCAGCCGCATGGTACGGCCAATATGTCATCGCGAATGGCGCTATGCGCGTCGATGACTATAAAGATGCCGCTCCCCTGCCGGTGAAAGCTTATTCAATCAACTCCCTGCTCCGCGATCTCACGCGAGTTGATCTGATGGACTTCGACATTCAAGGCGCTGAGCAGCGAGCAATTCCCAGCGGCATATCAATCATGACGGAAAAGGTAGCGCGGGTCTTTGTAGAGACGCATGGGCCGGAGATCCACGAGGTTGTCCGCGAAGCCTTCCGGGTACATGGCTGGCGATCCATCCATGACTATCCAAACGGATCGACCGCCGACACACCATACGGAACGGTAACCTTCTCTGGCGAAGGCTTGCAGTGTTGGGTGAACCCTAATCTTCTTATTTAGCGTTTCTCAGCGGCATCCAACCGGCGCCGCAACTCCTGCACCTCTTGGACGAGCTCGCCGGATCGACACCCCACGTCCGGAAGCCCTCTTTGCCGGGCTTGAGGTTCGGATTGTCATCGCTGTGGGGCCACAGAGCGACCCACTGCGCCCCAGCCCATTCCAGGGCCAGCCCGAGCCGTGCGTCTGGCGTATCCAGAGCACGCAAGCGTCCGTGTCATCAATCAGCCCGGTCCACACGGTCACGTCGGGGCCAAGGTGGGCCTGAAGACGCCTGATCGCGGTCTGATTGGCGGCTGAAAGGTGCGCGTGACGGGGTGGAAAGGCGATTACGCTCACGGGAACGTCCCTCCAAATTTGGACGCACGTATAAAGGGCGCTTTAAGGCCGGTTTCAAGGTCTGTAGTTGCGCCTGTTAACCAGTCCGCAGACGGGGTAACATGGGCTGAAAATTCAGCGCATGTCGGTGGGCGCGGTCTTCGCTTGTTCCTGAAAATTGACGCGCAAGGCCGCGTCCCCTACTCCCCCGAGCCGAGCCGTTGCAGCACGCTCCTGACAGCCCCTGTCCACTCCCCGCCGCGTGGTGTGCGGATGCCGCGGAGAAGACGGAGATACCCAACTCGACCATCTACAAACCGCTCAGGATCGACAAGAGCGACTACTCCAAGCTCGTCCGACAGCCCGCATGGCAGGCGTGGACTGCTGAACTGTCGGCCGGATTGCTTCTCCAATTTCCGAGAGGCAATCACATCGCCGCCCGTGCCGCCGCTTCACGCGCGGCCTGAACTCCCGCGTAACGGGCACTGAAAGGAAACTCCGTCCGTGTGAGACCGCGCTGAACGCTGGCGTTTCAGGCATTCTTTCATTGAGAACGCTCCTGCCTGCCACCAGATCTTAACGGGTTGTAACGATCATTGCACGTCAGTCGTTCGGCCCGCACTCTCTGGCGGTGGGGGCAATTCAGTGGGGGCGTTCTGCACCAGTATCCTAATTTAGGACGCTATTTCAAAGCGTTATGCCGATATGGCGGAGGGTTCGGAGGGAGTGGGATTCGAACCCACGGTACGCTTTCACGTACACACGCTTTCCAAGCGTGCGCCTTAAGCCGCTCGGCCATCCCTCCGGGGGGAAACCCCTATACCAGCAGCACCATTCAGGCGTCCATCTTCAACGCCGCCAGGAAGGCTGACTGCGGGATCTCCACCTTGCCGAACTGGCGCATCCGCTTCTTTCCCTCCTTCTGCTTCTCCAGCAACTTCCGCTTGCGCGTCACATCGCCGCCGTAGCATTTCGCCGTGACATCCTTCGACAGCGCGCTGATCGTCTCGCGCGCAATGACCCGTCCCCCGATCGCCGCCTGAATCGCGATCTTGAACAACTGCCGCGGGATCAGGTCCTTCAGCTTGCCGCAGATCGCCCGGCCGCGTGCCTCGGCGGCCGAGCGATGCGCGATGAACGACAGCGCATCCACCGGATCGCCGTTCACCAGGATCGAGATGCGCACCAGATCGGCCTCGGCATAGCCGTCCATCTGGTAGTCGAAGCTCGCATAACCGCGCGACACCGATTTCAGCCGGTCGTAAAAGTCGAACACCACCTCGTTCAGCGGCAGCCGGTACACCGCCATCGCGCGGTTGCCGACATAGGTCAGATCCACCTGCTCGCCGCGCCGCTCGATGCAAAGGTGCAGCACGGCGCCCAGGTAATCGTCCGGCACCATGATCGTGGCCCGGATCCACGGCTCCTCGATATGATCGATCACGCTGCCGTCCGGCATATCGACCGGGTTGTGCAGCTCCTGCATTTGCCCATTGGTGCGGTACACCCGGTACACCACCGACGGCGCGGTGGCGATCAGATCGAGATCAAACTCCCGCGTCAGCCGCTCCTGAATGATTTCAAGATGCAGCAGGCCCAGGAACCCGCAGCGGAACCCGAAGCCCAGCGCGGCCGAGGTCTCCGGCTCATAATGAAAGCTCGCATCGTTGAGCCGCAGCTTGGCCAGGCTGTCTCGCAGCTTCTCGAAATCGTCGGCATCAACCGGATACAGCCCGCACCAGACGACGGGCACGGACGGCTTGAACCCCGGCAGCGGTTCGGCAGCCGGCTGGCGGTCGTCGGTAATCGTGTCGCCGACGCGGCAATCGGCCACCGTCTTGATCGAGGCGGTGATGTAGCCGATCTCCCCCGGCCCGAGATCGTCGGTCGGGATCATCTTCGGGCTGAACACTCCGACCTGCTCAACGGCGTGCACCGCGCCAGTCGACATCATGCGGATCCTCTGGCCGCGCCGCAGTCGCCCGTCCTTCACCCGCACCAGGATCACGACGCCCAGGTACTGGTCGTACCAACTATCGACCAGCAGCGCCTTCAGTGGCCCCGCCGCATCGCCTTTGGGCGGCGGCAGCCGGTGCACCAGCGCCTCCAGCACGCCCTCGATGTTCAGCCCGGTCTTGGCGCTGATCTCGATCGCCTCGGAGGCGTCGAGGCCGATCACGTCCTCGATCTGCTGGCGAACGCGCTCAGGCTCCGCGGCCGGCAGGTCGATCTTGTTGAGCACCGGCACGATCTCGTGTCCGGCTTCGATCGCCTGATAGACATTTGCCAGCGTCTGCGCCTCTACCCCCTGGCTGGCATCGACCACCAGCAGCGAACCTTCGCAGGCAGCCAGGCTGCGGCTCACCTCATAGGCGAAATCAACATGGCCGGGCGTGTCCATCAGGTTGAGCTCGTACACCTGCCCGTTCTTCGCTTGGTAGGTCAGACGGACGGTCTGCGCCTTGATGGTGATGCCGCGCTCCCGCTCCAGCTCCATGTTGTCAAGGACCTGGTTGGTCATTTCGCGGTCGGGCAGCGCGCCGGTCGCCTGGATCAGCCGGTCGGCCAGGGTGGATTTCCCATGGTCGATATGCGCGATGATCGCGAAGTTGCGGATATGGTCTATCGGGGTATAAGTCATCCAGAACGGCCAAAGGGAGCGGTTTGCCAATCAGATAGGGGCAAACCCGGCTGGAAGCCAGCCCAGCCGGCGAGGGGGGCCGCGACCGATGCTTGACAGCGACACCTCCGATGACCCTCACCTTGTGGCCGGCCGGACCTGCGGCTCGTGCAACGTCTGCTGTGTCGAGCTGACGATCGATGATCCCGAGCTGCAAAAGGTTCAGGGCTATTGCTGCCCCCACACCCAGCGCGACAACAGTTGCGGCATTTATGCGACGCGGCCGCACACCTGCCGTGCCTTCTACTGCGGGTGGCGCCGCCTGAAATGGATCCGCGAGCCGCTTAAGCCGGACAGGTCGGGCGTGCTGGTCCGGCTACACGGCGAAATTTCGAAGACAGACGGGACGAAGCGTCTCGGCGTCGAGTTCACCCTGCTGAATGCCGCTGCCCTGAAGGCGGAGGGGCTGGCCGAGTTCGATCGCCGCGGCCGTGGCGGCCGAGGTGCCGGTTTTTCTGAGTATTCCTGGGCCGCCCGGCTACACCTGTGCCCAGGTACGGATCAACGAGGTCCTGCACGATGCCGTCCACGCCAAGGATAAGGCCGCCGTGCTGAGCATCCTCCGGAAGGTCCGTGCAATGGGTCGATCCGGGGCGCGCCGGCGCATTGTCCTCTCTGGCCGTGCCCACGGCGGTGCCAGTCAACCCCCGATGGCAGTCGACAGGCCCTGACATCGCGATTGACGGTGGTCATCGCTGTGACGGAACCACCGCCTGCGCCTCAGGATCGACAGCAGGAGCGAAAGGATTATATCGCCGCCTGGAATAGCCATCAGGGCAGCGGCGTCCGCTTAATCCGGGTTGACCGAGAAAGGAGAGCAATAAGGTCTGCGCTCGATGGCGCGGATTTCGATCTCTATGGGAACGAGATCCTGGCGATCGTCGGCGACAATGGCGCCGGTAAATTCACGCTGATCAAAATCCTCTCGGGTGCGGTTACCCCCGACGCGGGAGAGATCCGCCTCGACGGTCGTCCATTTGCGCAACGGGCACGGCGGCGAAGAACGTGGCGCCGGCAAGCAAGCTGCGGTCGAACCGGTCCCGCGCCAGGTTAAGTGCGATCAGCAGAACGACCACATAGACGGTCTCATACCAACCGCCCCTGTATTTGACTCGCCATGCGCTCCGGTAGGGCGGAAAAGCGAAGCGCATTCCGCCGCCTTTCGCCATGCAAGGGTCAACATCAAAGGCCCCTGGTATGATACGTAACGACTTGGCCGGATGCCGTATGGATGCTCAGCGCGAGCTGCGCCACGGTGATCCCCAGCGCCGAGAGCCAGGCGATTCGCGAACGGGCGAGCAACCCGAGGGCAACAAGGATCTGCAGAATGCCGACCACGGTCGTCGGCACCCCGGACAAAATCAGGCCCGGCACACGGCCCGAGATTGGGTGCAGTGCGTTGAGCAGGTCACTGAGATTGAGGTGCAGGTACTCGGCCGCGTACTGCCGGATGGTCGGCAACAGCGCGAACTACCCCCGCCGCCGACGGCAAGCGCAAGCGGAACATGTGGGAACCAGAGGTCGGTCCGCAGCCGGTGGGACCACCCCGATAGAGATGTCGGCTGCGTCTCCGCAACGCTGCGAAGTTCGCCGCCATTATATCGCCCGCAGGCGATGATGCCAGGTGGCCGAGAGAGCGACGCTCCCGCGCACCCCATCATGCCCGGCGAAGGCCGAGTATCCGCCTCTAAATGTCGACGCACCAAGACGCGGATGGTCGGGACAAGCCTGTCCAAGACGGTCCTGGCCATCTCGCGCCGGGTAAGTCAGTCTTTTTGCCGCTTGATATGAGACACGAACGATGGACCTAGGCGGTTTGCCGGCCAAGCCTACTGGCCGTTGACCCGTCGCATCCGCAAATTGTCGAGATATCCCGGGCGGGCGGTATCTGCCCCTCGATCCACATCAGCCGGAACAAGTTGTACCTCGGCCTGTGCAGCCTCGCGCCATCGGGGTCACTGACCCAGCAATAAGCTCTTGCGTGATGCCGTCCACGTCACTCGCGGTTTCCTGCTGCGAAGGCCGCTGGCGATCTTCCTCGTCATCCCAAGCCGGCCAGGCCCATCGCTGTGCCCGCCGCTCCGCCGAGGATCACGATCGCCAGCGGCGGCACGCGCCAGACTGCCAGCAGGACGAAGCAGGTCAGCGCCAGCGCGAAATCTGCCGGACGATGCACCGAACTGGTCCATACCGGCGTGTAGAGCGCCGCGGCGAGCACGCCGACGACAGCCGCATTTACGCCGCGCATGGCGGCCTGCGCGCGCGCCCTTGATCGCAGCGCGTCCCAGAATGGAAGCGTTCCGAGCAGCAACAGCAGACCGGGGAGAAAGATCGCCGCCAGGGCGAGCGCCGCCCCCAGCACGCCGCCGGGTCCGGCTGTCATCACCGCGCCGAGATAGGCGGCGAAGGTGAACAGCGGCCCGGGCACAGCCTGTGCCGCACCGTAGCCGGCCAGAAACGCCGAGTCAGAGACCCAGCCCGGCCTCACCACCGCATCCCGCAACAGGGGCAGCACGACGTGCCCGCCGCCAAATACCAGTGCGCCGGACCGGTAGAATGCGTCGAACACGGCGATCGGCTCGTGCCCTGCTTGCAACAGTGGCGGGAGCAGGAGCAGTGCGAAAAACGCCGTCAGGAAGACTGCGCCGGCGCGGCGCGAGATCGGCATCGCCAGCCTGTCGGGCACCGTCACATCCACCAGAGCACGGCAGAGCCACAATCCGGCGAGGCCGCCGAGCGCAAGCGCTCCCATCTGGCCGAACGAGCCCGGTGTCGATAGCACCAGCACGGCTGCGACAGTTGCGATCGAGGCGCGCTCGCGATCCGGGGCGAGCGAGCGCGCCATTCCCCAGACCGCCTGCGCGACGACCGCCACCGCGACCAGCCTTAGCCCGTGCAGCAGGCCCGCGCCGGCGGCAGAACTGGCGATACCGCCCGCGCCCCAGGCGAACAGCACCATCAGCGCCGCGGAAGGCAGTGTGAATCCCGTCCAGGCCGCCAAGCCACCGAGATAACCACCGCGCAATAGCCCAATCGCAAAGCCGGTCTGGCTGGAGGCAGGACCTGGCAGGAACTGGGCCAACCCGACCAGGTCCGCAAAGGCGCGCTCGTCCAGCCAGTGGCGGCGCTCGACGAAGGCAGCGCGGAAATAACCGAGATGTGCGATCGGCCCGCCAAAGCAGCTCAGCCCAAGGCGAGTGAAGGCCATCAGCACCTCGAGAGCCGAGCCTGCCGGCGGGACTTCCCCTGGCCGAGCGCCGGCGGCGATTTGGACCGATTCTGCGAATCCACAACTCGAGCCTCCGTTGCACCTCCACGTGCCGGGGAAGCCTGGCATGTTGGCAATCCCTGGCAAGTTCCGACCGCGGTACGGAACGACATTTCCAAAAGTTGATTCCGAACGGCACGGTTGTCTCCGTTCGTCTCATAAAAGACCTAGTGTCGCGCCGCGGCACAGCACGAGGTGACAGGACAGCATCCCTGCGCTAGTTCCGTGCCATGACCAGCAGCAACGACATCCGCGCCAGGTTCCTCGACTACTTCGCCCGCCACGGCCACCAGGTGGTCGAAAGCTCCCCGCTGGTGCCACGCAACGATCCCACCCTGCTGTTCGCCAACGCGGGTATGGTACAGTTCAAGAACGTCTTCACCGGCCAGGAAAAGCGGCCCTATTCGCGCGCGACCACCGCTCAGAAATGCGTGCGCGCCGGCGGCAAGCACAACGACCTTGACAATGTCGGCTACACCGCCCGCCACCACACATTCTTCGAGATGCTGGGCAATTTCAGCTTCGGCGATTACTTCAAGGAGCAAGCCATCGCCTACGCGTGGGAGCTGGTCACCCGCGATTTCGGCCTCCCGCCCGACCGACTCATGGTCAGCGTTTATATAGAGGACGACGACGCGGCGGCGATCTGGAAGAAGGTGTCCGGGTTGCCGGATCAGAAGATCGTCCGCCTGACCGACGCCAATTTCTGGCGCATGGGCGATACCGGCCCGTGCGGCCCCTGCTCGGAGATTTTCTACGATCACGGCCCCGATGTCCCCGGCGGCCCACCCGGCTCAGCGGATGAGGACGGTGACCGCTTCGTCGAGTTCTGGAACCTGGTGTTCATGCAGTTCGAGGAAGAGGCGTCCGGCGCGCGCGTGCTGCTGCCACGCCCTTCGATCGACACCGGCCTGGGGTTGGAGCGCTTCGCCGCTATCATGCAGGGCAAGCACGACAACTACGACATCGATATTTTCCGTGCCCTGATCCTGGCGAGCGCCGAGGCCAGCGGCACCGATCCGGACGGGCCAGACCGGATCCACCACCGTGTGATTGCCGACCATCTGCGCAGTACGTCCTTCCTGATCGCCGACGGTGTGCTGCCCTCGAACGAGGGCCGAGGCTATGTCCTGCGCCGGATCATGCGGCGAGGCATGCGCCACGCGCACATGATGGGCGTGCACGAACCGCTGATGTGGCGGCTCGTGCCGGTGTTGGTGCGCCAGATGGGCAGCGCCTATCCGGAACTCGGTCGTGCCCAGGCACTCATCGAAGAGACGCTGCGCCTGGAGGAGACTCGCTTCAAGGCGATGCTGGAACGGGGCCTGCACCTGCTCTCCGAGGAAACCGCGAGACTGGGTGACGGCCAGGCGCTGGCCGGCAACGTGGCGTTCCGTCTCTATGATACGTACGGATTCCCGCTCGACTTGACGCAGGACGCGCTGCGCGAGCAGGGGAGGGCGGTCGATCTCGCCGGCTTCGAGCGGGCGATGGAAGAACAGCGTGCCCGTGCCCGCGCTGCCTGGGCCGGATCGGGCGAGGCGGCGACGGAAAGCGTGTGGTTCGGGATCAAGGAACGGGTCGGCGCCACCGAATTTCTCGGCTATTCGACGGAAATCGCGGAAGCCGAGATCACCGCCCTGGTGGTGAACGGCACGCCTGTCGATGCCGCGCCCGCCGGCACGGAGGTCGCGGTCGTGCTGAACCAGACGCCCTTTTATGCCGAGAGCGGCGGACAAGTCGGCGATACCGGCATCATCTCCGGCCCCGACGGGCTGCGCATCGTCGTCAGCGACACGCAGAAGAAGCTCGGCGAGGTGTTCGTTCATATCGGCGTTGTCGCGTCCGGCACGGCTCGTATCGGCGCGCCAGTGCTGGCCGATGTCGATCACGCCCGCCGCACCACCATCCGCGCGCATCATTCCGCAACGCACCTGCTGCACGAGGCGCTGCGCCGCGCGCTTGGAACACACGTGACACAGAAGGGCAGCCTCAATGCGCCGGACCGGCTGCGCTTCGATATCAGTCAGCCGCGCCCGATCACCGGCGAGGAATTGGCAAAGGTCGAGGCCGAAGTGAACGCCAGGATCCGTGAAAACACCGAGGTCATCACGCGGCTGATGACGCCCGAGGCGGCAGTCGAGATGGGCGCTATGGCGCTGTTCGGCGAGAAATACGGCGAAGAAGTCCGCGTCGTCGCGATGGGCGCGCCGGAAGGCAACAAGCCGGCCTGGTCGATCGAGTTGTGCGGCGGCACGCACGTCCGCCGCACAGGGGATATCGGCTATTTCAAGATTATCGCTGAGACCGCTATCGCTGCCGGCGTGAGGCGAATTGAAGCGGTGACCGGCGCCGCCGCCGAAGCGGTTGTGGCAGAGATGGAGCGCACATTGCGCGAGATCGCCGGCGTGGTGCGCGCCGCCCCTTCCGAGCTGGTCGGTCGCGTCTCCGCGCTGTCGGACGAGAAGCATAGGTTGGACCGCCAGGTCACCGATCTGCGACGCAAGCTCGCCACCGGCGGCGGAGGAGCCTCCGCCATCGAAGAGGTGAACGGCGTGCGCCTAGCGGCCCGCAAGGTAGGAGAGGTCCCACCGCGCGAGCTGAAGAGCCTCGCCGACGAGATCGGCCGGCAGCTCGGCAGCGGTGTAGTGGCGCTGGTTTCCACCGCGGAAGGCAAAGCGAGCATCGTCGTCGGCGTCTCACCCGACCTGACGGAGCGCTTCAACGCTGTGGATCTTGTGCGCGCGGCATCTGCCGCGGTCGGCGGCAAGGGCGGCGGCGGCCGACCGGACCTGGCGCAGGCCGGCGGACCCGATGGTGCGCGCGCCGACGCGGCGCTCGGCGCTGTCCGCGAGGCCCTGACGGTGTGAGCTTCTTCACCTCTCCCGCGCTGCGGGAGAGGTGAATTCCGGCGTTTGGCCGGCAGATTGTGTATGCTTGAAGAGCGAGTGGGGACCATGGCATGGCCGGCCTGATCGAAGCCAAACTTGCCGAGCTCGGCATCGCATTGCCGAAGCCGATGGCACCGATCGCCACCTATGTCCCGTTCGTCGTCGTGGGCGGTCTGGTTGTGGTATCCGGTCAGCTTCCGGCGGTCGATGGCCGCGTCGCCATCACCGGCAAGTTGGGTGGTGGGGTCGCGATCGAGCAAGGCCAGCAGGCGGCGCAGCGCTGCTTCATCAACGTCCTGGCGCAACTCAAGGCCGCCGCCGACGGCGATCTGGATCGGGTGCGCCGCGTCGTCCGCCTGGGCGGTTTCATCGCCAGCACCCCGGAGTTCACCCAACAGGCGCAGGTGATGAACGGGGCATCCGACCTCGCCGTTGCGGTATTTGGGGAAGCTGGCCGACACGCGCGCACCACCGTCGGCGTCGCCGCCCTACCGCTCGACGCGGCGGTCGAAGTCGAGGGGATGTTCGAACTGGAATGACCTGGGCCGGCACAACCTGTTATCGCGAACCGAAGGCGAAGCAATTTCCCGCCGAACGCGCACCGCAGCCGAGATTGCGTCAAGACTTCACTCCTCGCACCGACGGCGAGGCACCGCCCCTGTCGCGGCACTGACCATGCCCGATGGATCGCCCACGCTTGCGCTCTCCCTCCACACGGCGATCGCGGAGATCACGGCCGCCGAGTGGGACACCTGCGCCGGATGTGACAACCCGTTCGTCAGCCATGCCTTCATGAGCGTGCTGGAGGATAGCGGTTCGGCCGGTGCCCGCACCGGCTGGCTGCCGCAACACGCAGCTCTGCGCAACGAAGCGGGCGAGCTTCTTGCGGTGGCACCAACGTACGCCAAGTCGCACAGCTACGGCGAGTACGTGTTCGACCACGGCTGGGCGCACGCCCTGGACCGTGCAGGCGGCGACTACTACCCGAAGCTGCAGGTCGCGGTGCCGTTCAGCCCAGTGCCCGGCCCGCGACTTCTATGCCGTCCCGGCGGCGGATTGCCCGCCGAAGTGCTGGGCGCGGCACTCACGCAGGCCTGCCGGGAGTTGAAGCTCTCTTCGGTTCACGTGACTTTCTGCACCGAGGCGGAGTGGACCACACTGGGCGAATCCGGTTGGCTGCAGCGGCTCGGCATGCAGTTCCACTGGGAAAACGCAGGCTACACGAGCTTCGAGGATTTCCTTGCCGCACTGTCGTCGCGCAAGCGCAAGGTGCTGCGGCGGGAGCGACGCGACGCCAACGCAGCCGGGCTGACGTTCCACGCGTTGACGGGCTCCGAAATTACCGAGCGGCATTGGGACGCGTTCTATCGCTTCTATTCCTCAACCGTAGATCGCAAATGGGGCAGCGCGTACCTGACTCGCCGCTTCTTCTCCCTGCTCGGTGAACGGCTCGGCGATAGGGTGGTGCTGATGCTGGCGGAGAACGGCGGAAAGCCGGTGGCAGGCGCGCTCAACCTAGCAGGCACGGACGCGCTTTATGGCCGCAACTGGGGCTGTCGCGGCGACTGGCCGTTCTTGCATTTCGAGCTTTGCTACTATCGGGCGATCGATTGGGCGATCGCACACGGCTTCTCTCGCGTCGAAGCTGGTGCGCAGGGACGGCACAAGATTCAGCGCGGCTATATGCCTAAGCCCACTTTCTCGGCGCACTGGATTGCGCATCCCGGCCTACGCCGTGCGGTCGCCGGTTTCTTGGATAGCGAGCGGCCGCAGATACGTGCCGAGATGGCCGCACTTGCCGCACAGTCCCCGTTCCGGCAGGATGACGATAAAAGCGATTAACGAGATCAGGGAAACCCGAGATGCGTGCGGCGCTTGCCATACTGGCCTCGCCAACGCTGCCGACCGCGGTCGCCCCTTATTTGCGCTGCCTCAAACAAGCTCGCCTCAGCCCTCACGCTCTCTCCCGCATGGCGCGAGAGAGCGTTTGGGGGTACGGCCTGGGCGTCAGCGGAGCTGCTAATACGGCAACCGCGCCTCAGCCTTCATGATCGCGGCGTCGAAGGCCGCGATGACCTGAGCGTGCGTCGAGCGGTCGTTCATCTTCTCGACATGGCTGTAACCGCGCAGCACTGCCTCGGTGCGCAGCAAGTCCTTTGCCTCTTCGAAGGCGCGCGGGTCGCGCAGCACCCGTGCCGCCGCCTGCAAGGCGCCCATCGCGCAACGCCGGCCGCGCACCGTCTCGTAACGGCCTTGGACCCACTTGTCCTCGAGCTCGATCAGCGCACGGGCAGCCCGAAGGAGCTGAACCGCCGAAACTTCCGTGGGGAGCACAACCTCGCCCGGAGCGAGCGACCATAATGGCAAGACACGCGCGTGCGCTGCCAGTGCCGCCGCCACCTCTCTCATGCGGCTCCAGATGCCCGATGCCGGCTGCGGCGCCGGCGTGGGCAGACGGACTGGAGCGACCCGGAACTCCGTTCCATCGAATGGCATGTCACTGCCCCTTTCGTTGCGGAAGCTGGTACTTTAAACGCCGATTAGGGATATGTGTTCTGCTCATCTCGTCGTGCTCTCATCTTCCCGGCCTCGGAAGGGACACAAGACCGTGAGCACGCCGGCGCTCGGTGGCAATCCGCTCAGCGTCCCCGAAAAACGGGCCGGCGTTTTTCGGCAAATGCAGCGACCGCCTCGTGGTGGTCATCGGACAAGCCGAGACGCGCCTGGTGGACGGCTTCGAGCTCGCACACCAGGGCTAGAGGCTCGGTTTCGGCGGCGTTCAGGTTCTTTTTCATGTAGGAGTACGCAAGCCGCGGACCGGCTGCCAGGCGGCGCGCCAGCCCGGCGGTTTCATCGGCCAGCACCTCGTCATCGACCACGCGCGTGACCAGCCCGATCCGCTCTGCCTCGGCGGCGTCGATGATGTCGCCCAGCAGATAAAGTTCGCGTGCCTTGGCCGGGCCCACCAACCGCGTCAGGAGCCAGGACCCCCCGAAATCGCCGGAATAGCCGAGGCCGGCGAAACCGGTGCCGAAGCGCGCGGAACGCGCGGCCAACCGCAGATCGCAGGCCATCGCCAACCCCAGCCCGGCGCCAACCGCCACGCCGTTCACCATCGCGACGATCACCTTGGGTAGCCGGCGCATGAGCTGCGGCAACTCGTGCATGCGGCCGAGCCGCTCGATCCGCTGCTCGAACGTCTGGTGCCGGCGGTTCGGCATGTCCTTCACGTCGCCGCCGGCGCAGAACGCGCGGCCGGCGCCAGTGATAACGATGGCGCCTACCGCATCGTCCTCGCTGAGCCGGGTCAGCGAGGAATGGAGGTCGCGCAGCATGTCCTGCGACAGCGCGTTCAGCCGTTCCGGTCGGTTCAGGGTCAGGGTGGCGATCCCCTCGGCCACGCTCTCGGTCAGGTCGGGCATGGCGGCGCTCCGTTCGGTTGCGGCGGCGAGCTTGGCCGGTGGAGGAGTGCGCGGCAACATTTCCAATCCAGGGAGCGGCGGGATATCCCGAAAATAGAGGTAACAGGAAGCGAACCACCATGGCCCTACAGCTCGATACGCGGCTGAAGATCGGCGTGCAGACCATCCATAGGCGCACCGAGCCGGCCGCCGGCCCGTGGCTGCCTGAAATCGACGAGCTGGCCTCGTTGGTCGAGCTTGTCGATCGGTCGGGTTATGACTCGCTCTGGGTCGGCGATCACATCTCGTTCGCCGTGCCGGTGCTCGACCCGCTGCTGCAGTTGGCGCAGGCCGCGGTTGTGAGTTGCCGGCTGATCCTCGGCACGGCGGTTTATCTGCTGCCGCTCCGGCATCCGGCCCCGGTCGCCAAGCAGGTCTCGACACTCGATCACCTGACGGAAGGACGGCTGATTTTCGGCGTCGGCGTGGGCGGAGAGTTTCCCAAGGAATTCGAAGCGTGCGGCGTGCCGCACAACGAACGCGGCGCGCGGCTCGCTGAAGGCGTCGCGGTGCTGCACAAGTTCTGGACCGGCCAACCGGTAAGCCATGCCGGGCGGTTCTATGGCCCGTTCTCCGAGGTGCGGATGCAGCCTCCGCCGCGGCAGCCGGGCGGCCCGCCGATCTGGCTGGGTGGCCGCTCGGACGCAGCGCTGCGACGCGCTGGGCGAATTGGCGACGGGTATCTGTCGTATGTCGTTACGCCCGAAATGTACCGCGCTGCGCTGGACAAGATTGCCGCCGCTGCGGCCGAGGCTGGCCGCGTACCACCGACATTCGGCACTGGCCATCTGTTGTTCGCGCGGCTGGACGACGGCTATGAGGCGGCGCTGGATGCCGCGACTGAAACGCTGTCCGTCCGCTA
This sequence comes from uncultured Pseudomonadota bacterium, assembly GCA_963708245.1. Lineage (GTDB taxonomy): Bacteria > Pseudomonadota > Alphaproteobacteria > Acetobacterales > Acetobacteraceae > CAVYXK01. The sequence continues at coordinate 3,219,599 of OY970201.1, read as the reverse complement.
CGCGATGGACTTTCGCAAGGCGGCGCAACGCTATTGCGCGCTCGGGCGACCAGCCGAGGTAGCGGATCGCATCCGCGACTTCCATGCCGCCGGCGTGCGCCACGTGATCCTGGACCTGCTCGGTCCGTACGAGCAGCGTCACCGACAGCTCGACTGGTTTGCCGCTGAGGCAATGCCGCTGCTCAAGGACCTGACGGCAGCTCCCGCCGGGTCGTAACCGCACCGTCGTCGCGGTATCGAAAGCATATGGCGATGCCAGCGAGTCCGCGCGCGAGGAGCTTCGGGCATTCACTTTGCTATAGAGGTCCTCGCACGGTGCGTACGCACGCTGACGTGATCCAACGGTGAAAGACCGGTCCGGCCGGGCTTCCGGGACGAACCTCGAGCCGATCGACTACATAAATTTCGCCGAAGCGTTTGGTGCCAAAGGGATGATGGTCAACACCGATCGACGACATTGCGCCTGTCATGGAGAAGGTTTTCGATATCCAAGGACCGATGACCGGCGGCGTTCACCTCGACTGCCGCGACAATCAGGAGCAAACCGGCGAGAGCTCCTCGCGGTGCGCTGCTGCGCCCCAACGTAAGCGTCTCGATCACGCCAGATTCCGACGATACTCCGTTGGGGTGAGACCGGTCCCACGTCTGAAAGCCGCGGTGAATGAGCTCGTCTCGCTATAGCCCAGGCTCAGCCCGATCTCGGTGACCGAGGTGGCCGGCATTGCCAAAAGCACCTTGGCCCGTTCGATGCGACGCACCCCGTGGTATCGGCAAGGCGGCCTGCCGAGCGACTGCTTGAACGCCCGGCAGAAATGATGCGGGCTGAGCCGGGCGAGATCGGCAAGCGTGGTGAGGGGTATCTCTTCAGCGAGATGTTCTTCGATATACTCGATGACCAGTCGCTGCTGCCAAGCCGCAAGTCCGCCGCGCGTCGGTCGCTCGCTCAATGCGTGGCCGGCGATGATCCGGGTCAGCTCATGGGCGAGCACTGTCCCGACTGCCTCGAGATAGTGTCGGTCGCCGGCGCCGGCACTCTCAATGAGCGCCTTGAGCTTGGACACCGTCTCCCAAAGAACGGAATCCTCGAATAGCAGTCGCGGAGCGGAGTTCGTCGAGCCGTCGTCGGAGTTGGGTCCGACACGCAGTTCGGACGGTTCGATATAGACATACGTGATTTGGAGCGCCGAACGCGGCTCGTGCCACTCCTGGAATTCACATCCGGCGGGGACGAAGGTCAGCTTGCGTTTCAGGTCCTTGAGAGTGGATCTGGGCACGCCCTGCGCGCGCGTCTCCCCCTCGTGACGCAGGCCTTGTTCGTACGCAACCAGCAGGTGCAGAGGCGCCTGGTAGCGCATCCCGATCCTGTCCGTTCGTGCGATTTGTACGATCTCCGCCGACATTCCGGCCCAGGCCGCGCCACGTCGTCTCACGATCTCGGGAGGATCGATCTCCACGGCGCGTCGGCGGGCCTGAGGGACGCCAAGAGGGAGTATTGTGAACTCCGGCTTGGTTCGCGCCGTCAGTTCGGGCCGTAACTCATTCCTCTCGCTCCTTCGGAGAAGCGGCACTGGTGTCCGCTCCCTTCCAGACAAAGCATTGCCGAATTTGAATGCAGCCTTGTAGGAGGCGTCAAATGCAGTCGAGAGCATGGGTTCGACCTCACAAGCAGCCGGTGGAGATATCTCTGTTGTGACGCACTGCGGCCGGAGTGGGTTAGTTAATGGTCGTTAAATTCTATTGCGCCAGATAAATTCCGACAAAGTGCCACCGCTTGCCGATCGCCATGGGTTCCGATCACATCGGAAACCGATGGCATTTCGAACAGCGACGGCCCCGATGGATCGGGAGTGAAGCGTCGAGTCAGGGTAGGCGAGGGTTACAATTGCGTCGCTGGCTCTCTTGCCTGGTGCGACAGTGTCGGCGTTGCGTCGATCGCCGCTTTCCAGCCACTCCACGCCCTCCCTGATCGCCTGCGGCTTGCACCCAGCCGCTAGTACACCGTTTCCATGAACCGACTCCTATCACGCCGCCTCGGCGATCTTGTAGGTCCAGGTGTGGATGACAGGATCGCGGTTGATGTCTTCAAGATAGGCGAGGATTTTGGCCTTAAGTTCGGCCTTGGAAGCAACCCGAATGTGGCGCAGCATCGAGCGCGCCATCTTGGAGAAGAAGCCCTCCACCAGATTGAGCCATGATCCGTGCTTCGGGGTGAACACCAAGGTGAAGCGACCGTGCGGCTGAGCGGCAAGCCAGACGTTGGTCTCCTTGGAGACATGGGCCGAGTGGTTGTCGAGGATCAGCTTGATGGCGGTCTCTGCGGGATAGGCTTCATTGAGTTGTTTCAGGAAGCCGACGAACTCACGCGACCGATGGCGATCCTCGACACAGGCATGCACTTTGCCGGTGAGCAGATCGATCCCGGCGAGCAAGCTCAAAGTCCCCTGACGCTTGTATTCGTGGTCGCGTGCGAAGCTCACATGAGAGCCGGGCTTTGGCGGCAAGTCGGGAGCGGTATTGCTGATCGCCTGAATACTTGGCTTTTCATCATAGGATATGATCGCGACGTTGGGTTTCGCGGCCTCATTCTCCTGCAGGATTGCGACCTCGCGATAGACGCAGAGCACGTCTGCCATCTTGACCTCAAACGCCTCGTCGCGCCGCTCGAGATAATAGCGAACCTTGTGTGGCTTGACCTCGTGGCGGTCCAGGATTTTGCAGACCGTGCCTTGGGCGATGCGTGCCAGGCAGGGGTGCCCGGCAGCCTCCGCGTGCGCGCGGACGTGGCTTGCCAACAGCCGGGTGGTCCAAAGTTCGTGCGGGTAGCCGCGCTGCCTGGCTGTCTCGCAGGCCAACGACACCAGCCAAGCTTTGGCTTCGTCGGTGATCTGCGGAGCTTTACCAGGCCGCGGGCTGTCATCGAGCGCCGCCATCACGCCAAACCGGACGGCCCGATCCAGGCAGCGCAGTACGGTTTGGTGGGTCACGCCGACGGCCTCGCCCACCGCGTAGCACGAGGGGTCGGTGCGATACGCAAGCAGGATGCGTGCTCGTTCAACCCAGCTGGCCGGTGCGCTACGCGACCGTGCGATCGCCTCCAGCTCAGCCACCTCGTCTTCCTGGAACCGAATCTCAATGACGCGTCGGGGTGCCGCCATCGTGCCCTGCCATTCCTGTGCACTGGCCACACTACAAGATGTGGGGGTCGCTTGGGAATCCGGCACAACTGATCGGTTTCACGGAATCGGTGTACCAGATCCCGACGAGACGAAGAGCTGCGCGCATCGCGAAGGCCGAACTTCCCCAATATCCTCTGAAGGTGTCGGAAGTGGCCATCGGTAGGGTTGCCGCAGTTAATCGAAAGCCTTGTGATAGGCGCTTAACACCGGCGCGCCGCCCAAGTGGACGTAGAGCACCTTGCTATCCCTCTCGATCTCTCCTGAGCGCGCCATCGCGATTAAGCCGGCCATCGACTTTCCCTCATACACGGGGTCAGTCAGCATGCCTTCCAGCCGTGCGGCCGTCCTGATCGCCTCGATCGTCGCCCGATCCGGCAGGCCGTAATCCGGGCCGGCGAAGCGTGGATCAATCACGATATCCTCGTCGCGGATCTCCCGGTTCATCCCGATCAGCTCTGCGGTGGCCGCGGCAATCTTGCTCACCGCGCGCCATGTCATCTTCGCGTCGGCCGCGGTATCGATGCCGATCAACCGGCGCTCGCGGTCCTGGGAGCGAAAGCCGACGACCATGCCGGCCTGCGTGGAACCCGTGCAGGTCGCAGTGACGACGACATCGAAGAACACCCCAAGCTCGGCCTCTTGCCGAGCCAGCTCATCCGCGAATGCGGCGTAGCCGAGACCACCAAGCGGATGATCGGATGCGCCCGCAGGAATTGCGTACGGCTTGCCGCCCTCGGCGCGCACCTGCTCCAGCGCACGCTCCCAGGTCGGCTTGATCGCGGTCGAGTAGCCCTCGCCTTCCAGCAGCGTCTCCGCGCCCATGATACGCGAAAGCAATATATTGCCCACCTTGCCGTAGGCGGGGTCATCCCACTTCGTCCACTCCTCCTGCACCAAGCAACAGCGCATCCCCAGCACAGCGGCCACCGCCGCCACCTGCCGTGTGTGATTGGACTGGACGTTGCCGATCGAAACCAGCGTGTCGCAGCCCTGCCGCATGGCATCCGCCGCCAGCCATTCGAGCTTGCGGATCTTGTTGCCGCCGAACGCCAGGCCCGAGGACACATCGTCGCGCTTCGCCCAGACCTCGATCCCAAGTTCCCGCGACAGCCGTTTCAAGGGGTGTACTGGCGATGGGAAAAAGCCGAGAGGGATGCGAGGGAAGCGGTCCTGCAGGTTCAGCGTCATGATCTGCTTCTCCACACCTCACTATCCCTGATCGCCATCCGGATCGGGCGTGACGCGCTTTCCACGCAGTGTCGCCTGCGTTCGCTCCACCTCACGACGGTCGTTGGCTTTCTCCCCGCCCGTGCGCCCGTACCGCACGCGGTTCTCTTTCGCCTTCTGCTGCGCCGCCGCAGCCGTCAACAACTTCTTGATGCGACGCAGGTTGACGATCTCGCCCATCGCGGCATCCTGGCCGCGAAGCCAGCCGAACACAACCCGGAGAGGAACATGGGCAATACCATCGATCTGACGGCCGCCGACGGTCACAAGCTCTCCGCCTATGTCGCCGGCCCGAGCGACGCGAAGAAGGGCCTGGTGGTGATCCAGGAGATTTTCGGCGTGAACCACCACATGCGCAACGTTGCTGACCGCTTCGCGACCGAGGGCTATGCGGTATGCGCCCCGGCGCTGTTCGACCGCGTCGAGCGCGGGGTGGAGCTCGGCTACACCCAGGACGATGTGGCTGCCGGCCGCAATTATCGGATGAAGCTGACCGATGCCGGCGTGATCGCCGACGTGGAGGCAGCGGCGAAGCATCTTGCAGGCAAGAAGCTCGGCATCGTCGGCTATTGCTATGGCGGGACGGTCTCGTGGTGGGGTGCCACGCGCATCCATTCCTTCTCTGCCGCTTCCTGTTGGTACGGCGGCGGCATCGCGGCCACCCGGAACGAGACTCCGAACTGCCCAGTGCAGATGCATTTCGGCGAGAAGGATCAGTCCATTCCGATCACTGACGTGGAGGCGATCCGCGCTGCTCAGCCAAAGGTCGAGATCTATGTCTATCCCGGTGCGGGGCACGGGTTCGGCTGCGACGAGCGCGCCAGCTTCAGCAAACCGGATGCTGATCTGGCGCAACAGCGGACGCTCGCCTTCTTCGCCAAGCATCTAGGCTGAGGCGGCGTGCGGGTTACGCGCCATGCCGGGCCTCGTGGGTCCAGCCTTTTGCGTCTGGCGGCGCTTTGCGCTGCCGGCGGGTTGGCGGCCTGCACGACGCCAGGCGTAAGGCCGGCGACGACCCCGACTGCGCAGACGCCCTCGCCGCCATCGGCAGCTACCCAGGCCGAGCAGCAGGCAGTGAGATTGGACCAGCTACCGGCAGTACCAGTGGCGAACGTCGCCGACCCACCGATCGATCATTCCGGCCGAAAGGAAATCGGGAAGGCGTCGTTCTACGCCAAACATTTCGACGGCAAGAAGATGGCGAACGGACGCCGGTTCAACCCAACCTCGAACGTGGCGGCCAGCAAGACTCTGCCGATCGGTACGACGGCCAAGGTGACCGATCTCGATACCGGGAAATCGGCAACCGTGACAGTGGAGGATCGCGGCCCGCATGTGCGCGGGCGCGTGCTGGACGTCAGTCCGAAGATCGCGAAGAAACTCAGCATGAAGAAGAATGGCACGGCCGACGTGGTGATCAAACCGATCACCGTGCCGCAACCGAATGGTGGGGTGAAGCTCGGCGCTGGTGCAGCCGAGTCGTCGCCATAGCGGCACTGGAGATAGGCTCCTATCCTGCAAGCACGAGATCGCTGGCCTTCTCGGCTACTGCTATCGTAGCGGCATTGATCATCGCCTGCGGGATCCCGGGTAGCACCGAAGCGTCAATGACGCGCAAACCCGTCACGCCCTTAACGTGCAAGGCCCCATCTACGACGGCCCCGATACGGCATGTACCGATAGGGTGATGGAACGAATTCGCGGCTCGAAGAACGAAATTGCGCCGATCAGCGGCGCTTACGCTGTTGGGTCCGGGGTAGATTTCCTGCGCCCGCCAGTCGGCAAAAGCAGCAGCGGCTCCTAGTTCGCGGGCGATAGCCACGCCTTCAGCGAGAAGATCGAGATCGCGAGGCTCGGAGAGGTAATTCGGATCAATCAGGGCCGGGGCAAGCGGGTCATTGGAGGTCAGTTTCACGGTGCCGCGGCTGCGCGGCCGCATTAAGCAAGGCACGAGAACGTAAGCGGGTGGAGCAAGCGGCCCCACGCTCGGCAGGACGAACGGCAAGGAAAGGCACATCACGAGAAGGTCTGGGCTTTCATTCGGGTCGCCGCGTGGCACATACAGGAGAGCATCAGCGTGGTTGTAGTGCGAGCGCGGCACCTCCCGTCGCGCCGTATACGCCACGCCTGCGACCAGCAGATGATCCTCGAGATGCGAGCCGACATCCGGCAGGTCTCTGACAATGGGAATACCGAGAGACGTAAGTTGGTCGGCAGGCCCGATACCCGATAACATGAGCAGGCGCGGCGAATCGATTGCGCCAGCACAAACTAAGACCTCGATTTCAGGCCGCACAACACGCTCGGTAAGCCGCAGGCCGGTGCACCGTCCGTGCTTGATCACGAGACCGAGCACCTGCGTCCCGACAAGTAGATCGACAATGACGCCGTCGATGCTTGTGAGGTAGGCAGTCGCGGCATCGTCGCGAACGTGTCCTTTGATGCTGAGCTGGTTCCAACCGACGCCCGTGGTGATCGCCCCACCGAGATCGGGCGTCATCGAGAACCCCAGGTCTTGCGACGCCCTGATGAAGGTTGATGCAACAGGAGTGCGGTCCGTGACGTCAGCGAGCGAGAGTACGTGCAGGGGACCATCGCCACCGCGCCAAGCGTCGGCTCCACCAGAAAACGTCTCTGCGCGCTTGAAATAAGGCAGGAGGTCAGAGTGGCGCCATCCTTCGGGCCAGCGATCGTACGCGGCCGGGTGGCCCCGCTGATAGGCGAGCGCATTGATCGTGCTCGAACCGCCCACCACTTTGCCGCGCGGATACGCCACGATGCGGCCGCCCAGCCCCGGTTGCGGGGTCGTTGAATAGCGCCAGTCGACTTGACTGCCCTGAAGCTCGGGCCAGTCTGGCGGGTCGGCGATGGCTGCCAGCGTCGCCGGACCGCCGGCTTCAATAAGAAGCACCCGCCGTCCGGCCCGGCCGATCCGGTGCGCCAGCACGCAACCGGCCGAGCCGGCACCGATAATGACGTAGTCGTAGGCTGGACGGAGCTGTTCGGGCGAAACGAGGACGCGTACGCCAGGTGCGGCCGTGGCCGACCGACCGAGATCCGACAGCGCCAACCCACACCCGATTGCGGCAGCCAACGCCTTGCGTCGATCGAGCTGGTTGCGCGCGAAGTCGCATGTGAAATTGCTAGAGATCATGCCGTCTGGTTGCGAAGCCCCCGCCACAGTCAATCGAGATCAGCAGATCGCTTGAACGTACGCCGATAATCATAGTCTTGTTCGAGCCGGCGCAGCAATCCGTATCGAAATGTCCGGCCGGGCACCTTCGGTGGCGTATTGGCCCGGTTGACTGTTGCCGCGCGGGCCTTACGGTCATTGTCTGATGCGTTGGGAAGGGACGGCCGATGATCATCGAGATGCGCAGCTATGACCTGAGACCGGGAACCGTGGCAGAGGTAGAGAAGCGGTTCGGCGAAGCGCTGCACGTGCGCACGAAATTCTCCCCGCTCGCCGCGTTCTGGCATACCGAGATCGGACCGCTGAACCGGGTGATCCACGTTTGGCCCTACGACAATTTCGAGGAGCGCACGCGCGCCCGCGCCGAGGCAGCCAAGACAGGTCAGTGGCCGCCCAAGATCGGCGAGTTCTGCGTGGCGCTGCAAAGCGAGATCTACATCCCCACGCCGTTCTCTCCTCCGCTCGAGCCGCGCGAGCTTGGCGGCATCTACGAGATCCGCAGCTACACGCTGGCGCCGGGCGCCATTCCCGGGCAGATCGAGCGATGGAGCGGGCGGATCGCCGAACGGGTGAAGCTGTCGCCGCTGGTGGGCTGCTGGTATTCCGAGTTCGGTGGCCTGAACAAGTGGGTCCACATCTGGGCGTACAAAGATGCTGGCGAGCGCTCGCGTATCCGCGCCCAGGCGATGTCGAGCGGAGTGTGGCCGCCGCCAGGCGCCCCGCCAGGCAACACCATCAAGCAGGAGAACATGCTGGTAGTTCCCGCTGCCTTCTCACCGTTACGCTAATAACTCCCCCTCCCCTTGCGGGAGGGGGCCGGGGGAGGGGGCCGACGTGGAAAGCGATTCCATCGAAGCCGACGTAATCATCGTTGGTGCCGGCTCCGCCGGGTGCGTCCTCGCCGCACGTCTCACCGAAACCTCGTCCTGCCGCGTGATCCTGCTGGAAGCCGGCGGCGCCGACACCAACCGGTGGATCCACATCCCGCTTGGCTTCGGCAAGACCTTCGCCGATCCATCGGTCAACTGGTGCTACGAAACCGAGCCCGATCCGGGCGCCGCCGGCCGACGAATTTTCTGGCCGCGTGGGAAGGTGCTGGGTGGCTCGTCCTCGATCAACGGCATGGTCTATATCCGCGGCCAGGCGGAGGATTTCGACCTCTGGCGGCAGATGGGCTGCACTGGCTGGTCGTACGACGACGTGCTGCCGTATTTCCGACGCTCCGAGCACAACACGCGCTTCGCCGATGAATGGCATGGCACGGGTGGGCCGCTATGCGTTTCCGACGTGGCGCAGCGCAACCCGATCTGCGATGCGTTCATCGCGGCCGCCGAAGCGGAAGGTTTCCCGCGCAATGACGATTTCAACGGCGCTCGCCAGGAGGGTACGGGCTATCACCAGACCACCACGCGCCGGGGCCGCAGATGCTCGACCGCGGTCGGCTATCTGCGTCCGGCGATACAAGGGCCCAATTTGCGCGTGGTGACGGGCGCGCTGGCCGAGCGCGTGCTGTTCGAAGGACGCCGTGCGGTCGGCGTGATGTTTTGGCAGGACGGGATGTCGCGCACTGCTCGGGCGGGACGCGAGGTGATCCTGTGCGGCGGGGCGATCAACTCCCCGCAAGTCTTGATGCTGTCGGGCATCGGCCCGTCGGCGCATCTGGCTGAGTTGGGGATCCCTGTGGTGGCGGACGCGCCCGGCGTGGGCCAGGGATTGCAGGACCACTATTCAGCCGGGTTCAAACTGAAATGCCGCCTGCCGGTCACTGTGAACGACGTGATGCTGAGCCACGTCCGCAAGCTGCGTGCTGGCCTGGAATACTATCTGTTCCACCGCGGTGCGCTGGCGGTGATCGCGGCGGAAGCGGCATTGTTCACCCGCACGCGTCCGGAACTGGAAACGCCGGACATCAAGCTGTCGGTCAGCGCCTTCAGCTCCGATCGACCGCAGGACGGACTGCACCCCTGGTCGGGTTTCTCCTTGGGAACCTGGCAGCTCCGTCCGGAGAGCCGCGGAGAGATCCGGCTGAAAAGTGCGGACCCGGCGGACGCGCCGCTGATGCGGCCGAACTATCTGGCGACCGAGACCGATCGACGAACATTGGTGGCCGGGCTGCAAATCGGCCGACGGCTGCTTGCGTCGGCGCCGATGCACCGGCTGGTGGAATCCGAGTACCGGCCGGGGCCAGAGGTCCAGACGGATGACGAGCTGCTGGATTATGCGCGCCGGTTCGGCGGCACGACGTTCCATCCGACCAGCACGTGCCGGATGGGGACGGACCCGATGGCGGTCGTGGATCCGGAACTGCGGGTACGGGGGATCGGCGCGCTGCGTGTGGCAGATGCGTCGGTGATGCCGACGGTCGTTTCGGGGAATACCAATGCTGCGGCGATCATGATCGGGGAGAAGGCGGCAGATCTGGTTCGGGGGAGTTAACAGCACGCTTGGCCTGATGCTCTCCCTCGGCGGGGCAACCTCAAAATGGGGGGTGGTATAGCTATTCTCATCGCCGTCTCATTTCGCTATCTGCGGGATCATTTGCCGAAGAGAATTCTGCAGCAGACGCTTGGGCGCGTTCGCCAACGCATCGAAGATCTCCCCCTATCGTGCCCGCCGCTCCGGTGCGGTCGGCGGCCCGCACGATCATGCTGCTGCTGGCCTGGATCTTTCAGACACTCGGCTTCTATGGCTTCGTCGCCTGGGTGCCCACGCTGCTGGTCGAGCACGGCTTCTCGATGGTGCAGTCGCTGAGCTACACCAGCCTGATCGCCGTCTGCAACCCGCTCCGCTCGCTCATCGCCTCCGACCTCGTCGAGCGTTTCGAGCGCAAGTGGTTCATCACCGTCGACGGCGTGCTGATCGCAATCTTCGGCCTTGGCTACGGCCTGTCCGGCACGCCCGTCTTCATCGTGCTGTTCGGCGCGCTGGTGGTAATGACTATCCAGTGCATGGCGGTCGCCCTATAACACCTACACGCCGGAGCTCTATCCCACAGCCGTGCGTTCCTCGGGAATGGGGCTCGCCTACGGCGTCGGCCGTCTCGCCAACGTGCTGGGCCCGTTCATCGTCAGCACGATCTTCGCTGCTGCCGGCTATCTCAGTGTGTTCATCTACATCGCCGCCTGCTGGCTGATCGTGGTATTCGTCGTCGGCGTGTTCGGCCCCACCACCACGGGCAAATCGCTGGAGGTGCTGGAATAGCAGCGCGTCGCGCGGGGCGCCGGCGGGTCCGATCCGGCATTGTCTGGAGGGCGATCAAGCATGGCGAGCATGAACCGGTCCATCCCCTGCGTGTTGATGCGCGCCGGCACGTCGCGCGGGCCGTTCTTCCTGCGGGAATGGCTGCCGCAGGACGAGGTACAACGCGACGAAGCCCTGATCGGCGCGATCGGGGCCTCGGACCTGCTGCAGCTCGACGGCGTCGGCGGCGGCAGCACGCTCACCAGCAAGGTGGCGATCGTCTCGCGCTCCGACGAGCCCGGCTGCGATGTCGATTACATGTTCGCGCAGGTGGGCGTCGGACAGCGTTCGGTGGATACCCGCCCCAACTGCGGCAACATGCTGTCCGGCGTGGCGCCTTTCGCGATCGAGCAGGGCCTGGTCGATGCCGAGGACGGCGAGACCACGGTGCGCGTGTTCAACGTCAACACCCGCTCGCGCATCGACGTCACCGTGCAGACCCCGGGCGGGCAGGTCATCTACGACGGCGACACCCATATCGACGGCGTGGCCGGGAGTGCCGCGCCGATCCGGCTCAACTTCCTCGACGCGTGGGGCGCCGTTACCGGATCGCTGTTCCCGACCGGCAACCGCATCGATCGCATCGGCGGTATCGAAGCGACCTGCATCGACGCCGCGATGCCGCTGATGATCGTCCGGGCGCGCGATCTCGGCGTGGCGGGCAGCGAAACGCCTGTCGAGCTCGACGCCAAGGCCTCGCTGCTGGAGCGGCTGGAGGCCATGCGCCGCGAGGCCGGCGCGATGATGGGCCTGGGCGACGTCAGCCAGAGCGTGATCCCGAAGCCGGTACTGGTGAGCGCGGGCGACAATGACCGCAGCCTCACCTCGCGGTATTTCACGCCGCGGCGGTGCCATGCCTCGCACGCGGTGACCGGCGCCATCGGCGTCGCAACGGCCTTTGCCCTGCCCGGCACGGTGGCGAGCCACCCGGAGGCGATCGTCGGCCAATGCCGGATCGCCGTACTGCACCCGCAGGGCAGCATCGAAGTCGACGTTGAGGTCCAAGGACAGGGCGACGAGGCACGCATCGAACGCGCGGCGCTGGTTCGTACGGCGCGCAAGATCATGCAGGGCGAACTGCATCTGCCGGCCTACGTTTTCTCGGGCGCGGCGCGGCCCGCCGAGGCGGGGAAGGCCCCGGTCAAGCCCGTTACGATCGTGGTTCCGACGCCGGCGGGCGGCGGCAACGACGCAATGGCGCGGGTGATCGCCGCAGCACTCGCGCCGCGCCTCGGACAGCCCGTCATCGTCGACAACCGGCCCGGCGCCAACGGCTCGATCGCCAGCGAGTACGTGGCGCACGCGACACCCGACGGCGGCACGCTGATGCTCGGCTATATCGGCACGCATGCGATGAATCCGGCGCTTCAGAAGCTGCGTTACGATCCGGTGTTCGATTTCGCGCCGATCGGCCTCGTCGCCACATCGGCGACGCTGCTCGTCGCCAACGTCAATGTGCCAGTCCGCGACGTGGCCGACCTGATCCGGCAGCTGCGCGCGCAACCGCACCGCTATCGCTACGCATCGGCCGGCACCGGGACGGCGCCGCAATTCGCCGCGGAGCTGTTCATGCGCGCCACGGGCACCTCGATGTTCGGCGTGCCGCATGATGGCGCCGGGCCGGCACTCGATGATACCGTGGTCGGCCAGACCCAGTTCATGTTCCCGAGCATGTTCGCCGCCTGGCCGCATTTGCGCGCCGGCCGTCTGCGCGCCCTCGCGGTAGCCGGCCCGCGCCGCGCGCCAAGCCTGCCGGAGGTGCCGACGCTGACGGAATGTGGCATCGCGGGCGTCGACATGACGCAGTGGTACGCGTTGTTCGCTCCGGCCGGCACGTCCGCGGACCTCGTCGGGTCACTCAACGGGGTGCTGAATGGGCTGCTCGCCGATCCGCGAAATGCACGGCGCATCGAGGAGCACGGCGCGGAGGTGCATACCGGCACGCCGGAGGCCCTGCGCATGCTGGTCGGCGCCGAGCTGCTGAAGTGGCAGGACGTCGTCGAGGAGGCGATGCTCCACGTCGACTGATCGGCCACGTTGATTGCTCATTGGGCTTGCCGAAACAACTGGATCAGCGTTCGGAAGCGCTCCGTCATACGCGTCGAGATGCTTCCCATCTTATCTGACATTCCCCGGATGACCAAGGTTAAAGGTTACCTGTGCGCTGTTCCAGCTTCATCAGCAAGGCGGGGCGACAGGCAGAGCAGAGCAGCAACTGATGTGAGCATCGCTCAGCTGTGACGGCGCGGCGGTGAAACTATGGGTCGAGCGGATGGCGACCGCGTTTGGCAACCCGATGGTCTTCGAAGAGCTGTAGATGCCGATCGCACAAGTGCTCGGCTCCGAATAAGCTTCATGGCCCGAGCAGCTCCGTTCGATATTTGGGCGCGAGCGTCTCGACCTTCTTCAGGAACGCTTCCTGCTCTTCCTTGCTGAGTATCGGCGCGGGCGAGGTGCGGCTCTCAACGGGCACGCCGACCGCGATGAACGAGAATCGTGTAGGTGTCGCCGACGACCGCGACATGTCGCAGTTTCGGATCGTCCGGATCGACCACCGGGAGCTTGCGGTTGGGATCGTCGGCCGGAATCGCAGAGCCGGGTTGGCTCGACGTCTGCGCGTTGTCGGTCATTTGAGTTTCTCCTCGGTGAAGTGTGGGTCTCGGGTAAGCGTCCGGCCCGGACCGCTGAGAGTCTCGTTGACCGTATCGCTCACGCAGCGAGGCATTGATCGAGCCTGGTCCGGTTGACGTTCCGGGGCAGCAACTCGTCCATGCGGTTTACCGGATGACCGGCAATCCGCTTAAGCGCGTGCCAAAGATATCTGCAAGGGCTACTTCCCGAGCCGGACTGGTCCGTAGCGAACAACCGATTGCGGTGTCCGAAAGATACGACCGGAACAAACACCCATTCCAGCGCCTGGTGCCCAGAGCACTTATCGGCGACCACTTCTTGGGAATGTTCGCGATGGGCCGAAACGGGCTCTCCGGGAGCGCCTCACTCCGGCTGAAAAGCGGTCGTACTACTTGATGCGCCCGATCTGCTTCTCGCTCAGCGCGCGGATGAAATCGGGCAACGGGATGAAGCGCACGGCATCCAAGTATTTCGGTGAATTGCCGCCGTCGATCGCGATCGCCCAGAGCAGGAACTGGCGAATGGCCGCGGCCGTCGCCGGATCCGGCTGCCGGATCGAAACCACCGCGTACTCGTAGTTGATCAGCGGATAGGAGTCGTCACCGGGAGCGAACACCAGGCTCAGCCGCTCGTCGGCAGGCGTGCGCGCATCCAGCGCCGATGCTGCCGCGCTTACTGTCTCGGGTGTCGGCTGAAGAAACTTTCCACTCTGGTTCCCGAGCAGCGCTGTGCCCAGCCCAGCTTTGGCAATGTCATCGTGGAAGCTAACACCAATGTAGGCAATCGAGTAAGGCGTCGCCGCCAAGGTCTTCAGCATTCCCGCATTGCCGGTCGCGGCCAACTCGCCTGATACAGTGGGCCAGTCCACAGAAGTACCGTAGCCGATGTCATCCTCCCATTCCTGGGTCGAGAAATCGAGGAACTGGGTAAAGATGAAAGTGTCACCCGATGGGTCGGCACGGCGGATCGGGACAATTGGCTGATGCGGTAGATGCACATTCGGATTTAGCGCGGCGATTGGTGCCGCATCCCATTGCACTATCTTGCCCGAGTAGATGCCCGCCAGCGTGCGCCCGTCGAGCTTCAGAGTCGCGCCCTTCAGATCGGGAAGGTTGTAGTTCACAGTCTGCGCCGAGATTGCCAGCGGTATGTTGACGATCTCGGGATTGTGCTCCACCTGCTCTTCGGACATGTATGCATCCGAGGTGCCGATCTGAACTTTGCCAGCGATTGTCTGCGCGATCCCGGCGCCCGAATTTGTGGCGCGCGCATTGATCGTCACACCAGGGTTGGCCGCCTTATAAGCCGGAATCCACAACTCGAACAGCGGATGCAGCAGCGTCGAGCCAGTGACGTTCAGCGTCACATCGGCACTCTTTGCCGGTTGCTGTGCCAGCACGAGTAGGCCAAGCGCAAGTGCGGCCGCATGGAGCAGACGCGCGTCCGGCTGAAACATCGTGCGAATTGCCCGTGAAATGTTGCTCGCTGGGCTCGCCATCCGCATCACCGGCCAATCCGCGCGAGGTTCACGCCGGTTGTCTCGATCCTATAAGCCCAGGTGACGATCGCACCGAGAATAGATGTAATGACCAAGCCGTACAGCAGAGCCCGTGTGCCGATACTAACGAGCAGGATCGGGAACAGGAAGGCCGTCATCACCGCACCGATCTTTGCGAACGCGGCTGCGAAGCCCGCGCCCATGCCGCGGACCTCGGTGGGGAACACCTCGCCGGCGAGCAGGTAGGTCTGTGCGTTTGGGCCGAGATTGGTCATGAAGTTAAACAACATGAAGCCGACAAAAATGCATTCGATCTGCGCAGGTCCAGTGAAGTCAATCGAGAAGGAAGCGATCAGCAACCCGAGGGCGCAGCCGAAGAAGCCGAGAATTTGCAGCCTGATCCGGCCGACCTTGTCGGCGAGCAGCACCGCACACAGGATGCCGACGATCAGCAGGATGTTGATGAGCGCCGCGCCCTTGGCGGCCAGTATGCCATCAGAGATCAGGTCGCTCACGCTGCGGATGTGATCCGAGCCGCCGCCGAGCGCCGCGGCCAGGATGGTCGGGGTGAAGATGCCGATGCCATAGGTGCCCAGATCCTGGAGGAACCAGGGAACCGAGGCGAAAATCGTGGCGCGCCGATTGCGGTCGTTGAACAGCGTCGCGAAGGATGCTTTGTGTTTTGGCTCGTCGGCGATGACGATATCGCCGACGTGGCGCGTCAGTTTGACTTCCTGCGGATATTGCGGGGTGCGCCCGAGCAGTTGTCTGGCTGCCCTCTCGGCCTTGTCGTGTTCACCACGTACAACCAGCCAGTTGGCGCTTTCGGTGATGTAGAATCGGCAGAGCGTGACGACGAGCGCCGGGATGATGGCCGTGGCGTACATCCAGCGCCAAGCGTCGAGATTGGGATACAGAGATAGAACGAGGCAGCCCATGCCAGTGCCGCCCAGTGCGCCCAGCGCCTGGAAGCCAAACGCGCCGAGCACCAGCTTACCCCTACTATGGCTGGGAATGTTCTCGGAGATGATCATGTGCGCCGTTGGGTAGTCGCAGCCCAGCGCCATGCCGAGCCCGAACAGGCAGATGGCGATAGACAGGAAGTCGTTGCAGAGCACGAGCAACGCCAAGAAGGCCGTGAAGATAATCATCTCGGCGATGAACATCCGCTTGCGGCCAAAATAGTCGGAAAGCCCTCCCAGGAGCAGGGCGCCGGCTAGGATGCCGGCGAGACTTCGCGGCGCTGATGATGCCTTTCTGCGAGGCGCTGATATGGAATTCGCGCACGATCAGAGGCAGTGCCACGCCGGTCATGAAGACGACGTAGCCCTCGAAGAACTTGCCGACTGCGGCGAGCGTCCAGATGAGCCACTGCATGCCGGTCATGGGCGCCGATTTGAGGCTGGTGCCGTCGGCCCACATCGGCAGCTCGTCGATGTAGTCCTGAACCGATTTCGGCTCGGCGTTACTCAACCGCACGCCGCTCTCCAAGACCTCGCTCATTACTGTCCCCCCGGCTATGAGACAGCACAACACGTGCCATGCCACCGCCGGGCGGGGCTAGGATCGGATATGTGAAGGTTTGATTGCAGCTCTACGACGCCGAGGCCGCTTGTTTCGCTGCAGTCGCGGCGCTACCCAGCTTCAGGACGCAGGAGCGGCACATGCAGCAGCCGATTCGCCCGGTGATGCTGGTGATCCTCGACGGCTTCGGCTGGCGCGAGGAGAGCGCCGACAATGCCATTCGGCTTGGCCGCATGCCCAATTTCTGCCGGCTCTGGACCACCTGCCCGCATGCCCTCCTGCGCGCCTCAGGTCGCGATGTCGGCCTGCCGGATGGGCAGATGGGCAACTCCGAGGTGGGCCATCTGAATATCGGCGCCGGGCGCGTCGTTCCGCAGGAGCTTGTTCGTATCGGCCGGGCGATCGAGGACGGCACGATCGGCCAATCTCCGGTCCTCGCGCATCTGATCGCCCGGCTCAAGGAAACGGGCGGCACCTGCCATCTGCTCGGCCTGGTGTCTCCGGGCGGCGTGCACTCGCACCAGGATCATGCCGCCGCGCTTGCGGCACTGCTGCACTCGGGCGGCGTCCGGACGGTCGTGCACGCCTTCACTGACGGACGCGACAGCCCGCCGCAATCGGGACGCGACGATCTGGTTCGGCTGGCCGCCGCGCTGCCGAAGGGAGTTCCGATCGTCACCGTCTGCGGCCGCTACTACGCCATGGATCGCGACAAGCGGTGGGACCGGGTGGAGAAAGCGTATCGCACGCTGACTCAGGCCGACGGCAAGCGTGTCGCGACGCCCATCGCGGCGATGGACGAGGCGTACGCCAACGGCACGACCGACGAGTTCGTCGTTCCGGTCGTCATTGGTGACTATCAAGGGATGCAAGACGGCGACGGACTGCTCTGCTTCAACTTCCGTGCCGACCGCGTGCGCGAGATCCTTGGCGCGCTGCTCGAGCCTGATTTCGATGGTTTTCAGCGCGACCGCGTGATCCGTTTTGCCGCCGCCGTCGGTATGACGCAGTACAGCACCGAGCTCGACCACTTCTTGGAGACGCTGTTCCCGCCAGAGCATCTGAACAACGTTCTGGGCGAGGTGGTCGCGGCGGCCGGCCGCACCCAGCTCCGCGCCGCGGAGACCGAGAAATACGCCCACGTCACGTATTTCCTGAATGGCGGACGCGAGACGCAGTTCCCCAACGAGGACCGCATCCTGGTCGCCTCGCCAAAGGTCGCGACCTATGACCGGCAGCCGGAGATGTCCGAGCCGGAACTCACCGACAAGGTCGTCGCCGCCATCGACTCCGGTAAGTACGACCTGATCGTGCTGAACTTCGCCAACCCGGACATGGTCGGGCATACGGGCATCCTGGCGGCAGCGATCCGCGCGGTTGAAGCGGTGGATACCGGGCTCGGCCGCATCGCGGAGGCGGTCGGAAAGCAGGGCGGCGCGCTGCTCATCACCGCCGATCACGGCAACTGCGAGCTGATGCGTGACCCGGCCACGGGGGGCCCGCACACCGCGCACACGACCAATCCGGTGCCGGTCCTGCTGATGGGCGGCGATGCGGCGGGGCTGCATAACGGGCGACTGGCCGATGTGGCGCCGACGCTGTTGGCGCTGATGGGTTTGCCGCAACCGGCCGAGATGACCGGGGCGTCGCTGATCGATCCCGATGCGACACGCGCTTCGCGTTAGGATTGGCCGTCAAATAACGGCGTTATTCCGCAGGCGGAATGCGCTTCGCTTTTCCGCCCTACGCAGCGACGCGGCTCCCGTAGGGCGGAAAAGCAAAGCGCATTCCGCCACCCGTCGCCGACATGATCGCATTGACAACCACGGGATCGCGGTTGGCGTGCTCATTTCATGGCGGATTCCTAGCCTGCTCGCTGCCCTGCTGATCGCGCGGGCCGCCGCCCAGGCCGCCGGCAATGGACCGGCGCCGCAATCACCGGACGATGCGCGGGCGCGGCTCGACCAGGCGGAACGCGATCGCGCGGCTGCTCTGGCCGTGCAGCAGAGCGCAACAGGGCGCGCCGCCGCCCTGGCGGCCGAAGCGGCACAATTGGCCGCGCAGCGCAGTGCCGCCGAGGGGCGCCTGCGGCAGGCGGAGTTGGCGACCGAAGACGCCGCCACCCGCATGGAGGCGCTCGCCACCGCGCGCCGGGAGGCGGCAGAGCGGCTAGCGGAGCGCGCCAAGGCGATCGAGCCACTGCTGCCGCTGATCGAGCGCCTGTCGCTCTACCCCGCGGAGACCATGCTGGCGGTCTCGCTGCCGCCGGAAGATGCGATCCGCGGGTTGCTGGTGCTGCAGGGTATGGCGCATCAGGTCGCGGCGGAGGCCGAGGCACTGCGGCACGAGCAGGCAGCGCTGCAAGTGGCGAGCGATGCACTTGCCGCCGAGACGCCGAAGCTCGCTGCCGCCGAAACGGCACAGGCCGCAGCGGCAGCCGAGCTCGACCGCCAGCTTGCACTCGCCGACCAGGGCCGCCGCGATGCCCAGGATCAGGCCGCCGCCGCCGCTGCCCATGCAGCCGACCTTGCCGCCCAGGCCGCCAGCCTGCGATCGTTGCTCGACAAACTCGAGCAGGCGCGCCAGGACGAGGAGGCGCGCGCCCGAGCCGACGCCGCACGAGCCGCGCGCGAAAAGCGCGCGGCGGCACTCGCGGACGCGCGGCGTCGCGAGGTCGCTTTCGCCGCTCCCGCCGGCAAGACTTCAATCGCATCGTCCGCAGGCCCGGGCGGCCAGCTTCTGACGCCCGTCGTCGGTACTGTGCTGCGCGGCTGGGGCGATCCCACCGACGCTGGCCCCGCCGTCGGCATCTCCTACCGCGCCGCCCCGGGCGCTCGGGTCGTGGCACCCTGCGCCGGCAGGGTGATGTTCGCCGCCCCGTTCCGCAGCTACGGCAAGCTGCTGATCATCGATTGCGGCGGCGGCTATGACGCGGTGCTGGCGGGATTCGAGCGGCTGGACGCCAAGCTGGGTACTGTCGTTCGCGCGGGCGACCCGGTCGGCGTCATGCCCGACTGGAACCCCGCCGCCGGTCGGGACCGGCCCAGCCTCTATGTCGAGCTGCGGCGCGACGGTGAGCCGGTCAATCCGGCGCCGTGGTTACACGCAAGCAGTTGACCCGGCACCCCGACAGTTCAGCAACCGTTAAGAAATCAGGTACTGGACTAGGGGCTTAGGAAGCCGGATAGAAGGAGGCTCCTTCACCAAACTAGGCGCACCGGTCAACTCGGCGCGAGCCGAGGCGGGCCGGGGTGCGAGAGGAAAGAACGAATGCAATTCCGTCCCCGGCGCCTGCGCACCGGTTTACTGCTTGGCGCCACCTTCCTGGCGGGCGTCGCTGCCATCCCCGCCGCCAGATTTCTCGCCCCTCACTTCGGCATCGCGCTCGCGTTCGCGCAGGACGACACCGACGCGAACCGCGCCGACACCTATCGCTGGCTGACGCTGTTCGGCGACGTGTTCGAGCGTGTGCGGGCGGAATATGTCGAGCCCGTGCCCGACAAGAAGCTGGTGGAGAATGCGCTGGATGGCATGCTCGCCGGGCTTGACCCGCATTCAGCGTATATGGACGCCTCGCAGTTCCGCGACATGCAGGTGCAGACCCAGGGCAAGTTCGGCGGCCTCGGCATTGAGGTTACCGAGGACCAGGGCCTGATCCGGGTGATCAGCCCGATCGACGACACTCCAGCCTCCCACGCCGGGATTCAGGCTGGCGACATCATCACCGCACTGGATGGCAAGACCGTCGAGGGCCTGCCCCTCAGCAAAGCGGTCGATGAGATGCGTGGCGATCCGGGCTCCAAGATCACGCTGACCATCAAGCGCCAGAACATCGATACCCCGATCCAGGTCACGCTGGAGCGGCAGATCATCCATATCCAAGTGGTTAAGGACCACATGGAGCCGAATGGCATCGGCTATCTCCGGCTGACGCAGTTCACCGAGAACGCCGATTCCGGCATCCGGGAGGCGATCGCCTCGCTGAAGAAGCAGGGCGGAGGCAAGCTACGCGCTCTCGTGCTTGATCTGCGCAACAACCCGGGCGGGCTGCTCGACCAAGCCGTGTCGGTGGCCGGTGATTTCGTCAATCACGGCGAGATCGTTTCCACCCGAGGTCGGCATGCCGACGATTCACAGCGCTGGGACGCCAAGGGCGACGATCTGCTGCCTGGTGTGCCGATGGTTGTGCTGATCAATAACGGCTCTGCTTCCTCTAGCGAGATCGTTGCGGGCGCGTTGCAGGACCATCACCGTGCCGTGCTGCTGGGTGATCGTAGCTTCGGCAAGGGCTCGGTGCAGACTGTCATCCCGCTGCCCGGCGGCGGCGCGATGCGGCTGACGACGGCGCGCTACTACACGCCGTCGGGCCATTCGATCCAGGACCTCGGCATCGCGCCGGACATCAAGGTCGCGGAGAGCGCGCAGAAGGAGGATCATTTCGGCCCTGAGCACGAGTGGGATCTGAATAACACGATCACCAACACCGGCGGCACGCAGGAAGGACCGCCGCCGCGGACTGATCTGCCGCCGATCGCCAGCTCGATCCCCTCAAAGCCGCCGGCGAATTTCCCGAAATTCGATCCGGCCAAGCCGGACCAGACGGACTTCCAGCTTCAGGAGGCGCTGGTGGTCGCCAACGCAATGGCCGAGCAGCACCGCTCCGCCTCCGCCAACTGAGCGGTGTTGCGGCCGGGGCGCCGCTTCGCTTGGCGGGCGCTCGGCGCCTTCTGGGCGGTGGTGCTGGTCGCGCTGGGTGGCGGGGCGGCGGTCCTGCAGGTCCTGGGGCCTCCAGCCCCGCACCCGCCGGCCTTCCCTCCCCACGCCGAACAAGCACCTCCGCCGGCGGTGCCGCCTCCTGTCGTCAAGGTGACAACGGCTCCTCCGGCGGCACTCGGGCCGCGACCTGGGCGCGATACACCAGGACCGGTGACCGATCCTGACCCGGCATTGGAGGAACCAGCGCCGGGTCTGCCCGGCCGCGAGCTTCCGCGCATCGCCGAAGACGGACGGATCCCAATGCAGGTCTATGCCGCGGGCTTCGACGGCAGCACCCGCCGGCCGCGTGTTGGCTTGGTGCTGGCCGGCATCGGCCTCAATACGGCTGCCAGCGAGGACGCGATCCGCACCCTGCCCGGCGGAATCACGTTGGCGGTGTCGCCCTACGCCGCCGACCCGGACCGGTTGCTGACCGAGGCGCGGCTGAGCGAGCATGAATATCTCCTGTCCATCCCCATGGAGCCCGAGAGCTTCCCCTTGAACGATCCCGGCGACCATGCCCTGAGCACCCGGGCCTCGCCGGAGGACAACAACCGGCAACTTATTTGGGCGCTGTCGCGCATTGCCGGTTACGTCGGGGCAACCGGGGCGCTGGGGCTGACGCGGGGTGAGCGGTTCGCCTCGGTGCCCGATCAGATGAACCCGGTTCTCGCCACGCTCGGGCAGCGTGGGTTGCTATACGTCGATCCGCGTCCGGGGGAGAGCGCGCACGACCACGGCAGGCTGCCGTCGGTCTGGAGCCGCGACGTCGATGTGGTGATCGACGAGCCGGACGATGCAGCCTCGATCGATGCCAAGCTAGCCTCGCTGAATCGGATCGCGCAGCAGAAGGGCAGCGCGCTGGGGCTGGCCGGGGCGGTGCGGCCGGTGACGGTGGAACGGATCGCCGCGTGGGCGAATGAGCTGGCGGCGAACGGTCTGGCCCTGGCTCCGGTGAGCGCGCTCGTCGAGCCGCCGGCAGCATCGTCGGGCGGAGCACAGGCCAAGCAGTGAGCGAGCTGCCGTATCGGCCGAATGTCGGTGCCGTGCTGTTCAACCGGGACGGCAAGGTGTTCGTCGCCCGCCGCGCAGATTTTCCCAATGCCGAGAGCGAAGCCGGCGGATGGCAGCTTCCCCAGGGCGGGATCGACCCCGACGAGGATCCGCGCACAGCGGTGCTGCGGGAACTGGCCGAGGAGATCGGCACCGACCGCGCCGAGATCATCGGCGAGTATCCGGGCTGGCTGACCTATGATCTGCCGCCAAGCCTCGTTGGCGTGGCGCTTCGCGGACGGTATCGGGGTCAGCGACAGCGCTGGTTCGCGTTGCGGTTCACCGGGTCGGATTCGGACATCAGGCTGGATCTCGATCCGCATCCGGAATTCGATGCGTGGCACTGGGCGGACCTGGACGAGCTGCCGGCGCTCGCGGTCGATTTCAAGCGCCCGATCTACGAAGCGCTGGCGCTGGCCTTCGCGCGTTATGCCAGGCCATGAGGCCACGCGGGCGTAGCATTTCATAACGCGCCAGGACGGATCTCCGCGATCAGCAAAGCAACGGCGACTGCCGCCCTACCGTTTCTACACAAGCAATGCGCAAGCAGGAATCCGTTGCGGCGCGCCGGAGTTCGGGCCCCGCTTGATGCCTGCTTCATAATTCTGTAGCGACCGTAACGACATCACGCTGGGTGCCCCGCAGCGTGAATGTCGCTATACCCTTACCCAGTTTGGGGAGATCATTAGTCGGCTCGGCGGGTGACCCGAAAGTGACATGATCAGGCGGAAGGATTCCCGTGGCCGTCCCGGAAGCTGAGCGCTAAATTCTTTCCAAAATCAGCACTCTAGGGGCAGGGGCGGTCGATGCTTCGGCCAGGAATGAAAGCTCGCTGCGAGCGAGCCCTGCCGCACCTTTTACACTTGCTTGTCGCAGCCGGCGTTTGCGTTATGCTCGCCGTTGCCGCGCCACTCGCCAGCGCGCAGACGCAGACGGCAAAGATTGCCGTTGCCTTCTCGCTCACGGGCGCCAATGCGTCGATCGGGATCCCCGCTCTCGACGGTGTCCGCCTCGCGGTCGAGGAGGCCAATGCGGTCGGCGGCGGGCCGACCGTCGAGCTCTCGATCCATGACGACACCAGCGACACCGAGATGGGCAAGAAGCTCGCGCACGAGATCGGCGCGAGCGACGCGCTTCTGGTCCTCGGGCCCGCCACGACGCTGATGGCCTTGCAAACCGGCCAGATCTACGCCGACGCCGGCATCGTCGCGATCGGCGCGACCACCACCGGCGATGACGTCACCAAGCCCCCGACGTTCTTCCGGGCCATCTTCAGCACCAGCGACCAAGGCGAGATGCTGGCCAGCTACCTTCGCTACACGCTGGGCGGCACCCGAGCGGTTGTGCTCGTCAAGGATGACGGCCATGGGCGCGCGGTGGCGGACGGATTCAGGCGCGCTGCCGACCGGCTGGGGATCGCAGCCGACTATCGCTCCTTCACGACCGTCACGGAATCAGAGCAGGAGGCGCGTGTCGCCGCTGGCGATCCGGGAAACCCGGCGATCATCCTCTGCGCCTACGATAAGGAGGCGGTGCCGATCCTCATGATTCTGCGGCGCCAGGGAGCTCGAGGACCTGTCCTCGGCACCCTCGACATAGCTGGCGACGCGTTCAGCACCCTGTTCGCCGACCAACCGGAGGAACGCCAAACGCCGGGGTTTTTCACCAATGGGGTCTACGCGGCGTCGCCGGTCATCTTCGACAGCGCCAACGCCGAGACCCTCGCATTTGCCGACCGCTTCCGCGCCCGCTTTGGCCGTGAGCCGACCCTTTGGGCGGCGCAGGGTTACGAAGGGGCCCGTCTCGCTCTGGCGGCGGTGCGCGCCACGTTGACCGCACCTGGCACCGCGTCGGATCTCCGCCAGCGCCGCGAAGCGATTCGCGCCTATCTCCTGTCGCTCGATGGCCGGGCGAACGGCATCGCGGGCCTCAATGGCCCGCTGTGGTTCACCCCTGAGCGAGGCCGCCGGCAGGCGATCAGAATGGGCCGCTTCCAGGACGGAGTGTTCGTGTCGGCTCCGGTGCAGCTCGTTCCAGTGAGCCACCCGGACGCCGCAGAGATTGCATCGAAGGCTGTGGTGGAAATCGGCCCCGGCCGCTTCGTGCGCCATCAGCAGGTCGTCTATACCGGCATATTCCTCAACGAGATCCCACGGCTGGAGATTGATCAGTCGAGCTTCACAGCCGACTTTTACCTGTGGATGCGCTTCGCGCATGGTTCCGGCGCGGTTGGCGCGGACCCGACCGACATCAGATTCCCAACACTGATCCGCGGCAGCTTCGATGCGCAGCGCCCGGCGGCCGGAAGTGAGCTTGACGACGGCACGACGTATCGGCTTTGGCAGGTAACCGGCGACTTCAAGAACGACTTTAATTTGCGCCGATATCCCGCGGATCGGCAAACCCTGGTCATGCGGTTTTTCAACACCCACGCCGCCTCGGATCGCATTATTTACGTCCAGGACAGGCTGTCGTCCGGCGCGCCGGTCTGGACGCCGCCAGGACGAGCTACGCGCGTCGGGTCGGGTCCCGGGGCCGCGTTTGCCGCCGCGACCTCAACTGCGGAGTTCGCCGCCGAGGGCACAAAGCCAGCGGCCAAGGCGGAGCAACCGGACCCGTTCGCCAGCAACGTCGCGCCGGACGCCTTTCGCAACCTCACTCAATGGGAACCGATGCGCGCAAGCGAGGAGCGCGATAACCTTGTCACCCAATCGGCGCTCGGCGATCCAAGGCTGGTCGGCCTCGAACGCGTCCGCGAGCTGTCCGGATTTAAAATGACCGTTGAGCTGCGTCGTCGGGTTCTCGCCACGATCGCTAAAACCCTCCTACCGCTCGGGCTGATGGCGCTAATCATGTACGCCTCGCTGCATTTCCCGGCCGCTCACGTCCAGGAGAAGGTTGCTGTCGTAGTAACCGGCGCGTTGTCAGGTGCGGTGCTGCTCTCCTCGATCAACGCGCAACTGGGCAATGTCGGCTACATCATTGCCATCGAGTACGGGTTCTATGTGTTCTTCGTTTTGTGCCTGCTGAGCATCGTCTCAGTGCTCGCGGCGGAGCACCTGCGAGAGGCGGGACGCCAGCCGGCGGCTCTCGCTGTCGAGCGCTCCAGCCGGTATCTCTTCGCGACCGGAGTCGCTGCCATGATCGCGGCGGCGTGGCTGGCTTACGCGCGTTGGTAGCGCACGCGAGTTGTCCGCCTAGCTCGGACGCTCAGGACACAGCGGCTCTCATACCAACCGCCCCTGTATTTGACTCGCCATGCGCTCCGGTAGGGCGGAAAAGCGAAGCGCATTCCGCCGCCTTTCGCCATGCAAGGGTCAACATCAAAGGCTCCTGGTATCAACGCATCCGCTTCGCGCCAGCCTTTGTCTGGTCGTCGCAACGTCACATCGCAAGGAACCAGTTCTGGCTCCAGCGCAATCCAGAGCTGCTGACGGGATTTATCTGTCGGGTCGTCGCTGCATATAAATCTCATATCGAATTGGCGCCATCAGCATAGTCGCGACATATAGAGCAACATCGAACGTCGCCCATTATTTTGTGTGCTGATAAGCCTTATCGATTTTATATGCCCGACAAACGATTATTCCGGCGCGTCATGAACGATTGGTCCGCCCCGCCATCAGATCCTGCCGTGCGTTCGCTCCCCCGGTGGTGTTCGTGTCCAGCGTCCTTTCGCCCCACCCTGTTGCCCGCCGCATCAACCACCAGGAAGGCGAACGTCTTGCCGATCGCGCGGGACACGAGAACCGTATATCGTCCTGGCGCCTCCCTGGCATGAGCGTGCTATAGAATGGCCACCTTGACCGTCGCATCGAAGCCGCACCTAGGTACGAATTACGTCACGCCGTTGCTGGCGCGCTTGCCGAGCCTGGTTCCCGACCGTTGGCTCATTCTTCGGTTCAGCGATGCGGCGAACGAGCTTGTCGTCGCTCGTTTTGGCCCCACGGAGATCAGACAGACAGAGGGGGGTTTTTCGGCGCAGACCCGCGTCAAAGGTGAGCGCGAGCAGGCCATGGCCACCGCCCTTTGCCGTCTGCGCCAATTTCTGTGCAGGAACTATCGCAGTGGGATTTAACTTCGTCTGTGCCGACCGTTGATACAATCTGAAGAGACGCCCGGCCGATGGTTGGTGCGCATCGGCCTGAGCGGGCCCGACAGTGGTATCATGTCGCCAGCGTCTCGCGGCGGTCGGGTCAGGGTTCAGCCGGTGGCGTCCGAAACGGTAGCTGTTGTGCGCCTTACTGGACGAGCCACCACATCTTCCATCGAACGCGGAGCAGCGACAATCCTCGACTCCATTGCGACCACCCCGTGGATAGCCACGGGCAAGCCAATGGTGCGCCTGCAGGCACCTATTTCAATTCTTCCGTTCACCGGTCATTTCGAGGTTGCTATCCCGGTTACCGAGCAGCAGGCCAGCGCGTGCCCGTCCATGCAGGCCTGACTCCACAGGTTGTATTGCCTATAAGGTGCCGGCGCTCATGGCAGGCAGGCCCACCGACTGGAACGTTCCGCTGCGAACCGCTCTCGGGATCTATGTTCTTGCTATTCCGAAGGCTCATGGCCGTAATCGAAATTATACCCACGGTCGCCATCCTATACGGCGATGCTTGGCTCACTCACGGGTAGAGACAACCGGATATCGCCCTCGCGGCAGCCGTCGGCTGAAAGCCGCCGCGCGAACCGCGTTGTCCGCGGCGACGCAAGGCCGCGACCATACCAGATCCCGCAGACGGTGCCTGTCAGGCCGGGTGCTTTGCTGCTGCAACTCGCCGGGAAGCTGGGGGGACGGGCATGTGCTGATGATCGGTCCCGGCGCGCGTGACATCATGTGTGCGCTGCTGCGTAAGAGGGCTGCAAAAGGCCCCTGCTGCGCGACAAAATGCCCCGGGAACGCACGACCGCCGATCTGAGCATCGTGACTGAAACGGGCAGTCTCGACTGCATAGCGGCGGCCATTACCCTTGCTCGTCAGGCACTGGCTGCCGCTATCGCGGCTGATCCCACGCGGCGCCTGGCGCCAGCCGCCACAGATCTACTCAGGATCTGCGGGTTCTCCGCGGTACGCATACACGAAAGCGGCGACTGCGCGCTTGTCGCCGGCGAGATCCCAAGCTTCGGCCCATTCGTGCGCATCAGCCGATGTCCGACCTTCTGATGCTGGCCATGCTTGCGGTGGCATTTGCCGCGGCGATCGCGTACGTCTGGGCCTGCCTCGATATGATCCGCCCGCCGGACAACAAGCCATGACATGGCAAGGTTGGCTGCAGATCGCTGTCTTCGCTGCGCTGATCACCGCAGTGGTGAAGCCGTTTGGACTTTATATCCTGCGCAGCGTAGACGGGCATGGCAAAGTGAGGCACGCGGTGGCGCCGATCGAGCGTGGCCTCTATCGCCTTGCTGGCATCGATCCGCAACAGGAGCAGAGCTGGGTCGACTACGCGCTTGCCCTGCTCTGGTTTCACCTCGCCGGCATCGTCGTGATGTACGGGCTGCAACGCGTGCAGAACATGCTGCCTCTCAATCCGCAGCAACTCGGCCCCGTTGATCCGGATCTCGCGCTGAACATCGCCGTCAGCTTTGCCACCAATACAAGTTGGCAATCATATGCCGGGGAGACGACGCTGAGTTACCTGTCGCAGATGGCACGGATCACTGTTCAGTCGTTCCTCTCCTGTGCGACAGGCGTCGCTGTCGCGATAGCGCTGATCCGCGGATTCGCCCGCCGCTCGTCGCGCACCATCGGCAATTTCTGGGTGGACCTGACGCGAGTCACGCTGTATGTGTTGTTGCCGATCTGCATCGTCGGGGCGCTGGTGCTGGTCTGGCAGGGCGTGCCGCAGACCCTCGGTCCGTACGTCACCGCCGCGACCCTGGAAGGCACGCATCAGCGGCGACGGCGACGGCGGCGGCTTCTTCAATGCCAATTCGGCGCATCCGTTCGAGAATCCTACTGCGGTGGCTGGCCTTTTGGAGATGCTGCTGATCTTCCTGATAGGCGTCGCTCTGACAAACACATTCGGTCGGATGGTGGGCGATCAGCGCCAGGGCTGGGTCTTGTTCGCTGTCATGGCTCTGCTGTTCCTGGGGGCGTTTCTGTCGTCTATAGCAGCGAGGCTGGCGGCAATCCCGAGATTGCATCGATAGCCGTCGATCAGACCCCGAGTGCCCAGCAAAGGTGGCGGCAACATGGAAGGCAAGGAGGTCCGCTTCGGCACCGCACAGTCCTCGTTGTTCGCCACGGTGAGTACCGCATCCTCGGATGGTGCAGTCGATTCGATACACGACAGCTTCATGCCGCTCTCGGACTTATATTGCTGGGCAACATGATGACTGCTCGCGGCCAAACGGGTCGTGCCGGTATCGGCCGGGACGTTGCCCACGCACGGCATGCAGTTTGTCGGACTGCTGCTCGGCACGATCGTGATCGTGGGTGGGCTGACTTTCTTTCCGGCGCTCGCGCTCGGTCCTGTTGTCGAGCATTTCGCGCTGCGGGGAGGTATCGCTTATTGAGAGATCACCCGTGCGGCATCCCGGTTTTGGGCAAGACTTATACGAAACTTGCCTTGCATCGAGGAATAATCTCAATGCGCTAGCCGGTGAGTCAGCGGATGAATCCGTCCGGGCATTCGCGCCAAGTGGATGCCCCCAGGATCTCAACATGCCGATCAGGCAAAAACCCGCCGCCAGCACCATCCAGCCCGGTGGTTCCGGGATGGCATTCAGCGCCGCGTCCGCTATCAGCGCGTGACCACGCGCGGTTGGATGAAGCTGGTCCCAGAACAGGTACTGGTCCTGTGCAGCCATGGTCGGCGCGCAGAGCGTGCCGTTCTGGCCAAAGTAATTGCCCGTCCAACACGGGTCGGTGACATTGGTGAAGCCAAACTGGGCGGGATCGTCGATGGCCTCGTCGAGTAGCGAGAAGGTATCAACCGTCCTCAGGTTGAGATCGAAAGCCTGCTGGATCGGCACCAGACTTGCCAGCAAGGTCTGATCGAACTGAAGAGTGAAGAGCGAAGCGGCCTGGCTGGGACCAGGACCCATGCTGGTGATCCGCGGCGTCTTCCCCAGATCCGGCACCGTCAGCACCAGCAGGTTGTGGGCGCCGTGCAGCGCGATGCCGGTGACGAACGTGTCTATATTCTGAATCGCCTGCATACCCGCCATCGCCTTCAGCGCCGGGCTCAGTGTGCTGCCTAAGATGTCGAATACGTCCTCAGAGCCGATCCAGAGCGTGTAGAGCGCGTTCGGTTGCGGTGTTGGAACTGCCGTCTCGAACATGCTCAACTGACTGGGCAGATCGATTGTGGTCGCGGTGTGCCCCAGAGTTGTGCCGGTCTCCGCCCCTCCGAACGCAAAATCGTTGCCTCCGAGAAGACTCGGCGTCACTGGTCCCAGCCCAAGCGCCTGCGACAGGTCCTGCACCCAGACCGGACCATTGGTGAACCGTCCGTCCGAATACGGCGGGAGCGGCAGCGCGCCGCCGGTTCCGACGTAAATGTTGCCCGCATCTGACAGGCTGTCGCCGAATGCATAGATCGTGCTGTAGGGTGAGGCGGCGGCGACCCGGACGACGACGGTGGCAGCCAGGATGCCGCCGGCGAGCATGTTCAAGACGGATCGCAACGACATGGTGCCCCTCTGTGCGGTGCGGATCGAGGCGCAATAGGACCGTTCCGATTCTCGCGCCGTCGCCACATCCGGTCAACACGCCCGAGCTGCCGGGAGACAAAGCGGCAGGTCGCTCGTAATCCTCGATTGACGGCGCCGGCCACGCGCCGCAAGCGTAGCGGCATGCGCATCGCCGCAGTTCTGGTCGCGGCCGGCTCCGGCAGCCGGTTCGGCGCCGACAGTCCCAAACAGTTCGCGACCCTTAGCGGCCGCCCGGTAATCCGCCACGCCGCCCATGCGCTCGCTGCGCATGTCGCGTTGCTCCAGCCGGTCGGCGATGCCGAGCGGATTGGGCAGGCGCTGGACGGGATCGCGCATCTCCCTCCTGTTGCCGGCGGCGCCACTCGTCAGGACAGCGTGCGCGCCGGCCTGGAGGCACTCGCGCCACATGCGCCCGATATCGTGCTGGTGCACGACGCGGCACGGCCATTCATTCCGGCCGGCACCATTCCGGCGCTGCTCGCCGCCGTGCGGGACAGCCCCGGCGCGATCCCGGCGATGCCGGTCGCCGACACGCTGAAGCGGGCGCCGCACGGCCGCATCGTCGAGACGGTCCCACGCGAGGGCCTGTTCCGCGCCCAAACGCCGCAAGCCTTCCGGTTCGACATCCTGCTCTCCGCCCACCGGGCGCACCGCACCGCGCCGGCCACCGACGATGCGGCGCTGCTGGAAGCCGCCGGCCAGGCTGTTGCCATCGTCCCGGGCTCGGACGACAACATCAAGCTGACCTACGCCGAGGACCTGATGCGCCTGGAACGGGTGCTGCTCGCCCACCTCGTCCCTCGGGTCGGCACCGGTTTTGACGTGCACGCGCTGGCCGCGGGACGCCCACTGGTGCTGTGCGGCGTGCTTGTGCCGCACGACAAAGGACTGGTTGGACATTCAGATGCCGATGTCGGCATCCATGCGCTGTGCGACGCGATCTACGGGGCGCTGGCCGAAGGCGATATCGGCCGCCACTTTCCGCCAAGTGAGGCGGCATGGAAGAACGCCGACAGCACCCGCTTCCTTGCCCATGCCGCGGAACGTATTGCCGGGCGCGGCGGGGTGCTCGCCAACGCGGACGTCACTTTGATTTGCGAGCGCCCGAAAATCGCCCCGCACGCCGAAGCGATGCGCCGGCGGCTGGCCGAGATCCTCCGCACCGACGCCGACCGCGTCTCGGTCAAAGCCACCACAACCGAGCGGCTTGGATTCACCGGCCGAGACGAGGGGATCGCCGCCCAGGCGGTCGCAACGGTGCTGCTGCCGCCCTAGGACGGGCGCTCGCGCGTGCGGGAATGGACAGGACGGGTGGCCGGAGTCATCTCTTCCGTAGCCGAATGGACCAGAAGAGGCCAGAGGTCAGATGAAACGCTCCGTCATTGCGACCGCGCTGCTCGGCGCCGGCCTGTTGGCCGGCTGTGCCGTACCGGGCACACCTCCCCCGCCAGTCCCGCCACCCCCACCCCAGGCAGAGGTCATCCCCAACCCGCCGGTGACTGACGTGCCACTGATCTGGCAGCCCGGGCACTGGAATTGGACGGGTACCGGCTATGCCTGGCAACCGGGTGCCTACGTCCCGCGAGGGACCCATAGCAACATGTTCATGCCAGGCTACTGGCAGCAGACCTCCACCGGATGGAGCTGGGTCCCCGCCCACTGGATGTAGCCGATGCCGGTTTTGTTGCCCCTCCCTTGCGGCGCTAGGGGGCCTGTGGTTAGTGCCGGCCGGTAGCAGGGGCTGGCTGTAGATGGAGTCCACGTTCGACACAGTTGCCGGGATCATTTCCGACACCTGCGATATCCCACGCGAGAAGATCACCCCGAACAGTCACGCGATCAATGACCTCGGTATCGACAGTCTCGACTTCCTCGATGTGGCGTTCGCGATCGACAAGGCGTTCGGCATCAAGATGCCGCTCGAGCAATGGACGCAGGATGTGAACGAGGGGAAGGTCTCCTCCGACCACTACTTCGTCATGAAGGACCTCTGCGAGAACATCGACACGCTGGTGGCCGGCAAGGCCGCCTGATCCGGCCCGGATGCGGCTCGAATATTTCCAGATGGTGGACCGGGTCGATCTGGTCGATCCTGCAGCGGGGCTGGTGCGCGCCGATTGCGCGGTGCCCGATGTCAGCCCCGTCTTCGAAGGACATTTTCCCGATTATCCCCTGCTGCCGGGCGTGCTGATGATCGAGACCATGGCGCAGACCGGCGGCTGGTTGTTGCTCGCCATGCAGCGGTTCGCGCGCATGCCGTTCCTCGCCCAGGTGCGCGAGGCGAAGCTGCGCGCCTTCGTGCTGCCGGGCGAAGCCCTGGCGGCGGAGGCACGGCTGGTGCATGACGGATCGGGCTATGCGGTCATGGCCGGCCGGCTCTGCTCGGCAGGGAGAGCAGTGGCGGAGGCCGAGCTGACCTATCGTGTCGTGCCGTTCCCCCGCGAGGCGTTGCGGGCGCGTATGCTGGAAGCGGCGCGCCGAGTCGGCGTCCCGCAGGAGTTCTTCGATGGCGCGTGAGCGCGACGCGCTGATCACCGGGATCGGGTTGGTGTCGTGCCTCGGCGAAGGGCTCGATGTCCATCGCCGCTCACTCCGCCAATTCGCCCCTGTGGTCGATGAGACGAGCTTCGCCCCGTTCCCGGTTCATCCGCTTGCAGCCGTCGAGTTCGACCGCCAGATCCCCAAGCGCGGCGACCAGCGCCAGATGGAGCCGTGGCAGCGGATCGGCACCTATGCCGCCGGGCTGGCTCTGGAATTGGCCGGTGTGAAGGGCGACACGGCACTGCTGTCGCGTATGGAGATGATCGTCGCCGCCGGTGGCGGTGAGCGCGATCCAGCGGTGGATGAGGCGATCCTCTCGGCGCTTCCGTCCGCACCCGACCCGGGCGCCTTTCTCAACGAACGGCTAATGAGCGAGCTGCGCCCGACACTGTTCCTCGCCCAGCTTTCGAACCTGCTGGCAGGGAACATCTCGATCGTGCACGGAGTGGTTGGGTCCTCGCGCACCTTCATGGGCGAGGAGTTGGCCGGCGCCGATGCAGTGCGCATCGCGTGTGCGAGGATTGCGGCGGGACAGGGGGACTTGTTCCTGGTTGGCGGCTCCAACAACGCGCAACGACCGGAGGTCCTGCTCCACTGCGAGATGGGCCGGACGCTGTGGAAAGGGCCCTACGCGCCGGTTTGGGCGAGGCAGGCGGAAGGCGGCGGGATGGTGCTCGGGTCGCTCGGCTGCTTCCTGGTGATCGAGAGTTGTACGCATGCCAAGTCGCGAAGCGCTACTGCCCTCGCCTGCATCGCGGCGATCGGCACGAATCGGTGCCGCCGGCGCCCCGGTGAGGCAACGGCCAATGCTGCGCGCCAGCTCCAGGCGATGCGTGGGCTGATCGATCTCCGTGCGATGGCAGTGATGAGTGCAACGTCTGGTGCCGCGCCCGCCATCGTGGAGGAGCGAGCATTTCTTGCTGGGATAGGCGTGCCTGTGCGGGCTGCAGCAACGGCGCTCGGCCACTCCGTCGAGCCGTCCTTTCCCGCCGCGGTGGCGCTGGCGGCGATGGCGGTCGCCGATGGCAGGCTGTTCCCGCCGCTGGAGCCGGCCGAAGCGACAATGGACGCACCACTGCGCCAAGCGCTGGTAACAGGTTGGGGGCATTGGCGCGGCGAGGCGCTCGCCCTGGTGACCGAGGCATAGCGCATGGCAGCGGAGCTGGATCGCGCCGGCCGGCCGGTGATTGTCGTCACCGGGCTCGGGATGTTGACCTCGCTCGGCCAGGGCGTGGCGGAGAACTGGCAGCGGCTGATCGCGGGCGAATCCGGCATTCGGCGCATCAGCCGCTTTCCGCTTGCGGGGCTGCGGACAACGATTGCTGGAACAGTGGACTACCTGTCGCTAGCCGACCCATCCTCGGCGGCGCTTACCGAGACGATGGCGGCGCTGGCCGCGGAGGAGGCGATCGTGGCCTCAGGCATTGCGGAGGACGATTTTCCGGGACCGCTCTTCCTGGCACTCGCGCCGGTCGAGATGGGGTGGCCGCAGCGCCAAGCGATCGCCGCCGCATCCGGCGCGGCGCCGGTGACCTATGCAGACCTGTTGCGCGCCGCCTCCAGTGGCGATTTCGGCGGGTACTACTGGCGTTTCCTGTTCCGCTCCGTGGCGGAGACGCTGGCCGAGCGGTTTGGCACCAAAGGCTCGCCGATCGAGACTTCGACAGCATGTGCATCCGGCGCGACAGCGCTCCAGCTCGGGCTGGAGGCGATCCGCCGTGGCGAGACCGGGGCGGCGCTTTGCATCGGCACCGATGGTTCAGTGAACCCCGAGGCGCTGATCCGCTTTTCGCTGCTCTCCGCGCTATCGAGCCGCAACGAACCTCCCGCCGCGGCAGCGAGACCGTTCAGCAAGGACCGCGACGGCTTTGTGATGGCCGAGGGCGCGGCAGCGCTGGTTTTGGAGAGCCTCGCCCATGCGCGAGCACGCGGCGCGGAGATCCTCGGCGTGCTCGAAGGCTGCGGCGAGAGGGCCGATTCGTTTCATCGGACTCGATCGTCGCCCGACGGCAAGCCGATCATCGCCTGCATGGCCGAGGCGATCGCCGACGCCGGGCTGCAACCGGATGACATCGGCTATATCAACGCACACGGCACCGGTACACCGGAAAACGACAAGATGGAGTGGCTCGGGGTATCGATGGTGTTTGGCGCACGAGCTTCGTCGCTACCAATTTCGTCCAACAAATCAATGATCGGTCACACATTGTCGGCGGCGGGTGCGATCGAGGCGGCGTTCACCGTGCTGACCCTGCGCGAGGGCATATTGCCGCCGACGATCAACTATGAAACGCCGGACCCTGCTTTGCCGGTCGATTGCGTGCCGAATGTCGCGCGGCCGGCGCGCGTAGCGCATGCGCTCTCCAACTCGTTCGGGTTCGGCGGGCAGAACGTCAGCCTGGTGTTCGGAGCGCCACCGGCCTGATGCGCGCACTCCAACTCCTCGGTGATCGCGAGATCGTCCTGCACGACATCGACCCACCGCCTGCACCGGCGGCAGGCGAGGTGCAGCTTCGCATCCGCCAGATCTCGCTGAACCACATCGACGTGTGGGGCTATCGTGGGATGGCGTTCGCGAAACGGCAGTTCCCGCTCGCGGTGGGTGCCGAGGCAGTCGGCGAGGTGGTGGCACTCGGCGACGGCGCAAGCGGCTTCGCGCCGGGTGACCGCGTGGTGCCCTACGCGGCGATCGTTTGCGGTACGTGCCGGTTCTGCCGGGCGGCGCAGGAGAACCTGTGCGAAAACCCCTCCGGCGTGCGTGGCTTCCACATCGATGGCTTCGCCCAGGAGCGCGTCAATCACCCGGCGCGCCTGATGGTCAAGGTGCCGGATGCGGTTTCGACCGAGGATGCCGCGTGCGTTGCTGTAGCGTATTCCACCGTCGAGCACATGCTGTTCAACAACGCACGGCTCGAACCCGGAGAGTGGATTCTGGTGCATGCCGGCGGATCCGGTATTGGCAGCATCGCCATCCGCATCGCCAAATCGCTCGGCTGCACGGTAATCACCACGGTTGGCAGCGAGGCAAAAGCCGCCAAGGCGCGCGCACTCGGCGCCGACCACGTGATCAACTACCGCGAGGACCGCTTCGAGGGCGTGGTACGCAAGCTCACCGCCAAGCGCGGCGTCGATGTCGTGTTCGAGCACGTCGGGGCCGACACGTGGAACGGCTCACTGTTGTCGCTGCGGCGCGGCGGGCGCCTGGTCACATGCGGCGCAACGTCAGGACCATCCGCCAGTCTCAACCTGATGCAGCTCTTCCAGCAGCAGTATCGGATCATCGGCTCGTTCGGCGCACCACTGAGCGCGCTGTCGCGAGCACTGGCCCGTATCGCAGCCGGTGTGCGCCCGGTTATCGACACGGTGTACGACCTCGACGCGTTCCGCACCGGGTTGGATCGGCTGGAGGGGCGCGACGTGTTCGGCAAGATTCTCGTCACCATCTGACGCCGATGCGGGCCCGGCTGAGCGATCGGCTGCTCGGCGGCCTGACATCCCTGGGTTTGCGTGGTCTGGCGAGCATCGACCCGGACCGGGCGTCCGATCTCTGCGGCGCGGCCGCGCGCCGGCTGGGGCCGATGCTGCCCGCCCATGGCATCGGTCGGGCTAATCTGCGTGCCGCCTACCCAGATAAAGACCCCGGATGGATCGAGGCGACCCTGCGGGGTGCGTGGGAGAACCTGGGGCGAGTGGCCGGCGAATACGTGCATCTCGGCCGGCTGTGGGATTACGATCCGGCGCATCCCAACAGCGGGCGCATCGTCACCGACGACGCGGCGCTGTTCCTGGAGATGCTGAACGACGGCAAGCCGGCGCTCTGCTTCACCGCCCATCTCGGCAACTGGGAGCTGCCGCCAGTGATGGCGACGGCGCACGGAATGCCGTCGGCGGTGGTCTATCGTATGCCCAACAACCCCGCCACAGCGGCCGAGATCGCCCGCATTCGCGCGCCGCTGATGGGCCGGCTGATCCGCACCCGACCCGAGGCGGTGCTAGAAATGGCCGCAGCACTCGATCGCGGCGAGCACCTTGGCATGCTGGTCGATCAGCATTTCTCCCGCGGCGTGGATGTGACGTTCTTCGGCCGGCGCTGCAAAGCGAACCCGACCATTGCCCGGCTCGCCCGCCAGTTCGAATGCCCGGTGGTCGGCGTCCGGGTGATCCGCTTGCCCCTAGGACGATTCCGGCTGAGCGGAGTCGGGCCGCTCGCGATGCCGCGAGACGCGAGCGGGCGCGTCGATGTGATCGCGGCGACCCAAATGATCACCGGCATTGTGGAAGGCTGGATTCGCGATCATCCGGAGCAGTGGCTGTGGTTCCATCGCCGCTGGCGGTGAGCCCGGTATTCAACTTTCCGCGAATCCAGAGCGACCACGGGATGAGGCTCGTTGCTGCCGTGACTAGCTACTGTTCCTCACCCATTCCGGCAAAAGGAGCCCGGCATCATGCGATCCCAGCTTTTGGCGTTCACCGCTCTGGCGGTGATCGCGGCGGCCCCCGCCTTTGCGCAGACCAGCTACTCCACGGGGACCGCACCGCCCCCGCGGGTCGTGGTCACCGGTCCGGGGAAGGTGGTAACCGGTCTGCCCGATCTGCCGAGCGTAGAGCCGCTGTCGCGCAGCGCCAGCAACATCAATTCCTACGACACCCGCTCGGTCATCGCACCGGCTCTGCCGCAACCGCCGGTTGGACCGAACGCCAGCCCGTCGGCTTATCTGCAGGCGGCGCAGTCCGCGCTCGCCGCCAATCGGACAGGCGAGGCGCAGGAGGCGCTGGAGAACGCCGAGACCGCGTTGCTCGACAGGTCGGTGCCTCAAGGCGCGGTCAACGAACCTGACCAGAGCCCCGCAGTGCACAACGTGAACGCGGCCCTGCAGGCGCTGGCCGCACACGATAACGGCCAGGCAATGGCACTGATCCAGCAGACCATCCCTATGACTGACCAAATGACGGCGGCCGGTGGGCCGGCGATGCCGCCGACCCAGTAGCGCACGCGAGCACGAAAGGCGGGCGCGAATCCGCCTCTCCCGCTTGCGGGAGAGGCGGACATCGTCGGTGGCTATTCCAGCGGCCAGGGGGCTGATACGCTACCCGCGTTCATACGAGCGCGCTGGAGGAGACCGTGGTGACGATCAGATTTCCCGTCGAAGCGTCCCACATCATGATGTTCGCCCGTGCCGTAGGCGACACCAATCCCGTCTATCACGACCCAGCCGCCGCACAGCGGACCGAGGTGGGCGGCATCATCGCGCCGCCCACCTTCCCGCAGGCGGTCGCACAGTTCGACCCCGCCTACCACCTGCGGCCGAAGCCGGGTGAACCGT
The DNA here is from genome assembly GCA_963708245.1 of uncultured Pseudomonadota bacterium. GTDB lineage: Bacteria > Pseudomonadota > Alphaproteobacteria > Acetobacterales > Acetobacteraceae > CAVYXK01. The sequence continues at coordinate 3,181,781 of OY970201.1, read as the reverse complement.
GGTTCGGCTCCGGCAAGACGCCGTCCGGCGTGGAGAAGCCGGAGTCCACCGGCGGACTCCATGCCGAGCAGCATTTCGAATATCATCGCCCTCTGCGCCCGGGCGACGTGCTGACGGTGGAGACCAAGGAAGGAAAGACTTGGGAGCGGGAGAGCAAGCGCGCCGGCAAGCTGATGTTTCGCGAGCGCATCACCGAGTATCGCGACCAGACCGGTGCGCTGGTCGTCACCGCACGCAGCGTTGGTGTCACCACGGAACGGCCCGTGGATCAGGGCTGAAGGGGGCGGTAATGGCGTTGAAAGCAAGCGAGCTCAAGGTCGGCGACAGCCATACCGAGCGTGTGGTGGACAATCTCTCGCGGACGCAGATCGTGCAGTACGCGGGGGCGTCGGGTGATTACAACCCGATCCACACTGATGAAATGTACACCACGAAAGCCGCCGGCTATCCCAGCGTGTTCGCGCATGGGATGCTGACCATGGGCCTGACCGGCAAGATGCTGACGAACTACGTCGGGGACGGCAGGCTGACCAAGTTCGGCGTCCGCTTCACCAACCAAGTGTGGCCCGGCGACACGCTGGATGCGAAGGCGACCGTCACGGCGATCAAGGACGGGCTCGTCGAGCTGGAAGTCGTGACCACGAACCAGGACGGGAAAGAGGTCGTCCGCGGCTACGCCGAGGCGCGTATCGACGCCTGATCCCGAGGCGACACCGTCATGGCCTTGCGCCTCGATAAAGAGCCGGTCGATTGACTCCTGGGAATGCAACGCTGACAAAATGATTCTTCGTCGGGTACAGACGGTCGGTGATTCAAACCGGTCTGGAACGCATGCAAGGTCGCAGGAAGTTCTTGCGATAATATAATACCAACCGCCCCTGCAGTTGACTCGCCATGCGCTCCGGTAGGGCGGAAAAGCGAAGCGCATTCCGCCGCCTTTCGCCATGCAAGGGTCAACATCAAAGGCGCTTGGTATAATATTGTGCGACAATCCTTGCCGCTCGATCCGAACGCAAAAACACAAGATATAGAAACGGAAAACCGCGGCTTACTTCGCCCTCGCCGTCCTGATTATCGCTACCGTCGCCGCCGTTCTGCTTGGCGCGGCACACGCACACAAGACCGCACAGAAGACGGACGATCCCGAACGGGACACGGTTTTCTGGCTGTAAGGAGAACCATGCCTTTCCTGCGCAAGCGCCGCACCAAGAAACCGCTACTCGACACTGAGCTTTCGGAACCACTGCGCGCGGCCCTCGATGCCGTTGAACGCATGCGCGCGGAACGCCACTGCAACAGTTTTAGCATAACATGTCGATTGATGCCGTTGTCAGGCCATTCCGCGTTACCAGTTGAGCCCGAATCCGGCTATTTTGGTTCCGATAAGGTGTGGATCGGTAGCCTATCTGGGAAATGTCGGTTGATATATTTGAACGGAGGATTGAAATGACAAGGCACATGTCTGTCGTGCTTTACATTGTGGTGTTGATTGCCGTTGTCGTTAGTGTAGATTTGCTGTTCTTTAAGAATTGATTCTGGGAGCGGTTGATAGTGAACATCGGCATTGTCTTGGTGTTCGCAGCGTTCTATTTGAGATTCCTAAAGAACCCATAAGCTATGCGCCACTTATTGGAAGGAGAACGGGCGCCCGATCACGGTATATCCGCAAGCAACTACCCAGGCAGTGACTTTCCATAAGGCTCGTTCTACGGCACTCCGGCGGCATGTTGCAATCGCAATCACCATGCCGGACGACGACGCCACAGTACCCAACCGAGCGGGCGATCACCGTCACCGCTTCAACCGGCTTCGCGGCGATCCGCCCCTATGAGAAAACGCCCTGCAGCTAGTCGGAAGGCGATCATCAAAGCGGAACTGCACCCAGATAGGCCCGGTTTTTGTGTGTCGGGATAACCGGAAACCCCGCAGCGGCAGCCCATCCTGCATTTCGCCCTGGCGGAGGCTGGCGGGCCATAGGCCCTCTACGCAGGCCAGCCGCGCGCGGCATAGCACAGCGCGGCCCTAAAAACCAACATTAACGCAACGATTTTGCAGCACGTTGCCGTGTGCTATAATGGCTGCATGGAGCCGGAAAAACCGATCAACGACCCTGTGCTGACCCGCTTCCGCGCCGCCGTAACTGAAATCTACGGCGACCGGGTTGAGCGCGTCGTTTTGTTCGGCTCCCGAGCGCGCGGCGATGCGAAACCGGATTCCGATTACGACATCGCCGTTTTCCTCAAGGACGCGGGCACCTTCACAGACGAGAGCGCGCGCCTTGCCGCTGTCAGCACCGATATTCTTTTCGCCACGGGCGCGGTCATTTCCGCCACGCCGTTTCCTGCCGGGGCCTATCGCGAACGCACCGGCTTCATGCACGAGCTACGCAAGGACGGCCTCGATCTATGAAGGCCGAAACCGCCGACTATCTGGCGAAGGCCGTTCTTCACGGAGGTATCCCAGGAATGGGTGGTCCGCTTTCTGGAGCATCGGATCGGCGATAAGCGCGTCCTCCGGCTCGTCCAGAAATGGTTGCGGGCCGGGGTCCTCGAAGACGGGGGCGTAACGATTGAGGAGAGGGGGACGGGACAGGGCTCGGTGATCTCACCGCTGCTCGCGAACGTCTATCTCCACTACGTTTTCGATCTCTGGGCCGAGCGCTGGCGACGGCGCGAAGCCACTGGCGACATGATCATGGTTCGGTACGCCGACGACATTGTCGTGGGCTTCCAGCATGAGACCGACGCCAGGCGCTTCTGGGACGAGATGCGCGAACGGCTGCAGAAGTTCTCGTTATCGCTGCACCCGGACAAGACCCGTCTGATCAAGTTCGGCCGCTATGCGGTGCAGAACTGCGAGAAGCGCGGGCTCGGCAAACCGGAGACCTTCAAGTTCCTAGGTTTTGTTTTCATCTGCGGCAAATCCCGGCGGGGCGACTTCCAGATCAGGAGAAAGTCACGCGGGGATCGCATGAGAACGAAGCTCCGGGAGATCAAGGAGGGGCTGCGAAAGCGAATGCACCTGCCAGTTCCAGAAGTCGGGAAGTGGCTCGCGCAGATCGTCGCTGGATACTTTGCCTACCACGCCGTGCCGACCAACAGCCCGGCGTTATCCGCATTTCGCTATCACGTCGTCGTCCTCTGGTACCGGCAACTGCGCCGGCGCAGCCAGAGGGCGTCCGTGGTCTGGGAGCGGGTGGCAAGACTGGCCGATGAATTTCTACCGAAGCCCCGTATCCTGCATCCTTGGCCAAGCGTGCGGTTTGCCGTCAAACACCCGAGGTAGGAGCCGTGTGCGGGAATTCCGCTCGCACGGATCTGCGCGGGGGGCGGTCAGTAATGGCCGTCCCTACCGCGAACAACAAGAATGATTGCAGCTCGGTTCTCGGACGTTCTTGTCCTGTTCACGGTATCGGGCGTTGCAGTAAGCGGCCTATGCCCGCGTTGCAATGACCTCGAGGTACTCCGCTGCAATGCTTATCGTGCCATCAGCATTTTTGTTGTGACGAACGTAAAGGTCCTCCAAATCACGTCGTAGCGCAGCCTGGCCGGCCTCGGAGAGGCCGGCAAAGGCCCTTAACGTCGGGCCGTAATGAATGCGGTAGAACTCGATTGTTTCCGGCACCGAATACGGAAATTCCATCGAGGCCAGAATCCGCTCCATCCGGATGTCGGCCACGCGATCGCCAAGCCGCTCGCACACGGTGGCTTCATCGCCCCAGAGCATCGGACTTGGCACGCCGGCTGGAGGCGGAACATGCTGGCCGGTGACCTTGAACAGTTCGCCGACAAAGCCGGAAGGGGTCCAGTTCGCCAGCGCGATCCGGCCCCCATGTTCGCACACCCGGATAAGCTCGCCGGCAACGAGCTCGGGCCGGGGCGCGAACATGGCGCCGAACATGCTGACGACAACGTCGAACGCGCCGGCCTCGTACGGGAGATCTTCCGCATCGCCTTCCTCGAACCGGATGTCGAGCGTCTCGCCGGCGGCACGTGCGCGCGCATGGTCAAGAAGGTTTGGGGCGATATCGACCCCGGTGACGATCGCACCCGCCTTCGCCGCCGAGATAGCGAGATTACCGCTGCCGCATGCAACGTCCAGCACCTTCATGCCCGGCTTGAGCTGCAGGCGGGCGATCATTTCTTTCGCGGCCGTCTCGGTCAGTCGTGCGACCTGGGGATAGTCTCCCGCCATCCATGTTGCCTTGGCACGTGCTTTGAGAGCCTGAAGGTCATCGATCTGTCGGTCGGTCATGGGTCGGTTCCTCTGTCACTCTTTCTGGTTCGGTTCGAACCCGGCATTGCCGGTAAACTGGTCCCGGCAGACTGGCCGACTCTGCTTCGCCCACACGATCCGGGTTGCGCCGCAACTATCCATTCTGCGCCCATTATCCGGCCGCCGATCCCCGATTCCGCCTCCCTCGGATCGGCCGGCGGTGCTATGACGCGATCGACGGAGATGCCCGCCATGCTGGCGCAACCGCTTCCGCGCGACGTGAAGAAGGCGATTGATCTCCTCCGGGGCGATCTCGCACGCCCCTGGAGGATCGGCGATCTGGCACGAAGCTGCGACGTGCCACGGCGAACGCTGGAGAAGCATTTCCGGCGCTTCGTCGGGTGCGCGCCGCTCGAGTTTCTGCACACCGAGCGTCTCGATCAGGCCCGGCGCAAGCTGCTGAGGTCGCCGCCCGGCGCGAGCGTGATGGAAATCGCCGCGGACTGCGGGTTGAACCACTTCGGGCGCTTTGCCGTGGTCTATCGTGACCGCTATGGCGAAAGTCCCTCGGAGACCCTCAGATGGCGCCGCATCCCGGCGCCTGCCAGGTCCGCACCGTTCCACCTGACGGCATCATCGGAACGCCCGGAACTTGCGCTGCTTCCGTTTGATCTGACCGGCCCACTGCCCGGCGGGGCTGAGGACATATCCGATGCAATCGGCGCTGCATTGTTTCGCACCGGGTGGATCAGGATCGTGCCCGCGCCGGCCGGGCGCTACCACCTGCAAGGCAGGGTGAAGGACGACGGCACGGGCACGCTGCGGATCAGGTTGATGCTCATCGATCGCTCCATCGCCCAATACGTCTGGGCGGATTGCTTCGAGTGCGCCTCCGGCGATCTGTTCGGCTCTCAGGAATGGTTTTCGAACATGGTATCGGGCGTACTTCGGTCGATCCTGTGCGATGCCGAAATAGACCGGACAGCCGGCAAGGACAAGACGCAACTGACGGCGTGGGAACTCAGCATGCGCGCGCTGCCGATGGTGCTTGCGGCTGACCCCACGGCCCACGCAATCGCAATCGAATTGCTCGACCGGGCGATAGAACGCACGCCCCGCGATCCGGTTCCGATGTCGCTCGCCGCGTGGTGCCACGGGCTGCGCGCCGGTCACCACTTCACCACGTACCCCAAGCTTGAGCGCGACACGGCGTTTGATCTGGCATCGCGAGCGTCCAGGCTTGGCGCCGGCGACCCGCTATCCGACACAATGTTGTCGGCTGCTTACATGCTGGCCCACGATCTCGCCGCCGCCGAGGCTCATGCGAGACGCGCACTTGCGATCGACGGCGGGTCGAGCTGGGGATGGGGCCGGCTCGCCTGGGTTCATTGCTACCGGGGCGAAACGGCCAAGGCCGTCGAATGCTGCGGGATCGCGCGGACGCTCGGGCCTACCGACCCGCTTGGCTTCGTGTGGGCAATCGGTATCGCTGCCGCGAATTTTGAGGAGGGCCGATATAACGAGGCGGTTCGATGGTATCGGCGTGCGCTCGCCGAACAGCCGAAGGCTACGTGGCTAAATAGGTTCTTGGCCCCCGCATCGGTACTCGGCGGCAATAGGGACGCTGGGCGACAGAGCCTGCATGCCCTCTCTTGCAGTTTCCCCGAACTGACAATCGTCCAGGTCATGGCCGGTTTGCCGCACACGCCCAGACTTCTTGATCAAGTTGCGGAAGGACTTGCAGACCTTGGCATGCCGCATGCCTAGCCTGCGGTGCCGACGTTCGCCGTCGGTGTAATTGCCCTGTTCTGCGCTAGCCCGGACGGCCGGAACGCTTCCTCAGGCGGCCTTCTTGCAAATCTCAAGCAATTTGCATCGCGCAAACATCAAGAGCTGACCTAAAAGAAATTGAAGTCGTGGGAAGCCTAAAGTGGTTGACCTTTGACGGCGGCACTCCTGGATCACGCCAGCGGACGTTCGTTAATGCGGGCCCGTCTTTAGGGGATGTCGCTGACGTCCTCATTTCACGCGTTGCCATCGAAGTTCGCTTGTCCCGCCGAAGGATGCAATGGTAGTCCACGTTTGTTCGTCGCCCGCAAAGGAGGCGATCGTCCGCTTCTGGTCGGTGCCGATCCAGCTTGGCCAAGTCCCGCCTTCGGCGTGCTGAATGATCACGCCGTTCGCCACGGAGTAGGCGCCGAAGAAGCCGATGCTTCTCTGCACGATTGTTTTGTTTTCCTCAGGAGTGCCCTGCATCCGGTTGTTGGAGGCGAACTTTGGAAGATCGGGACGCGAGATAACGATAGCGAAGTGACCATCGCTGTCGAATATCGCCATCCCTTTAGGAGTTGGACCAAACGGCTCAACCTTCCGACCGTCGGCAGAGGTGTTGACGTCTGTCACGAGATTCCAGGTACCTACCAAGTCCTTGGCAGTTTGGGCAGCGGTGCCAAAAACGGCAGTCCCCAAGCAAGCCAGGAGAGTCAGGGTAACCGTGCTCAAACGCCTCATGGCATCCCTCGCTCGATGGTTCCAACGAGATGTCCTATGACCAAAGAGCGCCGCTCTCGCTTGCGTCATGGCATCGTGGCCGGTGAGGAAAAGGGCTTACCGGCATCCGTGACAAACATGACGAGAGCGGTCATATCACTAGTACCGCTGCTCGATACTTCCATCGGCATGCCCGGCCCATGTCCAGGCATGGATTGGCCGGCAGCGACATGGCTTACACCGTGTGGCGTCTTCTGGCTGAGCTCGCCGGTCAGCACATAGAAGGTTTCGGAACCGGGATGGGTGTGCACGGGCGTCTTTACGCCCGGCGGTCCCCCGGCGATGTTTATGCGCAGTAAGTATTGGGGCGCGGAGATGGTTGGCACCGGTCCGACTTCAGCGACCTGAGTGCCGCCGGCCGACGATTGCCCCTTCGGACCCAGTGTAAATAACCAGACCTTGCCCGCGGCCTCGGCGGCGAGCGCGGTTGGACCCGCCGCGGCCTGTGCGTCGGCGAGCGTGGGATAGGTATCGATGCGCCAGTAGAGCTGCCCAGGCGGCAATTGCGAGATCTTCTTCTCGGCTATCGCCTTGATTTCAAACTGCTGTGCCACGATGGGCGAGGAGACCAACAACGCCAGCGGTACCGCGGCGAGCAATAGACAAGACCTGCGGCTGGAGCTGGATGCGCGGAATGGCATCAGTACGCCTCCTGCTTTCGTTGCGACGATCTGTGATCTCGGACACGCGAGACTTGCCGCAACTCCGGCGGCTTGGCTATTCAGATTTCGCCCCGGTGTTCAAATCTCGCCGAAAGCCCACTATCCTGCAGGGCGCGGCAGGCTGTGCACTCCGGGGCTTCTGCGATGACGAGATTTCGAGCGATCGCTGGCGACGATCCTGATCACGATCCCACGGACACCAAAGAGTTCTCAGGGCCATTGCCGGCCGACCTAGCGCGTGCCGTCGGTTGGCTTCGCGGTCACCTGTCTGAACCGGTCCAACTCGACCTTCTCGCGCAGGTTGCCGGTGTTCGCCCACGGACGCTGGAAACACATTTCAGGATCTTCCTGGGTACCACGCCGCTGGGATGGGTGCGCCGAATGCGGCTCGCCCGGGCGCGACAGGAAATTGTTCGCCGCGGAACGGACGCCACAGTCACCGCCGTGGCCCTCAGCGTTGGCTTCACACAGCTCGGGCGGTTCGCGGCTGAGTATCGCAAAGCCTTTGGCGAGCTTCCGTCAGCGGCCGTGCAGCGCGCAGGCAATTCGTCGCCGCCGCGCTTCGACCAGGATTTTGACGAGGCGATCCGACTGACGCTGGCGGCGCTGCCGCACGCCTTTGCCGTCGAACGCCGGCAATGCAACGCCGCACTCGAAGTGCTGTGCCGCCCCCAGGAGTTGACCCCGCACTATGGATTGCCAAAAGCGGTCGCCGGTTGGTGTTGGGCACAACGGGCCGCTCACAACTTCAGTTCGACCCCAGATGAGGATCGCGAACGAGCATATCGTCTGGCGCAAGAGGCGTACCATCTTGCCCGGGATGATGCGCTGACCCTGACGCTAAGCAGCGGCACCTTCGTGCTGCTGCATCAGCTCGAAGAAGCGGACCGGCGGCTCGAAGGGGCGCTGGCGCTCGATCCGTGGCTGGCATACGCATGGATTCGCCGTGGCTGGATGTCGGCCTATTTCGGCGATAGCGACAGCGCCATTCGTGAACTTAGAATCGCACTCCATCTCATGCCGTTCGACCCATTGCGGCATATCACCTGCATCGGAATGGGATGTGCTCACTTTGTCGCGGAGCGGTACGATCGCGCGGCGATGTGGATCAAGAGCGGCGTGGAGCCTTATCCGGAATCACATTGGGCACAAAGAGTTGCAGTCGCAGCCGTTGCCCTAACGGGAGCGCGTGCGGAAGCTCGCCGGATGGGACGGCAGCTCATTCGAAAGGAACCTGGTTTAACGGTTTCCCGGGCGCGACGTGCGTGGCCATTTACCCAACAATTTATGTCCCGCCTTGGCGACGGACTTGAGATCGCCGGATTCCCCCGAACCTGAAAACAAATAGCCACAACCGCCTGCGGTGCATAACTCATATGTGGACGGCCCCCGCGTGCAAGGGCTTTCGAGTTTGTTCTGGCGATATGGTCAGGTGCAGTCATATGTCCGGCCCTTCGGTGCGGTGCATATGACCGCTGGCCCTGATGGAGTTCGCTGATCGGGTCCCAATCAAGACTACGCGCTGCGTTGCGCCTTGAGTTATCCGGGTCTTCCCGATCCGCGGCTCGACCGCTCGCCATCACGTCCTCTTCACCCTCGCATTCGGAACGGGCCTGCCGCGCTTATGCCGGCTGCCCGAGAGGCTGCTTCGCCCGGTAGCCCTCGCCGCGCATCATCACCGCCCAGACGATGCGGGCGGTCTTGTTCGCCAGCGCGACCGCAGCAACCTTGGTCGGCTTGCGTGCCAACATGGCGCGAACCCATTCGCCGTCTCGTGTCGGTCGATTGCGTGCATGCCGGAGCACGGCGACCGCGCCGGCGATGAGCAGGCTCCGGATATATTTGTCACCGCGCTTGCTGGTGCGGCCCAGGTGTTCCTTGCCGCCGCTCGAGTTCTGCCGTGGCGTCATTCCCAGCCAGGCGGCAACTCACGGCCCGAGCGGAACAGCGTCGGATCGGCGACCGTCGCAGCAATCGCGCTCGCCCCCATGATGCCGACACCGGGCACGCTGGCCAGCAATTGGCTGACCTGGCTTTGTCGATGCCATCTCGTCAGCGACACCTCGATCTGCCGGATCCTGCCGGCGGTATCGTTCAGCTGGTCCACGATCATCTGCAGAATCGAGCGCGCAAGCTCCGGAAGCCGCGCCTGTTCATGAGCAATTTGGGTGATCAGGGTCTCAACATGCCGGAGACCCTGCGGCGCGATGATGCCAGCATGGTGCGTTGCCGGACCAACAGGTTGCGCGCGCGATGCAGCATCAACACCGATTGCTGGGTGGCATCCTTCACCGGCACGAAGCGCATCGAAGGACGCGTCACTGCTTCACAGATTGCCTCAGCATCGGCTGCGTCGTTCTTGTTGCGTTTGACGTAGGCTTTCACATACGCCGGCGGCATCAGCTTCACGGTGTGGCCAAGTTTGGTCAGCTCGCGAGCCCAATAGTGGGCTGTCGCGCAGGCTTCCATGCCGATCAGGCACGCTGGCAACGACTGAAAAAACGCCGGCACCTCGCTGCGTCGCAGCTTACGACGGACGACGATCTCGCCGCTGGCATCGACGCCGTGGACCTGGAACCAGTGCTTGGCGAGATCCAGACCAATGGTGGCAACCTGCATGGCGGACGGGCTCCTCTCATTGTGGCGTTCACAGACGACCACGTTGTGGCACATCGATGCCGGGAGCGGGGGCCGGCCACCCCATCAAGACTTTCGGATTTTCCGGAACGCATGACCGTAAATGGAGGCGCAGCGACCTTGCCGCGATGTCGTGGCACACTCCCCCACGGCATACTCTTGGAGGCACGATTTGGACCCGGCCTACTTTCCGCACTTTCCGCTCTGGCGGGAGCGACCATCGGCGGATTGACGTCGTTCGCCACTTCGTGGACGACGCAGCGGACGCAGCTTCGCCACGCGTATCGTGAAGCCGAGAGGGCCAAGTTGGAGACGCTTTACAGCGACTTCATCGCAGAGGCTTCGCGCCTCTACGGAGATGCCCTGACCCACCAGACCGAAGAGATAACCGGTTTGGTGCAGCTCTATGCTATGGTCGGGCGTATGCGCCTGATTTCTGATCGGGCAGTCGTTGATGCGGCCGTGCGAGTTCAGGACACCATCGTCGCGACCTACTTGGGACCAAACCGCACGCTTCGTGAGATGATGGACATCGCCCACAAGGGCGGGATGAACTTCCTGACCGAATTCGGGGAGGCCAGCAGAAAGGACTTGGCCACGCGCGCAACGGCAGTCCGCTGACAGCCCTCTCTTTCAAAAATCAAGATATTCGGACTCCTCAAAGATTATGACCGTAATGGTCACGTAGCGACCCGCGACCTAACCTGGCGGCCTTACGATGGCGCTTAACGGAATGTCGCACTATGCGGCAGTTCTCGAGAATGGGTTCACGCCGCCCGCCCCTGCTAGCTAGGCCGCGCGCCGCTATAACCAGCCGGACGCAGTGCTACAGGAACGCGCCGTGTATGCCATCCATCACGAATTGCGCTGCCAGTGCCGCCAGCAGCACGCCCAGCAGTCGGGTAATCACCGCTTCGGACTTCGTTCCTATTACCCGCATCAGCGGCGCTGCGGCCAGCAGCGACACCAGCAGCAGCACCATGACAAGCAGCAGCGCGCTCAGCACCACGAGATGAGCCGCAAGGCCGTCGCTGCGCTGGGTGAGCAGCATCGCCGATGTGATCGATCCAGGGCCGGCGATCATCGGGATCGCCATCGGAAAGATGGAGATATCCTCATATTTTTCGGGGTGAAGTACCACTTCCTGCATCTGCCCCTCGCGCTTCTGGGTGTGCTTCTCGAACACCATCTCAAGCGCGATCAGGAACAGCATGATACCGCCGGCGATACGGAAAGCATTGAGGCTGATGCCGAGCGTAGTCAGAAACGGCTCGCCGATCAGCGCGAATATGAACAGGATCGCGCCGGCCAGCAGGGTTGACGGGATCGCCATTGCGCGTCGGTGCGCGGCGTCCGTATCGCGTGTCAGCCCGGCGAAAATCGGCACGCTGCCCGGTGGATCGATTACGACGAAGAACGTGGTGAAGGCGGAGAGGAACAGCGCGATCATCGCGTAAAGCACGCCGCCTCGAATTTCGTCCATTGGGCATCCGTCAGGACCTGCATCGTCTCTTCAACCCGATAGGCGATGAAATAGGCACGGCGTGACCTCAACAAGTCGCGAGATGCTGACAAACCCTAGCATAGGCATAGCCCCGATCCTAATCGGCGTTGAGTTCTCGAAGCTGCACGTCCATAGGGTCGTTTGGCCTTGTTCAAAGCTCGGGTTGACCAACATGGGCATTTGGATGCGCTTAGAGAGGCACCAGCCTAAAACTCCTTCTGGGTCATTGCAGACACGATCTTGCAGAAATAAAGACTTTCGGGCATTTCCACTGACCCAATGCCGTCAATGGGTTACAACGCCCGTAAGATATGCCCGAAAAGAACCCACAGAACCCCCGCCTCGGCTATGCCCGCGTCAGCACCTACCGGCAGACGCTTGGCGCGCAGCTTGACCAGCTACGTGCGGCGGGCGACCCGCGTCCGCTTGCGCAAATACAACCAAGAAACTCCATGGTTTCGGAGCGGGCACGCGCCCCGCGTCGCGTCCAAGGAGTGACATTTCTACTTTGCGCGCTGGGTGACATTTCTACCTTGCGCCGACAGGCCCGCGCCGCCACCCGCCTCGCGCGCCGCGAGCCACCCCACGCCGGCGCACCCCAGGAAAAATTCCCTACCACAGAAAATAATCCTTGCCTTCGCCCGTGTTCTGTGTTCTTATTCCGTTCCATGTTCGACGCCGCCGCCGAACCGGTCGCAGCCGTCCAGCCCGATCCCAATCGGGCCGTGCCGCCTCACATCGGCAAGGTCCTCGGCGTCGTCCACACCCTCATCGCCTACGGCAACAATCTCATCGACACCCTGCGCCAGCACGCTGCCGACCCGCACGTCCTCCCCTGCTTCGCCTTCGTCGCCAGCATCTTCGGCACCGGCGATCTCGCGCTGATCCTCGCCCGCATCGCCCGCGGCCTGCTCCGCGCCGCCGCACTCGAAGCCAGGCTCAGCAAGCGCGCCGCCCGCGGCGGGGATCTCAAGCCGACGGCCATCCGCCTGCCCTCCGAACGCAAGCGCAAGCCGGGCGCCGACAAGCCGGCCACCCCGCCGCACCGCCCGGCCGAGGATCCGTCCCTCGCTCGCCCGCCCACGACCGAGGAAATCCTCGCCAAGGATCGCCGCCGCCCGATCGGCGCCGTCCTCGTCGACATCTGCCTCGATCTTGGCATCGTGGTTGGGCAGATGGATCGTGCGACCTGGGACGAACTGCGCCTCGCTCTCATCCTGTACGGCGGCAGTCTCACCACGCTCGTGGTCAAGCGCGAGGGCAAGCGGCGCTCTGCCGATGATCCCGCTGGCAGCCCCAGTCTCCGTGGCAGTCCCGGCGACAGCGAGAGCCTCGGTCCCATTCCCATCGCCGGGTGGCCCAAACCCGCGTTTCCCGCATGGCCGGCGCGGTCCCCGCAATCCCCAGTTCCGGCCTGCACCGGTCCACCCTGAACGGGCCGCCCGCACCACGAAGGTGTCAAGCACGGGGCCGGCCCACGGTCAGCCCCGCCATCCCGATTCGGTGCACTGCTCCGCCGAGCCGTCACGCCTTTCACTGCGCCGCCAATCCCACTTCCGTGTCTCGATCCGCGGCGACCGCTTGTCGAGCGAGGAAATCAATGCGCGCGCTCGTGGTCAGCAGAATTAAAGCGGACAGCCATAGCCCGTGTCGTCGGGCTTGACCCGAGCCTTGTGCCGACATCTCCGCGACCGGCTGGCGGCTCACAGCGGGATGATCCCAATCGGCGGAGAACCTCCAGGTGTGTGCCGCGTTGCACCCGGACAAACAGCCGGAGGGTCTTCATGTTTTTCCATCGCAAAGAAACCATCATCCCGGTCGAGGTCAAATCCCCCGATCCCCGCTTCGGCCAATTCCTGCTCGAGCAGTTCGGCGGCGCGACCGGCGAGCTGACCGCGGCGCTGACCTATTGGGTGCAGTCGTTCCACGTGACCGACGCCGGCATCCGCGACATGCTGCAGGACATCGCGATCGAAGAGTTCAGCCACCTGGAGGTGGTCGGCAAGCTGATCGAGCAGCACACCAGCAAGCTGGACCAGACCTCGGCCTTTGAGGCGCCGTTGTTCCGTATCCGCGGCATGGGGCCGCATTTCGTGGACAGCCAGGGCAGCGCCTGGACCGCGGCCTATATCAACGAGGGCGGCAACGTGGTGCGCGACCTGCGCTCCAACATCGCCGCCGAGGCCGGCGCACGGCAGACCTATGAGGCGCTGATCAAGGCGTGCACCGATGATGGGACGAAGAAGGCACTGACCCATCTGCTGACACGGGAAATCACCCACGCCAACATGTTCATGCAAGCGCTGAAGAAGATGGGCAAGCTCGACGATCCGTTTTTCGGAACGATCAAGCCGGACGACACGGTGGACCTGGTGTTCAATCTGTCCAAGGGCGAGGACAAACGCGGTCCGTGGAATCAGGAGCCACTGTTCCGCTTCGAGGAGAATCCGAAGCCGGGCGGCAGCATCCCGCCAGGCCCGGTCAATCCGGAGGATGAGAAGACGAAGCCGCTCGCCACCTGAGAAGGCCTCCACCGTCGTGGCCGGGCGTGGCTCGGCCCGGCCGGCGCGTGTCGTTGCCGACCCCACACGGATGAATTGCCCGAGGACGGAAATGCCGGGCAGATTTTGCCCTGTGCCCACATACATCGGCTCCGTACCTATCCCAGTAACGCGCCGGCAGGCGCGATCGATGCTGGCACGGCGGATGCTCTGCGATCGGCAGGCAACAGGAGACATCGCCATGTCGATCGGCGGCATCGCAAGCACCCCGAGTTGGTGGTACCAGCAGGCTCAGGCCATGCAGGCTTCGCAGTCTTCGTCCACCACAACCACCACGACGAACTCGAACACCACGGGATCTGTGGCCAACACCGGCACTACCGCGTCCCCGGCGAACCCCACGCCCTTCTTCGTCGATTTCGCCTCGGATCTTCAGGCCATGCTGGCTCAGATGTCCGGTGCATCGAGCGGGACCAGCGGAACAACCAACACAACCAACGCAACCAACACAACGACCACCACGACGGCCGACACCAACACCGAAGACCAGACCTCGCCGGCGAACGGAACGCACCCTCACCGCCATCACGGCCGAGGCGATGGTTCGATGCAGGGAGACGCCACTCAACTCGTCGGCGAGGCGGCCCAGACGCTGCAGAACACCGCGACCGGCACCGGCAATGTCGCAACCGCGGCCAGCGCCTTCGCCGGCGATGTGGTGCAGGCACTGCAAGCCTATGGCGGCACCGCGGCCCTGGCCAGCGCCACTGCCGCGATCGCATAGCACAGGCACAAGCCGCGGCATGCGAAGGTGATCGAGGCCGTCGCCGTCGTCGGGGATCTGCTGCGCCCCGACGGCAAGGGCCGGCCGGGCGGCGTCGACCGGCCGACTCTTTGGTTGTTCAACGCAATCAAGAGACAGATCCACCTTGCTGCCGGACTTCCGATCGAGCCACTGACCACGGTCTGCATGCCGGAGCTGCGCGGTTGCCTCGAAGCCTTGCGGCCTCCCCAAGCGGCGGACACATACTGGGCATCAGTTTATGCCGGCCTTCCCGCGTCCGACCCGCTTGCGCCGCTGGTGACCGAGCGGCTGCACCGGCGCTTCTGCGTCGGATACGAGCTGCCGCCCTGGCTCGTGCGGCTGCTGGACGATGGTTGTGTACCTTATCTCGATCTTCGTCTGCACCCAGTGCGCTTCATGGACGACCTGATGTTCGCGGCACGTGCCTCGTGCCCGGACACGCAGGGTGCGCTGTTCTCGCTGGCGGTGAATGAGACCGAGGTGATCGCCACCGCCGGCCTGCGCGAGGCGATGTGCCGGTTCATCTCCGAAGCAAGAGTGCCAGACGATACGCTGCTGGTGGTCGGGCAGCGGCCCTTCGATTCCAGCCAGATCGTCGGTGGCAGCTTCTTCGACGCGCAGCCGCGGGCACCCGAGATCCACGCGATCTGCGTGCAGCACTGCGCGGTCATTCTCAAGCCGCATCCGCATGACAAGGAGCACAGCCTGCTGGGGGTTGCCGCCGCCGCGCCTGCGCGCGTGCTAGGCGTGATTACCGACAACCTGTACCGGATCATGGCATTGCCGCAGGTCAGCGCCGTGCTGACCGTAAATTCCAGCGTGGCGCACGAGGCGCCCTATTTCGGCAAGCGCGTGCACACGTTGGCACCGTTGCCGATCCGGCTTGGTTGGCACGGCACCGAGCCGGCACCCGAGCTTCATGCTTCACTCGATGATGTAATCCTGACGCCGGATTTCTGGCGCATCGTGCTCGCCCCGCATGCGCCGGTGTCGAAGCTGGACGGCATGCGCCTGCGGCCGAAGCCGAACCGTCTGCGCATCGCGTTCGACAGCTTCTGGAACTTCCAGGAGATCGACACCGATCGCATTCCCAGCCGCGGTGGAAGCTAAACGGCGGACCCGATGAGGGCAGGTCGGAACTCGCAATCACCTCGCTTCAGCCGTGCCCGATATAGTCCATCCGGCCACCATCGACGGTCAGCACCTGCGCCGTAACGAAGCCCGCATCGGGCGCGGCAAGGAACGCGACTGCAGCGGCGATATCTTCAGGCTGGCCCGCGCGGCCCACCATCGCGCGCTCGCTGATCATCTTCACCCGCTCGGCGAACTCCGCATCGCTGCGGCCGGCGCGCGCCATCTCGGTGATGATCCAGCCCGGCGCGATCGCATTCATAGTAATGCCCGAGCGGCCCAGCTCCATCGCGAAGCGTCGCGTCAGGATCAACACCTCGGCCTTGGTCGCAGCATAGAAGGTGGTGCCGGGCAAGGCGGTGCCGATCGCGGCGTTCGAAGCGATGTTGACGATCCGGCCATAGCCACGCTCGCGCATGCCGGGCGCCAGCGCTCGGATGGTGTGGATCACGCCATCGACGTTGATCTGGCGCATGCGCGCCATCGCTGCCGGATCGTAAGTGTCGAGCGTGGTGGGGACGGCGATGCCGGCGTTGTTCACCAGGATCGAGACAGGGCCGAGTTCCTTCGTGGCACGAGCCGCCAGATGGGCGACCGCCTCGGCGTTGCCGACATCGGCCTGCACGGCGATCGCGCGCCCACCAGCGGCCGTGATCTCGGCAGCGAGCGCATCGGCCTCGGCACCGCGTGCGGCGTAGTTGATGCAGACCGCAGCCCCGAGCTGCGCCAGCCGCCGAGAGATGGCCGCGCCGATGCCACGGGAGCCGCCGGTGACGATCGCGATCTGGTTGGTCCAGTGCATCTGACTCTCCGTTAACGACCACGCAAATGTGGACCGGCTGATCAGAGACCTCAAAGTCGACACGCCTCGCCATTTCCCAAGCCTCGGCCGACTTCACCGGCGCTCTCACAATTCTGTGACAATGCGTGCTGGCTGACCTGGACCTGGACCTCCCCAAATGGGCGTCGCTGCCGTCCCCGGCACCCAGTTTCTCCTGATCATCCTTCCAACGTGCGGAGGAATAGCTCAATGTCGTTTCCGATTGCGCTCACCATTAACGGCGTGCGCCACGACGTGGTGCTGGAAGACGCGCGGGTGACGCTGCTCGACTTGCTGCGCGAACGGCTTCATCTCACCGGGACTAAGAAGGGCTGCGACCGCGGGCAGTGTGGCGCATGCACCGTGCTGCTCGATGGCAAGCGAGTGAATGCCTGTCTCGCGCTCGCGGTCAGCCACGACGGGGCCGACGTGCTGACAGTCGAGGGGCTGGCGCACGGCGATACGCTGCATCCAGTGCAGGCGGCGTTCATAGAGCACGACGCGTTCCAGTGTGGGTTCTGTACGCCCGGCCAGATCATGAGCGCTCTTGGCGTCATCCGCGAGGCGCAGGCCGGCGATGATCCCGAGCGGGTGCGCGAGGCAATGAGCGGAAATCTCTGCCGCTGCGGCGCTTATCTCGGCATCACCGAAGCCGTACTCGCGGCACAGGCGCGCATGCGTCAGTCGAAGCAACACGGAGAAGCGGCATGAATCGCTTCGATTACGTCCGAGCCGCAAGCGTCGCGGATGCGGTGTCAGCGGTCGGCGCTTCGGGTGCGACCTTTCTTGCCGGCGGCACGAACCTGCTCGATCTCATGAAGGGTGGCATCAGTCGCCCGACGCGCCTCGTGGACATCACTCGTGTGCCGGGGCTGGACCAAGTGCAGGCTTTGCCTGATGGCGGGGTGCGTATCGGCGCGCTGGTGCGCAACAGCGACCTCGCCCACGATGCGAATTTTGCCCGACGCTATCCGGCGATTGCCGAGGCGCTGCTGTCTGGCGCTTCCGGACAGTTGCGCAATGCCGCGACGACAGCCGGCAACATCATGCAACGGACGCGCTGCCCGTATTTCTACGACGTTGCCTCAGCCTGCAATAAGCGCGAAGCAGGTGCAGGGTGCGACGCGCGAGCAGGCGAGACGCGCCTGCATGCGATCCTTGGCTGGAGTGAGCAATGCGTCACGACCCATCCGTCCGACTTCTGCGTCCCTCTCGTGGCATTCGACGCGATCGTGGAGATCGAGGGCAGGTGGGGCCGGCGCGAGGTGCCGCTCGAGACCTTCCATCGTCTGCCCGGTGATCAGCCTCAGCGGGAGACGGTGCTCGAACCGGGCGAGATGATCGTTGCCGTCCGGCTGCCGCCCGAGGCGGCCCGCTTTGCCGGTCACGCCCGATATCTGAAGGTGCGCGAGCGCACCTCCTACGCCTTCGCGGTGATGTCGGCCGCAGCCGCGCTTCGCCTCGACGGGCAACGGATCGTTGAGGCGCGGCTTGCACTCGGCGGCGTCGCGCTGAAGCCGTGGCGCGCCCGCGAAGCAGAACGCGCGCTCTTCGGTCAGGTCTGCGATGAAGCGGCTTTCCTTGCTGCCGCCGACGCCGCTCTCGCTGATGCGCGCCCTTCCGGCGACAACGCGTTCAAGATCGAACTCGCACGCCGCATCGTTGTTCGCACGCTCACCCTCGCGGCGGCAGGCACGCCCGAGCGTCTGCCCGCGCTGCCCGCTTCCATCTTCGCATCGGGAGGTCCGATCCATGCCTGAAACCGCTACTCACATTCGGCACGGATCGAATATCGGCCAACCGCTGACGCGTCGCGATGGGGTGCTCAAGGTGACAGGCGGTGCGCGCTACGCTGCCGACAATCATCCGCCAGGCATGTTGTTCGCTGTGATGGCTACGAGCACCATCGCAAGAGGACGTGTGACGTCGATCGACGTTGCCGCCGCCAAAGCTCATCCCGGCGTACTCGAGGTGATGACCCACGGCAATGCGCCGAAACTCGCCCGCTCTCCCGACGAGAGGACCGATCCATTCGCGTTCAAGCTCGACCTTCTGCAGAATGATCGCGTCCGCTACGCCAACCAGCCGATCGCCGTAGTGATCGCCGAGACGCTGGAATCGGCGACGGAAGGGGCAGCGTTGCTCAATCCGACCTATGCGAGCGAGCCCGCACGGGTTGATCTCGATGACGCCGAACGGTTTGTGCCGGAGATCGTCGGCTTCGGGGAGAAGGTGGCCGCTGAGAGGGGTGACGTGGAGGCCGGATTCGCCTCGGCGCACCGGCAGGTCGAGGCCGTCTATGAAACCGCCGCGCAATATCACAACGCGATGGAGCCGCATGCCATCGTCGCGGCATGGGATGGCGACAGGCTTGTGGTCGACACGCCGAGCCAGGCCCTTTCCTTCGCGCAGGGTCGCATCGCCGGATTGTTCGGCATAGATCCGGCGAATATCCACATCCGCAGTCCGTTTCTCGGCGGCGGTTTCGGCTCGAAAGGTGCCATCTGGGCGCCGCAGGTCCTGGGGATCATGGCGGCGCGCCTGGTCGGCAGGCCGGTCAAACTGGTGACGCGGCGCGAACAGATGTTCGGCCCGGCCGGCCATCGGGCACAGACCCGGCAGACCCTGCGCCTGGCCGCGCGCGCGGACGGCACACTCACTGCCCTCGATCATCACACCCTGACGGCGTCGAGCACGTTCGACGATTTCTTCGAGCCGAGCAGCACAGCGTCGCACACGATCTATGCGACGCCGGCGCTGTCCACCAGCCACGAGGCCGTCCGTCTCGACATCGGTACGCCGTTCTTCATGCGGGCGCCGGGCGAGGCGTCCGGTAATGTCGCGCTTGAAAGCGCAATCGACGAGATGGCGGATGCTTGCGGCATGGATCCGCTTGCGTTCCGCCTTAAGAATTACGCAGAGACCGAGCCAATCTCAGGTAAGCCATTCTCATCGAAGGCGCTGCGCGAATGCTATGAGCGCGGGGCTAAACGGTTCGGCTGGGTGGGCCGCCCGCGCGCGCCGCGTCAGATGCGCGATAATGCCGGCCTGCTCGTCGGCTGGGGCATCGGGTCCTGCGGTCTTCCCGGCGCTCACGATGCAGGCCGAAGCGCGCGTGGTGCTGCGGGCGGATGGAAGCGCCGTCGCTGAGATCGGTGCGAACGACATGGGGCAGGGCGCCTGGACCGCGCTTGCGCAGATCGCCGCCGACAGCGTTGGTCTAGACCTAGACCGGGTCGAGTTCCGCATGGGCACGTCCGACCTGCCGAACGGCGGCGTCGCCGGCGGCTCGTCGCAGACCGCAACATCGGGTGCGGCATTGCACAACGCTGGTGCCGACGCGATCGCACAGCTCGCCGAATTGGCGGTGAACGACGAGGGCTCGCCGCTGTTCGGTGCGGGCAATGCGGGGGTCGTCGCGACTGCCGGACGGCTGATGCGGCGCGACGACCAGAGCCGCGGCGAGCGTTACGAGGACATCCTCGCCCGCGCCGGCCGAACGTCCATCGAGGGCAAAGGCCGGGGCGTGAGCGATCCGGCCGTGCAGGAACACTACGCCACCCACGCGCATGGAGCCGTGTTCGCCGAGGTCAAGGTCGATCCGGAGCTAGGGCAGATGCGAGTCTCCCGAATAGTCGGCGCGTTCGCGGCCGGGCGCATCATCAATCCGCGCATGGTGCGGAGCCAGTACCTTGGTGGCATGATCTGGGGCGTGTCCTTTGCACTGCACGAGCACGCAGTGATGGACCCGCGCTCCGGGCGAACAATGAACGCTAACCTCGCCGAGTACAGTATCCCGGTGAACGCCGACGTGCCCTCGATCGAGGCCATTCTCGTCGAAGAGTACGACCCGCACGTAAACCCTTTGGGAATTAAGGGCGTTGGCGAGATTGGCATCACCGGCACTGCGGGCGCGATTGTGAATGCAGTCTGGCACGCAACCGGCATGCGGGTGCGCAAGTTGCCGATCACGCTCGTCAAGCTGCTGCACGCCTGATTTGCCAGCCGCTCGGTCTACGCCGAGGGGATTACGCAGGGTCAGCTTATATCAGTTCGCTGCAGACAGATGCAGCGCGTGATTGCGGGGAGCCGATTGCAGTCGCTGCGCTGTCGTACTGGCCCGCTCGGCCGCGACCGCCAGCCGGTATGTCGCCTCGCCCAACCGGCGCAGCATCACCGGCAAAACCGGCTCCGCCGGCACTGCGCCGCCATCGCGCAGCGCCGACCATCCCAGCCACTGCCGCGTCGACAGCAGCAGCATCCGCCGGCGATCCTCGTCGCAAAGTCTGATCTCGTTGCCAATATGGTCGAATACGCGGAACTGATCGCGCGCGACGACATCGGCATTCGGGCGTGCAGTGGTCGTCAACTGAGACCTCCTTCGCTCTATTATCGCGACGGCGGCAAGATCGCCCGAGGCGCGGGCGAAATCTGGGGCGGGCGATGGCAATTGTCGGGCAGCGTGCCACGTCACCATTTGTTGACCAGCTAATGAGACGAAGGCAGCCCGCCGCACCGGCCGGCACGCTTGCGTTCGCCGCTGCCGCGACCGCACCCTGATCCTCGGAGTGTAGGACGATGCAACGAAGACCACGTGTGGTTGTCGTCGGCGGAGGGTTCGGCGGATTGAGCCTGATCCATAAGCTGCACCTTGCCCCGGTCGATATCATTCTGGTTGATCGGCGCAATTACCATCTGTTCCAGCCGCTTCTCTATCAGGTCGCCACCGCCGCCCTATCGGCGACGGAGATCGCGCAACCCACCCGCTCCATCCTTCGCAACGCCGGCAACGTCACGGTGCTGCTTCGTTCGAGCATGCGGAGAACTGCCCGGACCCGACCGAGCGCCGGCGCCTCCTGACGTTCGTGCTGGCGGGCGGTGGGCCGACCGGAGTCGAACTTGCCGGCTCCATTGCCGAACTGGCCCGCTTCGCCCTGCGGCGCGACTTCCGCAACATCGACCCGCGCTCGACCCGCGTGGTGCTGCTCGGGGCCGGACCGCGTATCCTGGCCGCGTTTCCCGAAAGCCTGTCAGCCGACGCGACGCGCGCGCTGGAACGAATGGGCGTAGAGGTGCGCACCAACGCGCGCGTTCAGTACATCGATGCAACCGGCGTGTCGGTGCCGCCGTGGCGCGGGGTCGGTGCGTGCGGCGTTGACTCGCCCTGACCGCTCAGCAATGGGACCCGTGTTTCGCGCATCAATACTACCAACTGACACTACCGCAGGTTGCAGAGACCGATGAATGGCCAGCGATCCAACGGGCGGAGTACAAGATGTGGCAACAATTTCCTATATTAACAAAGCCTTAGCTGGTAGATCGCTGAGTCGGTGCCCCAAATCGAAGGGAAGGAGCCAATCGTTGGTGGGCAAAAATTTCCTTGCAACTTCTTAATAGATTGATATAGACTAACTCCTAGTTAACGTAAGGGGACCCGGCAGTGAATATCATAGTCTTACGCCGCTTGGCGCAGGGCGCCGCGCTGGCCGCTATCGCCCTAACAGCAGTCGGGGCGAACCCCTCGAAGGCTGGAACCGTCGAGATCGAGTTCGGTGCCCTCACGCCAAGTCCGGGCGGATGCAGTCATTCCGCGGGCGACGAAGGTCTCGTGTGCTCAAACGGACAGACATTCACGGCCAATGGCAGCACGTTCACGGCCACTGGCTATAGTGACACCTTCACGACGCCGAGCGCAATTACGTTGAAACCCTTGACGAGTCCACCTGGGCCGCCCACGAACTCTTTGCAGGAGAGCGGTATCGGCGAAAACGCCTCGGGCCCGCCGTCAGCGTGCACGGATGTCGCGAATAGCCCCAATACGAACCTGCATGACTGCGAGATCGGCATAAACACTTCCGCCGCGGTGACAAGTACGAAACCGATGACAGACGTTATAATCGGCTCCGTGCAATCGCCTGAGATCTTCTCGGTCTACGCTGGAACCGGGGGCGTTTCCTCGCTGGTGCCGCTCATAACCGATCTGACGCTCGCCACGTGCAGTGTGGCTCCAGGGACCACGCAAGCGTGCATTGTTGACTTGCCGGCCGGCACAATGGCTGTCGGGGTTCTGGACCTGCCGAACTCGGACATAACGATGGCGTCCGATACGCTTCTTGTCGCGGTTTCGCAGCCAACGGTACCAGAGCCGGCAAGCCTAGCACTTCTGGGAACAGCGCTGGTTGGTATCGGGCTGGCCCGCCGGCGTCGCTGCGCTTTATCGAGCGAACCGACCTCAACGCCATAAGGGCGCGGCATCATTGGGTGCCGCGCCTTGTGTCTTGAACGGCATCGCTACTGTGGATAAGCTCTCTAGACGTTCTATGCTCGATACGATCAACCGAGTCCTTCGTAGGTTCGACATCCAATTGATACGTCCATCCGAACTCTGGCACACGGTCGATTATTTGGGACGGCAGCCGAAGTGGAGTAGCACCCCGAAGACCGAAAGCCCCTTGACTCCTCGCCTTCAAGTCTTCACCGACGAACCATTGACATCAGCGCCGTTCGACTTCGCCGTGGTAATGACGACCATCCTGCGCCCAACCATCGTCGAGGCGTTGCGGTCAGTATTCCTGCAGGATCTGCCCGGACGCGTGCAAATCCTGGTCGGCGTGGACAAGCCGCTCGGGGACATCGAGGCAATCGATGCCGCGTGCGAAACTCGGCCTGCCAACTGTATGGTAATGGTGCTGTACCCCGGCTATTCGACATCGACGCGACATGGTGGACTGCACCCCGCCATCGATGGTGGCTGCTTACGTACCGTCCTAAGCTATCTCGCCCACAGCCGGCGCATTGCCTACCTGGACGACGACAACTGGTGGGCACCCAGGCATCTGTCATCGCTCGCGGAAGCGCTCAGTGGACATGAGTGGGCGTACTCGTCGCGCTGGTTCGTCCATCCCAAGTCGCGCGTCCCTCTATGCATCGACAAATGGGAATTGGTGGGCCCCAGCATCGGTACCTTCGCTCACATAGGCGGCTGGGTAGATCCGAACTGCCTCGCACTCGACAAAATCTCCTGCGAAGCTGTGCTGCGGTGGTGGAGCATACCATTGCGCAACAGTCTGACCCCAACGGCGGACCGCAACGTGTTTCGGCTGCTGAGGCAGGAATTTCGAGGCCGCGCCACAGGCTTGGCAACCGTATATTACGCCGTGAACGAGAACGACCATGAGCAACCCCAGCGGGTGGCAGCCATCGGGCCAGACCTTTACGAGGCCTGCGGAAGAGCGACTTCAGAGGCAGAACGTCAGAGACCCGCGGAAAGATCAAGTCGTATGACCAAGTAGTCGCCCACGCGGTGGGGATAATTTTTCCTGCCCGACGGACCATTCCGAATGCGCTCAGTGAGAAAGCGACTGATTGTTGACCGCCTGAACCGGGTTCTCACGCGGATGGACATAATGATGGCCCGCCCATCGGAAATCTGGCATTTTCAAAGGTTCCTGGGTGCGCAACCGACGCCGCCCGAGAGGCCGAGCCCGGGCCGGCCGGCGTACTTTCGGAGCTTCGGGACCCCGGCCGCAGATGGCGTCTTTGAATTTGCGGTGGTGATGGCAGCGGTTCCGAGGCCGACGATTGCGGAGGCTGTGCGATCCGTGTTCGCCCAGGATTTCCCTGGTCGTGTCCAGACTTTAATAGGTATTGACCAGCCGGACGGCGATCTCTCGATCATCGAAACGCTCGGTCGCGAATGTCCGCCAAACCACGCTCTGTTTGTCTTCGATCCCGGTTATTCCACCTCGGTCCGGCACGGCGGTCTGAATCCGTCGTGGGCTGGTGGTGTCTTGCGGACGGTGCTCAGCTATCTGGCCGCCAGTCGTTGGGTTGCCTATCTGGACGATGATAACTGGTGGGCCCCCACGCATCTCTCTGCCATGCGGGCCGCCGTCAGCGGATATGATTGGGCCTGGACACGGCGCTTTTACATCAACCGTTACACGAGGAGAGTCATTTGCGAGGATGAGTGGGAGTCGGTCGGACCCCATGCTGGGAGCCAGAAGGCGTACGGCGGCTGGGTCGATCCAAACTGCCTTGCAATCGACAAGCTGGCCTGCGAGGCTGTGCTCCGTTGGTGGGGCATACCTTTGCGCAATCAACGAGAGGGCAGGAGCTCCGACCGAAACGTCTTTCATATTCTGAATACACAGTTCCGTGGCAATGGGACTGGTATACCGACGGTGTATTATGCCCTCAACGATGGCGATCCTGGCAATGAGGAACGGATCACGCGCATCGGCCGGACGCGCTACCTGGCGAGCGGGAAGACAGGCGATGCGTGCCTTTGACGCAGCCGTCGGTTGATCGAGTTCCTGGTGCTGGACTGGGAACCGGAGTGCCCCGAATTTCACACGACGGAGCGGCCGGTCGTCCGTAAGCAACTCGCGCAGTGGGGCCCAGCCAAGGCTCGTATCGTCGCCACCCCCGGTCGAGGTACGAAGGGCCGATGCCTGGCGCCGCTGACCGCTGACTCTTTCACGCGTTCAAACCCCGCACCGCCTCGCACACCGCCCGCGTCACCTCCACCGTGCTCGCCCTCCCACCAGATCTGGCGTCATCACCCCCGCCGCACATACCTGCTCCACCGCGCGCATCAGCAACGCGGCGGCCGGCGCCTCGCCCAGATGCTCCAGCATCATCGCCGCGGTCCAGAAGCTCCCCACTGGATTCGCGATCCCTTTCCCGGCGATGTCGAACGCCGATCCATGGATCGGCTCGAACATCGACGGGCTGCGCCGCTCCGGGTCGATATTGCCGGTCGGCGCAATGCCCAACGAACCCGCCAGCGCGGCGGCGAGATCCGACAGAATATCAGCGTGCAGGTTGGTCGCCACCACGGTATCGATCGTCCGCGGCCGGCGCACCATGCGCATCGTCATCGCATCGACCAGCTCCTTGTCCCAGGTCACGTCGCGATAGTCGTGCGAGACCAGCGCCGCGATCTCATCCCAGAACACCATGCCGTGCCGCTGGGCGTTGGACTTGGTCACCACGGTCAGATGCTTGCGCGGCCGGCTCTGCGCCAGCTCGAACGCGTAGCGCATGATCCGTTCGACACCGCGGCGGGTGAAGATGGCGGTCTCAGTCGCAACTTCCTCGGGCAGGCCGCGATGCGCGCGCCCGCCATGGCCTGCGTATTCGCCCTCGCTGTTCTCGCGCACGATCACCCAATCCAGATCGTCCGGCCCCACATCGCGCAGCGGCGAGACGATGCCTGGCAGGATCCGGGTCGGGCGCACGTTCGCCCATTGGTCGAAGCCCTGGCAGATCTGCAGCCTAAGGCCCCATAGCGTGACATGGTCGGGAATGCCCGGATCGCCGACGGCACCGAAATAGATCGCATCGGCGGTGCGCAGCCAGGCTAGGCCATCCGGCGGCATCATCTGGCCGTGTTTGCGGTACCAGTCGGAGCCCCACTCATAGTGATCGACTGTCAGGGTAAAGCCGGCATCCCGCGCGGCGACCGCGTCCAGCACCTCGAGTCCGGCGGCGATCACCTCGGGGCCAATGCCGTCGGCGGGAATGGCGGCGATGCGATGCGTGCGCATGACGGACCTCCTGGGTTACGGCGCCAGTATTCCCGCGGCGCGACAGCAGGACCAGCCGGCGGATTTATTTGACCTGCCGCGTCATCGACCCAATGCGCCGGATCAGGAAATACCGCCGGCACGGTGCCCCCGCAGAGGCGGCACCGGTGACACAAGGAGCCTTATATGAGCACAGTGAACGAGACCGTCGCGCGCTACATCGCGGCATGGAACGAGACCAACGCCGGCCGGCGGCTAGACCTGATTGCCGAGACCTGGACCGAGGACGCACGCTACCTCGACGCACATCGCGACAGCACCGGGCACGCGGCGATCGACGCGATGATCGCCGCAGTGCAGGAGCGCTTTCCCGGCTACCGGTTCCGCCTTTCGAGCGGGATCGAGGCGCATCATGATCGGGTGCGGTTCAGTTGGACCGCCGGCGGCACGGAGTCTGCGCCGCTCTATTTCGGCGGCACCGATTTCGCGGTGCTGGCGACGGATGGACGGCTGCAGGCGGTGACTGGCTTTACCGACGCGACGCCGGCGACCTCCTGATCCGGGGCGAGCTTGCGGGTGGCGGGCGGTGCCTGCCACCCGCTTGGCGGCTCTGCCGCCGCTCGGGACTGTTATCAATTCGGTAATTCCTGGTGGTGACGATCGCGGCGGCGGAGCCTCGCCGGAGCGATCATCCCGATGAATACTCGAATTGCAAGACTCCAAGGACAGATGTCCTGGGCCATGCGCGTCATTCGGTGGGTGGCGATCGTCCTTTTTGTTGCCGAGGGAACCAGTGCCCGGGCATGGGCACAATGGGTGGCACACGTCGAAGGCCCGGACGCATATGGCGAGCCGACGTTCGTTGCGGTGAGCGCTGCTCCTTCCGGGGATGCGCTGCTTGTGCTCTGCGATCAGAAGAATTTGCTGGCCCTGGCATATCTCATGCCCGGGACGCAGACAGAACTCGCCGAGATGTCCAAGTCGGGATCGGAGATGCCGGTGACGCTGCTCGTAAAGATCGGCAACGGCACACAGACCAGATTCGATGCACAGCTCAGGCGATGGAACAACAAGTATTTAGGCGCCATCGCCGGTGGACGCACGCCTGAGCTAGTCGGGATCGTGCGAGAGATCGGAGCCAGCACGCAGACGATCAGCGTCGGCATGGATATTTTGGGTGACAACCAGACCGAATCGTTCAGTTCGACAGGTTCCGCTGCTGCCATGAACAAGGCGATGAAGAATTGCAAGCTGGACGGGGCTGAAGCAACCAGTACCGGCGATGCCACTGCTGTGGGGAAATAGTCATGGCCCATCGTCTGCACGGCCAGTTTGCCGACAAGGTGGTCGTCACCGGCTCAGTCCAAGCGGATCGGCGGCGGCTCCCCGATGTCGATCGTCGCCTGATGATCCACCGCGATCAGCGCTGCTATACACGCGTCCGCCCTGTGGTGCGTGTCATCGCCAATTCCGCGCCAAGTAGCCTCACACTTCACGTGCGGTTCTAGTGTGCTGACGTCGCGGGTTCTACCGCACGCCGGCCGGATAGCCATCGGCTCTGCGCAGCGACACTTTTCCGCCCCACCCGTGCCCACCCGGCATACAGCGCTGGCACGAAGCACAGCGTCAGCAACGTGGCGCTCAGCAGTCCGCCCATGATCGCGATCGCCATAGGGCCCCAGAACACCGAGAATGCCAGCGGCAACAGGCCCAGGATCGCCGCTACCGCCGTCAGAAGGATCGGCCGTGCTCGGCGCACGGTTGCTTCCACGATCGCCTCGGCCGGTGAAAGGCCTGCGCTGATGTCCTGCTCGATCTGATCGACCAAGATCACGGAGTTGCGCATGATGATGCCGGCCAGCGCGATGAAGCCGAGCATCGCCACGAAGCCGAAGGGCGCGCCGGTCGCAAGCAGCGCCGCGGCAACCCCGATCAGCCCGAGCGGCGCGGTCAGCAGAACCATCAGCACGTGGCCAAAGCTTTGCAGTTGCACGATCAGCAGCGACAGCATCACCAGCACCATCAGCGGCATGACCGCGTTCACCGAGTTCTGTCCCTTCCCGCTCTCCTCAACCGCCCCAGCTGTCTCGATTCGGTAGCCTGTGGGTAGCGATGCCTTGATCGCGGCGAGTTCCGGCAGGATTTGCGTCGTCACCACCGGTGCCTGCGTGGCATCGGCGATGTCGCTGCGTACGATCAGCATCGGTGTGCGGTTGCGTCGCCACAGCGTCGGCGACTCCAGCCCGTAGCGGATGCGCGCAACCTGCCCGAGCGGCACTGCATGGCCATCCGATGCGGTGATATCCGCGTCTGCAAGCCCCGCAAGATCCTGCCGCTCATGCGCATCAGCGCGGGCAACAACTGGGATCAGATCGGTGCCCTGGCGGTACTGAGTGATCGTCACGCCCTGCTGCAGTGTCTGCAGTGTCGTGGCAATATCCTCGCTCGAAAGACCGAGCAGCCGCGCCTTGTCCTGATCGACCTCGACATCGACCATTTTCGACGGGTTGCCCCAATTGTCGCTGACATTGCGAATATGCGGATTGGCGCGCATCACGGTCCGCACATCACGGGCGATACGGCGCAGCTCCATCGGGTCAGGGCCGACGATGCGGAACTGCACCGGGTAGCCCACCGGCGGTCCCAGCTCCAGACGAGAAACGCGCAGCCGCACGCCGGGGAACGCGCCGCTGTCCGATAGCGCCGTCAGCTCGTGCAGCAGCGCCTCTCGCGCCGGCACGGATTTCATGTTGATGACGAACTGCGCGTAGTTCGGGTTGTCCAGCTCGGGCGACGAGGCAAGGAAGTAGCGCGGGCTGCCGGTGCCGGTATAGACGACGTAGGAAGCGATGCCATCGTTCCGCTTCAGCGCCGCCTCGAGCTGCGCCACTTCGGCGGCCGTTGCTGCGAAGGAGCTGCCCTCCGGCAGACGCACGTCCACCATCACCTCCAGCCGGTCCGAGGCGGGGAAGAATTGCTGCGGCACGCGCATAAAGCCGGCGACAGAAAATACAAACGCGGCGACTGTGCTGCTGATCACGATCCAACGCCGGCGCACACACCACGCGACCACGCGGCGGAAGCGGTTGTAGATCCGCGTGTCGTACACATCGTGCTGCATGGCGTGCGGCTTCGGTCCGGGCAGCAGGCGTGCGCCGAGATAGGGCACGAACAGCACCGCAACGAACCATGACAGGATCAGGGCCAGCCCGACCACCCGGAAGATGTCGCGCGTGTATTCGCCGGTACTGGACTGCGCAAGTCCGATCGGTAGGTAGCCGACTGCCGTCACCAACGTTCCCGTCAGCATCGGGAACGCGGTGGAGGTGAAGGCGAAGCTGCCGGCACGCAGCCGGTCCCAGCCCTGTTCCAGCTTTACCGTCATCATCTCGATCGCGATGATCGCGTCATCCACCAGCAAGCCTAGTGCAATGATCATCGCACCCAACGAGATGCGCTGCAGGTCGATGCCGATCAGCTTCATGCCCACCAGCACGCCGGCCAGCACCAGAGGTACGGTGATCGCGACAACGAGGCCGGTGCGCCAGCCAAGGCTCACGAAGCTCACCAGCAACACGATCGCCAATGCTTCCAGGAATGATTCCTGGAAGTCGCCGACATCCTTGGCCACCACCTCGGATTGGTCGTTCACGCGCGCCATTTGCACGCCCAGCGGCAGAGTCGGCGCGATCTGCGCGGCCCGCATGGCCAGCGCGCGCCCGAGGTCCAGGATGTTTCCACCATCAGCCATGGAGATCGCCAGACCCAGCGCCGGCTTGCCGCCGAACCGCATCGTGGAGACCGGCGGCTCCACAGTGCCGCGCCGGATGGTGACGAGGTCGCGCAGCGGCACAAGATGGCCGTGCACCTGCACCGGCAGCGATGCGAGCGCGGCCGGTGCATCCGGTGCGCCCGAGGTGCGGACATAGATGCGATCGTGTGGCGTATCGACGAAACCGCCCGCCACCACACTGTTCTGACGCTGCACGGCAGCGAAGACATCCTGCGCAGTGAGCCCGAGCTGTGCGAGTTTGCGGTAGGAAAAATCAATATAGACGCGCTCGTCCTGCGTGCCGATCAGGTCGATCTTGCCGACACCGGGTACGGACAGAAGCTGCTCGCGGATATCCTCTGCGACATGTTTGAGCTGCGGCAGCGTGAAACCGTCTCCGGTAACGGCATAGACGATGCCAAACACATCACCGAACTCGTCGTTGAAGACTGGTCCCTGCACGCCCTGTGGCAGCGTCTGCTGAATGTCACCGATCTTCTTCCGCACCTGGTACCAGAGATCGGGCACCATGCCCGGCGGCGTGCTGTCCTTCAGCGAGACCGTGACAGTCGCATGGCCCGGTTGGCTGTAGCTTTGGGTGTAATCGAGATAGGGCACCTCCTCGAGCTTGCGCTCGATCCGATCGGTAACCTCGCGCATCATCTCGTCCGCCGAGGCACCGGGCCAGTCGGCCAAGATCACCATCTGCTTGATGGTGAACGGCGGGTCTTCCGCGCGGCCAAGCGAGAAATAGGCCCAAATGCCGCTAGCCGCGACGGCGAGCATCGCAAACAAGGTCAGCGTCCGATGCTGCAGCGCCCAGGCCGAGAGATTCATGCGTCCGGGCGCGGTCATCGCGCCGCTCCCGCCCAGGCGACGAGGCGCATGCCGGGGTCGATCTCCGACGCGCCGGCAGTCACGATCTGCTCGCCAGCCGCTAACCCGGACGCGATCGTGACCGAACCGTCCCCGTCGTAGCCGGCAATCTTCACCTGCCGCAGCGTCGCGTGCTCCGCCTTCTGGTCGAACACCCAGACCGCTGGTGCGCCGTCATGGTCGGTGATGGCGGTCGCCGGCAGGATCGCGACCGGGGTGCGCGGCGGCGCCACGAACCGCACAGTGGCTGTCATGCCTAATGCGAGCAGGTCCGGCGGCGGGTCGAGCACCGTCACCTTCACCG
Source organism: uncultured Pseudomonadota bacterium (assembly GCA_963708245.1). GTDB lineage: Bacteria > Pseudomonadota > Alphaproteobacteria > Acetobacterales > Acetobacteraceae > CAVYXK01. The sequence continues at coordinate 3,150,474 of OY970201.1, read as the reverse complement.
CGAAGGTGCGACTCGCCGCGTCCGCCTGCGCGCCGATCTCGCGCAAGCGGCCGGCCAGCTTACGACCGGGATCGGCCCATAAACTGATTTCGATGCCGGCGGTGCTGCGCACATCTGGCAGCCGGTCTTCCGGCACGTCGACCACCACCTCAATCTGCGCGGTGTGTGCCAGCCTCGCGACCGTCTGGCCGGAGGCCACCACTTGCCCCACTTGCACCGATAGTGCGGTGATGACGCCGTCCGCGTCTGCCGTCAGCGTGCCGTAGTTGAGCTGGTCCTTGGCCAGCGCAAGCTGGCGCTGCGCCTGCAACAGCCGCGCATCGGCCATCCGCATCGCGGAGAGGCGGCTATCGTATTCCGAAACCAGAAACGCAGGCGAATTTCGGCCAAGCTGCTCGTACCGGCTGAAATCCGCCCGAGCCCTGGCGGCATCGGCAATCGCCGACTGCAGCGCGCTCGCCGCCGCCTCGAATGACAGCTCTAGATCCGCCTGGTCCAGGCGCGCCAACACTTGCCCGGCGCGCACGTGATCGCCCACATCGACCGGCCGGTCCACCACCTTGCCGCCGACGCGGAATGCCAGGTCGGCGAGCGTGCGGGCCTGCACGGAGCCTGAAAGTGTCAGCACCAATTGCCGGGCCGTGAATACGACCGGCGCGACCCGAACCGGCACCGGCGCATTCGTTGTCCGGGTCTGGGCGGGTGCGTGGTCACAAGCGGCGAGCGTCAGGGCAGTCAGCAGCGCTGCTGTGGGGACGAGGGGAAGGGGGCGAGGCATCGGCGCTCCTCCAGGCTGTCAATCCGCTGAAGGTTATATCAACGATGTTCAGTTAACAATGGTCATAAGGCAAATGTAAGGCAACTTTGCCCGGCAGGCCAATCGCCTGAGGGGCGCCGCCATTCCGCTATCGAGCCGCCATCAGACCGCGGATAGCCGTGTCAACGACTGTCGCCGCCAACGTGTCGGGGTCGGACTCCAGGTGCTCAGCATGGTCCAGCAGCAGCGTCGTGGCGCCGTGGACGCAAGCCCACAGAGCCTCGGCGGCCAGCACCGAGTTCCCAGGTGCAAAGATGCCGCACTCCGTCAGCCCGGCGACGCCGCGTTCCAGAATTGCGAAGGAGCGGTCTGCTGCCTCGATATCGGCGCATTGCCGGCCGGGGGAGGGCAGTTGCATCATTTTGCTCAGGAACGTCACGCGATACGCGTCCGGCCGTTCCCGGCCGAACGCGATGTACGCCCGTAACCCTTCCCGTAGGCGCTGCAGCGGGTCGTCGCCGGAGCGCTGCGAAGCTTCGAGCGCCGCCAGCAGTTCGGCGAACGTCTCCTCGGCGATCGCATGCAGGATCGCCTCTTTGTCCGGAAAATAGACATAGAGCGCGGCACCTGACACGCCGACCGCGGCAGCGATCCGGCGCATTGTTGCCGAGCCGTAACCTTCCTCCGCGAACAGGCGCTTCGCTGCCGCCAGGATCTCCCCGCGGCGGGATGCGCCCTGGCCGCGTGGTTTGCGGCTGCGCGGCAGTTCCGCTTCTAGTGGCGCGCTCATAGTGAACGTTGTTTAGTTATCGCTCCAAGCGAAGTCAATCACCTAGTACACCAATTCCGTGCAACCGATCAGTTGTGCCGGACTCCCAAGCGACCCCCACATCTTGTAGTGTGGCCAGTGCAACAGGAATGGCAGGGCACGATGGCGGCACCCCGACGTCCGGGTGCACGGCCGTTGGAAGTACCTCTATCGCGCGATAGATCGCGACGGCGGCCCTGGGTGACGTGATGCTGAGTGAGCACCGCGACCTCGTCGCCGCCGAGGCTTTCTTTCGATCGGCAAAGACGGTGACGGGCGTCATGCCGGACCGGGTCACGACTGACGGTCACGACACGTATCCCCGGGCGATCCGCACGATGCTCGGCGAGCGCGTGCGGCATCGGTCGAACAACTACCTCAATAACCGTATCGAGCAGGATCACCGCGGCATCAAGAGCCGATGTCGACCGATGCTCGGCTTGGAGAACACTGCATCAGCAAAGCGATATTGCCGAAGCCACGATGAACTTCGTCCCTGCCTTCACGTGGCGCCTTCACAACATGCGCCGAACAGTCACCGCTCTCCGTATCTTGGAAGCCGCGTAAGCGGAATGCTCCTCAGCCCGAGCGGCGACTGATGCACAAGGCGGGATCGCTGACAAAACCGTTTACGGCCCCTGGAGCGTGCCTGGCGGCGACCCACATGGTTAAGCAACGACCGAAATCAGTTAGCATCGGTCGCCAGGCGCCTGTGTTTGCCAAATCAGCATAGCGGAAGGCGGCGCACCTCTACTACTATAGGGGCCGAACAACGCCCCGGCACGGGCTTCTTGTCGCACGAAAGCCGATCAATAACCGACGGGGACCAGATTGATGAAACGTCGCACCTCGCTCTCAACCGCTGTGCCGGCAGCACTGATCGCGTGTGCTGCGCCTAGCCTGTCGATCACGCTGTCGCATGCCGCAGCGGCACAAAGCACTGTCACCAACCTAATACCAGAGTCGGAATTGGCCACGCTCCAGGCCAAGATCACGGCCATTAATACGAAGACACGGACTGTGACGCTCGTCGGCGCATCGGGCGACAAAGTGACACTGACGGCCGGCCCCGCCGTGCGCCTGGAGAAGCTGAGGGTAGGCGACAGAGTCAACGCCCAATATTACCGTTCGGTCGCGTTCATGGTGAGACCGCCAACAGGCGGCAACGGCACGCCGGCAACCGATGACCAGATCACTCAGCTCGTCGCCCAGTCGGCACAGGCTCCGGGTGGAGTCGGCGTCCGCCTGACCAGGATCAGTGGGGCCATCGTTGGGATCGATCTGGCGGCGCACCGCGTTGACCTGGTGAGCCCGTCTGGAGGCGGCATCTACACGATCGATGTCACCGATCCGTCGCGCATCGCCATGCTCGGCTCGCTCAAGGTGGGCGACACCGTTACCGCCGTGATCAGTCAGGCCTTGGCCGTCTCGATCGAGCGGGCCCCGAAGAGGTGGTTCTGACATTGTCGGGGCGCAGCGGCGCGGAGAAGCGGCCCGAGAGCCCAGCACTGAGACAAGCTTCCCGCGGGGCTGCGGCGCTGAGTGCCCCGGCTCCTCCCGCCTGGTGGTTGGAACGGGCTGGCGGGACGGCGACGCTCGTCCTGAGCGGCGACTGGATCGTGCGGGAGACTGGGGTCCGCGCTGATGCCGACGTGCAAGCCGTACTTACGGAAGCAGCGAGCGCGACGCGCCTGTGCTTCGAAACAGGCGGGCTGGGTCGCTGGGACAGCGCCCTGATCGTGTTCCTGCAGGCAGTCCAGGAGCGAGGTGCGCTGATCCTCGACAAAATTGGGCTGCCGGAGTCCGCTCGGCGGCTTCTTACTCTGGCCCGGGAAGGCGGCGGTGCCGTGCGGGAGGACATGCCCCATGCCCCCTCGTTCCTGCCGCGCGTCGGCAATGCCGCATATGCCGTCTGGGACGCCGGGGCTGCCGCTGTTGCATTGCTCGGCGAGACGTTGCTGAGCGGCGGCGCGGTCCTGACCCGACGCGCGCAGTCCCGCCTGGTCGATGTGCTGGTGCTGATGCGCGAGGCTGGCATCGGGGCCTTGGGTATTGTCGCGATCGTCAACTTCCTTATGGGCGCCATTCTGGCCTTCACCGGAGCGGTCCAGCTTCGGCAATTCGGCGCCGAGCGATACGTCGTGGACCTCGTGGGCGTCGCCGTGGCGCGGGAAATGGCGGCGGTGATGACCGCCATTGTGATGGCCGGACGGACTGGGGGCGCCTATGCCGCGCAGATCGCGGCAATGGAGGCGAACGAGGAGATCGATGCACTCCGCGTGGTCGGCATTTCCGTCCCGGATTACCTGGTGCTGCCGCGTGTGACAGCGATGATCGCGATGATGCCGCTGCTATACGTCTATGGTTGCGCGATCGGCCTGCTCGGCGGCCTGCTGGTTGGCCTGCTGACGCTGGACCTGTCCGCCAGCGCTTGGCTCGCGCAGCTGCGCTGGGCGGTCGAATTCTATCAGTTCGAGATCGGTCTGTGCAAAAGCGTGGCGTTCGGCGCGGTGGTCGCGCTTTGCGGATGTTACGTCGGGCTGAGGGCTGGGCGTAATGCCGCAGAGGTCGGCCGTGCGGCAACGAGCGCCGTCGTCGTCGGGATCATCGGAGTGATCGCGGTAGATGCGGTGTTCGCCGTCTGCACCAATGCACTCGGGATGTAGCGGATGGAGCAGACGCAGGGAGCGCAGGGTTGGTTGGGGGTGCGTGGGCTCGCGCTGGGCTTCGACGGCCAGCTCATCCAGTGCGATCTCAATTTCTCGGTCAGGCCCGGCTCCATTTTCGGCATTATGGGCGGCAGCGGGTGTGGAAAGACCTCGCTGCTCAAGGCAATGGTCGGGCTGCTGCGCCCGAGCGCAGGCAAAGTAATTGTGCAAGGGGAAGATTACTGGTCGGCGTCCATGTCCCGACGAGCCGAGCTGGGGCGTCGCTGCGGCGTGCTATTTCAAAGCGGAGCTCTTTGGAGTTCTATGACACTCGCTGAGAACGTTGCACTGCCGTTGCAGTTGTCTTTACGGCTTGGCGCTGCCGCGACCGCGGCGCTCGTTCGCCTGAAGCTATCCCTTGTCGGTCTGGCCGAGTTCGCAAACATGATGCCGGCGCAGCTTTCCGGCGGGATGCGCAAGCGCGCTGGGCTCGCCCGTGCGCTGGCGCTTGACCCGGACGTGCTATTCCTTGACGAGCCGTCGTCGGGCTTGGACCCGGTTACCTCGCGCCGGCTCGATGAGCTTATTATGGAACTGCGCGACGGCCTTGGCGTGACGATCGTGCTAGTCAGCCACGAGCTGCCGAGCTTGCTAGCCATCTGCGATGACGGCGTTTTCCTGGACGGCGTAACACACCGCGCCATCGCCCACGGAGCGCCGCGCGAGTTGCGTGATCACTGCGATCATCCGACGGTGCGCGCATTCATGATGCGGGCACATGTTGGGAGTGCCGAGGGGGCGCACGCATGACGCGGCCACGACCGGAGGTTACCGGCGCCTTTATGGTTGGAGCGCTGGCCCTCGTGGTGGTTGCGATTCTTTTCTTCGGCCAAATCCATTTGTTCGCTCGAACCGGGCGTGCCGTCATTTCCTTCGAGGAATCCGTTGCCGGTCTCGATATCGGGGCGCCCGTCACGCTTGGCGGCGTCGATGTTGGCACGGTCCGGGACATCGCGGTGCACGTCTCTCCGGCGGGTAAGGCGCTGATTTCCGTCGTCATTGAGCTGCTTCCGGCGCGGCTGCATGCTGCGGACGGCGGTGGGAGCCGCGGCGAGCTAGTGTTCTGACTCTGACACTTCGATCCCGACCGGGATGGCGGGATCGGCCGCGAACCAGATGGAGGCCGGGGATCGAAGCGATAGGATCGCAACACTAGATATCCGGCGACTGGTGGCGCAAGGGCTGCGCGCGCAACTCGAGCCGATCAGCTTCGTTACGGGCGACCTTCGGGTCGGTCTAAGTTTTCGCCCGGATACAGGCGCAACGTTGATTGCTGTTGATACTGGTGGCCTGCCACAGATCCCCACTGTGCCGTCCGACCTGGAGCGGCTTCGGGCAACGCTGTCGCAGGTGCCGGTCCGCGATATCATGGCCGCGATGCAGCAAACCTTGGCCGGAATCGAGAAGGTTACAGCCAAGCTGGATGCAGCGGCCGATCCGCTGCTGCAGGGGGCGCAGCGCGACATCGATGCCGGGGCGCACGCCGCGGATGCGGCGGAGCAGGCGGTGACGGCACTGCAAAGGGATACGTCAAAAACCCTGGGCGAAATCGGCGATCTCGCTGGCGACGCCCACCGGCAAATTGACGACCGCGGCGCGGAGATGTCGCGCCTGCTAACCTCCGCCGAGCGGGTTGCGCGCCAGACGGAGGCGCTGGTTGCATCGCTGAACGGCCTCATCGGCTCACGGACGCAGTTCCGCGGCGATCTGGAGGCAGCGGCGCGCGACCTTGCAGCCAGCTCTAGCGCGTTGCGAGGCTTCTCCCAGACGATCGAGCGCGATCCCAGTGCCGTGCTGCGCGGCCGGTGATGCGGCTGTTCGCCAGTTTGGTTTTGAGCCTGTGCCTGGCGGCTTCCGGTTGCGGCTCAGCAGGGCCTCCGCCAGTTACCCACTCGGCGTACCGGCGAGCGGCACTGTCGGGGCCGAACCTTTAGCCGGGCGCCCGGTCGTCGAGGTCAAGCCGGTATTGGTCCCGGACTATCTGGACGTTTCGGATATGCTGCTGGGCCGGAATGGTGACGCGCTGGTGCAAAGTCGGACGGGACGCTGGGCAGAGCGGCTATCCGTTGGCTTCACCCGTGCACTCAAGGAGGGCCTGGCGCGACTCCTTCCGGGCGCGGTGGTCACTTCGACCGCGCCGCCGGAAGAGATCGCACGGCAGGTTCTTGTCGATGTGGATGCATTCGAGCCGCACGCGGATGGCACCCTGGTTCTCGTCGCGAGTTGGCGTGTGCTGGACGGCCAAGGGCGGCATACACTGGCAGGCGAGCGCGCGAACATTGTGGAAAAGTTGGAATCGGTACGAGATGCCGAAGTAGCAGCCGCGATGACGCAGGCAATCGAGACTTTAGCGGTGCACGTGGCGCAGGGGATTCGGAAGGGGCTGTCGGCCCGCCTTGGCGCATGAATACCCTGCCGGGGCGGTTTTCCGCCCGGTCGAGTATCGCATGCCGCGTCACCAACATCGCCGGCGTTAATTCCACAGCAACTATTTCGTGCGTTCCGACATCTGGATACTTATTGTTTTAGACCGCCGAAAAAGGCACCGAAATAGCCGGCATAGAGCGGCGGCTGTTCCAAGTTCATCGAGTGACCGACACCAGGTACCGAAACCAGCCGACAGTTCGGCATGGCTGCGGCCATCGCCTTCAGATCCGCGATGGGAATCCAGCCGTCCAGTTCCCCCCACAGCACGAGATGCTCGTGGGTGATTTCGGGCATACGCGGAACCAGTTCCCGCCGCTCGTATTCCAAGTTGAGGTTATAGGGTGTACCGAGCCAGATGCCTTCGGAGACACGGCAGGTTTGGTCGATCACCTTTTCGAATAGCGCCTGGCTTGCGGCGAATCCTTCCCTAAAGTGCGGTACCTTCCCGAGCGACAGGCTGTCTGGCTGAAATAATGAGGCGGCTGCCGTGGCCATCGCCGCCCAGGTGACCTCACGACTGGCCATCATCGCACGAAAAAACGCGGTTTGTTCGGGACCGAAGCGAAGACCGATGGGGGTAACCGGATCGAGCGCCAGGACTTTTCCGAATCGCTGTGGGTGAGCCAGGAGCATGCGCGCGGCGATGATGCCACCTGTGGAATGTGTCGCCAGATGGCAGAACGGAATTTCAAGAGCATCCAATGCCGCGAGCATATCGTCTGCGTGCTGCTGCATTGAATAATTTGCATATTCCGGAATGAGTTGCGGCCTATCGCTATCGCCGCAACCCCGCCAATCGATCCCAATGACGCGAACGCCACGTGGAAACAGCGGGGCCGCTGCCTCGATCCAATCCTTGCTAGCGAGGTTCCCGTGGATGAAAAGAACGGTCGTGGGGCCTTCGCCCCACTCCCGCCATCCTAGATGGATCTCGCCAGCTTTGACCCGAGGCATCGGCGCCGCCTACTTGTTCAGACCAGCGGTCGGAGACGCCCCGGACGGGGCTGGCGCCGCCGCGGATACCGACACCGGGGTGCCGTTGATCAGTTGGTCAACCGCCTGCGGTGATAACGTATCTACGCTGCCCGTCTGCACGAAGTCCACCACGTCCTCTGCAAACGACACCGGGTTATCGGTGTGGATGAAGTGCCCGGTCTCGGGATAGATCTTCAGGGTCGGACGGTTTCCCGCATTGGTCATGCGCACCATGAACGGCACGATGATGTCATTCCCCAGGCTTTTCAGACCGTTGAAGGCGGTGCCTGGTATGAACGGCTCCTTGGCACCGAAAGCGAGGAAGATTGGCGCTTTGATCTGCGGCAACCGCTTATAGAGGCTGTTGGGATCGTCCCTCTGCAGTTCTGCGACCATCGTGTAGATGTCAAAGATGAAGACGTTCGTCCATTCCTCGAGGTCTGCGGGATTCCCTTTGATTAGTCCGACGCGTTGCTCCGTGTGAAGCCGAGCGTACTGGCTATCGTTGAGGAAGTAGCCACTTTTGCTAGGCATTACCTCGCCGGTGATGGGATCACGCTTCTGGAAGTAGAAGAAATCACGCGCCCCTTGCTCGGTCCGGGCCTTTTCGGCATCCAGGATGCCGGTCTGATCCCAGACAGCTTTCCACTTGTTGAAGTCGCGCGCGAAGGATGGGTCGAACAGCGCCAGCTTCTTGTCGGGTCCGACGACGATATCGCGCGGATATTCCTCCAGGCCAGCGGGCGCCTCGAGGATCAGACTTTGCACGGCGTCCGGCCAGGTCAGATCGTAGCCGAGGACAAGCTGACCTCCTAGCGAGTGCCCCAGATAGGCAGCGCGTTGCACACCGAGTTGGTTCACGACCAGGTCGTGCACAACCTCTCTCATGTCCTGCATGGTGCGCTCAGGGCACTTGTCCATGTTGCCCGGCGCCGACATTCCATAGCACGGGAGGTCTGGCACGATGACACGCAAACCGCGTTCGAGCGCGATCTTCATGACGTTGCCATAATGACCACCAAATGCTCCCTTGCCGTGGATGATTACCAGAACACGCGGGTCGGGGTCGGTTCCGTTATATTCATCCATATAGCCAATCTGCCAGGCGGTCCCCCGGCTGTCCTTCGCAGTGGCATATTTCACCGGGAAGGGATAGGTGACGTAGTTCGTCCAGAATTCCTTCTTCGGGTCGATATCGGTGGCAACACCCGGTGTGCGGTAATTGACGGCGACGTATTTCTGTGACGCGTTAAGCCGATCGACGTCCTGCATGAAGGCGACGAATTTCGGATCGTGCGCTATGTGGTTTACGATTGAAAAAACGCCGTAATGAGCCACCGGGCTCGACTCCGAGAGCAGCTCGGCGCCGGGGACGCGCTCGACGGCACGTTGCGCCAGCTTGAAATTCAGCCACTGGTCATTTGTGATGTGCATCACCAGCGTGCGGGCTTCTATCCGTCCGAGGTCGTCATTGATGTTATGCGTTTCGCCCGCGCGATTGCGCCAGACGAGATCGACCGCATCGAAAATCTTGGCCCGGGCGATCACGCTCGAGCTGGCGGCCGGCGTCGGGGGCGTCCAGTAGAAGATGTCGGGCTGCACCGCGCTGAAGTCCTGCGTCGTGCGGTAGCCAAAGTCGAAGCCGGTCAGCGACAGGATGGACCAGCCAAACGCTACGCCTTGCAGGGGATGCTGATCCTTCGGGAGGTTATAATAGTTCCCTCCCGTGGAACGCCACACCGGGTCAGATTCGATCGCTGCGGTCATCAACTGAAAGGTCCAGTTACCGACCGGGTCACCTTTATCCGACTGCGTGGTGCCACCGATGGGCATCAGCCCGTCCATAAACTCGGGGTGCATGACGCCCCAGACGTAGGTCTGGGTGCCACCCATAGAAACGCCGGTGATCAGTGCCGCATGTGCAATTTTCAGGTGGTCACGGAGCATGCGATAGTTGGCTTGCACCATGTCGAAGTAGCTATATTGCGGGAAGCGCTGGCCGAGACCATCGGAGGGCTTGCTGTCACCCCATGTACCGAGCGGATCGATCAGCACGACGTAATAGCGGTTGGTGTCGATCACCCGGCCAGGGCCGATCACCGGCGTGCCGCCCGATAGCGGGGTTCCGACGACCCATTGCTGGTACATGTCAGTTGAGTTGCCGGAGTAGTAGGAGTTCACGATGATGGCGTTAACGATTTCGCCGGCAGCATTGCGGCGGGGCGTGCCCAGGGCAATGTAGGCGGTCCGCAGCTTGCCTGCACCGAGCGATTCAAGCGTGACGCCGCCTTCGCCACCGTCGCGCCATTTCGAGGAGTTGTTGAGATCGTAGCGACCGCCGATGCGGAAATTACTGATCTCATAGTACCTGCTTCAGATTGTCGAACTGTTCCTGCGAGCTTCGACGGGTGAAAGGCTGAGCCCAGGCTGTTGAAAAGCCCGCAACGAGCAGGCAAACGATTACGAACAGGCGACGCATGGCTTCATCTCCCTTGGCATAAGTTCTGCCTTGACAAGCGATCCTCGGCCGACACAAAGGTTGCGGCATGCCCTCGTTGCAGCACGGCCGTCATTCCGTCCATTACGAAGTTTCGGGGCCCGACTCCGGGCCGACTTATGTACTGGTGAACGGGCTCACACGGTACTCGGCTTTGTGGGCGCCGTATCGTGCAGCTCTCGCGGAGAGCCAGTTCCGTGTTGTTAGTTTTGACCTGTTGGGGCAGGGCGAGTCGGACAAGCCGAGCCTGTTTATCGAACAGGAGGATCAGGTTGCTGTTCTTAGGACTCTGATCGATACCCTCCGTGCGGGGCCCGTGTTTCTGGCCGGAATCAGCTTCGGCGGCATCATCGCGCTGCGCTACGCGATCGAGCATGGCTCCACCCTGGCGGGACTCGTGCCGATGAGCACGTTCGCCGAGCTTTCTCCGCAACTTTTTCTGATCGGTAACGCGCTGCGAAATGGTCTGATCCTGGGCGGGGTCGAGTATCTGCAGGATATGCTGCTGCCGATGAACGTGTCGAATGAATGGCTCGGCGAGCGGCTGGACCAGCTGGATGTGGTGAAGCGGCCGGGCTGGCTGATCAACGATCTCTACGCGTTGCAGAACCTGATGGAGTCCTTCCTGGATTTCCGGCCGATCACGCCAGAGCTGGGCACCATCAAAATCCCTACGATGATCCTGAACGGCGAGTTCGATTTCCTTACGCCCAGATCCCTGCACGAGACGCTGCGAACCCACATTCCGGACAGCGCACTGGTAATTGTTCCACGCGGCTATCACGCGTTCACCCTGGAGAAGCCGCAGCTCACCGCTTGGCTGCTGGCGCGCTTCGCACAGGATGTGCTCGGCGGAAACTGGAGGGGTGGCGGCACGGTTTGGCTTGCGCCCGAGGAGGCGGGCGGCGAGATGACAAGGTTTCCGAAGGAATTTGACCATCTACGCGCCGTCCCAATCAGAAAACCCAGGCCAACGCCCCAAAAGAAGAGAGGCGGGACGTGAGAACCACGCTAGGGCCGTTAGACTCGGCGGGACGCGTGCCAAGTTTTCAGCAAGGCCGCGTCGCCAGCTTTCTGATATCGGCCCACGGCGCAGAGGCGCGCTTGCTGGGTGCGGCATTGACGGGTCCGATGTACACCTCTGAGTTCGGGCCACGGCAGATCGAGTTGCATGACCAACTGTCGCGGGAGCTGGGACTCTTGTCGCTGCTGATCCGGGCGACATCCTGGCAGCCCGATCCGCTTTTAATGTGGTCGCTGTGGCAGTGGGAGATTGCGTGGCTACCGCAGCCGGTCGAAGGCATTCCCGGCTTCGTGCAGGGGCTGGCGATCGATGCTGCGGCGTTTGGTTACGCACTGCATACCGCGGTTCGACCGGCGACGTTGTTACCGCAAAGCATTCCCGCGATGGATCCATTCGCGGCAGTGCTGCGGCGAATTGAGACAGAGAGCGGCCGAATCGTGCAGGCGCAGCTTCGATTCCTAAAGAGCGCTGAGCTGGCCCCGATGAGGGACGCAATATCTGCAGCCGTGGAGCGACGCCATCGTCAACTGCGCCAGCTTTGGGCGGAATTATTATCGAGTATGGATATCGGCTTGATATCATAGCGTCATTTCGGGAACATGTGCGGGCACGACCAATTCTGCCTCGGTGGCCTCAATCACCTGCTCCACATCCACACCAGGGGCCACTTCCTGCAGGGTCGCTTGGCCGTTGGGAAACGTGATGACGGCCAGTTCCGTAACGACTAGGTGCACCGGGCGGATCGAGGTCAGCGGAAGGCTGCATCTCTTGACAATTTTTGATCTGCCCTTTGCGCTGTGCTGCATGGCAACAATCACATGTTTCGCTCCCGATACCAGGTCCATTGCGCCACCCATCCCGGGCACCATCCGGCCGGGGATCGTCCAGTTTGCCAGGTGACCGGCCTGATCCACCTGCAACCCGCCCAGCACGGTGATGTCGACATGACCCCCGCGGATCAAGCCAAAGGACAAGGCACTGTCGAAGGTGCTGGCACCAGGCAAGGCCGTCACCGGGCGGCCGGCGGCATCGGTAAGCATTGGGTGCGCCATTCCTTCTGCCGGAATAGCGCCCGTGCCGATCAGTCCATTTTCCGACTGGAAGTAGACCTGCGTGCCTTCAGGCACGTAGTTCGCAACCAGCGTCGGTATGCCGATGCCAAGATTTACGAGCATGCCAGGCTTCAGTTCCTGGGCGATGCGGCGGGCGATGACGATCTGGGGCTTCATTGCGATCTCACTGATTGGCGATCAGGTAGTCAACGACCGGGGCGGGTGTAACCACGTTATCGGGCGCGATCACCCCCACGGGCACGATATGCTCAGCACAGGCAATCACGATATCTCCCGCCATAGCGACGACTGGATTGAAGTTTCGCGCGGTCAGTGCGTAGGCCAGATTGCCCATGTAGTCTGAAAGGAAGGCTTGCACTAAGGCAAAGTCTGCGCGGAGTGCAACCTCGACCAGGTAGCTTCGGCCGTTTACCTGGATCTTCTGCTTTCCTTCCTCAACTACGGTGCCGAGCCCCGTTGGGGTGAGCACGCCGCCGAGTCCGTATCCACCGGCTCGGATCCGTTCGATGAGGGTGCCCTGCGGGACCAAGTCCACCTGCAAGTCGCCCGCAATCATTTGCTGCTGGGTTTCCGGGTTCAGACCGATATGGCTAGCAACCACCTTGTCAACGAGCTTCGCAGTGATCAGCTTGCCGATGCCGACGCCAGGGCTTGCGGTGTCGTTCGCAATGACCGTCAGGTTACGCTTTTGTTGCAGGACGATTTCGTCAATAACCCGCTCCGGCGTGCCCACGCCCATGAAACCGCCGATGAGCAGGCTCGCACGGTCGGGGATTTTGGCAACCGCCTCTTCGACAGAGATTACCTGCACTCACTCCTCCTTTCTGGGGGTTGGCCAGTCTGGCGAGGTGGTACCAACCGTTTTGTTGATTGGAGCCATATCAGCGCAGCGGCATTGATCTGGATCAACAAACGCTTCAGAGGGCTACAGTCGCACAGAAGCGTCGGCGCTTTGGTGCATGAACACCCTGCCGGCAGCGTCTGTCAACCGGTCGAGTATCAACGGATCCGAGCGGAGGCCGGCATGCGGAAACTCGTCATCCGATTGAGCGCGTTGCTTCCAATCCTTGCCTTGGTCCGCTGAGTTGGCGGAGTCCGCGCCTGGAGGCGCCGGTGATTGATGGTTTTGTAGCGATAGATCGCAGTTTCGACCAGGCTTCGACGATTGTAGCCAGAATGGGCTGCCACCTCGTGCGTCCATGCTTTTTGATCGTTGCAATGTGCTGATTGCGCTGCGTCGTCGTCTCGTTCGGAACTGCTGTCGCGTTGGTGCATGGATAACCGGGGGCTTAAAAGACACCCCGTCACCTTTGCCTAGCAGGTGACCCATTGATGGGACTGGAGAAGGGTTGGACGGATGGCCGTGTTGATTCCCGCACGATAGGGTAGCCCATCGTGGACTCATCCGAGCGCTGGGCCGGTGTGCCTGCCGCCGGTGGGATCGGCATCGAAGAGCAGGCGAATAGGGGATGACTCCGGCTTTGCCGGCTCCGCAAAGCCGATAATTGCGGCCGCGAGTCCTGTTGCGCGCAGTGCGGCCACGCACGCCTCGGCGCGCCCGGCCGGCATCCCCGCCAGCAGCCCGCCCGAGGTCTGCGGGTCCGCCAGCAGATCGACGATCGGCCCACGCAGTTCCGCCGACAGCGCCCGTCGGTTCTGTGGTGCGAGTGTGCTGTGCACCCCCTGTTCGGCCAACTCCACCGCACCCGGCAGCAGCGGCACGGAATTCAACTGGATCGCTGCACCAAGACCAGACGCGCGCAGCATTTCGAGTAAATAGCCGGCCAGGCCGTAACTCCCGACCGCTGTACACGCCGTCACGCCGTGGGAGCGCAGCACACGCGTCGCGTCGGCGTTGCTGCGCCGCATGCTCTCGATCGCGGCGACCAGCCAGCGCGCCTTGGTCAGCCCGCGCATGTGCCCGGCCAACAATACGCCGGTACCAAGCGGCTTGGTCAGCACCAATGCATCACCGTCGCGCAGGCCGGATTTGCGCCACAGCAGGCGCGGCTCCACCAGTCCGGTCACGGCGAAGCCGAGCGACGTTTCCAACGCCTCCGTGGCATGTCCGCCGGCCAACGTGCAGCCATCGGCCCCCAGCAGGCGTTGCGCCCCCTGCATCATCGCGCCGAGGTCGGCGCGCATCTTCTCGTCCGGCATGTACGGGACGGCCGCGATGGCGAGCGCCGTCCAGGGCTTCGCCCCCATCGCGTGCAAGCCGCCGAGTGCATGCGCAGCGGCGATCTCGCCGAACACGAAGGGATCATCCAGGCAGGCGCGAAAATGATCGACGCTCTGCACCAGCAGCATGCCAGGCGGCGGTCGCATCGACGCGATATCATCCGCCACCTCGAGCCCGCTCAGCACGTCAATCTTCGCGTCAAGCGTTGCGCCGGCACCCCCGCAACGGAACTGCTCGCCCGGCGCCGGATTGGCGCGCAGTGAAAACCGGCGCATCCAGTTTCGGTCGATCCAGTCCTTCCAGCGCCAGATCGGCCGTCCCCAAAGGGTGATCCCGTTGCGCCAGGCGAGCCCCCTGCCCTCGCCCAGTCCCATGATGACCAACGCCTCGCGTTGCGGCCGCCAGGCTTTCAGCGGCCGGCCGCGCACCACGCGGCGCAGGTTCTCCGCTAGCACCGCGCCGGCCCGAACTGCCCACACGCCGGCCTTTGGCCGCGGTGCCGTCTCCATGGCGGCGCAATCTCCAGCGGCGAACACTGCGACATGGCTCAGGCTGCGCAGGCTCGGTGTCACTCGGACGCACCCGGCTGCGTCGCAGGCCAAGCCGGACGCGGCAAGAAAATCCGGCCCGATCACATTGGTCGCCCACAACGCGGCGGCGACTTCGAGGAAGCTTCCATCCGACAGCGCCAGCCTGCCATCGGTCATCGCGCCGGCGGTAACACCGCAGACGATCTCCACGCCGGCTTCGACCAGCGCCGCCCGGGCAACCGCACGGGCGCGTTGCGGCGCGCCTGCCAGCGGCTCGGCGGCGGCGGTCACCAGGACAAGCCGCACGCGGGCGCCCAGCCGGCGCGCCAGAGCCAGGGCTAGCTCCGTGCCGCCAGGGCCGCCGCCGACCACGGCGAGCCGGGCGGTAGGCGGTAGCGTTTCCTCCAGCGTTGCCAGGCGCTGCAGGAATTGCCCGATCGGCTTCACCGGAATGCCGCCGCCCTCGGGCATGGCCGGCACGCCGCCGACATCGATCGACAGCAGATCAAAGTTGACGTCCGGCCGCGCGGTGACCGCGACGGTGCGGCGGTCAAGATCGATCGCGTTAGCCTCGGCCACGATCAGCCGTGCGCCGGCGGCGGCGGCGAGTGGCGCCAGGTCGATATGCACCTGGTCGAATTCATACTCGCTGCGGATCAGGCCCGGCAGCATCCCGGAATACGGCGTGTGCGGCTCGCGGGCGATCAGCGTCAGCCGCACCCTCCGCTCCGGGTGCAGAGCGAACCGCCGCAGCACCTCCACATGCGCGTGTCCCGCACCGAGCAGGACGAGATCGGTCAGCGCCGGCGTCAGCGGCTGCATCCGCGCCCGATCGCCGGCCGTCGCCGCGTCGGCTACTTGGTGATCGTTGCGGCGGCTGCCGTGCAGATCGCCTCATCCTGGGAGCCGGTACCGCCGGACCAGCCGATGGCGCCGACAATCTTGCCGTCCTCGACGAGCAGAACGCCGCCGCGCGAGGCGATCACGTCGTCGAGCGAGAGGACATAGTTGAAGCCCGACCGTTGCACGGCGTCCTCGAACGCCCTGGTCGGACGACGGTAGCGGACCGCGGTGCGGGCCTTGTGCTCGGCGACCGTAATGGAGGCAAGCAGCGAGCCGTCCATGCGAACGAAGGCGACAAGATTGGCACCCGAATCGACCACCGCGAAGCTCTCGGGCCAGCCGCGTTTGGTGGCCTCGTCCTCCGCCGCCTGGATGACCGACTGAGCCTGCTGCAACGGCTGCGTCTGAGCCTTTGCCCCGCCGCCGGCCAGCACGACCGCGGACAATACTAGTGCCGTCGAGAGCACGCGTTGCATAGATCAAACCTCCCCGGAGCTTGTCGTTGGATTTCTCGACTGTACTATGGCGAGCGGGACGCGCCGGCCAAGCCCCAGGGGAGGTGCTTGCAGGGGGCCATAGCTGGGACGACTATGGCGGCAGGTCCATAAACGAGGCTCTGGAAGATGCGCTTTCTGCTGCTGGCCGCTGCGATCGCGGCCCTCGTTGCACAACCTCGTCCGGCCAGCGCCCAAGGGACCGGAAACAGCACGTTGCAAATCGCGCTACGCGAGGATCCCGACATCCTCGACCCGACCTTGGGCGGCACCTATGTCGGGCGCATCGTGTTCGCCGGCCTGTGCGACAAGCTGTTCGATATCAACGAGAAGCTGCAGATCGTCCCGCAGCTCGCCACTGGCTACGAGTGGGCCGATCCCACGACGCTGATGATCCACCTGCGCCCGAACGTCCTGTTTCAGGACGGCGAGAAACTGGATGCCGCCGCGGTGAAGGCCACGTTCGAACGCGATCTGACAATGCCAACCAGCCTTCGCAAGAGCGAGATCAACAGCATCGATCATGTCGAAATCGTTGATCCGCTCACCGTCCGGGTGGTGCTGAAGCACCCCTCCTCGCCGTTCCTGGCGCAGCTTACAGACCGCTCCGGCATGATCCTGGCCCCGAAGGCAGTCGAGCAGGAAGGCAAGGATTTCGGCCTGCACCCGGTCTGCACCGGCCCCTTCAAGTTCGCCGAGCGCGTGCCACAGGATCACATCACGCTGGACCGCTTCCCGCAGTACTGGAACGCCAGTGCGATCCATTTCGATCGGGTGGTCTATCGCGTGCTGGTGGTTTCGTCAGTGCGGGTCGCCAACCTGAAAGCGGGTGCGGTCGATCTGGTGGAATACATCGTGCCAACCGATATCGCCGCGGTAAAGGCTGACCCGAAGCTGCGCATGGTAATCTCCGACGGGCTCGGTTATGAGGGGATCACTGCCAATACCGATCATGGCCCGCAGGCCAACAACCCGTTCGGGCAGAACAAGCTGGCGCGCCAAGCGTTCGAGCAGACGATCGACCGCAGGGCGCTGATCCAGGTCGTTTACAACGGGCTTTATACCCCGACCGCCCAGGCGGTTCCGCCGAGTTCTCCGTTCTATGTGCCGTCGATTCAGCCGCCGGCACGCGATATCGCCAAGGCGAAGGCGCTGCTGGCGCAGGCGGGCGTGAAAACGCCCGTGCAGGTGGCCATGATGGTGCCAAACAGCCCCGACGTCATGCAGGCCGCGCAGGTGATCCAGTCTATGGCGTCGGAAGCCGGGTTCGACGTGAAGATCCAATCGACCGAGTTCGCGACCTCGTTGCAGCAATCCTATGACGGCAATTTCGTGAGCTATTTGATCGGCTGGTCCGGCCGCATCGACATAGACGGCGATACCTACGCTTTCCTGCACAGTGGCCAACGCGACAACGTCGGCGACTACTCCAACCCAATCGTTGATCAGACGCTGGATCAGGCGCGCACCATCACCGATATCGAGCAGCGCCAGGAGCTGTACGCCAAGATGTGGGAGCAGGAGCGGCAGGATCTGCCGATCATCTATCTGTGGACCACGAAGAATACCGTTGGGATGACCGCCAAACTGACGGGGTTCCAGCCGATACCAGATGGCATGATTCGTCTGCAAGGGCTGCGAATGGAGCAATAGCGCGGTGCGTGGCCTGCTGGGCCTTAGGGTCGCCCAGATCATCCCGACCCTGCTGCTTGTCAGCGTCTTGGTGTTCCTGCTGCAACAGCTCATGCCCGGCGATCCGGCTCGCGTCATTGCCGGCGAAGAGCAGGACCCCCAGGCAATCGCGCAGATCCGCGCCGAGCTGTGGCTCGATCGGCCGCTGCCGGTGCAGTACGTACACTGGCTCGGCAAGCTGCTGCACGGCGACCTCGGCTACTCCTGGCGCAACCGCGAACCGGTCACGCAACTCGTCGAAGAGAAGCTCCCGGTCACGCTTCAGCTCAGCGCTATGGCGTTCGTTATTGCCGTTCTGATCGGCGTACCAGCTGGCGTAGTTGCGGCGGTGAAACGCAACACCGCGTGGGACTATGTGGCTAACGCGATCGGACTGGCCGGCCTGTCCACGCCGACATTCTGGCTCGGCATCATGCTGATCCTGCTGGTATCGGTGCAGCTCGGCTGGCTGCCGCCGTCGGGCTATGTGCCGCTGACACAGGACTGGGTGCGCTCGCTCGCCACGACCATCATGCCGGCCTTCGTGCTGGGCAATGCGATCGCCGCCATCCTGATGCGGCACACGCGCAGCGCCATGCTGACGGCACTCGGGCAGGATTATGTGCGCACGGCACGGGCCAAAGGACTTGCCGAATTGGTCGTCATTACTCGGCACGCGCTGCGCAACGCGCTGATCCCGGTGGTGACGCTGGGAGCGCTGGAACTGGGTACGCTATTGTCCGGGGCCGTGTTGACCGAGCAAGTGTTCAGCATCCCTGGATTCGGCAAGTTGATCGTCGATGCAGTGTTCAACCGCGACTATCCGGTCGTGCAAGGCGTCGTGCTGGTCACCGCGTTTTTGTACGTCGCGCTCAACCTGATCGCCGACGTGCTCTACGTCGTCATCAACCCCCGCCTGCGCGGCGCCTGATGGGCGTGGCGTCGGCAAAGCCCCCCTGGCCTTTCCCGGAACCCACACCAATGAGCGTCACGACGGCCGGCGTGATGCCGGTGCAGAGCCCGGCGCGGCTGGCGATAGTAGGCTTCGTGCGCCGGCCTGCCGCAGTTGCAGGGCTGGTCGTGATCGTTGCATTCGTGGCGGTCGCCATATTCGCGCCGCTGATTGCGCCGTACGACCCAATCGCAACGAGCTGGCTGGCGATCCGCCAGCCGCCGAGCTGGGCGCACTGGATGGGAACCGACGAGCTCGGACGCGACGAACTGTCGCGCGTGATCTTCGGCGCGCGCGCGTCGCTGCTAGCGGGCGTGGTATCAGTGCTGATCGCCGGCGGCATCGGCGTGCCGGCGGGACTGCTGGCGGGATTTGCCGGCGGGGCCATCGACGCGGTGCTGAGTCGCCTGGTCGATGCGATGCTGGCCTGCCCGTTCCTGATCCTGGCGATCGCGCTGGCGGCATTCCTGGGACCAGACCTAACCAATGCAATGATCGCGATCGGCGTCAGCACCGCGCCGCGCTTCATGCGCGTGGCGCGCGCGGCCACCATGGACGCGGCGAGCCACGACTACGTCGAGGCCGCCTGGGCGATCGGCAACCCAGCTTGGCGGGTCGCACTGCGCCACGTAGCGCCGAACATCGTGCCGCCGGTGCTGGTGCAGGCGACGCTATCGCTCGCGCAGGCGATCATCGCAGAGGCGAGCCTGTCGTTCCTCGGCCTAGGTCAGCAGCCACCGCTGCCATCCTGGGGCTCGATGCTGAACGCGGCGCAGCAGTTTCTGTCGCAAGCACCGTGGCTGGCGATATTCCCGGGGCTGGCGATCTTCGTCTGCGTGCTGTCGTTCAACCTGGTGGGCGATGGTCTGCGGGACGCGCTGGACCCGCGAGAGCTTTAGTTTACGGTTTCGTGCCGAGCGCCCGCACGGGGACGGGGCCGACCATGAGGACATTGCTCCGCGGGTGGCACCTCCGCCACCGCACCCGCCTATGGCTCGCGTTGCGCATGATCATCTCGGCCGTGGCCGCCTACTCACTGGCCGAGGCGCTCCGTCTGCCCCAGGGTTACTGGGCCGTCCTCACCACCATCATCATCACCCAGAACAGCGTCGGCAGCTCCCTCAAAGCCGCCATGGACCGCCTCATCGGCTCGGTCTGCGGCGCGCTTGTCGGCGCGCTCGCCGCATTCCTGCTGCCATCCCACTCACCAACAGCGCTCGGCATCGCCCTGTTCGCTGCAGTGGCCCCGCTCGCGCTGCTCACCGCTTACAAGCCTGATTTCCGGATCGCGCCAGTCACCGCGATCATTGTGCTGATGAGTTCCGGCGCGGCGACACATGGACCGCTAGGCTACGCCTTCGACCGGGTGCTGGAGATCACCCTAGGCGCGGTGGTCGGCTTGGTGGTCTCCGGCCTGGTGGCCCCGGCCCGGGCGCATCTGCACGTCCGCGAGGCTGCAGCCGAAACTGCTCGGCTGCTCGCCGAGATTATGGCTGCGCTGGCACAGGCAATGCACACCGGCGCGTCCGACATCGGCACACTGGCGACCCGGGTGCAGGCAGCGCTCAACCGGCTCGGCACCGCAGTCGAGGACGCAGCGCGCGAGCGGCGCAGCCGCATCTCAGACCACCCCGACCCAGATCCTTTGTTCCGCACCTTGCGCCGGCTGCAGCAGGACGCGCTGGCGTTGCGGCGGCTGTTCGATGTTCCCTGGCCGGAGAGCGTGCAGCCGGCGCTAGCGCTGCCTTTTGCCGCCTATGCCGAGGAGGTCGCCGCCGCGCTTCGCACCCTGGCGGCGGCCTTGGTCTCCCGCCAGTTACCGCCCGACCTGCCAACACCGCGCAATGTGCTCGCCGGCTACATGGCCGCGATCGACACCGCGCGCCGGGAGGGCCTTATCCGCGAGCTGCCAACCGATACCGCGGGCCGCATCCTCGGCACTGCCTTCCGAGCGGAGCAGTTGCAGCGCGACCTGGACGACCTGACGGAACGAACGCGCGAAATGGCGGCATTCGGGCGATAGGAATGCAACTTGCTGGCCGATGCAATATTGGCCTGTCCGTCCTTGATTCCGGCGCCTTGGTTTCGGCTCAAGGCTTGGTGCCAAGTGCCCGGACGTCGAAGAAGTCGTTTCCGGCGAAATAGAACGCGGGCACTTGCGGCTCTGCGAGCTTTCCGTCGCCTTCCTGACCTCGCGTTTGGTGTAGTTCGCCAACTTGTAGATGTCGATCCGCCCGGTGTGGTCGGAGTTTGCCTCACCACGCAGCGCACGCAGGAGGTAATAGGTGAACAGGCCGTGATTGTCGGCTTCCTTGGTCTGTGTCGCATCGCTACCGCCGGCAGCCGAGTCTCGGGCCAGCGTAAACGAGCTCGACAGTACGAAGCGCCCGGTGGCGTGGCCCAGCGTGTCCGATACGGTGGTGTTGATGTCGCGGCGCAGCACCGCATCCTGCGTCGCCAGCGAGGCTGAGTAGCAGGTGTCCAGGATAACCGCGACATGCGCCGCCCGGATCGTGCGGATGATGGTCAGCAAGCGCTGCTGATCCAACCCATCCTGGCGGAACAGGTCATCTTCCGTGCGTTCGGCGGCCGCGGCATCCTCTTCGCCGGAGACCGCGGGCCCGGCTCGCCATCGTCCCCGAAGCGCTCGCCGAGATGTTGCGCTCCGGCGCCGACGAGGCGTGGAAACTTGCGCATGCTCGGGTCGCCGCATCACGCGACATGCGCAACATCCTTGCGAGTGGAACCATCGCCATGCTCGGCGTCGCCGCTCCGGGCGAGCAGACTATAGTGGCCGGCGAGCCGCTGCTGCTGCGCTGGGAAGGCGGCAGGCCGTCGTTCCATCTCGGTCTCGCACAAGCAGGAAGCGCCGCGGCTGTGGTGGGCGAGTCAGCGGTGCGCAAGGCGCAACTCGACCTCGGCTCTTTTGCACCGGGCGCTTATGAACTTACCATCTTCGGGGCGGCGGGAGTCCCATTGAAGCTTCCGCTCCGACTTGTCGCTGCGACCGAGGTCCCAAGCGCACCGGATACCGACGCGATCTCTGATCCGCATGGGCGTGCCCTGCTGCAAGCCGTATGGTTGCTCACGCGCGGCGATCCGACTTGGCGACTTGCCGCACTATCTCGCCTCTATGCTCTTGCGTCCGAGAACGACCTCATCGCCCAGTCCATCGTCGGCGTGCCAGATGCGACAGGCCCGGCGCGCTAGGAATATTCTTCGGACTGCTAATTCGGAAGCTAAACCAACCGCAATTATCCGATGAGGGCCGTGAACAGGCCGGCCTGTGAGACAGACGAGTCCCGCGCGATATGATCGAGGCGGGCAGCCGTGTCCCACTAAGAGCCCGTTTCTGAAAAAAGATGGAACGGAGTAGCTCATCCAACAGCCGCTCAGGGTGTGCGCCGTGAAAGGCGGCGCTTTCCAGTGGGTGCAAGTCCCACCCGGCAACGCTCCAGCCGGAAGCAACCGGAGCAGTCATGGAGGTGACGAAATGGCTGAAGCCTTCGGTCTAGCGGGTCACGAATTGGTGGCCGCGCGAGTGTGCAGGCCGCAACGCGAGTGAACGCCGAGCAAGCCTCGAAAAGGACGATGCGCAGGCCGACCCGACGACCCTTTCGGGGAAGGCTGACACGGCTGGGTGGGATGAGCGAAGAGTACGCCCAGCCGCTGCACCGGGGTAGTGGCGGCAGCATGTACACAAGGAAAGCGCACGCAACACGGGAAGCCCCAGGGCGCGGTCAGGGATGATCAACCGGACGCCCGCGAGGGACAGGCCGGGCGCCGTGGGGTGGCGGAGAGGTTCGTAGTACCGCGGAAGCCGGGTAACGCCGGTGGAGGGAAGGGACCTCAGTTCAAGACAGACGCAGGACGTAGTGAGGGACCTGGAGATTGGGCAACCTATCAACTCCGAACAGTGTTCAGAAACTGCAGATGGCGTTGCACGCGAAAGCGAAGGCAGAAGCTGGCTATCGCTTCTATGCCCTGTACGACAAGATCAGCCGTGAAGACATCTTGGCTCATGCCTATGCCCTGTGCCGCTCCAACAAGGGTGCACCAGGCGTGGACGGTCAGGACTTCGCGGACATCGAGGCG
Source organism: uncultured Pseudomonadota bacterium (assembly GCA_963708245.1). Lineage (GTDB taxonomy): Bacteria > Pseudomonadota > Alphaproteobacteria > Acetobacterales > Acetobacteraceae > CAVYXK01. The sequence continues at coordinate 3,127,438 of OY970201.1, read as the reverse complement.
TATGGGACGCAGCGGTGGCTCGGCGAACTGGCGCTTGCACTCAGGCAGGAGACCTACCGACCGGAACCGATCAGACGCGTGTTTATTGCGAAAGCCAACGGCAAACTCAGGCCGCTGGGCATCTCGACCGTGCGGGATCGGGTCTGCATGACAGCAGCGATGCTGGTGCTGGAACCGATCTTTGAAGCCGACCTTCCACCGGAGCAATACGCTTACCGTCCCGGGCGCAACGCCCAACAGGCGGTGATCGAGGTGGAGGAACTGCTGTTCCGTGGCCACCCGGAAGTGGTTGACGCCGACCTCGCGGACTACTTCGGGAGCATTCCCCATGCCGACCTCTTGAAGTCGGTGGCTCGCCGGATCGTTGATCGGCGTGTGCTGCATCTGATCAGGATGTGGCTGGACTGCCCCGTGGAAGAAACCGACAAACGAGGGCGGAGGACACGCACGACGGAGGCTCGGGACAAGCGGTGCGGCATCCCGCAAGGCTCACCCATCTCACCACTGCTGGCGAATCTCTACATGCGCCGGTTTGTGCTGGGCTGGAAGAAGCTCGGGCTGGAGCGACGCCTCGGCACGCGCATCGTGACTTACGCCGACGACCTCGTGATCCTGTGCCGGAAGGGCAACGCCGACGAGGCGTTGCGACGACTGCGCGAGATCATGGGCAAGCTGAAGCTCACGGTGAACGAGGAGAAGACACGTATCTGCAAGGTGCCGGAAGGGGAGTTCGACTTCCTGGGATACACGTTCGGACGGATGTATTCGGCGAGAACCGGCAAGGCCCGCTTGGGTCAGCGGCCATCAAAGAAGAGCATCAAGCGCATGGTCGACAAAGTCCACGCGCTGACTGACCGATCGGGTACTTGGCAGAAGACCACAGAGCTGGTGGAGCAGTTGAACCGCGCGTTACGCGGATGGGCCAACTACTTCAGCGTTGGCACTGTCAACAAGGCGTATCGGGCGCTCGACAGCTACACGGCGGTGCGGTTGCGCCGGTGGTTGCGTTCCAAGCACAAGGTCAGGCGACGCAGGGGCGGGAGCTATCCACCCTCGCACCTCTACGGGCACTTCGGGCTCGTGCGCCTGAGCCGGCTTGGGCACGACGTGGCGTGGGTGAAGGCGTGATGTCTTGTCCGAGAGCCGGATGCGGGAGATCTGCATGTCCGGTTCGATGAGCGGGGTGTGGAGACGGAGCCACGGCCGGACCAGTGAGGCACCGCCAAACGAAAGGGGCGGCAACAGATATGTTCGACCTACAGCCACCGCGCCACACCTCGACTCTACCGAGAGCGGTCATGGGATAGAGTCGCTGCTGTGGTCCCGAACAATCTCGACAGCATCGCTTTCACAGCCGACGGGGGATGTAACCCGCCAGCGCTGCAGATCCGACCATCATGACGCCTGCCGCAGCGAACACAGATGGCAACGCGAACACCGACAATAGCGCTGCGCAGACCAGGGGCGGACCAAGCTGCGCGACATCACGATAGCTGACGAACACAGTCGTCATCTCCGAACGCTCATAGGGATGGACCGCACGCAGGAACAGCAGATTGCCGGCACCGTCGATCATCTCGGCACCAAATCCAGCCAGCACGAGTGTTGTCGCGCCCACCCAGGGCAGGTGGAATGCCGCGGCAGTGGCTGCGGTCATCAGGCCTGTAGTCCCATACCCGGCGGCCAGCAGCCGACGCAGCCCGTAGCGCCGGCCAACCCAGCCCCACAGCGGCACCAGGAAGATCCAGGCGGTGCCGATCGAGGCGATGGCGCCGCCCGCCTCGGCGCCGAGCCCGGACACCACCGCAAAGATCGGTGTGTAGATGTAGAAAGTGCTCCACCAGGCCGAGCGAGCCCCCGCCAGGCCCCAAGCCAGACGCAGCCGAGGCTGGGTAGCGCAGCGGGTTCGGCGGCTTGTGGTGGGACGGCGTCAGCTCCGTCAGGCGCAGCCACCAGAACAGGACGAGCAGTAGCATTGCTGCCACGGCGGCCAGGGCAAACGGCGCCGCGAAGGCAACGCGTTGCTGGAGATAGACACCGAACCAGGGACCAAAGGTCACAGGACCGGCACAGGCGAAGATGCGTGCCGGCTCGAAACGCCGCAACTCCTGGCGCGGGATGTGGTCCAACAAATAGAGGTTGCTGGCGATCTCGATGCACGCGAAGGCAAAACTGTTGAGCGCCAGACCGCCGGCAAATGCCGACACGCCACCACTCGTCAGCAGCGAGCTGCCGACGATCAGCAGCAATGCGCCGAGGCTGAGCACGAACCGCCGCCGGATCAACTGCACCAGCAGGGGGATGCTGAGGCGTGCCACCACGGCGGCCAAACCGGCGGCAACGTAGAGCAGCGTCACTGCACGGGCGGTCCCCAGCAGGCGCAGCGCCTCCAGTGGGACGACGGTGAGCAGGATCGACTGCGCCACGCTGGGGACAAGGAACAGGCCTAAGAAGGCGGGCGTCCTGCGGTGCGGTGCGGCGTGGACGATAGCCGAGCCTGCCGGCGCATACGCGCTCATGCCCGGGCTAGTGTTCTGACTCTGACACTTCGATCCCGACCGGGATGGCGGGATCGGCCGCGAACCAGATGGAGGCCGGGGATCGAAGCGATAGGATCGCAACACTAGTGCCTGCGCCGCCGGCTCTCCGCGATCCTTCGCCAAGCCGTGCGAGCATTTTGCGAAAGCCCGCTGGCGACATCGGCGCGTCGCGCTCAGACATGAGCACGTAGCGACCATGCGGGTTATCCCGGAGAAGTTGCCGCAAAGCCCGAAGCTCAGTCCCGGTCAGGGGATGCGTGCTCGGCTGGCCGTTCTTCACCCGCCGGACATGCAGCAGATGGCCTTTGAAATCGACCTGATCCCATGTCAGGGCGCACAGCTCCGAAACTCGCAGGCCGTGCCGATAGGCCAACAGGATCCCGGTTGCATCGCGTTGTCCCCACCCGGTTGGCCTTCGCTGCGCCAATCAGCCGGCCAACTTCGGCCGGGGTCAGGTATTCGCGGGACCTGACAGCCGCGTTCGGCTGACGGCGCGGCGGGTGATTGACTGTCCCATTTTCAGTGTTCGGGACGATCAACCGAAGGGCTGCGTGAGGCATCGGATCCCTGGACTTGGGTTATCGAACTGTCCCTATAACAACCGGAAACGAGACGGTTGGCAACTCGAAATTGGAGCTGCAGGTGGTGTGCCTTGCCACGCGCTAGTGGGTGAATGCCGAGCGTGCAGCCGGTTCCGCATTGGCGTCAGGCATGGCATCACCATGAGGTGTCCCGAGATCCCCAAAAAGCCTAATGAAAGCGACTGACGCGACCGACCACGCCCGTCCCGCCATACCCTTCATGGTGGCAACGGCCGCCATTCTGCTCTTCACCACCCTGGACGCGATCGTCAAATCGCTGCCACACAGCATACCTGCGATCGAATTGGTGGCGATGCGCTTCGCGTTCGGCATACCGCTGGTACTGGTGGCGATGTGGCGCATGCGGGCGGGATGGCCCACGCTCTCATCATGGAAAGCGAACGCGCCGCGCGGGGTGTTGAACGTTGCGTCCAACCTGCTGTTCTTCACCGCGCTGCGCCGACTGCCGTTAGCCGAGGCGCTGACGCTGAGCTACCTCGCGCCGCTGATGTTAGCGTTGATGGCGACGTTCGTGCTGGGCGAGCGGCTGCGCAGGAGCGCGTTCAGTGCCGTGTTGTTGGGCTTGTGCGGCGTGGGCGTGATTGCATGGAACTCGATCGCCGGTCAGCTGGTGTTGAGCGGCGATCTGATCGGCATCGCCGCGGCGTTCGGCTCGGCGGTGACATATGCGACGAACAATCTGATGCTGCGTAGCCAGGCGCAACGTGACAGCGCCACCTCGATCGTGCTGATTCAGCATGTGGTGCCAAGCGCGGTCGCGTTGCCGGTCGCAGCGGCGAGTTGGCAGGCGCCGCCGGCACCAATTTGGTTTATCTTTCCGCTGCTGGCCATACTTGGCGTGGGCGGCCAATTCTTGCTGACCTGGGCCTATCGCCGCGCGTTGGCAGGCGTGCTGGCTTCGGTGGACTACTTGGCGTTGCCTTACGCGGCGCTTCTCGGCTTCGTTTTCTTCCATGAGGTGCCCTCGGGCGCGGTGTGGGGCGGTGCCGCGCTGATCGTGGGGGCGTCCTTGATTGTGACGGTCCGCAGGGGGTAATGCGGTGTCCCTTGCGACCGCTTCGCCCCACCTTCCCCTCAGGTCCTTTCGGGGCGCATGGGCGAGCGCGCTCGCTCCTCTCTCGAAGGGACCGTTCGATCTCCATTGCCGCTCAAGTCTCGGCTCGTTCGGACTTCGTCTCGCGTGAAGGTTCCGTGGTATGGACGGCTGTCGCATGGGCCGGAACTTGTGACCCAGGGGTGACCAGTGGTTGCTGGGTCAGAGATTGGGGGTGGAATTGGACAGATCGAATGCCCGTCGCGCAGCGGCGATTCGCCAAGCGATTGCATTAATGGAAAACATCCCGTTCATCGACGGCCACAACGACCTGCCGTGGGTCATACGGAACGATCCGATCGCCAAGGGGGATGTCGTGGCCTATGACTTGGCGCGCGTACATCAGGACGGCGACACCGATATCCCTCGACTGCGCGAGGGCCGCGTTGGCGCACAAGTGTGGGCGGCATTTATACCGAGCGACACCGACCATCCGGCGCGCGCCACCCTTGAGCAGATCGATGTTATCTTACGCATGCACGAGGCCTATCCGGACGTTTTTCTGCCTGTAAAGAAGGCGTCGGATATACGCCGGGCGAAGCGTCTCGGGCGGATAGCCTCCATCCTTGCCGTAGAGGGTGGTGTCGGGCTTGAAAACAGCCTTTCACCATTACGCGTGTGGCACGCAGCGGGCGCTCGGCTGATGACACTTTGCCACAACGGCACGCTCGATTGGGTCAACTCGGCAACTGACGAGCCGCGGCACGGCGGGTTGACGGCGTTCGGCAGAGCCGTTGTACGGGAGCTCAACTGGCTTGGTATGATAATAGATTGCGCCCACGTCTCGCCCGATGTGATGCACCAAGTGCTAGATATCAGCAGCGCGCCGATCGTCTTTTCTCACTCCAACTCCCGGGCGATCTGTGATCATGCGCGGAATGTGCCCGATGACGTGTTGGCGCGCTTGCGGACCAACGATGGACTGGTGATGGCTACGTTCATTCCGGACTTCGTCAACGAAGAGGTTCGGCAATGGATGATCCCCGTGCGCGAGGCCGTGAAGAACGACTTCGGGCAGAGCCGTGCCGCTATCATTGCTGAGAGAGAACGAGCAACGAGGCAACGCCCCCGGGCGACACTTGGCGACGTTGCTGATATGATTGAACGCTTAGTCGAACGAGTTGGGCTGGCCCGGGTCGGGATAGGGTCCGATTTCTTTGGTGTGCCAACAACACCGGTGGGACTGGAAGATGTGAGCAAGTTCCCGCATTTACTCGGGGAGCTGTTTTGCCGTGGTTGGTCTGAACAGGCCGTGGCTCGTATTGCCGGCCTGAATTTCCTTCGTGTATCCGAGCCGTCGAGAAGGAAAGTGCACGATTGCGCGCTATAAAACATCCGTGCGTCGGCACCCTACAAGACTTCGATGTTGACCCGCCGTCTTGCGAATTGGTTTCATGCCGCGAGTTTGTCCCACACCGGTAGCGCCCTGGATTTCCGCGAGGGACGACTGGGCCGGAGCGATCGAGGCGTAGCACGATCTCACATCAAGGGCTTAAAGGAAATCTACTATCCCGGCGCCCCGTGCGGCCTCACGGCTGCGCATCTGACCACCCATCAGAAACGATCGATGCGATAGGGCGTCAGGTCAATGGTCGGCGTTTGCCCCGCAACGAGATCGGCAATAATCCGTCCCGTCGTCGCAGCACCGATGAGGCCAAAGAATCCATGGCCGAAAGCGAAGAGCGCGTTGGGCACGACCGGAGAGCGGCCGATCACCGGCAGGCTGTCGGGCAGCGCCGGGCGATGACCCATCCATTCGGAATATGCTTCGGTGTTGACCCCCGGGATGACTTCACGAATAAGCCGAAGCAGCGCCTCAACCCGCTTGCTATTGGGCGGCACGTGGAGCCCCGCAAATTCGACCGTGCCGGCAATTCGAAGGCCCATCGCCATCGGCGTGATTGCGAGCTTCCGATCCTGAAGCAGGCACATATGGCGGGTGGTAGGCCCGGGGTTGCTGATCGTGACGTGGTAGCCGCGCTGGCTCTCCAGCGGGACGTCATGACCAAGCAGTCGCGCCAGCGGCTTCGACCACGCGCCCCCCGCCACTACGACGGCGCTTACACCACGTCGTCCGCGGTCGGTCTTGACTGCTGAAATAGCTCCATCGCGGCGTTCGAAGGCGGTCACGTCGGCGCGTAGGAACTCGACGCCCTCCCGAATGGCAGCCTCGGCCAATGAGGTGGTGAGTTTGTAGGGATCGCGGCAGAAGCCATCCCCTGGGACATGCAATGCCACTTCGTAGGTCGGTGCCAAGTCTGGTTCCAGATCGCGGATGGCATTGCTACCGATTACCTCATATGACTGTCCGGTGACATCACGCAGCTCCTTGCCAAGGCGATCGCGTTCATAATCAGCTCTGGTCCGGAACAGGTAGAGCTGCCCCGAGAGCTCGATCAAATGCTCGACCCCAGCCCAGCGTGCCAACGCAACGGTGTCAGCAACTGAGTTGCGATTGAGTGCGTTCAGCGCCTTGGCATTGTGGCGGACCCGACGCTCGGTTGTTTCCCGTGCGAAGCGTAACAGCCAGGGCAGGGCGCGCGGCAGATAGCGCGGCTGGATGTGCAGCGGTCCGAGTGGATCCGTTAGCCACTGGGGCAGGTCCCGTATCATGCCAGGCATACCAATCGGGGTCGTTGCCAGGTTTTGAATGCCACCAGCATTGCCATAGGAGGTCATTTCGCCCGGACCGCGCCGGTCGATGAGCAGGACTGGTACACCACGCTTTGCAAGGTGAGCGGCGCAGCAAGTGCCTACAATCCCGGCGCCGATTACACCCACTGGAAGAGAGGTCACCTGCAATTTCGTCTTGACGCCGCTGAATATTGGCTTTCGACCCGATTGCGGTGACGGTCAGGCATCGTAGTCGAGCGGCGCGAATTGACTTCGATGACCCAGCAGGCAACTCCTGGAGGTGCTGACTTGCAACGTTCCCACGAGCGTCATCCGAGCCGCTCGCCACCAAGTAGCTCGCGCATCTGCCGGCCATTCACCTGCCACCAGGCGTGCAGGATCTCGACATCCCAGCCGATGCAGAAATGCTTCACGCCCATTTCCAGGTAGGGCGCTGCGTCCCGAGGATCCCTCAGCTCCACTCGCGGATGGATGCCTTTCTTCATTGCGGTCTCGATGGTCTTACGTTCGGCGCGTACGACGTCCGGGTGTGACCACTGGCCGGCAAGCCCGATGCTCATCGAATAATCGGCTGGGCCGAATTGAACCATGTCAATGCCTTTGGTGGCCAGAATCGCATCGAGATCCTCCACGCACTCGCGCTTCTCCACCATGATTGCAAGCACGACATCTTCGAGGGCCTGCACGTAAGCGGGTGAACCGACTTCGAGCACGACGCCAACGTCGCGGCGCATGCCGACACCATGCAAGCCCCGCGCGGTCGGCGTCTCTGGGCGCACAGCACGCACGCAGGCACGCGCATCCTCGGCGGTACGCACGTCCGCGAACAGCACACTCTGGAAGCCGGAGCCGATGGCGCGCATCGCCTGATGCGTCCATTGCTGTTGCTCGATCTTGATCATGCCGACAAGGTCCGCAACCACTAACGCGCGACCGAGATTGTCGAGATCATGCATGTCGAACGGAGCGTATTCAGCAGAAAATTCGACATAGTCATAAATACGCGTCTGACCGACCAACTCGAGCAGCGTCGACCAAGACGATAGAATGTGCGTACCCAGCGTCGGCTGGCCGGCAGCCAGCAGTTCGCGGAAGCGGTTCTTGCGCATGGTGTGGCCCTCAATGTCGGGCCAAGCATAAAGCCTTGAGCCAAAACGACAACATCGGAAGGGGGCTCGGAGTGGTGTTAGTGGCAGCTCGCCAGCGAATTTGCCCGGCGCTTTGGCTGGGTAGGCCGCCAATCTCGTGTTGGCCTTGCACTCGCCGGCGGCTGCCCGCCGATATTACGGACCAGAGCGCTGGCGCTCTGCGAACCCAAGTCGTTCCTCCACCCCGAGTCTGGCTAATGGGGTGCGGCTCGCCGGCGGGCGCTGCCGGCGCCAACCGACAGTTGGCGGGCGTGAGAATTGTCAGGCGCATCTACCGGCTTCCGACGCTTTGACGAGCGCCAGTTAGATGCCGCTCACCTCCTCTCAGGATTCCCGGCGCACCGCCGCTGCCGACTGCGTGGACCCCCCTCTAAGGGCTGCCGATTGACTGTTCCTGTTGCCAGCACGACGAGGAGGGTCCCGAGGTCTCCGCCGGGGCTCTTAACCAATGAGACCCCCCGTGTCGTCCGGTACACAGCCGGCCGCACTTTTGCCGATCCCGGTTCCTGCCGGGTCGTTCGCCTCCACGAATATTACCGGCTGGCCGATCCTTTTCGAGAAGATTGCGAGACTTCTCAGTGCCCTGTAACGCAAATGGCGCTAACGGCGTGCGGAGTCTAACCGTGGCGACAGTAGTCCCGTAGCTATGGCATGTTTCATTGGAATGTCGCCACGACGACACCGTTTTCGTCAATGAGCTCTGCTCTTCCCTTCAACATCACACCGTCTCACTGTTCGAGGAGGTGACTTGCATCTTAAGCTGGCGCGTGTTCGACGCGCTCCAAGAAGCGGAGGTAGTTCTCGGGCAGGCCATGCGTGCGGGCGCCTTCCCGAATCAGAGTGATGTATCGGAGCGAAGGGCTGCCATCGAACACATTGCCCTGGGCGACGTAGGTCACGGCCCGAAGCGTGTTGCCTTCCGAGTCCTCCGCGTCCAGCCACACCGGGCGATAATGCCACCAGGGAACCCCTTCCGACGCGTCTAGACGCACAAGATCGCGGCGCGTGATCGCCCAAAGAACGCCCCAAACCTCGGCTTGCGGATCGGCACGCAGGTTGGCCGGGGCGGCCTTGCCCCTGGGCCACCCCTCGAGGTTGAAACGTAGCCGGTAGCCACGCACATGGCCGGGGCGCCACTCGAGGGGGGACATGCCGCGCCACCCGCGGAAAACACTGTCGTGCATATTTGAACCATACGCGAAGTACCAAATGTATTCGCCAGGTGGTCCTATAAGGCGGATTCCGTGTAGCCGATACAAGCACCAGGACAGTGCCCATGATCGGGCAATGAACATGCGGATCTTAAGCAGCGTTATTAGCGTACCCATCTCACTGCAGGTTCGCTTGCACTAGCATCGCGCCCTTGATCCTCGACACAGTGCCATTGCCAACCCCAACCTCCTTCGCAACTTTCTTCACCCGCTCCCCAGCCGCTAGCCGAACCCGGATTGCCGCCTCGATCTTCGCGCTGGTCTTCGGTCGTCCAAGCCGTACACCGCGGGCCTTCGCGCGTTCCAGGCCCGCTCTCACACGACTTCGGATCATCGCCCGCTCGAACTCCGCGAAGGTGCCAGTAACCTGGAAGAACAGGTTGAGACGATTCGGATGGGTTTTCTGGACCGGATGCGGCAGCCCCTCTGCCATCGAATGCCGAATACCACAACCCGCGGTCGGATACGGGCCGAGCGAATTTCTGGGGCGCACCTCAGCCCCACCAAGCCGGCCGCGCGGTGGCCTGCAAGCGTGCGGGGGTTCCTGGCAGCAAGTTACCCCAGCGGTCGTAATTGTCGTGAAGACCGACGCGCGAATTTGCCCCATCGAGCGTGCGCGACACCCCACCCAGCCACATGCGCGAGTACGACGAATTACAACTGCTGCGAATGACCGTAGCTAATCAGTATTGTCTAATAAGCGCCCCGAGGCAATAGTCGGCGTTGCCACCCCTCGACTGTGTCAGGACGACAATGCGGATCGGATTTTGTTGGAGGATCGTACCAAGGAGGCATAGCCAAATGATAGTGCTCCCGCGTTCGGAATGGACGTCGCGACAGCAGCTGCGAGCATCCGGTGCCGGGCGGGCCGCGACATCACGACCTGATTTCCTTGAATCTCCCATCTAAGCCCCGCAATGGGCTTCGCAGGAACGGCTACGGCCGCCCACCTAAACCTGCAGAGCGAAGGCCGCGGCCATGGCGGCTGACGGCCTCGCAACGGCGACGGGGCTAGAAACGCCACGGGATGATGCATCCATCGGCCGGCTGCGCTAGCATGGTTGGCTGATGCGCCGCACTCGGCGGCGGGTCTTGCAAACAAGAATGAACCGGAGGGCCAACGGACAATGAGTTCAGCCACGATCAGCGCGGGCAGCTTTGCCGCCGCCGACCCGCTGGAGCGGGAGACAATCGCGCGGGTGAAACGGAGAATGATCCCGCTGCTGTTCCTCTGCTACTACGCCGCCTATCTCGACCGCGTAAACGTCGGCTTCGCGGCGTTGCAGATGAACAAGGCGCTCGGCCTGACCGCAGCCGCCTTTGGCTTTGGCAGTGGCATTTTCTTCTTCGGCTATTTTCTCGCCGAGATACCGTCGAACCTGATCCTCGAGCGTGTCGGCGCACGGATTTGGATCGCGCGCATCCTGCTCACCTGGGGCGTGATCTCGGGACTGACCGCCTTCGTCTGGAGCCAGTGGTCGTTCTATGGAGTCCGCTTCCTGCTCGGCATCGCCGAAGCCGGCTACTATCCCGGCATCATCTTGTTCCTGACCTGGTGGTTCCCATCGGCCTACCGCTCCCGGATGATTGCGTTGTTCATGACAGCGATCCCGGTCGCGGTCATCACCGGCTCCTGGGCGTCCGGATACATCCTCGGGATGGACGGCATCTGGGGGTTCGCCGGCTGGCAATGGCTCTTCATCATAGAGGCTCTGCCGGCGATCGTCCTCGGCGTGGTCGTTTATTTCTCGCTCACCGACCGGCCGGAGCAAGCGCACTGGCTGACCGAGCCCCAACGGAAGTGGCTCTCCGAGCGGCTGGCGGCAGAGAGGGCGCAGCGCGAACGTATCCGCCACTTTGCGCTTGGCGACGCGCTGTCCAACGCGCGCGTGTGGGCGCTGACCTTGGTCTATTTCGGACAGAACGTGACAGGCTACGGCTTCGTGCTGTTCCTGCCTCAGATCGTCAAGCAGTTCGGCTTGACCAATGTGCAGACAGGCTTTGTCTCGGCTCTGCCGTTCATAGGCACGCTGATCGGCATCCTGCTGTGGGCGCGGGCCTCTGATCGCACGGGCGAGCGCAGCAAGCTATGCGCGGCATCGCTCCTGATCTCGGCGGCCCTCCTCGTCTCTTGTCTGCTGCTACAATCCTCGCCGGTGGCGACCATGGTGGCGCTGATCCTATTCCAGGTGGCCGCCTCCGGCATCGCGCCGACCTTCTGGGCGCTGCCCTGTGCGATGCTGACTGGCAGTGCCGCGGCGGGCGGGATCGCGCTGATCAACTCGGTCGGCAATCTCGGCGGCTTCCTTGGGCCGTACGCAATGGGACTGGTGAGGGACGCGACCGGAAGCTTCCCAATCGGGCTGGTCACCATCGCTATGGGCTCGGTGGTGGCGGGCCTGGTGGTGCTGGCGCTCGGCCACGATCGGCGGTTGGAGCAGGCGGCGGCCCCGGCGGAGTAGCGCGTCTCCCCTGGCACCGCGCCATGACTTCTGGTACGTTGAGAATGCACACTTGACCCGCTGCGCGGGACTTGATCCAGGGTCACCGCGTGAAGCGCGGTGGGTGAGGGTACAGCAGCTCGTGATTCCGTCTGCCTGAACGCTCTACGCCGACCGTCGCCGCAAGTGCCGTCCGCCTCGCCAAGGAAGGGGTCCGCGCATGAGCAGCTCGTTTCGTTCCCTCCGCCGACGTACTGCACTGGGCCTTGCCGGCGCGTTCGCCGCCTCGGCCGTAGTCCGGCCCGGGCGAGCCAATGACAAAGTACTCCGCATCCCCATCAACATGCCCTTCACCGGGCAGGAGGCGGAAGGCACCGTGCTGGTCAAGAATGGCGCCGTCCTCGCGATGGAGGACATCAACGCCAAGGGTGGCGCCGCCGGTCTTCGCCTCGAACCGATGCTGATGGACGATGGCACCTCCACGGCCGGCGGCTACGACCCCGCCCAGGCCGCAATCAACGCGCGGCGCATGGTCGCTGATCCCACGATCCTGGTTGCGATCGGCCCCTACAACAGCGGCTCCGGCAAGGCGATGTCGCCGATTCTCAGCGAAGCCAGCCTCGCCATCATCACGCCCACCTCCACCAACCCCGATATCACCGATCCGAAATTCGCCCAGATCTACCGCCCGGCCGGCCCCGCCATCTACTTCCGTACCGTTTCCACCGATGCCTACCAGGGCCCCAACATGGCAAACTTCTATGCTGAGGTCGTGAAGGTGCCGAGCGTCTACGTGCTCGATGATTCCGGCGCATACGGCGTCGGCATCGCCGATACGTTCGAAGCGCAGGCGCGCAAGAAGGGCATCAAAGTGCTTGGCCGCGACCGGCTGGACCCGAAGCAGGCCGACTACACTTCGGTGTTCACCAAGATCAAATCGCTCGGCGCCGCGAGCCTCTATTACGGCGGCAACCCGCTCGCCGGCATTAAGGTGGTGAAGCAGTCCTACGACTTCCTGCCCAACATTCCGAAGGGTGGCGGCGACGGCGTGTACGAGCCCGAGATCCTTGCCGGCGGCGGTTTCCCCGCGGCTGAAGGCTGGTACGCCACCATCGCGGCGCCGCACCTGCTCGACGATCCGAAATCCGAGCCTTGGGTGCAGCGCTTTGCGGCCCGCTGGAAGATGCAGCCAAACGACTACTGCATCACCTCTTATGACGCCGTCCTGGTCATCGCCGATGCGATCACGCGCATCCAGCAATCCGGCAAGCCCATGAGCCGCCCGGCGACGCGCGACGCCATCGAAGCGACGAAGATCGATACGCTGCAAGGTACTATCACCTTCGACAAGAATGGCGATCTCGCCTCACGCGTCATCAGCGTATTCCAGATCAAGCACGACTCAGCCTATCCGGCCGACGACATGGCGCATCAATTCAAGTATATCGGAGTTGCGCCGCAGGATGGCACCGCCTGACAGAAAGCGGCCGAGCGCCCCGCTCCGCCCAACCTAAGCGGGATAGTCTCCCGCGCTTTGGCGTCGTCCCACACCTTCGCGCGGTCCTCATCAAAGACCAGCTTCGGGTCCACGGGAATCGTGAACCAGGCGTGCTGGGCCAGCTCGTTCTCAAGCTGCCCAGGCCCCCAGCCGGTATAGCCGAACGCCACGAGGCTTTTGCGCGGGCCGGCATTGTGGCCAGTGTCCCGCAGCACCTCCGGGCTGAAGGTCACCGCGACGCGGCCATCGACGTCGATCGTCTGCGCCCGGTGGTACTCCGCGCCATGGACAACGAAGCCGATCCACGGTTCCACCGGCCCGCCGGCGAACATCCGCACGTTGCCGGACACGCCCTTCGCGTCCTGCCCGCCCGCCTCCACGCTGGCCGAGCGTTGTCCGCATTGGTAGCACCGAAGCCGGGTGGGGGGAGGCGGCGCAGCCGGGTTGAGGTCCGACGCCGTGGATCAGCCCGCAAGTGCAACGCGCCAAGCCCGCCGCTAGGATTGAGCTAGTTCACCAAGGGTGCCTCACGGCCAGCCTAGTCACCGAACGACAGGGAAGGGCTGCTGCCGCTCCCGGCAGGCCGTCCAAATTGTGAGGCGCGAGTGTCAAAATTGTCTATCACGGTTTCGTGAGATGAGAGATATTGTGGGGGCGAAATGGCCCCACCGCTTTACGCTGCGCGCATCTCCCGCCTCGGAGGGTTGGGCAAGAGCACCTTCTTCGAGGTCGAGCCGCCACCCGCGACCGCCTGCTTGGGCAGGTGCCCGTGGAGAGGCTGCGGGTTCTGATCCAAGAGGACCGAGAGGCACCGGCGGAGGTGCTTGCGTCAGTGGCCGCAGCGGAATGGTTCGAAGCGACCTCGGAACAAGAAAGACGCGCGCCAGGCAGACCGGCGCGCGCCTAGGTTGTATGTAGATCGGATTTAAAGACGCCGCGGGAGGAACGGCGTCGGGCGATTAATCGCATATCACGAACCAGCAATCAATGATTTAATTGGACACAGACGCGGTCTGTCGCACTGCGTGGCGCGAGTCTAGGTATTGGGACTAACCCTGGGCTCCCGGCCCGTCGTATCAAGGCGGAGCCTGGACTGACGGGTGCGTCATGCTGTGCAGTCTGCGGTGACCGATGCGACGGCCGACGCCGAGGCCGCGGCGTGAACTGGTTCGACGTTGATCCTGATCGCTCTCGTGGTACTGGCCTGGGCGATCGTGGGGGTCGTTATTTATGCCGCCGGCGTGGTGCGGCTGTGAGCCGCCCCAACTCCGTAGGCAACGCGTCGCCCGCGCGGCCCCATCTCGGGGGGAGGCGATGGAGCAAGAGCCGCGTGGGCAGCGGGCGGCAGCGCGGTGTTCATCACGTGCCCCGCCCGCACACCTGGCGCTACAGCCGACGTTGTTCGGCCACCCGACGCTTCATCTCCTGCCACAGCCGATCGGCCGCTGCGCCCCCGCGCGGCTGCTACCAGAAGTACCAAACGCAAAGACCGATGGCCCCCCACAAAACCGTGCCCAAAACAACTCCCCACGCGAAGCCTCGTGCAGCACGATCACCGTCATCGTCGAGCTCGGTGGTGGGCTCCGGTGGTGGCACGATACTCCCTTGTTTGACCCGCTCGGCATCATTCAAGCAGCGTCTCGTTTCCCGAGGTTATGCGACGGTCGCCCAAACGCGTCAGCCAGTCGGCTCGCGTGACACGCAGCGTGATTCTTAGGACGCGACAAACCCGGCCGATCTATGCCTAGGCTGGCGCCGCTCCCGGCACATGCCGAGCGGGTGACGCCAGCGTTGCGAGCACCGCAGGCCGAGACGGACCCAGCGTTGATCCCGGCGGAGCTTGTCCTATGGACCGCCGAGAAGAGGACGCCGATGGCCACGCCGGACGCAAAGATGCGCGGCGCGTTGGCGAGGGGGCGATGGATATCGGGCATCTCGTCGATATCAGGAGTCCCCTGGCATCGATTACCACGGCGGCGAGGGGCCACGCCGGGCTCGCACGCCGGGTCTGGGGCGCAGTCCGCCGGTACCGCTGTGGTTCAAGATCACCGTACCAACGCTGGTGACGGCGGCGCTGGTGGGGCTGGCTATGCTGCGGGGTGGTTGCCGTGACCGGCTCTTGCTAGGCCCCCCGAACTACCATAACGAGAACTGCCCAGCCTCGGCCCGCCCCTCACCGCGGGCCGTTTTCTATGAGGCCCCCTATCAGCACCACCCGCCAGCCGACGGCGCCCATCCGGCCAGGTGCCCCAGCCGCCCCTTCCTCCAGGAGCGCCACGCTGGCCGGCCTTTGCCCGCACTGCTCGCACCGGAGCTGCACCACGACAGCAGCGATTGTCTGTCCGGCGAGTTGCCGGTTCGCCGTCATCAGCAGCAATGGGATTTGGACGGAGCGTTGGCACGCGCACTGAACCTCAAGGCAGTACTGGCGCAGGCTCCGCACTGAGCAGTGCCGGGGCTGTGCTGCCGGGAGAAATCCAGTATTTCCGTTCAGACTCTGCCACGAGAGTGCCGCCACGCATGCTCTTCCGCGCTGCCGTCGTCCTGCTGTCCTTGATCCAAGCAGCACGCGCCGATCCGCCAACAGACCCGGTGGGCGCTGGCCGCATTCGCTATGCACCGCTTCTGAACGCGGCGGCAGCTCAATGCAGCCTTCCACCGGCTCTGGCTGACGCTGTTGCCACCGTGGAGAGTGCCTACGATTCCAGAGCGCGGGGTGCGGCGGGAGAAGTCGGACTTATGCAGGTGCGGCCATCCACCGCGGATATGCTCGGGTTCCGGGGCAGCCTTGAGCAGCTTGCCGATCCGGCGACCAACATCCGGTTAGGCGTAAAATACCTGGCTGGCGCTTGGCAGGCGACCGGCGGCCGCCTCTGCGACACGCTGATGAAGTATCGGGCCGGCTACGGCGAGAACAGCATGTCGCTGCGGTCCGTGATCTATTGCCGGCGAGCGCGTGACTACCTCGCCTCGATCGGCTCCCCCCTCGCTATCGGGCCGGGCGCCCAAATCCCAGCGATTACGCCCGCTATGTTGGCTGCCGATGCTGTACTAAGCCGCTCGTCGGATATTAGCGCCCCGCTATTTCTAACACCTGCCGAGGTGATCCGCCTGCGACATGGCCAGCGCACGGCAGAGGACAGCCGCCATTTCTGGATTGCAGAGAAGGCGTATGTTCGTGCGCTCCGATCGCGGCTCGAGTTCGAACGTCAGGCATTGCGCAGCGCGTTGGCGCAACGGCTCGCCATAAGCGCTTCGCCGGTAACTGCGCATTCCACTGAACATAAACGGCGCTACCGGCCGATCGTGATTACCCGGTTCATGTGATCCGACACGGCGCTTACCGCGCGACGAAATTGCCTGAACAGCCGCGCCAGATCAGGACAGTGCGCACCGCAGCGGTCGTACCAAGTGGGTTCGCGCGCTTCGGGCAGTCAGCCGTCACGTCCTCTGTTTTGCTGCGTTGCAGACTCGGCTTTGCTCCAGGCAACTCGCTTCATCCACAGGGAGTGAGGGGACCACTCGCTGCCTGCTCTCCGGGCCCAGCATTGCCTCCGTCGGCTGTCCCCTGCTGGACTCCCTGCTTAACGCCACCAGTCGCACTCGGCTGGACCCCCTGCGCCTGCGTGCCACGCATGTCGGACTGTTTCGATGCCGCAGTACAGTTGGCGCCGGTAGCAGTGGGTGCCGCTCCCGATCCGGAGGTGCCAGTCGCCGCGAAGGACATGGCCGGAGATGCCAGTGGCAATGCCAAAGCGGTCGCGAGGAAAATACGTTTCATAGAGATGCTCCCGTGTTCACTGGGCCTAGCGGCCCCACAAGCTGTCCGTCCCCATGAGCAGCTTCGAGGTGAAGTGGCGCGGCCAGTAACTTCGGGGGAAGAGGCTGGCCGCGCCTAACCCGACCAAGGGGAGGTTCCAACGTCACCGATCGGGCTGGGATTACGAACCCGACCAGCATGGCGGTTTTCGGGCGTCGCCGCGGCATTGATCTGTCTGATGCGGAGGAAGCAGGCCGTCCGCGATCACAGGTCCGTGGCAAGGGCGCTGGTGGGCTACTAGATACGCGCGATGCCGCCCAGCCACTGCTCTACGTCGGCCCACGTTGCGCGATGCCCCTCGGCGCGGAAGCCGCTCATCTCATCGAAGTTCACACAGAAGCCGTCATCCCAGAACGACGAGACCACGAAGCTGATCTCGCTACGTATAGGCGCTGCATCATCGTCATGGTTTACCGCCTTTCGGCCACTGCACGCTTGATGTCTTGCCACAGCCGATCCGCTGCCTCTCGCCGCTGGCGATGCTCTTCGTCCGTCATGTCGGGCTGCGCCTTCTTGGCGTGAACGATGATCGACGCCAGCGCGACGGGCTTGCGCTGCTCCGGCGTGCCGGCCATGCAATGACGATGGTGGGCTTGTCGGTCAGCATGGAGAAGACATACGGCCGCCCCTACAGCAGCGACCAGAGGCACCATGCGAATAGTCCGTATACGCCGATCAGCATGCCCAGGACGGCCGTCCCGAGAGCGAGCCTGTGCGAGCGCGTCAATGCGTCTCTGCGTGCCACTCACTCTCTATGGCCCACGCTGGTGGCCGAACCCTGGCATGAGTGTGTCAGCGTGATGGAATTAGCCGTTGGCCTCATCAGCGTGGTTTCGGCGTCTATCTTCTGCGGACGCACGGCGCTGCTTACCTACCGTTAACGTCTGCGCGTCACGATCGGCACATGCTGGAGTTCGATGCCACAATCATAATCGGTGCTGAGCGGCTAGATGCAGCCGGGCTGGCGGCCCGATGCGACGAGGCTGCGAGAGTCGTCGGGCAAGCGGTCGAGGCCATGGAGGGAGCGAACAGGATCGATGTGATGGCAACGGCTATGTCGATCCCCCCGGCGTTACCGGATGAGCGTAGTGTCTCCTCATCGCCGCTTCCTAATGCCCGACACGGGCGAGTGGCGCGAGCTGCGCGGGCGGGTCGAAGCCGTCGCCTCGGCTGCCCTCGTGGACGCCGGGGCCCGTTCTAGGCGACAGCTTTCAGCCGACAGTACTTCCCGCGGCCATGTGCGGTCGCTATGCCAGTTTCCTGCCCGCCGAGGCAGTCCGGCGGATATTCCGTACGGTCAACCCGCTGCCGAATACCGCGCCGTCATGGAACCTGGCGCCGACGCAAATGGCGCCCGTGGTGCGCCGGCAAGGGGCTCCTCGCGGGCGATAGCATCCGCTTGCTGATCGTATTCGTGCGCCAGGTCGAGCGCTACTGCTCTCGCTATTTCGTCAGTGGTCCGGGTCGCGAGCTGGCGTAAGTAGGTCGCCCGACGCCGGAGGGTTTCAGCATCCGTCATCGGCGGTGGTCGCGGCGCCGGCCGTGGTCGAGTGGATAGATTCGGTATGCTGACATCGCCAGTCCTCCCTTGCCAAGCAGGCGGGAGGATGACGCGCCTCTCAGCCACCGATGCCCCGATCGGCAAACTACCGGTGATAGAGGCGGCCTATAGTGGGCTTCACGCTTTAGCAACCATAGACTTGTCTGTTCGCATCCGGCATGTCGGCGCAGACAAAATCCACGCCAGCATCCCGGAGGTTTATGAGGAAGGCTGCGTTGCGGCTCAGCCTGTCGAGCTTAGCAATAACGAGTTTGGCGCGATGCAAGCGACATGCGGCCAGCGCCTTCGCCAGCTCGGGCCTATAGCGTCGGCTTGCCAAGCGCCTTTACCTGCGCAACCGCTGCGGGATAGGTTGCCGGCGCATCCCACAGCAGGTCGAACTGACCGATCCAGATAGACCAGAACTCGACGGGAACGCCTTCGGACGCGGCGATTGCCAGGCGTGAAGCGAGATAGGTCGGCCAGTCCGGGTCATTGGCAAAGCCATACGGCGCGCCGCCGGTGCCGTCGCCGCTTTCGCAAATGGCCAAATGGCACGCCCATCGACTTCGCCCATTTGATGTGGTCGAGCACGCCCCAGCCGTAGGAGCTGGAACCTGTGGGTTCCGGCTTAATGATGCCCGAGGACGTGCCAGTCGCCGTATCCCAGGCGGCGTACTTCGCGGTCGTGCCGGTGCCGGGGCCGCCGATCTGCGATGATCCCCTTGGATATACGAGGAATAGGGGTCCAGGCCGGCGATATCCACAGTACCACGCGACGGGGTCACGCCAAGCGCATAGGCGCCGCTCGAGACGATCGCGCTTGGATTCAGGATCACTTTAACGGTGATGCCATAGGTCTGCCCGGCGGCGTGCAGGACGTTAGCGACATGCTCGAATGCGGCAACCCAGGTGGTCCACTGGTACTGCTGAGACCGTCCTTGCCAGCCGACATACCAGTTGCCGTTCTCCTCCCACCGGACACGGACGTAGAGAAGCTTGCAACCGTTCCCCGCGAATTGCTGGACGACCTGTTGGTAGTAGGTATCCCATTGGCCGGCGATAACGTCCTGTAGCGCAGGGATGTTGGCCGAGAATGAGGCCCCATTTGCAGGCGACGCGAGCTCGACAGCCGTCAGGACGCACGACAGCGGCACGCCGTTCGCATTTCCCCAGGCGAATCCGTTGGCATAATCCCAGGCGGCTGAGGCCATGCCAGCGGCGGATGCGGGGTTCGTGTATTCGGTGTTGCAAAAGCACTGATAGCCATCAGGCTGTGTGCCTGTGGCAGCCGCCCAGGCCGCCACGTTCGCCTTCCAGTCCTCGAGCACAAATGTGCCGCCGCTGTAGTCCATGTTGTAGTTTGAGCTTTCCAGCGAGCAATATGCGATCATCTTCGGCGGCGAGCCAGCTGCGCGGTCAATCGACGGCGCGGCAAGCGTCAGGCCAAGACCGGTTACGAAGCTGCGGCGGCTAAGTGTCATGATGCCAGCGCTCCTTTCGTGTGAGTCGGAAGCAGATCAACACGGCAGTACTTTGTGACAGCATGGACAGCGGCGAGCGCGGGCGGCTCGCTCCACACCCCGCATGACGCCGATAATGACGATGCTGCTGCAGGTGCGGGGGGCGAACCGGCCACCTCGTCGGGTTGCGGCGCCGGCGGGCACGCTGCGCACCTGGCCGGTCGACCGGCGGGTGAGGCGCGCGCGGAACAATGGGAGTGAATTCCTGCATCGCGGGCTTGGCAGTGGTGTTTAATTTGCGCCTCGCAACCACAATGCCGATCAGTCCCAACGGCAGTCCGAGAATCATCGCGGTTCCCGGTTCAGGTACCGCTGTCGCAGAGAGCGACGCGTCGAAGCCGGTGCCCGTGGCGGCTGTCGATGATGAAACAGCGATGGTAACCAGCTCGGTCACGGAGAAATGGCCGTGTAGCAATTCATCCGCTGCGCTGCCCCAGGCGAATGGGCCGCTGCTCGGGAACGCGCTGTTCGTCAGCAGTATGGACTCACCAAACGGCAAATCGCTCGGATCGACATAACTCTGATAGCTCAACACCATTCGCTTGCCGATGGTGCCGCCAATCTCGGGCATCGAACGGCAGTGTGCCCGGGTTGGTTGTCAGGCCCGTTTCAGTCAGCAGTAAATTCAATGTCACCGAACCAGCGACGATACCGGACACCTTGGCAGCGGCAGCTTGCGCGCTTAGATCGATTTGATCGTCCAGACCTGCGCCGAGCAGCGGGTAGCCAAGACCGGTTGCCGAAAGGCTGGAGAACGTGTCGAAGCTCCCGCCGGGTGCCGTTTGGAACTCCACTCTGCCCGTGTGCGCAGCATCGATCACAATACCACTGCTTGCACTATGATTGGAAACGACGGTCGTCTTCTTACCTTTCACTATGACGGTCGAGGAGGTGTGCCATGACTCCTGGGCTTGCAGCTCCAGGGTCGGCGTTAGTGGGCCAGCCAATGTCATGCTGTCGATAGCTAATTAAGTTGTCCGGTTTACGTAGCACATCAGTTGTCCGCTTGTTTCCGGTCCGTTCCCAAGAGGCAGGGACAGAACGGCGGCCGTTCTGGCGGCAGGTCAGGCGGGCCGTTGGCTGGTGACGGGCGCGTCTTCTTCAACTCATGAAATCAATTTCCTTCTTTTGCTGATGCGCCTGTGGAGGTTGTGGGCAACGCTCTTCCGTTGCCCACAAATCCACAGGCGAGCCGGACCCAAGCGCGATCATGCCGCCGCGTCCAACGCCGCCATCCGCAGCGCCCCCTGCGCGTCATAGCGTCCCAGGCAGCGCGGGCCGTGGAACACCGCGTGGCTCCCGTCGTGATATTGCCGCACCTTCACCCGCGCCTTCACGAAATGAGCACGCAGCGGCGACGGTGGTATCTGCAGCTTCATCCGTCGCCACGAAACCGTGTTGTCGCGGTCCACCTGGCGCTCCTCCTGGATACACAGAATTTCCCGCAGATCGACACCAGCAACGGCGACGAAAGCCGATCCCTCCTGCTCCGCCTTCACCGCAAACTGCGCGTTGTGCGCCGGCAGGTAGCAATCCCGAATGAACCGGTTGGCCTCCGCAACCGTCGTGATCCCAGCCAGCGCCAGCTCCTTGACCAGGCGATCCTGTAACGTCTGAAACAGCCGCTCCGAACGACCACGGGCCTGCGGTGAGTAGGCCGCAATGTGCTCCACGCCCAAATGCGCCAGCGCCCGCCCAACCTGTGTCGGCCGCTTCCGGTCAACCGGGCCGCCAAACTCCGGCGTCACGAAGTAGTGGCTGCCCCGATCCGTATAGAGGCTCAGCGGCAGGCCATGCGCGCCAAACACCTCCAGCAGAGCCTGGAACGTCGATTCCGTGCC
The DNA here is from genome assembly GCA_963708245.1 of uncultured Pseudomonadota bacterium. Classification (GTDB taxonomy): domain Bacteria; phylum Pseudomonadota; class Alphaproteobacteria; order Acetobacterales; family Acetobacteraceae; genus CAVYXK01. Next base: position 3,105,547 of record OY970201.1, on the reverse strand, counting down.
TTCCTCCGCTACCAAAAACCCCGAGTAGATCACGTTCGTCGCGTCGTCCATCGTCACTATCAGGTCCAGCGTCTCCCGCCCCGCCAGCCATTCATGGCGCGACCCATCCTGATGAAGCATCATTCCAGGCAACGGCCGTCGCGGCCGCTTGCGCCGGTGTGCGCCGCGCCCCGCGGCGCGCTCCAGAAGCCCCTTCGATTGCAGGAACGCCTTGGTCCACGTGTAGCCCCAGCGGAAACCGTGGCGGCCCACCAAGTGCTCGTGAAAGTGCTTCGCCGTGAACCCGCTGTAACGCATACGATACAGCCGCTCGACCTCCTCCTCCCGGTCGACCGGAACCCGCTTCCCAGACGCCCGACCAAGCCGCCGGTCCAGAAGACCGGCCGCCCCGCACTCTTCGTAGCGCTGTTGCCAACGACGGAATGTCCGCTCGCTGATCCCAAGCAGCTCCGCCGCTTCGCACTGGTTGAGTTCGCTCGCTTCATACCGCTCCAGCACGCTCCCGAACTTGATCACTCGCACACCCTGAAGGGCTTCCGACCGGCGCATCCGGGCTCCCAAAAGGAACCATCATCACCGGACAGATCGTGCGCTACCTAAACCGGACATACCGCGTGCTACCGACAGCCAGCCAATGTCATGCTGGACACCAAGCCCAGCGTCATGATACATTGAGCTGTGCAATCAGAGCCGCTGCATCTGAAAATTTTCGCGCGGGGGTAGCCCGGGCTGATCCGCGATCCTGGCTCGCGCCGCGCCCCCCGGTGCCTCGGGCCACGCCCTCGCCAGCGGCCATCGGCGGGCCATTGGCGCTCCGGCGAGTCCTTCGCAACCCACATAAGTGCCCCTAACATGGCGCGCGAGTTATTGCGAGCGCTGGGCTGTTGGCCGGGTGTCGCCGTTGGCATCGGGATCGCCGGTCCCTCGAACCGCATTTGCCGTAAATTAGCCGTATGACCCGCAAGTCGTTTCGATACTGACCAATAATGTCAAGCAAATTCAATGGCGTCCCGTGCGGGATTCGAACACGCGTTGCCGCCGTGAGAGGGCTATAGCACCGTTCCGTTGCGAACTTTCGCGAACGCTGCACCCCAAGGAAGCAGCCGAGCCTTTCGGTGAACGAACCTTCTTGAACGGCAGTGGACGGCGGCGTATTCTTGGTAAGGTTCTTGGTAAATCGGGAAGCCCGCCATGCCGCGCACCGTCACCGATGCCCCGCTTACAACCCGCGCCGCACGCGAAAGACTGGCATCACGACACCAGCCGTACTGGCGCGGCATGGAGGCAGGCGCCGCGCTCGGCTACCGCAAAGGCGCTACGGGTGGGCAGTGGCTTGTCCGGGTTGCCGATCCGGCAGCCGGCGGCGGCTACCGTCAGGCGTCTATCGGCCGGGCCGATGACACGCTGAAGGCCGATGGTGCCGACGTGTTCGACTATCGGCAGGCCGAAGGCAAGGCGCGTGACTGGATTGCCCGGCAACACCGCATCCGCGCCGGGATGGAACCCGAACCCGCTGTTAAGGCGGCAAAGCCTTACACCGTTGCGGAAGCCGTAGCAGACTATCTCGTGGAGTTTGCCGCCCGCGGCGGCAAGAGCCTGGTCCAGACACGCCAGGCGACGGCCGCGCATATCGTGCCCGCGCTTGGTGCCCTCCCGGTGGCTCGGCTGACACGCGAACGGATCAAAGGCTGGCACCGGACGCTAGCTGCGGCGCCCGCCCGTTTGCGCACCAAAGCGGGCGAGATAAGGCCCCGGGAAGCGGACACCGACCCGGATACGCCCCGCCGGCGCCGCGCAACCGCAAACCGCATTCTGACGGTGCTCAAGGCCGCGCTGAACCATGCCCGTGCCGAGGGCAAGGTATCGTGTCCGGCCGACGCGTGGGCAGGCGTCAGGCCGTTTCGCGAGGCCGACGTGCCGAAGGTGCGATACCTGCTTGATGATGAGCTGACGCGGTTGGTCAATGCGTGCCCGCCTGACTTTCGCGAGCTAGTTACGGCCGCACTGCTGACCGGCACGCGCTATGGCGAGCTGGCCGCAATGAAGGCTGGCGATTTCGATCCCCAGGCCGGCATTGTGAGCGTGCCGCGGAGCAAAGGGGGCAAAGCGCGGCACATCGTTCTGACCGATGAAGGGCGGGCGCTGTTCGCCCGCCTAGCGGCCGGGAAAGCGACCGTGCAGCGGATATTCGGCCGGGATGCCGTGGTGAAGCAGGCAACCAAGGACGCCCCTGCCATTACGGAACGGCGCGCGTGGGGGATATCCGATCAATTCCGCGCCATGCGCGAGGCATGCTCCGTCGCGCGGATCGCGCCAGCGGTGTCGTTTCACGTTCTGCGGCATACCTATGCCAGCCGGCTTGCGATGCGCGGTGTGCCGATGCCCGTCATAGCGGCGCAGTTAGGGCACGCCGACACGCGCATGACCGAACGGCACTATGCACATCTGGCACCGTCTTATGTGGCGGAAACGGTGCGAAGCGCATTCGGCACCCTTGGCATTGTCCTGCCCTCCAACGTCGCGCCGCTCGCCGTCGGCAGCCGCGTAGCGTGACAGCGGCGGAAACTCCCGCAGCGGCGGGCGGATGCTGCCGGTATCGGGCCAGGTCGTGGGGGCTGCGGGCCAACGGCGCGGCCGACCGACCCGAACGGCGCCGGACGGTGGCGGACACCGGCGGACTTGACCGAGTGAGTAAAATACGCATACAGGGCACATGCACACGGTCGTGGAAACGCACGCCTTCCGGCGCCAGGCGGAGGCGGCGGGAATGACCGAGGGCGAGATTGAAGCGCTTATCCTGCACCTGTCCAATAATCCCACCGCCGGTGCAATGATCCCGGAGACGAATGGTTGTCGCAAGATACGCGTTGCCGGGCGTGGCAAGGGCAAGAGCGGGGGCTATCGAGCCGTCACCTTCTACAGCGGCACGAACATTCCGGTGTTCCTGCTAGCTGTGTTTTCGAAAGGCGAGCGCGCCGATCTTGCCCGGAAGGAACGGAATGCTCTCGCCTCGCTGAGCAAGAGCATCATTGCAGAATATCGCACAAGGATCGTGAAAGCGAGGGCCTGACCATGAGCAAGGCAGCATTCGACAAGATTGCCGAGGGGCTTACCGAGGCGCTGGCGATCGCGCGCGGCAAGGCCAAGCCAGCGAGGCTCTTTGTTCCGCCAGAGATCAACGTGCGCACGATTCGCGCCAGGGCTGGAATGTCTCAGGATCAATTCGCCTCGGCTTTCGGTTTCAGCGTGCATCAGATTCGGCAGTGGGAACAAGGTCGAGTCCGACCGCTTGGGGCGATGCGTGCCTACCTCATGCTGATTGAGCGCGATCCGCGTGCTGTTTTGGCTGTGCTACACGCGGCCGGCCGGCAGAAGCGGCGAGCCGCATGATGTTCGCAGCAGGCAGCCGCGCAGCATGAAGGCGACGGAGCCTCCCGCCGCTGTCGCAAAGACCGTTGATCGGCTGCTCGCCGATCCTGGCTTGAACGACGGGGAGCGAGCATTATTGGGCGCATTGAAGGGCCATCACCGGCTGCTGACACGCGAAGTGTGGCCGCGTCTTGCGCGTATTGTACCGGGCTGGGAGGATTGGTTTGTCGAAGTCGTTCTTGGCGCGTACCGCGAGGCGCACGCCTTTCGCAAACCGATGACTAACCGGCGCAATGCTTTCGACGTGAAGAGGTGGGCCGAAGAGAATGTGGCGAACAACATCCCGACACCTGCCGAGATTGCCCTCGCGGCAGAATTACTAGCAAAGGATATGACGCGCGCAGGTCTGGAGCTGCGGCGGCCGTTCAACGAAAGACGAGGCGAAGACCCCCCTGACTATGATGCGACCGCGGCGTTGATTCGGCGGGTCGGCCAGATATTCGAGCGAATTGGCGCCGATTACGCCGAACAGCATCAACGACGGTCGCAAGAGCGAATGCCGTGGCCTTCGCTTCCTCGCAAGCTCGGCGCCGAACATGCGAGCGAGGTGCATTTCTCGCGAATATTATCGGGTTGCTTAAGCCACATCTTCGGAATGCCGTGCGATGCCCTTGTCTCGGCCATAACAGCCTTCGTGTTCGGCGAAGGAAGGGGCATGGAACTCCCGTCCCGCTCGCGGCGGAGGGTGGCACATTCGGCTCCAAAATCGTCCTAATCCGCCAGATCACAAATCGACACTGCCACACCACTCTGCATCCGTGAACGTGCATGGAGGTGCAGATGGACGCCAAACACCAGGACACACAAGATGCTGCGCCGCTGGCGCATTCGATTGAAAACGCAGCCAAACGCGCCGGCCTTGGACGCACAACGATGTTTGCGTTGATCCGCAGCGGCCGACTTCAAGCTCTGAAGTGTGGCAAGAGGACGCTCGTTACCGAGGATGCGCTCCGCGCGCTCCTCGCAACGCTGCCTCGCGCACAGTAGCGAACCCGCCAGCACAGAGCGTGAACTAGGCCGTGGATAGCGTGCTCCGACGGTAGATGCGGTGAGCGCGATACGCGCCCCCGAGATGGTGGAGTTGGGCCGCAAACTATGGGGTGAGCCGAACAAACAACGATCTGTGCGCGATGATATTCGCTTCGGGTCGCACGGTTCCAAAAGCATCAATCTCAGGACTGGCGAGTGGTATGACCATGAAGCCGGGGAAGGCGGAGGATACGCCAGCCTCTACAGGAAGGTAAACGGCAATCCGCCGCCGAACGGTGAGGATCGCATATCGGCTACCTACGATTACCTCGACGCTAGCGAACGGTTGTTGTTTCAGGTCGTCCGGTTCATCCCTAAGGATTTCCGCCAGCGTCGGCCGGACCGCGACGGCAACTGGATATGGAGCCTGAGGGGAGTTGAACGGGTCCCCTATCGCCTCCCTGAGCTGCTGAAGGCTGCGCCGAATGCCACAGTGTTTATCGTTGAAGGTGAAAAGGACGTTGATGCGCTGCTCGAACGTGGCCTCGCCGCGACGTGTAATCCCGGAGGCGCACAGAAACCGGTTCCCGGTAGGCGGTACAAGGGCAAGTGGTTGCCGAGCTATAGCGAACATCTGCGCGGCCGGAATGTCGTCATCGTTCCCGACAACGATGAAGCCGGAGAAGCTCATGCACTCGATATTGTACACAAGCTAACCGGCATCGCGCGATCCGTTCGCATCCTTCACCTGCCAGACCTCCCGCCCAAGGGCGACGTATCGGATTGGTTTGCGGCTGGCGGGACAGCCGCGGAATTAGAGCGGCTCGCCTCAGAGGTGCCTGAATGGAGCGCCGATCACCCTGAGCTGCACAAGATCGGCCTGACCGTTCTACGTCCTGCGGACTGCGAAAGAGCGCAGCCACGCGCATACGTCGTCAAAGGCATTCTAGGGCGAGGCGACCTGGCGTTGATCATTGGGCAACCCGGTACAGGAAAGAGCGTCGTCGGCCCACATCTCGGGTATGCCGTAGCGCAAGGGCGCACCGTCTTGGGGCGTCGCGTCCAGCAAGGCCCCGTTATCTATTTCGCGTGCGAGGATGGCACCGGCATGCAGGTGCGCGTCAGGGCGCTGCGCCGGCAATGGGGCGTTGCACCATTGTTTATGCTAGTGCCGGACCCCGTGGACCTGCGATCACCCGACAGCACTTCATTGGCCGACGTTGAGCGGTTGGTACAGGCGATCAAACCAGTGCTGATCATGATTGATACACTGGCGCGCGCCTTCCCAGGGCTCAAGGAGAACGACCCGGACGCGCCGGATGGCATGGGGAGAGTTGTTCAAGTGGCGCGGGCTCTGGGCGCGATCTGCGACCCCGCTGTGGCAATTTGCCACCACATGCCAAAGGACGGGAACACTCCTCGCGGTCATGGCACGTTGAATGGCGATGCGGATGTTACCCTGATCATTGAAGGCAGCGGGGACCGGCCCCGCATCATTCGCTTCGGCAAGAACCGAAACGGGCCGTCAGACACCACGCTGACATTCGGCATCCGAGCCGAATACCTTGGCGAAGATGACGATGGCGACCCGATCACCGCCGCTATCGCCGAAGAAGTCGGGTCAACGGCTTCCGACACGCGGGCCAAAGAGGCCAAACTACGTGACGCGCCCGCAATGCTACTCCGCGAGCTAAGAACCCTGGTGGCCGAGCACAGCGAATCGATTCAACCAGAGCCACTGATGCAGTTCGTTGCCGCCGTGTCTCGCTCCGGGCTTCGCCAGCGGCTCATTGCCCGCGGCTGGTTTCCCGAGGGTTTGCTCCGAAACGCTCCGAGCGGCCAAACTGAGCTGACCCGAGCCGGGTACCGGCCTGAAAATCACGCCCTCACAACGCTGAAACGCAAGGGATTTCTAGGCTTCACTCGCGATTGGGTGTGGCTACCATGATGGGGTTCGGGGGCGGTGCTCCGAGTTGCTCCGCGCCGCTCCGCGTTTCGTCCCAGAAATGCTCCCTGCTCCGAGTGCTCCCAGGGGCTTATAGCCCCGGAGCACGGAGCAGTTCTGGGAGCAACCCCGAACCGTGACCAAGACTGGCGGCATTGCTGCCTGGGACCCCGGTAGCCGTTCCTCTGATCCGGCATCGACCGGATGCACCAGGTATGCGAACCGGTGAGGGCCGGGCCGATCTCACGAATTTTCAGAGAGCGGTCCAGGTCGTGTGGTCATCGCGCCGAAAACTGTAAGCGCAACGGTACGGTTGCGCCCATGCTGGACAGCGGGCTTCCGATCGTTAATGTCGCACCATGCCGGGCCGAATTCCGAAGCCGTTCACTTCTAGCCTTGACTACGGCGAGTTTGCTGTGCTGCTCCATTGCCTATTCGGCCGCGGCAGCGCTCAGGCGGCCCAATATTTTCGCGTTCACCCGACTACAATCTGGAGGTGGCGTTGCGGCTGCTCGCCGCTACCACGGCGAGTGGCCCAGATCATGCTGGACCTGTCTGATACGCAGATTGCGATCCTTTCCGACGCCCGGCAGCGCCTCCGGGTGTACCTAGCCCGCCCGCCCCCGCCGCGTCCGCCGCGCGGGTTTCAGGTGCAGCGCGTGACGGGCCAGTGCACGCTAGGCGGAAGGCCGCACGGATCGAAGAACAGGGGCACCGCGAAGATTAACGGGCGGTAATGCTAACAGTCCCGTCAATCATGCCCGCCGGACTTGAACCCAGTGGGCGCGTCCGAACGGCATATCCAGCTAACCCGCGCGGGACGGAGCAGCCCGGTAGCTCGTCAGGTTCATAACCTGAAGGTCCGAGGCTCAAATCCTGGCCCCGCAACCAAAACACCTCAATATTTCAGTATCTTGTGCAAAGCCTCGATCGTCTGGATCGAGGCTTCTCCATTTGTGTCCGTTCCATGTCCGAAAAACGCTTGTCGGCGAGGATCCGGCATTGTCCGGGTGTAGGTGTAGGAGGGGCCTAGGCATCGTCCGACCCGACAATGAGCCTCGCTCGATGGGCTTCAACGGGTTCCCCAGGAAGATCGCCGACAACCCCGTGCCGGCTGCACGACCGGGACATGAAGCTGAAGCTGACGGTGCATGCCGAGATGACGCCGTCCTGGTCGCGGCGCGGATCGGCGTCTCCTTCAAGGGCTGCACGCGGCGACCGACCAGAGCGGCATGGTGTGGGGCGGCCCGCCGTGCACGCGGTGCACGGTCGAGATGATACAGGCAGGCATCACTGAGGTCGTGGCCTACCCGCCCAAGGCGGTATCAAAGTGGAAGGAGCACCTTGAGCTTGCGAGGACTCTCTTGGAGGAAGCAGGGGTTGGTTATCGCGAGGTGCAGTGGGGGAGGAGTAGATGGCCCACTTTTCGGCCTCCGCCAACCGGAGACCCGTGCGGCTGGCGCTGCCACGGATCGCCCATCCTGACCCCACGCTGGGTGTACCGCCAGCGCGGTATGGTGCGGATGACAACGCACCGGACGAATTACGTGCGCCGGGAGGTGGTGCGAAGCGACTCACACGCTTGCCCCGACTCCACCCCCTCGGCTAGCCAAGATATAGCGTCGATTCGGCCCCTCCGCGCGACATATAGTCGGAGCGGGCACTAAGCACTTCCCTTTTCGATCTGCATCGTATATGAGGCCACCCGGCCAAAGAAACGGCTGCACACCCTGGCAGGTGTTGCAGCCGCTAACTCTCTGGTCTCGTGCCTACCCGCTGTCTGCACTCCGAGCGGGTCGGTCAGTACGGTTATCTAACCCACGTTACCATGTAAGCGGAAACGGCTGGCCGCGTCAAGAGTGCTGTTGTGCATCGGCCTTTGAGGCCGAAGGAGAACCACGACTATGGCACTCGTTACCTGGGTTAAATGCCAATCCAATATCTGGTGTCCATTCGAAACGGTAACTCTCGAAAATATCGGCAACATCTCTGGCGTATACGTCATCTGGCACGAAGGGAATCCTTCTCAGGTCGTGCGCGTTGGCCAGGGCATTGTTATCGAGAGGATCGCCGCACATCGACAGGACAAGGTGACCACGCAGTACCGACAATTCGGTACTTTGCGAATCACATGGGCAGCGGTCCCGAAGAAGGCTGATCGGGACGGAATTGAGAGGTTTCTTGCGAACCATTACAAGCCGCTAGTCGGAGATGCGTGGCCGGACGTGGCGCCGATTCCGGTGAATCTGCCTGGGGCCTAGCCGCCGCCATACCAGCCAAAATGGCGTCGGCTGTCTCGATTAGCTTCATGTACTGATACCAAGCCCAAGGCGGCTCTTGTCCGCCTTGGACTTTGGTTTGCGCCCAATCACGCACACGTTGGAGTTCATCGCGCACGGCATGGTCCTCCAGACCGAGTTTAGGACGCATGTAACGCGCGCGCTAGGTGTAAGTTTCCTTACGAGTGTGCCCGCTGCCAAGACCCGCGCCAATCTACACTCCGGCGGCAGGCCATCGCCAGCCCCCCGACGCCCCGGACCTGGGTTGTCCGCCCGCCGGTGATCCTCGCGCCACGCGACACCGACCCGCGCGGGGGGCTTCTTCGTGTCCGTGTGGGGGTAGAATGCCCCATGCCCGCCCCCCCTCCGACCGAGCCGTTCTACCTGATCGTCGCCGATCATCGTCTCGGTGTCTTCTCGGTGGAAGGTCCGATGACCGACGATCAGCCCTGGCAATCGGCCACCCGCCACGCCCGGGACAACCAACAGCGGCGCGTGGTGTGCGGTCCGACCGGCTCGGATCGTGACGCGCTCGCCGCCGAATACCAGCGAGCCCACAAACTCGCGGGCGTTCCGCCGGGCAGCATCGTGAGGCCACGTCAATGACGACCAGCTCCGCTCCGCCTCAAACAGCGGCCCCCTCCCTCGGCGCCCCCACGTCGCCCATATATCTGCCGTGCTGACTGCCAAGCCCAACATCGTCATCGCCCGGTCGCCGCGCCGGATCAAGCGCAAGCCACAGGCTGTGCCGGCGTCGATTATCGTTGACGCCAAGAAGACGCCCCACCCGATGACGGATGACGATTTGGAGGCCCGGCGCGCGGCGGCCGATCGCCTGTAGCAGGAGATGAAACGCAGAGGCCGAACAGCGGCGCCCGTAGGAAACGACCGCGGCCCGTCTCCGCCACAAACACGCTCGCCTCGGCGGCCGCGCACGCTTGGGAGTTGGTGCGGGAGTTAGAAGGTCAGGATCAGCTCCTTGGTTCGCCCATCCAGCCGCAGGGCGCCCTGGTCCATCACGTCGCGGCCCAGCACACCGGTGTAGGTCGGGCTCGGGTTGGGTAGCTCGGGCAGTTGCAGATCAGAAAACGAGACGCCAATCATCCCTGGAAATGTAAGGTCTCCAATAAAGACATCGACCATAACCGTCTGAGTACCTGCTTCTAATCCTACTGCGTCACTCATCATGCCGCGCTTAAGGGCTGGCGCCTATGCCCGCAGCAGGGACATCGCGGCAGTGCATGGACGAAGGTACGTGCGAGACGGATGCGCAGCGTCGCAATCGAGTTCGGCACATGACGCTGCGAACGCAGCGGCAGCTCCTCTGGGTCGGTAACCTGCGGGAACGGCAGGTCGCTGGCCGCGCCAGGCGCGGGCAAGTCCTGAGGGGGGAATCGTCGCCTTCTCGGAGACCAGGAATCCGTAGGCCGCAATGCATAGGCTTGCGTGATGGTGAAAGCCCCGCCAGCCGCGGCCTTCGTAATGGCCGAGCCCGACCTCCTGCTTCAGATCCAGATAGTCGCGTTCGATCCGCCAGCGCAGCTTGGTGAGATCCACCATCCGCTCGAACGTGATGTCCGACGGCAGCGTGGAAAGCCAGTAATGGTCCGGTTCGCTCGCGCCCTCTGGCCACTCGATCAGCAGCCACTCTTCCGCCGCAGGTTCGTTGCGTTTGGTATCATCGTGTGCCGGACGCACCCGCAGGCGGGCAAAGCGTGAGCTCAGTGCCGTGTTGCTGCCCTCTCGCCAGGTGATCGGCTGCCAGGCGTCGGCGGCCAGCTCGATCGCCAGCTGCTTGGCCGAGACCGGCTGATGCGCATCATCACGGCGCGGCCGTTTGGGCGGCCGGCCGCGGCCCGACCATGCCGGGGCTGGCACTGCTGCCTCGCCCGGCCGCCAGACTGCTGTGGTGGGTAGGATGCCGGCCACGTAGGGCTGTCCGAGTTCGCTGATCCCGCCACGCAGCGTAGCGTTGTTGCCATAGGCTGGGTCCATCAGCGCCACTGCCGCCGGCAGGCCATCAGCGTGGGCTTGGCGCATTTGCCGCAGCGCGATCTCCGGCTTGGTCTGGAACGTAACCTCCGCCGGCACGCCCGCGGTGATCCGCCGCACCGGGTCGTCAGCCCAGTCCTGCGGCAGATACAATCGATAGGCGACCGGCAGGCTCGCCTGGTGGGTGGCCACCGAGAGGCTCACCGCCACCTGGCAGTTCTCCTGCTTGCCAAGCTGCCCGCAGTATTGCCGCGCCACGCCGACCGAGTGGTGGCCCTTCTTGGGGAACGCCGTGTCGTCGATGATCCAGGCCTGGATCGGCTCATCGCCGGTGATGGATGGCAGCACCAACTCGCGCACCCGGGTCAGCATCGCCTGGTCCGACCATGGGGCTTGCGCCACCAGATGCAGCAGCGACTGGTGCTGGGCCGCGGTCCGCTCTGGTGCGGTCACCGCCGCCAGCGGTTCGACGCTCTTGCGGCCCTCGGTCGAGATCAAGCCGATGCAGTAGTCTTGAAACGGTGCGACCCGGTCGGCATGGCCGAGCACCGGGCCAAATCCGCCGCGTAGGCTCTGAACCGGGCTTCCGTGCCAGACCGATCGCGAAGATCCATGCCGCCCTCCCCGAGCGGTTCGAATCTTCACCCGTACCATAGCGCGACCGCGTCGCAGCAAGGGCTAAATCAGGCCGTCAGCCCGTCCGGTTTGCGACTCAGTAGGACTAAGCGGGCGATATCCCACAACCGGCAGCCGCAGCCGGGTCGCGGCCGCTGCCGATATGTGCGTGGAGCGCGCGCCTGTATCTACCAAGAGCTTGACGGCCATCACAGCGCTTGAAACGCCTGGACCGCAGCGGCTTATTGGAAATCCTATCGCAGCCTCAATGATCGGGCCTACCGTGGGATCGTATGGAACTCTCATCTGAGGCATGCGAGAGCCACCCGAGATCTAGGGGTTCGGCCGTGATCTCTTGGATTGAAAACAGATGATCTCCATACTCGCTAGTGCAATAATTCAGGGCCTCTTTGAAGCTCTCGAAAATGCCGACGAGCGACCGATGCCTGTACGCGGCGAATTTCCCCCTGTGCTGCGGCAGCAAATCAGGGAGCGCAGCGGCAAAGGCGTCGTAATTGGCGCGGACCTCTGCTACCTGAGCTTCACGCGAAGCCATGATCCCTCTCCTTGGCGGCCCGAGCCGCCTCTCGGATGAACGGGAAACGCTGCAACTCGTGGTCGGGTTCTGTCCCCGGCGGCAGCAGGATATACCCCTCCGTTACGAAAGTCCTCGCATTTTTCGTGCCACTTGGATCCGCCAACCCGCGTCCCGGGCCAACAGGTTCCAGACCGTCGAGTCGTGCCACCCCCACCCGCGACGTGCGGATGCCTCGCGCGTTCAGCGCCGCGGCGCCGGCTTGTCTCGGGGGACTGATCGCCATGAATAGCATATGCTGGCTAACCGTCGTGAAGGGCTTTGCGGAGAGCATCCGGAGCATCCGCGTAATATAACAACTGGACCCTGGTTGCTGCGTCGTCGGACAGGTCTACCAGCGCCCGGCGGCACGATACCGGGATGAGGACCGCGGTAGCCCCTTTCGCCAGGGCGTGGTCGACGACGTCGATCGGATTGTGGACCAGCTCGATCGAGCCACCCAGGTTGATCCCTCCGACAACTGCCATTCCACCCTTCAGCGGCCGTGCCAGAAGGGCCGATGCCAAAGCTACCAACGCCGCGACACCAGTGTGAGCGGCGGACTTCCCGGCATCGAACGAGCGCAGTTGCACCGTAAACTCGTGCTCACGCGGGTTCCGATCGCCAACCAATTCGCCCGCACGGGTATAGAGGTTCTGGATCGCGAAATTTATGCTTTCCCGGAATGGGGGAGGAGGGGATTGGTTCAGGATGCGCACGGTCCCGCCTGGCCCCTCGTTCACTTCGATCCGATAAAGGCCGGTGCCTTCATCGTGGCTGCCCGGGCTAATCGCCCATACCTGACCCGCTGGAAGCGGATCGGCGCCGATGCTGTCTTCACTTTGAAGCTCGGGCGTGGCAACGAACTTCTCCACGCCGTCCAGGCCAATGCTGTAGCTGAACTGCGTGTTGCGAAACTCCGCGCTGCCGATCCGCTTCTGTTGTTCCTTCACGCGCCGCCGCATCTCCAGCGCCAGCCGAACCGCCCATTCCAGGTCTTCGTCCGGAACCTCCTGACTCTGATCGGGATACAGCAGCTTCAGTAGCCCGGAGACCGTCTTATTGACGGCATTTGTGTCGCGGCCCGACAATGCGCCGCCGAACTGGACGCGCCCCGGCAAGACGCCGATGCGCGACTGAGAGCGCAGCCGAGTGAAGCACTCCGCCAGGACATCGCTAACCAGCCCGAAATGGTCAGTGAACAGGGTGCGATCCATCTTCGGGATATCCCAGCCTGGCAAATACGCATGGATGCGATCCATGAAGGCCGTGTCGTTCCGCATCTCGGACGGCAAGGGGCCGAGCAAGTGACCGACCCGCTGCTGGTGCTGTACATCCACATCGAAATTGCCCAGCAGCACAATGGACCCTTCCGCGCGGATGCTCTCCCGGCCGCGTGAGAACTCGCCGCTCTCCATGTAGCCTTTCATGATGTTAACGCCATCCTTCTGGTCGAAGGACACCCCAGACACCTCATCGAAGCAGATCACGTCGTATTGGCAGACCAGCCCGCGCTGTCCGTTCGCCATATTCACAAACATGCGCGCAACCGTGGCCTTGCCGCCGCTGATCAGATGCGCATAGGGCGACACTTGTTGGAACAAGTGACTCTTACCGGTCCCGCGCGGCCCGAGTTCCACAACGTTGTAGTTCCGCTCGACGAACGGGATCATTCGTAGCAGGGAGATATCTCGTGCGCGCGGACTGAGCTTCACGGGCTCCAGTCCGACGCTACGAAGCAATAAGTCCTTCCACGCCTGCGTGGACAGGGACCCGCGGCCCTCTACTATCTTCTCAAGTATGCCGCGGGTGGAAAGCTGGATTGGTCTGACAGCGTTCGCCTGAAATGGGCGGCCACCCTTTTCCTGCGCGATGGTCGCATCATAGCCAAGGTCGATCTCCGCGTAGAACCCTCCGGTCAGCATGCGCTCATTCTCGCGGACCAATTCATCCTCGATCCGCACGTCGTTCAGTCGCAGGCTCGGCAGCGTCGCCAGATAACTGTCCGACCGTGCGTCCAGGCGTGCCGTGATTATGTCGATCACCCGGGAGGCACCCGTCTCGCGCGAGCGCGACTTGATCAGCTCGTCCTCGCCGGCCCGCACGGTGCGCGACGACAGTTGGCTGCGCACCACTTCCAGCCCTTCGGCGATTTCTTTTTCATCAGTCGTTGCGCAGTAGCGGCCGAGCATGAACTCCACGACATACGTCGGCACAGGGAACTGGCCACGAAACTGTCGCACCAGGTCCTTGCGCACGATCAGTCCCCGGAACGCCCCGGCAGCTAGGCGATCCAGTTCGTCAAGCTCCATCGCCTATCCTCCAACCACAGTCGCTCGGCTTGCCACGAGCAGCCCCGCCGTATCGCGCAATTCCAGCAATGCCGGGCGCCCGATCAGCATGTCATCCGGCACCAGTAGGCTAGTCCGCCCGTCGGCGTCCAACTGACGTGGCCGGTCCACGATCGACGCCCCATCTCCGTCTGTCCCAAGCCGAAGGTCGGCGAACAGTCCATCGCCCCCCTCGGCACGCACACGAAGCCGCAAGCCGTCCCACTCTGCGGTTTCGATCGTAATCCGTCGCGGAGCCACGAACGGGAGGACGCTCACCTCCGGAACGACGCACTCTTGTGGGCTGATGCCGCCGTGTGCGTACTCTGCGCGCTCTTGGAAGACATGAATTCCGGGCGCGGTCGCGATGTACACCGCCGAGTTCCACGTCCAGGGGACCTGTGTCGCGGATGACGCGGCTCCTTCCTTCACCACCGCGCAGCGGCGCCATCGTGTCTCTGTCAGGCCCGATGGCAGGCTGGCCACGGGCAACCCACCAGGCAGCAGCAGCCACCCATGATCCGTCGCGATACGCAGCCGCCGGCCAGACTGCACAAGGCGCAATGCCTCGGCCGCTACCGCCCGTAGATCGGCACTCACATGGTCCGCCATGCGTGACTGTTGCCCGTGGCCGTCCTTGTCGAAATGACCCGCCTCGATCCAGCATCGGTCAGAGGACACCAGTGTCATCTCGTTTCGCCATCCTAGCGAGCCGAGTTCGCGCAGCAGAACGGCCTGCACCACCCGTCGTCCATCTGCCGACTGTGGCTCGAATGTTTCCGCAGCATCGCCACCCCGGAACCGACTGGCCGCCGGGCTCGCCAGCGGCTTGCAGGTCGCGGTCACGGTTGGATATCCGGTCCAGCGCCAGCCTATTTCCACCCGCGCGCCAGCCTCTCGCAGCATTGCGACCAGCCGGTGCGCCAGGTCCATGCGTAAGCCGTCAACGAACAGGACCGCGTCGCAGTCTGACGGCGCCTCGGGCAGCGGAACGCCATTCCGAAAGAGATGCTGCAAGGTCTCGGCATTACGCTGGAGCCACGGGGCATAGATCGCGCGCAGCGCTGCCACAATCGCGGCCCGGTCCTCGGCCAGCCACTCGATGGCCACCGAGTCAGAGCGGGGCGCCACCGTCTCCAACGCGCGGATGGCGGCATCATCGGCTGTCCAGCCGGTCGCGGCGTAAGCCTCGGCCAGGGAACTGGCATCATTGGACGGCAGTGACGGAGGCTCCGCTAGAGAAGCCAGTTTTTGAACTGCATGCGCCAATCTGGATTGACCGCGTGCGGCCCAGGGACCGAAGCAGCGGCCAGCATGTTCCTTGGCCAACCGCCGGACTGCCTCGCGGGCGACTGGCTCTGGTGCGTCTTCGAGCTTGGCCAACGCGGCGCGCAATTCGGCTTCCAGCCGCGCGTTGGCTGTGGCGTAGATTGTCGGATCGGCGGAAAGCAGGTCGGGCGGTTCCAGCGGCGCCAGTAGAACGGCCACGTCCTCGTGGAACCCTCGGCCCGCGGAGGCGAACCGATCCCAGACGCGATCCCATCCCTTCTCCCGCCGCAACAGACGCGCAGCGGCGGTCGCGGGTTTCGCGCGCCCAGGGTCCAGCTTTAATTCCGCCTTCGCGCGAGCCTGAAACGCGGCGAAGCGCGCTGGGTCAGCCTCCCGCGTCAGCGAGCCTCCCAGCCAGGCGAGCGAGTCCTCCACCAGATCGGGCGCCAGCAACGCGTGCAGCGAGGACGCGTCCAGGTGGCGGCCAGACAGCTCGGCGATGGGCATCGCGAACAGCTTCGGCGCGGCGGTGGCCAGCGCCTCGCGCGTTGCGTCGTCCTGCGCGACATCAAGGCCCAGCCCGCCATAGGCCGGCTTCGAGGAAAGAAACCCGCGCAGGGTCCAGTCCTTGGAGTTGACGTGGCCGAACAACGCACCGCCGACGACGAACCAGGCGAGCAGCCTCAAATGTTCGGGACAGTCCTCCGCCGCGCGCAGCGTGTCCCGCGCGATGCCGGGCAGATAGAGGATCGCCGGCGCGTCGCCGTCCCAGTTGAGATCGGGGATGGCGCGTCCGAGTGCGGCCCGCAGCCAGATGGCCGGTCCCTGGCGGTGTTCGGGATCGTAGTCGCCGAGCGTCAGCAGGTTCGGCATCGCCCGGCGTAGCGCTGGCAGCAGCGGCGCAAAGTCCCGGTTCGGGTCGCACCACAGCACGGCCTCCGGCGGCGCTTCGGCGCGCGGGTCGTGGTCGGCGGCGGTGCGGAGGGCCTGGATCAGCGCGGCGAGCGGGGTCGTCACTGTGCGGCCAGGGCGAACGCGGCGCGGGCAGCGCGCTTCTCCTCAAGCCTCGTATGATAATCGTTGCGACGCTCGCCGTTGAAGACCTTGAACCAAGGCGCAGAGGTGACGTCCTTGCCTCGATCAACGGTGTATTTCGCGTTCGGCGCGTGGACGAGCACCCCAGCCTCAATGAAGGGGCGGATGTTTAGGCGCACGCCGTCATCAAGATCCGGCTCCCAGCCGAGCGGCTGTTTTTCGAGCGGCTTCCAGCGGACGAAGATGTCGTAGGGCGCCTCGCCTTCCAGGATACGGGCGAGCTTGGCTTGCAGCACGCGCGCGGCTTCGGTGCGTGGATCGTCACCGAGCCTTGTGATCCAGTCGCCGAGCACGGTGTAAGTAAGGCGTTCGAGATTGGCGCTGGTCAGGCGGTGGTAGTGGGCGACCGCGGTGAAACCGTCGGCGCGGCCATCGGTGATCCACCACAGGAACGGCCGGTCGTGGAACAGCTTGGCGTGCTGGCGGGCGGCATGGGTGCGCAGCCAGGCATCCAGCGTCAGTTGCTTCGGCGGTTTGTCCTTCGCGCGCTCGCAGGCGGCAGCGATCAGCAGGGCCTCGGTGCTGGCTGTCCAGTTATCGGCCCAGGCGGCAGCGCAATAGGCGCGCAGCCGGTCGGCGAGCAGGCGTTCGCCGAGGACGGGAACAAGGGCGAGCAGCCCGTCGACATCGGTTTCGGGCAGCGCCGCAGCCTCGACGATACGGGCGCGGGCTTCGGCCGAGAGGCGCATCGCTGAATCGGTCTCCGCCGGCCATCGATAGCCGGCGAGGCGGGCGAGTGCGACATGAAGTTCGGTGCCGGGCTCTGCGTATAGAGGATGCCCATGAAAGAGCCATTGCGTCGGATCGTCTGAGTAAGGATCGGGAAGGCCATCAGGCCAAAGAGCCGCCGCCTCGATAGTCCACCGCTCGAGATTGAAGGGCACCTTTAGCAAAGTCGCATTTGTAAGACTTACCTTTCGATCGATACGTCGAACTGCCGGAAAGAATTCTTCAGACAGACAAAACGCAGTGATCGCAGCAAGATGCTCGTCTCTGGATGGAAATATCACTGCGAGGTTGTTGTGGAAGATTTCACCGGAATAGAAGTCAGCTCGCAAGTTACGCATTCTGTTTACCGCGACACCGCGATGTCCCCATGCCCGATTACCGCTCTCGTGCATATCATGAAGCTTGTCCCGAGTTTCAGCCGCATAGAGGTGCAGCTCCCCTCGACCGGCTTGCCAGAACAACGCATCGGTTGCACCCGAAAACGGCTTATTACCTTCGCTAGATGCTAGTGTTGCGATCCTATCGCTTCGATCCCCGGCCTCCATCTGGTTCGCGGCCGATCCCGCCATCCCGGTCGGGATCGAAGTGTCAAAGTCAGAACACTAGCAAAGGCACCCAACTTTCCGAAAAGAGCGAATTCTCCCAAAAACGCCTAGTAAACCGCTCTATGTCTCCTGTAACAACACCCTGATAGCATTCTGCAAGATCCTGAAGAAGAGCCGGCCTTCTTACGCTTTGATCCAGACTTATTCGCTGGTCCGGATTTCCAAGCTGTTCGGCCTGCTGGAATAGGAGTGCATCGCGTCCGCGTAACACGGTAGCTTTACCCGCGGGATCAGAGGCGTTACTTGCGTCCAGGCCGGCGAAGACCGCTTTGGCATCCGGACGCGCCTCGCTAAGCGCCACCAGGGACGTGAACGCCCCCGCCGCAGCCGAACTGTCGAAGCCGTGTTCGCCCAGCACTACAACCAATGCAAAGGATGTCTGCGCAAGCAGTGTCTCGCGCATTTTCTTGTAGCTGCCGAGGAACAGCCAGTTCTGCGGCGTCACTGCCGCCACTGTGCCATCCTTGGTGGCAAGCGACCGCATCCGCGTCAGCATCGTGGTCGCGAGATCGGCTTTCGCGCTCTCGAACCGCACTGAGAGATAAGTCGCCAGTGTGGCATCCTGCTTACCACGGCCGAGGAAAGGAACATTGGTCGCCTGCAACACGAAGCGGCGCGCCAGGATCGACGCCGCATCGGCCATGCCCCGCGCAGCGAGCGCGCCCTCTGCCCGCTCCGGTTCCGCGCCGCGCATCTTGTCCACCAGCGCCGCGATGCTTTCCTCGATGCGCGCGATGCGCGCCGGGTCCATCAGATCGCCGCCGGTGACCTCGATCAGGCTGCCGAGCAGCGGCGCCTGAGCAAACAGATCATGCAGCGCCTCCAGCCCGCGCCGCAGATCAACATCGCCATTGGCAAGCGCCGCGAACTCCGACTTTGACAAGGGCGGTGGCGCGCCGACCCAGGCGACATGCGGCGTCGGCAGTTTTGTTTCCGCCCCGCCGATCCGCCAGGCAGTGAGCGCCAACGCGAAAGCCGCGATCTGCACGCAGCGCCCGTCGATCTCCAGCCCATGCAGATTGTCGCGGAGCGCGGCAACGACCGCATCGGCAGCCGACAATTCCTCCTCCGCGACGCGCAGCGCGGCGAGCGCCGCCAGCGCCTCAGTCAGGAAATGGCCGCTGCCGCAGCACGGGTCGAGCAGCGTGATCTCCGCTGTCCGGGTCGGCCAGCCGGGAAACGTGCCGGCTGCGGGGCGCCACACCGCGTCCTCGCGCACGAAGCGCAGGTAATCCCACGAATAGCCCGACAACGCGCAAGCTGCGCGCAAGGAAGCCTCATCCGCTGCTTCGCGCGCCAACTCGGGCCGCGCCGCTAGCACCTTGCCCGCCCACCAGGCGCCGAGCGTGTTGTGCAGCAGGAAGCGCACCATGTAGGGCTCAGTGAAGAGTTGCGTCACTGCCGGTAGTTGCAGGGCGCCAATCTTCACCTGGCTCTCGTTCACCGCCCTCTTCTCGGCCGCACGCCAGAACTGATAGGTCCAGCCGAGGCTGTCATCGGCCGCGAACATCGCCGGATCGAGGCTTTTCAGATGATCCCGCAGCGCCTTCGCATGTTCGGGTGCGAGCGCCAGCGACTCCAGCGGATCATCCGGCGGGAACACGCCGGGCAGCAGGCGCGCGGCATGGGCGGACGCGACGGACCATTCATCGCCGGCGCCCCCCATCATCGCCTCTTCCCGGCAATCGGTCAGCGAGATCACCACGCCCGCTTCGTCGCGCAGCAGATCGCGTTCCAGCAGGAAGCGGGCGAACAGAAGGCGATGCCACTGCACATAGGCGGCAGCCTCGGTCAGGCGGGTAATGTCGTGCGTGGCGTCCTTGTTCGGCCGATCGCCAAGCGACCTTGCGTGTGCGCGAAGCCGATTGCGCTCAGCACGGCGGGCTTCGAGGTGCGCGGGCAGCTCCGCCGCCGCAACGCCAAGCCGGCGAAGCGCGTCAGCCGCGCCAGCTTCGGCCGTTACGCGGGCTGCTTTGATCGTTGCCTCCAGGATTTGGCGCAGCTCGCGCGAGAGATCAGGCATCTTGTGAAACTTTCTGCTCAGAAGCGGGGACGGACAGGGCCTTTGGCGAGTGCCGCGAGGATGGTGTTGCGCAAGCGATCAAGCCATGCGTCCACCGCGGCGGCGTCGCTCAAGGTGCCGGGCGAAGGCAGGGTGATCGGCTGCGCCTGCGGCTGCAGCCGCTCAGCAGCCTCATCAAGCGCTGCCTGGGCGCCCGCCTTCAGTCCGCGCGTGAGGTCCGCCCAAGAGGACAGGCTGCGCGCCGTCAGCGCGGCCACGATGTCCTCGGCGCTCGCAACACTTGGCTGCTGCGCCGGCAACAACCCGTTATCGGTCCGTATCGCGTGCTTGTCCTCGGGACCGAGGGCTTGCCAGTTGGCGTCGCCCTTCAGCGTGACCTCGGCCGCGGTGAGAGCCTCCTGATAGGCGTCGAAAGCGGCGTTCAGCCGCTGACGCAGCTCGGCCGCGGCGTCCTGGCGCGCTGGTGGAACCGGGTCAGGCTCGTCCAGCAGCCGACGCAGATCGCTTATGTCCTGCAGTGCAGCCTTTTGACCATGCGCCCCAAGCCTCACGAGGCTTTCCGCGGTGCGGAAGGCGGGCAAGCGGGCAGCGATCGTCTGACGGCACGCGACCCAGTTCTTGAAGTCGGCGGCGAGCTGCGCCGTACGGGTCGCTGCCTCGATCAGCCGCTCATTGCCGGACAGGGCTTCCAGGGCATCGAGGTCGGGAGTGGCTGGGGCGGCTGGCGCCGGCGGATCGCCGCCCGCCAAGTCTGCGGCATCCCGCAATGCCTTCAAGATCAGCGGCAATTGCTCCGCCTCCTGAGCGGGCGGGACGTTGATCCCGACGGCTTGGCCAACCGCGCGGATCGCGCGGTGGTGGACGCTGGTGACGGTGTGGGTTTCCGGCAGGAAGCGGCAAAGGCCGATTTTCTGGCGCGGCAGGCTGCGCAGCACCGCTTCCTTCCCGTCTTCGCCGAGGACCCGGATCAGCCCGGCATGGGAGAGCACCAGCAGCGCGCCGTCCACCGCATCCTGCGGCCAGCCGTGGGGCGGGCCTTCGAACTCGTCGCGCAAGTCTTTGCCCTTGCGGCCAGCGCCGAGCTTGGCGCGGATCATGTGGCAGACCGGATGGGTTTCCGGCGGACCGTTATGACCGACCGCCTTTAGCGCATCAGCCTGTCCGGCCTGGGCGTTCTTAACCACACGTTCCCAGCCCGGATCGTCGGCGGTATCGAACTGCGGATAGAGACGCACCAGGGCGGCCTGCGCTCCGGCGTGCAGCCGGTCCTTGAGATAGGTGCCAGACTGCTCGGAGCCGCCCGCGAGGATTACCTTCGCGTCGCGCACCGCGGCTTCCGTGATCTCTTTGATCGAGCGCTCGGCTGCCCTCTCACGGGCGGACATGGCTTTCTGTGCCTGATCGCCTTCGGTGGTCGTCGGCGCGCCGCGCTGATCCAGTACCACCTTTGCCGCCTGACGCTGCCGAAGCGCTTCTTCGAGCCGCTCCGCATCGTGGCGTTCGATAAGGATGTGGATCGTGGCCTCAGTTTCCAGCTGGGTAGCGATATCGGTCGAAACGGTTTTCAGGGTTTCTTCCCAGCCATTGTGGAGTTGCACAATCAACCCGTCTGCCGGAGCTTTCTCGGTTGCGCCAAGGCGAACCAGTTTGCGGGAGACTGCGCTTCGGCCCTGCGCCACCGCGGAGAGGCCCCTCAGGCTTTCCGAAAGCGCGGTTTCAAGAGCCGTCCTCCGACCGCTAATAAGCTCGGATGGATTATTGCGCACGTTACGCAACTCGGTGCGGTACGCGGCATCCCACTCTGCCGCTTCCTTTGTTTGTAAGCGCCAGACGCCATCGTTGGTCTGCATGACCGCGCCGGACTCTTCGAGGGCGGCCAGGGCCGCCGGCACCGCGACGCGAAGGTCCCCTCCGGCCGATAGGTCCTCGATCAGGAGATCAGCAATGGTTTCAGTGGTAGCGCGCACGCCATGGAATTCGGCGTCGCCCTGTATCAGGCCGAGCATGTAAACGAGCATTAGGACCCGCGCCTGGAGCCGCTCGGCCTCCGCCCCCTCCCGCAGCTTGCTTATGCGGGCACGCGTTTCCTCGGGCAGTTCACCAGCGGCGAACGCGTCATCTGCGAAGCGCGTGTAGAGGAAGTCGGCGGGGACGGCATGCCCGAGCGGCGCGCTGGCAACCAGGCGGGCCGATTCGAGTGCCACCGCCATCTGCGTGCGTAAAGCGCCGGCCATGCCAGTCTGATCGAGTACGCGGAGAATGCGTTCCCACACACGCCGGCGACTTGGCAGCAGCGGCCAGTCCAGGACTGCATCGCTGTTGTCGTCTGCCCGATGCGCAAGGCGGCTGCCACGGAGTTGGCGGGAGATCTCGCCCGCGCGCGCATTGAGCATGTCGCGCACCTTGTCCGCGCCTTGGCCCGACTTGCGCAACACGGTCTTTCGGATGACGGAGTCCATGTCGGCTTCGCCGAGATTGATCCGCACCTGGAAGCGGCCGAGCAGTTTCTGGAGGTTCTGAAGCTCATTCAGGGCCTGCTGTCCGGTGCCGACGAGAAGCAACCGCCCATCGAAATCCTCGGCGAAGCGCTCGGCGATGTTCTGCATGTCCAGCACGCGGTCGGGATCGTTTTTCAGGAACTGCTGCACCTCATCCAGCACGACCACGGTGAGGGGCAGTTCCTTGCGGTTTAGCAGCAGAGCCCGGCGGACGGTCGAGGACAGGTCGGCGACCGTAATTTCCGGCGGCTGCGGAAAGTTGGCCTTCAAGCGATCCGATAAGTCCCGGGCACCCGCCGCAAGGGACGGCTTTTCGGCGAGCACCGCCTGGTGGAACGCGGTGGCAAGCACGAAATTGCGGATCGCGGAGTCGAACCCCGCGCCCAAGCGGTTGCGGACAGCATCCAGGATGCCCTCATCGGCCAGCCAGAAAGCGACGCGGGCCGCGCGGAAGTCGAGCGGCAGGCCGACAGAGTTAAGGACAATACCGAGGGTCGCGAACTTCGGATCATCCGAGCCTCCACCCAGCGTGCCGCCGGCAGCGTGCAATCCGCCGGCGCGTTCGGCCGCTGACCGAAGCGCGCGGAGTTCGTGCACAAGTTCAGCCGACGGTTCGGGGATCAGGGCGCTGGGCCGGGAGCCGTCCTCGAACGGCTCGTCAGTCCAGAGAGCGCAAAGCATCTTGGCGAGATGCGACTTGCCGGAACCGTAGAAGCCGCTGATCCAGACCGCCTTCTGTGTGCCTTGGCTCTGTCCCGAGCGGAAGGATTCGAGGATGCGCAGCAGCCCCCGCCCAAACTCGCCATCGGTGATGAAGATTCGAAGCTCATCTTTGAGCGTCTGGGTCGGGGCACCCGTCGCAGGCGGGAAGACGATTTTGGCCACCCCGTCATTAGGGATTCGGTAATCTTCCGGAGCTTTTTGGAAAACCTCACGGTTGAGCACAGCGATCTATCCTGGAACGGTCCTAACCCGGACAGATTAGGGCGGGATGGGGGTCGCGCGATAGCTCCATCCATCGCGGGCATCGAGAAGTCGGTAGGACCCATTTTCATGCCGCCCTGGAAACAGAAGCAGCAACCTCCCCTTGATGTCGGGCACGACCATATCGGCGAGGGTTGAGACGCGCATCAGACCAAACAGTGCGCCTGCGCCGGATAGCGCGAGGATGTCGTTGTCACACAGTGCTTGAAGCTCTGCTCTGACAGCGTGGACAACGTGTTGCTCGAAGTCGGGCAGCAGACCTGGCAATTCGTCCGGCTGTTCTGACAAAGCGCAAAATAGGTCATGGGAGGCAAACCACGGTGCGACGACCGCGGCAAGGTTGAACGTGCACCAACCATGGCCAAAGGAGCGAGCGATCGCTTCGAACTCGTGGAGTCGACCTTGAACTCGGCGTTCCAGGGCCTTGTCATAACACATGATCCAGACGCGGTAGTCGCCAGCCACGTCCTTGGACCACGGCAGCGACGCCTGGCGTCGAAAATGCCCTAATAGATCGTCAACTGTCGGCAAGTTCTGCGACCTCCAGTGACTCGGCCATCGCTCGACGTGCGCTGATCTGGACGACCCCGCCGCCTGCCCGGACACGAACAAGCCCTGTCGACTCGGCGCGGCGCAACAGGGACAAGAGATCGTCTTCGGAACGATCCAGAACCGCCATCCACGGCGATCCCAGGAGTGCTGGTCCACCGAAGCCCGCCAGTTCCGCGAGTAAGGCGGCATAGGCTGCGGCATCGGGGGATGGCTCTACTAAAGCGCGGCGTTTGGCCACCTTTCCGCGTAGATGCCCAGACTGCGTCCACGACGATGCACAGTTCTGCGCTAGGGATTTCAGCATCTTGGGCGAGTAGCGGCCGGGGTGATGGGCGGTGACTGCCGCAGCGAGGTCCGGCCAGCGCACAGACGCGCCGAGGGGCGCGGCTAGGACCACGCCCGCCGTGTCCCGCAACAGCGGTTCGCGCACGAGCGCGCAGAGCAGCGCCAGCAAAGGTCGTCCCGACTGGCTGCGGCGCCAAAGGCGTAGCGCGACGGCTTGGATGGGAAACGCCTTCGCAAGGCCGTAGAGAGTGATCAGACGTGATAGTGCAAGCCGTCTGGCTGTTCCTGTCGCTTTGGCCAGGATGTTGTCAGTTATCACAGCACGTTCGATTTCGGCCGGTTGCGGTGTGGCAACCCCGTCCATGACCCCGCGAAGTTCGGCCAGCATCATGGTCTTGGACAGATGGACGCCTCCTGGGGCATAGCGGAAGCCTAGACGTTCAAGCGCAGCGGGCCGAACACCAGGCGCGAACCAATCGGGATGACCCGGCTGCGGCAGCGCGGCGACAAGGTTGGAATGGCCGTCCATCCCGCGAGGCTACAGACTTTCGATGTGCAGTGCACACGGGCGCAGGTGCAAATCGCGCTTCCATCGCCTGCGAAAGCCAGACGCCCCGGCCGGCACTAGGCCGCTCACACTGGCTGCCTCGGTGCGGGTCGAAACCGGGCGATCGCGACCTTGAGGCTGGCGGCCTGATCCGGGCGGGTGCTCCGGCGCCTCGCTCTTGTTCTCTGCTTGTTCTTACGCTTCGCTGCCGGCCATGCCGACCAGCCGCCCGGAGATCGCGCCGTCATCCTCGCCTGCTCGGTGCGGAGCCTGCGTCGGTATTGTCTGGACGCCCGGTGCCCCTGCGGACGCTCTGTCCACATCCCCTTGCGAATGCTAGCAGCAAACCGCGGGCTGGCCGGCCTGACGATTGCGGACTTGGTGGTGCAGCTCCGGTGCCAGCACTGCGGCCGGCGTCCAGTCAGCGTGGCGCTGCTTGAGGACGGCGCGGCAAGGGCACCCGGCAGGATGGGCGCAACCGGCTGGTGCGTGAGGCTGGTCGGAGACGACGGAGAGAACGGTCCGGGGCGGTAAATTCGTGGCGCTGTGGCGCTCAGACCGACTAGATATGCCCCTATCATGCCAGCAGTTCCGCGCCGGCGCCGTTCAGCGGGTCACACCGGCACGGTCACCGGGTTGCCCACCTGGATTGCGCCACAGCTCGCGAAGCTCGCGGATACAGTGCCAGAGGGTGATCGGTGGGCGCATGAGATCAAACTGGACGGATATCGCATGCACGGCTGTCTGGATCGCGGACAAGTCAAGCTGCTTACGCGCACCGGTTTGGATTGGACGGACAAGTATCCGACCACGGTCAAGGCGCTGAACGCAATCAGCACTCAACGAGCATACATCGATGCGGCCCCAAGTCAGATCGGGATCGAAGCGCGTGATCTTCACCGCCTGCTCTGCGGTGTTTGGCCCGAGGTCCTTTTGAAAGACGACGCCGTCCTGACTTACCTCGAAACTCATGACCCTGAGGAGCCATAGCTGGCAGGCCAGGTGATCAGTGCGAAGCCGCCAATCATACGTGCGGACTGCACATACGATTTTTCTCCGGTGCGTCCGGGCCCCGCGCCGTGAGGATACGGCGGAGGGCAGCGACAAACATCATGCCGAGGAACATAAGTCCGCTACCGAGAAAGACGGTCGCAAAGGACTGACTTCGATCTTACCGAGCCGGTCGCGTAGAACACCGAGCAACCACATGAATGCCACGCTGGCAAAGGGCACGACGTTCAGGCCACGGAGACGCGCCGCGAGCTGGTCTTGAGCCAGTCGCGGACTTCAAGGGCATCGGCCGGAATGGAGAGTTGTAGCAGCCAGAGAGAAAACAGGATGCCGGCAATGGCCGTTGCGCGCGGGGTCCTCACCCAGGCCAGTACCGACGAGGGCGATCATGATCAACGTTGGCCAGTTCACGCCGCGGCGTCGGCCGTCGTGGCGGTCACCGCGGACTGCAGCAGCATGAGGCACCCGTCAGTCCAGGTTCCGCCTTGTTACGCCGGAATCCGGGAACTGTTGTTAGTGCCAATCCTTAAATTCGCGCCACGCTACGCGACAGGTTAGGATTAACATCGAGTCGGTATCGGAATGTTAGCCTTGGCGCGTCTGTGCTGGCAGCCCGATCCGTGGTCTGGGACCTCCATATGTGTCGGGTCAGGCGCCGCCGGTCCCTGAGGTTTATCGCATAGCGACGCCAAGGGCACACTGATGCCGTCGGGGGCCGTCCACCCTTCTGGACACTACCAGAAGATCATTTGCGCCAAAGATGAAGTGAAAGCCGAAGGTGGCAACTTGCCTTTTATAGGTTAATGAATACCGGGCTCTCCGGTAACGTGGATCCACCGTCTACGATGATAGTCTGTCCTGTTATATAATTCGACTCTGCGCTCGCTAGAAAAAGCATAGCATTCGCAACCTCTTCAGATTGACCTAAACGTTTGGCTGGAATGTACTTGGCGATGTTGCTCTCACCATGGCGTGCCTTAAACCGATCGAGGGCTGTCGTGTTGATGTATCCAGGTTCAACTCCGTTCACTGTGATGCCGTCGGCAGCGAGTTCCAATGCTGCCGTTCGGATGAATGCGTTCACGCCACCTTTTGTTGCTGCGTAGTGCGCCAATCCGGGCATCGCCACGCGTGGTCCCGTCACCGATGATGTAATCAGTATTCGTCCATTTGTCACTTTGCGAAGATGCGGGATGGCCGCTCGTGTGAGCGTGAAACACGCTTTGAGATTGACGCTGAGGAGCTTGTCGAGCACTGCGTCGTCCATTACTTCAATTCGATTATTCGATACGTTGCCTGCATTATGTACTAGGATATCCAACTGCTGAAATCTCGCCGCGACTTCGTCAACGAGCGCGTGTGCTGCTTTATGGTCCGCAAGATCAATGGGGTAAAAGTAAGCTTGGCCGCCAGCTTCTGTAATCAGACGCACCGTCTCATTGCCGTGTTGTGGCGTTCGTGTTGCAACCACTATCCGAGCGCCTTCTCGGGCAAAGACCTGCGCGATCGCCCGACCGATGCCTTGCCCGGCCCCGGTGACGATTGCAACCTTTGCATCCAAGCGTCGCGTCATGACCAAGTCTCCTTGCTGTCAATCAAATGAGGCGTGTGTTCGCCGAAGGCCTGTTCACGTGGATACGTTGTATAATCGGTCAGGACCCCTAAACGGCGGCTCAAGGGGTGCATGCGTATGCCTGGGCGCAGCCGTTTGAAACGCAGGGCGGCGGGATCCGCGGTCATTGGACTCGGGGGCCGGTCGCCTCAAGGAGGGCCAGAGGCAGTTCCATCCGGGCGCCCCGGTAAAGCGGTCCTGTGGCGGCAAACATCCCATTGCCAATTCGCACTATTCGAAATTTAGCGTCGAACGGCGTCTGGCCCGGCGCCGCGGACTTGTCGCCGAGCGAGAACGAAGGCGTACTCCCCACGCCTACGCGATGCGCCTCGGCGACGGCGGCAGGCTCAATCAGAAAGCCGGCTGCTGCTCCTTGCATAATCGCATAGCCTTCCTGACATCATGCGCTAATCGCATAACTCAAATTAGCGATGTTCCAGCGGTAGTTCACAGCCCCCCCGCCTTTCAGCGTGCGCCGATTATGATATGATTGACGCACGAATGAGCTTGCCTAGGTCATAACCGGCGTGTACGCTAGTCACTTGGTTTTTTCAAGCCGGCGTTGTCGCCCCGTACCAGGGGCAGCACGCCGAAAGAACCGTATGGGGAGGTTCGCTATGTCAAAGACAGGCAGGATGCCGCGCAGACAGTTTACCAGGATGTCGGCTGCCGCCGCGGCTCTGGCGGCTACCGGTGAGCTGCCAAGTAATATCGCTGCTGCAGCGACACCAGCAGATACATTGGTGATGGCTAAAGCTATGGGCGAGATTCTGTCAATGGACCCTCATGAGGCTGCTGAGTACACTAGCGTCGAGGTCGACGCGAGTGTTTACGACCGCCTCCTTCGGTTCAATGCGGGCGCGTATGATAAGTTGGCTGGAGGTGTCGCCGAGAGTTGGGAGGTCAGCGCTGACGGCAAGACCTTCACGTTCCATATTCGCAAGGGGCTGCTATTCCATTCCGGCAATCCGGTGACCGCCGACGATGTGGCATTTTCCCTGCAGAGGTGCGTAATTCTGAACAACGGGGAAGCCTTCATTATCACCCAGTTCGGCTGGACAGCGAAAAATGTCAAGGATTTAGTTAAGGCCATCGATCCCTTCACCGTCGAAGTCAAGGTGGTCGAGCAGCTGGCGCCCACTCTTGTGCTCCACGCTCTCGCTACTGGTGACAGTGCCGCCGTCGACAAGAAACTCGTGATGGCCCATGAACAAAACGGGGATCTCGGAAACGGTTGGCTGCGTGTAGGCAACGACGCAGGGTCCGGTCCCTATATCTTGAAGAGCTGGAAGCCCAGCGAATCCATCGAACTTGAGGCCTCTCCGACATGGCGCCTTGGAGCGCCGGCACTGAAGCGGATTGTCATTCGTCATGTTGCCGAAGCGGCGACGCAGGAACTCCTACTCGAAAGGGGTGATGTCGATATTGCACGCAATCTCGAACCTGACCAGATCAGGGCCCTAGCCACCAACAAGGATATTAGCATCGACAGTTTTCCGTCGGGCGACCAGTACTACCTCGCCATGAGCGTTAAAGAAGATCCGTTGGCCAAGCCGAAGGTGTGGGAAGCGCTCCGCTATCTCGTCGATTACCACGGCGTCGTCGATACGATCCTTAAGGGCCAAATGACGGTGCACCAGTCGCTCTGGCCCGCAGGCTTCTGGGCGTCAGTAACGGATAACCCATTCAAGTTGGACATCCCCAAAGCAAAGCAACTTCTGGCTGAAGCCGGATATCCAAATGGTTTCGAAGTGCAGTTGAACATTCCCAATATCGCGCCGTATACGCAGATCGCCCAAGCAGTCCAGCAAACCATGACTCAAGCAGGTGTCAAGTTGTCAGTGGTGACACTTGAGCAGAAAGAATTCATCACCATTTACAGGGGCCGAAAGAAGTTCCAGATGGTGATGTATCTCTGGAATCCTGACTATATGGACCCAAGTTCCAACATTGATCCCTTCGCGGTTAATCTGGACAACTCGGATACTGCGAGGAATCACTCGCCCGGCTGGAGGGTTTCATGGCAGGATCCAGAGTTAGTATCCTTGTGCAAGACCGCTGACGTAGAGCTAAATGAAGTTAGACGAAAGGCGGAATATGAAGACCTGCAGCGCCGCTTAATGCAGAGCAGTCCTTACATAATGATGTTCCAAGCAAATACTCTTGTCGCTCGACGAAACAACGTGAAGGGTTTTCTAGTCGGTCCGATATACGATATCATATATTACGACTCGATTGTCAAAAACTGAGACCGTCGGACAGCCGCCACAACGAGGCGACGTAGGCGTGGGTACGACTACAACCGTCAGCGCCATGTCGAGATCGACGATCGACGACACACCACTTGCCCGCTTCCTCGTCGGCCCCGACGTGACACGGCCCTGCCCGGATGCCGCGGCGCTTCACCCGTACCGAACGGCGCACCCTACGCAAGCGCGACGGCGCCGTAACAATCGAAGGAAGCGGCTTCGAAGTTCCGAGCCGCTACCGGCATCTCTCATCCCTCTAGCTTCGCTTCGTCAGCTGGGATCCTGGGATCTCACCCACGCTCACCTTGTCGACCAGCATACCGGCACCGTGCTCTTGCCGGCTGTTCCCGCAGGACAAGACCCGCAACGCCAGCGGCCTGCGCCGAAGCTTGCAGCCTGTCACGACCGAGCCCACCGCCGCGTCGCCGCCGGCGCGCGACATGGCGCCGCTGCTGGCGCGGCTGATCGACCGGCAGACGGCGACCGGGCTGCCGCCCGCCTACCTCCCCAAGGACGAAGGAGAGACGCGCGTGAACAAAAAAGCTGCTCGCGCTATACGGCCGTCGCCCGGCTGAAGCCGCGGCTGCTTGTCCTCGACCCGTTCGTCCGCCTGCACCGCATCGACGAGAACGCCAGCGGCGAGGTCGCCCCGCTGCTCGCCTTCCTGCGTGACCTGCGGCCGCCACGCCGTCGCCGTCGTGCTCGTCCACCTTGCCAGGAAAGGCGCGGGCACAGTCCGCGCCGGCCAGCCCTCCGCAGCTCCTCCGAGTTCCACGCCTGGGGCGAATCCAACCTCTACCTCCGCCGCGACGGCGAGGAGCGCATCATCCTCACCGCCGAGCACCGCGCTGCCTCCGCCATCCCCAGCATCACCTTGGCGCTCAACCAGCGCACCGACGCCCTGGCCTTCGAGCCTGTGGAGCCGCACGACCTGCCAGCGCCCGACCCCGCAACGACGTCTATCGACGAGCGCACCGCCGCGCTCGCCGAAGCCGATCAGCCCCGGCCGTTCGCCGAGCTGCGCGCCCGCCGCTGCGTCCGTTCCGCCACACTCTAGGTGCGCCTCGCCGCCATGACCGCCGCCGGTCACATCGTCAAATCAAAGCCAGCGACGGCTACCGCCTTGCCGGTCACTCGCCACTACCACCAGCCCGTCAGGATACGACCTCAGCTTCGCCCAGCCGCACCAGATCGGCCGGCAGCTGCCGGCGGGCAACCAGCGCCGACTCTTCTGCTTCCCGCTTCCCAGACCCCCTACAGCAGCCGGGAAGCGGTAGCCGGAAGCGCATCAGGAAATCGCTCTCATAGTCCCATCAGAAAGCGCGATCGCGCTCAGCTCGTGCCTGCGGTATGTGACGAGCTGCCTGTCTGGCCACGAACATACGGTCTAGATAGTAGAGCCCATCCGGAAGGCCGATCGAATGGGTGGCGCATGATTGTGGTACCTCCCGGATGATTTGTCAGATGGCTATTTTACTGTGGCGTGTTGAACGCTCGGCAATCTCGCTGATTCGGCAGGAAACTGGCTGGCTTGACGTGACCCTGACACGGTGCTTATTGGCAGTGATTTACTGGCGCTCCGGCCTGCATACAACGATCACTCGCCGCGGCAACGAAGCCACCTCCTAAGAACAAAGGTGACGTTGTCAACGCTTGATCCTAATGCCAGACTGAGCAACCGGAGGTTGTTTGGATCTCTGATGATGACATTTAGTAAAGAGTTCCGCCTTGTGATGGGTTTGGGGCGGTTTCTTCTGTCGCTATCGCTTACGTTTCTTGGGCTTACAATCGTAACATTCGTTATCGGACGGGTGCTCCCAATCGACCCGGTCGTCGCTATTGTCGGGGACAGGGCGCCAACGGATGTGTATTGGCGCGTCTACCATGAGATCGGCCTCGACAAACCTCTCCTCGTTCAGTACTGGAATTACCTTACGAAAGTCCTCCGCGGCGATTTCGGTACTTCTGTCATCACCGCACGGCCGGTCTTCAGCGACCTTTTGCGCGTCTTTCCTGCTACTCTCGAACTCTCAACGGTTGCGATCGTGATCGGCGTCTCTATTGGAGTGCCACTCGGTGTTATGGCGGCAGCCAAGCGAGGGCGTTGGCTAGATCACTTCGCTCGCATCATAGGCTTAGTTGGATATTCGATGCCGATTTTTTGGCTTGGCATCATCGGGTTGCTAGTCTTCTACGCACGCCTTGGCTGGGTTAGTGGACCGGGCCGTGTCGATTTCGCCTATGACGGTGCGGTCGAGCGTGTCACGGGGGCTTTAACGATCGACAGCTTGATTGCTGGACGAATGGACATTTTCCGGAACGCGCTGTCGCACATAATCTTGCCCGCCACGATCCTCGGCTATTTCTCGCTTGCTTACATTGCCCGCATGACACGCAGCTTCATGCTCGGCGAACTTAAGCGAGAATACATCTTGTCGGCGCGCGCAAAGGGGCTAAGCCGCAGACTCGTGATTTGGCGCCACGCATTTCCCAACATTCTAGTGCCTCTCGCCACTGTAATTGCGTTGAGTTACGGCAGTCTTCTTGAGGGTGCCGTCTTGACAGAGACAGTTTTCGCATGGCCCGGACTCGGTCTCTACATCAAGGATGGGCTCTTTTCAGCGGACTTGAACTCAGTTATCGGCGGCACAATTCTCGTCGGCACCGTATATATTGGATTGAACCTCCTTGCAGATCTTGTCTACCGATTGGCTGATCCGAGATCGCGATGACGCCAATCGAGCCTCTGAACCTGCGCAAGTGGTTGCTGCACCGTGATTTTTTCCTCGACAGTTCGCCCAGGTCACGAACGCAGGCGACGCTTGGTCGATGGTATCGTGGCTGGTTATCATTCCGCCGCAACCCCGTTGCGTTGATCGGCGGCATGGTTGTCCTAGGATTAGCTGTTTTGGCGGTTTCCGCGCCATTGATTGCTCCTTACAGCTTGTCGATCAAACAGGTCCTCGCTGATCGGCTACAACCACCCTCAGCGAATCACTGGTTTGGCACGGACGATCTGGGTCGCGATATTTTTAATAGGGTCGTCTTTGGCTCTCGGATCACGCTCACGATCGTCGCGCTCGTCTCATCCATCGTTCTGCCGATGGGGCTCGTCGTAGGATTGCTGGCCGGCTATCGTGGCGGGATCATCGACACCGTTCTGATGCGCCTTACCGACGTCTTCCTTGCTTTTCCGCGGCTGATCCTCGCGCTGGCAATCGCTGCGGCGCTCGGCCCAGGTATTGAGAACGCCGTGATCGCGATCTCGCTCACAAGCTGGCCGCCCTACGCGCGTCTAGCACGGGCAGAAACGCTCACCATTCGCACTAGCGAATTCATCATTGCGATCGAACTCGAAGGGGCCTCGCTCGCGCGCATTCTATGGGGACACGTGCTCCCGATCTGCCTGCCGTCTGTGATTGTGCGGCTGACGCTCGACATGGCGGGAGTTGTACTAACCGCGGCCGGGCTGGGTTTTCTTGGTTTAGGCGCACAGCCCCCAGCGCCGGAATGGGGCGCCATGGTGGCGAGTGGCCGACAGTTTGCCGTCGATTACTGGTGGGTCCCAACCATCCCGGGCTTGGCTATCCTTATTGTCAGTTTGGGGTTCAACCTTCTTGGCGATGGCTTGCGTGATGTCATCGATCCGAAGGGAGGCTGACACTGGCCATGTTACTTGAAGTCGAGAATCTACACGTTGAATACCACACCCCTACCGGGACGGTGGCCGCGGTACGCAACTTCAACCTGGCAATGGGGCGCGAGCGCATCGGAATTGTCGGGGAATCCGGCTCGGGTAAATCGACGGTTGTGCGGGCACTGATGGGCTTCATCGAAAAGCCCAACAAGGTCAGCGCTCTGAAAATGGAGTTCGACGCTATCGACCTCCGGTCGCTATCGGAACGAAAGTGGCTCGGAATCCGGGGTAAGAGGATCGCGATGATTCTACAGGATCCACGGTATTCGCTTAACCCAGTGATAACGATCGGCAAACAGATCGCTGAAGCTTGCCGCGCACACGCACGCTGTACACGGCGGGAGGCCGACGACCGAGCACTTGCAATGCTTGAAACTGTGCGAATTGCTGATCCTAGAAAGATATTTGGCTTCTATCCGCACCAAATTTCGGGCGGGATGGGGCAGCGCGTCATGATCTCCATGATGCTCGTTTGCGAGCCCGATCTTCTGCTCGCGGACGAGCCGACATCGGCACTCGATGTTACGGTTCAGGCACAAATTCTAAGTGTGCTCGAGGAACTCGTGCAGCACAAAGGTATGGGGCTGATTTTGGTCAGCCATAACCTCGATTTAATCGCGACGTTTTGCGACCGCGTCCTAATCATGTACGGCGGGCGGATCATGGAGGCTTGCAAAGCCTCGGAACTGATGAACGCCGCACACCCCTATACGCGCGGTCTGCTGGCCTGCCGCCCACATCTTTCCGAGCGGCGACTCCGGCTTCCTCAGCTCGAACGTAATCCGAACTGGCTCTCGTAGGTCTCCAGCACGGAAGCTGTCGAGTTGATTACGCTCGAAAATGTCTCCATCGTGTACGGCGAAGGCCAATCGCAGGTTGTGGCGGTTTCTCCGACATCTTTGACGGTCAGTGAAGGCGAGACATTTGGGCTGGTCGGCGAATCCGGGTCCGGCAAATCCTCCCTGCTCGGTTTCATCGCCGGCTCAGTGAAGGCGGGAACGGGTCGACTTCGTGTCAGTGGCATGGAGGTGGGGGGTGACCGTCCTAAATCGCTACGCCGTCTCATTCAATTGGTGTTTCAGGATCCCTATGGTTCACTGCACCCGCACCATACTGTCGATCGCCTCGTATCGGAGCCGCTCGTGATTCACGGTTTCAATGATGTGAGCGGCCGAGTAGCCCGGGCCCTCGAAGAAGTCGGGCTCGGAAATGAGCTTCGCTTTCGCTTTCCTCACCAGCTGTCCGGAGGCCAGCGTCAGCGGGTTGCCATCGCACGCGCGCTGATCACTGAACCGCGCATACTGCTTCTGGATGAGCCAACTTCCGCTCTTGATGCGTCGATTTAGGCAGAGATATTGAATTTGTTGGTCGATATCCGCGTGAGGTACCAACTGACGATTATGATGGT
Organism: uncultured Pseudomonadota bacterium; assembly: GCA_963708245.1. Taxonomy (GTDB): domain Bacteria; phylum Pseudomonadota; class Alphaproteobacteria; order Acetobacterales; family Acetobacteraceae; genus CAVYXK01. The sequence goes on along the minus strand of OY970201.1, from coordinate 3,070,850 downwards.
GAGCCATGATCTGGCTGTCATTGCACATATGTGTGAGAGGTTCGCAGTAATTCGAAACGGCAAAGTGGTAGAGGTTGCGACGTCGGAACAGCTTCGTGCGGGGAGATGTAGCCATTCCTACACTCGCCAGCTTGCTGCTGCGAGCCAGACATTCCGCGCGAGCCCTGAAATCGTTCTTGCGCAGGAAGTCTGACGAGACGGACGGATTTCGCTCGGGGCATGGAAATCCAGCAATTGATTATCGGGGACAACGCACATGAGAGGGGCTATACGCCTTGGGCGGCCGAAAACCGGCGCCAAGGTGGAAGCGGCCATACGTGCCCGCCTGACGGCCGGGGAATGTGTCAGGAAGGTCGCGAAGATCGTCGGCGTCGGCAATGGCACGGTGTCGCGAGTCAAGGCGGCAATGGGGACCTGATCGGCGTTGCCACCAGGGAGCCGGTCGGCCAAATTGCCGAAATCAAGGCCGATGGCGATATCGCGCGGGCTTTTGGTGGCGTGGCTGCTGGCACTCGCGTGCATGCAGGCGCTGGCAGCGCCGCGCACGGCCGTGGTGATTGCGCTCGACGGTGCGATCGGTCCCGGCAGCGCCAACTATGTCGTACGCAGCTTGAACGAGGCGCAGCGTCAGGACGCCGCGGTGGTGGTGCTGCGCATGGACACGCCCGGAGGGCTGGACAGTGCGATGCGCGAATCATCCGCGCCATGCTGGCCTCGCCGGTTCCGGTGCTCGCTTACGTGGCGCCAAGCGGGTCGCGTGCCGCCAGCGCCGGCACCTTTATTCTGTACGCCGCCGCGCTTGCCGCAATGGCGCCGGGCACCAATCTGGGTGCCGCATGGCCGGTTTCCCTGTTCGCCTCGACGCCGCTCGCCGGATCCGACTCCAAGCCCGCCGACGATGGCGGCAAGGCTGATCAGCCCGCCAAGGCCACGCCACGCGACGCTGTGCTGACAAAGGTGACCAACGACGCCGTCGCCTATGTCCGCGGTCTCGCCACGGTGCACGCGCGCAACGCCGACTGGGCGGAGAAGGCGGTGCGCGAGGCGGCCAGCGTGCCTTACGACGCTGGGCAAGCACACACTGGACGAGATGCTCGGTGAGCGCGACAAGCTGAACGCCGATATCCAGGAGATCCTGGACATGCACACGGAAGCAGGTGGACCTCGACCACAGCATGGTCCGCGCCATCGCCCGCCAAGCCGAGGCCGAGCGCCTCCGCCGCGCCAAGGTCATCAACGCCGAAGGCGAGCAGCAGGCGGCGCAGAAACTGGTAGAGGCCGCCGAGATCCTGGCGACCAGTCCCGGGGCGATGCAATTGCGCTACCTCGGCACGCTGAGCGAGATTGCCAGCGAGCGGAGTTCGACCATCGTGTTTCCATTCGACGTGATGCAGACGTTCCGGGCGATCGCCGGGCTGCATCGCCGCCGGCTCCGACGGGAAACTAGGCTCGGACCAGCTCTTGAATGATCCACCACTCAAGGCCCGGCGTGCGTCGGCCGATCGGCCGTGGCAGGAACTGAAACGCAGAGTGGCCGGGCAGCGGCGCCCGCAGGAAACGAGCGCGCCCCGCCCGTGCGCCTCCATCAGGGGCCACAACGAGGGAGCATGATCGGGAGGACGGTCTGGCCGGTCTGGCCGGGGAGGTGGCGCGCTGCGACCGCACCGGCTAGCCTGTTCGAGCGGAATTGCGGGACCGCAACCGCCATAGGGGGAGATTCTGCAAATGACCATAGCCATTCGGTCGATGCTGGCCCGCTGCTGCTTGTTGCTGGGTGCGATCGGCATTGCGCTTTCACTGTCGGCGGTCGGACACGTCGCCGCGGCGCAGCAGTCGGAGGATCTGTGGAAGGAAGTGCAGGATCGAGGCACACTGCGTGTCGCTGCGGCGCTCGCACCGCCGCACGTGATGCGCGATCCGAAGACCGGCGAGTACAGCGGCATCTTCGTCGATCTCATCAAGGAATTCGGCGAGCAGGTGCTGGGCGTCAAGGTTGAGTTCGTCGACACCACCTGGGACAACATCATCGCCGGCATGCAGGCGGGCAAATGGGACATCGCCCCCGCCCTCAACCGCACGGCGAAGCGCGCTCTGTCGATCAATTACTCGATGGCGCCGTGGCAGTACCAGATCTCGTTCGTCTTCAACAAGTCGAACCCAAAGATCAAGCCGGAGTGGAAATCGATGGCTGACTTCGACAAGAATGGCATCATCCTGTCGGTCATGTCGGGCACCGCGCAGGATCACACGATCACCGACCTAGTCAAGCACGCGACCATCATGCGCCTGCCGGATGTCGACGCGGCGCGGCTCGCCGTATCATCGAGGCGCGCCGACGTCTCGGTCGACGACGCCGACACCAACATGTTGTTTGCCGCGGTCAACAAGGAGTGGTCAGCCACCGTCCTGCCGCAGCCGTCACTCGCCAAGCAGGGCGTGGCCTACGGCTTTCGCAAGTCGGTGCCGCTCGAGCAGATCGAGGCCTTGAACATCTTCCTGGAAGAAGCAGTTGCCGAAGGCCACGTGGCGAAGCTCGGCGAGTTCTACGTGAACAAGGTGATCAACGGCGGCCAGTAGAGAGACGGCGGCCAGTAGACGGCGGCCGGCGGCGGCAGGGGAAGGGCGTTGCGGCGGGTCCTTCCCGTGCGCATTGCGTTGCGCCATCCAGCGCAGCGCCGGGCCCAACGTAGCTTCCGGGGCAACCATCGTACCGGGGGCGCCGGTTGATGCCGGATGAGAGCTTTGTCCGGATCAATGGCCTGCACAAGAGTTTCGGGCAGGGTGCCGTCCAGGTCTTCAAGGGTCTCGATCTCGAGATGGGGCGGCAGGATCGGCTGTTCATCATCGGACCGAGCGGCGGCGGCAAAAGCACGTTGCTCCGCTGCATCATGGGGCTGGACACGATCGATGCGGGCGAGATCCACGTCGAGGGCAAGCTCTACGTTGCCGCCGGCGGAAGCAACCGGCAGAACCGCATCGAGCGCGCGATCCAACGCCAGATCGGCATGGTGTTCCAGCACTACACCCTGTTTCCCCACCTGAGCGTGATCGGCAACCTCATTCTGGCACCCGTGACCTCGCGCGGTGAGGCAAAGGCAGGCGCGACGGATCGTGCGATGGCCTTGCTCGATCGTTTCGGCCTGGCCGACAAGGCGCGGTCCTATCCCGCCCAATTGTCCGGCGGCCAGAAGCAACGCGTCGCCATCGCGCGTGCCCTGATGCTGGAGCCCCGCCTCATGATGTTCGACGAGGTGACCTCGGCGCTCGATCCCGAGCTGGTCGTCGAGGTAGAGCACATGATGGTCGAGCTCGCCGAGCAGGGCATGCCCATGATGGTGGTGACGCACGACATGTGGTTCGCCAAGAACATCGCGACGCGCGTCGCGTTCTGCGCCGGCGGCGTCATCCTGGAGCAGGGTGAGCCGGGCGAATTCTTCTCTAACCCCAGGCTGAATTGGACGCGGGACTTCATCGTCAATATTCTGCGCGCTTCCTGAGGCAAGCCGGAGTGGCCGCGGAGAACGGGGGGCGGTCCGCGGGATGAACTACCACCTCAACTTCTTCTTCGTCCTGCGCGACTTCGACAAACTTCTCGACGGCCTGGTCGTGACCTTGAAGCTCACGGTCCTGGCGAATGCCATCGGCCTCTCCGCCGGCTTCGGCGTGGCGCTGCTGGTGATGAGCCCAGTGCGCATCGTCCGCTGGCCGGCGACGGCCTTCGTCGAGTTCTTCCGGTGCACGCCGGCGCTGATCCAGATCGTGTGGTTCTTCTACTGCGTCCCCATGCTGTTCAACGTCTTTCTCGATGCCGTGACGATGGGCGTGCTGGCGCTTGGCCTCAATCTCACCGCGTTCAACGCCGAGGCCTACCGCGCGGCGATCCAGGCGATTCCGCGCGCCCATCTTGACGCGAGCGTGGCACTCGGCCTCGGCTGGCGCGTGCGCATCCTGCATGTGGTCTTCCCGCAGGCGGTGCGCATGGCGCTTCCGGTCCTCATCACCAACGCGATCGGCTGCTTCCAGCAGAGCGCGCTGGTTTCGCTCGTCGCCGTAAGCGACCTGATGTACCAGGCCAAGACGTTGTCGACCCAGACCTATCGGCCGATCGAGACTTTTACGGTCGTCGCCGGCATCTACCTCGCGATCTCGTTTCCGGTCAGCCAGCTCGTCACCTATTTCGAGCGCCGCAACGCCCGGCGACTGGCCGGGTGAGCGGGCGCCGGCGATGACCTATCACGTCTCGTTCGGTTTCATCCTCGACTACTGGCGCGCCTTGCTCGCCGGCCTGGCTACGACGCTCGAGCTCACCTGCATCTGCGTCGTGCTTGGTGTGCTGCTCGGCTTCGTGCTGAGTTTGATGCGCACCTCCGAGAGCCGGGTGATCTATGCGGTTAGCTCGGTTTATGTCGAGTTCTTCCGCGGCACGCCGGTGCTGATCCAGATCTTTTGGATCTTCTTCTGCCTGCCGATCGTGCTGCATGTCGATATCGGCAATCTGGCCTCGGCGATCATCGCACTCAGCCTCTACATGGGTGCCATCTCGAGCGAGACGTTTCGCGCCGCGATGAAGGCAATTGCGCGCGACCAGCACGATGCCTGCGTGGCGCTCGGCGTTGGCCTACTCGCCAAGACAACCTACGTCATCTTTCCGCAGACCATCCTGCGCGCCATACCGACGCTGCTATCCAACACAGTCAGCCTGTTCAAGGAAAGCTCGCTGGTCTCGGCGGTCGGCATGTCCGATCTGCTCTACGTCGGGCAGAACATCGCGACGCGCACGTTCCACCCGGTCGAGATTCTGACGACGGTTGCCTTCATCTATTTTGCGATCGCCTTCCCATTGACCAGGGCGGTCACCGTCGTCGAGCAACGGCTGCTGCGGAAGATCGAGGCGTGAGCCGGCGGGCCGCTGCCGGGCAATGGGCACCGTACGAGCGGCCGGCGCTCGGTCGCGACGGCAACGTGCCCGCATGCCTCCGACACGCCGGATATTTCCAGTCAGCCTAAATGCGCTCCAGCAGGCTGCTGAAAAGTCCTTCGCTCGACGCGATGCAGTGTGATTCCCTTCCTACGAAGGGTCGGGAGGTAAGCGTGCGAGGACAGGATCGACGGTCCGGGGAGCTACCTCCACCTGCCATGCGATTGGGCTTCGCAGATGCCGGCCCGCCGTGGCAGCCTGATCGCGTCATTGACGCCGCTCGGAGAAACCGCTCCTGCGAAGGGACACAGGCCATGATCATCGACTGCCATTCCCACGTATTTCAAACCTGGGAAGGGGCCTGCGGGCACCCGTCCGGCGAAATCCATCGGAAATACATGCAGAAGGTTCAGACCCGCACAGCAGCCAGGGTATTCCGGTCGCGTGATGGCAAACAGGTTTCAGGTGCAGCGCTGTTCCGGGAAGGAGAGAACGCCTGGTCAGGCCTGAAGGACGTCAATTTCCGAGTAGGCAATTTCGGTCGGCTCGACTTCACGATCGATGACGACGACTACCACTCACAATACATGCCGGTGAGCATGCAGCAGATCGTGGCAACGCCCGAGCTGATGCTGGCGCAGATGCAATATGCCGGGGTGGATCACTGCGTTCTGCAGGCCGGCTGGGGCTACGGCGCGATGAACGACTACAACGCATTCGCGCAGAACCAGTACCCGGAGCGCTTCACGGCGCTGCTGAATATCGACGAGCCGCGTGCCGCTACGGATGCGGCGTTGCGGGAGTTCGATCGGGCGCATCAGCGGCTGGGCCTGAGGGGAGTGTATTTCGCGCTGGACGCGTTCGCGCGCTATGATTTCGATATCAACTTCGACGACGTCAGCCTCGACGCGTTCTGGTCACGTGTGGAACAAGCAAACCTGCCGGTGTTCATCGAGGTGACCGCGATACCGGACTATGACGAGGCCAGCTATATCGCGAATATGGTCCGCCTTTACGGCCTCATGGGGCGGTTTCGGGATATTCGCTGGGTCCTGGTCATGGGACCGCCGGTTGGATATTTCGCCCGATCGGGCCATTGGGAATTTCCTGAACCCGTAGAAGCGGCCTATCGCCACGATAACCTGCTGATCGAGGTGATGTTCCCCATCACCTGGGGCGGTATCTGGGAATATCCTTACCCTCAAGCGCAAGAACTTATCCACGGCATGCGCGACAAGTTCGGCTCGTCGAAGCTCGTCTGGGGTTCCGATATGCCCAACGTGGAGCGGTTCTGCACTTACACGCAATGCGTCGATTACGTCCGGCGCCATTGCAGTTTCCTCTCAGCGAACGAGAAGGACGCAATTTTGGGTGGAAACGTTGACCTGCTCCTTGGTGTCAGCGCCCAGTTACCCCCCATATAGTGGCTGGTCCACAACGATAGTCGTTCCTAACTCGCTCCGTAGCTGGGCGACATGATCGAGAACAGAGCGCTGCGCGACCGGATCGAAACCAACTGTCGGCTCATCCAGGAATAGCACGAAGGGACGATGGAGCATGCTCTGCGCGACCTCCAGAGGGCGGATCCGTCTAAAGTCAGCTCGTGATCCCGTCCCTGCCATAAGACTAAGTCCAGCTAGTGAAGGCACTCCCGCCGTATTTGCTTGATGTACTCGGGGAATGCCCGTTGCGGTTGGTCCAAATAAATGAGATCGCGAGACGTTTCCGGGGCCCCAAAACCGTTGACGTGGTGAGCGAGATTCGTTAACCTGACGTGAATTCTATGGTTGGCCAAACACTGAGGGCACTGCCATGCGCAAGAACCGCTTCCGTGAACTTCTAGCGGCCGGCCAGCCGACGCTTGGCACGCACGTCTTGTCTGCTTGGCCGACATTGCTCGAGCTGGTCGGACACACGCGTCTTTATGACTACGTCGAGTTCACCGCAGAGTATGCGCCGTTTGACATGCATGATCTTGATAATCTGGGATGAGCCCTAGTGGTAGCCGACCTTGTCGGCATGATCAAAATCGAACAAACAGCAGTGGACGCATCAGGCGATGCGCGCTATCGGTTCCGGCTTTCAGAGTGTGCTGTTCGCGGACGTGCGCACCCTCGAGGATGCACAGGCTTGTGTGCGGGCGGTGCGCCCTGAGACGCCAATCGCGCGAGGCCTGCATGGTGTCGGTATGCGCCGCGACGTTGGCGTCGTGCTCGAAGGCGGCTCACCCGCTTATGTACAGGCGCTCGAGGAGGTTGTGCTCGCAATAATGGTGGAGAAGCGTGAGTGTGTGGAGGATCTTGATGCGATTCTATCCACCAAAGGTATCGATATGGTGCAATTCGGCCCAGCCGATTATTCGATGAGCATTGGGCTGGCCGGCCAGTGGTCACACGCAGACGTCGTACGCGCCGAACGTAAGACCATCGACACCGCACTGAAGAAAGGCATTATCCGCGAGTGGAGCTGGGCGATCCTCGAGACGCAGCGCCCTATCTTGAAATGGGGGTGAGGCATTTCCTTCGGCTTATTCGCGAAGTCATTCCAGGGGTCAACACTGGCGAATATTCTGAATGGATGGGTCATCGCCCGGCGCTACCCGACAGCCTGCCGGTGATCGGCCGCTCTCCGGTCGTGCCCAACGCGCTCTTCGCTTTCGGCCATGGCTTCTTTGGCTTGATCGGTGCTGCCACGACCGGCCAAATCGTTGCTGATCTCGTTACAGGACGAGCTCCGCCGATCGATTTGACGCCTTATCGTATCGACAGATTTTGAAAAAGCCGAGCACAAACCGCTTTTTTTTGCCGATTGGCCGAGGTCGCGTACGTCGAGCAAGATCGAAACCTGCGATCGTCATCACCCGCCGTCAAGCTGCTGCCCGAGCTCTCCGGCATGCGATTACCGTGCTCGACCGACTTACCGCCCGCGGGCACTTCGTGCAGCCGGCATCCGCCCGCCAAGCCGTCCAGGACCTCGAAGACCTCGCCAGCCCGATCGGCGCCTTCCTGCGCGAGCGATGCGTCATCGACCCCGCCCGTTGCGTCGATTGCGACCGGCTCTATGCCGCCTGGACCGCATGGTGCGAGGCCCAGGGTCGCGAACACCCCGGCACCAAGCAAACATTCGGCCGCGACCTGCGGGCCGCCTTGCCGAGCGTAGAAATGATACGCCCGCGAGACGCGCAGACGGGCGAGCGACCACGCTACTATCAAGGGCTCGACCTGCAATGAATGTGTCGTGGCCGGAACGCTGGTCCGCAGTGGTCCGCGGACCTGACCATTGCACGCGTAACTCGAAGATTCTCGTAGAGCTAGAAGTACAATGCTTTGGTCCGCGGACCATCGCGGACCAACTGGCCTTCCCGACTCGCACGCGGTTTTCTCCAACGCCCGATCCCGCCGTGATCGAGGCCGAACGCTGAATGATCTCTGATCAGGCCCCCACTCGGGGCGCAGTCTAATATAGAACGGACTTGCGGGATCGAACATCCATTTCAGGCCCTTGAGCCATACTCCGGGCGCCGCCAAAGGAATACTATGGCTGGGCACGACTAGCGACGATGAGTACCAACACTTATTTACGAGACTGGGTCGATACCCGCGCAGCCGATGCGCTATCGCGGAGAGCAGTGATTGCTTGGCCAAGGGCCTGGCGGTAAATGAATATGTCTCCCCAATACTCGATGCACCGGAATCCCTGTTCAAGTAATCTCTGCCCTTCTTCCACACTAGTGGCCATGAAACCGGCGGCCTTCCCGTTCCGCATGCAGGCGTCCAGTACACGGTCTAAGGCGCGCTTGTAGGTTGGGTGCTCGAATTGTCCTGGAATGCCAAGGGAGTTTGTAAGGTCAAATTGGCCGACCTGAAGCACGTCGATTCCCTCCACGGCGGCAATCCGGTCCGCGTTTTCAATGCCCGTCGCTGTCTCGACGAGAGCTGCGAGCAGCACTTCCACATTTGCACTCTTCATCTTCTCGAACACGTCGCCCCCCTTATAGTCATCGTGGGCAAAGCCGAACGCCGCACCGCGCTGTCCGGCTGGATAGTACTTTGCAAACTGCACGATCATACGCGCTTGCTCTTCCGTCTCTACCATGGGAATCATGAGACCCATCGCCCCCATATCGAGTGGGGCAGACAACAAGTGGTACTGAAGGGCCGGAGGCCGAACGACGGGCACTAAGTCAAGGCCACCTGTCGACGCGAGCATGGTTCGAATCGTCTCAATACTCCAGCCTGTATGCTCCATATCAAGAAAGATGAAATCCGCACCTGCCTCCGCCACGATTCGCGCAATACCGGTCGTCCCGAACTCAAAAATATTTGTTCCGAAGGCAACACCGCCAGTCCGGAGTAGTTCCTTGACCTTATTCTTGCGCATGTACTTCCTCCTGCATCCGTCTAGTTTTGCTTCCTCTTCCAAGGCACGAACTTGCTGCCCGCGTCGCTGTATGCCACCGCCTCGCCGTCGCGGGAGCTCTCGCGAAGGACACTAGTTTTGTCTCCAAGAGCGCTCGGCCAGGATCGATTGCGCTTGGCCGGACGTCTCACCCGTTGTGTCTATCATAGTAGGTACCTGGCCATCTCTAGGAGCGCCATCGTCTCTACCGCATGATGCTAGCAGACTAACCGCTACTTCACCGTCACGGATTGCCCAGTGTACACGAATTGGTTACCGTGCACCTGATAGATGTACATTACCCGAGCTGTTATATCACCCTTAGCATCGAAGTTGTAGATCGAGCCCAGAATGCCTTTGAAATTCTTCGTGTCACGCACGGCTCCTAAGACGGTGGCTCTGGTAGGATTGGGGCCGGCGTTTCGGATCGCTGTTAGAAGAAGATTGGCCCCGTCGTAGAAAAATGGATCGTAGGAGGCCAGATCCCCATATTTAGCGTGGTACGCTTTCATAAACGGAGCCGCACTCAGAATTTTGTTGATGTCCGGCGCATAATAGGTAATGTAGTTGCCCTCGGCCGCACCTTGCGAAGCTTGGATGTAATCATTGACAACGAACTGAGACTCTGGACCTATCATCGGCACATTTAAACCAACATCTAACCGCTGTTCAGCTAACAGTGCGGCATCAGGTGCCCATACTGCGGAGTAAATCACATTCACGTCTTTTGGGATCGTTCCTAGGACAGGGTGGAAATCCTTGTCGCCTGACCTGATGGTGTATCGTAGAACCGTTGCTCCGAGAGCCTGGGCTTGCTTTGCAAATTGGTCAGCGACACCGCGTGGCCCTGCAGTGCCGTCGTCGATTGTCGCGATCTTCTTGGCGTGAAGATTCGTCACCGCATAAACTGCACCCGCCGGCCCCTGAACATCGTCCCGTGGAATCATACGGAAGACCACTGTGTTGCCTCGTTCAGTAACCTGAGGATTGCCGCACCCTGGGGTGACCATCACGAGATTGGCGCTTTGAAAGACATCCGACACGGGAATACAAGTCGAGCTCGTGATGCCATACACAACGCCCACGACGCTACGATCCGCCACTATCTTCTCCGCAGCACTAATTGCCACTTGAGGGTTTGCTTGATCGTCCACGTCCAACACGCGAATTTGAGGACCCCGGATCCCAGCCTCTTGATTCCACTGGTCGACTGCAAGGTGCACGGCATGATCTGCACCTATTCCGTCGCTAGCGAGAGGCCCCGAGAGAGGCACACCCACAGCTATAGTGATTATCGATTGCTGTGGGAGCGCTGCAGTAGTGCACACCAACGTGACTAAGGTTAGTGTTCCAACACCGATGCAGGCATTCGCCCATGCCTTACGCCACATTACTCTCCTCCTCCCCTTTCAATGACTAACCCGAACGTCGCCCGCAACAAATACGGACTGTCAGCTCGTTGCGACACAGCCGGCGGCGACCGTGCAGAATAGAGATGTGCCCAGGCTCAATCAATGGAGAATGCCAGCGACTGCTGAGGGGTAGCGTGGAAGATCCACGAGCGCGCCTCGCCTTCTGAACAGGGCTCAAAGTGGTCGCCCTCTACCACTTGCGGTTGCGGTCGAGCCGCCGGCCAATAAGCCACGTCTACCGCGGAGTGTCCGGCGGTTACGCTGCGTCGCCTGGGTTCACTGGAAGACGCGGGGCAGACGCTACCAAGAACTCCGTCTCCTCAAGGTCCGGGAACGGACGGCCAGTGCGGCCATCTTCAGTCCGAAGGGGCAATGGCGATTGAGCTCGTCGAGCGCGCTGCACCGGGCCTTCACCAACCCCCGCTTCAGGGCTCTTGGGTTGCTCTCTATGGAGAAACTCGCCGCGGCCAAGATCCGCCGAACCGCCGTGGTACGGACCCGTATGCCCGGTGGTGTGGGAGGGGTGGCATCGCGAGATCCAGGCGCCGACCTCACGCGTCGTCCGCGGCAGCGTCTCGGTGATCCAGGCTTTCAGCTTGTCGTGCTGCGCTTCGCTCAGCCGGCAGGTGCTCCCCTCATAGCCGAAGCTCGCCAGGCCCTAGAGGCGGCACCAGGTTCGCACTGCGTCGCCGTCCAGCAGCAGGACGCTCGCGACTGCTTCGCAGCTCATGCCGTCGTCCACCAGCACCAGCGCATTGGCCCGCCGGGCCAAGCGATGCGGCACCGACCCATCCCGAGCCAACTCGGTCAGGTCCTTGCGCGATTCGCTGTCCAGATAGCCGCTTCGGATCATGCCGACGGTAGAATCCGAGCCGCGACGCTTGGCAAGGGATTTTTCGGGTTCTCGGCGAGTTGGGGTATATTAACGAGTTCGCGCGCCCGTTCGGGCCTCAGCATTACCTCTGCGCACCCGTCACAATCAAGGACGCTCCCACGATCAACGCGGCACCACCCCACACCGCGCCCGACGGTACCTCATGGAAGAAGACAAAGCCGAGAAGCGCCGCGTAAGGAAGTGCCAAGTAGTCCACCGAAGCCAGCACGCCTGGCAACGCGCGGCGATAGGCCCAGGTCAGCAAGAATTGACCGCCCACGCCAAGTATGGCCAGCAGCGGAAAGATAAACCAAATTGGCGCCGGCGGCGCCTGCCAACTCGCCGCTGCGACCGGCAGCGCGATGGCGCTTGGCACCACATGCTGAATCAGCACGATCGAGGTGGCGCTGTCACGTTGCGCCTGGCTACGCAGCATCAGGTTGTTCGTCGCATATGTCACCGCCGAGCCGAACGCCGCGGCGATGCCGATCAGATCGCCGCTCAGCACCAACTGACCGGCGATCGAGTTCCATGCAATCACACCCACACCGCAAAGGCCCAGCAACACGGCACTGAAGGCGGCGGGCGCAGGCGCCCGCTAGCCCGAGAGGTCCTTCAGCAGTCGTCAGATTACTCCGATCATAATGACATCGGGCGGTCCGGACGATGTGTGGTTCATGGACATCGTTTCAGCTGGCCGGATAGGCTGTGGATTTGATGGATAACGCTTCGCGTTGCCCACAACCCCACAGCCACTGCATCGAACATGCCGGAGCAAAGCCCAGGCATGACGCGGCGAGGCCAATGCGCCATTCTTCCGGCACGCCAGCACCCAGGAGGACGTCCAATGAAGCAACCGAAACGGATCAAGGCCGCCATGCACGCCGGCCGCAAGGCGTATGGCTACGGCCTTACCTTCCCCTCTCCATGGGTGATCGACATCCTGGGGAAGCTCGACTTTGACTACGTCTTCATCGACGGTGAGCACGGGCCCTTCGATCTGGAGCGGCTCGAGGACCTGTGCCGGGCCGCCGAGCGCTATCACCTGACGACCTTCGCCCGGGTGCCCGACATCGGCTCATCAACCATCCTGCGCTATCTCGACCGCGGCATCATGGGCATCTTGGGCCCCCACATCGCCACCGAGGCGGATGCCCGCCAGTTGGTGCGGGCGTGCTATTTCGGCCCGTTGGGTGAACGTTCATTCGGCGGCAACCGCGGCACCGACTACAATGCCGGCATCCCGGACAAGGCGGCGTACTACCGCGAGGCGAACGAACAGATGCTGGTTTGCGCCTTGCTGGAAGACGTGGCCGTGCTGGAGAACCTGGACGCCATTCTCGCGGTGCCGGGTATCGATCTTTACAGCATCGGGCCGAATGACTTCGCGCAGAGCCTGGGTTATCCCGGCCAGCTCGACCATCCGGAAGTCGTCAGGGCGATGCAGGAGATCACGCGACGCATCCACCAGGCGGGACGCAGGACGCAAGCTGACGTGATGAAGTCGGCAGGGGTCAGCGACATGCTGCTTGAAGGGGGGGCGGCGTATTTTGGAAAACGTAACTTAGACAAAACATTGCGTTTCCATCGGTCTTCCGTCATCCCCGGCAGCATGGTCGGCTCCCTGTTTCCGGGCGCGGATCGACCTGAAGAAGGATGATTCGGGACCACCCCTAGTCCGATAATCCTCCTATCCGTCCACAGGGCCCGAAGATCGCGCCGCGATGCGAATTTCATTCCCGTATCCGCGACTTGCGCTATGTTGCGCACCTCGTGCCAAGGAGGGGCAGAATGCCTGAAGCAGGGGCGGAAACGCCGCTTGACCTGTCGCTGTTCGACGATGTGAAGCCGGCCACGCCGGAGCCGGTATGGGCGGGCGCGGTTACGGTCGCGCCGAGGGAGACGGCGGTAACCGATCCGCGGCTGGCGTCCGAGCCGCCGCCGCCTCGACTGGTCGAAGTGGCCAAGCTCAGCCCCGACGAGTTGGCGGCGGCCGAGCAGGCGGCCGCTCGGGTTAATTTCCGCGACACCGCGTCGCTGCTGTCACATGGCGACGGCGTGCTGGCCCAGATCGCCCAGTCCTCCCGCCAGTTGCTCACAGGGGTTCGACTGGGCGACGCGGGCGAGATCGGCGACATCGCCGCAGCGGTGATCGACGGCGTGAAAATTCTACGCATCGAGGATCTGCGGGCGGAAGCTGATGGCGGCCGGCCGGGCGCGCGCAAAGGCCTGCTTGGCCGGGTTCTGGGCTCGGTCGCCGACGCGCATACGGCGTTCAAGGGCTTCGCGGAGAACCGCAAGACCTTCCTCGACCTGATGGACCAGGAGCAGGCCAAGGCACGTAAGACTAAAGCCGACCTCGCCGTGGCGATCGAACTACTGGACCAGCAGGCGGTGGCGATCCGTGACAGCCTGCATGGGCTGAAGATCGAGATTGCCGCGGGCCAGATTGCGCTGGATCGCGGTCAGGAGGAACTAGAGGCGCTGCGTCAGCACGCCGTCGCCACCGGCGATCCGGCCGACGCTGCCGATGTGCTGGAATTCCGCGGTTCGCTCGCCAATTTCCGCGGCAAGATCGCGGAAATGCGTGAGAACCTGGTGGCCTCGGCGCTGCTGATTCCGATTATCGGGCAGAACCGCAAAGCGGCCGAAACTCGGATGATGAAAATCTCCAACGGCATGCTGGTGGTGATTCCGCGACTAATGGCGGCGGCTTCGCAGGCCGTGGTGCAGGTCGACATCCGCCACGCAGCGGAGGAGAGCGAGAGACTGGACGAAGCGGCGCGCCAGTTGACCCTGCTGGCGAGTAAGGGCGCGCACGATGCCGCCATCTCGGCGGCGCACAGTCTGGGCGGCGACCAGCGCAACATCGACGTGCTGGCGGCGGTCGCAGACGAGGCGATTCGGACCATGCACAAAGTGATCGAGATCGAGCGCGAGGTGGCCGCCGGCGATCGCGAGCGCGAGGCAAAGCTCGCCGCCGTGCGCGATCGGCTCGCCGCAGGCATGCGCGGCGTCGCGCAGGCCGCGGTACGGGCCTGAAACCCGGTGAGCGGCGACTTCGACATGCAGGCCGCCTGGCTGCGGCGCTTCCGCGCGGATGCCGAAAGCAATCTGAAGGCCTTCGCTCTGCGCCTGAAGGAGGCGATGCCGGACCTGGTCACGATACGAGAAAGCAAGGGCTTTTTTGCCCGCGCCGCGCGCATCACCGGCGTCTCGGTCGATCTGGGGAACAATCAGTATACGCTCGAATTGGCGAACGGTCGTCTGAAAGCGACCGTCGCGATGGTGGTGCGCGGTATCACGCTGAACACGAAGGACATTGACCCCGGCGACTGGTTCGCCCAACTGTCGCGTGAGACGCGCGAAACGACCGCGCACGCGAGGTCTTTCAGTCAGTCGCTCGCGTCGTTCCTGGAGGGTTGAGGTGAGTGGCGAACCACCGGCCCCCGCGGGTCATGAGGAGCGCATCGCCGACATCCAGGCAGCGTTGCGCGTCGGTGGGGTGCCCTCGGCTACGCGTGCGCGGCTGGAGGCGGCGGGGGACGGACGAATGCCCTGGGTCGCGACGCTGACGCCGGCCGAACTGCTGATTGCCCGCTCGCACGGGCTCAGGCCGATCGCCGCCGTCTCTGCGACCTGCTGGATGCATTACGGCTGGTCCTGGACCGAGGGGCACGCGCAGGGCTGGAAGACGGCGCTGACCCGGTTGAAGGAGGAGGCGAAGGCTGCGGGCGCCAACGCCGTGCTCGATGTCAAGATGCGCACCATCCCGCTTGGAGGCGGCCACAGCATGGATTTCACGCTGCTCGGCACGGCGGTACGCGTCGAGGGACTGCCGGCGAGTAACGATCCGATCGTGGCGACCGTGCCGGCGCTCGAGTTCGTGAAGCTGCTTGAGGCCGATGTTGTCGCTACCGGGATCGCGATCGGCGCGCAGTACGACTGGCTGAACGACTGGCCCTTCGCCACCAACCAGACGCTCGCGGGCAACGTGGAAGCCGCGGTGCTCAGCCAGTTCTGGGAACTCATCCGCCAGCGCGCGTACGCCGAGCTCCGGCGCAACGCTGCCCCACTGGGCAACGGCGTGCTGGCGCATGTGAATTTCGGTCGGTTGTTCGAGGTCGAAACGTTCAATCAGCCGAAACGGTTTCTCGGCCTTCAGATCGTGGTCGCGACGGTCGTTGACGTGCCGAAGCCCACCAAACCCGCCGACATGCCGTGGGGCGCGCCGCCGTGGGGCGAATCGGGGGCGCGTCCGGCGGTGCCGTACGAGATCGGCATGGTGATCGATATGCATGCCGGTCGCACGCCACTGATCGGCCGTGCGCGCCATCACCAGTCCTACGCCTCGAATGAACAAGAGGGAGCGATCTGACATGCCCAACGAAATTCCGGTGCATGCCCGGGAGCGGCTGCAGGGATTGCGGACCGCCGCGCACGCGACCGGCGTATTCACCTCGGACTTTTCGGTCAACGAATTCCTGCTGGTACGCAAGGCGGGCTTCGAGCCGATCGGCCTGTGCGTGGGCACCTGCGTCTACCACGTCGGCTATCAGTTCGGTTCCTGGAGCAAGAACCAGGAAATGGAGGTGCTGTCGAAAGCGATGTACCACGCGCGCGAACTGGCGATGGCGCGGATGCGCGCTGAGGCGACCGCGATGAACGCCGATGGCATCGTTGGCGTGAAGCTGACGATCAAGCGCCTGGAATGGGATGAGCACCTGCTGGAATTCATCGCCATCGGCACCGGCGTGGTGCATGGCGAAGGTCACAAGGGTTTTCGTGCGCACGACGGCGGGCCGTTCACCTCCGATCTGTCGGGCCAGGATTTCTGGTCGTTGCTGCATTCGGGCTATCGGCCGGTCGAGATGGTGATGGGCAGTTGCGTCTATCACGTCGCACATCGCGGCATGCTGGCGGGAGTGGCGAGCGCGGGACGCAATGTCGAGCTGGAGAACTTCACCTCGGCCATGTACGAGGCGCGCGAGATCGCGGTGGAGCGCATGCAGGCGGAGGCCGCGGCGGCGCAGGCGGAAGGCGTGGTGGGCGTGGATATCCACGAGGGCAGTCATGTGTGGCAGACGCACGTGATCGAATTCTTCGCCATTGGCACGGCGGTGATGCCGTTGGAGTAAGAGATCGCGCCGGAGCGGATCGCCGATCCGATGCTGGTGTTGAGCGTGAACGATTGAAGTCGTCGCGGGTACGTATCGCAGCCGATGGGTGCCAAGGGTGCGACATTGTCGTATCAGTGCCTAGTACACCGATTCCGTGAAACCGATCAGTTGTGCCGGATTCCCAAGCGACCCCACATCTTGTAGTGTGGCCAGGAATGGCAGGGCACGATGGCGGCACCCCGACGCGTCATTGAGATTCGGTTCCAGGAAGACGAGGTGGCTGAGCTGGAGGCGATCGCACGGTCGCGTAGCGCACCGGCCAGCTGGGTTGAACGAGCACGCATCCTGCTTGCATATCGCACCGACCCCTCGTGCTACGCGGTGGGCGAGGCCGTCGGCGTGACCCACCAAACCGTACTGCGCTGCCTGGATCGGGCCGTCCGGTTTGGCGTGATGGCGGCGCTCGATGACAGCCCGCGGCCTGGTAAAGCTCCGCAGATCACCGACGAAGCCAAAGCTTGGCTGGTGTCAAGGATTTTGCAGACCGTGCCTTGGGCGATGCGTGCCAGGCAGGGGTGCCCGGCAGCCTCCGCGTGCGCGCGGACGTTGGCCTGCGAGACAGCCAGGCAGCGCGGCTACCCGCACGAACTTTGGACCACCCGGCTGTTGGCAAGCCACGCAGACGTGCTCTGCGTCTATCGCGAGGTCGCAATCCTGCAGGAGAATGAGGCCGCGAAACCCCACGTCGCGATCATATCCTATGATGAAAAGCCAAGTATTCAGGCGATCAGCAATACCGCTCCCGACTTGCCGCCAAAGCCCGGCTCTCATGTGAGCTTCGCACGCGACCACGAAAACAAGCGTCAGGGGACTTTGAGCCTGCTCGCCGGGATCGATCTGCTCACCGGCAAAGTGCATGCCTGTGTCGAGGATCGCCATCGATCGCGTGAGTTCGTCGGCTTCCTGAAACGACTCAATGAAGCCTATCCCGCAGATACCGCCATCAAGCTGATCCTCGACAACCACTCGGCCCATGTCTCCAAGGAGACCAACGCCTGGCTTGCCGCTCAGCCGCACGGTCGCTTCACCTTGGTGTTCACCCCGAAGCACGGATCATGGCTCAATCTGGTGGAGGGCTTCTTCTCCAAGATGGCGCGCTCGATGCTGCGTCACATTCGGGTTGCTTCCAAGGCCGAACTTAAGGCCAGGATCCTCGCCTATCTTGAAGACATCAACGGCGATCCTGTCATCCACACCTGGACTACAAGATCGCCGAGGCGGCGTGATAGGAGTCGGTTCATGGAAACGGTGTACTAGTTGGATGACTGCTTTGGGGCCGGCTGTCGAGACCACAGTATGGCCGGATTGGGCGCAGTCCTGCCGGTGAAGCAGCACGACGAACGCCTGCTCTCGGGAATTGCTCAATAGCCGCCCAATGACAGACTTGCGTCGACTCCGGCGGTTCCGCTCGGCAGCCCTACCTATCGCGATACGTTCGGCGGTTGCTTCTAATCCGCGGAGCAGTGCCGACCAGACCGCCCGTTGGACGGCTCACCCCGCCCGGTCTAGGGTTGATCCGGTCCATAAAACGCGGTGTAGCGGTGCTTGAGCCGGCCGATACTGCGCCCGGGCGTGAAATCCTGTTCGGCCCTTTCCGCCTTTTTCCGACGCGACGGCTTCTGCTGGAAGCCGATAAGCCTCTGCGTCTTGGCAGCCGCGCCTGGGATATCCTGATCACGCTGACCGAACGGCCTGGTGAGCCCGTCTCGAGGGAGGAGTTGATGGCGCGAATTTGGCCAAAGACGGTGGTCGTGGAGGGCAACCTTGCCGTCCATATCGCCGCCCTGCGCCGGGCATTGGGCGATGGCCATCACGGCAATCGATACATCGTGACTATCCCCGGGCGCGGCTACAGCTTTGCCACCCCGATCAAGATCGCCAGCACTTCCAAGTCCGCCCCGGCGAGGGCACCCGCTATCGATCGCTTGCACAATCTGCCTGTGCAACCGACTCGATTGATTGGCCGCGCTGAGGTGGTCAGCAAGCTCGCCGACCAACTGCAACACACGCGCCTTCTTACCATCACCGGGGCGGCTGGGATCGGGAAGACCTCGGTTGCCCTTGCGGTAGCGGAGCAACTGATTGGCACCTATGAACACGGGATCTGGCTGATCGATCTGGCCCCCCTGAGCGATCCGCTGTTGGTGCCGAGCGCGGTCGCTTCGGTGCTCGGGCTGGAGAGCCGCTCCGAGAACCCGCTCCCGAGCCTGGTTGCCACCGTAAGCGACAAGCGGATGCTGCTCGTGCTCGACAATTGCGGCCACGTCATCGAGGCAGCCGCCTGTTTGGCGAACGCCATCCTACGAGACGCCCCCGGGATACGGATCCTCGCGACCAGCCGCGAACCTATGCGCTGTCGGGGAGAGCAAGTGTATCGCCTTTCACCGCTGGACAGTCCGGCTCCCACAGCTCGGCTCAGCGCCGCCGATGTTCTTCGCTACCCTGCCGTTCAGTTGTTTGTCGAACGAGCAACGGCTGCGGCGGACGACTTCAGACTGGGGGATGCGGACGCGCCGATTGTCGCCGATATCTGCCGAAAGTTGGATGGGCTCCCACTCGCAATCGAACTTGCCGCCGCACGCATCGGCGCTTTCGGAGTTCGGGGGCTTGCAAAACGGATGGACGATCGGTTTCATTTGCTGACCGGCGGCCACCGGACAGCTTTGCCGCGCCATAAGACGATGGAAGCCACGCTGGACTGGAGTTACAGTTTGCTCACCGAGGTCCAGCAATTCGTACTGCGGGGCCTTTCGGTGTTCGCCGGCGGCTTTACGCTTCAGGCTGCTGGCGCTGTGGTTGCTGATGCGACCCACTCGGAAGGCGAAGTGATCGACGAGGTGACCGAGCTGGTTGCCAAATCGCTGGTTGCAACCGGCGTCAGCGGTGCCGAGCCTCGGTTGCGGCTGCTTGAAACAACGCGCCTCTACGCATGGGCAAGGCTTGCCGAGGAGGATGGGCGAGAAATTCTCTCAAGACGCCATGCAGAGTATCATCGAGATTTGCTAGAAGCTGCTGGCGCCGCGCAGGGCGAGACGGTCGCCGATGGCTGGCACACCACCTACGTACCCGAAATCGACAATTTGCGCGCCGCGCTTACCTGGGCTTTCGGGCCCGAAGGTGATGCGACCATCGCGGTGGCGCTGGCGGCTGCTTCGGCACCCCTTTGGCTCGAAATGTCGCTGCTGACTGAATGCCGCGACTGGATGCAAGCAGCGATAGCCAGGCTGGATGACGCTGGTGCCGTCGCAACACGCCAGGAGTTGATGCTGCGAACTGCGCTTGGACACGCGCTGATGTTCACGGAGGGTATGAGCAGCGGAGCGCGTGCGGCGCTGACGAGAGCGAGCGGGCTTGCTGAAAAACTCCAGGAGCCTGCGTATCATGTTCAAGCCCTCGCTGGTCTGGCTATCTTTTGCTACCGACTTGAGGACTTCCGGGGCGGGCTCGCTCTCGCTCGCCGGGCTGAGGCGATCGCCAAAAGTGGTGCGGATCCGCTGTCTGTTTCGACAACCGAAGGCGTCCTCGCGTCCACACTCCTTTTTCTTGGTGACTACGCCCAAGCGTTGACCTATGCCCGGCGGGTGCACCGCCGCGTCACACCTGCCGTACGCCGGGCTCATATCGTGCACACTGGATACGACCATTCGATAGATGCTGGCGACGTTGCAGCACTGGCACTTTGGCTACAGGGCCTGGTCGATCAAGCAGCGGAAGTCACACGCGAAACGCTGGCGGATGCCGAGGAGGGCGGCCATGCTTTCTCCTTGGGTTGCGCGTTGACATGGTGTGGATGCCCGATTCCGCTCTGGCGCGGAGAACTGGAGGCTGCTGAACAAGCGATTGTTCGCCTCAAGGAGCACACCGAAATACACGCTTTAAAAAGCTATTATGCTTGCAGTCTCGGCTATGAGGGACTGCTGGCCGCCAAACGAGGCGATTTTGCCGCCGCCGAGCGGCTGCTCCGCGACTGTCTCGATCGATTGCGTGAACCGCGATTTGAGAACCTTTGCACGCCATTCATCAGCGGCTTAGCCGAGGTTCTGGGGGCAGCCGGGCGGCTCGATGAGAGCCTTGCCGTGGCCGACGAGGCGGGGCAGCGCAGCATACGTAACGAGGTACTCTGGTGGATGCCGGAGGTGCTGCGTGTCAAAGGCGATGCCCTGCGGGGGGCCGGGCAAGTCAACACGACGGCAGCGGAAGACCAGTTCCGCCAGTCCCTGGAACTGGCCCGCCAGCAAGGCGCCCTGTCATGGGAGCTGCGAACCGCCATGAGCCTTGCCCGATTGCGACAGAGCCAGGGGCGAGCTCGCGAGGCGCGCGATCTGTTGGCGACGGTCTATGGGCGTTTTACCGAGGGTTTCGAGACGGCTGATCTGCAGGCGGCAAAACAGCTTTTGGACGCTGACCCCAGATCGCGGTGATGCTGCTCAGGCAGCATTCCCAATCGCGAGACGTCCAGCGGTTGCCCCCAATCCGCGGAGCGGTGGCGACCAGATGGCTACGCCTGGTCCTAACTGTCTTGGGTGTGCGGTCAATCAAACTATGCCGTAACGAATTCCGGCGCGGCGCGGTCACAGCAAAGACATATTCGGCGGAGTCCGCTTAGGTGAAGTCCGCTTAGGTGAAGATGCTATGGGGCGGGCGGCGACGAGATGACACCATCGTCGCTGCAACCTGATGATGGAGTGGCCCCAATGCCTCAGCCGAAAGATGACCTCAGCCGGTCCCTCGTCGCCCTCGAGCAGCATAGAACGCTGATAGCAGCTGTTGAACTCAGTTTGGCAACTCGGCTGGTGGGCGGAATGGTTCCTGGTATCGAGCGAGATCCACTGAAGAAACTCGTACCTGACGCGGAAGGCCTACTTAAGCTGCTGCATCGCTGGCGTGATGAAGCCCTCAAAGCCGGCCACAAGATCACGCGCATGGTCGTTGCCTTTGAAGCTGGTCGTGACGGGTTCTGGCTGGCGCGCTGGCTGCGCGCCAGAGGGATCGAAGCGTATGTCACATTCACCCGACCAGCGTCGCGGTGTCGCGCGAGCAGCGGCGGGCGAAGACCGATCGGTTAGATATCGTGCTTCTCAAACGTTCCCTCCTTGGTTGGCTGCGCGGTGAGAAAAAGCACTGCACCATGGCTGCGGTTCCTACTTTGGAAGAGGAGGATGCGAAACGCCCGACCCGCGAGCGCGAGCAACTGGTCGGCAAGCGCACGGGCATCGTAAACCGCATGAAGGCAGCGTTGGTGCGCCTCGGCATCCGCGGCTTCAATCCAAGATTGCGCAAGGCACCGGAGCAACTTGCCGCGCTGCGAACACCGGAGGGATGCCCTATTCCGCCCAACACACTGGCTGAGCTCGAACGCGAGATGGCGCATTTGCGCTTCATTGACGAGCAGATCCAGCAGATCGAGACCGCTCGTCTGAAGCAGCTGAAACGGGCGCCGCAGCAGGGGGCAAATGCCAAAGTTCTGCAACTAAGCCGAGTCAATGGCCTTGGCATTGAGACAGCGGACATGCTCACCAGTGAACCTAAATCCGGCAGTTGGGTCCGATCGTCGCCGGTCTGAAGTGACGACCCACAACCTGGGGTAATTGCTCAGGCCGGGCTCAGGCGAAGCGGTGGCTGCAGTTGCCGGCCATGCAAGAAGTAGCGGAGCGCTTCACTGAGGATGCGATACCAGCGTTGCAGCGGATCCAACTGCTCCGCACTTTTTCGCAGCCGGTCAAGAAAGCCGGCGATGCGCAGGTAAGCTTGCCTCGCCTTGTCGCGCGCGCCATGCGCGCTGCTGATCGTCAGCCTCACCTGGCCGGCGTGTTGGGTGCGCTGCGCGATCGCCGACAGCAGCAAGGGTCGGGTGGTGATCGCCTCCCGATGGTGCTCCGGATCAGCCAGCCGGACGAACAGGCTCCACCAGTTGTAGATCAGTGCAACGATACCGGCCAGCAGCCGACACCGCGTGAGGTCCTGTGTCGTGAAACCGCCCCAACCCCATTGGTTCTTCAGCTCGTCAAAAACGTTCTCGCAATCCGCCCGATCGCGATACAACTGCCCCAGCGTCAGGATTTCATCGTCCATTGAGGTGACCAGCGCAGCGTAGTCCCACGCCTCCTGATCGGGGCCCACCTCGACGAAGCCAAGTCGCCGCTGAGCCGGATCGCCATGATCGACGGCCGGCGGACCAGCCAGTTGGCGGCGCAGCAGAATGACTTTCCGCTGCCGGCTCCAGCCCTCCAGCCGCAGGCTCGTCTCCTTGCCCTGCCAGCCCTGGCCGGCATCCTTCCAGTCCGATGCCTGCATCGCCCGTTGCAGTGCCCGCGTGACGTTTTTCGTCATGCGCAGACGGAACAGATACGCCAGCTCCTCCCGCTCGGCCCGCGCCATCACCGGCTCGATGCCCCACGACTTGTCTCCGCGCAGCAGCCACGGCCGCTGCCCCGCTCCGAGATGATCCAGCAACTCCCACAAGCCGCCCGTCGCGTGTCTGACGTTGTGCTGATCGCCGGGCAATACCTCGACCCGTAGCACCAGCCGCAGGTTCGACAGCATGTAGCTGTGATAGCAGTGCGACGGCCGACCCGGCTTGTGCGGATTATAGCCCAGCTCGGCGCCTTCCTGGTGCCCATACAAAGGTTTGATGGTGGTATCGATGTCGAGCACCCACGGCTCGCCGAGCAGCGGAGCGGTGCAATAGTCCAGGTGGTTTTGCAGCCAGGCCGAGCCTTGCGCTTCGTCGATCTTCTCCAGCCCGCGGCGAACCGAGTCCTCGCTGACCACCTTGCGCATGCCGAGCAACGGCGGGTTCACCGGATCGCAGCGCAGCGCGGTCACATGGGCATAGCGCCGGTGACCCGCCAGAACAGACAGCAGCACGGTGCCAAGCAGATCGCGTGTACGCGGTGCATTCGGGCTAGTGAACCGCAGCGGACAGTCGGCAACCCAATTGTCGAACAACCCGGCCTGCTTCAGGTAGTCGATGAAGAATGGCAGTTGGCCGAACGGCGTCACCGGTGCGGCGGCGTCCCACTCCACGTGCACGCGCCCGGCGAAGGTATCGGCAATCGCCGAATGCGGCGCAACTTCCGGTTGCTCACCCGCGGGGTGAACCGCCAGACATCTCTGTTCTGTGCTCATGCCGGCCAAATCTGCCGATTCAGCCGCGGCGCGCAATCACTCAACTGCCGGATTTAGGGTGAAGTACTCTCGCGCGACTTACGCGATCAGCGGGCGGTTGCCCGATACGCCGGGCTCACGGGCTCACCCGACGAGAGAAAGGGCTCGCCAAGGCGGGCAACGCACGAGTGCGTCGCGGCATGATCCAGTTCGCCTGGCGCTTTCTGGTCCACCAGAAGGAAAGTGCCTTGGCGCAGTGGTATCAGGCGAGCGTGGCCGCCAGCAAGAAGCGCAAGACCATGATTGTGGCACTCGCCCGCAAGCTGCTCATCGCGCTGTGGTGGTTCGTCATGATGGGTGATGCACCGCAGGGCGTGGTCCTGCGCCCGACATTATAACTCGCGAGCTCAACGAAGGAGCAATCGCAAACAGTTTCGGCGCTCGTCTCCTCGCACGAGCCGCCGATGACGATCCGAGGTGGCAGTGACCCGACGGAACCCTTGGCTTTCGATTGCCGTCGTGAAGAATGGGACTGCTGCCCCGGAGCTTCGCCGCTGATGCGCATGGTTGCATCATGGTCCGGGTCCGCATGGATCCACCGAATGCAAGGTTGTTGGCGCGATGTCCGCGCCGCATGGTGAGCTCCCCTCTGATCGTCCCGCACAAAAGGAGCACCCTCGCGTCGCATAATTGAGCTTGACATTCATCGCCTCATGCAAGGGTTCCGGACGCCGGCGACGAGGAGCGAGCCGTTGGCAATGGGGCCGGCGTCCGGAAGCCTTCCAAGAAGAGCGGTCACCGAAGGCCGGCTGCCTGTGCGTTCTGCAACCGAACCGACTTTTCTGCAACCTCTGGGGGGCCACGAGGTCGCGTCCCCCGACATTTTGCCGCGCCGCGTCCCGACGCCCAGCGGGGGATCGGGTGCGAGAGACTGGCGGTAAAGCAACCCGCACCGGGGTAGTGCCACAGCCGGATACCGAGGCGCCGCGGCGACGCGTCACGCACCCCGTGAACGGCGGCGATCCGACGCGTATTCTTGGTAAGGTTTTTGGTAAACTAGGCGATTGAACGAGACGGCGTCGGAGCATCGGGCCACAAGCTACTGAATTTGCTTGGCGTCCCGTGCGGGATTCGAACCCGCGTTGCCGCCGTGAGAGGGCGGTGTCCTGGGCCTCTAGACGAACGGGACCATGGTCGGGCCCGGCTTCTACGCCACCCATGAGACGAGTTCAAGCGAGGCCGCCGTTCACCAAGCGCTACGTCGGCCCCTTACTCTCCGAGGCCTATATCAGGTCCCGCCGGCAATCAGCCCCGCCGTCTCCAACTCGGCGATCAGCGGCGCGCTCGGATTTGTACCGCCGCCACCGACCAAGCCCGCGCGCGTTGATCGTGGCGCGCACCTGTTGCGCCGAGGCGGTCCGCACGCGACGGCCCTTCGCGTAGAAGCGCTCGCAGGCGGGATCGTACGGCAGATCGGGGAAGGTCAGCACCCGCATCAACGTACCGGCGAAATCCTCGATCCAGTCGGTGCGCCCACGCCGAGCATCGACAGCGGCAGCACCTCCCGCCAATGCGCCATCTGTCGTGCGTGCGCGCCGATCGTCCAGCCGAGATCGGCAAGATCATGCGCATAGGGATGATAGCCGAAGAAACGAAGCTGGTAGATCGACAGTCCGATATCGCGCGGATCGCGCGTGCAGTGAATGATCCGGGCACAGCGGCGACTCCCGCACGTCGCCTTTTGCTCCAGCGCCACGACCATCGTCCAGGTTGTCGATGACTTGACGGGGCGCATCGCAGTCCGATATCTACGTTTCTGTAGCTATCGTGGGGAGCGTGAAGTGAATGCGACCGCCAAGCTCTTCATGCATGGAGGAAGCCAAGCGGTACGCCTGCCCAAGGAGTTTCGCTTGCCCGGAACCGAGGTGCGCGTCAGCAGGCTCGGCAACAAGGTCATCCTGGAGCCAATCGAACCGCCGCCGTTCGATGTGAAGTCTTGGCGGGAGCGGCTGCGCCAGTATGAGGACGTACCATTTCCCGATCCACCGGACGATCCGCCCCTGGAGCCGGACGATACGGTGACATTCGACTGAACGCGCGCGATGTTCTGCCTCGATACCGACGTTGTCATCAGCATTATGACGGGCAGCCGACCGCATTGGGTGTCTCGGATCGAGATCGAAATTCGGGCACGAACGGTAATTCTCCTGCCGGTTGTGGTTCTCTACGAGCTGCTGTGCGCGGCAGAGAAGAGCGGCTTCGGCGAACGCAACCGGGCACGCATCAACGATTTTCTTACCGGGCCGTTCGATATCCCTGACTTCACCCCTGCCGACTCTGCCGAGGCGGCACAGATCCGCGCCCATCTCGCGCGAAGCGGCACACCGATCGGCCCTTATGACGTTCTGATCGCAGCCCAGGCGCGCCGACGCGGCGCCAGGCTGGTCACCGGGAACGCCCGGGAATTCGCTCGTGTGCCCGGCCTTGTCGTGGAGGACTGGGCGGCGTGAACACCGTCGCGGCCAGGGAGACGCGCCGCCGCCCGTTGCGCCCCGACCGGCGCGTCGTTAGTTTCCGCCGCCCCTAGGAAAATCGCCTATGATCACCGCCCTTTTCGTCCTGCTGAATTACGCCCTCGGCATATTCAAATGGGCGATTATCCTGGCCGCCCTGTTTAGCATCCTGACTGCGTTCGGCGTGTTGGACGGGCGCAACCGGCTGGTTTGGACCATTGGCGACTTTCTCTACCGTCTCACCGATCCAGTGCTGCGGCCGATCCGTAATGTCTTGCCCAATTTTGGCGGTATCGACATCAGCCCCTGGGTCGCGGTGATCCTGATCCAGGTGATCCAGGGCGTCCTACTGCCAAAGCTCTACGCGGCCATCATGTACGGATCATGGCAATCGCTGGCGTTCTGACCGCGCCCGCATGAGTGCCCGGATCATCGACGGCAAGGCGATTGCCGCCGCGTTGCGGGCGAAGGTCGCTGAACAGACGGCCGCCCTTCCCTATCGTCCCGGCCTCGCGGTCGTGCTGGTGGGCGACAATCCGGCAAGCGCCGTCTACGTCCGTAGCAAGGATCGGGCCGCCACCGCCTGCGGCATCGCCGCACGCACCATCTGCCTTCCGGCCGACACCACCGAGGCCCGGCTGCTGGCGGAAATCGACGGGCTCAACGCCGATCCGGCGGTGGACGGGATTCTCGTCCAGCTCCCGTTGCCGCCGGAAATCGACGCGCAAACGGTGCTCCAATCTGTGGACCCGGCGAAGGACGTTGACGGGTTCCACCCGATCAATGTCGGCCTGCTGGCGGCAGGTCGGCCCAACCTGGTGCCATGCACCCCGCTCGGGATCATAAAGTTGCTGGAGGCGGCCGGCACTGCGCTGTCCGGTGCGCGCGCCCTCGTTCTCGGTCGTTCGGCAATCGTCGGCCGCCCGACCGCTGCCCTGCTGCTGGCTGCCGATGCCACCGTCACTGTTGCGCACTCCCGTACCAGCGAGCTTCCGGCGGAGTGCCGACGGGCGAGCATCCTGGTGGTTGCGGTCGGCCGGGCCAGGATGGTCCGAGGCGATTGGATCGCACCAGGCGCAACGGTGATCGATGTCGGCATCAACCGTCTGGCGAACGGAAGCCTAGTCGGCGACGTCGCCTATGACGAGGCGCTGGAACGGGCGGGCGCCATCACACCGGTGCCGGGCGGGGTGGGTCCGATGACCATCGTCTGCCTGCTGGAAAACACGCTGCGGGCCGCTGCCCGCCGGCGCGGCGAAGCGAGACCAAGGCCGGTTGAATTCGCCGCGGATGGAGGAAAACGATGCGCCACCTGATACGACTTCTTCCAGCCCTGGTCTTGCTGTTGCTGCCAGGCGTTTCATCGGCAGCGGGCACGCAGCGATTCGATGGCACATGGCAGACGACTGTCTCGTGCGCGGCGGCGAGGGACGCCCTGGGCTACTCCTTTCGCTTCATCAGCACGGTAAAGGACGGCGTCCTCCACGGCCTGCACGGGACCGCGGGTCAACCAAGCTCGCTGCAAATCGATGGGACCCTCGAAGCCGACGGTACCGGCAAGCTGTATGCAAAAGGGGTCACCGGCTCGAAAGAATTCGTCCCCGGCCGCGACACGCCGAGAGGCACTGAGTATGGATACAATATCGATGCTCGCTTCGAAGACGCGACGGGAACGGGCACTCGCGTCGAGGGCCGGCCCTGTTCATATCAGTTTGTAAAGCAGTAGCAGAGCTGCGTTGTTGCAAGCCTGTACATGACCCAAATGACATCCGCGCCCGATCTGCTGGTCCTGGATGCCGCCCGCACGCGCGCGAGCCTGACGTTCGATCGGCTGATCCCGGCGCTGCGCGAGGCCTTTGTCGCCGGTGCGACGGTGCCGCTGCGGCATCGACACGAGCTGCCGCAACCGGATGGCACGACCGCGGCGCTGTTGCTGATGCCATCCTGGCGCGTGGGCGGCCTTCTCGGCGTGAAGCTGGTAACCGTGTTTCCTGGCAACGGTGCACGGGGTCTGCCCGCCGTCTCCTCTAGCTATCTGCTGTGCGACGGTGAAACTGGCCACCATCTCGCCTTGATCGACGGCACGGAGATCACCGGCCGACGCACCGCCGCCGCCTCGGCCCTTGCCGGCTCGTTCCTTGCGCGGCACGACGCGACCACCCTGTTGGTGGTCGGCGCCGGCCATATCGGCAGCCTGATGCCGGCGGCCTGGGCGGCGGTCCGCCCGATAGCCCGTGTGCTTGTGTGGAACCACCGCCCTGCCGGGGCCGAACGCCTGATCACGCGGCTCCGCGCCGACGGATTCGACGCCACGCCGACCCCCAACCTGCAGTCAGCGGTGGGGGAGGCGGACGTCATCTCCTGCGCCACCCTGGCACGGGCGCCACTGATCCGCGGAGACTGGCTGCGTCCTGGAACCCATCTCGACCTAATCGGCGGCTTCACCCCGACGATGCGGGAGGCCGACGACGAAGCCGTCCGCCGGGCGCGCGTGTTCATCGATACCGAGGCTGCGCTGGCGGAGGCCGGCGACCTGATCGACCCGCTTGCCAGCGGCGCCCTGCGGCACGAGGACATCGCCGGCGACCTTGGCGGGCTGTGCCGGGGCCAGGCGTCGGGACGCCAATCGGCCGAGGAGATCACGCTGTTCAAGTCTGTCGGCACCGGGCTGGAAGACTTGGCCGCCGCTTCGCTCGCCTATCAAGATTGCAGACGCGCCTGACCAGCCCTCGCCTGCGCCGTCCCGCCGCCCCATATCGACCACACCCGACTTAAAAAAGGAACCCATCAGAGTGTCCGAAACCACCGAAGCCATCCACCTGACCCGGCTGCCCTCCGGCCTTACCGTCGTCACCGAGCGGATGGAGCGGGTGGAGACCGTCTCGCTCGGCGCCTATGTCGCCACCGGCTCGCGGCACGAGACCGAGGCGGAGAACGGGGTGTCGCATTTCCTCGAGCACATGGCGTTCAAGGGCACCGAGCGCCGGTCGGCGGCCGACATCGCAGAGGAGATAGAGGCTGTGGGCGGCCATCTAAATGCCTATACCGCCCGTGAGCAGACGGCCTACTACGCCAAAGTCCTGAAAGAGGACGTCGCGCTCGCCGCCGACATCATCGGCGACATCCTGACGCACTCTACGTTCGAGCCCGAGGAACTGGAACGCGAACGCGGTGTCATCCTGCAGGAGATCGGGCAGGCCAACGACACGCCAGACGACATCATCTTCGACCGCTTCCAGGAGGCTGCCTATCCGGACCAGCCGCTCGGGCGACCGGTGCTGGGGCAGGAGCAGGGGATCCGCGACATGCCGCGTGCAACCCTGACCGGCTATATGCGGCGTCACTATGCGGCACCCAACGTGGTGGTGGCAGCGGCTGGAGCGTTGCAGCACGATCGAATTGTCGAGCTGGTGCAGACGCATTTCGCCGATCTCGCCAATGATTCGGTGCCCGCGGCGCTGGCCGGCCACTATGACGGCGGCGAGTTCCGCGAGCCGCGCGAGCTCGACCAGGTGCACATCGGTCCTGGGCTTCCCGTCGGTCGCCTATGCCGATCCGGATTATTACCCGACGCTGCTGCTCTCGACGCTGCTCGGCGGCGGGATGTCCTCGCGATTGTTTCAGGAAGTGCGTGAGAAGCGCGGTCTGGTTTATTCCATCTACTCCTTCAGCGCCCCGTTTATGGATGGCGGGCTGTTCGGCATCTATGCTGGTACCGGCGAGAGCGAAGCCGAGGAGTTGATGCCGGTTACGCTGCAAGAGCTGCGGAAGGTGCAGGCAGGAGTCACCGAGTCAGAGCTGGCCCGGTCGCGCGCACAGGTGAAGGCGAGCCTGCTGATGTCGTTGGAAAGCACCGGCAGCCGCTGCGAGCAACTCGCGCGCCAGCTTCAGGTGTTCGGCCGGGTGATCCCGATTGCCGAGACCGTTGCGAAGATCAACGCCGTCACCGTCGAGGACGTATGCCGGGCGGCGGCACGACATTTCCACGCGGCGCCGACGCTTGCCGCGCTCGGCCCCGCCGAGCGCGTGCCCGGACTGGCCGATATCACGGAGGCTCTGGCGGCGTGAGATCGCGATGCGGTTACCTGGTGGCGAGCACGCCATTGTGGATATCCGCAAGCTCCGGGACTACTGCCTCTATCCGTTTCACTTGCGGGGCCGTCACAAGGCGCGCGTATTCAGGGAAGCCATCGGGAGGCGCCGTGCTCGACGGCAGAGCTGTTGGTGCTTCGATTTGTTCCAAGCAGCCGGAAGCGAACCATAGTGTAGAATGCTGCCATGACCGATCATTCGAACCAGCTCGACCTCCTGCATGACCTGCTCGCCCGCGCCCGCGCCGCCGGCGCGGATGCCGCCGATGCGGTGCTGATTACCGGAAGCTCGCTTGGTGTGCAGCAGCGCCTCGGCAAGACCGAGCATGTCGAGCGATCGGAAGGACGCGACCTTGGGTTGCGAGTCTTTGTAGGGCAGAAGGCTGCGATCGTATCTTCGACAACCATCGATCCGTCCGGCTTCGCCATGCTCGCCGAGCGCGCGGTGGCCATGGCACGCGTGGTGCCCGATGACCCCTATGCCGGGCTGGCCGACACCGCTGCGCCACCGGAATCCCTCCCCCTCGACCTGGAGGATGCAGCCGAGCCCGATGTCGAGGCGCTGGTGGCCCGAGCGGCCGCGGCGGAAGCGGCGGCACTGGCAGTCAGCGGCGTCACCAACTCCGAGGGTGCAGGAGCCGGGTTCTCCCGCACTGAGGCGGCGCTGGTCACCTCGGCCGGGTTCGCCGGTTGCGTCGCGCGCACCAGCCATTCGGTGTCTGCAACAGCGCTGGCGGGCAGCGGCACCGGGATGCAACGAGACTACGACTATCATGCGGCGGTGCATCTCGCAGACCTGGACGATCCCGCAAAAATTGGCCGCAGCGCCGGAGAGCGGGCGGTGGCGCGGCTCGGCCCCGACCGGCCGAAAACGGCAAAGCTGCCGATCGTCTATGACCCGCGCGTTGCTGGGAGCCTGCTCGGGCATCTGGCCGGAGCGATCAACGGCGCGGGCATCGCCCGGGGCACATCGTTTCTGAAGGACAAGCTCGGGCAGCGCATCTTCGCGCCGGGAGTCACGGTGCACGACGACCCACGCCGTGTGCGCGGCCTGCGCTCCCGCGTCTTCGACGGCGAGGGTACGCCGACCGTTGCACGCGCTCTTGTTGACGACGGCACGCTGACGACTTGGTTGCTTGACAGCCGTTCGGCTCGGCAGCTTGGCTTGGTTTCCACGGGTCATGCGGCCCGTGGGACTGGCGGTCCGCCATCGCCCTCGCCGAGCAACCTTTATCTTGCTCCTGGTGCAGTCACACCCGCCGAGCTGATGGCAGATATCGCGCTTGGCCTTTATGTGACTGAGCTGATCGGGATGGGCGTGAACGGCGTGACCGGTGATTACAGTCGCGGCGCGGCCGGCTTCATGATACACGATGGCGCACTTGCCGAGCCGGTCGCCGAGATCACCATTGCCGGCAACCTGCTCGACATGTTCGCGCATCTGACTCCGGCAAACGACCTTGTGTTCCGCCGCGGCACAGATGCGCCGACCGTGCGGGTGGACAGCATGACGATGGCCGGCGCCTGAGCCTGCTCTTGTCGCCGATATGGGCGCATCACCATATCATGCGTCGTCACAAAACCGAATGGAATCGGGATGTCCCGCCGGTTTGGTTTGCTTGCTGCTGTCGTAGCTCTGTCGCTGGCGCTTGCGCCGGGCATTGCTGATGCGCGCGCCGGCGGCGGCGGTTCGTTCGGCAGCCGCGGCGGCTTCACCTACTCGGCGCCGCCGGTGACGAACACGGCGCCCTATTCGGCCCAGCCGATCCAGCGAAGTGTCACGCCTTCACCCGGCTACAACTATGGGTCGGGTTACGGTGCGCCCGGCTATTATCGTTCGGGTTTCGGGTCCGGATTCCTAGGCGGCCTCCTGGGCGTCGGACTTGGCAGCCTGCTGTTCGGCCATGGGTTCGGCTTCGGCGGGTTCTTCGGCCTGTTCGGATTCCTGTTCCGCATCCTGATCATCGTGCTGATCGTGCGCTGGTTGTTTCGGCTGTTCCGCGGTACCTCGCCCGCCTATGTCGGCGGCTCTGGGATGTTCGCCCGTGGCGCGGCGCCCTTCCGCCCGGACATGGGAGGCATGCCGACCGGCGGCGGAGGGCCACCCCCGTTAGCGATCGGTCCGGCCGATTACCAAGCGTTCGAGCAGACGCTGCACGCCGTGCAGGCCGCCTGGAGCAACCACGACCTCGACGCACTGCGCGCGCTCGCCACTCCGGAGATGGTCAGCTATTTCGCCGAGCAGCTCGCCGAGCAGGCGAGTCGCGGCGTCCGCAACACTGTGACCGACGTGCATCTGCTGCAGGGCGACCTCGCCCAAGCATGGAGCGAGCGTGGGCGCGACTATGCCACCGTGGCGATGCGCTTTTCCATGATCGACGTCACCCGCGACGGCGCTGGCCGCATTGTCGATGGCAGTGCGACCGAGCATGTGACCGCGACCGAGCTCTGGACCTTCCTGCGCGCGCCTGGCGGGCGCTGGGTGCTGTCGGCTATCCAACAGGCGCGCTAGAGCGCGCCGACCATCGTCATTACGAGCGCAGCGGAGCAATCCCGTCGAGGTGCGGGAGATTGCTTCGCTTCGCTCGCAATGATCGGGAGCGTGCACTCGGTTCCAGTCTAGGTGAACCTGCTCTAGGATGCGCCTACGCGACCAGCGTGGGAGGAACCAAGAATGAGGCGGCTGGAACTGATCCGTAATGGCGTGCTTGCTGCTGTTCTCGGGATTGCCGTGCTGCCGACAGGGACCGCTCCCGCCGCGCAGGCCGCGGAACCGATCACCATCGGGTTCGGTATGGCGTTGACTGGCGGGCTAGCTCCAAATGGGAAGGCGGCGCTGCTGGCAATGCAGATCTGGGCCGAGGACACGAATGCCAAGGGCGGGCTACTGGGCCGGCCGGTCAAGCTCATTTACTACGACGATCAGAGCAATCCAGCGGTGGTTCCGGGCATCTACACCAAGCTCCTCGACGTTGATAACGTCGATCTCGTGGTCAGCGGCTATGCGACCAATATGGTCGCTCCGGCTATGCCGGTCATCATGGCGCACCAGCGCACCTTTCTCGGCCTGCTGGGTCTCGCGGTGAACAGCCAGTTCCATTACGATCGGTATTTCTCGGTCACGCCCACCGGCGGTCCGCAGCCGAAGCAGAGCTTCTCGGCGCCGTTCTTCGCCGTCGCCACAGCGCACCAGCCGAAACCGCAGACGCTTGCCATCGTCGGGGCAGACGCCGAATTCCCGAAGAACGCGATCGAAGGAGCAATTGCGCTCGCAAAACAAGACGGTTTCAAGGTTGTCTATAACCAGACATATCCGCCGAACACCGCCGACTTTAGCCCGATCGTGCGCGCCATCCAGGCGACCAACCCGGACATGGTGTTCGTCGCCTCTTATCCGCCCGACACTGTCGGGATGATCCGCGCAGCGAGCGAGGTTGGGCTGAAGACCAAGATGTTCGGCGGCGGCATGGTCGGTCTGCAGAGCACGTCTATCAAGATGCAGCTTGGACCACTACTGAATGGTATCGTCGATTACGATTTCTGGCTGCCCTTTGGCGCGCTCAAGACGCCGGCGACGATGGACTTCCTGAAGGAATATCAGGCCAAGGCTGGGCGATCAGGTGTCGATCCCCTCGGTTATTATCTGCCGCCCTTCGCCTACGCCGACTTGCAGATCCTCGGCGATGCGGTGGAGGGAACCAAGAGCCTCGATCAGGCAAAGCTAGCCGACTATTTGCGCAGCCATAGCTTCGACACGGTCGCCGGGCCGGTGACGTTCGGCCCCAACGGCGAGTGGACGGAGGCCCGTGTCCTGGAGGTGCAGTTCCAGGGCGTGCATGGCCACGACATGGCGCAATTCACTGAACCGAAAACCGAGGTCATTCTTTACCCTGACCGCTACAAGTCGGGCCTGCTCCGCTTCCCGTACACCGAGGCGCAGAGATAGGCGCGTTCGCCCAATCTGTGCCGAAACGGGCATTGCGCATCGATTGGAGCGCAGCCAAACTCGTCGGAGATTGGTCACCAGCGGGAGCATCCCATGAGCGACAGCGGAACAGTACGTATTCTCGGCATCTCCGGCAGCTTACGGCGCGGCTCGTTCAACACCGCGGCGTTGCGCGCGGTGCAGGAGCTGGCGCCGGCCGGCATGACACTCGAAACCTTCGATATCGCCCCGATCCAACTCTGCAACGAGGACGTCAGGCAGAAGGGCTTTCCGCCCCAGTCGAGGAGCTGCGGCGGCGGATTAAGATAATTTGGCTGACATCACGGTGACTTGTACCAAATAGGGTGCACCGGTGACATAGGGTGCACCGGTGACGCGAGGGAAGATTGAAATGGAAGACTGGGAGATTCGAGCGGCATTGGATGCCCACTGGGCTGCATCCGACGCGAATGACTTCGAGGTGGAACACCAAATCTACCGAGAGGACGCTGTGCTTGAGTATCCGCAGTCGGCCGAGCGCATCCGCGGCCGGCGCAATATTCAGGCGTCTCGCTTCGCACAGCCGAACATGAAGCGCTTCACCGTGCGGCGTATCCTCGGCTCTGCCGACCTCTGGGTCACTGAATTCGTCCTTACTTACGACGGGCAACCGTCTTACACGGTGAGCATCATGGAGTTCAAAGATGGGAAGGTGGCCCGCGAGACCCAATACTTCGGCGATGCGTTCGAGCCGGGGCCTTCGCGCGCTCAATGGGTCGAGCTGATGCGATGAGATGCAAACGGCGCGAGGTGGCGCTCCAACGCTTCCTCGTGCCGAGCTAGATCTCAGAACGGAGGAGTACAAGCATGGCAGCGACCGACACTCTTCGCTATGCAAAGATCTCCCTCGCCCACGGATCTGGTGCAATTCCTGCCCTCGGGTTTGGTACGTTGATTCCGGATCCCCTCGCGACCGGACGGGCAACCAAGACCGCATTGGAAGTGGGGTTTCGTCACTTCGATTGCTCGGAGCGCTATCGCAATGAACAAGCGGTCGGCGATGCGATGCAGGAGGTGTTTAAGGCGGGGACGATTCAGCGGAAGGATGTGTTCGTCACCACGAAGCTCTGGAATAACAATCATCGTCCTGAGCGGGTCAAACCCGCCTTCGAGGCGAGTCGCCAGCGACTCTGGCTCGACTATGTCGAGTAAG
Organism: uncultured Pseudomonadota bacterium; assembly: GCA_963708245.1. Lineage (GTDB taxonomy): Bacteria > Pseudomonadota > Alphaproteobacteria > Acetobacterales > Acetobacteraceae > CAVYXK01. The sequence continues at coordinate 3,035,219 of OY970201.1, read as the reverse complement.
CCGCTCGCCGAACCATCGTGAAACGGGTAAAATCAGAAGTCGGAACCTGAGGGAGAGGTCTTATGACTGCCACTACCGCTACCGCGCCATCCGCAGCAACTATCGAGGCCATAAGACAAAAAGCAAAACGATTGAGCATTCTTTCGATGATGTCGACAACCGCGGCTGGTTCCGGACATCCGACATCCTGCATGTCCGCGGCAGAGCTGGTGGCCGGAACGTTTTTCTATGCGATGAAGTTTGATCCGAAAGACCCTAACTCGCCGGATGGCGATCGTTTCGTCCTCTCCAAAGGCCACGCCGCGCCGGTCCTGTACGCCGCGTTCGCTGAGGCAGGCGTTTTCCCGGAGTCGCGCCTGATGACGTTGCGCGAATTTTCAAGCGAGCTAGAAGGCCATCCGACACCGCGTATTCCCGGTGTCGACGCCGCGACAGGTTCGCTTGGCCAGGGATTATCTGTCGGTTCGGGGCTCGCGATCGGCGCGCGTATGGATAAGAGTCCAACGCGTGTCTACGTGCTGATGGGCGATGGCGAAATGGCTGAGGGCCAAGTGTGGGAGGCGGCAGCGTTCGCCGCACATTACAAACTCGATAACCTCACGGTTCTGGCTGACGTCAATGCGTTGGGCCAAAGCGAACCGACAATGTACCGGCACGACATGGAAGTTTACCGCAAGAAATTCGACTCGGAAGGCTGGGCGACAGAAATCATTGATGGCCACGATGTCGCCGCCGTGCTCGCCGCCCTCGATCACGCCAAGGCGACGAATGGCCAACCGCAGGCAATCCTCGCGCGGACGATTAAAGGTCATGGAGTAAGCTCCATCGCCGGCAAGGAGCATTGGCATGGCAGGGCGATTCCGAAGGATCAGCTCGCTGCCGCGATCAAGGAAATCGGACCGGCAATCGATCTGCCCCCTGACCCCGGCAAGTCCTATGCCAGGACGTCATTGCCTAAACCTCCGAATTTCCCGGCTCCTGCGCCGCCAGACTACGATCCTTCAAAGCCTGTCGCGACACGCGAGGCTTACGGATTTGCCCTCAAGCGACTGGGCGCGGTGAATCCGCACATCGTGGCTATTTCGGGCGACGTGAAGAACTCGACTTTCTCGGAAATATTTGGCGACGCCTTCCCGGATCATTTCTATCAGGGCTACATCGCCGAGCAGAATCTCGTGAGCGCGGGCGTAGGACTCGCCGCGCGCGGCAAGGTGCCTTTCCTTGATACCTTTGCGTGCTTCCTGGCCCGCGCCTATGACCAGGTACGCATGGCGGCGATCAGCCGGAGCAACATCAACCTGTGCGGCTCGCATTGCGGCGTTTCGATCGGCGAGGACGGTCCATCGCAGATGGCGCTGGAGGATATCGCGATATTTCGCGCCGTTCATTCCTCGACCGTTCTTTACCCAAGCGATGCCATCTCCGCGGAGAGGCTTACGGAAACCATGGTGGGGCGTGCAGGCATCAACTATCTGCGCACGTCCCGGCCGAAATTTCCGATCCTCTACTCGAAGGACGAGAAGTTTCCGATCCCTGGATTCAAGGTGCTCCGACAGAGCCCGCAAGATAAAGTGGCGGTGATCGGCGCGGGAGTCACCTTACACGAGGCGCTAAAGGCCGCCGATCAGTTGAAGGCAGAAGGCATAGCCGTGCGGGTGGTCGACCTTTATTGCGTCAAACCCATCGACGGAAAAGAGCTCGCCAAGGAGATTGCCGCCACAGGCGGTCGGCTGATCACCGTGGAAGATCACTGGGCGGAAGGGGGAATAGGCGAGGCGGTCCTGTCCGCCCTCGCGCAGGCCAGCGTCGCCCCTGCCAAGTCGCAGCTCATCGCGGTGCGGGAGATGCCGCACTCCGGCAAGCCGGATGAACTCGTTGACGCCTTCGGCATTTCGGCAAGACATATTGTGGAGGCGGTGTGCGCAATTTCATAGCAAGCCTCGCGGAGCGCCTAGACGCCACTGCTGCGGCACGGTGCGGCTGTGCGCGACGGTCAGCAGGTCCCCGAAATTGGCACCATCCACAGGACGTAAACGCCTGTCGCAAGCTCGAGAGTGAGTGGATGATCGGTGTCCGAGACCTCGCCCAGTTCCTCGAGCAGCGTTTCCAGCACTTCGCGGTCATAGATCGTGCCAGCAATGTCCGACTTGTAGTCGGGCATGAATCGGAGCCGCGGCTCAACGCGTATCGCCACAATGCGAAATGGCGTGGAACCGACCTGTGCCGTACCCGACAGAACGATTGTAGGATCCTCCGCCGGGCCACTCTCTTGCAGTGTGCTTGGCCACTGGATGGGGAGGCATGGAACTGGCATCTCCGAACGCCCCTCGCCTGTAGGTCCTGGGATACTCATTATTTGGCCGCTTTGGGCCGCGAATGCGACCGAGACCAAGACATGGTGCTACGCCCGCCTGACCTCAGTCGAGTGCCATAGCTTGCCACCGGCCCGGCAGGCGCATCTACTGTAATCAGACGTGTCCACACCCGTGTCGGCATTCACGCGATACGGGTCCAAAGAGGCGGAGTTCCTTGCGCAGCGTCGCGGATCGCTCGACGGTAACGGAGGATGTGGCTTCGGCGTCCGCCCCTGACGGACACGAAGAGCCTTTGGCGACAGCGGGCATCGCCGGGGGACGGGAGCCGCGGCCGTTCAGCCTGTGGTCGATTTGTGGACTCGCCCTGGTCGTGGGGATCATCACCGGCCTCGGGGCGGTGTTCTTTCGCGACCTGATCGGCTTCGTGCATAATTTGTTGTTTCTTGGTCACCTGTCGTTCGCCTACGACGCGAGCCTGTTTACCCCTCCATCGCCGTGGGGAGCGCTGGTCATCCTGGTGCCGGTGATCGGCTCGCTGGGCGTCACCTTCATTGTCAACACGTTCGCTCCCGAGGCGAAGGGACACGGCGTCCCAGAAGTGATGGACGCGATATACTACCAGGGCGGGATAATCCGACCCATCGTCGCTGTTGCGAAGTCGGTCGCCTCGGCACTGGCGATCGGGACCGGCGCAGCGGTCGGACGCGAAGGACCGATCATCCAGATCGGCTCTGCGCTGGGTTCGACTTTTGGTCAGGTGATCGCGATGCCAATAGCGCAGCGCATCACCCTTGTCGCCGCCGGAGCCGGAGCCGGCATCGCCGCCACCTTCAACACGCCGATCGGTGGCGTGATGTTCGCGACCGAGCTGATGATGCCGGAAGTCAGCGTCAATACATTCCTGCCGGTTGCACTAGCCACGGGGACCGCCACGGTCATCGGCCGGCTGTTCTTCGGCGCCCATCCAGCCTTCGCGGTACCGGCGCAACTCATGGCAATGACCAACGAGCCGGTCAGCGCCGTCACGCTGCTGCTATACGCGGTGCTGGGCGCGATCGTCGGTGCTGCGGCGGCTTTGTTCGTGCGTTCACTGCACTGGGCCGAGGATCTCTTCGCGCGCATCCCCGGTAGCTATCTGCGTCACGCCCTCGGCATGCTCCTGGTCGGCGTGCTGATGTACGTGCTGCTGGTCACCGCCGGCCACTACTACGTGGAAGGCGTCGGCTACGCGACGATACAGGCAACCCTCGCCGGTCAATTGGCCGCGGGCGGGTTTCTGCTGCTGTTGTTCGTGTGCAAGCTCTTCGCTACCACGATCAGCCTCGGATCCGGCTCATCGGGCGGGATTTTTTCACCGTCGCTGTTCATGGGCGCGAGCCTCGGCGCGGCGTTCGCAAGCCTGGTTGCCGCGGTGCTGCCCGGCGTGCCGGTCAGCCTGCCGGCTTTCGCGATGGTCGGGATGGGGGCGATGGTGGGCGGCGGCACCGGCGCCGCCATGACTGCCGTGACGATGATCTTCGAGATGACGCGAGACTACAACATCGTGCTGCCGATGATTGTGGCTGTCGCGCTCAGCCTCGGCGTGCGCCGCATACTGTCGCTGGAAAGCATCTACACGATGAAGCTGGTTCGTCGCGGACACGCGATGCCGCGGGGGCTGCACGCCAACCTGTTCCTCGTGCGCAGCGCCCGTGACGCAATGCTGCGGGATGTGGCTATCCTCGACGAGTTGACCACCTTCTCGGCGTTTCTGTCGATGTCAGAGAGCGCGGGCGGGCTGCGTCATGTCGTGGTCACGCGGGGAGGTCACATCGCCGGGGTTCTCCGCGTCAATATGGACTTGCGGCGCGCGGTCGGAGCAGGCGGAGTTGAGGTGAAGCTTGGTGAGTTGGCGCGCGGCAACTTTACCGTCGTCCGGGAGGATGCCGCGACTTTCGACGTGATTGCCCGGATGAAGCGCAAGAACGCGGCAATGGCATTGGTGATCCCGCGAGCGGGCTTCCTGCAAGGCAACAAAATCCTCGGCGTCATCACGAAGGAGCAAATCGCCGACAGTGTTGCGGACAGCATCGGGCTGTATCCGCGCTGATCGTGCCGCGCGGCGTCAGGTGATCGCAGGATACGCTATGCAGCCTCTTGCGCGACGGTCGGCGCATCCCCCGCGACTGTGGTGCGCCGCATATCCCGTACCTCGTCATCGTCGAAGCGTCGCACCCGGTGCATGGTCTGGCGGTTGTCCCACATCACCAGATCCCATTTCCGCCACTTGTGCGCATAAACGAATTGCGGCTGTGTCGCATGCTCCGTCAGGTCGCGGATGAAGGCCAGCGCCTCCGGCCGCGGCCAGCCGACGATTCCGCCGATATGAGAGGACAGGTAGAGCGACTTTCGCCCGGTCACCGGATGCACGCGCACCAGTCGCTGGCGGACCGGACGAAACATCGCTCGTTCTTCTTCAGTCAGCTCGGTGAAACCCAGCGAGCCACGCGAATAGATCAGCGAATGCTCGCAGACCAGGTTTTCGACTTCCGCTTTGGTCCGCTCATCGAGTGCATCGTACGCGGCGCGCATGTCGGCAAACTCGGTGTCACCGCCTCGCGTGGCCACCATACGGCCTGACAGCAGGGAGTATTTTGCCGGGATGGCGCGAAACGAACTGTCGGAGTGCCAGAGCCGATTTCCGAGGTTGAACAACCGCCGCCGGTCGCCGCGGCCGAGCGGCTTGTGGTCCTTCCCAAGATTCGAGACATCGATCATCCCGCGGGTCAGCCGATGCTCATGGCTCTGCGTGATGTTGCCGCCGCGCGCATCCTCGATTTCACCGAAATTGCGGGTGAACGCCATCTGCTGCTCGTCGGTAATCTCTTGATCGCGTAACACCAGCACCGCGTACCGGTCCATACCCGCCTCTATGGACGCCACGTCCTCGGCGGAGATCGGCTGCGCCAGCGTCACCCCTGACACTTCGCCGACGAACACCGGGTGAAGCTGGCGAATGCTGACAGTCATGGCAGGCTCCTTCGTTGCCCTCGTGCAGCACGCAGTATAGTCGGCTGCCGACCCGCGTCATCGATAGTCCGAAGATCGGTGATGAACCTATCGCGCCAAGCATCCAAGCTGTTGAGCCGCATCACGTCCAGCATCGCCACGTGCCGCGCCCGTCGCTCTTCGATTGTCATAGCGAGGCCCTGCGCCAGTGCGCCGGCAATCCCCGCCTCGTCGTACGGGTTGACGATCAGCGCCGCGGTCAGTTCGCGCGCAGCGCCGGCGAATTGCGACAGCACCAGCACGCCGGGATCGTCCGGATCCTGTGCCGCGACATATTCCTTGGCCACCAAATTCATCCCGTCGCGCAGCGGCGTCACCAACCCGATCCGTGCTTCCGCATAGAGCGGCATCAGCGCGTCGCGAGGGAAGCTGCGGTTGAGGTATCGTAGCGGCGCCCAGTCGAGATCGGCGAACCGGCCGTTGATCCGTCCCGCCTCGGCTTCCAACTCGCGACGGATCTCGCGATAGGTCTGGATGTCGCCACGCGACGGTGGAGCGATCTGCATGAAGACCACTTGGCCGTGGTGATCGGGCGCGTCCTGCAGAAACCTCTCGAAGGCAAGGAAGCGCTGGCGCAGGCCCTTCGAGTAGTCCAGGCGGTCCACGCTCAGGATCAACTGCCGCCCGTCGAGATCGTTGCGCAGCCGCAGTGCCTGGCGCCGGTGCGCCGGATGTTCAGCCTCTGCCCGGACCTCGTCGATCTGCACCCCGATCGGATAGACGCCAGCCTTCACGACGCGTCCGAACACCGCAAGCCGTCCGTCCGGCAGCACAGACCCACCGCCCGCGCGGGTGACATAATCGACGAAGGCGGTGCGGTCCGTCTCAGTCTGGAACCCTAGCAGGTCGAAGCCGCACATGGCGCGCACCAGCTCGGCGTGCGCCGGTACCGTCATCAGCACGCCAGGCTCCGCGAACGGCGTGTGCAGAAAAAGCCCCAGCTTGTTGTTGATACCAGCCGCCCGGAGCGCATCGGCGAGATAAAGCAAGTGGTAGTCATGGGCCCAGACCAGATCGTCCGGGCGCAACAGTCGCGCCAAGGACTGCGCGAACAGCTCGTTCACCCGCCGATAGCCGGCGAACTCGCCCCAGTCGAACCGCGCCAGCCCGATCTGGTAGTGCAGCACCGGCCACAGCGTGCCGTTAGCGAAGCCGCGGTAAAACTCGTCGTAATCGCGCCGCGACAGGTCCACCGTGAACACGGTGATCGCCCCCACCGTGCGAGCCGGATGCAGGGTCGGCTCCGCTTCCGCCGACACGTCGCCACTCCAGCCGAACCACAACCCACCCTGCGCGCGCAGCGCGTCCAGCACTCCGGCAGCCAGCCCGCCCGCCGCCGGTTCGCCCTCGGTGATCGGCGCGACCCGGTTCGAGACAACCACCAGGCGGGACATCGGACGCTAGTGCCAGCGGCCCTGAGACCGGGAGGGCAGAGCCCCCTTGATCGTCACGCCGCCTCCGGCAGCTGTTCCATGTGCTGTTTGCGCAGCAGCTCGCGATAGGGTCCGGGGCGAGCGGCGAGTTCGGCCGGGGACCCGTCATCGACGATGCGGCCGTGATCCATCACAATAATGCGATCGAAGCTCACGAGAGTGGAGAGCCGATGGGCGATGGCGATCACCGTCCGCCCTTGCATCAGCCGGCCGAGCGCCGCCTGGACCGCCCGCTCGCTTTCGCTGTCGAGCGCGCTGGTTGCTTCGTCAAGCAGCAGGATCGGCGCATCCTTGAGCAGCGCCCGAGCAATCGCCAGGCGTTGCCGCTGGCCGCCTGACAGCTTCACCCCGCGATCACCCACGATGGTGTCGAACCCGTCCGGCATTGCCTCGATGAAGTCGCGGCAATGCGCCATCTCCGCGGCTGCCAGCACATCCTGCTCCGGCGCCTCCGGCCGGGCATAGCGGATGTTCTCCAGCACCGAGCGGTGGAACAGGCTGATGTCCTGCGGCACCACCGCCATCATCCGGCGCAGGCTGTCCTGGGTGACGTCACGGATATCCTGCCCGTCGATCAGGATGCGTCCGCCGGTCACGTCGTAGAAGCGCTGCAGCAGCGCGAGCAGTGTCGATTTTCCGGCGCCGGAATAGCCCACAAGCCCGACCCGCTCGCCCGGCCGGATCACGAGTTCGAAGTCACGCAACACCGCAGGGCGGCCGGGATAACCGAAATGAACCTTTTCGAATTTGACCCCTCCGGGCCCGGCGGCCAGCGGCTGTGCCTGCGGCCGGTCGGGTAGTTCGTGGCCGGTCAGCAGTGCACCAATTGCTTCCTCGAGCCGCGCCACGTGCTGCGTGAGATCCACCAGCGCCACGGCGAGGTCGCGCGTGCAATTAAGAATGGTCATGGCGAGCGTCGTGAGCAGGGCGATGTCGCCCACGCTGGCTTGGCCATGCTGCCACAGCATGATCCCAAACGCGACCACGCCGGCGACCAGGAATGCCGTGAGCACCGCGTGAATCAGCCGCAACTTCTCCAGATAGAGCAGGCTGCGGCGCCGCGCCGTCATCTCCTGTTCGATGCAGCCGCCGATCCGACGCTGCTCCCGGAACGTCGCCCCGAAGGCGCGGACCACGCCCATGTTGCCGATTACATCGACCAGCTCGCCATCGACCGCAGCAGCCTTACCCGCATAGTTCCGATGCAGCGGCGTGCCACGTTTAGCAAGACAGAAGATCAGTGCACCCAAGCCGGCGGCGAGCCCGACCAGGACGGCCGCGAGCGACGGGTTCACCGAGCCGATATAGAAGATCGAGCAGAGCACCGCGATGCAGGGCGGCAGCACGTTCCACGACCCCGTGCTGGAGATCGTGAAAGCGGCATTCGCTGTCGCGCTGATCCGTCCGGCCAGCGCGCCCGGCAGGCGGTCTGCGAACCAGCTTGGCGAATGACCGGAGAGATGGGCGAACAGTTCGCGTCGTATATCGCCGGTCACGGCGACATAGGTGCGAGCCGCAGCGAAGCCGCCGATCCGCCATAGCAGGTTGTCGGCGGCGATGAAGCCGCAGAGCAGGGCGAACGCGCCCCAGACCGGACCATGCGCGGCCGGACCGGCGGCCACGATGTCGATCAGGTGCTTGAGCCCGTACTGCGTGGAAACGCTGCACACCACGGCGGCCAAGACCGAGGCGAAAATCACCGCGTGTCCAGTCTGACGTCGACGGACATAATGAAGCAGGAAGCGAAGCGGCCGCGGCTGCAGCCCGACCGGTGTCGCCGCCGATTGGGAAGGCGACCCGGCGAATGGCCGCCCCTCGGTTATGTTGTGCACGATCCCCATCGTGGCAGGCTCCTGTCGCTCCGCGGGCCGCCCCCCTCGGATGGCTCGTTTCCGTCGAAAAAAGCGCCGGATTCTTGCCACATTCGGGTTCTATAGCTCACAATTGATAGAGTGGGGTTGGGGACCAAGTCAAGACAAGTTACGAAACTTCTGTGCTTGACCTTCGAAAGAAATCGGGGATCGAATACTATGCGTATTGCTCAAATTGCGCCGCTTTTCGAGGCGGTACCGCCCAAGCTGTACGGCGGCACAGAACGCGTCGTTTACGCGTTGACCGAAGCCCTCGTCGACTTGGGCCATGATGTCACCCTGTTCGCCAGCGGAGATTCCATTACCTCCGCAACCCTGGCGCCCATGCGCGCACAGGCGCTGCGGCTCGATCCCGACGTCAAGGACTGGATCGCCTACTACATGCGGATGATGGAACTGATCCGCCAGCGCGCGGACGAGTTCGACATATTGCATTTCCACACCGACTATTTCCCCCTCTCGCTGTTCAGCCGCCAGCACACCCCCTTCGTCACCACCCTGCACGGACGGCTGGATCTGCTGGAGTTCAAGGAAATCTACGAAACCTTCCCGGATGCTCCGTTCGTCTCAATCTCCGATCATCAGCGCCGGCCGATCCCGAATCTCAATTGGGTTCGCACCGTGCTGCACGGCATGCCGGCACGGCTGCTCACGCCTCAGCCGGTTACCCCGAGCTACTTCGCCTTCCTGGGCCGTATCTCACCTGAAAAGGGCGTGGATAAGGCAATCCGCATCGCCGGTACCGCGGGGGTGAAGCTGAAGATCGCCGCCAAGGTCGATGTCGCGGACCAGAAGTACTGGCAGGACGAGATCAAGCCACTGGTCGATGCCAGCCCGCATGTTGAGTTCATCGGCGAGATCAACGATGCGCAGAAGCCCGCCTTCCTCTCAGGCGCGCATGCGCTGCTGTTTCCGATCGACTGGCCGGAGCCGTTCGGCCTGGTAATGATCGAAGCCATGGCCTGCGGCACGCCGGTGATCGCGTTCAACCGCGGCTCGGTACCGGAAGTGATCGACCACGGGTTGACCGGCTTCATTGTTCCCGATGAACGGGCCGCGGTCGCCGCGATCGAAAATCTCGACCGGCTCGACCGTCGGCTGGTCCGCCAGCAGTTCGAGCGGCGCTTCACCTCGCGGCGCATGGCGCACGACTATCTCGATGTCTATCAGGAGCTGATTGCGGACAGCCGCCCGTTGCTGCGTGCCGTCGGCGACTGAGCATGCACGGGTGACGCATCGCTGAGCAATCAGCCCGAGCCCGCGATCCCCCGTCAGTATTGGGAGCGCGGGGCGCACGTAAACCGGAGGTCGCCGGACGGTTCGGCCTGAATGCGCTCAATTTCTTCATGGCGGCGGCGCAGACCGGCTTCGGTGCGTTCCTCTCGGTCTATCTGACCGAGGAGAAATGGGACCAGACAGCGATCGGGTTCGCGCTCAGCATCGGCACCGTTGCGGCGATCGTGACACGGCTGCCGGCCGGTGCCCTGGTGGACGCCGTGCATGCCAAGCGGGCTCCGATCGCCGCCGCGCTGGTCCTGCTGGGGGTAAGTGCGCTGATTATAGCCGCCTGGCCGGAGGTCCTGCCGGTCTGGCTTGCGTTGATCCTGCACGCACTCTCCGGTAGCGTGCTGACCCCGGCGATCGCCGCCCTCACGCTTTCAATCTGCGGCCAGAACGCGTTCGGCGAGCGAATTGGCAGCAATGCCCGCTACGCCTCGCTAGGCAATGCTGCGGCGGCCGGGCTGCTTGGTGTGGCGGCCACGCTGTCCGACCGCGCGGTGTTTCTGTTCACCGCAGCGACGGTCGTGCCCGCGTTGATCGCGCTGCATTGGATCGAGCCACACCAGGTTGATGCCGAGCAGGACCACCCGGCCCTGCTGCACCCGAAAGTCCGCAGGCAACGACACGGGCACCCCTGGCGGATCTTCATCAGGCGACATCTGCATGTCTTCGCCGTATGCGTGGTGCTGTTCCATCTGTCGAATGCCGCGATGCTGCCGCTGGCGCTGAACGAGCTGGCAGCGCGCGGGGGCCGGGCTGGATGGGTGGTCTCGGCCTCGGTGGTGGTGCCGCAGGCATTGGTGGCGCTGCTGTCACCCTGGACCGGTCGAATGGCCCAGAGCTGGGGGCGCCGACCATTGCTGCTGATCGGTTTTGCTGCACTGCCGCTGCGCGCACTGCTTTTCGTCCCGCTGCCAAGCGGGCCGTGGTTGGTCCTGTTCGAGCTGCTGGACGGCGTCAGCGCCACGGTGTTCGGCATCATGCTTCCGCTGATCGCCGCCGACCTCACCCGCGGTACCGGCTACCTCAATCTGGCGATCAGCTCGCTGGGGCTGGCCGCCAGTCTCGGCGCGACGCTCAGCACCACGATGGCTGGCTGGATCGCCGACCGGTTCAGCCCGCAAGCGGCGTTCCTCGCTTTGGCCGCGGCCGGTGCCGCGTCTGTGCTGCTGCTTTGGCTCGACATGCCGGAGACGCGTCCAACTCCACGGGGGCGCACGGCGCACGCCTGAGCCTCTTGCAGTCGGCACCTGCCCGGGGCCTGATGGCGGCAGACCAGTTGGACCCCTGCCGATGCCCGATGAACCGCACCTTGCGGAACCCAGTGGCGACTACCAGTGCCTGCACGAGTTCATTCCCGCCGCGCGAGCCAAGCTGTCGGACAACATCTGGGGCTACCTGATCGGCGCCACCGAGACCGAGACCACGATGCGGCGCAATCGGTTGGCGCTCGATCAGATCGCCTTCCGTCCGCGCGTCTGCCGCGACGTGTCGCAGGTCGATTGCACCGCGAGCCTGCTTGGCATGCGCATGCGCTTGCCGGTGCTGCTGGCGCCGGTCGGTTCGCTCGAATCATTCGACCCCGGTGGCGCGGCAACAGCCGGCCGCGCCGCGTCCGCCTTCGGCGTGCCGATCATCGTCAGTTCCGTGACCAAGCCGGGCCTCGAAGAAACCGCGCGCGCGACGCCCGGCCCAAAAATCTTCCAACTCTATGTCCGCGGCGACGACGCCTGGACGGATGAGGTGGCGCATCGCGCCGTCGATGCCGGCTACGACGCGTTCATGATCACCGTCGATACCGCCGCCTATTCCCGCCGCGAGCGCGACATCACCGCGCGCTTCGTCAAGCCCTGGCGCACCGCCGCCACCGGGCACCGCCACCAGGCGGCGTTCTCGTGGGACAATGTGAAGCATTTCAAGGACCGCCACCGCATTCCGCTGATCCTGAAGGGCATCGCCACCGCCGAGGACGCAGCCATCGCCAGCGAGCACGGCGTGGACGTCGTCTATGTGTCCAACCATGGCGGACGACAGCTCGATCACGGCCGCGGCGCGATCGATCTGCTGCCCGAGGTGCTGGAAGCGGTGCGCAGCCGCGCCAGGGTGATGATCGACGGCGGCATCTGCCGCGGCACCGACGTGATCAAGGCGATCGCGCTCGGCGCCGACGCGGTGGCCGTCGGCCGTCTCTATTGTTACGGCCTGGCGGCAGAAGGCGAAGCCGGCGTGCACCGCCTGCTGGAGCTTTTGGAGCAGGAGGTCGCGGTGGCGATGGCGCTGCTCGGGGCGACGAACCTCGCAGCACTCGATCGCTCGTATCTGCATCTTGGTGCACCGCCGGTCAGCACGCCGCACGTCCATAGCGCGTTCCCGCTGCTGTTCCGCACGCCGGAAGCACCCTGACAGGAGGTCCCATTGCGAGGCATCGTCTTCACCGGCGGTCGCGAGCTGGAGCTGATGGAATTTCCCGACCCCACACCCGGTCCCGGCGAGGTGGTGATCGAGATGAAAGCGTCCGGCATGTGCGGCAGCGACCTGCACCACTACCGCCGGCCGAAGGGCACGGCGGGCAGCGCTGTCGGCGGCCTGCCGGCCAATCCGAACCCGGTGATCGCCGGCCACGAACCCTGCGGCATTGTCGCCGCACGCGGCCCCGACGTGACCGAGCGCGAGGCACCGATCGGCGCACGCGTGATGGTGCACCATTACCAGGGCTGCACGCGGTGCGAGCATTGCCGCTCCGGCTGGTCGCAGCTCTGCCAGGAGCAGCCGATCAAGGTGTACGGCAGCAACGCCAATGGCGGGCATGCGCGCTACCTGCTGGTGCCGGCCAACACGCTGGTGCCGCTGCCCGACGAGCTGTCCTTCGAGGCCGGCGCGGCGATCTCCTGCGGCACCGGCACTGCCTACGGCGCGCTACGGCGAATCAATCTCTCCGGCCGCGACACCATCGCGATCTTCGGCCAGGGGCCGGTCGGGTTATCGGCCACTCAGCTTGCCAAGGCGATGGGGGCGCGGGTGATCGCGTTGGACATCAGCAAGGAGCGGCTGGATCGCGCCCGCGAGTTCGGCGCCGACGACGTGGTGGATCCCCGCTCAAACGATCCGGTCGGCGCGGTGAAGGACCTGACGCACGGGCGCGGCGCCGACCTGACGCTTGATACATCGAGCGCTCCGGAGGGACGCATCGCGGCGATCCGCAGCACCAAGGTCTGGGGCACGATGTGCTTCGTCGGCGAGCGCAACGACGTGCGGATCGACGTGAGCCCGGACATACTGCGCAAGCAGCTTACGATGATCGGGTCGTGGACATTCTCGGTGATCGGCCAGGCCGAGTGCGCGCGGTTCATCGTGGAGCGGAACATCCCGGTCGATCGGCTGTTCACGCATCGCTGGAAGCTGGAGCAGGGGGACGAGGCGTACCGGCTGTTCGACACGCAGACGACTGGCAAGGGCGTGTTTTTGATGTGAGCCGGTCAGCATCTGTGGTTGCATGATCCAAGTCTGCGCGAGAGGCGGCCGGGCGCCGGGACGATGGCGGCTCGCCGGCACCTCCTGGCCCGGCGCCTCGTGCGGCCGGAGTAAACTCTGGCGAACCGTCTGCCAGCCGTTATAAGCTTTGGCTGTTGGTCAATTCATCTGGGACCCGGCACCATTATGAGAGTCCTTCCCGGTGCAAGACTGTTGCCTTCCGTAACGTCGATCGGCGGCAGCGACGGCGCCCGCAAGCGACGGCGGGCGTCCCTGCACTTGGCGTATTGATGCGACTCTGATGGACCAAGTGCTCACAACGGACCTTGCTCTGGTCATACCTGTGTTCGACGATTGGGCTTCGGTCGCAGCGTTGCTGACGGCGATCGATGAATGTCCGGCCTTGGGCGACACAACGTTCTACGTCATCCTTGTGAATGACGGCGGTGCCTCCGCCGACCGAGAGCAGGTCGAGACTCTGCGTTGCCGAAGAATCCGCCAGATCGAGGTTTTCGATCTGGTGTGCAATCTCGGGCACCAACGCGCTATCGCTGTGGGATTGGTCGGCGCCGAGATCCTCGGCAGCGTCGCCGGCGTGATCGTCATGGACGGCGATGGCGAGGATCGGCCGGAGGATATTCCCAGCCTGCTGCGGGCTGCGCGGGAGCGGCCCGGCCATATCGTTTGCGCACGGCGAAGCAAGCGAAGCGAGCCTTGGCTGTTCCGCCTCGGCTACTGGGGCTACAAATTGGCTTTTCGCGCACTCACGGGCGTCCGCATCGGATTCGGAAATTTCTGTTACATCCCGGCCGGTTTGCTTAGTGCAGTGGTCCATAGCCCATCAACCTGGAACCATCTCGCCGCGAGCATCCTGCGCTCGCGGATCCCGGTGGTGAACGTCGACACCGTTCGCGGCCGGCGACTTGCCGGCGAGTCCAAAATGAATTTCACGTCGCTTATTCTGCACGGCATGAGTGCCATCTCGGTGTACGCGGATCTCGCCCTGGTCCGGATCGTTCTGGCGACACTCGCGATCGCCTGCGTCACGGTGGTTGGAATGCTGGCTGTCCTTGCAGAGAAATTTCTGACAAATCTCGCGATTCCCGGTTGGGCATCCAACGTATTCGGGTCATTGACCATCATTTTGATGGAATTGTTGGTTTTCGCTACGATCGCGGTGTTTATATTGCTGAATGCACGCAGCATTAGGCCGGTCATTCCCGCAGCGGATGCGATGCAATTCGTCGCATCCCGGAAAATCATTGCGGAGGAACCTGCTCTGACCCAGTTGGCCTGATGCCGATCGCGCTGCAAAAGGAGTCCAAATGATGGGCAGCGCAACCGAGGGGGAGGCTCGCACGACCAAGTCCGACACGTTCTCCGCCTTTGACACGACATCCGGGGTGGATGTGGCGGATCTCGCGGTTGCCGCCCTTATTGCTGTGTTGCTGGCGGTGGCCTTTGCCACGCACACCCGCTGGCTCATCCCTAATCACGACAATGAATGGTACTTGATCGCCACAGCACGAATGCTTGCGGGGGGGCACTACATTACGGACTTCATGGAGCCCAATCCGCCGCTGATCATGCTGCTGATGGTCCCACCGGTGGTTCTGGCCCAACTGACGCAGCTCGATCCTTATGCCGCGTTCTCTTTGTACGTTTGTCTACTCATCGCTCTGTCAGTGCTGCTAGCAGCGCCGTCGTTACGGTGGTTGTTCGCAACCGATGCAATCGGCAGGCGGGCAGCACTCATCTGCTATGCCGCGATCCTCGCGTTGTCTCCGGCATACCAGTTCGGCCAACGAGAGCACCTCTTCGTCATACTCTTCTGCCCCGGGTTGTTCTGGTTTGCCGCACGGGAGGCCGGTCGCCGATCGCCGCTCAGCTCCGCCTGGCTGGCGATCGTGCTGGCTGCCGTTGCCGTGCTCATCAAACCCTTCTACCTGCTCGTCCCTGCGATCCTACTGGCGTTTCGTGGGCTCCGACAGCGCAGTTGGCGAGTGCTGATCGACCCAGCCGTGGCCGTATTCCTGGTGGTCACGGCGCTGTACGGCGCAGTGATCCTGCTGGCGTTTCCTGAATATCTCACCGAGGCAGCGATCGAGAACCAGGTCTATTTCGGCTGGGATCGCAGTTGGACCACCGTATTTGACGCCTCGCGCGACGCCGCGACGGTGCTCTGCCTCGCCGTCTTGTTCGTCGAGCTGCTACCGACCTCACTCGCGCCCGAATGGTTTCTGCGTGTCCTCTATGTTGCCGCAGCGACGTGCCTGGTTCTGGGTATCGGACAGAAGAAGGGATGGGCTTACCAACTCCTGCCGACCGTGGAGATCGCCGGATTTGCGCTGGTGTTTCGGCTAATGATGCTGCGATCGTTGTTACGCGAACCGCGCTTCTGGGCGCGGTCGGCCGCGGTGCTAATGGCCTTGATCATTCAGCTCGCATTCTTGGCCGCGGAGCCATGGCAGGAAACCACAGCAGAAACGCGCGCCCGAGTTCGCACTGAGCCTCTGATCGCGACCCTGAGGCAGATCGCTACGGGCAAGTCGGTGCTTCTGCTCACCTCTGGTTACCAGCCCGGCTACCCAAGCATGACTGATACCAAGCTGGCAGGCCGGGCGCCCAGCCAAACCCTGCTCCCCGGCATCGTCAAGCTCGCCGATGGTACCCCTGCCCAGCGTGTTCGGGCCGTTGCGCTGCGCCAGATTGCCGTCCATGAACTGGTAGAGGACTTGCAGCGCTACCGGCCGGATTTCGTCGCCGTCGATCGGCACAGGGACCTGCTACGACGTCAGGTCGAACAGGCCCGACCAGACGGATTCGACATTTTGCGCTTCTATGACTCCGATCCGGCGTTCGCGGAGGCCTGGCGCGCGTATCGACTGGACCGGTCGATTCCAGGATGGGATATTTATGCGCGCGCTCTGCCAGATTCGGCCGTATCAGGTGCAGGTGCAACTCAATGAAGTTGGGGCCGGCGGGTAGTGCCCATGCGCATGAGGCGCACATGATGGTGGTTTGGACCCTGCTCATCCTATCCATCGGCACAGCCGTTGGAGCGCAAACACTGCTCAAGATTGGCGCTGGAACCTATAACATTGCTGATCAACTGACAGATCGTCACACTGTGATCGGCCTCATGCTCTACGGGGTTGCGGCTCTTCTCTACATTGTGGCGCTTCGGCACATCCCGATGTCGGTCGCCCTTCCCAGCACGGCGCTCTCATATGTGGGGGTAGTGTTGATCGGTCACTACCACTTCGGCGAACCGCTCAGCGGCATGCATGTCGTGGGTATTTTAGCTATTTGTCTCGGCGTCCTGCTTTTGGCACTGGCATGAGGTTCCACTCTTACTCGATGCAGCTTACGATCGCTGAGACGCAATCTTGCCATCCAACATGAACCTATCGGACGCAACCGGTCCCCGCAGGCACCAGGTCGCGGACACGGTGCTAGGGCAGATCTGCGGGACAAGGTTGAGCGGCACCAGCACTTACCGCAGTAGCGGGCGAATCTCGCATGCCATGAGCCACCTGCTGCTGAGGCGGGCGCGCTTTGCAAGCGCGGCTAAGTAGCTTAGCGCTGCTCACCACCGACGCCTCCCGCAACACGGGGTGGGGCGCGACCTCGGGCCTCGGAATTTCTGGCCGGCAATAGGCAATAATGCAACCAGTCCATGTCGAAGCAGACATTCTCGTAGGCGTGTGATCGAAGCTGCGCAAAGCTTGGTCTGAAAGCTCCGAAATAAAAATAGGCCTTTCCGTCATCCAACGGGGCATGCATCAGGGCGTCTTCCTTCGCGCAGTCTGGGCGGATACGGGCATTCCTTACGGAATTGATCGGCACATTCACCCGGGCGGCGATCAGTTGGATTTCCATGTTTGCCTGCAGTAGGAGCTCTCGCCATGCGACCGCCTCGCGTACTGATTGCGGCCACGCGCTCGACACTTCGGCCGCGCCAAATGGATCAATGTTCGCGAACCCAAGCCACCCCCGCTCCTTGGGAGGTATCAACCCTCCACTTTCGAACTGTTCGAGGACGCAACCGTAGGTGGGAAACACTAGGACTCCGTCCGCATGGGCGACGGTGCGGGAGGCCAGTTGGCGACTAAGCGCCGCCGCTCTCGGATAAGCGGTGCTTGCCGCTACCGCACGTCGCAGCGGCTCGACCTCAGCAAGTCGGAGCAGCGACGCGGCCAGGATGAGAGCGACCGAGACGGGCTGCGGAAAATTCCTCATCACCTGAAGCACGACAAGTGCCACGATCGCGTACCCGACGGGCCAGAAGAACCGGCCGCTTGAGCGGAACGTCCCGAGAGCGTGGGTCACCGGTCCCGGCAACGGAAGTGCGAACAAGAGGTGGCTGCCGAAATAAACCGCGTTGGATAGTGCGAAGAGAACATAGCCTACAAGAACAACGATTAGCGCCGCATGATGGGGCCCGCTCTTTCGAAGCCACCTGAAATTCGCCCGGACGGTCAGGAGCAAAAGTAGCAACACACCAAGCCCAAGGTAGGCGAATCCTTCATGTTGCATTCCCATGCCGACACGATAGCTCGAAAGGCCAGGGATCAGTCCGCTCATCTGAGGCACAAAAGGAGACGCCAGATTCATCGAAAGCTCGCCGAACCCTGCGGCGCTAGCCGAAGCAAGATCCGGCGACAGAATGCCGGTGATGGCCGCAAGGAAAATGACGGGCGTGATCGCGCAAACCGCTTCCATCGTCACGCGGGAAGCTGACGGCTGCCGATTCAGCAACTTCTGAACCAGTCCCGCAGTCCAGCACCCTCCCACCATCACGAAAAGATACATGTTGGTGAGAAACGTGACGGCCAGTAGAGCGACCCATCCTGCCGTGACTCTCCAATCCCGAGGATATCGTGAGCCGGCCACGTAGAGGGCTAGGGCCAGGATGATCAGGAACTGGGCGTTGAGGGCTCGACCCCATCCGAACAGCAGGTACGGAGTCGTTTCGGCCAGCGCAGTGCCGGCGACGGCCGCTAGCAGGGTGCGCTGGCCAGCCGCCGCGAGGAGGATGGTCATGGCGACGCCCGGCAGTGCGTAACAGCCGAACACGAACAAACCGAGCAAGTTCAGCGCACATCCTGTTGTCGCAAAAACGGCGCGTCCCATGAGGCTGACGATCGGGATCGCATCAAGCCAAAAAATGTTGGTGCCAGCGGGTGCTCCCAGGTTCGGCGCGTACAGAATAGGCAGTGTCCAGGGAGCCCGCATGAGGTAGAGGTAGCCGACCAAGCTCCCGGCCAAGTCGTTGGCTGAACCGGAGCCTGAGCCGGAAATGACGCCTCTTGGGAAGTCCCAGAACGGTCCCGTGCCGGCTACGACCGGCAATGGGAACATCGTGAAGGCATAAGCCGCCCCGAGGCAGAAGCTAACCGCCAAGAGCAGAACCAGAGACCGCCGGCGGGTAAGAATGCTAATGGACCTAGACCCGAGCTCATGCATTTAGCCGAAGTTCTCCAAATGGAGGTAGAGGACGGGACGGACGAGGGAAAGCCGGCGTCACACGCCCCAGACCCATCGCCTGTAGCGCTGGCGCAGCTTGCCTGCGACGAAGCCCGCTCTGGTTGTGGTCGCCGGCGCACTCCAGGCGCTGTCGGTGATCTCGGCCGGTCCGTAGCCGGCGATCTCGGGGATCACCAGCTTGCAGTGGATGGTGATGCCGCGGATCTTACGCGCGTCTTTCAATGCTGAAACGTAGAATTGGTTGCAGGCGACGGAGCGGGCGTTTTGATACCCGAACCGTGCCATATATCGATCAAGCGTCTCGCGCGCGTCATCCGTGAGCGCCTCCATTACCAGAACGCGCGGCCGGTTGTGCGTCAGATCGAGGCCGTCGAGTACGTCGATCTCGGTGCCTTCGACGTCGATCGATGCAAAATCGATCGGCGGATCGTCGGCAGACAGAAGGTCGGCTGCGCGCACCGCCGGCACCCGGATGGTCCGGAAACTTGGGTCGCCGATCTGGCGCTCCTGATAGCCGCGAAGGGCTTTCGCCTCGTCGGCCTCGATCCCGGCGTAGAGGCCGCTTCGATCGACGCGCAGCTCAACCGTTTTCAGCGGGCCGGCGACGCAGGCGGCACAGACGACCCGGCGTCGCACGCGACGGCAGGTGTCGGACACCTCTGGAATCGGCTCAACGCAGATGCCGGTCCAGCCGGCCTCTTCGAAGGACTTGGTATTGCTGAGCGCCACTCCGTCATGGGCGCCCACGTCCAGGAAAAAGCCTGTTCGCCTGAAATCGAAGAAGTGCCAAAGCAGGTAGTCTTCACCATGTTGCCCGTAATAGTTGTATTTCATCGGCTTGCGGTGCCAAAACATCACTGGCGGCCTTCACTGGAGTCGCCTGCGGGAAATCGGACAACCACGTAGTCGTCGAGTTCCACGGCAACGGGATAGCTCGACCGAATTGCCTCCGCCACGGCGGGGGTGTAGAATGGCATGGATGGGAAGACAATCACAAAGGCAAAGAACCTCGAGCGGACCATGTCGAGTTCACGCCTCTCGTCCCAGAGGCCAGCCGTGATCAGCTCTTTGAAGATCGCGGGCTCGACCGGGACTTGCTTTCCGGCCTTCATCAGCAGCACCATAACGTCCGACAAAACCGGCTTCTTTGCCTGATGCACAAGCTCGGTGAGCTGGGCAAGTCGTTGCCGCAATTCGGAATCATGGGATTGCCGCAATTTGGCAGCCGGGAGCGCGATTACCTGGCCGGTAAACGCCACTAGCAGCAGCAGCATGAAGGGGTAATCTGCCACTGAGGAGTCGAACGCGCGGGAGAGACCGTAAGATGCTGTGAAGCCGATAAATACAGCACCGGCACTCATCCAATCCAGCAGATAGTTGACATCGCTCCCATTCTTTGCGGTTGTTACCAGCATCAGAGTCGCGAGAGCAAAATAGGCGGACATCATTGCAGAGAAGACCGGCCAGCCGCGACCCATGCCGCGCGGCAAGTCTAAGATATCTAATTTCCTCTGGCGGATCCAGCTCCGCCAGACCAGATATACCCCCAGAAATGCAAGACCCAGATACACGCCTTGGTCCTCCTGAAGCTGGAAGATCCTCCACATGTTCCTTGCGCGCAATGCATTCTCATTGTACCTGACAATGTGCAATAGGAACCCGCCATTGGTCTTTAGTTCGAGTATGGCCAAACCAGTGAGTGCAACCGCGAGGCCCACAATGATCGCAGTGATTGCCGTGCGTCTGCACACTAGGGCGAGAACTCCCATCGCGGCCACCGGCGCGGCGATTTCGGTCTGTTTCGTATAGACAGCAGCGACAAACGCCGCCACAGCGCCGAACACCATCCTCGGATGGCGGATCGACTGCTCTGCGAGTACCAGCCCAGCAAGTGTCAGGGCACCAGCAAGCATATCAACACGAAAGAGCGGCGCCCAAAAGATCTCTGGTCTGAAGGTTGAAGGTACCAGTGCGGCAATTAGGGCTCCGATGAGGGAGGCCGCCGAGCCTAGTGATGCGACTCGGGCCAGGCGATAGGACAAAGCTCCGATCAAAGCGGAGGTCACGAGCGCTGATCCTGCCGAGACCGAACGACCCGATTGTAAGTATGGCAGGTCGGTGAGCAGGTGGACAGCCCGAACGACCAGATGGTAGAGGGGCGGGTAGTGGAAGACGATGTACGGATATCGATCGATGTTGCCATACATCAGCTTCGAAGGAATCAAAGTCGCCTGCTGCCAGACGATACCTTCGCCGTAATTTAGACTGAACGGATACGAAACAGCCTCTATGAGATATCGCACGAACTCGTAGCTCCGTTCGCCCAGGAGCAACAGCACCCCGACGACCCCAAGACAAATGAAACCGCGGATTACATACTCGCCGACAGGTCTCCGCTGGAGATCGGCATATAGACGGAGCAGCGCCACGGACATCCACCCCTCCCCTACTCGGCCGGCCTGGCTCGGACAAGCATCTGCTTCGCAAGCGGTTTGAACGGAAAAGCAAGATAGGCCGCAATCAGGATTGGAGAGACTGGCAGCCTCGACTTGACGGTGAGCGGCAGAAAACGGGGGCGAACATCGAACACGTCATAATGTATCGAGCGAAGGAAGTCAGTCAAACTGATGTGCGAAAAGATCGAGAGATGGGTATAGTCGTCAAAATACTCGCGATATGCGTAGCGGAAGTTGGGCTGTATGATGGTGAGCGTGCCTGTTCGCTTTAGCTTCCGGCGAAGCTCGCTCAAGCCCACGGTTAAGTCCGGTATTGATATATGCTCGAAGACGTTACTAGCAAATGCGAAATCGATCGAGTAATCCTCGAGTTCAGCGAGACGTGACAGATCGCCGATCATCAGTTCGACGCCGGCGTCTATGTAGGCGGAACAGCCGGGCCAGGTATCAAGAGCTATGCGACGCTTGGCAACCACGTTGTTAATAAAGTTGCCATAGCCGCATCCAATGTCGAGAACGGTATGCTGTGGGTTGATCAGAGCACTGAAGTAAAATCGCCATAGCGAACGCCATAATATATCTCTGCGCGGATCATAACTGAAGCGTGAGTTGTGATATCCTTCGTTCATCTCGGCACAAATCCCCATCCCACGACGATGCCAAGCAGCATTCGCAGGCCGACCTTCATGGCTCGCCAATTGTTGGCATTCCCCCCTTTGCTGAGGCCGACACGCCGATGGAAGGTGATTGGGGATTCGACGAGAAACAGACCTGCGCCGAGAGCTGTGTCGAGAAAGTGGGCATTGAATTCCAGGTTGATAGACGGGTCGAGGAGTGGCAGCAGAGTCTCGAGAGCCGTCCGACGGCAGAGCTTGTAGGTGGTACCGACGTCGGTGATCGTGCTCATGCCAAGATGCTTGGCTTCCAGTAGTTTGCCGGTGAACAGGTTCCCATAGTACATGAAGGTGCTAAGCTGAGTATGGTACCCCCTCAGGCGCTCCACAGTTCGGGTGCCGTTGACGATATCAGCATGCGGAGCGTAGGCAAGCAGTTTATCCAGATCGAAGGCGCGGAACGTCATGTCAGCTTCGCACAGGACTATCAGGTTCGTTGCGTCAAATCTGATCGCCTCCTGTAGGGCCCGGAAAACGCACCAGCCATAACCCTGCCGTTTCTCATTGAACACGACGGCTCCTGCTTCGGCCGCCAACGCTTCCGTCCTGTCAGTGCTATTGTTGCTTACCAGGATGACGGCTTTTACCGCCGGATGGCGCAAGAAATCTCGAACGGCATCCGGGACGCTGGCTTCGTCGTTATAGGCGGTGAGCGCGACCACGACCTGGCGTGATGGTAACACATCGAAACGGATGTTCCCGACACGTCGCTTGCGATCGATCAGCAGAAGGAGGTCGATAGCGACGAGAATCGCGCCGCCTATCACTGGCACCCCGCTATACCAAACGATCCATTCATCGAAGGGGAGCAAGATCCGGTTCATTCCAAGCAGGTATCGCGGAACAACCAGGATGACGCCGAAGAGGTAAGAAGCAATCCCCACTGCGATGAGCAGCACCCCATACATCAGGAAGGGGAATCGCCAGGTGGCGCGGTTCCGGTGGTCATTACCGGTATCTGCGTGAGCGTCGCCACGAGTCACAGCACTAGACCTATCGCGGTGATCCGATGGCCAGCAGCGACGTTCCCACCATCGCCCAGCCCCAGGAATTCTCGCCTCCAGGCAAACAGCTTGCGCTGGAGCGCACGAGGCCATGCCGACCCTGGCGCCTCCATGCTGGTAGCGCGAACTCCGAGCCTCCAATCCCCGCATCGATCTGCACGCCGAAGTTCGGCACGTTGATGATATTCCCTGCCAGCGTCGAGCCAGCGCTCGCGTGAGCAGCGAAGAACCCCCAGCACGATGTCGCCGGCGACGCAGGCGGCACAGACGACCCGGCGTCGCACACGACGGCAGGTGTCGGACACCTCTGGAATCGGCTCAACGCAGATGCCGGTCCAGCCGGCCTCTTCGAAGGACTTGGTATTGCTGAGCGCCACTCCGTCATGGGCGCCCACGTCCAGGAAAAAGCCTGTTCGCCTGAAATCGAAGAGGTGCCAAAGCAGGTAGTCTTCACCATGTTGCCCGTAATAGTTGTATTTAATCGGCTTGTGATGCCAAAACATTACTGGAGGCCTTCTACGTCATCCAGTTTGCAACTCTAGCGTGTAGCGTCTAATTATCCAATTATGAGCTAATGCCTGTCAGGCGACGTCGCCTGACGCAGAACCGATGTCAAGGACCCCCATCATAATGAGAACATTCATCACGCGCCAGCCTTCCATGCCCGCTACCAGGCATAACATTTGTGGAGTTCCGCTTGCGCGCGGGGCGTGTTGGCCTGCGTGGAGCGGCTCTGATCCCGCTCCAGCGGATCGGAGCGGCTTCGCGAGCGGCTCCTGTGGGCATCGTGAGTCGGGGTCGGGTCGTGTCCCAAGTGATGGTGTAGGAGCTGTGGATAAGTGGCCTGGCGGAGCGACCGCCGAGAGTCTGGCGCCGGCAGGCCACTTATCCACAGCGACGGCCACCGCGGTGAACCCGGGTAGAATTGGGTTGCCAATCGCAACTCTGACCCAAGGACACCGCGATGACCAACGACAAGATTGCCCTTCAAGGCCTTCTGGAAAAGAGTTCTGACGCCAGCTTGCTGCGCGAGATGATCGGCTTCGCCGCACAGCGACTGATGGAGCTGGAGACTGATGTGCTGTGTGGCGCAGCGCACGGCGAGCGCAGCCCTGACCGCATCAATCAGCGCAATGGGTTCCGTGACCGCGACTGGGAGACGCGCGCCGGGACGGTCGAGCTGCGCATTCCGAGATTACGCAAAGGCAGCTACTTCCCCGGCTTCCTTGAACCCCGCCGCACCGCCGAGAAGGCGCTGACCGCAGTGATCCAGGAAGCCTACGTGCACGGCATCTCGACACGCAGCGTCGATGATCTGGTGCAGGCGATGGGCGGAGCTGCCCAAGGTTCCGGCGGCGAAGCCGCTGGAATGGCAGCGGAGGGTGCGCCGGGGTCTCCAAGAGCCAAGTCAGCCGGCTCTGCGGCGAGATCGACGAGCGCGTGCAGGCGTTCCTGAACCGGCCAATTGAAGGCGAATGGCCGTATCTTTGGCTGGATGCGACATATGTGAAAGTGCGCGAGCAGGGGCGCATTGTTTCGGTTGCCATCACTGTGGCGGTTGCCGTGAACAGTGACGGCCGACGTGAAGTGCTCGGCCTCGCAGTCGGCCCCAGCGAAGCGGAAACATTCTGGATCGAGTTCCTGCGCAGCCTGGCCCGTCGTGGGCTGCGCGGCGTCAAGCTGGTGATCTCCGATGCCCACGAAGGGCTGAAAGCCGCGGTAGCCCGCGTGCTGCACGCCTCCTGGCAGCGCTGCCGGGTGCATTTCATGCGCAACGCCCTGGCGCACGCCGGTAAAGGTCATCGCCGCATCGTCTCGGCCTGGATCGGCACCGCATTCGCTCAGGACGACGCTGAGGCCGCACGCAAACAATGGCGCGAGGTCGCCGATCAACTCCGCCCTCGGGTGCCGAAGCTCGCCGGCCTGATGGATGAAGCTGAGGCGGATGTGCTTGCTTTTATGGCATTTCCCAAAGAGCATCGCGCTAAGATCCACAGCACCAATCCGTTGGAACGGCTGAATGGCGAGATCAAGCGGCGCACTGACGTGGTCGGCATCTTTCCCAACGAGGCGGCCATTGCGCGCTTGGTCGGCGCCATCCTGCTCGAACAAAACGACGAGTGGGCCGTGCAGCGTCGCTACATGAGCCTGGAAACACTCGGCACAATCAGCGATACTATCCCGATCGGTCTGCCTGCCGTGGCAGCCTGATCACGCAGCCAACGCTGCTCGGGAGCACCGCTCCTACACCACGTGCTGGGACACGATCGTCGGGTCGCACGCCTCCGAGTCCGCCAGAGCCTCGCAAGACTCCGCCGCAGAAAGTCATCAAATGGGAAATGTCGGATCAGCCTAGACACGCTTGGTACAGTGAGCAATACTGTCCCGAGTAAGCATCGGTCCCACGTACAATGGGCACATGGACGCACCGGATTTTTTGTCTCGCCTTTGTCCTCATATCGAGCATAGCTCGTGCAGATGACATTGTACTGCCGCGACCTGACTATTACAGCTATCGCGTGAATGACTCCACAATCAGCACGTCGTTCAATAGTCAGCTTCTCACTGTGAATGGCTCTAACAACACCATACTGCTCGGGGGCAGATCGGGGTTCGGGCATAACCATGTTACTGTCAATGGCAACAATAACTATATCGATTTGGGGCCGTCAGGTGGTTTTCTCGTCGTCGATGGCACTGGCAACACCGCCATCATGGGCAGCGCGGCAGACAATGCTTTCACGGACTTACGCAGCGGAAACATGCTTGTTGTCTCGCCGGCAGCGCCAACCTATGTAGTGGGAACGCCCGGAGTCCGTCTTAAAATAGACTTCACAAGGCGCCTTTTGACGCTTAACTGTGGTTTTGGTTGTGATCCGCGTACCGTACTCCAAATGCACACAAGCAAGAACGGGCGTGTCGTTAACATCGCCACGTATCCGAATGCGAAGGGGAGAGTAGCAAGAGTGGTCGACTTTTATGGCTTCTTGCCTTGTGGAACTACGTTCGATCAATTGTTAGCAACCGCGGTCCTTCCTGGCCCCACGCCGGAAAATTGGAAGCCGCTTCCCGCGGGGGGAAAACTTCAGCCGTCTGGCCGGATCGTTCCGAATGATATAACTCTTGTGGGGCCAACCAGTCTGAGAATAGATCAGCCCGGCGGCATGGGCGGATTTTTGGGTCCGGGGTTCGGGATTGCCGACCCCTGGGCGCTGGAAACGCCGGGCGCGACTCTTACTGCGACACTCACCGCAGCCCGTGGAGGCCCCGCCAGTGCCCGTTTTGGTGGCGTTCCGCCCGGAGGCTCTTTCACCGGACCTCTTGCAGTTGTAATGGAAGCTCTAGCCAATGCCAGATACTGGCCGCAAAAAGGGATAACATCCGATAGTGTCACACTCACGGTTACAAACTCGGGCGGCGGCAGCGCCCGGCTGACCGTGCCTGTGACCCTTGCGAACGGAACGAGCTGCCCTTAACTGCCTCGTGGGTCCGAGTTGGTTTCGCCTACGCGATCGGCGACAAGCAGCTGCACCGGTGTGCATCCTGCAGGCAGTGAGCTAGCCCAAAACCGCGACGACCGGAGCTCAGAATTACAACAGTTCAGGAAGCGACACGCCGCCTACCGAGTAACTTCATCGTGATGAACGATTACAACCACCGGTAGTATAAGACGCTTTGTCGCCTGCAAAGCGGGTCGATTTCTAACAGTTGAACAATGTGTTGCTCCTTGCTACTGTTCCGTCGCAATGGTCGCCGCATACTTGGAGCATCTGAAGGCGCTTCTGCACGCTGGCTGGCTCGGCCGGTTCCCCCCGCTAGAGCGTGCCGTTGACTGGCTGATCGACTTCCTGACCACTCCGCTCACCGGCCTGCGCACTCGTTCCTATTGGCCGGAGCTCGTCGCGGCGCTGCTGATCGCCGCTGCGGTCTTCGTGCTGCGGGATCGGCGGCCCGGCCAGGGGGTGCGCGACTTCCTGCGCTATTGTTTCCCAAAGCGCATATTCCTCCATCGCTCCACCTGGGTGGATTGCCAGCTCATCTTCGTCAACAGCATCATCGATCCGATGCTGAACGTGCTGTGGCGCTTCAACGAGGCACTGTTCGCTGCCTGGCTGGTCACGGCGCTCACCTGGGCGTTCGGGCCGTCGCCACATCTCCTGCATTCCGGCGCCCACTGGAGCATTGCGAGCCTGGCGCTGTTCACCTTCCTCATCGCGATGGCCAGCGACTTTGGTTACTATGTCTACCATGTCGCTATGCACCGAGTTCCATGGATGTGGGCATTCCACAAAGTGCACCACTCCGCCGAGGTGTTGACCGTGTTTGCCAATGTGCGAGTGCATCCGGTCGAGATTGTGTGCACCGGACCTGCCCGTGCCCTCGGTGTGTCTCTCGTGCTGGGACCGGCCCTCTACCTCGGCGCGGGCAAGGTCGCGCTTGTCACCGTCTTCGGGATGACGCTGAGCGCCGCCTTCGTCGGCGCAATCGGCGCTCAGCTCCATCACTCGCACATCTGGCTCTCGTGGGGTCGCACGCTCAACCACATTCTCATCAGCCCGGCGATGCATCAGATCCACCACAGCACGGCCGAGCGCCATTGGAACAAGAATATGGGCGGCAGCTTCGCGCTGTGGGACTGGATGTTCGGCACGATCTATGTGCCGGATCAGCGTGAGCAGATCAGCTTCGGCCTGGGTGCCGGCAAGGGACAGCCGCACCCCACGTTGCTCGCCGCATACCTCGTTCCCTTCCGAGAGGTGCTGGAGGTGCTGCCGGCGCCTGCGAGGCTGCGCGGGATACTGAGTTGGCTGGTTCCTCCGCGGGTGATTGCCCGCGAACCGTCACCTCGGTGACGCGCGCGGGGGCGTCATGAAACCGGGGCGCTCCGCATGATGGCTCCGCGCAGGCGCCGACCGGGAACCGGAAGTATCCGGCGGCCAGCCGGCCATGCGCGCCTCCGTCCTGTGCGGCCCGAGTCACTCGCCGGGCTGATCGCCCGCTTCCCCGTCGTAAGCTGCGACGTGTTCGATACGGCAATCGGGCGCCGCCTCGGACGCCCGGCGGACCTGCATTTGGCAACCGGCGCCCGCGCCCTGGCGCAGGGCCTGATCGCGTGTACGCCTGAGGCATTCCGGGAGTACCGGCTGGAGGCGGAACGCGCTCTCCGCCAGGAGCTGGCCCGGCCGAACGAGGGGGAAGTTCGCGTCGCCGAGGTGTACGAGCGGCTCCGCGCCTGCGGCATCGTCAGCGATGCGGTCGCCGCTGCATCGCTCGAGTTCGCCGTTGAACGTGCCGTCGCAGCACCGGTCGAGCCAGTCCGTCAGGCACTCGCAGCCCGCCAGCCGGGGCAGCGCCTGATCTTCATCTCGGACACTCTGCTGCCAGGACCATGGATCACCCAGCTTCTGTCCGATTGCGGCTACGGCGACGCATTCACGGTCTTCACCTCGGCCGATCTGAGATGCAACAAATATTCGGGACGCCTGTTTCGTCAGGTGATCGAAGCGCTCGGCTGCTCGCCCGCCGATATGGTGCATATCGGCGACGACCCGGTCTCTGATATTGCGCGGGCGCAGGAGAACGGGATTGCCACGCTTTATCTGCCGCGGCGGGCCGTCCCGCCCGAGCCGGACGATGTGGCGGGATTGCATCATCTCGCTCGCCTCGTCCATAGCCACCGCCGGGCGACGGCGGCCGGCGCCGCCCGACCCGAGCCAGCGTCATCCGGACTCTTCCGACACTGCTCATTGCTGCTGATCGGCTACACGCTTTTCGTGCTGGCCGAGGCGCGTCGCCATGGCATTCGCCGCATCTTTTTCCTCGCCCGCGATGGGCACACCCCGCTGGCGATCGCCCGACGCATCGTTGCCTCGACCGGCCAGTCGGTCGAATTCAGCTATCTGCACGTCTCCCGCCAGTCGATTGTGCTGCCGACTCTGAAGGGCGACCCGGACAGACTTGCCGAATTGATCCACCACTCGCTGCTCGACAGCCCTCTGCGGGTCGCGTTGGACGTCCTCGGCATTGGACAGGCGATCACGCCTCGGATGCTGCACGATTTCGGGCTCGACCCCGATCGCCCGGTGACGGACGCGACCACCCGGGATGCGCTCCGGCGGCTGCTGCACGCGAACGCCGAGATGGTCCGTCAGCAGGCGCAGAACCAACGGGCCGCCGCTCTCGCCTATCTCGAGCAATCAGGCTTTCTGGCGCCCGGCCCGCGTCTAGTCGTGGACGGCGGGTGGCGCGGCTCGACCCAGAAGGCGCTCGTGAAACTAACCGGCCTGCCGGCCAAGGATGTGATCGGCTGCTATCTGGGCCTGTTGCCGGACGCCTTGGCCCCCAGCTTCGATCCCAACACCGCCACGGGGTATCTGTTCTCGTTCGGACACCCGAAACCCGTCATGGACAAGGTGCTCGAGGGATATGGCCTCTGTGAGTTCTTTCTGTCCGCTCCGGAGAGCGCTACCACCCATTATGGGTTGAAGGGCGATCGGATCGTGCCGATCCTTGCGGTCGAACCGGAGCCGGGCGGGACCATCCGCAGCCAAACGATGACGGCGATCGAGGCACGGTGTCTGGCGGAGGTTGAGGCTCTCGATGGTATGCTCGGCGGGGCTTGGCCCGACGCGATCGACCCAGCCTCCGCCCTGTTTGACCTTGAGCCGCTCCTGACGCGACCGACTGCTCAGCAGGTGGAGGAGATCGGCGCTATCCGCTTCCTAGGCGGATTCGATAGCGCGCATACCCTGCGAGCCGTCAATCCCGTGCCACTCCACGAGTTCCTGCTCGATCCGGGAGGAGCGATCCGGCGGCTGGGGCACTCGCCATGGCGGTCCGGCGCGGTCCGTGTCAGCCTGCCGTGGCCGCTCCCAAGCATGACCTTTCCGGAGTTGCGCGATCGCGCCCAGCGACTGCTGAACCTTCTCCGCCTCGCGTGATCGGGAGGTGACTTGACCTGGAGGCGTCGCTCTACGTGTCCTCTGGACAAACAAAGGCCGGCCCTGACGACGAATGGGGCCGCATGAGCGTACGCCCGTGACAGCGCAGCTAAAGCGAGATATTGCCGCCGCCTATCGCGATCTCGGCCGCCGCGGTTTTGTTCCAGGCAGCGCTGGCAATGTCAGCGTGCGCACCGCTAGCGGCATGCTGACCACCCCCTCCGGCTGTTCCGCCGAAGAGGTCACCGATGACTCCATCGTGGCCCTGACCTTGGACGGCAAAATAACCAGCGCCGGCACGCCCTCCAGCGAATGGCCGATGCACGCCGCTATCTACCGCGCCTACGACCACGCGCAGGCGATCGTGCACACCCATGCCGAGGCGTGCACCGCGCTCGCCAGCCTGAACCAGCCGCTGCCCGCGTTCCACTACATGATCGTCGCGTTCGGCGGCGAGGATGTCCGCTGCGCCCCCTACGTGACGTTCGGCACGCCGGAGCTCGCCCGCCTTGCCGTGGTGGCGCTCGAGGGCCGCAGCGCCTGCCTGCTCGCCAACCATGGCATGGTCGTGCACGCACCCAGTCTGGACCACGCGCTTTCGGACGCCATCGTGCTCGAGAGCCTGTGCCGGCAATACTTGCTCGCCCGCGCCGCCGGATCGCCGCGGCTGCTGACGCCGTTCGAGCTCCAGGCGGCACGTGAGCGGTTCCGGACCTATGGCAGCAGACCGGTGGAGCGAAGCGCCAAAAATATTGGCAGTCCCGACTGATGAGACAACCGACATGTCAACCAAGATTGCCCCATGGGCCTTCGTGCTTGCCGTCCCTGATCTTCGCAAAAGCGCCGATTACTTCCGCGATGTGTTGGGATTTCGGGTTCTGTGGGAAGAAGCAACGGACTGGCGGCTGGTCGAGCGTGACGACGTGCGCATTATGCTGGGGCATTGCCCGCGCGATATGCCGGCCGCCGATCTCGGTTCCCACAACTGGTTCGGCTATTTGACAGTCGATGACGTCGAGGCCCTTTATGACCAGCTGACGGCGCGCGGGGCCGCATGCACGTCGCCCACTGACCAGCCGTATGGAATGCGGGAGATCGTCGTTACGACCGTGGACGGCCACCGAATCGTCTTTGGCCAGGAGATGCGCTAGCACCTGCGGAATCACGCCTGCCCCGCCCTCATTCGCGCACCCTCTACTTCCACCAACCCCACCGCAGCGCCTAATCTCGAACCCGTAACCCAACGGCACCGGAGGCACAGTGATCAGGACCGGCGAGCAATACCGCGATTCGATCCGCTGATCCCGTGGGAGAACGTGCTCTTCTACCGCCACACCAAGGCAGCGACCTTCATCCGCACCACCCTGCACCGCTACAGCGCCTTCGCCTTCGTGCTGCGCATTCTGCGCACCGCCGAGCTGATGATCGGCGTCGCTTTGTTCAATGCGCGTCAGACCGGGCTCGAGAAGCAGCAGGCGGTGCAGGAGAAGCTGGCGACGCTCGCCTGCTACCGCAGTCCCCGCCTTATGCGCATCTCGCGGCGGTGTGGCGCAATTTCGACTGGGATTCGGCGCTGGACATGGTGCGCAACGCCGCCGGCTTGTCGCAGCGCGTCACCGGACGAGGGCCATAGCCATGCCGCACACCCGCATCCGCAAGTTCAACACCCGCAACACCTATCCCGAGCAGAAGCTTGACAACGACCTATGTCAGGCGGTAATTTCCGGCGACACGATCTATCTGCGAGGCCAAGTGGCGCAGGACCTCGACACCAGCGCCAGCATCGGCATCGGCGATCCCGCGGCCCAGGCCGAGCAGGTGATGCGCAACATCGACACGCTGCTGCGCGAGTGCGGCTCCAGCCTCGATCACATCGTCAAGGCAACGGTGTACCTGACCGACATTCGCTACAGGGAGCCGGTCTATAGCATCGCCGGACGTTGGCTGAAGGGCGTGCATCCGGTGTTCACGGGCCTCGTCGTAGTAGCCCTGGCGCGCCCCGAATGGCTGGTGGAGATCGACTTCATCGCCGTAAAGCCCGCCGAAGGCTGAAGCGGCGTCTAGCTCAGGTTGAGGCGTTAAGTGGGCTAATATAAACCTTCCCATCGCCAATGCGCGCTAGCGTGCTCATCCCCAGATTATCTCACCGAACGATCCAACCTCTCGCTTAAGCGCCAAATGAGACGGCGATGAGAATCGACCGCGGTCATGATGATGACAAAACCGAGCCCGCATGCGCCTCGCCGGGAACGCTGAACGGCACCCCCGCGGCCACCGGCCGTTTCCAGGCTTTGACTAGTCGGTCAGCCGACGTCCTCCAGACTGAACTGCTCCGCCTCCTCATCGTAGCTGAACAGCTCGGCGTAGCGCCCCCAGGCGATTGCCGCGCGCAACGTGTCCTCGGCGTAATCAGGCGACATGTGGTCTTCCAGCTCGTCACGGAAACGCACCGCCGATGCGCGGTGGTTCCACCGCTCGTCCAGCACCTGGCGGATGGTCTTCACCAGCGGAACGTACGCCATCAGCGCCTCGGCGAACAGCCGCTTGCGCGTGTCGGTATCTGCCGCAACGAACTGACGGCCCGCCTCGGTCAGCACGATGTCGCCCTCGGCCAGCTCGGCGAAATGCAGCAACTGCAACGTCTCGCCGAGGGGGAACAGATCGTCCAACTCGAGCTGCAACGACGCCGCGAGCGCCGGCAGGTCGGCGCGGCCGTTATAGGGCGGCCCGGCCAGTGTCTCCATCAGACCCGCCATGATGTTGGTGCCGACCCGGTGCAGCGGCGTCGTCACGCTGGCCGTGGTCGCCGCCGGGACACGCGGTCCCGGGGCCGGACGGCGCGTCATCAGCGCGTAGATGTCATCGACCATTTGCCGGAACGCCGGATCGACGCGGTTGCGCGGATGCGGGAAATGCACCGGCAGCTCGCTCGCCACTCGGCCGGGATTGGCCGAGAACACCAGAATGCGATCGGCCATCAGCACCGCTTCCTCGATGTTGTGCGTCACCATCAGCACCGATTTGATCGGCAATCTGCCTTCCGACCACAAGTCAATCAGGTCGGTGCGCAGCGTCTCCGCGGTCAGCACGTCGAGGGCACTGAATGGCTCGTCCATCAGCAAGAGGTCGGGATGCACGACCAACGCCCGCGCAAGGCCTACGCGCTGACGCATGCCGCCCGACAGCTCCTTGGGGTAGGCGCTTTCGAAGCCGCCAAGACCGATCAGATCGATCGCCTCCTCGGCGCGATGCTCCCGCTCGGCCTTATGCACGCCCCGCGCCTCGAGCCCGAGCTCGACATTCTCCTGCACGGTGAGCCAGGGGAACAGCGCGAAGCTCTGAAACACCATCGCCACCCCCTCAGGGGGTCCGCTGACCTCTCTGCCGTGCCACAACACGTCTCCGGCGGTTGGATGCAGAAGTCCAGCAACGATGCGGAGTAAGGTTGACTTGCCGGAGCCCGAGCGTCCGAGCAGGGCGACGATTTCACCCTCGCGCAAGGAAACATTGACATCGTCCAGCACCACCAGGTCGGCACTGGCTTCTTTGTGATACGATTGGCGGCAGCCACGGACCTCCAACAACGCCGGCTTGACAGCTTGCATCTCTGCAGTGACGTCCATGGCACAACTCCGATTCAGCCAAGAGTCAGGTGACGGCTGGCATAATCATACATCGGGCGCCAGAGCAGTCGGTTGAACAGCAGCACGAAAGCCGACATCACGACCACGCCCAGCATCACCTGCGCCATGTCGCCCTTGTCGGTCGCGCCGGCGATGTAGGCGCCGAGCCCCTGCGCAGTGAGCTTGGTATTGCCCCACGACGCAACCTCGGCGACGATAGCGGCATTCCACGAGCCGCCCGATGCGGTGATCGCGCCGGTGACGTAATAGGCGAATATTCCGGGCAGGATCACCCTGCGCCACCACAGCCAGCCGCGCACGTGGAAATCCTTCGCCGCCTCCTGAAGGTCGCCGGGGAACGCGGCTGCGCCGGCGACCACGTTAAACAGGATGTACCACTGGGTGCCCAGCACCATCAGCGGCGTCAGCCAGATATTGGGATTCAGCTGGAAGCGTACGATGAACAGCACGAAGGGGGGGAACAGCAGGTTGGCGGGGAAGGCGGCCAGGAATTGGGCGATCGGCTGAGCGCGGCGCGCCCATAGCGGGCGCAGCCCCAGCCAGACGCCAATGGGCACCCAGATCAGACTGGCGATCACCATCAGCACCATCACCCGGATCAGCGTGTAGCAGCCGAGCACTACGACATGCCCCAGCTCGGCCCAGGTGAGCTGGCCCGATAGGAACTCGACGATGCGCCGCGCGGCGAAGGCGACGACCACCAGCAGCACGGCGAGCAGCAACGCATCGACGACCCGCGACGGCGGGCGTTGCGCGGCGGGCCGCTGTGGGCGCAAAGTCAGCCGCAGCGCCCCGACCCGGCCCAGCGCATCCCCAATCGCCTCACCGATCACGCTCAGAAGCCGCGTGCGGCGCAGCAGCTTGAGCAGCCACGGGTCCTCGGCGGTAGCCCCGGCAGTCGTTTCGAAACGAAACTTGGCCGACCAGGCGACCAACGGACGGAACAGGAGCTGGTCATACAGCAGGATCACCACCAGCATCGCGCAGATGGCGTAGCCGACCGCGCGGATGTCGCTCTTTTCCAGCGCAAGCGCCACATAGGAGCCGATGCCGGGCAGCTTCCAGGTGTTATCGCCGACGCTGATCGCTTCCGAAGCAACGACGAAGAACCAGCCGCCCGACATCGACATCATCGTGTTCCACACAAGGCCGGGTACCGCGAACGGCACTTCGAGCCGCCAGAACCGCTGCCAGCCGGTCATGCGGAAGCTAAGTGCGGCCTCGGTCAGGTCGGCTGGTACCGTCTTCAGCGACTGGTACATGCTGAACGCCATGTTCCAGGCCTGGCTGGTGAAAATCGCGAAGATCGCCGCGAGCTCCAGGCCCATGACACGGCCCGGGAACAGGTTCATGAAGAAGACGACGGTGAAGGTCAGGAAGCCCAGGATCGGCACCGACTGGAGGATGTCGAGCACCGGGATCAACACCACCGATGCGCGCCGGCTCTTGGCCGCCGCCGTGCCATAAGTAAACGTGAACAACAACGAGGCGAGCAGCGCGGCGAACATGCGCAGTGTCGTTCGCACCGCGTAGCCCGGCAGGCGCGCGGGATCGAGGCTGACGGCGACCGCCTGCGGCGCACTCAGCTTCAGCAGCGTCCCGCTGGCTACATGCGCGATCCCGACCAGCGCGCCGAAGACGACCAGGATGGCGACGAGGTCCCACAGGTTCGGAAGGCGCCGCCCGAAGGCAGCGGCGGGAAAGGTGATGCTCGTCATTGCGGCGCCGCTGCGGTTGGGGTGAGATCAGCTCGGTGCCGGAGCAATCCGCGCCGGCACGCCGGCGGGGTGTATCCTGCCCTCGCGTCCGGTGTCACCCCACGGGATATTGCAATTTCGTGTCGCGCCCGACACGCAACTCCCGCCCGCCCTCATACCAACCGTCCTTACGGCTGACTCGCCATGCGCTCCTGTAGGGCGGAAAAGCGAAGCGCATTCCGCCGCCTTTCACCGCGCAAGGGTCAACATCAAAGGCGCCCGGCCTCACTCCCGCGTTGACTGGTGCCGCGGGCTGAGCGCCGCCGGCAGACTAAGGGCGAGCACCAGCGTCGCCAACGCGAGTGCAGCGGACAGCAGATACACATTCTGCAACGACGAAGCGACGCCGTGCACC
Source organism: uncultured Pseudomonadota bacterium (assembly GCA_963708245.1). GTDB lineage: Bacteria > Pseudomonadota > Alphaproteobacteria > Acetobacterales > Acetobacteraceae > CAVYXK01. The sequence goes on along the minus strand of OY970201.1, from coordinate 2,999,479 downwards.
AAGCGCTCCAGCTCCGCCGCCGGCATGGCTGCGCGGCTCGCCGGGTTCAGCAACCGATCGACCGGATCGGACGCGGCCGTTGAGAGACGACGCAGACCGGCGTCGAGGACCGCGCCCGACACCGCGGCGCCCAGCGACTGGCCCAGCATTCGCATGGACATGGCCGCGGAGGTGGTCACGCCGCGCTGCCGCCAGCGCACATGGGCCTGCACCGACACAAGGAATGTCGTGTTGCAGAACCCCATGCCGATGCCGACCACGGACGCGCCGAGCGCAGCCCAGAGCGGCCCCGCCTGCGGCGTCATCGCAATCAGCACCGCGCAGCCGCCGACCAGTGCCAGCGCCCCAACGATCGCCGCGGCGCGGTACGTGGCCCACAGCATCAGCCGCCCGGCGACGACACTGGCCAGCGACCAAATGACCGACATCGCGCCCAGCACAAGGCCGGCGACCATCGCGCTGCGTCCCATTCCCGCCTGGATGTACGTGGGAAGGAAGGCGGTGACGCTCATCATTACTGCGCCGATGGTGAACCCGGCCAGGCAGCCGACGACGATCACGCGCTCGGTGAACAGTTGCAGTGGCAGCATCGGCGCCGCCGTGCGACGCTCCCAGGCGACGAACGCTATGAGCACGGCGACGCCGAGCCCGAGCAATGCTGCTACCGCGCCGCCGCCGATGCGCTCGCTCTGACCCGCTGCCAGCACCACCGCGCCAAGGCCCATCGCCAGCAGCGCTGCGCCGATCAGGTCGATGCGCTGCGATTGCTTGTGCTGCTGTTCGCGCAGGAAGGCGGCGATCATGGCGATCGCCGCGCCACCGATCGGCAGGTTGATCCAGAACACCAGCCGCCAATCGAGCTCGACCAGCAAGGCACCGAGCGGCGGCCCAACCACGGCCGCCACGCCCCACACGCCGGAGAGCACGCCTTGAACGTGGGCGCGCTCCACCGGCGTGTAGATATCACCGACGATCGTGTAGGCGATCGGCAGAACCGCCCCGGCGCCGAAACCCTGCACGACACGGCAGCCCACCAGCATCGCCATCGAGGGAGCCAGGCCGGACAAGGCGGAGCCAACCAGGAACAGCCCCGCGCCGGCAAAGAAGATGCGCTTGCGGCCGTAGAGATCGGCAAGCCGCCCATAGATCGGGATGGTGACCGCCTGCGCCAGCAGATAGGCGGAGAACACCCAGGCCAGCAACTCGAAGCCCCCCAAATGGGCGACGATGCTGGGCATGGCGGTGGCGACGATAGTGCTTTCCACCGCTGCCATGAATGTCGCCATCATGCAGGCGGCAAAGACGAACGAGCGGGAAGCATCGGCACGAGCGGTCGGCGTAGTGCGGGCGAGCGGCTGGTCCAAGCGGGCAGGTCCGGACGATGGATCGGTCATCCAGCGAATACCGCGCGCGGCCCCCAGGAGCGAATCCGACACCTCTCGGCGGCGTAGGGCCCCTTACGGAAGAGGCTCCGGGGGAAGGGATCGAAACAAAGGAAGCGGCTGTTTGGCTTCGCTCGCGTCTAATACCGGCCACCCGAGGGACTGACGTACCCGACGCGGGCTAGCCCCCCGCCGTCATGGCCGGGCTTGGCCCGGCCATCCACGTCTTTTCGCGCCGCCCGCTGGCAGCTATCGAGAGTTGTTCTTTCGGCCAGCCATAAGAGACCGTGCGGAAAGACCGGTTTCAGATGTGTCGACTTACTTCGTCCGCCGCGCGGCCGGCAGACAACCGCACCTCTCCCGCTCTGCGGGAGAGGCCCGCCCTCGGGCTCCGACCCGAGGATCGCCGCGCGCAGCGCGGCGGGTGAGGGTCCCGCCGGAGGCCCGCAGACTGGTATCCCCATCACACTCGACGGCGTGAGAGAAATCGGCCTGACGCTGATCTCCGGCGAAATCCGCGCGCGCGACACCGAGCGCAGGACGGAGAATGCGCGAGAGTGCGCGCTCGTACCCCGGTTCATGGTCCGCACCCTCGTCGAACACCGCGCCGAAATCGCCGCCCTGGCGTCGCGACGCGCCGCGCCAATAGTGATCTCGTCTGGTCGATTGAATTCGGCCTCAATCAACAGGGATCGCAATTAAAGCGTTTGCCCTCTTGGTTAATCAGACCTTCCCTTGACGCTTACTCACTCGCCCGCGGATAAAGCCAAGCCCACCAAGTCCCACTACAAGCAGTAGCAAAGCGGACGGTTCCGGCGCAGCAACGGACGCAGGAGTGAAGCCACCGGTGAATGATATTGCTGGTATAACATCGGGGACCTCGTCGTCTGGAAACCAGAATGCACCGTTTGCCACAGGATTTGTACTTACGTCGTTGAAGTCAAATCCGAATAAGCTGAAAGGCGGTGTAAGGAATTCCACAACGAGATAATCGCCCGGAAAATAAAGGGCCTGGGCAACGGTGGCACCAAAATTGTTCGAGAAGTCGGCGATAGGCAGAGGCGGGACGGGCATCGCGACTACGGTGTTGTCGAAGCTGAACGTGGCTGACGCGTTCGCCGGCACTGGTGGTGGTGGTGGTGACCCGCACATACAGGGCGCCCACGCGGTCACCGAAAAGCTCCAGGTACCGGAGATGATCGTTGCGCGCGAGGTGGCCATGGATACGATCATCACGGCAAACGCACAGGGGATCGCAGCCAAAAGGCGGCGCATTGGTGGTTCCTCCCTTGGTTTAGGCATAAGCGTGGCCCAATCCGCACAATGGATCAAAGAGTGAGGGAGGGCAGTGACCTAGCTCACAGGGCGAGCGATTAACCCCACTCCAAGTTGACCCTGGCGCGTTGAGCCGGTTCGTATCGCGCCCGAGCGCTAAGATCACTGAGCCCGACGCGACGCCGCTTGATCGCTCAGCGACGGCACCACCGGCACTGATCTCAGTGGCTTCGCCTTGTGCAGATACGGCGCGGGTTCCGGGTTGCTTGCGCTCTCGGACAGCGAGCCCGTCGCGACAGGATATCGACCTGCTCGTCACCTATCTGCCCGGCTACTCGGCCCAATATCGCCGAACACGCGGACCTTCGCGATGCCCTGGCCAAGCTGTTGGGCCGGCCGGTCGATCCCGTCATAACCCACGCCGTCGAGAATCACATTCGCCCGTGCCGGCATCGAGCCGTCGAGGCAGGCACTCTATGGAGCATGATCCGCGGGCCTGGCTCTGGCCCCGCGCGCCCAGGTGGCGACATTGCTGGCCGAGCTCGGCGGCGCACCACTTGCAGACTTCATGTCCATTATACAGCCGTTTCGGCAATATGCCTCCTGCGAACATTCGGCATTTCACCGAGGACAGGCCATCACGCGTGGCTTCGATTCCCGCCCGGACCCGAGAGCCAGCCGCTTGTCGATCAATCGACTATCGGCCGAGTAAGTAAAAAGCCGAATGTTTTCCAGCGAAATCGTCAGCCTAGGAGTTGCCGATGCGCCCGCTTCTGATCATACTCACGTCTGCAATCGAGTTGGCGGGACTCTATGTCATCTGGTGCATGCTGTCGCACCTGTAACCGCATACCCGCGCATTCGCATCGCGCGGCTCGACATTGACGGCGCCGCAGTGACAGGGATCATGCCGCCCTCGGAATTGGTCGAGGGGCTCCTGACGATAACCCACCCGACGCCGGTCGATCGCGCATTCACTGGCGACCGATCGTGGCGCAATTTTCAACTTTCGACCTATATCTCTGGGGGAAATGAGTCAGGGACCCAGCTGGGGGCGGCTCTTATGTAAGAGCCGAGGGCAGCTACCCGGTTATATGATTTTTCGCTGGGCCTCGTGTCGGATCGCTCCGGGGACCCGACCCACGGTGCCCTTAAGCTGTAGGAAGGCGATTCTCGCCGTCTTAGACCACACCAGCGCCGGCAAATGATGCGGCAGCACGACGCGATGCCGGTGATCCACAAGCCGGAGCAGCAAACGCGATCAAGGTGAACGTCGGACAACGTTATCGAGCTGGGCGCCACGTGGCGGCTCCGCGCAATCAAGGCTGTATGCTACGCCTCGCCAGCACTTGACTGAATGGCTGGTAGCCGGCCGAAATATCGGTTGTTACGTCAAGCACCGTGTGACCGATCTGGGTTGTTTGTGGAAGCGGCCAACCCTTTTTCAAAACAGCGTTTATCCCGTGTTCCATTACTTGTGCTTGCACGTGACCAAAGCACTTGTCGCGTAATTCTCGTATGCCAGTCTGGATGACGTCATAAGCCTCGCCGCCGAACTTGAGTGCGTCCCTTCTCTCGGGCAGCTTACCGCGATGAATCACATTATTCCTCAATTCAACCATCCGATTACTAAGGGTGCGCGGCATCACACCAAAGCTCGCGACATACAGGAATATGTAGGCTCCGAGTTGTCGCTCGGATTGACTCGATACCGCCTTCCATGATGTTTCAAATGTGTCGGGCAAGACGTTGCTCTTTTTCGCTAGAACGCGGATCGCAAATTCGTAGTATCACTCCACACTCGCCGCGAACGAGGAAACTGCTTCTCGGTAATATATGTCAATGATCGCATTCAGTGCTATTTCGAACAGCATTTCATGGGGTAGGGTCTGTGTTAGCACCCTGAAACTGTGCCCGTTGGGACACACCCCCTCGTAAATGCCGTCCTCCCGGATTGTTTCAATGTGGGCCGTCAGAAATCCGGCAGCCTGTGTGCATTCCGGGCAGACAATGTTCACTTTCATTTGCTGTTCCCAATCAGCGGAACCCGCTCCCGATCCGCCGCATCACCCCGCACCTTCCGATCGGCCTCCGGGACCGGTGCTGGCCGCTTGTCCATGACGATCGACGCCAGCTTGTCCGCGGGAGCCTTCTGCTTCCGCGCGCTCCGCTTCGGCGGCGACGCAATGACGATGTTGGGGTATCGGGTCAGCATAGGGCAGAGATGGGCAGCACCGGGCTGGGGTGGAAGGGGTCCTCTCATCCTGGCACCCACCTAGCCAGTGGATCGGCGGGTGGGCAGCCTGCGGAACGATGGGCCGGCGCTATTAGAGGCGATTGGGTTTGGCGAGCAGGTGCAGGAGATTGCATTCATCTGTCAATTATCAAATTTGGCAACGATTTCCAACCTTAGGAGGCTAATGCAATAGTAGGTGGCGTCATGGCGAGGGGAGGGGTAACCAATGACGTTGCACTCCGGTTTGCGCAATCTGCACGAGATACTCATGCCCGTGATCCCGCCACCGATCATGCTGTGGGCAGAAGAGAGGTACCTGCTCATATTTGGGGAACCAGAGATTGGTCTTCTCGAATTTCTATGTTGGTCCGATCGAGATGCACTCGACATTGGCGGGAACGAAGGATGCTACAGTCTGTTCCTGAGGAAATATGCGCGGTTCGTCATCACATTCGAGCCGATACCGTGGATGGCAGACGAATTGATTCGGAAATTCGGCGCCAGCATCATCGTTCGTGATCTTGCGCTCTCTTCCTCGGCTGGAAACGCAGTGCTGCACATACCGCTCATTGACGGCAAAGCTGCTACTGCTTTGTCCAGCCTGTCGCAGACGCCGCTTACAAGCAACATGGCGAAGCGCGATATTGTGGTCAAAACCGCCAGGTTGGACGACGTGTATAATGGCGACGTTGGGTTCATCAAGATCGACGTTGAAGGTCATGAGGAGGCCGTACTTGAAGGCGCGCGATCAACGATCGCTTGCAACCGGCCGCGGATGCTGATCGAAATCGAGGAACGACACGCGCCCGGAGCGCTTGCCCGGATCGTGGGGTTCTTCACCGATCGGGAGTACCAGGGGTACTTCCTCGACCACGGGCGACTGCGACCACTTTCGCAGTTCAATCATGCCGTCATGCAACAACCCGAAGACATCACACGGGGCGGGACCTACATCAATAACTTCATTTTCTTACCGGAAGAGGACGCTGACGAGGTTGTCTCCCGGACCGAGCAACGACCGGCAAGGCTCCCGGTCCGGCTCCATAAATTGTCCCTCGTGGACCACCCGCGTCAGCAGCTTCACTGATTTCTTGCCGAGGCGCGATAGCAGGGGTCTACAATTGAGGAAGGGCGTGCAATTGAGGAAGGGCGTGCACGCAGCACCGCACCACGGCTTCTTCATCACCACGAACCCCGACTGCTCCAGGTGCGCCGCCAGCCGCTCCGCTGCGACCTGCGCCATCAAGCTGTCAGCGTGGTGGACCCGGCGCCTGCCATCACCGGTCGCAATCTAAGGTTGACTTCAGGTTACAGGCTCGCGTTCACCAGGATTTGTCCACGTCGCGGGAACTCTACTGAGCAACAACAAGACCTTGGATGATCATTCTATCCCCATGATGAAATGTCGCATTTGTGTCTTTGGAATCAGGTGCTTAGCCCTTTGCCCAATTTGTAGGCAAGGCGATAGAAAGCGCGGGCTACGGCGGCGTTCACAAAAATGTCATCCAGTTATCTACAGACTTGCCCACAGGTTTAGGGGACAATGCGGGGATGCAATAACAACTCGCGATTGCGCCCGCAGTCTCCGGACTACCGAGCGCTACCGAGCTTCGCCACTCTAGACTGCAATCCACCGCAACGATGACACGGCAACGCGAAGCCGCCGATCCTGGGGCCGCGGACTGCCCTGCATGGCTCGGCGAGGTAGAGGCCGATCCAGCGCCCGAGGGAACGCCGATGGATCGGCGGGTGAACAGCCCGCTGAAACAACGGCCGGAGTTGTTGGAGGCGGCGAGGACACTATGAGGACGGCCTGACCGGTCTCGGCGTCCTACCCCGAACAGCCACGCCCATACGTGCTCGATCCCGACCACGGCCAACAGCGCCGCGACCATGAGCGGCACGACAAGCACCAGCCCGAGCGCGCCGAAGGGCACCAGCAGGCGCAGCAGCACCAGCAGGATCAGCCACGGCCAAAATGGATTTACTCTGGCTGGCTGCTGCGCGCGTGGCGAGCGCACAGCGCGTCCTGAGCGGGGTAACCGCCCCACGGAAGCCCGGCAGCACGATCCGTCATTTGACGGTCACGCGACTGTCGGCGCAACGTTCCCGTGCCGACCCGTTGGGGGGACTGGAAATGCCGATGCAGGGGTGGGTCTATTATCCAGGGTTTTCGTGTCCGTTGTGCTGGCTCATCGGAACTATAGTCGTCGGGGTAATCCTCTACTGGGTTCGGGTTAAGCATCGTGTCTGGTATGGCTTCGGTGAGATTATCGTTTCCATTGGTCTCATGTATGCTGTATATTTTTCTCATGGTGGTGCGGCTGCCCGTATCGAGGGCGGCCCGAGTCCGACGCTTTTGGATAGGATAACTGTCAAGGGGCTACCCCTAGTCATTATAGTCTACTTGTTCGTTCGCGGCTGTGATAACCTTTGTGAAGGTCTGCGGCACCCGTAGCGCGGATTACCAACGATGCTTGCTGGATAGGCGGCATCAGCGGCGCTACCTACTTTCTCAGTCCGCGAGATGCGCCAAGCCCAATCATCCCCATCGCCAGCAACGGCCACGCTGGCGGTTCCGGGATCCGGCTTACGAGGATCGGCGCGGTCTTCGCCGTCTTGATGACGTGTCCGCGCCGAGGTGATCAATAATCCTAAATCCGGCAGTTGAGTGATTGCGCGCCGCGGCTGAATTGGCAGATTTGGCCGGCATGAGCACAGAACAGAGATGTCTGGCGGTTCACCCCGCGGGTGAGCAACCGGAAGTTGCGCCGCATTCGGCGATTGCCGATACCTTCGCCGGGCGCGTGCACGTGGAGTGGGACGCCGCCGCACCGGTGACGCCGTTCGGCCAACTGCCATTCTTCATCGACTACCTGAAGCAGGCCGGGTTGTTCGACAATTGGGTTGCCGACTGTCCGCTGCGGTTCACTAGCCCGAATGCACCGCGTACACGCGATCTGCTTGGCACCGTGCTGCTGTCTGTTCTGGCGGGTCACCGGCGCTATGCCCATGTGACCGCGCTGCGCTGCGATCCGGTGAACCCGCCGTTGCTCGGCATGCGCAAGGTGGTCAGCGAGGACTCGGTTCGCCGCGGGCTGGAGAAGATCGACGAAGCGCAAGGCTCGGCCTGGCTGCAAAACCACCTGGACTATTGCACCGCTCCGCTGCTCGGCGAGCCGTGGGTGCTCGACATCGATACCACCATCAAACCTTTGTATGGGCACCAGGAAGGCGCCGAGCTGGGCTATAATCCGCACAAGCCGGGTCGGCCGTCGCACTGCTATCACAGCTACATGCTGTCGAACCTGCGGCTGGTGCTACGGGTCGAGGTATTGCCCGGCGATCAGCACAACGTCAGACACGCGACGGGCGGCTTGTGGGAGTTGCTGGATCATCTCGGAGCGGGGCAGCGGCCGTGGCTGCTGCGCGGAGACAAGTCGTGGGGCATCGAGCCGGTGATGGCGCGGGCCGAGCGGGAGGAGCTGGCGTATCTGTTCCGTCTGCGCATGACGAAAAACGTCACGCGGGCACTGCAACGGGCGATGCAGGCATCGGACTGGAAGGATGCCGGCCAGGGCTGGCAGGGCAAGGAGACGAGCCTGCGGCTGGAGGGCTGGAGCCGGCAGCGGAGAGTCATTCTGCTGCGCCGCCAACTGGCTGGTCCGCCGGCCGTCGATCATGGCGATCCGGCTCAGCGGCGACTTGGCTTCGTCGAGGTGGGCCCCGATCAGGAGGCGTGGGACTACGCTGCGCTGGTCACCTCAATGGACGATGAAATCCTGACGCTGGGGCAGTTGTATCGCGATCGGGCGGATTGCGAGAACGTTTTTGACGAGCTGAAGAACCAATGGGGTTGGGGCGGTTTCACGACACAGGACCTCACGCGGTGTCGGCTGCTGGCCGGTATCGTTGCACTGATCTACAACTGGTGGAGCCTGTTCGTCCGGCTGGCTGATCCGGAGCACCATCGGGAGGCGATCACCACCCGACCCTTGCTGCTGTCGGCGATCGCGCAGCGCACCCAACACGCCGGCCAGGTGAGGCTGACGATCAGCAGCGCGCATGGCGCGCGCGACAAGGCGAGGCAAGCTTACCTGCGCATCGCCGGCTTTCTTGACCGGCTGCGAAAAAGTGCGGAGCAGTTGGATCCGCTGCAACGCTGGTATCGCATCCTCAGTGAAGCGCTCCGCTACTTCTTGCATGGCCGGCAACTGCAGCCACCGCTTCGCCTGAGCCCGGCCTGAGCAATTACCCCAGGTTGTGGGTCGTCACTTCAGACCGGCGACGATCGGACCCAACTGCCGGATTTAGGATAATCGCTCGGACTAGCTCCGGGTCCTGTGGCGGGAAGTTGCCTTCGCTTCCTCCTAAAACCAGCACCTCTGGTGAGCGAGGCGCCTTCGCTAAGGCTGGATCGATATGAACGATCCGACGCCGAGCACCGTGAAATCGCGGATGTTCATGAAGCCAGGAGCTGACGTGAAGGTCTCCCGCGCCGTAGCCAGCAACAAGGAGACGTGGACAATCAAGAATGGAAGCGACAAAGGCACTGTAGTAATAGCCGAATGGGACGCACGCTCGGGTCATCCACCGATCCTTGTCCCCACCGGCAATGATTGGCGACGGTTGCACAATCCCCTCTGGTGGGTGCAGCGTAGCGCCAATTCCATATTGGGGCGCGGTGTGCCGGACGATTTCCCCACGTTGCGCGGCCGGATGGCTCCACGGAGGGAACTGAAAGCGAACACTGCCGTGCAGATGCAACAGCACGGCCGGATGCACTGCCGATTGAGCAGGAAACCCCGGGAAGTCGAATGTTCCGAACCAGTGCGGGGCGGTCGGCGGGTTGAATCCGTCATACCACTCTCCCGCCCGGTCTATGAGATCGTCATAATTTAGCGTCATTATAGTTAGATCGAATTCTGCTTTCAGCTGATCGAAAAATTCCTTGAGTGGGGTGGACGAAGCACTCTCAGTTCGCTTGATGACAAATTTCTTGATAAGGCCAACGAGCCCCGTTCGTGCAACCAAAAAGCTGTTCTCGCCGACTTTCGCGAAGTCAGGCAGCAATTCCGCGAAAGCGCTGAGATGACCACCAATCCTTGGCCAAGCGGCTGGGACACGCCTACGAACGCTGAACTCGTGCAATTCCTCAAGGGCAGCCAAGACTGTCTCAAAGTCGAAGTTCCCTTCGGTGCGTTGGTCCCGCAGCCGGATCACCACCGAGTGAATGGGCTCTTCCTCGATTTGGCAAACGAGATCGGTGATCTCTTTTGTCTTGGGAGCGCATGCATGAATGGTTGAGCCGGCGCCAAGGATAACGAGGAGGCGTGGCCGTTGAGGCTGGCGTCTCATATCGTCCTTCCACCTATGGTGAATTGCTCCAATCAGGGCGGCGGGTCAGCATGGGTCGAAGATGGGTGGTGCCGGGCAGGGCGGAAAGGCGGCATCGGCCTTGTCGGAGCGCCGCTCCGATCCTGCGGGGAGACATGTGGGGGAGATGCGGAGTCGTATCGAAATAAGCCTTTGAAATAACGGGCAAAATAGTGGATTTTCAGACTTGGCGTGCCGTGCGGGATTCGAACTCGCGGTCAGAGGATTAGGGCATCCCATGCGGCTTCACCGCCGGCTTCTTCATCACCACAAACCCCGACAGCCGAAGGTTGCGGTGGTCCCGGTTGTTTGGACAGGTCCCGGGAAGAATAAGCTAAGGCTGGTTGCCGGTTGAAGGTTACACCTTTCCCGGAATCAAATTCAATCCTTGCTGTTGTTGGTGCGCTGTAGAGCTTATGGACAGCCGCCGACCTGTGGGCAAGGTGGGGGAAACGCAGAGCGTTTTCCCCGGCTTGTCCATGGGGGACCGCGCTCGCGCGGTCAGGCGGGCATCGGCGCAGCCGACTGTCCACAAATCCACAGCGTCGATGTGCCATCGCGTTATGCCGCCTCCGCCACAGCCGGCCCGGCGTTGCCGAAATAGGCCTCGTCCGGTGTTTGCCATCCAAGCGCCTGGTGCGGGCGTCGCCGGTTGTACCAGTCGAAGAATTCAGCAAAGCTGCGCCTTTGCTCAAGCCCGTTGGCCGCCGGGCGCAGGTAGACCCATTCGTACTTCACCGTCCACCACAGGCGCTCGACAAAGATATTGTCATGGCAGCGCCCGCGCCCATCCATGCTGATCTCGATCCCATGATCCAACAGCACCCGCGTGAACGTGTCGCTCGTAAACTGTGAGCCCTGGTCCGTGTTAAAAATTCCGGGCTTGCCGTACCGGACAAGAGCTTCATTGAGTGCGTCGACGCAGAACCCGGTCGTCAGGGTGTTCGACAACCGCCAGGACAGAACCCGCCGCGTCGCCCAATCGATGATCGCAACAAGATACAGAAATCCCCGGCGCATCGGGATGTACGTGATGTCGCTCGCCCACACCTGGTTCGGCTGGTCGATCGTTTTGTCGCGCAGCAGATACGGATAGATTTTATGCTCAGGGTGCGGCTTGCTGGTGTCCCGCTTCGGCCTGATCGCGCACAGCCCCAGCTTGCGCATCAGCCGTCGGACGCGCCGACGCCCCACCGAAATCCCCTCGCGCGACAGCGCCACTTGCAGCCGCCGGCTGCCATACACTGGATGTTCCGTGAAAATCCGGTCGAGCCGGTTCAGCAGACCGAGTTCCGGCGCAGAGATCGGCCGAGGCTGGTAATAGAAGCTGCTGCGCGCGATCCCGAGCAGCGTGCATTGCCGGCCTACGGACAGCCCCGCCTCCGGCGCGATCATCGCCCGCCTCTCAGCAGTCGGGAGATGGCGGGCTGCCCGGCAAGAAAATCGCGTTCGACCTGCAACTGACCGATCTTGCGGTGCAGATCGTCGATCACTTTCTGTGTGTCCTCGGCTCCCGCCGCCTTGTGGCCACGCGCAAACAGCTCACTCGCACGCTTCATCAGCTCCTGCTTCCAGGTGCTGATCATTGTCGGATGGACACCGAATTCCGACGACAGCTCCGCCAGGGTCTTCTCCCCCGACAGCGCCGCCATCGCCACGCGCGCCTTGAAGTCCGCGCTGTGCTGCTTCCTCATTACACCCACGTCTCGCCTCTTATGGAACCGGTCAGCCCTAAGCTTATCCCGCTGTCCAGAAAACCGGAGCCGCCGCAGGTGCTCGACCAGCCGCTCCGCCGCGACCCGCGCCATGAAGCTATCCGCGTCATGGACTTGCCGGCGACCATCATAGCGGAGCGCCAACATCGCTCTCATCGGGCGTGGCGGGCGGAGCTGGTTGGGTTCGTCGGGCTACGTATTCTGCTACGAAAACTGCTACGAAAACCTTCCCGATATGCCGCCTAATCCATTATTTTCGCTCGATTATTGGGTCTCGGATGGGGTGGGATTCCCCCCTCGCGTCGCCATTGACCCGGGACGGCGCGGGCCGATTCCGCATCAGTCGAACTGAACGACCTGGCTACCTTGGGCAGATAACCACGCGAGGGCGTCGAGGCTGATCGATCCGTCGGCATCGAGCAGGATTAGGCGCGATGGCCGGTCCGGGTTGCTGGGGGAAGATCCGCCACTCCGCCGCCCAGTTCCCAAAGCTCAGCCGAGCCACTGCGAGAGGGACTGGGCCATCGCTTCTACACTCTGCAGCTCGAGTTGTCCGATGATGCACCTAACAAGCTGCGGATGCAGTCTCGCCACGCCCTCGGTGCTGAGAACAAAGTCCCGCGGCTGCAGCTCCCGTGAAAGCGCGAGTTGGAGGATCAGTTCGTCAGCCGCGACGCGGCACGGCTCCCGCATGACCGGCTGCGACTTCGGGGAAAGCGATCCCGCGCTCCCGAATGGGCCATCAGCTGAGCAGAGAAAGACCGGCGCCTTCACCCCCTCGAACCGCCAACAGGCAGGCTTGTTCTTTATATACGCGCCGACCATCTCCGTCGGCCACGAAGCGCCCGCGCGGCAGCCCGCCGTCGGGGCTTGGTCCTCGGGTTTGGGTCGTCAGAGAAGCTAACGTAGAGCCGGATCCAGATGAACGCAAAATTCTTCCGCGCGAACGGCCGCCATTACGCACTCCGACAGCGCCAGCTCACCTTACCAACTTCATTACCGGCCCTCAGCATGTCATTACGTGATGCACTATCTCGACGTGATGCACTATCGCGCGGGACACGAAACGAGACAGCGATGAGAATAACATCTGGCAACCCGCACTCGACATCTGGCCGTCGGCCGGCCGACGGACGGTCACCACTCGGAAGCGGCTTCACTGCCGCGGGTACTGGAACGGCCGGATCATCTCAGTGCCTGATGCAGCGTCTTGTGGATAGCGAAATGAGACAGCGATGAGAATTGCAGCCGGAAACCGGCCCTTGGTGCCCGACCATCGGCTTCATCGCTTCAGCGTGTGGGCATCCGGCCATGACGGTCCGCGAGGCTAGCCACGTCGTGGCGGGCCAAGAAACGCTGATCTGCGCGCGAGGCCAGCCATTCATAGACACCACCCGCTACGGCAATAGCGATCGGCAGAATGACGAAGGCGAACCATTGGATATCGTTCATCAGCGCAGTCCTCCAAGGGCATGCCGTGCGTAGCGATGCAGCACGTTTGCCGCGCCTGACCAGAAGATGACTCCGAGCACGATAGCTCGCAATGTCACGCTCGGGCCCAGGCCATAGAACACCCCGGCCGCGATCGGCGCTGCGACGCCGACAGTGAAGCACGAGGCAGCGGCGGAGTTGAATAAGGTCGCGCGCAGCTTCACCCGTTCGTTGTGGATCGTGATGAGTAAGCCACTGGAACCAGACATTTAGGGAAGCTCTAGGCTGGGATCATTACCACAGCCCCAACAGAAGGATTGGCAATCTCGTCGGGGGGTGGCCGGGCGAAGCTGGTCGGGATCGCCGGGGCATGGCGGGAGAGTAGCCCGGCGAGAAGAACGGAGCAAGAACGCAGAGACTGGGCGACATTCGGTTTGGGAGCGTGACTTCGGGGAAGCGTATCCGGCGCAGGTCCGGCTATCCGCTCGGCAAGCAGGAGAAGGCGACGCGAACGGTGCTGAAGCAGGCGGAGCTGCTGTCTCCCAACTGGGCCGTCGGCTGATCAGAGAGACCGGCGCCTCACCCCTCGAACTGCCGGCGGGCAGACTTGCTCTTTATATATGCGCCCACCACCTTCGTCGGCTACGAAGCTCGCGCGGCACAGCCCGTCGTCGGGGCTTGGTCCGCGGGTTAAGGTCGTCAGAGAAGCTAACGTAGAGCCGCATCCAGATGAACGCAAAATTCTTCCGCGCGAACGGCCGTCATGACCTACCCCCACAGCGCCAGTTCGCCTTACCAACTTCATTTCCCGCTCCCGGCATCTCATTGCGTGATGCACTATCGCGCGGACAACGAAACGAGACAGCGACGAGAATAACATCCGGGCCGACAGTCGCTCGGAAGCGCTCCGCTGCCGCGGGTACTGGAAAGGCCGTGTTATCCCAGTGCCTGATGCATCGTCTCGCGGACAGCGAAATGAGACAGCGATGAGAATAGCGCCCGGAAACCGGCCCTTGGTGTCCGACCATAGCACGGGCCGCGAAGCACTGGGCGGTCTCACGGCGCGACTCGCCGTCCAGCAGGTAGCGAAATGAGACGATGATGAGAATAACCCGCCCGACACCGCTCCCGCGCCCAGCCCAAGTCGCCGGACAAACTCGCGGCATGAAAATCTCGCTATTCGAGACCCCATCTTGTGCGCATCGAAATGAGACGAAGGTGAGACCGGCACCCGACGTCCTCACGCTCGCGATATCGCCCGGGTCGCCAGCACCACCGCCGGGACTTTCTCACCCGGCGACACACCATCTCGCCGCTATCGAAACGAGACGCCGATGAGACCAACACCCGGCACTCCGGCCAGCCAGCCCTCACCCGGTTCGCTGCCCGAACCTGCCTCTCCCACAAGGAGGCGGCGTAAGGATGGCGACCGCCGGCAAGCGGCCATAAGCTCGCCCGAGTTGCAAACAGGGTGCACTCCAATGGCCGATCCCTACACCAGCGTCAGTCTGGCCGGCTTCGTCGCGACGGTCGGACTCCGCAGGCCGCCCAACAATTACGTTAGCGTGCCGATGATTGCCGAACTGGCCGATGTGATGGAGCGGCTCGATACCGAGCCGCAGTGCCGCGCGATCGTGCTCTGCTCCGAAGGCAAGCATTTCTCGGCCGGCGCCGACCTGGGCAACCGCGGACCGGACGGACGGGAAACGGTGGAGCGCGGGCGGCATCTCTATAAGGAGGCGATCCGGCTCTGGCGCACGGCCAAGCCCATTGTGGCGGCGGTGCAGGGCGCGGCAGTGGGCGCCGGGCTCGGCCTCGCGGTTATGGCGGATTTCCGCATCGGCTGCGCGGAGGCGCGGTTCTCCGCCAATTTCACCCGGCTCGGCTTTCATCCAGGCTTCGGCCTCACCGCCACTTTGCCGCGGCTGATCGGGCCGCAGCACGCCGCGCTGATGATTTACACTGGTCGGCGGGTAACCGGCGAAGAAGCGAAGGCGATGGGGCTGATCGACCAGCTCGTGCCGCAGGAGCAGATGCGCGAGGCGGCGGTGACGCTCGCAACCGAGATCGCGCAATCAGCGCCGCTGGCGATCGTCGCCACGCGCGAGACGTTGCGCCGCGGCTTGGCCGCAGCCGTGCAGGCGGCGACCGAGCGCGAGTATCAGGAGCAGAACTGGTTGCGGGAAACCGAGGATTTCCGCGAGGGTGTCCGCGCCATGGCCGAACGTCGGCTGCCCGAGTTCAAGGGGTCATGACCGTGGGCAAGCTGGACGGAAAAGTTGCGATTGTTACTGGCGCCTCGCGCGGCATCGGCCAGGCAATTGCCGAGTTGTTCGCCGCCGAAGGCGCCAGGGTGATCTGCGCGGCTCGAACGCTGAACGAGGGCGACCACGCACTGCTGGAAGGCTCGCTTGCCCGCACCGTGGCGCGGATCCGCGAGGCCGGCGGGCAAGCCACAGCGGTAACTGCCGATGTTTCCACGGAACCCGCCTGCCTGGCGCTGGTCGAGCAAGCACGGGCTGCTTATGGGCCGATCGACGTGCTGGTGAACAATGCGGCGCTGTCGTACTTCATCCCGATCGCAGAGTTTCCCGCCAATCGCTGGATGCGTGCGTTTGCGGTCGATGTGCACGGACCTTTCATGCTGTCGAAGGAAGTGCTGAAGGACATGATCCCGCGTCGGGCAGGCGCGATCGTGAATGTCAGCTCCGGTGCGGCGATCGGACCGGGCACAGGTCCTTATTCTGATAAGACGGTGCGCGGTGGCACCATGTACGGCGCCGTGAAGGCGGCGCTGGAGCGGTTCACTCAGGGGCTGGCGCAGGAGCTGGCGCAATACGGTGGCATCACCGTGGCCGCGGTGTCGCCTTCGCGCGTCGTGCCGACGCCGGGGACGGTATTCCACAAGTTGGTGAGCGGGATGGACGATCCGCGCGGCGAGCCACCATCGATGATGGCGCGCGCCGTGCTGCTGCTGGCAACCGAGCCCGCCGAGCGGGTCAATGGCCGCGTGACATACAGCCAGCAGATCCTGAAGGAATACGGCATCATCCAGGACGCATCCGGCCGCGGCGTGGATACGCCAGGATCGGGATATTCACAGATCTGAAGTAGGCGGCCTGAAACACCGTTGCGATCAGAAATGGCTCCGCCAACAGCCCCGCCTCGAAGCAAAGTCCGGCCAGAGCCATCCGGAAAACAACGAAGCGCCGGAAGCGAGAAAGAAGCCTACTGCGATCATGGGACCGATTGCCCCCGGGCCCGGATGGAAGGGAAGCGCGAACCAATAGCTGATGAGCGGACCTGTCAGGCCCAGCCCGTGGCCGTAGCCCGAAGCGGTATCGGAATAGCTGACGCCGACCTCGACGGCGCGGCGCAGCGCCGCGACGACGGCGGTACGATCGGTCGAATCATGCGCGTCGTGCGGCGCGAAGTATTTGGTCAATCCCGCCGGCGCGCCGCCGAAGCCGAGTCCGCAGACCAACACACGTGCCGGCCCAAAAGCCGCCATCAAGTCGCTGGTGCTGTTGTCCGTCGCAGCAGGCTGCGCCGAGTTCCGCGTGTGTATTCCCCTCTGTTCATCCGCCCCAGGTCAGGAACAGTCCGACATCGCCCGGCTCGCCGTGCGGGTAATCGAGAATTCTGGCGCTAAGGCCGAACCCCGCTGGCTTCAGCTCGCGTTCCCATCGGCCATAAAGGTCCGCGGCCTCGCCTCTGAGCGTCTCTGGCCAGCCGTCCTCGACTACATCGATCTTCCGACCGCCGTCGCTGCAGACATCGCACGGGAAGCGAAGGAGCTGGAACTCTTTTTCCCCGTGCGCAGCCGCGGTTCGTGCATGCTCGATCAGTTTCTCCCACATCTCGGCGTCAAGGTGCTCCTGAAGCATGGCCTTGACCTGCCGATGCTGTTCCAGCTCGGCTTCCTTTGCTGCGCGTTGCTCCCTGTCCAACTGGGCCTGCTTGGACGCCTCGACCAGCCCGCGGAACTTGTCGGCCGTGATGGGATCCGACGCTGGTGCTGCGGGCCTCGCCTCCGCGTGGTCGCCGGGTGGTGGCCTGCCATGCTCGCCGCCACCCGACAGTCTCATGATCAGGCTGATAAGGCCGCCGCGTCGGGGTTCCGCTCGGCTAGCCGGGTCGTGATCCGTCATTGATTCCTCCTTTGGTGTTGCCGGTTTCAGGCGAGCAGGTGCTCGCCGCCATGGGGATGATCGTGCTTGTGATGTGCCGCGCGGCATCGCTCACCAGGAACGCACCACATTGCCGACGTCGACAATATCGACGAGGTGATGTTCGGGCGCACGGTCGGCTGCCAGCCCGATGAGCTCATCGAACCGGTCGATACCGCTGGCGGCGCGGGTGCGGATTGCGCCGGGCGAGACGGCGTGGACACGAATGCCCTTTGGTCCCAACTCGGCTGCGATATAGCGGACGCAGCTCTCCAGTGCCGCCTTCACCGGACCCATGAGCTTGTAATGCTCGACGACTCTCTCGGAACCGTAGAAAGTCACCGCCATCTGGCACCCACCTGCGGCATCAGCGGCTCCCGAAGCCAGCGGCCGAGCAGTCGGTCACGCCGCCGTGCAGATCGTCCTTCGGGGCGAAAGCGATCGAGTGCAACAGGAAATCAAGCCGCCCCCATTCCGCTTGAACGCGGGCGAATACCGCCTCGAGCTGACCGGGCACCCGCACATCGCAAGGCAGAACCAACGGACAGGGCAGACTGTTTGTGACCTTGCGGACAAATGGTTCGGCTTTCTCGTATAGGTATGTCGCCGCAAGTGTGGCGCCGGTGGCGGCAAACACTTCGGCGCAGCCGGCGGCGATGCTGTGTTTGTTGGCGATGCCGACAACGAGCCCGCGCTTGCCGCAGAGATCGACGAGGCACGTGAGTTGCCTTGGATTAGCTTCATTCGACATTGCCGATTCCCTGCTTCTGACAACTCAAAAACCGAATGACTGCCATTCGCCGGCACATCTAACAGCGAATGAGAGTATGTACTTGATCTGGATCAAGGTCATATGCGAAATTCTGGAGAAAGCAGCGACTTGCGGCAGCGTGGCGCCCGACAACTCATCTCTTCGGGGCGTTTCGCATCGCTTGATCTCGTTTTGCCGTTGTTGTCGGCGATCCGGTTCGTAAGACCTTCCGCGAAGCCGTTCCCGCCCGCTGCGTTATTCCACTTCGCTGCCCGCGACCGCAAGCAGACAACAAACAGCGCAAGACCGACAAGGCCGCCGATGCCGCCGCAAGGCTAGAGTCGGATCGTTAAGACGCGAAAGCCCTGAACCTGACTCGGCTTCGACCGCGCCCAAGTGCCGACCGGGCGACGACCGCGTCGAGATCGGCGACGACGTCACGATCGGCCACGGCGCGATCATCCACGGCTGCCGCCTGCGCAATCGCGCCTTCGTCGGCATGGGCGCGACGGCCGCGTGGTCGAGGAGGGCGGCATGCTGGGCGCGGGTGCTCTGCTGCCGCCCGGCAAGGTGATCGGCCACAACGAGCTCGAGGTCGGCGTCCCGGCCCCGCTTCAAGCGCATCATGTCAACCGATGAGCGGACCGGCTTCGATCGCGACTTCCGCGCGTATATGCAGAACGCCGCGCGCTTCCGCGTAGGCCTGCGTCCCTTGACCTAAAGCAAGGCTGCAGACTCCCACTCTGAGTATCAGGGTCTGGTCCCCACTCTACGGAGAAGACCAAGCCAATACCGATTTTGCGCTTTAGTGTCATGATCCCGGACGTACATGAGCTGAGGCGGCTATCGACATTTGTCGATCAAGCACGGGTCGCCTTCGGCATACCGAAGGCGACCCATCGCGGCTTGACGGCAGCCGAGGCTACCGAATGCTTTGAGCAGACAGCGCGATCACCTGCGACGCCTTGTCTTTCGTAATAAGGTTCGGCCCGGAGGCAACACTGTTCGCCGGGATCAACCCATAGCGCGCGTCCAGCGCCAAGAATACGATCGGCAGATATCCCTGCAAGTAAGGCTGCTGATCAATCGCGAACGCCGCGTCACCCGCCGCGACATCCTTCAGAAAACCTGGCGACAGGTCGAAGGAAGCGATCAGCGGCATCTTCTTGAGGCCCATCGCCTTGACTGCGGTCACTGTCGGTTCGCCCACTGTCGCAGCCCCTAGAGCCAGAATGGTGTCTACCGACGGATCCGACTGCAGCAGTGCACGGACTTTCGACTGCGTCTCCGACGGATCCATCGTGGTGGGCAGCACCTTGACCGGCTTGCCGAATCCGTCCGCGAAGCCCTTGCAGCGCTGGTCAAGCCCCACATTTCCGACTTCCTGATTGATGCAGACGCCCTTGGTCCCACCCAATGCTGCAAGCTTCTCGCCGGCGGCCCTGCCGGCTGTGTACTCATCCTGCCCGACGTGGAGCAACGCCCCGAGCTTCTTGGAGGCCTCGGCACCGGAGTTGATCGAGATCACTGGGATACCGGTCGCGACTGCGCCCTGGATTGCCCGGCCGAGCGCATCGGCATCAGGGATCGACACGACGATCCCGTCCGGTTGCTGGTTTGCTGCGGCAGTAATGAGCTGAGCCATCGCCACCATGTCGAACGTCTCAGGCGCGCGATACGATACGTTGACGTGCATCTCCCGCCCGGCATCCTCGGCGCCCTTTTTCACGACGGCCCAGAATGGATCGGACGCTTGGCCGTGGGTGACGACGATAATGTTGATATCCTTGGCCTCCGCGCGGACCCCGCCGATCAACAGGACAGCAGCGGCGAGCAGGCCCAACGCCAGGTTTCTCCAAATTCTCATCTTGGTTCCTCCTCTTATGTCCGAGACGGCCTGTAGAGGCCTCGTGTTTTTGGCCGGAGGACCGTCCACCGGCCAGCCTTGGTGGGTGGCTAGATTGTCCCCTCGAGCTCCCCGGAGAGCTCCTGCAATTCCTTGCCGCCAGCCATCAGGCTCTGCAACTCGTCGAGAGTGATCTCCGACTTGATGAACGTGCCGAGCGTCTTTCCACGATTGAGCACGGTGAATCGCTGTCCGACCGCGGAAGCGTGGCGCACGTTGTGGGTGATGAAGATCACTCCAAGTCCCTTGGCACGCACCTGGTTGATGTATTTCAACACCATCGAGGTCTGCGCGACCCCCAGAGCCGAGGTCGGCTCGTCCAGAATCAGCACCTTGGCCCCGAAATAGACCGCGCGAGCGATCGCGACGCATTGCCGCTCGCCACCAGAGAGGGTGCCGACCGCCTGGTGCGGGTCGCGCACGTCGATGCCGATACGATGCATTTCCTCCCGGGTCACCCGGTCGCAATATGCCATGTTGAGCCTGCGGAAGGGCCCGACGCCGGAAGTCGGTTCCCGCCCCATGAAGAAGTTGCGCGTGATCGACATCAGCGGGATCATGGCCAGGTCTTGATAGACGGTCGCGATGCCCGCATCCAGCGCGTCACGCGGGCTGTCGAAAGAGACATGCCGACCTTCGACCAGGAACTCGCCCGACGTAGGCCGATGCACGCCGGACAGCGTCTTGATCAGCGTCGATTTGCCGGCGCCGTTGTCACCGAGCAAGCAAAGCACCTCCCCGGCATACACATTGAGCGACACCCCAGCCAGCGCGATGACATGGCCGAAATGTTTGACGATGTTGCGCACCTCGATCAGCGGCGTCCTGGTATCGGTCGCCGCCATCTGGCTGAAGTTGGTTGAGAATGCAGTGTTACTCATCGCTCAACGCTCCCCCGTTACTTGCCGTCGTACATAGTTGTTGAACAGCACCGCGATCAGCAGCATGGCGCCCAGGAAGACCTGGAACCAGTCACTGTCGAAATTGGTGTAGGTCAGCCCGATCGAGACTGTGCCGAAGATGATGGCACCAAAGAATGCGCCGATCGCGGAGCCATAACCGCCGGTCAGCAGACAGCCGCCGATGACCGCGGCGATGATCGCCTGGAACTCCTTCTGGAAGCCACGCAGCGCATCGGTCGATCCGGCATCGAGCACGGTCAGCACCGCGACCAGTGCCGCCGAGCACGAGGTGAGCATGAATAGCCCCGTCTTCACCACGCTGACTGGCACGCCGGAATTGCGCGCCGCGTTGGGATCGCCACCGCTGGCGAAGATCCAATTGCCGGTTTGCGTGCGCAGCAGCACCCAGGTCGCGACCAGGGCGAAGGCGATAAACCACAAGACGCTGATCGGCACCCCTGGCGCGGCGGGAGCGCCGTTGGGTAGCGCGCGGATCAGCCCTTGGTGCGCGAGAGCCGTGAAGGCGCCGTGAAACGCATTGCCGGAGAAGACATCAAGCAGCGGACTGTCCGCCACCGCGTCGCGGATCCCGCGCATCTGCGTGGTGCCGGTCGCCATCTTCAGCCCGACAAGTGACAGGCCTCGCAAAATGAACAAGAAGGCGAGCGTCACGATGAACGAGGGCAGCCGAGTCCGGATGACGAGCTGCCCATTGATGGCGCCTAACAGCGCTGCGACCGCCAGCGTCACGATGATGGCGGGCAGCAGCGGCAGCCCCACATCGATGATCGCGAGGCCCAGGATCAGCCCAGCAAACGCAACCATGGAGCCGATCGACAGATCGAACTCGCCGCTGATCATGAGCAGCGCCGCGGCGACCGCCAAGATGCCGAGCTGGGCCGAGGGCGAAAGAATGGTCATCATCCCTTCCAACGTGAACATGGTCGGGCTGGCGGTGAAAGCAAAGAAAATGATGACCAGGATCAAGCCGGTGATGGCACCAAGCTCCGGCCGGCGCATCAGCCGCGTCAGGAACGGGGTGTGCATCAGCCGTTCGTCGTGCCGGCCGGAACCCATCACCGGCGCCGGTGAGATGTCGCTCATCCCGGCGTTCTCCCTCACGATTCTCGGGAGAGGCACCGCCGCAGTCCAGTGCTTCGACGCGAGCCGGTGAAGGCCGCCTCTCCCTATTGCCGCGGTCAGTGGGCTTGGCGCTCGCCAGCCCCTTACCATCGCTTGTTGGCAGAATACGCCTTTTAGCTGCGGCTCTCATAGCCCCCGTCCGGCCCGTCCGTTGACGGTGCTTGGGGCTGCCTGACGCTCGTGACGCTGACCTGGCCGGGGCCTGCCGTGACGCCTCCCTTGGGTCGTAGTATTGCGAGCCGTGTCGGCGTTTGCACGGCCGCTGTCGTACTGGTGCCGGGCCGGGCCGATAGTGGCGACCAAGGAGAGAATCCCGTGAAGCCTCTTAACGAAGAGCATTTTGCCGTCCTGCGCCGGCATATGGTCGAGGTGGTCGCGATCCAAGTGGATCTGATGAGCGAAGAGCTCGAAAGAGCAGCGCTTGACGATCGGGTGCTGGCGGCAATGCTGCGGGTGCCGCGGCACCTCTTTGTGCCTGAGCAACTGGCTGCACTCGCCTACCAGGACACGCCGCTGCCCATTGGTTTCGATAAGACGATATCCCAGCCATTCATCAACGCTATCATGACCGACCTGCTCGAGCTTGAGCCGCAGGACCTGGTGCTCGAAATCGGTACCGGCCTGGGCTACCAGGCGGCAATCCTGGCCGAGCTCGTGAACCAGGTCTGGAGCGTCGAAATCGTCGAAGAATTTGTGAGCCAGGCCGAGCTGCGGCTGCACCAGCTCGGCTACACAAGGGTTGGGATCCGGGTCGGAGATGGGTCTCGCGGTTGGCCCGAGCATGCGCCGTTCGACAAAATTATAGTGACGGCAGCCGCCGAGCGGGCACCACAAGCGCTGCTGGACCAGCTCAAGCCTGGGGGGAGGGTCGTTCTGCCGATGGGGGGCGCCGATGCGCAGCAGCTTACCGTCATCGACAAGGATGCAGAAGGACATACTCGCAGTCGGGGGCTGATCCCGGTTCGGTTTACCCGGCTGGAGACAGTCATATGAGGTGAGCGCCGAGTGGGCCGGCTTCGGCCTCATCAGGCCGTTGTGACGGCTACGTGACGGATCTGCTTGGCAATCCGTGGTGCTGCTGGTCAGGATTGAACTGACGACCTCCCCCTTACCAAGGGGTGCACTGTGCTTTGCTGCGGTGTGCTGGTGGTTGCTGGGATCGAACATCCCGGCTGATTTACTTGGTTTGCTCTTGATGGCCCTCTCCCAAGTTTGCTAGGGTTTGCGGTGTGTTGGTTGCTATGTGGTTGCTAGACATCTCCGTAGCTATCAGACCGGGAGCGCAAGAATATGGCGGAGCGCAAGAAGATCGGGCTGCGCGAGGTGCGGGCGTTGCGGCCCAATGAAATTGCTTGGGATAGCGCTGTGCCCGGCTTCGGCGCGAGGCGCCAGAGAGACGCCGTTACCTACATCCTCAAGTATCGCACGGCTGGGGCGCGGCAGCGGTGGCATACCATCGGCCGACACGGCGCCCCATGGACGCCCGACACCGCGCGCGAGGAAGCCCGCCGGCTGCTCGGCGAGGTGGTGAAAGGCGGCGATCCCGCTGCCGACAAGCGCGCCGCGCGCGACGCCCTGACGGTCGGCGAACTGTGCGACCGTTACTTTGCCGATGCCGAAGCCGGCCGGCTGCTGATCCGCGGCGGCCGGACCAAGAAGCCCCGCACGCTGGCCGCCGACCGCGGCATGATCGAAGGCCACATCAAGCCTCTGCTCGGCCGGCAGGCGGTGACCAGCGTCACACGCGCCGACGTCGAGAAGTTCATGCACGCCGTTGCCGGCGGAGCAACCAAACGTGATCCCCGCAAGATCGGCCTGCGCGCTGTGTCCAAGGTGCGCGGTGGGCGCGGCGTTGCCAGCCGCACAATTGGCTTGCTCGGCGCGATCTTCAGTTATGCTGTGCGCAAAGACTTGCGCCCCAACAATCCCGTGCGCGGCGTGCAGCGTCCGGCCGATGGCCGGCGCGAACGGCGTCTGAGCGATGCTGAGTATGCCAGGTTGGGCGCGGCCTTGCGTGCGGCTGCCCGGCCGCACGTGCCGTTAGGGGTAACGCGCAACCGCACGCCTGCCGCCATGTGGCCCGCGGCCATCGGCGCAGCGTGGTTCCTCGTGCTGACCGGTTGGCGCAGCGGCGAGGCGCTGGGGCTGCGCTGGGCCGACGTGGACCTTGCCCGGCGGACGGCGACGCTCGCCGACACAAAGACGGGCCGGAGCATGCGCCCACTGTCTCGTGCCGCTTGCGACGTTCTACGCGCGCTGGGGCGGAGTGCCGACACCAGCCTGGTGTTCCCGCCGACACGGGGCGACGGGCGCATGAGCGGCTTCCGCAAGCTGTGGGACCGGATCGTCAAGCTCGGCGAGCTGCCCGGCGACGTGACACCGCATGTGCTCCGGCATTCGTTCGCATCGCTCGCTGCCGATATGGGCTATAGCGAGCCGTCCATCGCAGCGCTGGTCGGACACGTCGGGCACAGCATCACGTCGCGTTATATCCACAGTGCGGATGCCGTGCTGCTGGCCGCTGCGGATGCTGTGGCGAACGAAACCGCCGCCCGAATGGGCGAGGCCACACCGACCGCCGAGGTTGTGCCGCTGTGGCGGGCGACCAGCTGATGCCGGAAGCTCGCCCGTGCCGATCCTCGTCCTAGCGTGCTGCTTGCCTGGCTTATTGAGGCGAAGGTGGAAGCGGGTGACTACCTGATCGAACCGCAAACGGTGATGACGGACGAAATTGGCGCGGTAACTCCCAAGCAGGTTGCAGGTTGGTTCCGAAAGGCTGCAAAGCGGGGACCCGTCCCGAGCGAGGCCCATGTTCTTGCGCTCACGGTGCGTATCAACGACCTTCGCAGGAGCAGACTCGATCCCAATACGAAGCGGCTAGAGCAATTAGCGGATAACCACCGCTATCGGATAGACAAAATTAGGCGCGCCCTAGCGGTGTTGGAGCACGAGCTACCACGGTTGATCGCCCTGTCGGTGTGGTGGCAACGGCTGTCACACGAGTGGGGACCTCTCGAGAATCCCATGTTGCCTAAGCGCCCCGATTACTTGTTCGCCTTGTTGTCCCAGTACGCGCGTCAAGCGGAAATCTACCTCGCTGATCTTCGTGGAAGCCGGCGCAAGACCGGGCGACCTACTCCCCTATGGCACCGACTTGCGATCGTACTCGGTGAGCTAGTGGTTAATGCGTGGCTGCGAGCAGGTCCGCGCAAGCTGTCGCTGGAACCTGATGGACCTCTTGTTGTCGTGCTCGCCTGCGCCTTGGAGGCCGTGGAGGGTAAGAGGCGCTCGCCGGCAGCCATCAGTCAGGTGCTAAAGCGATGGCGGCGGCAGCTAGCACGGACAAATTGAAATCCGCTTTTGTCCGACTGTAAAGCGGGTTTGCACATACTATTTGGGGCCATCGTAACCGCGCGGGATCGCCCGCAAACCACAAGAGGACGCGATGGCAAATTCAACGCCTGATAATCCGGACGCACTGCTAACGCGCGACCAGACTGCCGCTGCGCTCACTGCCGCTGGATACCCTGTCAGACCAAAAACGCTGGCAACGAAGGCATCTAGGGGTGGCGGGCCACCGTTTCGACACTTCGGCTGTAGGCCGCTCTACCGTTGGGGCGATGTGCTGCAGTGGGCAGAAGCTCGCTTGACCGCCGCCCGCAGCAACACGTCCGAACCTGCCTCGCGGCATGCTGTCTGACGCAAACCGCCGGCTCCTGGGCAGAACCGGCGGCGCATTGTGGTATGGCGTGATCTGATCTGGCAATTATCGCCGAATACCACAGTGCGCGTGCGGCTGTCCACCGGGCCGACCCCCGGAAATACGGACGTATGCCATACGCGACTATGCCCACCCGCCGCCCGATTGAGCATCGGCCGGCCGGCATGCCGATCTACTGGCGGCCTGGTGACGACCCCGCGATGTTCCGCCGCGCGGAGAGATACGCCAGGAAGTGGGCCACAGCCGGGATAAGCGAAGACGAGCTCGACCGGGCCGTGTATGAGTACCATCTCAGCGGTGCTGCCGAGTTTGGCGCCCGTGCCGCTGGCCGGCCCCCGATCGATTGGTCCTTCATTCGCGCGATGTGGTTCGCCCGTGATTGCTTTCGTCACGAGCGAGCCCGCATAGCGCAGGGCCGAGCGCGATATCCGCGTAGCCGTGCGCCCGCTGTTTGCAGCCCGCGTCGGTAAGCCGGCGATCGAAGAGGCTGCGGGTGCTGCGAATGCTGGTCGATTGGAGTGGGATGCGATCTTCGGGCTACTTCGTGACGAAATGCAGCGTTCGCGCGTCCATCACAGGCGGGCTCCATGATGGATCAGCAAGAGGCATGGGAGCGCGAGTGGCCGCGGCAGCATCCGGAGAGCGGGGAACCCGTTCCCGAGCTGCAAGCCTCCCTCAGTTCGGAGACGTGGATCACGCGCGATACACCGCCACCCGATCGATTACTCGGAGAGCTGATCACCACCACCACGCGTGCCTTCTTCGTCGGGCGCACCGGGTTGGGTAAGACGATGTTCGGCTTTGGGATGGCCTATGGCATCGCCACCGGTAGTGGCTTCCTGCACTGGCGCTCCGAGCGTCCAGGCCGCGCCTTGGTTATCGACGGCGAGATGCCGGCGGAGTTGATCCGCACCCGCGCCGTGGATGCAGCCCGGCGTGGCGGCACGCCACCGCCGCGGAAGTTGTTCATCTACTCACGCGACACCGAAGAGGACTTCTGCCGCCTGTTCCCAGACCTCGGCCGCATGCCGCCGTTGAATATGGAAGAAGGGCAGAATTGGATGCTGGCGCTCATCGCCGCTCTAGGTGGCGTAGATGTGGTCATCTTTGACAACGTCATGTCGCTGGTGACCGGCGATCAGAAGGATGAACTTGCGTGGTCAGGGACGTTGCCGCTGGTCACCAGACTGACCACGAAGCGGATCGCGCAGATTTGGCTCGACCACACCGGACACAACACTGATCGCCAGTATGGAAGCTCGACTAAATCCTGGCGGTTCGACTTGCTCGGGATGATGACCGCTGTGCCAGATGATCAGCGCCAGGGTGCCGAGATCGCCTTTAACCTTAGCTTCGACTATCCGGGCAAAGCGCGTCGGCGAACGCCCGAGAACCGCGCCGACTTTGAGCCGTGCATCATTCGGCTCAAGGACGATCGGTGGACTTCGGAGATCGCCACCGCAGAGCGCCGCAAGAAGGTGAGCCCCAAGGCGAAGCTGTTCCACGATGCGATGATGGACGCCCTCGCCCGAGGGCTCGATTGCCCCGCACCCGGTCGGATCACCCGTGTCGCATGGATCGCGGAGTGCGTACGCCGGAACCTGCTGGAACCGGCGGGAAGCGGTGAAATCTGGCAGCAGCGGCACACCCGTTTAGCGCCGTTCCGCAAGGCCATCTTCGAGTTGCAGGCGGCGGGCTGGATCGGCTCTGACGGCGACACCTTTTCCGACCTTACCCGCTCCTACGATCGGTTCTGATCAGACCGGACCAGGGGTTCGAAGCTGGCCCGGAACCGGTTCCGGTTCCCGTGCTTATAGAAGCACGGAACCGGTAGAACCGGGCCGGTTCCTCTACGGGCAGAACCGCTCGGAACCGGTTGGAACCGGTGCGGAACCACTCGGAACCGGCGCCCGAAATTCGGGGCGGAACCGGTGTGGCTTCGGTTCCGCCCGAAATGGAACTGGTCTGAGACTGCGGCAACGCGGGCTTGCCCGATTAGCCATTTGGTCCGATACGTCGCCGCGCCATGCTGCATCTCTATTGGCCGAAGCCCGACAAGGCACAACGCGGGCCAGAGCCACCGCCAGCGCCGGCCGATCCGTTGGATGACAGCCAACCCGCTCGTCACATTGACGGTTCCGAGGGTGGGCTAGTCTCGCACGTCGAAGCGAACAGTTTTGGGATTGCGTGCTGTTGGCTGTTTCCGTGGCGCTCTGCTGGGGTTCACACGGAACGGCCGTATCCAGGGCGCACGAAGGGGTTGAGGCGGCTGTTCTCTGGCGCGATTACCGCGCGAGCAGTCCAATATTGGGTGACGGGTCAACGGTCCCCACCCGTTTGGGCTATGGCGCGCGTGGCGAACGAGATGCATGATCGTTGCGTGGACGGATTGGAGATTGAGAGATACTTGCGGCTTGAGATCGAGCGCCGGAAGCGTGAGGGTCCGCGTGTTGGGCGCGGGATAGGGCGGGCGATGCTGGCGCGCGGTCGTGGTGAGGCGGGGCGGTTGCTGGGCGGGCCGGGCGAATGAGGACAGTGAGGCGACTTGCGCGAAACACATCACTATCCCTGTGCCGATGGGTTTCCCATATGCGCAGAACGTTTTGGATCGAACGATGCGCAATTGGGTTAGCGGGAAGCATCGCGCGCCTGATTGGGCTTTGCAGCGTGTGTTATATCCGGCAGAAACTAGGTGTCGGGACGGGCTGGCAATATGTGCGGAGCTGCGGGCAGAGTTGGAGCGGCGCCGGCTTGGTTTGGATCGGCCTAATGGCGGGAAGATAGGGATAGCGCGAGCGGTTCGCGGTCGTGGGGCAGACTGGCTGCTTGCTCGGGGGCCCGGTGCAACGGAAAGATGGGGAACTATCCGGTTAACATACCATGACACCAGATATAGATGAGGGGCGTGACAGGCCGGCGACTAAAACCGAAGGGATCAGAGTCACGCCTGAGATGATCGAGGCAGGCGTTTCCGCTTTGGAGCATCATCTGTTGGAGGACGCAATTCTGCATTGCGAACGGCCGGACGCGGTTCGTCGGATTTGGATTGCCATGTGTACGGCGGCCAACTCCGGAAAAAATCCTCAGTCGTCCGCATGACATCGTCGGTCAACTCGCGAATGTCTTCAATCAAATCTGTTAAATGTTTTAACTCAACCGGGCTTACTTTGACCCCTTCTAGGAACGGCAACTCCTGCCTTACCACCTTTCGCGGGTCGTCTGGCGACGTTCCCCAAGAAGTATGAACGTAATTGTTCCTCTTCCCGAGAACGGCTCGGGCTCGCTCAATCAGGGATTTTACATGTGTGCGGCCTTCTGATCCTTCGACTAGGGTATCCCTCATTACGTTTTCGATAATCTTTAGCCTGCCCATGCCCGTCTGAGGTGTGAGGTAAACGATCCTGCCAAAATGGCGATCAATATGGAGCAGGGCTCCAAGTAGCTCGCCAAGCATGATTTCTAGGTTCGCAATTTCGATGCCGATCATGCCAATGGCTTGAACGTGCTTCGGGTATCGCTCAAGAGTTGACCTGGAAGCGGATTCCATTCCTGGAAGGCGCGGTCTCGGCATGCTATCCTCCCTGCCATGAGCCAACAGGGAAGCGACGAACAGCAGCGCGATCGGCTTTTGCTGCGGCTGCTGAAAACCCCTCCCCAGCCGCGCTCCAAAGCGGGAGCGCGGCGAGGGATCGTCATCCAAGCACGACAAGAGGTCGAGTCCGGCCAAACCGGGCAGGCGCAGGAAGCCGGCGGCGGGCTGCTGCATGGTTAATGCAGCCTTTAGTACGATGTGGTCTCACATGATACTGAATTGAACTGAGGGGCCAGTGGAGCGATGTTTTGCCGGCAGGTTGTATATTGCGAACGCGGGATTGGCTGAGTATACGTCTCGCTCTGTTGGGGGGCGGCTTGATATGGGCCTGCTCGCAACCCGGCGACTGTACCAGCGGCAACAACGGCAACCCCCGCAAGACCGGCCAAAAAATCCGTTATTTCCTGACGTTGCATTGCTGTAGCAGCGGCATCCGCCCGGAGCGCGGCTTGAACTTCTGATTGAAACCCTACGCGCGCCGGAGTGACGGCCTGCCTGAGTTCCGCTGCGGCCTCCCGGATCGCCGGCAGTACCCAGTCATCATAGACGGCCGCGGCGCCGAATAAATTGTTGAAATAGAAACGGAACGCGTCGGAAGCAGACGGCACGCCTCTCTCGAACACGGGAAGTCTTGCGTCTCGCAAACATTCCATATTTACTACCATTGAGATGGAACGCCACAGACCGTCCCGCTTGCATGCCGCATCCTCGGCCGCATCCTCGGCCGCATCTGCTTCCTATTTCAGCGTAAGCATTTCTTTCTGGTCTTTAGGCCAGATCGGTGCAACTGCCGCATTTAGTTTCTTGCCTGCTTCAGCCACGGCAGCCTTGAAGGTAGTTAGGGCATTCTGCTGGGCTGACTTCACCTTCCTGTCGAAGTCGATCGCCGCAGTGGCTCTTACTGAATTCCATTCTTCGTATGCACCCAGAAGGCTTGGCAGGTCCGTTTCTACCACCGGCCGCTCGCTCGAATCGAAGCACTGCACAAGCTCGACCTGGCTCCTGTAGACATTCTGTCTGCACGCATTGTCGGCGCTGTACAAGTCACCTCCGACATGGCTGGCCTGGCTGGCGCATGCGCTAAGTGCCAATGCAAACAGTACCGACGCGATCGGTCTGGCAAACCCTACTCGTTTCACTAAGGGGTCTCCGCGTTCCCCATTCAGACGCGTCAGCACGACGGCGGAAGCAATCGCGAACCGCATCCGAACCTCCCCTTTAAGGCGTTCT
This sequence comes from uncultured Pseudomonadota bacterium, assembly GCA_963708245.1. Lineage (GTDB taxonomy): Bacteria > Pseudomonadota > Alphaproteobacteria > Acetobacterales > Acetobacteraceae > CAVYXK01. The sequence goes on along the minus strand of OY970201.1, from coordinate 2,968,650 downwards.
TGTTTGACGCCAATATTGCAACTCCGCATTGTCTCTGACAAGCAGCGTCTGGTTGTGAGGGCGACAACCAGGGATTGAACGTCCCGGCTTGGGGTTGCCATTCGCTGCCACTCTTTCCCCGCGTGAGCAACGCGTCTGCCCAACCCAGATCCCCCCGGCTTCGCATTCTTTCCGCTTTCTATGGAGAATATTTGCTTTGAATAAAGGACTGGTTGGCATTACGCTGCGGACACGATCCGTTGCGATGGGCGGCGGCCCGCGAGAATCCGCGCCGCGCAAAGGCGCATCGAGGGCTCGCTCGATCAAGACCGCGCCGTCAGGGAGGCAACGCCATCAAGCAACCCGACCACAACATCCGCCACATCTGCGACGTGCCGAAGCCCACGCCATCGCTCGACGACCTCAGCCTGCGGCTCTTGCGCGCCGCGAGGCTCGAGACTGCAGGAGGCAACAGGAAAGCTGTGGTGAAACCAATTGTATCAGCGGTAATCCTGCTTCTCCTGGCCACCATTGGGGTCTTAGCATGGCAACTCAATGTTGAAATCACCGCTGCCCGACACCTCACGCAGGAAATCCACGACCTGACGGCCAAGCTTGCCGACAAGTCAGCGATGGAGGCGGCGGCACTAGAGGAAAGGTGTGCGACGCAGGCTGATAAGGTCTTCCGACAGCAAGGCTACAGTGAGCAGGGCGGGATGCAGAACGGTCAGACGGCGGTATATCAAGATCACTATAATGCAACCCTCAAAAAGTGCTTCATGACCCTGGAAGTCACCGGGATTTCCAGTAGCAGTGAGGCGATAACGAAGTTCCTCGTTGACGCATTTGAGCAGCGCATATATGCCGAGTATGACTGGATATCGAGCAACACGAAAAAGTATTGGGAGGTTCCCCCGTTCAGGTGCGACCTATCTCCCCCTTCAGGAGATGAAATCAGTTGCCACTCAGACGATGAATACAAGGCGTTCGTTGCTCGATACATGCAGTAGGCGCCTTTGCGCAGACAGCTTTCGGAAGTTCTGATGGCAGGTGAACTTGCAACTCATGACGAAAGGCTTGTTCCCAGTTGCCCCTGACACCGCAGGATGACGCCCCGCCGTCCTGGTAGCGGAATCCTTGTTCCCGATAGCTAAACAGAAGTCATCACGCCACAGACGGCGAGGGAAAGCGTGGCGCGTGCTGTCATCACACTGGGCGAGGTCGCTCAGCGGATCGAGATGATCGAGGTTCTGTGCGGGCGCTGTAACCGGCGCGGACGGCTCAGCACCGCGCGGCTGCTGGCCGAGCATGGTCCGGGTGCTGCGATAGGAGCGGTGATGCGCGTGCAGATCGGCGACTGCCCGCACAAGGACAGCGTGCAGATTTAGAACTGCTGCGATCCCTACTGCCCGGACCTGGCGCGGCTGTTCCGCCGGCGGGATGACCGGCCGTGTTGTTCACCTCCCGGACGATCTCCTGCCATAGCGCCGCCCCGCGAGCCTTTTCGGGGGTCAATCAAGCAAGGGTTCCCGACCGTGAAGGCTGCGGAGAACGCGCGGGCGCGGTTTGGCGAGATGCTGCCGAGGCTGCGCGCCCTGACCGGGCAGGACACCAGGCCGTGGTCGCTGGTGCGCTGGCAGCCCGCTGGGCAGGGGCACAAGCCGCGCAGGACCAATCTGCCCGACTGCCGAGATCGAGGCCCGCCAGGCTGCCGCCGAGGCTCAGTATGGCGAGCTGGTGAGCTGGTCCTGTGAGACCTTCACCGAGGGCCGCCGCCCCGCTGGCCACCAGGAAGACACCCCCAAAGCCGGGAGAGTTCCTTCCCCGGCGATGGGGGAGTCCTCTCCGGCCGACCGCCTTTCCGACCGGACCGCCCGATGGTTGACCTCCCGACACGATCTCGTTTCAATTAAAGCGCGTTCTGGCCATTCGACGGGTGAGCAAGAAGACTGGTAAAGTCTCGTTCTGGCTTAGCCGCGACAAATACAACACCGAGGAGTTTCGTGAAGCCTGGGAGCGAGCCCGAACCGGCTCGATCGGAGCCGGCAGCAGAAAAAGGCGGAGCAGCGCGGCCCGCGGGCTGAGCTATGCGTACGTTGGCCCCTGTCAATCGCCGGTTTGTCAGGATCGGACAACCGCACGATTTGCCCGCAAGCGCGACCTGGGCGAGCATCGGCGCAATGGCGCGTGACGTGATCCTACTAGGCGAGGTGGCCGAGCGTGGGGCACGTTCGACGCTGGCTACCGGTCAGTCCTGACCAGCTGGTAGGCCCGCTCCAGGTTGGTTTTGATGACATCAATGTCGTCATCGCTAAGCAGCCTTGCCGGCGGCCAAGCGATGGGCGCTCCAACGGGCCAGATCGAGCGCAAGTCGCTCTTATTCGGATTGTCGAGAACGAAGCTGTGCCCAGGGACGGTCGTGCTGATAGCGTGGATCAGCAGCGCTCCGATTCCGATCGTCGTACACTGAATATTGAGAGCATCGGGCGTTTCCAGGTCGATTAGCGAGACGTTTAGCTTTGCACTGAAATGATATAGGCCAGTGCGCCACTGTATGCCTTGGCTGCCAGCGACCCATATCCACCAACCATCGGGTACCGTGAGGTTCGTCATCAGAAACTGACGGTGCGCTAAAGGAATTGCGATCTTGGTCCGCTCGATGAACTCGGCAGTCATGATGGTTTTGGCAGCCCACACCGCGAGCGCAGATTGCTCGGCTGCGCCAATGTTACGCTGTGCACCAGTTATAAGCTCCATCAGCAGCGGTTTTGTCCTGGCTTCCAAAGCGCTTAGCCACTCGTTGTTGCACTTCTTGCAAACGACTCGGACTTTCCTGGTGCTGGCTTGTCCCTGTCTCTGCCGGGTAGCAGCCATACGCCGCGAGAGAACGTCGGGGACATCCATCGAGGCCCAGTTAACGACCCCGTGAGTGTGAGTATCTGTGGGGGAGCGCGGAAATAGCTGCCGAAGCCAGTCCGGGAAGACGTGCTCGCGGGAGAGCGACACCCCCGATGCCCCGTCGCAAAAGACGCATCGCCCCTGCGCGCGTGCCATGGTAATCTCCCTAGTTAGAGGACTGGCCGGAAAAGGCGCAGCGTGAAACCCGATGGTTCGAACCATCTGTCGCTTCAAGGCTCGTTGATGAAGGCGGCTTGGCCGAACTTCTGCGGCGAGTGACCAGTGCCCATACTGCTCCCCGACCCTGATTCTTTATCTTCAGTTAGGCCAATCGCAGCAGCACAGCACCGGTCGCGATCGTCAGCGCGCCTCCCCAACCCCAATGCCCCGGCCGCTCGCCGAGCAGAAACCGCGCCAGCACCACGCCGAACAGGATCGCGGTCTCGCGCAGCGCCGCGACCGGCGCGATCGGTGCGCGGGTCATCGCCCATAGCACCAGCGCGTAGGCCCCGATCACACACCCCGCCCCGGCCAGACCGCGTCGTGCTTCCCGCCAGCTCGGCGGATGCGGCAGCCCGCGCCGATGCAGCCATAGCAGCGTCGGCACTGCGGAGAGTGGAAACAGCCACAGCGTGTAGGCGAGCGGCATACCCGAGATCCGCGCGCCGAGCCCGTCGTTCAGCGTGTAGGCGGCGATCACCACTGCGTTAGCCAGCGCCAGCCGTACCGTGGTCCGCTCGCCCGGGGCGCCACGCGGCTGTGCCACCAGAGCCACGCCGGTGCAAATGGCGGCGATCCCTAACCAGGCGAGCGGCGGCAGCACTTCGCCTACCAGGACCCAGGCGGCAAGCGCAGTCAGCATCGGTGCCGTGCCACGCATCAGCGGATAAGCTAGCGCCACGCCGCCGCGCGCATATGCTTCTGCGATCAGGATGAAATACAGCGTGTTCAGGACAGCCGAAGTCAGCAAGTAGCGCCACGCCGCGGTCGGCGGCAGCGGCAGGAAGGGTAGGATCAGGGCGGCCAGAACCGTGGCGCCAGACACCAGCAGGGCAGTCTCCCGCCGCCGATCGGTGCCTGCGCGAACTACTACGTTCCAGCCGGCATGCAGGAGCGCAGCCAGCGACACCACGGCGATGACGGCAGGAGACAGCAGCATCGGACGAGCATCATGCTTCGTGCTTCTTAGATGCCCAACTCTCCCCGCCTGGCCGCTTCGCGCGGCCGGGTTGGCCGCCGGGCGCGGTCCGAGCCGGCTTGGAGTGTTCGTCAAGGAACGGACAATTACGTGCTAGTCCAAGCGGCCTCTCGCATTTTCGCACGGCTTTCACCCATTGCCGGCCCAAGAGGTCGGCGGATGGAATGTCTGCTTTGGAGGAGCAGCACCGCTCGACTGAGCGGCAGCTCTGGGTCGAAGGACTAAACCGCTACCGCGGTAATTGGCAGTGAAGGAAGAGTGGCGGGCTGGGAACGACCTGTCTTGAGATTGAGGGGCTTCACAACCTCAGCCAAGACAGGAGGCCCCTCATGACCAATAAGGTCATCAGCCCGTTGCGCCAACGCATGGTCGACGACATGACCATGCGTCGAATGTCGCCGAAGACTCAACAAGGGTACATTCGAGCCGTCAAGAGGTTCGCCGATTTCTTTGGCCGGTCTCCAGACAAGGCGACGGCCGAGGACATCCAGTCGGGGCAGTTTCCGGCGCCGGTTCGCGGGGTTATGACAAGACGGTCCGGGTGCCGTCGGCAAATCAAACCGTCCCGATCGTGCCCGGCAGCATCCCGGACCCGACGCTGTTTGCCCGCGAAACCGGCATCAAGTCGCACGCCGCTTCCGGCGGCTTCGGGGTTGACTTCATCTCGGCGGAAGGCGACGCGAGCCTGAAGTCAGACAGCCTGACCCTGATGGACATCCCGCCCCCGCCCGTCGTTCTTGCCGGCTCGGGTCCGTTCCCACAGCCATTCCTGAGCGTTTCGGCTACCGGCATCGCGTCCTCGGCGACCTGGAGTGAGGTGTTCCCGGGGCACATCTCGGTCTTCGGCGCTGCCAGCTTCGGTTCGCTGACCATCAGCGGCAGCCTTGTCGGCTACCAGACGCTCACCTTCTCCGGTAATGCGGCCAATGACACAGTGCTCTACGACAAGAATGGCGTGACGATTACGCTCGACCAGCAGCTGGTCAGCGAGCTTATTTCGTGCGGTCCGATGGGTTGCACAGTCACGCCCTACGGCATCACCACCGACGCGATCGACATCTCTCTGCTCAAGGCCAATGTGGGCGGGCATATCGTGTCTGGCGACATCATTCTGGGTCAGTCACGTGCAGATCCGCCTGCCGCCGTGCCCGAACCTCCCGGCGTCGTGGTGATCCTGGCCGGGATCGTCGGGCTGGGATACATGCGCCATCGCCGCCCAGGGGTGCCGATACCGCTCGCCTAGCGCGAGCTTTCTGAGGCAAGCGAACAGGCCTCTGGCGAGCATCGGCAAGCGGACCGCGGCGCAGCAATCCACGACGTTTGAGGCTTCTCAGGGCGCGTGAGGTGACGGCGTGGCGGCGGCTGTCTTCGCGTCCTGCGCCCGTGGTTGTCGCCCCAATCGTCAGGTCCGCTTCCGGGGCTCGCTGCGCGATCTCGATGCTACGGCTGCGGTCATTGCGAACGTCGATCTGGCGATCTCATAGGGGTAGCCGGTTAAATCCCGGCATGACGGCGAGGCATAAGGTCGCCGGAGGGTCAGTCCCTGAGCTACCTGGTATAAAGCGGGGCGCTCAGCGGGCCTTCCGCCATCTGGCAAAGCCAATCCCGACCAGGGAGAGGCCAACCAGCGAGAGCGCAGCGGGTTCGGGGATCGCCGTTCCGATAATTTGGTTCCCGGTCTCGGGGACAATCTGTGCAGAAGCATCGGTGTAGAATTGCGGGACAACACTTGCGCCTTGAATGCAGGGACCACCACCGAGCGCCTGATCGCAGTAGTATTGGGAGCCCGAGAACGGAACCAGCTGAAACAGGAAGTAACCACCGTCAGTGCCGCTGAAGTTGAAAAAGAGATCTTTCGTCGTGCCAGTGACGTCGCTGCCAACCACAAACACAGAACTGGTAGGATTTGTGAGGTTGAAAGAAGCGCCCACCCCGTTCAACTCCAGATTCCAAGCGGTGATGTCGCCAACGCTGAGAACCCCCGTTGCCCCATTGGTCTGAATGGTGCCCGTGACGCTGCCTGCCCCGATCGTCTGATCGACTTTGTAGGTGATTGGACCGGCACTGCAAACACTGGCTCCCAGAAGCATCGTGCTCAGGACGAAACCCGAATGGAGCCCCATCCTCTTCGTCCAAGCGTTCAGAACCATCCCGCACACCTTTGCAAGTTCACCGAACGCCGCAGTGACCATGAACCCGATCATGGGTGCCACTCCCGTTCCCGTTTCCGGATGCCAAGCCTTCGTTCCAAAAATTAATCGTAAAGCAGTTTTTATGAACGTGCAACACCGGTTTACTGCATCGGCATTCGGTGTGTCCCGGCGCACTCTGGGTGGCGCGCTCGCCGCAGGGGCGGCTTGGCACAGCCTACCTCAAGCCGTTAGGCGGGCCGCGGCATACCGCGAGCCGGTTGCGGGAATTGGCGACTGCCCTCCCAGGCACGATTCACTCCCGACCTACGCTGCTTGCGACAGGGGACCCACCACGACGAGGTCGCGGCCATCGTGTTGTCCAGCATCGGCAAGACGAGCTTGGCCCAGTTGCGGTAGCCAGGTGGATTGACTGCATGCACAATCACTGCGACGCCCGAAGCCGCCTTCAGCACTGGGTCGCGCGCCATCGCGTCCCAGCCACCCACTCGAACATATCGCCCGGCTTTAGCGGCAGCCGGCGCCGCCGTGGCGTAGCGCGCCCGGAAACACTCACGCTGAACGGCTGCGGAGAGTCGTGGACGGCGCCGAGGACGCCGCCGTTGTCCCCATAAGCACCCCGTGAGCGTCGGTGGCCTGTAGGGGGTTTGTGGTCCGTCCATGGGGGCGGCTCTGCGGGCACGTTCGGGGTCATGGCTGGGAGCCGACCATGACGGCCGACGAGCATTGCCAAGCCGAAGGATCAGCACAATGGCCCATGTCGCGCACACCAGCGCCAGCAGCCCCAACGCCGCATCGGCCCACCCCGGCCCGCCGCTGCAGCCCGCGATTCAGCCAGCACCCGCGCCATCACCTTTTCTTCCCTCGCCGACCATAGCCGTTCCAGAACCAGCGCCAGCAATTGCTCCACCATGAACGCTGTGATGAGAGCTATCATTGCTGGGGCGCTGAGCACTCCCGTCAATCCCAAGATACCGAGCGGTGTACGGGCGATCTTCGCAACCGGCCGCAAGCGCCTGATGTAGCCGCCCTCTGCCACAGCCTTATCGAGATAGGACTGCGCCAACTGGATCTGCACGCCGCCGAATCCCACGTACCAGAACGGACAAGATGCAAGGTGTGGTTCGTCGAAGCAGAACGCCTCTGGCACTACCATGTAGTTGGCAGAGCGCCGCGGTAGGGCGCCTTCGACCTCTTCCCCGTGGCATTCGACGTGCAGCCGCCATTGGTCGCCATCAACGCGCGCCCATGCCCACTTGGTGGCCGGCTTCTGGCACATGCGACACCAAGGCTGAGGCTGGTCGGAGAATAAGTCGGGCAGAAGGAAACGGTCGAGACGCTCGCGGTCGCCGGATTGTTCAGCATGCTCGCCGACAGGATAGGAGAACTTCACAGGATTGGAGAAGCTCAAAGCATCACCCGAAAGCCGACGACGCTATCGGTGCCTAGAAATTCGAGCGTTACGCTATGAACTAGGTCACAGCGCCGGTGTTGAGCCAGACCGCACGGGCCAGCGGGTTGGTCGTGCGGAAGGTCCGGCGGAGGCCCTCGGCGGCCAGGCAGGACGCATAGCGGCCACACATGGGCGGTAAGGTAGGGCAAGGATTAGGCGGTGGGAAAGCGAACCGAGCGCGGACCGGTGGCGCTGATCCGCCCGGCCGAGCGATCCGAGAGGACCCACCGCGAGACACGCCCCGGCTTCCTCTGCGCTCCCCGAAGCCTCCCCGGCCGCGTCACCTGGGCAGCTCGAAGAGCAAGCTCGGGGGCGCGCGGCGCATCGGCCACCCGGCGGGCTCCCGCGGGGCGACAGGGTCCAATCACCCAGGGCCACCTCATGGGAGCCGCTGGCGAAGATCGCCCGATGCTGAAGCCCGCAGATTACCGTCGTTGGTTTGCGCCCTCGTCTGGTGTGACGAGTTCGAGGGCTTGCCGGCTAGAGCTTCCCGCCCGACGCCCTCCGTGCGCGGTCGCGCGCAGCAGCCTTCAACCGCTGATCCGCCGGTTTGGCGCACTGGCTTCTATCGAAACTTCGCAGCGCATGCTTCGATGCTCCGAATGCGCGATTAGATTAGCCTAACCGGGGCGGTTAGGGTCGAAGTGTCCGCAAGGGGTCGCCTCCCGCGGTTCGGCCAGCAGCCCGGCTACCGCCGCTCAGGGTGGAAAGCGGCCGTTGCCGATCTCGGGGGACGGCCTCCCGCGTCACCGCCACCGTAACAACCGCCGCTCGATCCAACCAGTGATGGCGAGCAGCAGCAGCACAAAGAGCATGATAAGCAGCACCAGCGCCAATGTCAGTGCCGCATTGAAGCTCGACTGTGCAAAGTTCAGGAGATACCCGAGGCCACGGCGGGAGGGGACAAATTCGCTAACGATCGCGCCCGTGAAGGCGAGTCCCACGGCCACCTTGAGGCTGGAGAGAATCACCATTGTGATCGAGGGTATATACACTTCGGTCAGCGTCACCCGACCGCTGATCAAACGTCTGTTGCTCATCCATCGTTCACCTCTCGCGCAGAGATCGTCCGCTTACGAGGCGTCCCAATTAACGGTGGGGCGGAACAGCAAGCCAGCGCCCAGCGCGAATGCGACCGTGATGGGTAGGCCCAGGACCACCATCACGATTGCCCGTTGGTCGGCCTCTGCCAACGAGAATAGTGGAGCAAGAGCCAGGCCGAGATTGCGTGTCGCCATGCCGCAGCTCAGGACAATTTTCTGGTCGTGCGGCAGGCCACAGCCAATCCAGTAGGGCAACGCCGTAATCGCGGCGAAGTAGATGAGTTGCGCGGCTACCGCTAGGCTCCCTGCCAAGCCGATCAGGCCCCGGCCGAACACGACAACGCAGGCCACCAGAACGGCGACGGTTGCAAGACTCGAGGTCCGCTTCACCAGGGGCTGCAGCCGCATCGCCAAGACGGTGCTGACATGGCGAAGCACCATGCCGATCGCGAGCGGTAGCAGCGCAACCAGGACCAGAGGTTCGGCGATGGTCCACGCGCCGACGGTCAAGCCCTCGATCATCAGCGGAACCGCGAGAGGCATGACGACAATGGTTGCAATAGAGGTCAGCAGCATGAACGCCGCAGTGTAGCCGACGTCGCCCTTCGCCCGCTCCACGATCATCGGCAGGAATGGCGCGCATGGCGTTATGCCCATCAGCAGTAACCCCATCGCGTAGGGCGGGGCGAGTGGTAGGAACCGCGTGATCGCAAAGGCTAGCGCCGGTGAGACAACGAAGCCCCAAAACAACGTCAGCCCGACGAAACGAACGTTCCGCAGTCCTCGGGCAGCGTCAGGCGGATCGAGCCGTAGGCCCATGTCCAGCAGGCTGCTCGCAATGAAGACCACGAGCGTGATCTTCAGGACGACGGTAAGGTGGTCAGTCACCTCGGACGTTCGAGGCGGGACTGCTGCAGCTCATATAGTGTGGATGATCCACCCAGCCCCTGCCGGTCGGGACACCGGGCGAGCGTCAGGTCCACCGGCAGGAGATGCAGCCGCTCGAGTGTATCGTTCAGTACGTGAAGTTGCCGGTGCAGTGCGGCTTGCCTCGTCTCCGGAAGGACGTTCATCAGGTCTTCGATGATCGCGAAAAGCCGCCGGGTCACCTGGAAGTTCGATGCGCCGTACAGGCGGATTTCGCTGAATGCCAAGTCGACGAAGTCGTCCCAGTTGGGCGTCGGAAGGATCAGCCGGAGCGCCCCCTGGAAGTCGTACAGGGCGTTGTCGTGCAAGTGGCGGCGACCGACAACGCGCAGAAGTCGATGGATCTGATCGAGTGCGAGAACCGCCGTGGTCGGATCGTTGATGGCTCGCGACAGTGCCTTGACAGCGACGTCGACGATCACCCGGAAGGCAAACGTCGCATCCTGCTCCATGGTGCGCTCTGGGCCGAAGGCGACCTGGGCTCGCAGCGTGCTATCGCTGAGCGTCGCGGCGCCGCCGGACAGGCGGAACAGTGGTTCCGCCGATGCCACGAAATCGCCGACCCGCGGCACGAACTCGATCACGCCGTCTGCATCCCGGGCCGACCGGATGAGCGCCTTCAGGTTGAGCGCCAGTACCACGGCGGACCGGCCCTCATGGACGACAGTCCTAGCCGGTTGGGATGGGGTCTGTTGTCGCTGCCGCGGTGCGTACGGGTGCTCGATGGCGTCGGGATAGACTGCCTCGATCACCGCCATCCCGCGTTCTGCCACGCGCTGGCAGATCGCCGTCGGCCGCAACAGCCTAGCGGTGTAGTCGATCAGGAACAGGAACGCAGCCATCGATCCGATGCCGGCAAAGATGGCGACCGTCACCATTTCCAGCGGCAGCGGATCATGCAGCCGCGCCTTGGTGCCGACGGCGAGCAGCAGGGTAAAGACGAACAGGCCGACGGTGAACCGGATCGTGTTATCTCGCAGGAGCGTTGTCGCAATAATCCGTGGCGTCAGCTGGGCGCTCGCCACCTGAAGTGCCACCAGCATCGAGCCGAACGTGAACACGAGAAACGCAATCGTTAACGATTCAATGGTCGCCAGCGCGTCGCCCGCTTCAGCGGCGGTGATCGCCAGCGCGGGCACCCACTGGAGGGATTGGTCGATGAACGTTAGGAAACGGACGCCGATTTGCTCCACGACCAGGGCGAACAGCGGCACCGTCCAGAGCGAGGAACGCAGATAGCTGACGATGGCGTACCGACGGTTCCAGCCCATGTCACTCACGTCCGTGCCGTTACGATGCTTGCATCCGTGGCCTATTCGACCCAGTTCGTGCTGGAACCTTAAGACATTCCTCAGGAGTAAGGTAGGTGCGCCGCGCAACAGCCGACGCCGGCGGATGTCGAGGGACATTTGTCGCCTGCCACCTATCCGAACATGCGCGTGGATCGTGACGGCGACGGGGGTGCCACTGACCTTTGGGGTGTTTGGGCACCCAACGACGATCATCGGCCCGCGCGGGACACACATGGCCACTTGGATCACGAACGTCCCGCGAGGATCATGGACGAGAAATCAGGCCCGATACTGGCCCCGCGGTCGCGGCTGACCCGGCTGCGTCGACTGAGTTCAGGGAACGGCAGGCTCTGGTCAAGCCGACCACGGCCATACGCATAGGAATCCGTATAGCCGCTCAACAAGAAGCTTCCAGATATAGCGGAGACCGCCGCCGCTCCCCGACATGGCGGCAATGCGGCTTGCCACATTGCTCGTGCAGTTGTCGGTCAGCGTATTGTAGAAGTGTGGCGTCTTCGCCAGCAGCCTAGGAGTCCCGGGCGTGGTCTGGAGGGGGTAGATGTATACGCGCTCCCGCCACATTTCGGTGCGCACGCCGATGAGGTCTCTTTCGTCAGCGATGACGTAGATCAGTTCGTAGTTCCGAAAGAAGCCGCCCAGAGTTCGAGGAGTCCTGTCCAGCAGCGCGGCGTGTCTTCACGGAGACTGCCAGATGGCGTCCGTCATCGAACGTCAAACTGACGAAGACATGGGCGATTTCGTCGCCGGCCCAGTAGGACATCACGAGATCGACGCCTTTCACCTCGTTCAGGTTGAACGCTGCGTCATAGTAGCGGGGGATCGCGGTCGTCTCGGAGGTCCAGGCAAAGTCGCGGATATTGGAGACGCGCATGGTGTCGCCATCTTGCGCGGAGCTCGCAAGGACGGCGTATTCCAGTCGCCAGGGGGCGGTCATCCGTCGGGCGTAGCTGCAAGAAGGCCGCAAGCACTTACCGGCATCTTCCGCTCTGGGTCGACTCAGGCGGTTCGGGGTGGGCAGCCTGGCTACCGCCGCACGGGGTGGAAAGCGGACCCAATACCAATCGGCGTCCGTCGCCCGTCCGCGCACGGCGGGGCGGGAACCGGCGCCAACTACGGTTGATCGGGTCCTGCGACGACAACTCTACTACGGTCTACAGGGTATTGCAAACCAACGCGGTTTCCCCGACACGCCGCCTCGGGCACGAAAACCGCATCTCTGCCTAGACGGAAGGGGCGAGACGGCCCTCGACGGCCGGATCAGTTTGGAACCGGCTGAGCTTGGATCTCAATGAACACGCGAGTCACGCGCGGGAAATCGGTGCGAATGCGGTGTTCCAGCGCCGACACCCAGGCCTCGATCTGACCGGCGGTCATCGCGTCGTCCATGTCGGCGCTGACGGCCAGCAGGTACGTTCGTGCGGCCCCACGTGCTGGGTTAGCACCTCATGCACCGCTTGCACGCCGGCGTTTTCCGCGACGGCGGCGCGAACCGCGGCAACCAGGGCGGGGTCGGCCGCCTCCCCGATCAGCAGACCGTGCGTCTCGATCAACAGCAGGACTGCGACCGCCACCAGCAGCAGGCCGATCCCGACGGAAGCGAGCCCGTCAAGGGCCGGCATCTCGAAGACACGCGCGAGGACCACGCCGGACATCGCAATGCAGAGGCCAGCGAGCGCCGCGGCATCCTCCAGCAGCACCGTGAAGAGCGACGCATCCTTGCTCTGCCGGATCGAACGCAGGATGGGCGACCCGCCCACCTCGGCTCGGAAGGCCCGCAAGGCGACGAGCCCGGAGTAGCCTTCTGTCGCGATGGCGAACGACAGGACTGCGATATTGAGCCAAAACCCCGGAATGACGTATCCCGCAATCGTCGCAGACCCCTCCGCCTCGGGGTGGTTGATCTTGTGCCAGCCTTCGTAGATCGCGAAGACACCGCCGCCGAGGAAGATGAACAGCGCGACGACGAACGCGAAGAAGTAGACCTCGCGTCCGTAGCCGAACGGATGCCTCTCGTCGGCCGCTCGTGCCGCCCGCCGGATGCCGACCAGGAGGAGGATCTGGTTGACCGTATCAACCAGAGAATGAACGCCCTCGGCGAACATTGCGGCGCTACCGCTGACGAAGCTGCCGCCGAACTTAGCGACCGCGATCGCCAGGTTCGCGCCGGCCGCAGTGTAGATCGCCCGTATGTCACCGTGCGCCATTCCGCCGTCCCGTCGTCCTGGACATGCCCCTTCTAAGCGCCCGCAGCACGCGGCGTCGCCGCTCATTTCACGCAAGCCCGCTGGCCCAGGTCGTCGAGATAGACGTGCGCGCCTCCGCGCACAGCCGCCGTATCTGGATCGAGGCGTCCGGCCACACCAACCCAGGACAGTGGAGCCGCCAGGCGGTCGGTCCTCGGGTAGTTCTGCGCGGATGTCGCATTTGGGTCGACTCCGGCGGTTCGGGTGGGCAGCTCAGCTACCGCCGCTCTGGGCGGTTCGGGTGGGGAGTCCGGCTACCGCCGCTCTGGGTGGATGAACGAACCCGCTTTGCGGGAGGGTGCGGATGTTGAGGTACGGGTAGAGGCCCCGATGATGCGCCTCGATTGAGCGCAGCGCGGTGCGGGCGGAGCGTTTCGGCTTCCTTCAACCAAGAGGAGCCGACCGATGGACGAGACCATTCGCACCGCTGCGATCAGCCCACTGCGCCAGCGGCTGATCGACGATATGAACATGCGCCGGTTCTCGCGGGCGACACAGCACAACTACATTCGCGACGTGGGGCGCTTTGCAACGTTCCTAGGACGCTCACCTGATACGGCGACGGCGGATGACGTGCGCCGGTTCCAGATCGAACAGCGCGATGCCGGCGTGCCGACGCCGACCATGAACAGCATCGTGTCGGCGTTGCGGTTCTTCTTCACGCACACCATCGACCGGCCGGACCTGGCCCGCAAGCTGATCCGGACGGTACATCCGCGCAACCTGCCCGTGGTGCTGAGCCGGGACGAGGTCGCGCGACTGCTCAACGCGACCACCTGCCTCAAGCATCAGGCGGCCCTCTCGGTCGCCTATGGCGCTGGCCTGCGCGTGGCCGAGGTTGCGGCGCTCAAGGTCAGCGACATCGACAGCGAACGCATGTTGCTCAGGATTGAGCGTGGCAAGGGTGGCCGGTATCGCAATGCCATCTTCCCGGCAGATCTCCTGACCCTGCTGCGCGAGTGGTGGAAGGTCGGGCGGCAACAGGGCGTGATGCACGCACAAGGCTGGCTGTTCCCGGGTCAACATGCGACCAAGCCGATCAGCACCCGGCACCTGCATCGCGTCGTCGTCGACGCGGCGCAGGCGGCGGAGATCACCAAGCGGGTCGGCCCGCACACGCTGCGGCATAGTTTCGCGACTCACCTACTGGAAGACGGCGTCGATATCCGCGTGATCCAAGCCCTGCTCGGCCACTGCCGGCTCGATACAACCGCGCTCTACACCAAGGTTGCCACACGCACGGTGCGCGCCGTGATCAGTCCGCTCGACAAGCTGGGGATCGTCACCTCCGATCAGGCGCACCCCGCCGCCTGAGCGGTGCGCGCCTCGCTCGAGGTCGCCGATATCTTCCGTGCCGCCGGCCCCGCTTATCGGGCCACCCATGCCGGTCACCTGAGCCTTCGTCAGCTCAAGGTTATGTCGGCGATCGAGCATTGCCGCACGGCAGCCCTGGGCGGTCATGTCGAGGCATGCGAGGACTGCGGCCATTGGCGGATCGCCTATAACAGCTGTCGGAATCGGCACTGTCCCAAGTGTCAGGGAGCGGCGGCACGTGAGTGGCTCGCCGCACGCGAGGCAGACCTGTTGCCGGTCGGCTATTTCCACGTCGTCTTCACTCTGCCGACCGAGGTCGCCGACATCGCCTTCTACAACAACGCCGCGGTCTATGACCTGCTGTTCCACACGGCGTCAGAGACGATGCTCACGATCGCTGCCGAGCCGGCTAACCGCTTTGCGTGGCATTGGTCCGCTCCGCGGCCCAATCCCCGCCACCTGGGCGCACGGATCGGCATCACCGCCGTGCTCCACACCTGGGGATCGGCCATGACTTTCCATCCCCATGTGCACATGATCGTCCCGGGCGGCGGTATTGCTCTCGATGGAGAGCGCTGGATCTCCTCGCGACCAGCGTTCCTTTTGCCGGTGCGCGTCCTGAGCAAGCTGTTCCGCCGCCTGTTCCTCACCAAGCTGATCGCACTCCACGACGCCGGCAAGCTTGCCTTCTTCGGCGGCCTCGCGCCGCTCGCTGACCGACGGGCCTTCCTGCGCCATCTCTCGCCGGTCCGCAACAAACGCTGGGTGGTCTACGCCAAGCCGCCCTTCTCGGCCCCCGAAGCGGTGCTCGCCTACCTCTCGCGCTACACTCATCGCGTCGCCATCTCGAACCAGCGGCTGCTCGGCTTCGACGAGGCCGGCGTCACCTTCCGCTACAAGGATTATCGCCGCGATGGCGCGGGCCGGTACCGCGTCATGACGCTCGCCGCCGATGAGTTCATCCGCCGCTTCCTGCTCCACCTTCTGCCGCCCGGGTTCCACCGCATCCGTCACTATGGCCTGCTCTCCGCTTCGGCGCGCAGGGCCAGCCTCATGCGCGCGCGCGAACTACTCGCCGTCGCGCCGCCACCCGACGACGATGTGCCGGAAGAGCCGCTCGATGCCCGTCCGCCGTGCCCATGCTGCGGTGGGCACATGATCATCATCGAGACCTTCACACGTTGGAGTAAGCCCAGGGCGCCGCCGCATCGGTCAGGCCCAACCGGGAGGACCCCTTCGTGACCCGGCACGGGCTGAACCACGTTTGGGCCGCAGCAACCGCGCTGTGGCCAACAGCCCATCTCATGCCCGATGTCGTCAACTGCGATCCGATGGTCTCCTGCGACCACCATTCCAGCACCCGAAACCGGCGCACCGCGCGGCAATTTCGTAACGAAGCTATCTGCCAAACATGCCGCGGCCTCGGCCGAACGGTTCACCGCATCGGCTAAAAATCAAATTCCCCATAGACCGGTACCTGCTCGCCGCGGGTTCGTTCATCCACGACTTTCGTACGCCTTCGGCGCCCGAAACTCTTCAGGCTTTCTGCCGGTCCGCATTCTGGCGTGTAACGCGGTAAAGCAGACGCTGACACGGGCTGGGCTTGCGCGGGCTGGCTTGCTGTGCCCGGCGATTCGGGACTAACGGGCCTTATGGCGAAAAAATCAAGACCCACAGTAAAGCGCCCCCTGACCTCCGATGAACTGGGCCGCGCCGGACAGACCGACTTCGGCGGACTGCTCGACAGAGGGAAGCTAATCGCCACCGACTCGAGCCGTGCCGACCGGATGGGTTGGGATTATCATGTCGAGATGCCTTTCGATGCCTCGCGGGGCACAGAGCCGTTCGATAAGCGGCACAAAGTCCCGGACATGAAAATTCAAGTCAAGACGATCTGGTCTGATAATGATTTAGTCAATGTCGAATTGATCGCTGCCGAGCGGCTGGCGAGGTGGGAATATCCGAGCTTCATAGCCATTCTGCGCATGAACATGGATAAGACTTACAAGGACCTCTATCTGGTCCATCTGCTTGACGGCAATCTGGCCCGCATCCTAAAGACGCTGCGCGAGGCCGAGGCGCAGAACGCGCGGTCGATCAAGAACCGGAAGATGACTTTCAACATCTCCTCCGGCGTCAAGATCACGCCTGATGGCGACGAGCTGGCTGAGGCATTACGGAAGGCCATCGGCGGTGATGGGCGTGCCTACGCCGCCCGCAAACGCGACCAACTCGACAATCTGGGATACAGCGTCAACCGCGTGAGCGGGCGCTTCACCCTTTGCGCCAAGGACCATAACGAAGTGCTCAGCGTGTTCCTCGGCGTCCAGCCCGGTGAATACACGAAGATCGAGGCCGACGAAATTCGGTTCAATATCCCGACGCCGATCCTGCGTGGCGAGAGCGGCCGGATTGAGTTCAAGCCAGCGAGCCGAGGGCCGTGCCAGTTCGTGATCTCCAGTCCCGTCGACCAGAAGCGGGCCGTCTTTGATGCGGAGCTATATTTCGCGAGCGTCGGCGGCCCGGGGTCGGCTTGGAAGATTCGGGTAGCATCAGACCTGATCGAGCTGATCGCATCGCGCGATGCCCCGCACGCAGACTTCCGTATGGGCATCGCCAGCGACGGTAGGTGCACGCTGGACGAAATGGTGCTTATGACGCAGGCGCATTTGATTATGGCATCAGGCACATCCATAGCTGTCATTCGCAAGCTTGGTGGGACACTCCTGACCTTCGATGTTGCGCAACAAACGCGGGCCGGATCCGCCGACGACCTCAGAAGCAAGTTCAAGTTTTTCGCCGGCTTTCGCGACCTGATGGCGGAGCTTGGCTTTCGTAATATGAGGCTCAGCGATGACGATATTAAGAACAACATCGGCGCAGCGCATTTCGTGCTTCGCACGCAGAAGCCTAATAACGGCGCGGTCATCACGCTGACCGCAAAATTGCTCGACCATGAGACCAAAATTCCCGACATTCAGGATGGTCTGTTCGCGTCGACTATCTGGTTTCCCGACGCCACGCTTGCCTTTTGGGCGCGTATGAAGGTCACGCTGACACGGAAGGAAGACATGTTTGACGTCAGGTGCAGCGACTTCGTGCTGCGCGATATCGCTTCGGTTGATGGGGACGAAGGTTTCGAGGCATGGGTTCAGGATGCCTCCATCGCCAGCGGCCTCGATTTCATCGTGCGAGGACAAATCACATTCGATGGCGGGATATCTGATCCATCGGTCCTCGAGAACGATTAGGCCGCCTAAGCCTGCGTTGCGATGCCCATCTTGAGCGGAGGTCCGACCGAAAATGGCGCCCCGCCGCCTCTGGCCAGGCACCTTGGGAACGTCCGCTCCTGCTCTGGCGGGACGGGCTGCGCTATGACTGGCTCGGGTCGAGAGCGGTCATCGAAGGCCGGCTGCCTATGCGTTCTGCAACCGAACCGACTTTTCTGCAACCTCTGGGGGGCCGTGAGGTCGGCTGCCCGCGCCATTGATGCGCGGCGTCCCGATGCCTGGGCGGGGGGCCGGGGACCACCTCTAGTGCCCGGCCTCTGCCGTCCGGACTGCCGCCGCCACAACCACCGCGGCGCTCGGCGCCTCTGCGCGCGAGTTGCTTGCTATGTGCTTGCTAACGCAAACCCGTTGCCGCAGAGGTTCAAGCTAAACCTTGAAAATACTGGCGGACCCGACACGACTCGAACGTGCGACTTTCGCCTTCGGAGGAATCACGACTAACGATTGTCTCCCGCGGTGGGGCAAGCGTCCGGACGCTACTCGACATCAGGCATCGGCATGGCTTTACCGCTGCTGCTGGTTGCTATGTGGTTGCTAGCCATCCCAGCAAACGCTGGAGTGCGTCTTATCCCATTGAAATTATGATGCTGCTGGTCAGGATTGAACTGACGACCTCCCCCTTACCAAGGGGGTGCTCTACCACTGAGCTACAGCAGCCGATCCGGAGACGCTCGAATCTCCTATGCTCTCGCGGCCCAATTGGCAAGCTGCTGTGCTGCCGATGGCCGCTCGCAGCACCACGGCAAGAGGTGCACTATCTTTGCTGGACGGCGGCCAGATCGAGCGGCTGGAGGTATGCATGAGCGATTATGATGATGACATCCTGCTCTGGTCGGAGCGGCAGGGCGCATTGCTGCGCCGGCTCGCTGCTGGCGAGCGCATCAACAGTGCCGAACTTGACTGGCCGAACATCGCCGAGGAGGTCGAGAGCGTGGGACGAAGCCAGCTTGCGGCGGTGCGTTCCCTGCTCACGCAGTCGCTGGCCCACACGATGAAAGCCGAGGCATGGCCGGACTCAGTGTACGCCGTACGCTGGCGCCTGGATGCCGAGCAATATCGGCTGCAGGCGGCGGATAGCGTCTCGCCATCCATGCGCCAGCATATCGACCTCGAAAAGCTTTATCGCCGCGCATTGCGTTGGCTGCCGCCGCTGGTCGACGGGCAGCCACCGCTGCCGGCGCCGGCGAACTGCCCGGTCACACTGGCTGAGCTGTTGAGAGAAGATTAGCGCCTGGCGCGAGCGATCCGCAATACACGCATCTGACACCAAAGCGGCGGTACGATGACTGCCAGCCCGCGGCCGCAAACTGCGCAAACTGTCAGGTCAGGCATGCACCAGCGGGCAGCCAAACAGGTCGGGCGGCGGGAACGCCTCCGATCCCGGCATCAGCCCGACGGGTTTGTAGAAATCCCACTTCCCCTTCGCCTCGGCCGGAGACTTCACCTGCCAGATATGCATCGTATGCCGGACGCAGCCGTCGGGGTCGATCTGCACATTGGCGTTATAGAAGTCATTCACCGGCATCGCCCGGAACTTCGCCGCCACCGTATCGGAATCGAGCGTTCCCGCCGCCTTCACCGCCTTCAGGTAGTGGAGCACGGCCGCATAGGCACCCGCCTGCTGCATGGTAGGCGGATGCGATATCTGCTTTGCAAACCGTTCGGTCCAGGCGCGTGTCTCCGGCGTCAGGTCCCAATAGAATGAATTGGTCAGAACAAGTCCCTGGGAGACCGACAGGCCAAGCGAATTGACATCGGTGATCGCCATCAGCAACGTCGCCAGCCGCTGTCCACCCTCGAATATGCCGAACTCCGCTGCCTGCTTCAGGCAGTTCTGCAGATCGGTGCCGGCATTAGCCAACCCGATCACCTTGGCCCCTGATGTCTTTGCCTGCAGCAGGTAGCTGGAGAAATCGGCGGTCCCCAGTGGGGCGCGCACACTGCCCAGCACCTTGCCGCCGGCCTGCTTCACGAATGTCTCGGTATTCTGCTGCAGCGAATAGCCGAATTCGTAATCCGCCGTGATGAAGAACCAACTGTCGCCGCCCGCCTTGGTGAGCCCGAGCCCCGTTCCCTTGGCCAGCGCATAGGTGTCATACGCGAACTGGAATCCATAGGGCGAACACTGCTTACCGATGAAATCGGTTGCCGCCGGGTCAGTGATCAGGTAGATGCGCTTCTTCTCGTGCGAGATCTGCTGAACCGCCAGCCCCGAGGAAGTTGCCGCCCCGTCGGCCAGCGCATCGACGCCATCGTCGTCGATCCATTGCCGGGCTATCGCTCCGGCGACATCGGGCTTGTTCTGGCCGTCCGCCTGCAGGATCTGAATTGGCCGGCCGAGCACGGAACCGCCGAAATCGGCCACCGCCATCTCCGCCGCGACCTTGGTGCCCGGCCCGCCATTGTCGCGGTAGGGCCCACTCATATCGGACACAAGTCCGATCTTCACCGGCTGGGAAGAACTCTGCGCGCGGAGGATCCCAGGCCTGGCGAGCGAAGCCGCAGCAAGCGCGCCAAGCGCCGCGCGGCGCGTGATCCTTGTCATCGTCTGCCTCCTGTTCTCTCCCCCGCCGGGGAACGTGTCGTTGTCGTCGCGAACCCAGTCTGCTCAGCCCTTGAGGCCCGTCAATGCCATGTTCTCGATGATCCGACGGCGCAGCAGCAGGAATACGATCAGCATCGGCAACGTGCTCAGGGTGGAACCGGCCATCAGCTTACCGTAATCCGTGCTGAAGCGGAACTGGAAGGCAGTCAGCCCGACCTCCAGGTTGAATAACT
This sequence comes from uncultured Pseudomonadota bacterium, assembly GCA_963708245.1. Classification (GTDB taxonomy): domain Bacteria; phylum Pseudomonadota; class Alphaproteobacteria; order Acetobacterales; family Acetobacteraceae; genus CAVYXK01. Next base: position 2,948,064 of record OY970201.1, on the reverse strand, counting down.
GCTGAGTGTTCGCAACCAGCAGTGGCCAGATGAACGCGGCCCAGGCCTGAATGAAGGCGAAGATCCCCACCGCCGCTATCGCGTTGCCCGATAGCGGCACCAGCACACGGCGAAACGTCCACCACTCGCTCGCGCCATCGACGCGCGCCGCCTCCATCAACTCGTCGGGGATAGCCGAGGCGACGTGCTGGCGGATCAAAAAAATGCCGAAGCTCATGATCACGGTCGGCAGGATGATCCCCAGGTAGGTGTTGATCCAGTGCATCCGCACCAGCTCGATATAAAGGGGAATCATATACCCTTCGAACGGCACGATGGCGGTCGCCAGGACCAGCATGAACAGCACGGTCCGTCCAGGGAAGCGATATTTGGCGAACACCGCGCCGGCAATCATCGAAGTGATCACCACGCTTACGGTTGACACGACTGAGATGAACACGCTGTTGCCGAAGAAGCGCGGAAACGGCACCGCCTGGAACAGGCCCTGGTAGTTCGCCAGTGTCGGGGCGCGCGGTAACAGGTGCGGCGGCCATACTGCGATCTCGGGCGGCGGCTTGAACGAGGTGGCCAGCATCCATACCATGGGCAGCAGCATGAACGCGGCGCCAAGCGTCAGGATCGCGTGGATCAGCAGCTCAGAGGCGCGTCGCCGCAATTGCCGGCGATTGAACCCGGGTCTCATGTCGTCTCCCTTTCCCGGAACGCGCGGAACTGGATCAGCGTGAACCCCAGGACGATCAAAGTGAGCGTGACAGCTTCGGCTGACGCGTAGCCCATGCGGAAATACTCGAACGCGTTCTGATAGATGTCATAGACGAGCACCCGCACCGCCTGCCCAGGCGCTACCTGCGAACCCAGGGTCATGACATAGACTTGCGTGAATACGTTATAAGAATTGATGGTGGCGGTGACGAGAACATAGAGCAGAATCGGCCGCAGCAGCGGCAAAGTAATGTGCCAGAATTTGCTGAGCTCGCTCGCGCCGTCGAGACTCGCTGCTTCCAGGTAAGTTGCCGGGATGTTGCGGATGCCGACCAGGAAGAGCACCATGTTGTAGCCCAGCACCTTCCATACGCCCATAATAACCAGCGCCCACAGCGCGATGTGCACATCTGTCAGCCAGGCGATGGGGCGGATGCCGACGAACGACAGCAAATAGTTCAGGATGCCGTAGTTGTAGTCGTAGATCCATTTCCATGCGATCGACATCGGCACGAGCGGCGTGATGACCGGCAGGAAGTAGATCGTTTGATACACAGCCGACATCCGACTTCGCCGCGCTAGCAGCACTGACAGCGGCAATGCGATGAGCGTGCTGATGAGCACGACTCCCAGCGAATACACCGTGGTGTTCCAGATCGCGATATGGAAATTCTGATCGCCGAGCATCTGCTCGTAATTCGCCAGACCTACGAACGGTCGCACTCTTGCGATCAGACGCCAGTTATAAAAACTAAGTATAAAGCTGCGGGCGATGGGCCAGATCCGGACGTAGGCGTAGATCACCATGACCGGCAGCAGCATCGCGTAGCACCATAGCCATAACCTGGCGTGCCGGGCGATCCGTCTTCTCCCCTGCCCTTGCGGAAGGGGCCGGGGGAGGGGTCGGTCAACTATCGAAACACTCATTCGCGCATTGCTCGATATGTTCTGGACCCCTCCCAGCCCCCTCCCGCAACGTCCTGTAACGGGAGTGGGAGACGATGGTCAGGTTGTGCCGTAGAGACTGGCGTCCTTGAGGATCTGATCGGTCTGCTGCGCCATCGTGTGGATTGCCGCCGCGATGGCCTGCGGATTTCCTTTCAGCGACGGATCGACATAGGCGGCACTGAGACGGTCGGCGAGCCGGCTCTCGATCTCGTCCCAGGCCGTCAGCACAGGCTCGACGTAGTATACGATATCGGGCGGCGGCGAGACGAAGGTCTTGAACTGCGGCGTCTTGGCCAGCAGCGGCTTCCAGTCGATGTCCTGGCGCGGCGAGAGCCAGCCGGTCATCTCGGTCAGGCGCAAGCCGTTCTGCTGATTGGTGAGAACTTTGACGAACTCCCAGGCCAGCGCCTTGTTGTTGCTCTGCCCGCTCACGTAGACGCCTTCAGGCTGCAGCATCATCTTGTGCGGCATGCCGGCCTTCCACGCCGGGATCGGTACCACGCCGTAATCCAGGTTGGGGTTCTTCGACTGGATCTCGCCGATCACCCAGGATTCGCGGAACAGCATGGCGGTGGCGCCGGTCGCGAAGGCATCGGCATCGTGCGGCACCTTCGGATCGTCGATATGCCAGGTCTGCACCGCATCGACATAGAACGTCAGCGCGTCGCGGCCCGCCTGGTTGTCGTAGTTATTGTGCCACTTGCCGCTGGGCGTCTTCTCGATCGCCGAGCCGCCTGCGGCTTGCAATACATAGCGGAACTTCTCCCCGATCCCGCTGCCCTGGCCCGACAGCCGCAGGCTGATGCCGCTGCGGATCATGCGCCCCTGGCTGTCGAACTTGACCAGTTTCTTGGCGTCCTCGATCAGCTCGGGAAACGTTGCTGGTGGTCCGGCAATCCCGGCCTCCTTGAAAAACGTCTTGTTCCAGTACATCGAAGCACGGCTGCCTTCCGAGAAGGGCAGGCCATAGGTCTTGCCGTCAACGGTGAAGAAATCCACCGTGAACTTATCCCACGGACCGGATTTCATATACTTATCGATCTCCGGCGGGTTTGGATCCAGCAGCGAATTGTCGATGAAGTTGACGCTGATGTTGGTGCCGATATCATAGACATCGGGGCCGGTCCCGGTGGGCACCGCGGCGGTCAGCTTCTGCTCGAACTCACGGAGCGTGGTGCTGAAGAAGTCGAAGGTCACGCCGGGATGAGTTTTGGCGAAGTCCGCAGCCACCGCCTGATACACCGGCTGGATTTCGGGAAAGCCGGTCCAGACGGTCAGCTTGGTGTCTGCGCGCGCCGCCGGGATGGTGGCGATGGCAGCCGCGGCCCCGCCCAGAGCAAGAGCGTCGCGGCGTGTCAGCGCACGACCGTTGAGTGCTGATCTGCTTGTCATGTATCCCCTCCCGCGCTTTTTGCGCTCGTCCTGTAAGGTTTGCAGAAGCGCGTTCGACTGTCCAGCGTTACAGATCCGCATCGGCTGGGATAGCGCCGGGTTGGACTCCCATGTCCAGCAGCGACGATCGGATCCACGCACCGATTTGCCGCGTGCCGGCATTGTAATCGGCCCAACTGTCCAGGAAGTCGCGCCAACGACGGTCCGGCTCCTCTTGAACGCCCATCGCACTCGGCAGCGCCACGAACGGCTGGCGGAGCAGCGTGACCTGTCCTAACGCGGGCGCGCGAGCTGTGACGCTGAGTGCCTGGATCAGACCGTAGATGATGCAATCGGCCCGGCCCGCCTGCATCATTAGGATGCCGTCCGCGCCCGCCTTCACGCCGACTACCTGTGCCTTCGGTGCATAACGCGCCAGCAGGTTGTCGGTCAGCGAGCCGATCAGCGACACGACACGGATCTTCGGGTCGTTCAGATCCGCCCAGTTGTGCGCTGGGAAACCCGCCCGGGCGGCATAGCCGAACGGATGCATGTAATAGGGGCGTGTAAAACCGATCGCCAGAGCCCGTTGCGGCGTCGGGTTCAACGCGAATGCCAGATCAGACTTGTCGGTCTGCAGATCGAGCACCGAGGTGGCATAAGTCCCTTCGACATAAGCTAGCTTGACGTTCAGCGCCGCAGCGATGTTCTTCGCCATGTCGATCGCGGCCCCCGACCATTCGCCAGTACGCAGGTCCTTCTTGAAGAACGGCGCCTCGCCGGGCAGCGCGGAGATGCGGAGGATGCCGGTGCGACGCACGCGGTCCAGAGTGGATTCGCCCGATGCTGGTGCGGCGACTTGGGCAGTCGCCCCGCGAGGCGCCAACGACAGAGAGGCGCCGATAGCTGCGACCGCACCGGCTAGGCTGCGTCGGCTCTGCATCCGCCTTCTCCCTCTCTAGGCCTGGTAACGGCGGGGCCGCAGCCCAGCGTGAAACCATTCTAACAATGTGACAACATCAAAGACCGGCACGCCGAACTGTTCCTCGATCCGGGCCGAGTAAGGCGGCAAGTTCGTGCACTCGCACACAATCGCCCCAACGTCGGGGTTCTTTCCCAGCAGCTCTTCAGCCATGCCGAGGACTTCGCGTTCCTGCTCGGCATAATCGACCACTGGTTGGCCGATTCGCAGATTGGCGCGGAAGATACCGTTTGGCGGCATACCGACGACCGGCAAGTCGGTCGGGCAGCCGACCGCGCGGAAATGCGCGGCAGTCAGCGCGTCCTTGTCGGCTGTCAGCACGCCGACGCGCTGGCCCTTGGGCAGGATGCTCTGCACCAGCGGGATCTGTAGCAGGCTCGAAGTCGCGACAGGCACCGGGCAATGCGCGACCAGCGCTGGATGCAGGATCGCCAGGAAGCCACAGCTCGTGGCAATCCCATCGATGCCGAGCGCCACGAGATCGTCGGCGGCCTTGAGGAACAGATCCAACATGCCGTCAGCATTGGCCTTGACGACACGATCCGGTGTGGCACCGCGCACGACCGCGAATTGCACCGGAAAGCGCCATGTCGGGGCATAGCCGATATCGCCCGGCAGGCGTTGGAAGCCAGTATCCAGCACCATGATACCGATCGTGACGCCATGCACTGGTTGGCGTCGTGGTGACCTGCCTGCGCCCATGAATTTCTCCGCCGTTGGCTAGATCGAAGCTGAAGCTGTCGGTTGGCGTGGGTCAATCGGCCGATGCGCGGCCGGACGTTGCCTGCACGGCCGGCCACACTTTCCGCATGAACAGTGTGAGGCTCTGCGCCGATACCTCGTACGGCATCGGCCCGAGCCGGAACTGAAGGATCAGCCCGCCAATACCGATCGCCGAAAGCCGCGACAGCGCCTCGGCAACGGTGGCGGGCGAGCCATGAATCAGCGCGTGCTCGACCACGGTACGTGCAGCCGGAGCCAGCGGTCCGGGCGTGGTGGTCTGCAGCCGCTGGCCGGTCTCGCGATAGATGCGCTCACGCATCGCCGCGCGCTGCGCCTGCATCGCCTCGAAGGCCGGGATGCCGACACGCGCCGCCTCGGCGTCGGTTTCTGCCACCACCACGTTGCGCCACACCCAGCAATCGTCGATGCAGCGGGCGATGCCATCCTCGTCGAAGCCTTGCTCGTGCAACGTGCGGCGATAGAGCTCCATGCGGTGACGAGTCACAGCATAGGACTGCACGTTCATCAGGAATGGACGGCCCTGCCGTGCTAATTCCACCATCGAGGCTTCCCCCGAAGCAGCGCGGATCACCTGCGGATGCGGGCGAGTGAATGGGCGCGGGCGCAGGGCGGGCAGCTTGAGGTTCCAGAATTGGCCGCGATGCTCGAGCTTCTCGCCGGACCAGGCCTTGAACAGGATTTCCTCGGCTTCTTCTAGCCGCGGCTGTGCCTCATCCGGATCGATGCCGTAGCCCTGGTAGTCGTAGATGTTATAAGCCGTGCCGCGGCCCAGGCCGACGATCAGCCGTCCCTTGCTGATATTGTCGATCAGTGAAAGCTGTTCGGCTATGCGGATCGGATGGTGCAGCGACATCTGCGCCACCGCGAAGCCGATGCGGATGCGCTTCGTCGCGGTCGCCAGCGCTGCCGCGAAGCTTACCGGATCGACATAGGCGCAGATGCCGTCGAAATGATGCTCGGCAAGCCAGATCGCATCGAAGCCCAGCTCTTCGCTCAGCCGCGCCTCGGCCAGCGTCTCGTCGATCACTGCGCCGTCATGCGTCGGATCGCGGCTTTCTGGGAACAGGAAATTGCTGACCTTCACGCGGAATGCTCCTGCTGAACCAGGGCGATGGTACGGGATGGACCGGCACGGCGCCATTCCCCGTCCGCTTGCCGCCGGTCCACGCGCGACGTTTGATCGCGGCAAAGGAGCGAAACCGCTATGTCCCTGATCGCCGACCGGCTGACTCGGATCAGCCCTAGCCAAACGATCGCCATGCGGCAGCGCGCCGCAGCGATGAAGCGGGCTGGCCGCGACGTGCTGGCAGTTTCGTCCGGCGAGCCGGACTTCCCGACGCCGCAGCATATCTGCGAAGCAGCAATCCGCGCGATCGAGGCGGGCGAGACGAAGTACACCGACGTCGCAGGTACGCCGGCACTGCGCCGCGCTGTCGCGGCCAAGTTCCTGCGCGATTCGGGGATCGAGTACCGGCCCGAGGAAGTAATCGTCTCGACCGGCGGCAAGCAGGTCATCTTCAACGCCATGCTCGCCACGCTCAACCCGCGTGATGAGGTGGTGATCCCGACGCCGACTTGGGTGAGCTATCCGGATATCGTGGCGCTCGCCGGCGGCCGGCCTGTGCTGGTCCCTTGCACGGAGGCCAACGGCTTTCGGCTGCGCGCGGCGGATTTGGAGGCGGCGATCACGCCTCGTACCAAGTGGTTCGTGCTGAACAACCCCTGCAACCCCACCGGTGCAGTCTATACGGTGGGCGAGCTGCGGCCGCTTTGCGACGTGCTGCTGCAACATCCCGCGCTGTGGGTTTTCACCGACGATATTTACGAGAAGCTTGCCTATGACGGAGTCCGTCCGGCGACCGTCGTGCAGGTGGAACCGCAACTCAAACCGCGCACCGTCACCATGAACGGTTGCAGCAAGTCATATGCGATGACCGGCTGGCGGATTGGCTTCGGCGGCGCGCCTGTCGAGCTGATCCGCGCGATGGACAAGCTGCAGAGTCAGTCCACGTCGAACCCCTCCTCCGTCAGCCAGGCGGCCGCGCTCGCGGCGCTCACCGGCTCGCAGGAGTTCATCGGCGAGATGGTCGCCACTTACCGGCAGCGACGTGACATGGTGGTGGAGATGTTGAACGCGGCGCCCGGACTTGTCTGCCATAAGCCGCAGGGCGCGTTCTATGTATTTCCCTCGATACTGGCGGTCGAAGACGACGAAGCTTTCGTGCTGGACCTGTTGGAGCAGGAGGGCGTGGCGGCGGTGCATGGCGGCGCCTTCCTGGCACGCGGACATTTCCGCCTCAGCTACGCGGCTGATACCGAGTTGCTGCGCGAAGCGTGCCGGCGCATCCAGCGATATTGCAGAAGAATGTCGGAACGGCGCTTCACCGCAGAGACATGATCAGGTTGCCGAACGTATCGACTGTGGCCAGCGCTGCCGGACCGATCACCGCGGTCGATTCCGTCTCCTCGATCAGCGCTGGCCCCTCGATGCGCGTTCCCTGGGTCAGCTCCGCACGGGCGTAGACCGGCGTGTCGACGAATCCGCCGGCTTCTCCGAAATACGCCGGCCGACGCTCGATCAACGCGTCGCCTTCGGCCACCCGCTCGGCAAAACGCAGCTCCGTCACCGATGGCGGCGCAACCGCACGCACTCGCCAGGACACGAGCTCGACCAGCATCCCGCCCAGGCTGCGGCCGAAGCGCTCGCGGTATTGCACATCGAAAGCACGATGCAACGCCGAAGTGTCACGCGTGGCAATTGGCGCCGGCACCAGCGGGACCGTGACTTCGAACCCCTGTCCCGCGTACCGCATATCGGCAGAGATCTCGAGCGTGATCTCGGCATCGGTCACCCCACCCTGGTGCAGCACAGCGCGGCCGCGCGCCTCCAGTTCGGCGATCGCAGCACTTGCCTGGTCCCAGTCCAAGCGATCCAGGCCGGCAACGAGGCTGCGGGTGAACTCCACGCTGCGAGGCGCCACCAGCATGCCGATTGCCGAGGCCACGCCGGCGCCACGCGGGAAGATGACTTGCTGGATATCGAGCAGCCTCGCCAGTTCGTAGGCGTGCACCGGGCCGGCGCCGCCGAACGCAACTATGCGGTAGCGCCGTGGATCGGTACCCGCTTCAGCGATGTGCACCCGCGCAGCGGTTGCCATATTGTTGTCGACGACACGGGCAATTCCCGCCGCCGTTTCCAACGGATCGAGCCCAAGCGTGCGGCCGACTCGCGTCAACGCAGCTTCGGCGCGTGGCTTGTCGAGCCGCATGCGCCCGCCGAGGAAACGCTGCGCCGACAGGTAGCCACGCAGCAGGTCCGCATCCGTGACAGTGGGATGCTCGCCGCCGGCACCGTAGCAGGCGGGGCCCGGTACCGCGCCCGCGCTACGCGGCCCAACCGTCAGCAAGCCCAGCGCATCGCGCGAGGCGATGCTGCCGCCACCAGCACCGATCTCGATCAGCTCGATGGCCGGAAGCCGCAGCGGCAGGCCGCTGCCTTTCTTGAAGCGCGCCAGCCGCGCCGCCTCCAGCTCGTGCGTGCGGTGCGGCTGGCCGCCGTGGATCAGGCTGAGCTTGGCGGTGGTGCCACCCATGTCGAAGGCGATCACCTCGTCCCATCCAGCCTGGCTGGCGAGGAACGCGGCACCCATAGCGCCGGCGGCCGGGCCGGATTCGACCAGCGCGATCGGTTGCGAGGTGGCAGCATGCGCAGTGGTGATGCCGCCGTCGGACAACATGACGAACAACGGCGCGGCCAGCGACCGCTCCAGTTCCAGAAGATACCGGTTGGCGATCGGCGCGATATATGCGTTGGCGACGCAGGTCGAGAACCGTTCGAACTCGCGGATCTCGGGGGCAACCCCGCTCGAGGTGCAGACGGGAATGCCGGGTGCCTCGGCCTCGACGATGCGCTTCGCCTGGTCTTCATGGGCGGGGTTGCGATAGGCGTTGAAGAAGGCGATAGCGATCGACTCGACGCCGGCATCGCGCAACGCTCGGGCTGCGGCTCGCATCTCTACCTCATCCAGCGCCACAATTTCCTCGCCTTCTGAGCCGAGCCGTTCGTGCACCGGCAGGCGAAACCGGCGCTCGACCAGTGGCTCCGGACGTTCGATCTGCAGATCGAACGAGTCGTACCGCAGCTCGGAGCCGATCTCGATCACATCGCGATAGCCGTGCGTGGTGATCAGGCCGGTCTTCACCCCGCGCCGCTCGATCAGCGCGTTGGCGACCAGCGTGGTGCCATGGACCACGACGTCCGCCCGCGAAACCATCGCGCGCAATCCTTGCATGATAGCGCGTTGCGGGTCTTCTGGAGTGGTCAGCAGCTTGTGCACGCTGAGTGTGCGGTGTTCCGCGTCGTACAGCACGATATCGGTGAAGGTGCCACCAACATCAGCCCCGGCGATGTACCGACTCACAGACCGTAATCCCGCCGCGCTGTCGCCTCAGTAATACGACCCGCTTCCAGGTCGGCTCGCACCGAGGCGCGGTCGCGCGTGCGCGGGTCGCCAAAACCGCCGCCGCCGGGATACCGCACGACGAGCCGATCGCCGCCAGCCATGCGGCTGCGACCCTTCAGCGGGAACCCCGTCTCGCGTCCGTTCCACACCATGCGCGACGGCGCGCCCGGCAGGCCGCCGAGCACGCCCTGCGCCGGGTGCTGCACACGTTCAACGAACAGCGACAGCGTGGCGGGCTCGGAGGTAGCGAGCTCGATCTCCACGTCCTGGCCCAGCCCACCGCGGAACCGGCCCGGGCCACCGGAGTCCACCGCCAGCTCCTTGCGCCAGACGCGCAGCGGCGCTTGCGTCTCGATGATCTCCATTGAGCCGCAGATCACGCTGGACGGAAAGCACGTGGCCGATAGCCCGTCGCGAGCCGCGCGCGCGCCCATGCCGCCGTTGATGAACAGGATCGCGCCATAGCGCCGTCGGTCCTCGCGACGACCGGTGATTACCACGCGCAGCGTCGGTGCACTGCCGGATTCCGCGATCACCCGCTCCTTCAACACTGGAGCGAGCGCCTTGTAGATCACCGCCGACAGGCAGTGGCCAACAAGCTGGCGCGCGTTCACCGGCGCCGGGAAACGCGGGTTCAGAATGCTTCCCTCTGGTGCCTGGACATGGATCGGCCGATACGATCCCTCGTTGCGCGGCGTCTCCGGGTCGAGCGCGCATTTCAGTGGATAGCAGGAATAGGCGACGGTATAGTTAGTCACGACATTCAGCGCCCGGGCGACTTCTGGAGAGGTGCCGGTGTAATCCAGGAACAGCTCGTCGCCGCGCTTGGTTATTGCCAGCTCGATGTGGATGTCCTCCTCGCCGGTACCGTCGAGGTCGATCGTACCGCGATAGACCCTATCGGGGATTTCGGCGATTGCGCGCCGCATCGCGTGCTCCGAGCGGTCGCATACGGCGCGGGCGATCGGCGCTAGATCGTCGATCCCCTCGCGGTGCAGCAGGTCCCGCAACCCCCGGGCGGCGGCATCGCCGGCGGCCACTTGTGCGGCGATGTCGCCCATCACTTGGTCAGGCAGGCGCGAGTTGGCGCGGATGAACTGCTCCACTTCGGGCACGGCGGCGCTGTCGCGCATGAACAACAGCGGCGGAATGCGGATCCCCTCCTCGAACACGTCGCGCGCGTCGGCGGCCCAGCCGATGCCGCCGAGATCGGCCTGGTGCGCCACGCTTCCGGTCCAGCCGACAAGCTGGCCGGCAACGAAGACTGGCGCAATAATGGTGATGTCGGGCAAGTGACCGGACGTAAGCCATGGATCGTTGCAGATGCCCACATCGCCGTCGCGCCACTCTGCTGTCGGCCGGATTTGCAGGAAATGCGCCAAGGTGCGCGACAGGGTCATGTTGAATGACGGAATGCCGATCGTGTTCTCAGCCATTGCGTTGCCGACAGCGTCGAAGATAACGCAGGCGAAGTCGTTTGACTCGCGCACGGTGGGCGAGAACGAGGTGCGGCGCAGCGTCGCCGCTGCCTCGTCGGCGATCGCGATCAACCGGCGCCAGACTACTTGCAGGGCGACGGGATCTTTGGCGATGGACTGGGCGGGTCGTGTCATGACGTTGGTTGTGCCGCCGCGCCGACTTGTGTCAAGCGCGGCGGAAGGTCACTCTGCCGCCAATGACGAACACCAGGGAGGACGGAATGTCCAAGCTGACCCGTCGTGCCGCGGCACGCCTTGGCGCGGTGGCGCTGGCCGGTGCCGCGACCGGGCGTGCGGGGGCAGAGGAGAAGGTGCTGACCATCGGCATGAGCGTGCCGCTGACCGGTGCGCTCGCGCAGCAGGCAGCCATCGTGCGCAACGCGGCGCAGTTCGCGGTGAACGAGGCGAATGAGAAAAGCGGCGTCGCCGGATATCAGGTGAAGCTGGTGGTGCTGGACGACGGCTCGCCGACGACCGGGCAGTACGACCCGGCTCTATCAGCGACAAACGCGCGCCGCATGCTGAACGATCCCAGCGTGATCGCCGCGGTGGGCCCGCTGAACAGCGGCTCGGCCAAAGCGATGTGCCCGGTGTTCAGCGAGGGCCAGATGGCGTTCATCAGCGGCAGCGCCACCAACCCCGACCTGAATGATCCCAAATTCTTCCCGGTCTATCACCCCGGGGGCAAGCCGAACTTCTTCCGGACCGTTACCACCGACGCGTATCAAGGGCCAGGCATGGCCAACTATTTCGCCGAGGTGCTGAAGCTCAAGTCCGTGGTGGTGCTGGATGATACCGGTGCCTATGGTGTCGGCATGGCCAATGCCTTCGCGGCGCAAGCGGCGAAGAAGGAGATGAAGGTGCTGATCCGCGACCGGCTCGATCCATTGAACGCGGATTATTCGGCCGTGCTGACGCGCGCCAAGAGTCTGGGCACCGAGGCGCTGTACTACGGTGGCGATCCTCTGGCCGGCATCAAAGTCGTCAAGCAGTCCAACGACATCATCCCCAATGTAGTGAAGGGCGGCGGTGACGGCGTGCACACGCCGGACATGCTGACCGGAGGTGGTATGCCGGCCATCCAGGGCTGGTACGCCAGTTCCGCGGCAACGCATGTGCTGGATGATCCCGAGATGGAGCCCTGGGTAGAGCGATACAGGGCGGCGATGAAGCAGGGCCCGGCCGACTACACGGTGACTTACTATGACGCCGTGCAGGTGATCCTGGACGCGATCCGGCGGGTGGCGGCGTCCGGGCAGGGGGTGACGCGCGATGCTGTCCGTGCGGCGATGCTGAAGACCCACGTGAAGCTGCTGCAGGGAGACGTGTCATTCGACGCCAATGGCGATCTGGCTTCGAAGGTCGTGTCGATCTTCCAGGTGAAATACAATCCGCAGTACTCGCTTGCCGACGTGATCCATCAATTCCGGTTCGTTGGCCCGGCGCCGGCTTGAACCCGCGATGGCGCCCGAGATGAATGGCAACGCCGCCGCCTGGTTCGTGTGCCGACATCCGCGCGAAGGGCGTGGCGAGCGACTGGCGTTCGCCGATCCCTGGCGCAAGCTGAGCTATGGCGAGCTGGATGAGGCTTCCGCGCGATTCGCCAATGCGCTGCGGGCAGCCGGTGTTCAACGGGAACAGCGCATCGCACTGTTGATGCTCGATACGGTCGATTTTCCCGTCGTCTTCTGGGGCGCGCTGCGCGCCGGCATCGTGCCGGTGCCCGTCAACTCGCTGCTGCCGGCCGATCAAGTTGGCTACATTCTCGCCGACAGCCGTGCCGTCGCACTGGCCGTCTCGACACCACTGCTGCCCGGTCTGCGCCCGGAGCTGCCGAGGCTGCAGGAGTTACGCAGCATCGTTATCACGGCGCCCGATGGTAACCTGCCGACAGTGCAAGGCCCGCGCGAGGTGGCGTTCTCGCGCCTGCTGGCCGACGCGCCTGCCGATAAAGTCATGGCCGACTGCTCGCCCGACGAAGTTGCGTTCTGGCTCTATTCGTCTGGATCAACCGGCGCGCCGAAGGGCGTCCGCCACGTGCACGCGAGCCTTCGCGCCACTGCCGAGACCTACGGCGCGCAGGTCCTGCAGATCCGCCCGGATGATGTGATATTCTCGGCGGCGAAGCTGTTCTTCGCGTATGGGCTCGGCAATTCCATGAGCTTTCCGATGTCGGTCGGCGCGAGTGCGGTGTTACTGCCCGACAGGCCAACCCCCGCCGCGGTGCTGAGTGTCATGCGACGCTTCCGCCCCACGATATTCGGCGGGGTGCCGACACTGTACGCAGCACTGCTGGCGCAGCCGGCGATCGGAGCGGGTGCCGGGTCCGAGCGTTTACGCCGCTGCATCTCGGCGGGCGAGCCGCTGCCGGAGCAGGTCGGCCGGCGGTGGAGGCAGGTTGTCGGGGTGGATATTCTCGACGGGATCGGCTCGACCGAGATGCTGCACATCTTCCTGTCGAACCGGCCGGACGATATCCGCTACGGCACCACCGGCAAGCCGGTGCCTGGCTACGAGCTGCGCATACTCGATGCCGAGGGCAATGAGGTGGCGGAGGAAACGACCGGCGAGTTGGTCGTGCGCGGCCCGAGCGCCGCAGATGGATACTGGAACCAGCGTGAGAAATCCCGCCGTACATTTCGCGGCGAATGGACCTACACGGGCGACACATATCTTTGCGACAAGACCGGCTACTACCGCTACTGCGGACGTAGCGACGACATGTTGAAAGTGGGCGGCATCTGGGTCTCGCCATTCGAGGTGGAGGATGCGCTGGTCGCCCATCCGGCGGTGCTGGAGGCGGCGATTGTCGGCCACGCGGATGAGGATGGGCTGATCAAGCCCAAAGCCTTCGTCGTGCTGCAGGAGCGCGCCGGCGGCCAGGATCGCGATGCACTCGCCGAGGAATTGAAGGCGCATGTGAAGGAGCGCATCGGGGTGTGGAAATATCCGCGTTGGGTGGAGTTCGTGCGTGATCTGCCGAAGACGGCGACAGGAAAGATCCAGCGCTATAAGCTGCGCAACGGCGTAGGGCGAAAAAGCGAAGCGCATTCCGCCACAACCGTATAGCCCGCCGTGCCATGACGCGCATCGATTTCCAGACCCAGCCAGATCGCTACCGCCACTGGCGGCTTGCCTTCGATGGTCCGGTCGCCACGTTGACGATGGACGTCGATCCGTCGGGCGGCCTGTTCGAGGGCACCGAGCTGAAGCTTAATTCCTACGATCTCGGCGTGGATATCGAGCTGGCCGATGCTGTGCAGCGGCTTCGCTTCGAGCATCCGGAAGTAGGCGCGGTCGTTTTGCGCTCCGGCAGGGACGGCGTGTTCTGCGCCGGGGCCAATATCGGCATGCTCAGCAAAGCGTCGCACGGCCACAAAGTGAATTTCTGCAAGTTCACCAACGAGACGCGACTGGCGATCGAGGATGCGAGCGAGAATTCCGGCCAGCGGTACCTCGCGGCGGTGGGTGGTGCGGCGGCCGGCGGCGGCTATGAGCTGGCGGCGAGCTGCGCCTGGATCATGCTGATCGACGACCGCCGCTCGGCGGTCTCGTTGCCGGAACTGCCGCTGCTCGCCGTGCTGCCCGCCACCGGCGGGCTGACGCGAACTCACTGACAAGCGGAAGGTGCGGCGCGACCTCGCCGACGTGTTCTGCACGACCGAGGAAGGTGTGCGTGGTCGCCGCACGCTCGACTGGCGGCTGGTGGATGAGCTGGCGCCGCCCTCGGCGTGGCAAGCGCGCGTGGACGAGCGCGCGCGAGCACTGGCGGCGTTGTCGGATCGGCCGCACACGGCGCGCGGGATCGTGCTGACCCCGCTCGACCGCCGGATCGAGGACGACGCGGTAATCTACCCGCATCTCCGCGTCGCGCTGGACCGCGACCGACGCCGCGCCGTCGTGACGGTGCAGGGACCGGACGCCCTGCCGGCGAACCTCGCCGGGATCCATGCGGCGGGCGCGGAGTTCTGGCCGCTGGCGATGGCGCGTCAGCTGGACGACGCTATCCTGCATCTGCGCCTGAACGAGCCCACGCTTGGCCTGGTCGTGCTGCGCACCGAAGGAGATCCAGCACTCGTGCTCGGCGCCGATGCGTTGCTGGAAGCACACAAGCACGACTGGCTGGTGCGCGAGATCCGGCTGCTGCTCAAGCGCGTGCTGAAGCGGCTGGACATGACGGCACGCAGCTTGGTCACGCTGATCGAGCCCGGAAGCTGCTTTGCCGGGACACTTGCCGAATTGGCGTTCGCCGCCGATCGTTCGATCATGTTTGCCGGCAGTGGGCGTGGTGGGCCGCACATCGCTCTGTCGGCGCTGAATTTTGGCGCCTATGAAATGGGCAACGGCCTCACGCGTTTGGAGACGCGTTTCCTGGGGGAGCCGGACAGCCTCAATCGCGCGCGCGACCGGATCGGTGCGAACCTGGATGCCGCGGCGGCGGAGAGCCTGGGACTGGTCACTTTCGCGTATGACGAAACTGACTGGGACGATGAAGTGCGCCTGATACTGGAAGAGCGCGCCAGCTTCTCACCCGATGCGCTGACCGGCATGGAAGCTAATCTGCGCTTTGCCGGACCTGAGACGATGGAGACCCGCATCTTCGGCCGCCTGACTGCCTGGCAGAATTGGATCTTCCAGCGGCCCAACGCTACGGGCGAAGAAGGCTCGCTGAAACGTTATGGCAGCGGCGCACGACCGAACTTCGATCCCGAGCGGGTGTGACAGGAGACGCCACTATGCCAAACGCCGCGACAGCAACCGGCACGACGGTTGATTACAGCGGGCTGATCCCGAACAACGTCGATCTGAACAGCGATGTCAGGGTGCGCAAGGCCCTGGAGACCTGGCACCCCGGCTATATCGACTGGTGGAAAGAGATGGGACCCGAGGGGTTCCAGTCGAACCCCGTCTATCTGCGCACCGCGATCGGCGTCGATCCGGACGGTTGGGCGAAGTTCGGCTACGTGCGGATGCCGGAGTACAAATGGGGCATCCTGCTCGCCCCTCCGGTCGAGGGCCGCACCATCCCGTTCGGCGCGCATAAGGGTGAGCCCGCCTGGCAGGAGGTACCCGGCGAGTGCCGCGCCATGTTGCGGCGCCTGCTCGTGATCCAGGGCGACACCGAGCCTGCCTCGGTCGAGCAGCAGCGCCACCTCGGCCGAACCGCGCCCTCGCTCTATGACATGCGCAACCTGTTTCAGGTGAATGTCGAAGAGGGCCGGCATCTCTGGGCAATGGTCTATCTGCTGCAGAAATATTTCGGTCGCGACGGTCGTGAGGAGGCCGAGGAACTGCTGCGCCGTCGCTCGGGCGACACCGACAGCCCACGCATGCTGGGCGCGTTCAACGAAGCAACGCCCGACTGGCTGAGCTTCTTCATGTTCACCACCTTCACCGACCGCGACGGCAAGATGCAGCTCGAGGCGCTGGCGCAGTCGGGGTTCGACCCGCTGAGCCGCACCTGTCGCTTCATGCTGACCGAGGAGGCGCACCACATGTTCGTGGGCGTGACCGGCGTCGGCCGGATCGTCGAGGCAACCTGCCGGGCGACGCGCGCCGCCGGGATCGACGATCCCACGGATATCGAGCGGGTGCGCGCGCTCGGCGTGATCGACCTGCCGACGATCCAGAAGAAGGCCAACCTGCATTTCTCGCTAACGCTCGACCTGTTCGGCAACGAGATCAGCACCAATGCAGCCAATGCGTTCAATGCCAGCCTGAAAGGCCGCTTCCGCGAAGACAAGCTCACCGACGACCATGTGCTGACCGGCGGGACTTATCCGGTGCTGCGGCTGCAGGACGGCGCGATCGTCAAGCAGGAGGTGCCGGCGCTGAATGCGCTGAATATGCGTCTGCGCGACGATTTCATCGCCGACGCGGCGGGCGGGGTGCAGCGGTGGAACCGGATCATCGAAGCGGCCGGAGTGCCGTTCCGTCTCCGGCTGCCACACGTGGCGTTCCACCGCCATATCGGGGAGTTCGCTTCGGTGCATGCCGACCCCGATGGCACGTTGATGGACGACGCGGCTTGGCAGAAGCGGCGTGACGAATTCCTGCCGTCGGCGGTGGACGGCGCGTTTATCGAGAGCCTGATGCAGCCGGTACACGAGCCCGGCGCTTTCGCCCCATGGATCGCGCCCCCGAAGACAGGAATTGACGGCAAGCCCGGTGATTTCGAGTACGTAAAGTTGCACGACTGATTTACGGCCTGGGGCGCCGCCAAACCCCACCTCTCCCGCTCTGCGCAAGAGGTCGCCGCGCGTAGCGCGGCGGGTGATGGTGCGGCGGTTGCCCCCAACCATTCGCGCCAGCACAATCACCCCGCACCAAAGGGAATCAGTGGATGCCTAAAGTCATCGTAATCGGGGCCGGCGTAATGGGCGCGTCGGCCGCCTTCCGGCTGGCGCAGGCGGGAGCCGAGGTGACAGTGCTTGAGGCCAGCCGAGTCGGCGGTGGCACCTCCGGCATCAGCTTCGCCTGGACCAACGCGCACAACAAGCCGCCTCGGCCGTATCATGATCTGAACGTCGCCGGAATGAGAGCGCATGCCGGGCTGCGCGAGGAATTCGGCGCCACCCCCTGGTGGCACGGCGGCGGCAGCCTGGAATGGGAGCCGGAAGAAGGCCGGGCAGCGCAGGCAGCGAATGTCGAACGTCTGCGATCCTGGGGATATGCGGCAGAATGGATCACGCCGCGCGAGCTAGCGGAACTTGAGCCCGATATTGATCCAACCACCGTTGGCGATGCGCCGATTGCATATTTCCCCGAAGAAGGTTGGCTCGATCCGGTTCCCTATGCACATGCAATGCTGTCGGCGGCGCGACGGCACGGGGCACGACTGCTCTGCGGCGCGCGTGTCTCAGACCTGATGCTGGCCGGCGATTGCGTGACTGGCGTGCGCACCACGGATGGCACGCGGCACGAGGCCGACGTGGTGGTGAATTGCGCCGGCCGTTGGGCGAACGATCCGGTGCGCGATGCCGGGCTGCATCTGCCTCTGGCGCCGACCGTCGGGTTCCTGGTGTTCACGCCCCCGGTGGCGGCGAGCCTGTCGCGGGTGGTGCGCACGCCGGTGATCGACGCTCGGCCCGACGGCGCCGGCCGGTTGATGCTGCATTGGAACCCGACCGACCCGTTGCTGTCGATCGACACCAAACCCAGCCCCGATATGCCGGAGGCGCGTGACCTCGTGGCGCGCGCCCGGCGGCTGCTGCCCTCGATCGGCGACGTCGCCCCGGAGGCAGTCCGCATCGCCATCCGGCCAATCCCCGGCGACCATCTTTCCGCAATCGGGCCGATGCCGCGGTTACACGGCTATTACCTGGCGATCACCCATAGCGCGGTGACGCTGTCGCCGTTCCTCGGCGCGGTCATCGCCGACGAGGTGGTGCGCGCGCGGGAGCGCGCCGAGCTGGCGGAGTTCCGGCCCGGGCGGCTTTTCAACTGAGTGGGCATAACCAAAGCGTTGCGCATGAGAGCCATCCCCGCTGCGATGACGTGATTTGGTCCCAGCCAGCCCGACCTGTTCGCCGCTCCGCCGGCATGCACCCGTTGGCGCCGCCCTCCCTCGGCGCTAAACGAACGAAGACCGCTGAGCGGCGGCTGCAAGCCGGCAAGTTCGGCCGGAGCTATCGGTAAGTGAAGGGAGCAGCACATGGCCGATCTCTACGAAGACGACATCCTGCTCTGGTCGGAGCGTCAGGCCGAGCTACTGCGACGCCGTGCCGCCGGCGAACTGGTGAACGAAGCCGATCTCGACTGGCCCAACATCGCAGAGGAAATCGAAAGCGTGGGGCGTGAGCAACTGCATTCGGTCGAGTCGCTGTTGGTGCAGGCGCTCGCAGACACGCTCAAGGCGCAGGCGTGGCCCTTGTCGCGCGACGCTCCAAATTGGCGGGCCGATTCCATCAGGTTCAGGGCGGATGCAGCCCGCCGGTATGTGCCCTCTATGCGGCAGAGGATCGACCTCGACCGCCTGTATCGTCAGGCGCTGCGAATCCTGCCAGAGACCCAGGACGGTCAGGCACCGCTGCCGCTGCCCCAGACGTGCACCGTCACGCTTGAGGAATTGCTGGCTGAGGAGGCTTGAGCGGCCGGAAGGCCACCGCGATGACGTGGAACCAGGCGCTCGTCTGGATTGTCATCCCGGTGATTCGCGGGGTGCTCATCGCCGTTGGCGGCGTCTGGCTGTCGCGGCACATTCCCGTTGCCCGCGTTCGGCGGCGTTTCGCGGACGCCCGAGACCGGGCACCGAATTCGACCGCCTGAAGGCGGTCGGCTAACCGGCCGCGCAGCCAGTCCCGGTTGGCGCCGCCACCCCCCAGCGCTAAACGAGACGGATACTCCCGGGGGAAACGCGGCCCATGATCAACAAGATCGTCCGCTCGATGGCCGAGGCAACGGACGGCATCAAGGACGGCTCGACCGTGCTGATCGGCGGCTTCGGCGCGGTCGGCCAGCCGAACGCGCTGATCGATGGGCTGATCGAGCAGGGAGCGAAAGACCTCACCGTCGCCTGCAACAACGCCGGCGTCGGGCGCGTTGGTCTGGCGCGACTTATGGACCTCGGCCGAGTCCGCAAGATCATCTGCTCCTTCCCGCGCAGCTCCGACCCCGTGGTGTTCGAGACCCTCTATCGCGCCGGCAAGATCGAACTTGAAATAGTGCCCCAGGGCACGCTGGCCGAGCGCATACACGCCGCCGGGGCCGGCATTCCGGCGTTTTTCACCGCGACCGGGGTCGGCACGAGGATGGCCATGGGCAAGGAGACACGCGAAATCGACGGCCGCACCTACGTGCTGGAGAAAGCGCTGCCCGGCGACGTGGCGCTGGTCGAGGCGTGGGAGGCCGATCGCTGGGGCAACCTGACCTTCCGCAAGTCCGGCCGCAACTTCAACCCGGTGATGGCGATGGCGGCCCGGCTGACCATCGTGCAATCCCAGCATATAAAGGATCTGGGCGAGATCGACCCGGACCACGTCCACACCCCCGGCATCTTCGTCAACCGGGTGCTGCACGTGCCCTATGGCGACCCGTCCGGCTTCTGAAAGGAGCGATCATCATGCCCAACACCGCACTGGCCGAGGCAAAGCCGCTGAGCCGCACCGAGATGGCGGCTCGTGTGGCGCGCGATATCCCGGAAGGCTGGTACGTCAATCTCGGCATCGGCATGCCGACGGCGGTTGCCGATTATGTGCCGATGGATCGCGAAGTGATCTTCCATTCCGAGAACGGCGTGCTCGGCATGGGACCGGCGCCGCCCAAGGACCAGATCGACCCGTGGCTGATCAATGCCGGCAAGCAGCACGTGACGTTGCGCACCGGCGGCAGCTTCTGCCATCACGCCGACAGCTTTGCGATGATCCGCGGCGGGCACCTCGATCTCTGCGTGCTCGGTGCGTTCCAGGTGGCCGAGAACGGCGACATCGCCAACTGGGCGACCAGCGAGAACGACACCGCGCCGGCGGTCGGCGGAGCGATGGACCTGGCGGCCGGTGCCAAGCGGCTCTGGGTGATGATGGAGCACACGACCCGCGACGGCACGCCCAAGCTGGTGCATCGCTGCTCCTATCCGCTTACGGCGCTCGGGGCAGTGAAGCGGGTCTACACGAACCTCGCTGTGCTGGACGTGACCGAACGCGGCTTCGTGGTGATCGAGATGGCGCCGGGAATCACGCTCGACGCATTGCAGTCGCGTACGGAGGCAAAGCTCCATCTGCCCGCCTGACGGACAGGCCACCCCGACCTTTATGATCCGCGATCTGCGGAAGCTGCTGGCGCCGCGCAGTATCGCCTTTATCGGTGCCAGCAACCGGCCTGACACGCCAGGCAATGCGATGCTGCGTCTGATCCGCGCTGGCGGCTTCACCGGCGTCGTGCATGCGGTGAACCCGAACCATCGCCTGATCGAGGATTACCCTTGCGTCCCCTCGATACTCGATATCCCGGCGCCACCTGACCTCGCTGTCGTTGCGGTGCGCAACGAACGTCTCGAGGAGACGATGCGGCACGTGATGGCGATCGGCGCCGGTGCCGCCGTGATCTTCGCGTCCGCGATGCTATCCGACGACACAACCCCACCGCTCGCCTCGCGCCTCAAGGCCATCGCCGGCGATATGCCGGTTTGCGGCCCGAACGGCATGGGCTTCTACAATGATCTCGCTCACGTCTGGGTTGGTGCGTTCGCCAGTTCGCGCCGGCCGGTGCCGGGCGCGATCGCGCTGATCGCGCATTCCGGCAGCGTGTTCGGCGCGCTCGCGCACAACGACCCACGCCTGCGCTTCGCGCTCGCCGTTTCTCCGGGGCAGGAGCTGACCGCAACCGTCGCCGACTACGTGCAATACGCTGTCCGACGACCTGAAGTGCGGGTAGTCGGCCTGTTCCTGGAAACCGCGCGCGATCCGGCCGGCCTGCGTCAGGCCCTGGAGGAGGCGGCAATACGCGACGTTCCCGTGGTGGCGCTCAAGGTCGGACGCACCCCCGTCGCCGCGGCCGCCGCCATGACACACACCGGCGCGATGGCCGGCAGCGCGGCCGCCTGGGCGGCGTTGTTCGACCGCACCGGCACGATCAGCGTCGAGACGCTGGATGAGCTGGCCGCGACGATGCTGCTCTGCGCCACCGGCCGCCGGCCGGGCGTCGGCGGTCTCGTCGCAATCCACGATTCTGGCGGCGAGCGAGAACTCACGATCGATCTCGCCGACCGTGTCGGAGTGCCGTTCGCGTCCGTCAGCCAGATCACTCTCGCGGCACTCCAGGCACGCCTTGATCCCGGCCTGGAAGCAGCTAATCCGTTGGACGCCTGGGGCACCGGCAAGGACTACGTGCAGTTGTTCACCGACTGCTTTGCTGATCTGCTGGCCGACCCGGCGGCAGCCCTAGGTTTCTTCTGTATCGACTTACGCGACGACTACTACCTGCACGAAGGCTACGCCAAGGCGATGCTTTCGGTGGCCGCCACCACCGACAAGCCGGTTGCCTGTGTAACCACCTACACGCAGGTGCGCCACGACCGGATTGCGCTGGCGCTCACCGAGGCGGGCGTGCCGGTCCTGGACGGAACCGCAAACGCACTCGCGGCTGCGCGCGGCCTGCTCGGTTGGCGCGATGCGCGGCAACGCGTACCCGACCCGCCGGCAGAGCCCCCCAAGGATACTGCGGCAGATCGGGCCGCCTGGCTGGCGCGCCTTGCGGATGGGATTGCGCTCGACGAGGCAGCAGCGCTCGACCTGTTGGCCGCCTGGGGTGTGCTGGTCGTCGCACACGTCGTGGCAGAAACCGAGGAACAGACGCTCGCCGCGGCGGCGGCGCTCGGTTACCCGCTCGTGGCAAAGACCGCGACACCGGGCGTCGCGCACAAATCCGATGTCGGCGGCGTGGTAATGGACATCCGCGATGAAACCCCGCTGCGCACCGCCTGGCGCGACCTTGCCGCGCGGCTCGGCCCGCGCGTGCTGTTGGCGCCGATGCTGCCGCCGGCGCCGGAGCTTGCGCTTGGCATGGTACATGACGCGCAATTCGGCCCGCTCGTCATGCTCGGCGCCGGCGGGACGCTCGTCGAGTTGCTGCAAGACCGCGTCGCGGCACTGGCACCCTTCGGGCCAGCGACCGCCCGCGGGCTGCTCGAGCGGCTGGCGTTGCATCGCCTGCTGACCGGGTATCGTGGCGCACCGCCCACCGACATCGCAGCGCTCGCGCTGGCGATCAGCCGTTTCTCCGTCCTGGCGTCGGAGCTGGCCGATTGGATCGCCGCGATCGACGTCAATCCGGTGATCTGCGGCCGATATCCGGCGGCCGTGGATGCGCTGATCGTCCGCTCCACCCCGGAGGTAGCGACATGGACCTGACATTGCCGCCGGCGGACTGCGCCTGGCAGCGCCGCGCACGCGATTTCGCCGAGACTGTCCTGTTTCCGCAGGAACTCCCGCTGGAGGATGCCGGCACGCTATCGGTAGAAACCAAGCAGGCCATGCGCGAGGCGGTGATCGCGCACGGATTGAACGCGGTGAACCACGCCCGCCACGTCGGCGGTCAGGGTTGCACCGCGCTGCAACAGGTGCTGATCAACGAGGAACTCGGCAAAACCACCGGCGCGCTGTGGGCCGTGGTGTGGCATCCGCCCGTGCCGCTCAAGCACGGCTCGGCGGAGCAGGTCGAGACATTCCTGCGCCCGAGTTGCGCCGGTGCGCGACGGGCCTGCGTCGCCGTCACCGAGCCGGACGCCGGCTCCGACACGTCCATGATCGCGACCCGAGCCGACCGGCACGGTACGCAGTATCGGATCAACGGTGAGAAATGGTTCGTCACCAGCGGCGATGTCGCCGACTACGTCCTGGTGCACGCGAACGTCGATGGCGATGCCGCGCAACCGACGCTGTTTCTGGTGGACAAGGCGCAGCCGGGTGTGCGCGTGAAGCGCGCACCGAAGTTCATGCATACCTACGTTTTCGAGCACCTGGAACTGGCGTTCGAGAATGTCGAGGTCCCGCCGGAGCGCGTGCTTGGCGGCGTTGGCATGGGGTTGGAACTGACCAAGGACTGGTTCGTCGAGGCGCGGCTGCAAATCGCCGCCAACTGCCTCGGCGCCGCGATCCGCGCCTTCGAGATCGCCGAGGCGTGGGCCGGCCAGCGCCGGCAGTTCGGCCGTCCGATCCGGGAGTTTCAGGGGATCGAGTTCATGCTGGCCGATATGGCGGTGGCCATCATGGCCGCGAAGACCCTGATCTATCGCGTCGCCTGGGAAATCGATCAGGGACTCGACCGCAAGCTCGCCCACGCCCGCGCCAGCGTGGTGAAGCTGCATGCCTCCGAGATGGCCGGGCGGGCGGTGGATAGTGCGCTGCAGATTCTCGGCGGGCGTGGCTACATGCGCGAGAATCCGGTGGAGCGTCTGTATCGCGACGTGCGCGTGGACCGCATCTGGGAGGGCACGTCCGAGATTCAGCGCGTTATCATTGGCCGCCAGCTCGCCAAACGCGGAACCTCGGCGTTCACGGGCTGGCCGGGACATGGGGCTTCTTGATCAGACCGGCAAGCGAACAGCGTGCTGGTTGCCGGTGGTGCTGACGGTCTCCAGCGCGCGCGAACTGCTCGATCTGCGCTTCCGCGGTGCTTGCAGGCGGGACGAAGTGCAGCACACTGCCGTTGCGGCAGAGGCTGGAGATGACGCCGTTCTGGAAGGCAGATGCGACCGATCTCGCGGCCTTGCTCGGCAGCCGGTTGGCGGCTGGCGTGGTCCGCACCAGCTCGATGCCCGTCAGTTGGCCGCGGCCGCGCACATCGCCGATTAGCTCGTAGCGCTGGGCCAGCGCATCGAGGCGTTCGCGCATCAGCGTCCCGATCCGGCGCGCCTTGGCGGGAACTCCCGTCAGATGGTTCGAGCTTCCAGGCGTCACCCGGTCAGGTTATCAGGGCTCCGCTGACAGCATCCTGTCAGCCGTCGCCGGCGAGTAGGACATGCTGACGCTTCCTCCGTCATTCTCGCAAAAATATCAGGGCCTACTGGTGCTGGTGGTCGGGCCAAGCGGCGCCGGGAAGGACACCCTGCTCGATTTCGCTCGATCAGCACTTGCGGGTGACGCGCGGTTCCGCTTTGTCCGCCGCGTTATCACGCGAGCGGCCCAGGCCAGCGGCGAACAGCACCAGCCGGTCAGCGAGGCCGATTTCACCCCCCTCCGCTTCGCATTGAGCTGGCAGGCGCACGGACATCGCTACGGAATTCCGTCCGACATCGAAGGCGACCTTGTGGCCGGGCGCATCGTCGTGGCGAACGTGTCGCGCGCGGTGATCGCGGATGCGACGCAACGCTTCCCGGTGCGCGTGATCGAGATCACGGCCCCGCCAGGCCTGCTGGCGCCGCGTCTTGCGGAACGCGGGCGAGAAGCGGCAGCCGACATTGCGGCACGGCTGGCCCGCAGTGTGGCACTGCCATCCGGCATTCCGATCGAGACGGTGGTCAATGATGCAACCATTGAGCAAGGCGCGGCGCGCCTTCTAGCCGCGCTTAGCCGCGTAGCGGAAGCCGTGCTGCCAGCAGGAACGGGTACTCGGGCGCGGCCTGAGTGAACAGACAGATATCCGATACAAGCCGCGATTCCGCCAGCGCAGGCGCGAAATGGCGCTCGGCGGCTGGCCGGTAGCGAGCTTTCTCCTCGGCGGTCAATCGGCGGGTCAGCGTCATGTGGAAGAACCACGTGCCGAATACATAGGGGTACCCCCAGCGGCGCAGCATCGTGTCTTGCGCCGGGGACAGGCCGGCGCGGCGGCGGCGCGCCAGCTCGGTTTCCATCGGCGGGGCACCAAACTCATCGAACCACGCAACGCAGATATCGGCCAGCGCCTGCAATTCGGGTGACGGTTCCGTCTCGCGCAGCGCCAGGAATCCGTGCACATCAGCAACCGCCATCGGTGGCAGCGTGAATGGCGCAATGCCCGCTGCCAGATCGGCGGCAGCGCTCACCAGCACATCCCAACCGATGCCCGGCCGCAGCCGCATCGGCGGCTTCAGCGTCGCGTGAAAACCATAGAGCCGCGGCTCCGTCGTGATATCATTGAGACAGGGAATATCCGGCTGCGGAACCGCCGCGCCGCTCTCCGGGTCCCGCCCCAGCCAGGTAGCAGAGAGTGGGAACAGCAGGTCCTCCGGCGGTGGGGCGTAATAGACGGCCACCCGCCCTTCGGCCGGAAGTCTCACGCGACGCGTTCTCCCTCACGCCAGACCTGGCGCACCACCGGCAAGTCCTCATGCAGGCGTATGCGCACCAGATCGGCGCGCCAACCGCGCGCCAATCGACCGCGGTCAGTCAGGCCGGCCAACCGTGCCGGATGTTCGGTCACCAACGCCACCGCCGCAGGCAGCGTCATCCGGCCGCGCGCGCAGTGGAACACCGCCTCGATCAGGCTCGATGGCACATAGTCGGACGCCAGCGCATCGACCGCGTTTTCGGCGAGCAGCGCAGCGACCGACACGTTTCCTGAATGCGAGCCGCCGCGCACGACGTTGGGTGCACCGGCAACCACTTGCATGCCGGCCCGCTTCGCCGCTCGTGCCGCCACCAGAGTAACGGGGAACTCGCTCACCCGAATGCCGTCGGCGGCGTTCTCCGCAACCTCTTCCTCGGTGCGATCATCATGGCTCGCCAGCGTCACGTCGCGGCTGGCAAGCCTGGCGAGCAGCGCGCGACGCTGTTTGTCGCGCAACTGCACCCTGGTCGCCTGCATTTCGGCGATGCGCCAGTCGATCTCCTCGTCTGCCATGCCGTCCTGCCGGCGCAGCGCGCGGTACCGGTCGACATCGGCATACTGGCCAACGCCGGGTGTGTGATCCATCAGGCTCACCATGCGCACGCGCGGATGGTCGGCGACCGGAGCGAACAGACCGAGCATGTCGGCGGCGGGGACCTCGCAGCGCAGGTGCAGGAAATGCTCGGCCTTGAACAGGTCGGCGGCGCCGAGTGCATCAAGGTCGGCGACGCCCTCGCGAAAGGTGCGCACTCGGTCCTTGTCGAAGCCGAGATCGCCGAGGCAGAGCGCGTCCAGCACGGTAGTCACCCCGGCCGCGGCGCACTGCGCGTCGTGCGCAATCATCGCCGAGCGTGACGGCCAGCGCGCGTTGGTGCGAGGGAAGACCTGGCGTTCGAGATTATCGGTGTGCACGTCAACGACGCCAGGGATCAGCGTGTCGCCAGCAAAATCGATAGCGCCGGGAAAGGTGGAGCGGCCAGGCTGGATATCGGCGATCAGGTCCCCGCGCAGCACCAGTGTGCCCCGCAGCACGCAATCGGGCAGCACCAGTGATGCGTTGGTCAGGATCGTCTCGTCTTTCATGCAGCATCCCGCCGAGGAGCGAGCTGGAATAACCGATCGGCGACAGCATCACGTACCGCGGTATCGTGCATGATGACGACGACCGCCGCCCCCGCTGCCTTCGCCTCGTTGATCATTGCTATGACCACGGCCTGGTTTTCGGCATCAAGTGAAGCGGTCGGCTCGTCGAGGAGCAGGATCGGGTGCCCGGCAATGAAGCCGCGCGCGAGATTTACCCGCTGCTGCTCGCCGCCGGAGAACGTGGCGGGCGGAAGCACGTGTAGGTGGCGCGGGATATTGAGTTGCAGCAGGAGCGCGATCGCTGCCTCGTGCGCCGCGTCGGCCGTACCGCCGTGGGCTAGCATCGCTTCCGCGACTATGTCGAGCGCCGGCACCCGCGGCACGACTCGCAGGAATTGGCTGACGTAACCGAGCGTCTCGTGCCGCACGGCTAGGATCTGGCGCGGATCGGCACGCGCGATATCGACCATCTCGCCGCGATGGCGCACCAGGATGCGGCCGCTTTCCGCTCGGTAATTGCCGTAGAGACTACGCATCAGCGTCGTCTTGCCAGCACCGGACGGGCCGACCAGAGCGACGCACTCGCCGCCCCGCACTTCCAGCGCCAGGTCTGCCAGGACAGGGATGCGGACGCCGCCTTGCAGGTGCAGCGTGAAGCCCTTGGCGAGCCCCTCAGTGCGCAACATCACTGGGTGCATGGCAACGTTCCGTTCAGCGATTGGATTGTAGCACCAGCTCTGCGGCGTGCCCGGACGATCGGGCATGGTGCCCGCTCGATAGGGTACCGCCGCCATCGGAGCACACACGTGCGCATGCCCGTTGTGGTGATGATCCGGTGGGGTTCGAGGCGGATCCGGGTGTCACTCGAAATCCGCCTCTGACCCAACCGGAGGGCCGGAGAGGTGGTCGAAGCCACCCTCCGGTTCTCTGGATACCATATGCCGATCCCGTCCGGCAACGACCGCACGTGAAACGCTTCGTTCAGGGGTGATCCCGTAGCACCCGAAGTGCGGCGCGCCCGGACGATTGCGCATCGTGCCCGCTCGATAGGGCACCGCCGACATCGGAGCACACACATGCGCATTGTGATGGCGATCCGGTGGGGTGTGAGGCGGATCCGACTCTCAATCACGATCCGCCTCTAACCCATCGGGAGGGCCGGAGAGGCGGTAGCAACCACCCTCCGGTTCTCTCGATACCACATACAGTCCGCCCATGACAATATTCCGCGATCACGCTTGCAGCACCGAGCTGACCAGGAGCTGCGTGTACGGATGCTGCGGGTCGTCCAGCACCTGGTCGGTGAGCCCGGCCTCCACCACGATGCCGCGCTGCATCACCATGATTTGGTGCGCCAGCAGGCGCGCCACTGCGATATCATGCGTCACCAGCACGGCGGCGATCTTCAGCCGCGCGACGAGCGTGCGGATCAGGTCGAGCAGCCTTGCCTGCACCGATACGTCAAGCCCGCCGGTGGGTTCGTCCATGAACACGAGTCTCGGGTGGGTGACGAGGGTGCGGGCGATCTGCAACCGCTGCAGCATGCCGCCCGAAAAGGTGCGCGGCAGGTCGTCGATGCGATCGGCGTCGATCTCCACTTGCGCAAGCCAGTCCAGTGCGGCTTCACGGATATTCCCGTAATGCCGTGCGCCCTGTGCCATCAGTCGCTCGCCAACATTGCCTCCGGCAGTGACCCCCATGCGGAGGTTTTCGCGCGGGTCCTGCTGCACGAATCCCCAATCGGAGCGATGCAGCTTACGCAATAGCGGCGCCTCCATCGCGTGCACATCGTGCAGACGGCCGGTCAGATCGCGATACCACACAGTGCCGGAGTCCGGCGCCATGCGGCCCGACAGCACGTTCAACAGCGTGGTCTTGCCAGACCCCGATTCGCCTACCACCGCAAGCATCTCGCCCGGCCAGAGATCGACATCGACGCCGACCAGCGCTGGTATCGTGCCGAAACCGAGCGACAAACGGCGCGCGGAAAGCAGCGTCTCCTCGCTCATCGGCGCCGCTCGGCGCAATAATCTGTGTCCGAGCAGACGAACAGACGCCGCCCGCGATCATCGACCACCACCTCGTCGAGATAGGAATCGACAGCGCCGCAGAGCCCGCAGGCATGCGGAGCACGTCCCGCGCGGAATGGATGGTCCTCAAAATCCAAAGAACGCACGTCAGTATAGGGCGGCACCGCATAGATGCGCTTCTCACGTCCGGCGCCGAAGAGTTGCAGGGCCGGCATGCGGTGCAGCTTCGGATTATCGAAGGCCGGAATAGGACTCGGCGCCATCAGGTAATGGTTGTTCACCATGACCGGATAGTCGTAGCTGATGGCGACCTGCCCGAAGCGGGCGATATCTTCGTATAGCTTGACGTGCATCACACCATACTCCGACAGCGCGTGCATCCGACGAGTCTCGGCACGGGAGGCTTCCAACCGGTACAGCGGCTCCGGCTGCGGCACCTGATAGATGATGATCTGGTCCTCGCGCAGCGGAGTCTCTGGAATCCGGTGGCGGGTCTGGATCAACGTCGCCTCGGCAGTCCGCGTCGTCGTCCGCACCCCGGCGGTGCGAGCGAAGAAGCGGCGGATCGAGACCGCGTTCGTGGTGTCGTCCGCGCCCTGGTCTATCACCTTCAGCACGTCATCCGGCCCCAACACCGCCGCGGTGACCTGAATACCCCCGGTTCCCCAGCCGTATGGCAGCGGCACCTCGCGCGAGCCGAACGGGATTTGATGACCGGGGATCGCCACTGCTTTCAGCAATGCGCGGCGGATCATCCGCTTGGTCTGCTCGTCAAGATAGGCGAAGTTGTATCCTTTCATTCGACGGGCTCTCGGCTAGACCGTTCCACAACCTCTGTCGCTCGGCTCGCCTCCACACGCATCCGGCGAACGGCCTCCAGCTCGCTCTGGAAATCGACGTAGTGCGGGAGCTTCAGATGCTCGACGAACCCCGTCGCTTCGACGTTATCCGAATGATACAATACGAACTCTATGTTCTGCGCCGGCGCGACGACCTCCTCGCCGAGCTCGGCGGCGCGCATCGCGCGATCGACCAGTGCCATCGCCATCGCCTTGCGTTCGGCATGGCCGAACACCAGACCGTAGCCGCGGGTGAATTGCGCCGGCGTGGTCTTAGAACCCTTGAACTGGTTGACCATCTGGCACTCGGTCACGACGATGTCGCCGATATCGATGGTGAAGCCGAGCTCAGGCGGTTCGATTTCTATAGAAACCTCACCCATGCGGATCTCGCCAGCGAAAGGGTGCGCGCCGCCGTAGCCGCGTTGAGTAGAATAGCCGAGGCCGAGCAGGAAACCCTCGTCGCCACGCGCCAGCGCCTGCAAGCGTACGTCACGGTCTGCCGGTAAGGCAAGCGGCTGGCGTGTCAGGTCGCCGGGCTCGGTATCGGCGGCAATGTCCTGCTCGATCAGTCCTTCGCGACCCAGTATGTCGTGCACGCGCGGCATCGCCTCATCGTCGGGCACGACGGATGGGGCCGCAGGTGCCGCCTCTCCGGATTCCAGCGCGAAATCCAGCAGCCGGTGCGTGTAGTCGTAGGTTGGCCCGAGCACCTGCCCACCAGGCAGGTCCTTGAAGATCGCCGAAATGCGCCGCCGGACGTGCATCGACGCGGTATCGACCGGATGCGAATGAGCAAAGCGCGGCAGCGTCGTGCGATAGGCGCGCAGCAGGAACGCCGCCTCGATCAGGTCGCCCTGCGCCTGCTTCACCGCCAGCGCCGCCAGTTCCCGGTCGTAGAGCGAGCCCTCGCCCATCGCGCGATCCACCGCGCGCCCAAGCTGCTGTTCAATCTGCGCCAAGCCAAGCGCCGGCACGGCCGCATCGCCACGCCGCGATTCGGCAAGCCAGGCGTGCGCGCTGTCGATCGCACGCTCACCGCCTTTAACGGCGACATAGGCCATGCTCAGGCATCCTCAATGCTGACGCTGCGCGGCATCGCCGCGAGCCGGGATCCGGCGCATAAGATAAGATCGACGCCGCGCGGGAATCGCGCGTGGTTGTCCGACCAGATGGCAGCGAAGGCTGCCGGTGGCCCGTCCACAAGCAGTACGGCGCCGTCGCGCAATCCTGGTCCGCGCAGGCGGTAACGCCTGCCGGCGCCGAGCGCACGCACCTGCACGATCACTGTCGCCGCTGTCTCTGGCGCCTCATGCGAGCCGGGGTGCAGCACGGCGAGATCGGGCAGCGCATCAGTCACCACGAACGACGCCATCGCCGGATCTGCGATGCAGACAGCGCCGCAGTGGAACACGATCCACGCGCGTGCGGCGTGCAGCCGGGGATCGAGCCAGAGCGGTGTCTCTCCGTCCACCAGGGTCAGCAGCACCGCGGCGGTCGCGGGGTCCAGCGGCGGCGGCGGTGCCAGCGCCTCCCCGGCCGCATGCACCGATCCGGGCCGTGCCATCGCATCAAGCACCGCGCGAAAGCAGCGCTGCGCATCGGCAACAGGATCCGCGAAGCCTGCCAGATCGATGTCGCCATCGGCGCTCATGAACGCATGTTCCGCAACGCGAAGAACTGCACCTTCGTGGCCGCCGCCTTTGCCTCGACATCGGCACGACGCGCGCGCTGCGCGGCCGCGAGAGGCTCGATGACTGCCTCTGTCAGCACCGCACGCAACGACGCGTCCTGCAACAACGCATCCACGGCCGCCGCCAGTTCCGCCTGCCTGCCATCGCGTCCGGCGACATACGCGTGGCCGGTAAAACCATCGGGGCCGGAGCCGGTGCGGACGGTGCAGCGCGTCACCGTCATCTCGCCGAGGTTGAACGGCGTCCCGCCCCCTCCGGCTCGCCCGCGCACCATCACCAGCCCGTTTTCCGGGCCACGCAGCACACGCCAGCCCGGTAAACTGGGGCACTCGGCGAGTCGGTCGGAAATTTCCTCGGCGCGCGCACGTGCCAGAACCGCCATCCAGCTCTGCCGCTCGGCAGGGAAGGGTGCGCCGGCATGGGCAGATGAGAATGAATCAGCCATGGGCAAACGAGCCCCTGCAGTACGGATGTCTAGACAGCTAGGCCCCGACACGTGTAGCGTCAAGCGGAACTCGCATGGATTCGGCGGAGGCGTGGTGAAATTGCGATGACGGCCTCCCCCGACGCCGCCGAGCAGCTTTTGCGCCAGGACGGCGTCGCGCTGTGGCGGCAGATCGCCACGCGGCTGCAGCAGGACATCGGCGCCGGCGTGCATCCGCCCGGTGGCCGGCTGCCGACCGAGCAGGAGCTGTCGCGGCGGTTCGGAGTCAACCGCCACACTGTCCGGCGTGCGCTGGAGGAATTGTCGCGCGGCGGGCTGGTGCGCGTCGAACAGGGGCGCGGCTCGTTCGTCGCAGAAGATGTGCTGGAATATGCAGTCGAGCCGCGCACGCGATTCTCTGAATGGATTCGCCGGCACAACCGGGAACCGTCGGGGCGAATTCTGCAGCTTGCCGAGATTGCCGCAGACGCAGTGGTAGCGGCGGGTCTCGGCATCAAGCCGGGCGCGCGGGTCGTGCTGCTGGAACGGCTGGGGCTGGCCGATGGCCGGCCGGTGAGCCTGGCGGCCCATTATTTCCCCGCCCATCGTTATCGCGGACTGCTCGACGCCCTGCGACGCCATCCGACCATCACCGAGGCGTTGAAATCGGTCGGCGTGCCCGACTACATGCGCCAAGCGACGCGCGTTACTGCGCGCCTGCCGAACGCGCAGGAGGCGGAGCTGCTGCGCACGCCGCGCAACCGACCGCTGCTGGTCACCGAGAATGTCAACGTCGATCATACTGGCGCGGTGGTGGAGTTCGGTGTAGCGCGCTATCCAACGCCACGCGTGCAGATCGTTTTCGAACCTTGACGGCGAGCAGATGAAACCACTGACGATAACCGGCGGCCGCGCGCTGCTGCAAACCGACGGGCTGCAACAAGTCGATCTGGCATTGGCCGACGGGTTGATCACGCGGATCGATGGGGTGGCGCGCGGCGGCATGCTGCTGGACGCGACCGGGCTTCTGGTGCTGCCGGGTATCGTCGATATTCATGGCGACGCGTTCGAGCGCCAGCTTCAGCCACGGCCGGGGGTGGATTTCCCAGCCGACATCGCGCTGATCGACACCGAGGCGCAGCTTCTCGCCAACGGGATCACCACCGCATTCCACGGAGTGACGCTGTCGTGGGAGCCGGGGCTGCGCAGTCTGGAGACCTGGCGGGCGTTGCTCGATGCGCTGGAGGCGGGGCGCTGGAGCTGTGACATGCGCGTGCATCTGCGCTGGGAGGCGTACAACCTCGACGCGCTGGATGTAGCGCTGGCTGACATCGCTGCTGGGCGGGTGCACCTGGTGGCGTTCAACGATCACACGCCGACGATCCTGCGGCGCATCGACGATGTCGTCGCCTGGGCGAAGTACAGCGAGCGGGCGGGGATGACGGTGCCGCAGTTCTGCGACCTGGCGTCGCGCGTCGGAACGCGCGCGGCTGAAGTCCCTGCTGGGATCGCGCGGATCGCCGCCGCGGCGCGCGAAGCCGGCGTGCCGATGGCGAGTCATGACGACGAGACTGTGGCGATGCGCGAGGCGTTTCGCGCCATGGGTGCGCGTATCTGCGAATTCCCGTTGGCCGAGGAAGTCGGGCGCGCAGCACGTGTGGCCGGCGATTTCGTGGTGATGGGCAGCCCGAACGTGGTACGCGGGCGGTCGCATCTCGGGTGGGCGTCAGCGGCGAGGCTGGCGGAGGATGGAATCTGCACCGTGCTCTCGTCGGACTATTTCTATCCGGCGATGCTGCGTGCGGCATTGATCCTGGCCGGGCGGGGTGTGCTCGACCTGCCGCGTGCCTGGGCGTTGGTGTCTGCCAATCCGGCAGCGGCCGCCGGGCTGACCGACCGCGGGATGATCGTCGAAGGGATGCGTGCCGACATGTTACTGGTCGATCCTGAGTGTGGCCGGGTGGTAGCGACGATTGCCGCCGGACGGATCGCCTATATTATAAGTCTATTGGCTTCATGCGTGCGACAATCTTGATTTCGCACCAAGTCAGATATCCCGCTTCCACCGAACAGGCTCACCGTTATCATTCGTCGTTCTCTGCGAAGCGCAACAGCACTTGCCCTTCCTCCACCATCTCGCCGGGATCGCACAGGACTTCGGCTATCGCGCCGTCGCCCGGCGCAGTCAGGCGGAACACCGTCTTCATCGCCTCCAGCACCACCAGCACCTCGCCGCGATTGACCTGCTGGCCAGGTGCGACATGCACCGCAGTTACCTGACCCGGAATAGGCGCCGCCACCCGGCCGCCCGACTCGTCCCTGGTTTCCGCCGCAACGGCTGGATCCGGCAGCATCAGCCGCCACGTCTCGCCGCGCCAGCGCAGCGTCACGTCCTCGCCAAGCCGCGTCATGGCGACCAGTTCGCGGTCCCCGTTGAGCTCCACTGCAATCCGCCCGTCCTCTGCTCGGTTGGTGCAGCCCAGTAGCGCGGCGGCGCCCGCAGCAATCTGCCAGCCGCCGGCCGCGCGACACACCCGCACCGGGAAGGGCGTCCCAGCGACCACGAACTCCAACACCCGCTCGCGTGTGGCGTTCAGCCACCAAGCGTCTCGCGTATGCCATGGCGAATGTGGATCGGCGCTCGCCGCTGCGTCCTTCGCGGTTGCTTCCGCCTCTTCCAGCAGCAAACTCAGCGCTGCCGCCGCCAGGACGTGCGGCGACGGCGCACCTCGCGGGCTCAGCAACTCGTCGGCGTGCGCAGCGATGAATCCGGTGTCGATACCGCCTGCAACGAATGCCGGATGCGCAATGATGCGCCCCAGCATATCGAGATTGCTCGCCACTCCGGCAATTTCGCACGCACCGAGCGCCAGGCGCAGCCGGCCGATCGCATCGGCACGGTCGCGACCATGGCAGATCAGCTTCGCAACCATCGCGTCGTAGTGGACCGAGACGCTGTCGCCCTCACGTACGCCCGTATCCACGCGCACCCCTTCGCCGGTCGGCGGCAGACGCAGCCGCGCGATCCGCCCGATCGAGGGAGCAAAGTCACGCCCCGGATCCTCGGCGTACAGCCGCGCCTCGATCGCGTGGCCGGACAGGGTGATGCCATCCTGCACAACCGGCAGCGTCTCTCCCGCAGCGACACGAAGCTGCCATTCGACAAGGTCGAAGCCGGTGATCATCTCCGTCACCGGATGCTCAACCTGCAGCCGAGTGTTCATCTCCAGGAACCAGAACCCGTCCGCATCGGCGACGAACTCGACCGTGCCGGCTCCGACATAGCCGACCGCCTGTGCCGCGGTCACGGCGGCAGCGCCCATCACCGCGCGGCGGGCCGGGTCCAAATCAGGGGCAGGCGCCTCTTCGATCACCTTCTGGTGGCGTCGCTGCGTCGAGCAGTCGCGCTCAAATAAATGCACCGCGTTGCCGTGCGTGTCGGCGAACACCTGCACCTCGATGTGGCGCGGCCGTTCCAGGTAGCGCTCGATCAGCACGCTGTCGTCGCCGAACGCTGCGATGGCTTCCTGGCAGGCAGAGGCAAGCGCCGCAGCGAAGTCGGCGGCGCGGCGCACCACCCGCATGCCCCGTCCCCCGCCGCCGGCCACAGCCTTGATCACGACGGGCAACCCGATCCGTTCAGCTTCAGCGGCGAGACAGCCGGGGTCCTGCGACTCACCATGATACCCGGGCAGCACCGGCACGCCGGAGCGCTGCATCAGCGCCTTGGCCGCCGCCTTCGATCCCATGATGCGCATCGCCGACGGCGGCGGGCCAACGAACACCAACCCCGCCTCGATGCACGCTTCGGCGAACGCAGGATTTTCGGAAAGAAATCCGTACCCTGGATGCACCGCCTCGGCACCACACCGGCGCGCAGCATCGATGATGCGCGGGATGTTAAGATAGCTCTCACGCGCCGGAGCAGGGCCGATCGCGATCGCACGGTCGGCGGCCTCGACATGCAGCGCGTGGGCATCGGCCTCGGAATATACGGCGACGGTCTCGATCCCCATGCGCCGTGCCGTGCGCGCAATGCGACACGCGATCTCGCCCCGATTGGCGATCAGCAAGACGCGGAACACGCCACCGCCGTCACATCCGGAACACGCCGAAGCGAGTCTCCCCGATCGGCGCGTTCAACGCCGCTGACAGACATAGCGCCAGCACCAGCCGAGTCTCCGCCGGCTCGATAATGCCGTCGTCCCACAGCCGCGCGGTTGCGTAATACGGATGTCCCTTCGCCTCGTATTGCGCCCGGATCGGGGCCTTGAACGCTTCCTCCTGCTCGGCGTCGTCGAACCCGCCGCGCACCGTCGCCAGCACGCTCGCCGCCTGCTCGCCCCCCATCACCGAGATGCGCGCGTTCGGCCACATCCAGACGAAGCGCGGGTCGTAGGCACGGCCGCACATGCCGTAATTGCCGGCGCCGTACGAACCGCCAATGATGACGGTGATCTTCGGCACCGCGGTGGTGGCGACCGCGGTGACCAGCTTCGCGCCGTCCTTGGCAATCCCCCCCGCCTCGTATTTCCGCCCGACCATGAACCCGGCGATGTTCTGCAGAAACACCAGCGGGATGCCGCGCTGGCTGCACAGTTCCACAAAATGCGCGCCCTTCAGCGCCGATTCCGAAAACAGGATTCCGTTGTTCGCGATGATCCCGACCGGATACCCGAACACATGGGCGAAGCCACACACGAGCGTGGTGCCGTACAGTCGCTTGAACTCATCCAGCTCGCTGCCATCGACGATCCGCGCTATCACCTCGCGCACATCGTACGGAGCCCGCAGGTCGGCCGGCACCACGCCGCCGATCTCGGCGGGATCATAGCGCGGCTCAACTGGTGCGCGCAGCTCGATCCCCGGTCGTTTCTCCCGGTTCAGCCGGGCCACGATCCGCCGACACAGCGCCAGAGCGTGGCGATCATCCTGCGCATAGTGATCGACCACGCCCGAGATGCGCGCATGCACTTCTGCCCCGCCCAGGTCCTCGGCGCTGACCTCCTCGCCGGTAGCGGCCTTCACCAGCGGCGGGCCGGCCAGGAAGATCGTGCCCTGCCGGCGGACGATCACTGTCTCGTCGCTCATGGCAGGGACATAAGCGCCGCCGGCGGTGCAGGAACCCATTACAGCCGCGATCTGCGGGATGCCTTGCGCCGACAGATTGGCCTGGTTGAAGAAGATACGACCAAAATGTTCGCGGTCGGGGAAGATCTCGTCCTGCAGCGGCAGATAAGCGCCGCCGGAATCCACCAGATACAGGCAAGGCAGTTGGTTGGCCCGCGCGATTTCCTGCGCGCGCAGATGCTTCTTCACGGTCATCGGGAAATAGGTGCCGCCCTTCACCGTAGCGTCGTTCGCCACGATCACGCACTCACGCCCGGCAACGCGCCCGATTCCGGTAACAATGCCCGCGCCTGGCACTTCGCCATCATACATCCCGTGCGCCGCGAGCTGCGATAGTTCCAAGAACGGCGAGCCCGCATCGATCAGCCCGGCAACCCTATCGCGCGGCAGCAGCTTGCCACGCGAAAGATGCCGTTGCCGCGCCGCCTCTCCACCACCCTGCTCGACCTCGGCAACGCGAGCACGCAGATCGGCCACCAGCGCCCGCATCGTCGCGGCGTTGGCAGCAAATTCCTCAGATCGTGTGCTGACCTCGGAGCGAAGAATGGTCATGCTGTCTCGGCAAACAGCTCGCGGCCGATCAGCATGCGGCGGATCTCGCTCGTGCCGGCGCCGATCTCGTACAGCTTCGCGTCGCGCAGCAGCCGCCCAGTGGGATAATCGTTGATATAGCCGTTGCCGCCCAGCGCCTGGATCGCCTCCAGCGCCATCCAGGTGGCGCGCTCCGCGGCGTACAAAATCGCCCCCGCCGCATCCTTGCGCGCGGTCTCGCCGCGATCGCACGCCTTCGCCACCGCGTACACATAAGCCTTCGCCGCATTCATCGTCGTGTACATATCCGCGAGCTTGCCCTGCATAAGCTGGAACTCGCCGATAGGCTGGCCGAACTGTCGGCGGTCGTGCACATAGGGAACCACTACGTCCATGCAGGCCTGCATGATGCCGAGCGGCCCGGCTGCCAGCACCGCCCGCTCGTAATCGAGCCCGCTCATCAGGATGCGCACGCCACCGTTCACGCGCCCGAGCACGTTCGCTTCCGGCACCTCGCAATCCTGGAACACCAGCTCGCACGTGTTGGAACCGCGCATGCCAAGCTTGTCGAGTTTCTGCGCGGTGGCGAAGCCCCTGAACCCTTTCTCGACGATGAACGCGGTGATGCCACGCGGGCCGGCATCCGGATCGGTCTTGGCGTACACCACCAGCACATCGGCATCCGGCCCGTTGGTGATCCACATCTTCGAGCCGTTCAGCACGTAGCGGTCACCGCGCCGATCCGCGCGCAGGCGCATCCCCACCACGTCCGATCCCGCCCCGGGTTCCGACATCGCCAGCGCGCCGACATGCTCGCCGGAGATGAGCTTCGGAAGATAGCGCTGCTTTTGCTCGTCGGTCCCGTTCCGCCGGAGCTGGTTGACGCACAGGTTGGAATGCGCGCCATAAGACAGCCCCACCGAGGCCGAGGCACGCGAAATTTCCTCCATCGCCACCACATGCTCCAGATAGCCCATGCCGGCGCCGCCCCAATCGTCCTCCACGGTGATGCCGAGCACTCCGAGATCGCCGAGCTTGCGCCAGAGATCCATCGGGAAGGCGTTGGCCCGGTCGATCTCCGCGGCGCGCGGCGCGATCTCGTCGGCGGCAAAGGCTTCCACCTGCGCGCGCAGCATGTCGGCTGTCTCGCCCAGATCGAAGTTCAGCCCAGGAAGGCGATTGGGGATCGCTGGCATCGCACGCATATGGGGTTATCTGACAGAACCATGACGCATTTCCGATGGCGCACCAAGACGACAGCAAGAGCCAGGGCCAGGTTCAAACGCTTCGGACCGGCGACGACTCAATTCGCCCCGTGCTAATAGCAGAACACCGAAGAGAATGAGTGGCTGCGAGGCTCACTCACATGCAGAACGACATGGCTGCTCGGAGTTGATACCCGCCATGAAGGCTCATCTATTCGCGACCGGCCTGACCGGTCCGTACGGCACCGATTGAGCTGCTGGGAATGCGCCCGCTCTGGCATATCCTGCCTCTCGTTTTCCTCGCGGCGCTCGGCATCGCGGTTTGGCGCAGCGGCCTGGCCGCCGAGTTGAGCTGGAGTTCACTCGCCCGCCATCAGACCGAGTTGCTCGCACTGGCCGCGGCGCATCCTTTCGTCTCGGCCGCCGCCTATGTCGCGCTCTACGCCGCCGTCGTCGCCTTCTCGGTGCCCGAATTGGCGGTCGTGACCGTCTGTGGCGGCCTGGTGTTCGGCACCTTGGCGGGAGGGACCCTGGCGGTCGTCGGGGCCACGCTAGGCGCCGTCGTCCTGTTTCTGGTCGCCCGCACCGCGCTCGCCGAGGTGATGGCGCGCCGAGCACGCGGATTCATCGGTCGCATCCGTCCGCGGCTGCAACGCGACGGGTTCAGCTATCTGCTGGCTCTCCGGCTGGTGCCGGCGGTGCCGTTCTGGCTGGTCAATATCGGCGCTGCGCTCTGCGGGATGCGGCTGTTTCCTTACACGGCGGCCACGCTTATCGGGATCATCCCAGCCACGTTCGTCTTCGCCTGGGTGGGCGCGGGGGTCGGCACTGTTCTGGCGGCCGGCGGCAAGCCTGATCTTGCGCTGGTCTTCTCCCCCCACATCCTCGGACCGCTGCTGGCGCTGGCCCTGCTCGCGTTGAGCCCGGTGATCCTGCGCTGGCGCTGGCGCCGGAGCGGGCGTGACTGATCCCGACGGTGAGTGGGACCTCATCGTCATCGGTGCCGGCGCTGCCGGGCTGTCGGTCACTGCGGTGGCCGCTCAGCTTGGACTTCGGGTAGCGCTCATCGAGCGCGACCGAATGGGCGGGGACTGTCTGAATGTCGGCTGCATCCCGAGCAAGGCGCTGCTGGCGGCCGCCCACACGGCAGAAGCCGCCCGGACTGCCGGTCGCTTCGGCATCCGCCTGCCCGCACCGGACATCGACTGGGCCGCCGTCGGCGCGCATGTCCACGGGGTGATTGGCGCGATCGCCCCCGCCGATTCCGAGGCGCGCTACCGTGCCCTGGGCGCCAGAGTGATCCGCGAGGAGGCGCGCTTCGTCGCCCCCGACACGCTGGCAGCCGGTGCCCACCGGCTTCGTGCCCGGCGAATCATCATCGCGGCAGGCAGTCACCCCTCCATCCCTCCGATTCCCGGCCTGGAGCAGGTGCCATACCTGACCAACGAGACGCTGTTCGATCTCGCGACCAGACCGGAGCACTTGTTGATCGTGGGCGGCGGCCCGATCGGCCTGGAGATGGCGGATGCATTCACCGGCCTCGGCTGCCGTGTGACCGTGGTCGAGGCGGCCACGATTGCCGGCCAGGAGGATCCCGAACTCGCCGGCGGCCTCCGTGTAGCCCTGACAGCGCGGGGCGTGACGATCCATGAAGGCACAGCGGTCCGCGCCGTGCAGCCCGGCCCGGTACTCCTGCTGACCGATGAAAGACGCATCGAGGGGAGCCATCTGCTGGTCGCCGTGGGCCGGAAGCCCACGCTCGACTCACTCTCGCTGGAGCGCGGCCAGGTGCGGGCCACACAGGCCGGCATCGCCACCGACCGAGGGCTGCGCAGCCTGACCAACCGCCGGGTGTTCGCAGTGGGCGATGTCGCCGACCCGCAGGGGATTGGCCCCCGTGCCTTCACCCATGTTGGCAGCTATCACGCCGGCATCGTCATCCGCCGCGCGTTGTTCCGACTGCCGGCGCGGCTCGATTACCGCGCCCTGCCGCGCGTCACCTACACTCACCCGGAGCTGGCGCAGGTCGGCCTGACCGAGGCGGAAGCGCAGCAGGCCGGCCGCCGCGTCTCCGTGCTGCGGTGGCCGTTGTCCGACAACGACCGCGCCCAGACCGAGCGCGATCCCACCGGCCTGGTCAAATTGGTAGCGGAGAATGGGCGGGTGATCGGTGCGGGAATCCTCGCCCCTCAGGCCGGCGAGATGATCAGTGCCTGGGCACTGGCGATCACCCGGCGCGTGCCCCTGTCGGCACTAGCGGGTCTGATCGTGCCGTATCCGACGCGCTCGGAGGCGGGCAAGCGGGCGGCCGCAAGCTTCTACGCGCCGCGCCTGTTCTCGTCGCGTGCGAAGACGCTGGTGCGGGTGCTCGCTCGATTGCCATGAGGCCGCTGCGCTGATCCGTGGCCCGATTGCGTCCGCGCGAGCGGTCGCAGCAATATAGCGCGAATCCCCAACTCGAATTGAGGAACGCGGAGCATGGACATCGACCTGACAGAGTTCGTCGTACTCGCGGTGCTGATCCTCGTCGCGATCGTGGGCCTGTTCCTGGCGAGTGCCGGCGGCGGCGTATACGGGCTCGGACTGGCGCTGTTCGTGGTTGCAGTGATCGCCTCGTTCTGGTGGGTGAAGCGCTACTACGATCGCCTGGATGCGGGACGCCACTGACGTGGCGGCCACCGCGGCAGCGTGGGATCCGCGACAATATCTGCGCTTCGCCGACGAGCGGCTGCGTCCAGCGCTTGATCTTCTCGCTCGGGTCCCACTGCAGGCACCGACGCGGGTTGTCGATCTCGGCTGCGGTGCGGGGAACGTCACCGCTATCCTGAAGCGGCGCTTCCCTGCGGCCGAGGTGACCGGGATCGACGGCTCCGTCGCGATGCTGGAGAAGGCGCGGAGGGCCGCGCCGGACTGCCGGTTCATTGCGGCCGATATCGCCGCCTGGACGCCCGAGTCAGCCCCCGATCTGATTTTTTCCAACGCTGCACTGCATTGGCTCGGCGGCCACAACGTGTTGTTCCCTCGTCTGATATCCATGCTGGCGCCGCACGGCGTGCTGGCGGTGCAGATGCCGGCAATGCACGACGCCCCGCTCCGTCGGAAGCAGCTCGAGGTAGCCGCCAACGGCCCCTGGGCGGCGATGCTGCGCGGCCATGTCTCGGCGCGCGATATCCTGACGGCCGGAGAATATTGGGACCTGCTCAGGCCACACGCTGCCGCTTTGGATATCTGGGAAACCACGTATCTCCACCCGCTCAGCGGCGAGGACGCGGTGGTGGAGTGGGCTGCCGGCAGCAGCCTGCGCCCATTCCTGGAGCCGCTGACGCCGGAGCGGCAAGCAGGGTTCCGGCAGGCCTACGCCGATGCACTCCGTCCGCACTATCCGCGCCGGCCCGACGGCACTACACTGCTGCCGTTCCGCCGGCTGTTCCTACTCGCCGTCACTTGACCCTGCGCCTCTCGTCGTCGCGCCGCCAAGATCAGAACAGTAGTAGGTATCAGTGGAACTGATACCATAGCCACATGGTCGGAGGCCGACAATAAATCGTGCGGGAGCGACACAACCCGTATTTTCGGCCCAGCCTTGCCTTTCACGCCGTGTCGAAAGCACGATGGCGTCCGGCCCCTCGAAGCGCCAGACGATCCGCCAGTTGGCGCGGACGGTGACGGCCCAGAACCCCGGCAAGGATCGTGGTGCCACGCTGAGCACGCCCGATCACTGGGCGCCGCCGAAAAAATCTGGACCCTCCAGCTTCCCCGCGCCTACAGTCCGATCCGCACGGCCAACAACGACAATACTGCCAATTGGTCCGGAAACCTCTCGCTGGGAGAACAATCATGCAGCTCGTAACGCGCCGCTCCACATTCCGCCTGCTTGCCGCCAGCGCGCTTGCCACCGCAACGACCCCAGGCGTCGGCCGCGCGGAAGACAAGTCGGTCACCATCGGAATTGACCTGTCGCTCACCGGCGCCGACGCAGAA
Source organism: uncultured Pseudomonadota bacterium (assembly GCA_963708245.1). GTDB lineage: Bacteria > Pseudomonadota > Alphaproteobacteria > Acetobacterales > Acetobacteraceae > CAVYXK01. The sequence continues at coordinate 2,905,717 of OY970201.1, read as the reverse complement.
ACCGCGGTGCGCATCCGCGACGGGTTCATGCTCGCAATAGATGAGTGCAACGCCAAAGGCGGTGCCGCCGGCTACCACCTGAATGTGCTGCTGCTGGACGACGGCACCGCCACCGCCGGCCAGTACGACCCGGCGCAGGGGGCAACCAACGCCCGCAAGATGGTCGCCGACCCCTCAGTGGTCGCGGCACTCGGTCCGATGAGCAGTACGCCCGGCAAGGCGATGTCGCCGATCTTCAGCCAGGGCGGCCTCGCGACCATCACCCCGACCTCGACCAACCCCGATATCACTGATCCGAAATTCGCCTCGATCTATCGGCCCGCGGACAAGGCCATCTATTTCCGCACCGTTACGACTGACGCCTTCCAGGGCCCCAACCTCGCCAACTATTTTGCCGACACGCTGAAGGTGAAGACCCTGTACGGTCTCGACGACAGCGGCGCCTACGGGATCGGCATCGCCACGGCGTTCGAGAAACAGGCGGCAAAGAAGGGCATCAAGGTGCTGGGCCACGATCGGCTGGACCCGAAGGCCGCCGACTACACGCCGGCACTCACCAAGATCAAGGCAACGGGCGCCGAGGCGCTGTATTATGGCGGTGACGCGCAGGCCGGCGTGAAGGTCGCCAAGCAATCCTACGATCTCATCCCGAACGTGATCAAAGGTGGCGGCGACGGCATGTACGGCCCCTCCATCTTGCAGGGCGCCGGCTTCCCCGCTGCCGCAGGATGGTACTCCACAGTCGCCAGCCCGCACATGATGGACGATGCCGAACTGCAGCCTTGGGTGAAACGTTTTGCCGATAAAACCGGTCGGCAGCCATCGGACTACTCGATCACCGCGTATGACGCTGTACTCGTGGTGATCGACTCCATCGAGCGCGTGGCGAAATCCGGCCAGCCGGTGACCCGCGCCAATGTCCGCGACGCGATTGCGACCGCCAAGGTGAAGACCCTACAGGGGACTGTCAGTTTCGATGCGAACGGCGACATCGCCCAACGCGTTGTCAGCGTCTTCCAGGTCAAGTACGACCCGAATTACCCAACCGACGACATCGTACACCAATACAAGTACGTCGGGGTCGCCCCATCGGAAGCATAGGCGCTCGCCGGACGCACCTGAGCCGGGCGGTTCACATGCCGCCCGACCCACCTTCCGAGCCACCATCCCTCGCCGGCGATGCAACCGACGCGGGTTGAAATCCTGCCGAGCCATGACAGCCGGCAAGGGCCAACGCGCTGACCACGAGCAAGGTCAACATAGCTATACGCGTGCACATAAGCGGTTCGACGCGTCTGCCGACGGCCCTATTCCACCAGCCCCCACCGCGCACGGAAAATGTACTCGAAAATCCACCACATGGGGCTTGCCCGAAGCGGGACACCCGGGGCATTCCTGGGCGTATCCGTCACGCCCTCCCGGAGGTTTATGTGCGATACAGACTTCCTCTCGTCATCGCGGCAACCTGCCTCACCCTCAGCGGTGGGCACGCGGCTCAACGGTGCCCGGACCAGCCAGTGTTCGAAGTCGAGGCCTTGAAGAGCGAGATGATGGTGCTGGCGACCGCCTGCCACGACGATGCGCAATACAACGCCTTCATCCAGCGCTACCAACCCTCGCTGATGGCCAACGAGCACGCTCTCGACAGCTATTTCAAGCGCGAATACGGCCGTCGTGGCCAAGCCGAGCACGACAGCTACATCACCTCCCTTGCCAATGCGCAGGCCGATGAGGGACTGAAACAGGGCAGCGATTTCTGTCCGCGCAACGCGACTCTGTTCGAAGAGGCGATGGCATTGGAGGGCCCAACCGACCTGCCGCAATTCGCCGCCGGCCAGGACTTGGTGCCGGCCTCCCTCGGGTCCTGCCAGGCGCCGGTGTCGGCGTCGGCGCCCACGCGCGTGATCCGGCGGCGAACGGTCGCGAAAAAGACTACCGCGTCACAGTGACCGTCGCGCGAATCACCGCGCGTCCCGGCAGCAGTGTGACAATGAAGGCGTCCGGCCCGACATAGCCGGCGTCGGGCGCGTAGTCGATTCGCGTGTTGTCGCCGACAGGATGAATATAAACGCGCCCATGCACGGCCTCTTGCGTCAGCAATCCGGCGGCATAGGGCTGCGGCCCCGGTTGTGCGACCGTGAATGCACACCAGCCGCCGTCGTTGCCGACCGTCATGCGTGCAGCGACCTCTCTGCCGGCCACAGGGGTCAGCGGTCCGACGGTGCATTGCTTGGCCGCGCCGGCTAGGTCGATGGCATAGAGGCGGTTGGTCGGGGCGGACGGCGGAGGCGGCGCGGCGCAGCCGGCGAGCAAAGCCCCCGCGACCAGTGTGAAGCCCAAACCCGCACGAGCGGCACGTCGGAAACTGCTCAAAATCAGTTGCCTCCCGGACAAAGAGAACCCCGGAGCGGTGCAGTGGCGTCCGGGGACGGAGGGCACCATACCCAACTTGCCGAGTGCGCAGAACCCCCAGCCCTTCACTGTCGTAGCCGCCCCACGGGTCGGCCAAAGGCCGGGCAACCATCGTGTGCCGGTGATAGAAAAGCCATGAGCCCCACGGAGGCGTCAGAGCCCTCATGGTCGCGATGAAGACGGGTATCGCCGAGGGAGCCAAGGGGGTAGGAAGGTGAAGACGCAATGAGTCAGTCTCGTCGGGCAGACCCGCGGATAAACGCGCCGTATGCGAGAATGCGCACGTACGGTTCTTTGCCGGCGCGCGCGGTAATGCGCGTCCCTCCAGCGACTATCCGCTCAACCGCAGTCGCACCCCCGCGTCGGGCCGCGATCCTGCCGAACCACGTGATGGTCGATCCATTCGGCGACCAGGCGGCGTGCCTCGTTCATCGAGGCCTCCGGGTGATGGATGCGGTACAGCACGGTGCACGCCCGGAACGCCGCAGGATCATCCGAGCCGAGCTGGCGCAGATCGCGATAGGCAGTCACCACGGCGCGCTCGCAGCGGCGGGCGATCTGACTGAACTCATTGCCCATTCGGCGCAGGCTCCTGGTTGCGAGTCACTCGCAAGAATCTGTTTAATGTAGGCGGCCAACAGCAAGCCCGCAAGCCGCTCAGCGCGTGGCGACGATCTCCGCCAGCGCCGAGCCCACTTCCGCGGTGCCCGCTTGGCCGCCCATGTCGCGGGTACGTGGCCCGCCGTCTTGCAGCAGCGCCTCGATCGCCGCCACGATCGCCCGGCCGGCCTCCGGCTCTCCCAGATGCTCCAGCATCATGGCCGCCGACCAGACTTGGCCGATTGGGTTGCAAATATGCCGCCCGGCAATGTCCGGCGCCGAGCCGTGGACCGGCTCGAACATCGACGGGTGCTTCCGCTCGGGGTTGATGTTGGCCGACGGCGCGATGCCGATAGAACCGGCCACCGCGGGGCCGAGATCACTCAGGATGTCGCCGAACAGGTTCGACCCGACCACCACGTCGAACCAGTCCGGATGCTGCACGAAATGCGCGCACAGAATGTCGATGTGATACTGGTCGGTGCGCACCTCGGGAAAGGACCGCGCCATCGCGGCGAAGCGTTCGTCCCAGTATGGCATGGTGAAGGTAATACCGTTCGACTTGGTGGCCGAGGTCAGGTGCCGCTTCGGCCGGCTCTGCGCCAGCTCGAACGCGTACCGCAGCACGCGATCGACACCGTGGCGGGTGAACACGCTCTGCTGCGAGACGAACTCCCGTTCGGTGCCCTGGAACATCCGACCGCCGACCGAGGAATACTCGCCCTCGGTGTTCTCGCGCACCACGTAGAAGTCGATATCCGCCTCGCTGCGTCCCGCAAGCGGGGTGCGCACCCCCGGCATCAGCTTGCAGGGGCGGAGGTTCACGTACTGATCGAAGCCCCGGCGGATCGGGATCAGCAGACCCCAGAGCGAGATATGGTCCGGCACGTCCGGCCAGCCGATCGCGCCGAGCAGGATGGAATCAGCCTGGGCGAGCCTTTCCATCCCGTCCGTCGGCATCATCGCCCCAGTCTTCTTGTACAGATCACACGACCAGTCGTAGTGGACGAAGTCTAGACGAAGGTCGAACCGGGTCGCGGCAGCATCGAGGACCTTGAGCGATTCCGGCACCGTCTCCTTCCCGATGCCATCGCCGGGAATGACCGCGATCCGATAGGTGCGTGCCATGTCAGGTACCTCCCGCTGCGAGCCGCGCTCAGATAGCACCGCGGACGGCACCTCAGGAGAAGGGGCTCGGTCCTGGTCATCGTACCATCCGGGCAGAGGCACCGCAGACGGCATATAGGCACCCTGCTGCTCAGGAAGAGGCCGGAATCGGTAAGTCAACCCCAGCACGGTCTCCGTACCACCTAGATAGAGCACCCCGTCTGGTGCCATTTGCCGCGCAATCGCCTCCAGCACCCGGGTTTTTGTCGGCTGATCGAAGTAGAGCAAAACGTTGCGGCAGAAGACCACGTCGAATATGCCGAGCGGACGCAAATCGGCGAGGAGGTTCCATTCGCGGAACTCTACGCCGGCCCGCAACTCCGCATTAATTCGCCAGCCATCGGTCTCCTTACGGAAATGCTTCATCAGCATCTGCACGGGCAGGCCGCGCTGCACCTCGAACTGCGAATAAAGCCCCTCCCGTGCTCGCGCCAGCGGGTCGCGGGCGATATCGGTGCCGAGAATCTCCACCTTTCGCTGGCCAATCACGGCTTGGCTGTCAGCCATGATCATGGCCAAAGAGTACGCCTCCTGCCCGGTTGAGGCGGCAGCCGACCACAGCCGCAGCGGCCTACCGAACGGACGCGCTTCAGCCAGCCGCGGCAGCACACAGGTACGAAAATGCTCGAACGGCTTGGTGTCGCGGAAGAACAGGCTCTCGTTGGTGGTCATCGCCTCGACCACCTCGCGCGCCAATGCCTCCGCACCCGAGCTGCCAAGCCGCGCCGCGAGCTCCGCCAGGTCACGCAGCCCCTCGCGCCGCAGGATCGGGCTGAGGCGCGTCTCCAGCAGGTAGAGCTTGTCGAGACCGATGACGAGCCCCGAGCGCGCCTTCAACAGATCGACCAGCACGCCGAACGCCGGCGCCGATAGCCCGACACTCATGCCGGCGCGACCGCCAGCAGGTCGAGCAGCCTGGGCGCGATCTCCGGCAGCGGCAGCACGGCGTGGCACAAGCCGGCCTGCGCCACGGCACCGGGCATTCCCCAAACCACGCTGGTGGCCTCGTCCTGCGCCACCGCCGTCCCGCCGGCATCCACCACCCGTCGCGTGCCGTCCAGGCCGTCACGGCCCATGCCCGTGAGAATCGTCACCAGCACCCGCCCATCACAGGCGTCCGCCGCGCTCTCCAGCATCGGATCAGCCGAGGGTCGGCAATAGTTGACCGGCGGTGCGTCCGACAGGCGCGCGCGCAGGCCTTCGGGACCACGCTCCACAATCAGGTGTCGTCCGCCCGGCGCCAGGGCGATGTGCCCCGGCCGGAGTGGCGCCCCGTCTTCAGCTTCGGTGCAGGGCAATGCACCGGCGCGCGCGATATGCGCAGCCAAAATCTGCGTAAACGCCGGCGGCATATGCTGCGTGACCACCACCGGAACCGTCAGCTTTGCCCCAAGTCCGCGAGCCAAGGTGAACAGAGCCTGTGGACCCCCGGTCGAGCTGCCCACCGCCAGGAGTCGAAGCTGCCGCGTCGGCCGCGGTCGGTTGGCCAGCGCAACCGGTGGCGCGGCGCGGCGCGGCACCGTCAATCCCTTAACTTTCTGCACCAGTTCCCGGCGGAACGAATCCGCCCCGAGCGCTGCGACCGCGCTCGGCTTCGCGACGTAATCGGCGGCGCCGAGCGACAGCGCCCGCAGGGTCACCTCTGCACCACGCGTGGTCAGCGGCGAGGCCATCACTACCCTGAGACCAGGATGTTCGCGCAGCAGCAGAGGTAGAGTTGTCAGACCGTCCATCACCGGCATCTCGATGTCGAGTACCACGACGTCGACTGCTGTCCGACGTGCTGCGTCGAGTGCCTCACGGCCGTTGCCGGCTCGGGCGACAACGCGAATGGCAGGATCGGATTCAAGGACGCGCGCGATAGCCGAGCGGATCACCGCCGAATTGTCGCATACCATCGCCCGCGCGAGCGACGCTGCGGCAGCATCGGGATTGGAGGCTGGGGTCAACCCAACCCAACCTGGGCGAATTTGCCGAGCAGGATGTCGGCGTCGAACGGCTTCATGATGTATTCCTGTGCGCCGCTTCCGATCGCCCGCTCGATCGCCGTCATCTCGGTCTCTGTGGTGCAGAACACCACGACCGGCTTGTCCGGCCCGAACTCACCACGCAGCGCGCGCAGGAACTCGAGGCCGTTCATGACGGGCATGTTCCAATCGAGCAGCACGCAATCGGGCAGTGCACGCCGGCAATCCTCCAGCGCGATGCGGCCGTTCTCGGCCTCGGTCACGGCGTAGCCGTTGGCCTCGAGGATGCGTCGGGCGAGCTTGCGCACGACCCGGCTGTCATCGACAACGAGACAGGCGCAACTCATGTCGTTAGTGTCAACCCGGATCGCTCACCGCCAGCAGCCGCTCGACGTTCAGCACCACCAGGAGCTTGCCTTCCAGTCGGTAGATGCCGCTGCTGAACTCGGCCTATGGCGACGGCAGCGTCGGCGGGTTCTGCTCCAAGTCGCCTGCCCTCAGACTCATTACCTCGGCCACCTGATCAACCAGAAGCGCGTAAAGCTCGCCTGCTTCCTCGGCGACCACCGACATGCGCGGCGTGCCGGCGGCAGCCGGCGGCAATCCGAGCCGTATCCTGAGGTCGATCGCGGTGACGATACGCCCGCGCAGATTGAGGCTTCCGGCCACTTCCCGGGGCGCCAGCGGAACTCGCGTGATCGCCTGCTCTCCGAGCACATCGCGAACCGCCAGCACGGAAATGCCGCAGAGCTGGTCCCCGAGCATGAGGGTAACGAATTGCCGTTCATCGGCGTTGGCACCCGCACCGACTCCCGGGCGTTCGAGCAGATTGGTTTCCATCGCGCCGTCCCCGCTAATGGGCCACCGGCTCGGCGAAGCAGTGCTGCAGGCTGGCGAGCAACGCCTCGCGGTCGAATTTGGCCACGTGATCGATAAAGCCTGCGGCGCGGGTTGCTTCCCTATCTCCGGTCTCAGCACGTGCAGACAATGCCAGCATCGGCAACGCTGCCCAGGGACCGCCGGCGCGCACCGCGCGAGCAAATTCCAGCCCGTTCATCTCGGGCATCTCGATATCGGAAATGATCGCGTCGAACATCTCGCCTGCATCGCGCAGCCGCAGTGCCTCGGTGGCGCCGGATGCCGCCGTCACACGATAACCGGCGGCGGTCAACGTCGGCACCAGCAACTGACGAAAGAACTCGCTGTCCTCGACAGCAAGGACGCGCCGTTCAGTGCGCACTGTGCCGGCGCCGCGGAACCAGTCCTGCCAGGCGCGGGTCAACCAATAGCCGGTGTCGATGACGTCAGTGGCTCGCCCGCCGATGACGGCAGTGCCGAGCAGTCCGGGGCGATTGCTGATCAGCTCGATTTCCAGCCGGTCCTCGATCACATCGACGATCTCATCGACCATCAGCCCCATGCTGCGGCCGTACTCGGCAAACACCAGGGCAGCCTGCCGCGGCTTATCGCGCGCGAGCCCCTCAGCAAGCGCCACCAACGGCATCAGCCGGCCACGATATTGCGTCACCAGCGCGCCGCCCGAGGACTCGATCGCTGTCCGCTCGATCTCTTCGATGCGTGATACCAGCCCGAGCGGCACCGCCAGGAGCTGCGCGCTGCCGGCGTGGAACAACAACATGGCGGTGCGGTCCCCAGAGCGCATGGCCCTCGCGCGGGCGTCGCCCCGTGACCGCTCTGCTCCACCGGTAGCGATGCCGCTCGCGCGCACGATTCCGTTTGGATCCAGGATCATAATCACCGATCCGTCGCCAAGGATCGTGTTGCCACCGAACATCGTGATGTAGCGCAGGATTGGCGCAACCGGCTTGACTACAATCTCCTCGGTGTCGAACACCCGATCGACGATGATGCCCAGCATGCCGGTGCCGACCTGAATAACGATGATTGTCGGTGCCTGGGCATCCTCGACCCCTGCATCAAGCCGCAAGAGCTCACGCAAGCTGACTAACGGCAACAACCGGTCGCGCAACCGCAGCACGGGGGTATCGTTGATCCGCTCGATTACGCTATCGCTGCCGGCACCGCGGTGCGACGCCTGCACCAGCTCGACGACATTGATCTGTGGGATCGCGAACCGTTCGCCGCCCGCCTGTAGCACCAGCGCCGAGACGATCGCCAAAGTCAGAGGGATCTTGATGGTGAAGGTGGTGCCGGAACCGGGCGTACTCTTCACGTCGATCGTGCCGCCGATCCGCTCGATATTGGTCTTCACCACGTCCATGCCGACGCCGCGGCCGGAGACCGCGGTGACCGTCGCGGCGGTGGAGAAGCCGGCGCGGAAGATGAAGCCCTGGATCTGCGCATCTGTCATCGCCGCCAGCTCGGCTTCGCTCGCCAGGCCCACGGCGACGGCCTTGGCGCGGATGCGTTCGGCCGACAAGCCGGCACCGTCGTCGCTCACCTCGATGATGATGTGACCGCCTTCGTGGAATGCGTTCAGCGAAATGCGTCCAGTCTCGGGCTTTCCCGCCGCGCGCCGCTCGGCCGGCGATTCCAGCCCGTGATCAGCCGAGTTGCGCACCATGTGCGTAAGCGGGTCCTTGATCAGCTCCAGCACCTGGCGGTCCAGTTCGGTATCCGCGCCGCGCAACGTCACGTCGATCTTCTTGTCGAGCTCGCGAGCGAGGTCGCGCACCAGCCGCGGCAGCTTGTTCCAGGCATTGCCGATCGGCTGCATGCGCGTTTTCATCACCCCTTCCTGCAGCTCGGTGGTGATGTGCGACAGCCGCTGCAGAGGCCCGGCAAAGGCAGTGTTGTCTTGGGCGCGGGCAAGTTGAAGAAGCTGATTGCGCGCCAGCACCAGCTCGCTCACCATGGTCATCAGATCCTCAAGCACGTCGACTGCGACGCGGATCGTCTGGGCGGCGGCGGCCGGTTCGCCGGTGCCCGCGGGTACCGCACTCGAATTGGTGGCTTCGCTGCCGCCGGGCGCATCCGCCGCCGGACCATCTACCGCGCCGCCTTCGGCGGCATGCGCCAAGGCCGTGATGAACGCCGTGTCGTCGCCGGCAGGCTCGGCCCCCGTGGCGGCGAGCCCGGCAACGATCGCCTTCACCCGATCAAGCGACGCGAGCACCGAGCTGACGATGTCCGGGGTAGCCGGCAGGACGCCTTCGCGCACCCGTCCCAGAACGTTCTCGGCCGCGTGTGCCACCAGCTCCAACCGCGGCAGCCCCAGGAAGCCGCATGTCCCCTTGATGGTGTGGACTAGGCGGAAAATCTGCGACAGCGTCTCTTTGTCGTCGGGGGCCCGTTCAAGGCGAACCAAAGCCACGTCCAGCTCGGCGAGGCTTTCATTCGTTTCAGTCAGGAATTCAGCCAGTAATTCGTCCATCGGCGCCATCGACGCATCGGGGGTGCCGATCCTGTGTCAGGAAGGTCGAAGGAATGGTAAAATGTTATTCGGCTCCTTCGGGACTCAGCAGCAACGGTGGGGCGATGATACGCCGGCCTCGCCTCACCGGCAGAACACCGGAGGGAAGCAGCAGCGTCACTCTGACCGCAAGCCGTCGGGCCAACAGCGCCACCAGTGGCGCGTGTAGGGCGCGCGGCCCGCTCAGCGCCGTCCAGGCGGCCTCTTCATCGGTGAGACACGCCACAAGCCCCGCGGGCCAAGCCGCGCGCAGGCCGGTAATCGTCACCAAGATGTCGGTGCCGCCGGCCTCCGCCAGGGCGATGACGCCGCCGCGCGGTAGGCTCTCGGCAGCAAGCAGCAGCACGTTGAGGACGATGCATGCCATCGGTGGTTGCAACACGGTGCCCGCAGGCAAGGCCGAGAGATCGACATCCAGTCGGTGGGCTCCCGGCAACCCGCGTGTCAGAGTATCCAGCCGCAAAAGGTCGAGCCTGTTGCCGACGCCGGCCCAAGCTTCGCGTAAAAGTTGTAGTCGCAAGTTCAATTCGGCGCCGGCCTCGGCCGCGGCGGTGAGCGCCTCGGGCGGGACGCCGTTCGCTTCCACCGCCAGTTCCAGCGCGCCGATCAAAGTTCCGAGCAGGCCGCCGAGGTCATGGCTAAAGCGCGAGATGAGAAGTTGGCTGAGCCGCAGGGGATCGTCCATGCCGTATTCGATGTCCAGTAATTGCGCTCGGAATGCACGAGCTATCGGTAGCGTCTCATTAATGGTTAATTTCTCTGAAAAAGTCGATAACTTTTTCTTACGACCAGGCAACATACAACCAGATGCGCGGATGCGGCCATGACGCCTGGATCACTCCCTGGAGTCGAGCCGGGGCAGTGGGTCCGCCATCCCGGCCGTCCAGATTGGGGCGTCGGCCAGGTGCAATCGGCGATCGGCGAGCGTGTCACCGTGAATTTCGAGCATGCCGGCAAAGTTCTGGTGAACGTCCGGGTGGTGCCGCTCGAGCCGTGCGACCCGGACATGGCCGACTGAAGCGGTTCGCCACGCCTTGAACTGTGGGGCGGAACGGCGCAAGTGACGTTTCATGCGTCGGATTGGACTGCCCTGAATGATCGACCCGTTCGGCCGATCGATTACCTACCTTCGCGTGTCGGTCACCGACCGGTGTGACCTCCGTTGTGTCTATTGCATGGCGGAGGATATGACCTTCCTGCCCAAGCGCGAGGTATTGACGCTGGAGGAGCTGGATCGCATCTCCGGCGCCTTCATCCGGCTCGGCACGCGCAAGATCCGTCTGACCGGTGGCGAGCCGCTGGTCCGGCGCGACGTGATGCGGCTTTTCGAGAGCCTCGGTGCCCGGCTTGGCCATGGGCTGGACGAGTTGACCGTCACCACGAACGGGACCCAGCTCGCGCAGCATGCCGAGGGTCTGCGCGCAGCGGGAGTGCGTCGGGTGAACGTGTCACTCGACACGCTCGACCCGGAACGGTTCGCCGCGATTACTCGGCGCGGCCGGATCCAACAGACGCTGGACGGGATATTCGCGGCGAAGGCAGCAGGGCTGGCGGTGAAGATAAATGCCGTGGCGATGAAGGGCGTGAACGAGGACGAGTTCGGCGACCTGATTGCCTGGTGCGGCGACCACGGCTTCGATCTCTGCCTGATCGAGACCATGCCGATGGGTGAGATCACCGGCGACCGGACGGAACAGTACCTGCCGCTATCGGTCGTGCGGGCAAGGCTCCGCCTGCGTTGGACGCTGCAGGAGACCGACTACCGCACCGGCGGACCGGCACGCTACTTCACGGTGACCGAGACCGGGAGGCGGATCGGCTTCATCACGCCGATGACCCACAATTTCTGTGAGAGCTGCAACCGGGTCCGGCTGACGTGCACCGGCACGCTTTACATGTGCCTGGGACAGGACGATCAGGCGGATCTCCGCAGCGTGCTGCGCGCCGGCGCGTCCGACGCCGAGCTTGATGCCGCCATCTTGGAGGCGATCAGCCGTAAACCAAAGGGGCACGATTTCATTATCGACCGCCGCCACGACCGCCCCGCCCTCGCCCGCCACATGAGCGTAACCGGCGGCTGACCCATACACCACTAAGCGCGACAGATCAGGTCCACTCCCGCAGTCGCAGTTGTCTCCAGCGTCGCCCTCGGGTCACCGGCCCGGGAGCGAATTGCGAGCGTGTGGAGGATAGCAGACGCAAGCTTGGCCAGAGCGACCGGATCAGCCTTCTGGGATAACTCCCCCTGCTCGCGCGCGAGGCGAAACCGCCCCTCGAACGCTGTGTCGAACTCGCGCAACGCGTCGCGTAGGGAGGCTCGTACATCAGGGTTCTCGACCGCCTCGCTCGTTATGAGGCAGAGGGCGATGCCCGGTTTATTGAGGTCGACGCCAAAACCAAGCGCACACGGGATGGCGTGGATTTCTACACGATCAACCCGCTCGGCCAGGTGCCGGTGCTTCGGACTGATACGGGCGAGTTGTTGACGGAGAACCAGGCGATTCTGCAATACGTCGCTGACCACTATCCAGAAGCCGGGCTTGCACCGACGAACGGAATGCCCCGCTGCCGTTTGCAGCAATGGCTGTCGTTTATCGGCACCGAGCTGCACAAGGCGGTGTTCACGGCTTTGCTCACGCCCGGCAGCCCGGATGGCGCCAAGGAGTTCGCGCGTCAGAAGATGCCGGCGCGTTTCGGTTATCTTAGCGCCAGGCTCGACGTCGGCAGTATTTGCTGGACGGTTTCAGTGCTGCCGATGCCTATCTGACCACAGTGCTGAACAATTGGTCGGCGCCAGCAGGGATCGACCTTGGGCAATGGCCGGTGTTGCAGTCGTATGTCCGGCGCATGCGTGAGCGCCCGTCTGTTGCCAGGGCGTTCGAGGAGGAATGGGCGCTTTATCAAGCCGAACGGGCTCGTCGTGCTTGATCAGCCGCAGCATGTCGCGATGGCTCTCCGGATTTGATCCGGGGTAGCTGCGGGCACCCGAGAGCATCAGTTCGCGGTACCGGATGATCGGCCTCGACTATGTCGGTATAGGGCTGTCGGAGCAGGCCAAGCTGCTGCAACCCGGTGCCCCTGTAACCAGTATCCGCCGCGTGGTGACAGCTTGCCTCTCAGCGCGCCGAGGGGCGATAAGGGTATCGGTCAGTCTCACGGACCGCTGACAGGAGGATACCATGGCGTCGGTTCGCTACATTGTTCATGACGTGAACGCGGCAGTTGCATTCTATACGGAAGCATTAGGCTTCTCCCTGCGCCAGCAGTTCGGTCCGGCAATGGCAATTCTTGAGCGCGAAGGGTTCAGCCTATGGGTCGCAGGTCCCGCGGCCTCGGCGTCGAAGTCGATGCCAGATGGGCGCAAGCCGGAGCCGGGAGGATGGAATCGCTTCGTGCTCGAAGTGGCGGAGCTGCCGGCACTGGTCGAATCACTGCGCCGACGTGGGACGGTGTTCCGTAACGATGTGCTGGACGGGCCTGGCGGGCGGCAAATTCTCTGCGAAGATCCCTCCGGGAACGCGATCGAGCTGTTCGAGCCACGCAAGTGATGCGTGTCGCCTGCCGGAAGCGGGCTAGCGCCCGGCCAGACGGGTAAACCCGTCCTCGCTCCATTCCTCACTACCAACGCCGTGGCGGACAAAGAACAGACCGTCGGGATCGTATCGCTGCTTGACCGCGAGCAACCGCGGATAATTCGGTCCCCAATAGGCCTTCTGCCAGTCGCCCTGGAAATAGCTGCTCTCCGCGACGTAGGCGCCGGGCTCCGGCACTACCTTCCGCAGTTCAGCAGTAGCCCGCCCGATCCGCGCGGCGTCGCGCCGCGCGGCAGCAAGATTCGGCGCGTGACCGGCTAAGCCGGGAAAGGCAGGAGGCCCTTCGCCGGCGATGATCGCCAGCATGAAGGCTTCGGTTACTGCCAGGTTCATAGGCGTGTCCTTGGCCGCGGCGATGACCTCCGCCGGCGCGCCGGCCAGTCCCTTCTGGAAGTGCAACTCGATGGCCCAATGTCGGCTCGCGGCCATCAGCGCGTCGGCGAGCGCCTCTCGCTGCGCCGGCTCCAACAGCGTCGCCGGTACCCAGAGGGACTCGAAGCCATGGATGAAATGTCCGGCCTCGGCGAGATTGGCTGACCAGAAGAAATTCGTCGCCGGGGCGCCGGGACGGTCGTCATACAGGACGGTCCCCGGCGCGAAGGCCTCGAGGACGGGGCCATCCCAGCGATGCCGCCCCGGCCCGGCAACGATCACCGGCAGCGTTGCAGTTAGATCTTCCTGCGGCGCCACCCAGTCCAGAAACGGCTGCCAGATCGCGGTCGCCTGGGCCTTGTCGAGGCCCTGGAAATTCATGCCGATCTGCAGCCGGTTGCCTGGGAGCAGCTTGGCCAGCTCGCCCCAGTGCGGGTTGCACAGCTTCTCCGCATAGAATGCGACGAAACCACCCAACAGCCGACGATACGCCGCATCTGATTTGGCGTGGATCGTAGTTGCAACCGAGCCGAAGAAGTCCGGCAAGTCCCACGTCCGCAATGTGAGGCGCGTGACCACGCCGAAACTGCCGGCCCCACCCCCTTTGAGCGCCCAGAACAACTCGGGTTCGTTGCAGGCATTGGCAATGCGCACCGCCCGATCCGCGGTCACGATCTCCGCCTCCAGCAACGAAGAGCCGGCAGTACCGAACTGCTTCGAGTAGGTCCCGAAGCCGCCACCTTGAACGAGCCCGGCGACCCCGACCGTGCCGCAGCCGCCACCCTGCACGTAGCGCCCCGCGCCGGTGGTCACGGCCTCGTAGGTGTGCATCCAGATTGCACCCGCCCCGACCGTGACCGCCGGCTGCGGCGCGTGGCTTGCGGCGCAACCCTGCGCCACGAACGCGTCATGGACCGTGATATCGTTCATCTCGCGGGTCCAGACCAGCAAGGAATCCGCGGCGTTGGAGGTGCCGAGATACGAGTGGCCGCCGCCCTTGATCACCAGGCGTAAATTCTTCTCGCGGGCGAAATTGACCGCGGCGACGACATGCGCGGTATTGCTCGCTGCCACCGCATAGACGCTCGGCTGCGCGGTCCAGGCATCGACCCAGCCACAGGTTTGGGTCAGGGCGGGGCTGTCGCCGATGAAATAGGGGTTCTTCAGCTCCTTGAAGAGAGCACGGCACGCCTCGCCATCGGGGTCGGCCCGACAGGCATCGAGCGGCGACTGCACCTTGATGAGATGGCCCTCTACCCTCTGGCGCAGCCCCTCCCACTCGGCGGCGGAGGGCCATCCAGGGTCGGCCGGGCGGACGCGAGAGGCGGTGCCTGCGGGCGCGGCTGCGGCCCGCGCTGAGCCGGACACGGCCGGACGCGCCAGCATAGGGAGTGAGGCCACAGCCTGAATCAGGGATCGTCGCTTCACCACAGTTGCCTGTAACGAAAATAAGGTCCGAGCGTCTGACAGGCGCAGGACCCCATTCCGGCGCAAAGAGGTATCCGCCACGACGCCTGCGGCGTTCGATATGGCTGTGCTACAGGTTGTCAACCGAGACAAGGGGAACCGCGCGTGGCGGATCGGGACGAAGGGAGCGGCCTCTGGATACTGGCGGCCAAAGATCACGCCGCCCCGTCCGTCTTTCGCCCGGAGAACCTCCTGCGCGAAGCGCGCCGGCAGAAGCAGCTCCCCGATGTGCCGATGCCTGAGATTTGCGTCCTCGACCCGGACGGTGACCTGGTCCGCCATCTGCGCCGCACCGGTCGCGCCACCGAAGAGCCTGCTTGGCCGTGCTATCACACAGAGCTCACCCTCTTCGACGCTGGCGGCGAGCGGATGGGTGCGATCCCGCACGCGGTCGGCGCTCCATTCGCAGTACTGATCGCTGAAGAGCTCTTTGCCGCTGGCTGCCGGCTGCTGATCAGCATCACCTCGGCCGGCCAGATTGCTGCCGCCGGCCCGCCGCCGTATTTCGTGCTGATTGACCGCGCGCTGCGCGACGAGGGCACCAGTATCCACTACCTTCCTCCCGCACCGTTCGCTGCCGCACCGGCACACCTGCTGGCGTCGATCGAGGCTGCGCTCGGCGCGATGCGGCCGCCGGTCGTGCGCGGCGCTGTCTGGACCACGGACGCTCCGTTCCGCGAAACCGAGGCGGCGATCGCCCGTGCCCGCGCCGCCGGCGCCCTCGCGGTGGAGATGGAAGCGGCAGCGCTCTATGCCTTCGCAACGGCGCGCCGCCGCGACGTGGTATGCTTTGCGCACGTGACCAATCAGCTTGCGCAAGTGGAGGGCGATTTCGAGAAGGGCGAGGCGGACGGCGCCGCCGAGGCGTTGCGCTTGCTGGCGCTGACCGCGCAAGCCTGGCGTCGATCGAAAAGCTGAACGAGGGCCGAGCAGAATGCGTCCCAACCCGCTGCACGACGTCATCGGCTTCCTGACCAAGCCTGGCGTACTGACCGTGGTGTTCTGGGTGCTGCTGGTGGGCAGCGTGCTGATCGCGCTGCTAGCCTGGGCGCGCGACCCCGCGCAGCGGACGCCGCGTCATGCGGCAGTCTGGATCACCCGCCTGCTGATCGGCTCGATGTGGTGGCAGCAGTCGTTGTGGAAGGTGCCGCCCAACTACGCCGGCCTGCTCTACTGGATGAAGCAGCAGGTGGACCATGCCGCCATTCCGCTGCAGGCCTGGTTGGTTGGCAACATCGTCATTCCGAACATCGCGATCTTCGGGCCGCTGGTTTATGCGATCGAGGTAAGCATCGGTGTTTCGCTGATCCTCGGGCTGCTGACGCGCTGGGGGGCGCTGCTTGGGGTGTTGATGGGGCTCAATCTGTGGCTGGGGCTCTATTCGGCGCCGGGCGAGTGGCCGTGGACCTATTTCTTTCTGGTCGTCATTCAGTTCTTGTTCTTCATCGACCCGCCGGGCCGGAGTCTCGGCATCGACGCGTTGCGCCCTGGCGCACGTTCACGCTGACTGCACAATGAAGGTTTGAGCAAACTGCAGTGGTCGATAGGAAGGCGACATGAACTCGCGTTTCACGCCAACGCCACCAGCAGCACCTTCGCCTCCTTCAGATCGCCGGTGTCGCACCCCTCCGTGAACCAGCCGTAGACGGCATGAGAAGATCGCACGCCTCGGAGCGTTTTCCTTGGTCGCGCCAATGCGGGCTAGACTGACAGCGGCGCGGAGCTCCCACACGCACGGCAATTGCCAACCTGCGACCTGAGCCGACACGGGAAGCCGAGCGATGTCAGAGTGACCTTCCTCACAGCGCGACCCGTCGGAATGCCCTACTGCGCACCACCGCCGCGAACTGAGGGGGTCTCGCGATGCCATCCATCATCACATCGATTTCTGGTGTTGTCACGGCTGGGTCGGCCACGGTAGCACCTGCCCGTGCTGATCCGAGCGTGCCGCGCCGTATCCTGGCGGCGTTCGACCCGCGTGGCCGCTTCGGATTGGTTCTGCTCGCACTTGCTGGCGCAGGGCTCGTCGCTTTCTATTGCGAAACGTTGCGCCAGTACGGTCTGGTCAACGGGAGCGTGGTCGTAGCGCTGGCGATCTTCGTCGCCGCTCTAACCAGCGGGATCGCCGGCTTCGCGTTCTCCGGCATCTGCGGCGCGCTGCTGTTTCACCTCATGAACGGGCCGGTCCAGATCGTGCGGCTCATGATGGCCTGCAGCATCGCCAACCAGACGATGGGAGTATGGGCGGTGCGGCGTGCTGTGCACTGGCCGTCGCTCCGACCGTTCCTGCTCGGCGGGCTGATCGGGGTGCCGCTCGGCGTGTTCCTGCTGACCCATGCCAATCCGGGCCTTTACGAGCGGGTGATCGGCGTGCTGCTCGTCGGGTATTGCACGTGGGTGCTGTTCCGCAAGCCGATCGTGGCGCGTCAAACAACGACGCTCGGGGATCTGCTAGTCGGCTCAGTGGCCGGCGTGGCCGGCATGATCCGTTCTCACCCCGAATTTCGGTCCTACGCGACTCCTTGAATCTAATTTTGAACTCAGTTTAGGATACCGAGGCGACCAGCGCCGAGAACCACCACAGACCCGCCCCACCCACACCGGCAGGCGTCCACCCCGGCAAAAGCCCCGGGAGAACCAGGGAGAGCAACCATGAACGGCCAAAACGAAACACCCGATCACCCGCACGTCACCTTGCCTATCTCCCGCCGCGGGCTATTGCAGCAGGCCGCAGTAGGCGCCGCCTTACCCAGTCTGATGACGGCGGCTCTCTCGTCACCGGCCAGTGCTCAGACGAAGCAGCTCTCCACGCTGGTGGTCGCCATCCAGGAAGGCGATACGCGCACCCTTGATCCGCAAGGTGCGAACGAACTGACTGTGCCGATCTTCCTGCGCGGCGTCTATGACCAGCTCCTGACATTCCCGGGCTCCGACTTCAGCAAGGTCACGTCGGACTTCGCCACCAAGTGGGATGTCAGCGCCGACGGCCTGACTTACGTGTTCCAGCTCAATCCCAACATCAAATTCTCCGACGGCACGCTGGCGACGCCCGAGGACGTGGTGTTCTCTCTGAAACGTCAGAAATACCTCAAGGGACCCGCATCCTGGTTCCAGGACGGCGTGCAGTCCGTGGAAAAAAGCGGACCGAACGAGGTCACGATCAAGCTTACGTCTCTCAACGTTGACTGGCTGTTTCTGCTGACCTCGCCGTTCCTTTCTATCGCCAGCGCCGCGATGCTGAAGGCGCATGGCGGCACCGACGCCACCAACGCGGCGACCACCGATACCGCACGCGCCTGGCTCGACCAGCACAGTGCGGGAAGCGGGCCGTTTGTGTTGGACGCCTGGGAGCATGGCGCGCAGCTCACGGTGTCGCGCAATCCGTATTACTGGGGCCGAAAGCCACCGTTCGAGCGGATCGTGTTCAAGTTCGTCAAGGACCCCGACGTGCAGCGCGATCTGCTGGTGCGCGGCGATGCACATATCGCGGCGAACCTGACGCCCGACCTGGCGTCTGAGGTGCAGAAGAACGCGAATATCGAAGTCCTGAATATCCCGTCGTTGGGCTTTCCCTGGCTCGGCTGGCACGTCAGCCGCAATCCGGCGCTCAAGAATCCGAAGACCTGGGAGGCGATCAAATACGCAATCGACTATGACGGTATGGCGAAGATCTACCTGGGCGGCGGCCAGTTCATCGCGTCCTGCATTCCGCCTGGGCTGCCGAATGCGCTTCCGGTCGCGGAGCGGATCAAGACCGATCCGGCGCGCGCCAAGGCTGCCCTGGCGGCGGCAGGTTATGCAAATGGATTTGCCTTCGACCTGACCTATGCGTCCGAGCAACTGTTCCAGAACATTGCGGCCAGCCTGATTGCTGCGAAGGTCCAGGAGGATCTGTCCGCGATCGGCATCACCGCAAACCTAAGGCCGGTTCCCTCGACGCAGGAGCTAACCGATTTCCGCGCGGGAAAGCTCGATGCCGCCATCCATTTCTGGGGTGCCGACTATATCGGATGGACCGATTTCCTGCCCGTGTTCGCGCCCGGCGGCCACGTGGCGGGACCGCGTCAGGGCTGGACTCCCGACTTCTCACCCGATGCTAAGAAAATCTCGGACCTTGCCAAGCAGGCGATGGTGACGCTCGATCCCGCCCAGCAGCAGCAGATCTGCTACGAGGCGCAGCGGTTGATGAACCAGGTGGGGCCGTTCGCGTGGTTGTTCGAAGCGAACATCCAGGTCGGCTATCGGAAGGACGTGATAAAGTCGCTGGCAACCAATCCTGTCTGGTACGTTGACGTCGGCAGCATCGAGCTTGCGTAGTACTCGCACCCGTCATGGCAGTCCAAGCAGGCATCCATTTGACCACCCGGGATTTCGTGCCGTCGCATGGACTCCTGTTTATGCAGGAATAACGGGGCCAGAGACGGCAATTCGCGGGACATTGCTTCGCGTCGCTCGCAATGACTCGGGTGGGGCGGCGGGGGCGCGCCGATGATCGTGTATGTCGCGCGTCGGCTCGTTCTGCTGCTCCCGATCCTGCTGGGCATGACCCTGATCTCGTTTACCGTCAGCCGAGCCATTCCCACCGACCCGGTGGTTGCGACGCTGGGTCAGCAGGCGGCTGAACATCCGGCGATCGTCGCGGCCTATCGCCGGCATTGGGGCCTCGATCGGCCGCTGGCCGATCAGTACCTCGTCTATCTCAACCATCTCGTGCATGGCGATCTCGGCGAGTCCATCTACACGCATCGCCCGGTCATCGATGATCTGCGATCCTACCTGCCGGCAACGATCGAGCTGGCGACTGTCACGGTGATCCTGAGCGTGCTGATCTCGGTGCCGCTCGGCATTGCCGCGGCAGTTTGGCGCGGCTCGGCGTTCGATCTCGTGGTGCGGTTGGCAACCCTGGTCGGCGTCGCCATGCCGATCTTCTGGCTCGCGCTGACCGCCCTCGATGTCTTCTATCTGCGGCTCGGTATTGCACCGGCACCGGGACGCTTGAGCACCTGGGACTCGGCGCCTCCAAACGTCACCGGAATGTACACGATCGACAGCCTGCTCGCCGGCCGATGGGCGACGCTCTACGATGCGCTGTCGCATCTGCTCTTGCCGGCCCTCATCCTGGCGACCTGGAGCCTCGGCACGCTGACCCGCATGACGCGGACCAGCATGCTGTCGGTGCTGCCGCGGAGTTTTTTGCAAACGGCGCGCGGCAAAGGCGCGACGGAATCCTACACCATCCTGCGCCACGCCATGCCGAACGCGCTGATCCCGGTCGTGACCGTGGTCGGACTTGCCTACGGAGACCTTCTGACCGGGGTCATACTGATCGAAACCGTATTCGGCTGGCCGGGGATCGGCCACTACGCCTATTCGGCTGCGATCTATGCGGACTTCCCCGCCATCATCGGCGTCACACTCGTGTTTGGGATCATCTACACGCTGGTCAATCTCGGCGTGGACCTGGTCTATGCGGCCCTCGATCCGCGCATCCGCCTGGCCATGGCATCGGGGCGCCGGTGAGCTCCGGTGCCGTAACAGTCGCACCGGATAGCCCGTCCGGCCGAGGCGGTGTAATGCGGCTGAACCGCTTGATTCCGCGGGACCCGCAACTGATCGTCAGCCTGGCAATCATCCTGGTCTTCGTGCTGGCGATCCTGTTTGCTGGCACGCTGGCGCCATATAGCCCGATCGCGCAGCATGTGCTCGACCGCCTGCAACCGCCGAGCCTGACGCATCCATTCGGCACCGATCAGCTCGGGCGCGACGTGTTCAGCCGCGTGCTGTATGGCGGGCGAGCTTCGGTTCCGGCAGCGTTCGTGGTTGTGGTAATCGGCGCGAGCGCCGGCACCCTACTCGGTGCGATCGCCGGATATGGCGGTCGGGTGATCGATGAGGTGGTGATGCGCATCACCGACATGGTGCTTGCCTTTCCCGTGTTGGTGCTGGCGATGGCGGTGGCGGCGGCGCTCGGCGCCAGTCTGGTGCACGGCATCATCGCGCTCACCGCGGTCTGGTGGCCGCAATACGTGCGGGTCTGCCGCAGCATCGTGCTGGAACTGCGGGACAAGGAATTCGTCGAGGCCGCTCGCGCGGCGGGACGGCGCACAATCGCCATCCTGTTCCGGGTGATACTTCCGAATGCCTTGCCGGCGTTGCTAGTGATGGCGGCGGTCGATATCGGACGGGCGATCCTGAGCTTCGCCACCCTCAGCTTTCTCGGCCTGGGGGCACGTCCGCCGATACCGGAATGGGGCGCGATGGTGTCGGACGGCGCCGATGTGATGGATCAGTGGTGGGTGGCTGCCTTTCCGGGCCTGGCAATCCTGTGCCTTGTCTTCGCCTTCAACCTGCTCGGCGATTCCGTCCGCGACGCGCTGGACCCCTGGGTCGGCGGGCGCAGACAACAGAGGTGATGACCGAGCCGCCTACTCTTCTCGCGGTGGATGGGCTACGCGTCTCCGTCGAAATCGGCGGGACATGGCGCGAGGTGGTGCGCGGCGTGTCCTTCCGCCTCGGTCAGGGCGGGGCGATCGGATTGGTGGGGGAATCCGGGTCGGGGAAGACCCTGACCGTCTCGGCGATCGCTCGCCTGCTGCCGCCGACGGCACGGGCCACAAGCGGTTCTGTGCAGTTCCGGGACGAAGATCTGCTGAGTGCCTCGCCTCGGCGGCTTGCGCAGCTCCGCGGCAAGGATCTCGGGATGGTGTCCCAGGGGTCGCTGGCGGCGCTCAACCCGCTGATGCGTATCGGGACGCAGGTGCGGGAGCCTTTGCGGCTGCACCACATCGCACCGTCACGGGAGGCGTCGGCCGCCGCCGAACGCATGCTGCGCAGCCTGGGCATTCCCGACCCGCCGGTGGCAATGCGCCGCTATCCCCACGAATTCTCCGGCGGCATGCGGCAGCGGGCGATGATCGCAACGGCAATGATGGCCTCACCGTCGCTGGTCATCGCCGATGAGCCGACCACGGCTCTGGATGCCACGGTGCAGGCGCAGATTATCGAAATCTGGCGCCGCTTGAATCGCGACCAGGGCGTCGCGCTGATCCTGGTCAGTCACGATCTCGGCGTGGTCGCCGAAATCTGCGGCACGATCGCCGTCATGTACGCCGGCAGGATTGTCGAGATCGGGCCAACTCGGGAGCTGCTGGCGCACCCGCTGCATCCCTACGCGCAGGCCCTGCTGCAATCGGTTCCATCGGCAACTGCGCCAAGCGGCACCAGGCTGCTGGCCATTCCCGGCGAGCCGCCGGTGGTCGGCGCTCTGCCGAGCGGCTGCCCGTTCCACCCGCGCTGCCCGCGGGCGATGGCGATCTGCCGCGAGAACGAACCAGCGCTCGAACGCAACGGCGACGCGGCGGTGGCGTGCTGGGCCGCCTCGCAGGACTCAGCACAGGTTGCGGCCACTACCCAAAAGCTGCCGGTCAGGCGCTCGCGGCGAGATGACGCGCCGGCCGCACCGACGGAGCCACTGCTGGTACTCGATCGGGTGACTCGCCACCATCTGGTCCCGAGCGTCTGGCCGTTGGCGCCGCCCACCCGCGTGCACGCCGTTGACGACGTGTCTCTGTCGGTCCGTCCCGGCGAGGTACTGGGTCTGGCGGGCGAGTCCGGTTGTGGCAAATCGACCCTTGCGCGCTGCATTCTGCGCCTGATCGACGTCGATCGCGGTCGCATCGTGTTCGGCGGCCAGGACATCGCCCGCCTCCGTGGCGAGGCGCTGAGGCAGGTGCGCAAGCAGCTTCAGCCGGTGTTCCAGGACCCATACGAATCGCTGAACCCGCGCGCGCGGGTGCGCGACCTCGTCGCCGAGCCGTTGCTTGCGCATGGTATCGATGCCGCGTCTCGGGCGCGCCGCGTGGCGGAGGTGCTGGAGTTGGTCGGTCTAGGGCGCGATATCACCGATCGCCTGCCGATCGAACTGTCCGGCGGCCAGCGGCAGAGGGTTGGGATCGCCCGGGCAATTGCCCTCAATCCGCAACTGATAGTCGCCGACGAGCCGATCTCCGCTCTCGATGTTTCCATCCAGGCCCAGATCGTCAATCTGTTCCAGGAGCTGCGGGAAGCGATCGGCCTGACGCTGATCTTCATCAGTCACGACCTGCGGATCGTGCGGCATATCAGCACGAACATCGCCATCATGTTTCTCGGCAGGATCGTCGAATATGGACCGAGCGAGGCGGTCTGCGAACGTCCGCTGCATCCTTATACCGCCGCTTTGCTGTCGTCTGTTCCCGGCGTTGGGGATTCCTTAAGATCCCGCATCATACTTGCCGGCGAGCCGCCCTCGCCGAGTGCTCCGCCCAGTGGCTGCAGATTCAGGACCCGATGTTCCCATGCGCGCGAGGTCTGCGCAACGACCATGCCTGAACTTCAGGCGGCTGATGCCGGACGGCTCGTCGCCTGCCATTTTCCCGGCATCGCCAGCGAGACCGCGCAATCGGACGCAGGCCACCGCGAGTCGACTTGCCCGCCGGTGGAACCGACGAATTTACCCTCGCGATAGAGCAGCAGGCTCGGAGGGGCGCGCAGGCTGCGGACAAAGACCCGAACCATGATCCTGCGCCGATCGGAGTTCGTCCATCTCGTCCCGTTCGGCGAGGCTAGCGTGCTGGCGGTCCACGCAATCAGTCAAGTGCGCCTGCCTGTCACGGCGGAAGTCGCGCGATTGATCTCGTTCTTTGACGCTCCGACGGACCTGGAAGCGGCGCTGCCGCAGCTCGCCGCGGAGCTTGGCCACGACCAAGCGACCATCCGCGCCTGCGCGCTGATGCTACTGGACCGCGGCATGCTCAGCGAACGCGACGACGAGCGCGTCGCGATCACTCGTGAGCTGACTGCACTGCACGGGCGCGATCCCTGGGCGGTGCAAGCGCCGCGCGGGATCGACGAGGCCAGCACCCTTCGCCGACGGCTCGATGTGCTGTTGTTCGGCGACTGCGACGTGCAGATGGAAACCGACTTCCTGCGTCGCGAAGCAGCACGGCGCGGCATCGATCTTCGAGTTGCCGCTTCGTTCATCGACGATCTGCAACTCGCCAGCGAACGCCGGCATGATGCGATTGTGATCGGTGCCCTGCAGGCAAAGCACGCAATGGTCCTGGGCGACGCGCGCCATCATGGAGGCGACCCTGGGCGCGTCTATCTCGACGCGGCCCGCACCGTGCTGGACAAGCTACGCGCCATCACGCCGGCGCCGATCCTGATCGACGCACTGCCGGTACCGACGGTGCAGCCGCTCGGTCTTGCCGATCGCGGGATCCACAGCCATCGCAACCGGTTTCGCCGGACCAATCTTGCGATGGAGCAGTTGGCCGAGGATTTCCCCGACGTGCATGTGGTCGACGTCGCGGCCACGCTGGGGGCGGCGGGTGCGGCCGGCTTACTCGATGACGGGCTGGTCTCGTTCACCCATTTCGGCTCGCCCGGCTGGATGCTGCAGCGGCCGGAGAGCGAGCTGGCGGCGGTGCATCACCAGTTCCCGGACATTGCGCCGCTGGCAAGGCAGGTTGGCGGCGATCCTTATCGCAGGGAAGCGGTGACGGCGCGGGCGCATATGGACGCGCTCGCCGTGATGCTAGGGCTCGATTGCCGGAAGTGCGTGATCGTCGATCTCGACGGCGTGCTGTGGCCCGGCGTGCTGGCGGAGACCGGCAGTCCCTTCGCCTGGGCGCCTGAAATCAGCAGCCTGAACTCCTATATCGGGATCTATGTCGGCATCCACGAGGCGCTGCGCGCTCTCCGGCAGCGCGGCATCCTGCTGGCCTGCGTCAGCAAGAACGATGAGGCGACGGTGCGCGAGCTGTGGCGCTATCAGGAGCATTACCCGCGCCAGCGGCTGCTGACGCCGGAGAGCTTCGTCGCCAGTCGCATCAACTGGCAGGACAAGCCGGCGAATATCCGCTCGATCGCTGAGGAGCTCGGCTTTGCACTCGATGCCTTCGTATTCATCGACGACAACCCGTTGGAACGCGAACGCGTGAGGCAGAGCCTGCCGGAGGTGGCTGTGCTGGGCGAGGACCTGTTCGCGCTGCGCCGCGCGCTGCTGACGGACCCTCGGCTTCAGCCCGCGCGGCTCACACCAGAGTCGGCGATGCGCAGCGAGCTCGTGAAGGCGCAGCTCGATCGATCGCGGCTGCGGGCGGAGGTATCAGACGAGAGCGCGTTCCTGGCGTCGCTGGAGATCGTCTGCACGATCGAACGGCTAGCGCCGAGCACGGCCGATGCCGCTTCTGTCGCCCGCGTGCAGGAGCTGTTCGAGCGCACCACGCAGTTCAACGCGACCGGGCGGAGGTTTGCGATTGCCGCGCTGCAGCGCGTCATGGAGGCTTGGGAAGGCAGGGTTTTTACGCTGCACATGCGCGACCGCTTCGCCGATCATGGGCTGGTCGGCGCGGCGGTTGTTGTCAGCGGGGAGATCCTGAACTTTGTACTCAGTTGCCGGGTGATTGGGCTCGGCGGAGAACGCGCGCTGCTCGCCCGGATCATCGACGATCCCGGAACCGAGGCGGCGGGGCTTCGTGCGCGGATCATACCAACCGATCGCAACACCCCGGTGCGGAATCTCTACCGCGACAACGGCTTCACCGATCATGGCCAAGGTTGGTGGACCGTCGCACCGGCGAGGCGCACGACTCCCTCCCCTTGCGGAAGGGGGACGGGGGGAGGGGGCCGGGGGGAGGAGTCCCGATCCCCTGACCCTGCAACTGCCACCCGCGGCACAAACTCCGCCGAAGTCCTCGCCAAATAAGCGCGCCGGCGCGCCTCCGCAGCGTCGCTATGGAAGAACGTCAGCAGCACATAGCGCCGGCCCCGAGTGACCGGCACCGCCTCATGCAGCACCGAGGACGAGAATATAAGCGCTCCCCCGGTCGGCGGCCGGTATCGGTGATCGTTGTACTCGGGAAACAGCAGATATCCGCCCTCGTACTCCTCCACATTGAGATTGACCGAGATCGCGAATTCCCGGAATGCGACATTCTCTGCCGAGTTGTCCCTATGCCGCCGAAACCAGCTCTCTGCTTCGTCATAGCGGGCGATCAGCAGCCGGTCGGTATGAGCGATGTGCGCCTGGAACGCCTTGGCGGTCTCCGGCGTGCAGCGGTCCAGCAGCAGTCGCTGCAAGCCCCGCTCCAGCGCGTCCCCCGGCGGGATCAGGAAGTCGCGCCGCCGCTTCCTATCGTGATCGATGCGGCCCTGCGGCGTTCCGGCGGCGTCGATCGACGCAACCCCGCCATCGATGCTGATTCCGGCATCGAACGTCTCGATCAGCGCCCGGCACAGTTCGCGAGGCAGCAGGTTGGGCAGCACCAGGACTGGCGCGGGCAGCGATATGTCACGCGGATCCTCCCGCGGCAGCTCGTCGAGGCAATCGAAGCAAGCCGCCACGATGTCCGCCGTCTGCCCCGGCACCAATCGCCGTGCTACGCGCAGGTTGCGGTCGGTCACCAGCACCAACAGCGCACCAGGTTGAACGCCACAGCGAGCCAGGAAACCGATGCCGCAGTCGATCATCCGTATGGCGGGGGCATCGGCGGGATCGCCGGCGAGACCACGCACCACGTCCTCGGTGCCCAGGACAAGGATGTCCGCCCGGCGGGAAGCGAAAGCCTCGGACTGTCGGGCAAAATTCTGGACGACGGGTTGTAGGTCGCTCGGAGCCACCTGATGGGCCAGGATCATGGCGGTCGGCCGACCGGCCTGCGCCTCAAACGAGAAGAATCGCCGGTCCGCTCCAAGTCCGTAACAGAATGGCACGCGCTGGCCCAGCGATACGAGGGGGCGTTCCTGATTATTCATCATCGCGCGGAGCCCATCGGACAAGCCAGACGCTGCGCTGTTCTGGCGCGAGTGGGGAAACGTTCGGGATTGCGTCCCCGGGCTTAGCGTTAGACGGGATCAGTTAATGATAGGTGCAAGCGGCTTACAACCAAGGACGAGCCTTTGCGGCGGGGCCATCCCGCCGCCGTCATCGGGAGGCGCGGCCCCGCCGGTTTCGCTTGACTGCACGCGCCGCGCCGATCGCATCGCGGGCCCACTCCACGAGCGCATCCGGTTCGTCGTACAGCCATTCCGGCACCGCGTAGTAGCTCCCTATCGCCACCTCGCGCCCGGCACGCTGATAGCTGAACGGCCCGCAGCCCTCGGCCTCAAACTTCGGCCGCGTCCGCTCGTTCACGCGGAAATACATCGCATCGCCCGACAGCAGCGCGAACATCACCCCGTCGCGCATGATCCCGACGCCGCTGAACATCCGCCGCGCGCTCGGTCGCAGCGGCGCGAGTAGATCGAGCACGAACTCCCGGAATTCCGCCCCGACCGCCATTGCCGCCTGCGCCCCGATCAGAACGACAACGAGGTCGCCTGCATCACGAGCGGCAACGTCCGCACCATCGCCAGCACATCCTCGGGCACCTGCTCATCAACCGACACCAAGCAGATTGCGTCGCCGCCCGGTTCTGCGCGCCCTAGATGGAACGTCGCGATATTGATCCCCGCGCCCGCCAGGGTCGCACCGAACCGGCCGATGAACCCCGGCTTGTCCTGGTTCGTCACGTACAGCATATGCGGCGCGAAATCGGCCTCCACGCGGATGCCCTTGATTTCGACGATGCGCGGGCGGGATCCAACAAACAGCGTACCGGCGACCGAGCGAGTCAACCGGTCCGCCTCGATCGTCACCCGCACCAGCGTCTGATACTCGCTGGGGCGATCGTGCACCGTCTCGGCGACATCGATACCGCGGTCATGCGCCGCACTCGGCGCATTGACCATGTTCACGCCTTCCATGACAGGCGCCATCAGCCCGGCGAGCACCGCGGCGCTGAGCGGGCGGTGGTTCAGCGCGGAGGCATGGCCTTCGTACTCGATCAGCACGCGGCGGATCACGCCCTCGCGCGCGTGGGTGAGCTGGCCGGCAAACGCCCCGAGATGGCGGCAAAGCTCCATATACGGCTTGATCCGCGGCGCATCCTCTGCCGAAACGGAAGGCATGTTGATCGCATTCGCCACCGCGCCGGTCAGCAGGAAATCGCTCATCTGCTCGGCGATCTGCAGCGCCACGTTCTCCTGCGCCTCGGTGGTCGCGGCGCCCAGGTGCGGCGTGCACACCACGTTCTCCAGCCCGAACAGCCGACTTTCGGTGGCGGGCTCGGTTTCGAACACATCAAGCGCCGCGCCGGCGACGTGCCCCACCTCGATGGCATCCGCCAGCGCTGCCTCGTCCAGCAAGCCGCCGCGGGCGCAGTTGATGATGCGCACCCCCGGCTTCGTCTTCGCTAGCGCCTCGCGCGAGAGGATGTCGCGCGTCGCATCGGTCAGCGGCGTGTGCAGGGTGATGATGTCGGCGCGCGCCAGCAGGGTATCGAGCTCGACCTTCTGCACGCCCAGATCGACCGCGCGCTTCTCGGACAGGAACGGATCGTACGCAATCACCTTCATGTGCAGCCCGATCGCCCGATCAGCTACGATCGAGCCGATATTGCCGCAGCCGATCAGCCCGACCGTCTTGCCGGACAGCTCGACCCCCATGAACCGATTCTTCTCCCATTTACCCGCCTTCGTAGAAGCTGACGCTTCAGGGATCTGCCGGGCCAGTGCGAACATCATGGCGATCGCATGCTCGGCCGTCGTGATGGTGTTGCCGTGCGGCGTGTTCATTACCACCACCCCGCGCGCGGTCGCCGATTTCACGTCGATGTTGTCCACACCGATGCCGGCGCGGCCCACCACCTTCAGATTGCGCGCCGCGTCCAGCAGTTCGCGCGTGACCTTGGTGGCCGAGCGGACCGCCAACCCGTCATAGTCGTCGATGATACCGCGCAGCTCGGCCGGTGAAAGTCCGTGCCGGACATCCGCCTCGATGCCGCGGCTGCGGAAAATCTCCACCGCGGCGGGGGAGAGCTTGTCGCTGATCAGCACTTTTGGCATCGGCCTACTCCGTCGTCGCCGGTACGTAATCCGCGGCGACCTGTGCGAACGCCCAATCGAGCCACGGCAGCAACGCGGCGATATCAGCTGCCTCGATCGTGGCGCCGCCCCAGATGCGCAGGCCCGGCGGCGCATCACGATAGGCGCCGATGTCGTGGGCCACGCGTTCTTTCTCGATCAGCGCCGCCAGTGCCTTGGCGGCACGGGCCTGTGCATCCGCCGGGAGTGCCGTGAACCACGGCGCAACGATCTTCAGGCAGATCGAGGTGCAGGAGCGCGTGGCCGGATCCTCGGCAAGGAAATCGACCCAGGGCGAGCGAGCCGCCCAGTCCGCGACGGCGGCGAGGTTCGCCTCGCTCCGCGCGATCAGGCCTGGCAGACCACCCACGGTCTCGGCCCAGCGCAGCCCGTCCAGCGCATCCTCTACGCACAACATCGACGGCGTGTTGATGGTTTCGCCGGCGAAGATGCCTTCGTTCAGCTTGCCGCCTGAAGTCAGCCGGAAAATCTTCGGCAGCGGCCATGCCGGCTTATAGCTCATCAGCCGAGCGGCAGCGCGCGGGGACACCGCCAGCATCCCATGCGCCGCCTCGCCGCCCAGCACCTTCTGCCACGACCATGTGACGACATCGAGCTTGTCCCACGGCAGCGTCATCGCGAACGCTGCCGAGGTCGCGTCGCAGATCACCAACCCTTCGCGCGTTGCTGGGATCCAATCGCCGTCGGGGATCCGCACGCCGGAGGTGGTGCCATTCCAGGCCAACACCACGTCGCGGGCAAAATCGACCGCAGCGAGATCAGGCAACCGGCCGTACGGTGCCGACAGCACGCGCGCATCAGTGAGCTTCAACTGCTTGAGCACGTCGGTTGCCCAGCCGGCCGAGAAGCTTTCAAATGCCAGCACATCGACGCCGCGCGCGCCGAGCAACGACCACAGCGCCATCTCGACTGCGCCGGTGTCGGAGGCCGGCACGATGCCGACTCGCCAGTCCGGCGGACTGCCGAGAATGGCGCGCGAGCGCTCGACCACCTCGGCCAGCCGTGCCTTCAGCGCCGGCGCGCGGTGGCTGCGGCCGAGCAACGCACCGCCCAGTGCGTCCAGCGTGAAGCCGGGACGCTTGGCGCAGGGACCCGAGGAGAAATTTAGATTGGCCGGACGCTTGTCCGGACGCGACGATGCGACCATTCGCGGCTCTCCCTTCCAGAAGAGAAGCACCCCGGTGGGGGGGCGTGACCCGCCGCGGTGGCTAGCGTAGCAGTCGAGCCGCGTCAACCACGGCGTTGGCGGCGAAGCCGAGCCGCTGACTGGCCTGCACGCGGCCAGTCTGCCGTGACCCGATGGTTACAGCGCGAACACGAAGACGGGATGTCGCTTGGTTGCCATGATCTGAACATGCGATAGGCAAAAAGCAACGCAAAATGACCGCAGCTCGAAACCAGAAGGAAACTCACTGTGCGAATTAATTATGTTGTCGCTCTCGTGACGGCGCTTGCGGCCACTCCGGCGTTGGCGCAGGTCATAGTTACAACGCCTGACAACGGTGCCGCGGCGGCCCATCAATACCAAGCCGACCAGGATCGCGCGGCTGGACGGCAGGATATGAGCGCTGCCCGGGCGAACGCGGCGACGGGCAACTATGCGGCGGCGGCCCAGGATCAGGCGGCAGCGCGGCAGAATTGGCACGCCGCGCACCATCAGGAGCATGCGGCCGAGCGCGATAGTCGCGGACCGGTGACCGTCCAACTTGGTCAGTGATCCGTTTCAGTTCGTTCTCTATATGGAAGGTGCTTAGTATGAGATTGATGGGCTTCGTATGCGGCGCGCTTCTCGCCACCGCCGCTCTTGCCGGTGGCCCGGCGTCTGCGAACACGTGCCAGGCAGGGGGGATCACCTGTCCGACAAGCATGCCCATAGAAGGATACTGTCAGTGCAGAGCGCACGGCGTACCGACGGATGGCACGGTTGTCAGCACGTCCGCACCACGTCCGATGCGGCACGCGCTCCGGCCTGACTGCCGTGTGACACCAGACGCAGTCGGCTGCCCGCACCCGTGAGCGCGGCTCTGGTGATTGTGTAAACACGCGGGCTGAACCGACCCGTTCTACCGCCGTCGGCCGTTCAAAACAAAAGCGGACTAAACCGCTACCCGGGCGGCTGCTTGGCCCGGACCGCCACACTCGGCAGTTCCCCCGGCCGCACGACAGCGTCCTGCCTTTCGATCCGGCTGATCTGCCGCTGACGCTGGACACCATGGTCTCATGTGCACCGGCTGCGGAACAAGATCCCGCCACCTACCTTGGTCGAGGCACGGTCGGTCCTGCATTGCGCGGTGGCAGTCGCGGAGATTGCCGTCATTGATCCAACCCACGCTACGACCGTGCGCTACCGTACACTTCTCCTGGGCCTGCTCCACGGGATCAGCACCTTGGACATGCGCGCCCTAGGTCCGCCGCATGGGCCGAGGCCGGCATGCTGGAGTCTGGCGCGCGCAATTCGGCTTGAGCCGACCCAGGAACCACGCGGGCAAGTGCAGTGGAGCAACAACGCGAGAGCAGGCGCAGGTTGCTGAACGACTCGCTGATTTTCCTGTGCGCCAAAGAGCACGGCGCTGTCCTGGTCAGCGGCAACGTCGCCGACATCGACATTCTGCTGCGCTTTCGTCGCGACATTCAGGTGCTGTTGTACTAGGTCTGACCGTCAGGTGATTACTCGTTTCATAGCTAATTACCAGGCCGGCTTGGAGGATGTGCCCTGGTGGGGTGTGCCCACCGCTCAACCAACGCCACCGCGCGGCGTAAATAAGTTCCGTTCGTCGAGTAGAGCCTATTCCGCCATTTCTTATGCAGCGGGTAAAGGCGATCAGTCTTCACCGTGTTTCGCGAAATCCGCCGATCGAATTATGGATCGCCCTCACCATACGGCGCTCGCTCAAAAGCTGCTTTGGTAGCCTATGAAGCGACTGGAAAATCGACTGCAACAAGGTCATAGAGATCACGAATGAATTCCATGACGATTTTCTGAATGGCCGCGCGGGCCACATGATTTACGACCACACGCCGATGAATCTCCTCGTCATGCACCGGGTCTGAGAGCTGATTCTGATAGAACCTCCGGCTTTCCGGCAGACTTAGCCTCATGTTCCGCAGCCCAACAGCGCCAATCTCGATTTCGTATGGAGGAGCAATTCCCAGCTCGTTGCTGGCCACGTCGATGAAATTTGTTATCCCATCGCGCACTCTATTCTCGACGTTGACCATTGCGACAACATCGGCACCGGCGTATGGCTGCCAGAACTCGCGCGTCACACCCCAGATCTCGCCATTACGATGCAACTGTGTGAAGGCTACAGGCGTGCGGTTCGTGCCGCTTGGCTCGTATGAAACGGCGCCGAATCGATTCCGGCATGATATGCCGCTATTGATCGTTCTCGTAAGAACGCGGACACATCGCTGCTCGATGACTCCCATAAGTTTTCCAAACGTCAGCGGGGTCGGCTGCGGCACGGTCGGAATCAATCGCACATAAAGCGCGCGTGGTTGATCGAAGCGGTATTCGCAAACGCCATCCTCTTCACTGCCGTGTGGGGCACCAAGTGGGTTTGGTTCCCCAAGCCGAGCGATGATCTCATCTTTATCCCAAAACGCGGCTCGGTTAAATGTCGATTGGATCTCCTCGAATTTGGGTGCTGCCGGACCCGCCTTCGAGATAGTGGCGAGGCATTCCCGAAGGGCTACCGTGAGAATGCCAACAAGCTTTGCTTGCTCCGCTTCCCTCTGCGCCTTGGTGGCATCTGGCGCCAGCCGGTATTGGATCGGGCCGGCCTTGTGCTTAAGGTCGAACGGCAGGTCCTCCCTCTCTCCGTAGTGTGTGTTCTGCACCAGCAGGATCCTCTCGTCGCTGAGGCTCTTGACCGCATAGCCGTATTCGATCGCGACATTGGAGTTGATGAACTTCCTTGCTTCGCCGTCGGACCGCGCCAGTTGACCGACTGTGGTGACGTCAGCGACGAACACCGCGGAGCGGTCGATCTTTCCGAGAATGGTGCGGGCCAGGTCCGGGGTGCCGGAGACGTCCTTCCTGTCATGATCGAGATGGAGGGCTTCGCGCTGGTCACGTTCGGCCGGCTCTTCGAGCTCTTCGGGCTCTTTAAGCTGTTTGATGGCGTCCGCGAGGGCCGCCCGCACAAAGTGCCGCCCGGTCTTGCCGGGCGTATCGGATTGCCAGGACCAAAAGACTTTCATGGGCGCGATTTAGTTGGGACTACCGGGAGTCGCAAGCTAATCGATGCCCTCGGCCGCGACGTGATCGATCCTAGCGTTCCCCGACAGTTTCTCGAGGCTCGTATCGAAGCCGCCAGCCGCGCAGATCAAGCCGTGAAGCGCGGGCAGCGGAGCAGGCGCATGCCGAGCTACGCCGCTTTTGGTCGATCTGAAACGCGAGACATCACCAGTCAGGGGAGCTTGACCCCAATCGGTATATAGAGCCGAATGATCCTACCTCCCTCGACATCGGTTGTGATATCGGGATCCGGGCCACGCTTGAAGCCGCTCATATCGAAGAATTCCTCTATTGCAATTTTGGCGATCGGTTTCTGGTGCGGGTCGCGCACAGCGAACAGCATCAGCGCCGAGTTATCAAAGTCCGGGTCGTTTCCGCCCTTGAACGGCAAGGGCTTCTGCAAACGGTCAATATACCATCCCGACTCCTGAAAGAGCTCGATGAAGGCCTCGGCGACCGCCAGATGCAAGGGATCACGTGAGTAGCAATGGACCGTCCCGCGCGGAGCGAGGCGCAGGATATTCAGCAGCTCTTTGCGGAGTGGCCTCGGCTCGGCTTCTGGTTCTCTCGCCGGCCGCATCAAAACGTCCAATGCAGAACGGATTTGCTGGACAATGCCTCCGATGCTCATCCCTGCGACGACGCCTGCGCCCACTAGGGCTGCCCAATTCAGCCGAGCCACTCTCTCCCGCGTCGCCCGGTCTGGTCGTGAGAACCGACGCTCATGGGCGGCCTTCATCTTCTTCAAGTCAGCAACGGAGTATTTCGCGACGTTGTTCGTCTCGCGATGATGGGGATAGCACATCAGCATGAGGTTCGCGGCCGAACGCCGCTGCTCATTCGTCATTTCTGGATTGAACCGCTCTCCATCCGGCTCAGCGGCTTCGATATGGTATAGTTGCCCGATGAAGAGGCCTTCTTCGTTCATCATCAGCGCCCCGCACCCCGGATACGCGCAGAGATTCCCGGACTTGAGACACAGCTCGCGAAAGGTCTCGAGTCGTGGGGCCAATCGTTTCGGGATCTCGCTCACTGCGGCGGCTGTTTTCCATAATGTTGCGCGTATTCCTGGCAGTGTTCACGAACCTGCGCGACCCATTTCTCATTCCAGCCCCAGCCTTCATTTCCATACAAGGGCGAGCCGAACCCCAACTTGGGATCTTTGGCTTTCAGAAGCTGCCATAGATCCGTATGGCTCTGCATCGTAAAGCGCCGATAGCCCTCGGCCTTCATCATTTTGACGATTTGACCGGGGCGATATTTTATGCGATCGACTTCCTTGATGAAAGCCACGGATCCTGCTTGCTGTGGCGTCGCCTTGGAAAACTCGATGACCTGATCGGCGCCTCCCGGGCGGTTCGCGAGGACGGGCGTGAAATTGACCCGAAATGCAAAATGCGGGTCCAGCTTCTCTTCCTGGGTCATCCGCTCGGAGAATGCGTCCATCATCGTCTCGATGTTCCGCGGCAGATTCGCCGCGCGCTTCAGCACCGCGCGCTGGTCCGAACTGAACGTCATGAATTGCAGCGCGATAGGAAGCCGGCGCTCCAACCCATACTGGGCGCCAAATTCGGCTTTGATGACATCGTTAAAGTTTATGCAGCATGCCTGAAGCTGTGTGCTCACGGCGTCGTCGATCCGGCTCGTCGATCGATGTTCAATCTCGTGCCTCAATTCGATAAGGAACTCGAGGTTATCCTTCATCCCCTTCGTCAGCGGGCATTTCGCATGCTTCAGGCAATGGCCCAGCTCCCAGTATCGCTCCGCGCCGCTCTCCAGCGTCGCGACCTGCTTCACGCCGTCGACGGTCTTGTAATACCGATAGTCGATGCCGAGCCGACGGAAATAGGCATGATGGAGATAGGTCCAGGCGATGATGGCGGTAACGATGAATAGCTCGGCACGGAAGTGCAGGCCGGCGCCGTTGAAGGTGTGAACCTAAATCCGGCAGTTGAGTGATTGCGCGCCGCGGCTGAATTGGCAGATTTGGCCGGCATGAGCACAGAACAGAGATGTCTGGCGGTTCACCCCGCGGGTGAGCAACCGGAAGTTGCGCCGCATTCGGCGATTGCCGATACCTTCGCCGGGCGCGTGCACGTGGAGTGGGACGCCGCCGCACCGGTGACGCCGTTCGGCCAACTGCCATTCTTCATCGACTACCTGAAGCAGGCCGGGTTGTTCGACAATTGGGTTGCCGACTGTCCGCTGCGGTTCACTAGCCCGAATGCACCGCGTACACGCGATCTGCTTGGCACCGTGCTGCTGTCTGTTCTGGCGGGTCACCGGCGCTATGCCCATGTGACCGCGCTGCGCTGCGATCCGGTGAACCCGCCGTTGCTCGGCATGCGCAAGGTGGTCAGCGAGGACTCGGTTCGCCGCGGGCTGGAGAAGATCGACGAAGCGCAAGGCTCGGCCTGGCTGCAAAACCACCTGGACTATTGCACCGCTCCGCTGCTCGGCGAGCCGTGGGTGCTCGACATCGATACCACCATCAAACCTTTGTATGGGCACCAGGAAGGCGCCGAGCTGGGCTATAATCCGCACAAGCCGGGTCGGCCGTCGCACTGCTATCACAGCTACATGCTGTCGAACCTGCGGCTGGTGCTACGGGTCGAGGTATTGCCCGGCGATCAGCACAACGTCAGACACGCGACGGGCGGCTTGTGGGAGTTGCTGGATCATCTCGGAGCGGGGCAGCGGCCGTGGCTGCTGCGCGGAGACAAGTCGTGGGGCATCGAGCCGGTGATGGCGCGGGCCGAGCGGGAGGAGCTGGCGTATCTGTTCCGTCTGCGCATGACGAAAAACGTCACGCGGGCACTGCAACGGGCGATGCAGGCATCGGACTGGAAGGATGCCGGCCAGGGCTGGCAGGGCAAGGAGACGAGCCTGCGGCTGGAGGGCTGGAGCCGGCAGCGGAGAGTCATTCTGCTGCGCCGCCAACTGGCTGGTCCGCCGGCCGTCGATCATGGCGATCCGGCTCAGCGGCGACTTGGCTTCGTCGAGGTGGGCCCCGATCAGGAGGCGTGGGACTACGCTGCGCTGGTCACCTCAATGGACGATGAAATCCTGACGCTGGGGCAGTTGTATCGCGATCGGGCGGATTGCGAGAACGTTTTTGACGAGCTGAAGAACCAATGGGGTTGGGGCGGTTTCACGACACAGGACCTCACGCGGTGTCGGCTGCTGGCCGGTATCGTTGCACTGATCTACAACTGGTGGAGCCTGTTCGTCCGGCTGGCTGATCCGGAGCACCATCGGGAGGCGATCACCACCCGACCCTTGCTGCTGTCGGCGATCGCGCAGCGCACCCAACACGCCGGCCAGGTGAGGCTGACGATCAGCAGCGCGCATGGCGCGCGCGACAAGGCGAGGCAAGCTTACCTGCGCATCGCCGGCTTTCTTGACCGGCTGCGAAAAAGTGCGGAGCAGTTGGATCCGCTGCAACGCTGGTATCGCATCCTCAGTGAAGCGCTCCGCTACTTCTTGCATGGCCGGCAACTGCAGCCACCGCTTCGCCTGAGCCCGGCCTGAGCAATTACCCCAGGTTGTGGGTCGTCACTTCAGACCGGCGACGATCGGACCCAACTGCCGGATTTAGGGTGAACGGCCGCGATCATCGCCTCGCGCGCTTTGATCAGGAGCTCGTCGCCGCGAAGGCTCAGCCCCGTTTGAGTGTCGATGTCTGGCCAGGTGGCGAGGAACTCAGCGAGATCCTCATCCGCTGCAGCCGGCGTCGCCTGGTGCACGATGCCCTTGCGGATCTGGCCGATTAACCTGTGATTGACCGACCGCGTCGGCCGAGTGAAGTAGGCGAGGATGTCCTGATCGGTCCGGTCCTGCTTCGCGAGCATCGCCTTGACGATGGACACTTCCCACTGTTCGAGAGCACTTCCGCGCGGACGCTTCGCTCTCTTCGGCGCCTCGACGACTTGCTCGCCGGCCACGACCTTCGCTCCCACGGCTCCATGGCAATCACAGGCGCACCATTACGGCCGCGGATACGCGTGGCGCAATTGCAGACGACTTCAGGACGGAGGAATCGGGGCGCCCCACCTTCGCAGACGGTGACAGCGGAACGAGGCAATTTTGCATTATTGAAAACATTGGTCGGAGTGAGAGGATTCGAACCTCCGGCCCCTGCGTCCCGAACACAGTGCTCTACCAGGCTGAGCTACACTCCGATAGTCCCAGGATACCGCTAGCTGGGCCGCGCATATAGCGACTGGCACGAGCGCCGGCAAGCGCGCGGCCGCGGCCCGGCGTCGGTGTTGCGCGCCGCTGGACTTTCGCGGCCAGCCATTGTCCATCACGCCGAAGCCAACGGAACCGTTGAAGCCCTCCTTGAACCCGGTCGTCGAAGCGACGGAACTCAGCGTCACCTTCCCCTCCGGTCGCGGCTTGTTCGGCCGGACCGGCACCGGTTTGCGAGCCGTCGACCGCCTGACCCTGTCGGTCGCCGCCGGCGAGGTGCTCGGGCTAGTGGGCGAGTCGGGCAGTGGAAAGACCACCGCCGGGCGAGCCATCCTGCGGCTGTTGGAGCCGACCAGTGGCGCCGTACGATTTCAGGGCGTCGACATCACGCATCTCGACAAGCCGGGGCTGCGACCGTTGCGGCGGCATATGCAGATGATCTTCCAAGACCCTTATTCCAGCCTGAACCCGCGCCTCAAGGTCCGCGACATTATCCGCGAGGCGTTTGTCATCCACGGCATCGGCACTCGGCGCGACCACACCGAGCGCGTCGCCGAGATGCTGACCCAGGTCGGGCTGCCGGCCGACGCGATGGAGCGATACCCGCACGAGTTCTCCGGCGGCCAGCGCCAGCGCATCGGCATCGCCCGGGCGCTCGCGGTCCAGCCGGAGTTCGTCGTCGCGGACGAGCCGGTCTCGGCGCTCGATGTGTCCGTGCAGGCGCAGGTGCTGAATCTGCTGCTGGACCTGCAACGCTCGCTCGGGCTGGCGATGCTGTTCATCGCCCACGATTTGGCGGTCGTGCAGTATGTCAGCGACCGCGTGGTGGTGATGTATCTCGGCCGGGTGATGGAGACAGCACCGAGCGAGACGATCTATCGCCGCCCGCTGCATCCCTACACCGTCGCGCTTCTGGAGGCAGCGCCGGAGCCAGACCCGACCTCCCGTCGCCGCCTGGTTGGCCTGCGTGGAGAAATGCCTAGCCCGTTCGCACCGCCCTCAGGCTGTGTATTCCGCACCCGCTGCGCACACGCGATCGCGGATTGCGCCGCGATCGAGCCGAAGCTGGTCGAAGTTGCGCCGGGGCAC
Source organism: uncultured Pseudomonadota bacterium (assembly GCA_963708245.1). GTDB lineage: Bacteria > Pseudomonadota > Alphaproteobacteria > Acetobacterales > Acetobacteraceae > CAVYXK01. Next base: position 2,867,257 of record OY970201.1, on the reverse strand, counting down.
AGCAAGGCGTGCATCCGCAACGACATCCTCTGACTGCGGGCCGTGCTTGACCCCGCCGGTCCGTGCCTGCCAACACAGCCAGTGCCACATGATGGTCTGCAGCGGCCAAGCCGGAGAACGATGGCTGAACTCGTCACCGTGACGGAAGACGAAGCGGAGATCCGTCTCGATCGATGGTTCCGGCGGCATTTCCCCGGCCTGCCGCAGAGCGCCATTCAGAAGCTGTGTCGCGGCGGGCAGGTGCGGGTGGATGGACATCGCGCTGACGCCGCCACACGGCTTGCGGCCGGCCAAGCCGTCCGCGTTCCACCGCTGCCGCTGGCATCGACGGTTCCCGCAAGGCCGGCCGCTGAAATCGATCCCGGCCTCGCCAAGGATCTGCAGCGCTTGGTGCTGTATCGGGACGAGCACCTGCTGGTGCTGAACAAACCGCACGGCCTGCCGGTGCAGGGCGGGCCGGGAATCACCCGCCATCTCGATGCCTGGCTCGATGCGCTGCGGTTCGGGTCGAAGCATCGTCCGCGCCTTGTGCACCGGCTGGACCGCGACACGTCCGGCGTGCTGGTGCTGGCGCGCACGCCTGGTGCCGCGGCGAAGCTGGCAGCTTCGTTTCGTGGGCGGAGCGTGGAGAAGACCTACTGGGCCGTCACCGCACGCCGCCCCAACCCGCCCGAGGGCCGTATCGACCTGGCGCTCAAGCGCGTCGCGGGGGTGGGCGGCCAGCGGACCGCTCCGGCCGAGCGCGACGACAAGGACGCCGCCCGCGCGATCACCGACTACCGCACGCTCGACAACGCCGGACAGAAACTGGCCTGGCTGGAGCTGCGACCGCTCACCGGCCGTACGCACCAGCTTCGCGTGCACTGCGTCGCGATCGGCGCGCCGATTCTGGGCGACGTGACCTATGCCCGGCCCGACCAGAACAATGCCTTCAGCGCGACAGTCGCCGGGCTATCGGATGCGCTTCATTTGCACGCCCGTGCGCTGTGTCTGCCCCATCCCGCCGGGGGCGCGTTACTGGTCGAGGCGGATCTGCCGCCTCACATGGCGGAATCGTTCCGCACCATCGGCTTCGCCGTGCCGCCAGCGCGAGCACCGCGGCGTCGCGGAGCACGAAGGGAGATGCCGTGCCGGACCGACTAAGACGCCGCAGCGGGTGGCTTCGGGCCACGCTGATTACGCTCGCTACCATTGTTGGACTGGTGGTGGTCGCGGCGGTGGTGTTTGTCGCGACGTTCAATGCCAATTCCTACAAGCCACGGATCGTCGCGGCGGTGCAAGCAGCGACTGGACGGACGCTGGCGCTGAACGGGCCGATCGGTCTGAAATTTTCGCTGCACCCGACGATAGAGGTGCGGGATGTGGCGCTGGCCAATCCGCCCGGCTTTTCCCGCCCGGACATGGCGCGGGTACGCGCGATCGACGTGCAACTCGACCTACTCCCGCTTCTGCACCGGCGGATCGCAATCCAGCGGCTGGTGCTGGTGGACCCCGACATCTTGTTGGAGCGAACCGCGCAGGGCCAAATCAACTGGCGTTTCGCTCAGTCGCCCCGGGCTGAATCGGCGTCTGCTGCCACACCCCAGCCGACGCCAACACGACGCCTTGCCCTCGCGTTCACCGATGTTCGGGTCGAGAATGGCACTTTCGCCTATCGCGATGATCGGACCGGGCATGTGGCGGCGATTGCCGTCCGCCAGCTTCGGGCGTCGGCGCCTCCCGATGCGCCCATGCATCTGACCGCCGACGCAGCGGTTGACGGGCTGGCGTTCACGGCGACCGCAGACACCGGTTCGCTGGATGCACTGCAAGCACCGCCCGGCGCGTCCCCTTGGCCGGTGAAGCTGACGCTGGACGCGGCCGGGGCCACGCTGCATGTCGCCGGTACGATCGCCCGGCCGCTGGAGGGCAGCGACTACAAGCTGGCGGTCGATGGGTCGATCCCCGATCTGGCGACGCTGGCGCCATTCGCCCCGAACGCCAAACTGCCGCCTCTGCGTCAGGTGGCGTTTTCCGCGCAGGTTGCCGATAGCGGCGGCCCCATCCCACAGGTCTCGGCACTGAGCCTCAAGGCCGGCGCGTCGGACCTGTCGCCGCTGGTCGCCGGGCTGAAGCTTGATAAACTTGACCTGACCGCGCCGGGGCTGGACCAGCCGGTGCGTGCAGACGTGGCGGGGACCTACGCCGGCGAGCCGCTGACCTTGACTGCCTCGCTAGGAGCGCCTGGCAAGCTGCTGACCGGCCAACCCGCCGGCCCGTTCGCGGTCGATGTCACGGCCAGCGCGGCGGGCGCCAATTTCACAATGAAGGGCGGAATCGCCGATCCGGCGCATCTGACGGGGCTCGATCTCGATACCAGCGCACAGATCCCCGACCTGGCGGCCTTATCGCCACTGGCCCGGCGATCGTTGCCGCTGCTCAAGAACGTGACATTCCAGGGTCACCTGACGGCACCGGATGGGCTTGGTAAGGGCGTAGCTCTCCAGGGCGTTAAGCTGACCTCCAGCCTCGCGGACTTGGCAGGTGACGCCAGCTTCAACTTTGGCCAGCCACCGACGGTGACCGCGCGCCTGACATCCGATCGGCTCGATCTCGATGCGCTGCAGGCCGCGTTCCGTCAGCCCGCGCCCGCCGCACCACCGCCGTCTCACCCCGAGCCAGCGAAACCGCCGGTCCGGGCCGCGGGGCACGTCATCCCCGACACCAAGCTTCCTTTCGACCGCCTGCACGAGTTTAACGCCGATGCGCAATTAACAGTCGCCGCGCTGACAACCGGCGGCGAGACCTGGCACGACGTGTCGGGACACCTGGTCTTGCAGAACGGCAAGCTCCAACTCGCACCGCTTAAGGCGACGCTGCCAGCCGGAGCGCTCGACTTGGCGTTGTCTGTGGATGCGACCCAGGCAACGCCGCCGGTCGCGCTGCAACTGAAAGCGCCATCGGTCGCCCTTGCCTCGTTGCTCGCCTTGGCCGGACAGCCGGCTTTCGCCAAGGGCAACGTTGCGATCAGCGCCGACGTGCACGGTGTTGGCGACACACCGCACGCGATCGCCGCCAGTCTTAACGGCACGATGGTCGCGACGATCGCGAGTGGTCAGATCGAGACGCGCGTGCTGGAACAGGCGCTCGGCCCGGTCATCGCGCGGGCCAATCCGATCGCGGCGCTGAACCAGGGCGGCGCCAGCGAGATCCGCTGCTTCACTGCGCGGCTCGATGCGCACAACGGGGTGGCAACGCTCAACCCGTTCCTGCTTAGCTCCACGCTGATCACGCTGGGCGGTAGCGGCACGCTGAATCTGGGCACCGAGACTCTCGACCTGCATCTGCAATCGCAGGGCCGGATTGGCGGCACCGGCTTTGCGGTGCCGCTGACGGTCAGCGGCGGGTTCCGCGATCCGCACATCGCGCTGAACCAGACCGGCGCGGCAGAGAAGGGGATCGAGGTCGTCATCGGCGCGCTGGCAGCCGGGAAAAACAACCCGCTGGCCGGAATGGCGGCGAGCGGCCCGTCCTGCGCCACCGCGCTCGCCGAGGCGCGCAACGGGGCACCCGCCGCTGCGCCGGCGCCGCCAGCCCCGGCGAAGCGACCCAAGCTGCCGAACCCCGGCACACTGCTGCGGCAGTTGCTGCCCTGAGCGCAGACGTTCGGCGTGCGGCGCTTCTGGGAGACAACCGGGATCGAGCCCGCAGAAACGGGGTTTGCGGTGTTGCTTGATGGCCGTCCGATGCGGTTGCCCGGCGGCGCCGTGCTACGCATCGGCCCGGAACGGCTGGCGCTATCAATCGCTGCGGAGTGGCAGGCGGCCGGGGGCGGCAAGGGTGGCACTATGTCGTTTGCCGACACACCGCTGACGCGTTTGGCCGGCACCGCGCAGGAGCGGATCGCCGGCGATCCCTGGCCAACGATCGATGCTATTGCCCGCTACGGGGAGACCGACTTGCTGTGCTATCGCGCTGACACACCGCAGGAGCTGGTGCAGCGCCAGATACAGCACTGGCAGCCGTGGCTGGACTGGGTCGCGGCGGAACACGCCGCACCGCTGCGGATTGCCACCGGCGTGGCGCCGATCCGCCAACACCGGGGCAGCATCGCCGCGTTACGAAGAGCGGTGGCGGCGTTCGATCCGTATGGGTTGGCCGGTCTCGGCTTGGCTGTGCCGGCGCTCGGCAGCTTGGTGCTGGGTTTGGCGCTGGCTGGGGGGCAGCTCGATGCCGAGCAGGCGCATCGGTTGGGCGCGCTCGACGAGTTGTTTCAGGCTGAGAAATGGGGCGAGGACGCCGAGGCAGCAACGCGGCGGGCCTCGATCGCCGCGGACATCGCGCTGGCGGCGCGTTTCATGGACCTGGCGCGAGAGGAGGAATTGACCGGATGAACGCCAAGCGCTTGGTCATCGCCGGCCGTGTGCAGGGGGTCGGTTTCCGGGACTGGCTGGTGGCGCAGGCGGAGGCACTGGGGCTGGACGGCTGGGTCCGCAACTGCGCCGACGGCTCGGTGGAGGCGTTGATCGCCGGCGAGACGGACGCGGTGGAGGAGCTGGCCCGGTTGTGCCGGCGCGGCCCACGACTTGCTGAGGTGGTCAGCATCAACGAGGAGCTCGCCGATCCCCCGGAGCAGCCAGGATTCTATCGAGCAAGGGCGCGGTGAGGTGGTGGAATTACGCTCTTTCATCAGCGGGGGGCGACGGCGTCGTTGCCGGTTATGGATGGTCGGCTTCCCTGCTTCCGACTTGCCGGTCATAGGCCGAATTGGGACGGCGGGGTTGGCTGTGGGCCGGCCCCCGTGCGCGACGCCCCCGGATCGAGTCCGGGGCAGGCTGGATGGTCCGGACGGCCCGTCCAGGGTGGGCCGGTGCAGGCGGGAGCTGGGGATTGTGGGAATGGCGCCGGCCAGGGGGGAAAGATGGGAGGGCCGGTTAGGGGAATGGGATTGAAGCTCAGGCCGTCGCCGGGGTTTGGGCTGGGGCTGTCTCCAGTGGCGGAATGCGCTTCGCTTTTCCGCCCTACGCGCCTCGGATCGCTCCCGGGATCGGCGTAGCGCCGCTTGCCCCCGCGACGGAACAGGAGAGTGGCGAGATTGCCGCCGTAGAGGATGAGATCGCGGCGCAGTTCTTCCCACGTCGCATGATCCATCTGCCCAGGCACGATGCCGAGATCGAGGCAGATATCGACGAGGACGGCGCCGATCGGGCGGCGGCGGACCTTGGCGAGGATTTCCTCGGGCGTGGGCAGGTGGGCGAGGCTCGGGTCCTCGACCTGCCGGCCCGGCGGGGTGGCCGGTTTGGCGGCGCCCGGCTTGCGTGGGGACGGCAGGCGGATGGCCGCAGGCTTCAGGTCCTGGCCACGGGCGGCGCGCCGGTGGAGCCTGGCTTCGAGTGCGGCGGCGCGGAGCAGACCGCGGGTGATGCGGGCGAGGATCAGCGCGAGATCGCTGGTACCGAAGGTTGTGGCAAGGAAGGTGAAGCAGGGGAGGAGATGCGGTTCGGCGGCGTGCTGGCGCAGCGTGTCGGCGAGATTCTTGCCGTAGGCAATGAGCGTGCGAACGAGGCCGAGGACTTGGCCGATGCGCGGCGGCACGGCCCGATGGGGATCGGGTTGGACGGCGGCGACCGGGGCGGTGGCGGCGTCGAACATGAACAGAACAAGAACACAGGGCGCGGGCGATGTCAAGGAATATTTTCAGGGCGGGCAGGGGCGCCGGTGTGGGGTGGCTGGTGGCGTGCGAGGCGGACGGGTGAGCCACGGCCGTCCGGTGAAATTTTCAGTGGTCGATCGCCCGGCGCCAGTGCAACGCCGGGCCGGATCCCCCGGACCCGCGCCAGCAACGCCCCACCCGCTCGTGCTTGCAACGTACCAAGCGTAGCACGATTTGACGCCGAGACTTGGAGGAAGCGGTGCTGGACGCGGCGTGCGGCGCGAAGCTGGCGACCTGGGCGTGCGGCGCTGGCGGCGGCGCGCGAGGCGGCGGAGCTGTATCGCGCGCTGGCGGCGCAGCGCCCCGACGCGTTCCGGCAGAACTTGGCAAGGTCCTTGTCGGTGCTGGCGGACTGTCTGGAAGCAACCGGGCAGCTCGAGCAAGCCCTCGCAGCCGATGTCGAGGCGATCAACGCGCTGACGCCCGCGTTGATCAGCCTGCCGCAAGCCTTCGCGTCACTGATGGGCGCGATCGTGCGCGACTATTTGCAACGCGCCAAGAAGCACGGCGCCGAATCGGACCTTGCATTGCTGGCGCCGGTCTTCGCGGCGTTCGAGCGTTTGCAGGCTCAGCGCGCGGCGCCGCACTGATCTGATTGCTGGGGGTCGGCGGCAGGCGCCAGACTGTCAGACACACTGAGCGGCCGGGCCCGGTCGCCGGACGGGGATTGTCCGGCCCGTCGGTGGTGATCACCTGCTCGGCCGGGTCAGACGTTGTCGTGCTCATTGCTGCTCAAAAGAATAATACCAGGCGCCTTTGATGTTGACCCTTGCACGGCGAAAGGCGGCGGAATGCGCTTCGCTTTTCCGCCCTACCGGAGCGCGTGGCGAGTCAACTACAGGGGCGGTTGGGGTAATACCGACCGACCGGAAGAGCGGCTGTCGACCGCTCATACCGCTGCTCCGATGTCACGAATAGACACGGGTGGAACTTCCAGGAGTGGGTGCGCCGCAGCCTGTCTGGCCCCAGGTGAGCTATCGAGGCAATATCGCGGTTGCAAGCTGCCGGGAGGTCATCGGCATGACGTCGGGGCGAGGAGAAGATGGCGCCAGAGCAGGTTGCGATAGAGGCGCGAACGTGAGTCGTGACCCACGCCACGATATCCTGTTCGAGCCGGTGCGCATCGGCCCGGTCACCGCACGCAACCGCTTCTACCAGGTGCCGCATTGCAATGGCATGGGGCGCGCCTGGCCGACGGCGATGGCGGTGATGCGAGGCGTGAAGGCCGAGGGCGGCTGGGCGGTCGTGTGCACCGAACAGTGCGACATTCACCCCACCGGCAACACGACCAAGGAGATCCGGCTGTGGGATGAGCAGGACATCCCGTACCTCGCGCGCACGACGGAGCTGATCCACGCTCAAGGAGGCCTCGCGGGGATCGAGCTCGTCCACAATGGCTACCGCGTGCCGAACCTGGAGTTGCGGGAGATCCCGCTCGCCCCGTCGGGACGTCCCGTCTTCGGCATCATGCCAGTCTCGGCCCGCGCCATGGATAAAGAGGACATTCGCGCTTATCGCGTCTGGCACCGCCACGCCGCGATAAACGCACGCAAGGCCGGCTTCGACCTCGTCTATGTCTATGCGGGCCACGACCTGTCCCTGCCGATGCACTTCCTGTCGCGTCGCCACAACCACCGGTGTGACGAGTACGGCGGCAGCCTTGAGAACCGAGCTCGTCTTCTCCGCGAGCTGATCGAGGATACCAAAGACGCCGTCGGCGATACCTGCGCGGTCGCCGTCCGGCTTGCCGTAGAGGAGCTGATCGGCCCCACCGGCCTCACCAGCGAAGCGGAGGGCCGCGACATCGTCGCGATGCTCGCCGAGCTTCCCGATCTCTGGGACGTCAATATCAGCAGTTGGGAGAATGATAGCGCGACAGCGCGCTTCACAGAAGAGGGTTACCAGGAGCCGTTCACCGCCTTCGTCAAGACGCTGACGAGCAAGCCGGTGGTCGGCGTCGGCCGCTACACCTCGCCGGACCACATGGCGGCGCTTGTCCGCAAGGGGCTGCTCGACTTCATTGGCGCGGCCCGACCTTCGATCGCCGACCCGTTCTTGCCGCGCAAGATCGAGGAGGGGCGGCTTGACGACATTCGCGAATGCATCGGCTGCAACATCTGTGCCTCCGGCGACAAACTCGCCGCGCCGATTCGATGCACTCAGAATCCGACGATGGGCGAAGAGTGGCGCCGCGGTTGGCACCCCGAGCGGATTGCGCCCAAAACAAGCGATGAGCGGATCCTCGTCGTTGGCGCCGGCCCAGCCGGGCTCGAGGCCGCGCGGGCGCTCGGCCAGCGCGGCTACGAAGTTGTTCTTGCCGAGGCGACCCGCGAGCTCGGCGGGCGCGTTGCACGCGAATGCCGCCTGCCCGGTCTTGCGACCTGGGGCCGTGTGCGCGATTGGCGCGTGACGCAACTGCGAAAGATGCCGAACGTCGGCTTATATCTCGAGAGTCGGCTGGACCCCGACGCGGTGATCGAGGCCGAGTGCCCGGTCGTGGTGCTCGCAACAGGGGCGCGCTGGCGGCGTGATGGCGTCGGGCGTCAGCACGCATTTGCATTGCCTGGGTTGGAACGCGCCAAGATCCACACTCCCGATGACATCATGGCGGGTCGTGTACCGGAAAGTCCGGTTGTGGTGTTCGACGACGACCACTACTACATGGGTGGCGTAGTTGCCGAGATGCTGCGCCTCGCCGGGCTGACAGTCACGTTGATCACGCCCGAAAGCCTCGTCTCGTCGTTCACTCAGTTCACGCTCGAACAGGCAGCGATCCAGCGGCGGCTACTCGAGCTCGGCGTCATCATCATGACATCGAAGACAGTGACCGGCGTGGACGAGAACGGAATCGAGGCCGCCTGCGTCTACACTGGTCGGAGCGAGCACGTACCGGCAGCGAGTGTCGTACTTGTCACCTCCCAGACGCCCGCGGATGAACTCTATCAGGCGCTGAGGGCGCGGCAGGATGCCGTGCGGCCGGCGGGCATCCGCAAGCTCGTCCGAATCGGAGACTGCCTCGCTCCCGCCACGATCGCCGCAGCGATCTATGCCGGCCACCGGCTTGCGCGCGAACACGGCAGAGTTCCGGCCGACGGAGTTGACTTCGAGCGGGAAAACGTCGCGTTGGCGCCGTTTGGGGATAGGGGGGTTGAGGCAAACGGCTGATACGAAACGCCTCGGCCACTTCGTCACTGTTCTTGCGTGGCTCGATCCCATAGCGCACAAGGTTGCTGTGTACGCTTCGCCGCGGTTGTCAACTTCCACGGCGCCCACGCAGCGCCGGATGCTGTCATCGGCGCGTTGATGCACTTGTAACTGTTCAGCGTGGGTTGGTCAGCGCGCACATGGCCTCCGCGTTGGCCATAAATCGGCTCTACACCAGCCAAGCCTCCTCGACCGGGGCGGCTCGCTTGGCTGCGCTGCGCTGCTGCTCCAGCTCCTGGAGCTGCCCGACCACGAAATCGATCACCACTCGGGTCCGCGGCGGCAGGTGCCGGCGCGACGGATAAACGATAAATGCTTGCGATTCAGGGGACGAATAGTCCGGCAAGATCCGTCGCAGCCGGCCCGCACGAATGTCATCGACGACGCGCGTTTCCCACAGCAGGGCGATGCCCTGCCCGCTCAGGGCGGCATCGTGCACCGCCTCGCTGCTATCGGCGCCGAACCGTCCGGAGACCTGAACCTCCATAGGACCATCCGGCCCTTTGAACCGCCAAGCCCCGACATCTTTGCCGTTGTGGTGGAGGATGCATTCGTGCCCGGCGAGCTCCGCCGGCGTGCGCGGGGTGCCGCGGCGTTCGAGGTAAGTGGGGGCGGCGACCGCCAGCCGACGGAACGTGCCGACGACCCTCGCAACTAACGAGGCATCGGCAATAGGGCCGGTGCGCACTGCGAGATCGAGCCGATCTTCGATCAGGTCTCCGAGATGATCGCTCATCACCAGTTCCAACGACAAGCCGGGATAGCGCGCAAGCAACGCTGGAACCCGCGGCGTGAGGAACAGCCCGAAGGCGACCGAGCTGCCGAGCCGCACGTGCCCGTGCGGTGAGCTGCGGTGGCGGCGCAGCTCTTCTTCCATCGTGTCGGCCAGTTCCAGCATCTGCTGCGCGTGACCGAGCAAGTCTCGTCCGTCCTCGGTCAGGCTCAGCTTGCGCGTGGTGCGGTGGAACAGGCGCACCCCGAAATGCGCCTCGAGTTGGCCGATCAGGCGCGTCACGGCGGAGTGGCTCTCATGCAGCTCGCGCGCGACCGCCGAGAAGGAGCCGGTCTCGGCGATGCGGGCGAAGGTTCCGAGGGCACGTAGGAGATCCATTCTGTCAATCCTGGTGATCTGACCGATTTCCGCACAGATGAAGTCCCGCGAGCATGCATTACAGGGGTGGGTGCCGAAATCCATTTGCCTGGGCGTCTGGAGACCTCAGAGCCATCCGACATCACGATCCATAGCCCGCCACGAGGGCGGGCTGCTGACGGAGTGAGAGACAATGAAGAACATGCTTTTTGCGGCTGTGGCGAGCTTGGCCCTGTCCGCGGCACCGGCGCTAGCAAGCGAGATGGGCCAGGGCGGCCACCGTGCGGCGGCCGGCTATGATCGTGTCCTGCAGGCCGACGCCGGCGGCGGGAACGGCGGTGCAGTTGTCCGGTACGCTGACGAGGGCGGCGGCAACGGCGGTCGGGCCCCTCGCTACGCCGAAGAGGGCGGCGGGAACGGTGGCGCGGCGGCCCGGCTCGCTGAAGAGGGCGGCGGCAACGGCGGTGCGTCCGCCCGATATGCCGAGGAAGGCGGTGGCAACGGCGGCGCGTCCGCCCGGTATGCCGAGGAAGGCGGCGGCAATGGCGGCGCGTCCGCCCGATATGCCGAGGAAGGCGGCGGCAATGGCGGATCCGCCCGCTTCGCCGAGGCCGGCGGCGGTGACGGCGGTCGCCAGCCCCGATTTGCGTAACGTGCTACTCCACGGGACTGCGACGGCGCCGGATGCATTCCGGCGCCTCACAGTGGCCCGGGGGAGGCAAGAATGTCCTTCTTCGGTCGAATTCTTCGCATTGTTGCCCTCACCTGCGCTCTCGGAGCGCCGACGTCGGGTATCCTTGCTGCCGCGTCTGGCTCGCCGGCCCCGCTCGGTGACTGGGCGACCGCGAACGGCCGGGGCGTGGTGCAGATCGCGCAGTGCGGCGATGCGCTGTGCGGGCGGATCGTCGGGATCGATCGGCCGCCTGGCACGGCAATGCCGACGGATCCGCGGGGCAGGCCTCAATGCGGACTCACGATCATCACCGATGAGACACCCACGGCCGACGGGACTTGGCTCGGTCGTATCACTGATCCACGCGACGGTTCGACCTACCAGGTCGAAATCTGGGTCGATGGGGCGGGCCGGCTGCATCTGCGCGGGTTTGTCGGCATCCCGCTGCTCGGCGAGACGCAGATCTGGCACCGCTTCACCGGCCAACTGACGGCAGAATGCGGCATTGCCTGACGCCGGGCTGAGTGGGACGACGCGGGGTATGTGCGGCGGCCCAAGGCCCTGCGATAGTCTGCCCTCCCCTGACGGAGACCATACGCATGCCAAGCATACCGAAGGCGCTGCGACCCCATATCAACGCCTCGTTCCCCAACGAGGTGTGCCTGATCGCGACCGTCCTGCCGAGCGGCTTTGCGCAGGTGACACCACGAGGCAGCACGATGGTGTTCGACGACGACCATCTCGCCACCTGGGAGCGCGGCAAAGGTTCCACCAACGCGAATCTCACCGATGGCAGCAAGGTCACCGTCTTTTTCCGCAAGCCGCAGCTCCGCGCCGACGGAATCCTGCCGAAGGGCGGCATCGCCCGCTTCTATGGCACCGCGAAGCTCCACAAGTCGGGCCCCGCCTATGAGGAGGTGTGGCGGCGGCTGGTGCAGCCGGAGAAAGACCGCGATCCGGAGAAGAAGGGCTTCGCCGTGCTGATCAAGGTAGAGCGCGCGGAGGATCTGGACGGGCAGCCGCTACCGCTCGACTGAGCTTGGGCGGCGGAGGGTTCGGCGGCTATCGAAGCGATCACGCGTGACAGTGCTCGTTGGGCGTCTCATGTTCGAGTCCGGCAGTCGTTAAGGCGGTGCGATGGCTCCCTGCCCAGGCAGCTATCCGGCCGCATGCGATGTATGAGGGCTTGCGATGTTCGCTGTGATCTTCGAAGTCGAACCCCGGCCGGAGCGTTGGGACGACTACCTGCGTTATGCCGCTGACCTTCGCCCGGCGCTGGAGCGGATCGATGGTTTCCTCGACAACCGTCGTTTCCGCAGCCGCCGGCAAGAAGGGCGGCTCTTGTCACTCTCTTATTGGCGTGACGAGAAGTCGGTCGTGCGCTGGCGCATCCATGCGGGTCATCACGCCATCCAGCACAAGGGCCGGATTGAGGTGTTCCGCGACTATCATCTTCGCGTCGGGGAAGTGACCGCGGAGAACGGCGCCACGCTGCCGCAGCTTCGTTTCGATGTGACCGAAACCGGTGCGGCGAAGGTGATCAGCGTGCTCGAACAGCCGGACGCCGACACTGCGCCGGATGCACCGGGCCTGATTGACTGGGACCTGTTCGACGGCATCACCGTCGAGGGCAGCCGCCTGCTACTGCTTTCCTGGCGCGATCAGACTGCGCTGGCCGCCTGGCCAGGACAGTCCGCCGTCCAACGGCGCGACGTGCGCGTGATACGTGACTACGGGATGGCAGACCGCGCTGAGGCACCGCAATTCCATCCGACGCACTGACGTGCGGTCACAGTATGCGCCACAAGCGGTAGGTCAGAGCCAGCGCGACCAGGCATTGGATCCCGGTCGCAACCGTCGCCCATTGGGCGCCAATCGCGTTCGCCAGCAGGCCGAGTTGCAGAAATCCAAGCGGTCCCACGCCGATGCACACCGACAGCAGTCCGAGCATTCGGCTGCGCATCTCTGGTGGGGCATGGAGATAGACCAGCGTTGCTTGCATGATGCTGTAACCGGCGCCTCCGATGCCCTCCAGCAGCAATGCGGCGCCGGCCGGCAGAGCTGTCGGCATCAGCGCAAAGGCGATCAGCATCACCGAATAAGCGATGATGCCGCCCATATAGATGCGCCCATAGTGCCGCGGCCGCGCCGACACGGCGACTATCAGCGCGCCGATGAAAGCGCCCAGCCCGTCCATGCTGGCCAGCACGCCAGTTCCGGCTGCACCAAGCCCGAGATGTCCCTGAGCAATCACCGGCACCATGCTGGTGAACGGCCACGCGAACAGATTGTAGATGATGGTAACGACCAGCGTTCCGAACAGCTTCTCGTGGTGTCGCGCGAACCGCATTCCCTCGGCAATCCCGGCCAGTACGGGAACGCGCACCCGCATCGTCGCACGGTTTCGCCGGTGCAGACCCAGCACGGCGACGAGAGACGTGGCGTAAAGGACCACGCCCAGCGCGAACACGCCGGCGATTCCAGCGCTCGCCAGCACCAAGCCACCGATTGCCGGACCCAACATGCGGCTGCCGTTGTTGGCGGCGATATCGACCGACATCGCGGTGCTCATGTGCTCGGCGCCGACGGCTTCGCCCATGGCAACGCGTCGCACCGGATTGTCCGCCGCCCAGGCGAGGCCATTGACGAACGCGCCGACTGCCACGTGCCAGACAGTCAGAGCGCTGGCATAGGCAAGCGCCGTCAGCGCGACGTCGGTCAGCAGCGTCGCCGTGATCATCGCCGCGAGCGCGGTGCGTCGGTCGACCCGTTCGGCCCAGGCGCCGAGGAAGGCGCCAAACAGGCCCATCGGCAGTAGGCGCAGCATGGCATTCATCGCGACGGCGAATGGCGAGTGCGTGTGTTGGTATACGAACACCGCCACCGCCAGCGTTTCCACCCAGCGGACCACGAAGCTGACCAGCCCAACGTACCAGAGTTGCCAGAAATCGCTGTTGCCGAATTTCCACGGGGCAAACGCCCAGGCGCGGCCGGCGACGTGGCGCGCCATCCTGATCTGGCTCAAAGGACGGACGTTTCCCGGTGAGTTTCTTTCTCGGCCCGATTCTGCCGCCGGAGCGACCGCCTCGCAACTGCCGGCAGCTTCAACTACGCTTCGCCAACGCGCGACGGAGGGGCCGCATGGCACGCAGCATCGCTGCCGGGGTAGGGTTGGCGGAGTTCCCGTTCGACGGCGCCGCCGGGTTTTGGCGCTTCGTCGATCTGTGCGAGTCCGGCGGCGTTGATTCGCTGTGGCAGACCGACCGGATCGTCAGCCGCGCGCCGATCCTGGAATGCATGACGATGCTCGCCGCGGTGGCAGGGCGAACGCGACGGATCAAGTTCGGGGTCAACGTGCTGTCGCTGGCGATGCGCGACCCGGTGCTGGTGGCCAAGCAATGCGCGACGCTGGATGTGCTGTCCGAGGGACGACTGCTGCCTGGCTTCGGCATCGGCAGTCCGGTCGCGCCGGAATGGGCAGCGCTGCATCTCGACACGCGAACACGCGGCGGCCGCACCGACGAGGCGCTGGAGGTTATTCGCCAGCTCTGGAACCAGGAGCGGGTGGATTTCGAGGGGCGGTATTTCCGATTGACCGGTGCGTCGATTGCGCCCCGACCATTGCAATCGGATCTGCCTATGTGGATCGGTGGCTCCTCGGAAGCGGCGATCCGGCGCACCGCGCGGTTCGGTAGCGGCTGGCAGGCTGGGCCGGAGACACCGGAGCAGGCTGGTGCGGCGATCGCCGCGATTAAACGGGCGCTCGCGGAAGCAGGCCGCGCGATCGATGAGGATCACTACGGCGCCGGCATCCCGTTCCGCTTCGGTCGCGCTGACGATCCAGGGATGGAGGCAGCATTCGAAGCCTATCGCACGCGCACCGGTCGCGACCCGCTCGCCTATTTCGCGATCGGCGATGCGGAGACGGTGTTGACGCGCATCGCGGCCTATGTCGATGCGGGCGTGTCGAAATTCATTCTGCGCCCGGTCGCTCGCGGCGATTCCGACATGCTGGACCAGACGCGGCGGCTGATCGAGGAGGTGCTGCCGCGCGTCGCTTCGCGCTGGCCGCGGATCCATTGAGATCGAATACAGCGGGCGGCGCCGCTGCGACCACAGCGTAGGCAGCGCATCATGCTCGTTTTGTTGGATTTCGTCGCAAGGTCACGTGCCAAGCACGGATTGAAGGAACTACGCAGCAATCCGTACCGGCAACGAGCTGACCCCGCTGATAAAGTTGGAATAAATGCGCTTGGGCTCGCCGATCACCTCGATCTTGAGGTTGCGCGCCAAAATCTCTTCCCACAGGATCGTCAGTTGCAACTCCGCCAGCCGCGCGCCCACGCAGCGGTGGATGCCGTAGCCGAATGCCAGATGCTGGCGTGGCTTCTCGCGGTCGATAATGAACCGGTCGGCATCCGGGATCGCAGTCTCGTCGCGGTTGCCGGAGACGTACCACATCACGACCTTATCATTCTTGCGGATGTGCTTGCCGCCCACCTCGGCGTCGCATAGCGCGGTACGCCGCATGTGAATGACCGGGCACTGCCAACGGATCGCCTCCTGGGCGAAGGTCGCAATCAGTTGTGGGTTCTCCCGCAGCTTTTTCCACTGATCAGGATGGTTGTGGAGCGCCCACAGCCCGCCGGAGATGGAGTTCCGCGTGGTGTCGTTGCCGCCAACGATCAGCAACACGAGGTTACCCAGGAACTCCATCGGCCGATCCAGCAGGTCTTGCGTGCCCTGGCCATGTGCCATCATCGAGATCAGGTCCGGGCGCGGCGGCAGCTTCTCACGCTCGCGCCAAAGCCCGGTCATTGTCTCCAGGCACTCGGTCAGCATCTCCAGGCGCTTCTCCTCGGAATCGACGATGCCACCGGCATTCACATCCATTATCGCGACATCCGACCAGAACGTGAGCTTGCGCCGCTCCTCGAAAGGGAAGTCAAACAGGGTGGCAAGCATCTGCGTCGTGACTTCGATGGAGACCAGATCGACCCAGTCGAACACCTCGTTGCGCGGCAGGCTGTCAAGGATGCGGCGCACGCGTTCGTGGATCCCCATCTCCATCTTCTGCATGTTTGTCGGCGTGAATGTGGGCGCCACGACACGCCGCTGATCGGTATGCTTCGGCGGATCCATGGAGATGAAGCTCGGCCGCCGGTAATCCATTGGCCGGTCGGTAATCATGATCCCGCCGAGCGCCGCCTCGGACGAGAATTCCTGATGCCGCGTCTCGACATCCAGGATGTCGCTGTACTTAGTGATCGACCAGAACGAGCCGTACATGCCGTTCTCGCGCCAGTGCACCGGGTCCTCGCGGCGGAGGCGCGCGAAATAGGGTTGACAGACGTGGTTCTGGTACAGCTTGGGATCGCTCACGTCGATCTGGTCGAGCGGCGTGGACTCCACATCGGCGACCGGGGCGGATAGGATTGGTACGTTCATCTCCGTTTCTCTCAACTGAGTGTGATTGCCGTTGTGCAGCCGACGGTTTTGGAACATCGCCTATCGCAACGCGGGGATCGACCCCGGCGGCTGGACGATGTCACGGCACTCGCGTCAGGCGGGCTTTTTCGCCGGCTCTTTCAAATGGGTCGCCCGCATCAAACGGGTAGACTCGGGGTCGCTCATCGTCGCGGTCGCGGCGCCCTTCAGGAAGTCGAGGTATTCCTGCGCCATCGCCGGTGTTGCGACCTCGATCATCAGCCGGTTTTCCAGCCAGAACTCGATGACGTGGAAGAACGGCTTCTGCCCCCGCATGCCGCGGCCGAAGGTCTTAGCGCGCCAGCCCTCGCGAGCGCCGATCCGCTCGACCTCTTTCACCTCGCGCGGCACCGACAGCAATACGTGGAACGGCCAGGTTTGCGGCGGCGCCGGATTCTCAGCAAAAACGACCTGATCGTCGCGATCCGGTATGTTGAGCGTCGTGTGCTCCGGATAGACCTCGAACAGCGTGCCGTTCGCGTCGCCGCTCGCCGCCATGAAGGCGCTTTCGAGCGGACCGAACGGAAAGCACTTGCCGTTCATCAGTTCGGCCAGAACCTCGGCAACATGTCGCGGTTCACGCGCCGGGATCGATACGTGGTGGATCATCTGAGTGCCCTCCTTGGCTAGATATTTCTATACATTCCATCGGCCATTACGGCCCATGTTCTCATGACAGGCGCGCGAGCACGGCGGCCCCCGCCGTCACGTAGTTGCGCGGTTGGGCCGCAAAGTGTTGGGCCGCGACGCGAAGATCCCGCACCCTTCGTTGCAGCGACGAGCTTTCGTACACGGCCCTGCTTCCGGCGAGTTCAAAGCAGCCTTCGGCGACGCGGACGCAGGCCGAGGTGATCCAGACCACAGCTTGCAGTTGTTCCGCCACGCGGGTCATGTCCTTCGCCGTTGATGGCTCGGGATTTTGCCAGATGCGGGCGATCTGTGCCTCGAGCAGCGCGCGCGCCGCCATGAGCTCGGCATCAAGCCGTGCCAGGCCCTCCTTGAAGCGCTCGGTCTCCACCAGCGGCGTGGTCATGAACAGTTGTTTGACGCCGGTCCGCGCCAGTTCAACAAGGTCCATGATGGCGCCCTCGGCGATCCCCACGGCGACGGCGCCGTGCGACAGCACGACGACCTCGGCGAACCTGGCGAAGATGGGATCGGGCGCGAACGAGAACTCCGAACGGAAATTCGAAGAAGTTCTTGTCAGAAACAAACACGTCGGTCAACGCGACATGGTGGCTGCCGGTGCCCTTGAGACCGACCGTGTGCCACGTGTCGCGGATCTCCCAGTGTTCGGCCGGCATGATACAGGCGCGAATCATCGGGCCGGCTCCGTCCGAGGCGTCGATGGGAGAGCCGCCCTCCATCATCACGCAATTGCCCGCGATCCACTCGGCGTTCTGGCACCCGCTGGCAAACGGCCATGCGCCGGTCACCTTCCATCCTCCGGGAACGCGCTCGGCCGTGCCAGTCGGCTGACCACCGGCGGCAATGATGTGATCCTTTCCGTCGTGGTAGATTTCTTCACACAAGGTCGGGCTCACCAGGAACGGCATCAGCGCCCCGATGTGGCCAATCATGGCATTCCAACCCACCGACCCATCGAGCCTGGCCAGGGCCGAGACCGCCCGAAAGGCGCTCGGCGCGTCAAGTTCAAGGCCGCCGTAACGCCGGGGTACGAGCATGCCGTACACCCGTGCCGACCTGAGAGCGGACACGAGCTCCGCTGGCAGGCGCCGACCTTGCTCAATGTCGGGAGCGAGCCGCGCGACCATCGGCGAGAGCGCGGTGATGCGCGAAAGCACCTGATCCAATGCGGCCTCGTCGGGACTCTGGATGTTGCTGGTCGCCGACCGTTGCTTATCGAGAAGCGTTGTCATCGGGGTATCCTCCAGGTGGGGAGTGAGAAAGCGGTAGTCTGGAGCTGGCAAAATACGGTTCGATTGCAGCTCACGGGGAATGCGTTTCAAGCGTAACCGAACAGCTTTACCCCTCCGGCAGCGGGATGGCGGACGCGAAGACCCCATCGGGATCGAAGCGGTGCTTGAGGACCCGGAGCCGGGCGGCGTTGTCGCTATAAGCCGCCGCCTGTTCGCGGTCATCCGGCCCCAGCAGGTTGGCGTAGCCGCCCGGCAGGGCGAACGGGGCGAGGCTCTGCCAGAGATCGTGTGCCCAGCGCCGGTGCGGCGCGCCGTCATCCCCATCGGGCTTCCAACCCGCGACGATCTCCACCATCAAGTGCTCGCGGCGCAGGCCGAACGCGGCGCCATCCGGCGCCATCCGCGTCGCGGCGCCGTGGAAGTGGTGCCAAAAGACCGCGCAATATAGCGACGCCGCGCGGGCCTTCGCCGCGATGATCGCGTCGGCAGCGCCCGCGGTGAGCGCCGGCAGCGAGCGCGTCCGGGTCTCCCAGTGGCAGCCGTCCGCGGCCTCCACCCACGCGTCGAACTGGGCGAGCATGTCGGCGTAGGTCGCCGGTCCGACCTGCGCGGATAGCGGCGTGCCGAAAGCCCGCACGTCTTCCATGGCACGCTCGCCCCGACGCCGGTCGCCGTTCCACAGCGGCACGACCATGATGACGGGTTCGCCGTCCGGGCCGGACATCACGCCGACGGTCGCGCCGAGTTCGTCGGGCGCCGTCGCCGCGAAGGCCGCGTAGCGACGCAGGACCGAGCCTGCCTCGCGCCAACTGTAGATGACCGATCCCACGAGCGTGTCGCGCGCTGGATGGAGGCGGACGCGCAGGGAGGTCACGACGCCGAAGTTGCCGCCGCCGCCGCGCAGCGCCCAGAACAGGTCGGGCTCCGCGTCGGGGCCGGTGGTCACGCGCCGCCCGTCCGCCAGCACGATTTCGGCGCCGAGCAGGTTGTCCGCAGCGAGGCCGCAGGTGCCGCTGAGCGGGCCGTAGCCGCCGCCCAGGGTCAGGCCGGCCATGCCGATCGTGCCGCAGCAGTTGCCCATTGCCGCAACCAAGTTGTGGGCGCCGGCGGCGGCGGCCACGTCCTTGGCCCGGGCGCCGCCCGCGACGGTGGCCACAAGCGCTTGCGGGTCCACCGCCACATCCCGCATCCCGGTGAGGTCGATGACGAGCCCATCGTCGCGCAGGGCGCGCCCGGCCCAGTCGTGCCCGCCGCCGCGCGCCGATAGCGGCAGGCCGTGGCGCCGCGCGGCACGCACCGCCGCCTGCACGTCCTCGGGTTGTTTGCAGAACACGATTATCGCCGGGCAGCGGCGCACGGCGCCGTTCCAGACGCGGCAGCCCTCGTCATAGAGCTCGTGCCCTGGCAGCGCCACGCGGCCGGATATGGCTGCCCGCAGCTCGTCCGCACAGCTTGCGCTGATTCAATTCTTTGAACCCAGCATCGTCGCACTCCTTTCGGCCGCGGCCCACGACGGCCGAAGCTCCGTTTCCGTTTGCAGCGAGAGCAGGATGGGCGGTCGGACCTGAGGCGTCCTTGTCCCGGCGCTGGCTGCCAAGTCCCGCACTGCGCGAAGCACGCTTGTTATGGTGCCTGCAAAATGCAGTCCTGTTGCATCTCAGAGGAGACGTGTTTCAGTCGTAACCGGGTGCTTGAACGACCCTGCCAACGACCTGAAGTCCTCGCTGGTTATTCGATGTTGCCTGTCACAGCGAGATCAGGAGTAGGTTCGTTGCAGAATCAGCGGGCCCAATGTGAGTCCTGCCATTCCGACGGCACCGACCGCCCCCGTTACGGGCGCAAGCCCAAGCGGGTCTGCGGTTTTGACAACGTCTGACGCGCGGGCGCCGCCGCCAATTCTTGCGGTGCAATTCTCCAGATATGCTTCCACACTGTTCACGCCGCGCAGGTCGATAACGAGGCCCTCCCACAGAGCCCGACCAGCCGGATCATGACCTCCACCACGCACTGAGAGCGGGAGGTCACAATCACGTGTGGCTCGGATTGCCGACTGGACATGTTGAGTTGTCAGGCGATGGGTCACATAAATCGCGGTTGCTGCAGCGTAGCGGTCATCACCCGGTCGCGAAATACCTCCCGACAGCCGCTCGCCAAGCAGACGAAGCGTTCGTTCGATCAGATCAGTCAATGTCTTGCTCCTTTCAGCGGAGGCAGTGCTTCGACACGATTCCCGTCGAAGCAGCAGTGCTGTTTCACGGTTCGCCGTAGGATATCGTGCGGGTGGCTGCTCAGTATCCAGACCAAAAACTGCTCATGTTTTGCTCGGGCAATTCAATGGGTAGGTGGCTCGATTGAGACGCCGTACTTCGCCGCTATGGCGGCGATCGTGCTAATTTCCGGCGTGCGCTCGGCGGTGGCGCTCGCCAATTCGGCAAACATCCGATCGAGGCGCACAGGATGAGGACGCGGGCGGGCTCATCGCCGGTATTGCGAAAGGCGTGTCGTTGGCCACGCGCGCCGAAGAAGAACCCGCCAGGGCCGATGCGACGGGGTGCCCGCTCGCCTTCGAGCTCGATGAGGAGGTCACCGCTCAGAAGATAGAAGGCTTCGTTCTCATGGGAACGGGTATGCGGCGGCACGCCCATTCCTGGCGGAACAATGGACTCCCAGAGCGAGAACGCCCCCGCTGTTTCGGTGCCTGTGGCTTTCTAGATGTGGGTGACGCCAAGCACGTTGAGTGTCGAACCGACACCCGGGCCACGAAAGAATGAGGTCGTTGCGGCGGAGTTCGTGTCCACCTTGGATCTCCTTTGTGTTGTTCACCCGATAGACGGGAATGATTGAGCAAGCGACGGCTGAACATTTAGACCGAAAACTGCTCATGTTTTGCATGACCCAATCGGCCGGCGGCAGCCGCAAGAGGTTGGACATTTGCTGAACTTCTCGTGATCGCGCGACGCTTAATGAGGGGATACAGGCAACTCGCTCGTCGCCTGTGATCCGTGTCACAGTCTCGCGATGCGGCGCGGCATAGACGCAGGGTCGGGTTGAACTTGGAGCCGCGAATGGAACTTCGTATATACTCGGCTGAGGCTGGTCCTGGCGCTCAGCCGGGGACTCTCACTATGCTGACACGAGCAGACTTTGACGCCGCCGTAAAGGACGCGCTGCGTCACTATACACGCGCTGACCTGCTGATCGGGAGCCCGCTGCTAGAGACCCGGATAGCAACCGCGTGCGGGGAAGCCGGCGAGCGTGGTGAAACTGCAGCACGTGCTGGCCGAAGCGGCGGAGACCATATTCGCCGATGAGCGCGATCAGCGGCGGCGCCGCGTGCTGGAGCTGACTTATTTTCAGCCGGCATCGAAACAAGAGGCCGTGGCGGAGCGGCTGGGGCTGCCGTTCAGCACCTACCGGCGCCACCTGACCACCGCGGTCGCGCGCCTCAGCGAGTGGCTGTGGCACGAGGAGCAGGCGCTGCTGCATGACGGCGCCTCCAGCGAGGAGACCGAGGAGCCCGGTCGGGCCGACTGGACCGATCACGCGGATGCGCGCCCACGCCTTTCCATCGCTGTGTTGCCGTTTCTCAATCTGTCACAGGATCCGGACCTCGACTATGTGGTTGACGGTATCGTCGATAACCTGCTGACCGACCTATCGCAGGCCCTGCCGGGCAGCTTCGTGATCTCACGCTCGACAGCCTTCACCTATAAGGACCGCCGCGTGCCAATCCGCCAGATCGGCGAGGAGCTGCAGGTGCGCTATGTCCTAGAAGGCAGCGTGCGGGCGGATGCCGACCGTCTGCGCGTCAACGCCCAGTTGATCGATGCGCGAACCGAGGAGCATCTGTGGGCCGAGCGTTTCGATAAGGAACGCCGGGACATCTTGCAGGTGCAGGACGAGATCGTGGCACGCCTGTCGCGCAGTGTCGGTGTGGAGATGGTGCGCGACGAAGGCCGGCGCAGCCGCTCTCGGGGCAGCGAATGTGAAGACGCCGTCGATCTGGTGATGCGCGGCAATGCGGTGGCGACCGACCTGAGCCGGAAAGAAAGAGCGGAGGAGGCGGTCGCCTTGTTCACGCGGGCGCTGGAGCTCGATCCGGATAACGCCGAGGCGATGATCGGCATTGCCTCCACCCGCATCTACCAGGTCGTAAACCAGTTTCAGACCGAGGGGCGCGAGGCTCTGCTGGACGAGGCCGAGGCATTGATCGCCCGGGCGATCGGCCTTGCGGCGGACCATATTGGTGTGATCAAGACGCGCGCGGTGCTGTTGCGGGCGCGCGGACGGTTCGCGGACGCGATCCTCGCGGATCTGTCCGTGATTGCGCTGAACCCTGGCGAACCGACCGCCTATCGTGAGTTGGGGCTGAATAATCTCTACCTCGGGCGGGATCAGGAGGCAGCTGACTGGTTCCGCCGCGCGGACAGTGTTGCCCCGCGCGATCGGGGTCGTAGGACATGGCTTCAGGGGCTTGGCCGAGCGCTGATGCACTTGGGCCAGGACACCGAGGCGGTGGAAGCCTTGCAGCTTGCGGTGCACAGCAATCCACATTTGTCGCGGAACCGGGCGTTTCTGGCGGCCGCCGAGGCATTGGCGGGCAACATCGATGGCGCGAAGCAGCACCTGGCGGAATACGCCGAGATTGATCCCGGCATGACAGTCCAGCGCTTTGCCGAGCAACGGAGTTCGGTTCCGCTGGAGGCTGTCAGTCCTCTCTATCTGCGCGGGCTCGAGCGTATTCTGGAGGGACTGCGCCGTGCCGGCATGCCGGAGCAGTAAACCGATCAACAACTGAGCAGATTTCGGTCTGGCTGCTGATCAGCTGATCGATCCACACGCCCTTTGGTCTTGCACCAAAGGAGCGTGTGGTGAGCGGCGAAGAATACGACGAGACGATCCTCGTCGAGCGTTTGGTGACACCTGGCAGACCCCGCCGGGGTATCCTGCGTTTTCTCTGGAGATCATTCGTGGACGGAGCTGCGATGTACGGGGCAGCCCTGCACGGTTACCCAGACCCCGAGTATCTCCAATTCGTTATGACACGCGAGGAGGACAGCGAATGAGCAAATTCCGGTCTGGCGACTGAGCAGCGAATAGACCCATCACGCCCCCGGCTGGCGTTCCAGGAACTCTACGATCAGCCCGCGGCAGTGGCGGCAAGCTATCTGCAGCGATGGTACTTCTGGGCCACCCACAGCCGGCTCGCGACCGATGATCGAGGCGGCGCGCACCGTCAAACGTCATTGGG
The DNA here is from genome assembly GCA_963708245.1 of uncultured Pseudomonadota bacterium. GTDB lineage: Bacteria > Pseudomonadota > Alphaproteobacteria > Acetobacterales > Acetobacteraceae > CAVYXK01. Next base: position 2,843,980 of record OY970201.1, on the reverse strand, counting down.
ATGGTGTCCTGCGCTGGTTCGACAGCAAGATCGCCAACGAGCTGGCCGAGGGAATCAACAGCCTCATCCAGGCCGCCAAGGCCAAGGCACGCGGCTACCGATCAACCCGTAATCTCAAGGCGATGGTTTATCTGCTCGCCGGCAAACTCGACCTCCGGCTGCCAGTCTGATGCCGTTTCTACCCATTCGAAATAGCGAGGAACCAAAAAATCAGAGGCTTTCTAAAGCAAACTCTCACCCCGCGATCTTCAACACATTGATAAACGTGGCCTGCTGCATAGCAAAAATGGTCAAAGCCAAGCTGAAGCACCCGAAATTGAGCGGAGAACATATGCCGTGACCGGCCGGGTGATGCCTTTCAGCGAAAACGGCCCGACCGGATCGGCCACGATCCGGCTCTCCAGCAATCCCGCAACCCGCTGTGAGATCAGCGTCTGGCCCGATCGCGCCTCGTTGCACAGCCGCGCCGCGAGGTTGGCGACAGTGCCCATCGCCGTGTAGTCGAACCGGCCCTCGAACCCGATCACGCCGAGGGTCGCGAAGCCGAACGCGATGCCGATGCCAAACCCCAGTTCATGGCCCAGCTTCCGCCATCGCTCTGACAGGACTGTCATGCACTGTTGCATCTCCAGCGCCATACAGACCGCACGCCACGCCGGGTCCGGACACGGGACGGGATCGTTGAACAAAATCATCAGCCCGTCGCCGAGAAAGCGCTCGATCGTGCCTTCATGCCGGAATACGATCTTGCCAAGCGCCGCGTGGTATTCCCGCACGGTTCCGATCATCTCCTCCGGCTCTGCGGTTTCGGCAAACGCCGTGAACCCACGCAAATCGCAGAACACCACAGCGACTTCCCGGCGATGGCTCTCAAGCGTCACCGCCTCGCCGCGCGACAAGACAAGGTCAGCGAGTTGCGGTGCCATGAAGCGCTTGAGTTGGCTGATCTTCTCGATTTCGGCGACCTGGCTCGCGACCCGCAATTCCAGCGAGCTGTTCCATTCGGCAAGCTGGCGCGACTGTTCAGCCACGATGTCGTGGAGTTCCTTGATGCGCAGCAGGGAGCGCACCCGGGCGATCAGCGCTCCCTGATCCACTGGTTTCGTGACGTACTCGTCGCCGCCACTGTCAAGCCCCGCAATGATATCCCGCTGATCGCTCCGCGCGGTCACCAGGATGATCGGCATGAACGGCAGCGACGGATCTCCCTTCAGCTCCCGGCAGACTGCATACCCGTCCTGTTTCGGCATCATTACATCTAGCAAGATCAGATCCGGACACTCGCTCCGGGCGACTGCGACCGCCTCCGCGCCATCGCGCGCCGTAATGACTTTGTAGCCCTGGCTGCTCAAACGCGTCTGCAGAATGTCAACATTTGCTGCGTTGTCGTCGGCGACCAGGACGAGGGGCGGATGTCTCATTCACTGTCCTGCTGCGGCAGCAGGCGTCGAACGATCGCCAGCAGGTTCCGCGGGCTGAATGGCTTGGCTATGTAGGCATCCGCTCCGGCCGCCTGCGCTTTCGCCTGATCGCCGCTGAGGGCGTAGGACGTAGCGATCAGCAACGGGATACCCCGCAGATCCGGGTCCGCCTTGATGAAACGGGTGGCGCCTAGCCCATCCAGCTCGGGAAGCTGAACGTCCATCACGATCAGATCTGGATGGTGCTGCCTGGCCATCCGAATACCTTCGAGACCGGTCAGCGCTTCGATGACTTCGAAGCCGGCGCTGGTGAGCAGATCGCGCATGATGCGGCGGTTGTCGGGATGGTCTTCGACAACGAGAATGCGCTGCGTCATGCGTCCGCCAAAGCCGGCGCGGGCTGCAGCGGCAGCGTGAACGAGAAGGTTGCCCCGTGGCCTGGTGTCGAAGTCACCCACAGGCGACCGCCATGCAGTTCAACGATTCGCTTCGAGATGCTGAGGCCGAGGCCCGTGCCGCCCTTCTGACGCGTAATGGCATCGTCCCCTTGGTGGAATTCGGCAAAGATACGCGCCTGATCCTCCGGCGCGATCCCCGGCCCCTCGTCCGCCACATCGACGCGGATGGAGTCGGCCTCCTGCACCGCTCTGATCTCGACGACGCCGCGGTCGCTGAACTTGATGGCGTTTCCGACAAGGTTCATCAGAACCTGCGCGATGCGCTGCTCATCTCCAATGACCGTGGGCAAGTCGGGCGCCAGGAGCACGCGCAGTTTCAGGTGCTTCTCGTCGGCAAGCGATTCCGTCGAATTCGGCGACCATACGCATGATATCGGCCACCCGATACGGCGCGGGGGTCAGTACCAACCGGCCGGCCTCAATCTTCGCCAGGTCCAGCACGTCGTTGATCAGCGCCAACAGGTTGCGCCCATTCTCCTGCACCCGTTCCAACACGCCGCGTGGCTGCTCGGGGAGATCGCCATAGATGCCGTCCACCAGAAGCTCGGTATAGCCGAGGATGGCGTTCAAGGGTGTGCGCAGCTCGTGGCTCATATTGGCCAGGAATTGCGATTTGTGCTCGCTGGCCAGTTGCAACTGGCGGCCTTTCTCCGTCAGTTGCTGGAACAGCGAGGCGTTCTGCATGGCCAATGCCGATTGGGTCGCGAAGGTGGACGTCAACTCGACCACCGACTGCACAAAATCACCGACAGTACGGCGGACGAGAACAAGCGCCCCGAGAATCTTCTCCGGTTCCGCAAGCGGAACGACCAATGCGCTGCGGAAGCCCGCCGCAACGAGCGCCTCGCGCAGCGGGTAGCTGGGGCCAGCCGCCATGTCCGCCAGTTGGACCGGCTGCCGCGTCAGCGCGGCTTCGCCCATGGCGGTTTCATGGCTGGCGATCCGCAGCGATCGCAGCTTGGCGACAAGGTCGGCACCCATACCGGAGGACTCGGCCAACTCGAACGTTCCCTCGTCGGCATTGTGGCGGAAGATCGCGCCGGCGTCGGCTTGAGCCAAATTAACCGCGTGCGTGACGATCTTCGTCAGGACGACATGCAGATCCAGCGTCGAATTGACGGCGCGAACAACATCGCTGAGCGCCTGCAATTCGGTAACGGATCGAGCCAGATCTCGGGTTCGCTCCTCGACCGTCCGTTCCAGTCCGGCCTGGGACCGTCGCAACTCGTCCGCCATGGTGTTGAACTGTTCGGCCAGAGCCTGCAACTCGTCGCCGGTACGCACGTCGATTCGGCTGTCCAGATCGCCGGCACCAATGCGTGCCGCACCGGCTTGCAACAGGCGGATCGGGCCAACCATGCGGCGGGCCAGAAACATGGCTGTCAGTGTGGCGAGAGCCAAGCCCGCCAGCAGCACGAGGCCGGTACGCAGGGCGGACGTGTAGAGCGGCGCCAGCGCCTCGGCCATCGGGAGCTCGACGAACACCAACCAGCCCAACTCCGGTAGGACGGCGTGCGCGGTCAGCACGGGTTGGCCGTTGATATTGTCCTCGACCGTGGCGATGACGGGCGCACTGCTCCCGTCGGCGATGTTCCGCAGGCTCGCGGCGATATAGGGGAGACGGGAGAAATCCGTATTGCGCAGTACAAGGTTGATGTCGGGATGCGCGATCAGGCGACCCCGGCGGTCCACCACATAGGCGTATCCACTCTGGCCGACTTTCACTGAGCTGATGATGTCCCAAATCAGTTTCAGGTTCACTTCCACCACGGTAACGCCGGCATCATGCCCGGCACGGGCGACCGCCATCGTCAGGTAGGGCTCGGATCCATTGCGGAAATACACCGGACCGAGCCAGAGCTTGTGCGCCAGCGCCTCGGTGAAGCGTGGATCTTTGGAGAAGTCCGCCTGGCTCCCAACGACATCCATGGCGAGGCGTGAGACCTTCAACTGCTCCTTTCCCGCCGAATCGAGCTGACTGATTTCCGTGATGGCCGGAACCTGGCGCAGCAGCAGGAAGTAATCGAAGCGGCGCTGCTCGAGTGTTCCGGCGGCCCATTGCATGTAGGTCGTCCAGCCGACCTCGCGTTCGATCTCGCCAAGGAACTGCTCGATCCGCTGGGTCGCCGCATCGGCCTTTTCCAATTGCAGGTTCCCGAGCAGGGATACGTCCTCACGATAGGTGAAAAAGAGGCCAATCGCCGCGTTCACGAGCAAAGCCGCACTCACAAGGCCCATGAACAGCAGCACGTATTTGCGGAACAACTGACCGGCCGGACGCCTCATGCGCGGTGTCTGGACCATGTGCTCACCGCGGCCGCCGGAACGCTCCGCCAGGGTTCCGCCGGTTCACTCGATCACCTCGTCCGCCAGCGCGAGCAGCGTGTCCGGGATCGTGAGATTGATGGCTTTGGCGGTTTTCAGGTTCAGCGCGAAAAGGTAGCGCGTCGGTACCTCGAACGGCAGATCGGCGGGCTTTGCGCCCTTGAATATGCGATCGACCAGCGCAGCGGTGCGATCAAGCGACTCGTGCCGGTCCGCGCCGTAGGACATCAAGCCGCCGTCGCGAACAAAGAAATCGGCCTCATAAATCGCCGGCAGCCGCCGCTCGGCCGCAAAATCGTATACCCGCTTGCGATTCAGTATGGTGAGCGAGTCGGACACCATGAGTATCGCGTCCGGCGGTTCGCGGATCATCGCCGTGAAGGCGTCGTCGAAATCGTTCGGCTCGCGTACCCCGAGGGCCTGCACTGTCACGCCGAGCTCCTGCGCGGCTGTTGCCGAAGCCTGATAGCGCAGCGACATGCCGAGATCGTCCTGGTTCCACAACATCGCTACCCGGCGCAGCTCCGGCAGCAGTTCCTTCAGCAGTTCGAGGCGCTTGGTGGAGAGTGTCGACGCGTTGTCGGATATTCCCGTCACGTTGCCGCCTGGTCGTGCGAGGCTGTCGACGAGCCCGGTCGCGACCGGATCACCGGCGCCCAGAGCGACGACTGTTGGAACGCCCGATGCCTTGGCCGCGACGGCTGCCGGGTAGCCGAGGATCACGATCACGTCGACACCGGCGGCCTTCAGCTCCTGCATCAACCGCGGCAACTCGCTCATCGTGCCCGCCGCGCCGCGCGCATCGTAGGTGAGGTTCTTCCCGAGCGTGTAGCCGCGCTGGGTCAGGCCGGCGATGAGGACGGCTCCTGTGCTGTCCGTGGGACTGATCGGCACGCCGGGGGTCAGCGTACCAAGGTGATAGATCCCGGTGGTCTGGCCGAAAGCCGCGCACGGCGCAACAATCGCGTTGCTGCCAAGAAAAGCAATGAACTCACGCCGTTTCATCCGGGGTTCCCCCGTTGGTTGGCCGGGACGACCGCACGGGCAGACACTAGAGCGCCTTTGGGGTTGCCTCACAACGTAAATTTCGCCCCCGGGCAGGGCATTACTCCGCGGCCCGCGCGTACGCCTCCAGCGGAGCGCAGGTGCACACCAGGTGCCGGTCCCCATACACGTTGTCCACCCGCTTGACCGGCGGCCAGTATTTCGCCTCGCGCACGAAAGCGGCTGGGAACGCCGCCTGCTCGCGCGAATAGCCGTGCCTCCATTCCCCGGCCATAACTTCAGCGGCGGTATGCGGGGAGTTCTTCAGCGGATTGTCCACCCGATCCAGCCGCCCGGCCGCAATCGCCGCAATCTCTCCGCGAATTGCGATCATTGCGTCGCAGAACCGATCGATCTCGGCTTTCGATTCGCTCTCGGTCGGCTCGATCATCAGCGTACCGGCGACCGGCCACGACATGGTCGGCGCGTGGAAGCCGAAATCCGCCAGCCGCTTGGCGATATCCTCCACCATCACGCCCGCCTCGGCCTGGAAGCCGCGGCAGTCGATGATGCATTCATGCGCAACCATTCCGCCCGGTCCCGTATAAAGCACCGGGTAATAAGGCCGAAGCCGTGCTGCGACGTAATTGGCATTCAGGATGGCGACTTCGGTCGCCCGCGTCAGCCCCGCGGCACCCATCATCCGCACATAGGCGTAAGAGATCGGCAGGATCAGCGCACTGCCGAACGGCGCGGCAGCGACAGGTCCGATACCGCCTGCGGGACCCGCATCGAGGCGCAGCGGATGGTTGGGCAGATAGGGCGCGAGATGCGCCGCCACCCCGATCGGACCGACACCTGGCCCGCCGCCGCCATGCGGGATGCAGAACGTCTTGTGCAGATTGAGATGGCATACGTCCGCACCGATTGAGGCCGGGCTGGTCAGCCCCACCTGCGCGTTCATATTGGCGCCGTCCATATACACCTGCCCGCCAGCCGCGTGCACGACGGCGCAGATGTCGCGGATCTCCGTCTCGAACACGCCGTGCGTGCTCGGGTACGTGATCATCAGCGCCGCCAACCGCGCGGCATGCGCCTCGACTTTGCTGCGCAGGTCGGCAAGATCGACATTGCCGTCACGGTCGCAGCCGACCACCACGACGCGCAGCCCGGCCATCGTCGCGCTGGCTGGATTGGTGCCGTGCGCCGAGGCCGGGATCAGGCACACGTCGCGCGCCCCCTCGCCGCGCGCCGCGTGATACGATCGGATCGCCAGCAGACCAGCATACTCGCCCTGGGAGCCGGCATTTGGCTGCAACGACACTGCGGCAAAGCCGGTGATCTCCTTCAGCCAGGACGCCAGTCGGAAGATCACCTCGGCGTAGCCCGCCGTCTGCTCGGCGGGGGCGAAGGGATGGATCTCGGCAAAACCCGGCAGGGTGATCGGGATCATCTCCGCCGACGCGTTCAGCTTCATTGTGCAGGAGCCAAGCGGGATCATGCTGCGGTTCAGCGCGATGTCCTTGTCTTCCAGCCGCTTGAGGTAGCGTAGCATCGCATGCTCGGCGTGATGCTCACTGAACACGGCCTGCTGCAAGAATGACGTGTTGCGCAGCAATGCCGCGGGGATGCTCGGGGCAGCGGAACCCAACTCCCCGCCCAGGACCGTCGCCAGCCGGGTCAGCTCCGCGCGGGTCACCGTCTCGTCGAGCGCAATACCGACGCCTGAATCATCGATCCGCCGCAGATTGAATTGCTCCTGCAGCGCGCGGGCGATTAGCGCGTCGGCATCGGAGCATTCGATCGCGATCGTCTCGAAGAAATCATCGTGGCGCAGCGCCAGCCCCGCCCGTCGTGCCACATCGGCCAGCAGCCGTGCTTGCAGGTTCACTCGGCGGGCGATACGGCGCAGCCCCTCCGGCCCGTGCCAGATTGCATAGGAAGCGGCGATCACCGCCAGCAGCACTTGCGCGGTGCAAATATTGGAGGTCGCCTTCTCGCGCCGGATATGCTGTTCGCGCGTCTGCAGCGCGAGCCGCAGGGCCGGCGTGCCCGTTGCATCGATCGAGACGCCGACCAGTCGGCCCGGCATTGCCCGACGATAAGTGTCGCGCGTTGCAAAGAACGCGGCATGTGGCCCACCGAAGCCCATCGGAACGCCGAAGCGTTGCGCCGAGCCCACCACGGCATCGGCGCCCATCTCGCCCGGGGGAGTCAGCAGCGCCAGCGCCAGCGGATCGGCGGCGACGATTGCCAGCGCGCCGGCGGCATGCACGGCGTCGATCTCGGCCGACAGCTCGCGAACCGCGCCTGTGGTGCCGGGGTATTGCAGCACCAGCGCAAACGGCTCCGCGGCCCGGATCGCCGCGAGATCTCCCGGCGCCACATCGATCAGCCGGATGCCGAGCGGCTTGGCTCGGGTTGCCAGCACCGCTCTCGTTTGCGGATGCACATCGGTGGCGACCGCCAGCGCGTCGGATTTCGCCCGGCTGACGGCATGAGCCATCGCCATAGCCTCGGCCGCCGCCGTCGCCTCATCCAGGAGCGAGGCGTTGGCGATCTGCATTCCGGTCAGCTCGCAGACCATCGTCTGGAAGTTGAGCAAGGCCTCCAGCCGGCCCTGTGCGATCTCCGCCTGATACGGCGTATAGGCCGTGTACCAGCCGGGGTTCTCCAGCACGTTCCGAAGGATCACCGGCGGCGTGACGGTGCCGTGATAGCCCATGCCGATCAGCGACTTTTTCAGCTCGTTGCGAGACGCGAGCTCACGCAGCTCGGCCAGCACGCCGGCCTCATCGATCGGCGGCGGCAGATCGAGCGCGCGGTTGCTGCGAATGGCTGCGGGCACCGTCTTGGCCGCCAGGTCAGAGAGGCTCGCCACGCCGAGCGTGCCCAGCATCGCCGCGATCTCGACCTCCGATGGACCGATGTGCCGCGCCACGAAGCTGTCGGCCGCTTCGAGCCCCGCCAGCTCAGCGAGCTGATCCATCACAGGGTCTCCAGGAATTCGCGATAGCCTGCCTCATCCAGCAGGTCGTCGAAGGTCTCGGGCTCCGACAGCTCCAGCTTGAACATCCAGCCGTCGCTCTCCGGCTCGGCGTTCACCACGGAGGGGTCATCGACCACCGCCTGATTGATCTCCACCACCTTGCCGGCAAGTGGCGCAAAGACGTCGGCGGCGGCTTTCACGCTTTCGACCACCGCACAGGCGTCGCCCGGTTCGACTTCGCGGCCGACCTCGGGCAGCTCGACGAACACCAAATCGCCGAGCTGTTCCTGTGCGTGCTCAGTGATGCCGACGGTGACAATGTCGCCGTCAAGGCGGACCCATTCGTGATCCTTGGTGTAGCGAGTCTCGAGATTGGTGCGGTCCGGGTTGGGTTTGAGGGACATGGCTCGTTCCTCTGCGGCTGGGATGTCATCAGTTTCGCCTCTCCCGCTCTGCGGCAGAGGTGAATGGAGTTCGCGTGTCCACGGTCATCACGGCGTCGCCTATCGCGCGTAGCGGTGGGGGACGAACGGCAGCGGGGCGACAACGCCGGCCAACGGCTTGCTGCGCACCATCAGGTGCACCCGGATGCCCTCGGCGGCGAGATCTCGTCGCACGTAACCCATGGCGATGGGCGCGTTCAGTGTCGGCGAGAAGCCGCCGGAGGTGACCGTGCCGGCGTCGGTCCCGTCGTCGGCAACGATATCGGTCAGCGCGCGGGCGAGTGCGCGGCCTTCCGGCCGGATGCCCACCCGGAGGCGCGGGGCGCCAGTCTGCAACTGGTCGCGGATGGCCTCGGCACCGGGGAAGTCCCAAGCCGCGCGGCGGCGCTTGCCGATGACCCAGAGCAGCCCGGCCTCCACCGGCGTGGTCAGCTCGTCGATATCGTTGCCGTAGAGGCAGAGCCCGGCTTCCAGCCGCAGCGAGTCGCGGGCGCCGAGTCCGGCGGGCTCGACCTCAGGCTGTTCGATCAGGGTCTGGGCTAGCGCCTCGGCATGGTCGGCCGGCACCGAGATTTCGAACCCGTCCTCACCAGTGTACCCGGACCGCGAGACCAGACAGGGATGGCCGGCCACCAGCGTCTCGCTCACCCCCATGAAGGGCAACAAGGGAGCCGCTGGACAAAGACGCACCAGAACCTGCGCGGCAAGCGGCCCTTGCAGAGCGAGCAGGGCGCGGTCCTCGAGCTGCGTCAATCGCACCGCGGCGGGCAGTGATGCCTCGATATGCGGCAAATCGACTGATTTACGCGCGGCGTTTACGACCAGGAACAGCCGGTCGTTGCCGAGATTGGCGACCATCAGGTCGTCGATGATGCCGCCCGCCTCGTTGGTCAGCAGCGTGTAGCGCTGCTGGCCCGGCTTAAGGCCGATGATGCCTCCTGGGACCAGCCGCTCCAGCGAGGCCGCGGCTGCCGCGCCGGTCAGCGCGGCCTGGCCCATGTGCGACACGTCGAACAGCGAAGCTTTCGTGCGGCAGTGCTGATGCTCGGCGATCACTCCGTGGTACTGCACCGGCATCGAATAGCCGGCGAACGGCACCATCCGCGCACCCTGTGCGCGGTGCCAGGCGTCCAGCGGCGTGGTCCGCAGGGTGGGCGGGGTCGGGTCGTCGGGCAATGCGTTCTCGACCAAGCGTCAGCTCCGCGGCCAGGGCCCTCCCACCGGCACCGCACCGATGAGACCGACCCCCCTCTGTCGCGGATACCTGAAAGATTCGGGCCGAGGATCATCGATCCTGAACCCTTACTTCTTCGGTGCGACCCGACGCGCGCGTGCCGAGTTGGCTTTCCAGAGGTCCCCGATTCCGGCGCGGTCCCTGGTGCCTGAGCGTTTCCGGGGGCCGGTTGCGCCTTCGGCGGCGGCTCCGCACAACGGAAGGGCCGCACTCTCCCGCGCCGGATGCCCGGGACGCCCCACCATGGCGTACCGGTCGCGCCAAGACAATGCGCGCGTTGTGGGCTTCGGGTTAGAGGTTCCTTCACCTGCCAGTGCTCACGTCCACCTGCCAGTGCTCACGTCGAGTTTCGGATGCCAGACCCGACCGCGACGCCGCCCGACCTCCAGTTCCTGCCGGCCAAATGCAAGCTTGCGCACCGGCTGTTCGCTGCGTTCAACGATCCGCTATTCCGCGCTGCCGAGTCCGACGGTACACCGGTGATGGTGGTGCAGTTCGGCGATAGGGAAGCGGCGCTGCCCCTAATATCGTTGCAACGGGAATTCGGCATTCCCGACGATTCCCCAGACGGACGCATGCTGGCGCTGATCGCCCAGTCGCTCGACTTTGTCGCCGGCCTCCGGATCGGCGATCCGCTGCCGAACGAGGTGCTTACCGGCGAGGCGAGCTGGGAGCCCGATCCGGTCCACCTGCAGATCGCCACCACGCGGCTGAGGCTACAACTCATCGGATGGCTGAATACCGGCAGTGGCACCGAGAAACCGGACCTCGACGCCGATTCGCTGCTGCAGGTCGCCGACGATCCGCATCTACGCGAGCAGGTGCAGGAAGCAATGGCGCGCGCGGCGTCGGTGCTGGCTGTGGATTCGTCGGCCGAGGTTGTCAGTCTCCTGGAGAAGCTCGGCCAGGAACTCGCCTATGTCGAGGCGCTACGCGACCGACTGTTGCGGCGACTGCGCAGCATGATGACGAAGCTCGAGCGGCTGCCTCGCGGTTGGCATCGCGACGTGATGCACACAGATCGGTTGAACCAAGTGCGTCGGTTAGGCGCGACGGCTCTCCGGCGGATCAGCGCCCGGTTCGATGAGTTGGATGCACAGACCGGCGAAGTAATGTCGGTACTGCGCAACATCGAGGGGCATAGGGCGTTCATCCGATCCAGCCGCGACTGGCTGTACCGTAGTCAGCGTGCCTGGGAGCCCATCCTGGTGGAATGGGACGCCGCCGGCACCGAGATCGACGAGAAGACCCTAGCACTGCTCACTCGGACGTATCAGTTCCTCGCCCCGCGCTTCATGGCGGCCACCGAATGGTTCTCGGCGATTCGTTCGCGCCGCACCGTCGATCCGGATCGTCTGCCGGGGATGGTGTGGTGACTTGATCCTGCGGCCGCTCGGCGTAGCATCTCCGGCGGAGATGCGAGGGAACGTGGATGTCACAGGCAGAGGCGACGGCAGACAGGCGCAACGAGGCGGCGGCGCTCTACGACCAGTTGGAGGATCGCATCCTGGCACGCGACCAGGTCGGGGCGAGCGAGACCTATTACGAGTTGGTGCGCGCCGGCCGGCCGCTGGCGGAAATCATGGCCGAGGGAGTGCGCATCCACGCCCCTTATACGCACGTGCCCTATCACGAGCGGATCGACGACGGCTATCCGAACTTCGTCAACAACGACCACTGCCTGTTGTCGGCGCGGGCGACGCTGAACCTCGCCCGGATGCTGCCGGACCGGCTGGCTGCACTGCCGATGGCGCAGACGATCTGGTACATCCCGACCGGCCTCGATATCTGGAACCAGAAGATCGGCAAGGCGCCGGGTCATTACACGCGCGGCTTCAAGGGCGGATCGATCGCGGAACCACCCACTCCCGTCGTTTATTGGCCTGACCAGCAGCCCATGCGTCTCGACGGACCGCTGCGCGAGCGGCTGAGCCATTGGCTGACGCTGGTGCATCGCGGCCAGGTGCTCGACGCCTATCGCGTGTTCCTCGGGCTGATGGAGGAACCGGGCAACCGCAAGGAGGTACTGGCTGAGCTGGTGTTTGCCGGGCTGATCGACGTGCAGGACCGGATGCTCTACAACCGCTCCTACACGACCGGTCATAAGGCCTATCGCGCCCGCTCGACCGTCGAGATTGGCAATTTCATCGGCTGGGAGAACGCCCACCACGTGCTGTACGCCGGCGCGCTCGACATCGCTGTGGGGCCACGCTGGTACTCCACCTATGAGATGGCCTGCAACGCCGTGAAGATGTTCATCGATGACGAGGTGTTGCACGCGGTTCCCTATGGCGGCGCCAGCGAGCGCGAGATTGCGCTGTTGGCGAACACCGAACCGCTCGATCAGCAGGAAGCGGCCGAGCTCGCGCGGGCGATCATCCGCGAGCCGGAACCGGCCTACATCGAGGTGCTGAGCAAGCTGTTGCTGGTCGGCAAGAGCGCACGGCGGATTCTCGATGTGATCCAGGTCGCGGCCGCGCAGGTTGTGATTGAGACGCAGAACGAGAACAATTTCTCGATGCCGCACCACTGCTATGAATACTGCAATACGCTCGGCTGGTACTACGATAATTTCGATCATAAGCTGCGGCTGAAGCTACTGTTCGTGGCTGCCTCGTTTCTTAATCGCGTCGCCGCGCACCAGCGCGACACGGGCGATTCACATAAGGTGTCGATCCGGCCGCCGGCCGGCGCCGATCGCTTGAGCGCGGGCCAGCTGCTCGAGCGGATAGAGGGCGCGATCCTGTCGCTGAACGGGCCGGACAGCCTGGCTTGGACGCAGGCCTATCTCGACAACTTCGCCGACCGTGCGCCGCTGGTTGAGCGCGTGGCGCTAAGCGCGTGCCGGATGGGGAACGATCCGCACAACCAGGAGATCGCCCAGTGCATGCTGCAGGATTTCGGCAAGAGCCAAAGCCCTGAGAAGGACAAGCTGGTGCTGGCCGCCGCCTATCACACCGCGACGCACCGCAAATACGGCGACGTGCAGGAGCCGAGCCGGCGGTTCGGTGCGGCTCTGGGGGTCGCCGGCCTGTCCTGATCCTGCCCTGTCCCTCGGGGCAAGTTCGCCGGGCGCGTTATGGCCGGGATAACGGGCCAGCCGTGACGGTTGGTTCATGCTCGATCCGACTGGCTTCCCTTGGGAACGAGTCTGGTCAAGAATAGGGCCGCCGATCGCAGGACACGGTGCAGAAAACCGCGTAACTCATGGCACGGGGCTTGCTAGCCAGCGGTCAGCCGGCCTAGACGGCCGAAGCTCAACAAGAACCAGGGGGTTCAGGGATGATTACACGTCGGGCTACTGGACAGTTGCTCGTCTTGGCAACCGCGGTGGCAGCGCTGGGAGGCGTCAACACCAAAGCCTATGCGGCCAACAAAGTGGTGAAGGTCGGGGTCGATCTGTCGCTGACCGGGGCGGACGCCGAGGATGCCAGCCGCGTCCAGAAAGCCGTCACCATGGCCTTCGACGCCGCGAATCAGGGGAACGCGGTGCCGGGCTACACGTTCGAGATGGACGTGATGGACGATGGCACCGCCACCGCCGGCCAGTACGATCCGGCCCAGGCCGCCACCAATGCCCGTCGCATGGTCGCCGATCCGCAAGTGCTCGCGGCGATCGGCCCGCAGATGAGCGGTGCCGGAAAGGCCATGACCCCGATCCTGAGCGAAGGCGACCTTGCCACCATCACGCCGTCCTCGACCAATCCGGACATCACCGACCCGAAATTCGCCGCGCAGTTCGACCCGTCGGGAAAGCCCATCTACTTCCGCACCGTCACGACAGACGCCTTCCAGGGTCCGAACATGGCTAATTTCTTGGCCGAGAAGCTTGGCGTGAAATCGGTTTATGTGCTGGACGATAGCGGCGCCTACGGCGTGGGGATGGCAGATGCCTTCCAGAAGCAGGCAGCGGCCAAGGGCATGAAGGTGCTTGGTCGCGACCGGCTGGATCCCAAGGCGGCCGACTACACCGCCGTCATGACCAAGATCAAGGCGCTCAATCCGGATGCGATCTATTATGGCGGGGTTGGCCAAGCCGGCGTCAAGGTCGCCAAAGAGGCCTATGATATCCTCCCGAAGGTGATCAAGTCGGGCGGCGACGGGGTGATGGGTGCGACCTTCCTGACCGGAGGTGGCTTCCCGGCCGTCCAAGGCTGGTACGCCACCATCGCCTCGCCGCACCTCACCGGCGATGAGAAGGCGGCGCAGTTCGTCAAGGCCTACACCGGCAGGTGGGGCATCGCCCCGGACGACTACGAGATCACCGCCTATGACGCGGCGTTGGTGATCATCGATGCGGTCAAGCGGGTCGCGGCCAGCGGCAAGCCGATCACTCGCGCCGCCGTACGCGATGCCATTCAGGACGCCAGCGTGCCGACCATTCAGGGCGTGGTATCGTTCGATAAGTATGGAGACCTGAAGGACCGCACGGTGAGCGTGTTCCAGATCCAGCAGGACACCAAAGCCAAGCTGGACGACGTGGACGCTCAGTACCAAGTACGTCGGCGTGGCGCCGCAGTCGTAGCCCGCATTCTCTCCCTCTCCCCGCTCGCGGGGAGAGGGAGCCGCCACCCACCTGCCAGAGTGAAACTACCCAAATGACTTTTACCGACCTGATGGTCCAGCAGACGATCAACGGGCTCAGCCTCGGCGCGATGTACGCGCTGCTTGCGCTTGGGTTCACCCTCATCTACGGCATCCTGGAGCTGATCAACTTCGCCCACTTCAACGTCTTCATGATCGGCTCCTTCGTCGGCATGTGGGTGCTGCAGTCGTTTGGGCTGTCCGGTCAGTCGGTGATCCTGACCGGGCTGCCGCTGGCCGGCGTGCTGCTGGCGGCGTTCATCTCCACCATGCTTTTCTCCGGTGGGCTTGGCGTGCTGATCGAGCGGCTGTCGTTGCGTCCGCTGCGCGGCGTCAAGGGCCCAGCCGCGATGATCACGACGATCGGCGTGTCCTACATTCTGTTCAACATCATCCTGCTGGGGGCGGGCGCGGATTCGAAGAACTTCCCGAACCCGTTGCCGCCGATCAGGCTCCATATCGGCGGCGCCGTACTGGATATCCGCGTCTTACTGATCTGGGGCGTCGCCTTGCTGCTGATGGCCGGCCTATGGGTCTTCGTGCAGAGGAGCCGGCTGGGCAAGGCCATGCGGGCCACCGCGCAGGATCCGGAAGCGGCGCGGATGATGGGCGTGGAAGTCGACAAGGTCGTGATGGCCGCGTTCTTCCTCGGCTCGGCTCTGGCCGGCGCCGGCGGGCTGATCTTCGGGCTCTACTACAACTTCACCAGCTTCATCATCGGCTTCACCGCCGGGCTGCGCGCCTTCACCGCCGCCGTGCTGGGCGGGATCGGTAACGTACCGGGCGCCATGGTGGGCGGCCTCATCATCGGGCTGATCGAGGCCTATGCCGGCCAGTTCCCCGGCGCCGAATGGGCCGACGTGATCATCTTCTCGATCCTGGTGCTGGTACTGGTGTTCATGCCGGCCGGCCTGTTCGGGCGGCTGGCGCCGAGCAAATCGTGAGCAGGGAAAGCGCGATGCCCAAAGCGACCACGGGGACCGCCGAGGCGACCGCAGCCACGGTACAGCCGAGTGCGGCCGCTTGGTTATCCCGGCCACTTGCCGCGATTCCCGCGGCGCGCCGGCAGCAGGCGCTGCTGCTGATCGTTCTGGCCGCGGGGTTGCTGTTCCCCGTGTATCACAGCAACGACGCCGATATCGATGCGATGGCGAATGCTCTGGCCTACGCGACCCTGGCGCTCGGCCTCAATATCGTGGTCGGCTTTGCCGGGCTGCTCGATCTCGGCTACGCCGCGTTCTTTGCCATCGGGGCCTACACCTACGGCATCCTCAGCTCGTTCCAGCTCCAGCCGGAATGGAGCTCGTTCTGGGTACCGTTCCAGTATCTCGGCCTGGTGGCCCAGATGGCCGGCGACAACAACACGACCGTGGTGCATTTCACCTTGTCGTTCTGGCTGGCGCTGCCGCTCGCGGCGGTGCTCGCCGCCGGATGCGGCGCGGTGTTCGGCTTGCCGACCTTGCGGTTGCGCGGCGACTACCTGGCGATCGTCACACTAGGCTTCGGCGAAATCACCCCGATCGTCGTGCGCAACTGGGCTAGCCTGACCAACGGCGCCGCCGGGCTGAACGGCATCGCCGCCCCGCACATAATCGGCTGGAGCTTCGGCGTATCCGCCACGCCGTATTATTATGTGGCGATCGGCATGGTCGTGCTGCTGGTGTTCATCAGCGCCCGACTACGCGATTCGCGGGTGGGCCGCGCCTGGATGGCGATCCGGGAGGACGAGATCGCCGCCGGCGCGATGGGGGTGAACCGCACCAAGTACAAGCTGCTGGCCTTCGCCATGGGCGCCGCCTTTGCCGGCATGACCGGCGTCTTCTATGTCGCCAAGCTGCAGACCGCGACGCCGGAGATGTTCGGCTTTCCGGTCTCGGTGATGATCCTGGTGATGATCGTGTTCGGCGGCATGGGCAGCCTCTGGGGCGCAGTCGTCGGAGCAATGATCCTTCAACTCTTGCAGTCCTGGTGGCTGCAGGACCTGACCGGTTGGGTGGATGCATTCGGCCGGATGGTTGGCAGCGCCTGGATCGCGCAGATCGACCTGGTACCGTCGATTGAGCTGATCTTCGGTCTGATCCTGGTATTCATGATGCTGTTCCGCCGCCAGGGACTGATCCCGGCCTATCGGCCAAGTGAGGCGCTGAGTTTCGAACAACAGAGCGCGCAAGTCCGGCTGGGCGGGTTTGCTGACCTCAAGCTGTCGGGGCTGGGTGGCGAGGTAAACACCGGCGCCATGTCGCTTGAGATCAAGGGCGTGACGGTCAAGTTCGGCGGGCTGGTGGCGCTGAACGCGGTGGATATCGACGTGCCTGCGGGCGGTGTGGTCGCGGTGATCGGGCCGAACGGGTCCGGCAAATCGACGTTGTTCAACGCGATCACCGGACTGGTGCCGGCCGACAGCGGCAACATCCGCTTCCATGGCGAGGAGATATTGGGTCTTCCCGACTACCAGATCCTGAGCAAGGGCATCGCCCGCACGTTCCAGAACCTTCGTCTCTTTGCCAACCTGACGGTCCTGCAGAATCTGTTGGTCGGCGAGCACGCGCGGCTGCGCACAGGGGTGCTCGCCGCGGTGTTCCGTCCGCCCGGTACGCGCTCGGAGGAGAAGGCGGCAGTCGCCTGGGCAATGGAGGTCCTGTCCATCTTCGGCAACCGACTGGTGCCGCGCGCGGGGCAGTTGGTAAGCGGCCTCTCTTATGCCAATCGCCGGCGCGCCGAGATCGCCCGCGCACTCGCCTCGCGCCCACGGCTGCTGCTGTTGGACGAGCCGACGGCGGGTATGAACCCGGCCGAGACGCTGGAGCTGGCCGAGCAAATCCGCGGTTTGAAGAATCTGGGCCTGACGGTGCTGCTGATCGAGCATAAGCTCGATGTCGTCACCACCCTGGCAGATACCGTGTATGTGCTGGACCATGGCGAAGTGATCGCGCGCGGGAAACCGGCGGAAGTGCGCCGCAATGAAGAGGTGCTGCGCGCGTATCTGGGCCGCAATGTGCAGGCCGCCATAGCAGCCGACGCGCAGACAGCGGGGACCGCGCATGTTGCTTGAGTTCAAGGACGTCGATACGTATTACGGCGATCTGCACGTCCTCAAGAGCGTCAACTACTCGATTGAGAAGGGCGAGATCGTCTGCCTGCTGGGCGGCAATGCCTCGGGCAAATCGACGACGATGAAGACGATCATGGGCGTGGTGCGTCCCGCACGGGGAAGCGTGATCTACGACGGCCAGGCGATCGAGCGGATGCCTACGGCCGAGCGGGTGAAGCGCGGCATCGCACCGGTGCTGGAGGCGCGCCGCCTGTTCCCGCGCATGACAGTGTTCGAGAACCTGGAGATGGGCGCTTATCTCCGCAAGAAGGGGCCCGAGTTCGACGAGGATCTGGAGCGCGTCTTTCAATTGTTCCCGCACGTGAAGGAGCGGCGCAACCAAATCGCCGGTACCCTGTCGGGCGGCGAGCAGCAGATGGTGGCGATGGGTCGCGCCTTGATGGCGCGCCCTCGGCTGTTGTGCATGGACGAGCCGTCGATGGGCCTGTCGCCACTCTATGTCGAGCAGGTGTTCGAGATCATCCAGGAGATCAACCGGCAGGGCACCACGCTCTTCATGGTGGAGCAGAACGCCAATATGGCGCTGTCGATCGCCCACCGCGCCTATGTGCTGCAGACCGGTCAGGTGGTGCTGTCTGGCTCGGCGTCGGAGCTGCGCCGCAACCCGATGATCCGCGAGGCGTATCTGGGGGAGATGCAGGTCGCGGCGTAGGCGGTCCGACCAAGACCGGTCTGAGCCAGCGGCGACGCCCATCATTCCGGCAGAACCGCGAGGGACTCACCACGCCACCGTCCGGCCAAGGTAATCGAGGTACTGCAGGCCGGACGCGCCCGTATGGGCATCCAGAGTGTCCACTAACTTCGGGATGCTCTCGTCGATGCTGAGCCGAGCATTCGGACCTCCCATGTCAGTGCGCACCCAGCCGGGAGCCACAAGCAACAGGCTGCGCCTGTCGCCCCTGTGGCGCGAAGCGAAGCTTCGCATCAGCGTGTTTAGCGCTGCCTTGCTGGCGCGGTACACCTCATAGCCGCCATTCTCGTTGTTGGCGACGCTTCCTTGCCCCGACGACATGATTGCGATCATGCCATCGGCGGACACCAAATCCTGAAACTGTTCGACCACACGCATAGGGCTGAGCGCGTTGGTGACCATGACGCGGACGAACTCCTCGGTCGATACGTCCGCGATAGTCTCGCGATCGTCGTTCTTGACTCCCGCATTGACAAACAGGCGGTCGAAGCACCGCGACGCGAGCCGACTATGCAGAGAAGCGACCTCCTCGGGATGGTTGATGTCCACTGTTTCGATTTCGAGTAGCCCGCTACTGTTCGCAGCCAGGTCGTGCAGGCCGCGGCTTGTGCTTCGTTCGGTGGCGAGCACACGCCATCCGCGGTCGAGGTGCTCTCTCGCGAGAGCGAGGCCGAGGCCGCGCGAAGCCCCGATCAGGAGAATGGTCTTTTCAGAGGATGGAGTTGGCATTGGTGACGTCCTTGATTGGAGGTCAGACGAAGGCCTCAGGTTTTCCCGATCAACATAGTGCTTCTAGGGGATGGGTGAAGGCGCAGCAGATGCAGCTAACTGTTGCATGCGGCGCCATCTCTGGTGAAAGAGCGATTCAAGCCAGCTAGGATCTGGCAGTGGTGAACCTTGACCTCAATCTTTTGACGGCGCTTGACGCGCTGCTCGCCGAAGGCAGCGTTGCGGGGGCAGCGCGCCGGCTGGGGCTGAGCGTGTCGGCCATGAGCCGAACGCTCTCACGCCTGCGCACCGTGACCGGAGACCCGCTCCTGGTGCGGGCGGGGCGCAGCGTCGTTCCTACGCCCCGAGCCGCTGAACTGCGCGAACGTGTGCGTGAAGTTACGCGGCACGTCCACGAGGTTCTGAGCCCTAGCCCAAGCGCCCTCGACCTCTCGACTTTGGAACGCACCTTCACCCTCCGCACCAACGAAGGCTTCATCGAAGCCTTCGCTGCGCAGCTCGTGGTGGCGGCGACTACCTCGGCGCCCGGCGTGCGCCTGCGTTTCGCACCCAAGCCGGACAAGGACGTGCGGCCTTTGCGTGAAGGGCTGGTTGATCTGGAGGTGGGCGTTCTGACTGAGACCGGTCCCGAAGTGCGCATCCAGTCGCTGTTCCAGGACCGGTTTGTCGGCGTTGTCCGGGCCGGCCACCCGGTTGTCGCTTCCGGCGAGATCACACCCGCGCGCTACGCGGCATGCCGCCACGTGGTCGCCTCGCGTCGCGGGCTGGCCAGCGGCCCGGTAGACGAGGCGCTGGCCGAACTCGGCCTGACGCGCGCCGTGGTTGCCGTTGTGCCGTCCTTCCGTGCAGCGCTCGAGGTGGCGCGCACGACCGACCTCGTGGCGCTCGTCACGAACTCCTTCCTGATGCATGAGTTGGAACGTCAGGAGAATGGTCGGGGCGTCATCCAAGGCTTTTCACTCCCCGTCACGACCCCGTCCATCACCGTTTCGCAGCTGTGGCACCCAAGAATGGACGTTGACCCGGGCCATCGCTGGTTGCGCGGCATAGTGCTTGCGACATGCCGGCGACAGGCGAGCGGCCCGGAATAGACGGTTGCCGACGGCGCCGTGCTGGTTCGAAGACGCGTGCGGGTGTTCAGCTAATCCGCGCGTCCGTCATTGGTCAGCGCAAATGACGGACCCCCGCCACAGGCTTCTCGATCGCGTCTGCCCTCCTCAGGGCTGGACCCTGAGCTCGTCCTTCACTTCGGTGACACCCGGTGCGCCCCAGGCGGCGTGCTCGGCGACGCTGCGCTCGAACCAGGTCCTTACCTGGCCTTGCAGCGTGATCTTGCCGCCGTCAACGCTCACGTTAATGTGTGACGCCTCGACTTCAGCGCTTCGGCGGAGCGCATTCTCGATCCTCTGCTGGACGATATCAGGGTCCATCGAAGGGCCAGCGCTCGGGATCACGCGAATCAGGTTTATCACTCCGCGCGTCCCGCCGAGCCGTCTGACGGCGTTTTCGGCTGCCACCTTCTGGAACTGATAGCCGACGTCGCCGGTGAGCGTGACCACACCGTGTTCGACCTTCACGTGGATGCGTTCATGCGGTACTTCGATGTCCCAAGTCAGGATCCGGACCGCCCGCTCAGCAATCTCGTCGTCGGCGTGCTTCTGATGGCTGGGCAGCCTGACCTCGATTTCTTCCGCAATCGCCTTCACGCCTTGAACCCGGGCTGCGGCCCGCTCCGCCGCGGTCTTGGCGGCATAGCTGTCAACGAATCCGCTGAGCGTAACCACGCCGTTCTTCGCCGTCACGCCGATATGCGCCGCGTCAAGGCTCGGCTCCCATTCCAGTTCCGCCATTACCATGGCCTGCAGTGTCAGATCGTCCGGCATATCACCCCTCATTCGCTTTCCTCCGCCCGGAGGTGCCACTCCAGGGCGCGGCACCAAAATTATGCCGTGTCCCGGCCTGCACATTGATTCAGATCAATGTGAGAGCGCGGACAGGCATATACCGTGGTGTTTCGTGCCGCCCGTCACCTGGGCATCAGCGGCACGAAGGAGGGATAACGGCAATGACCATCAAGGTGGGGATCAACGGTTTCGGGCGTATTGGCCGGCTGGTTCTGCGGGCGATTGTGGAGCGTGGGCGAGATGATCTCGTCCCGCTAGCAATCAATGATCTCGGCAGCGTGGAAGCCAACGCACATCTCTTCCGCTATGACAGCGTGCACGGACGCTTCCCCGGCGAGGTCGAGATAGAGGGCAATACGATCACCATCCGCTGCCAGGGCCGGACCTATGGACCGATCAGGGTATCGGCCGAGAAGGACCCAACCAAAGTGCCCTTCCAGGGTGTGGATGTGGCGATGGAGTGCACTGGCCATTTCACTAAAAGAGAGACGGCTGCGCAGCTCATTTCCGCGGGCGCACGCAAGGTGCTGATATCCGCGCCGGCTGATGGCGTGGATGCGACCATTGTGTACGGTGTGAACGAGAAGACCATCACCCGCGACATGATGGTGATCTCAAACGCATCCTGCACCACGAACTGCCTTGCACCGATGGTGAAGGTGCTGCACGACGCGTTCGGCATCATCCGTGGCTATATGGTGACGATCCACTCCTACACGGGCGACCAGCGCACGATCGACACGCTGCACAAGGACTTGCACCGCGCCCGTGCGGCAGCAGTCTCGATGATTCCGACCAGGTACCGGTGCCGCTCGCTCCGTCGGGGTTGTGATACCCGAGCTCAAGGGCAAGCTCGATGGGACCGCGATCCGTGTGCCCACACCTAATGTGTCGCTCGTTTCGCTCGATGTTGTGCTCAAGGCCCCGGCAACGTCGTCGCAGATCAACGATGCCATGAAGGCGGCGAGCCGGGGGCCCATGCGGGGCATTCTCGACTACAACACGGAAAAACTGGTCAGCGTCGACTTCAACCATACCGCCGTGTCGTGCACCTTCGATGCGACGCAAACCGCCGTCGTTGATGAAGGGCTCGTCCACGTCGTCGGCTGGTATGACAATGAGTGGGGCTTCTCCTGCCGGATGTTGGATACCGCTGTACTCTTCGGCAGCCTTTAGCAGGGCGGGGGACCGATGCAGTTTCGTACGCTCGACCAACTCGAGGCGCGAGGCAAGCGAGTCCTGCTTCGCGCCGACCTTAATGTACCGGTCAAGGATGGCCTGGTCACCGATCGCACCCGGTTGGAGCGCCTTTGCCCGACGATACGCGAGCTGTCCGGCAAGGGGGCGCGGGTCGTCATCTGCAGTCACTTCGGCCGGCCAAAAGGCAAGCAGGTGCCGGAGATGTCACTACGACCAGTAGCGAGAGCGCTCGAGGACGTGCTCGGCCGCCCGGTCCACTTCGTCGGGTCATGTGTCGGGCCGGCCGCCGAGCAGGCGGTTAACTCGCTCGCGGACGGTGATGTCCTGGTGCTGGAGAACACCCGGTTCGACCCACGGGAGGAGAAGAACGATCCGGCCATGGCCAAGCAGCTTGCCGCGCTCGCCGATGTCTATGTCAACGACGCCTTCTCCGCCGCGCATCGCGCGCACGCCAGCACGGAAGCCGTGGCAAAGTTGCTGCCGGCCTACGCCGGACGGCTGATGCAGGCCGAGCTGGAGGCGCTCGATGCCGTGCTTGGCCATCCCGAGCATCCCCTGGCAGCAGTCATCGGCGGCGCCAAGGTGTCCACCAAGCTCGGCTTGCTCGGCAATTTGCTCGGTCGAGTCGATGTGCTGGTGCTGGGCGGCGCGATGGCCAACACCTTCCTCGCCGCACAAGGCTTTGCCGTCGGTCGATCCATGCAAGAACCCGACATGCAGGAGACCGCGCGCGATATCATGGCCCGCGCGAAGCAAGCCGGCTGCGAGGTGGTCCTGCCCGAGGACGTTGTGGTCGCCGCTGAACTTGCCCCGAACGCGACCGTGCAGACCGTGTCCGTCAAATCCGTTCCCGCAGCCACAATGATTCTGGATCTGGGACCTGCAACGGCCCAAGCGTTGGTTCGTCGTGTTTCCGGCTGGCGCACAACGGTTTGGAACGGCCCGCTCGGCGCTTTCGAGACGCCGCCCTTCGACGAGGCCACCAATGCCCTCGCCCGCGCTGTCGCCATAGCAACGCAGGCCGGTCAATTGACCAGCGTCGCCGGCGGCGGCGATACCGTCGCCGCCCTGCGCCATGCCGGCGTGGCCGAGCGGTTCACCTACGTCTCGACCGCGGGTGGTGCGTTCCTGGAATGGCTGGAAGGCAGAACCCTGCCCGGCGTCGCCGCCCTTACCATCCGCGGCTGAGTGCCGCCGCCGTTGATGCAGGTCAATGCCAACTCAACCACGAGGCGCTATCCGACGGCAACAAAGGAGTGGAGCGCAGACATGACCGATACTTCCGACTATCTTCGCTGGTTTGAGAGCATTCGGCTCGACGATGTTCCCCTGGTCGGCGGCAAGAATGCGTCGCTTGGCGAACTGTATCGCGAGCTCGGCTCGCAGCATGTTCAGGTTCCCAACGGCTTTGCGCTGACCGTCCGTTCGTACTACGAGGCGCTCCAGCGTGCCGGGGCGTGGAAGCCATTGCACGCGCTGCTGGACGACCTGGACATCACTGACGTCGCACTGCTCGCGAAACGTGCCGCCGAGGCCCGGCAGCTTGTCTATGCCGCGACTGGCAACGAGGCGCTCCGTCAGCAAATTGTGGCCGCGTATAGCCAGCTCGAGGTGCAATACGGGCCCGGCGTCGCAGTGGCGGTACGCAGCTCGGCAACAGCCGAGGACTTGCCAACAGCAAGCTTCGCGGGCCAGCACGAAAGCTACCTGAACATCAGCGGTGCCGAAGACGTTGTCGAAGCCTGCCGTCTCTGCTTTGCCTCCATATTCACCGACCGGGCGATCGTCTATCGCGTCAACAACTCGTTCGACCACTTCAAGGTCGGCCTGTCGGTTGGGGTGATGAAGATGGTCCGCTCCGACCGTGCGTCGAGCGGGGTAATCTTCACGCTCGATACCGAGTTGGGATTTCGTGATGTCGTATTCATCACCGGCTCCTACGGCCTCGGTGAGAATGTCGTGCAGGGCAAGGTCGATCCCGACGAATTCTATGTCCACAAGCCGACTTTCCGCCAAGGTCATCGTGCCGTGTTGCGGCGGTCACTGGGACAGAAGCAGCTCACCATGACCCTGATGACAGGGCACACGGGATCGACCACGCATGACGAGCCGACACCGCCCGAAAAACAGCAGCGCTTCTGCCTTGTGGATGCAGAGGTACTGACCCTCGCCGACTACGCACTCGCCATAGAGGATCACTACTCCCGCCACGTCGGTCATCCCATGCCGATGGACATCGAGTGGGCCAAGGATGCCGATGACGGCGCGCTCTATATCGTGCAGGCGAGGCCGGAGACCGTGGTTTCACAGAAGTCGGCCTCTATGTTCGAGAGCTATGCCCTGAAGGGCAGCGGTACCGTTCTGGCGACCGGGAAGGCAGTCGGCGAAAAAATCGGCAGCGGCCTGGTGCGCGTGATCGCCTCGGCCGACGATCTCAGATACTTCCAACCCGGTGAGATACTGGTGGCCCGCTCCACCAACCCGGATTGGGAACCGGTGATGAAAACGGCCGGCGCCATCGTCACTGACCACGGTGGGCGCACCTGCCATGCGGCCATTGTGGCGCGCGAGCTCGGGGTTCCGGCAGTCGTTGGGACCGAAACGGCCACCACCGCGTTGCGGACCGGCGTGCGCGCCACCGTCTCCTGCGCTGGGGGCGAGATCGGAACGGTCTATGAGGGCCAAATCCCGTTCGAAGTAACCCGCCTCGACGCGAGCGGGCTCGCATTGCCGAAGACGCAGATCATGGTCAATCTCGGCAATCCCGACCTGGCGTTCCGAACGGCGATGATGCCGAATGCGGGCGTCGGGCTGGCGCGCATGGAGTTCATCATCAGCGAGCATATCGGGGTGCACCCGATGGCGTTGATGCACCCGGAGCGCGTTGCCCCCGCGGATCAGGAGCGCATCGCCCAGCGTGCCCGCGACTTTGCCTCGCCGCGCGAATATTTCGTGCGCAACCTGGCCGAAGGTGTCGGAACAATCGCCGCCGCCTTCTACCCCAAGCCGGTGATCGTCCGATTGTCGGACTTCAAGACCAACGAGTACGCCGAGTTGATCGGTGGTGCCGCCTTCGAACCGAAGGAGGCCAACCCCATGTTGGGTTTCCGCGGTGCCTCCCGCTATGCCCACCCGGCCTACGCGGATGGCTTCGCGCTCGAATGCGAAGCTCTGCGCCGCGTGCGCGACGATATGGGACTGATAAACCTCGTCGTGATGGTGCCATTTTGCCGCCGCGTGCCGGAGGCGGAGCAGGTCCTTGCCGCCATGGCGCGGAACGGCCTCGAACGCGGGGTAAACGGACTCGAAGTCTACGTGATGTGCGAAATCCCCAACAACGTCATCCAGGTCGATGCATTTGCCGAGGTGTTCGACGGGTTCTCGATCGGGTCGAACGACCTGACCCAGCTCACTCTTGGGGTCGATCGCGACTCGGAGATTGTCGCCTTCGACTTCGACGAGCGCGATCCGGGGATGCTGGAGATGCTGCGTCTCGCGGTCACTGGAGCCAAGCGCAACCGGCGGAAAGTGGGGATATGCGGCGAGGCGCCCGCCAACCACCCCGACGTTGCGCGCTTTCTCACGGAGGTCGGTATCGACTCGATCAGCGTGAATCCGTCGAGCGTGTTTCGCACGATCAATGTGGTGCGCGAGGCGGAGGCGAACAGTCAACGGATCTCGCAGTTAGAACTGGTCGGTGCGTCAACAGGGATCTGATCAAATAAAGGAACCCTGGACATGGATGATCTCGAATTGCAGCACGCCGTAGCGGAAGAACTGGAATGGGCGCCGCACGTGGATGCCTCCCACGTGGCCGTCAGTGTGCGCGATGGCATTGTCCGGCTGACTGGCTCTGTCGGCAGCCTGGCCGAGAAGAAGGCCGCGGAACGCGCGGTCTGGCACGTTCGTGGAGTACGGGGCATCGCCGAGGAGATCGAGGTGGCGATTCCCACAGCGCAACGCCGCTCGGATGACGAAATCGCCCATCGGGTTGGGAGCGTGCTTCATTGGGATACGCAAATCCCAAGCGATCATATTCAGTTCAAAGTCGAACGCGGCGTGGTCGCGCTGATCGGCTGTGTGCAATGGCAGTTTCAGAAGACCGAGGCTGAGGAGTTGATCCACAGGCTTGCCGGAGTCGCTGGGGTGGATAACCGGATCATGGTCCATCCGCCTGTCGCCCCGACGGATATCAAAGCCCATGTCGAGCGAGCGTTCAGCAGGCACGCGAATTTGCACGCGGCCGGGATCGCGCTCCAAGTCGATGACTGCAAAGTAACGTTGACCGGCCACGTGCCGAGCGTCGAGGAACGCAATACTGCGGAGAATGCCGCGTGGTCCGCTGTCGGGGTCGCCGAGGTGGAGAACCGCCTTGTCGTGCAGCCGTAACGTGTCCTTGCGCATTGCCACGTTGACGGTGAATCCGGCGGTGGACATGGCTTGTACTGCCGCGGCGGTGCGTCCGACCCATAAGATCCGGACCACCGACGAGCGCTTGGATCCAGGCGGCGGCGGACTTAACGTCGCCCGCGTCGTTCATGTCCTGGGTGGTGACGCCGTAGCGCTGATCATGACCGGCGGCGTGACCGGGCGCCTGGTCGAGGAGCTGCTCGACGAAGCCGGTGTGCGCTGGCAGGCGCTGCCAATTCGCGGGCGAACCCGCATTACCCTCAATGTGCACGATCGACAGAGTGGACTCGAATATCGTTTTGTACCAGAGGGCCCAAACGTCGAATCCGATGAATGGCGTGGCGCACTGGACGTTCTACGAGACGTGGAAGCCGATTGGATCGTCGCCAGCGGCAGCCTGCCGCGTGGGGTTCCGACAGACTTGTATGCGCAGGCTGCCGCGATCGCTGCGCGACGCAGTCAGAAGTTTGTCCTCGATACGTCTGGTGTGGCGCTACATGCCGCGATCGGCCATGACCTCGAACTGCTGAAGCTGAGCCTCGGCGAGCTCGAATTCCTGATCGGTCGGGAGGCGCGCGACCCGCAGTCCCAGGAGAGAGAGGTTGCGTCGCTCATTCGCGCCGGGGCGGCGCGAATGATCGCAGTCAGCCTCGGGCGGGAGGGAGCGATCCTCGGAACGGGCGATAGCATCTGCCGGCTTCCGGCGCCGGCCGTGCAAGAGTGCAGCGCCGTGGGGGCCGGCGACGCATTTCTCGCGGCTCTGGTACTCGGCTTGGCTCGGGGGATGTCTCAACAGGAGGCGCTGGCGCTCGGCATCGCGGCCGGCACCGCCGCCGTGGCGACATATGGAACGGCTCAGGTCGCACGTGGTGACGTGGAAGCGCTATACCGGCAGGTGTGTGATCAGCATGGGATGTCGGCCTTGTCCGCGTGATCGAAACCCACTTTCATGGCGCTTCCCCGCTTCACCCTATCAACGACCGCGTGAGGCGCCAATCCAGGACACCGGCACCGAGGCGCATAGGGACAAACCGTTTCCGGGTCAGCAGCGCCACGAAGACCGGACCATGTCGGTCCGGTTTTCGCCGTGATTCCTGTTCCGCGGCCCGGGCTACCAAAAACCTCGTCGCAGCGTTGTCGTGACCCTTTCGCTCAAGGCTTGGCACATCACCGCGGCGGCAGACGCAGGGCGCCGTCGAGGCGGATCGTCTCGCCGTTCAGGAACCGGTTAGCAGCAATGTGCAACACCAGCGCAGCGTATTCCTCCGGCCGACCGAGGCGGGCGGGATATGGCACCGACGCGCCCAGTCCCTGCCGGATGTCCTCGGGTAAGGTCTTGAACATCGGCGTCTCGATCAGCCCGGGCGCTATCGTCATCACGCGGATCCCCACGCGCGCCAGCTCGCGCGCCGCCGGCAACGTCAGACCCACCACGCCCGCTTTCGAAGCCGCATAGGCAGCCTGGCCGATCTGCCCCTCATAGGCGGCGATCGAGGCAGTGTTGATGATCACGCCCCGCTCGTCATCCTCCAGCGGGTCGAGCGCGCTCATCGCCGCCGCGGCCAGACGCAGCATGTTGAACGTGCCGATTAGGTTGACGCGGATCACCTGCTCGAAACGTTCGAGCGGCATGGCGCCGTCGCGGCCGACGATACGCGCCGCCGGGCCGATGCCGGCGCAGTTCACTAGCAGCCGGGCTGGGCCATGCGCCTGATGGGCCAGCGCCACCGCCGCAGTGGCCGCCGCGGCATCCGCCACATCGCATGACGCAGCCAGCCCGCCGATGCGCGCCGCCACAGCTTCGGCTGCCGCGTGGTTGAGGTCGAGCACCGTCACCCGCGCGCCGGCCGCGGCCAGCGCCTCGGCGGTGGCGGCGCCCAGCCCCGACCCGCCGCCAGTAACGATCGCGGTCTGTCCTCGCAGTTCCATTCGCGTCCCCTTTCGCAATGCGGCGCGGTATCGAACAATGCGGCGCGTCGAACAACCCGAAGGATGTGCCGCATGTCCCGCTCGGCCCTGCCATTCCGCTGCGAGAAGCAGCCCGTCACCAGCACGCGGGGCATGGTGGTGACCAACCATCCGCTCGGCTCGGCGGCTGGCGCGGAGATGCTGGCGGCCGGCGGCAACGCGATCGACGCGGCGATTGCGGCGCTGTTCACGCTGACTGTCGTCGAGCCGATGATGGTGGGCGTGCTGGGCGGCGGCATGGCGCATATCCGGCTGGCCGACGGGCGGCACGTGGTGATCGATGGGCAGAGCTCTGCGCCGCGCGCCACCGGTCCGACGACCTACACCGCCGATCCGAATGCAGTACCGGGCACGATGGATGCCGTGGGCCGTGCGAATGCCATCGGGCCGACATCGGTCGCCTCGCCCGGGAATCTCAAGGCCTGGTGCGAAACTCTGGCGCGGTTCGGCACCTTCTCGCTCACCGACGTCATGGAGCCGGCGATCCGGCACGCTTCGCGCGGTTTCCGGGTAACGCCGTTTCTAGCGGACTGCGCCGGCGATGCCGCCGCCGACCTGGCGCGCGACCCCGAGATCGCCCGGTTGTTTCTGCCGGAGGGTCAGCCGATTCGCGCCGGAGCGCGGCTGGTTACCAGTGACTATGCCGAGACGCTTCGCACGATCGCGCGGGAGGGTGCGGCGGCGTTGTACGACGGGGCGCTCGGGCGTCATTATGCAGCGCACATGGCCAAGGCCGGCGGGTATCTGGGGCTGGAGGACCTGACGGGGTACCGCACCGTCGAGCGGGCGCCGCTGCGAGGGACCTATCGTGGATTCGAGATTATCGGACCGCCGCCACCCACCTCGGGCCCGCTGCACATTATCGAGATGCTGAATATTCTCGAAGGATACGATCTGCGGGCGATGGGGTTCGGCACGCCGAATACGCTGCACCTGCTCGCAGAGGTGCTGAAGATCGCCTTTGCCGACCGCACTGCGGCGACCGCCGATCCGGACTTCGTTCCGGTGCCAGTGGAGCGGCTGACCGCGAAGGAATATGCCGCGGAACGCCGGGCACGGATCGATCTGGAGCGAGCACAGAGCTGGAGCGCGGGAGTGCCAGCGGCGGTGGAGTCGCCGCACACCACGCACCTGACCGTGGCGGACGATAAGGGGAACATCGTCGCCAGCACGCAGACGATCAACAGCCTGTTCGGTGCGCGTTTTATCGTGCCGGGGACGGGGATGATCCCCAACAACTACATGTACCTGTTCACACCCCATCCCGGCCGGGCGAATTCGGTGGCGCCCGGCAAGCGGGTGACATCATCGATGTCGCCGATGATCGCATTGCGCGAGGGCAGGCCTGTCTACGCGCTGGGTTTGCCCGGCGGCATGCGCATCTTCGGCTCGGCCATGCAGGCGCTGATCAACCTGATCGATCACGGCATGAGCGTGCAACAGGCGGTCGAGGCGCCACGGCTTTGGACGCAAGGATATCAGGTGGAGATCGAGAAGACGTTCGCCCCCGGCACTGCGGAGGCGTTGCGCGATCGTGGTCATGAAGTGACGGTGATGCCAACGGTGGCGAGCGGGATGAGCGCGATCCAGTTCGATGCAGATGGAACGATGACCGGCGCCGCATGCTGGCGGGCCGATGGGACGCCGATTGGGCTCGGCGGCGGGCTGGCCCGGCCGGGGGTGCGGTTCCGGCTATAGGCAAGCCGGCAGCCGCTCGGGAGGTTGATCATGTCGGATAAGATCGATGCACTGCTCCGCCAACTTCTCACTTGGCTCGCACGGGAAGAACGGCCCTACGCCGACGTGATGGAGGCGTGGCGCACTTCGTGTCCGCAGCTTCCGGTGTGGGAGGAAGCGAATGACCGCGGCTTCGTCGACCGCACGCAAGCAAGCGGCCGCGCCATTGTGCGCATCACATCCGCAGGCCGAGCGTTCCTGGCCGATTCCGGCTGATCGCGCGGTCCACTACGCGGCTACGATCCAGCAGAAGGCATTTCTTCCAGTTCTTCGGGGTGACCACTACGAGATCTGCTGGTCCCGGCAGCGCGGGCGAGCCGTCATCCGCCCAGTGCCGACACATGCTGCAAATCCTGCCGGCGCTCCACCACGCGTCGCTCGTAGCTCGCCTGGTTCTTGGTGGCGATCAGCGTATGGGGGCTGCCACGCTTTTCCGTAGTCAGGTCAAGGTCGCATGCGGCGCTACGTATGCTTTGCTCGGCGTGTGTCCGCCGGTGCTGAATTGCTTTCAGGCGCCATTGCCGTTGACTCGGGTTAACCAGGAAGGCGCCTACCGCCCGGCAATCGGCGCATGTGCATGTGAGCGAGTTAGTGCGGGCCCAGTCTTGCGGGGCCTCCAGCGGCAGAGCGATCCGCCGGCGCAAATGGTCGAGACACGCCTCGCGGAGTCGCGCGACCGCCGGCCAGGCCGTGCTATCCGCCTGCCTGGCGAAGGTCAGCGCCGCCGGAACCAGGACATCGTCAGCACTGTACGTCTTTGGCCACGCCAGCAAGTGCTCGATCGCGCGGGCTGTAAGTCGAGCATCGATCCGGCTCGTAGCCATCAGCAAATCGACGACGAAGCCCGGCCTAACCACCGCGGGCTGAGCCCAGTCGTCGAATTCCACAGACTTCCGCAGGGCGCGGGGCAAGACATCGATCAAGGCTGCGGCAATCTGCGCCACGTCGCCCGCGGACTCGGTCGGCACGGCGACGCAGCGCAGCAGCAGGTCGCCACAAGCACTGAGATGGGCCGGAGCATTGTGCCGGACGATCCGGATCAGCAAGTCCGTCGCCCGCGCTCGTGGAAGCAGCGCGACGGCACGCACAATCGCCTCGTTGTCGGACGCGGCGTACTGGCCCTCGGCCGACAGCTCGGCAAGAAACGCATCGACGCGTGCCGCATCCCCCAGCCGAACCAGCGCGTCGAGCATCCGGCTGACGTCGCTATCGCCGTCCCGGCGCCATGCCTCATGCGGCCAGGAGCGCAGCATATGTCCCGAAAGCTCGTCGGCCTCGCGCCACAACGACGACGCGGTCCCCGCACCGCTCGTCTCCCAGCGCGCCGTCAGCTCCTCGAGATGCGGCAACGTTGCCCCCAGGCCGGCCTGGTTCAGCACTGCAAGCCGCCGCGCGTGCGGCCACAACACCAGCCCGGCGCGGCTATAGGTGCGCTCGAAGGATGCGCCCTCGTTGCCCGACGCCTCCTGAAAATGCTCCTCGTCGGGAGTCAGGTCCTCGAACGCGTCGGGCGGGCACAGCTCGTCCTCGGAGAACGGAAATTCGCGAAAGCCGGGACCGCCGCCGTCCGGACGCCGCCACTCGGACAGCCTCAGCGCGCGGTCGAACACCTCGCCGGCCTCGAGTTCGTCCTCGTAGTCTCGACCCCAACCCCCACCGTGATAGCCGGTGTATTCGGCGCCTCCGCTTTCCTCGATCGACACCAACGCGAGATGGAGATCGCAGTCCGCCTCAGCGGCGGCCCTGACCAGTACGGACGCCACGCCCGCATCAGCGCCCTTGAGTGCATCGAACGACAGCTCCGCCGGCGTGTAGGCATGTTCCAAGGGCAGAATCAGCTTGTCCGGCTCATCCACCGCGCCCGCCCACTGCCGCAGCAGTTGCGCAATCCGCGCCTGTTCCGAGCGATAATCGGGTGCTTCCAACGAGCGCTTCTTGCCGAGGAAGCGCAAGTTGTAAACGAGCGTAAGCCGGTATCCTGCCACGACAGGACGCACTTCATGCACGCAGTCAGCATAGAAGGCGGCGAACCCGATCTCCGACGGGTCTTCGGGACGAAGATCGAGCACCACCTCCCGGCCGAGGTGCCGCACAATCAGCTCCCCGCCGCTATGCGTCGAGGGTAGCACGATCACCAGGGTTGCGAACATGCCGGGAGCCTTTTCGGTATCCCGGTGATCGACGAAGAAGCTGCCGGCGTCATAGATAAGAAGCTTGTAGAAATCCGCGGCAACCGGCTCGTTCACACCGAGGCCGCTTGCCATATCGACAACGAGGTCGGCGAGCGTCTGCTCCCAACGACGCCCGCCGATCCGAATCCTTCCTGGAGCGATCTGCCAGGTTCTCCGTACGTCGCGATCGAACACGGTCTCCGCGCCGCGTCCGTAGGGAGCATCCTCGGCAACTGCGGTCAGCCGCTCCACCTGCGCCGGCAGGAGCGGGAAGGCGAGTCTGCCCACACCATCGACATCGATGGCCGGCATGATGATTTCCCGCGTGCCGCCGACGCAGAAATCTCCCGGCCGTTCTACGGAACGCAGGCAATCGAGAAGGGCGGCACCGATCGACGACATGGCGACTCCCGACAAGCTGGGCGACGCAGACCTTGGTTCGGCCCGGCGAGTCGCCCCTCAAGAAATTATACGCAGCGCGGGCACCGACGAGAAATCCGGTCCGAATCAACCAGGATCAGCGCATCCTCCAGCAGACACTGGAACTCTAATGGCACCATTCGTCGCGTAACCTGCGGAGCGTGCGGGTGCTATCCTTCCCCCATCGTCCACGGCCGGATCCTTCGAGAGGCGTCAGCGGCTGCTGGCGAAGGCCGGTGCCGCACGCCTCTATCGGTATTGGCGCCGCGATGGGACGGCCATGCCTCGTCATGATCGTGGACTGGTCATTTCGGGCGCTTCAACTTCCGCGCCTTTGCGTCGCGTCGTGCCCATTCCGCCCTCCCACCATAACTGTACAGCGTTGTACGGCCTCTCGTCGAGACCGCAGGTGCGCCCCGGCTGCCAACTGTCGGACTTTCGGCGTTGCGGCGTTGCCGACGCGCGAACTTCGCCAACCACTGGCCCTGACGCGTGAATTGTGTGCATATCGTCGGTATGCGCACAGTGTTATTCCTTTTCCTCATTCTCGCGCTGTCGGTCACTGCACACGCGGCTTCCCTTCAGGCAGTCTCGCCCTCGACGCTCTGCGAGCAGGCGATCGCCAAAGCCGAGGTAATCGGCCACACGCCGCCCGGGATGCTTGCAGCGATCGGACAGGTCGAGAGCGGGCGCCCGGATCCACAGACCGGTGCCATGCGACCCTGGCCGTGGACCATCGATGCCGACGGGGTCGGCCAGTTCTTTGCCACCAAAGCGCAGGCAATCGCCGCGGTTACGGCACTGCAGGCGCAGGGCGTTCACTCGATCGATGTGGGCTGTATGCAGGTGAACCTGATGCACCATCCGGATGCGTTCACGTCGCTCGATCAGGCCTTTGATCCAGTTTCCAATTCAATCTACGCTGTGCGTTTCCTTGACGTGCTTTATCGCAGCACTGGAAGCTGGCCCAAGGCAATCGCCACCTATCATTCCGACACGCCACAGATCGCGGAAGACTATCAGCGCCGCGTGCTGGTGACGTGGCAGCAGCATGTGGTAACGCCCGTCAGCGGCGGACACGTGATCTACGCCGACAGCGGTTTGATTTACGGTGCGTTCGGTTCAACCGGTCGCATCTACGGAGTTATCCTGCCCGGGCAGTGAAGTGAAAGAGGTCAGGCGACACGGTGATCTCGACAAACGGCCGGTGGGGCAATTTCACGAGCTTCAATTTGGCGATGCCCCATAGGGCTATGCCGACCGGTCAGATCACACCCTTCTCGTGCGGAAGCCGCAGCTCCTCGGCAGCCGACGCTGCACAGCGGACAAGGCTCAGGAGATAGCGGCGCACGAGAGCATGCACTCGGCTCAGTTCGACGATTGGCGCAACGATCAGGTCACACTCAATCGCACGGAGTGATATGAGGCATCTTTGAAAACGACCGGGAGGACCCTCCGGCCCCATCCTCTCAGGTAAGGCCGTAAACATCTACGCGCCCGTCGTAGGTCGGCACGAACACCTTGCCGTTCCAGGCAACCGGTCGATTGAACTTTGGGTGGGTAAAGGCGCAGCCGGCGCCCCAGTCCCAACTGTCCCATAGCACGACGAGCTGCTTGCTACCGTCGCTGTAGACGCCGAAGTTCGCGGGGTCGTACGCCAGCAGCCGCCCGGGCGTCAGCTCCATGTTGGCATCGCCGGCCGGCACCAGGGCCCAGACGATCCCGCCATCGCCGCCGTTCGCCGAGAGCGAGATCATCCAGCCCGGCATCCCGCCGAGCGGTACCGGCGATTGCGGGGAGGCTACTTCAGCACTGCAGGCGAGATAAGTGGATGTGCCGTCGGCGTTCAACGTCCAGGCCCGCAGGTTGCCGTTCTCGCCACCGCAGAAATGCATCAGTCCGTGGGCGGTGCTCTGCCAAGCCACCGGCGTTCCGTGCAGATGGTGGGTGCGCTGCGCGAAATATACGTTCAAACTCGTGACGTTTGGCGGGGCGGGGGCCGGGGCGGGGCCAGGATAGTAGGTGTAGAAGATGGGCGGAGCCTTAAGCTTGGCGTAGTTCTGCGCCCCGTGCGCGGGGTCGAGGTTGGCAGGCAGGGTCCGGCCGAGTGCCTGCGTGTTCGCGGTGTAAAGGATGCCGTCCTTGCCTGCGGCCAGCAGGGTGTCGGCGACCGGCGGGAGCACCGGGCCGCCGGAGCCGAAATCCTGGTCGCCGAATACGTCGTTGCCCATGTCCATCGCCGCCATCCCCATCCGGGCAAGGTGCGAGGTCAGCCGGAAATTGGACGGCATCGCCTTGAGCATTGCCTTAGGCTTGGCCGTTGGGGCCTCGCCCTCCGGGTTGCCGCCGACCCGCCCGTCGTCGGTCCAGGGTGTCCACCAGTCCACGGCGGCGAGCGTGCCGGCGTGGCCGGCCGCGGGCGGGGTGTATTTCAGTTTGACGATGCTCTCGGCGAAGTCAGTCACGCCGTCAAAGTCGCCATTGCCAGTTACGACGTAAATGAAGCCGTCGGCGTCCACCGCGGGACCGGCGCCCGAATGCCAGATCCCGCCACCGCTTCCACGCGCCGTGGAGCACCAGGCGGCGGAGACAGTCCAACTGGCCGTATCCACGGCGATCAGCCAGCCGCGTGCCGTCTGCGCCGTCTCCGCGATCGTACCGAACGGAATCAGCACGGCACCATGGGTCAGCGTCAGCGCGGCGCGCTGCTTGCGCTCCGCCGACCGGAACTGTTGCGGAGGCAAGCCGTGGCCCGGCTGGTAGGTGACGCCTTCGAGGTTCAGTGGCGCGTGGGCGGCGCTGCCGTCGCGCAGCCGAAGCGCGTGCAGCCAGTGCTGCCCGTTCTGCGCGGTGCCGTCCTCGCTGATCCAGGCGCAGGCGTAAAGCACTCCGGATGAGAGATCGATCACCGGCGTCGAAAGGATGCCCCAATGGTCGTTGATCATGTGGGCGTCGATCGCATTGCTGCCGTTGATCGGGCGACCGAGTGTGCGCTGCCACAGCAGCGTGCCGTCGTCGGCATCGAATGCCCACACTTGGTTGGCCATCGTTGCCAGGAATACCACGTCATGCATGGTGCCGTCGGCCATCACCAGGCCCGGAACGATCAGCGGCTGCGCCTCGCAGCCGCGCGCATCGCCGGGCACCTGCAGGCTGAACAGCCGCTTGATCCCGCGACTGCGGACCGCGGCGGGTGTCAGGATCGTCTCGTGCACGTTGGCCCCGGTACGCGCGATGTCGAACGCGCGCGTCGTCACGGCGGGGCTGGCGGCCTGCGCAAAGTGCGTGATCGCCTGCACGAACTGGTCGCGGTGCTCGGTTGAGCAGAAGCCGACGATGTGCTCGCCGTGGCGCGCCAGCGCGTCCGCGCTGACCGGCTTGCCGGACCAAGGGCAGGTCGCGTTGATCGGCTTCATCTCAGAGGCTCCCGGTTCCAAAATAGGTGACGGAAAGCTCGAACGCGGCGCTGCCCGCCGCCCGCGCGTCCGCTTCAATGGAGAGCGCATGCCAGCCGCTCTCCGCAACCGTGCCACGCGCCTCGCCGGTACCGGCGATCAGTGTACGGCCGGACGGCGCGGTGATGGCGAACCTCACATCCGCGGACGCCCTGCTGCCGCCTGGGTGTACAGACAACGCAGCGCTGATCGGCGTGCCTGCCCGGCACCAGATGCGCCCGGCGGTGACCCGGGCGCCTGGCGTGGCCGGCGCGATGTCGAGGTCGGCGGCGCCGAAGAACACCTGCGTCGTTGCGCGCGGCGGGCGTGGCACCGGCTGGGTGAAGCCGGCGCGGGAGAAGCAAAGATAGGACTGGCCATTCTGGTACGCGTTGCTCGGCACCCGGAAGGTCGCCAGTCCGTTCGCATCCGTGCGGATGTCCGGATGGCGTCCGGTGTAGTCGTGTAGGTCCACGCCCGGGCCGAAGGCGGTCTCGCAGGTGATGGTGGGCGCGTTCCAGGTGTCGAAGTTCAACGCGGTCAGCAGGCCTGGCCCGCCGGTCCGGTTCAGCACGATCGCCTTGTCATCGAGATATCGCGTCACCGTCGGGCCGGCAGCCAAGGTTTCGTGGATCCAGATCAGATTGTCGATCCAGCTCTGTAGCCCGTAAGCGCCGGGCCAGACCGTCGTTG
This sequence comes from uncultured Pseudomonadota bacterium, assembly GCA_963708245.1. GTDB lineage: Bacteria > Pseudomonadota > Alphaproteobacteria > Acetobacterales > Acetobacteraceae > CAVYXK01. The sequence continues at coordinate 2,807,073 of OY970201.1, read as the reverse complement.
GGAAATAGTCCTTGCCGTAGACGAACGGATAGCCCTCGGTGGTTAAGATGAAAGCGTAGGCGAGCAGCTTGGCACTGACGACTGGCTCACCGAAACTCGTGTCGGTATCGGGGTTGTCGACGAAGGTGCAGGCGAGAAACGGGTTCCACGCCGCATAGCCCGCGCCCTCGAGCGCCCGCGCCTGGCCGTAGTCGCAGGCGGCCTGCAGGGCCCAGTGCAGGGTGAAGTCCGTCACCAGCGACCGCGACGACATCGGCGGGCTGGTGGCCCACCAGTTCAGGTTCGCGGGATTGCCGTCGAAATATTCGCTGTAGAAGAATTTGTCCGCCATCGCGCGGCTGCGCATGAACTGGCTGACGAACGGCGCCCAGATGCCTTTGGTGTCATCGAGCCGGCCGCCATCGGCGCCGGTTGTGCGGAACAGCCAGTCGCCGTAGTCCAACGCATCCTCGATCGTATAGCCGGGCGGATCGCAGTTCTCGTAGACCAGTTCGCGCCCGAACTCGAAGTCGTCGGACGGGACAGGCACCGCGTCCTCCGGCCGGTTCGCCGGCGGAACGCCGCGGAAGCATCCCGGGTTCATCGCGCCCCGGCCGGCATTCGCCGCGCCATTGGCGCCGAGGTAGCGGAACACGCCGGGGCCGCCGTTCTCGCCCATCAGTTGGTGTATTACCACGTCCAGATACACGTCGAGACCCGCGGCGTGTGCACTCGCGACGCAACGGCGCAGCGAATCGACGCTGCCGTAGCGCGTCGGCACGCTGCCCTGCTGGTTCTTGCTGCCGAGGTCGCGGCGGTCGAACACGCCGTAGCCGTCGCAGGCGTCGCCAGCGCCGCCCTGCACCTTGGAGACGGGCGGCAACTGGATTGCCGAGAAGCCGACGTCCCGCAACCGGCCTGCTTCGCCAGCGAGAAAATCGAGCAGCCACGGCGCGCCGGGCGTCGTCGATGGCGCCGGCACACTGATCCGGCCGCCGTTCGCAGCGAAGAACCGCCCCCAGGCGATCAGCGCCACACCCATTAGGTGAGCGCCCCGGGCGCGATAAGCTGGATCGCCGCCCGCCGCCCAAGCGCGCCAAGCGCAAGGCCGACAGCGGCCATCGCGGCACTGCTCAGCGCCAACGCCGGCGCGGCGGCCGCAGGGCTGCCAGCCGCAAGATTGTCAAGGCTGAACAGGACCGGCATTGCGTACAACCATGCGCGGCTGCGCCGCGCGCCCTGTATGATCAGCACGACGCCGAGCAGATAGAGCGCGACGGCCGGCGGCTCCGGCACAAGGTGCGGCACTGCCGCCCCCAGCAGCGTCGCTATCCCGTCGCATAGACCGAACAGCGCAACGAACAACGCACGTCCGCGCCAGGAGGACAGGATCGGTCCGACCGCGAGCCCGGCAAGCAGACTGTCGAAGCCGAGCAGGAACATGGTCGGCAGGAATTCGCGAAAAGATGCCATTCCGGGAAGCTCCTATAAAGGCAGCAACGACCGCTCCGACCAGTCAGCGTCATACTTGTGCTTCCAGGTAGTGGCCGGCATCAGGTAGGAATTGTTCAGTTTCTCGTAGGCGAGACCCCAGATGCCCTGCGCGCTGCCGAGCATGTTCGCCGATTCCTGATAGATCACGGCGAGGTTGACATTTTTCGGCAACACCGCATCCGACAAGCCCACCGAGGTAAGCACGACCGCGCCGACCCAGCTGCCGCTTCCATACTGCACCTCTTGCGCAGTATTGGTCACGGTGCCCTTGTCAGCGGTTGGATTGAGGTCCTTGCCGTTGACAGCCAGCGTGCTGCTGCCGGTATCGATAATTACGTTCATCTTCTCCTGGCCTGCGCCGACCAGGATTTCGCCGGGTAGTCGCTGCCGAGCAACACGTTGGACATCGGCATTTTGACAATGGTCGACATGTCTGCTCTCCCCCTCATGAATATTGTAAATTGGTTACGGCTTAGGTCAGCGCACAGCGCGGCGCCTGCCTCGGCCTGGACGAGGTGTTTGGGGTGCCTCGCGGACACATTAGCAGGGCCGTCCAAGCAATGACACTGAAAAGCACACCGGCTCGCACTTCGCGCAATCACACCTCGGTGCACTCGGTGCATCACAAATGGGGCAGGTGAGAGGCGAGGGTGAGGCAGAATTTTTTCGTCTCGTTTGATGGCTTGGCATCATACGATGCTACGGTTTGCTGGTCTCGAGGCAAACGAGACGGATCATGGCGATCTACGGCTACGCGCGAGCCTCCACCGTGGACCAGGATGTCGCCCCGCTGGAGGCGAGGCTGCGAAGGGATTATGTCAGTTCTCTCGCAGCCACGTGTCAGACGGCGGAGGACGGGTTTCGGCGTGATGCGCTTGCGGCAGGCTTGCCGTCAGACAACGCCCCTCTCGCGCAGAAGGCGTAGCTCTTCCGCCTCGATGCCGCACAGCGACTGCAGCAGGGCGTCTGTGTGCTCGCCGAGCAGCGGTGGGCGGGTGACTTCCACAGGCGAGTCCGACAACTTGATCGGGCAACCGACGGTCTGGTACGCCCCATGCCGCGTTGGATAATCCAGTTGGACGATCATTTCGCGCGCCTTCAAGTGCGGATCCGCCAGCACTTCGCCGGTATCGAGGCAGGCACCGCAGGGCACGCCAGCCTCGCCCAGTGATTGCATCACGTCGTGCTTGCTGCGTTGGCGCGTCCATTCCTCGATGATGGCATTCAGAGTTGCACGGTTTTCCCAGCGCGCATCCGGCGTCTTGAAACGGGGATCGTCGATCAGCTTGGGCTGGCCCATCACCTCCAGCATGGCTGGCCACATCTGCGGCTGCGCATAGATCACGACGTAATCATTCGGTCCTCCAGGCGCGCAACGATACGTCGTACCCGGAACGTTGCGGCCAAGCTGGTTGCCGGACCGGGGCATGGCGTGGCCATGACGCTGGTGATCTCGCAGGCTGACGCGAATCAGGTTGACCACTGCGTCCTGCATCGAGACTTCGACGTGCTGGCCTCGGCCGGTCGAATGGCGCTGCTGCAGGGCCGCGAGAATGCCGATCGCCATGTGCATGCCGGTGCCGGAATCGCCGATTGCTGGCAGGATATAGGTTGGTGGGTTGTCGGGAAATCCGGTGACGGACATCGCCCCGCCCATGGCCTGGGCGATCGGCTCGAAGCTCTTGTAGTTGCTATAGGGACCGTAGGTACCAAAGCCCTTGATAGTGGCGTAGATCAGGCGCGGATTGACCGTCGAGAGCGTCTGATAACCCAGCCCGAGGCGATCGAGCGCGCCGGGTCCAAAATTCTCCACCAACGCGTCCGATTTGGCGATCACCTGCTTGAACAGGTGCTTGCCTTCGTCTGTCTTCAAGTTCAGCGTCAGGCTCTGCTTGTTGGCGTTCAGCACCAGGAAGAACAGGCTGTCGCTGCTGTCCTGATCGCGCATGTTCCGCCGCGCGACGTCCCCGCCTTTCGGTTCCTCGAGCTTGATCACCTCGGCGCCGAGAAAGCCAAGGATCTGGGTGCAGGCAGGCCCTGCCTGGTTATGAGTCATGTCGATGACGCGGATCCCCGACAGAGCCTGGTTCATGCTCATGCTCCGGGCTCGACGCGCGTGGTCGCTTCGCAGACAGCATCGACTCCCTCGCGGCTCAGATGCACGACATGATACTTGCCGCGCAGCCAGGGCTCGAACTGATCGCGGTAATGGCGGCTGCCGGGCACGCCGGAATTGCCAATGTTCTGCACGGCCAGGAACGAATTGGGCGAGGCGAAATCCACCACGATGCGGTACTCGGCGCCGGAGCTGGCGGCATTCGGCGGCAGCTCGCCACCGGTATTGCGCAGGGTGTGGGAGCCGCCATCGACCGGAGCGGGACCGATGTCGAACGCATCGGTCACGGCGGGGCCGGAGAGCGGATGGTGCCAGTGCGCAAGGTGCACTCGCTCGTATCGCCAACTTGCCGGGTCGTCGCCGAGGCGCCGCCGAACAGTCTCAACTGTTTCCTTCGCAACGGCATGGATAGCTGCCCCCATCCCGCGGGCAAAATAGTCCGGCTGCTCGCCTTCCAACAGGCTCACCGCCAGCCCGGTCTGCTGCGCCGTCAGATCGAGCAGCCGGGCCGGCAGATGCTCGGCCAGCACGGCGCGCTGCCACGCCACCATGAAGGTTTCGAAGACCGTCGGCGCGGTGCTCGCTAGTTCGTAGCTGTAGTCCCAGCCGGACAGCGCACCGGCAACGATCGTCGCCTCCGGCCCTTGGACGCGGGCGAGATGGCGAAGGATGTATGGACACATCCGCTCCGCTCGGCAGTTCTTGACGTCGTTCTGCAAGCGGATATGGGCGGTGCGGTCCATTGTCCGCTGCGGCGCCAGTTCCTGATCCAGGCGCACGCCGCGGTGCCCCTGCGAATAGGCGCCGTAGATCGGCTGTTCATAGTTGGGCGGCACGATCCGCTGGTTGGCGCTGGCGACATAGCCGCGGGCCGGATTGAGCCCGCTTGGCAGAGCCTCGAACGGGATGTAGCGAGCCCACTGGTCGGCGGGATTGTTGGCGTCTCGGAAGCCATAGACGGCCCGGCGGCGCACCGGGATGCGTCCGGCCATCTGGTAACCAATATTCCCCTGGCGATCGGCATAGACGAAGTTGAACACCGCGATCGCCCAGTCGCGCAGCGCGGTGCGGAAGGATGGCCAGTCCTTCGCCCGCGAGACGGCGATCGCCGCCTTGATATCGTCGAGATGCTCAGCTCCGACCCAACGAAGCGACAGCGGCAGATCGCCGTTCTCGGTGACCGGCGCAATCAGCGCATTGACTATGGGCCCGCGTACCGTCGAGCGGACCACCAGCTCCCGCGCGGCCTCACCGCGAACGGGAATTGTCGTTTCACGCTCGGCAAACTCGCGCCAGGCACCGCCGTCGCGATAGCGTCGCGGATCGCGCGGATCGACCTCCTCGCGATAAAGATCGCGGGTGGACGCGGCGTTGTTGGTGATGCTCCAGGCCACCGTGCCGTTGCTGCCCCACCACATGCCGGGAAGCCCCGGATGACCGGCGCCGGCGGCGTGGTCCTCTGGACCGTGCAAGGCGAACTCGTACCAGCTCGACGGCACCCAGAACGGCTGATGCGGATCGCCGCAGAGGATCGGGAATCCACTGCCGCTGCGCCGGCCGTTCACCGCCCAGTTGTTGCTGCCCGTGGCATCATCGGTCCCGGCGGCGTGCGGACTGCCGCCCGATGCGGCTGCGCCCATCCATGGCGCAACGAGGTTCTCGGACGCCTCCGGCGTAAGGTAGAGTGTCCGCAGCTTTTCGTTCGGCAGGAAGCGGGCAGCTTCGGCAGCGGCCAACCGATCGATCCGTCCGTTCAGCGACCACCAGATGCCGCGACCGATCGCGACGATGTCGCGCACCGTGAACGGGTCGGGTGTGTAGTCCAGCAGCCGGAACTCGATAGGCAGATTGTCACCCATCGACTCGATACAGCGGTTGATCCCGGCGACGAAAGCGTCCACGAGCCGACGCGTTGCGCCATCCATCGCCACGGCGTCGTCGCCGGATATGCGGTCGATGCCGACCGTGAGATGGGCAATATCGCTGCTCACATAAGCCGGGCCGAGAATCTCCGCCTGTCGGCCGAGCGCTCGCCGGCGCAGCCGGTCCATCTGCCACAGGCGATCCTCGGCCATTGCCACTCCCAGGCCGAAGAAGAGGTCAGTCGTGGCCCCGGCAAAGACATGCGGCACCCCCGCGCGGTCTCGCTTGATCTCCACTCGGCCGGTGACCGTTCCGGTGATGCTGCGGTCCGCGATCGCGGCGTGGCGCCGCAGGAACTCATCGCGCGCCGTCGCGAATTCCGCCACCGATGCGCCGGTGGCGCGGCAGATATCTTCGACCGCTTTCGTCCCGCGCAGCGCGGTCAGCAGAACGGTGTCATCGAGAGGCATGGGTCGCTCCAGACTGGTGAATGCGAGAGTATCAGCGCGCCGCGAAGGCACGAGCAAGCTCTGCGGAGGGAAGTCATATCACACGCCCTTCAGCTCTATCCGAGCCAGGAACGCGCGCAAGCGCTCATGCGTCCGTGCGCTGAATACCTCGGCGGGCGTGCCCTCTACGGCGATGCGGCCGGCATCCATGAACACGACTCGTCGGGCGACATCGCGCGCGAAGCTCATCTCGTGCGTAACCAGGATCATCGTCATCCCCTCGCGGGCGAGCTGGTGCACCACGGTCAGTACTTCGCCCACCAGCTCCGGGTCGAGCGCGGAGGTGATCTCGTCGAGCAGCAGTACCTTCGGTGCCATCGCCACGGCGCGGGCGATTCCGACGCGCTGCTGCTGGCCGCCGGACAACTCGTAGGGCAGGCTGTCGAGCTTGTCGGCAAGCCCGACGCGGCTCAGCCAATGCTCAGCGACCCCGCGCGCCTCCCGCTTCCTCATCCGGCGAACCTTGCGCAGCCCCAGCATTACGTTCCCGGCTGCCGTCAGGTGCGGGAACAGGTTGAAGAGCTGAAACACCATGCCGGTATCGGCGCGGATACGCGCCAGCTCCCGCTCGCCGCGCGGCCGGCGCTCGCCATTGCGGTAGCCGACTTCGACGCCGTCGAGCTGGACCGAGCCGCCGTCATATCGCTCCAGCAGGTTGATGCAGCGCAGCAGTGTCGTTTTACCACTGCCGCTCGCGCCAATAACGGCGAGCACTTCGCCGCGATGCACATCCAGATCGACACCATTCAGCACGGGCTGAGCGCCAAAAGACTTGGTCAGTCCGCGCACCCGGACCAGGGGCGCCGCCGCGCTACTCCCGGACATAGGTGAAGCGAGCCTCCAGCCGGCGCGCCGACAGCGACAGCGCGTAGTTGATGACGAAATACATCAGCGCCCCCAGCACATAAAGCGGCATCGGCCGGAACGTTCGCCCGACCACCTGCTGGATGGAGAGCATCAGATCGACGATGCCGACCAGGGAGACAAGTGCGCTGCCTTTCACGGTATCAACGACGGTGTTCATCCAGGGCGGCAGAAAGCGGCGCAACGCCTGCGGGAAGATCACGTACAGCATGCGCTGCTCGAAGGTTAGGCCGATCGCCTTGGCGGCTTCGGTTTGACCGGGATGGATCGATTGCAGCGCGCCGCGTGCGGTCTCGGCGACATGCGCCGTTTCGAACGCCGCCAGCGCGGCCAGCGCCGCCCAGAAATTGCCGATCTTCACACCGAGCGCCGGCAGCCCGTAGTAGACGAAGAAGATCAGCACGAGCAGCGGCGTGCCGCGCACGATGTCGCTATAGACGCGGATCGGCCAGGCGACGATGCGTGGCCCATAGGTCAGGCCGGCGCCCAAGAGCACGCCCAACACCAGCGCCACCACGACGACCATTGCCGAAACTTGGAGGGTAACCAGCAGCCCCTGCCACAGGAACGGCAGGCTGGTGAGCATGAGCCTCATGCGCGGCGCACCGCAAAGCGGCGTTCCAACAGGCGCAGGCCGAACAATAGCAACGCTCCGGTTACCAGATACATCGGGGTGACCACAGCGTAGACTTCGATGACCCGGAACGTGTTGGTGTAGATCCAGTTGGCGCCATACGCGAGCTCCGGCACCGCGATCACCGAGGCGAGCGAGGTGTCCTTGAACAGTGAGATGAAGGCGTTGCCCAGTGAAGGGAGCACGATGCGGAACATGGTCGGCAAAGTGACCCACACCACGCGCTGCGCCGGCGTGAGCCCGATCGCCCGGCCGGCGTCGAGCAGGCCACGCGGGATCGCCAGCAATCCGGCGCGGAATACCTCCACCAGATAGGCACCGGCATAGACGGCAAGCGTGATGATGAAGCTCGTCGTCGCGTTATAAGCGAAGCCGCCGATGCTGGGGACGCCGTAGAATACCAGATAGACCAGCAGCAGCAACGGCACGTTGCGGATGAACTCGACATAGGCGGCGATCACTGTCCGCACGATGCGGCCCGAGGCTGTCGCCACCAGCGCCAACGTCAAGCCGATCACCGTCCCCGCTAGCACGCCGAGCACGGCGAGCTCGAGGCTCAGCACCAGGCCCCACTCGAGACGGTCGAAATAGTGCCAGACGAAGTGGAAATTAAGGTGGTAATTCACTCGTGGCTGGAGGCGCGATCAGATGGGCGGGAAGCCCGGCACCTGTGGCGGCGGCTTCTCGCCGAAGAACTCCTCGAAGGCGGCGGTGTAGATCTCCGGCTGATGACCGTGCATCGCGACGTCAAAGCAGGTGTTGACCCATTGCAGCCAATCGAAGTCGCTCTGCCGCATGGCGGCGCTGTAAAGCTGCGCCTCGTAAGCGTAACCGGGATTGGTATAGACGCCGGGGTTCTTCTTCACCAGCCATTTCACAGTCGAGGCGTCCACCACCGCGACGTCGGCGCGGTTGGCGGTGATCGCCTGGAAGCAGTTGGCCTGGGTGTCGAGTTGTAACACCTGCGCCTGCGGCAGCGCGTTGTGAACCAGCGTATCGGCATCAACATTCTGCAGCACCGCCGCGCGGACCTGGCTGCCGGCCGCCTTCAGTGCATCGTAAGTCTGCCACTTGCCCGATGGCGTCGTCATCAGCGCCGCGCCCTCGACATAGTACGGCCGCGAGAACGCTACGAGCTGGGCGCGTGCCGGCGACACGGTCATGAACTGAATGACCACGTCCACCTTGCCGGTGGTGATGTTGGGGATACGTGCATTCGGATCCTGCTGCACGTATTCCACTTTCGTCTCGTCGTCGAACAGACCCTTCGCCAGGATGCGCGCCATGGCGATATCCATGCCGGTCAGCTTGCCGCTGTCATCCTCGAAATGCCAGGGCGGGTTGGTCGAGCCGGTCCCGACAATCAGGTGGCCGCGGTCCAGCACGGTGCGCAGCAAGGAAGTCGATGCCGCCTGGGCGGCGGCGCGCGGCGCATCGAGCGCGGCCGCGGCAAGCACCGCGCCGGCGCTGCCCAGCGCCAGGAAATTGCGTCGCTGCGGATGATCGACCATGGCTCCCCCTTGAGCGTTTCGCTCGTTTTTGACCTGCGCGATTCTGGCACAGGGGAGTGATCGTGGAAAGTGTGGCTCAGGGGCTTCGGCAGGTTGCAGAATAGCTCGACGGGTACTGAACGCAAGCATAGCGATACTTCCCTATCGTCCCGCAGTGACGACGCGGACCGCGGCAGTGCCATCCAGCTAAAGTGCCACGACCTCGCGGCGCCAGAGAGCTCGGCCCACGACCGAGAACTTTTCCCCCGGCTCGCCGTGCCGTCCGGCTCAGCCAACTATCGGTCGCAGCCCCAACGTGACGGCGCCGACCACGGCAAGGCCACCCCAATAAAGCGCCACGAACCACAACAGCCGCCGGCCCATCAGTGATAATTCTCTCCGGCATGGACCTTGCCGCGGAGCACCCAATTCGCAAAGCCGGTGTAGCTGAGGATGATCGGGATCAGCACCAGCGCCCCCACCAGCAGGAATAACTGAGACGCCGGAGGCGCGGCCGCCTGCGAGAGGGTGATAGACGGCGGCACTATCAGCGAAAAGATGCTGATACCCAGCCCCGCATAACAAAGCACGAACCAAGCCTGCGCGCAGAGGAACGGCGTCAGCTCCTGCCGGCGCTCGAGTCCGATACGGGTTCGGCTGGGACCGCCGTCAGGCTGCGTTACGCTGCCGATCCGGCCGCACTCGAGTGATGCTGCGCACCCCGACCACCTGGCTCAGATTGCCCTCCACAAGTGCCACGGCCGATGCCGGCATAGCCTCCATCGCGATCTCGACATGCATGATACGGCCGCTGCGGTGTGACCACATCCGGTCGGGGGTCAGGTTGCGCCGGGCGAACGGCGCCAGCAGGCGGGGTAGAAGGGCGGGGTCGGCATCGACGTCGAGCATGAAACGGACGGCCACGTCAGCCGCACAGGGCACAAGGTCATTCGACATAGAAGGAAGGCTCCGGACAGAGGGCACGAACGAACGGGCTCCGGCTGCGTCATGCAGCCGGGGTGCTAATTCGCGTGCCAGGGGTCCGGAAACTCATGGATGCATTGTAGCGGGTCGATGCCGCCGACGCCAGCGCCCTACTTCACCTCTCCCGCTCGCGGGAGAGGTCGCCGCGCGCAGCGCGCCGGGTGAGGGTGCCGCGTGCGAGGCCCCGAAAAAGCGGGAGAGGTGGGCGTGCGGCCGGCGCGTCTACGAAGACGGCCATTGCAGCGCCGGCAGCTTCGCCAACGGAATGCCCCTGACCGCCAGGATGCCGTCGCGGATGGTGAACGGAATCTCCACCTGCGCTGGCCCGCTCGCCGGTACCGAGGCAAGCAGCGACAGCACGGCTTTCGCCGCCAGCGCGGCATCGGCGCCGATGATCCGGCGTGCTGCCAGCAAATCCAATGTCTCGGCGTAATTGGTCACCCGCGCCGCACCGCTTGCCAGAGGCTGCAGGTCCTGATCGAGCGACGCCGTCCCGGTCAGGCTGCCGTCCAGCGGTCCCCAGCGCAGATCGACTCGCCTCAGATCGATGGCACCGCCGCCGTCGCGCCAGACACGCGCATCCACGGTAAAGCCGCGCGGGGAGGGTATCGGCCCGTCGAGCGCCACATCGGCCGACAGCGATGCGAATTGCCGGCCGAGCGGCCAGTTGACGTGGGGCGGCAGCACGATGTCCCGCGCGTCGAGGGTCACGCTCAGCGCCGCCTGGGCCTTGCCCGCCGTCGGGTCCGCGCCGATCAGCGCGCGCACGGCACCGATTGCCAGGCCATCCGTGCCGACGCGGAGCGCGCGTTCCGTCAGTTCGGCAGTCGGAGTTGACGACCGCAGCGGCACGAGCAGGCGCGTCAACTCGGTAGTATAGGCGACGTCCGGACCCCGCAACGGGCCGATCCGCTGCACCCCCGAGGCGAACACATCCAGATGGGTCGGATGCAGCAGGTCGAGCCCGACGAGCAGGCGTTCTGTCCCCCAGGATACCCCGCCCGGTATGTCCGGCTCCCCTCCGGCGATTCGAAATCCCGCAAGAGCAACACCTGCCGTGCGCGGCCAGCCCGTGAGGCTCTGGCCGGACACTGAGACGGTCCATCCCTCTGCCCGCCGAGCGGCCACCCAGGCGAGAGTGCCCTCGGACACCCGCCTGGCGACGACATACCAGTAAATCGAGACGCCGCCGACGTTCAGCAGCACCAGGGCGGTGAACGCGAACAGCAGGCGCCGCCACATGGAGTCACTCCGCAAGGGACCGATGCCGCTTATCGCGATGACTGGCATAGAACAACACTCGGCAGCGCTCCAATAATTGCGACACCGTCATGCAACTGTAACGCGAAATGCCCACAGTCATCCCCATGCCTTCCGGCACCGGCCCAAGGGCCAAGCTCACAACAGAAATGGCGTTAGACCAGTAAGTTACAGACTGCCGTTGCGGCGTCCTAAGAGCCGGCCGAATACTTAGCCCACAGACTTGTCCACATCCCTCCCGAAGCCGGCCTCAAAGACTGCGGTCAGCCTGGCTATCAGCGAATCGCGATCGCCGGTAGAGGCGATCGGCGGCAGCAACCGGACATGAATGGTCCCTGGTCGCTTGCGGAATGCGCGCCGACCCCAGCGAAGCCCTGAATCGGTCACCACCGGGATCACCGGCAGCCGGGTTCGCGCGGCCATCGCCGCCACACCCGGCTGAAGCGGGAGCACCCGACCCGGTTCCCCGCGGGTTCCTTCCGGGAAGATGACGATCTGGCGCTGCTCGCGGGCGGCACGTTCGGCCTCGCGCATCAGGTGCCTTAGCGCCGCCGCACCTGCCTTACGATCGACCACGATCATGCCGGCCGGGGCGATCATGGCGCCGAACAGCGGAATGCGGCGCAGCTCGCTCTTGAGCACGTAACAGCAGCGCGGCAGCAAAGTGAGCCAGATCAGCGTGTCGAAGGTGGACTGATGCTGCGAGGCGATAAGCGCGGCCCCCCCGCGCGGCAGATATTCGCGTCCTTGCAGCTCCAGCCGGATGCCGCACATGAGTTGCAGGCCGGCCAGTACCAATTCGTGCCCAGACCATCGGAACCAGGATCGTCGCCTGCGGCCGGGCCAGGCGCAGGAAGGTGCCGAGGACGCAGAGAATGCCACTGATGCTGAAAAAGAACGCATTGAACAGCGCCGAGCGCAGCCAGGTCATCCGTCCCGTCTCATGTCAGGCCCCAACGCGTGACCGCCGGCAAGGCCGGCATGACTACGAAGTCGGGCCTCCATCTGGTATCTATTGCAATCACATGCTGGTTCTCCAACGCCTTTATGTCCCCGCGGGTAATCTCTGCGTCAAGGCGGCGTGACCGGTTGGAGGGCGAGGGGCAGCCAGACGCTGACAGTGGTTCCCGCTCCTTCCTCGCTCTCGATTAGAAGCTGGCCGCGATGGCGGTTCACGATATGGCGGACGATCGCCAGCCCCAGCCCGGTCCCGCCGACCGCACGGGACCGCCCCTTGTCTACCCGATAGAATCGCTCAGTCAGCCGCGGTAGGTGCTCGCGCGGGATACCCGGCCCACGATCGGTCACCGAGAGCACCAGCCCCGGGCGGGGGGGCCAGCGCCCTCCCCTGGGTGCCGGCGCCAGCTCGAGTCGCACGAGCTTGCCCTCGCCGCCGTATTTGACCGCGTTGTCCAGCAGGTTCTGCACGACCTGTGCGAGTTGGTCCGCATCCCCGGCGACCGGTGGCAGCCTAGGCGCCAACCTTGTCTCCAGCGTCATAGCCTCGGCGACCAACCGCGGCTCGAACCCGGCCACCAGGCGGGTCAATAGCCCGCCGAGATCGACCTGCTCGGCTGGCGGCTGGTGCTCGACCAGCTCGATACGCGACAGGCTGAGGAGGTCGTCGATCAGCCGGTTCATCCGCCCTGCTTGCTCGGCCATGATGCCGAGGAAACGCTGCTGCGCCGGCGGATCGTCAGCGGCCGAGCCGCGCAGCGTGTCGATGAAGCCGATCAACGAGGCGAGCGGCGTGCGTAGCTCGTGGCTTGCGTTGGCGACGAAATCCGATCGCGTGCGCTCGACCGCCCGCTCCCGGGTCCGGTCGGAGAGGACGACGATGGCGCAGCCGCCATCGGCCAAAGGCGGATCGAGCGGCACCACCGTGGCCAGAACCTCGCGCGGCACCGGCACCGGCCGCGATAGCTCGACGCTCTGCGCCTCGCCGGTCGCGAAGGCCCGGTCGATGGCCCCGCGCAGGCCGGGATGACGTAGCACGGCGGCCGCATCCGTGCCGAAGGCAGCGCGCGAGGCGGCGTTCGTCCGTCGCACCCGCTGCTCGGCATCCAGCACGATCAGCGGATCCGGCAGCCGCTCGACGATGGCTGCGTCGGCGCGGCGGAGACGTTCCAGCTCCGCCGCTTGCTGCGCAGAGAGTCGCGCCTGTCGATCCGCTTCGCGGGCAAGGCGCCGGGTGCGCACCCATAGCGCGACCGCGACGGCGAAGAGTGCCGCGATGATCGTCAGGAGCCCGAGGATCAGCCCACCGCCCAAAGGCTGTAGTCCCTAAGCCGCGCCAGGCGGGTGCTGCGGCGCCGAAGGTCGCCCTGGTTCACATCGGGCATCGTGGCCGACCCGGAGACAGCGGCCCGACGCTCTAACCCAGCCGCCTCCGGCTCGACCATCATGCGCCACGCGTTCCGCTCGCTGCTCCGGTACGGTCGCCACAGTGAATCCGTCTGCCGCGACGAATGCAACTCGACCCATTCGGCACGCGGTGGTCGTCACGCTTGGCCCTGGCAGGATGGGACCGATCGCGCGACTTTCCATCAATCGCAACAGAGCGCCCGTACGGTCATCAGTGCGCTCGATAGAGCGGAACGCAGCGATTACACCAGCCGGCCCGAAGATTGACCCTCGGGCGAACCCGGTGCCACGCCGTCATGTCCGCCCTTTTGCCCCAGTGTCCCGTTTAATTCTCGGCCTCTTGAAGAGGCCCGCCCTGCCCGACCAAGGTGCAGAGGTTCAATGTGCACGACAAAATGGCGTAGCGAATTGATGCAAGCGATGATCGAGGCGGCGATGGAAATTCACCGTGAGTTTGTTGGTGAGCTCAACGCGGCCGAGCAGCAATTTCCTCTGCGGGCTCTGCACCTCTGCGGTAGATCTTCTCGATGACATTTCATGTGTAGGGTTTCGATACTTCCTATTGCTATTGAGCGCCGTATCAAACCTCCGCGCCCACACCAAAGGCTGCCCGCGCGTCGAAGTCCGATAGCGCGTCCTCCCATAACCATGGGCATGCCCGGCAGTCCCTATCGTCGTCACAACAGGCATGCACAGCCCCCGGTGACCCAACGCAGCCTGACAGGCCTTCGCTGACGGCGTAGGGCCCAAATTCCTTCGCCAGCGCGCGTTCCGCCCTGGCCTGAACGGGCCCCTTGGAGCCGCGCGCCAATATCAAAAGTACGGAGAGCGCCGGTCGGCGAACGGACGGGTCCGCGCTTCGCAGAGAACTCACAGCTACGAAGTAGGCGGAGAGATCGTCATTCAGCATCTCAGCCCTCGCCTCCAGGTGCGAGGGCCAACCTATCGCTGTCTGCCTTCATGCGCTGTGATGTAGTTCACAGCTTACCAAGATATGTCGTTCTTCGGTCATGAGGCTAACTCCTGAATTTAGGTTTAGATTTTGCCCTGAACTCATGACGCCGGTTGGCGGACAACCCGTCATCGCGAGCCGAATGCGAAGCAATTCCCTGGGATGGTGCACACCATCGTGGCGATTGCGTCTCGTTTCGCTCTTCGTAGTGACAGCAGGGAGGGAGCCCGGTTGGCACGCTCACTTCACGGCGAACCCTCTCGAGCGCGTCGCCACTCGCTCCGAGTACCATAGCAACGGCGTGATTGCTACCACCTTTCACTGCGGCAACGCAACATGCTCCACGTGCAGAGCAGCCGAGCGATTCCCACTGGACAGCAACTATTGTGGTACTGAAGCGACAGCCGGTTGCTGCGGGATCCCTGCGGTGTGGCGGCGTTCGTGCGCGATCAACCACGCCTTCCGCTCAATGCCGCCACCATAGCCTGTCAGGCTTGCGTCCGCACCGACGACGCGGTGGCAGGGCACCACGATCGCAACTGGATTGGCGCCGTTCGCGAGCCCTACTGCTCGACTCGCTTTCGCCCTGCCGATCCGCGCAGCCAGTTGGCCGTAAGTCGTGGTCGTACCGGGCGGGATCAGACGCAGCGCCGCCCAGACCAGACGCTGGAACTCCGTGCCGCCGGGACGAACCGGAAGCTGGTCCAGCGCAGCCATGTCTCCTTCGAAATAGGCCTCAATGCGCCTGCCGGGCTCGCCGGCCTCTCGGTTCGGGGTCAGCGTGTACGAACCGTACTGTAGTCGGAGTGAACGGCGCAGGCGCGGTTCGTGCTCCAGGAATTCGAGCGCGCACGGAGCTGCTCCGTCAGTGACGAGCAGTATCGTCCCGATCGGAGACGGGACGCGGCTAAGCAGCAGCTTCAAGGGGCCTCTCCTTCGCAGGGCCGGGCGTGGCCGCACCCGCCGTCCAGAGGTGCAGAGCGGCATAGGCCCGCCATGGGCGCCACGCGGCAGCACGGATCAGCAGCTCCGCTGGTGTCGGCCGTCCCTGGCCGGTGGCCGACGCCCGCAGCAGTCCGATATCGGCAGCCGGGAAGGCGTCGGGTTCGCGCAATGCGCGCATGGCAATGTACTGGGCGGTCCATTCGCCGATGCCGGGGAGAGCCCGGAGCCGCTCGATCGCAGCTTCAAGACTCGGGCCCGGCTCGAACAGCCGCCGATCCGCCATGGCCGCGGCAGCCAGCGACAGAATCGCCTTGGCGCGCGCGCCGGGCATGCCGAGCGCCGCCGCCGGGTCGGTGCCGATGACCCGGTCCGGGGAGGGAAACGCGTATCGGAGACCCGGCACATCCGGTCCGTCCGGCAACGGAAGCGGAATGCCATAGGCGGCGACAAGCTTGCCGGCGAGGCGAGTGGCGGCGGCGACCGAGATCTGCTGGCCGAGGATGCCCCGTATCGCTAGCTCGAAGCCGTCCCAGGCGCCGGGGACCCGCAGACCCGGCCGCGCGGCAACCAGCGGCGCGAGCCGCGGATCCGCGGAAAGATGCTCCGCGACGATGGCCGGGTCCGCGCCCAGATCGAAAATGCGCCGGATGCGTTCGACGATCGCCGGCAGCGCCGTGATGACGGGGAAGCGGATCGTGGCGACGAGAGCATGCGCATCTCGCCGCGGGTCCGCCGGCCGGACTGCAATCGTTCCGTGCGAGCCCCTGAGGGAAATTGTCCGCGCGTAGACATCAGGCCGCACATGCTCGACGCCGGGTATAGCCCTCGGCGCCAGGAAGCCCACCATGGCGGACCAGTCGTATGGCGGCTTGTAGGGGAGGGTCAGTGTCACGGCGGAGTCGGCTGCTGCCGTCGTGGCGTCGCCGCGCCGGAGGGAGCGGGGCGTGCGCCCATACAGCTTCCGGAACGTGTCGTTGAAGCGACGGACGCTCCCGAAACCGGCCGCCAAGGCGACTTCGGCCAGAGGAAGCCGGGTGTCGGTGATCAACTGCTTGGCAAACAAAGAGCGCCTGGTTTGCGCCACCGCCTTCGGCGAGGCACCGAGATGTTTCTGGAACAACCGACGGAGCTGCCGCTCTCCCATGCCAAGCCGCGCCGCCAGCCCGTCCACGTCATCCTCGTCCAGCGCGCCGGCCGCGATCAGTGCCAGCGCACGGGACACCGTGCTCGAGGTCCCGTTCCAAGCCGCGAGATCCGGTGAGGTCTCCGGCCGGCAGCGCAGACAGGGGCGGAAGCCGGCCTCCTGCGCGGCCGCCGCGCTCGGCATGAAGATGATGTTCTCGAGCTTCGGCGCCCGCGCCGGACAGATCGGTCGGCAATAGATTCCCGTAGTCCGGACGGCGATGAAGAACCGTCCGTCGAACCGCGCGTCGCGCGTCAAAAGCGCCCGGTAGCAGGCCTCGCGGTCCAGATGCATGCGTGCATAATGGCAGGGTTCCAGGCTCCGCTCTCGCCATTTTCGGACTCGCAAGGCGGCGCGGGACTGTCGCTGTTTTCCCGTGCTTGCGCCGGGACACGCGGTTCGCGCCTTGCGGCGCGCGTGGTTTTGCTTCATGGTCGGGATCGCTCCGGCGACGCGTCCCGGGAACCGCCGCTCTGTGCGGTCTTCCGGCCCAGCCGGCGAACGCGGAGACCCCGTATGTCCCGGGTTGGGTGCCCGGGTCAGGTTGGTCTGTCAATGGGTCCGCGCCGCCACTGGGCACTGCCGTCGTCCGCGCCGCGCGCGGCTCGCGCGCTGGGTCGGCCGCGCTTGCGCGCCGACATTTGGATTGCCGAATGGGACCGCGTTCCGCGCCGGGACACGGGCTCGCCTGCCCAGACTGATACCCAAGGACCTAGAAATCGGACCAATGACCGCCTCAACGTCAGCCACAGCCCGCAATTGGCCAAGGGCCGAACGGGAATCGATCCCGTCCGGCGGCCTACCGGGCGTGCTTTTCTGGCCGACGGACGGTCCTTACCTCATCCACTTGTTCGGCCGCCCCGCCGCGCGCACCCCGTCCCAGGTGCGGCGCGCTCCGGCGGCACACCGGAGTTCACGACTATATGACCAAGCGTATGCTCATCGATGCCACGCACGCGGAAGAAACCCGCGTAGTGGTGCTGGACGGTAGCCGGCTCGAAGATTTTGACGTCGAGACTTCAGCCAAGCGGCAGCTCAAGGGCAACATCTACCTCGCGAAGGTCGTCCGGGTAGAGCCCAGCCTTCAGGCGGCTTTTGTCGAATACGGCGGTAACCGGCACGGCTTCCTGGCCTTCGACGAAATTCATCCGGACTACTACCAGATCCCCGTTGCCGACCGGCAGCGCCTGCTGGAGATGCAAGCCGAGCAGGCACGCGCCGAAGAAGAAGCCGCGGACCGGGATGCCGAAGCCGCGGGGGAGGCTTCGTCTTCGTCCGACAGCAGCGACGAGGCGTCAGGCAGCAGTGATGACGTGTCGTGCAGCACGGCCGAACCGACTGAAGAGCCGGCGCCCGACACCGAAGCGGAGCGGCCGCACACCCCAGCCGAGGCGGCGGCGGAGTTGGCGCAACCCCTGGTGATCGAACCTATCCGAGTGAGCGACCCCATCCAGGCGGACGACTCCCCGGCAGAAGTGTCGCCAGAACCCGCGCTGACCGAGACAGGCGACGAAAGCGGCGCCACTGCAGAGCTGCTGGCCGAGTCCTCCGAATCGACGCCGGACACCAACGGAGAGGCAGTCCCTCCCGTTAATGAGACAACCGAAGCCCCCGAACCGGACAGCGAGGCAGCCGACGACGAGGAGTTCGACCGCATCCCCGAATCGCCTCCACCCGAGACCCTTGGCGGGGAACACGACGTGGTGGAGGAATCCCGAGAGCGGCGAATTCCCTACCGTTTCCTACGCAACTACAGAATCCAGGAGGTGATCCGGCGCCGCCAGATTCTGCTAGTGCAGGTGGTGAAGGAAGAGCGCGGCACAAAAGGGGCGGCGCTGACGACGTATATTTCTCTCGCCGGGCGCTACTGCGTGCTGATGCCCAACTCGCCGCGTGGCGGCGGTATCTCACGCAAGATCACGTCGGCCGCCGATCGCCGCCGGCTCAAGGAGGTGATGTCCGAACTCGACCTGCCGCCCGGCATGGGCCTGATCGTACGCACCGCCGGCGCCAACCGCCCGAAGCCGGAGATCAAGCGCGACTGCGAGTACCTGCTGCGCCTGTGGGACGACATCCGCGAGCACACCATGCGCTCGGTGGCGCCGGCGTTGATCTACGAGGAAGCCAACCTGATCAAGCGCGCGATCCGCGATGTGTATTCGCGCGATATCGACGAGATCATCGTCGATGGCGAAGACGGCTGGCGGGCGGCGCGCGACTTCATGCGCATGCTGATGCCAAGCCACGTCAAGAAGGTGCAACTCTGGCGCGACTCCGGAGCGGGGCAGCCCTTGTTCGCCCGCTATCAGGTCGATGCACAGCTCGACGCCATGCTGAGCCCGACGGTTCAGCTCCGCTCAGGCGGCTACCTGGTGATCAACCAGGCCGAGGCGCTTGTGGCGATCGACGTGAATTCCGGTCGTTCAACGCGCGAACGTGGGATCGAGGAAACCGCGCTCCGCACCAACCAGGAGGCGGCGGACGAAGTCGCGCGGCAGCTTCGTCTACGCGATCTAGCAGGGCTGATCGTCATCGATTTTATCGACATGGAGGTGAAGAAGCATAACTCGATCGTCGAGCGGCGGCTGAAAGAGGCGCTGAAGGCTGATCGCGCACGTATCCAGCTTGGCCATATCAGCCATTTCGGATTGTTGGAAATGAGCCGTCAGAGGCTGCGGCCGAGTTTGGCGGAAACCAGTTTCATCACTTGCCCGCACTGCGGCGGCACCGGCCATGTCCGCAGCACGGAGAATGCCGCGATTCACGTGCTGCGCGGTATCGAAGAAGAGGCGGCGAAGCGTCGTGCCGCCGAGATACTGGTGCACGCCGCCGCGCCGGTCGCGATGTATATCTTCAACCACAAGCGCGACCGACTCAACGAAATCGAGGAGCGGTACGGGATACGGGTGATGTTCGAGGCCGACGGCACATTGTTCGCGGCCCAGTTCCGCATCGATCGGCTACGCGCCCAGGTGCCGTCCGAAGCGCCCTTGGCGATCACCGCCGGGCCCGGCCACCTGGAGGAAGCAGAGGCCGAAGAGGACGAGGACGAAACGTCCGACGAGGACGAGGAGTTGGACACCGAAGAGACGGAGGTCGGCGCCGAGACAGCCGCGCCCAATGGGGGCGCATCGGAGGGCGTGCCGCTAGGCGAGACGGCGGAGGAGAGCGAGCGCCGTCGCCGTCGCCGCCGTCGCCGTCGCCGCGGTGGGCGGCGCGAGGAGGCCCCGGCGACCCCGGCGACCGCCGCCAACGGCGTTGAGCCGAGGCCGGAGAGTGACCAACACGACGAGATGGAGCATGTCGAGGGGGTTCCCGAGCACGCCGAGGCGGCGGACGGAGATGACCCACGCGACCGGCGGCGCGGCCGACGCGGTGGTCGGCGCCGGCGGCGCGAGGATGACGATGAGCTGCCGGCCGTTGCCGAACCCGGCGCCCAGCAGCCTGACCTGCCGCCAATATATACTGGCCCGACTCCGGCGGATCCGTTCGGCAGCCCGACCTTCGACATTTTCCACGCGCTGGAGCTGGCAGAGGAGCAGGCGAAGCCAGCCCCTGCTGCGGCTGTGACTCCGCTGCCGATTGTTGCCGGCCCGCCGCCGGCGATCGAGCCGGTCGACGACATCGCACCCGCGGCGGAGTCTTCGGCGCCGGAAGTGCCGGTGAACGAGCCGTCTCCGGAGCCGCCCCCGGTGAACGAGCCGCCTCCGTCCGAGCCACCTGCTCCGCCTGAAGAGCCTCCGGCGCCCGCGAACGATCGCGGGGCCGAACCGGCCATCCGGCCGATCGTGATTGGGGCGGAGGACACGCCACCGGTCGAGAAGAAGCGCGGCTGGTGGCGGCGCTGAATGGTCGCGAGCGGATGTATGCCGGCGACCGGCACAGAAGAGATCCTGCCGCGCCCGGTATAAGCGAAGACAGCAACCACCGCGGAAGCAGCGGCAACGCACCTTCCGCCGAAACGGTATGCATCCCCGCTTAAGGGGTTTCAGGGCCTTACTGTAAGATCGCATAATATGAGTGACGATCCCATTGCACTTGATCCGTTCTGCACCTTTATTGCCGTCTCGGACGAGGGCAGCTTATCGGGGGTCGACCGCCGTCTGAGACGGACCGGCACTTCCGCCAAATTCGCGCGTCGATTGACAGCCAAGGGGCCCGGACCACATGTATGCGGACCTTTCACCCCGACGCGAGTTAGGGTTAACTCGGCAGAGGGCTCAAACGGAGAATCAAGAATGGCCGAGGCCAAGCTCGCTCCGAATCTTCCTGGATGGATGCAGGAGCACGCGAAGCGCTACATTTCAAGCGGCGGCACCGATGGGCACTTGTACAGAATGAGCCAACCGGACCGGCCGGAGATGACTGTACCGTCACTGCTGTTGACGACCACCGGCCGAAAGTCCGGAGAGAAGTTCGTATTCCCGCTTTTCTACGGGAGGACCGGCGAGAGCTATTTTGTCATTGCGTCGAAAGGTGGGGCGCCCGAGCACCCAGGCTGGTACCGCAACATCCTCGCGAACCCGGAGGTCGAAGTTCAAGTCGGGACCGGGAAGATGAAGGCTCGTGCCAGGACCGCCACCGGCGAGGAGCGCGCGCGCCTGTGGAATAAAGCACTGGAGTTCTGGCCGCCCTACGCGGAGTATCAAACGAAAACGGAGCGCGAGATTCCCGTCGTTGTGCTGGATCCCCTCATCTAAGACACCTCCGCGATCTTCCTAATCGGCTTATCGGCACCCCGAGGGGCAGATGGAAATTCGTAATCTCGGCACGTCCGGCCTTCGCATTTCGGCCATCGGACTCGGCTGCAACAACTTCGGCGCTCGGATCGATTTCGAGGCGACGAAGGCGGTGATGCACAAGGCGTTCGACTGCGGCATCACCTTGTTCGACACGGCCGACGTGTACGGCGAGCGCGGCGGCTCCGAGACCTGTATGGGCCAGATCCTCGGCGACAAGCGGAAGGAGATCGTGCTCGCCACCAAGTTCGGCTTGCCGATGGATGATGCCGGCGTGAAGGTCGGTGCCTCACGCCGCTACATCATGCAGGCGATAGAGGACAGCTTGCGCCGGCTGCGCACCGACTGGATCGACCTCTATCAGCTCCATCAGCCCGACCCGCGCACTCCAATAGCGGAGACGTTGCAGGCGCTGGACGATCTCGTGCGCCAGGGCAAGGTCCGCTACATCGGCTGCTCCAACCTGCCGGCCTGGCAGGTCGTGGAGGCGCAGTGGACCGCGCGCGCCAAGCACCTCCACGCCTTCGTCTCTTGCCAGGACGAATACTCGCTGCTGGTGCGTGGGATCGAAAAGGAGCTGGTCCCGGCGGCGAATAAATATGGCCTCGGCCTGCTGCCCTATTTCCCGCTGGCGAGCGGATTGCTGACCGGGAAATACCGCCGCAATGCCCCGATGCCGGAGGGCGCGCGGCTGACCAAGACGAAGCGCCTTGCGGATCGCTACATGACCGATGCGAACTGGCCGGTCGTCGAGAAGCTGCAGGCGTTCTGCGAAGCCCGCGGCAAAACGATGCTGGAATTGGCGTTCAGTTGGCTGCTGGCGCAAAAGCCGGTGGCGAGCGTGATCGCCGGTGCCACCCGGCCCGAGCAGGTCGAGCAGAACGTCAAGGCCGGTACGTGGCAGCTCACGACCGAAGATCTCGCCGAGATCGATCGGATCACCGGCACCACCTGAAACATCGCCGAGCGCGACGCGATGACGGGCCCTTCAACCAGCCCGTTTACGCGGCTATTTCATAGCATTAAGTTAACGTTGAGATGTGCGCTCTGAATGAGGCATTGCGCGCGCGTTGTCGATGCCTCCGGCGGACGGTTTCAGTCCATTGCCGCGTGCGCATCGCCACCCGCCGCAACGGCTGCGCGCGGGCGACGCATCAGCAGCAGTAGCAGCAGGGCAGGCAGGGTGGTGAAGATCATCAGCTTGTAGTCGTCCATATACGCGATGATCTGCGCCTGCTGGTTGACCATGCGATCCAACAACGCGGCGCCGTGGGCGCTGGCGGGATCTAGCAGGTGCTTCACCGGCCCCGCCTGCAATGCGCGGTTGAACGGCGTAACATAGGCTCCGATTTCGGCATGCAGAGCCTGCGTGTTGTGCGCGAGCAGCCCGGAGGTGATCGACACCCCAATCGCCGCGCCAATATTGCGAAACAGGCTGAACAACGATGCGCCGTCGGTGCGCAACCCGGGCGCCAATGTGGCGAACGCGATCACCTGCAGCGGGATGAACACGAAGCCGAGCCCCGCCCCCTGCACGATGATGGCGATGATCAGCGTGGCTTGCGACACGTCCGGGGTCCAGTGCGTCATCTGCCACAGCGACCAGCAGAGCAGCAGGACGCCGACCGCCATGATCTTGCGCGGATCAACTTTCGTTGCCAGGCGGCCCGCCAACATCATGGCGCCCATCGTACCGATGCCGCGCGGCGCCATCACCAGCCCCGCGGTCTCCACTGGATAGTTGCCGAGCCCCTGCAGCCAGGGCGCCATCAGCGCCGAGCTGGACACCAGAATGGTGCCCATCGCGAACATCATCGCGATCCCGGCGGAGAAGTTCCGGTCCTTGAACAGCGCCGGACGGATGAACGGTCGCTTGGCCGACAGCAGGTGAACAAGGAACAGATAGGTGCCAAGCGCGGCGAGCACCGCCTCCGTGATGATCTCGCGCGAGCTGAACCAGTCTTGGTCCTGGCCGCGATCCAGCATGAGCTGCAACGCGCCAATGCCCATCGAAAGGGCCGCGAAGCCGATCCAGTCGAAGCGCAGGCTGGTCTGGCCTCCGGCGTTGGGCATAAATACGATTAGCCCCGCCGTGGCCAGGATGCCGAACGGCAGATTGACATAGAACACCCAGCGCCAGTTGTAGATCTCGGTCAGATAGCCGCCCAGCGTTGGTCCCAGGATCGGGCCGATCATCACGCCGACGCCCCAGATCGCCATGGCGCTGCCGCGCTGCTCGATCGGGTAGATGTCGAGCAGCGTAGCTTGCGACAGCGGCACCAGCGCAGCGCCGCACATGCCCTGCAGAATACGGAACAGCACCATCTGCGACAGCGTCGTCGCCGCTCCGCACATCATCGAGGTGATTGTGAAGCCGACCAGGCAGCCGACGAACAGTTGCTTGCGTCCGAAGCGCTGTGCCATCCAGCCCACCGGGGCCGTCATGATCGCAGCAGCGGTGATGTACGACGTCAGGACCCAGGTGATCTCGTCGTAGCTGGCCGACAGGCTACCCTGCATGTACGGCAGCGCGACGTTGGCGATCGTCTGGTCGAGCGCCTGCATCAGCGTGGCGCCCATCGTGCAGATCGTAATGATGCCGCGATGGCGGACCTCACCCTCTCCCGCACTGTGCGCGAGGGAGGACCCGCCTCGAGGGGTCTGGGGGTGAGGGCGCCGCATCAAAACAGGTCTGCGAGCGACCTGGTGTGTCCGGTATCGATGCTCGCCTCGACGCTCATCCCCGTCCGCAGTTCCGGGTCGCCCGAATGGCGATCGACGCGTATCCGCACGGGAATCCGTTGCACGACCTTCACCCAGTTGCCCGACGTGTTCTGCGCCGGAAGCACGGAGAACTCCGAGCCTGAATTGGGCATGATGCTCTCCACCACGCCGGACCAGGTTCGGCCGGGATAGGTATCGACCGTGACATCGACATGATCGCCCGGCTTGACCCAGGTCAGCTCGGTCTCCTTCGGGTCTGCCTCGACCCAGATGCGTTCCGAGGACACCAACCCAAACGCCGCGGTCGATGCCGCGAGATACATGCCGGGTTGCACGCTATCGACGTCGGTCACGGTACCCGCGAACGGCGCACGTATGACAGTATGGTCGAGCTCGCGCTGCGCCTCATCGACTTTGGCCTGGGCCGCGAGATATTGCGGGAGCTGCTCAACCGGCGTGTCGGCGCTGCCGTCGAGTTTGGCGAGCTGCACCACGGCCTGCTGCTTCAGCGACTCGACGGCGTGCTGGTCGGCCAACAGCGCAAACCGGGCGTTGTCGTACTCCGCCCGGGTGACTCCGCCGCCTTTGACCAGAGTGGCGAAGCGATCGAAGTTCGCCTGGTCGGACTGGACCTGCGCCTGCCTCACCTCGATATCGGTCAGCATCCGGTGATAGTCCTGCTGCATCGCCCGCAGCATCAGCGCGATCTGTGCGAGGTCAGCCTTGGCGCCGGCAAGTGCGATCTCGAACTGGCGCGGATCGAGGCGTAGCAGCACCTGCCCCTGCTTGACCTGCTGGCCGTCCTTCACCGGCACCTCGGCGACAATGCCGGCGACGTCGGTCGAGAGCGCCTCTTTGGCGGCGCGGACATAAGAGTCATCGACCGAGACGTAGCGCCCGCCATGCAGCCAAAAGGTCAGCGAACCGGCGCCCACTGCGACGATTCCGACGATCATCAGTATGGGTCCCAGCGCGTGGCGGCTGATCCCTGCCCGGCGCGGTCGATCGACGACGCCCGGCGCGCCAACGCCGGGAGCTCCAACCCTGGCAGTCTGCGACATCAGGAGACCTCCTCCGCCAGCGCGTCGACGGGCTCGGGTTCAACGCGGCGGGCCGTCAACGTGGCCTTCATGCCGATCAGGGCTTCCGTCATCGCCTCCTGGGTCCCAGGGTCGATGCCGGCAGTCACCATGCGCACGATCTCGGCCCGCTGATGGGCGATCTCCCGCAGCATCGGATGGGCTGGCGGGCAGAGATGCAGGCGCCAGATTCGCCGGTCACGGGGATCGGGCCGCCGCTCGACCATGCCGCGCGCCTCCAACCGATCGATCAGCCGCGCCACGGTGATCGGCTCGACTTCCAGCAGCTCGGCGAGCTCCTTCTGGGACAGACCCGGCTGTCGCTCCAGCCAGATCAGCAACGCCCACTGGGCGCGCGTCATGCCGTGGGCGCTGGCGCGCCGGTCGGCGTCCATGCGCAGCAGGCGGGCGACGTCGTGTAACAGGAACAGCAGGTCGCGGCGGAAATCGGTCACAGCCCGGCTCCTTTGGTACAGCGGACATGATAAGCAGCGTTATCATAAGCGCGCCAGAGCGAAACCTATGCGTCAGAAGCAACTCCCCCTCCCCTTGCGGGAAGGGGCCGCAGGGGAGGGGGTGGGCCCAGCCGAAATATCGTTGACCGCCCGGCGCGAGGCATGGCCTAAACGAGGGTCCACCCGAGGCAATCGCGAGGAACGATCTTGCCGATGACGAAGACCGTGCTGTTGACTGGCGGGTGCGGCTTCATCGGCTCGGCGGTCGTCCGGCACCTGCTTCGCCGGACCGACTGCGCGATCGTCAACGTGGACAAGCTCACCTATGCGGCCTCCGAGGACGCGCTGGAGGAGGCCGCGCACCACCGGCGCCATGTCCTGGTTCGTGCCGACGTCGCTGATGCTGCGGCAATGCGCGAGGTGTTCACGCTCTATCAGCCGGACGCGGTGATGCACCTGGCCGCAGAAAGCCATGTCGATCGCTCGATCGACGGCCCGGCTGACTTCATCCGCACCAACATCGTCGGCACATTCGCCTTGCTGGAGGCGGCGCGGCACTACTACGCTGGGCTTCCGCGCCGCCGCCGCGACGCGTTCCGCTTCCATCACGTCTCGACCGACGAGGTGTTCGGCGCGCTGGCGCCCGACGACGCGGCGTTCACCGAGACCACCGCCTATGACCCGCGCAGCCCCTATTCCGCCAGCAAGGCTGGCTCCGACCATCTGGTGCGCGCCTGGTTTCACACCTACGGGCTACCAACCATGGTCAGCAACACATGCAACAACTATGGCCCCTGGCAGTTCCCCGAGAAACTAATCCCGCTCGTCGCCTTGAATGCGCTGGAAGGCAAGACGCTGCCGGTCTACGGCGACGGCTCCCACCGACGCGACTGGCTGCATGTGGGAGACCACGCGGTGGCACTGGCATGCGTGCTGGAGCGAGGTGAACCCGGCGCCACGTACGCTATTGGCGCGCGCCAGCCGCGCAGCAACCTCGACGTGGTCCGCGCCATCTGCGCCGAGCTCGACCGGCGCTGTCCGGATCCCGCCGGACCGCGCGAGCGGCTGATCCGATTCGTCGCCGACCGTCCCGGCCATGATTTCCGCTACGAGATCGACCCGAGCCGCAGCGAGGCCGTGCTCGGCTGGAGGGCATCGCACAATTTCGAAACCGGGCTTTCGCACACCATCGACTGGTATCTGGCGAACCGTACCTGGTGGGAAGCGGTTCGCGCCGCGCGCTACGCCGGCGAGCGGCTCGGCGTCGTTGCCGGGAGTGCGGCATGAAGGGGATTATCCTTGCCGGCGGCTCCGGCACGCGGCTGCATCCGGCAACACTCGCCGTCTCCAAGCAGCTCCTGCCGATCTATGACAAGCCGATGGTGTTCTACCCGCTCTCGACGCTGATGCTGTCGGGCATCCGCGATATCCTGGTGATCTCCACGCCGGACGACCTGCCGCAGTTCCGCCGCCTTCTCGGCAACGGCGACCGCTTCGGCATCCATCTCGATTACGCCGAACAGCCACGCCCGGAGGGGCTCGCCCAGGCTTTCCTGATCGGCCGCGACTTCATCGGCGGCGAGGGCTGCGCGCTCGCGCTCGGCGACAACCTGATCCATGCCGACCATCTGTCGGTGGCGCTACGCGCCGCGGTCGCCCGCACGCACGGCGCCACGGTGTTCGCCTATCAGGTGCGCGATCCCGAGCGCTACGGTGTGGTCTCGTTCGACGCCGCTGGGCGCCCGGTCGAGATCGTCGAGAAGCCCGTGGCGCCAGCCTCGAACTGGGCGGTCACCGGGCTTTATTTCTACGACTCCCAGGTGACCGAACTGGCGGCGGGGATCCGCCCCTCGGCACGCGGCGAGCTCGAGATCACCGATCTCAATCGCATCTATCTGGAATCCGGGACGCTGCATGTCGAGCGGCTGTCGCGGGGCTGCGCCTGGCTGGATGCCGGCACACCGGATAGCCTGCTGCAGGCCGCGACCTTCGTGCAGACGATCCAGTCGCGCACAGGCATGATGGTCGGCTGCCCGGCGGAAGTGGCGTTCCGCATGGGCTTCATCGACGCGGCCATGGTGCGAGCCGAGGCGCAGCGGCTCGACAAAACCGAGCTGGGTCGGCTCCTGCTGGAATTGGCGGACGGCGCGCACCAATGAAGGTCGAGCGGCTGGCCATTCCTGATGTGCTTCTGCTCACGCCGCCCCGTTATCCGGACCAGCGCGGCTTCTTCTCCGAGACCTGGAACCAGCGGCGCTATGCCGAGCTGGGCATACCCGGCCCGTTCGTGCAGGACAACCACAGCTTCTCGGGCCAGCGTGGCGTGGTACGCGGGCTGCATGTGCAGATCGCGCCGAGCGTGCAGGGCAAGCTGGTGCGTGTGGTGCGCGGCGCGATCTGGGACGTGGCGGTCGATATACGCCACGGTTCTCCCTATTTCGGCCGCCATGTCGCGGCCGAGCTGAGTGCGGAGAACTGGCAGCAGCTCTGGATCCCCGGCGGCTTCCTGCACGGGTTCTGCACGCTCGAGCCGGACACCGAGGTCATCTATAAGGTCACCGCTGACTACGACCGCGCGGCGGAGCGTGGTGTCATTTGGGACGACCCGGATCTTGCCATCGCGTGGGCCATTGAGGGGGAGGCACTCCTGTCAGACAAGGACCGTTCGCTTCCCCGGCTGGCCGCGTGTCCGGTGTGGTTCCGAATGTAATTATCGCCTTGAGTCTCGCCCATTATGCCTGAAAAGGCCGGCTACACACGTCATTGCGAGTGCGGCGAAGCAATCTCCTGGTCAGTGCGCTGCGATGGAGATTGCCGCCCTCGGGCACCCGATCCGAGCGGGGCTTTCTGGTGGTCCCTGCTTCGCCTGCCCATCCCCCGGTGTGCCGCATCAGTCGCAGCCACCTTCCAACCAGGCGGGGAACGCTGGCGACCATTGTTGGCCCCGCCCGACCATCGTAGGGTCACGCGAAGACCTCACAAACCCAACGGGAGGAACACCAGAGATGACCTGCGCCGGTGCCATCGGGTTCGTCGGGATGGCGGTCTTCGCCCTCGGTATCGTCAACGCCCGCGCCGCCGGGATCGCCCGCGCACCGTACGGCACCCTGCCGGACGGCCGCGCGGTCGATATCTACACCATGCAGAACGACCACGGCATGACCGTGAAGTTCATCAGCCTCGGCGGCTGCATCACAGAGATCGATGTGCCCGACCGCCACGGCCATCCCGACAACGTTGTGCTCGGGCACGACAGCCTGCAGAGCTACAACTCCAATGTCGGCTATTTCGGCGCCATTGTCGGCCGCTACGCCAACCGCATCGCCAATGGCACCTTCACGCTGAACGGCACCACCTATCACCTGCCGATCAACAACGGGCCCAACTCGCTGCACGGCGGAACCGAGGGATTCAACACGCAGCTCTGGCAGGTCACGCCGCAATCGATCCCCGACGGTGTCGCCGCGGCGCTCACTTACACCAGCCCCGACGGCCAGGACGGCTATCCAGGCACGCTGAAAGTCCAGGTCACCTACACGCTCGATCAGTCGAACGCGCTGCGCATCGACTACCAGGCCACGACGGACAAGCCCACGGTGATCAACTTGACCAACCATTCCTATTTCAATCTCGACGGTAACGGCTCCGGATCGGCGCTGCATCAATTGCTGCAAATCAACGCCGACAGCTACACCCCCACTGACGCCACGCAGATCCCCACCGGCGAGATCGCCCCGGTCGCCACTACGCCGATGGACTTCCGCACGATGCATCCGATCGATGCACAGATCCGTTCGCCCTTCCCGCAGATCGTCCTGGCGCACGGCTACGACCACAACTGGGTGCTGAACAAGACCCAACCGGGCGAGCTCGGCTTCGCCGCCCGCGCCTATGCGCCGAAAACTGGACGCATCATAGAGGTCGATACCACCGAGCCCGGCATCCAGATCTACACCGGCAACTATCTCCAGGGGAATCTCATCGGCTCGTCACATGGCCTGTATCGCCAAGGCGACGGCTACACCTTCGAGACGCAGCACTTCCCCGACTCGCCTAATCATCCGAACTTCCCCTCGACGGTGCTCAACCCTGGCCAGACGTTCCAATCAACAACGATCTTCCGCTTCTCGACCGACGGATAACGTCGGGGCGGCGAAACGCGGTTCCCTGGCCGCCAACGGCGGACCCTAGGCCAGGCACGGCCTCGGGGGTTGCGGGACGGCGACTCTCGTAGTGGACTCGTAAGTAATAAGGCGTCCTGGAAACCCCGGCGCGGGAGGACCCGGCTGACCCGGCTTCATCGGTTGTTCACCCCGGCCGCCGATCTTCGGCGGGCACCAGGATGGGATCGAAGATGACCCTTGTCAGCCGCCTCAGACTCCGTACCAAGCTCACCCTCCTGATGGGCCTCTCGTCATTGGCCCTGTTCGCCACACTGGCGGTGACCGCCTCCCTTTGGCATCAGCGCATGATCAACGACCGCGTGGACAAGCTGCGCGCCGTCGTGCAATCCGCCATGGGCATCGCCCAGTCGCTGCAGGACCAGATCGCCGCCCACAAGCTGACGCAGGAACAGGCGATCGCCGTGCTGCGCGATCAGTTTCACAGGATGCGTTTCGACCAGGGTGAGGGATATCTCACGGCGCAGACCCCCGACGGGATCATACTGATCCACGGCACGTTGCCCGATCGCGAAGGCAAGCCGTCGAGCGCGACCGATGCCGATGGCCGGCCGCTCATCGACATCATCCACGCCGTCTTGAAAGACAGTGACGCTGGTGTAGTCGCCTACCGTCTCCCCAAGCCGGGGCATACCAACGCCGTCGGAAAGGTTGCCTTTGTAGCGCCCTACGCGCCCTGGAATGTCACGTTCCTGGCGGGCGCCTATGTGGACGATCTTGAGGCTGCGTTCCATTCTGCTGCGTTGCGGCTTGCTGGAATCGGCGCGCTGATTTTGCTGCTGACCCTGGCTGTTGCCTGGGCGATCAACCGCGACATCACTGGCGGCCTCGCAGCGCTCACCGAGGTGATGGACCGTCTCGCTCATGACGAGCTCGCGATCGATGTGCCCGGCACCGAACGCGGCGATGAGATCGGGACCATGGCGAGGGCGGTGCAGGTGTTCAAAGAAAGCGCCAGCGAGCATCGGCGCCTGGAAGCCGAGCAACAGCAGTCGGCCGCACGTGCCGAGGCCGAGCGGCGCCAGGCGGTGATGCGGGTGGCCTCGGAGTTCGAAAGCGAAGTGGCTGGCATCGCCCACGGCGTCGCCGGCCGCGTCACCCGACTTGAGGCCGGCGCGAAGACAGTTGCCGGCTCAGTCGAGCAGACCGGGCAGGAGATATCCGTCGCCGCCGCGGCCTCGGAAGAAGCATCGGCGCATGTGCAAAGCGTGGCGGGGGCGGCGGATGAGCTCTCCGTCGTTATTGGCGCACAATCGTTGATTCTCTGCGGCTTTCAGAGTGCCGCCAATCCTCGGGCTACACCTTGGGCAACACATCGGCGCCCAACGTGCCGCTCGCCTCAGGACCTCGGGCTCCCGTCTCTCGCCTGCGGATTTGGAGCCGGCGGCAGGTTGCGCTCTCCCACACGCGCAGGGCATCGGGACCCAGCGCGGCCAAAGGCTGTGCGTCTCGACCCCGGCTGCCCCCCAAGGAAAACCCGGTTTGGGGGCTGGCGCCTAGAATGGCGCGCCGGCGGCCACAAGCCACGCGGATACACGACGCTCATCGGGTAGCGCGTCGGGATCGGGATGGCAGACGCCATGACATCGATCCAATTCGCCCCATCCATGCGCTCGACCGCTTGGCGGACGGCTTGCCGCAGCTTCGTCACAGCGGGTTTGCCAGGCCGGCCGCCTCAAGGCGCTTGGCGCCGATGGTGATCGTGGCATCGAACTCGGGCACGCGCCGATCGTGCCAGGCAGGTATTGACGGCAGGTAAGCGGCGCGCTGGCATCCCAGCCATTCGTTGCTAGCCCTGCCGAACGTGACCGTGCGGCAGGCGGTTGCGGGCCGCGACGGCGTTCCATGCGAATTGAGCGGGCGTCACGCATCGTTCCTCGGGTTGAGGCCGAGGTCCGGCTGGCGCAGGCACGCGGGCGCCCACCGTGCGCGCAGGCCTCGACCCCAAGAGCTTCGCTGCTCACTCGCTGCGGACGGGCTTTCTCACCAGCGCCGCCGAGCATGGCGCGTCGCAAGTATTTGGGCACCGAGCGCCTTTAGAGGCTCGTGTGACGTAGTAAGGTTGTTCAGCCTAGCGATTTCCTCATAAGTCGGCTGCCCCTCGAACTTGTCCTCACTCGACAATGTCTTACCAGACGGAAAGAACTGCGGCGGCTCCGGTTTTCTGGACAGCGGGATAAGCTTAGGGCTGACCGGTTCCATAAGAGGCGAGACGTGGGTGTAATGAGGAAGCAGCACAGCGCGGACTTCAAGGCGCGCGTGGCGATGGCGGCGTTGTCGGGGGAGAAGACCCTGGCGGAGCTGTCGTCGGAATTCGGTGTCCATCCGACAATGATCAGCACCTGGAAGCAGGAGCTGATGAAGCGTGCGAGTGAGCTGTTTGCGCGTGGCCACAAGGCGGCGGGAGCCGAGGACACACAGAAAGTGATCGACGATCTGCACCGCAAGATCGGTCAGTTGCAGGTCGAACGCGATTTTCTTGCCGGGCAGCCCGCCATCTCCCGACTGCTGAGAGGCGGGCGATGATCGCGCCGGAGGCGGGGCTGTCCGTAGGCCGGCAATGCACGCTGCTCGGGATCGCGCGCAGCAGCTTCTATTACCAGCCTCGGCCGATCTCTGCGCCGGAACTCGGTCTGCTGAACCGGCTCGACCGGATTTTCACGGAACATCCAGTGTATGGCAGCCGGCGGCTGCAAGTGGCGCTGTCGCGCGAGGGGATTTCGGTGGGGCGTCGGCGCGTCCGACGGCTGATGCGCAAGCTGGGGCTGTGCGCGATCAGGCCGAAGCGGGACACCAGCAAGCCGCACCCTGAGCATAAAATCTATCCGTATCTGCTGCGCGACAAAACGATCGACCAGCCGAACCAGGTGTGGGCGAGCGACATCACGTACATCCCGATGCGCCGGGGATTTCTGTATCTTGTTGCGATCATCGATTGGGCGACGCGGCGGGTTCTGTCCTGGCGGTTGTCGAACACCCTGACGACCGGGTTCTGCGTCGACGCACTCAATGAAGCTCTTGTCCGGTACGGCAAGCCCGGAATTTTTAACACGGACCAGGGCTCACAGTTTACGAGCGACACGTTCACGCGGGTGCTGTTGGATCATGGGATCGAGATCAGCATGGATGGGCGCGGGCGCTGCCATGACAATATCTTTGTCGAGCGCCTGTGGTGGACGGTGAAGTACGAATGGGTCTACCTGCGCCCGGCGGCCAACGGGCTTGAGCAAAGGCGCAGCTTTGCTGAATTCTTCGACTGGTACAACCGGCGACGCCCGCACCAGGCGCTTGGATGGCAAACACCGGACGAGGCCTATTTCGGCAACGCCGGGCCGGCTGTGGCGGAGGCGGCATAACGCGATGGCACATCGACGCTGTGGATTTGTGGACAGTCGGCTGCGCCGATGCCCGCCTGACCGCGCGAGCGCGGTCCCCCATGGACAAGCCGGGGAAAACGCTCTGCGTTTCCCCCACCTTGCCCACAGGTCGGCGGCTGTCCATAAGCTCTACAGCGCACCAACAACAGCAAGGATTGAATTTGATTCCGGGAAAGGTGTAACCTTCAACCGGCAACCAGCCTTAGCTTATTCTTCCCGGGACCTGTCCAAACAACCGGGACCACCGCAGAACAACTCACCATCGACAAGGATGGAAAACAATTTTGGTATGTCCATGTATCGCCAAACCTTGGCATCTAAGTCGGACGTCAGCTGCAGATCGAGGTGCGAGCAATAGGGCATTTAGCATACTCCCTTTAGGCAATTGTCTCGGCAAAGCTGTGGCCTCGCAATAGACAAAACTCCCCCGCTGTCAGGAAGCCGACTTATCGCCAGCAAAATCGAAACCGGATTTCGTCCGCACCAGAACGGCAAAGGCCCAGGCAAGTGGGTTAGCGCCGCGCCCAGCCCACGAGCCCGTGAACCAGCACCGCGAAGCAGCTCGCGAACGTCAGTACAAGCGCTACAGGCACCATCACCACGCCGAGCACAAGCAGCGCAAGTATCGCGAGGGCGAGCTTCCAAGGATCGAACGGCTCGTCGGGGCCGTGGTTGTCGATTTGGGTGTGTTCGACGGTCCTGCGGGCTGTGTCCCGCCGGAGCTTCTCCGCGGCGGCGGTGACGGTCGCCGGCATCGGATCCAGGGACGGCACGGTTTAGGTTCCTTTCCGCACCTGCGTATAAGCAGCCAACACGCCATCGGCAAGACTCCGATCGGGGTTCGCCCGGGCAAATCGGATCAGCGCCGCACCGAACATCCTCCGCTGCACGTCATCCCAAAGATTTAGGAAAAAATCCTTGGGTCACAGTGCGTCGACTGAGCGATTGGAATGAACCTTCCGCGCTCCGTACCCCCACCTCTCCGCCGGACTCGCCGATGACGGGGGAGACATAGGTCTTCAACGTGCTGCGCCATTGCTGGCGATGGATCGGGTTGCGCCAGCTATGCGACCTCAAATCGGCTGCAACAAACTCCGGCCCGTTGTTCCGCCGGCTGCCCACCCGCAGGATCGTGTGAGTTGAGAGCCCCTGCGATCAGTGGCCTAGCGCATCGAGAGATGTCCGTCGCTAGCAGCGATGATCTGGACCGTCCGCTGATCCGGGAGGTCCGGCGCTCCCGACTCTCTGCTGATCCAGGTCATGCCGGATTCCTTGATCACCCGCCACCATGCCAAGTTACCGACAAGGTCTCTGATCTGTACGCGGCCTTCAGGCACCCGGATCGGAACGCCAAAACGAAGAGACCGCACAGCAGCGACATAAATGCCAAACCCAAGGCTCTCCCGAATGACTTCCAGATGTCCGTTTACTTCGATTGCCTCGATACCTGACTTCGACGTGTAGGATGAAACGACCAGCACTTGGATGTCGTGTGAGCGTAGGGCGATCTCCCAATCCTTCTGATCTTGATTGATAACAACGGCAACTCCGTAAGGCACACGCTCAAGCAGCACGGCCGCCCTCGCCTCTTCGACACCGAGCGCCATAGCGAGTGACTTCGCACATCCAGGTGCCGGTTCGCCGTATCGGAAACTGCGCACCTGGGGGAGGACATGATCGCGGAAAGAGTGCGAGGCGAGCTCAACCTCGATGATGAACCAATGTGAGAAGTCACGGGCAATGAGTGCCAGGTCTGGCCGGAAAAAATTGCCTTCATGGATGAAGTCGCCACTGAAAACGACACAGTGATAGGCTGGAAACAGGCAGGTAAGGCCCTTCACCACCCACGACTCGAATTCAACTTCCATCGCAGACGATGGGTCACGAAGCTCGAAGACATTCTCCGGGGAACATGTGCCGGTAAAGAGCCGCCTCATGCGTGAGCCCAGGTTACCGTTGCGATATCGGAGATGTCTTCCTCTTCCTCTTTGAGCCGTCCCACTTCCGGCCCTGTCGCAACAAGTGTGTAGACGATTGCGCCACTCTTGCCTCTCGCAGGTCGCAGTATGCGGCCTAGACGCTGGATACGCTGCCGACGCGTTGCCGTGCTAGCTGCAATGATACCGACTTGGGTTTCGGGCACATTGAAGCCTTCATCGAGGGCGCGACAGGTCACCAGAACATCGAGCCCGCCCCGCCGAAATCGGGTGAGCATCTCCGCACGCTCACGCGGCCGAAGGCGACTGTGATAGACCCCGGCGCGAAAGCCCGCCTCCGACAAAATGGAAAAGATGATGTTGCAAGCTTCAACATCCTCATGGAAGACAAGGACACGCTGATTTCGGTGTGCCTTGACGAGACGGAGGGCAATCTCGATCCGCTTCAGACTCAGATTTACGACGCGCGTTCGCCGCAGCAGGAGGCTTACAACCTCATCCGACTCCATGCCGAGCTTACCTGCTGTCCGGGTGATCGCGCGTGTGAGGCGATCGTATTCCTGCGTTCGGTCTTCTTCGAGCTCGAAGACGATGTTCCGCACCTCAAAAGGCACGATGACACCGTCCCGGAGCGCATCCCGGTAGGTATAGCTGTAGATGACGGGACCAAGGGCAGGAACGAGAACCTCGCTGAGTCCGCAATCATAGGGACGCTCAGTGTCCGTCCGGGAACAAATTGAGTTTTTAGAATTGCTTAGCGGGTCACCCTTGAAGCCATTGAATTGCCTGTGATTCTCTCTCCCCCGAGCATCGATTCGGGGGACTGGATGTGGACCAAGGAGAACCGGACGCGGTACGACCGCACCCGACTGCGCTATGAGAGCGATCTGACTGATGCCGAATGGGCCGAGGTGGAACCATTGATCCCCCCGGCCAAGCCGGGCGGCAACAAGCGGAGCGTTGATATCCGCCAGGTGGTGAACGGCGTGATGTATGTGCTGAGCACCGGCTGCCAATGGCGGGCGATCCCCAAGGACCTGCCGCCGCGGAGCACAGTGCACGACTATCTGGAACGATGGACCTGGGACGGCACGCTGGAGCGACTGCATCACGCATTGTATGTGAAATGTCGTGAGCAGGCCTCGCGAGAGGCCAGCCCGACCGCCGCGGTGATTGATGCGCAGAGCGTGAAGAGCGCCGAAAAAGGGGGGCCTCGATCGATCCGCATGGGTATGATGCGGGGAAGAAGATCAAGGGCAAGAAGCGGCACGTCCTGGTCGATACCCAGGGTTTGCTGCTACAGGCCATCGTGACGGCGGCGGACATCCAGGATCGCGATGGCGGCGCCATGCTGCTGGCGACGCTGTTCGGGATGTTTCCGTTCCTGCTGAAGCTTTATGCCGATGGCGGCTATCAGGGGCGGCGATTCCAGGAGGCGTTGAAGCGTGTCGTGTCGCAGGCCGAGGTGGAGATCGTCAAACGATCTGACCAGGCCAAGGGCTTTGTCGTGCTACCAAAGCGATGGGTGGTCGAACGCACGCTGGCGTGGCTCAACCGATGTCGTCGACTGGGTAAGGATTGGGAAAATCTCAATGTGAAGGCGCGTGCCTTTCTGTTGCTCGCTTCCATCCGTCTCATGGTCAGACGGCTATGCAGGAACTAGCAATGTTCCCGGACAGACTCTCAGGGGTGGCCGACAGCCCCAGGGTTGCAACGGTCGGGATATCAAGCACAGCCCGAAACTGCGGACTTGCAGCCTTGTGGCATTCATCTACCACGAGAAAGCAGGGGGATCGGACGCCACGCGCAGCGAGCTTCGTAGCCGTGTTGAGGACTGCGATGTTGATTGTTCCTTGGACAATACTACGATTACCGGTGATGATGTTGATCTCCTCCAGCTCGAGCTCGAAGAAGGTGGCCACTTCTGCCCACCATTGCTCAAGCAGCGCTGTTGTCGGTACGGCCACGAGCACCGTATCCGCCTTCAGATCATGCATGCAGAGGAGCGCGAACACGGTCTTTCCGCCGCCTGTGACAACCTCAACGATCCCCCGGTTACCGCCCTCGTGCCAGGCTACGAGGGCTCCCTTCTGCCATTCACGGAGGGTGAGGTCCGCGGTCATTCAATCTCGCCGTTATCGGGCTCACTCCCCCCCGTCGTCACCCTCCTGAGAACGCAGGGCCCGATTCTCGAGCTGGACAATCTGTGCCTTCAGCAGGTCGTTTTTGAACAGGCGAACGCTATCCCAGCTCATCCTCGAGGTCATCTTTGAAACGCGATACTCGGCGATCGCGTCGTAGACGTATTGCCGGAAGCACTCCTCAATCGCCTCATTGGTCTCAAGAGAGGCGTAATAGGGGTGCAACCTATTGACGATAACGTGAATGGTCCCTGGCTGCGCATCTGCGACGATGACCACATAGGGCTCATAGCCGCTCGTCTCTTGCACAGAGACCTTGACGCGGAGCTCGGGTGAAACCTCGAAGAGCCCGACGCTGTCTTCCTCGGTGAGTTGCTTTAACTGCTGCTGATTGCTGCTGAGGATCACATCGATCGGCGGCAGCATTGCGTTGGTCACCGCGTCCTTGAACTCAGGGCTACTAAGTTCCCTTTTCATGTCATCCATGAGCTCGCGGATTTTCTCGCGGCTCCAGGTAGTGCTCGTCTTTGGGTCCCGCCGTTTAATGGCGTAGTCTCGGTATTCCTTTGTGAAGGCCTTAAGAAAATTCTCCAGATCGGCTTCTTCATCGTCTTGGAAGAGGATGGCGTCCTTTGTATGCGAGAC
This sequence comes from uncultured Pseudomonadota bacterium, assembly GCA_963708245.1. GTDB lineage: Bacteria > Pseudomonadota > Alphaproteobacteria > Acetobacterales > Acetobacteraceae > CAVYXK01. Next base: position 2,769,158 of record OY970201.1, on the reverse strand, counting down.
CTCGAAGCCATCGAGATTGATGAGGCCCGTCAGACGCTGAGCTACCAGGTTGTTGGCGCCTTCGTCATCTTCGCCACCAAAGATCGAGCGTGGCTTCCAGGCATTCGGAAACCCCTGAATTTGCCGCTGGTTCTGGAAGAGCGAGAAGCCGCCGTATTTACGGCCACCGCTACCCTTCTTCAGCACGGCGACCCAGCCCGAAATTGGCTTGCCGTTGATCATCATGCCCGCGGGAATATCAAGCCTCATCGGCTTACCTTCCGGATCGGTGTCCACGTCCTGGTCGTCGATCGGCGGGATCTCAACGCCGTTGTAGAGAAGCTTGGCCTTACCTCCGAGGAGGTCAAAGCGGTACATCGAGCCAAGGTAGTTCCGGATCGTCTCTTCCGTCCGCTTTTGGATGTTGCGATGCAATTTAGAGATCGTGATGGTCGTGCCATGATCCGAGGTGTCGGCCGGTGAGCTTGTAAGGATCACCTTTTCACCACGGCTAATAGCATCGACGTCGATTACGGCAGTCCAGCGCAGCCCGCTCGACCATTCGCAGGTCTCGATGTGCCATTCGCGACCGATCCAGCAGGCAGCCGTCTTCATGCCCATGCCGTATTTCGAGCGACCCTTGCTGTCGGCAGTTGGTTTGCCGATCTGAAGAGCGGCCAGAAGATCGTCCCGCGTCATGCCTATCGAGTTGTCTCGGACGCTGATCGTCTTCTCTGGCCGGTTATGGACGATCTCAATGACGAGCGGCCTGCCCTCCTGCTGGAGGACATCGTCGATGATCGAGCTATGGTTCAGGCGCGACTGGGTCGAGTTATCGATGAACTCAGCTAGTGCGTGCCACATCGTATAGCTGAGCCGGCTGTAATTTGCGATCGCCTGCGGACCGATAGCAACAACCGTCTCCACGGGCGCTCCAGGATCAAGAACATCGTTCATGGCTGCAACCCAACTTTAGAGTTGGACGACATCTTCCGCACGTCGTCGAAAAACGCGCCAAAGCGGCCCTTGGAGCCCTTCACGTAGCGTTCCTCAGCCTCGACGGCGATCCAGCGGCGCTCTAAGGCTTCGGCGGCCGCACCTGTTGTATTGGAGCCGGCAAAGGGGTCCATGACAAGATCGTCCTCATCGGTCAGAAGCGTGATGAAGAAGGACGCGAGGTCCATTTGCATCCGGGCAGGATGGACCTCGACATTCAGGGCTTTGCAGTAATTGCGGTAGGCTGTATCCCATCCTGTACCGGCGAATCTCAGGAGGGACGCCGGCAGACGGTCATCCTCCGCACCGAAATCGAGCACGTTGGCCGAGATTGCTCCCCCTCGATCGATCAGAAAGCCTTTTTCTGAAATCTTGTGACCGGACGGCCGCTTTCCTGCATTATATGACTGACGCTTCAGAAGCGCCTGCATCCTCTTGCTGTATGGAACAAGGACTTTCGTACAATCTGCCTTGGGTCGTTCGATCTTCGACATCCACCAGACATGAGTATAGGCGTCTTTGAGACGGATTTTGCTGACCGTCACCCAGGCAGCGGGGCTCGGAAGTCGCGCCGGGTTATGGCAGATCACATGCTGGCAGAGGTGAAGGTTGGCGGCCCGCTTGAAGGCAAGAAGCACTTCGAGCGGCAGCGTGGACATCGTCGGAGAGTTCTTCTCCCAGGCGTTGCCGAGTTCGAGGACAATCGAACCGGTCGGCGAGAGCATGTCTGCAAGCAGAATGGCCATGCCTTCCAGCCATTTTAGGTAGGCATCTCCGGTTTCGTTGCCGTACTTCTTCTTGGTGACGAGTGGAAAAGGAGGCGAAGTGAAAATGAGATCGACCTTTCCTTTCTGCGAGGCAATTTTCCTTTGCTTCAGCGCATCCTCGATGCGGCCGTGGTACATGGACCCAAGGTTTGTCGAATAGGCGACCGCCGGCATTCGGGCGATCGGTTCTGCTTCCAGTGGGGAGAAAGCCGCTTTGTTTCGGATAGCGACAGCCTTGCGCGCCATTCTCAGGGGTCCGCTCCTTTAGTCGCTAGCGCCCGGCGGACCGCGTCGGGTTCGCTTTGGATAACGCGCAAGAGCACCCGAGCCGGTCCTTCGGGGCGTCGTGCGCCCTGCTCCCACTTACGGAGTGTCGGAAGTGCCGCCCCAAAACATTGGGAAAAGGCAGATTGTGTCATCCCGAGCTTCAGGCGCGCTGCGCCGCCAGACCCGGGGCTCGGGCAGGCTCGCCGAGCCGTCGACATGCAGGACTGGCAGTGGATGCTGTCGATGCCGCGGCCGGCACCGATGCCGATGCCGATGGCCCCCATGCCGACGATCACACCCCCAGTGGACTGCAACCCGAACCTGCTAGGCGGCTTCAACTGCTCGCGGTGGTGAACGGCACGGACCGCGCGTCTGCTCATCCGGACAGGGTCGCTCCGGGCAACCGGGGCGGCTCCCGCCGCGGCGCCCGCGCCTGATACGAGATGTTTGTTCGATGACCGCTTCGGGTGGGAAGCGGCTGTTGCGGAAGGCTTTTACCCCCGCGTTGGGGCCAGCGCGCGGTGGACAACGTGCATCAGTTGGCCAAGGACTTGGACAAGGCCCTTGTGAGAAGGCAGCAAAAGGGTCAAGCTCATACACGGGAAGTCGGCGGTATCGGAATTGCTGGCTCCTTCCACCCCAACGAGCGATGCCGTGCCGCTACCTGGATTTCGTGGTTAACAATACGAATTTATGGAGGAGCAAGCGATGGCGTATCATCTCGAAGGCCGCCTACTGGAAGTCTGCGATTGCCGTGTGCTGTGCCCGTGCTGGATCGGCGAGGATCCCGACAATGGCACCTGCGATTCGATGCAGGCCTGGCACATCGACAAAGGCAGTATCGACGGTGCGGACATGAGTGGGCGCACCGTCGCCATGGTCTGTGAAATCCCGGGCAACGTGCTGAAGGGCGGCTTTCGAGTTAAGGTCTACATCGATGATAGTGCCTCCGACCCGCAACAAGAGGCGTTGCTGGAAGTGTATTCCGGCAAGCGAGGCGGGCCGATCGCGGAACTCGCCAAACTGGTCGGCGAGGTGGTCTCGGTGGAGAGGGTACCGATCACGTTCACCGTGGACCAGGGTCGTGGAACGCTCAAAATCGCCGACGTTGGCCTTGCCGAACTGGAGCCCTATCGCGGACCGAACGGAGCGATCACCACGCTCACCGACACGATCTTTTCCACTGTGCCCGGTGCACCGGTCTTCGTTGGCAAGGCGACGCGCTACGTCAGCAAAAATCCCGAGCTGGGCCACGATCTCGACATCTCTGGGTTCAACGCCCTGCAAAGCACGTTCGTGTTCGACGGCTAGCGCTGATGCCGGGCCAACTGGCGCGGACGGCACCCGCCTTTCCGCCGCTCGCGACGGGGCTCGTCGTTCTGTCCTGGATCACGTTGCTGGTGTGGGACGCGAGCCCTTATGCGCGCTATCTAAACCATGGCGACTGGTCGGCGATTGGCCTCGGCGCGGCGGTCTGTGCCTCGGTGCCAGGTGGTGCGTGGCTGGTGCCCGTCTTGCTCTATGGTGGTGGGTGGTTGCTGATGTCAGCGGCGATGATGTTGCCGACCTCCCTGCCGCTGATCCGCCTGTTCGACCGCATGATCTCTGGACGTTCCGATCGGGCGGCGCTGCACGGGTTGCTGATCGCGGGCTATCTTCTGGCCTGGGCAGGGTTTGGCGTGGCCGCGCATCTGCTGGATCGCGGGCTGCATGCTGGGCTCGGTGGCTGGGTCTGGCTCGCGTCCTGGGCTTGGCGGGGGCATTTCAGTTTTCGAGGCTGAAATATCGTTGCCTGGATAAGTGCCGCACCCCGCTCGGCTTCATCATGAGCCATTGGCGCGGCCCGCACCCATGGAATGACGCGTTCAGCCTGGGCCTGGCGCACGGCGCTTGGTGCGTCGGCTGTTGCTGGGCCATCATGCTGCTCATGTTCGTCGTCGGTGTCGGCAATGTCGGCTGGATGTTCGCGCTTGGATCATTGATGGCGATTGAGAAGAATGCGGTGTGGGGCCGACGAATGAGCCAACCGCTCGGTTTCGCACTTCTCACGTGGGCGGGGACGATCGCGACGGTCAACGTTTTGACGTGATTACGCGAGACCTACGCCCAGCGCCGTCACGACATCGACTTCCACTCCTCCACGATTCTCAGGACTGACAACGTCCTGTCCGCGGTTGATCGACTTCCCGAGACCGACCGTCCGCATTGGGTGGCGAGCGGACATCCGATCATCGCAGCAAGTCTCAATCGTTTAGGAAGTGCACGAAGGAAATTGAGGGTAAATTCACACCGCTGCCTTTAGCAACTGTAAGGACGATTTTTCCAGTCAGCGTAATCGCGTCTGCGGCTAGCTGGGCAGTTTCTACTTCAGTAAGTCTGACTGTTCCGTGAAAGAGACTGCTCCGCAGGCTGTAGATTCTGTCCCACTCCCTTCGAAGATGTTGGAGGCCAAGCCTAGTCAAAACGCGCATTACGCCCTGTCTTAGACCAATACGGTGCAGGCTTCGGCGGAGTGCGGCAGCAACTTCCGAGCGCTCAGCGTCTCCGCTGCCGGTACCTGTCTCAACCTGCGTTGCGAGTTCCTCGATCAACGCGGCTTGAGCGTCTGTCCATGCTTCGTCCTGCCCAAGAGCTTCAACGGCGGACAGCGCAAGCACGATCTGGGTGAGCGGTTGTGAATTGATGAGCGCGAGGTTGAGTAAGCGCACGCCCGCTGTAGCCGTAGATGAATGGACTGGAAGCCCCGCGGCGAGCTCAGCCAGCGCGGTCACGAACTGTTCGGGATCAGCGCGCACGATGCCATCAGCTTGTATAAGGGGAAACCGGATGCTCTCGTCGTCCGGCACGACCGCGAGGCCGTGAATGTTGGGAAGTAATCTTTCATGGGGCTGTATCAGCCCAGCGGACCGTGCGAACTCCTCGCTCATCCATGCAGTTGGCCGGTCTAGGCCAACGTCGATCCCCAACCGGGAGCAAATCCCGGCAAATTCGATAATCGTCCGCAGTCGTTTCCCAAAATCCAACGCCTCCTCTTCAAGCGAGAATCCTCGTGCGTCAAAGACGATCCACAGCGCCTCCGATAGTGGCTGATTCGGTGCCTGTGAGACGATTACCACATCGCGCCCGGCGAGTTTCATCACGCGGCTGACATCTTCGGTGTGCAGCGCCTTCCCGAGCCGCACTTGCAGTCGTACTCGGTACCCTACAGCTTCGACCATGGGTGCAAACTCCTCACGTGCGGGCGTTGCAGGCGCCGGCGCGCCCCGAGGCCGAGTCCGGCTGTAGCGATGCCGGCCACCCTAAAGCTTTTGCTGTTTCGGTGATTTTTCCTTGTCGTTGAATTCTGGTAATCGACGGTAAAGGGCCGCGTACTTTGCGAAGGCAAGATATTCAGCGCGCACGACATCACCCATTACTCGTAAATCCGCAGGCTTGTTTGTGGACACGTCGCATTTGAAAGGACAAACGGCAACATAGAGCTTCTTCGCTAGTGCGTTGCCGTCGCGGTACTTACTTCGAAATCGTTGCGCGCCGCCATGACCCGGACCTGACCTATCGCGGAGCGTATTGTTAAATCGATTAAGGCGGCCTCGAAGCCCGCCCACCGCATTAGTGAAACCAAAATAGGAAATCGCTTTGATCCACCTAAATCGCGTGGAAGCGATATCCCTTGTGGAAATTGCTATTGCGTAGACGCCGGGGTAATGTGTATCGCTCAACTGGTCTCGCTGGTCGAACTTCACCCAATTTGAAAAGCGCATGATCGTCACCCGGCCCCTATCTGAAATCGATTGTAATTTTGATTACGAAGTTGTCAAGGTCCGGTTTGGGTCGACTCCGGCGGTTCCGGTGGGGAGCCTGGCTACCGCCGCTCGGGGTGGTTTGCCGAAGTTCCGCCTCGAGCCGCTGAACGACCGGATCGCGCCCATTGCGGTCGTTCCTGGCCGCTTCGCCGTCATTCGAATGCAGACGTTCGCCCAAATGTGGCGGTAGCTGCTCAGATGTCTGCAGCGGGTGGAGAGCGATTATCCTACAGCGGTGTCAGCCCGTCACCGCCTGTTTCTGCAACGACCAAGTTTCCTCGACCTCAGCGCGCTCGAGACCGCGGAGCTTGGTCTGCAGTTCCTGGTGGCGGGGGAATATAAGCCCCTTGTCGGGATTGGGCACGACCTCGACTGCCCAGGTATCCGCGCCCGTCAGACAGAGATCCTTCTCGGCCACCCAACGGGCCACCTCCACGCCCTGTCCCGGCTCGCCACTGTTGAAGCGATCGTTGTTCTTCATCCACAGCCGACCCCAGCCGGTATTGTAGAAGATCCCGTCGCCGGGCTTTATGTCGCTTTCCTGCATATTCTGCTTGGCCAGCGCGGCGCGAATATCGGCCACCGTGATCTCCTCGCCCGCATCCATCATGCGGCCCTTCGCCGCCTCGATGTCCACCAGGTGCCCACGGGACGCAAACTAGAGGGAGGGAGAGGCAAAGACCTACGTTTTCTTCATATATTTTCGCGTCGCATTGAAGTTCCAGACTTGGCTGGCATATCCTTCGCCTAATTTCTTGATGTCATCACGAATTTGCGACAGTTCTTTAGAAAACTCGTCACTCTTTTTCTTGGTGGCTGTCCTGACCTCTTCCATTAGATCCGCTTTCTGGCCGGACAGTAGCTTTCGTTCTTTCTCGAGAACTTCGATCTGCTTTTCAATTTCCTGGATACGGGCGACGGTCTTCGCAGCAGCCTCCGAAACCAACTCTCCCACGGATTTGTCTTCGGCCTTCCTGATCTCGAAGGCCAAGTTGTCGTAGGCGGCGTAAGCAAGGCGGATCTCACTGCCGGCCTCTTCGAAGTCCTTGACCAGTGCGTCCGCGTTCTTCTCAGACGCGAGCTTCTTGTGATCGGCGTCCTTCAGCGGGCGGGAGATATCCAGACTCTTCAGGGCACGCGTCACCCGTTCGTCGATCTTGTGAATCCTCGCGGCATCCTTCTTCGCGTCCCCGAGACGACCGTCGTAATTGACGTCTAGTTCGGCGGAAATCACCTTCTGCGTCTTGTCGTCGAGCTTGATCTTTCCGCCCATGCGCGTCGCTCCCCATTTGGCATTGGTGCCTGCCGGCTCTTGTTACCACCGGGGGAGCCATTTGTGGACAGCTACGAACCGTTGGCGCCAGCGCTGGTGCCGAACCTCTGAAGGCCTTTGGCCTATGGCGCCAAATCACAGTTGTACACTGGGCTCTTGTCCCATGATGCCCTTGTGACCGCTTTTACAGTCGGGTAGAGGTGCCGGTTGCCCGGCACCTCCCCACAGATCCCGGCGTGCGGCTTTCCCGCACCGGGCTCTTGTCGGAGGTTGGACGTGCCCGCTCGCGGGGTTTTGTGGCCCCCCGCTCCGAGATATCCGGCGTTCCGCGAAAATTCCGGGAAAAAATTCAGACACTTTTCGGGAAACGGCCGCGCAGCACATCTCGGCCTGCGTGCGTGGCAGGCGCACAGACGCCGCTCTCCCCGTCATGGACGTGGTGACTGTGGAGCGGGCGCGACAGGCAGCGCCGGGCACCCCATAGCATCGGAGTGGCGCCCAGCGTGAATCTTACCGCCGGTTCTATCGGTTCTAGCAAGGGCGCCGCTGTGCGGCGCACGGGATCTTATTGTCGGCCTCGGCGAGGCTGCACCGAACTGTCACCTGAAGGAGGCGTCCGTGGAGCAGGCTACCACGATCGGACTGGACATCGCGAAGCACGTCTTCCAGGCGCATGGCGCAGACGCTGCCGGCCGAATGCTGTTTCGCAAGCGTCTGACGCGAGCGAAGCTGCTCGGGTTCTTCGCAGCGCAATCGCCCTGCGTTGTTGCGATGGAAGCCTGCGCCGGTTCGCACCACTGGGCGCGTGAGATCAGCAAGCTGGGGCACACGGTGCGCCTGATCCCACCCGCCTACGTCAAGCCGTTCGTGAAACGACAGAAGAGCGACGCGGCCGATGCCGAAGCGATCTGCGAGGCAGCACAGCGGCCAAACATGCGCTTTGTTGCGGTCAAGGACGAGGCGCAACAGGCGAACGGCGTCGTGTTCCGGGCCCGGGACCTTCTGGTGCATCAGCGCACGCAGTGCGTCAACGCGTTGCGTGGGCACCTTTCCGAATACGGCTACGTCTTTCCCCAGGGCATCACGCACGCTGCAGTCCTGATCGCTGACGTCGAGGATCGGAACTCCACATTACCCGACACTGCGCGGACTATTCTGAAAATACTGATCGGCACCTTCACCGCGTTGGAGTTGCAGATCAAGGAGCTGGATGGCGAAATTAATCGGCGCTCGAAGAAAGACGCGGTCGCGCGACGGCTGATGACAATCCCGGGCGTCGGCGAAGCAGCGACATGATGCCCACTACCAACCGGGTGAGGTTACGATCCGGTACAGCTTTCATCCGCGCTGTGGCGAGGCGGTCGTTGCGACGGGGCACAATCGGCATGGCGATGAAGTCGCCCTGATCATCCGCCAGCCGGACGGGACGCTGGCGCAGCTGCCGGTCTGGATGACGGAAGAGCGGGCGGCAGAGATGATGGTGACGGAGATTCCGCGCCTCTCTCTGGCGTGTCTGCGTGAACTCCGCCTTGAGCTCGATGCTGGGCAAAGCTTGGTCCGCGACGACTCCGGTCGCGAAGGAGACAAGCATGCCAAGTCCGAACCCGAGCCGTCGTCATCCCGACCTGTTTGCGTCTGGGGAGCCACCCGTGCCGATAGCAGCGTCCGAGCGAACGAAGCTGTTGGCGCTGGTGAGCGCAATCCTGTCGGAGACACTCGCGGTGCGCGGGTGGAGCGAGCGATGAAGATCACGCCTGACCACTTGGCGCGCGGTGCCTTCATCTACATCCGGCAATCCGCGGTCGATCAGCTTGCCAACAATCATGAGAGCCGGCGGCGCCAATATGGTCTTGCCGAGCGCGCTCGCACCCTTGGCTGGACTGATGTGACGGTCATTGATGACGATCTTGGCCGCTCGGGTTCGGGTGTCAGCCGTCCGGGCTTCGAGCGACTGCTCGCCGCGATCTGCGAGGGCCGCGTCGGCGCGGTGTTTGCCATCGAGGCGTCGCGTCTGGCGCGCAACGGGCGCGACTGGCACACGCTGATCGAGTTTTGCGGCCTGGTTGGGACGGTGATTGTCGATGAAGATGGTGTCTATGAGCCGCGGCATCCCAACGATCGGCTGTTGTTGGGCATGAAGGGCAGCCTCAACGAGTATGAACTCGATCTGTTGCGCCAGCGTTCGCTTGCAGCCCGATATGAGAAGGCCCGCCGCGGCGAGCGTGGGTGAAGGCGTGATGTCTTGTCCGAGAGCCGGATGCGGGAGAGTCGCTGTCAGGGTTGCGGACCAGGACGTTCTGGGGAGCGAGGCCACGATGGTACAGCCGCTTGCCATGGGCGAAGGCCATGGCGTCGCCGAGCTGACGCACCAACGCGAGCCGTTGGGACAGCGAGAGCGACGGGTGCTTCTGCGCGAGATAGCGATCGAGCCGGAGCCAGTCCGGGTTATGTTCGAATATGAGCGCAGGCCCTTGTTCTGCCTCGCGGTAGTCGAGGACACGCTGGATGCCCTGGTGCTCCACGCCCTCCAGCACGTCGCCTTTCACCGTGCCAGGGCGTGACTTGATCTCGACTAGCACCAGCCCGGCGGGGGTGAGGATGAGCAGATCGACCTCGTTGACCCGCCCCTCGTCATCGATGAACTCGAAGTTCGACCAGGCACGCCAGGGCTCGTAATCAGGGAGATGGACACGGGCGAAATCCAGGGCATCGCGTTCCCAGGCGAATGCACTCTGGCTGACTGTGGTCCAGCGCGGCGGCTTCATGCGAGCAGACGGGCTCCGGGTTGGCAGGCGGATTGGGTCACCATACCGCGGCTGGTCACCTGAGACAGCGGAGCCATCGGTATCGCTCCGCCTGACCCGTGCGGACGCTCACGGGCCCCGCAGCCCCCGCTCTTGTTCTCTCTCCGTTCTCCCGCTTTGCTGCCGGCGATTTTATACTTCCCATACCTGGGCGCAAGATGTAGATGAAGGCGGGCGGCCGTGATTGCGCGCCTTCAGATAGGGGAGCCCCCCTGGGGCCTTAGTCTCGTGCGCTTCACTCTGACCTATGACGGCGATTTGCGGGCAAGCGGACGCCCGAAGCACAAGTGGGAAATCAGGCAGAAGCTCAGTCCACAGCTTGCAGAACTGTGGGAGGTTAGCCCTGCCATACGGTATGTGCGTCAGAACAGATGGGTTGCCCGCAAGGGATCGTTCGGAAAGCCCATCATTCATCACAGCGCAGAGAAGGAGGAATTTCCAGGGGGGCCTCCTCCGACTGCCGGCGACTGGCTCGACACATGTAGTGTGATCGCGGTCGAAGGACGGAATTTCCTCCCGTTGGTGCGTGGCAGCTTAGCGCTTCATTGCGGTCTAAAGATACTTTTCATGAGGAAGGAGGAGCCGGGGCGTCTCGTCTTTCAAGGCGGGGATATAGATAATCGGCTTAAAACTCTCTTTGATGGGCTTTCGATTCCCGACAAAGGGCAGATGGCAGATATCCCGACGATTGAGGAGCCGATCTACTGCCTCCTTGAGAACGACTGCTTGATTTCGGGGTGCAGCGTAGAGACCCAACGGCTGCTTACAAAGCCAGATGCCTCCGAGCACGAAGTTCGGCTTGTGATCGAGGTAGATGTTCGGGTGAGCCAGGCGCGTCCCTATAACTTGCCTTTTTTGGGGGAATGATTCGTGGAAGAACTCTTTATTTGGGCGCTCTTTCCTGGGTGGCAGCACCTTGCGCACGACCTTATCCAAGCCCTCATCGGTCTCAGCCGCCTCAACCTCGCGGGCGGCCTCTAGGAACCGCTCAAACTGCGGCTTTTCGTGGGGTGGTGGGGGCTTGCGGGCTGGCATCCCGTCTCAATGGGGGTACAGATGACCTTACGCAAGCCCCTTACCGTGGCGATTGATCCAGCGGAAGCCAATCGGCTTCTACGGTCCCTGCTCTCGGCGTGTCCGGGCGAGACGGTCTATCAGGTCGCGCGTCTGTTCATCGACGGGGATGCCCCTTAGCAGTCCGGCGCCCTCTTTGACCACGCGTTCGTATTCTCCCCAGGCCATACAGGTGGGGCAGAAGACTCGATCGTCGGTCTCCGACTCCGCGATCCGGATGAGTTCGTCTTGGCAATTCGCGCACTTTACATGGAGAAATTCGTATCCCCGAGTCATGACGGTCCTAGTCCTTCCGCAAGTCCAGTTCGAGCTGACGAGGGTCGGCGGTGAACGAATTGCGGCGCCCAGACCAACGCTCACCCGGCTTACGCAGGGGAAGCCGGTCCTGCCCGGTTTCCACGAGTTGTTCGGTATGTCAGCCGCTTGCCCTTGATGCCCTTCACGGCCAGCTCGGTGCGAGCGGTATCATCAATGCCGAGCGCGATGCGGTTGCTATAGCGGAAGTCGAATTCGCACAGGTACCTTTTCAGGTGAGCCTCGGAGACATGCTGATACACGCCATAGATGCCCCGCTTGAGGATCGAGAAATACCCTTCGACGGTGTTGGTATGGACATCACCGCGAACGTACTCCTCTCGCCCGTGCTCGACGGTTTCGTGCGACGCGAAGTTCCAGCCAATATTGACGTAAGTCTGGTGCTCGTCGGTCATGAACCGCGAGTCCATGTGAGCATGTCGTCCGATGATCGGGCGCAGGTTATTGGCGGTGACGTTCGGGACATGGAAGGTGCGGACCTTACCGCCGCGCTCGACGAGCGCCATGACAGCCTGCTTCTTCGCGGGCGGCAGATACGCTTTGCTGGTAGCCTTCCGGCCGATGTAGGTCTCATCCGCCTCCACGACCATTCCAGCGCCGCCCATCGGTTCGATGAACAGGTCGCGAACCTCTTTCATGGCCTCACGGATACGGTGCGAGAGGAACCAGGCGGACTTGAGGGTAACACCCAAGGTCCGGTGAAGCTGGTGGGTGCTGATCCCCTTCTTGGACGAGCACAGCAGATGCATTGCCTGCAACCAGATATGCACCGGGATGTGGCTGGCCTCCATCACGGTGCCGACCTTCACGGTAAAGGGCTTCATGCAGGCGTAGCACTTCCACAAGCCGGGACGGGTGGTCTTGCCGCGCAGCCGCTTGGCCTGCCCGATCACGCCGCAACGGGGGCAAACGGGACCGTCGGGCCAGACCCGCGCTTCCACGTAGGCGATCGCGGCTTCCTCATGTCGGAAGTGGGGTGCGTCGAAGATCGGGGTGGCCATCGGATTTGCTCCTCTGGCCGGCAGACTACATATGGTGTCGCGGTATGTCAAGTATAAAGTCGCCTTGCTGCCGGGCCATGCCAAACCAGCCCCCGGAGATCGCTCCGTCATCCTCGCTTGCTCGGTGCGCAGCCTGCGTCGGTATTGTCTGGACGCGCGGTGCCCCTGCGGACGCTCAGTGCACATCCCCTTGCGAATCCTGGCAGCAAACCGCGGACTGGTTGGCTTGACGATTGCGGACTTGGTGGTGCGGCTCCAGTGCCAGCACTGCGGCCAGCGTCCAGTCAGCGTGGCGCTACTCGAGGACGGCGCGGCAAGGGCACCCGGCAGGATGGGCGCGACCGGTTGGACAGTGATGCTGATCGGAGACGACGGAGAGAACGGTCCGCGGCGATAGATGCCTCCGGCGCGCTGGCGCGTAGGACTGACTAGTACAGCGTTTCCATGGAACGACTCCTATCACGCCGGCACCGTGATCCTGTAGGACCAAGTGTGGACAACGGGCTCGCGGTTGAGATCGTCCAGGTATGCCATGATCCTTTGTTTGAGTTCGGCTTTCGAAGCCACCCGGATGCGGCGCAGGACCGAGCGCGTCATCTTCGAGAAGAAGCCCTCGACCAGGTTGAGCCAGGAGCCGTGCTTTGGCGTGAAGACGAAGCTGAAGCGGCCCTCACGCTGGGCGGCGAGCCATTTGTTGGTTTCCTTGGACACGTGCGCCGAATGATTGTCCAGGATGACCTTGATCGCCGTATCGGAAGGATAAGCGGCGTCGAGCTTCTTGGAGAAAGCCGATGAATTCGCGCGACCGGTGGCGGTCTTCGACGCAGGCGTGAACCTCTCCGGTGAGCAGGTCGATCCCCGCCAGCAGGCTCAATGTCCCGTGCCGCTTATATTCATGATCACGCGCGACGCAGGCATGCTTGCCGGCGATCGGTGGCAGGTCCGGCGCCGTGTTGGCGATCGCCTGGATACCCGGCTTCTCGTCATACGAGACGAACGCGACGTTCGATGCGGTCTTGTCCGCCGCCCCTGATCCAGGTTCGCGACCAACTTTGGCCGCGTCCGATTCCGCTGCTCGCAGGATGGCAACCTCCTGATAAACACACAGGACTTCGGCCATCCGTGCTTCAAACTCCGGGTCCCGCCGCTCAAGGTAGTAGCGCACCTTGTGCGGCTTTACCTGGTGCTCGGCGAGGATCTTGCAGACCGTGCCCTGCGCGATCCGCGCCAGACACACGTGCCCCGCTGCCGGACCATGCTCGCGGGCATGCCGGGCCAGCAGCCGCGTCGTCCAGAGTTCGTGTGGGTATCCCACGTCCTTGGCCTTTTGGCAGGCCAGGGACACCAGCCACGCCCGTGCCGGCACCGTGATCTCAGGCTCCTTGCCAGGCCGCGGACTGTCGTCGAGCGCCGCCATGACACCGAACCGGGTTGCACGTGCCAGGCAACGCTGGACGGTCTGGTGCGTCACACCAACCGCTCGGCCGACCGCATAGTTCGACGGGTCCTCCCGGTAGTGCAGCAGAATTCGGGCGCGCTCCACGCGGCTCGCCGGCTCCGTCCGCGAGCGGGCGATCGATTGAAGCCTGGCCGCATCCGCCTCACCAATCGAAATCTCCACCACCTTCCGTAGCGCTGCCATGATGCGCACCCCTGGCGCAGAACTACTCCACCGCTACCACATGTGGGGTACCGACGGAATCCATCCCAACTGGTTGGGTTCATGGAATTGATGTACTAGATATCCCCTGCCATGCCAGCAGCTCCACGCCGTCGCCGTTGAGTGCGTCTCACCGGCCCAATCACCGGATTGCCCTCCTGGATTGCGCCACAGCTCACGAGGCTCGCGGAAGCGGTGCCAGGTGGTGATCGGTGGGCGCATGAGATCAAACTCGACGGATATCGCATGCACGCCCGTCTGGATCGCGGACAAGTCAAGCTTCTGACGCGCACCGGCTTGGATTGGACCCGACCACGGCCAAGGCGCTGAAGGCAATCAGCACTCAACAAGCGTACATCGATGGCGAGCTGTGTGCTGTCGCCGACAATGGCGTCACATCCTTCAGCCTCATGCAGGCTGCCACCGATAACCGCCTCACCTCATCGCTGATCTTCTTCGCCTTCGATCTGCTCTACCTCGATGGCGAGAGCCTGATGCCCGCACCGCTCACTGATCGGAAGCAACGGCTTCAGCAACTGCTCGAAAAACATGAAGGGCGGATCCGCTACTGCGATCACCAGGTGGGGCTCGGTCTGCAGTTCTATCAAAGCGTCTGCAAGCTCGGCCTCGAAGGTGTGGTATCGAAGCGGTTAGACGCTCCCTACCTGCCAGGCAACCGCGGGCTGTGGCTGAAGACGAAGTGTCTGAACCGCGAGGAGTTCATTGTGGTGGGGTGGACCGACCCGGAAGGCAGCCGCCCGCGGCTGGGTGCACTTTTGCTCGCCTACTACGACCCCGATGGGCGGCTGACGTATGCAGGGCGAGCCGGGACGGGCATGAGCGAGGAAGAGCTTGAGCGGGTGTGGCGCAGATTGCAGCCACTCGTCAGCCGCACGATGCCGCTTGACGTTCCTCCGCCGCGTACAAGCCGCTTTGGCTCACCGCTTGAGCTGTCGCGGGTGCATTGGGTGCAGCCGGAACTGGTTGCCGAGGTAAACTATCTCACCTGGACGCTCGACAATCTCCTGCGCCAGGTCGTCTATGTGGGGCTACGCGAGGACAAGCCGGCGCGCGGCGTGCAGCGACCAGTTCCGCATCCCAAGTCGCGCGATTGAGGAAGCGCATCACCTGCGCTTTGCGGTGGGGCTCAAGGCGCGGCTTGTCCGGCCAAGTCGATCGCCTTCAACAGCTCACGCCCGTTATTCCGCGGGGTGTTCACCCGTCGGTCAACCGGCCAGACCCGCAGCGTGCCAGCCAGCGCCGGCCGGAGCAGGGATCCAGGATCGCCCGGCTGCTCGCCAAGCCACACCAGCCAGTCCGCGGGCTCAAGGATCACGGGCATGCGGTCGTGTAGCTCCGCCATCTCGGCGTTGGCGGCCGTGGTGCTGATGGCGAAGCTGCGCGTCACGTTGCCGTCCGGTCACCGGAAACCTTCCCATAAGCCTGCGGAAGCCATCGGTTGCCCATCCTGGCGAGCGATGGCGTAGGGTTGCTTGCCGTTCGCGGCTTCGACCGCCATCTGGTCAGCTGGCCTCCAGCATCTCCAGATTGCAGTCAAACAGAGTAGGATCGATGCCGCGACCCAGCACGTCGAACATGCTGTCGCTGAAGGCGATCAGTCGGTCGGACGCCGCCACCGCCGCCTCAACCTGGCGGGCCAGGACGGCATCGAGAATCGCTGAATGACAACCTAGCGTCCTGGCCAGCCCTTCCTGTGGGCGCACTCGGCTATGGTAGATCCAGCCGATCCGGCGAAAGATCGTGTGTAGCGGCCTCAGCGTGTGTTCTAGGAATGCCTCGCCCGCCGCGGCGACGAAAATCTGGTCGATGCGCCGGTCTAACCGGTTGAACTCATCGATCGTCATGCTGCCGGCCCGCTCACTCAGCATCCGGCCGAGGTGCAGCATCTGGTTGCGATGCGATGCCCCGGCCCGCTCGCTCGCCAGCCGCACCACGAAGCGCTCCATCTCACGCCGCAGTTGCAGCAGGGTGCGCTCCCGCACCAGATCGACCGGCGCAATCTGTAGCCCGTGACGCGGGCGGATGACGATGATCGTGTCCGCCGCAAGCCGGCTGACCGCCTGGTGGATCGGCGTCCGGCCAAACCCGGTCTTCTCCTGCAGGTCCTGGATCGAAAGGAACAGACCGGGGGGCAGGCCGCAGGTGACGATCATCTCCTCCAACCGGTCATAGGCGAGCGCCGCCAGGTTCCTGCCATTGCTGCGGGCGGGGGGGCTCCCCGGCCGCGGACGCCCTGAAGCGGCGCCAAGGGGCCGCACTTTCCTGGATTTCCTCGTCATCTTGTTCGCGCCGGTTGGTTGCGGCAGCGAGCCTACGTGAAAAATCCGCCGGCTGGAAGAAAAATATGTTGTGATATTTCACACGCTGGGCTATAGGCCCGCGCGGCGGCGCAGGCACCCGGGGGGAACGGGAAGGGCCGCCCAAGCGATCGGAGGAAACCCCAGTGAAGATCGTCTGCGTCGAGACATTGCGGGCGGCCGAGTTCGCCAACGTCATCTGGGTCCGCGTCCACACGGATGCCGGCGTGATCGGCCTGGGCGAGACCTTCTATGGCGCCGGCGCCGTCGAGGCGCATATCCACGATACGCTAGCAGGACGCCTGCTCGGCCGTGACCCGCTGCAAATCGAAGCCATCCACCGCGAGATGCTAAACCTGCCGCTAGCGCAGGCCAGCACCGGCGCCGAGTATCGGGCGGCCTCGGCGGTCGATATCGCGCTGTGGGACATATTCGGCAAAGTGTGCAACCAGCCCGTCCACCAGATGCTGGGCGGGCTCTGCCGGCCGAAGCAGCGCATCTACAACACCTGCGCCGGCTATGGCTATGTGCGCTCCACCAACATCAAGCCGGTCTCCACCTGGAACTTCTCCGCCGACGCAGGCCCCTACGAGGACCTGAATGGGTTCATGACCCGCGCCGACGCAGTGGCGGAAAGCCTGCTGGAATCCGGCATCACCGCCATGAAGATATGGCCGTTCGATCCGGCGGCGATGGAGAACGACGGTATGTTCATCGCGGCGGCGCAGTTGAAGACGGCGATCGAGCCGTTCGAGAAAATCCGCCGCGCGGTCGGCGACAAGATAGAGATCATGGTCGAATTCCACTCGTTGTGGAACCTGCCCAGCGCCAAGAAGATCGCGCAGGCGCTCGAACCGTACAGCCCGACCTGGTTCGAGGACCCGATCCGCATGAATTCGCCGCAGGCACTGGCGGAATATGCTCGTTCCACCAGCGTCTGGGTCTGCGCCAGCGAAACACTCGGCTCGCGCTTTCCATATAAGGACATGCTGGATCGCGACGCCATGCATGTCGTGATGGCGGATCTCTGCTGGACCGGCGGCCTTACCGAGGGCCGCAAGATCGCGGCGATGGCCGACACCTATCACCGTCCCTTCGCGCCGCATGACTGCGTTGGCCCGGTCGGTTTCATTGCCGGCATCCACGCCTCGCTCAGCCAGCCCAACACGCTGATCCAGGAGAGCGTGCGCGCCTTTTACACCGGCTGGTACAAAGAACTTGTCACCACCATGCCGGTAATCCAGGACGGCTACGTACTGCCGATGGAAGGCCCGGGCCTGGGCACCGAACTCTTGCCGGCGGTGTTCGAACGTTCCGACCTGACCGTACGACGGTCGCAGGCTTAGGCGCATCGCCAAACTATTCAACC
The DNA here is from genome assembly GCA_963708245.1 of uncultured Pseudomonadota bacterium. Taxonomy (GTDB): domain Bacteria; phylum Pseudomonadota; class Alphaproteobacteria; order Acetobacterales; family Acetobacteraceae; genus CAVYXK01. Next base: position 2,751,532 of record OY970201.1, on the reverse strand, counting down.
TGGCCGGGCGTACGGCGCTGGTCACCGGATCATCGCGCGGGCTGGGCCGCGCCATCGCAACGGGACTGGCCGAGGCCGGCGCCGCAGTGGTGCTGAACGGCGCCGATGCCGGGCGGCTCGCTTCCGCGACGTCGGAATTGCGCGCGGCCGGGCACACTGTTCACGAGGCACGCTTCGACGTCACCAACGAGGCAGAGATCCTCACCGCGTTTACCAATCTGGATGCGCAGGACGTCGCCATAGACATCCTGGTGAACAACGCCGGAATACAGCTCCGCCGCCCGATGGTGGAGTTGGCAACTGCGGACTGGCGTCGCGTGATTGAGACAAACCTGACCAGCGCCTTCGTCATCGGCCGGGAGGCGGCGAAACGCATGATCCCGCGTGGGCACGGCAAGATCATCAATATCGGCTCGCTGACCAGCGATGCCGCGCGCGCCACTGTTGCGCCGTACACCGTGGCAAAGGGTGGTATCAGGATGCTGACCCGCGCCATGACCGCCGAATGGGCCGCGCACGGCATCCAGGCCAACGCGATCGGCCCCGGCTATATGCTGACCGAGATGAACCGGGCGCTGGTGGACGATCCGTCGTTCAACGCCTGGGTGATCGGCCGCACGCCCGCGCGCCGCTGGGGCAAGCCGGAGGAACTGATTGGCACCGCCGTGTTCCTCGCATCCGCAGCATCCGACTACGTCAACGGCCAGCTCATCTACGTCGACGGCGGCATGATAGCGGTGCTGTGAAGCCGCGCGCTCACGGTCGACGAGGTCGGCGGGACTGATCACCGGCTTCGAGCGTCCGCAGGACGCATGGGCAAGACGACGAGAACGAATGGGAGTGACGCACTTGTCGATAGCAATCTCGAACCAGACCGCGATGGACGACGCCGTCCGGCATCTCGTCACGAAATATAGTCCCAAGGGGAGCCGCATCGGTTGGCTGATGATGGCGTCGATCCTGGTGGAGGCGTGGGACCTCTACTCGATCGCCTTCGTCCTGATTTTCATCAACCAGCAATTCCATCCTGGACCGCTGTTGCTGGGTCTGGCGGCGGCGGCCACGCAGGGCGGTGCCGTGGTTGGCGCGCTACTCGGCGGCTGGCTGGCCGACAAGATCGGCCGGCGCGTGATGTTCCTCTCGACCATGATCATGTTCATCATCTTCGCCCTGGCGCAGGCGTTCGTGCCGAACGTCGTTTGGCTGGTGATCGTCCGCCTCATTCTGGGCATGCCGCTCGGGAGCGATATTTCCAACGGCTACACCTACATCATGGAATCCATGCGGAAGGGCGATCGTGAAGTCATGGGTAATCGCTGGCAATTCATGTTCGCGGTCGGCCAGGTGCTGACCCTCGCCGTCGTCACCATCTTCATTCTCTCGCAAATGCCGCACGAGCTTATCTGGCGCGTCACGCTGGGCCTGGGCGCGGTCCCGGCCTTCATCATCCTGGTGATGCGTCACGATCTGCCCGAGACGGCCGTCTGGCTGATCCGTCGCGGGCGCTTCCAGGCGGCCAAGCGGGTGGCGAGGGATCTGTTCGGCGATTCGCTCGACATGTTGCCAAATAAGGACATTGTCGTGCCGCACCCGCATCCCACCGAGTTTCTTGCCGACACCCGCAAGGACCCGATCCGCTGGCGCGCCACGCTCTATGGCTGGATCGCCTGCTTTGCGCAAAGCGGCGAGTTTTCGACTTTCGCCTTCTACATCCCCGTCCTCTTCGTGATGGTCGGCGTGTCTTCCATCCTGGGAACCACGCTCGTCACGATGGCACTCTATATCATTGCTGCCATCTCGGGTTGGGTCGGGCCGATGATCACGCCGAGGATCGGCCATCGGGGCATCGGTATAGCGGGCTTTGGCATCGTGCTGGTCGCGCTCCTTGTCGCCGCCGGTGCCCTCTACTCGGGGCAGACATTCCTGCTGCCTTTCGCCGCGGCCGTGATGCTGTGGGGTCACTACTGGGACGCGTCGAACTGCATGACCATTCCGTCCCTGGTTGCCAAGCCGCAATACCGCGGCACCGCCAGCGGCTTCGCCTATATGTTCGTCAAGCTGCCGACATTCCTCGGAATCTTCCTGTTCCCGTCGCTTTTCGCCAGCATCGGGCACGCCAATGCGACCTTGCTCGTCGTCGTTTTTCCGTTGATCGGGCTCTTGGCCGCGATCTTCGTCCTGCCGGAGGTGTACGGATACGAGCAAGATTGACGGTGCTGGCCGCCGCCAGGCTCAACTTGCTGCCTGGATGTCCAGGCTGCACTCGAGCAGCGCAGGATCGACGCTGCGCTTCAAAGCGTCGAACATGCTGTGCACGAGCCCGACAACTGCTCGGCAGCGACGACAGCCTCGGGGTCACGGTTGGCGATGGCGGGCCTGCATCGCGAGATGGCCTGCGATCGTCCGGCCGAGACCTTCATTCAGCTCCTCGCACTTTTCGTAGGCGAGGTCGGAGTGGTTCAGTCCGTTCCGCCGCCGTGCTCGCCCGGATACGGCAGGGCCGGGCTTGGCAACCTCCGGACGCGACTGACGTTTCAATCTGTCAGTCATAGAAGCCCCGCTTCGATGCGTCCTCAGCGCCAGGTGTCGGAGCCACGGGAAGGAACTGGGCCGCGGCTGATACATGCGGGTGAACCATCCGCCGCCTTGCCCGTGCCAGACAGCGGGCCGCCAGGATTGAACTTCCCAACGAACCTTGGAGCGAGCCGATGAAAGCTGTTGTCGTCCACGCGCCGCGCGACTTACGCATTGACGAGGTCGAGTGCCCTGCTGTCGGTCCGGGCGAGGTGATGGTTCGCATCCGGGCGGGGGGCATCTGCGGCTCCGATCTGCACTACTACTTGCACGGCGGCTTCGGCACGGTGAGAGTGCGGGAGCCCATGATCCTGGGCCACGAGATGGCCGGCGAGGTGCTCGAAACCGGAGCCGGCGTTACGAACCTCAGTGTCGGCGAGCGCGTTGTCGTCAATCCAAGCCGGGCTTGTGGACAATGTCGCTTCTGCCAGGAAGGCAAGGCGAACCACTGCCTGGATATGCGCTTCTACGGCAGCGCAATGCGGATGCCGCATGTGCAGGGTGGATTCCGCGAGTTCCTTGTCTGTCCGGCGGCACAGGCTGTCCCCGTGCCCGCCGACCTGCCGCTGGAACAGGCCGTGTTTGCCGAGCCGTTATCGGTCTGCCTGCACGCCGCCCGCCAGGCTGGATCGCTGCACGGCAGGCGCGTGCTGGTCACAGGCACGGGCCCGATCGGGGCCCTGTGCGTTCTGGTGGCCCGTCATGCCGGCGCACGACAGATTGCCGTCACCGATCTGGCCGATGCACCGTTAGCCGCGGCCAAGCGCGTCGGTGCCGATTTGGCGCTCAACGTCGCGGCCGACCCGCAGGCGCTCGTTCCGTTCGCCGCCGACAAGGGATGCTTCGACGTGGCGTTTGAGGCATCAGGTGCGGGGGCCGCCCTGGCCGGCGCATTGCAGGCGGTCCGACCAGGCGGGACGATTGTTCAGGTCGGCATTGCCAGCGGCGAGGCTGCAATTCCCCTCAATGTCTTGGTTGCCAAGGAAATCACTCTGCGCGGTACCTTCCGATTCCACGAGGAATTTGCCTGGGCGGTCTTCCTCCTTTCGACGCGTGCGGTTGATGTGATGGCGCTGCTGACCGAGGTCGTTCCGCTCGCAGATGCGGTACGTGCGTTCGACTTGGCGGCGGACCGCTCGCGCTCGATGAAGGTGCAACTGGCTCTCTGACGGGGCCCGTCTCAACGATGCGGGGCCGTGCTGGCATCGGTGCATTCCGGCATGGCTCGCGTCACGCGCAGCAACTCGGCTTGCCGCGCCGGTCCTCGCGGAATTCTCAGCCCAGCGCTGGGCGGACGACATTTTCAAGCGGCTCGCCGGCCGCCAGGTGATTGACATTCCTGGCTATCAGCGCGCTCCGTCGCCGGATCGTTCCCCTGGTCCACCCGGACATGTGCGGCGTCATCACTAGGTTTTGCAACTCGTGAAACGGCAGCGATGCCGGCAGGACGCTCGGCTCGTCCCCCGTCGGGTAGCGGTACCAAGTGTCGATGACCGCGCCGCCGATCTGCCCGCTCCTCAGAGCATCATAAAGTGCCTGCTCGTCGATGACGGGTCCACGACCGACATTCAGAATCACGGCATCCGGCCGCATGGCGGCAAATTCGGCCTTCCCGACAATGCCCCGCGTACTCTTGGTAAGAGGTAGCGACACCACGATCGCATCCGCCGCGGACCAGAAGGCCGCATCGCCAAGGGCGAAGGTACCATCCACGAGCGGCGAGGCAGGCACGGCGGAACGGTTCGCGACCACGACCGTCATGTCGAATGCCTTGGCGCGCCCAGCGATCGTCCTGCCGATATGACCAAACCCGAACAAGCCAAGCGTCATTTCCGAAAGCTCGGCGTGCGCCCGTTCGGGAGCGCCGGCCCAGTATGCCCAGTCGCCCCGACGCAGGCGCGCGTCGGCGTCAGCCAACGGGACTGCGCGCGCGAGCAGCGCAGCCAAGACAAATTCCGCTATCGCCTGCTCGTGACCGAAGCTGTTGCAGACGGCAGCACCCGCCGGCACCGCGTTCATGTCGATCGCGTCGAAACCCGCCGCCGGCACGTGCAGCAGCTTCAACCCGCGAGGGCTCGGCACCGAGGCAGAGAAGCGGTTGGCAACGATCACGTCCGCCGCCGCGAAGACGCCGCGGTCGGTCGTACCGGCCAGGACGTCGGGCAACGCCGCGATTTCGGCCGGCTCGCTGAGCAACCCAGGGAATCCGTCCGCGAAAGCCTCCGTATCCCGGCCATAGAAAACGATCTTCAATGGCGTCCTCCTTTTTCGTAGCCCAGCTGCCGGCAAGGCGGTGCGAATTGCGTGGGCTCCCTCGCACGACCAGCCGCGGTACGAGGCGTTTCACGCCCGCCTGTCAAGCGACATCAGATGCTGGTCCACCGGCGGGCGAACATCTTTCAGCTCGACGCGGGTGACCTTGGTGCCGCACGGCTCGGTCGCAGCAACCAGCAGGCGCCGAAGGCGCGGCGGCCACGGCGGGGAAGGCGGAGGTGGTTCAGGAGGAGGGCACGGGCGCTAGCCCCGATCAACCAGCCAGGTGGGCAGCGGGGGCGCGTCTCCCCCGCTACGAACTGGCTCCTGGAGTCCCACGAGGGAGGGTGAGATTAGGGCCTCGGCCCGCGTAGCCAGTTCGCGGTTGGACACGCCCGTATATCTGTGGGCCGGCAGGCACAATCGGCTCATGTGCGGGCGTTGGAGACCAAGGCGCTTGGCCCCTCCCTGTTCGACCCGCTGCTGCCCATCTAGATGGCGTGCTGACCGACAAGCCGAATATCGTCATCGCCCGTTCGCCGCGCCGGATCAGTCGCAAGCCGAAGTCCGCGCCGGCGTCGATCATCGCGGACACCAGCAAGCCGACCATGACGGCCGACGAGCATCGCCATGCCGGAGATGCAGCGGATCGGCTCTGGCAGGAAATGAAGCGACGGGCGACGGAGCAGCGCCGCTAGCGAACGATTCTGATGCTCTTCGGCGCTTCGATCCGCACTCTACGACGGCTCGGCTCGTAGAACTTCATCTGCACCCCCGGCGCTGCTTCAACGGTCTCACCAAGGGCAGCACGATCCGTCGCTGATCCGGGGTCACGAGATGCATGACGTGATCGACGGTATCCACATAGGTCATCTTCATCGCTTCGCCGGTCTCGGGCCAGACGAACGTTGCGGAAGGGCGCTTGTCGTCGAATGCAATGGTCAGGTGCCCTATCATCATCGGTTTATCCGGCGGGAGCGAACCTCGGCTCGCGTCATGCCAAGCCGCGAACAGTTCACGGTGATCCTGCACTGTATCCAGCACCACTTGCCCACCAGGCCCAGAACACGGGGCCAGAGGACCGGCCGAATCAGCAGCAACAGCAAGACTCCGCCGATCTCGGGGATGTCGAGCATGGCGGACCGCATGGCCTGCGCTGGGTGGGCGGCTGTGTGAACACCTATGGGCTCCCGCAAGTCACTGTCAGGCTGGGCACGGCGCAGACCACCTTCCCCGCTGGCAGAGCCCGCCAGAGCGCCAGCATCGCGGCAGCGATCAGCAGAGCGAAGAGCGGCCAGTAAAGGGCTCTCATCGCCTGCATACTGAGACGAATACGTTGATGTTACGTTAGCCTGCCCTATCGGCTCTAGCGCGTCCGTCACTCACTGCCCCGTTTCCGAGTGGGCGGATCGCCTTCCTTCTGGGCTTCGTGCTCACACGTTGGTTGGTGAGCGAGAGCGGCATTGGGGTGGCGGAGCCACCGCGCCGCAAATTGCCGGGAACGCTCGTTAGCTCCCGATTAATCCTTTGACACGCAACTATATCTGCTTCCAGGAGATGACGGAATGCCTCATTCATCCGAGAGGTCTTATATTACGCTAACGCGCGGATCGTGACGGACCCTCAACCGATCGCGCCGCACCCTGATCCCCGGGTCGAAGTGACGACCGACGGCGAGGCTGCTGATCAGATGGAGTTTGCCGTAACATTCGACCTTAACGAGGCCGACAGGCGGGGCTTGGTCAGAGGCATCAGGTCGGTCCTACTGATGATGGTTCCGCTCTCGGTAGCAATCGGCGTTGTCGCTTGGTTTGTCCTTTAGCCGTACGGCGGCGCGATCATTGGCTGTTTCGAGTCGGCCGGCCGCCTAGAGGGAAGCTGAGCCCCGTCGGCAGGTTCATTTGCGAGCGTGATGCGTTGCGCGAAGGAGACCGGCCGACACGAAATGGTCAGCGAAGCCATGACTACCGCTCCTGCGGTCCCGTGGCGAACGTGATCCCGGCGAGGTTGCTGCCGCTGTTCGCGCGGCTGCTAGGCCGATTGCCGCCTGGGCGACGCGGCCGGATGCTGTCGATGCGTGACTTGAAATCCCGCGCTGGTGCACGCTGCTGGAAGCCGGTCGTTCCGACGATCCCGACACCGCTGGGATTGCCACTGGGGTCGGCAGCCGCCTTCAGGCGCGCGTTCGCATATCGGTGCCTCGTTACCTCCGGGCCCGCCCGTTCAGCACTCCGACCACGCACCCTCGATCCACTCGGCATCCACCGCAGCCTCGGGCGGAAGCACGACCAGCTTCGTCAAGGCCGCAATGCAGCGCTCGGAGACCGCCACCCGGTTGACGCGTGCACCGCCGGGGCGCCGGGCGCGGAGTTGGCGCATGCGGATGGCTCCGGGCGAGGGTGTTCGACCGTCCTCGACAGCGGTATCGTGGCCAAAACACATTGGAGGTCCGCATGTCTGTCGCTTCGAGGCCCACACCAGTGCCTGCCAGCACGCCGTTCCTCTACAATGCAGGCATCAACTATGAAACCTGGACGCTCGGCCGGAACAGCCGGATCATCAGCGCTGATCTGGATCAGATCACGAAATACTACGGCCTGATCAAGACGTTTCACGACGCCGCGGTCGGCACGTCAGATCCGTCGACGCCGATCATTGAGCCCACCCAGCAGAGCGCGATCGATTACGTCGTGGCGCGGCCAAAGCTGCAGCTGGTGATGGGCACCAACAACAGCGCGCTGGCCCAGGGCGGTTTCGGCACGCCGTGGAGCCCAGGCCTTATGAACAGCAAGGCCTATACGGACAAATGGGTCAGCATGCTGATCGCCGCGTTCGGCAGTGCGGATGCGGTCAAGGCGCATCTGAGGACGGTGCTGATCGGCAACGAGATCGACGCCAACGGGCCGCCACCTTCGGATGTGCCGAACTTCAACGCCTATGTGAACACTTGGATCCCCAACGCGCTGAACAACCTCAAGGCGTCCATGGCTGCGCAAGGGCTCGGCAGCATTCCCGTGAGCACGATCATCGCGAACTATCCGAGCGACCCCAGCGCTAACCTCGTCGCGTCGAAGACGACCAGCTTCGTGACCAACTCGGCTTATTGGAGTCCCGCCTGGAACAGCGGCCATCCGTTCCTGATGTTCAATCAGTACACGCTGGATAATGGCATGGATCCCAACTTCGCGCCCGCGGCGGCCTATTTCGATAATCTTGGCACCGCCTTCAATCACAAGCCTGATGTCTTCGTCGGTGAAACAGGCTTTTCCGCGGAGTTTGGAGCTGGGGTGGCAGATGAGGCCAAGGTACTTGGCGAGATGTTCGCTTGGGCAGGCGCGCCGTTCGCCACCGGCAAGATCACAGTTCCGGTGTTTGCCTTCGATGCATTCGACCTTCCGGACAAGCCGCCGGGCCAGAAACAGTTCGGGTTGTTCGCAGACAACGCGAAGAACGTGCCTCTGGGCTTGAAGCCCGGGATCGTCGTGCCCGCTTGGGCACTGGACCCCATCGAACATGAGTAGTGCCCGCCAGCGTGGCGTCAGGCGTGGCCGGAATTTGCAGGATCCGCAGCGATAGATTCTGCTGACGCACCGGCGCGTAGACCGACTAGATATGCCCTGCCATGCCAGGAGCTCCCCGCCGGCGCCTTTCAGTGCGTTACACCGGCACAATCATCGGGTTGCCCACCTGGATTGCGCCACAGCTCACGAAGCTCGCGGAGACAGTGCCAGAGGGTGATCGGTGGGCGCATGAGATCAAACTGGACGGATATCGCATGCACGGCCGCCTGGATCGCGGACAAGTCAAGCTGCTGACGCGCACCGGCCTGGATTGGACGGAGAAGTACCCGACCACGGTTAACGCGCTGAAGGCAATTAGCACTCAACAAGCGTACATCGATGGCGAGCTGTGCGCTGTCGCCGACAATGGCGTCACATCCTTCAGCCTCATGCAAGCCGCCACAGATAACCGCCTCACCTCATCGCTGATCTTCTTCGCCTTCGATCTGCTATACCTCGATGGCGAGAACCTAATGTCTGTCTCGCTATCCGATCGCAAGCAACGGCTCCAGCAACTGCTCGAAACGCATAAGGGGCCGATCCGCTACTGTGACCACCAGGTGGGGCTCGGTCCGCAGTTCTATCAAGGTGTCTGCAAGCTCGGCCTGGAAGGTGTGGTATCGAAGCGGTTAGACGCTCCCTATGTGCCAGGCAATCGCGGGCTGTGGCTCAAGACGAAATGCCTGAACCGCGAGGAGTTCATTGTGGTGGGGTGGACCGACCCGGAAGGCAGCCGCCCACGGCTGGGTGCACTTTTGCTCGCCTACTACGATCCCCATGGGCGGCTGACGTATGCGGGCAGAGCCGGGACGGGCATGAGCGAGGAAGAGCTTGAGCGGGTATGGCGCAGATTGCAGCCGCTCGTCAGCCGCACGATGCCGCTTGACTTTCCTCCGCCGCATACAAGCCGCTTTGGCTCCCCGCTTGAGCTGTCGCGCGTACATTGGGTGCGGCCGGAACTGGTTGTCGAGGTAAATTACCAGGGCAACACAAGCGCCCACTGGCCGACAGATCAGCAGGATAACGCTGGCTCCGCATGATTGCCTCCAACCCGATATCTTCGGGCGAAGGCTACATGACCTCCGCCCTTGTCCTGCGTGAAGGGCGTGGCCAGGCCGGGAGTTATGCTCGGCGGTCAGGCCGCTGACATCAACCTGTTTCCGATAACGCGCGCTTCACTCCCGGCATCGGCTCTAGCGTTGGGGGCGCGGCTGTGCGACACCGTCCTGATCCACTCGCACCGCGATGGGAAAGCGGGTAAACATGCATGGGCGCTCATTCGACGCAAGCCGCGGTCTCGACCCAATTGAGGATCGTCTCGGGCGGCGTCCGATGACGCGGCAAAGAGAAAGAGGTTGGCTATGTTCATTCAAACTGAAGCCACGCCCTATCCGGCGAGATTGAAATTCCTGCCCGGTTGCCCGGTCATGGAAAGTGGAACCGCCGATTTCACGGACGCCAACGACGCCCGGCGTTCGCCATTGGCCACCGCCCTGTTCGGCGTCGAGGGGGTTACTCGTGTTTTTTTGGGCTCCGATTTCATCACTGTCACCAAATCGGACGACAAGGACTGGGACATCATGAAAACGTGGATCTTGGGCACCATCATGAAGCACTTCCTATCGGGACACCCCGTAATCACGGCATCCGACGCGGCGATGGACCCCGCGGAATCGGGTGGTGAAGACCCCATCGGAGCGCAAATCAAAGATCTGATCGATACCCGCATCCGGCCAGCGGCGACCGAAAACGGTGGCGACGTCACTTTCCGCGGCTTCAAGGATGGAGTGGCCTACTTGGAATTCCACGGGTCCGCGTGGGGCCTCATGAACGGTATCGAGAACATGCTGCGCCACTACGTGCCGGAAGTCGAAGCGGTCAAGGATCACCGCGACGCATTGCCCAAGCCGGGCTTGGTTACGCTGGAGGGCAAGGCCATCCAGGATCTCCTGGAAGAACAGATCAACCCGGCCGTGGCCGCCCACGGCGGGCATATTTCCCTGGTCGATGTCCAGGGCGATACGGTCTATATCCGGCTCGAAGGGGGATGCCAGGGATGTGGCATGGCGGACGTCACCCTGAAACAAGGCGTGGCAACGGAGATTCAGCGGGTGGCTCCGGGCATCACCAAGGTGCTGGATGTGACTGATCATGCCGGCGGGACCAATCCTTACTATCAGCCAGGAAAGGGCGGCATCAGCCCCGTTTAGGGTGCGTCGCATTCCTCTGGCATGACCGTCCTCCTCCAGGCTGATTGGCAGCGCCGACGCCGGAGACGGATCGCCATGAAGATCCTTCTTGTTCGAGAACTTTGGTACTATTGCGCCGAACCGACGGAGAACCAACTCGCCGAATTCTAAAGCCCGGAAAAGGTGGCTTCGTTGACCGACCGCGACTCGCAACACCGGCTACTTCTACTCATTCCCACCACCTCCTACCGGGTCGGCGATTTTCTTGATGCGGCCTGTCGCCTAAACGTGGCCGTGGCCGTGGGCTCCAACCAACGGCACGTGTTGGAAGCGTTCGCAGACGGACGTACCGTCACCATCGATTTTCTAGACCCTGAGAAGGGTGTCCGAGAGATTTGCGCCTACGCCCGAGATCACCCGTTGAGCGCCGTTCTGGGCGTTGACGAGGAAACCACGGTGCTGGCGGCTAAGGCGTCCAAGGCCTTAGGTCTGGCCCACAACGCGCCCGAATTGGTGGAGGCGACGGCCAACAAGTTCCGCTTCCGGACAGTACTCGCCAATAGCGGCCTACTGACGCCCCCGTTCTCCCTGCTGACCGTCGACGCCCACCCTGAAAGGGCAGCACGCGAAGCTACCTATCCCTGCGTCCTGAAGCCGCTCATGCTGTCGGCGAGTCGCGGCGTCATCCGAGCTGACAATCCGGACCAATTCGTCACCGCCTTCCACCGCATCACGCGAATTCTGGAGCAGCCCGACGTCGTGACCTTGGGGGACACCGCCAAGTATATCCTCGTCGAAGGATATGTTGCAGGCCGGGAGGTGGCGCTGGAGGGGCTTCTCGACGGGGGCCACCTCAAGGTCCTCGCGCTCTTCGATAAACCCGATCCTCTGAATGGACCGTTCTTCGAGGAGACCATTTACGTGACCCCGTCGCGGCTGCCCAAATCTTGGCAGAGCCGGATCACGGATGCCACGCTCCAGGCCGTCGGGGCCCTCGGGCTGAAGGACGGTCCCATTCATGCCGAACTGCGGCTCAATGACCAGGGTGCTTGGGTCGTCGAACTGGGCGCGCGCTCCATTGGCGGGTTGTGCGCCCGCGCACTCAGGTTCGGAGCTGGGATCAGCCTCGAGGAGCTGATTTTGAGCCACGTCTTGGGATTGCCCATCGAGACCATGGCGCGTGAAGATAAGGCCACCGGGGTCATGATGATTCCCATCCCTCAAGCCGGCGTGCTCGAGTCCGTGGGCGGACTCGAGGCCGCGCGGAGAGTCTCCGGCGTCGACGATGTGACGATTACCATTCCTATGGGCCAGGAGGTCGTGCCACTTCCCGAGGGCAACAAATACTTGGGCTTCATTTTCGCCCGAGGCGACAGTCCCGAGGCCGTCGAAGCGGCCCTGAGAAAGTCGCATCACTGCCTCCGGTTCCGGATCGATCCGGAGCTGAAGCAGAATATCCCACAGGGTTACCGGCGCCCCCTCGAGGGGAGGACCATCACAACACAGTAGGAAGAGGCCACAGGCCCGCCTCGCGTGTCCCCGGTAGGATTATGGCCGCCGGCCGCAGAACGGGCTTGTAGGGGGCCTTCGTGTGGCACTTGCCGACCCCACACCGGAGCCCCGTGGGAAGCTCGTGGAGGCCGGTCAGCCGCGACCACTGGAGAGGGGAACATCCCAGGCGCTGCTGGAGGCCGCGCAGTTATCCACTTCGAGCCACCTTCTCAGTTTCGTCTGCTGGCCCATCCGCTCAGCCTCTCCGGCATTACTCCGCCTCTGACGGAAGATGAAGAAGCCACGATTGAACTTCAGCACGGTATTGCTTCAGTCGTTGAACGAACTCTGCTGTCGCTTGCTGAGGGTCCTGGCCAATTGGGTGAATGGTCTTGCCAGCTTCGAGGTAGGCTATGTGTCTACTGAGACTCCTCCTCAGCTCAATCCACTCGGCCCGCAAATCATCAAGGGTGTTCATGACAGCTCCTGTGAGCTTGGCGCCACGATCACCGCGATCATACCGGGAAAGCGTGTTACGCGATACGCATCGGTGCCGATGCGAAGGGCCGGCAGTCCGCCGGGCACCGCAGGGGAACCGTCTCGAAATCACACCGACAGCCGCAACGTGATCGGCTGGCTTGCCAACGGCTGGAAGCGAAATGACGCCACGCTGAAGGCTCTGTGCGAGGAGATAGACGCGCTGGTGGCGAAGCGTGGCTCGGCGGGCGCAGTGAGCTTCCACCATGCGTGGGCACCGTGGCGACGCGCTCAACGAGCGTGCTGATCGGTTGGCCACCGCGGCAATCGAGAAGGTTCGTCGCAAAGCGGCGTAAGGTATGGGCTGGTAGAGCGCGTCTGAAGCATGCCGTTGGACACCGCCCCTCCTACTCCTTGCCAGTCTCCCGGCGCACTGACAGCGGCCCTAATGACCGCAATCGACCCAAGTCGGCCATACGCCAGCGCCCACGCCGATCCCGAGAGCGGACGTTCGTTCGAGCATGCCGGTACAGCTCTCAGCCCGATCGGATCGTCCGACCGCACCGGGCGGCATGGTGGAAGCCCGGCCGTCCATTTCACGGGCGTTTGGTTCGAACCACGTGCTGATTGTGTTTCGGTCGGCAAGCGGAAGCAAAGGCGCTTGTGCGGCATGACCCGTTGGGTTACTAACCGTTCGTTCGGTTTGGACGGTTCCGTCCCATCCGGTTGACTCTCCTGGCAACCAGCGAATCGGCGGCGATAACGCGCCATCGTCACGGTTGCAATCCGCCGAACTTGCGGAAGTTGGTGCCATCGCGATGTGAGCGCAGTCGCGCCAGCACCTCCAGCGAGGACGCGCTTGCAAGGCGTCCGGACGCGGCGCGGCAAAGTGCTGGGCAGCCCACCCCTCGGCCCCCCCAGCCCCGGAAAAAGCAATCGAGGAGTGCCCATCCTGAGACACTCAGACGCGGTTGCCTCTGCGCCGCGAGCGGCCAGTAGCCAGGCACGCTGGCCCTTTGGCGCACCACGGGCAGGAAAGCTGGCGGTGCCGGCCCGGCTCGTGGCCGCGCGCCGAGCGCTCCTCACGAGGCCGAGAGATCCATGTGGACAAATTCATACAGATATGCGAACGTTCCGAGCAAATAGGGGGGAACGAACGTGACGCAGAAGAGGATCACCGTCGTATCTCTGGCTAGTGCCTTGGCCGCGCTGGTCTCAAACGCCCACGCGTCGGTTCAGAAAAACGCACCGGTTCCGGAGACAGCACCTAGCCCTGAGCTGGGCGCCTCGGTGAGTGAACCCAACATCTTCTACAATTTGAGTGGCGACGTAATGGGGCTCGTCGCCGCGAGAAATGCTGACGGCACGGTGCTAGCCCAGCACTACTCTCATGTGTCGCATGAGTCCCATTCTTCCCATGTTTCGCACTACTCGTCGAGCGACTGAGCGTGACTGAGATCTCCCTGTCGTTTTCGCAGGAAGCTCAGGAGGAACTGCCGCTTCGCCAGGCAGCATACCGCATGACAGGGACCGCGGCATGTCAGATCGACATAATGGACGGTCGCTGGGTGTGCCGACTGACGGCATCCGATCTAGAGAAATCAAATAGGGAATCTCTGGAGCAGCAATTCCTTGCAATCCTTAATGACGAGAACCTTCGCGAACAGATCGAGCGCCGGACCTCCCCGCTTCGTGATGTTATCGTCGCACTGGCGTTCGGAACTCTCGTTCGCGAGGATAACACCCCACACTAGATCGCATGGCGCGGTTCCTCGAACCCGACATCTTCGCGCCCGGGGGGCGCGACCGTCTTTGTTTGCTGCCGTTGCGTTTCGAGCGGCTTGAGCCGGGCCGGGTTATAGCTGCCAATCTTGTCGGCGATATGCTCCTTCTATCCGATGACGAACTTCGACGGATCGTGAGCCTCGATATCCGACCCGGAGACGGGCTGTATGAGCGTGCTTGCGAAAAAATCATGGTGTGTAGGGAGGGGGACCGGGCTTGGCCGCAGCTTCTTGCCATGCGATTGCGGACTCGGATGTCTTTTCTATCCTCGGCCACCGCGCTCCACATCATGGTGGTGACACTGAGGTGCGAGCATTCGTGCCCCTATTGCCAAGTGTCCCGCAGAAGCGCCGACGCCTCCGCATTCGACATGAGCGAGGCTTTCGCGATGAGAGCTGTCGAGATCGCTCTCTCGGCGCCGTCGCCGTGCATCAAGGTGGAATTCCAAGGCGGGGAACCTCTGCTTAATTTTGGGCTTATCCGCACAATTGTCGAGGCGACGGAGAAGTTGGCGCCCTCTCGTGGCAAATCGGTTGAGTTTGTCATCGCCACCAATCTGGCCCTGCTCACGGATGAAATCCTGGACTTCTGCCGAGAACATCATATCCATCTCTCAACTTCACTAGACGGTCCGGCTGATCTCCATAACCGGAACCGCCCGAGGCCGGGCTGCAACAGCCACGCGTTGGCGGTCGCCGGAATTCGACGCGCCCAACAGGCGCTCGGCCGTGGCTCCGTCAGCGCCTTAATGACTACCACTGAGGCCAGTCTCGACCGGGCGGAGGAGATTGTCGACGAATACCTCCAACTTGATCTTGAAGGAATCTTCCTCAGGCCCTTGTCGCCATACGGCTTCGCGATGAAGACGAAGTGGTTCGAAAAGTACGACGTGTCCCGATGGCTTCAGTTTTATGAGCGCGGGTTGGGCCACATCATCCGGGCAAACCGGCATGGACGCCGGTTTCGTGAGTTCTACGCCTCATTGCTGCTCCAGCGGATGCTGACTGACCGTCCTATCGGTTACGTCGACCTGCGCAGCCCTGCCGGAATAGGCCTCGGCGCGCTTGTCTATAACTATGACGGCCGGGTGTTCGCTTCTGACGAAGGCCGCATGCTGGCCGAAATGGGCGATAACACGTTCGAGTTGGGGCACGTGCTCGACGCGGACTATACCTCGCTGGTCACCTCCGAGCATCTCGTGAATTTAGTGGGCAGGACGCTATCTCAGTGCGCGCCTGAATGCTCCAACTGTGCCTTTGAACCCCATTGCGGCGCTGATCCCGTCTATCATCATGCAACTCAAGGCGAGCCTGTCGGTATCAAGCCGCTATCTGGCTTCTGCGCCCGGCAAAAAGGCATCCTCAAGCTGCTTCTCGGCATACTGGATGCGGGCGGTGAGGATGCTGCGGTCCTACGTGGCTGGGCTGCGGGGTGAGGTCGCTTCCCCTCCGAGGAAAGATTGAAACGGCGGGGTTCTCGGACTCCGCACGCAGAATTATTGTTCGCCTCGCGGACCCAGCTTTCCCACCAACGGCGGAGGCCGACATAGCGCTGATCATCTCAGTCAACGACTGTAACGCTGCGCGGGTGAACGGCTTTGCAGGCGTGGCAGTGATCGGCGGTGCAGGCGATACCTCGACGGGCTTTCAGCGCTTTGCCCGGTTTGACCCAGGGCTTTACTGGCTCGCTGCCGGTGATGTGCTTGCGGTGGAACCCTCAGCCAGTCGCTATCGCGTCCTCTGGCGGCGAAAATCGCCACACAACGCGTTCCTGGTGACGGACAGGTGCAATCATTACTGCCTTATGTGCTCGCAGCCACCAAAGGATGTAGATGACGGCTGGATCATTGACGAGATTCGTGAGTGCCTCCCACTGTTACCCGAAGAGACCGTCACGGTCGGCTTCACGGGGGGAGAGCCGTTCCTCGATTGGAATCGGTTCATCCCGTTGGTGAGGGACACCCAAAGGACACTGCCAAAGGCATCGGTGCACGTACTGACAAATGGCCGAGCTTTTGCACGCTCCGAAGTGGTGGACGCGTGGTCGAAGCTCGATAGGTCGCGCGCCTCTGTTGGCATTCCGATTTACTCGGCAGTGGATGCGGTCCATGACCACGTCGTCCAATCGAGGCATGCTCTGGACGAGACGGTCTTGGGCATTTTGCGGCTCAAGGACAAGGGTAATCGGGTCGAGGTACGAGTGGTCCTGCATCGGTTGACAGTCGAGAGGTTGACGGAGACCTGTGAGTGGTTGGCCCGCAACTTGCCTTTTGTCGACCACGTGGCGCTCATGGGTATGGAGGACACCGGGTTCGCGCTCGCAAACCACGAGACGCTCTGGATTGATCCCGTCGACTACGCACGTGCGCTGGCGCGCGGAGTCGCGACGATCGTCGCCGCCAAGATGCATGTCTCCATATACAATTTGCCATTGTGCGTCTTGTCAGAAGAAGTTCGGCGGTACGCGGCGCAGTCGATTTCGGACTGGAAAAACGCGCATCCTGAAATATGCGCTCCCTGTAGAGAGCGGCACCGCTGTGCCGGTTTTTTCACGACTGGACGAACCAAGCTGAGTCGAGGGATAACCCCGATCTCCAGCGACCAAGAACTTGCCGTGTCAAACGGTGCCGGTGTTGTCGGCCCCGACGCTCAGTTGGTGTGATATAGTCCGCACGTGGCAATGACGCTGCCGCCGAAGTGCACCCGCCGCGAGGTGCAAAGGCTGCGCCGATCCTGACCAGCCGGATCATCGACGAGCGGCCCGGGAGCCTGATCCCGAAGCCTGCGCTGCCGCTGCCGACCGGCTGTGGGCGGAGATCGTCGCCAACGTGAAGCAGGCAGCGTCCGATCAGCCCGCCTCGGGCCGGGAGAACAGGCGCGTCAAGTCGGGGCAGTAGGGATCGCACCTGTCCTGAACCTGCACCGCCTCGCGCTTCGGGCAGTCGCCCACCTGCGCCCGCAGCACCGCTCCTATCGCAGCACCCGGACCATGCTCGGCCAGCAGGCGTGCGGTGCCGAGCCGTCCGCGCCGGTCACAGCGTCCGCACAGAACCTCGATCATCTCGATCCGCTGAGCGACCTCGGCGAGCAGGATCACATCGCGCGCCATGTCTCTATGCTCGCTCTGGCCGAGCTAGCGTGCAATCGCCCTAAGGCAGGATATCAAGCATTATTTTCAGTTTATGGGTCCGCATTGGGTAGTGTCCGAATTAGGACAGGCGGAAACTGAAATTAGGACAGTCCACTTGCAGCAGCGGCAGTCAATAGGCGACCCGAGGGATGGTCAAGAACGTCTTTGCGCTTTCCCTTCCCCCCCATAATCGGCAATGTCAGAGACAACTGAGGGGCTGGCGTCGTAATCTTGGTCGGCCGTGGTGTCCTGAGAGGCTGTCGGAAGGCTTCTGTCTCCATTGGTTGAGGCAAGGGGGGGCGTTTGCCGTCGAGTAGATCGGCGATAGTGGCGATCTGAATCCGTTGAAAGCGACCCTGAGCGGTTTCGACCATTCCAGCGGCGGCTGCATCCTGTCGCATACGCCTACTGGGATCGGCTAGACACACGAATACGCCTAGTTGGGCTTCTTCGCGCTGAACCGTCCCAGCAAGCGAAGCGATCATCTCAGGACCGATGTTTTCGCCTCCTTTCACAGAGACAATTGTTTGCCCGATTCCGCGAGGTCCGTTCCTAAAATAGATGATCCCGTCGATCCCTCGGTCAGCGCCCTTTTTCCTTTCTCGATAATTCTGAACACCCAACAGCCAGTTCGCCCACCACTGAAATTCGTACTTGTCCCTAGTAGCTAGGTCCCAAGCTGCATCAATATCCTCAGGGCGTCCGTTCACGGTAAACTCGGATTGTGGGAAGCGGTCCTGTAATCTATTTTGTATCACATCAATGGCATGGTGCGTGATGTCAATGCCGATCCAGGACCTGCCGAGTGCCTCGGCGGCCTCTACGGTTGTGCCGCATCCACAAAAGGGATCAAGGACCATCTGGCCCGGCAGAGTCGAACAGGATATAATACGTTCCAAAAGAGCCCTCGGCTTCTGTGTTGGGTACCCCATCCTCTCCTGCGCCATAGAATTCACAGGACGGATATCGTCCCAAAGCGAGCTAACCGGCATTCCTGATCGCTCATCAAGGTACCGTCGTAGCTGGATACGCCCGCTGCGTTCTTTTGGGAATTCGAGCCGTCCCTGTTTGTCTAGCTCTTCCATTTTTGCGCGCGAAACCGCCCACCCGTTCGGATGGGGCCTGTAACCCTTGTACTCGTAAGTAAGATTAGGGCGCGGACTGGGGCTTCTCAAGTCAGATAGCCGGAAGCGGCGACCGGCGGCGTCAGCGTGGCGATACTTGCTCGCGAGATATGCGTCGCTGTAAGCTCCAAACTGGCGCAAGAATGTTGGAGCTTCACCTTTGGCATAGTAGAGAATGCAGTCGTGAATATCGCCAAATCGGCGCTTGGCGTCGTTGTGCGCCGTGGTCCTTTTCCATATGATTTCATTGCGGAAGTTCGTGGTGCCGAATACGCCGTCAAGCAGAACCTTCAGGTAATGGCTAGCAGTAGGGTCACAATGGAGGAACAGGCTTCCTGTCTCTTTTATGGCTCGGCGCATCTCTATAAGGCGCACCGCCATCATTGCTAGATAGGCCATCATGTCACTCTCGCCCAGGAACTTTCGGAACGCGACCAAGATTGGCGCGGCAGATGAACCGGACGCAACAACGTCGTCAAACGCGGTGGCGGCTGGTGTGTCCCACCACCACGTATCTTTGAAAGCGGCGGTCTGCGCCTGGACTGCATCTCCATGCGGAGTACGGAAAAGTAAGTTGTACGTAGCATTAGAGTTGAATGGAGGATCCAAGTATATCAGGTCCACACTCTGCGGGTCCATCTCCCGCAGATAGCCGAGATTGTCGCCGTAGTAGAGCGCGTTGCTCATGTTCGGCCGCCTTGGATTACCGTGAACCGTGGTCGCTCTGGTGCTGGTGAAGGGCTTGGCGCGGTCGGCTCATTGTCTTCGCCAGCCGCGAACGCCGCATCAATCAATTCGGCGATTGACCACGGGTGATCTGTCACACCGAGCGACATGGCAGGGGTCGTTTGTGGTCCGCCCTTCGGGGACAGCGCCATATGCACGCGGCAGAGATTGTAGTGTGCGACATACAACGAAACCGCAGCGGCGTGGTTATCTAGCTTTTTGCTGAAACCGTTGGTCAGCCGTGTGAACCGACGCGATTGCATGCGCACCGTCAGGTTCTGGCGTTCGACATACGAAGTGGAAATTAGGAAATCGGGCGGGAAGCCGATCACGCGGCGCTTTTCTACGCCTACTACCCAACCTGGGCTATAGCGCCGAGCCGCAGTTACCGGCGGCTCGCCTTTATAGTGCTTCACGATCTGGCCGTAATGCACGTTCTCTCCAAAGGCCATGGCGAGCGCTCCGACGTATGGCTCGAACCCATCGCTGCTGATCTGCGGCGAGCCTAGCACGCGGCTGCGCAGATCGGCAATGAAATCGTCCGTGGTCTCATTATCACGCTTGCCGACTAGGTGCGAGATGATCGCCTTGTGGATGCTGTCCATAGCGATGAAAACATAGCAATCGCCAAGCTCGGCGCGATCGGTGGGTGTTAGGCGCTTCTGCTTTTTGCCGATAAATGACCATAGCTCGTCCAACTGAATGATTTGCGACGGCAAGTCGCGCATCATGCGGTCCATCAGAAGCGCGCAGCCGCGCCCGACCCGGGCGCCCAAGCGCATGGCCGTATCGCGGTGGACGTTTGTCAGCAGCTCGGTGGCGCGGATGCTGGTGCCTTCGGAGAGGGCGGCGATAACGGCTATCTGCCGGTCGCGGGGGAGAATATTCGCCATGGGGCCAATCCACGGTTAGGGACGGTCCCAGCGGTTTCGGTGGATTTCGGGCGCCAACCCGACTATATGCACCGATGGTCGAGACGCTGGGGGCCAATCCCGGTGTTGCGATCTAGGGGCCGGCGGCTGCGCCAACAGCCTCGGCCCCGCTCATTCCTGGTTGCCCCCCGGGATTCGGACCTGGATTCCCGCAGTTGCAAGACCGGGCGTCCTACCGTTAGACGAAGGGGCACCAAGCGAAGCTCCGGTTAGGGGCCGCCTCCCGTACGATCGCCAAACCGGCCCGGGAAGCGGCCCCGCCTATTCATTCTCGCCCCGCTCGCCGGCCGGAAACGCCGGAGCTCGCCGCTCTTCTGGTCATATTGTTCTCCGTCTCGCACGTCCGTTCTGCCACAAGTTCTCCCGGCGCGCAAGGACCAGTCGAAGAACAATAAAAAATAATTCTTGCCGCCAGCCGGATCGCCTGCTATGGACAATTCTCCGGATCGGAGAAGGACTAATGTCCCAGACTGTTGACGACGACGCCCAGAGCGGCGGCCGCTTCCCTTTCATTCCGCTGCGTCGTGCCATCGAGCGAGCGCGGGAGATTTATGCTGTGGCAGGTGATCACGCGGTGCCGATCGCCGACGCGATCAAGCTTTGGGGCTACAGCGAGAAGGCAAGCGGGTGGCGACAGACCGTCGCTGCGCTCAAATACTATGGAATCATGGAGAGTTCCGGCACTAAGGACGGGCGCAAGGTGAAATTGACGGCGGATGGGCGCCGGTACTTTCTCGATGAGCGACCGGAGAAGCACGCGGAGCTACACCGCAAGTTCGCCCTTGCGCCAGCCGCCTTGGGCGGCTTGTGGAATTTGTGGCGTGCCCGGCCGCCCGCTGATCAAATTGCGCGAAGCACGTTGAAAGTGGACTTCCACTACGGAGAGAATTCGGCAGGGGAACTTCTCGCTGTCTACAAGGACAATCTGGAGTTTGCCGCTCTTGCCGATGGTGGTGCAGATTCGCCCGGCGCTGGCGATCCACCAGCGCCCGCACCGAGCAGTGAGAAGGCGCCCGAGCATCCGGCCGCGTCGCCGGCTACCCCGGCAGCCAAGCACCCGACGGCGCGGCATACCGGGAAGGTGCAGATCATGGATGGCGAGCGGGAACTCACGACGGGGCTGCTCTCGAAGGACGGAGCTAGCTTTCGGCTGATCGTCAGCGGGCAGGTTGGCGAGAAGGAGATCGACCGGCTCATTCGCAAGCTGGAGATCGATAAGGAGATTCTCGCTGAAACAAGCACGTTCTCAGTGTCCGTCCGGGAACAAATTGAGTTTTTAGAATTGCTTAGCGGGTCACCCTTGAAGCCATTGAATCGCCTGTGATTCTCTCTCCCCCGAGCATCGATTCGGGGGACTGGATGTGGACCAAGGAGAACCGGACGCGGTACGACCGCACCCGACTGCGCTATGAGAGCGATCTGACTGATGCCGAATGGGCCGAGGTGGAACCATTGATCCCCCCGGCCAAGCCGGGCGGCAACAAGCGGAGCGTTGATATCCGCCAGGTGGTGAACGGCGTGATGTATGTGCTGAGCACCGGCTGCCAATGGCGGGCGATCCCCAAGGACCTGCCGCCGCGGAGCACAGTGCACGACTATCTGGAACGATGGACCTGGGACGGCACGCTGGAGCGACTGCATCACGCATTGTATGTGAAATGTCGTGAGCAGGCCTCGCGAGAGGCCAGCCCGACCGCCGCGGTGATTGATGCGCAGAGCGTGAAGAGCGCCGAAAAAGGGGGGCCTCGATCGATCCGCATGGGTATGATGCGGGGAAGAAGATCAAGGGCAAGAAGCGGCACGTCCTGGTCGATACCCAGGGTTTGCTGCTACAGGCCATCGTGACGGCGGCGGACATCCAGGATCGCGATGGCGGCGCCATGCTGCTGGCGACGCTGTTCGGGATGTTTCCGTTCCTGCTGAAGCTTTATGCCGATGGCGGCTATCAGGGGCGGCGATTCCAGGAGGCGTTGAAGCGTGTCGTGTCGCAGGCCGAGGTGGAGATCGTCAAACGATCTGACCAGGCCAAGGGCTTTGTCGTGCTACCAAAGCGATGGGTGGTCGAACGCACGTTGGCGTGGCTCAACCGATGTCGTCGACTGGGTAAGGATTGGGAAAATCTCAATGTGAAGGCGCGTGCCTTTCTGTTGCTCGCTTCCATCCGTCTCATGGTCAGACGGCTATGCAGGAACTAGCAATGTTCCCGGACAGACTCTCAGAGGATGAGCTTGCACAAGAGCAGCGAGACTACAAGGCCCGAGACGGTGGCTAAAGGCTGTCGGATTAGGACACCCGCCCCGCCAACTTAGGACACTAGGTGGCAAAGACGGACACTACCCCGCATTGTCATCCAGTGGGTACAAGTCCAGCCCATAGTTCGCCAGGTTTTGCTCAATTAGCTCCAACTGGGCCTGAGTATATCCCACCCCACCAAGCGGAAAGGGAACGTATATACTATGTCCGCATGGCGTTTTGTACTTATATGCCGTATTGCTTACACCAGTATTATCACACAACAACTGCCGAAGCCGTTTCTTTATAATGGCTTCTGTCGCGACATATTGTGGCGGTTGTTGGGACAACTATGCGGCTTTGCGCCACTCAATTGTGGTGTTCGCGGGAGACGCTCCTATAGCGGAACGATCTATCTCGGAGGCTCTGGCCCGTCTCCGTGCTATCTCGCGATCCAAGGATTCAAGCAGAGAATCCCTCCACTCCTCGAACGTGACCGCCGGTTTGCATACCAGGGTTACACCGTGGTTGTCCTTCGCAAGCTGAGTGATCTGCTCGGAAACGTCGTCAAAAGCCGCCTTGAGGTCAGTGCTCGCGGCGCACAGCCCCACGGCTATCGGATCATCGCTGGTAAAAAAGTGGGCGCCATCGATGAACTGATATTTCACCGTGATTGTGTCTGGAACCTTGTCCGCTTGCACTCCGTTGGTTGCCATGACTTATTCTCCCGAGTATTAGGTATATTTGTTCTCCTACCGCCAGCGAGCATTCGCCGCCTTTTTGGCGATTTCGTGACGCTGTTGGGGCGAAAGATTTTTGCTACGGGCTTTCGCCCCCGCTTGGCCGCTTCGGACTCGGCCCGACGGTGCTCGCGGCTCCTCGTCCATGTCGCCAATCGATATGCGAGCCACCTGGACAGCACATCCGATCACGTCCGCCGGCCGCACCTCTCCGCGTGGACCTCCTTCCGTCTCCTTTTCCGACTCGCGTTGGTGTGTTCAGCCATATGATAGTCGTCCAGACGCCCCTCAACACCTATACCAGAAAGTCGTTGACAAGCCGCCTAGAATCTGCTGGGGGCTTGGATTCATACTTGTATCAAGCCTAAGTCAGAATGTCAAGCAAAACAATACCCTACACCGACAAACTTGTCTCAGGCTGTGAGAGTGTCTCCGATTCGTACGGGACGGACTCGCAGACCAGCTAAGCCTTAGAGCCGTCATTGAGGGTCAATACCATCCTCCGTCTAATTCTTGGGACACTACCCCCCGCTTTCTCATTTCGGCGCTGCGTCCCGTCCCCGGGCGGCCAGCTTTCACTGCAAGCGCCGGGCGTCCCCGGGCGGCCAGCTTTCACTGCAAGCGCCGGGCGGCGGGTTGTATG
This sequence comes from uncultured Pseudomonadota bacterium, assembly GCA_963708245.1. Lineage (GTDB taxonomy): Bacteria > Pseudomonadota > Alphaproteobacteria > Acetobacterales > Acetobacteraceae > CAVYXK01. Next base: position 2,727,677 of record OY970201.1, on the reverse strand, counting down.
TGCCCGCCTCCTACAACGAACGACTGTGAGACAAAATGATTGTGGTCGGACCTGACAGCCCGTAAGGTATAGGTTGCCATTGCGGAACATGCGGCATGCTGGTTAGCAGCAGTCGGGCGCGCGCGGGACCGCAGCAGCACTACTGGCCGCCGCGTGAACGCCGCCGGTGCTCAACCTCTCAATGTGACCAACCCTCAGAGGCTCTATGATTCTCGATATTGTAGGCGCAAGCGCATCTTGGGAGAACAACAAGTTCGCCGTTGCGTTCGATGTAGTCCCGGAGGGAAGATCGCACCTCGATCTTAAAACCGGCGAGATATTTCAGAGTGACCGCTTCGCCGCGATGCGAGATCAGAAAGACAAGACAATCTCTGCGAAGCTGTTCGTCTCACCACGGGAGCGCAATAGTACAGGCGAGGAGCTTCCCCGCGAAATGCGTTATTCTCGCGGAGGCAGGGATTTCTACTCCGAAATCTATCTCGTTTGGCGGCTTCCTGACGATCATCTGGCAGGGTTTCACGCGCTTATCTTGGCCGGGATGATGCCACAGCAGGCTATTGTTCACTTTCTGTTTGGTGCGTTGAAATTTGGATCGGAACCAGACGGCAGCGGACAGACATGGGATAACGAAACAAGCCCCGCTGTTCCGATCGAGTCCATTAGGTTTGATTTCAGTTTTCCGATTTTGTCGGGCGATCGACCCTGGGATACGGAAATGCCCGCAGGCGAGGATCGCGCATTTTTTTTGGACACCGCTCGGGTGAATTTCTTGCTTCTCCGCAAACTATCTGCGATTGAATATTCAATCAGAGGGCTTGGTTGGATGATCCTCATCGCCTTGCTAATGTTGATTCTTCTCTTCCGCTTTTGGCATTGATCGGGAGGGGCTCGGCGTCCGCACATGCTGATAATGTTCGTCATTGCCGACAAGCCGGACGCCGGTTGAGCCACAATGCAGGAGCATTGGTACGTTACGCCATCGGTTGGAGGTGAACGATGTGCGAAGACCCGCTCATGGATGCAATGAGGAGGGACTAACCGTGGAAGCGATTTTTGTGCTTGGCGCAGACGGTCGTGTTGGCTGTCGGTGAGTGAAATCAATGGTCGTCTGTAGAAGCGCCAGGTGGGGCGAAATCTGGGAGCAGAGGAAGACCTGCCACGAGGCTCTCGTCGGACTAGAGATCTGTGCCGGTATTGCCGACGTAGCGGAGAGATTGAGGACGGACCGGCCCAGTTACATTGATGTCGATGAGGCGACCGAGCCTCACAGCGATGAAAGGTGGTGGCTAGTTGACGCTATAGAAGCGGCTCAGCAACGCCGTAATGCTCTCCGGCTTCGCGCGCTCTATTTCACGGTTCGTGATATCGAGCTTCGCAAAAAGCTAATTGCGAAGGACCGCGAGGAACGAAACCTTACGCCGTTTCTTTACCAGCAAGAATTAACTGATGCAGCGGCTGGTCTCGAAAAGGCGCGCACAAGCTACCAGCATTGGTGGATATCGGCGTCCATACGGGGCCACCCCATGTGAGATTCTATGCGGGTGGACGGCGACCGGGAGGTGATAGCCTGAGGTTGCTGTCCCTTCAGATGGAGACGACCGATGCAATACACCGCCCGCACCCCGCACCAGAATGACGCTCCACAATATCAGCCGCAAACGTTTTCACAACAAGAGGCAAGGACTGGTGATCCTGATCCGGGCGAACCTGATCCCGAGAGCGAGATGGCCGCGCTGTATGTCGAGATGCTATTGAACCGCCACGAATGAAACTGCCCTCCGCTCACGCCAGCCCGCGCCAACCGATGAGCAACTATCCGTAGTGGCGGCCCGGAAGGCGCATGGCGCTGACCGGTCAAGTCGAGTGGGTCCGTCGAGCGAGATAATCAATCATGTGCAGCATGAAGTTGCGATTGCTCACCTCAATGAAAAAGATCAGGCCATGGCCTTGTCCCAGCCTACTCAGGGGGGTCCGCGCAGCAATCTCCCGCGCTCCCCGCGCTCCATCCGAGCCTTCATCGCCAGCCCTATCGGCCCCCCACGCCGCGGCACCCTAATTCCCAATCGCCGCCGCCCCAACTCCGTCCGCAAATCCCGCACAATCTCGGCCCCATCCCGCACCCTGGGTTCCATCGCTGCCAGCGTCATCTCGATCGCCCAGTCCGGCGGTCGCTTCCGCCCGCTCACCCACTGCTGGATCGAGCGTAGCGCCCGCGCTCCGCGAAACAGCCGCACCATCCCTCGACCCCTCCCGGGGTACGGATCAAGCCCCCGTGCTCGGCTCGATTGCCATGGGAACAACCAGAGCAGCGCGCGGCCTACAGCGGTTCGGGGGAGCGTGCCCTCAAACGGCCGCGCCTGCCGTGTCCCTGTGGGGCCTGTGTGACGACCAGCCGCGCTCTCGTCCTGCCAACCCCCAGACGGCGGCGGCGATTGCGATAGGGCGCGGGGCGGCCAGCGCGGCCCATGGCGCTCCGGCCAATACAAATGCAACATGGTTTGTTTCCATAAAGCACTGCCTGCCACGTTCGCAATACGCGCACCGCGTCAGCCGGTAGATGGGTCGGCGCATCCGGGTGGGCGCAGAGGAATTGCCCGAGGGGCGTTCATTCCTCGCCCCCCTCACCGCGCAGCGGCGCGAGCTTTTCCGCTAGGTGTGCCCGGATGCATTGCTCGCGTTCCAGCACCGCCTGGTAAGCCGCTTCATCGAAGCGATCGGCGATCGCGTCGCTGATGATCTGAGCGAGCACGTCGGGTTGGATCGCCTCGGCCTGCACGGTGTCACCTGCGAAGGAGCGGCGATCAGTCGCCTTAGGCGGTGCGGTCGGCAGATTGAGATCGACGATCTGCTCGCGTGTCACGGCTAGGCGTGTAAACAGAACCATGCCGGGCAGTTCGCGGTCGCGGATCAGCGCCGCAACGTCATCGGCCAGGGAGAGGAACAGGTGCTCGCCGGACGGATCATGGTCGCCGACGTGCAGAACTTCGGTTAGGCCGCCGTGGCGCCCGAGATTGCCCGCCAACTGATACTTCGCTGTCAGACTGTCGAAGCCGCCGCTGCCGATCACTGGCACGCCGTAGTCTGAGACCACGGCCTCCACCTGCGGCTGCATACCGCGCGCTTCGACCATAATCAGCAGCCGGCGAGGCTGACCTTGCTGGCGGTCGAGGTGAAAATGCCGCGCGCTTGCCTGCCATCTCCTGATTAGGTCACGCGGGTTGTTGTAGCCGGTGCTGGTGACGATCTTCGCATCATCGTCGCGGATCGCATCGAACGGAATCAGCCCGCCGCGACGGGCACGATTCAAGTGCTCGCCGAGCCGTTGATATCCTTGCTCGGTCTTGGCGTAGTCGTTCACGCCGACGAGGCGATAGAAAATCTGGCGCAGCGTGAGCTGCAGGTAATCTGCATACTCGACCAGCACGCTCTGCACGAGATCGAGCAATTCGCGTGTGGCGCGCTGTGGCTGCCATGGTGCCAACCCTCGGACGCGGGTGGTGACCCGTTCCAAGCTACACCGTTGAACGAGGGGCGCCGCAGCGGACCCGCCACGGCGGCTGGGAGGGGCGCTCATGGCGGCTCCCGCATCGCATCCGCCAAGGCGCGCCCACGGAAGTACGCCTCTGCCTTCGCCCGGTCGGTGATGCGGATCACCCAGTTGCGCTCCGCCTCGGCCAGCAGCTCGGCCGCGCGGCGGGCGATGGCGCCCCGGCATCGGCCGGCCAGTGTGCAAGCGACGGGATCAGGACAGGATGGGCAGGGGATGGCTGGCAAGGACGCCTCGGCATGGACGCGATTTGCATGCGCCCGCGCCCCGCCCGAATGGGCGCGGAGCGCATAGGGGGTATGGGGGATCAAGCGCCGCGCTCCGTGCGCGGACCGCGCGCGCCGCTTTCTGTAGGCGTTGCGCGGACCGTGCGCACCGTGCGCGGCCGTTCGTACTGAACCGTGCGCAGCGCGCTCAAAGTCAGCTTCCTCTAAGCATTGCGCTGCGCACAGTTGGGAACCGTGCGCAACCGTGCGCGTAACGATCATGCTGGCATCCCTGCGGGTAGGATGCAATCGAGCGTATGCCGGTAGGGGCTGCGGTAGGTGCCCTTACGGATCGCCTGGGCGGCAAACAGGCGCTCCATGGCGAGCTTGAAATCCTTCTCCGTGTACCTCTCCCGGTCCGGCTGCTGGGCGAAGAGACGCGGAGCGTAGTTACCGGCTTTGCTATTGTCGGAGACGTGCCGGCCTTCGGCCGCCAGGCGATTCAGCAGCCGCAGGAACACGTCGTCGCAGGTACGCTTCTCGATTGCGCCTGAGACGCCTGCCGCCGGCTGATCCGCGATGAGCACGCCGTTTTGCCATCGCATCTCGATGGTCTCGCCGCGACGGGCGAAGTTAGCCTTGCCGCGGGTCAATGCGCGCGCGTCGCGGTCCACTGGGTCACCGTTGTCGGTCTTGGGCGTGGCAAGGTGAAGATGGGACCGATATGTAGCTATCCACCCGGTGCTGCCCGACGCGCCGGTGCCGGAATTGATACCCGTGAGGGACGGATGGGCTAGGGCGAGGACGGCCGCGCCGGTTTGTCGGGCGATCCCACCGAGCGCAGTCTGCGCGAAGGCACGGGCCTGCGCGCGGGCGTTTTCTTCGCCACCGAATACGTCGGCCAGAGTATCGACGATGACCAAGCCAGCAGAGTGATCCTGCGCGGCCCGCAGGAGATCGTCGAACATCTCGGTTAGATGCGCTCGCCCGGCATCGAAGGTCATCAGCGTGTTATCGAAGCCGAGCCGGGGCAACCAGCGCATGGCGCCCAGGTCGGCGAAAGTGCAGCCGTAGTGTCGATTGATATCCTCTTGTCGACGCCACATTTCGTCTTGATCGTCCTCGCAGAAGAGCAAGAGCGAATTGCATCGGCGGACTGGCAGGCTGAGCCATGTGGTGTTGTGCAAAGCGCTAGCAGTGGCGAGCATCTGGGCGAGCAGAGTTTTGCCCTCGCCGCCGGCACCGTAGAGTCCGGTGACGCGCGCCATCGGAATCCAGTCCGGCACCAGCCATAGACGCTCCGGCACGCGCCGGCCGTGTAGCGTAGTCGGGTCGATCGGCACCAGGAGCGCATCGCCATCCGGTGGCCGCTTACTGTGGCCGCCGAACGCGGCGGCATCGGTTGGATCGGGATCGACCGGATCGACTCGCGTGTCCATTACGGGCAGCCCCGCCACGCCGAAGCGATCGTCCGCTTGGCCTCGATTCGAGGCAGTCCGGCTTCGATCGCGGCACGCAGCACCATGGATTGCGCTTCGCGCTGCCCGACATGGCCGGCGTTCGCGCGCTCACACAGGCGGCATGCACCCCAGAATAGGATGGCGTTTCGCGTGCCCTCGGGAGCGCCGGAAATGGCGCGCAAAATGCTGTCGATCGCCTTGTCGTGGCGAGCGCTGTCCCGCTGTAGGAGCGGCGGCGGTGGCGGTGGCCGCCACCGTACGCAATCGAGCAGCCACGGCGGCCAGGGTGCGGGCGGAGAGTGATCCTCGCAGGGGAAGCTGGCGGCGAACCAAAAGACGATCGAGCCGGCATCGCCGCGGGTATCGACGCCTCGGGCGAGCTTCGACACTGTGCTTCCGACGCCCGTCGCATGGCGAAAATACACATGCAGTCCGCCGCTACGCGTGCGATAGATCGTGGTGGGCGGAATGCGAGGCGCCGCGACCTGCCACCACGCCAGCGCCATATCGTGCTTGGCGTCGATATCGAGCACGTCGATTGCGGAGCGCTGGCCCGTGGCGACGCCGATGAGCGGACCGGGGTAGAGACGCCATAGTTCGGCGATGGCGTCGGGATCGGTCGCGGCGTCCTTGAATCCGTGCAGCGTTGCCGGTGTCTTGTCGATGTGGCACGGGAACACTGCGTATCCGCAGTTGCGCGCGAGGTTCTGCGCGAGGCGGCAGGCTTCTTGGGCCATTGGGATCGACACGGCGGCCTCACGCGCCTGGCTGGCGATCCTCCGGTGTCGCAAGTGCCTCAAGGCCGGCGCGCGTCGCATACCGCCTTCGGCCGATCATGACGGTCGGGATCAGCCCGGTGTTGACCATCTCGTAGCCCTTGGTAACGCCGACCCCGAGCATCTCGAATGCATCCTGGATCGGAATCAGCAGCGGCTCGAAGCGCCCCCGGAGTGGGCGCCTACGCTGCCTCTGTGGTGAATGTTCAAGCGACATAGCTCGCGCTCCAACCGATATCGGGCGAACCCGGCCCTATGCGAAGGCGAGCGAACAAATGGCGACGCTGGATCACGCTCGGCCATGTGCAATTTCGTTTGCTGCTGGCGGAACGTTGCCACACGAGAAGCGGAAGACCGCCGAAAATGCAGGGGTTTTGGCGGATCGCGTCGATCCAGCAACGCATGAATTATACGTGAGGTGTCCGCCGGCCACGAAGGGATCGGCGCGGGGAAATCTGCCGCCCGAGTGCGGCCGAAACCAATCCGGCCGCGACGCGGTGGCCAGCGAAGCCAAAGCACCATTGCAACTGAAACATCGTCTCAGCGATCAGATAATCTTCGCGCTCTTCCTCCGTGGCGAAAGGCGCGCCCTGCTCCGCTTGGGCCATCTCGGTTTCCGCCCGCTTCGCATACACGATCGCCATTCTGGCGAGCTGATCGGCTTGCTCGTCTTTCCCATGCTTCCGCAGCCGCCGCGCCTCATCGCACCATGCACGATATTTCGTCAGCAACTTGCGCGCTTCCAGCAGCGCATGGTTCAGCGGCTGCGCCGCGAGGCTCGCGAGCCGTTCGAGCAGGCCAACCGCGAGATGGACGCGTAAGCAGCCTTCGTCGTGAAGCGCAGCGCGAAGGTGATTGCCCCCCGGGAGCCGGAATAACCCCCGCAGCTCGCGGCGGCTGGCACGATCACGCGAGACGAAGACGCGCCTCGTCGGTCGCAAATACTCCGTCGTCGCTTGGTCTCTCCGGTGCCGCCGCTTCCCCAACTCGTTGGCGAATTTCACGGTGCCGCCTTGCCTCATGGCCCCGGAACGGACGGCCAGTGCGGCCGCCTCGCTGGCGGCAAGGCGAGCCAGCACAGCGGCCTTCGCTTCCTCGCCTTGTGTCAGCGCTTGCCGATGCAGGTGGCGCAGCCATGCGACCCAGTACGGCGGCAGGCCAGGGTGTGCAGAAAACCTGCACGGAGTATCTTCGTCCGGGTCCGGCACGCGGCTTCCTCGCCTGTCGGATTGGCGCGGCCGGTGTCGCGAGCACCGCCGCGCCATTCATGCCCGGTCCCGCCGGGCGCGGTCAGCGATGCTACGTCATGCGGCCCGCAGCGGCACCACCTCGCCGGCTGGCGCGGGGCGGGAACAGAACTCCGCCCATGCCCGCATGAGCAGATGCCGCTTCTGGAACAGATCGCCGCGCGCGTATGCCTGCTCGGCGGCATCGCCAAGTCTGTGCGCCATGGCCATTTCGATCACCTCGCGCGGGAATGCTGTCGTTTCACCTGCCCAGTCGCGGAATGAGCTGCGGAACCCGTGAGCGGTGATCTCGCCCAGGCCCATGCGGCGCAGAACGGTGGTTAGTGCTCGGTCGCAGAGCGGCTTGCCCGGACGTGCGCCAGGAAAAACGAACTCATCATCGTGGCGCCTCAGCGTTTCCATCTCACGCAGGATTGTCAGCGCCGGATCACTGAGCGGCGCCCTGTGTTCGCGTGATGCTTTCGTGCGGGTTGGCGGGATCGTCCAAACAGCATGATCGAAGTCGATTTCCGACCACCTGGCGCCTCGTACCTCGCCGGAGCGTGTCGCGGTCAAGACAGCGAATTCGAGCGCGCGAGCGCTGATCCCGGTGTGCTCACGCAGCCGCGCCATGAAGGCTCCGGTCTGACGCCACGGCAACGCAGCGAGATGCTGCACCCGCTGCACCTTGCCGCGCGCCGGCAGCACGTTCGCGAGGTGTCCTTTCCATCTGGCCGGGTTCTCGCCGGTGCGCCAGCCGCGCGCGCGGGCATAGTCCAGCACGCTTTCGATGCGCCCTCGTACGCGGCTGGCGGTCTCGGTCGTGGTTCGCCACATCGGATCCAGCACGCGCATCACCGAGCCGGTGTCTATATCCGCGACCGGCAATGCGCCGATCACAGGCAGCACGTAATCGCGCAGCGTGGCGTGCCATTGCCCTCGATGCTTGGCGTTCCGCCAGCTCGCTTCGTGCGCGGCAACGTAAAGCTCCGCTACTGCGCGAAACGACAGGGCGGCTGCTTTGGCCGCTTCTTCCGCCTCGCGCTGTCGCTTCTCGCGGAGCGGATCATGCCCGCTCGCCAACAACTGGCGGCACTCCCGTGCCTTCTCCCGTGCTACCGCCAAGCTGACGTCCGGTTCGGCGCCGAGGCCAAGCCAGACCGTCTTGCCGCCGCGACGATAGCGAAACTGCCAACTCCGCCCGCCGGTCGGGCCGATCTTGAGATAAAGGCCGCTTCTGCCGCCATCGGCATATCGTCCAGGCTTGTTGAGCTTTCGCAGCGCGAGTGTGTTGAGTGCCATGTTGACCCCTTCTGCCCCAATCGCTCGTGGCTCTACCTGTCCCGGCGCTGGGCCAGCCGGTCAGTGGCGGGCAGGCTACACTAAAGGCTACACATTAAACGCGGACGTGAGCGGATGCAAGCGGATAGTGACGAAACCTTCTGTCCTGAGATCGGCCTCGCGCCGCCGTCCTTTGCGAACGACAACGAAGGATAGCGAACAGCAGATCGGCGGATGAGCTCTCCGCCTCCATCGCCGAAGTGGCGAGCCAGGTCGGCAAGGCCGCCGGCATCGCCCGCGAAGCCAATGAGGCGACACGCCGCACCGAAGCCACGGTACAGCACCTGACCGCGGCGGCGCACAAGATCGGCGACGTGATCGGGCTGATCAGCAACATCGCCGGCCAGACCAACCTGTTGGCGTTGAACGCGACGATCGAAGCTGCGCGCGCCGGCGATGCCGGTAAGGGCTTCGCCGTCGTGGCCTCGGAAGTGAAAAGCCTCGCCAGCCAGACCGCCAAGGCAACCGAGGAAATCTCCGGCCAAATCTCTGTCATGCAAAGCTCGACCCAGGCCGCGGTGGAGGCGATCCACGGGATCGCGCAGATCGTGGACGACATGGACCGGATCGCCGCCGCCATCGCCGCGGCGATCGAAGAGCAGCGTGCCGCCACGCAAGAGATCGCCCGCAGCGTGCAGCAGGCCGCCAACGGCACGCGCCAGGTCAGCGGCAGTGTGGGCGGCGTGGCCGAAGCCGCGCGTTCCTCGGGCGCCGCCGCGACCGAGATGCTCGGCGTGGCGCAGGACCTCAGTCAGCAAGCCGCCGCATTGCGCGGCGCCATGGAAGCCTTCCTGGCCAAAGTGCGCACCGCCTGATCGGGATCGATCGCCCGCTCGAATATCTTCACCGCGCTTGGCATCCAGCCGATAAGGTGGGGCATTCTCTACTACAAGAAGTCCGTCTCAATCAAACATCTCCATCAGATCACCGATTGCCGGTGAGTTGCTCGGCACATAAGGATTGCCGGGCGTCGCTGCCGGATTCGGTAAATTGTCCCGACTGCGGCTCGTGATCGTCGGCAGGGACCAGTTTTTCTCGATGAACTTCAGCAGCGAGACGTGATCGTAATAAGTGTGCACGACGCGGCCTCCGCGTGAGAATGGCGAGACCACGATCAGCGGGATGCGCGTTCCGTCCCCAAAGAAGTCCAGTGGCTGAACATACCCCGAGTTGTAGTACCCGCCGCCCTCGTCAACCGTAATGAAGATCGCTGTGTCCGCCCACAGATCCGGATGCGCCTGGATCATGGTAATGATCTTCCTGGTGAAGAACTCGAAGATGTTGAACTTCGACGAGTCCGGATGACCATCGTTCAGACTGCCAGGCTTGACGAATGACACTGCCGGCAACTGCCCCTGAGCGATCGCCGCATACAAATTCCGCGTGTCCAGTAGATGCTGGTCCCGCAGGCGGCGATTGGTCATGATCGACGTCTGGTACTGGAACGGGTTGCAGATGTTGCAATAGATGTCCTGCGGGTCCAGGGGGTTTTCCAGATACTGATCCCATCCTTCGCCGAAATACGCCCATGACACGCCGTGCTCCAGCAGAACATCGCCGATCGTCCGCACCGGTGACGGCGGTATGGTGAACTTATCCACGGTATCGACCTGGCCATCACCGAAATAGCCTGGATTATAGTTGTTTAGCAGATAATAATGCCCGGGCTCGCAGTTCGGCTTCGGGGCCGTCGGGAGCGATTTCAGGTAGTCCAGGACTGCGGGCACTCCCGGCTGGCTCGCATCGGCGCAGGCGCTGTAGCTGCCGCCGGAATAACCGTCCTGGATGTAGTAGTTGTTGGTTCCCTTCTGCGGATCCGGATTTTCGATCTGGTCGGTGGGTGGGGTTGCGGGGTGGCCGCGACCGTCGCTAAACCACAGCGCGTCGGCGGTGCCCAGCATGATGCTGTTGGCACCGGTGCCGCCCATTACAGGTTGATGGTAGTTGTCAGCAATTGTGTACTGGTCGGCCAACGACTTGAAATAAGGCATGTCGCCGCTATGGACGTTATAGAAGCCCATGGCGATGGCACCTTCCTTTGTCGTTTCCTCGGTAAAGGGCTGCGGTTGCGGCTTACCGTTGCTGCCTGCACCGACCGATGTCTCAACCCATGGAAACAGGTCTTTGCTACAGCCGCTCGGGTTGGCGGGCGTCGCGTGGGCCATGCTGCAGTCGACCTGCTGCCACATCTGATAGAATTGGTGGACCGGACTGCCGGTGTAGTCGTCATAGCTCAATGTCGGCCCGGTCAGTTGGTACGGGCCGTTCGGCAGATTGTCGGCGTTTCGGATTCGCGTGTCGATGCTGCCCTTGGGCAAGTTCGTGGCACCAGTTGTCAACATCTCATAACCCTGCTCTTCCACGCCATGGTCCGACGCTTGCGCGGCGGCGAGGGTCGCGAACGGCGGGGGATCCGTATCGCTTGGCTTTTGTGGTGCGCCGTCCGTGTTCGGTGGCGGCAGATTTGTATAGGGACCGACGATTTTTGGACTGATCCCGTAAGCGTCAGTATCCTCGGCTCTGTTTTGCCGAGCGAGATTGAAGTTCGGCCCGGGCGCACCGTCAGCGGTGACGATCCCTTTGGACAGCAGGTTGTCGATCGTCTGTCCGGCACGGGGTTGATACGTGCCGAGCAGGTGATCGAATGTGCGGTTTTCACCGATGATGATGACCACGTGCCTGATCGGCGTCAGGGTCCTCTGCTGAGCAGGGACGGCCTGCTGGGCGAAGGCAACTGGCGGAGCCGTCGCGCAAAGCGCCGCAATCGCGAGATAGCAGGCAATGCGGCTGCGCCTTCGGTGGCTGGTCATCGTGGCTCCGTGTCCGGGTTGATGGGTGATGCCTCGCTCAGGTCTGTGGCATCCATGTTACAAATGTCAGTCCAGCCTGTGAAAGTACGGCACGAGAATGAAGCTCCGAACGGGAGCGGCGAACTTCCAGGAATTGGCATCATGGACGCGGCTTCACCCCGCCCGGTTTGGGAAGAACCGGTTGTCCGGCCGCGGCAATCCCATATTTTCCCGCAGCGTCTTGCCTTCATACTCGTGGCGGAAAATGCCGCGGCGCTGCAGCTCCGGCACCACGCGATCGACGAAATCATCCAGCCCGCCGGGCAGATATGGGAACATCACGTTGAACCCGTCGGATGCGCGCGAGACCAGCCATTCCTCCATCTGGTCAGCGATCATCGCCGGGGTGCCGACCATCGCCAGGCCGGAATAGCCACCGAGACGCTGGGCAAGCTGCCGCACAGTCAGATTCTCCCGTCGGGCCAATTCAATCGCCCGCTCGCGCCCGCTCTGGCTCGCGTTGCTCTCGGGAATGTCCGGCAGCGGTGCATCCGGATCGAAACCCGAGGCATCGTGGCCAAGCGCGATCGACAGCGATGCGATGGCGCTGTCGTAATGCACGAGACTATCCAGCAGCGCCCGTTTCTCGCGCGCCTCGGACACCGTGTCGCCGACGACGACGAAGCAGCCCGGCATGATCTTCAGATGGTCGGGGTCGCGGCCGAGCGCCGCCATACGGCCCTTCACGTCGGCGTAGAAACGTTGCCCGTCGGCAAGGGTCGATTGCCCGGTGAACACCATCTCGGCCGTCTCGGCAGCGAGCTGGCGGCCGGCCTCGGATGCCCCGGCCTGCACGATCACCGGCCAGCCCTGAATCGGACGGGCGATGTTCAACGGGCCGCGCACCGACAGGTATTTGCCGTTGTGGTCCAGCACGTGCAGCCTGGCGGGATCGAAATAGATTCCGCGCTCGACATCGCGGATGAACGCATCGTCCGCCCAACTGTCCCACAGGCCGGTGACCACATCGAAGAATTCGCGCGCGCGGCGATAGCGCTCGTCGTGCTCCACGTGCTCCTCCAGCCCGAAGTTCAGCGCCGCGTCTGGGTTGGAGGTGGTGACGATGTTCCAGCCGGCGCGCCCGCCGCTGATATGATCGAGCGAGGCGAACCGGCGGGCGACGTGATAGGGCGCATCGAACGTGGTCGAGCCGGTGGCGATCAGTCCGAGATGCTCGGTAACCATGGCCAATGCCGGTAGCAGCGTCATCGGCTCGAACGAGGTGACAGTCGCGCTGCGTTTCAGCGCGTCCATCGGCATGTTGAGCACGGCAAGGTGATCGGCCATGAAAAACGCATCGAACCGACCGCGTTCCAATGTTTGGGCGAAGCGCTTGATGTGCCCGAAGTTGAAATTCGCGTCCGGGTACGCGCCCGGATAGCGCCAGGCGGCGGTGTGGATGCTCACTGGGCGCATGAATGCGCCCAGGCGCAATTGGCGTGGCTGAGGCATGAATTCCCTCGTTTCGATGCGTCGCTTAGCCCGCGGCGCGGATTAGAATGCGCCACAGGACGCGGAGGTGGGAAGGGTGCGAGGTTTCCCGCACCCTCACCCGCCCGCTACGCGCGCGACCTCTCCCGCAGAGCGGGAGAGGTGAACGGCATCATCACGCGTCGTAGAAAACCAGGGTCCTGATCTCGATACTTTCGCGCGGCAACACGTCCGCGGGCGCGGTCGGGTCGTCAAACGCTGTGTGGGGCAAGAACCGGGCGCGGCCGTCGGTTTTCGAGTCGAAGCATTTCAGCAGCAGCGCCTCGTCCGGTTGCATCTCTGGCACATAGAACCAGCGATGGTCCGGGTTGTAGGTGACGGCGTAGGTCTCTCCCACGCGATGCTGATACACCAGGTCCGACGGCACCAAGTCGCGAGGCGCGACCGTGCGAGCGTCGCAGACGGCCAGCGGCGCATCGCGCAGGGGACCGCGTATCGGCCGCCAGAGGTTGATCACCTGGACGCGGCCGCGCAGCAGCTCCTCTGCCTTATCGCCGAAGAAGAAGTCGCGAACCCGCTGCGGGCCCGACTCCGCCGTGTGATCGACATGCACGCGCGTTGCTGGCTGGCGCGGGGCATCGGGCGAGCGGTCTGCCGCGCCGGGGACTCGACGGCGCAGCGTGTGATCGAAGATGAACACTCTGCTGGCTCCGGTGGCCTCGGCAATCACCCGTTCGGCTTCAGGATAATAGACACGGCGCAGCTCGTCCTCGTTCCAGAAGTCGCGCACGGCGCTCTGGTAATGCAGGACGGCAAATCCTTGCCGATCGAGCGAGATGTCGGACTCGATCGGCCGCACGCTGTGGATCGGGACAAGACGCGCCTCATGCGCGGTGTTGGAGCGCGGGATACCCGGCGGCGGGTCGTACGTGTAATTGCGCGGGCGCTCGTTCATCGGCACGAGGTAGTTAAGCTCCGCCTCAACATAGGGAAGATCGTACAAGCGTTCGGCGACTTCTGCATAGGCGCTCATGGTGTGGGTGCTCCTTGTAGCGGCGATAGAAGCGTGCGGTCAGTCGCGCCAGAATGGCTTGGCGAGTTCGTTCAGGACGTCCACGCGGGTGACGCCGATGTCGCGCAGGTCCCTATCGGTGAACTCCGCCATCGCGCGCCGCTCGCGGATACGCCGATGCCAAAGCCTGAACAGGGCCTGCAGGCGCGCCATCGCCGTGGGATGGGGCGACGGCGCGACGGTTAACCGCGGCGATACCTGATAATTTGTCAGCATGTGGTCGGTGAAGCCGGACATGACAGGTCTCCAACAGGTGCAAGACGCCACCTACAATGGGCACCCATTCCCGGTCTGACAAAGGACAGTTTGTCCCTTTTCACATGAGGGAAATGCATACATTATCTCTCCGCGATGGCGACCGCCTTGCCCTCCCTCAACGGATTGCGCGCCTTCGAGGCGGCGGCGCGCCACCTCAGCTTCACCCGCGCGGCGAGTGAGCTGAACGTCACCCAGACCGCGATCAGCCATCAGATTCGGCGGCTGGAGGAGCAACTCGGGATTAGGCTATTCCTGCGGCGCAACCGTGCGCTGCTGCTCACGCGCGAGGCGCAAGCTTACCTGCCGGCGGTGCGCGCGGCGTTCGAGGACCTGCGTCGGGCCACCGAACGGCTGCGGCGCCCTGAACGAGAGGGGCTGCTCACAGTCAGCACCACCGCCTCGCTCGCCGCCAAGTGGCTGGTGACGCGCGTCGCCGGATTCCAGGAGGCGCATCCGGGCCTCGAGGTCCGCATCACTACCTCCGCCCATCTCGTCGATTTTCGCCGCGAGGAGGTGGACATGGCGGTCCGCTACGGGCGAGGGAACTGGCCGGGCCTGCGCGCCCACTGGCTGATGGCGGAGGAGCTGTTCCCGGTGTGCAGTCCTGCCCTGCTGAACGGGCCGAAGCCGCTGCGCCGGCCGGAGGATCTCGCGCATCACACGTTGCTGCACGCCACGGTCTCGCGGGAAGACTGGCAACTCTGGCTGACAGCCGCCGGCTTGCCCGTGTCGCTGGCGTCGCGCCGCGGGCTCAGCTTCGATCAGAGCTTCATGGCGATCCAGGCGGCAGTGGACGGGCTTGGGATCGCGATGGGCCGCACTCGTTTCGTCGAAACGGATATTGCGACAGGACGCCTAGTGGTCCCCTTCGACGTCGCACTGCCCGCGGACGCGGGATTTTACATCGTTGCCCCGGAGGAGACCGCCGACACGCCGAAGATCGCGCTATTCCGCGACTGGCTCATCGAGTCGGTAGAGCCCGGTTCGCTGGCTCCCCCGCCGGCGTGATCGCGCGCTCCCACCTCTCCCGCGCTGCGATGCAGCGCGGGAGAGGTGGACCTTCGCGCGCAACAGGCGGAGTAATATCTCCCGCCGGCGACACCACTTGACCCCCGCATGCCAACAACAACCGAAGACATTGGCTCGCGACACGGACGTCCATCCCCGGAGGCACTGCTGGCCGAGGCCCAGCAGAGCGGGCGCGGACGGCTGAAGATATTCCTTGGCGCCGCGCCAGGCGTCGGCAAGACCTACGAGATGCTCTCCGCCGCCCAGGCGCGCCGGCGCGAGGGCACCGACGTGGTCGTCGGCGTCGTCGAAACGCATGGCCGGCAGGAGACGCAGGCGCTCCTCGACGGACTCGAGATCATCCCCCGCCGCCGCATCGAGTACAAAGGGCGCGTGCTGGAAGAGATGGACCTCGACGCCATTCTCGCCCGCCACCCGCAGCTCGTGCTGGTGGATGAGCTGGCCCACACCAATGCGCCCGAGAGCCGCCATCCGAAGCGCTATATGGATGTCGAGGAGCTGATCGCCGCAGGCATCGACGTCTACACCACACTCAACGTCCAGCACGTCGAAAGCTTGAACGACGTCGTCGCACAGATCACCCGCATCCGCGTCCGCGAAACCGTCCCCGATTCGATTATCGACCGCGCCGACGAAGTCGAGGTGATCGACCTCACGCCGCATGACCTGATCCAGCGGCTGAGAGACGGGAAGGTTTACGTGCCGCATCAGGCCGAGCGCGCCATCCGGCACTATTTCTCGCCCGGCAATCTCACTGCGCTGCGCGAGCTTGCGTTGCGCCGTACCGCGCAGCGTGTCGATGAGCAGATGGTCAGCTACATGCAGAGCCACGCCATTCCCGGCCCCTGGCCGGCCGGCGAGCGTGTGCTGGTCTGCATCAGCGGCAACACCGATGGCTCGGCCGTGGTGCGGCGTGCGCGGCGCCTCGGGGACCAGCTCAAGGTGCCATGGACCGCGATCCACGTGGAGACCTCCCGCAGCCTGCGCATGAGCGAGGCTGAACGCAGCCGCATCGCCGAGGCGCTACGACTGGCCGAGCGCCTCGGCGCTGACACGGTGACGCTGCCGGGCCAAGACGTCGCCGGTACGCTTGCTGACTATGCACGCGCCAACAACTTCACCCACATTGTCATCGCCCGCTCGCCGAAATCCTGGTGGCACGACATGCTGTTCGGCTCGATCACCGAGCAGCTCGTCCGCCGCGCCGGCGGCGTCAATATCCACGTGATCGCCGGGCAGACGCCCGAGGATCAGCAACAGGCACCGACCCGCGCAGTGACCGATGCCCCGCCGCGCGCAGGGCCGGACGCCCGCCCCTATCTCGGCAGCTTGGCCTGCGTTGCCGGGGCGCTCGCCATGGCGCTGGTGCTCCACGATGTGCTCGGGATCACCAGCATCGCACTCGCCTTCCTGACCGCGGTGCTGGCGAGTGCCGTGATGTACGGCCTATGGCCCTCGTTGCTGGCCTGCCTGGCCAGCGTGCTCGCTTACAATTTCTTTTTCCTGCCGCCGCTCTACACCTTCACCATCGCGGACCCCGAGAACGTCGTCGCGCTGTTCTTCTTCGCCGTAGTCGCGGTAATCGCCAGCAACCTCGCCGCGCGAGTGCGCTCGCAAGCGATCGTCGCCCGCCAGCGCGCGCGCACCGCCGAGGAGCTTTATCAGTTCAGCCGCAAGCTCGCCGTGGCGGCCAACCTCGACGATCTCTTGTGGGCGACCGTGCACCAGATTGCCCTGATGCTTAAGGTTCGCGTGGTGATCCTTCTGCCCAACGACGGCAGCATGGCGGTGCGCGCCGGCTTCCCACCGGACGACGAGCTCGACGCTGCCGATATCGCGGCGGCGAAATGGAGCTGGGAGAAGAACCGTCCCGCTGGGCGTGGCGCTGATACGTTACCTGGGGCGAAGCGGCTGTTCCTGCCGATGCAGACCGGACGCGGGCCGGTCGGCGTGATCGGCATCGATAGCGACGAGCCTGGCCCGTTGACGCCGGACCAACGCCGCCTGCTGGACGCACTGGCCGACCAGTCGGCGCTCGCAATCGAGCGCGTCAACCTGGTGGAAGACGTCGATCGGGCACGGCTGGAAGCCGAGCGCGACCGGCTACGCCAGGCTTTGCTGACCTCGATCTCTCACGACCTGCGCACGCCGCTGGCCTCCATTCTGGGCTCCGCCTCCAGCTTGGCTGCCGGGCCGATGCCGGAAGCCATGCGCGACACCCTGATCCGAACGATCCAGGAGGAAGCCGAACGGTTGAATCGCTTCATCGGCAACCTTCTGGATATGACCAGAATCGAGTCAGGTCCGCTGAAGCCCCGCGCCGGTCTCGCCGACCTTTCCGACGTGGTCGGCGCGGCTTTGCAACGCGCCGGCAAGATATTGGCGCAGCACCGTGTGGAGCTCGATCTCGCGCCGGACCTGCCGATGCTAGAGCTCGACATGGTGTTGTTCGAGCAGGTGCTGTTCAATTTGCTGGATAATGCTGCGAAATACACGCCCCCCGGTTCGCTGATCCGGTTGCGCGCATGGCGAACCGACGGCCGCATCTGCCTGCAGGTGATCGACGAGGGCAACGGCATCGCAGACGCCGATCGGGAGCGCATCTTCGAGAAATTCTACCGCGCCCGTGGTGCCGATACCGGTCCCCCCGGCACTGGGCTCGGGTTGGCGATCTGCCGTGGCTTCGTCGAGGCGATGGGCGGCACGATCTCCGCCGCCAATCGCCAGGATCGTTCTGGCGCGATATTTACCATCACCATGCCGATACCGGCACATGCCGATCGCGCAGCGGATCTCGCGCTGTGACCAGCGATGCGCGACCCCTGCGAATCCTGGTCGTCGATGACGAGCCGGCGATCCTCCGGTTCCTTCGGGTTGGACTGACGGCGCAAGGCTACATCGTTACTGAGGTATCGGACGGGCATGGCGCGCTCGACGCGGCGCGGCGCGGCGCGACGGACCTTGTCGTGCTCGATCTCGGCCTGCCCGACATCGATGGGCTGGAGGTCATCCGGCAACTGCGGGCAACCGGATCCGACCTGCCAATCATCGTGCTGTCCAGTCGTGATGACGAGGGGGCAAAGGTCGAGGCACTTGATCTCGGCGCCGACGATTTTGTGACCAAGCCGTTCGGCATCGGCGAGCTGTTCGCCCGCATCCGCGCGGCGCACCGGCATCGGCTGCAGCAGCATGGAGAGCGCCCCATCTTCCGCAGCGGTGACTTGACCGTCGATCTGGTGCGCCGGATCGTGACGGTCAGGGGCGAAGAGGTGAAGTTCTCGCCCCGCGAATACGATCTGTTGCGGCTCTTGGTTGCCCATGCGGGAAAGGTGCTGACCCACAAGATGATCCTGCGCGAGGTGTGGACCGGCGACACCGATGTGCAATACCTGCGCATCTACATTCGCGCCTTGCGGCAGAAGATCGAGGCGGATCCCGAGAGGCCGCAGCACATCCTGACGGAGACCGGGGTGGGATATCGGCTACGAGCACCGGATTGATGTTGGTGGAAGGCTCGTCTGACGGCCCGGCCCCCTCCCCCCAACTCCTTCCCGCAAGGGGACGGGGGGACGGCACTCCCCCTCCCCTTGCGGGAGGGAGTTGGGGGGAGGGCGCCGGGCCGCAATCTCAGCCCTTATCCAAATCGCAACCATGCGTATCGCCGACCTGATCGCGCCCGCCCAGGTCGTCGCCGGCCTTCGCGTGCCGGACAAACCGCAGCTCCTGGCCGAGCTCGCTCGACGCTCAGCCGCCGCCACCGGCATTGACGTATCGTCGATCCTCACCGCGCTGCAGACACGGGAGCAACTCGGCTCCACCGGCCTTGGGCAAGGCTTCGCCCTGCCGCATGCCCGCATCGAGGGCCTGACAGCTTTCTTCGGCCTGTTCGCGCGGTTGGCGCGGCCCATCGACTTTCAAGCCATCGATGGCCAGCCGGTCGATCTCGTGTTCCTGTTGCTGATCCCACCTAACGCCGATACCGAGCATGTCGCCGCTCTGGCAGCCATCGCCCGGCCTATCCGCGACCGCCAGTTCGTCCGCGAGCTGCGTCAGGCCAAGGACGCGGCGGCGCTCCGCGAGCGGCTTGCCAGCGCATAGGCAAGCAAGCTGGGGAAATGCACGAGCGCGCTGAGGGCGCTGATCCAGGAACTGCTCAGCTAGCCCGAGACGCAGACCAACGCGATCCCGGCCGGTGAATCCGACCGACCCTGTCGTTCAAGAGCCGAACCAGGGCCACCATTCGACGGGCACCCTGACCACCACGAACATCCTTCTGAATGAGCAGACCGGTACCAACTCCGACACCGACCGTCTGAAAACGGCACCGAACGGCGACCTCGTGTTGACGTCCGAGGGCGACGGCCCGGGCTCAGGCAGCAATGGCGTGACTCAGTCGCCGCGCCAAGTAACGCTTCTCACCTGCGCCGGATGCGACCAATGATGATGTTGGGCTCGACAAACAGCAGCTTAAGCGGGAAGGTACCTCGAATCTGGTGCATCGGACCGACAGGTCACTTCCAGGGCTTCGCAGATTCCCCTCGTATGAGCTGATCCTCGCCCACCCGGCGTTCTTGCCCATCATGCTCTCGTTTGACGCGGTATTGGCAGACTTTGGCTTCGATCGGCAGAAGACGAGAGATCGTATAGAGGTCCGGTTGTCGGCCGCCAGCGGAGACGTCGAGGTTTACTTGAACCCGGTCCCCGATCGCGAATTTATGCAGTGCCAAATGTGGTGTCCCCATAGAACGATCCGGCGCTGCATGCCGCAGCGCCGGATCCTCGGCTCATGAGACCTGCAGATTGACCGCAGACGTCTTACCTTGCTGGCCACGCTCGACGTCGAAGGTGACCTTTTGGCCGTCGTTGAGGCTGCTTAGGCCTGCGCGCTCGACCGCCGAGATGTGGACAAACACATCCTTTGAGCCGTCATCCGGCTGGATGAAGCCATAGCCCTTTTGGGCGTTGAACCATTTGACTGTCCCTGATGACATTATGTCACTCCGGTTTTTTCGGCGATCTACACTCTGTAGACCGTATTCCTTTTCAATGGGAAGTGCCGGAGACAACGCGGAGCGTGGACCTGGGCAAACATGACCCACGGCGAAAAGTGCCGATCCCAGTACATGGGGGCCATCTTCTGGTTTACAAGGGGCCAAACCGCCTCAGTTGGTCGTTCCTTGCCGTGTGCTTCACCAGCGGCAGAGAAGCTTGCGACCATAAAGACAGCGCAGTGCAGCTCGTTTCGTCGCGTTACTTAGAACCAACTATCGGGAATGGCTTGCCCAAGAATCGCTCGTCTCTCCGGCGCACCCGTGGCCCCTGTGGCCGTCGGCGTCCTCCGTGCTAAAGAGACATGAAACGAAATGTATAGACGCCGCGCAGAGATGCCGAACCATCCCCCCGGACCACCCCAATGCGCCGGCTCACGTGCGGCGTGATCGTCACCGACGGAGCGCAGATCCTGCTGGGCCATGCCACGCGCTCGCCTCGCTGGGACATCCCCAAGGGCCTAGCCGAACCAGGCGAAGCACCCGTCGAAGCCGCTGTGCGGGAATTGCGCGAAGAAAGCGGCCTCGAAGCACCGCCTGACGCCCTCCGACCGCTCGGTGTGCATCGCTATCTCCCAGGCAAGGACCTCGCGCTGTTCGTCTGGCGGCCGGTAGAGATGCCGGACCCAGGCAAACTTTCCTGTGCCTCTGTCTTCACTGCCCCAGGCGGTGCTCTGCTGCCGGAATTCGACCGCTTCGGCCTATTCGCCTGGAACGACGCAATCAGCCGAGTCGGCCGCAACATGGCTGGCGTGCTGGCGAAAATGCGTGATGCATGCAGCGGAGACAGCCCAGCCGCGCACTCGCCCCCGCGTTGACCCCTCCCGGCTCCATAGGGTAGAAAACGAAATCGCTCGGCATCGAACGATCTCGGGCCGGGCCGGCGAATGGAGTTCCCGTGACCGACGTTCGCGACGCGCTTATGGTGGGGCGCAGCTCCGGCGGCAAGTTGGTCCGCCGCCCGCTATCTCCGCATCTCCAGGTCTATCGCTGGCCGATCAGCATGGCGCTGTCGATCAGCCATCGTATCACCGGTGTCGGCCTGGGGGTTGGCACCCTGTTGCTGACTTGGTGGCTGGTTGCGGCTGCGACTTCGGACGGAGCATTCGCCGTGGTGCAGGGATTCCTGGCCTCCTGGCTCGGCGTGCTGCTGCTGCTCCTATGGGCGGCGGCGCTGATCTTCCACCTGCTCACCGGCATCCGGCATCTGGTCTGGGACGCCGGCTACGGGTTCGACGACCACGTCTATCGAACTACCGGTTGGGGCGTGGTGGCAGTCACCGCGGCGGTGACGCTGATCGTGTGGATCATCGGCTTCGCGGTGTGGTGATGGCCGATCCGGCAGAGCCCGTGCAGATCGACATCCTCCGGTCCCAGCTCGGCCGGGTGCGGGGGCTGGGTGCCGCCCGCGCCGGTGCAGGCCACTGGTGGTCGCAGCGGCTCACTGCGCTGGCGCTGGTGCCGCTCACTTTGTGGTTCGTTTGCGCTGCCATCCGGCTTGAGGGTGCGTCCCGCGCCGATGTCGTCGCCTGGCTGCACTCACCCGTGCCGCTCGTGCTGATGCTGTGCTTAATCGCCGCCACCTTCCGGCATCTGGAGCTCGGCTTACGCGTGGTCATCGAGGACTACGTTCATCAAAACCCCGCGCGGCTGACCCTGCTGTTGGGTCAGCGCGTCATCTGCATCCTGCTGGCGCTGTTCTGCTTCGCCGCCACCCTGGAGCTGGGGCTGTAAGGAATCGTCAGATCATGGACGCGACGACCATGCCGTCCCGGCAAGCCTATCAATTCGTCGATCACACTTACGACACGGTGGTGGTCGGCGCCGGCGGCTCCGGCCTGCGTGCCACGCTTGGGATGGGCGCGGCGGGGCTGAAAACGGCCTGCATCAGCAAGGTGTTCCCGACCCGCAGCCACACCGTGGCGGCGCAGGGCGGGATCGGCGCCGCCCTCGGCAACATGGGCGAGGACGACTGGCGCTGGCACATGTACGACACCGTCAAGGGGTCGGACTGGCTCGGCGATCAGGACGCGATCGAGTACCTCTGCCGCGAAGCGATCCCGTCGGTATACGAGCTCGAGCATTTCGGCGTGCCGTTCAGCCGCACCGAGGACGGCAAGATCTATCAACGCCCGTTCGGCGGCCACATGAAGGACTATGGCAAAGAGCCCGCTCTGCGGGCCTGCGCCGCCGCCGACCGCACCGGGCATGCGATCCTGCAAACGCTCTATCAGCAGAGCCTCAAGCACGACGTCGAGTTCTTCAACGAGTATTTCGCGCTTGACCTGATCCTGGACCAGGAGGGCGTCTGCCGCGGCGTCACCGCCTGGTGTCTGGAGGATGGCTCGCTCCACCGGTTCCGTGCCCAAATCGTCGTGCTGGCGACCGGTGGCTACGGCCGCGCCTATTTCTCCTGCACCTCGGCGCATATCTGCACGGGTGATGGCAACGGTATGGTGCTGCGCGCTGGCCTGCCCTGCCAGGACATGGAATTCGTGCAGTTCCACCCTACTGGGATCTTCCCCGCCGGTTGCTTGATCACCGAGGGTGCGCGCGGCGAGGGTGGCTATCTCACTAACTCCGAAGGCGAGCGCTTCATGGAGCGCTACGCACCAACCGCCAAGGACCTGGCGTCACGCGACGTGGTCTCGCGTTCGATGACCATCGAGATCGCCGAGGGTCGCGGCTGCGGACCACACAAGGACCACATCATGCTCCATCTGGAGCATCTCGGCGCCGATCTGCTGCACGAACGTCTGCCCGGCATCTCCGAGACCGCCCGGGTTTTTGCCGGCGTCGATGTGACCAAGGACCCGATCCCAGTGCTGCCCACCGTGCACTACAACATGGGCGGCATTCCGACGAACTATCACGGCGAGGTTCTGCGCCCGACGCCATCCGATCCAGACGCAGTGATTCCCGGCCTGATGGCGGTAGGTGAGTGCGCCTGCGTCTCGGTGCACGGCGCCAACCGACTTGGCACCAACTCGTTGATCGATCTTGTCGTGTTCGGTCGTGCGGCGGCGAAACGGGCAGCTGAGATCGTACGCCCAGGCGCCAGCCAGGCGCCGCTGCCGCCGCGTGCCGGCGAGGCGTCGCTCGATCGCTTCGACCGCGCGCGCCATGCCGGCGGCGGCACGCGCGTGGCTGAGCTGCGGCTAGAGATGCAGCGCACGATGCAGAAGCACGCCGCGGTGTTTCGCAACACAACGAGCATGCGCGAAGGCGTCGAGAAGATGCACAAGGTCTGGGACGGGCTGGCCGACATGTCGGTGTCCGACCGCAGCCTGATCTGGAACAGCGATTTGATGGAGGCGTTGGAGCTGCAGAACCTGATGGGCAACGCGATGACAACGATCGTCGGCGCTGACGCGCGTACCGAAAGCCGCGGTGCGCACGCCCATGACGACTATCCCGAGCGCGACGATCAGCATTGGATGAAGCACACCCTGGCCTGGTGCAATGAGCGCGGCGAGGTGCGCCTCGATTATCGCCCGGTCAAGCTGCAGACGTTGACCAACGAAGTGTCGGTGTTCCCACCGAAGAAGCGGGTCTACTAAGCTATGGCGGCATTCACTCTCTCGGCAAACAGCCGCATCACCCAGGGCCGGACCTTCAAAGCGCCGCCCGGCGCGAAACGCGTGAGCACGTTCCGCATCTACCGCTGGAACCCCGATGATGGGCAGAACCCGCGGACTGATACATACGAAATCGACCTCGACGCCTGCGGGCCGATGGTGCTCGACGCGCTGATCAAGATCAAGAACGAGATCGATTCAACGCTGACTTTCCGCCGCTCCTGCCGAGAGGGCATCTGCGGCTCCTGCGCGATGAACATCGACGGCGGCAACACGCTCGCCTGCCTGAAACCGATCGATGAGGTGAAGGGCGCGGTGCGCATCACCCCCCTGCCGCACATGCCGGTGGTCAAGGACCTGGTTCCCGACCTGTCGCAAGTCTATGCCCAGTATCGCAGCATCGAGCCGTGGCTGAAGGCAGACACGCCGGCCCCACCCGATGCCGAACGGCCGCAGAGCCGGCAGGAGCGCGCCAAGCTGGACGGCCTGTGGGAATGCATCCTGTGCTTCTGCTGCACCACGTCTTGCCCTAGCTACTGGTGGAACGGCGACCGGTACCTCGGCCCGGCGGTGCTGCTGCAGGCCTATCGCTGGATTGCCGACTCGCGCGACGAGTCAACGGGCGAGCGGCTCGATGCGCTGGAAGACCCGTTCAAGCTCTATCGCTGCCACACGATCATGAACTGCACCGACACCTGTCCGAAGGGGCTCAACCCCGCCAAGGCCATTGCCGCCATCAAGCAGTCGATCATCGAACGTCAGGTCTGATCGGGTGAGCGCAGTCGGCCAGCACGTCGGGGCGGACCACGGTTGGATGAAAATGCCGCCTCTGGCGGGGGCAAAATTTCCGCCATCCTCCGCAGCAGCCCGAACGTCTCAAATCACGGCATTCCGTGGGGCATGCGGAGACCGCCGGGAAGCTCAGCCGCCGAGGCGAAGGCGCACCGACACCGCGCAGTGGTCCGACAGACGTTCCTTCCACTCCGCCCCGGTTTCGCGGAATACCATCACGCGCAACGTGCTGCGTTCCAACCAGTCGCCGGCCGCGCCGCCGGCGATGATGTGATCGATGAAATGCTCGCCGCCCCAGCACGGGCTGGCCATGCCTTGGGTGGCACGAACCAATGGGGCGGCTTGGCGCAGCGCCGACCAGAACGGTTCGGGGTGGCCATCGCGATCGTCCATCCAGCGATTGAAGTCGCCCATGACGATGAAAGCAGACCCCTCGGCGCGTCGCTCCGCAATCCACGCGGCGAGTGGCGGCACCTGCTCGGCCAGCTCCGAGCAGGCGCGCCGCGAGCTGTTCTGCATCGGCGAATAGTGGCAGCCGGTCTTCAGATGCACCGCGAGGACGCGCAACGTCTCATCGGAAAGATGCAGGGTGACGTCGGCGCCGCTGCGCAGCCCGCTATGTGGAGGGTCGAGCGCAGTCAAATCCGGATTCGCAGTGAAATCGATGCCGCGGCGGATCACCAGCCCGACCCGCTGCACCACGTGGTCGTCCGTCATGTGGATCGCATAGCGGTCGGGCGGGAAGACGCGCGCGGCGATCGCCGGACCGTCCACCTCCTGGATGGCGACTACGTCGGCGTTAAGCTCGGCCGCGTAACGCGCGAGCACGGCGATGTCCTCCGGCCGCTTCGGTCGTGCGTCGGAGGGCAGATCAGGATCATCCGGTTGGCGTGCTGTCAGCCACTCCAAGTTCCAGGTGGCGAGTTTAAGCTCCGTCGCCTGCGCGAAGGGGGGGGCGAGCAACAGAAGCAGCAGAATAAGAACGCGATGCACCGCGACGCCGCATGCAGAACCGGCCGGGCGGCATTGCGATCGGCCGAAACTCCACTAGCAGCGGAGTGCTAATCGATGCCTACCGCGGTCCGTCGAAAATCAGCATCAGGTCGGTGTCGCCGGTCGGCTGGCCGCAGGCGGTGATCATGGCGTGCGCCTGGCCGCGGTGATGGGTCTGGTGATTGAACAAATGCGTCACCAGGAAGGCGCGCTGGGCCTTCACCTCGCGACCCGCGGCGCCGCTGAACCAGACCAGATCCTCAGTCAGCCATGGCTCTGTCACCCGTCCAGCCCATTCCTCGATGCGTGCATCGGCCTTTACCCGCTCGTCGGTCAGCCGATCGAAATCGTCGATCATCGCGGCGCTCTCTTTGATCCGCACCGGCGGTCGCGGCCAGCCGTCGAAGCGTGCCATCCAGACCTGATCGCCCCAAAGCAGGTGCACGAGCGTGCCATAGATCGAGCCCCAAAACGCACCGCGATCCACCTTCCGCTCGGCATCGGGGATGCGGGCGGCGGCGGCATAGAGCCGTCGGTTCATCTCCGTATTGTACGCTGCCATCGTGCGCACATAGGCCGGCGTGATCATGCCTCGTCCTCCGATCCGGTGGGTTGATTCGCAGCAGAACATGGCCGAATTTGCCGCCGCAAGCCGGCCGCCTTCCGGGTGCGGCCGGGATGATCTGTGCGACAGGAGATTTGCGAGCAATGGCGTCCAGCTCTACCACCGTTCTGCCGGGCCCCGGCGGTCACGCCGGTCCCACCGGAGAGACGCGGCGCGATTTCCTGAACCTGGTCACCGGCGCTTTTACCGGGCTCGGTGTGATCGCCGTTGCTTGGGCGATGGTCGATTCGATGAACCCGTCGGCCGACGTGATCGCCGCCGGCGCTCCGATGGACCTCGACGTCTCGAAGATCGAGCCTGGCCAGCAGGTGGCGGTGCGCTGGCGCGGCAATCCCATCCTGATCGTGCACCGCACGCCCGAGGCGCTGAAATCGTTGCAGTCGCCGGATGTGCTCGGGCGGCTGTCGGACCCGGATTCGACCGTCAACCAGCAGCCGCCCTACGCGGACAACTGGCACCGCTCCGTCAGGCCTGAGATCGCGGTGCTGGTTGGGATCTGCACCCATCTCGGCTGCTTGCCGCTCTATAAGCCGGCGCCAAGTGCCACGGATCCGGTCGCCAACTGGCCTGGCGGTTATTTCTGTCCGTGCCATGGCTCGAAATACGACCTGGCCGGTCGGGTGTATAAGAACGTCCCGGCGCCCTACAATCTGCCGGTGCCGCCGTATCGTTTCCCGGACCAGAACACGTTACGGATCGGCGAGAACCCGCCGGGCGGTATCTTCGAACTGAGCGAAGTGGTGCAGATGTAGGGCGGGCGGCGCACTATATCTCGGGGCCCCATCCGCCCACCCCCCTCCCGCAAGGGGAGGGGGAGCAGTTTGCTCTTGTCAGATGCGGCAGCAACGGCAGCAGCGTGTCTAGGTCGCGCTCGGCAACGCAGACGAGGTACTCGGACGCCGGCGAGGTAACGTTTGGCGATTCCGGAAGCGGCAGGCCGTCAGGGCCGAGGGGCAGTGCCGCCAGCCCGAGATCGCCGTACACCTTCAACAGTCCTGCTCCAGCGCGCCAGACCGCCGGGTCCATTCCCTCCTGGCGGGCGAGGTCGTGCAGCCGCCAGATCGCCGACACCCTGTCGGCCTCGGGCCCGGCCGGGTCGCCGAGTGCCAGCAACACCCGCCCGACACGGCGGAATGGGATGGCCGCCTGCTCGGCCTCGCCCCACACGACCCCCTCGGCGCCGGCCCGCGGCACGGCGCCAAGTCCTGCGAGCCGTATCTGCACCTCGGCGTCCCATGGCCGCCACGAGACACGGCCGGGCCGCACCAGGAACCACACCGCGACCAGCGCTAGCGCCACGGTCAGCGCCACGCTGGCCCGCAGGCTCCAGGGGAAGGCGTTCGACAGCACCACCTCCCACCAGGCATTGTTCGGCACCCCGTGCACTCGCTGGCGGAACCCGGCCAGGGCCAGCACGCACACAGTCAGCGCCAGTAGCGACACGGCGGTGGGAGGCTCCAACGGCCCGCTGAGCAGCCGGGCATGGCGGTAGAACCGGCTGCGGAACGGCGCGAGCAGCACCGCCGACAGCACCAGCACGCCGGCGACCCACCCTCGCTCACCCTCCACCACGATGAATATGGCGCCGGCAAGCAACAGAAGAATGGTGAGCCACCAAGCCAGAGCCACACGGTGGATCAGCCCGATGCCCAGAACCATCAGGCCGGCACCAATCAGGGACGGGATGAACTGCCCGGCGCGGCTGGCGACCTGGGCCAAATCTGGATCGGCCCAGGACAGATCAGGCTGGCGCGCGGATAAGAGCCCAATACCCAGTAGCAGCACGCCGGAGAGCGCCACCGCGCCGGTGGAGGCTGCGACCGCGAACTCGGGCTCGCTCCACCGCCCCACGGCTGAGAGCCCGCTCAGTCGGGCGAGCCGGCCCAGCATCGTTCCGCCGCGTAGCAGCACCTCGTTCGCCGCGAACAGAGAGCCGGCGAGGAATAACGGGATCACGTAGTAATAGAGGCGGAACACCACGATCGCGGCGACGATCCGCGGCGCGGGCAGGAACGGCGCCAGGCCGAACAGCACGGCACTGTCGAACACGCCGAGGCCACCCGGAACGCTTGCGACCAGTCCAGCCGTGAAAGAGGTGACATAAACGCCGAGAAAAATCGGCCAATTCAGCCCCGGCGCGCGCGGCAGCAGCATCCAGAAGATCGTCGCGCTGATCGCCACATCTGACGTGGCGAGCAGGACCTGCGCCACCGCCATCCGCCCGCCTGGCAGTTCTGCACTACGGCCGAACAGCCGCACCCGACGGAACAGGTGCGCGACGACCACATAGCCGGCGACGACCCCCCATAACAGCGCGCCCACAGCCTGCAACGCCGGGCGGGGCAGGTGCTGGCCGAAGAACGGGATTGCCCACGGTTCGATCAGCAAAACAGCCCCGCCGATCAGCAGGCCGCCTAAACTGAAAGTGAGTCCGCAGAACGCCACGATCTTGGCGATCTGCAGCGGCGTGAGGCCCCAATGGCCATACAGCCGGTACCGTACCGCGGCGCCGGACACCGCGCCGAAGCCCAGGTTGTGCGACAGCGCATAGGCGCAGAAGGAAGCGAACGCCGCGCGAGAATACGCTACCCTGTGCCCGACATAGATCGTCGCCAGCCGATCGTAGATGGTCAACACGCCGTACGAGAGAACGGTGAACAGGAAGCCGAGGGCGAGCGCCCGCGGCGTGATGGCATTCACCGCACGACCGATGTCCTCCAGCCTAAGATGCCGGAATTCCTTTTGCACAGCGTAGATCGCGCCGAACAGCAGCGCCACGCCGAGCAGCGCCGGAAGATGGCGCACCATGCGGGGAAGGCCGAGGGTGAGTTCCCCCCTGGCCTTTTTGCTTGTCATGCCGCGTTGGCGGGCCGGGTGAGCGCCGCCTCGATCAGCGCGATGGTCTCGGCGATCCCGTACAGCGCCACGAAGCCCCCGAAGCGCGGACCTTCGGGCTGACCGAGCAGCACCTGATAGAGGCAGCCGAACCAGTCGCGCAGCGCCGCGAAGGGATGGCGCTTGCCGATCTCGTAAACGACGTTCTGGATTGCTTCCGCATCCGCACCAGGATCCATTCCGCGCAACGTCTCGGCAAGGTCGGCAAGTGCCGCCCGTTCGATCGCAGTGGGCGGGCGATAGTGTTTCGCCGGCAGTACGAAATCGTGGTAATAGGCGATGGCGTGGCGTACCAGGCTGTCGAGGAATGGCTTTGTCTCGGGCGAGGCGTCCGGGGCGTAGCGGCGGATGAATCCCCACAGCATCTCAGGGGTTTCGGCATTCACCACCGCGGCAAGCTGCAGCAGCATGGTAAACGATACTGGGCTGCCGCCGTGGTTCGGCAGCCGGCCGGCGTGGATGTACCAAGCCGGGTTGGTGCGCTGCTCCTCGGCCGACTGCGTCGGCAGCCGGGCAGCATTGGCCAGATACTCGTCCGTGGCGCGCGGGATCACGTCGAAATAGAGCCGCTTGGCGCGCTGCGGCTGGTTGTACATAAACTGCGCGAGCGATTCCGGGGGAGCATAGCGCAGCCACTCCTCAACCGGCAGACCGTTGCCCTTTGACTTGCTGATCCGCTGCGCGTGCTCGTCCAGGAACAGCTCATAGGTGAAACCTTCTGGTGGCGGCGCGCCCAGGATGCGGCAGATTTGTCCGGACAGGCGCACCGAGTTCGATCAAGTCCTTGCCGGACATTTCGTAATCGACCCCGAGCGCGAACCAGCGCATCGCCCAATCGGCCTTCCATTGCAGCTTGCAGCCGCCGCCCTTTACCGAGGTCTCGAAGGTCTCACCGGTAGCGGGATCGCTCCATTCAACCGTGCCGCCGGAGGGATCGCGGTGCAGCAACGGCACCTGCATCACCCGGCCACTGCGCGGGTGAATCGGCAGGATCGGTGCGTAGGTGGCGCGTCGCTCCGGTCCGAGCGTCGGCAGGATCACCGCTATCACCTCGTCGTAGCATTCGAGCACGCGCAGCAACGCGGCATCGAACCGCCCGGTGCCATAATATTCGCTGGAGGAGGCGAACTCGTAATCGAAACCGAAGGAATTGAGGAACGCTCGGAGCCGCGCGTTGTTGTGGGCGCCGAAGCTTGGATGTGTGCCGAACGGGTCGGGTACGCGGGTCAGTGGCTTGCCGATGTGCTCGGCCAGCATGTCGCGGTTGGGCACGTTATCGGGCACCCGGCGGAGCCCGTCCATGTCGTCGCTGAAGGCGATCAGCCGGGACGGCCTTCCGGTCAGCTCGGTGAAGGCGTGGCGCACCCAGGAAGTGCGCGCGACCTCGCCGAATGTGCCGATATGCGGCAGGCCGGAGGGGCCGTAGCCGGTCTCGAACAGCGCTATCGGCTTGTTGGATACCGCCAGGCGCTCTGCCAGCTTGGCTGCTTCCTCGAACGGCCAGGCCCGGGGAATTGACTGCGTGTCGTGACGCGGTGCGGCGGACATTGGCGGGAAGCTATGGATCGGGCACAGCGAGGTCAACCGGAGCGGTAAGAGTCCGATGCAGCACACGATTGTCTTTGCCTTCGTGCATTCGATCGGCTAATTGGACGGAAAAGAAACCACATGCGCCGGCGGTCTGCGACCGTTTGGCCAGGGCTCTTGGTTGACCGCCATCTGAACGAAGACGCTGCGACAGAAGTCGCAGCGCCGGAGGAGGCAACCGCGCACAAAACCCGAAGAACTATCGCGAATTGCGGCGTCGCCTATATCGGCTTCAACGTGCCGCAGAACATCATGCCGCCGGGCGGCGGGCCGCCGTCTGTCTGGACCGCCGATCCGTCCAATCCGCCCGCCTATCATCGGCGGCCACGCCGTGGCGTTGCCGGACTACAACGCCAACGGCGCTACGGTGATCTCGTGGGGCGAGAAATACACGATGACCTGGGAGTTCTTCGCCAAATACGTCGATGAGGTCTATGCGATTGCCGACCATTCAGATGCGCGAATTGACCGAGGCCGCAGCCTGACTCTCTGTGCCCAGAAACGGGTTGACCACAGACGTGACGGAGCCGGGGCAAGCGCCGCGGCTCCACCGCGCGCGGCCTATTGCTTGACCAGCTTACAGCCGCCCTGATCCAGCGGGCGAAACGCCTGCGAGGCCGGAATGGTGCGGAGCTGCTTGTAGTAGTCCCACGGCGCCTTCGATTCGGCTGGCGACTTCACCTCGAACAGATACAGGTCGCGCAGCACCCGCCCGTCGATCCGCAACGTGCCGTCATGCGTCATGAAGTCGTTGATTGGGGTTTCCCGCATCTTCGCCATCACCTTGTCCGGGTCATTGCTGCCCAGCGCCTGCACCGCTTCGAAATAGTGCTTGAGCGAGCTGGCGACTCCGGCCTAACTCATGGTCGGCATGTGATGGATTTGCGCGAAGAAGCGCTTCGACCAGGCTCGTGTCGCATCGGTCTGGTCCCAGTAGAATGCCGATGTCAGCTCCAACCCCTGCGCCGTCGCCAGACCGAGCGCGTTCACGTCGGTGATGAACACCAAAAGGCCGGCAAGTTTCTGGCCGTGGCTGGTCAGGCCGAATTCGGCCGCCTGCTTGATCGAGTTGGTGGTGTCCGCGCCGGCATTGGCGAGGCCGACGATCTGGGCGCCGGAGGACTGCGCCTGCAGCAGGTAGTTGGAGAAATCGGCCGTGTTCAGCGGGACCAGCGCCTGGCCCAGCACCTTGCCGCCGCTCGCTTCCACCACCGTCGCGGTGTCGCGCTCCAACGCGTGCCCGAACGCATAGTCGGCGGTCAGGAAGAACCAGCTCTTGCCGCCCTGCTGCACGATCGCCGAGCCGGTGCTGTGTGCCAGCGCGTAGGTGTCGTACGTCCAGTGCGCGGCGTAGGGGGAACAGTTGGTGCCGGTGATGTCGGAACTGCCCGCGCCGCTGAAGAACACCAGCTTATGCATGTCTCGCGAGACGCCTTCCACCGCGAGCGCAACCGAGGACGTAGGCACATCGACGATCACATCGACCCCGTTGTCCTGGTACCATTTGCGGGCGATGCTGGCGCCGACATCCGGCTTGTTCTGATGGTCGGCGGAGATCAGCTCGATCGGCTTGCCGAGCAGCTTGCCGCCGAAATCATCGATCGCCATCCGCGCCGCCTCGACCGAGCCCTTGCCGCCGATGTCGGAGTAGAGCGAGGACATGTCGGTCAGCACGCCGACCTTGACCGGACCCTGATCGGTCTGGGCCAGCGCCTGGCCAAGCCACAACGTCGCGACGGCGGCGCCAATAAATGCCATGATCGTACGCATGCGAAGCTCCCCCATGTGCGGTGATCGAAGTGCGGTTGGTATGGAGAGGGCGCGCGGAGCTGTCCAGGGATTCATGGAGACACGGTCCTTGCCGCCGCCATTCGGCTCAATGGGCGACGGCAGGATTCGTGGGGGGATCGAGTTGCTTATTGCGCCGGGCCGGCCGCGACGGCAGGCTGGGCGCGCTATGGCCCTGGTCCCCTCTCCGACAATCCTGAGCACAGACGAAATGGGGCGGGTTGCGCCCCCGATCTTCACATCGGTCGGACGCGGAGGCGTGAACGCTCCGGGCGACGTATTCGTTGTGCAGTCGTTACTGAACGATCGGCTGCCCAAGCCGCACGCACCGATCCCCGTGACAGGCATCGAAGACGTGGGAACCACGCTTGCGATCGAAAACTACCAGGCGGCCATCATGGGCATGAACCCGCCGACCGGCCGGGTTGATCCGGGGAGCACGACGTATTATTCGTTGGCCGCCCACCCTCTGGTCGAGGCGCAGATACCTGCGGCTATCGGGCACTATGGCGTACTTCCTCCGTTGGTGATCGAGGCAGCGGAGGAATTGCAGACGCACTGGAGCGTGCCCGCCGCGGTCACCTTGGCGCAATGGGTAGTCGAGAGCGCCTGGGGCGCCGCGATGCCGCCCGGGAGCAACAATCCTTTCGGCATCAAGGCCGTCGCAAACCAGCCAGCGGTGGAAAGCCAGACCGACGAGGTGGTCAACGGCGAGACGATCACTGTTGCTGCCAAATTCCGCGCGTTTCCAAGCATCGCCGCAGCGTTTGACGAGCATGGTCGCCTGCTTGCGACCAGCCCTAGCTACAGCGACGCGATGCAGCAGAAGCAGAATCCGGACGCCTTCGCGGACGCACTGACCGGCGTGTACGCCACCGATCCGGACTATGGGATGAAGCTGAAATGGGTCATGCAAAACTTTAATCTTGAAAAGTATGGGCGGTGAACGCGAGTGGGGAACAGGTCGCTATACCAGTCACGACGCAGACCTGCCGAGCCACCCCCCTACGGTTCCGGAATACGCAGGTGATGGATGAGTGACGATCCTTTCGCCGAACCTGGGGACGCAGAACGCACGGTGATCCGGCCACGGCCGGGCGGGCGCTCGGCTCCGGCGCCGCTACAACCTGGTGCAGTTAGAGTACCGCGGCCGCTCCCCACATCGACCGCGCCGCCGCCTGCCGTTGCACGGGTTCCGCCCAGAACAGTGGCGACCGCGCCTCCGGATCACCCGCTCCCCAGCCTGCCCTTTCGTACACCATCGGGCAGCCCGATGGCTGCGGCCGCAATGCCATTGCTGCAGTTGCTGGCGCGGTTGCGGAACACGGCACATCGGCCCGATCCCTCCGATCTGTACGAGCGCACCGCGCGTGCGCTGCGGAGCTTCGAGCAGCGCGTACGTGACGCAGACGTGCCGACCGAACAGGTGCGCTCCACTCATTATGCACTCTGCGTCAGCATTGATGAGGTGGTGCTGAACACGCCGTGGGGGGCAGCAAGCGACTGGGCGAAACGTCCGTTAGCCTTGGCCTTTCATCAGGACGCAAGCGAGGGCGGCAAGTTCTTCGAGCTTTTGGCACGGCTGCGGCAGACGCCGGCGAAATTCATGCCGGTGATCGAGATCATGTATCTTTGCCTGTCACTCGGTGTCATGGGACGGTACCGGAACGCACCATCAGGCTCCAAGGAACTCGACCGGCTCCGAGCGGAGACCTGCGCACTCATTGTCGGGCCGCAGAGCCTCGGGCCGGAACTGTCGCCGTGTTGGAAAGGTGTTGCCGCCCCGTACACCCGGTCGCGGGGTGGGCTTCCGGTGTGGGTGGTCTATGCAGCGGCGCTTGCCGTGTGTGGCGGGCTGTTCGTATGGGTGTCGACCGCACTGAATGCCGCGTCCGACGATCAGTATGCGCGCATGCTGGCGGCTGCACCCGCACACATGCCACAAATCTCACGTGCCGTGGTGGTGCAGCCGCCTCCGCAGCCGCCGGCCCCGCTTGAGCCCAGCATCCTTGACCGGCTCCGGGCCTCCCTCCAGCCCGACATCGACAACGGCGTCGTCAGCATCGTCGGGACCACCTCGACACCGGTCATACGAGTCAGCAACCGCAATGGCTTCGCGTCCGGTAGTACTGTGCCGCAGCCGGGTTTGGTGGCCGTCCTTGAGCGGATCGGTACGGCGCTCAAGAACGAACCGGGACAGGTTCAGGTGATCGGCTATACGGACGACCAACCGATCCGCACAGTGCAGTTCCCGTCCAACTTCCAGCTTTCCAGTGCACGTGCGCAGGCGGCAAGCGCCGTGATTGCCCGCGCGCTCGGCAATTCGGCACGCCTCAGTTCGGAAGGCCGGGCCGATGCAGATCCCATTGCATCCAACGCCACAGCAGAGGGGCGCGAGCAGAACCGCCGTATTGAGATCGTGCTGCATCGCCAGGATTAGGCGGGCATGAACGCTTTTCTCGGCATGCTCATGTCACGCTGGTCCATCAGCCTTCTCGGCACGGCCCTGCTTGCGGGCCTGGTATGGGTGTTCGGACCGCTGCTGCCCAGCCTGCAAGATTGGCCGATTCGACTCGCGCTGGTCTTCGTCATTTTGCTCTTCTGGGCTGTCGCCAATCTGCTGCTGGAGCTGCGGCAACGCGGGCGCGATGCGGCCCTGGCCTCTGGCCTCACCGCGAGTGCGGTGGAGGAGGCAGCGGCGCTGCGCGAAAAGCTGACCACGGCTCTGCGATTGCTCAAGCGGAGTTGCAGGTCGCGCGGCTATCTCTACGAACAACCGTGGTACGCGATCATCGGGCCGCCGGGCGCCGGCAAGACGACTGCACTTCTGAACGCCGGCCTGCACTTCCCTCTGGCCGCCGAGATGGGCAAAGGCGCGTTGTCGGGCGTCGGTGGCACGCGCCTGTGCGAATGGTGGTTCACCGAGGAAGCTGTGCTGATCGACACGGCGGGACGCTACACGACCCAGGACTCGAACGAGGCTGTTGACCGGGCCGGCTGGACCGCGTTCCTCGACCTGCTGCATCGCACGCGACCGCGCCAGCCACTGAACGGTGTCATCGTCGCGATAGCCCTCAGCGACGTGGCCAGGGCACCGGCCGCCGAACGCCAGGCACACGCTCGGGCGATCCGCCAGCGGATCAGGGAGATGGAGGCCCGGCTCGGTGTTCGGATGCCGGTGTACGCCGTGTTCACGAAGGCCGATCTGATCGCCGGGTTTACCGAGTTCTTCGACGATCTCGATGAGGCGCAGCGGGCGCAGGTTTGGGGTACGACCTTCGCGCTGGCGGCGGACGCGGGTGGCTCGGTTGCCGGGTTTGCAGCAGAATTCCATGCACTGGTCGATCGGTTGAACCTACGCCTGTTCCAGCGTTTGCAAGCCGAGCAGAACCTGGACCGGCGATCGCTGATCGCAATGTTCCCGGGCCAGGTCGCGAGCCTCGAGCAGCTGCTGGTCGGATTCCTGCAGGCCGCGTTCGGCGGCTCACCCGAGGATCCGGCATTGCTGTTGCGCGGAGCCTACCTGACCAGCGGAACGCAGGAAGGCACGCCGATCGACCGATTGCTCGGAACAATGGCCCGTTCCTTCGGGCTGGACCAACGCAGCGTGCCCAGCCTGCGACCGGGTCAAGGACG
Source organism: uncultured Pseudomonadota bacterium (assembly GCA_963708245.1). GTDB lineage: Bacteria > Pseudomonadota > Alphaproteobacteria > Acetobacterales > Acetobacteraceae > CAVYXK01. The sequence goes on along the minus strand of OY970201.1, from coordinate 2,691,540 downwards.
TAGCTTTTTCCTAAGCAAACTGCTTCGTGAGGTGATTTTCGGGGAGGCCATGCTGGTCGCCCGCAACCCTGTCGCTGAGCGTCGCCGTGCCGTGGTGCGTGCCGTCGGTTTCGCGGGCGCTGCGATAGTGGTGTTGGCGGCTGGGGCACTGCTCTGGCGTATTCAGGGAATAGAACGGCGCCAGATCGATGCCGCCGACGCAGCCCTGAAACACTACGAACAGGCGGCCGGTCAACTGAAGCTGGATCCTGTTGCCGACGCTGACCTGCCGCGCCTGCTGCCATGGTTGGATCAGGCGCGGGCATTGTCGGAGAGTCTCGACAAATCCGCGGCAGCACCACCGCCATGGTGGAAGCTCGGGCTGTCGCAGGAAGCCAAGCTCGCCGCTGCGGCGCATGAGGTTTATCGACACGCACTCGAGCGGGCCTTGCTGCCACGGTTGGTGTGGCGGCTTGAAGCTCAGCTACGCGGCAACATGAACCAACCTGAGTTTCTGTACGAGGCGACCCGCGTCTATCTGATGCTCGGCGGCGCCGGGCCATTGGACCGCGATCTTGTGGACGAGTGGATGAAGCTCGACTGGCAAGGATCGTATCCCGGTGACGAACTGGCGCCGACGCGCGAGGCCCTGTTGCGTCATTTGGACGCACTCTTGGCGGAGCCGTTGCCGCCGGTATCGCTGGATGGCGATCTGGTGGTGCAGGCTCGCCGCGCATTCAGCGACGTCTCGCTGGCGCAGCGGGCCTATTCCCGTATCGGACCATCCGCGGCCGCCCAGCAACTTCCGCCGTGGCGGCCGAGTGATGCCCTCGGCGCTGCCGGTGTTGACCTGTTCGTCCGAGCGTCGGGCAAATCTCTCAGCGAGGGCGTGCCGGGCTTCTTTACCGTCGACGGGTTTTACAAGGTGTTGCTCCCATCGCTCGATGCGGCTGCGCGAAGCGTCGTGTCCGAGAGCTGGGTTCTCGGCAGGCGCGTCGAGTTCGATCCAAATGGGCCGCAGATGCAGGCGCTTCGACAGCAGATCATCGCGCTGTATGAAGATGACTATGCGCGTGTCTGGGATGCGATGCTGACGGATCTGAATTTCGTGCAGATGCGCAGCCTGCCTCGGGCCGCGCAGGATCTGTATATCGTGGCCTCGCCGGAATCGCCGATGCGGGCGCTGCTGGTCGCTATCGGGCGGCAACTGCGTTTGTCGGTGCCGCCATCGGGGAGCGCCGCCGCGACACCTGCGCCGAAGCCGGCGGCACTGCCAAGTGTGGACACCGCTGCCGAGCAATTGCAGGCGGTGCTCGGCAAGGCGCCGCCGACTGAGCCTGTGTCTTCGGCACCTGGTCACGAGATCGATCAGCGCTACCAGGCCCTGCTGTCCTTCATCGGCGACGGGCCGGGTGCTCCGATCGACCAGATGCTGAAGTCGCTGATCGATACTCAGCAGCTCATGGCGAAGTTGGCCGCTGCCCCCATCGGCAGCTCACCCCCTGCGCTCGCTGCGGGCGACAACCCCGTAGTCGCGCTGCAGGCAGAAGCGGCGCGGCTGCCGCAGCCGGTCTCGCGCTGGCTCGCTTCCATTGCCGCAAGCAGCGCCGCATTGGTTGGCGGCAATCCACGCGGCCAGGTGGCCGCGGTTTTCAATGCACCGGACGGGCCGGCAGCTGTGTGTTCCGTTTCGATCAAGAGCGACTACCCGTTCGCACGCGATTCCACGAACGACATGTCGCTTGCGGACTTTTCCCAACTGTTCGCGCCCGGTGGGCTCATCGACGGCTTCATGAATACGCTGCTGCGCCCATATGTGGATATGTCGGGTACAGTGTGGCGCCCGCAGGCTGCCGATGGCGTTCCGGCACCGGTTTCTCCGGCCGATCTCGCGCAATTCCAGCGCGCCGCCAATATCCGCGATGCGTTCTTCGCCGCGGGGGCAACAACACCATCTATCCGTTTCGATATCATGCCGGTCAGCGTCGACCGCACCACCAAGCAGGCCACTCTGGATCTGGACGGCACCGTCATTACAGCGTCTCACAGTCCACCGCGCCCGATTGAGATCACTTGGCCCGGCTCGGCGCAGACGTCGACTGCGCGCCTCGCGTTCGACCCGCCACCGCCTGGCCAGTCGGGCATTTTGCAGGACAGCGGACCGTGGTCGATGTTCCGCCTGTTCGGTCGCGCCAAGTTGCGGCCCACTGCTTCGGCTGATCGCTATACGCTGATGTTCCAGATGGGCGATCGGCAGGTGACATTCGAGATTCGGGTCGACGCAAAAAACGACCCGTTTTCGCCGGGCCTATTGCAGGATTTTCGATGTCCGGGGGTGAGCGGCTGATACTAGCCGGCGCAAAGAAGATGCTTCCCTCTGTCCTCTGACCGCGAGCGCACCCATTGATTTTCCACGCGTCGAATCGGGACGACGGGGCTGGCCGTTGGCCGGCCCCGTGCGTCACGGCTCCATGGTTCGGACACCCCCGGTCACGGTGGGCCAGTGCAGGCGGGAGCTGGGGATTGCGGGAATGGCACCGGCCAGGCGGGAAACGCGATGGTTGGGCCGGTGATGGGAATGGGACCGATGTCGGGGGTGGCGGCGGGGTTGGCGGAGAGCTGGCGGCGCGCGCGGCTGAAGAGAAGAGTGACGAGGCTGCCGCCATACTCGATGACAGCGTGGCGCAGTTCGTCCCAGGTCGCACGGTCCATTTGCCCAGGTGCGATGCCGAGATCGCGGCAGATGTCGACGAGGACGGCGCCGATCGGGCGGCGGCGGTCCTTGGCCACGATTTCCTCGGGCGTGGGCAGGCGGACGAGGGAGGGATCCTCGGCCGGCGGGATGGCCGGTTTGGGGGCGCGCGGCCTGCGGGTGGAGGGCAGGCGGATGGGCGTCGGCTTCAGGTCCCGGCCACGGGCGGCACGCCGGCGGAGCCTGTCTTCGAGCGCGGCGGCGCGAAGCAGACCGCGGGCGATGCGGGCGAATATCGGGGCGAGATCGGTGGTACCGAAGATGTTCGCGACGACGGCGAAACAGGGGAGGGCATGGGGATCGGCGGCGTGCTGGCGCAGAGTGTCGGCGAGATTCTTGCCGTAGGCGATGAGCGTTCGGACGAGGCCGAGGATCTGGCCGATGCAAGGCGGCAGGGCCCGAGGGGGGTCGGGTTGGACGGCTGCGACCGGGGCGGTGGCGGTGTCGAACACGAACATAATAAGAACACAGAATGCGAGCAAGGTCAAGGAAAAATTTCATGGTTAGGAACATTTTCTGGCCGTGCCGGGGTGGACTGCCGCGTATGAGGAACGGCTGTCCGGTTTAATTATCACTGGGCCAGGCCATTGCTCCGGCTGGGGCACTCGCGGCACTCTCAGGGCCCGCGCAAACGGTTCCTATCTTGCCGTCCGCTCGCCACTAGGTTGACCTGGATATTGTGTCACCCTGCGGCAAGTGGAAAATTCCACCATCAAGTATTCGCGGCGCCCCGGCGCGCCCCCGAAAAACCAGTGCGACCATGTTTAGCTCCCAGTATTACTTATCGGCGCCGTTGAGGACTTTGCGAACACCGGGAAAAGCCTGCATAATACGGAATTATGCGGCTTTGACATTGCTGACCGGAAGCGCAACCTAGCTTCGAGGGGGAGCCACGATCCCCACCATTGCCGCCATCCTGTTCGCGTGCCGCCAACGCCGCAGCTACTTAGGCCGATGCAGCCGCAATCATCTCGGCCGTAATCTCGAAGCCAGCAGTCTGGAGACGCCGGACAAGGTTCGGGACGATTTCCCTCACGTGGTGATTGAATTCGATGCGTAAAATGCCATCGGTGTCGGAGGGCCTTTCAAGCACTCCCTTTTGTAGAATGGCCATGCGATCACGCCCGAGCGCAGCCATGACCATCCCCATTTCGAGAATAACATTTTGGCGCGCGCGCGGCTTTCTGTCCGCATCGGGTAGCTCTTTGCTATAACCAAAATCATCCGGCGTTAGGAGTATGATCCCAAAACCGGATTCCCGATAGATATGCTGTTCCAATGCTTCAATAATCGTGGCGCCTCCGGCATCTGAGTTTTGCAGGATGAACGGCTTCAAGCCGAGGCGAAGCAAAACCAGCTCTAGTTGGTCTCTGGCGTCGCGATCATGTCCATGGACAACAAATATCTTTGCTGTGGGACTGGTGGCTTTGGCGACAGGCGACGGAGACTCGACTGATGCGCTTAATGCAGCTTCAAATGCCGCCGGATTGGCGCCTTGAAACTGGATCGTCCCCGTGCTCGGCCACCAATTTAGAATCTCACCAGTTCTGGCCCGAAAGCAGTGTTTATTTCCTATCTCCGTCCATTCGCCCATTCGGTGGCAGGAGGCGACCGCAGCCTGTAAGGTGTCTAGATTACCTAGGAACTTCATGGTTGGCACGGACGCAGTGCTCCGCAGACAGACGGCTATCCTAGCCCGAATTGGCGGAAACCGGCTATAGCCGTGAGGAGCGCAGCGGACGGGGACGGCGAAGGCCGATGCGGGCGGTCTTGTTGGCCAGCGCGACCGCGGCAATCTTGGTCGGCTTGCGTGCCAACATGGCGCGAACCCATTCGCCGTCTCGTGTCGGTCGATTGCGTGCATGCCGGAGCACGGCGACCGCGCCGGCGATGAGCAGGCTCCGGATATATTTGTCACCGCGCTTGCTGGTGCGGCCCAGGTGTTCCTTGCCGCCGCTCGAGTTCTGCCGTGGCGTCATTCCCAGCCAGGCAGCGAACTCTCGGCCCGAGCGGAACAGCGTCGGATCGGCGACCGTCGCAGCAATCGCGCTCGCCCCCATGATGCCGACACCGGGTACGCTGGCCAGCAATTGGCTGACCTGGCTTTGTCGATGCCATCTCGTCAGCGACACCTCGATCTGCCGGATCCTGCCGGCGGTATCGTTCAGCTGGTCCACGATCATCTGCAGAATTGAGCGCGCAAGCTCCGGAAGCCGCGCCTGTTCATGAGCAATTTGGGTGATCAGGGTCTCAACATGCCGGAGACCCTGCGGCGCGATGATGCCAGCATGGTGCGTTGCCGGACCAACAGGTTGCGCGCGCGATGCAGCATCAACACCGATTGCTGGGTGGCATCCTTCACCGGCACGAAGCGCATCGAAGGACGCGTCACTGCTTCACAGATTGCCTCAGCATCGGCTGCGTCGTTCTTGTTGCGTTTGACGTAGGCTTTCACATACGCCGGCGGCATCAGCTTCACGGTGTGGCCAAGTTTGGTCAGCTCGCGAGCCCAATAGTGGGCTGTCGCGCAGGCTTCCATGCCGATCAGGCACGCTGGCAACGACTGAAAAAACGCCGGCACCTCGCTGCGTCGCAGCTTACGACGGACGACGATCTCGCCGCTGGCATCGACGCCGTGGACCTGGAACCAGTGCTTGGCGAGATCCAGACCAATGGTGGCAACCTGCATGGCGGACGGGCTCCTCTCATTGTGGCGTTCACAGACGACCACGTTGTGGCACATCGATGCCGGGAGCGGGGGCCGTCCACCCCATCAAGATTTTCGGTGCGCCGGTCAAAACCGGCAAGGAGTAGGAGGTGCAAGTCCCCCACGATGAAGGCGTAGCGAGCCGCATCGGGCCCGAGCCGTGCGCTGCCATCCGCGAGGGTGTCGGCGAAGCGTCGGCAGGGGAGCACACAGGCCAGCCATTGAGCCGCGAAAACTTGAGCAACCCGGGTGCCGACGTGTTCGTAATCACGGAAGGCCACATGGACGGACGCGATAACGCGAGTGTCTGTCCGACCCGGCGTGGTCGGAGACCCTGGCATGTGTGGAAGCTCTTTGTTCGGGAACCGGGAGATCTCGGGCTTGGCCTGCGGCTGGACACGCAGGTCCGCATCGGAAAGGCGAGAAGCCGAAACCGATGATGCACGCGCCCGAGAAGTCTGACTTTGTCGTAGTAGCCGTGAAGCCGACGAACAAAGCGGAGCGATCCGCCGCGGAGCCGGTGGAGCCAAGGACAGGGACCAAGGGGAACGCGAGCCAGCAAAGCACGCGCCGGGCGCAGGACCGGGAAAGTGTGTCACAGGCGCTGGACCGCGTACGGCTCGCCGCAAGGCGAGGGGAGAAGGAGAGGTTCACTGCGCTCCTTCACCACATCAATCCCGAGATGCTGCGGTCGGCGTTCCACGCGATGAAGCGTGACGCAGCCCCGGGCGTCGACGGCATGACGTGGGAGACCTATGAACAGGGCCTCGATCAACGGATCGCAGACCTGCACACAAGGGTCCAAACAGGAGCGTACCGGGCACTGCCGTCCCGCCGGAGCTACATTCCGAAGGAAGACGGCAGCAAGCGCCCGCTCGCGGTCACGGCGCTCGAAGACAAGATTGTCCAGAGGGCGGTGGCGGCGGTGCTGAACGTGATCTACGAGCAAGACTTCCTCGGGTTCTCGTATGGGTTCCGACCGGGGCGCAGCCAGCACGACGCGCTGGATGCACTGATTGTTGGGATCAGCAGCAGGAAGGTGAACTTCATACTGGACGCCGACATCCGATCGTTTTTCACGGAAGTTTCCCAGGAATGGGTCGTCCGCTTCCTGGAACATCGGATCGGCGACAGGCGCATCCTCCGGCTCGTCCAGAAATGGTTGCGGGCCGGGGTCCTGGAAGATGGAGCGGTAACGATAGAGGAAAAGGGGACGGGACAGGGTTCGGTGATCTCACCGCTGCTCGCGAACGTCTATCTCCACTACGTCTTCGACCTCTGGGCCGAACGCTGGCGACGGCGCGAGGCCACGGGCGACATGATCATGGTGCGGTACGCCGACGACATCGTCGTGGGCTTCCAACATGAGAGTGACGCCCGGCGCTTCTGGGACGCGATGCGTGATAGGCTGCGGGAGTTCGCGCTGTCGCTGCACCCGGACAAGACCCGGCTGATCGCGTTCGGCCGCTTTGCGGCGCAGAACCGCGAGAAGCAGGGGCTTGGCAAACCGGAAACCTTCAAGTTCCTGGGCTTTGTACTCATCTGCGGCAAGTCCCGGCGAGGCGACTTCCAGATCAGGAGGAAGTCGCGTCGGGATCGCATGGGCGCGAAGTTGCGGGAGACCAAGGAGGCGCTGCGGGAGCGGAGGCACGTGCCAATCCCGGAAGTCGGGAGGTGGCTCGCGCAGGTCGTCGCTGGATACTTCGCCTACCACGCCGTGCCGACTAACAGCCCGGCGTTGGCTGCGTTCCGCTACCATGTCGTGATCCTATGGCACCGGCAGCTTTGCCGGCGCAGCCAGCGGGCATACGTGGCGTGGCAGCGGATGGCGAAACTGGCCGACGAGTTTCTCCCCAAGCCCCGTGTCCTGCATCCCTGGCCGAGCGTGCGGTTTGCCGTCAGGCACCCGAGGTAGGAGCCGTGTGCGGGAATTCCGCTCGCACGGATCTGTGCGGGGGGCGCTCAGCAATGGGCGTCCCTACCGCGAACAGCAAAACTAGGGAGCTGGAAAGATTGGGTTTTTTTGCTGCGCAAGTCCGCTGCATAATGGCCCCATGAAATACGGCGAAAGCCGACAAATTGTGTGGCGAGGCCTTAATCCTACTGAGTCGCAAACCGGACGGGCTGACGGCCTGATTTAGCCCTTGCTGCGACGCGGTCGCGCTATGGTACGGGTGAAGATTCGAACCGCTCGGGGAGGGCGGCATGGATCTTCGCGATCGGTCTGGCACGGAAGCCCGGTTCAGAGCCTACGCGGCGGATTTGGCCTCGGTGCTCGGCCATGCCGACCGGGTCGCACCGTTTCAAGACTACTGCATCGGCTTGATCTCGACCGAGGGCCGCAAGAGCGTCGAACCGCTGGCGGCGGTGACCGCACCAGAGCGGACCGCGGCCCAGCACCAGTCGCTGCTGCATCTGGTGGCGCAAGCCCCATGGTCGGACCAGGCGATGCTGACCCGGGTGCGCGAGTTGGTGCTGCCATCCATCACCGGCGATGAGCCGATCCAGGCCTGGATCATCGACGACACGGCGTTCCCCAAGAAGGGCCACCACTCGGTCGGCGTGGCGCGGCAATACTGCGGGCAGCTTGGCAAGCAGGAGAACTGCCAGGTGGCGGTGAGCCTCTCGGTGGCCACCCACCAGGCCAGCCTGCCGGTCGCCTATCGATTGTATCTGCCGCAGGACTGGGCTGACGACCCGGTGCGGCGGATCACCGCGGGCGTGCCGGCGGAGGTTACGTTCCAGACCAAGCCGGAGATCGCGCTGCGGCAAATGCGCCAAGCCCACGCTGATGGCCTGCCGGCGGCAGTGGCGCTGATGGACCCAGCCTATGGCAACAACGCTACGCTGCGTGGCGGGATCAGCGAACTCGGACAGCCCTACGTGGCCGGCATCCTACCCACCACAGCAGTCTGGCGGCCGGGCGAGGCAGCAGTGCCAGCCCCGGCATGGTCGGGCCGCGGCCGGCCGCCCAAACGGCCGCGCCGTGATGATGCGCATCAGCCGGTCTCGGCCAAGCAGCTGGCGATCGAGCTGGCCGCCGACGCCTGGCAGCCGATCACCTGGCGAGAGGGCAGCAACACGGCACTGAGCTCACGCTTTGCCCGCCTGCGGGTGCGTCCGGCACACGATGATACCAAACGCAACGAACCTGCGGCGGAAGAGTGGCTGCTGATCGAGTGGCCAGAGGGCGCGAGCGAACCGGACCATTACTGGCTTTCCACGCTGCCGTCGGACATCACGTTCGAGCGGATGGTGGATCTCACCAAGCTGCGCTGGCGGATCGAACGCGACTATCTGGATCTGAAGCAGGAGGTCGGGCTCGGCCATTACGAAGGCCGCGGCTGGCGGGGCTTTCACCATCACGCAAGCCTATGCATTGCGGCCTACGGATTCCTGGTCTCCGAGAAGGCGACGATTCCCCCCTCAGGACTTGCCCGCGCCTGGCGCGGCCAGCGACCTGCCGTTCCCGCAGGTTACCGACCCAGAGGAGCTGCCGCTGCGTTCGCAGCGTCATGTGCCGAACTCGATTGCGACGCTGCGCATCCGTCTCGCACGTACCTTCGTCCATGCACTGCCGCGATGTCCCTGCTGCGGGCATAGGCGCCAGCCCTTAAGCGCGGCATGATGAGTGACGCAGTAGGATTAAGGAACCCTCACATAGAGGGCGGCCTGCTTGGTGGTGGTCGGCGCTAGTAATTCCGGATCAGCAGTTCCCGTGCGTAACCACGCGAAGACGCCTTTCCGGGGACACTCCGCAATTGCACTGTGGGGGCCGCAGGGATCGGCGCGTTGCGACCCGGCCGGCCTGAACCCACGCACTCAGGCGTTGTGCCTGGCCCGGCCGCGTCGGGTGGCGAGCAGCGCCACGAGACCCAGCGGCAGTGCGAGCAACAGCAGGCTGGGTGGTTCCGGCACCGCAGCGGTTCCAATATTCAGCCTGAAGCTGTCCCCGTCCCCCCATGTCCATACGTAGGTGCCGGGCGTCACGCCAAGGGTCGCGAACGTCGCGTCGTCCCAAGTCGCGCTGCTCGACAGGGCGCTGCCGGATACGTAGCCCGCAGGCACCAGAAGTTGATCGTACGTCGGCGCCGAGTTGCCCTCGATGCCGACGAGGTCTCCGCTGCTGCTACTGAAAGGCGTCGCGAACCCAGGCCCGAAACTCTCTGGTCCAGGGGTGAACCCGGTGTAAAAGTCTTGTAACCCATCCGGCTGCGACGGTTCACCGGGGACGGTCGGCCCGGTATTGATAAACGCGATGGTCGGGACTATTTCGACCACTTGGGCGCTGGTTTCAACATAACTCAGGCCGCTCAGGTCGATTGTTCCGCTGCCGGTCGCGACAACGTTGCTCCCCACTTGCTCGAGCGTCACGATATAGGCGGCCTGCGCCCTCGGCGCCGTCATGACACCTATAGTCACGCCCAGAACGGTTGCTGCAACGAGGCTGCTGATCGCGCGCATCTCTAGGTCCTCCGTTATCGTTCTCCGGGAGGCTTTCGGCACCGCCTCGCGAGACGAGGGGCGACTGTCGAGTGGATAACATATCCGTGAGCGGGGCAACGCACGGCCGGTTGATTTTTGTAACCAAGTGTAACGTGCCCGACCAGGCGTCCAATACCCCATGGCTCAAAGGGCCCGAATTAGCACGTGATAATGAAGAGCGTTTATCACACGCGCGACGGGAGCCGTCGCTAGAAATGCAGATGCAAAGCGTGAATCCATGTCATGACAGCACCGCTCGCGCCGGCCAATGCTTTGGCCAAAAGCCCCCAAGCCGGCAGACGGACCATCCATTTGCCGGTTTCTGCCCCCGCAGCCTTCATCATCTCGATCGTGAAAGCATCGAGGTAACCAGAAATCTTCGTCCCGACCTTGCGCAGCGCAGACGCCGCCTCAACAGCTTCAAGCGGCATTGCGGATGGCTCAATCGGTTGCGACCTGACGACGGAAATCGCGTCGATGATCGCCTGATAGTCGTCAGCGGTAAGCGGCTGGTCTTCCAGAGGCTCCGGCGGACGGTTGTGTCCTATACCGGGCGGTCGGACACTCTCAAGCGCCCGTTCCAGCTCATCGATGCGTTCCAGCATTTGCGCATGCAGCGCTGCGGCATCGAGGCCCTCCTGGTAGCGCTCATCCCCTTCGTCCTCCTCGGGTGGTAGAACGCGACTATGGCTCGGTGCCCATACAGAGCTTTCGTCTTCCAGAGCCTCAACAGCGGCTTGGATGACTTCGTCGGATGCAACATCTGCGAACACGTTCGAGATCACGTCATCGGCTTCATAGGGGCCACCCCAAATATAGATATAGCCACCCTCCGCGCTGTCGTGCGGCGTGTTGTGCACTGGGTCCTCGAAATTTTCGAAGAACCAGTCCTTGATAAGCTCGACTTGTTCTTCCACGCTCAGAGTCTGTCCGGGAACATTGCTAGTTCCTGCATAGCCGTCTGACCATGAGACGGATGGAAGCGAGCAACAGAAAGGCACGCGCCTTCACATTGAGATTTTCCCAATCCTTACCCAGTCGACGACATCGGTTGAGCCACGCCAACGTGCGTTCGACCACCCATCGCTTTGGTAGCACGACAAAGCCCTTGGCCTGGTCAGATCGTTTGACGATCTCCACCTCGGCCTGCGACACGACACGCTTCAACGCCTCCTGGAATCGCCGCCCCTGATAGCCGCCATCGGCATAAAGCTTCAGCAGGAACGGAAACATCCCGAACAGCGTCGCCAGCAGCATGGCGCCGCCATCGCGATCCTGGATGTCCGCCGCCGTCACGATGGCCTGTAGCAGCAAACCCTGGGTATCGACCAGGACGTGCCGCTTCTTGCCCTTGATCTTCTTCCCCGCATCATACCCATGCGGATCGATCGAGGCCCCCCTTTTTCGGCGCTCTTCACGCTCTGCGCATCAATCACCGCGGCGGTCGGGCTGGCCTCTCGCGAGGCCTGCTCACGACATTTCACATACAATGCGTGATGCAGTCGCTCCAGCGTGCCGTCCCAGGTCCATCGTTCCAGATAGTCGTGCACTGTGCTCCGCGGCGGCAGGTCCTTGGGGATCGCCCGCCATTGGCAGCCGGTGCTCAGCACATACATCACGCCGTTCACCACCTGGCGGATATCAACGCTCCGCTTGTTGCCGCCCGGCTTGGCCGGGGGGATCAATGGTTCCACCTCGGCCCATTCGGCATCAGTCAGATCGCTCTCATAGCGCAGTCGGGTGCGGTCGTACCGCGTCCGGTTCTCCTTGGTCCACATCCAGTCCCCCGAATCGATGCTCGGGGGAGAGAGAATCACAGGCGATTCAATGGCTTCAAGGGTGACCCGCTAAGCGATTCTAAAAACTCAATTTGTTCCCGGACGGACACTCAGATCATTGAAATCCTCAGGGGGCGGCGAGAGCGGGCGAAGCTGCGGTCCTTCCCAAGAGGAGGTGTCAATCGCCATGTGAAACTCGCTTCGGTTTCCTCAACGGTAGCCTGTTTTGCGTCAGGTGCGAACAGGCCAGCGCCGACCTGGTAGCAGTCCAGCCCCCGCTGGTGCATAATTCAACGGAGTCCATAACCTTGTTGGTCATCTACACTTGGCTCCGGATCGCAGCCCGAGGCTGTTGCACAGCTCGCGCCAAATTGCTGGTGCATCGGTGATCGCGGCGCGTTCCTTCTGCAATATCATCTCAGCCGCCATCACAAGGGTTGCTTTGCGCACCTCTATTATGTCTGCTGGCGCAGTTAAAAGCTGGTCCAGGGCATTTCTAAAATCGTCATATTCCGGAGCTCTCTCGGCTATAAATAATCGTAACGCGTGATACGGAAGCCTTTGTGCATCCGTGACCTCGACAAGCCGCCTCTCTTTTTCCGGATCGCCCGTGGTGTGGCTTTGGGTATGAATTACAAACCTGTCGTAAGCCGTAAGCAGCGCCGCCACTTGTTCACGAAATTGCCGCATCCACGTCTCGCGCGCGGTCAGCGCAATCTGCCGCCGCGCTATAGTCCACGTCACCAGCGGGCCGAAGAATGCAGCCAGGATGGCGACGACAAGCGCCAGAACGGGAATCATCGTTGCACCCCGTGCGAGTTAAACTCAGCCCCGGATGGTAGGCCGACCGCCCCCGGCCGGGCCAGTGACCGAAGCGCGTCGCTTCCCAGGCCGCTTCTATATATGATAATGTCCTCTCTCAGATATAGGCCGCTCCCATCAGGCTCACGGCCACGGCGCGGAACCACAAGATATTGAATCCGTCAGAGGATTACTGAAGCTAGCTGCTTTCCATCTTTAATCATCCTCTCGATGTCCGCCGGTTCGATGATCTCCTGCGGATGAGCGCAATTGTTGCCAATCTTAAGAAGCGATTCCAGTTGTGATTGCTGTATAGCTGTTATAACCCCCGCCTTTCTTAGAGAGATAATGGCGTCCTGTGCTTCGGGTTTTTTCTTGTGAGGCGGATTAACGGTGATCACGATCCCTTTTTGATCGGCAACGGTGAAGAGATGTCGTTCAAGAGCTACCCTTGCGATCACGCCGCTCACTCTGTGAAATACCTCCTGACCCTTCGCCTCTCGCAAGATCGTCTCTGCGGTGGAGAATTCATCCGCCACAAGCTCAAAACTTAGCTGAGTGGCAACCGGCAGTTCCCGTGAGTAAACCTCGTCGATCACGGAGCGCAATAGTGCACGCGTCTTCAAGAATTGTTTACTGAAAAACGCATGATAATTTTCTCTGTTTGACCGTTGCTGATCTCCACTCCAACGGAGTTTGACCCAAGAGCTATCTGTTCCGATCGCAATATAGTGCTCGATGTCCGTGAAATTCCGTGCACCTATTTGCATACCTCTCCTCGGACTGGTGACCGTCGAGTTGTAGCACTGATCAAACTCTTCCAGGGCAGAAGATTTTGCTTGAACCAAAACTTCGCGCGCGCCCCGATACCATCGCTGACCGTTGATGGATAAGTCAGGTTGCGCCTCCTCGCCGTCTTTGATACGTGCCGCAAGGACAGCAACCTCGTCTGCGAGGGCTTCGAGATCATCGATCCTCTTCTGAACTTGAATGAGCTTAGTCTGCACCGACCCTCTCCATCTCTCAGTCGTCGTCTCATACGCCGCTAGCCTGGCGAGCCGAATCCGTAGGAATAGGTCAGCCCCCTACCCCGAGTTTTACTCTTGATAACAGATTTTATCGATAGTGCGGCGCGGTAGGGCGATTGACGCCTCAAATCGCAATCCGCTCGGCCTCATCGAGCGTGATTTCGTCGCCCGAGCGATCCTAGAGCTTGGTTGTGTGCGGGCTTTTGTGCGCGGCCATCGTTAAGACCGCTCCGGACGCACCGCTCGGGCCCGTTGGCTCATGCAAATCACTCCCGCTGCTCGGCTGCAGCAAATTGGAAAGCGCGCTCAGAGGGAGACCGCCTGCACCCGCTATCCTCTAGCCAGTGCGTGTTGAAGCTGACTGAAATCGCCTGCACTCACCCGCCGCGCTGCGCCCAGCGACACCGGATCAAGTCCGGGGCCGGCCTTGGTCTGCTTCGCAGCCCAAGCCCGCGGAGCGGGAGAGGTCGGCGTTCGCTCGAGATGCGGCCTGCCGACATCAGGCAACAGACAGGGGTGGATGGCCGGATTCCTGCTTCCGCAGGAACAAGCTTCGGCGGCCATGACGGTTGGGGGCGCCCCGCCTCGAGTTATACCAGGCGCCTTTGATGTTGACCCTTGCTCGGCGAAAGGCGGCGGAATGCGCTTCGCTTTTCCGCCCCACCGGAGCACATGGCGAGTCAACTACAAGGGTGGCTGGTATTACCTCGGCGGCGGCAGGCTCTGCTGCTGGATCGGCGCCGAGGGCTGCAGATTGATCGGTGCCCCGCCCGTGGGCGTCGCCAGAGGTGCCGATGCCGCAGCCGGGGGGTACGCCGGCGGGGGATACGCCGGCGGCGCAGTGACGGGTGGGGGTGCAGCGTAGGCGGGCCCCGCGCCATACGCGGCCGTCGCCACCGGCGCCGGTGTGCCGTAGCGGGTCAGCAACTCGCGCAACGGATCGGCGCCGGGATTGCGCCCCTGCATGTCCATGACGATCTGCCGCGCATCGACCGGCTGCCCATAATAGATCTGATCCCAGCCGGTGAGTGAATCCAGCCCCGAACCCTCCAGCGAGACGCCGGCAAACGCACCGCGGGCGATCGAGAACGCCACGATGTCGGCGCCGACTGCTGCTGTCGTGTCACCCTGCACGCCGGCGCCAATCACCGCGATCGCCACCGATCCGCCGACGCCGATCTTGAAGCTGGCGTTCAGCAGCGCGTTCAGTCCGCGATTGGTCATCACCATCATGATGATCTCGCTGTCCTGCACGCCGATCTGCAGACCGAAGCTGAGACTCCCGATCGTATAGAATGCCGGATAGGACCACGTGCCGTTGCCGGCGCGCGCGACCATCACGCAGTCGCCACCGGCCCCGCCGAAGAAGAAGCCCGCCTTGAATATCTGCGGGCAGACCACCACCGCGCGGGCGTGGGTCAACGACGTCCGAGGCTGCCCTGACGTATTCCGCAGCATCGCATCCTGCAACGCGAGGGTCGAGCGATCGACCAGCGCCTGCTGGTCGGCCTGAGTCTGGGCACGAGCCAGCACGGGGACAAGCGCAAGCGCGGCAGCCATCAAGATGGATTTCATGTCGGTGGGCCTCCGAATCGCGCGTTAGCACGCGTGCTCGGAGTCGGCCGAATTACGGCGAGTCAATAACCGGGAAGCTCGTTGACGCAGACCACGCGCCAGCCGTCGGGGTGACGCTCCAGCCGGGTCAGCGACAGGTTCTGCACAGCCAGGTGCAGCGCGCTGTCCGGCCCGATCTGCAGCGCATGCGCCACGGCCGCGCGGATCGCTCCGCCATGGCTGACGACCACCACGTCCTCCCCCGCATGGGCGCTTGCGAGCCGCTCGATTGCGGCGCCGGCACGCTGGATCACGTCGGCGATGCTCTCCCCGCCTGGCGGACGCTCCCAGCCGCCGAGTGGCCAGAACGCGTGCTTCGGCAGGGTCAGCCGGGCCGGCAACTCGGCATGGGCTAGCCCCTGCCATTCCCCGAGATGCTGCTCGGCCAGGCGGGGCTCGATCTCCAGTTCAGTCGGCGGGTATCCGGCGGCGAAGATCGCTTCGGCGGTGCGCCGGGTGCGCGAGAGCGGCGTCACCACCCAAACGGCGGGGCGCGGCAGCCGGCGCGCCAACGCGGCGTACATCGGTTGCTGCTCCAGGAGCGTGGTCGGGCACAGTTCGACGTCGAGCGTGCCATACAGGATCGCGCGTGCGTTCTCATCGACCAGGGCGTGGCGGATCAGCCAGAAGCTGGTGAGGCTCATTCACCGATGCTCAACAGGGCACCGCGCAGCCGGGCTTGGCGGAACTGACCTGCGAACAGCAGCCCGGCGAGTACCACCCAAATCGCGTTCAATGCGAACGCTGCAGCCAGGTGGTCCCAACGCACCACTTGCTGCGTCAGCACTGCACGCATGCCTTCAAACACATGCGAGGCCGGGACGACCCAGGCGACTGCCCGCATCGCCGGCGGCAGCACGGCGACCGGATAGAACACGGCAGCGAACGGGGTGATGGCGAACAGCACCGACCATGCCAGTGCCTCGGCGCCGGCGCCGTGGCGCAGGATCAGGCTGACCACGCCCAGCGCCACCCACCAGCCCATGATCATCAGATTGATAAAGAACAGCACCAGCACTGGGCCGAGCGCGAAGAGATTGTACGCATAAAGCAGGTAGGCGATCCCGATTGCCGGTACGACGCCGATGAGCATTCGCACGACCGATATGCCGATCAGCGCGGCGACCAGCTCCCACGGCCGCAACGGCGAGACAAACAGGTGGCCGAGATTGCGGGACCACATCTCCTCCATGAAGCTGATCGCCACGCCCATCTGGCTGCGCAGCGCCACTTCCCACAGCAGCACGCCGCCCAATAACGCCTCGCCGGCCAGCGCCGCCCGGCTGGTGCCCACCCGTGCAGCGATGAAACTCGCCGTGAAGCCCCAGATCAGCATCTGCAGCACGGGCCAGTAGGCCAGCTCCAGCAGCCGCGGCCAGGAGCCGCGATACAGCGCGAGATGGCGATACATCATCGCCCAGACGCGCCGGGCCGGTGAACCGGTCATGCGGGCGCCTCCGCCACGGCGCGACGGTTGCGGGCGATGTCGAGGAACACCTCCTCCATGTCCTCGCGACCGTAGCGATCGAGCAGCTCGGCGGGGCTGCCGCGATCCACGATGCGGCCGCGCTTCAGCATCAGCACCTGCGAGCAGAGCCGCTCTACCTCCGCCATGTTGTGCGAGGCCAGCAGGATGGTGCAGCCGCTCTCTGCTCGGTAGCGCTCCAGCCAGGTGCGCACCCAGTCGCCGGTATCCGGGTCGAGGCTGGCGGTGGGTTCGTCCAGCAGCAGCACGGTGGGGCGGTTGATCAGCGCCTTGGCCAACGCCACCCGCGTCTTCTGCCCGGCCGAGAGCTTGCCGGTGGCGCGATGCAGGAAATCGGTCAGCTCCAGCTCGTTGGCCAGCTCGGCGATTCGCTGCTCGAGCCGGCGGATGCCGTAGAGGTGTCCATAGACGCGCAGGTTCTGCGCCACGGTTAGCCGGTGCGGCAGGGACACAAAGGGCGAGGAGAAATTCATCCGGGCCAGCGCGGCGAACCGGTCGCGCGCCATATCGTGGCCGAGCACCCGGATGCTGCCCGCGGTCGGGATCAGGAGACCGAGCAGCATAGCCAGGGTCGTTGTCTTGCCCGCCCCGTTGCCACCGAGCAGCCCGACCGTCGCGCCGGCCGGCACCGCGAAGTCGATCGCATCCACGGCGAGCACGTCGCCGTAGCGTTTGGTCAGCCGCTCGAACTCGAATCGCGTCCATGGCAGGCGGATATGCGGCCCGGCGTGCGGACGGCCAAGGGGCTGAGGCCGCGAATAAGCCCGCTTGCCGCCCGCGCAGCACCCGACCGGTGCGATCATCTCGTGCGAATTCCCATGCTCACCGGCAGGTCGAGAACCATTCCCGCCTTCAGAAGCGCCTTGTCGAGGCTGTAGATCGCCTCGGCGCGATGATTGTTGGCGACCGCCAGATGGAGAGCGTCTGCGGCGCGCAGTCCCGTTTCGTACTGGCTGAGGTACCGCTTGGCCAACGCGAAGTCGTCGGCATCGGGAAGCAGGACAGCGAAGGATTCGTCCAGCATCGCTTCGAACCGGGCGTCGGCCCGCTGAGCCACTGTGGCGTCCAGTCCGCCCATGCGGACTTCTCGGGCAAGCAGCGAAGAAAATTCGACCCTGGTCCAGTGGCTCACGGTGAACCGGTCAGCGGGCAGATCGCGGACGAACGCTGAAATCCTGTCGCTGGTTGCTTCCGGAATAATGAGTGGGACGAGGAAGCTCGTATCGAAGTAAATCACGCACTTGTCGTCGTACTACGGTCCTTCGTTGCGCATTTCGCGCAGCAATTCAGCGCTCGGGCGCCGAAGCCGCGGCATTTTGGCGCGAAATGCGGCCAGATCATCGAGCATCGGCGGATGTCTCGGGCGCGACACAGAATGGAGATGGCCCACGGGGCGGCCATGGCGGGTGATGACCACTTCCTCGCCAGCTTCGACCTTGTCCAGCAGCTCGCTGAGATGTGCCTTCGCCTGAGCCAGGCTGACCGTGACCATGATCACCTACGATATGACCAGAAAACAGGTCATAATCTAGCTGCTTCCCGGATCAATAGCAACCGGTCGCATGTCCCTCGGGAGGCGCCAAGCGTTGCTCAGGTCAGCATGAACCAGAGGCGGAACACCAACGTCTCCGGCCAGGTTTGCCGGCGCAATCCGGGCATCCGGAGCGCCCGCATCCTTTCCAACATTCCACCTCGCAGCGAGTGCGCCAAGATCGCCACCTGCTCGCGCGCCGACGGTGCGATGAGATGCGGCTGGTCGGCGAGCGCCGCCACGTGCTGACGCAGAATGCTCGTGAACGCCGTTGGCCCCCGCCGCCATGCCGCGAGGGCTCGCCAGAAAAAACTGGCAGGCGCGCCGATCGTATTACCGGCGTGCTGCCGGTACAGCACGGTCGGCTTCGGATCATTCAACAGCCGCCCGTCGGCGGCGGCGATCAGCAGATAACACCACCAGTCGTGATTGGCCGCCGCCGGCGCCGCACTGGCCGCGACCAGTTCCCCCGCCGCCCGGTTCAGCATCAGCGTGCAGCCGGTCGCCAGGTTCTGGGTCAGTGCCGCCGGAAAGCCGAGAGGACCACGGACGGGTGGTGACCACCCGAGCGGCCGCAGCTTGGTATCGACCAGACGCTGGCGAGCGAAATAAAGCGCCGGCACGGAAGCGGGCACGGACTCCAGCGCGGCGACACCGCGAGCCAGCTTGTCAGACAGCCAGACATCGTCCTGATCGGCGAACGCCAGTGTCTCGTGACCGTCGCGAACCGCGGCACGCAGCAGTCGGAGAAAACTCTCGGTCGCGCCGTAACGTCCCGGATCAATCAACGCCATCACCCGACCGGGCGGCAGTTCAGTCTGAAAGTCGCGCAGTATCGACGGCGTGGTATCGCTCGAGCCATCGTCGCGCCAATACAGCACCCAGTCGTCGTGGGTCTGCGCCCGCAGGCTATCCAGTTGGCCGGCCAGGAAGCGCTGGCCGTTGTAGGTCGAGAGCAAGATGGCGGTGCGCCCCATGGGCCGGCTATCACGCCGCGGCGAAAATGGCATCGATTGTGCGTGCCAAGCCGTCGCGCCAGAGCGGCAGAATGATGCCGAACGTGGCGGCGAGGCGACCACAATCGAGCCGGGAGTCCGGCGGGCGCCGGGCTGGCGTTGGCCAGTCGGCGGTGGCGATCGCCGCGACCTCGGGCGCTGCCAGACCATGCCGCGTGGCCTCTTGGAATACAGCCCAGGCCAAGCCATGCCATGTCGTCCATCCGGTCCCGGCGGCATGGAACACGCCACCGAAGCGCGGTTGCCAGCCTTCAGCCTGGATAACTCCGACGATTCCCAGGATCGCTGTCGCCAAGTCCGCGGCGGCGGTGGGACAGCCCTTCTGATCCGCGACCACCCGCAGCCGGTTCGTCTTGCGCGCAGCGTCCAGCATGGTTCGGACGAAATTCTTTCCTCTCGCGGCATAGACCCAGGACGTGCGCAGGACGACAGCGCGGTCGCAGGTTGCCAGCACCGCCTCCTCGCCGGCGAGCTTGCTGGCACCGTACACGCCCTGCGGCGCCGTCGGATCGGTCTCGACATAGGGAGCGCCCTTGAGGCCGTCGAACACATAGTCGGTGGAA
This sequence comes from uncultured Pseudomonadota bacterium, assembly GCA_963708245.1. Classification (GTDB taxonomy): domain Bacteria; phylum Pseudomonadota; class Alphaproteobacteria; order Acetobacterales; family Acetobacteraceae; genus CAVYXK01. Next base: position 2,671,800 of record OY970201.1, on the reverse strand, counting down.
ACGTGAATCAGCGGCACAGCGGTCTGCTGACAGAGCCTTGCAAGCAGCGCCGGGCCATCGCGATTGGCGCGATAGGCGGCGGCCTCGTTGGTTTCGGCGGCATCGACGGCCGTATAGGCCGCGGCGTTCACCACCAGCACGGGGGCCGTTTGATTGAAGACGTGCTCGACACTTTCGGGTCGGTCGAAGTTGAAATCCGGGCGGCCGACGCGGCTGACAAGCTCCCCGCCGGCTTCGGCCAGCGCAGTCGCGAGCTGCCCCGAGCCGCCGGTAACCAGGATAGGGCCTGTGCACGCTTTGTCTGCCGACATGGACAACAACTGGCTCATATCGGATAGCGAAATCAATGCCCCCTGCGAGCTAGCCCGGGGGATTGCGTTTGGGACAATCGTTGCGGGCCCGCCATGACGATACGGGGCGGCGTTGTCGCCGCGCCTATTCTGACAGCGCGATCAGCTCGGTTTTCAGATACGCCGTCTCTGGCAGGTGCGGATGCACGGGATGGTCCGGTCCGGCACCGCCGGTGAACAGCACGCGTCCCTCGCGGCGTGCGCGATAGAGTCCCTGTGCGATCTCGCCGGCCCAGGCGTCGGCGGGGGCGTGGTAGCTGCACGAGGCGACGAACAGGAGGCCGCCGGGCGCAACGAGCGCCGCCGCGAGCCGGGCCATCCGCCCATAGGCACGCAGCCCGGCAGCGGCGTCCTTACGGGATTTGGCGAAGGCAGGCGGGTCGCATACTACGATATCGAAACGCTCGCCGGCAGCGGCGAGCGCGGCCATCGACTCCCAAGCGTCCTCCCGTCGTGTCGTGACGCGTTGCGTCAGTCCGTTGAGAGCCGCTGTTTCTTCGGCCTGGCGCAGAGCGGGGGCGCTCGAGTCGACCAGCGTGACGGCGGTGGCACCGGACTTTGCGCAGCGCAGGCCGAAGGCGCCGATGTGGCAGAATACGTCCAGCACGCGGGCGCCGTTGGCGAGGGCGGCGACCCGGTCGCGATTCCAGCGTTGATCGAAGAACCATCCGGTCTTCTGGCCGCTCATCGGGTCGATCGGGAAGCATACGCCGCCTTCCTCCACTTGGGTCGCCGGGCTGGTGCCGTGCAGCAGTTCCACGGTCTCGGGCAGCCCCTCTAGCCGGCGGGCGGCGGAATCGTTGCGGACGACGATGCAGCGCAGCGGCAGCTCCGCCAGCAGGGCTTCGAGCACAACGGGGAGCAGGCGATCCATGCCGGCGGTATTCGCCTGCACGACGGCGACATCGTCGTAACGGTCGATGACTAGCCCGGGCAGGCGGTCCGACTCGGCGTGGACCAGGCGGTGGTACGGCGTGTCGCAGATGCGGGCGCGCAGGGCGATCGCCTCCCCTAGGCGGGCGCGCATCCAGCCGAGATCGATAGTGGCGTCGGGATCGCGGGCGAGGACGCGCGCGGCAATCAGGCTGTGCGGGTTGAACATCGCAGTGCCGAAACGCACGCCGTCGTCGCCCTCCAGCCGCACCAGCGTGCCGGGCTCGATGCGCCGGTACTCTGGGTGCATCGCGATCTCGTTGCTAAATGCCCAGGGCGCGCCGCTGCGCAGCCGCCGTCCCTGTCCCGGATTGAGCCGCAGGAGCAGGCGTTCGGCGGTCAAGCCGCCAGCCGGCCTGCCGGGCGCAGGATGGCAGAGAGCGCCTCGACCAGCCGATCCATCATGGCGTCTGTGTGCAGCGGCGTGGGTGTCAGGCGCAGCCGCTCGGCCCCGCGTGGCACGGTCGGATAGTTGATCGGCGTCGCATAGATTGCGAACTCATCAAGCAATCGGCGGCTGATCTCTTTGCACTGTGCTGCGTCGCCCACGTGCACCGGCACAATATGGCTGGGAGAGTCCAAACGTGGCAGGCCGGCCGCGTCTAGGCGGCCCTTCAGCGTCTCGGCGCGCTCGAACAGCGCCGCTCGCCGGGCCGGATCGGCACGCACGTGCCGGACACTGGCGAGCGCGGCCGCCACCACCATCGGCGGCAGCGAGGTGGTGAAGATGAAGCCGGGCGCTGTGCTGCGGATATAGTCGATCGCCGATACCGATCCGGCGATGTAGCCGCCATGGCAGCCGAACGCTTTGGCGAGTGTGCCTTCGATGATATCGACGTCCGCCGCCACGCCGTCGCGTTCGGCAACGCCGGCACCCGAGGGGCCGTACATGCCAACAGCGTGCACCTCGTCGAGATAGGTCATGGCGCCGAAGCGGGCAGCCAGCACGCAGATCGGCCCGATCGGAGCGATGTCGCCGTCCATCGAATAGACGGACTCGAAGGCGATCAGCTTCGGTGCTTCGGCGGGCGCCGCTGCCAGCAGTTCTTCGAGATGGGCCAGATCGTTGTGACGGAAGATGCGGCACTCGGCCTTCGATCCCTTGATCCCGGCAATCATCGAGGCGTGGTTCTTGGCGTCGGAGAACACGACGAAGCCCGGCACTGCGTTCAGGATCGCGGAGAGTGCCGCCTGGTTCGAAACGAAGCCGGAGGAGAACAGGAGCGCCGCTTCCTTGCCGTGGAGCGCGGCGAGCTCGGCCTCAAGCGCCTCGTGCAGCGGGCTGGTGCCGCTGATGTTCCGCGTGCCCCCCGCGCCAGCCCCAATGTCGCGTGCCGCCTTGCACGCGGACTCGATCACCGCCGGGTGGCTCCCCATGCCGAGGTAGTCGTTGGAGGACCAGACCAGCACCTCCGAGCCGTTCGCACGGCGGTAGTAAGGGAAGCGGGCTGCGTCTTTCCGCAAGGGGGTGAAGGAGCGGTAACGGCCCTGCGCCCGAATCTCGTCGAGCGCGCGACGGGAGTGCTCAAGGAAGGGATGCATCGTCGGCCGGTTCTCCGGTCAGGGAGCGGGACATGAATGGCCAATTGAGTGCGGCCTGGGGGAACCGAGAGGTCTAGGGGTCATCTCAGCGCACATACACACGAATTTGTGACTGGCTTATATGGGGATCTACGCCGGCACGAAGATCTACCCGATCCGTCGCCACTCCGTCGCCGCCGATCTCGCGCATCAGCGCGACAGCCTGGTCCTGGACCTTGGTGACCGCGGAAGTCTGCGCGGCCGCATCTCCGGTGTCCGGCACCACCATCAGCACGTCGAACCGCACGTTCGGGTCGCGGGCGATCGCCTGGCCCACGGCATAACGTAGCACACCGCCATACGCGGACACCGGCGTGCCGGCGTCGATGGACAAGAGTGGCGTGCGCGGATCGATCTTCTCAACCTTCGCCTCCGCCGGGAGCAGCGCTGGGTTTTTCGAGGGCGAGGGTGCAAATGTGGTCTGGTCGATCAATTTGCAGCCTGCCAGGCAAAGCACCAGGACGGCGACGCAGCATCGCGCGGCCGCTATTCCGGTCATATGGGAACTCCGCTGCCGCGGGAAACTTGCAGGAAGGCTGCCCATCGGCAAGATGCCCGATTTCCGGCTGGGATCGCCCGAAATGACCGCGCAGAGGACCAACCAGCGCATCGACGGCAAGCGGCTGTGGGACAACCTAATGGAGATGGCCGAGATCGGCGCCACGCCGCGCGGCGGGGTGCGGCGGCTAACCCTGACCGAGGTCGATCGGCGCGGGCGCGACCGGTTCCGTACCTGGTGCGAGGCCGCGGGTCTGACGGTGCGGGTGGATGCGATCGGCAACATGTTTGCTCGCCGCGCAGGGCGGGATCCGTCGCGCCCACCGGTGCTGTTCGGCAGCCACCTGGATAGTCAGCCGTCGGGCGGGAAGTTCGACGGCGCGCTGGGCGTGCTGGCGGGGCTGGAGGTGATGCGCAGCCTGAACGAGCTGGGCATCGTCACCAAGGCGCCGCTGGAATTGGTGAACTGGACCGATGAAGAAGGGAGCCGGTTCGGCCACAGCCTGATGGGCTCGGGCGTATGGGCGGGGGTGTTCGGGCTAAACGAAGCCTATGCGCTGGCGGACCTGGAGGGGATGACTGTCGGAGCGGCGCTGGATGCGATCGCTTATCGCGGACCTGAGCCTGCCCAGGCGTTTCCGGCCGATGCGTATTTCGAGCTGCATATCGAGCAGGGGCCGATTCTGGAGCGGGAAGGCAAGGCGATCGGCGTGGTGACCGGGGCGCAGGCGCAGGTGTGGTACGACGCCGTTGCGACCGGGCAGGAATCGCATGCGGGGACGACGCCGCCCTCGGCGCGCCGGGACGCGCTGGTCTGCGCGGCCCGGGTGGTGGAACTGGTCGATCGGATGATGCGCGCGCGGGGCGAGGACGGGAGGGGGACGGTGGGCCAGCTTGTGGTCTCGCCGAACAGCCGCAACGTGATCTCCGGCGAGGTGCGTTTCTCGGTCGAGTTCCGCCATCCGGAGGAAGCGGAGGTGGACCAGATGGACGCCGAGTTCCCGCACGAAGCGGAATCCATCGCGCGGGATTGCGGGGTGAAGCTGGAACTGACGCGGCTGTTCCGCATCCCGGCGCAGCGTTTCGATCCTGACTGTGCGGCGTTGGTGCGAGAGGCGGCGGCGCGGCTCGGCTATCCGGCGCGGAAGATCGTGTCAGGCGCCGGCCACGACGCAGTGTACGTGGCGCGGCGGGTGCCGACGGCGATGATTTTCACCCCGTGCAAGGACGGCCTGTCGCATAACGAGGCGGAGAGCATGCTGCCGGAGGAGGCGGAGGCCGGGGCGCAGGTGTTGTTCGAGGCGGTACTAGCGCGGGCAAATCGGAACCTTGGAGGATAATGGGCAGGCGTGTTTCGCCGGCGCCACTCTCCAGGTTCGATGCGCATCAGCGCCGGCGTAACGGGATCAGGTTGGAGCCGGTCTCGTCAGTGCTTGGTGGCAAGACCTTGCTGAGCAGGCCGGGGGACACATTCCAATGGCGCCCGTCGTCGGTGATCACCGTCACCGTCTTCTTGTTGTAGCGCGTCAGCATACCTACCAGCGGCGCCTGGCCGGTGGGCTGAAAGGCGACGCGATCACCGATCCTGAACTGCAGCATCGCCGCATGAGCCCGCATTTCCCCGAGGAAATTCAGGCGTGTCACGATGCGATGGTTGAGGTCGATAAGCTCGGGCTCGGTCAGCTTGTCGATGTCGATCGGCATGCGGCTCTCGTTGTTCATGGCGATTCGCGGTCGCGAGTATCGCCTGACCCGCCGCTGCCTGTCACCAAGTCCTTCGAGGCTGCCAGGCGGCGCCATAAGTGCGGCCGCCATTGACACTCCGGCCGTGTACGTGCATTCGAATCGTATGTCTCGCATTGCGATCGCCGCTCGCCGACGCCGCCGTCCTTTGACGGGGGTGGGGAGTCTGCGCGCGTCATAGAGCGAGTCAGCAGATCTACCACGAAGGCCCCCGTCAGCAGCGACGGGGGCCTTCGTGTTTTCAGGGTCTCTGTCGCTCCATTGCACCAGCAACCAGGAGGACATGATGACCAGCATAGCCAGCATACTTGCAGCCGATCCGTCGTCAGGCCGGTTCGACGCGGTCATGGATATTACACGCAGGCCACCGATCGTCTTCGTCGCCGGCGACGGTTCCTGGCTGACCGACAGCGAAGGCCGTCGCTATCTCGATTTCATCCAGGGCTGGGCGGTCAACTGCCTCGGTCATTCGCCGCGACCGATCCTGGACGCACTGGCGCGGCAGGCGGAGCGCCTGATCAATTGCAGTCCCGCATTCTACAACGATCAGATGATCCGGCTCTCCGAACTGCTTTCACGCCATAGCGGGCTGCATCAGGTCTTTCTTGCCAACAGCGGCGCCGAAGCGAACGAGGGCGCCATCAAGCTGGCGCGCAAATGGGGAGCCAGGCACCGTGGTGGGGCCTACGAAATCATCACCATGGATCACGGCTTCCATGGGCGCACGCTGGCCACGATGGCTGCCTCGGGAAAGCCGCAGTGGGAGCAACTGTTCGAGCCGAAGGTTTCGGGTTTTGTGAAGGTGCCGCTGAACGACCTCGACGCGATTGAGGCAGCTATGACCTCGCGGACCGTCGCGGTGATGCTGGAGCCGATCCAGGGCGAAGCGGGCGTCTTCGAAGCCGCGATATCCTTCCTGCGCGATCTGCGTACGTTGACTCGCGAGCAGGGCGTGTTGCTCATTCTTGACGAGATTCAAACGGGGATCGGCCGAACCGGTCGTCTGTTTGGTTTCGAGCATGCGGAAGTAGTACCCGATGTCATGACTTTGGCCAAAGGACTCGGCGGTGGGGTACCTCTGGCCGCGCTTGTTGCCCATCGTGATGTCTGCTGTTTCGAGTACGGCGACCAGGGCGGGACGTTTTGTGGCAATCCCCTCATGGCGGCAGTCGGGTGTGCCGTTATCGAGGAGATCACGAAACCTGGCTTCCTGGCCCGGGTCGCTCAGGCCGGTCAACGTCTGACGACCGGGCTTCAGGCGCTTTCTGGCAAGTACGGTTGCGGCGAGGTTCGCGGTAAGGGACTGCTGCTTGCGCTCCGTCTCAGGCGCGATATTGCTTCCGCCCTTGTTGACCGGGCGCTGGCGCGTGGGCTGCTGATCAACGCACCGCGGCCCGATTCGCTCCGATTCATGCCGGCGCTCACAGTAACCGACGAAGAGATCGATCGCGCGGTCGACATTCTCGACCTGGTGCTGGGGGAAGTGGCGCCCGCATAGCACGGACGCCACTCAGAATAGCGCGTTCCCGCAATCGGCCATAGGATCGCTGGGGCAACTCGGGAGGATTCGATGCCACTGCCAGCCGACACCGATGCGACCACGCCGCGATACCTGCGAGATAAATATGCGATTGTCGGTGTGGGCGAGACCACGTACACGCGCGGCTCCGGCATGACGACGCGTGCGCTCGGCACCTGGGCGGTCCGCAACGCCGTGCAGGATGCCGGGCTGAAGCCGGGCGATATCGATGGCATGCTCTCCTATCAGAGCGGCGATTCCACCTTCGCGCCGTTCATCGCCGGCGATCTCGGGATACGCCTGAATTTCTATATGGACTGCTTCGGTGGTGGTTCCTCCACCGAAGCGCTGGTTGGGATCGCCATCGGCGTAATCGAGGCCGGGTTGTGCAAATGCGTCGCCATCTTCCGTGCCATGAACGGATATTCGCAGGTGCGTATCGGCGGCACCGGGGCGCGCGCCGCGGTGCCGGTGTCTGGCGATATGCTGCACAGCCGCGCCTATGGTTGGCAGAGCGCCGGGCAGATGTTCGCGCCCACTTTCATGCGCCACATGCACGATTATGGCACCACGCCCGAGCAGGTGGCGATGGTGAAGGTGGTGCACTCCGAGCACGCCTCCAACAACCCGAAGGCGCTCTACAAGCAGCGGGTCACGGTGGACGACGTGCTGGCCTCGCGCTTCATCTGCAAGCCGCTGCATCTGCTGGATTGCTGCGTGGAGACGGACAATGCCACCGCGATCATCGTCACTAGCGCCAAGCGTGCGCACGATCTGCGCCGTACGCCGGCGCTGATCCGCGGCGTGGCCGGGCGCGTCAACAAGCCGCGGCTCGATATGCACTACCAGGCGGGGCCGATTTCCACGGTGGCGGGACATTATGCAAAGGACATTCTCTGGCCGAATGCCGGCGTCGGGCCCGAGGATATCGACGCTACCGGCGCGTATGACGCTTTCACCTTCACCACGATGCTGCAACTCGAGGATTACGGTTTCTGCAAGAAGGGTGAAGGCGGCGCATATGTTTCATCCGGCATCACCCGGCTTGGCGGCAGACGGCCGAACAACACCTCGGGCGGGCATCTCTGCGAGGGCTATACTCACGGCATGAACATGGTGATCGAGAACGTCCGCCAGCTTCGCCACGAGGTCGATGATTCCTGTCCGGTCGGGCCGGACGGCAGACGGCACCACACCTACGATTACCGCGAAGGCGGCTGCCGCCAGGTGCGCGATGTGGAGGTGGCCGCCAACCTCGGCTGGGCCATGCCGGCGACCGGCTCCGCCATGGTCATGCGGCGCGGCTGAAGGGGGCGATGATGGCGATCCACGCGACCTATCTCGGCATGCCGCTCGACCTGAATGATCTGGAAGTGGAGAACCTGGAGTATTTCCGGCACTGTGCGGAGCACGACTTCCATCTGCAACGCTGCGAGGCGTGTGGCCTGCTGCGCTATCCGCCAACAACCGCCTGTCCGTGGTGCGCCAGCCCCGAGGCGCGTTGGATACGGGTCGAGGGGAAAGGTGCCGTGCACTCCTATACGGAAGTGCACCACGCGATCCAGCCGGCGTTCCGGCCGTTCACGCCCTATTCGCTGCTGCTGGTCGATCTGGACACGCAGAAGGGGCAGCCGACGGAACACGAGGCGCTGCGCGTCGTGGGCAACCTGACCACGCCGGACGGTACGCTGGCCCCGCCGGACATGGTGAGGCGCATCGGGATCGGCTCGCGCGTGCGCATGGTGTTCAGCGATGTGGCGCCGGGTCTCTCTTTGCCGCAATGGACGATCGACGAGGCGGCGACACAGCCTACGCGGCCATGGCGCTATCCGATCGAATGATTGCTTTCGATATCCGGTTCCACGACAGTCTGGGTTCGACACAAGACGAGGCGCGCCGGCTGGTGCAAGCCGGCGCTGCGCACGGAACTGTGGTCACGGCGCGCGAGCAGACTGCCGGCCGGGGACGTCATGGACGGCAATGGGCCAGTCCGCCAGGAAATGTGTATCTCTCCATCCTGCTGCGCCTCGATCTGCCGCCGTCCCGCGTTGCGGACCTGGGCTTCGTCGCAGCGCTGGCCGTCGCCGACGCGGTGAATGCGTTCCTGCCCGACCATGCAGCACTGAAGTGGCCAAACGATGTGTTGGTGGACGGGGCGAAAATCTCCGGCATTTTGATCGAGCAGGTCGAGAGTGTGGCAATCGTCGGCATCGGATTGAACGTGTTGGATGTGCCGAAGCAGACACCTTATCCGGTGACGTCGCTGGCGACGCTCACCCGTCGCGCTGACGCGCGCCGACGTCTCCCACAAGCGGGAGAGGTGGAAGTCGCGCGCGAGCTGCTGCTGGATGCGTTCGCACGGTGGCTGGACGTGTGGCAGAGCAGCGGCTTCGAACCGGTGCGCGCTGAGTGGCTTCTGCGGGCGCATCCGTTAGGTACCAAGTTACACGTCAGCACCTCCGCTGAAGCGATCGAGGGGTGTTTCGGCGGGCTCGACGACGACGGTGCCCTGCTGCTGCACACGGCTCAAGGACTGCGCCGGCTTCTCGTCGGCGATGTCTCGATCCGGGTCGGATAGCCCTTGGGAGATTGCTTCGCCTTCGGCTCGCAATGACGCCGCCGCGCACCAAACTCCTATCGCTTCTCCGGCTTGCCCTTGAACGAGCGGGTCGGCACGTCGCGGAACAGGGACATGTGCGTATGCCGCGCGACCCAAGGCGCATCCGTGCCGTCACGCCCGAACACCACCGTGGCGCGGCCGGGTCGGTCATAGGACATGCCGTCCTCCCGGTACCCGGTAGAGTCGAACACGCCCATGCCGACCGCCTGCATCCGGTCGGGCGAGACCATCACACGCAGATCGGGACGCCAACGGAACTCGTCGATATGCGGCCAGACATTGCGCCATTGCATCTGCTCGGCGTGGTCGCGACCGGTGATGAAATCGGTGAAGGTACCGAACGCGATCATGTCGGCTGCAAAAATCGGCCGGGCGCCGGCAAAATCCACCGCCTGCACATGGCTAGCCAATCGTTCGAACCAGTCCCGCACGCCGGCTTCGTCATCGGGATGCGGCGCTGACATTACGCAACCCCGTATCGCTTTAACCATGCCAGGGCCCGCGCCCAGCCGTCCTTGGCATCGGCTTCTCGATAGCTTGGCCGGTAATCGGCATGGAAACCGTGCGGTGCATCCGGATAAATGACGATCTCGACCGTCTTGCCGGCGGCTTTCGCCTTCGCCTCAGCCTCACGGATCAGCGGCACGGGATTGCTTGCGTCCTGCCCGCCATACAGGCCCAGCAGCGGACAAAGCAACTGGTCGGCGACATCAAGCGCGGTCCGCGGCTGAATCTCACTCGTCTTGCCATCCAGAATGCCATACCAGGAGACGGCCGCCCTCAGGTGCGGATTGTGCGCGGCATAGAGCCACACGTCGCGTCCGCCGCGGCAGAACCCGTTCACGCCTAATCGCGCCGCATCGCCGTGGTTGTCCGCAGCCCAGGCGGCGGTCGAATTGAGGTCGCTCATAATCTGCGCGTCATTCGACTTGGCGATCACACCCATTATTTCGCTCATGCTGGTCATCTTCGAGAGATCGCCGATCCGCGCGTAGATCTCCGGGGCCACGGCAAGATAGCCCGCCTTGGCGAATTGCCGGCAGACATCCTGGATATATTCGGTGACGCCGAATACTTCCTCGATCACCAGGATCGTCCCAAACGGGCCGGCGCCATCCGGACGCGCCAGATATCCCGGCAGATGTCCGTCGGAAACCGGGATTTGCACCTCACCACAGACCAGCCCTTGCGTGTCCGTATGGATTGCCTGCGCTTCCACCGTGGTCGTGGCCAGGGTGAAGCCGCTGATCAGCGACGTCATCATGAAGCCCCGACGTGCCAACGGATAACGATGCAGGCCGGCGACGGTAGAAAGATCGTCCATATTGCCTCCTAGGCCAGTGACTGCCTTCGAGTTATCTTGCGTATCCCATTGCCTTGCCCCGATCAGGCTGTACGGTCGGGAGTTGCGCCGAGCGCTGCCTGTGCGGCGGCGAGCCGCGCGACCGGCACGCGGTACGGGCTGCAGGAGACATAATCCAGCCCCACCTGCTCGAAGAACGCAATCGAGGCGGGATCGCCGCCATGCTCGCCGCAGATGCCGAGCTTGAGCCCCGGTCTCGCCTGTCGTCCCTTCTCCGCGGCAAGGCGCACCAGCGCGCCGACGCCGTCGACGTCGATCGAGACGAACGGATCCTTCGCCAGAATTCCCTCTTCCATGTATTTCGGCAGGAACTTGCCCGCATCGTCACGCGACAGGCCAAACGTAGTTTGGGTCAGATCGTTGGTGCCGAAGCTGAAGAAGTCGGCCACCGTCGCAATGGCATCCGCGACCAGAGCGGCCCGCGGCAACTCGATCATGGTGCCGACCGCGTAATCGATCTCCCGCCCAGCTTCTTTGAACACGTCGTGCGCCATATGCTCCACCTGCGCGCGGGTAATCTCCAGTTCTTTCTTGGTGCCCACGAGGGGGATCATGATCTCAGGCACCGGTGCCAAGCCGGTTTCCTCGGCAACTGCCAGTGCACCTTCGAAGATGGCGCGGGCTTGCATCTCGTAAATCTCGGGATAGGTGATGCCAAGCCGGCAGCCGCGATGGCCAAGCATCGGGTTGGCCTCGGCAAGCTCCGCCGCCCGGCGGCGCATGCTGTCGATGTCGGTGTCCAGCGCCTCGGCGACTTCGGCGAGCTCGGCATCACCATGCGGCAGAAATTCATGCAATGGCGGATCGAGCAGCCGGATCGTCACCGGCAGGCCCGCCATAATGCTGAACAGTTTCTGGAAATCCGCACGCTGGTGCGGCAGCAGCCGCGCCAGAGCGGCCCGCCGGCCGGCCTCATCGTGCGCCATGATCATCTGGCGGACGGCGCCGATGCGCTCTGGGTCGAAGAACATGTGCTCCGTGCGGCACAGGCCGATACCCTCGGCGCCGAAGTTGCGCGCAGTCTCCGCGTCCAACGGCGTCTCGGCATTGGCACGGACGCCAAGCCGTCGTGCTTTGTCGGCCCATTGCATCAGCGTGGCAAAGTCGCCCGACATGGCGGGCTCGACCATTGCCACGTGGCCGATGAACACCTCGCCGGTGGCGCCGTCGAGCGTGATTAATTCTCCGGCTTGCACAGTGCGGCTGCCGGCCCGCATCGTCTGGGCGTTGTAATCGACGGTGATACCGCCGGCGCCGGCCACGCAGGGGCGGCCCATGCCACGCGCCACCACCGCGGCGTGGCTGGTCATGCCGCCACGAGTGGTGACGATGCCGCGGGCGGCGTGCATGCCGTGGATGTCCTCCGGGCTGGTTTCGATGCGCACCAGAATCACCGCCTCGCCCTTGGCGGCGCGCGACTCTGCCTCGTCGGCGCTGAACACGACGGCGCCGGAGGCCGCGCCAGGACTTGCCGGCAATCCCTTGGCCAGCAGCTTGCGTGGCGCGGCGGGATCAAGCGTGGGATGCAGAAGCTGGTCAAGCGAGGCCGGGTTGACTCGACGTACCGCCTCTTGTTCATCGATCAGGCCTTCCTTCGCCATCTCGACCGCAATGCGCAGACCGGCAGCCGCGGTGCGTTTGCCGTTACGCGTCTGCAGCATATAGAGCCGGCCCTTCTCGACGGTGAACTCGATATCCTGCATGTCACGGTAGTGGCGTTCCAGCTTTTGCCGGACCTCCAGAAGCTCGGCGTACGCACCCGGCAATGTCATTTCCATCGGCGCCTCGCCCGGCTTGGCGCGCGCTTTCGATAGCGGTTGCGGCGTGCGAATGCCGGCGACCACGTCCTCGCCTTGTGCATTTACCAGGTACTCGCCGAAAAACGCGTTCTCTCCGGTGGACGGGTCCCGGGTGAAACAGACGCCAGTGGCGCAGTCGTCGCCCATGTTGCCGAACACCATGGCCTGGACGCTGACCGCGGTGCCCCAGTCGGCGGGAATGTCGTGCAGGCGCCGATAGGTGACGGCACGCGGGTTCATCCAGCTTCCGAACACCGCGCCGATTGCGCCCCAAAGCTGCTGCTCGGGGTTCTGTGGGAACGGGCTGCCGGTTTCCTGCCGGATCATGTCCTGATAGCCGTCCACCACGCGCCGCCAGTCGTCGGCCGAGAGCGCAGTGTCCTCGGTGGCGCCTTGGTCGAGCTTTGCCTGCTCGATGATTTCCTCGAACCGGTGGTGATCCAGCCCGAGAACGACGGAACCGTACATCTGGATGAAGCGACGATAGCTGTCCCAGGCGAAGCGGTCGTCGCCCGCATCGCGTGCCAAGCCCTCGACCGTAGCATCGTTCAGGCCGAGATTGAGCACGGTGTCCATCATGCCGGGCATGGACACGCGAGCGCCGGAACGGACCGAGACGAGCAGCGGCCGGCTGCGCTCGCCGAAGCGGCGGCCGACCGCCGCTTCGACACGCGCCAGTGCCTCCCGGACCTGCGACTGCAGATCCGCCGGGTAGTTTCGATTGTTTTCGTAGAATTCCGTGCAGACTTCGGTGGTGATAGTGAAGCCGGGCGGGACTGGCAAGCCGATGCTGGCCATCTCGGCGAGATTGGCGCCTTTGCCGCCGAGCAGGTCGCGCATCTCGGTGCGGCCCTCGTTGTGGCGGGCGCCGAAGCTATACACCCACTTGGTCATGGCGAACTCCGTTCAGCCTTCAATCTTGGAGAAATCGGCTACCTGGCCCATGGTTGCTCTTACTTTATTGAGCAGACGCAAACGATTGCGGCGCAATTCGGGATCGGGGGCGTTGACGGTCACGTGATCGAAGAACGCGTCGAGTGGGCCGCGTAGACTGGCGAGAATCCCCGTCGCCCGGTCGAAACTGTCATCCTGCAGGCAGGCTGAGATCTCCGCCGCGGCGGCATCGACGGCCCGAGCCAGCCCTCGCTCGTCATCCGAACAAAGCAGCGCGTAATTGGGCGTGCCGTCATGGGGACCATCCTTTCTCTCCTCGATCCGAAGAATATTCGCGGCTCGCCGGTACCCTGTGAGCAGGTTGCTGCCATCCTCGCTCCCCAGCAGGCTGGCGACGGCATCGGTGCGCAACAGCAGGCGGGGAATTACGTCATCCGCGCCAGCTGCGAACACGGCGGCAAGCACATCGTATCGCGCACCTTCCGCCCGCAGTTGCACGCGCAGACGTTCTGCCAGGAATTCCATAATCTCAGCGGGCGGCGCCGGACAGAGAGTGCGGTATCCTTTGCCGGCTGCGCGAATGAGTGGAAGCAGGTTCAGCCCAAGTCTGTGTTCACGGAGGATGCGGATCACGCCAAGTCCGGCGCGGCGCAGGGCATAAGGGTCACCAGATCCCGTCGGCTTCTCGCCGATCGCGAAGAAGCCGGCGAGTTGATCCAGCTTGTCTGCCAGTGCCACGGCAATCGAAACGGGGGCGGCAGGGACCGCATCGTTCGGCCCCTTCGGGGCGTAGTGGTCGCGTATCGCGTCGGCGACCTCGGCCGGTTCACCATCGTGCAGCGCGTAATAGCGACCCATCACGCCCTGCAGTTCCGGGAACTCGCCCACCATGCCGGTCAGCAGATCGGCCTTAGCAAGCATTGCCGCGCGCCCCGCCAGCTCGGGATCGGCACCGACCAGTGGGGCGATGGTTCGGGCGAGCTCGCGCAGCCGTCGTGCACGCTCGCCCTGGCTGCCTAGTTTCGCATGGAACGTGATCTGATCGAGCTGCGGCACCCGCGCCGCGAGCGGCGTCTTCCGATCGAGGTCCCAGAAATGTCGCGCATCGGCAAAGCGTGCACGCAGCACCCGCTCGTTGCCGGCAACGATCGCCGCACCACCGTCGTCTGCCTCGATATTCGCGACGAAGCCGAACCATGGCGCGGGCACGCCATCGGCGCCACGCAGCGCGAAATACCGCTGATTGATCCGCATCGATACCTGGCGGACCTCCGGCGGCAGATCCATGAATGACGGATCGATGCGCCCGAGCAGCGGCACCGGCCATTCCACCAGCCCCGCCACCTCCTCGAGCAGCCCCGGATCATCCACCAGCGCAAGGTCCCTGGCCGATGCCTCGGCGGCAAGCCCCGTCGCGATGCGTCGGCGCCGCTCGGCGGCGTCCACCAGCACACGACGCTCGGCGAGCTTCTCCTCCCAATCGGCGCGGGAGTTCACGGCGACGACGCCGGGCGCATGGAACCGGTGGCCCTCGGTGAGATTGCCGGATGCGAGCCCGTGTCCGTCATCGTCGGCGCCTTCCCGCAGATCGAACGGGACCACCGCTCCGTCGAGCAGGCACACGATACGCCGCAGCGGACGAACCCAGGTGAAGGCGCTGGTCCCGCCCCAGCGCATCGACTTGGGCCAGGGGAAGTGACGAAGCAGGCCGGGCATGGCGCCGGCGATCGCCTGTTGCGCGGAGACGGAAGCAGCTTCCTTGTCCAGGACCCAATAGCCGGCCTCCTGACGGAGCTGATCCCTCGTCGCCTCATGCTTGCGCAAGAAACCGGCAATCGCCTGCTCGGGCGCCGATACGCGCGGGCCGCGTTCCGTGCTGCTGCTCGCCGGAACTGCGCGATCGACATCTGCTCGCAGCGCGATCCGTCGCGGGCCGCAGAACGAGCGGACATGGTCGGGACGCAACGGAGCCAATGCAGTCGTGACCAGCCGCTCGAGATCCGTCGCGGCGGCGGACTGCATGCCAGCGGGAATTTCCTCGCTGAACAGCTCCAGGAACAGCTCCGGCATGCTCGGCCCTTCAGCCCTGGCCCGCTTCGTAGGACCCGGCGCAGCAGCGGTCGAGACCAATCATGCGGCTTCTTCTCCCGCCAGCCACACCTCGCAGCAGCCCTTCGCCAGCTCGCGGACGCGTCCGATGAAGCTCGCCCGCTCGGCCACGCTGATCACGCCACGCGCATCCAGCAGGTTGAACAGGTGGCTCGCCTTGATGCACTGGTCATAAGCGGGCAACGGCAGCCGGCGCGCCAGCAGCGCCGTGCACTCTTTCTCGGCGTCGGCGAAATGGCGCCCGAGCATCTCAGTATCCGCGTACTCGAAATTATAGGCGCTGTACTCCCGCTCGGCGCGGAGGAACACGTCGCCATAGGTCACACCGGCGCCGTTGAAATCGAGCTCGAAGACGTTGCCAACGTCCTGGACGTACATCGCCAGACGTTCGAGCCCATAGGTCATCTCGAAGCTCGGTAAAGTCACCGGGATGCCACCGACTTGCTGGAAATAGGTGAACTGGCCGACTTCCATGCCATCGCACCAAACTTCCCAGCCGAGACCCCACGCGCCGATGGTCGGATTCTCCCAGTCATCCTCGACGAAGCGGAAATCGTGGTGCAGCGGATCGAGGCCGATCTCGCGATAGCTCGCCAGCAGCAGGTCCTGCGTCTCGGCGGGGCTCGGCTTCATGATCACCTGAAGCTGGTAATAGTGCTGCAGCCGGTTGGGGTTCTCTCCATACCGGCCATCGCTCGGACGCCTGCTCGGCTGGACGTAGACTGCCCGCCAGGGTCGCGGCCCGAGCGCGCGCAGAGTTGTTGCCGGATGCAGAGTGCCTGCGCCCATCTCCATGTCGTACGGCTGCAACAGGACGCAGCCCTGCCGCGCCCAGAAATGCTGCAGGGATAGGATCAGGTCCTGGAAGCTCGGCGCGCGGTCGGCGTCCATTGCGAGCCCTTCGACGCGGCGTGGTGCGCTGCAACGTAAAGCACCGCTGTTGGGGCCGGGCAAGGCGAAGCGGGACATGCGGGGCGTCACGGTGACAGCGCGGCTCGAGACGGTGGACATTTTCCGCGATCAGGCCCATGTGGCGGCGGTCGTTGGCGTGATCGACCGGGCGCCCGCCGCCCGACCTTGAGGAGCTGTACGATGACCAACGAAGAACGCGACATTATCGCCAATTTCATCGCCCGGGTCGGAGGGGCAGCCTCAGCGCAGCCGAGCCCCTGGGGCGGGGCTTCGGTACCTGCGACGACCGCCCCGGCGCTGCCCCCGATCGATCCCGAGGCTGACCGGTTCATCGCCGAGCAATTCAACCGCTATCCGGAGGCGCGCTATCGCCTCACACAACTCGCCTTCGTCCAGGACCATGTGTTGGCAGAGGCGCAGAACCGGATCAAACGGCTGGAATGGGAGTTGCAACAGGCGCAGCAGCGCGCGGCCCAGCAGCCGCAGCAACAAGGTGGAGGTGGCTTCTTCAGCGGGCTGTTCGGCGGCGGTCGCCAGCAGGCTGCGCCCCCGCCGCAAGGCGGTCCCTGGGGTCAGGGCGCACCGCCGCCAGGGTATCAACAGGCTGCGCCCCCGCCGCAATATGCGCCCGCCAGCCAGCCGGGAATGTTTCAGCGCTCAGGGTCTGGGTTCCTTGGCTCGGCTCTGACGACCGCGGCCGGCGTGGCGGGGGGAGTGCTCGCTGCCGATGCCATCCGCGACATGTTCTCAGGTCGTGAGGCGCTGGGCGGCGGGTTGGGACCAGAGGCCCCGTTCAGCCCCGGCCCGCTCGGGGGTGGCGCAATGCCCTCGGCTGATCCCGGATACGTGGACCAGGGAAGCTGGACCAACCCCGATCCCGGCTTCGCGCAGCCCGATCCCGGCTACGTCGATACCGGCACCTGGGATCAAGGTGGGGTCGATCCATCTGCGACCCCCGATCCGGCCAATGATCCGAGTGGTGGTGGGTGGGATCCGGGCGGCGGCAGCGATTCGGGTTGGGACCAGGGTGGCGGGTCGGACGACGATAGCCTGACCTGACGCCCGAGTTCAGAGGCGCGCGCGAACGCAGAGGATCGGATCAGCCGCAGCGACAAAATGGTGCTTGACGCCATATGGCGCATGATACCATAATATGAGGCGGTGAAGGCAGAACTACTCTTCCACCAACGCATCGACTATGACGACGGTGCGATCGTGGAGATGGCGTTGTTGCGCGTTCCAAGGCCTGTGCCACCCTCATTGCACGACCTGAAATATTCCTTGTTTTATGGCCGTCCGGGTGTGCGAGAGGTTCTGTATGACAATGAGCGTGGGAAAGGCGATCACCGGCACTTCCAGTGCACTGAGACAGGCTACGCCTTCAGCAGCGTCGAGCAACTGATGGCCGATTTCTGGCTCGACGTGCGGACCCTAAGGGAAAGCAAATGAACGATGTGAAGATCACCGTCGGCGGTGCGCTGGAAGACGAGGCGTCCCGCCGGTTCATCGGTGCCTGGCACCGCGCTGAGCGCGGCGAGACGTTCCGCGAACGTCACTTGGCGTTCGAGAGCTGGAACGCGCTTGCTCGCGTTCTGACGGCAAAGAGGATGGAGCTGTTGCACTACGTACACCGGCACAAGGTCACGAGTATCCGCGCCTTGGCAAAGGCGCTGGGACGCGACTACAGCAACGTCCATGCAGATGTTCAGGCGCTGACGGCTGCAGGGCTACTCGACGCAACGGACGGCGGCGTACAGGCGGATTACGACGAGATAGAAACCAGGATTGCCATTTGATGAAGCTGATGCCAGTGCGCATCCGTCAAGTGACACCCTGAATGGCCAGCAAGTGCTCCATTCGCTTGCAGGCCAGCTCGGGATTCCGCAGCAGCCCGGCCTGATCGGCCAAGCGGAACAGCTCGGCGAGATGCAGCAGCGAGCGCGCCGATTGTTGGCCACCCACCATCACGAAATGGTCCTGGTGGCCGTTCAGCCACGCCATGAACACGACGCCGGTTTTGTAGAAACGGGTCGGCGCCCGGAACACATGCCGCGACAGCGGCATGGTCGGCCCCAGGATGTCGTGAAACTTCGAAAGGTCATTGCGCTGCAGGCTGCCCAGCGCCGTAGCAGCGGCCGGCGCGATCGCATCGAAGATGCCAAGCAGCGCGTCGGAATAGCCCTGCTCGTCCCCGGCGATCAGCTCGGCATAATTAAAATCGTCGCCGCTATACATGCGAACGCCGCGCGGCAGCAGCCGGCGCATTATGATCTCCCGCTCCTTGTCGAGCAGAGAGACCTTGATCCCATCGACCTTCGTGCGATTGGCCTCGATCACCTCGATGCAAGTCTGCATCGCCTGGCCGATGTCATCGCTGCCCCAGTAGCCGGCGAGCGCCGGATCGAACATCTCGCCCAACCAGTGGATAATCGCCGGCTGGCGCAATCCACCGAGGATACGATCATAGACGCGCCGATAATCGTCCGGCCCGCGCGCACAGGCTGCCAACGCGCGGGAAGCCATCAGGATCACGCGCCCGCCCAGCGCCTCGATTGCCTCGCATTGCATTTCATAGGCGCGGATCACGTCATCGATCGTCACCTCGGGGCCCGGGGCGAGGTGGTCGGTTCCTGCACCGCAGGCGATTATCGCGCCGGGGATATCGCGCGCGGCGTCGAGTGAACGCTGGATCAGCTCCAGGCTGGTCGGCCAGTCGAGCCCCATACCGCGCTGTGCGGTGTCCATCGCTTCCGCCACGCCGAGACCCAGCGACCAGAGATAGCGGCGATAGGCGATGGTGCGGTCCCAGTCGAGCGAGGGCTGCAGCCACGGATCAGTGTCCGCCAGCGGATCGGCAACGACGTGAACGGCGGCATAGGCGAGCCGCGAATAGGGCGGCGTGGCCGCGGGGAATTCGCGAGGCGGCGCCGTGACGTACGGCTCGAGGCGCCGATCAGTGGTGGGGAGGGCGATACGGGGCATGGTCTTACCTCCGCCGACTCTCGTGGTACAGCACTGCATGCGGCTCGTATGTCGGCACGTCGTCGAGCGGGAACACCGGCCGGCCGCAGATGCGGTGCCCCAGGCTCCGCAGATCGGCCGAAGTCGCACCCGGCGCGTCGATGTTGAAATTCTTCTGCACCCACGCGTCGTACATCTGATACTCGGTGTGCGGGCATTTCACTACGATCAGGTCGAATGTCCGCGGATCGAGCCCGTTCGCATAATAAAGCGCGCGGTCGATCAGTCCGACCGTGCGGCTGATCACCACCACGGCGAAACTGTCGAAGCTCAGCACGGCGGTCGGTCCGGCGTCGAACTCCGCGCGCATGGTCTCGAACCGACCGCGCCCACGTGACAACGATTCGACAACAGCCGTGACCTCCATCGGCCGGAACCGGGCGGGATCGAGCGCGCCGCCCAGCGATACCGTTACCGTCGCTCCGACTCCGGCCGCATGCGCAGTGTGCGCGGCTGCCGGATCGACGATCTGCGCCAGTACGCGCTTGGTGTATCCGGCCTCGCGCAGTGCCCGGATGATGACGTTGGAATCACCAGTGGCGCCGGAGGAGGTGGCGTCCGCCGCATCGGTGAACACCACGGGGCCATCCATCCAGCGCGCCCGTGCGATCGCCCGGTCGAGCGGGATCAGCTTGCCCTGCATCCGGTGGCGCAGCGGCCAGAACTCCCGCGCGATCCGCATCGCTTCCTCGCCGGCGAGCTTGCCGTCGCGCTCGGTGACGATCACCACCTGGCTGCACAACTCCGGTACGTCGGTGAACGGGTTGCCGATCATGACGCCGGCCGCCAGCGCCTTGCCCTCGCGCTCCAGACGCTGCGCTTCGCCGATCAGATCACCGTAGCAGCCGGTGCGGGTGATCAGCTCGTCGCCGCGCACCAGCGCGGGGATCGTCACCCGCGCGATCACCGGATCGAGCTGGCGCGTCATGATGTCCAGCAGCAGTCGCGCGGCGCGCGCGCCGGTATCGGCAAAGTCCACGTGGGGGTAGGTGTGATAGATCGCCATGCCGTCGATCTGGCGCAGCATGCGGTCGGTGAGGATGCCGTGCAGGTCGAGCGACACCACGATCGGCAGGTGCGGCCCCGCCATCTCGCGGATCGCGGTCAGCAGCGAGCCCTCCGGGTCCAGGTCGCCGTCCGCACCCATGGCGCCGTGCAGGGAGACGAACACGCTGTCAGCGGCGCGGATCTTCTGCTCGACCGCGGCCAGCAGTTCGGTGCGGAGCTGCCGCCAGCCGGCGGCGGATAACAGGCCGGCGCTGCCGGAACGGGCGCCGTAGGTGGGGATCAGCTCGATCTCCCCGTGCGTTTCGAACGCCGCCAGCGCTCCGCCAATCGCCGTGTTCAGGTCACGCTGGCGCAGCAGTTCCTCGCCGCGTTCGATGCGGAAATAGCTGTAGTCGGACGGAACTGGGTTGAACGACGAGATTTCCTGCATGCACTCGGCTAGCAGAATTCTGGGCATTTCTTGTTTCTCCCTCGGGCGCGGCCCGGCCCCCTCCCGCAAGGGGAGGGGGAGCATTGTTACTGCACGAACCACACGTTGGACATACGCGGGATACGGAATGGCACGAAGCCGCGCACGTCGGACCGCACCGCCTGTACTTTGGTGTAAGAGCCGAAGGGCAGCGCGTAGACCCGCTCCAGCACCAGACGCTGCATGCGCACGAACGCCGCCTGTCGGCGCGCCGGGTCCACCTCCTGGTTCATTTCGTTCCACGCTGCGAGCAGGTCGGGGTCGTCCTTGCCGTCCTTCGGCATGTACGTCGCGTTCGGACTGACCAGATTCTGCATCGTATCCAGAGCGCCGAGCGCCGTCGGCGTACCCCAGCCGGTGTAGAAGAAATTCCACCCCGTGTCAGGCTTCAGCGCCATATTCACCGAAGTCGGCCAGTCCACCACCTTCAACTGCGCATTGATTCCGATCGATTGCATCTCCTGCTGCATCACCACCGCCGAGTTGAACATCGGCGCATAGTCCTTGTCGGTCAGCAGCACAACTGGCTCGCCGTGATAACCCGACTCCGCTAGGTATTTCTTCGCCAATACCTGGTCATGGATGTTGTATGTCTCGCGCCCGGCATCGGTGTAATCGGACTGGTTCGGGTACTGGAAGCCGACGTTCAGGCGATAATTGCCGTCGGACGCCGCATTCATTACGTCATCCATATTCAGCACCGCCTGCACTGCCTCACGGAAATCAAGATTGTCGGTCGGCGGCACCGATGTGTTGGGCAACGCAATCTGGATCCACCAGTTCGGCAGCGGCAGCAGGGCGATCTTCTCGTTCTTCCGCAAGTCCGGCACCGCCCGGGCCGGAACATCCTCCACCCCCTGCAGTTCTCCCGTCTCCAGGCCGGCGACGCGCGCTCCGCCCTCGGTCACGATGCGGAAGGTCACCGCATCGAAACACGCCTGCTTGTACCCGCCGAACCCGGTGCGATCAGTGAAATGCTGGTTGGGCTCATAGTCGGGATAGCGCTTCAGCCGCACATAGCTCCCCGGAAGGACTTGATCGACCATCCAGGGACCGGTGCCGATCGGGCGAAGCTGTTGCGGCGGATCACCCTTCTCCTCAGCTGGGATGATGACGATCGGCACGCTGAAAGCGCTGAGCTCGTGGATGAAGGTCGGTTGCACCGTCTTCATGTGGATCACGAACGTCAGCGGGTCCGGCGCCTCCCAGCTCGCCACATTTGCCAACATAATCCGGAGCAGGCCGACCCTGTTGTAGCGCTCGAACGAGGCGACGACATCCGCCGAGGTCATCGGCTTGCCGTTGTGGAATCGCACCCCCTGACGCAACCGAAATGTGTACGTCAGATGGTCGGGCGATTCGGTCATCGAAATCGGCCAGCTCGAGGATGGGATCATTGTGTTCGTCCCGCGTCATTAACGACTCGAAGACGTTCATGGCGATGTTGCGCGTGGAGATGGTGCCCGACGTCATCTGATCCAGGCTGTTGACATTCGCCTCCTGCCCGAAGGTGAAATTGCCGCCGAGATGCGGGCATTGGAACGGCGCTGCCCGCGCCGGTGCAGCACCAAGGACGAACGCGGCCACCGTGCAGCCGGCAAGAGCCGAACGTCGCATCATACGCAGCCTCCCCAGAAGCACGGTTTCGCCCGATCATGAGGCTGCGCCTGCTCGCGTCAAGCAGCGTCCGGCCAGCGACCGGCGTGCACGCGCCGAACACAGCAGAGTGAGCCCGCCACGGATGATACAAACCGTCACGGTTTGAGCAGTCGGCTGCAAGAAAGCGCTGCCTATATTGACCTCACGTCAACGATAGCGGGGATGACATGTGTATCGCTGCGCAGACGGACTATGGTTGCATCGATCTCCTCGAGGACCCGCTTATCAGACTGGTCATGGAAAGCGACGGTGTATCCAGGCACGAGATCGCCGAGCTTATGGAGCGCGTCCGGCAGGCTTTGCTGGCAGACGGCCGGAAGGCGGTCCGCAGCGCGGCCCAGAGCCGGCAAGGACTGTTGGCCGTTTGAGCGAACGCCCCCCTTCACCTCTCCCGCGGTGCGGGAGAGGTCGGTTCGCGCGGCGAACCGGGTGAGGGTCCCTCACCTCCCAGCACCCTCACCCGCCGCGCAAGAGCGCGGCGACCTCTCCCGCAGAGCGGGAGAGGTGGATGCAGCCTCGCATCTGCCACAAACCTGTGTCACGGGCCGCGGTCGACCCGAGCCGTTGCTGCGCCGTCATTCGATTCGGAGTAGATCGACCGCTCATGGATGAACGCGTTGACCAGAGGGAGTTCGACCGGGCAGACGCCGGGGAGTTCGGCCGTGAGGCCCCGCCGCTATCCACGCCGACGCCGGTGCGCCGACGCCGCTGGTGGCCGTTCCTCGTGGTGGCTCTGCTGGTGGGACTGGGCCTATGGCTCGGGCTGGCGCATCAGCCCGCGCGGCAAGCCGGGCGCGGCGCCCAGAACGCCGCCGCACAACCGGTCGGGGCCGCCACGATCGGTACCGGCGACATCCGGATCGTGTTGAACGAACTCGGCACGGTTGCGTCGCTCGATACGGTCACCGTGATGACGCAGATCAACGGTCAGCTTATGCGGGTGGCTTTCCAGGAGGGCCAGCTCGTCAAGAAGGGCGACCTGCTGGTCCAGATCGACGACCGCCCGTATCAGGCGCAGTTGCTGCACGATCAGGGGCAGCTTGCCCATGATCAGGGCCTGCTCGATCAGGCGCAATCCGACCTCAAGCGATACCAGATGGAGGCGCGCACCAACTCGATCGCGCTACAGCAGGTGGAGGATCAACGGTACCTGGTGCAGCAGTACGAAGGCACGGTGCAATCCGACAAGGCTGCGATCGCCACCGATCAGCTCAACATCGCCTACTGCCACATCGTCTCCCCAGTTGATGGGAGAGTCGGCCTGCGCCTCGTCGATCAAGGCAATTACGTGCAGACAAGCAACACCAGCGGTGTCGCCGTGGTCACCCAGTTGCAGCCGATGTCGGTGGTGTTCTCGGTGCCCCAGCAGAACGTCGCCGAGGTGGAAGGCCGGCTGGCGCAGGGTGCGACCCTGCCGGTCGATGTTTATGACCAGTCCAACACGACCCAACTTGACCAGGGCAAGCTGGCCGCGATCGACACGCAGATGAACACGTCCACCGGCACGGTGAACATGCGGGCGATCTTTCCGAATGACAAGAACCAGCTCTTTCCGAATGAGTTCGTCAACGCGCATCTGCTGGTGAACACGCTCACCAACGTGGTCCGCGTTCCGATGGCCGGGGTGCAGATCGGCGCGCAGGGATCCTTCGTCTGGCTTATCAACCAGGACCTCACGGTGACTTCCCGACCGGTCAAGCTTGGCCCCGTGGACGGGCAACACCAACAGGTCGTTTCCGGTCTGAAAACGGGTGATCGCGTGGTGATCGACGGCGCCGACCGGCTGCGCGACGGCATGAAGGTCACGATCCCCACGGCGCAGTCGGCAACGCCAGGGGCGCCGGCGCAGCAGCAACAGCATCAGCATGGCCATCGCGGCGGCGGCCAACATCCCTCGCAAGGGCAACAGGGGGCGCAGCCGGGGTGAGCCCCTCCGAGCTCTTCATTCGCCGGCCCGTTGGCACGTCCCTGTTGATGGCGGCGATCCTGCTCGTCGGGATCGCGGCTTATTCGTTCCTGCCGATCTCGGCGCTGCCGGAAGTGGACTACCCGACCATCCAGGTCTCCACCTTCTATCCCGGCGCCAGCCCGGAGGTGATGACCTCGGCGGTTACCGCGCCTTTGGAAGTGCAGCTCGGCGAGATGCCGGGCCTGAACCAGATGTTCTCCCAAAGCTCCGCCGGCGCCTCGGTGATCACGCTGCAGTTCAGCCTCGATCTCAGTCTGGATATCGCAGAGCAGGAGGTGCAGGCGGCGATCAATGCGGCGAACAACCTCCTGCCGTCGGACCTGCCAGCGCCACCGATCTACGCCAAGGTCAATCCCGCTGACGCCCCGATCCTGACGCTAGCGCTAACGTCGAAGACGCTGCCGCTCACCCAAGTCGAGGATCTCGGCGATACGCGCCTGGCGCAGAAGCTCTCGCAGCAGCCCGGCGTGGGGCTGGTCAGCATCAGCGGCGGCGAGCGCCCGGCCGTGCGTATCCAGGTCAATCCCCGCGCCCTGGCCGCGCACGGGCTGAACATCGACGACCTGCGCACCACGCTCGGCAATGCCAACGTGGATGATCCGAAGGGCAGCTTCGACGGGCCAGCACAGGCCTCGACGATCAACGACAACGACCAGATCAGCAGCCCCACGTCGTACGCCGACACCGTCATCGCCTATAGCAATGGCAGTCCGGTGCGACTGAAGGACGTGGCCAGCGTGATCCAGGCGCCGGAGAACACCAAGCTCGCCGCCTGGGCGAACCGCACGCCCGCCGTGATCCTGAACATCCAGCGCCAGCCGGGTGCCAACGTCATTCAGGTGGTGGACAACATCAAGCGACTGCTGCCGCAGCTCACCGCCGCCTTGCCGCCATCCGTCAACGTCGCCGTGCTCACCGACCGTACCGGCACGATCCGCGCCTCGGTCTCCGACGTGGAGTTCGAGCTGCTGCTCGCAGTCGCGCTGGTGGTGCTGGTTATATTCCTCTTCCTGCGCAACCTGCCGGCGACCGTCATCCCCAGCCTGTCGGTGCCGCTGTCGCTGGTTGGCACGCTCGCGGTGATGTATCTGCTGGGCTTCAGCCTCGACAATCTGTCGCTTATGGCGCTGACCATCTCGACCGGCTTCGTGGTCGATGACGCGATCGTCATGATCGAAAACATCGCGCGCCACGTAGAGGCCGGCGACAGTCCGATGAACGCGGCGCTGAAAGGTTCCGGACAGATCGGCTTCACCATCATATCGCTGACGGTTTCGCTGATCGCTGTGCTGATCCCGCTCTTGTTCATGGGCGGCGTCGTCGGGCGGCTGTTCCATGAATTCGCCATCACGCTCTCCGTCACCATCGTGATCTCCGCCGTGGTGGCGCTGACCCTGGTGCCGATGATGTGCGCGCGAATGCTGCGCCACCGGACCGAGGCACAGCGCTGGCGGATCGATGTCATGTCGGAGCGGGGATTCAACTGGATCATCGGCCGCTACGACCGGGCATTGAACGTGGTGCTCGATCACCAGCCGCTGACACTGCTGGTCGCGCTGATCACGCTCGGGCTGACGGTGTGGCTTTATATTGCGCTCCCCAAGGAATTTTTCCCGGTGCAGGACACAGGCCTGATCCAGGGCATCTCGGTCGCGCCGCAGACCATCTCCTTCCCGGCAATGGCGGACCGCCAGCAGGCCTTGGCGGACGCCATACTGAAGGATCCTGATGTAGTCAGCGTGAGTTCCTTCATCGGCGTTGACGGCACCAACATGACGCTCAACACCGGCCGGTTCCTGATCAATCTCAAACCCAAGGATCAGCGCACATCATCACTGAGCCAGGTCGTTCATCGGCTCCAGCAGGCAGCCTCCGGCATCATCGGTATTTCATTGTATCTGCAACCAGTGCAGGACCTTACGCTGGATGCCGCGGTCAGCCGCACGCAATACCAATTCGTGCTGGAGAATCCGAATATCGGTCAGCTCTCCACCTGGGTGCCGAAACTGGTGCAGCGTTTGCGCACGTCGCCGGATCTGACCGACGTGGCGGATGATCTGTCCGATCAGGGACTGGCGACGGAACTGGTGATCGACCGCGCGGCGGCCGCTCGTTACGGTATAACACCGGCCACCGTGGACAATGCGTTGTATGACATGTTCGGACAGCGCATCATCTCGACCATCTACACGCAGTCGAACCAGTACCGGGTGATCATGGAGGGATCACCCTCGATACAGCAGTCACTCGCCGGGCTGAACGCGATCTATTTGCCGTCTTCCGCGGTTGTCGGCGGCCAGGTGCCACTCAGCGCGATTGTCCACATACAACAACAGGTGGGGCCGCTGGAGATCAGTCATCTCGGGCAATTCCCCGCCACCACTATATCGTTCGACGTGCCGCCTGATGCCTCGCTCGGGGCTGCTGTTACGGCAATCAAGCAGGCCGAAGCCGCTATAAGCTTGCCAGCGAGTTTCATCACTGCCTTCCAGGGTGCGGCGGCGGCGCTGGAGAGCTCGCTGTCCAATGAGCTGGCGCTGGTGCTGGCGGCGATCGTCACCGTGTACATCGTGCTGGGCGTGCTCTATGAGAGCTCGATCCACCCGATCACGATCCTTTCTACCCTGCCGTCGGCCGGCATGGGCGCGCTCATCGCGTTGTGGCTCGCCGGGGACAACATCGATGTGATCTCGATCATCGGCATTATCCTGCTGATCGGGATCGTCAAGAAGAACGCCATCATGATGATCGACTTCGCCCTCGATGCAGAACGCGAGGAGGGCAAGACGCCGCGTGAGGCTATCCACCAAGCCTGTCTGCTACGGTTTCGGCCGATCCTGATGACCACGATGGCGGCGCTGCTCGGGGCGTTGCCGCTGATGCTCGGCCAGGGCACCGGCTCGGAGTTGCGGCGGCCCCTCGGCGTGACCATCGTCGGTGGGTTGCTGGTCAGCCAGGTGCTGACGTTGTTTACGACACCAGTGATCTACCTGTATTTCGATCGGCTCGCTGTGCGTCTCACCGGGCATGGTCCGTCAACAATCGCCGGCGATGAGGCGATGCCGTGAACCTGTCGGCGCTGTTCATCCGGCGTCCGATTGCGACCACCCTGCTGACCGTCGGCATCGCGCTGGCCGGGCTATTCGCTTATGCAAAGTTGCCGGTCGCACCGCTGCCGCAGGTCGATTTCCCCACCATCTCGGTGAATGCGACGCTGCCTGGCGCCAGTCCCGATACCGTAGCCACCAGCGTCGCCAGCCCGCTCGAACGCCATCTGGGGCAGATCGCCGACGTGACCGAGATGACATCATCGAGCTCGGTCGGTCAGTGCCGGATCATTCTGCAGTTCGGTCTCGACCGCGACATCAACGGGGCGGCCCGTGACGTGGAGGCGGCGATCAATGCCGCGCGCGCCGATCTGCCGACCAACCTGCGCAGCAATCCGACATACCGCAAGGTCAACCCGGCGGATGCGCCGATCCTGATCCTGGCGTTGACGTCGAAGACGCTGACGCGTGGCCAAATCTACGATGCCGCGAGCAACGTCCTGGAGCAGCGGCTTTCGCAGGTCAGCGGTATCGGCCAGGTCATCATCGGTGGGGCCGCGATGCCGGCCGTGCGCGTGGAGCTGAACCCGCTGTCCTTGTCGAAATACGGCATCGGACTCGAGGATGTGCGCGCAGCGCTTGCCTCGGCCAATGCCAACAGCCCGAAAGGCGCGATCGAGCAGGGCGATCGCCACTATCAACTCTACACCAACGACCAGTCGCTGAATGCCGCGGACTACCAACCGCTGATCATCGCCTACCGCAACGGTGACGCGGTACGCCTGGGCGATGTCGCGCAGGTCACCAACGGCGTTGAGAATATCCGCAACCTTGGTCTTTCCAACGGGCACCCGGCGGTGGTGGTGATCCTGTTTCGCCAGCCGGGAGCCAATATCATCGACACGGTGGATTCGGTGAAGGCGGCTCTGCCCGAGCTGAAAGCCGCTATGCCCGCCGATGTTGATGTGACAATCGCCAACGACCGCACGCCTTCCATCCGCGCCTCGCTCATCGATACGCAACGCACGCTGCTGATCGCCGTGGCCTTGGTGACTGGCGTCGTGTTTCTGTTTCTCCGCAACGCGCGCGCGACGCTGATTCCCGCAGTAGCAGTCCCGATATCGATCATCGGCACGTTCGGGACGATGTACCTGCTCGGCTACAGTCTCGATATTCTGTCGTTGATGGCGCTCACCATCTCCACGGGCTTCGTCGTGGACGACGCAATCGTGGTTCTGGAAAACATCTCCCGTCATCTCGAGGCTGGTATGTCCCGCAGGGCGGCGGCCCTGCTCGGGGCGAAGGAAGTCGGGTTCACGGTGGTCTCGATCAGCCTGTCGCTGATCGCCGTGTTCATTCCGATCCTGCTAATGGGTGGGATAGTCGGCAGGCTCTTCCGTGAGTTC
The DNA here is from genome assembly GCA_963708245.1 of uncultured Pseudomonadota bacterium. Lineage (GTDB taxonomy): Bacteria > Pseudomonadota > Alphaproteobacteria > Acetobacterales > Acetobacteraceae > CAVYXK01. The sequence goes on along the minus strand of OY970201.1, from coordinate 2,642,900 downwards.
GCGGTGACGCTGTCGATGGCGGTCATGGTGTCGCTGGTGATCTCGCTCACCACCACGCCGATGATGTGCGCCGTGCTGCTGCGCCCCCGCGGGGCCGAGGCCGTGGCCGCGCAGGAAACCGCCAAACCCGGTCTGTTCGATCGCGTGCTCGGCTTCTATGGGCGCACGCTCGACTGGGCCTTGCGGCACTCGGCGCTGGTGATGCTGGTGCTGGCCGTGGCCGTGGTCCTGAACGTCGCATTGTTCGTGGTCATTCCGAAGGGCTTCTTCCCGACCGAGGATACTGGCCGGCTGTTCGGCGGCATAGAGGCGGATCAGGACACCTCTTTCCAAGCGATGGAGAAGAAGCTCACGCAGATGATGTCGATCGTGCAGCACGATCGGGCGGTGCAGAATGTTGTCGGCTTCACCGGCCAAGGCAGCGGCGGTGCTGGCGGTCAGGGCAATACCGCTTCGGTGTTCGTTGCGTTGAAGCCGCTTGGACAACGTGCTGGCATCGAACAGGTGATGGCGCGCTTGCGGCACGAGCTGGCGAATGTTTCGGGCGCCCGGCTATACCTGCAGCCGGTGCAGGACATCCGGGTCGGTGGCCGGCAGAGCAACGCCGCGTACCAGTACACGTTGCAGGCCGACAGCAGCGCGCAGCTCTATCAGTGGGCACCTAAATTGCTTGCAGCGCTGGAAAAGAGCCCGGTGCTGCGCGACGTCAACTCTGACCAGCAACAGAAAGGGCTGGAGACGGATCTGACGGTGGATCGTGCGACGATCGCCCGTCTCGGCCTGAACATGAGTCAGGTCGACAACACGCTATATGACGCGTTCGGACAGCGCGACGTCTCAACCATCTACAAGGCGCAGAACCAGTACCACGTCGTCATGGAAGTCGCACCGCAGTACTGGCAGAGTCCGACGACACTCAAGGACATCTACGTCAGCACCGAGGGCGGCAGCGCCAGCGGCACCGCAACCACCAATGCGGTGGCGGGGACTTTCCAGGCCAGCAGCACCACCACGGCCGGGGGCAACACGTCAGCCACGACCGCCAGCACAAGCACCAACGCCGCCAACGTTGCACAGAACTCGGCTCGCAATGCCGCCAACAATTCGATCGCGGATGTCGGGAAAACGAGCGCCTCCTCCGGCGCTGCCGTTAGCAGCAGCGCCGAGACGATGGTGCCGCTTGCCGCGTTTGCCAGCTATAAGCCCGGCAACACACCACTCGCGGTCAATCATCAGGGCGACTTCGTGGCCACCACCATCTCGTTCAACATGGCGCCGGGAAAGGTGCTGAGCGATGCGGTGGCCGCGATCGATCAGGCGGTAACCACGATTGGTATGCCCGCCACGATCCATGGCAGTTTTGCCGGAACCGCCGCCACGTTTCAGCAGTCCCTGGCCAACGAACCTGTTCTGATCGCGGCTGCCCTGGTCGCTGTGTACATCGTACTTGGGGTTCTGTATGAAAGTCTGGTTCACCCGGTAACCATCCTGTCCACGTTGCCCTCGGCCGGAGTGGGCGCGGTTCTTGCGCTCATGCTATTCGGCATCGACTTCAGCATCATCGCGCTGATCGGGGTGATCCTGCTGATCGGTATCGTCAAGAAGAATGCCATCATGATGATCGACTTCGCGTTGGCGGCAGAGCGCGCCGAGGGACTCGCGCCGCGCGAGGCAATCTTCCAGGCTTCGTTGCTGCGCTTCCGCCCGATCATGATGACAACCGCGGCGGCCACGCTAGGTGCCCTGCCACTTGCTTTAAGCTTCGGCAGCGGCGGCGAGATGCGCCGCCCGCTCGGCATCGCCATCATCGGCGGACTGATGGTGAGCCAGGTGCTGACGCTCTACACGACGCCAGTGCTTTATCTATATCTCGACCGCTTCCGCCTGGCGGCGCGGGGCCGTTGGCGTGCGGCGTTCCCAGGAACGGCCGGTGCATCGGGGGCTCCCGCGGAGTGATTTTGCGGGGAATTTTGGCGACCGCCCTCGCGTTCGCCTGTGCCGGTTGCGAGGTGGGGCCGAACTATCAACGGCCCAGCGCGCCAATGGCGATGGAATACAAGGAACTTGCAGGCTGGAAGATTGCCGCGCCACACGAGGCGGTCGCCGGCGGTCCGTGGTGGTCGATCTACCACGATCCGTTGCTCGACAGTCTCGCGCGGCAAGTCAACGTCAACAATCAGACGGTGAAGGAGGACGAGGCGGCGTATCGTGCCGCGGTAGCACTCGTCCGCGAGGCACAAGCCAGCTTTTACCCCACCATTGGGGTCAACACCGGTGTCACACGATCGAGCGGGGGTGGCGGCACGAGCAGTTCCGGGGGTGTTGCAGGATTTTCCGGAGGGCACGGATTCGGGCCGACTACCCAGTACAGCCTGGAAGGCAGCGCCGACTGGGCGCCCGACATATGGGGCAAAATCCGGCGGCAGGTGGAAAGCCAGGCCGCGGCGGCGCAGGTCAGCGCCGCTGATCTAGCGTACGCCCAGCTCTCGGAACAGGGGACGCTGGCAACCGACTATTTCAACCTGCGCGCCCAGGATTCGCTCACGAAGTTGTTGCAGGACACCGCCGCAGCGTATCGCCGCGCGTTGCAGATCACCCAGAACCAGTTCAACGCCGGAACCGTGTCTCAGCTCGATGTCGCCACTGCTCAGGCGCAACTCCAGTCGGTGGTTGCGGAGCTTGTGGGGGTGGGGGTGCTGCGCGCCCAGTACGAACATGCGATCGCCATACTGATCGGCCGCCCACCCGCCGCGCTGAGCATCCCGTTCTCGCCGCTGCCCGAGGCAGTTCCGGTCGTGCCTCCGGGCCTGCCGTCAACGCTTCTGGAACGCCGGCCCGACATTGCCGCCGCCGAGCGTACCATGCAGGAAGAAAACGCGCTGATCGGGGTCGCGGTAGCAGCATACTACCCTGATATCACGTTGTCCGCGCTGGGCGGGTTCGTTGGCAATCCGATCGGTCAGCTCTTCGACGTCGCCAACCGCGTCTGGTCGCTCGGCGCGGCGGCCAGCGAGACGCTCTTCGAGGGCGGGCTGCGTCCGGCCCAAGTGGCGAACGCACGTGCGACATACGACCAGGCTGTCGCGACCTATCGCCAGACGGTGCTGAGCGCATTCCAGCAAGTTGAGGATGAGCTGGCGGCCTTGCGCATCTATGAACAGCAGGCCGCGGCCCAGGCCGTTGCCATCGCCGCGGCGCAACAGGCGGTGGCGATCGCGTTGAACGAATATCAAGCCGGCACGGTCGCCTACACCACCGTGATCACCCAGCAGGAAGTACTGCTCGCCGACCAGCAGGCGGCGCTCACTGTTCTGCAGAATCGATTCGTCGCCAGCGTAGCACTAATCCAGGCGCTCGGTGGTGGATGGAGCACACCCGACCTGCCGTCGCTGGCGCAGATCAAGAACTGATCGTCCCGCTTCATGGCCATACCGTCCCGTGCTACGCTCTCCCCGTGAACGTCGCACTTTCTAAACCGATGTCGCTCGCTGAGTTCCTCGATTGGGAAGAGCAGCAGCCGCTGCGCCACGAGTTCGACGGATTCCACCCGATCGCCATGGCCGGCGGAACCCCTGCGCACGCCGGTATCCAGCGGAACCTGGCGATCTCCGTGGGCGGGCGCCTCCGAGGCAAGCCATGCCGGTTCTACGGCAGCGATCTGAAGATCGAAGTCGCAGGCAGGATCCGCTATCCGGATGGTTTCGTCGTGTGTACGCCTGTTCTGCCCCAGGACAAACTCGTCCGTGAGCCTGTCGTCATCTTCGCGGTCATGAGCGAGACCACGTGGCGCACGGACACCATAACCAAGAACCGGAAGTACGCGGCGACACCCTCCATTTGCCGCTATATCATCCTGGCGCAGGACGAAATCGGCGGTCAGATGTTCGAGCGCGTCGGGAACGAATGGCTCGGCCACGTGCTCGCCCCGGAGTTGTCCTCCGCATGGCTGAAATCGGCATCGACGTTCCGCTTGCGGAACTCTATGAGGACATCGAGCTTCCCGTGATCTCGTCCGAAGACGATCGCGAAGCCTGAACCGAACGGACCGGACCAAGAGCAGCAGATTTAGTCCGTCAAACGTCCAGGTTGGCTACCTTTAGCGCGTTGCCGACGATGAATTCGCGCCGCGGCTCGACCACATCGCCCATCAGGGTGCTGAACACCTGTGCCGCATCTTCCACATCCCCCACTTTCACCTGCAGCAACGTGCGAGCTGTCGGATCCAGCGTGGTGTGCCAGAGCTGATCGGGATTCATCTCGCCCAGGCCCTTGAAGCGCTGGATCGTGAGGCCGCGGCGGCCGTGCGCAGTTACTCGCTCGAACGCACTCGCCGGCCCCGCCACCGTCGCCTCCTGGCCATCCAGTTTCAGATGCGCCGGCTCTTTGAAGCGTGCCGCGAGCGCCTCCGCCCGTTCCGCCAGCCAGCGTGCCTCGGCGCTGCGCAAGGCTGCCGGGTCCAGCGTGTGGGTCTCGGTCACGCCACGCACCACGCGCCCCATGGTCAAGCCGGTCCCGTCCGCAGCGACCATCCAGCCCCGTTCGGCCGGCAGCGATACCGCATCCAACCGCGCCACCAGCGTCTGCGCCGCGGCAGCAGCGCGCGCCGGGTCCGGCGTCAGCGCACCCGCAATCGCCGCCTGCTCCAGCAGAGCGACTGGTGCCGCCGCTGACAGCCGCTGCAGCCGCAGCGTTGCCTCGCGCAGCCAGCCCATTTCGAACGCGAGGTCGGCGCCCTCGAAACTGCGGCCATCGGCATAGGTTAGCCGCGCATCGGCGAGTGCCTTGTCGAGCAGGAAATCTTCCAGCGCCCGGTCGTTCTTCAAGTACCGCTCGTCATTTCCGCGCTTGGCGCGATACAGCGGCGGCTGTGCGATCATCAGGTGCCCACGCTCGAACAGTTGCGGCATCTGGCGGAAGAAGAAGGTCAGCAACAGAGTGCGAATGTGCGAGCCGTCAACGTCGGCGTCCGTCATGATGACGATCCGGTGGTAGCGCAGCTTGGTGATGTCGAAGCCGCCCTGGTCGGGCTCGGCACGGCCGATACCGGTGCCGAGCGCGGTGATTAATGTTCCGATCTCCTGGCTGCCCAGCATGCGGTCGAAGCGGGCGCGCTCGACGTTCAGAATCTTGCCCCGCAACGGAAGTATCGCCTGAAACTTACGATCCCGCCCCTGCTTGGCGGAGCCGCCGGCGGAATCACCCTCGACGATGAACAGCTCGGACTTTGCCGGATCCCGCTCCTGGCAGTCGGCGAGCTTGCCAGGCAGGGTGGAGACGTCCAGCACGCCCTTGCGGCGCGTCAGCTCGCGGGCCCTGCGCGCCGCCTCGCGCGCCGCTGCCGCGTCCATCACCTTCTGCACCACCGACTTCGCTTCTTTCGGGTGCGTCTCGAACCAATGCGCGATGGCGTCCGCCGCGGCCGCCTGCACCGCCGGCTGCACCTCGGAGCTGACCAGCTTGTCCTTGGTCTGCGAAGAGAATTTGGGATCAGGCACTTTCACCGACAGGACCGCGGTCATGCCTTCGCGCATGTCCTCGCCGACCAGAGCGAGGTTCTCCTTCTTGCCCATCCCTTCGGCGTATTTTGTCACCACCCGGGTCAGCGCCGCGCGGAATCCGGCAAGATGGGTGCCGCCGTCGCGCTGCGGGATGTTGTTGGTGAAGCAGAGCATGGTCTCGTGGAAGCTGTCGTTCCACTCCAACGCAAACTCGACGCGTATGCCCTGTTGCTCACCCACCGCCTTCAGGCTGATGGGTGGCGTAAAGACGGGTGTCTTGGCGCGATCGAGCCACTCGACAAACGCCACCAGACCGCCATCGTAGCGCATCACCACTTCCTGTGCCGGCGCGTGGCGCTCGTCGCGCAACACGATACTCAGCCCCGAATTCAGGAAAGCGAGCTCGCGCAGCCGCCGCTCCAACAGGCTGAAATCGAATTCGGTGCGGGTGAAGACGGCGGGGCTCGGCTTGAACGTCACCTCGGTGCCGCCAGGCTGCTCCGACGGTCCCACAATCGCCAGCGGCGCCTCAGCGTCGCCGTTGCGGAAACGGATGAAATGCTCGTTTCCGTCACGCCAGATCCGCACCTCCATCCATTCCGAAAGCGCGTTCACCACCGCGGCGCCAACGCCATGCAGGCCGCCGGAGACCTTGTAGGAGTTCTGGTTGAATTTTCCTCCCGCATGCAGCCGGGTCAGCACGACTTCGGCAGCCGAGACGCCCTCTTCCGCGTGGATATCGGTCGGGATCCCGCGCCCGTTGTCACGCACGCTCACGCTGCCATCGCCGTTCAGCACCAGCTCGACACGGGTAGCGAAACCGGCCTGCGCCTCGTCCACCGCGTTGTCGATGATCTCAAAGGCCATGTGGTGCAGGCCGGAGCCGTCATCGGTGTCGCCAATGTACATGCCGGGCCGCTTGCGCACGGCGTCGAGGCCGCGCAGCACCGCGATGGAGGACGCATCATAGACGCCGACCGAGGGGTCGGAATCAGGCTGCGGCGCGGCGTTTTCGGACATGCCGACGGGCAACTCCGGGTTGCTGTGGATACTCTAAATATATAGCCGCTACAGGGGCCTGGACACAGGGGCAAAGGCACCTGACTGCGGCGAAAAGCGCGGATCTGAGATCAGCCGCCCGCCTCCGGTTTCCAGCCCCTCGGCCCCGTCCGCCAGCGGCAGAAATGTCTCAGCATCGGTTCCGGTCAGCAGCGCTTGGCCGGGCAGACGCCGGAGTGCCGCGAACATCGACCGGCGGCGCGCCGGATCGAGATGCACACAGGGCTCGTCAAGCAATAGCAACGGGGCGAACCCCCGCGCCTCGGCGATTAGGCCGGCATGGCCCAGGATCACGGCGAGCAGCATGGCCTTCTGCTCGCCGGTACTGGCGAGTCCGGCCGGCAACTCACTTGTGGCCTCGGTCAACACCATGTCGCAACGATGCGCGCCGATCGAGGCGGTGCCAGCCTCGGCGTCGCAGCGCCGCCGGGCAGCCAACTCGCGACGCAACCATTCCTCCACATCCACTGCCGGCGCTGCCGCAAGACGGGTCGCGACCGGACAATCCAGGGCAATCCGCACGGGCGGGAACCCCGCCACCACGCCGGCGGTCATGGCAGCGTCCAGGCGCGCGACCAGCGCCATTCGGGCGGCAGTGGCGGCGACCGCATGCCGCGCCATCGCATCCTCGAGTCCGGCGAGCCAAGCCGTGTCCCAACTTGCCTGCGCCAGCAGCCGGTTGCGCCCGCTCATCGCCGCGTCATGCGCGGCGAGCTCGCGCGCATGGCCGGGCTCCAGTGCCCAGACCAGCCTGTCCAGAAACCGGCGGCGGCCGGATGGCGGCTCGACAAACAGCCGCTCCATCTGCGGCGTCAACCAGACCGCCGCAACCCGCGCGGCGATCTCGGCCTGGCTGCGCGGCGTCGCGCCGTCTAGGCGGAACACACGGCGGTCGGCGGGGCCCTCTGGCGGAATTCCGGTGCCGATCTCCGCTGTGCCGGTGGGAGTTTCGAAACGGGCCGCAACGGCCCAGCGTCCCGATGCCCCGGGCGCGCGTCGCGCCAAGTCGGCAGTGCGCGTATTGCGCAGCCCGCGACCCGGCGTCAGCAGGGAGATCGCTTCAAGGAGATTGGTCTTCCCGCTACCGTTCGGCCCGAACAGCACGATAATACGCGCCGCCGGACGCCAGCTCAGGGTCGCATAGTTGCGGAACTCGTTGAGGTGCAGGCGGACGATGCGAAGCGCAGCCTCAGACACGCATCGGCATCAGCACATAGAGCGCGCTGGCATCCGCGGCGTCCATCACCACCGTCGGCGCAGTGCCATCGGCAAAGCGGAACTCTACCTGCTCCCCTATCTGATCGGTGATGTCGTTGAGGTAGCGCGCCTGGAAGCCGATCTCCAGCGGCCCGGCGTCATAGCTCACCCGGTCCGCGTCCAGCTCCTCGGTCGCCGTGCCCTGCTCAGGACTGGATGCGGACAGCTCCAGCCGGTCGCGCTGCAACGACAGCTTCACTGGACGCGACCGTTCGGTGGAGATCGCCGCGACCCGGCCCACCGCATCGGAGAAATCCTTCTTCCCAACCCGCAGCACCTTATCGTTGCCGCGCGGGATGACGCGTTCATATTCCGGGAAGGTGCCGTCGATCAGCTTGCTGGTCAGCACCACGGCATCGACGTGGAACTGGATGCGCGTGTCGGACAGTCCGATTTCGACATTGCCACTCATTTCTTCGAGCAGCTTTCGCAGCTCGGCCACTGTCTTGCGCGGAATGATGACGCCGGGCATGGAGCCGGCCCCCTCGGGCAGCGGCTCCTCTACGCGGGCCAGACGGTGCCCATCAGTCGCCACCGCACGCAGCACCCGCGTGCCGTCGCTCTCGGCAGCATGCAAATAGATGCCATTGAGATAGTATCGCGTCTCCTCCGTGCTGATGGCGAAACGGGTGCGGTCGATCAGACCCCGAAGCTGCAGTGCCGACACGCTAAAGCGGTGCGGCAGCGATCCGGCGGTCATCGACGGGAAATCCTCGGTCGGCAACACCACCAGCCTGGTGTCGTAGCGGCCGGATCTGAGCGTGAGCTGAGCGTCGCCGCCCGGATGCTCAAGTTCCACTTCCGCCGCTTCTGGTAGTTTGCGGACGATTTCGTACAGCGTGGCCGCCGGCGCGGTGCAGGCGCCGTTGCGGGTTGTGCTGGCCGGCACGTCCTCGACGATCGCGATCTCCATGTCGGTCGCGGTCAGGGTCAGCTTGCCGTCGCGCACCGTCAGCATGACATTGGCCAGGATGGGAATAGTGTTGCGCTTCTCCACCACGCTTTGCACATGAGCCAGCGCTTTCAGCAAAGAGGCGCGGTCGGCCTTCAGTTTCATTGCATCTCACCCCAAGCGACCGCGCCCTCTGGATAGGGCCGAATCGTCCCCCACTGTAGCAAACCGGCCACGACGAAGGCCAGTCAGGACGTAAAGATCCACCTCTCCCGCTCTGCGGGAGAGGTGGATGGGGAGCCGTCAGAACTGTTTCAGCAGCCGGTTGATGTAGTCCAGCTCCTCCTGGGGGCGACTGCGGTCGGCGCCGCGCTGGCGTAGCAGCTCCTCGATCGCCTGAGCGCGTTTGGCTTGGTCAGGGCCGGGCAGAGCCACATCGTCGGACTCGTCGGCGCCGTTGTGCCCCTCACTTTGCTGGCGGCCCAGCGGGTCGCGGCGGCCCGCACGGCCGGGCAGCGGGCCGAGGCCTGGCCCGTCGTCCGGCCCGTCTTGTAGCGCCAGCCCGGGCTGATCTCCCGGCTGATCGCCCTCGCCGGACTGGCCAGTGCCGAATTGTTGGGCCATTTGCTGGCTCATCTGCTGCCCGCCCTTCTGCAGCGCCTCGATGGCACGCTGTTCGGCTTCTCCGGCCGGCTTGTCGTTGCCCTGAGCGAGCGCCTGCCCGGCATCGCGCATCGCCTGATCGGCCTCCCCGAGGCTGGGTGGGATCTTGCCGGTCAGGTCGCCGAACTGCTGCATCATCTCGCCGAGCGCCCGGCGTAGCGCCTGCTGGATGCGTCGGTCTGCCTCGCGCCGCTGCGCCTCGTCGCCCTGCTGGTCCGATGGCTGGTTCGCCTGCTGATCCGTCTGTTGCTCGGTCTGCTGGTCCCCTTGCTGCCCGGCATCCTGCTGGTTCGGGTCCTGCGCTTGCTCGCGCTGCTGCGCGTGGTCCAGCAGCCCACCCTGGCGGCCGATCAGGTCCTGCAGCGCGCCCATCTGCTGCTGGCCACGACGACGCTCCTGTGCCCGCTTCATCTCCTCAGCGGTCATCGCGCGAGCGTTGCGAAGCGCATCGAGCATCCGCTCCAGCTCCGCCATCCGTTGCTCGGCGGTCTTCATGTCGCCCTGCCGTGCCGCCTCTTCGGCCTGCTGGGCGAGCCGCTGCATGTCCTGACTGCTCAGGCGCTGCATGTCGGCGGTATTCGGCAGCTCCTGGCCGTTGCGCCGGAGCTGGTCGAGCAGCGCCTGCATGCGGTTCCGGATCGCCTGCTCCAGCTCGCGCAGCCGTTGTTCAAGTGCCTGGCGGTTGGCCTCGTTGGGCTCACGCAGCGCCTTCTGCAACGCATCCTGTGCCGCTTGCCGCGCCTGCTCCAGGGCGCGGGCGGTGCGGTCGAGCGACCCCTCCTCCATATGCAGTGCCAGCTCCCACATGCGGTCCTGCGCGCGCGGCACGGCAGAGGTGGATTGGTCGTGCTCCATCAGGTAATAGATGGAAGAGAGATTGAGGTATGCGCCGTAGTCCTGGCCAAACGCCTTGGGCTGCATCAGCAGCGCGTCGAGCCCGCCGACCGCCGCGTCGCGATCCTCGGGATGCAGGCTGAGCCCCTTGCGGATGGCGATCAGCGCGCGCGCGACCGGATTGTGGAAGACCCGTTCGGGTAACACGAAGCTCGCCTGGGCGCTGCGCCCGGTCAGGCCGGGGGCATTGCGGGCGACAAGCTCTGCCGTTACCGGCAGGCCGGCCCAGGGATTTGCCGTCAGATCCTGCTCATCGACACCGTGCGCCGATTTGGCCTCGCCCGGGACGGGGATGTTGATCACCAGCGGCGGCGCTTCCTTTCGGTCGCGCAGGTGCAGTTCCGCTTGCAACGAGACGACGCCGTACTCGTCCGATGCGCGCCATGGCAGCCGCAGCAATTGCCGGTCCCTCGGCGACGCGCCCGGCGACTCGGCCCAGGCGGCGGTGGGGGGCTGATCAGCGATGACCGTCACGTCCCACTCCGCGAGCTCCGCCCCGTTGCGCCGCACCGCGAGCCGGCCACCGGCGGTCAGGTCCTGGTCGGCCTGGAAGCTCTCCCGATCCAGCGCCTTGAAAGGCGCCGAGTTGCCATCAAGGGCGAGCACCGGCACGCCGCGGCCGCCGGTGACGCTCACCGTCAGATGCGATCCAGCCGGCACCGACACTGCGTGCGTATCCGGCCGCAGAAATAGCGGCGCGATATGCGTATAGCCCGGCGGTGTGATCCAGGCCTGGAGCTGCGTTGCCGGTGCCGCGGCTGCGCGCGGCAGGGTGGGCTGCAGTGCCGCCAGCACGCGTGCCGGCCCATCGTCGCCGGCGACGACACCACAGGCCACCAGCCCGACCAGCAAGCCGCCCCGTAACGCCCGGCGGTCGCGCTGCGCGAGGCCGGGACGCGGCAGGCCGACGCGCAGCCGCCGCAACTGGGCAGCGGCTCGAGCCACATGCGCTTGCCACAGCGCGGCGCCCGCTTCGTCCGCCGCGGCAGGCCTGTCGGTCAACACCGCCAACGGCCTGTGGTGCAGACCGGACGAACGCTCCAGCCGACGGTCAGCCGCCGCATCGTCCGGCACCGCCAGGCCGCGCAGCCCGCGGACCAGCAGCAGCAGCACCGCCCCCGCGGTGGCTGCGAGCAGAACCAGGTGCACGAGCGGCGGCAGCAGCAGCGGAATGTTCAGCAGCGCTATGCAAAGGAACAGACCGACCACGCCGAGCGGCGGCCACAGCGCCGGCCAAAGTTTCTCGAACAGGATTGCGAGCCGCGCCAGCGTCCGCCAGCCAGCAAGTCGGCGCACCACTTGGCCGGGGTCACCCTGATCCCGGCTCATGCGAGCCACTCCGGCAGAAGCTCATCCCGCCACAATGCGGAATGCGGCTGGCGGTCACGGATCACGCTCCAGCGCTCGCCATCAATCATCGCGGCGGCTGCCATTGGACGGGCGTTGTAAGTCGAGCTCATGACTGCACCATACGCGCCTGCATCGAGAATCGCCACGCGCGCGCCAGCGGCAAGGGGTGGCAGCAAGCGATTCCGGGCGAACGTGTCGCCACTCTCGCAGACCGGCCCGACGACGTCTGCTGGCGCGACCGGTGCGACAACATCCACTGGCGAGAGCGGCACGATGCCGTGCCATGCCTCGTACATCGCGGGGCGCACGAGGTCGTTCATCCCCGCGTCCAGGACGACAAAACGCGCGCCCTCCTCCTGCTTCACCAGAAGCACCGAGGCGAGCAGGATACCGGCCGGCCCCACCAGCCAACGACCAAGCTCGACGATCAGCTTGACATCCAGACGGTGGAACGCCGCCCGCAACGCGCCGGCCAGCGCCGCCGGACTCGCCGTCGGCTCGTTCCGATATCCAATGCCGAGCCCACCGCCGCAATCCACCGTGAAGACCGCGTGCCCGGCGGCACGAATTTCGTGAACCAAGCCGGCGAGGCGGGCGAAGGCCGCTCGGTACGGGGCGAGCGACAGCACCTGGCTGCCGATGTGCACCGCCAACCCCACCGGCCGCAGGCCCGGCAGAGTCGCTGCCGTGGCATACAGGGCCGCGGCGTCACCATACGGCACGCCAAACTTGTCACCCGCCCGGCCCGTGGTGATCTTGCTATGGGTGCCGGCATCGATGTCGGGGTTGATGCGCAAAGCAATACGCGCCGTGCGCCCCATCCCGGCCGCAATTATCGACAGCGCGTGCAGCTCCTCGGCACTTTCGACGTTGATCTGTCCAATCTCCTCCGCCACTGCCAGGCGAAGCTCGGGCGCCGACTTGCCGACTCCCGAGAAGACCATTCGGCCGGCCGGGATACCGGCTTCGCGGGCGCGCAGGAACTCCCCCTCGCTCACCACGTCTGCACCGGCGCCGGCGCGCGCAAACACACGCAGCACCGCAAGATGGTCGTTGGCCTTCACCGCGTAGCGGCTCTCGGCATTCAGCCCCGCATCTTTCAGCGCTGCTGACAGCTCGCCAAATCGCGCGCGCATGGTTGAAGCCGAATAGACCCAGGTCGGCGTGCCAAGCGCGTCGGCGATCGCGTTCAACGCCACGTCGTCCAGCATCAGCCCGTCCATGGCGTGCCTACCCAGCGGCGGCCGAGCGGCGATCAGCTCGGCGAACGACGGGTCGGATGCTGCTGGTCGGTCAGGAATGTCCATGGTCATGCCGCAGTGTAGGTTGCGATGGGGCGCAAATCACCCGCGCATCGAGGCGGCGTGGTGGAGCACCCGATAGCAGGCGGTTAGCCGGGTTTGCGTTGGCCAAGTGACGTACGGTCTTCGTCGCTTTGCCCCACGCAATGACGAACTGGGTCAGCCGCGCAGGAAAGCGTTGAGCTCGGGGGTTGTCATCACCGTATCGATGTAGCTGAAAGTACCTTGCTCCTTGGCCTCACGCGCCGCAGTCAACAGCCCGCTCATGGCCGCCCGATAGAGCGAGGTCGCCAGGCTGATCCGCTTCACTCCAGCCGCGGCGAGTTCGGCAACCGAAAACGACCGCCCCTTGATGCCGACCATGAAGTTGAACGGCCGCGATAGCGCCGCACAGACGGTGCGTACGGAGGCCAAATCCGGCAGGCCGGGCGCCATCAGTACGTCGGCGCCGGCCTGCTGAAACGCCTGGAGTCGCCGGATGGTATTATCCAGGTCTGGGTTGCCGCGTATGAAGTTCTCTGCCCTTGCCGTCAGGGCGAATGGGAAATCCAGCTTGCGCGCGGCCTCAACCGCCGCGGCGACACGCTCAGTCGCGTGCGCGAAGTCGAACAATGGCTTCTGTGGGTTGCCGGTCGCATCCTCGATCGAGCCGCCGACCAGACCGGTCGCGGCGGCGAGGCGGATAGTTTCCGCTGCGATCTCCGGCGTGTCGCCAAAACCTTTTTCGAGATCCGCCGAGACTGGAAGATCGGTTGCATCGACGATGGCGTGGGCATGCGCCAGCGCCTCGTCGCGAGTCACGCTGCCGTCGCGGCGGCCAAGCACGCCGGCGCTGGCCCCGCTGGACGTCGCCAGGGCGGCGAATCCCAGTCCCGCCAGGATACGTGCTGAGCCAGCATCCCATGCGTTGGCGATCACGAAGGGGTCGCTGGCTTCATGCAGCGCGCGGAAGCGCTTGGCTTTGTCGAGCTGGCTCTGCGTCATGTTGCATCTCGATCGCTGTCGGAGGGTGCCGTCGTCATATCATGTTGCCCTCTAGCTGAGGCGCCCCTCGAGAGGGGAGGGGAAATCTTGCTTCGGAATCCCGTTGCGACAACGTAAAGCTCACTCGACTCCTTGCGGCTCGCGGGCGGCTTAGCGTGACGCACCGAAGCAAAGCAGTGCTTCATCCGCGCCAGCATCTCTCGTTCCGTGCCGCCCTGAAACACCTTAGCGACGAAGGCTCCGCCCTCGGCGAGCACCGCCACGGCAAAATCGAGCGCCAGCTCCGTCAGCGCCATAATCCGCAGATGATCGGTCGACGCGTGTCCGGTCGTGTTCGGCGCCATATCGGACAGCACCAGGTCCGCCGGCCCGCCGAGCAGCGCCGCCAGCCGCTCCGCGACCCCGGGGGCAGTGAAATCCCCCTGGACCAGGACGGCGCCGCGGATGGGATCGACCGGCAACAGGTCCACGCCGACAACCAGCCCAGCCCCGCGCCGCACGGCAACCTGCGTCCACCCGCCTGGGGCGGTGCCGAGGTCCACCACATGCGCGCCGCGGCGGATCAGGCCGAACCGCTCGTCCAGCTCAATCAGCTTGAACGCGGCGCGCGATCGCAAGCCTTGCTGGCGCGCTGTCTGCACGTAGGGATCGTTTAACTGCCGGGCGAGCCAGCGCTGCGACGCCGGGCTGCGTCCCCGCGCGGTGCGGAGCGGCACCGCCAGGGTGCGCGATGGCGGTTTCGTCCCGGGGAGATCCGTCACGCCGGTCGGGCCGCCTGGGGCCAGGGGGCCCCACGCCGCGCGCGGTCGGCACGGATCATGCGCAGCAGCATCCCCTCGCGCAGGCCGCGATCAGCCACCACGACCTGCGGCGCCGGCCAGAGCCGGGTGATGGCGGCGAACACGGCGCAGCCCGGCAAGACGAATTCGACCCGGTCAGGACCGACGCAGGGATGCCGCGCCAACTCTTGCGGACCGAGCGCGCGTAGCCGCTCGACGGCCCGGGTGGCCACGTCGCCGGTTAGCACCACGCCATCCACCAGAGGTCGACGATAGCGAGGCAGGTCGAGCGCGACCCCCGCCAGCGTGGTCACCGTGCCGCTGGTGCCCAGAAGCTGGACGCCGCCGTAGCGGATCTCGCGAGCAATGCAATGAACCGATTCGAACGCCGCCAGCCGCGCTGCGACATCCGTCACCATCGCCCCGAATCCGTCGACGGTGAGACCCGCGGGTCCGAACCGCTCGGCCAAGGTCACCACACCAACCGGCAAGGAGGCATAGCCGATCAGCGCCGGTGGCCTGTCCGGGTCAAGCCGCACCCAAGCGAGCTCGGTCGAGCCGCCGCCGATGTCAAACAGCAGCGCCCGTCGCGCCACACCATCCAGTAGAGGCGCGCAGCTTTCCAAAGCCAGCTCGGCCTCCTCGCGGGCCGAGATGATGTCGACTGCCAGACCCGTCTCGGCTCGGACACGGGCGAGAAATTCCGCGCCGTTGCCAGCGCGCCGGCAGGCTTCGGTGGCGATCGCCCGCACCGCGCGAAGCCGGCGCCGAGCCAGTCGCGCGGTGCAGACGTGCAGCGCTTCCAACGCCCGCTGCATGGCTGATCCGGCGAGCTGTCCGGTGCGGTGCAGCCCTTCGCCCAGGCGCACGATCCGGCTGAAGCTGTCCAGAACGCGGAATCCGTCGCCATCGGGCGCGCCGACCAGCATCCGGCAGTTATTGGTGCCGAGATCGAGTGCCGCGAAGACGCCGTGCCCCTGGCTGGCGACCGCCGCCGCCGGCGAGGCCTTCCCGTAGAGCATATCGCATCTTCCGCACTTGCCACGCTTCCTGCAAGGCGTCAGAGAGGCCACGCCATGCCTGATCCAGCACGCCCGCCAGTCGATGTCAGCCAGCTCTCGTTCGAGGACGCGTTGGCGGAGCTCGAACAGATCGTGCGAGGGTTGGAGAGCGGCCAGCAGAAGCTGGAAGAGGCGATCGTCGCCTATGAGCGCGGCGCCGCCCTGCGGCGTCATTGCGAGGCGAAGCTGGCCGAGGCGGAAGCCCGCGTCGCGGCGATCGTGGAGCGTGCCGACGGCTCCCTGGGGACGCGACCGGTCGGGGAGTGATAGGGGCTGCCGACTGGAGCGTGACCTTCCACCCGAGCAATGGACCGATCGGCGACCCACCGGGCGCTTCACTGACATCGGAAGGGACCGCATGACCCCCGCATCACCGGCCACCGATCCGCTACTAAAGCCTCTCCGCATCCGGCACCTGCATCTGCGAAACCGCGTGATGAGCACCAGCCATGCCTCCGCGCTGGACGAGGACGGGCTGCCGAAGGAACGCTACCAGCGCTATCACGAAGAGAAGGCGAAGGGCGGCCTGGCACTGACCATGTTTGGCGGCTCGTCGATGGTGTCGCGCGATTCGAGTTGGGGCGGCGGCCAGATCAATCTGGCGACCGACGAGATCATCCCTTACCTGCAGGAGTTCTCGACCCGCATCCACCGCCACGGCGCCGCGATCGGGTGCCAGATTTCGCATCTCGGCCGCCGCGCCGACGCGTTCTCGACCAACTGGCTGCCGACGATCGCGCCGTCTCGTATTCGAGAGACGCGGCACCGCAACATCCCGCGCGAGATGGACCGCAGCGATATCGATCGCGTCGTGGACGAATACGCGGAAGCCGCGTGGCGCTGCAAGGAAGGCGGACTCGACGTGGTCGAGACGGTCACCGGCGGGCACCTGATCGGACAGTTCTTCTCGCCGCGCACCAACCTGCGCACCGATGAATTCGGCGGCTCGACCGAGAACCGCGCGCGCTTTGCGCTAATGGTGCACGAAGCGATTCGCCGGCGAGTGGGCGACGATTTCCTGGTCGGTATCCGCTTCGTCGTCGAAGAAGCCACGGATGACGGCATCGATTTCGAGGAATGCGTCCGCCTTGCACGCTTTCTGGAAAGTGCCGGGCATATCGACTTCTTCAACGGCATTTACGGGCGCATGGATACCGACCTCGCTTTGGCCGAGCACAACATGCCCGGCATGTCGCAGCCGATTGCACCGTTCCTTCGTCTGGTCGGGCTGTTCAAGCGGGAAACCCGGCTGCCGGTCTTCCATGCGGCGCGCATTCCCGATCTGACCACCGCGCGCTACGCGATCGCCGAGGGCCTGCTCGACATGGTCGGCATGACCCGCGCGCATATGGCCGACCCGCACCTTGTCAACAAGCTGGCCCGCGGCGAGGAAGAACGGGTTCGGCCCTGCGTCGGTGCCTCGTATTGCATGTACAAGAAGGTTGCGTGCATGCACAATCCGGCGTCGGGGCGCGAGCAGTACCTGCCGCACGTCATCGAACGCGCGCCGACGCCCGGCCGACGCGTGGTCGTTGTCGGCGGTGGACCAGGGGGCCTGGATGCGGCGCGTGTCGCCGCCGAACGTGGGCATTCCGTGGTGTTGTTCGAGGCGGCGGCCAAGCTCGGCGGACAGATGCTGATCGCGGTGCGCGCCACGTGGCGGCGCGACCTGATCGCCATCATCGATTGGCGTGCGGCCGAACTGGAGCGGCTGGGCGTGGATATAAGGATGAACGCGTATGCCGCGGCCGAGCACGTGCTGGCCGAGCGTCCGGATGTCGTTATCGTCGCCACCGGCGGTGTGCCGGACATCGAACCGGTGAAGGGGGCCTCTCATTGCACCACCGTGTGGCAGATCCTGACGGATGAGGTGGCCGCTCAACCCGACGTGTTGGTCTATGACGGCATGGGGCGCCACGAGGCCGTGTCCTGCGCGCTCCATTTGGCGGAACGGGGTCATGCCGTCCAATTCGCGACATTGGACGATAACGTCGCTCTGGAGATGGCCTATTCCGAACGGGTGATCTACCGCAAGCGCTTCGCTGAGAATGGGGTCCGTGTCAGCACCGATCAACGACTAATAGAGGTGCAGCCCGCCGGCAACCGGCTGGAAGCGACATTTCGTCACGAGCTGACGGGCGCGCTGTCCACGCTGACCGCGGCTCAGGTGGTGGTGGAACGCGGCACCGCGCCTGTCACGGAAGTGTATGACGTGCTGCGCCCGCTTTCGGCCAACGATGGTATCACCGCGATCGAACCCCTGCTTGCGGGCGAGCCGCAGCCGCGTCGTCCCGACGGCTTCGAGCTGCACCGCATTGGCGATGCCGTTACCAGCCGTAACGTACATGCAGCGATGTACGACGCGCTCCGCCTGTGCATGGCACTATGACCGAGGCCCGGATGAAACTCTCCGACTTCAAGGTTCTTACGTTCGACTGCTACGGCACGCTGATCGACTGGGAGAGCGGCATCGCCGCCGCGCTGCAGCCGCAGCTTTCGCGTGCCAGGCCGCAGCTTTCACCCAACGCCGTGCTGGAGGCATTCGCCCGCCACGAAGCGGCGCAGGAAACCGAGACGCCCAGCATGATCTATTCGGACCTGCTTGCGCTGGTGCATCGGCGGTTGGCGGACGAATGGGGAGTGCAGCCGGACGAAGCGGAGGACGCGCGATTTGGTGCTTCCGTGCCGGACTGGCCGGCTTTTCCTGATTCGCGCTCTGCTCTCGCGTATCTGAAACAGCACTATAAGCTGGTGATCCTGTCCAATGTCGATCGGGCGAGCTTTGCCGGCAGCAACCGTCGCCTGGGGGTGGAGTTCGACGCGATCTTCACCGCGCAGGATATCGGTTCCTACAAGCCGGATCCGGCGAATTTCCGTTACCTCCTGGCGCGGCTCGCTGAACGAGGCACGACACGCGGCGAGATACTGCACACCGCCCAGAGCCTGTTTCACGATCATGCGCCGGCAAAGCAGGCCGGGCTCGCCACGGCATGGATCGACCGCCGGCACGAGCGCGCAGGCTGGGGTGCAACGATGCCACCACCCGCGGACGCCACATATGATTTTCGCTTCGAGAGCCTCGCCGCGATGGTTGCGGCGCATCAGGCGGAGACCGGACGCTGAGCACACACAGCTCGTCTTGCGGCCGTTGCGGGAAGACGATCTGGAGGCGGCAGAGCGCCTGTCCGGTTCGATGGGCTGGCCACAGCGGGTTTCCGACTGGGCAATGCTCTCGCGCTGGGCGAAGGCATGGCGGCGGTGAACCAGTCGGGATCGCTGGTCGGCACCGGCGTGTGGTGGGCGTGCGGCATGTCCCACGCCACGGTGGGAATGATGCTGGTCGGCCCTGCCTGGCATTGCCCCGGCCCCCTCAAAGAGTCAAAATCACTTCATGCAGGGGTACTGGCCGCGCCACGCTCCTCTCTCTTTCTAAGCCATTCTTCATAACGGCGACACAGTGCTGCTGGCGTCGCCCGGCGGCGGTGGGCATGGTGACGCGCGCCTCCGCTACCTCGGGGTGGTGACGAACGACCTGGCCCACGGCTACGCTACGAGCCGCCCAATAGCCGTGGAGCAGCGTGCCAGATGAGAGCCCAGCCGCCTGCGACCACCAGCGAGAGCTTCTGGTGCTGCCGATCAATATCAGCGATATCTCCGAGCCAGGGACCTTATCGAAATGCTGGGAGATGTGGCAGGCTGAGACTGCCGGTGTGCGACGACATCTGTATCTGGACGTATGGGAACACACTGCCGTACTGCAATGCTGTCTCGGGATGTGCCCGCCACTCCCCGTCCCATGAGGAATACCCTGCCAAATACCATCAGCATCACCGATGTGGCCGAGGAGATCGCCACCATCGAAACCTGCCTCCCCATACGCGCGCGTTTTGCCGGCGATCCCGACGGAATAGCGCGCAATCGGGAGATGAACCCGTTCCTCGGCTGGCAGACAATGCCGGCCACGCTGCGCGTGTACCGGCTCCGCGACGTGGTGCTCGACCGCTCGCTGATGGTCCTGCTGAAGGACGGGCGCGTCATCGCCGAGACGAACTACCTGCAGCCCGAAGCCGCCATCGCCGCGGCGCGGGTTCGGCCAGACCGGCTTGTTAAGCTCGATATCGGCCTCGCTGTTGCAACCTGCTTCGACCACTGGGATGCCAACTACTATCATTGGATGGCGCACACGGTGCCGACCGTGCACGCCATCCTGCAACGGCATCCCGCTGGCGACATCAGGCTCGCCGTGCCGAGGATGCACCCGTGGCAGCGGAAGTCGCTCGAGTTGCTCGGGGCGTCCGATGTGCCCTCTGTCGTCACCGAGCCTGGAGCCCAGTATCTGATCCGCAATGCCGAATATTACGACTTCGTGGCAGGGCGGGCGGATTTCGCCGTCTCTCCAACTTCACAGGCCGCGTACGCGCACATGAGTGCTGCCATGAAGGCTGCGGCGCCGCAGCGCCACCGAATCTACATCGACCGCAGTGGCCAGACCAACCGCCGCCTGCCAAACGAGTTGGCCCTGCTCGCCCGGCTCTGCCAGCGCGGCTTCCATGCCATTCGTCCGGAGCAACTCGATCTGGAAGAGCAGATCGCGCTCTTCAAAGGCGCCCACGTCGTGGTCGGGCAGCTCGGCGCCGGACTTACGAACATCGCGTTTTGCCAGGCGGGCACCACGGTCTATGAGCTCGTCCCGGAGCACCATCAGAATCCGTGCTTCCTGGCCATGGCGCTGCAGGGCGGCCTGGAATATTGGGCTGACGTGTTCCCCACAGGGGTGGTCGGCGGCGACCATACGAGCGCCTGGGCTACCGATATCGACATCGACCACGTGATATCGCGGATTGACGAACTGGAAGCTTTGATCGCCGCTGGCCAGCACGGCTACCACCTAAGAGCAGCTAAGGCAGATCCCCCCACGTGATCATGGCGAAGGTGGCGGCTTTAATTTGGAGGCACGGACCGAAGGCAAGAACTGGCCTTCGGTCGCCCATACCCATGACAGGAACCGACATGCCACAGATCGGCCAACTTACCGCACTTGCGATCAAACACGGCAGCGACAAGTGGGGCCCGCACAGCTACTCCCGGCACTACGAAACCCAGTTCGCTCGGTTCCGGGACCGCGAGATCACCATGCTGGAAATCGGGGTCGGTGGCTATGACGACCCGGCGAGCGGCGGGGCGTCTCTTCGCATGTGGACCGAATATTTCCCGCGGGCGCGGGTGTTCGCGCTCGATATTCACGACAAACGTGCCCATGCCACCGACCGCATTCGGATCTATCAGGGCAGCCAGGACGATGCCGAGCTGCTGCGCCGCATGAACCTCGACGCCGGCGGATTCGACATCATTATCGACGATGGCAGCCACATTAATAAACACGTCATCACGACGTTCAATGTGCTGTTTCCTCTTCTCAGCCAGGGTGGTTTGTACGTCGTCGAGGATACGCAGACGTCGTACTGGCCAGCGCTCGGGGGATCATCGCAGCAACCTGATGCGCCCCATACCACGATGGGGTTTTTCAAGGGGCTGGTCCACGGCTTGAACCACGCTGAGTTTATTGCTGCCTCCTATTGCCCGACTTACCTCGATTCTAATATTGTTTCAATCCAATTCTGCCATAATCTGATCTTTGTCGAAAAAGACAACAACTCGGAGCCGAGCAACATCCGGCCAGATCACCCGCTGCGCCAGCTGTAATAAGATGGCCGTATTCCGAGCCTGCCGACTGTGACGCGTATCGAGGCGTTCGAGGTCAGTCTCGACCGCATCGGCCGCGCGCGGATCGGGCGCTCTGAGGTCAATCGCGTGTACGGCTTTCAGAGGTCCTCCGATGGCCGAGGCCCCTGCGGCGCCAATGTCGAAGGGCAAGCTGCGGGTCGCGCGTGCCGCTATCGCTGTGGCGAGGCGCAAGCCGGCTGAGTCGCCAGGGGACCCGCCGTTCGATCCTGACACGCCGGATTCACAGCGTAGTATGCACGCATAGCTAGACGATCCCGGATATACGGCGCGGCGATGCTATCCCATTCGCCCGCCGCGTTCCGCGTGGTCGCGCTGCTGTCCCGCAAGGGAGGCATGGCAAGACGACGCTCGCCGCGCACCTGGCGGTGCAGTTCGCCGCCGCCGGCCGCCGCGTGGCGCTGATCGATCTGTCGGCCGCAACCCGCCGCGGCTACCGCTACGACCTGCCGCACTTCATCGCCTGGTACACCGGCCTGTACGTCGGCCGCCAGGCGATCAAGAAAGGGCTGTAACCAGGCCGGTAAGGAGGCCACCGCAGGGGACTGGTTGTATTGCACGCCACGTTGCCCTAGGAACGGAATAATGTCCTTCTCGGCAACGGTTGGCCTGATGGCGTTTCTCTCTTAGCAGGCTGCGGAAAATCACGAAAGTTCCGAGCGGCTTGCTTCCCTGGTGGCGATCGGAACACACTTTGCACATCGATTTCGTAGATTTTTGCTGTCCCGGCGGGCAAGAGTCATGCCGCGGGACACACTCCAGGCACCGCTACGCCCCGCCGGCCAGCAGCTTCGGGGATGCGCACCGCATTGTAGGCCGCCGCCAGAGTAAACATCCAGCCGACGCGGGCGGTGCCACGGTGACGTGTCTTGCGTAGACCGCCCACCGTCTTGATCCAGCCGAACACCTCCTCGATGCGCTTGCGCCTGCACTGGCTGATCGCGTAGCCGGCATGCCGCGTGGTGCGGCCATCAATGGCGGAGCGACGGTGCTTGTTGTTCTGTGCGACGTGTGGCGTCACCTTCAGCGGCCGCACCTCGGCGACAAAGCCCCTGGGTGTCATAGGCCTTGTCGGCGCCCAGCGTGATGCGCGGGCCGGCCGGCAGGCTCTCGATCATCGCAATCGCCGCCTCGCGTTCCGCCGTGCCGGTGGCGGTCGTGGTTTGCGCATCCACGATCAGGCCATTGCGGTTCTCCATCAGCACGTGCCCCATGTGGCACAGCTTGGCCTCCTGCCCGGCCGATTTGCGATACAGCCGGGCGTCCGGGTCGGTGGTCGAGGCGTGCGTCTCGTTGCTGCGCTGTTCGCCGTGGAAGTCGCGCTCGCCGTTGCGCCCCGCGGCCGGCGGCTGATCGCTGCCGTCCTTCACACGGAAGCTTTTCATCGACGCCCAGGCCTCGATCAGCGTGCCGTCGACCGAAAAATGCTCGCCAGAGAGCAGCGGCGTGACCTGCGGATCGGCCAGGATCGCCGCCAGAAAGCCGCGCGCGATGTCGCCTTCCAGCAGGCGATCGCGGTTCTTGGTGAACACCGTTACGTCCCACACCGGGGTATCCATCGCCAGCCCGACGAACCAGCGGAACAGCATGTTGTAGCTGAGCTGCTGCATCAGTTGACGTTCCGAGCGGATCGAGAACAGCACTTGCAGCAGCAGTGCCCGCAGCAGCTTCTCCGGCGCGATCGATGGCCGGCCGCCGTCAGCGTAGATCGCCGAGAATGCGTCTGACAGGCGCTCCAGCGCCGTAGGAGATCTCCGGTCGCTTCAGCTCGAGTGGATGTTGATCGAGGAGACCGAAGTGACGTGGTCGAATGTGATCTTGGTGTTGTCCGGGAGCGCGATGGTGGTCGCGCCACCCGCGACCGTGGCACTTAAGAGCGCGCTCGATATGGCATTGGCGCCGTAGCCCTGCAGGTCCACCGTGTCCTTTGATCCTTCCACTCCGTAATCGGTGATGAAGTCGTCGCCACCTGCTGACCCTTTGAAGAAGGCGAACGTATTGTCCCCCTTGCCGCCGGTCATTGTGTCGCTCCCACTTCCGGCAATCAGCGAGTCGTTTCCCGCCCCGCCGACCAGCAAATCACCTCCCGTCGGATCCTGGCCACCGAACAGCGTCGCGTTCGCGATCGAGCCGGCAGCGGTCGAGATCGAGCCGGCAGCGTTCAGCGTCTCGTTCCCGGGACCAGCAAAATACAGTGCACCGCCAGTCGACGAACTCGAGAGGTAGGTGATGTCGGAACCTGCAGAACCACCAAACAACGTGGTGGGGCTCGAGCCACCGACGATTGTGCTGGAATTGCTTGTACCGGCGACAAACACCAGCGAAGAGCTGTTGGTGAAGATGACCTCGTTCGACGATGGGCCGCCGAACACCGTCTCCGACCCGGTGGTTCCGATGATCGTGCTGTCGCTGGCCGGACCGCCGAAGAAGAGCGAGGTGGAGGTGCCGAGGAAATACGTCCCCGACGTGGCGCCGAAGAGCACCTCCGGGCCTGTCCCGCCAAAGAAAGTTACGTCGGTCGCGGAATTGCCGAACAGTTCCAGACTGCCGGAGCCGCCGAAAATCAGTGGGTCGGTCCCGTTCGTGGAGATCGTGGCAGCCCCGGCGCCGGCGACGATTGTATCAGACGTTCCGTAGGACAGCACCAGATTGGTGCCCCCAGCGGAGTCCACAAAAATCAGATTGCTGCCCGTGCCGTCCGCGATCGCACCGCTGCCATTGGCATAATATGTGTCGTCCCCGTTGCCGCCAGCCACCGTATAGGTCGAGCCGGGAATCAAGCCGAACAGGTCGTTTCCGTCCCCGGCCGTGATTGTGTCAACGCCGCCCCCGACGGATGCCGCGCCCACGGCATCGTACACCGTCAGATTGCCGCTGCCGCCAATAAAGTTCTGCGCGCCGGCGACCGTGAAGCTCCCGCCCCCGGTGTCATCCACCACAAACGTATACCCGGCCGGGGTGAAGACCGTCCCCCCATTCAGCGAAGCGGGGACCACCAGTTCGTTCACGTCGCTCGCAATAGCCGCCGGCGTCGTCGGCGGGGTGTACGTTTGGACATTCAGTACCGGGTCGACGGGCACCAGCGAGGTCAGGAAACTCGAGATATCCTGCGCAAGCTGCTGGTTGAACGGTGTGTTGAAGCCACTGATGTTAATCTGAGTAAAGTTCGGGCCAGGAAGTGATACCGATAATGCCATTGCCCTCTCCGCCTTCCCAGCTTTGGTCCCGCGTGCGCCACCTTACACAGTGGACAGAAAACCATAAGATCGTCTTGCGCTTCGATGCAAGCCCATTTTGCTCGCCAATGCCGAAATCTCTAACCGTGTGGCGGAGCGTCGCGACACAACCAGGGCGCGAGATTCCGCGCGCATTACGCCAATGCTGATGTGACAACAGGCCGGTGAACTGCGCCGGTCGAGTGAACTCTCTCCGGATCGGAGATCGACACCCAAGGATGGCGCCGCTCGAACTGCCAGATCACCACCCGTTTGATGCTGGGCAGGTCGGTCGAGGTGCGCAGCATGGACGTCTCATGAACCCGGTATTTGCCCACCACCTCCCGCGCCGGAGCGCCCCAGAAGCCGTGCTCGGTCCGCAGGCACGCCTCCGCGCAGCGCGGCAGCAGGTTGTCAGCATCCAGTGGCAGCCCATAGGGGTCTCAGCTATCAAAAGCCGGCGTTGAATTGTTCGGCCCGGGCCCGCCCCCACTTCCAGCGATGTGTCGATTGAGGGGTCGTCTGTCCCGTGCTGATCACGACTCCGAGAGCTTTCCTCGAACTCAAGCGATCGTCGCTGAGCCGGTCGCAGACACCGTCAGAACCCGCTGCTTCCTGGCCAATTACACGACAGTCTGGGATTAATCGGCCGACGTTTCCCGGCCGGGCTATCATACGCGTGCTTGGCCCGCTGATATCGACAACCCGGTAATGCGCCAAGCCGAGCTACCGCAAGCCCTGATTCCGCCCATCCGGGCCGCTGACGCTGGGTTAGTACCGGTCGGGTGCCCATCTTCGAGCTATTCCGTTGTCCGCAGGCTCGATCGACCCTGCTCAGGTGGAGAATATGTGGATCGAGCTCGGCGTCGTGATGCCCTCGAATGTAATCTTGGTGTTATCCGAAAGCGCGATGGTGGTCGCCCCGCCCGCGACATTGGCAGCCGCCAACGCGCTTGTGCCCTCGGCGCTACCATAACCGAACAGCGCAACGACGTCGCCCGGGTGGTAACCGCTGATAACGTCCGCCCCGCCCGCAAAGCCGCGGGTGAAGTCAAAATCGTTGCTGCCCGACCCACCGGCCATCGTATCACTGCCGGCTCCGGCGATGTAGGCGTCGTCCCCCGACCCGCCGGCCAGCAAATTGTCGCCCGTGGAATCGGCGCCACCGAAGATCGTGCTGTTCGCTGTCGAGCCACTCGCGTTCAGCGTCTCGTTCCCGCTAGCAGCCGCGTACATCACGCCGCCGGCAGAGGAGGTCGAGAAATAAGTGATCGCCGAACCGGCAGAGCCGAACAGAGTGCTGGGACTCGGGCCACCCACTATTGTGCTAGAATCGTTCGAGCCGCTGGCGAATAGCAGCGAGGAGCCGTTGTTGAAGATCGTCTCGTGCGACGACGCCCCGCCGAACACCGTCTCCGACCCGGTAGTACCGACGATCGTGCTGTTGCTGGACGGATTGCCGATGAAAAGCGAAGTAGAGGAGCCGAGGAAATAGACACCCGATTGGGCGCCAAAAATCGTCTCAGGGCCCGAGCCCCCCGCCACCGTCTCGTTAACCGCGGTGTTGCCGAACACCTCCAGGCTGCCGGAACCGCCGTAAATCAGCGGATCGGTCCCATATGTCGCGACCGTGTTGGCCCCGGCACCCGCGGCGATGGTGTCCTGCCCATACGACAGCACCAGATTGGTGCCGCCAGCAGAGCCCACAAATATAAGGTTGTCGCCGTCGCCGTCGGCGATAGTGCCGCTGCCATTGGCAAAGAAGGTGTCTTGCCCGCTTCCGGCGGCTACCGAATAAGTCGTACCGGCACTCAGGCCGAATAAGTCGTTGCCGTTCCCGGCCGTAATCGTATCGACGCCACCCCCCACTGACGACGCGCCGGCGGTGTCGTAAACAGTGAGATTGCCGTTGCCGCCGATAAAGTTCTGCGCACCGGCAACCGTGAAGCTGCCTCCCCCGGTGTTGTCTGCCACAAATGTGTATCCGCTCGGGACGAAGACGATCCCGTTGTCCGAGCCGGCTGTGACGATCAGTTCATTGGTGTCGCCGGGATTAGCGGGCGGGGTCGACCCGGGCGGAGGGACGTAGTCCTGGGCGTTCAAGAGGTCGCTGCCCAAAGCTGCGGCCAGCGCGTTTGCGATGCTCTGAGCGAGCGTCAGGCTCTGCGATGTGTTAAAAAGAGTTGAATAATCGATCGTTCCTCCGCTCGCGCCGGGAACTGTCACCGGGGCCGCCATGCCGATCTCCACTCTCGGATGCGGCGCACGCTATCTCCCGCAACATAACAGGAGGTGAACGGCAGGCCAGATTTCTCACTCCGGATCGGGGATCGACAGCCACGGATGGCGCTGCTCGAGCTGCCGGATCACCACTGGTTTGGTGCTCGACAGATCAGTCGAGGTGCGCAGCATCGACCCCTCATGAACCCGGTATTCGGCTAGCACTTCCCGCGCCGGAGCGCCCCAGAAGCCATGCTCGGCACAGCGGCACCAGAAGTCATAGTCCTCCCAGCCGTGCTCGATATGGTCGTAGCCGCCCACCGCGGCCCAGGCCGATTTCGCCACCAGCGCCATGGCGTCGATGTAATTGCCGCCGGCCAGCCGCATCGGCTCGAACGGTGCCGCGTCGATCACTTTCTGCTCGCCGCCGAACCAGCGGATCGACGGATAGGCAAAGGTCGCGCCCGACTGCCGCACCACGTCCAGGCACGCCTCCACGCAGCGCGGCAGCAGCCGGTTGTCGGCGTCCAGCGGCAGCACATAGGGGGTTTCGGCCGTGTCAAACCCGGCGTTGCGGCTCAGAGCAAGACCCGCATTCGACCGGTTGTGCAGCACCACCACGCGGTTGAATTGTTCGGCCTGGGCCCGCGCCCACTCCGCAGACACTTCCAGCGATCCATCGGTCGAGGCATCATCGACTATTACGAGATCGAGCGCAGTCGCGGTCTGGTCGAGCACCGACGCGAGTGCTTCGATCACGTACTGTCTATAATTATAGATTGGGATCACCACCGTTGCATCCGCTTGGCCCAGCCGGTCGGCGACAAACACAACCTCGCTCTCCGGCAGCCTCACCCCCGAACCGCCGGCGCCACCCCGCCGCAGCTCCAGCTCGAACGCCCGCGCCGCTTCGACGCCACCGGTCATCTGCGCCAGCAATCCGCGCATCAACTCGGTGCGCCGGCCCGCGGAATACGACCAGAGCACGTCGAGGTAGGCCGCGTGCCCGATCCGTCGCCGCAGTGCCGGCTCGTCCACCAGCCTGGTCAGCGCCCGGTACCATTCCTCCTCGGTACCAGCGAGCAGACCGGTCTTTCCTTCCCGGATCGCCCGCCGCATCGGCCCCGTCGGCGAGGCCACCGTGCACACCTCCACCAGCGCCGCTTCGAAATATTTGAGCTCGCTTTTCGCCTCGCAGAACGGATTGCCGAGCTCGAGCGGTGCGGTGTTGATGTCGAACCGCGCCAACTCGTGCGGCAACTCCTGCAGCGGCACCATCTCCCGCCACTCGATCTGCCCGCTCAGCGTATCGAAGACGGGGAACTCCTCGACCTTAAGCACTGGATCCAAGCTGTCCGATGCGCGGAACAGCACCAGCCGACAGTCCGGTCGTTCCCGCAGCACTCGGGCGATCGCCCCGGCAGCCGCGGCGAAGTCCCGCTGGTGGGTGCGTGTGCCCGAGGCGTAGCCGATTTGCACCAACCCATCCGCAGCCTGCATCCGGCGGACTTGCACCGCCAGCCGTGATGCCCGATGGAAGGCCTCGTCGAAGCCGTTGGGCACCACGTAGGCCGCCTTCTGGAACGCCCGGATGTGCTGTGCCAGCTCCGTTGTCGTGCAGGTGCAGATATCCGCCGCCACCAACACCCGGCGAATGTCGTCGAAATGCGCCGCGACGTCCTCCGGCAAGAAGCATTGCGAGCGGATGCCGTCGATAAATTCGGTGGTCGCCAGTTCCGGCCGGAACATCAGATCGTCGATGTCGAATACGATCCGCGCACCCCCGGCGCGCGCCGCCCCGATCAGCCGTTCGATCTCCGGGTTGAAACGGGTCCGCCAGATAACGACGACGTCCGCGCCGGCGACCTCGTCGATCCGCGGCACCAGGTCCTCAACCCGCAGCCACCAAGCCTTCGCCCCCGCTGCCGCGGCCGCTTCCATGTAACGGACCACGCGGTATTGGTGGCCGGGCGTATGCGCCTCCCCAGAGACGTACGCCACACTCAGAGCCGTCCCCCGGGGCGGAAGTTCCACAGCTCGCGCGGCTCGCGCACTCGGCCGCAGAGTGCGAAGCGACCGGCGCAGACCCGACGCAGCATCCACCGCTCGACGCCCACCCCTCCGGATCGGCGCCGGGATCGCCCGCCCAAGTCGCCGAAGCGGCGACGTCAGGCGCCAGATTGTCGAGCCGAGGATGATGCTCTGTTCCTCTCGCAGCATCGCGATCACGGCTTGCGCCTGCCGGTGCGCTGCAGTCAGCGCATCGCGCTGCCGGGCGGCTGTCCGGAGCTCGGCCTGGGCTCGGCTCAGTCGGGCCGCCAGCTCCGCGTGCTCGCGCTGCACCTGTACTCTGTCTTGCTGCGCTTGCACCCTCTCTTGATGGGCTTCGTGCAGTTGGACCGCCAGTTTCGCTCGCTCGCTGTCCGCCTCCCCCAGTCTGCGGGTGAACTCGGCATCGTGCCGGGCGAACTCTTCGACGAGTTGCCGCGCGTGCGCCTCCGCCTCCACCGCCGCGCCTAGCACGGCGAAGCGCCCACGGATCGCGGCCGCGACCGCGTCATCGCCCCCGAACAGCTCGGAGAGCGGCGCCGGCACCTCGGTCCCTGTAGCCAGCACCCCCAGTCCGTAGCTGTGGAAGAACTCGAATCCCGGGTGCTGCTGGCGCAGCTCGTACCACAACCGCCACACCCCAAAGTCGCGCTCGCGTACGTTGGTGTCGTGGAACAGCACGACAGCGCGGTCCGACAACTTGGGTCGCCAGGCTTCGAAATCGTGCCGCACCGCCTCATAGGTGTGGTCGCCATCGATATGCAACAGATCGACCGTGCCGTCCGGGAACTGCTCCCGGGCGGCGTCGAACGTCATCCGCAACAGCGTCGAGAAAGCGCGGTACCGCTGATCATGGAACTCCCGGAACTCGGCGAAGACTTCCTCGCCGTAGTAGCCGGTATGTTGGTCGCCGGCCCAAGTGTCCACCGCGAAGCATCGGGTCGGTAGCCCGCCATTGACCACGGCGTCGCAGAACGCGGCATAGGAGGAGCCCCACAGGGTGCCCAGCTCGACCAGTATTCCCGGACGGGTCTGCGCCATCAGCCAGAAGGCGAACGGTATATGTCCGAACCACGCGCTCGGCCGATCGAGCCGGCCCGGCTTCCAGAACAGCGGGTCCGCCTCTACGTCGCAAAGGATCGGGGGAAGCTCCATGGCGGGCTCGGACGGTCTCCACGCTGTGGCGGACGGTTGCAACACCGACGTGCGGGTGCATTCATCTCGGCTTGCCTGGCCGAAGGCAAGCCCGCGGCGCGCCCACGCGTGGAAGCCCGGCGGGCCCCGGGTCTGTTACCAAACGGGGGCTCGACGCCAACCCGACGCGGCGATAGGAATGCGCAGAGGCAACGACAATAGCCCCCCGGACGCGTCCGGCGGCCCGGGCTTGAATTGGGAGACGACGATGGAAAGCAGGACACGGTCCGGCGTCAGCCGGCGTACGCTTATCATGGCCGGTGCGGCAGCGCTGGCCGCACCGCCTATCATTCGCGCCCGCGGCGAGGAGCCGGTAAAGATCGGCTTCGTCGATCCGCTGACCGGCAGCCTGTCCGCGCTGGCCCAGACCGAGGTTCAGGGCGCCAAATACGGCGTGGAGGAGGTCAACAAGAATGGCGGCATCCTCGGCCGCCAGGTGCAACTGCTGGTCGAAGACAGCGCCAACGATGTCGGCACCGGCGTGGAAAAGACGCTCAAGCTGATCAACCGCGACCATGTCGATGTGATCTGCGGCGACGTCAACTCGGCGATCGCCTACGCGATCTCCCAAGTGACCGCGGAGCACAAGATCTATCACATCGTGCCGGGCGGCCACACCGATCCGATCACCGGCACCGCCTGCAAGTGGAACGTGTTCCGCATCTGCAACACGACTACCATGGACGCCAACGCCGTTTCCGGCGAGCTGGTCAAGCGCTTCGGCAAGCGCTGGTACTTCATCACTCCGGATTATGCCTATGGGCACACCCTGCAGGACGCCTTCGTCAAGAACCTGAAGAAGGCAGGCGGCGAGTATCAGGGCGACATGCTGCCGATCGCCAGCACCGATTTCTCGGCCAGCCTGATCAAGGCGAAGGCCTACAAGCCGAACGTGCTGCTGAACAACATGGGCGGCTTGGCGCAGATCGACTGCATGAAGCAGTTCGTGCAGTTCGGCATGGACAAGGAGATGGCGCTGGGCGGCGCGCTGTTCGAGGTCGAATTGGTGCTTTCGGTTCCACCACAGGCACAGACCGGCTGGTGGGACATGGAGTGGTGGTGGAACCAGCCCGGCGTGCCGGGCGTCGCCGAGTTCAACGCCGGCATCAAGAAGATGTTCAACGCCCCCTGCGCCACGGCGCGCCACTGGTTCGGCTTCGTCGCGATCCACACGGTACGGCTCGCGGCCGCGGATGCGAAGGACCTCTCGGCGATAAAACTGGCCAAGGCCACCGCGGGCTTGACGCTGCCGCCGGAAGTCGCACTGCAGAAAGGCAAGGTGTTCTACCGCGATGGCGACCACGAGCTGATGCCTGGCATCTTCGTCGGTCAGATGCATCCGCCGCAAGGCGACCCGGCCAACGTGTTCACGGTCGAGACCATAGTTCCCGGTGAGGAAGCCGCCGGATCGGTCGCCGACACCGGCTGCAAGATGACCTGGCCGACCGCCTAGGCTGATCGTTGGCTTCTCTCTCGCCCTCCGCGCGAACGACGGGGCGGGAGAGTGGCGGCGGAGGAACCGATGCTGACGCTTGTACTCTTCAATATCCTCAACGGGATCATCCTCGGCCTGTTTTACGTGCTGATGGCGCTCGGCGTGGCGTTGATCCTCAATCTCTCTAACGTCATCAATTTTGCGCACGGCAATTTTCTGGCACTCGGTGGCTACTTCGCGTTCGTGCTCGGACCGATCATCGGCTACTGGGCGGCACTGCTGGTCGCACCGTTCGCCGTCGCGATCATCGGGCTGATCATCGAACGCACGATGGTCCGCCGCGTCTATGCGCGCGATCCCGTCTATAGCTTGTTGCTGACCTTCGGTCTGGCGTTCATCATCCAGGACATCTGCCGGACCATTTGGGGCTCCAATGGACTCCCCCTCAGCGTGCCGCCGGCGCTCGGCCAGCCGCTCAGCAACGAATTCTTCTTCTTCACCGGCTACCGGTTGTTCCTCATTACCGTCGTGATCGTCGCGGTCACCGCGCTGTTCCTGTTCCTGCGCTACTCGCGCATGGGAACGCGCATCCGTGCCGGCACGCTCGACATGGAGACCGTAGCCGCGCTCGGGATCAACGTGCGGTGGCTGCGCTCGTTCAATTTCGCGCTCGGCATTTTTCTGGCCGGACTTGCCGGCGTGTTGGCGGGTGGGCAGATCGGGCTCAACCCGAATATGGGCGATGACCTGCTGATGCCGAGCTTCATCGCCATCATCGTCGGTGGCGTCGGCAGCCTGACCGGGACGCTGATCGGCGGCGTGCTGATCGGTGTGGCTGCTGCCGTAACCACGGTATTCTTCCCCTCTGGCAACGAAGTGGTGATCTATCTGATCATGGCCCTCGTGCTGCTGATCAGGCCACGTGGGTTGCTGGGCGAAGAGGGCATGCTGACATGAGCACCACCACGATCGGGACGGTGTTCGATCGCCCGGCGCGCAATAACTGGGTCTCGATGGCGCTGATCTGGCTGGTTTTGCTCTCTATGCCGCTGTGGATCGGGGCCGTGGGCGGATACACCGCCCTGGCGTCGCGGGTGCTGATCTTCGGCCTGGCGGCGATGGGGCTCAATTTCCTGCTCGGCTTCACCGGCGTGATGAGCTTCGGCCATGCTGCGTATTTCGGCCTGGGGTGCTACGGCACCGGTCTTATGCTGCGCTATGTCACCAACAGTACGCTGCTCGCCGTGGTGGCCGGTATGCTGTTGGGCACCGTGGCCGGCGCGCTGTTCGGCTCGCTGATCGTCCGCCGCCGCGGCGTGTATTTCGCCATGCTGACGATCGCTTTCGGGCAGATCTGCTATTACATCGCCTATAGCTGGAACGACTTCACTGGCGGCTATGACGGGCTGCGTGGCTTCCAGCGCCAGCCGATCGGACCGATCGATATCCAGAACAGCGGCGTGCTGTTCTACTATTTTGTGCTCGTCGTGTTCGCGCTGTGCATCGCACTGATGGGCGTATTGCTGCGCTCCCCGTTTGGCCGCACCCTGATCGCCATTCGCGAGAACCAGCGCCGCGCCCGTTTCCTGGGCATCCCGATCGAGCAGCATATCTGGCTCTCGTTCACCATCTCCACGTTCTTCACCTCCAGCGCCGGCGCGCTTTACGCCCTGCTCAACAATTTCGCCGACCCCAGCACGCTCTATTACGTGATTTCCGGCGACATCGTGATCATGGCGGTGATGGGCGGGATGCGCAGCTTCTGGGGCCCGCTGATCGGTGCGGGCGTGTTCGTGGTGCTGCAGGACTACATCTCGTCCATGACGGTGAATTGGATGAGCTGGATCGGCCTCGTGTTCGTGGTGGTGGTGCTGTTCTTCCCGCGTGGCATCCTGGGCTTCGTCCGTCGCCGGGCTGCCGCATGAACCTTCTGGAAGTCCGCAACGCCAGCAAGTCGTTCGGCAGCCTGGTCGCGGTGAATAACGTGTCGCTCTCCGTCGCGCCCGGCGAGTTGCGAGCTATCATCGGCCCCAACGGTGCCGGCAAGACGACGTTCTTCAACCTGATCACCGGCTTCTTCCCGCCGACTTCCGGGCAGATCCTGCTGGAGGGTCGGGACATCACGCGCACCTCGGCTGTCGAGCGCGTGGCGATGGGGATGGCGCGCACCTTCCAGGTGACCGAAATTTTTCCCGAACTCTCCATCCGCGAAAACATCCGGATCGCTGTGGAGTCCTCCTCCGGCTTCCGCCTGCGCCCTTGGCTCGGCCGCCATCAAGCGTCCCAGGTGCGTGATCGCATCGATGAGATGCTGATCGCAACGCGGCTTACCGAGCACGCGGACCGGCTGGTCGGCGAACTGGCGCACGGCGATCAGCGCTCCGCCGAGATCGCCATGGCGCTGGCACTGAAGCCGCGCATCCTGCTGTTGGATGAGCCGACCGCCGGCATGGGCGAGCAGGAGACGTATCAAGTCGCTGGTCTGATCCGCCGGTTGCACCGGCACACCGGCTACACCATCGTGCTGATCGAGCATGACATGCGGGTGGTGTTCAATCTTGCCGACCGCATCACCGTGCTCGACCAGGGAAACCTGCTGGCCGACGGCACGCCGCAGGAAATCTCCGAGGATCCCGCGGTACGAGCCGCCTATTTAGGAACCGTGGAATGAGCGCGCTGACTGCCGAGGGACTGAACACCTTCTACGGCAAGAGCCACATCTTATACGATGTCGGCCTGGAGGTACCCGAGGGGAAGATCACCACCTTGCTCGGCCGCAACGGCGCCGGCAAGACCACAACGCTGCGCAGCCTTGTTGGGCTGACGCCGCCGCGCAGCGGGCGCATTACGATCTTTGGCCGAGATACCACCCGCCTGCCGCCGTTCAGCATCGCGCAGCTCGGGGTTGGCTATGTGCCGGAGGGTCGCAAGATCTTCCCCAACCTGACGGTCGAAGACAATTTGCGCGTGCCGTTCGAGCGTCCGGGGCCGTGGACCATCGAGCGGGTGTATCGCACCTTCCCGCGACTGGCCGAACGCAAGCAGAACCGCGGTCGCCAGTTGTCCGGAGGCGAGCAGGAGATGCTGTCGGTCGGCCGTGCGCTGTTGCTCAATCCGGAATTGCTGATCCTCGACGAGCCGTCGCAGGGACTCGCACCGCTGATCGTGCGCGAGGTGTTCCACATCGTCGCCGGCATGCGCGCCGAGGGTATGTCGGTGCTGCTGGTCGAGCAGAATGTGCGCGCCAGCCTGGAGATTGCCGATCAGGCCTATGTGCTGGACCATGGCGTAATGGTGTGGAGTGGGACCGCGGCCGAGCTCGCGTCGGACGAGGAGCGGATCCAATCGCTGGCCGGTGCGTCTGCTGAGGAGTGGTCGTTCGACGACGACCTGACCCCGACGGAGGCGGTCGTCCTCAGCCACCAAGCTTCTGAGGTGAGCTGACTGCCCCATTCACCTCTCCCGTGCTGTGGGAGGGAGCCTGACCCTCGGGCTCCGGCCGGGGGAGCGGTTCGCGAAGCGAGCCAAGCGAGGGTGCCGGGCGTCCAATCCCACATCGTGCTGCACGGTCCCCGACATTCGTCGGATGTGTCCAACCGGCCGCTCGCAGGTTTTCCCGACCGGGTGTGACCTACGGCACAGACTGATCGCTGCACCAGTCCTAGGAGCCTCGCATCACGGTGCGAGGAGTCCTGGAAATGTTCGAAGCGATCGATCGGCTGATGATTGCCGCTGGAAGATGGGTCGGGTCGGCGTTCATCGCAGGGTTAGCGGGCTACGCTGCCAGCGTTTACGTGACCCCAGACGCGCTCGATTTCGTGGGGTCGTCTTCTTCGCAACCTGGGCGGAAGCACACCGCGTCGGGCCGCTGAGCTCTTCGGCCGCTCGACCATCCAGAGGCACGCGGCTTGGCATCAAGGTCAGGATCGGCTGTCATACATTTCGGGGCGACCGGCATCACGGCTGACCTCGAAGCCGCCAGCACGCCGGAAAACGCTGCGCACGAAAGCCCGCGCACCACCAAGCCCTACGACCGCACGGGCGACACGATCACGCTCGACGAGGTGGAAAGAATTACGATTTGGTCTCCTACATGGGAGACGCCCGCTCGAACTGTTCACTAGAGCCAAACTGATCGGAGCTGAAGTCATGAACGAAATCAGCCATCGGACGATCAAGACGAACGGCATCCGCATGCACGTGGCCGAAAAGGGGGCTGGCCCTCTGGTGATTTTGTGTCACGGTTTCCCGGAATCCTGGTACTCGTGGCGGCATCAGATTGAGGCGCTTTCCGCAGCGGGCTTCCATGCCGTCGCGCCCGATATGCGTGGCTATGGTCAAACAGAATGTCCGCACGCCATCGACCAGTTCACGCTGCTTCATCTGGTGGGTGACGTCATAGGATTATTGGACGCCCTTGGCTCCGAAACGGCCGTGATCGTCGGCCATGACTGGGGTGCGCCAGTGGCGTGGCACGCCGCGTTGCTGTGTCCGGATCGATTCCGTGCCGTAATTGGGCTGAGCGTCCCGTTCCGGCCACGCGGCCTCGTGCGGCCATCCAGCGTCATGCCACAGGCGGATGACGCGGTCTTTTATCAGCAATACTTTCAGTCCCCGGGCGTCGCGGAAGAGGAACTTGAACACGATGTCCGAGCGTCGATACGCAGCGTGCTGCTGTCACTCGCCGGGGAGGCTCCGGCCGGCCCGGATGGCGCCCTGGTCGCCGACAATTTCAGCATGGTTCCCCGCGACGGCGGGCTGCTCGCTCGGATTACTCAGGACGCGCGTAATCCCGCTGTCCTGCCAAGCTGGATCACTGACGCCGACATTGATTTCTATGCCGGCGAATACCTTCGGACCGGTTTTCGGGGTGGACTGAACTGGTATCGCAACATCGATCGCAACTGGGAGTTGCTTTCACCCTTCGCCGGTGCGCGGGTGAACATTCCGGCATTATATGTTGCTGGTGAGCGTGATCTGGTGCTCGGCTTTCCCGGCGCCCGAGATTTTCTTGCCAATCTGCCCAAATTCGTGCCGCAGCTGCGCAAGACGTTGATTTTGCCAAGGTGCGGCCATTGGACCCAACAAGAGCGGCCACGCGAGGTCAACAGGGAAATGATTGCGTTTCTCTCTTCATTGTGAGGATCGCCGTTCATTCCCAACATCGTCGCCGGCATGCGCGCCGAGGGCATGTCCGTGCTGCTGGTCGAGCAGAACGTGCGCGCCAGCCTGGAGATTGCCGATCAGGCCTATGTGCTGGACCATGGCCAGATGGTCTGGTCCGGCACCGCGGCCGAGCTCGCGTCGGACGAGGAGCGGATCCAATCGCTTGCCGGTGCGTCTGCTGAGGGGTGGTCGTTCGACGACGACCTGACCCCGATAGAGGCGGTCGCGCTCAGCCACCAGGCTTCGGAGTGAGCTGACTGCCTCTCCCGTGCTGCGGGAGGGAGCCTGCCCTCGGGCTTGGACCGGGGGAGCGTTCGCGAAGCGACCCGAGTGAGGGTGCCGGGCATCCAGTCCCACATCGTGCTGCACGGTCCCCGACATTCGTCGGATGTGTCAAACCGGCCGCTCGCGGGTTTTCCCGACCGGGTGTGATCTACGGTCTGGCGAGGGATAGCGGAGCTCCCCCTCAGCGGCTCTCGGCGAGCGTGCCAAACATTTGCCGAACCGCATCGTCTGTCACGACATGGCTAGCAGTCGGAGTTGAACCGGCGCCGCGACCACTCCCTCCTTCGAGCCGATCATGGCCCTCCTCGCGCTCCGCTATCTCCCGTTCCAACCTCTCGATATCGCCGCCAAGATCGAGGCCGTATTTATTCCGAAGCTGGTCCAGCGCTTCTCTAAGTTCGTTCATTTCACCCAACGTCGTGCAATTGGACCTATCTTCGCCCACCCCGCGTTTGCGGTAGTTCTCAAGTTCCTCCTTTAGCAAGGCCTCATCGGTATCGAGCCATTCCTTCGCGCTATTTGTAAAGTCAAGAATCTCAAGCCAGTCGTTCGCATTTGCGAAGCAGATGTTCTCTAACATCCGGTCAAGAAGCTTGCGGTAAACAGCTTTACCATCACGCGCCGCCAGCCACTCGTTTTCGGCAATGTTCTTCAGGAGCCCAAGGAGGTCCGCAAAGTCCGGAACATGGTGCCCTAGTTGCAAAACCAGCTTCTCTGCTGACCGTATAGCCAACAAAGCCAAGGGCTCCGATTGCAACTCGCCTGATAGATCCGCCAAGAAACCGATCTGACGTTCCTCATCCATGTCAATATAGGTTATCCATACAGAGCCGTCTGATCCTTTCGTCTGGCGGGTCGAGGGCCGGGACGAGAGCCGTGATATCGCATCGCAGGTGAGATCAACGCTCGACGTTAAGTGCGATCTTAACTCGCTGGTCGGGTGAGCCGAAGACAGTTGCCAAAGTTTAGCAACCTGTTTGAAGCGGGTTGCCGAAATCATAAGGTCTTCACCGATCTCGTGAGCAGAGGAAATGACCCCGCCGACAAACTCACGCACTGATGGGTTCAGATACTGCGCGGCACCGTCGCGGTAAGTCAGGAAGGCTCCGTCCAATTCTTGCAGGGCACTGCGAAAATCCTCAGCCGCTATGTGGCGGTGATATTTTGCTGCGCTGTGCCGATGAAGTGACCTGAAGGCTGTTTCAAGATCGACAAGCTGGGCCCCCCAGTCGCTGAGCGTATAGAAACTGAGCAGAACGGATCGAGCAGCGTCGGAAATCTGGTTGTGAAAAGCGTGATTCCAGATCGCCTCGGGATTGTCCAAAAGCGCCGAGACGTGGGCCTGATAGGCGTCCGGCTCTACATCACGCAGCCGTGCCTGAGTTGAGAGCCACTCGATGAGCCGAGGATTGAAGTGCTTGTGCTTAATGATGCGTAGGAAGAAATCGTCCCTTAAGACCGCCTCTTTGTATGGCAGAGAAAGCTCACTGAAGTACAGGTGATTGTAGAGTATGCGCGCTTTGTCACCGAAAGCGTAGTCTCCCAGCTCAATCATGCATTTGTACTCCGTCAAGAAACTATGAGACAGTCTCTCAGAGGCCTGTAGTGCTGACCGCAGAATGTGCTCTCTGGTAGTCAGTATGAAACGCGCGTGCTCGGATCCCCGTATCATCT
This sequence comes from uncultured Pseudomonadota bacterium, assembly GCA_963708245.1. Taxonomy (GTDB): domain Bacteria; phylum Pseudomonadota; class Alphaproteobacteria; order Acetobacterales; family Acetobacteraceae; genus CAVYXK01. The sequence goes on along the minus strand of OY970201.1, from coordinate 2,604,182 downwards.
GCATGAAATCGACGAGGGCAGCGTCCTGGTTCCTACCCAGGTACTCTGGCCGGTCCCGCAGAAATGTCTGACCTAAAAAATCATCGTAGTAGAATATTTGCCTCGCACCGGATTTATATAATTTTCGCCCGTCATCGATTTCAGCCTGAATTACGATAGGCTCGAATCCTTGCTCCAAGTGCGTATAGAGTAGGATGTCGGCGAGCGTCGTTTTCCCGATACCGGGAGCACCCGAGACAACGACAAGTCGGTTGTCATCCAAAATCTTCTGGGCGCGCAGCAGCGCACGAGTTTGCACAAATAAAGGTAGCTTGTGACGAATACGAGCAACATGAAATTCTGTGTGACATATCTCTGCGTTATGAAGGACCCGCTCGATAACGCTGGTACTTGTCAGCCAGAGTTTGAAGTTGGCGCGCTCAACTTCCGGATGCCTGGCGAGAAGTCCCTCGATATCGTTTGAACCAATGATGTCTGAAGTCGCGATCACGAAAGGCTTCAAGACTTCGCATAGTTCATCCTTGTTGCCGGGCGTTAGTGCAACCGATGTGACCACAACATAGCGACTGGGCCGCAGCCGCTCGACCTTCGGGCGTTCAATGTCCCGCAGGTGGCTAAGAAGTTTTCCGTAACCCGACCCAACGTAGTGTTTGCACTGGATAATTGTTTTTCCGCCGTCCGCCGGCGCATGACGAAGGTCAATGCCGCTATCACGGCCCGTCTTGAATGCCTCAAGCGCAACACCCCACTCCGCCTGTAGTAGGTCTCTCGATAGTTCTTCGAAATCTTGAGGCGACAAAGACGCGTAGTCATATCTTGCCATCGGCTAGGCCTTGGTTCGCTTCCGTCGTTCTGTGACGGCCCGTGCCCGTGATCAGACAGTCGATCATGCCGCGAGCCTCGAAATCGTCGTGTGACTGACGTTGTAGCTGCGGGCGATCTCCGTCAGCGTCTCGCCCTTGTCCCGGCGCTTGATCGCCTCGGCTTGCTGGTGAGGGGTGAGCTTCGGCTTGCGGCCCATCTTCACGCCGCGCGCCTTCGCCCGCTCCCGGCCTTCTCCCGTTCGCGCCCGGATGAGGTCACGCTCGAACTCCGCAAGGCCGCCCAGGACGGTGAGCATCAGGCGGCCATGTGATGTCGTGGTGTCGGCCCAGGCGTCGCCCAGGGAACGGAAACCGGCCTTCTTAGTCGTGATGGCGGCAAGGGTGTTGAGCAAGTCGCGGGTCGAGCGCGCTAAGCGGTCGAGCCGCGTCACGATCAGCACGTCACCGTCGTAGAGTTGGGCAAGCACGCGGCGGAGTTGATTGCGGTCGGTCTTGGCTCCTGACGCCACTTCCCGGAACACCGTCTTGCACCCGGCGGCCTTCAGTTGGCGCACCTGTGCGTCAACGCTTTGGCCGTCCGTGGATACCCTTGCATAGCCGTATTTCATGGGGTCAATTATGTGCATATATTACGCACAGAAAAAAGCCCCTAATTTCAACGCCTTATTTTTTGAACGGAATTCTTGAGATATGCACCGGAGGGCGGTTTTGGGTGCATAGCGGCCATCGATGGCTTGCTACTCTGGTGCGCGCTCAGCACCAATTCCGACTTGGGAGCCGCCTGTCCGCGTTGCGGCCGTCGGCAAGGTCAGCGTAGCATTTGGCGTAGAACCTGGGCAGGACCGCACTACAATCGATCGGGAGGGTTGCCGATGCGCCTCAAGCCTTATTACGTCGATCCCGCGAGTCGCTTCGCTCTACGCGAAATGCGAGCAGATGATCTGGCTGGCCTGGAAAACATAAACGAGCTCCTATTTTACCCCTATCTTCGGCACATCTGCCCCCCCGCAGAGTTTCTGGAGAAGCATGTCCAGCGCCCTGTGGCTGGCATCGTGTTTCATGGCATCGCGTCGCCGTCGGATTACAGCTGTCTAATCGGACTGGTGGGCGCAGCGATCGGATCAGCTTGTGCGGAAGACCCAATCGACTCGGTCGACGTCGGTTACGCGCTTCTCCCAGCCCACCGGGGCCGGGGCATCGCGAGATCGGCGCTCTTGGCGTTTCTGCCAAGGATCCTGACGCCGCGGATCACAGGGGTCAGAGCAACGGTTGATCCGGAAAACCTGGCAAGCATCCGTCTCCTCGAGGCCTGCGGATTTAAGCGCATCGGCGTGCCGCAGCCGAGCAGATACCTTGGTGATCCAGACAATCCCGCCCATTACGAGGCCAGCGTGCTGCAATATAGGCCACGTGTGAGCTATCGGGCCGAAGCTGAGGCGTTCCGCTGAAACACCAAATGCCAACTTTGCCAGTGCGGACGACGGTGCAGGCCGTGTCCGAGGTTTTCTGAGCAACGCCCTGCAACAACGTCGAGCCGCCGGCCGGGAGGTCATGCTCATGAAATTGTCGCATAACGTAGAGCGTTTTTCGCTTGGCGGCGCGGCGCACGAGCCTCAGTGCGAGGGCACCGCAGCCGGTCCGCGCCGGTGAGCGAAAAACGCTCTACGTTATGGAAAGAAATTCCAAGTATTTGCAGAGTACCGATCTGATCGCCGCAAACCCAACCCCAGGGATGCCAAATTATTACCTCCCTTCACCGACCCCTGTCGCTCGCCCTCGAGTTGGCAGGGACTGTCGCGAAACTATTGCCCCGGTACTTCTCCGCGCCTCCGTGGTTATGCTTTCTTTCTTCTGACCAGGTCCGCCCCCCGCCGGAGGCGCCGGGTCGTCGCTGGTCAGCGCATTGATACCAATCCCGCCCTCATAGCACTCGCTGGGCCAGATGCTCTCGACCACGACCACCCCCGGCTGCACGCCGTCGCTACCCTTTGTGCTTGCCAAACTCACGCCGCGCAGTCGCGCGCAAGTCGGCAAAGTCGAGCGGCCCGGCATCGCCGCTGTCGACGCCTTCCTGCCATGCCTGCCGAAGGCTTTGGACGTGTTCCGCCTCCAGCCGGTCGGCGCGTTCCAGCAGTCGCAGCGCCTCGCGCACGACCTCGCTGGTCGAGGTGTAGCGCCCGGACTTCACCTTCGCCTTGATCAGGCCGACCAACTCGGGCGTCAGGGAGATCGAGATGTTCATCGAGAGCTGGAGTATCGCGGTATGAGGAATTAGCACTTTCTCATATCGCGGAGGCGGGCGAGTGTCCAGCACGCTCGGGCGATGCGACCAGCTGGGCTCGCCGAAGCGCCTCCGCCGCTGGCACATTGGGTCCGATGACGCTCCGCCGCACCCCCTCCTTCCGACTCGGATGGATCGCCGTGCGCAGCGCGGCGGGTGAGGGTTCTGCCACGCTGAGGCCCTCACCGGGTTCAATGTTCGGACTCCAAAAAATGACACTTGACAACATGAGGACTAATTTCCTATAGTGCCGCCGTGTCCGCCAGCGCCGCACCGAACCACGCCAACCTCGCCGACCTACTCCCGGCCGACACGTACTACCAGCTCGTCCACTCCCTCTGCCTCACACTCCCCCGGCCGCTCACCGACAGCCCCGAAGACCGCGCCCGCCGAGACCATTCCGCCATCGCCCGCATCGCCGCGCTCTGCCCGGCCAACGCCGCCGAGGCGGACGTTGCCGCCCAACATGTCGCCGCCTCCGAGCAATGGAAGGACAGCCTGCGTCTCGCCCAGGAAGCGGACACAACGTCATACTGGGCACAGAAGTGCCGCGCCCAGGCCAACAGCATGATGCGCCAGGCGAACAGCGCACTCAGGCTGCTGCTACGCATGCAGGCCGCGCGAGAGAAGCGCGAGAAGACCCAGGAAGCCCGCGATCGCGCCGCCTGGACCGAGCATTGCGCCATCCTCCTGATGACACAGGCGCTGTCATCGCAGCCAAACCCGGCGGCGATTGCCAAGCCACCGACACCGGCGCCCAAGTCGCAATCGGAACCCAAGCCGGTGGACAAACCGCGGTCCTACCCGGTCGCCGCCGCCCAGCCTGACGAAGCCGTCTCCCCACAAAGGGCCGCGCTGCTCCGCCTGATGGAGACATTGAACAACCCGCCGCCCGACGGCGACTGGGTTCAGTCGCTCATCGCCGCCCTTCTCCCACCTCCCGCCACACCGGACCACCGGTTCGCCGAAGCCTCCGCGGCCTAGCCCGGCGCCCGGGCTGCGCTGCCGCAAAGCTCGTAGGCGGCACCCTTCTTCGCCCGCCATGACGGCCGCGTGTCCCCTGTCATCGCGACCACCACGAAGGCAATGGCAAGCAAATCTCCCGCAATTCCACGCAATCCCGTCCAACCACGCGCCACCTGTGCGCGTCGGCGGTACATCCGCGGTGTTCCCCGAAGCTATCTCACCATTGCTCCAACTGTCTCGCGCACCGCGAAATGAGACAGCGATGAGAACAGACCGCATTCATTATGATGGGAAAGCCGAGTCCGCATACGCCTCTGCCGCTCGCTGGAGGGGTGGACGGCCGCCGCGCAGTTCGGGGTCGCCCAAGTCGCCCCGCCGGTGGCACACTCAGTCGCGATGACGCTCCCTCGCACCCCTTCCTTCCGGCTCGATGGACGCCATGCGCTGGTAACCGGCGCCGGGCGTGGCATCGGGCTCGCGGCCGCCGCCGCACTCGCCGAGGCCGGCGCGCATGTCGTTCTGGCGGCCCGCACGCAACCCGAGATCGAAGCCGCCTCCGCCGCAATCCGCACCGTTGGCGGCAGGGCCGAAGCGCTGGTGCTCGATGTCACCGATCTAGCGGCCGTGGACCGGACCATTGCCGTCCTGCCGCCGCTCGACATCCTGGTGAACAACGCCGGCACCAACCGCCCGCGCCCCTTCCTCGACGTCACGACCGAGGATTTCGACGCGATCATGACGCTGAATGTCCGCGCTGCGTTCTTCGTCGCCCAGGCTGTCGCGCGGCGGATGGTGAAGGCTGGCCGGCGCGGCTCGATCATCCACATGTCCTCGCAGATGGGCCATGTCGGCGCCGCGCTGCGCACCGTCTATTGCAGCTCCAAGCACGCGATCGAGGGTCTGACCAAATCGATGGCGATCGAGCTCGCCCCGCACGGCATCCGGGTGAACGCCATCGGCCCCACCTATATCGAGACGCCGCTCACCCGCCCGTTCTGGAACGACGGCGACTTCCACCGTGAGACGCTGCGCAAGATCAAGCTCGGCCGCCTCGGTACGGTGGAGGGCCTGATGGGCGCGGTGCTATTTCTCGCCTCGGATGCGTCGGCACTGGTCACCGGCGCATCGCTGCGCGTGGATGGCGGCTGGACCGCGGAGTAGCCGAACCATGATCCGACGTCTCAAGCAGAGCATCCCCGATTCCGAAAAGTCCGAAGCCGACCGCAAGGTGCGCGCGACCGTCGAATCAATCCTGGACGACGTCGCCGCACGCGGCGACGCGGCGATCCGCGAGCTGTCGGCGCGCCTCGACAAATGGGACCCACCGGACTTCCGCCTGTCGCGCGAACAGATCGATGGGCTGATCGCCTCGCTGCCCGCCCAGGTGATCGAGGACATCAAATTCGCCCAGGCCCAGGTCCGCCGCTTCGCCGAAGCCCAGCGCGCCGCGCTGCGCGACATCGAGGTGGAAACGCTGCCCGGCGTGCGGCTCGGCCATAAGAACATCCCGGTCGGCAGCGTCGGCTGCTACGTGCCCGGCGGGCGCTACCCGATGGTCGCCTCGGCGCATATGAGCGTGGTGACCGCGAAAGTGGCCGGTGTCGCGCGCATCATTGCCTGCACCCCGCCGCTGGGCGGCGAGCCGCCGGCGGCGACCATCGCCGCCATGGCGCTCGGCGGCGCCGACCAGATCTACGTGCTCGGCGGTGTGCAGGCGGTCGCGGCGATGGCGCTCGGCACCTCGCGCATCGCGCCGGTCGATATGCTGGTCGGGCCCGGCAACGCCTATGTCGCCGAGGCGAAGCGCCAGCTTTTTGGCCGCGTCGGCATCGACCTGCTGGCCGGCCCCACTGAGACACTGATCATCGCCGACGAAACGGCGGATGTGGAGATGTGCGCCACCGACCTGCTCGGCCAGGCCGAGCATGGGCCGACCTCGCCGGCGATTCTGCTGACCACCGCGCCGCGGCTGGCTGAAGGAATTGAGGCGGAGATCGCACGACAGCTCGCGCGGCTGCCCACCGCGGATATCGCCGGGGTGGCGTGGCGCGATTATGGGCAGGTGATCTTGTGCGACACCGACCAGGAGATGGTGGAGGAAGCCGACCGTATCGCGTCCGAGCACGTGCAGGTGCTGACCCGCGAACCGCGCTGGTTCCTTGACCGCATGCGCAACTACGGCGCGTTGTTCCTGGGGAAGGAGACCAATGTCGCCTATGGCGACAAGGTAATCGGCACCAACCACACGCTGCCGACGAAGCGTGCCGCCCGCTATACCGGCGGTCTCTGGGTCGGCAAGTTCCTCAAGACGGTGACCTACCAGGAGGTCAGCCCGGAAGCCACCGCGATGATCGGCGAGTACTGCGCGCGGCTTTGCGAGATCGAGAATTTCGCCGCGCACAAGGAGCAGGCGGAGCTGCGCGTGCGCCGCTACGGCGGGCGCAATGCCGCATGACCTGTTCCGATCCATTCGGCGAGCCGTGTCATGATCGCCGCGCTATCACCCGCAAGATGGAGCACCTTGAAACGCGCGGTCGCGCCGGACCGGATGCTGATTTCGGCTTTGCGCAAGCCGAGTGAATTGGCCAGAAACTCGATCAGCGCCTGGTTAGCGGCACCTTCGACCGGCGGGGCGGTCAAACGCACCTGCAAGGCTGGGCGCCCGTCGGTGTCCAGGATCACGCCGCCAAGTGCGTTCCGGTCGGCTCTCGTCGTAACCCGCACAGCGAGGCGGACACCGTGCTCTTCCGCAGCAAACGGCGCTTCGCGTCCACGGCTCGGATCTCGTCGCACGACGGTCCTGAGCCTCCTTCACCTCGCCAGTGCGGACGGCGGGCTAGCCTGATGTCCCGGCACACGCCCTTTCACGAGCCGCGTGCCCTGTCCACATACAAGAAGCGTCGCCAGATAGGATCGCAGCATCAAGCTGCAAGGAGACCGTGATGAAGGCAACCCTGAACGGCCACGTGATCGCCGAGAGCGACGAGGTCATCGAGTCCGGCGGCTATCAGTATTTCCCGCCCTCGACTGTCCGAATGGAATGGCTCGAAAAGGCCGAGAAGACCGAATCCGACCGTGCCTGTCCGCACGGCGTGCAGTTCTACGACGTGGTGATCGATGGCGAGCGCCATAAGCGCGCCGCCTGGTCCTATGAGGCGCCGCGCCCCAGCATGCAGCACGTGGGCGGCCGTTTCGGGTTCTGGGAGGATGTCGAGGTGGTCGCGACCTAGCTCTCGCGCGGCGATCGCGAGCGATTCGGCAGAAGCCACTCGCCCTTGACCACCCATGCGCCAGCTTCTGATCACCGCCGGCCTCATCCTGCTCGCCCTCGGCCTCATCTGGCCGTGGCTTGGTCGGATCGGCCTCGGCCACCTACCAGGCGATATCAGCCTGCGCCGGCCGGGCTTCACCTTCTACTTCCCCGTCGGCTCCAGCATCCTCGTCTCGATCGTCCTCTCGCTCGCGCTGACGCTGATCTTCTGGCTCTTCCGCCGCTGACCCACCCGCCGATATGATGCGCGCCAACGGAAGGGAACGACACACATGAACGAAGAACTGGCGACACTCGGGGGCGGCTGTTTCTGGTGCCTGGAGGCCGTCTTCAAGGACCTGCGCGGGGTGCAAAGCGTCACCTCCGGCTATGCCGGCGGCCATGTGCCGAACCCCAGCTACAAGCAGGTCTGCACCGGCACGACCGGTCACGCCGAAGTAGTTCAGGTCAAGTTCGATCCGAACGAGCTCTCCTACGGCGACCTGTTGCGCGTGTTCTTCGCCATCCACGATCCTACCACGAAGGATCGGCAGGGAAACGACATCGGACCGCAATACCGCTCCATCATCCTGACCCACTCGGATGCTCAACGGCAGACGGCCGAGGCGGTGATGCGCGAGATAACGCAAGCCGCCATATGGCCCGCCCCGCTCACCACCGAGATCAAGCCGCTTGATGCGTTCTATCCGGCCGAGCCCGAGCATAACGATTACTTCGCACGCAATCCGTGGAGCGGCTACTGCCAGGTCGTCGTCGCACCCAAAGTGGCGAAGTTCCGCAAACAGTTCGCCGATCGGCTGAAGCGGGCGGCAGCGGAGTAGTCGCCCAGGTTTGCACCGCCTCCCCCGACAGATCAGACTACACCTCAAGCTATGGCGGAACGGAGCCGGTCGATGGACCTGACCTTCACCCAGGAAGAACTCGCCTTCCGCGACGAAGCGCGCCGCTTCTTCCGCACCGAGATTCCCGAGCGTATCCGCGATAAGGTCGCCCAAGGCGAGCACTTGTCGAAAGACGACATCGTCGCCGCCCAGCGCATCCTGAACGCGCGTGGCTGGGCGACGCCAAACTGGCCGGTGGATTGGGGCGGTCAGCCCTGGTCCTCCGTCCAGGTCTATATGTACCAGGACGAGATGCAGCAGGCGAACGTCCCACCGCCGATCGGCTTCAACGTCACCATGGTGGGCCCGGTGATCGCGCAGTTCGGCAGCGAGGAGCAGAAGCGCCGCTTCCTTCCCCGCGCCGCCAACGCGGATGATTTCTGGTGCCAAGGCTTCTCCGAGCCCGGCGCCGGCTCCGACCTCGCCAGCCTGCGCACCCGCGCCGAACGGCGGGGTGATATCTACGTGGTCAACGGCCAGAAGATCTGGACCACGCTCGCGCAGTACGCCGACTGGATCTTCTGCCTGGTGCGCACCGACCCGGCGGCCAAGAAGCAGGAGGGTATTTCCTTCCTGCTGATCGACATGAAGACGCCGGGTATTACCGTCCGCCCGATCGTCACCATCGACGGTGGCCGCGAGGTGAACGAAGTGTTCTTCGATGATGTGCAGGTTCCCGCCGAGAATCTTGTCGGCCAGGAGAACAAAGGCTGGGACTACGCCAAGTTCCTACTCGGCAACGAGCGCACCGGCATCGCCCGCGTTGGCGCATCCAAGGCGCGGGTCGCCCGCATTAAGCAGCTCGCTGCGCTGGAACGAATTGGCGACCGCCCGCTGATCGAGGACGCACGCTTCCGCGAGAAGCTTGCGGAAGTAGAAGTTGAACTGAAGGCGCTGGAGATGACCCAGCTCCGCGTCGTTGCTGATGAAAGGAAACGTGTGAGGGGAAAGCCCAACCCCGCCTCCTCGATCCTCAAGCTCAAGGGCACCGTCATCCAGCAGCGCCTGACCGAGCTGATGATGGAGGTAGCCGGCCCGTACGTGATGCCCTACCAGCCACCGGACGAGGGACAAAATGAGCCGCCCATCGGTCCCGACTACGCTGCCGCCGCTGGCCCCACTTATTTCAACTATCGCAAGGTCTCGATCTACGGCGGCTCCAACGAGATCCAGCGCAATATAATCGCCAAGGCCATCCTCGGCCTCTGATCAAGCCACCGCCATAGCCGGCCCTCACCGTCATGGCCGGCCGGCCTTGACCTGACCCCAATGTGTCCACCATGTCTCCGAACAGGTGTCCACCATGTCCCCGGGACAAACACTTGAGCCGGCCATCACGGGGATGTGGTCACCGTCGGTGGCGCGACGCGAGCGGGTGGGCTCCAGGGCGGCAAGCATGTATGTTTAGCTCGCAACATCGGTGCGGCTGATGCGGCAGCTGCAGCGACGCTGATGCTGTCAGGGTGGACGTACCAACCAGAATGGACGTACCAACCAGAATGGACGTACCAACCAGAATGGACGTACCAACCAGAATGGACGTACCAACCAGAATTAATTGCGATCAGGGAACTCGAATGCCGGATCATCACGACACCGTTAGCCGGCGGATGCGCCAGCGGGACCTTCTGGCCGACATTGGAACGGCGGCGCTCAGGCGCACTGATCTGGATGATCTGCTGCACGAGACATGCCGTCTGGTCGCCGACGGATTGAATGTCCGCTTCTGCAAGGTGCTGGAACTGCTTCCGACGGAGCAGCGCCTGCTCGTGCGGGCCGGTGTAGGCTGGCCCAAGAATGTCGTGGGAAGCGCGAAGCTGGAGGCTGACGACGGATCGGCTGCTGGACACGCCTTGCGAACGGACAAACCCGTCATCTCGAACAACCTGGCGGAGGAGACCCGATTCCGAACGCCGCAGCTTCTGATCGATCACGGTATCGAGCGGGCCATGAACGTGATTATTCGCGTGGATGGCAAGCCATTTGGGGTACTGGAGGCTGATAGCCGCGAGAAGGCTCCGTTTTCCGAGGATGACATATCGTTCTTACGTGCGTCTGCAAATTTGCTCGGTGTCGCGATTGAGCGCGCTACTCGCGAGGCGGAATTGCGGCAGGAAGTGAAGCGCCGTGAGATCCTCGTGCGGGAAGCCGACCACCGGATCAAGAATTCACTGCAACTGGTTGCCAGCCTCTTGACACTGCAACGATCCCGTCTTCGTTACCCTCAAGCAGTGCAGGCGCTCGACGAAGCGATCGCTCGCGTGTTTGCAGTTGCGGAGAGTCATCGTGCTCTGCAACAGAGTGCCGACCTGCGCACCGTCGTGCTCGGGCGGATGCTGACCGATATCTGCGAGCGTGTCGGGCAGCTCAGTCCGACGGTGGCTGTTGGATGCAGCTTCGAGGAGACGTTGGAACTGGATGCGGAGCGTGCCATCCCCCTTGGTCTGATTGTTAGCGAGCTGCTCACTAACTCCTTTCGCCATGCCTATCCCGATGGCCAGCGCGGTATGGTGCGGCTACGCGTGACCACGACAGGGGAGTTTATCGAAATTGCGATCTCCGATGACGGGGTTGGAATGAGCGAAGACGGCGCCATGAAGCATGGGAGCCTCGGCACGACAATTGTGAACGCGCTCGCCGACCAGATAGGAGCCGAGTTGAACATCAGTTCGGGCCACGGCCAGGGGACACATGTAACCTTGAGGCTTCGCAAGAGCGTCGAGCCCGAAGGCGGACCGCAGCCGGGCGATACATGATCTGCCTGGCCACTCGCTTATGTGGGTGGCCACGCGTTGCAGCCTCGGCGATGGTGGTCAGCTTCGGGTTCATCCCTCCGCTGCAGAGCGAAGAAGCTAGCTTCTGAGATATAGAGGGGCTCATAGTGGGAGCAGCAGCATGAAGATAACCGCTATCCGTCCCATCACGGTGCACGCCGGCGACCGTAACTGGGTGTTCGTGCGCGTCGAGACCGACCAACCCGGTCTGTATGGTTGGGGCGAAGGAACGCTGGAGTGGAAGACCCGCGCCGTGGTCGGGTGCGTGGAGGATTTCGTCCCGATGCTGCTGGGGCGCGACCCGCGCGACATCTCCTGGCTGCATGAGCGCATGATCAAGCACAGTTTCTGGCCCCTCGGTGTGATCGGGCTGACAGCGGTCAGCGCGATCGAGCAGGCGCTGTGGGACATCCTCGGCAAGGACTGCGGCAAGCCGGTATGGCAACTGCTCGGCGGCCGGGCGCGCGATCGGGTGCGGGTCTATGCGCATATAGCCAGCTCTAAGCATGACCTGCGTCGCCGACCGCTGGACCCGGAGGCATATGCCGACGGCGCGCGGGAGATGGTTGCCAAAGGCTACAACGCGCTGAAGTGCGGCCCGGCGCCGTACACGCACTACGCCACCGAGAGCGACGGCGTCCGCCGGATGGAGCGGCTGGCTGTGACGCTGCGCGAGGCGGTCGGGCCGGACGTCGATCTACTATTCGATTTCCATGGGCGCGCCACCACGATTGGCGCCGCGGTCGCCTATACCAAAGCGCTAGCGGCGTGCGAGCCGATGTTCGTGGAAGAGCCGGTGCAGCCAGGCGATCCCGACGCGATGCGGGTGGTCGCGGATCGTAGCAACGTCCCGTTGGCGGCCGGCGAGCGGTTGCTGACGCTGCCCGAGTTCCAGGCACTGGCCGATCGGCGCGCGGTCAGCTTCTTCCAGCCGGACCTCTGTCACTGCGGTGGCTTCACGGTCGGGCGGCAGATCGCCGCAGTGGGGGCGGCGGCGCAGATAGGCATCGCGCCGCATAACCCGATGGGACCGATCGCTTCTGTTGTCGGGCTACATTTCGCGGTGGCCACACCGAACTTCGTCATTCTGGAGCAGTTGTCGGATCGAATTGGTCATTTCTCCGCGGTTGCCGACGTGCCGATCACGCTGCGCGACGGGTGCTGGGAGATTCCGGAGCGGCCTGGGTTAGGCGTGGAGATCGATATGGAAGAGGCGGCGAAGCATCCGTTCGAGCAGGAACGCATTGCGGCGCGCGATGCGATCCACGAGCGGGACGGATCGATTGCACATTGGTGATCGCGAAGACCTGGGTTCGACTGCCGTCGGGATGCAGATGTACCGTCGATGTGCCCGGCTGGTCACGACATGGTCAAGACGCCAAGCCTCGCGATCGGGGATACATCGCTTCAGATTCGTCGGGATATTTGGCTCCAGGAGATGCAACGCATGCACATCATCACGGCCAACGGATTGCACATGTCGCAGCTCGGCTTCGGCACCTGGCGCATCTCGGGTCAGGAGTGCCAGGCGGCGGTGGAGAGCGCGATTGCGCTCGGTTACCGCCATATCGACACCGGACAAATGTACGGCAATGAAGCCGAGGTGGGCGCCGGCGTCGCTGCGTCGCGCGTGCCGCGCCAGGAGCTGCACATCACGACCAAGGTGTGGAACCAGAACCTGGCGCCGGAGCGATTGCGCACCGCGATGGAGGCCAGCCTAGAGATGCTGCGTACGGATTACGTCGATCTCTATCTGATCCACTGGCCGTCCCCCGACATGAACTTGCCGGCGGCGCTAGAGACGATGATGGCGCTGCAGCAGGAAGGCAAGGCGCGCCATATCGGCGTCGCCAATTTCAACGTGGCGCTGCTGCGCCGGTCGATCGAGGAGGTTCGCGCACCGATCGCCGCGGTGCAGTTCGAATACCACGTGCTGCTGCGTCAGCCGCCGTTGCTGCGCTATGTGCGCGAGCGCGGAGTCCCGATTATCGCCTATTCGCCGCTGGCCAAGGGGCAACTCGTCAATCACCCGGTGCTGGCTGATATTGCGCGAAAGCACCACGCCACGCCTTCCCAGATCGCGCTTGCCTGGCTGCTGGAGCAGAAGGACGTCGCGCCCATCCCGAAATCAGTGCGTCGTGAGCGCCAGCAGGAGAACCTGGGTGCGCTGGATGTCGTACTGGACGACGCTGACCGCGCAGCAATCGAGGCGCTGCCGAAGGACCGGCGCTGCGTCAGTCCTGGCTTCGCGCCGGCGTGGGACACGACCGGCTGACAGCAATCTACCGGCGAAGGGCGGACGCGAGAACTACCGCACCGGCCGCTCAGGTGCCCGCGCGTGTTGGCCGCCATGCTCCGGCCACTCCCACGGCGCATCCACGTCCACGCCCTTGGCACGCAGCATCTCGATATGATCCTCGGCATTGTCCCGGGGTACGTAGCCGAGGAAGCTCCAGTTCGGGTCATGTGTTTTGATGCGCGTGTTGGCGGAGTAGCCGTTCACCACCAGGCAACCCGGATCGGGATGGCGCAATGCCGCATCGACCAGGTGCGCTGCGTCAGCAGGGCTCAACCAGGTTGCCAGGGACCGTTGGTCGATCGGCAGGGTCCTGAACGTGCCGATCCGCAGCGAGACGGATCGGATGCCGTGCCGATCGTAATAGGTGCGCAGCATCGTCTCGCCCAGCACCTTGAAAGCGCCGTAGAGACTATCTGGCCGAGGCGGCAGGGCCGGACTGACCGATTCCGTGATCGGATAGCAGCCGAACGCATGGTTGCTGCTGGCATAAACGATGCGCTCTACTCCGGCGAGGCGTGCAGCCTCGAAGACGTCGAACAGGCCGCGGACATTGACGCGGAACAGGTCTTCCAGCGTGTAGTCCCCACCTACCCCGGTCAGGTGGACCAAGCCTTTCACGCCTCGCATCATGCGCTCCAAGGCCGCGCGATCGGCGATATCGACCTGCACCACTGTCTCATTGGGAGTCGGATCGGAGACTTGGCGGACATCGGTCAGCACCAAATGCTGCCATCGCGCGCGAAGACCGATGCGCAGTGCTGTGCCGATGGCGCCCGCGGCACCGGTGATCAAAACCCGGTCGCGACTGGGATCGATCATGCTCGAGCTCCTAAAATGGATGCCAGAACCTCGCCGGCCCGCCGGCATTGGGCGGTACTAACGTCGAGATGAGTGGTGGCGCGCACGGTTCGCGGTGCGAAGGCGCCAACCAGTACGCCCTGCTCTCGAGCCCGCCGAACAACGGTCGCGGCGTCGGGTAGATGGTCCGGTAGCCGAAAAATCACAATGTTAGTCTGCACAGTTGCCATATCGATCTCCGCCCCGGTCTGGGCGATATAGTCTGCGATGATATGCGCGTTGGCGTGGTCTTCGGCCAACCTCTGAATGCCCTGGTCGAGCGCGTACAGCCCTGCCGCGGCCAGGATGCCGGATTGCCGCATTGCGCCGCCGAACATCCGCCTGGCCCGCACGGCGCGACGCATTGCCTCCGCTGGCCCAGCGACCAGGCTGCCGACCGGGCATCCCAGCCCCTTGGACAGAGCCACTGATACCACATCGAAGGGGGCAGCCAATTCGGCCAGCGACCGGCCGCTGGCTACTGCCGCATTGAACAGCCGCGCGCCATCCAGGTACGTGCCAACGCCGAGCGTTCGGGCAGCCGTGCAGATAGCGACGACGTCCTCCTGCGGGAACACTACCCCACCGCCGCGGTTGTGTGTGTTTTCAATTGTCACCAGCGTGGTCGGCGGAAACACCACGTGGCCGGCGGGCTTGAAGGCGGTCCGAAAGGCCTCGGCATCGAATGTACCGCCCCGTCCTACGACGGTGAACTGCACGCCGGAATTGGCGGCCGCGGCGCCTGATTCGTGCCAGACGATGTGGGCCTCGGCAGCGACGACCACGTCGTCACCCGGGTGGGCTAGCAGCTTTAGGCCGATCTGATTGGCCATGGTGCCGCTGGGCACGAACAGCGCGGCCTCCTTGCCCAGCAAGTCGGCGATCCGCTCCTGCAGCAGGTTGACCGATGGGTCCTCGCCGTACTGGTCGTCTCCAACGGGGGCGCGCGCCATCGCGGCGCGCATCGCCTCGGATGGCTGGGTGACGGTGTCCGATCGCAGGTCGATCTGGTCCATGAAGTAATCCTACCTCTCGAGATATTCACGATCTACAGCCAGTCAGGTAGCCCCCAGATGGCAGGCGGCGCGGCGCCCAGGCGCGATCTCACGCAGCAGCGGCGCTTCGCTCGCGCAGCGGGCGAAAGCATGCGGGCAGCGCGCACGGAAAACGCAACCACGCTCGTCGTCCTGCGTCGCGCTCAGGCTCCCCAAAATCGGCAAGGGCTTGCGGTCCTGGTCCACCCGCGGCTCCGGCACAGCAGCCACCAGCGCTCGCGTGTACGGGTGCTGCGGCTCGGTGATAAGCTCCGCCGTTGGTCCCTCTTCCACCACCCGCCCGAGATACATCACCAGCGTGCGCTCGCACACGTAGCGGATCAGCGCCAGGTCATGGCTGATATAAATCGCCGCCAGCCCGAGCGCGTCCCGCGCTTCGCGCAACAGATTCAGAATGCCCGCGCGGACCGAGACATCCAGCATCGACACCGGTTCGTCCGCGACGATCAACTTCGGTTCTGGCAGCAATGCGCGTGCCAGGACAACACGTTGCAACTGTCCGCCCGATAACTCATGGGGGCGGCGATCCAGCCAAGCGGCGGAGGGCAGCAAGCGCACGCGCTCCATCACCGCCTCGATCCGCTGTCGATGTTCGGCGCGGGGAATACCGAAATTGTTCAACGGCTCGATCAAAGCACGGCGGATCGTGAAACGCGGATTGAACGCGTCGAACGGGTTCTGGAACACGAGCTGCGCGCGGGCGCGGAACTGCCGCAATGCAGCGCCTCGGCGGGTGGTGATGTCCTCATCGAAGAAACGGATGCACCCTGTGCTGGGCTCTTCGAGACGTAGCAACAAACGCGCCGTCGTGGTCTTGCCGCAGCCCAACTCGCCGACGATCCCCAGCGCCTCACCGGCACGGACAGCGAGGCTGACGTGCTGCACGGCACGCACCGCACGGTGCCGGAGGCGGAAGGTCTTCGACAGCCCGTCTGCTTCAATGACTGGTGAAAGCTGGTTCATGCTGCCCAAGTTGCCGGCCGGGCGGCTTGCGCGCGCAGCGCCACGGCTTCCGCGCTCCGCCAGCAGGCCGCGAGGTGGTCGGGGGCAACTGCAACCAGTTCCGGTTCGGCAGCCCTACAGCGCGATTCCGCAAACGGGCAGCGATCGGCGAACCGGCAGCCGGACGGGGGTGTCAGCAGCGATGGCGGGGCGCCCTCGATCGGTACCAGCGCTATTGCCTCGCCTCGCACGTCCGGGAAAGCGTGCATCAGCCCCATCGTATAAGGATGAAACGGTTTCTCCAGCACAGCCGCGACCGGGCCGGACTCCACGATCTTGCCGGCATACATCACGGCCGCGCGGTCGCACGTATAGGCAACCACGGCGATGTCATGCGTGACGAGAATCATCGCCAAGCCGAGCCGTTGTTGCAGATCACGCAGCTCGTCCAACACCTGGCGCTGCACGATCACGTCGAGCGCCGTCACCGGCTCGTCAGCAATGACCAGAGCCGGCTCCAGCGCCAACGCCAGCGCGATCGAAGCTCTCTGTCGCATGCCGCCGCTGAACTGATGCGGATAATACGACAGACATCCCGGATCGAGCCCCACCAGTCGCATCAACTGCTCCGCGCGAGCATGCGCGGCGTCCTGCTGCAGGCCGCCACGCTCGCACAGCACTTCGCGCATGTGCGCACTCAGCCGCTGGACTGGATCGAGCGCATTCATCGCCGTTTGCGGGATGAAGGACAGGCGCCGCCAGCGCAGCGCGCGCCGTTCCCGCTCCGACATAGCCGTCAGCTCGCGGCCCTCGAACATGATGCTGCCGCCGGCAATCCGGCCATTGCCGGGCAGCACGCCCATCACCGCGCGCCCGAGCGTGGATTTGCCGCAGCCGCTCTCGCCAACCAACCCGACGATGCTGCCAGCGGGCACTTCGAGGTCGGCTCCGTCGACCGCGCACACGATGCCGCCGCCAGTCTGGTAGTGCACCTGCAGGTCGGTCAGCGACAGCAGTGTCATTGGTCGGCCAGCCGGGGGAACAACAGCTTCTCGGACCCGCGTGAAATCAGGAATCCGGCGAGTACCATCAGGACGATGGCGATGCCGGGCGGCGTGAACCAGTTCCACGCGCCGCGCCCGAGCGCCTGATTAGCGTACGCGTCCTGTAGCATCACGCCCCAACTGATGCTGTCGGGGTCACCGAATCCCAGGAAGCTGGCGGCCGACTCGGCCAGGATGGCCCAGCCGATCGCGACGGAGCCGTAGAGTGCAGACAGCGGCAGAACCTGCGGCAAGACATGGACGAACATGATCCGGGCCGTGGAACAGCCGGTCACGCGCGCGGCCTCGACCCAGGCGCGTTCGCGGATCGACAGCACCTGGGCACGAATCACGCGCGCCGTATTCGGCCACAGCAGCACGGCCACGGTGAACACGATCACCCGTGTCCCGGGCGTGGTGAGCGCAGCGAGCACCAGCATGGAGGGCAGAAATGGCAGACCGAGTGTAATATCCGAAATGCGGCTGATCAGCCTGTCCACCCACCCGCCGAGATATCCGGCGAGCAAGCCAAGAAGCGTGCCGATCACGACAACGCCGAGCGCGGCGGTCAGTCCGACCTCCAGGGCGGCACGCGTCCCGTATATGAGCTCGCTCAGCACGTCGTGCCCGCCGGCAGTGGTGCCGAGCCAATGGGCGGCAGAGATCGGAAGGTAGCGGGCGATACGATGCCCCTGCATCAGCAGCGCGCGCGGATCATATGGGGCAAGCTTCGGCGCAAACACCGCCGTGATGACGACGATCGCGTAGATGACGGCGCCGCACGCGGCGAAAGGCTCGCGACGCAGGAATCGGAACAGGGACTTAGCGCTGCGCACCGACGGAGACCCTGGGGTCGAGCCAAGCATAAGTCAGATCGGCGATCGTATTCATGATCACCAGCACGAAAGCGATCACGATGAAGGCGCCCTGCGCAACCGGATAATCGGCGCCCTGCACGGCCTGGACCAGAACCCGCCCGATGCCGGGCCAGGCGAATACCGTCTCGGTGACGACGTTACCGCCGACACTCGCACCGAGACCGAGCGCAAACGCAGTCACCACTGGCAGCAGGGCGTTGCGCGCGGCATGGCGCATCACGATCGACCACCGCGACAGCCCTTTCATCCGGGCCATCACGATGAACTCCTCATTCAGAATCTCCAGCATCGTCGCCCGCATGAGCAGCAACGGCAGGCCCTGCAGGAACAAGGTGAGCGTGAGCGCCGGCAGGCAGAGATGCCACCAGAAATCCGCCGAGATCAGACGGTGGCCGAGGGAGCCGAGCGGCGCACCGGGGCCCATTGCGCCGTCTGTCGGGAACCAGCCGAGCTGGAAGGCGAACAGCGCGAGCAGCAGCATGCCCAGCCAGAATTCCGGCGCGGCACGACTCGCCAGGGCAGCGGGGATGGCCACCGCCTCGGTCGCCGTGCCGCGGCGGAAAGCAAGGAAAGCACCCGTCACTATGCCGAACAGATAAGCGAGACAGAGGGAAACGAGCGTCAGGATGATCGTATTCGGCAGGGCGCTCCACAGTATCTGTGAGACCGGTTCGTTCTGCAGGAAGGACTGGCCGAAATCCCCACGCAAAAGCTGGCCGAGATAGATGATGTATTGTTGCCACAGCGGTTTATCGAGGCCAAAACTTTTCAGCAGCGCCGCGCGGGTTTCCTCGGTGAAAGTCGGCGACAGGAAGTTCAGCGTCGGGTCGCCCGGCATCAGCCGGAACATCAGGAAAGTCAGGCTGGCCACCACCCACAGGACAAGCAGGAGATGGCCGAGCCGTTCAAAAGCGTAGCGGAGCACTTTGCCAGCGCATCATTGATATGGCTTTGTGGTTTCCTTGATACCCGCGGGATAATGCAGGTGACCATCCACCACCACGAAACCCGCGTCTTTCAGGATCTTTTGCGATGCCGCCAGGTTACCGCCGGGCACGCGCTCCGCGATCCCCTTGTCGTGCCAGAACGCAAGCGCCGGCGAGATCCAGGAATTGGCAGGTTGCGCTGCGCCACCCCAAGCGTCCTCGGCCAGGAGTTTGCGGTCGATCACCGCGGAAAGCGCCTGCCGGAACGCGAGATTATTGAAAGGCGGACGGCGTTCGTTATACGCGATGAACTTGAAGCCCAGGTCCAGTGCTTCGGAGACCACAATGTTCGGTGAGGATTTCGCTAGATCGGTGAGCAGCTCGGGATCGCCGGTGTAGTCCGACAGGAAATTGATCTCGCCGCTCTTCAGCGCGCCGATCGATGCCGCGATGTTCGGCATGATGCGCATGATCCAGCGCTGAATGTTCGGATGCGTCCAGTGGTCCGGGTTGAATTCCAGGTCGATTTCCTGGTTCGGATTGTAGCGGACGATATGGAATGGGCCGGAGCTGACCGGATGCTCCTCCTGGATGCTTTCGGCGGTCTGCGGCTTGCCTTGAAGGCTGGCGAAGATCGGTGCCCAGACATGCTTCGGCGCCAGGTTCAGCTTCGATAGTGAGCTGACCAGGAACGCGGCATCCGGCGCCTTCAGCTTGATCGTCAGCGTATCCGGCCCGGTGACGTCCACGCTGGCGATATTGCGAACGAAGGGCTTGTACATCGGCGACTTGTCGCTGATCCCGGGCGCGGTGAGGCTGAACGCGGCGTCGTCGATCGTGACCGGCTGACCGTCGCTCCATTTCATCCCCTGGCGCAGGGTGATGTTCACGGTCTGCGGGTCAGGCCGCTCGACCTTCTCGGCGGCCCAAGGTCGCGGCAAACCGTCGGGCCCGACGCGCATCAGCCGGTCCCAGACGAGCTCTGAGGCCCAGGAACCCTGAGCGCCGGGGATGTTGAACGGGTTGAGGTTCGAAGGCGGCGTCACCGAATTCAGGACCGCGTCCTTCTGGCCGCCTAGCGGGCGGATATTAATCCAGGTCCAGAAGCAACGAATGCCGATGCCGGCCTGCGAGACCATGCTCGCGGGGTCCCAGACGGTCTTGTTGTAGGCCACGACATTCTTCGGGTACACCTCGAACCCGTACGGCTGGTCATGATTGATCAGTTCCTGCGCCTGATCGATCAGAGCCCGCCGCTTGTCCTGATCAAGCTCCTGGCGCTGCGCCTGTGCCAAGCGATCGTATTCGGGGTTGTTGTAATCGACGAAGTCATAGCCATTGGCGGCGTTCGCCGAGACAAACAGATTGTAGGTCAGCTCGTCGGGATCGCTGCGTTCCGGCCGGCCGACCATCTCCCAGGTGGTCATGTCCCAGCGCTGACGCTGGTACCAGACCATCTGATTGTACTCCTGTCCCGGGAGCGGTCGGACATTCACGGTAAGGCCGAGTTGTCGCCAGGCATCGGCGATGATTTGCGCCGCCTGGTATTGCTGTGGATCGGCGGCCTGGGACTCGGCAATCAGCGTCAGCGGACGGATGGCGTCGCCGGCCTCCTGGGCGAATGCCCCGGTGCCGTATAGCAGACCCATTGCGGCGAGTAGCATAATCCGCGTCATGTCCCAGCCTCCGTGTTTCTTGTGCGATTGCCGGTATTCAAGCCGCGTCGCGCGCCCGGTTCAAGTGTAGCCTTGCCAGCAGGCGGATTCGATGGTCGCATGACCAGGGTTCGGGAGATGTGACGATGCCGATTACCGACGCCGAGCGACGCTTCATCGATGCGATCAGTCTCGAAACGCCGTGGGGACTGATCGAGACTTTCGCCACCATGCCCCGCTGGCAGCCCGAGGACGTCAACCGCGGTGCCGATGCGATCGTGTCACGACTGCGCGGCGCCGGCGTGCCCGTCGAGCTGCACCAGCCCGAGCTGTTTCTTTCGATCCCCTATTCCGCGTCGGTCAGTGCCGGCGGCGTGACCTACCGGGCGAAACCACCCTCTTCGTCTCTGTCGATTCCGGATGGTCGGACGGCGCGGTCGGTCATGCTGCAGGCCAACCCACGGGCACTGCGAAGCTATAATCGCGATGTCCAGACGCTGTTTGGCGGCAGCATCTCCTCGATCGAGGAGGTGAAACACCTGGTGGGCGGCAATATCGTCGTGATGCGCGGCTTCGGTAATCCGGCGCTCACCAGCTTGATTGAAGAATGGGGCGGCGCCGGGCTGATCGCGGTCAATCCCGGCGTGGACATCCACTGGGGGACCTGCACGACGATATGGGGCAGCCCGGATTTGCAGGATTCCATCCGCAAGCCGCGCATCCCGGTGGTGGCAGTAAACAATCCCGACGGACAGAAGCTGATGGCGCTCGCGGCCGAAGGCGGGGAAGCCACGATCCGCACCGATCTGGCCGAAGGCTGGTTCGCGCAGAAAATCCCGATTGCGACGATCCCCGGTGCGGAGGAACCCGAGAAATTCGTTCTGCTCCATGGCCATTACGATTCATGGGACGTGGGCGTGGGCGACAACGCCACCGGCGACGCGACATTGCTGGAGCTGGCGCGCGTCTTGTGGATGCGCCGCGACGGGCTTCGTCGCTCGGTGAAGGTTGCGTGGTGGCCGGGCCATTCCACCGGTCGCTATGCCGGATCAAGCTGGTTCGCCGATGCCTTCGCGCTCGACCTGGACCGCAACTGCCTTGCGCAGATCAATTGCGACAGTCCCGGTTGCCGATGGGCTACAAGCTATCACGATACGCGCAGCTTCAGCGAATGCGCCGAGATCGCAACCGGTGCGATCCGCGACATCGTGCCAGACGCCGAGGTCGCAACGCACCGTCCGCCGCAAGCGGGTGATTACAGCTTTAACAACATCGGTCTCCCTAGCCTGTTCATGCTGAGCTCCACCATGCCGGATAGCCTGCGGGAGGAGAAAGGCTACTACGACGTGTCCGGCTGCGGCGGCAATATCGCCTGGCATACGGGGAACGACACGTTGGAGATCGCCGATCGCGATATCCTGCTGAAGGATATGAAG
This sequence comes from uncultured Pseudomonadota bacterium, assembly GCA_963708245.1. Taxonomy (GTDB): domain Bacteria; phylum Pseudomonadota; class Alphaproteobacteria; order Acetobacterales; family Acetobacteraceae; genus CAVYXK01. The sequence continues at coordinate 2,582,114 of OY970201.1, read as the reverse complement.
ATCTACCTGCTCTCGGTGCTACGGATCGCGAACGCCGAAATCCTCCCGTTCGACTGGGCAGCGACCTGCGACGAATTTCTGGGCACGATCGCGAAATATCAGGCGGCGTCGGGCGGCATGGCCGATCTGACGGCTTCGCGCTCCGCCACCGAGACATTGAAGACCGCGCTGACGAAGCTGTGCGCAGCGCCGGCGGCGCGGCAGAACGCCGCGCTGATGGAACTTGCGCGCGTGCTGGTGCCGATCAACTACACGCGCGAGCCGCGTTTCCGGCATGATCCAGCCTACACCGTCTCGCCGTTGCCGACGCTTGCCGTTGTAGCAGAATTACCCGCGTTCGCCGACCCACACCGCCTGAATTGCGCGAAAGTGGAGCTGATGCGTGGCCAGAATCGCTTCGTCGCCGCACTCGATCAGGCGCGGCGGATCGTTGAGGTGGCAATCGGCTGAACGGAGGACGGTACAAACATGAGCAGCGCGTTTCAGGTCCAGACACCACTGCCGGGCGCCACCTTCGGCGCGATCGTATCTCGTAGCGGCGACGGTGGACCTCATTCATTCGTGCGGAGCGCGGAGAAAGAGCCGGACTCATTGCCGCACATACTAGTGTTGCGATCCTATCGCTTCGATCCCCGGCCTCCATCTGGTTCGCGGCCGATCCCGCCATCCCGGTCGGGATCGAAGTGTCAAAGTCAGAACACTAGCGGAGGGCAGGGGCCTGCTGTTGATCCAAGGCATGGACGCGATGGCCGAGGCGCCGGACCTGCTGGTTCGTTTCAGCCGCATCTTTGGGCCGGAGGTCGAGGACTATCGCGACAATCTCACGCCGCTCAACATGGTGCACGCGAGCGTGCCGGAAATCCTCGTCCTTTCCAATACACCGCCGGTGTCGCGACAGCCGCCCCGCCTGCCTGATCCACCGCTGACCGCGGACGGCAGGTTGCCAACGCAGTTTCCGCACGGGCGGGGCTGGCACACCGACCAGAGCTATCGCCGCCCGCCACCCGATATTTCGCTGTTCCTGGCGGTGATACCCGTCCCGAAGGGTCAGGGGCAGACGCTCTTCGCCGACGGCACGGCGGCCTACGACGCGCTACCGCCTGCGCTCAAGGCACGCGTGGACGGTCTCGAAGGGCTGCACGTAAGCTCGCGTGCGCGGCGGACGCGTGACGCGGTATTGGCCGGCGAGACGCCGATCGTTCTGCACCTGCACGAGCGCCCGCAGCGTCAGCCGGTGGTGCGCGTGCATCCTGTCACCGGCCGAAAGGCGCTCTATCTCTGCGAGTTCGGCCAAATGGACTGGCTGGAGGGGCCGTTCGCCGGCATGCAGCCCGGCCCGCACGGCGCCGGCGCCGCGCTGCTGTTCGAGCTGATGGCGCATATGACACAGCCCCAGTTCGTCTATGTCCATGAATGGACGCGCGGCGACCTGCTGGTCTGGGACAACAGGTGTCTTGTGCACGCTGCCACGTGGTTCGACGCCGAAAACCAGACGCGCCTGATGTGGCGCACGACGGTCAGCGGCAATCCCGGCGCCATCTATGCCGGCGAGCCGAAGAGCTGGTTGGCCGCCTAATTCCCCCTCCCCTTGCGGGAGTGGGCCGGGGGGAGGGGTCGGAGGGACGGGCCAACCCCAGCACCCTCCCGGCCACCGCATTGAGTCTCCCCACCAACACCGGATCGCGCATATGGGGCGCAGTGATGATCGCGTTATCCAGCGCCCTGTCGCAGCCGCAGCGACAAAGTCCTCGCGGCTGCCCGATCTCCGGCACCACGCTCCGCACCACCGCGCGCGCCTTGTCCGCATTGTCGAGCAGCACCTTCACGACCGTTTCAACCGTGACGTGATCATGCTCCGGGTGCCAGCAGTCGAAATCCGTCACCATGGCAACAGTCGCGTAGCAAAGCTCCGCCTCACGAGCCAGCTTGGCCTCCGGCATGTTGGTCATGCCGATCACGCTGCAACCCCAGCTCCGATACAGCTCGCTCTCCGCCCGCGTCGAGAATTGCGGGCCCTCCATCACCAGGTACGTGCCACCGCGGCTCACCGGCAGGTCAAGCCTCCGCGCCGCCTTCTCTAGCGCATCCCCCAGCCTGCCGCACACCGGATGCGCCATGGAGACATGCGCCACCACGCCCTGACCGAAGAAGCTCTTTTCACGGGCGAAGCTGCGATCGATGAACTGATCGACGATGACGAAGCTGCCGGGCGGCAGATCGGCCCGCAGGCTACCGACCGCCGATAGCGACAGCACGTCGGTGACGCCAGAGCGCTTCAGCGCATCGATATTGGCGCGGTAGTTCAGATGCGTCGGCGACAGCGGGTGACCACGCCCGTGTCGTGGCAGAAACACGCAGCGGGTATTGCCAAGGCGGCCGAACAGCAGCGCGTCGGACGGCGTGCCCCACGGGGTTTCGACCTGACGCCAGGACTTCTCCTCCAGCCCCTCGATGTCATAGAGACCGGAGCCGCCAATGATGCCGATGACCGGGTCGATGGCCGAGTCTACGCCCATCGGGAGGGCCGCCCGATAGACGTGTCGGCCGTCTTCGTGCTCATTCTACAACCCACAGCAAGCATTCCGGCTGGCTTGATGCGTACCGGGGGGCGCCGTTGGTATCCAGTGCCGCCTCAGAATGCCAGCCAGGCAAACATGTAGAGCGTATTGTTGTCGGACGCGTTGCGGCCGAACCCGTCATAGTTGGTGGAGCCGCCGTTGAATTGGGTGTATGCGACGTACTGTAGGCCGACCTTCAGATTAAGGAACGGACGCCACAACGAAGTATCTTTGCCGAATGGCACCCAATCGGCTTCGAAGATGAAAGCATTGCTGTTCGGCTTGCTGTTGGCGCTGCCGGTCACGTCGGACCCGCCGAATGCCGGCGAGAGATAGACAACCGGATTGGCCGGACCCCAGGTCTTCTGCCAACCAAACGTAATCCCATAGGTATTTTCGAACCAATAGGAGGCATTGATCCTGAACTGATTGAGGCTGGAACCTGACGCGAATGCGGTTCCGTTGGCGTTGTTGAACTGAGTGGTCGTGCTGGTCAGGTTCTGGTTCTCATAGACGTAGATACCCTGCACAGTGGCGATATGCCGCCCCGTGCCGAGAAACTGGTAGCCGAAATCCACGCCGTAATCGGCATAGAAATCGCGCCCGAAGTCGCCGGTTGAATCGAAAGCCGAAACAGCCGGATTGACGTTCGAGGACATGTAGATGCCCCCCAGCCAGGCCGCGTTGTTGCCCCAGTTCCATCCGTAGACGGCACGGACGTACGGCATGATGTTCTGGCTGGCGCCGACGGTCAGCGCCTCGCCGAACCCCGACAGCAAGCTCGGCCCCATTGTTTCATAGCCGCCGACCTCGACATAGAGATGCTGGTCGTACCAACCATAGGCAGTGATGCCTATGGAGTTGCCGGCGAATGCGCTGACCAGGATGGGGTTCGCCGCTGGTGTCGGCGCGAGCCCCGAAGCGAGGTAAGGATAACCCCACGCAAAAGTGGAGTTGTAAGGGTCCTGTACTGTCGGGTTGTTGTTGACGCTAAGGCCGAGGCGAAGATCGTTGCCGAACGCGGTCACCACCGTCGTGTACGGGCGAAGGTCAGTGTTATCGACGTGTTGGGAATTAGAGATATTGGAGTAAGTAAGCTGTATGAAGCCACCCGTATTATCGGTCACCCGCCCGGCGATAAAGACGCTCAGGGCGTCCCAGGCTGGGTTGTTGTTGTCGTTGTAGTGGTGCGGGACCGCATCGGCTGGCAGATCCTGGCTGGTATGGGTGAACGAGCCGATCGCCATTGCCGATAGCGGGATGTTCGCCTGCAATCCCTGTCCGCCGCCCTGCGTATAGCCGCCGACTTTGAAAGCGGTGCCCGTCGGCGTTAGCTGCGGCCCGAAGCCGCCGATATGGCAGGCAGTGCAGGGCAGGCCCGTCTGCGAAGCAAAGTCGGGGACGGCCTGCGCCGGGCGTCGCGGCACCAACAGAACCACAGCGCTTACAATCAACGCTGCTAGGCCCAGCCCGATTGCCCACGCTGCTCTGGCCAGCGCACCCGGCATCGGTTACCCTCCCCGCGAAGCCTGAGAGTCGTATCGCACTTCTTTTCGCGGCCCTACCGGCATTGACTGATCCAGGTCAATGCCGGTGGCAGGAATACGCCAATATCGTCCCCACTGTTGCCAGGGAGCATCACCCTATGCCCGCTCGACTCCACCATCTCCTGCTCCTGCTTATGGCGGAACTGCTGCTGCTGGCAGGCGCGGGCACGCGGGTGGCAAGGGCCGCCGATCCTCAGGCTGGTCAGGCAGTGTTCCGCTCGCAATGCGCACTCTGCCACTCCACCCAACCGGGGCGGAACATGATTGGCCCCTCGCTTGCCGGCATAGTCGGACGCAAGACGGGATCCGTGCCCGGCTATTCCTATTCCGTGGCCAACAAGAACGCCAACATCACTTGGACGCCGGAGACGCTGGATAAATACCTCGCTTCGCCACAAAGCGTCATTCCGGGTACCAAGATGCCCTATGCCGGGCTCAAGGACGCTACCAAGCGCGCCGACTTGATCGCCTATCTCGCGACATTGAAATAACCGCTCGCCGGAGACCCCGGACGTGCGCCCCCAGGAGGACACGATGACCCCCAACCGCCTCGTCTCGCGCCGGCAGGTGCTCGGCGGAGGAACTCAGTCTGGCTGCTTTGCCAGCGCCCTTTGTACGGGCACGTGCGGCCGCCCCGATTCGCATCGGCTTCCCCATCCCGCTCACCGGGCCCTATCAGGAAGAGGCGCTCGACATGCTGCGCGGCGCCCGTGTCGCTGTGGCAATGTTCAACGAGCAGGGCGGGCTCAACGGTCAGTTGGCAGAGCTGCTGATGCGCGATGACGAGCTTGATCCGACCAAGGCCGTCGAGGTTACGCGCGCGCTGATCGAGAACGACCACGTTGATTTCGTTACCGGCGGCCTGTCGGCTTCGACACAGCTCGCGATCAACGGCGTGACCAAAGCGGCAAACGTTCTGTTCAACTCGATCAGCCAGTCAGATGCGATTGTCGCGGTGCCCGACTGGAGCCCCACCACGTTCCATGAAGCGCTGACCCCGCACATGACGACCCAGGCGGTCGGCCGTTACGTATTCTCCCGCTACAACAAGCGCATCGCGTTCCTGTCTGCCGACTATGCCTATGGGGCCGAAATGGTCCGCGGCTTCGAGGAGGCCGGCAGGTCGTTTGGGATCCAGGTGGTTGCGAGTGTGCGCCACCCGCTCGGGACGACGGACTTCACGCCGTACCTGGCGCAGATCGCGGCGGCGAAGCCGGACGTACTAATTCTGTGCAATTTCGGCCTTGATCAGCAATATGCGGTGGAGCAGGCGGACTGGGCGGGGCTGAAGAAGAACATGCTGCTGGTCGCGCCGATTTTGGTGTTCGCCGCACGCCTGGCCGCGGGGGCACAGGCTTATGAGGGCGTGCTGGGAGGATCATCATACTACTGGCGGCTCGAGGACACGCTGCCGAGCGCTGCGACCTTCAACCGCCGGTTCCGCGCAATGAATGAGGGCCGCGTGCCAAGCGATTACGGTGGGCTCGGTTTCGCCGGAGTGATGACGGTACTAACCGCTGCACGTGCTGCCAGCACCATCGCGACCGACAAGCTAGTGGAATCGATGCAAGGCCTGAAATATGACCTCTACAAGGGACCGCAGTACTACCGTCAGTGCGACCACCAGTCGGTACAGTCGGTGTTGATCGTGGGCAGCCGCCCGACGGACGATCCGAACGACATGGACGTATTCAACATCATCGAGATCGATCCGGCGGACGAGGCGCTGCTGGCAAGCTGTGCGTCGCTCGGACACGGTTGAACAGCGGAGCGGCTGCCCGACCACCCTCGTTCTGCTGATGACGGACCCTGAGCCGGCGCGCCGTCCTCAATGCACGTCTGACCACACCTTGCGCTTCATCGCGTAGGTCAGCCCCATCAGCAGCAGCAGGAACAGCACCACCCGGACGCCCATCTGCTTGCGCTGGACCATCTCGGGGTTCGCCGCCCAATACAGGAAGGTGACTACGTCATGCGCCATCTGCGGCACGGTCGCCTTGGTGCCGTCCGCGTAATCAACCTGGCCGTCGGTCAACGGCGGCGGCATGGCGATCAGGTGCCCGGGGAAGTATTTGTTGTAGAACCGGCCAGAGGGGACCTCGAATCCTTTGGGCGCGTCGGCAAAGCCGGTTAAAATGCCGTACACGTAGTCCGCGTGGCCCTCCCGCGCGTTCACAATCAACGACAGGTCCGGTGGCACTGCGCCCCCCAGTGCCGCTCTCGCGGCTTCTTCGTTGGGAAACGGCGAGCGGAACTGATCGGCCGGAGTGGCCGGCCCCTCAATCGGCTGGCCCTGGTCATTCACTCCCTTGGGCACTTGCACTGAAGCGGCGATCGCCCTGATCTGCGCGTCCGTCAGGCCGATCCCGGCGAGGTCGCGGTAGTGCAACTGCGTCATGGAGTGGCAGTTGGCGCAGACGTTCTGATAGACCCAGAAACCGCGCTGCGCGGCGGCCAGATCGAAGCTGCCGAACAGCCCGCCGAAGCTCCATTTCTCATTGGGGAGCGGCGGCTCTTCCTGACAAAACGCTGGCCCGGCGAGCAGGCCGGCGACAAGCACGCCCGCCAAAAGCGCGTAGAATCGGCGCATCACGCCTTCTCCATCGGCTTTGCCGCGGCCCCGCTCGGCAACGGACCGCCTCCCCCGCCGAGCACCGGGCGGCTGATGCTCTCAGGCAGCGGCAACGGCCGCTCCAGCACGCCGAGCAACGGCAGCAGCACCAAGAAGTGGAAATAGTAGTAGAGCGTGCAGACCCGTCCGATCGGCACCCAGATGCCGATCGGTTGGTGAGCGCCAACTACGCCGAGTATGATCGTCGCCGCAACCCAAAGCCAGATCACCTGCCGAAAGATTGGGCGGAAGCGCGCGCTGCGCACCGGACTGGTATCGAGCCAGGGCAGGAAGAACAGCACCAGGATCGAGCCGAACATGATGCACACGCCGCCGAGCTTGTCGGGCACCGAGCGCAGCATGGCGTAGAACGGCAGGAAGTACCACTCTGGCACGATGTCGCTTGGCGTCTGCAACGGGTTGGCTTGGATGAAATTGTTTGGATCGCCGAGCGCGTTCGGGAAGAAGAAAACGAACAGCGCCCAGAAAATCAGGAAGCCGCAGATGCCGACGCTGTCCTTGATGGTGTAATAGGGGTGGAACGGCACCGTGTCCTGCGGGCTTTTCACGTCGATCCCGAGCGGGTTGTTGGACCCGGTGATGTGCAGCGCCCAGACGTGCAGGAACACCACCGCCACCAGCACGAACGGCAGCAGGTAATGCAGTGAGTAGAAACGGTTGAGCGTCGGGTTGTCGACGCTGTAGCCGCCCCACAGCCAGGTCACGATGCCATGCCCGACCACCGGGAAGGCGGAGAACAGGTTGGTGATGACAGTCGCACCCCAATAGGACATCTGTCCCCAGGGCAGCACGTAGCCCATGAAGGCGGTCGCCATGAGGATCAGCAGGATGACCACGCCCAGTATCCACAGCAGCTCGCGCGGCGCCTTGTAGGAGCCGTAATACATGCCCCGCAGGATGTGGATGTAGGTGACAATGAAGAACATCGATGCGCCGTTCTCGTGCATATAGCGCAACAGCCAGCCGTAGTTCACGTCCCGCATGATGTGCTGCACCGAGTTGAACGCCAGGTTGACATTCGGCTGGTAGTTCATCGCCAGCAGCACGCCGGTCGCGATCATGATCACCATGATGACCATGGCGAGCGCACCGAAGTTCCAGAAATAGTTGAAGTTCTTCGGCGTCGGGAACGCCGCGTATTCCTTGTACATCAGCGAGGGCAGCGGCAGGCGCGAATCGATCCAGGCAAGGAGAGGGTTCTGGAAGTCGCTCTTGTGCAGCTCGGCCATGGCGGGTCCTTCTGCAGGCTGACCGGCATCCGCCGATCCGTGGTGACGGGGGTTTTGCAACGCGCCCGTCCGCCTTGCAAGATCGGCGGCGTGACCCCGGATTGTGCCGCGGAGCGAACTGTGGTGCGTCAAAGAACGAGCCCCTATGACTGAACCAAAGCCGGCCGTTGCCGCAGTGCCTCCGCACACCGCGCTGAAAGCCGAGGCCCGCGCCTGGTTCGAGACCCTGAGGGACCGGCTATGCGCCGCCTTCGAAGCGATCGAGGAAGAAGCCGGCGGGGATGTGGCCGGATTGCCCGCCCCGGCGCGCTTCGTCCGCACCGCCTGGACCCGGCCGACGGAAGGCGGGGCTGATGGCGGCGGCGGGGTGATGAGCGTGATGCGTGGGCGGGTGTTCGAGAAGGTCGGGGTCAACGTCTCCACCGTCTGGGGCGAGTTCACCCCGGAGTTCCGTACCCAGATCCCCGGCGCGGAGACCGACCCGCGCTTCTGGGCCAGCGGTATCAGCCTCGTCGCGCACATGGCGAGCCCGATGGTGCCGGCGGCGCACATGAACACGCGCATGCTGATCACCACCAGGGGCTGGTTCGGCGGTGGCGCCGACCTTACGCCTATGCGGCCGGAAACGCCCGAGGCTCTGACCGATGCAGCCGATTTCCACACCGCCCTGCGCGCAGCCTGTGACCGCCACGATCCCGGTTACTATGCCTCCTTCAAGGACTGGTGCGACCGCTACTTCTTCCTGCCGCATCGCAACGAACCACGCGGCGCCGGCGGCATTTTCTTCGATCACCATTTCAGCGGCGATGCCAACGAGGACTTTGCCTTCACCCGCGATGTCGGGGCGGCGTTCCTGGACGTTTTCCCCCGCATCGTTCGCCGGCGGATGCACGCGCCGTGGACTCCGGCAGAGCGGGCACACCAGCTTATTCGCCGCGGCCGTTACGTCGAGTTCAATCTGCTGTACGACCGCGGCACTCTGTTCGGCCTGCGCACCGGCGGCAACGTCGAGGCGATCCTGATGAGCCTGCCGCCCGAGGTGCGCTGGCCTTGACCGCGTGAAGCGCTGTCCGCCCGGCCCTGGCGCAGTGGCTCGAAGAAGCGATCGTGCCGAACCGGAACGATGCTTTGAAAGCCTACCCGATCGGCAGCAGGTGAAGCTGCACGATATCCTTGTTCTCCCCTAGCCGTGGGAACCGCTTCAGTATCAGCGGGTCGTGTCCGGGGATCACATGGTCTGGCCCGTCCGCCAACGCATTCAGCGTGTCGAACCCGCGTAGCATCCGCGCCACATCTACCACCACCGGGAAGGGATTCCGCCGGCGGATATTGCCCCAGAGATGCGCTGCATCCCCGGCCAGCACGACCCAGCCACGTGCGGTCGGCACGCGTACCGACTGGATGCCGCCCGAATGGCCACCGATCAGGTGCAAGGTCACATCCGGCGCGATCTCTACCGTTCCCTCATGCACCCTCAGCCGATCCGCATAGAGCGCGCGGATCGCGCTCTGCACGTCCTCCACGTCGAACGGCCGTCGCATGAACGGCTGGCACATGCAGGGGCCGGTGCAATACTCCATCTCCTCCGCCTGGATGTGAAATGTCGCGGCCGGGAAATATTCCATTCCGCCCGCATGATCCCAGTGCATATGCGTCAGGATCACGTCCTTAACGTCGGCAGCGTCGATACCAGCGCGGCGCAGCGCCTCGACCGGCGAGCACAGAAGTTCCCGACCTCGGCGCTTGGCCGAGGCGGGGTTGAACCCCGTATCCATGACGATGGTGCGTCCGCTGCCGCGGATCGCAAACACAAAGAAGTCGAGCGGGTCGGGCGCGGCGTGATCGTCTGGCATCAGATAGTTCTGATACTGCAGTCGTCCGTCGAAGATGCCGTAGCGCAGTGCCAGTACCTCGTAAATCGTAGCTGCCATTGTTCGTCTCCTTCGCGGTTCAGGTTGTGGCGAGTGAACCAGCTTGCCGGGGTTCCGGGCAATCTCTACCGTCTTGGCCCTCGGACGACAGGAGGCAACCGATGCCGGAGATTCCGAACCGCCCCGAGTACCAGAGCGAGCTGTTCAAGAAGGGCCTTGCAGTTCGTCGCGAAGTGCTCGGCGCCGATTATGTCGATGGCTCGCTGGCGCGCGCCGACGATTTCAACGCCGCATTCCAGCAGCTCACGACAGAAGTTGCCTGGGGCACGATCTGGACCAGGCCCGGCCTGCCGCGAAAGACGCGCAGCATCGTCAATATCGCCATGCTGGTCGCGCTGAACCGGGGCGCCGAGCTGCGGCTTCATCTGCGAGCCGCACTGACCAATGGCGTCAGCCGCGACGAGATCAAGGAGATCCTGCTGCAGACCGGCGCCTATTGCGGCATCCCTGCGTGCCTCGAGGCGTTCCGCATCGCCACCGAGGTCTTCAAAGAGGTGGATGCGAAGGCGGGCGCCTGATGGCGGGACCGCCTGCGCCGGCAGGGGAAGAGTCCAGGCGATGAAGTTCGGTCTGATGATGCGCGGTCAGCACAAGGCGGGCGAGGACATGCGGCTCCGCCACGCCGACGACCTTGCGCTGGCGTGCCGCGCTGAGGCGCTGGGCTTCGACTCGGTCGGCAAGGGCGTGCATTACAGCTCGCGGCCTTACCAGATGGTCCAGCAGATCCCGTTCCTCGCGCAGGTCGCGGCCCTGGCGCCCCGGTTGCGCGTGTTGTGCGGCGTCGTGCTGCTGCCGTTGCACAAGCCGCTCGATCTTGCCGAACAGCTCGCCACGCTCGACGTGATGTCCGGCGGCAAGCTGATCTTCGGAGCCGGGCTCGGTTATCGCGAGGTGGAGTTCAAGGCGTTCGGTACCACGGCGAAAGAGCGGGTGCGGCGCTTCGAGGAGAACCTCACCGCGATCCGCCGCCTGTGGACTGAAGAATTGGTCACGATGACCGGCTCGCATTTCGAGCTCGACGATGCCAATTGCTCGGTCAAGCCGGTCCAACAGCCGGCGCCGCCGGTCTGGATCGGCGCGAATGCCGATGCCGGCATCGAGCGCGCCGCGCGGATTGCCGATGCCTGGTTCATCAACCCGCACAATCGCCTGGAAACGCTGGAGCGGCAGATGGACCTGTATCGGCGCGAACTGGACCGCTGCGGCAAGCCGTTCCCGGCGGAGTTGCCGCTGATGCGTGAAGTGTTCGTAGCCGGCTCGCGCGCCGAGGCGGTCCGGCTCGCCCGTCCTTGGTTGGAAGAGAAGTATCGCGCCTACAGTGCTTGGGGTCAGGACAAGGAAGTGCCAGGCAGCGACCGGTTCGACGTTGACTTCGATGCGCTGATGGCGGATCGGTTTCTGCTTGGCACATCAGCCGAGGTGGCCGAACAGTTGGCTGCCGTGTGTCGCCGGATCCATTGCAACTATATCCTGGTTGGTATCCATTTGCCGGGCATGCCGAACAACGTGGCGTTGGAGCAGATGCAGATTCTCGCCGAAGACGTGTTCCCCCCCGTCCGCCAGGCAGTATAGGGAGGCAACGCCGCACTCCGCCTCCCCCTTGCGGGAGGGGGTCGGGGGAGGGGCCGAGCAGCAAACATGAACCTGACCACCGAGCGCCTGCTGCTGCGCCCCTGGCGCGAAGCCGACCGCGCGCCCTTCGCCATGCTCAACGCCGACCCGCTTGTGATGGAGTTCTTCCCCGCGTGTCTCGACCGCGCACAAAGCGATGCAGCCGCCGATCGGATCGAGACCCATTTTGCCCGCCACGGCTTCGGCCTGTGGGCGGTCGAGCTGCCTGGCGTCGCGCCCTTCATCGGCTTCATCGGACTTTCCGTCCCACGCTTCGAGGCGCATTTTACGCCCTGCGTCGAGATCGGCTGGCGCCTGGCGCGCACGTATTGGGGCAAAGGCTATGCCACTGAAGGTGCCAGGCGCGCGCTGGTGCACGGCTTCGAACAGTTGCAACTTACTGAAATCGTCTCGTTCACTGCGCGCGATAACATTCGCTCCCGCGCGGTCATGGAGCGGATCGGGATGCAGCGCGATCCTTCCGACGATTTCGAACATCCCGCCCTTCCACAGAACCACAAGCTCCGCCCGCACGCGCTATATCGCATCACCACCCCGAACCAGCCCGAATCCTGAATGACCGCATATCGGAGATCCATCAATGAGTACCGCGCGCCCGTCCGCCACACCCACTGTGCAGATCGACAACGAGCGAGTCCGTGTCACCGAATGGCGGTTTGCCCCAGGCGAGTCAACGGGCTGGCACCGACACGGCTATGATTACGTAGTGGTCCCAATGACGACCGGACGATTGCTGGTGGAAGAACCCGGTGGGACGACGCGTCACAGCTCTTTGGAAGCGGGCAGCAGCTACTACCGCGGCCGTGGGGTCGAACACGACGTTATCAATGACAATGATTTCGAGTTCGTCTTCGTGGAGATCGAACTCAAGAGGGATTGATCTTGAGTCATACCAGACGCCCGTGAGGTTTGACACTCGGATCCCGTCGGCGGAATGCGCTTCGCTTTTCCGCCCTACGCGGCGACGCGGCTCCCGTAGGGCGGAAAAGCGAAGCGCATTCCGCCATCCTTCGCCGGCTGTCTATCGCGGCGCCTCCCGTACCTCCGGCGACTTGCACCCCAGCAGCAGGAACTGCCGCACCACTTCCGCTGCCAGGAACGCCGTCATCCCACCCACATCGTGCGGCGGGCTGACCGTGTTCACCTCGAACCCGACAAAGCGCAGCCCCGCCAGCGACCGGATCAGCCCCAGGCCCTCCCGCGCCGATGCGCCGCCCCAGGTCGGGGTGCACACCCCGGGCGCACAGGATGGGTCGAAAAAGTCCATGTCGAAGCAAAGATAAACCGGCCGCTCCGCCACACGCCCCTTCAGTTCGGCCAGCACGTCGTCGAAGCCGCGGTGGAACAAGTCCTCGCCGGGGATTAGCCGATAGCCCTGCTGGCGAGTGAAATCGAAGACCCCATCGGCATAGACCGGCCCGCGCGGCCCGACGTGATAGGAGTTGGCTGGATCGATCAAACCTTCCTCTGCCGCCCGGGTAAAGGTTGTCGCCGTATTGAAACGGTCGCGCACGCCGCTGCCGTAGCTCGGATAGGTGTCCGTGTGCGCGTCGATGTGAAGCACCACAAGCCCCTCATGCCGCCGGTGTAGCGCTCGCATGTGCGGCAGGCTGATCGCGCCGTCGCCGCCGAGTACAACCGGGACTGCGTCCGCCTCGACGACATGCCCGATCGCCGCCTCGATGCCCTCGTACGACGTAAGCACCTCGCCCGGCGTCACCGCCGCATCACCGCAATCGACCAGCCCGAGTGCCGCGACAGGATCGAAATCGTCGTGCGGCGGCTCATAGCGGCGCACGAGTGCCGATTGCTCGCGGATCGCGGCAGGCCCAAGGCGCGCGCCGATCCGCACTGGATGGGTGCCGCAGTCGAACGGCACGCCGACGATTGCCGCCCGGCTTGCCGACAGATCGCGAGAAAACGGCACGCCCATGAACGATGGTGGGTTTGCGAACGCCCCGCTGCCTGCCGCCACGCTCGCCCCTCCTATGCGGTGGCCAACAACGGACCCCGTCCCCACTGCCGCGCCACCAGGAACCCGATTACCGCAAGGTTGGCGAGGTTGAACAGCGCGCCCGCTCCGAAAGCCGGCGCATAGTACCCGAACCGGTCGTACAGCATCCCGGCGAACCAGCTTCCGAACGCCATGCCGCTCATACCGGTGAACAAGAAGAGTGGCACCCGCCACGATGCCTCGGCGGACGGGAACAGGTCGCGGGTGGCTACCACATACGCCGGGATAATTCCGGAGAATCCGAGTCCGAACGCCGCCGAGATTGCGAACAGCCCCGCTTCGTTGCGAGTCAGCAGAAACGCGGCGATCGCGAGAGCCTGACAGGCCGAGCCGGCGAACACCGTGCGCAAACCGCCATAGCGGTCCGCGAAGGCGCCCCAGAATTGCCGGCTGACAAAGGCGGAGCCTAGCAGGACGGACAGCATTGCCGCCCCATCGGCAGGTGGAATGCCGATGTCGCTGCAGAATGCAACCAAGTGGCTGCTCGGTAGCGCCATCGGCACGCAGCACAGGAACACGGCCAGGCAAATCAACGCCTGAACCGAGTTGGACCGCATGCCCAGCACCGCGGCCCGGCGCGCCCTCGGCCCCGCCACCGACGCGCAATGAATCGGCTCAGGCGGAGCATCCAGGAACAGCACGCTGAGCGCGGGGATCGTCGCAAGCACCACCGCGGCGTAGCCCAGCATCGTCGCCTGCCAGCCGAACCGAGCCATCGTGCGCTCGAACAGGAGCGGCCACATCACCCCGGCGATGTATTGCCCGGACGAGATCAGGGCGACCGCCGTGCCGCGCCGGCGGTCGAACCACCGGCTGACATAGGTGACCAGCGGCGGATACAGCGCGCCGTTGCCGAGCATCCCGATCAACAGGCCATGGCCCACGAAGATTGCCCAGACCCGCCCTGTGGCCGACAGCGCCAGCCCTGCCGCCATCATGGTGGACCCGATCAGTGCAGTTGCCCGCATGCCGATCCGGTCCGCCAGCCGCCCCATCACGATGCCGCCGAGCCCGGTGCCGACCCACACGAAGGCACCGGCAAGCGCCAGCACGGACCGGTCGGTACCAAGCTCCAACTGCATGGTCTTGAGCCCGACCACGATAATAAGAGGTGCGCCGTAGGAGACGGACAGGATCGCCAGCGTAATCCCCGCGGCTGCCCAGGAGGCGCGGCTTTCGATGCTGGGGCGTCCAACCGCCATGTGGGCGACTGGCAGCCCAAGGTCGTCGGGCATCCTGGTCGATTCCTCCTGGTGCGGCGTCGTAGGCCACCCGTGCCGATCATGCCCCGCCCGTATCCGGTTCGCCAGACGACGGGGCGATGGCAGACACGCGCGCAGGAGGCAGCTTGAAGCAGGCCGTTGCTTGACCAATTGATTGTTACCGAAAGGAGACGGCCAATGAGCAATCGCCTGAATGCCCCCGCCCCGCGACAACCCTGGCTTCCGCCGGAGGTCGGGGCCGGCTGGACCACGTTCGATTACTTTATGGCAGCGGGGCTCGCCTGGTCACTGGCTGCCGCGTCGCCAATGTTGATGGCCGCGCCCTTCTGGGTGCCCGGTCTGATGTCGCCACCCGACTGAGGGAGGCGAAGACCGCCGCGGTGATGATTTATTTGCTCAAGGCAGCGGCGCGGCGTTCGATCTCGTCGGGCGGAACATCCTCGACATGAGTGGAGACATGCCAGACGTGACCGAACGGATCGGTGATCGTAGAACTTGGTTTCGATGGGCTGCACCAGTTTCGCGCCGGCCGCTTCGGCCGCACGCACGACGGCGTCGGCCTTATCGACGTCAAGATGCAGTGAGATCGGGCCGGTCTGATTTGGCTGGGGCGCGACGGCGCCATGCTCCCATCCGGTCCCGGCAGTCGCATCCGCGGCGTCGCCGAACACCTTCTGATAGAAGTCGATCGCACGTGCGGCGCCGCGCACGATGAGATACGGGGTAAGGCTCGGATAGCCGGCTGGTTTCGATTGCACCTTCCCAGCCATTGATCATCCTCCCGATGGTGACCGTCGCACGATAGCACGGCATGGCGGCTTGCTCGACCCGATCACGACTGGTTGACGCCAACTTGCACCCGAGTCAGCCTGTCAGTCGCCGATCGCAAGGATCACCCGATGGCGCTGAGCCGTACCACGCGCGTCAACTTCCTGATCGGCAACGGCCACTTCCTGTCGCATTTCTACGTCCTCTGCCTGCCACCGATGTTCTTGGTTTGGCGAACGGCCTTCGGCGTCAGCTTCGCCGAGCTCGGGCTGACGGTCGCGATGATGTCCGGGACCATGGCGATTTTGCAGACGCCCGTGGGGTTCCTGGTCGATCGCTACGGCGCTCGCTGTTTCCTGGTCGGTGGCGCGCTGCTGATGTCACTATCGATCGCAGCGATGGGGCTGGCGACGAGCTTCTGGCAGATCCTCGCGCTGGCGACGCTGTCCGGAGTCGGCAATTCGGTGATCCACCCGGCGGATTACGCGATCATCAGCGGCTCGGTCGATAAAGACCGCATGGGGCGTTCCTTCGCGCTGCACACGTTCAGCGGCAATCTCGGTTTCTCGTCTGCTCCGCCGGTCATCGCAGTGCTGACTCTGGCGATGGGCTGGCGTGCCAGCCTGATCCTGGTCGGCTTGCTCGGTATGCCCGTTGTCGTGTCGATCTTGCTGCAAAGCGGCATCCTCGCCGATCAGATCCGGCACCCGGCCACGCATGTCGGTCCGAAGCTCTCCGGCCGTGAGCTGCTGACCAGCCGGACCATGCTGCTGTTCTTCGCCTTCTTCCTGTTGGGCTCGATGGCTGGCGCCGGCGTGCAATCCTGGCTGGTCACCGTGCTGCATGCGGTGAAGTCGATGGACCTGCGAGCCGCTTCGACCGCGCTCACCGGCTACATGGCTGGATCCACGTGCGGCGTGCTGGTCGGCGGTTGGTTCGCAGACGCGTACAAGCGGCATGTGCTGAGCTTCGCGGTGGCGTTGACAATCGCCTCGGCGGCCTTGGTCCTGACGGTGAACTGGCTCGGGATGCCGGACCCTGCGGTGATCGGGGTGATGTTCGCCTCCGGCCTGGCGCTGGGCGCAAGCCGCACGCCGCGGGACGTGATGCTGAAGGATGCCTCGCCGCCGGGCCAGATCGGCAAGGTGTTCGGCTTTGTCAGCTCCGGCCTGCCGCTCGGTTCGGCAGTCACTCCAGTGCCTTGCGGTTTTCTGATCGATCGTGGCCACCCGGAGTTGGTGCTGGTGCTGGTCGCGGCGATCCTGCTGCTGAGCGTTCTCTGCTGCGGGAGCGCACGGGGGTCGGCGCGACGTGAGGCGGTGGTGCTGGCGGCCGAATAGCGCCACTGGCGCTTGCGGCTGGTGACAGCCCGGCCTGGAGAGGCAACGCAGGCGAACCTCGACACGCTCGTGGTGAGCGTCGCCTCTCCCAGGCTGCTTCCAACTCCAGGAAGAGTTGTTTCGACATCCCCACAACCCACGCTGGTGCTATTCAGGAACAATACTATGGAGAAATGTCTTGCAGAGAGGTTAGAAATATGCAACTTATTAACGTATCGCTTTCGATCGGAGAAGGAACGTGAGCCGGAAGTCGTTGAAAGCCGCGTTTGCCGCGGTTAGTTTCTTTGCCTTGAGTGCTGTTTCCGCGGCGCAGGCCGGGCCGGCATGGGAGTTCACCAGCCCCGGCAACAGCTACAACAACAATTACTGGGATTTCGCGCAAGCGTTTACCGTCAGCGCCGATGTCGAGGCGACCGGACTCGGCTACTACGCCGATCCCAATACGGGCCTCGCCAATGGGCAGCAGGTGGCGTTGTATTTATGCGCGGACTCCGCTTGCGAAACCACCGCTACCTTGCTCGCATTGGCCACGGTCACCAATGTCAACCCGCTTACCGGCCACTTCCGCTACGTGACGATCACGCCTGTGGAGCTTATCGCCGGCTCGTCTTATGAGGTTGCGGGAACCAGCAACACGGCGAACTATACTTGGGATGACCCCGGCTTCTCTACCGACCCGGCGGTCAGCCTTCTGCCGTCGTATAATGGCGGTACAGACCGGTGGCTACAGACCAATTCGCCCACGTTCCTCGGCGATGGGAACTATTCGAGCGACTTGTTGGGTGAGGACGGATATTGGGGCCCCAACGTGTTCCTGGGCACGCCCTCGTTTGTTGTCCCAGAGCCGACTTCATTGGTCCTTCTCAGCGCTGGTCTCGTCGGTCTGGGCCTGATCCGGCGCCGTTCCTAGCGGAGCCAGATTGCATAAAAGCAACGGCGCTGGGCGGCGCCGTTGCTGCTTTCCGGTCACGACAGCCGCTAATGCAACGACCAACTCGGCTCGAGTTCAGTCGCGGCGAGTGTTGAGTACCGGTCTCGGCGAGCATCAAGTGTCCTTGGCTGGAGCTGCCGCACCAAGGGGTCGGCCCGAGCTGAACCGATCGTGCTGCCCGCCGAATAGGCCCAGGGCTTGCCGGCCCCTTAAAGCAGCCTGAAGGTCGGCGGTCCCGTGGAGACACCGACCCATGCGCCGATCCGTGATCGTGGCATTGGCCCTGCTGTTTGGCGGCGCCGTCGGCGCACACGCCGCCGCCCCAACTGATCGGACCGTTCCCGGCTATCATGGCGATGGAACCCGTAGCGGCAACTACATCGTGCCGAGCCTGACCTGGCAGGTCGCGCCGTCGATGCACCGAGACACCGGGTTCGACGGGCGTGTCGATGGTCACGTCTATGCCCAGCCGCTGTATTGGCAACCGCTGGGGGCTACGCACGGCCTGATCATTGTCGCGACCGAGAGTAATGAGGTTGCGGCGCTCGCAGCCGACACCGGGCGTACGATCTGGCACACGACGCTCGGCACGCCAGTGTCGCGCGCCCAAATGCCCTGCGGGGACATCAACCCCCAGGGGATCACCGGGACTCCGGTGATCGATCCGATGTCGGGGGCGGTCTTCGTCGATGCGATGGTCTCTCAGGGCGGCACGCCACGGCACCTCGTCTTCGGGCTGCGGCTTTCCGACGGCGCTGTGCTCTCCGGTTGGCCGGTTGATGTCCAACAGGCGCTCCGGCAATATGGTATCGACTTCATCCCACGAGCGCAGAACCAGCGGGCAGCCCTGGCACTGCTCGACGGGCGCGTCTTCGTCGCGTTCAGCGGAAATTTCGGCGACTGTGGCGACTATCACGGCATCGTGCTCGGCATCGCCGCCAACCCGCCGAAAGCCGTTGCGGCCTGGTCAACACGGGCGCTGAAGGGTGGCATTTGGGCGCCGGGAGGCATCAGTTCTGACGATGGCGCGCTGTTCTTCTCGACCGGCAACACTGACGGCGCGGCAGAGTGGGGCGACGGAGAGAGCGCCTTCCGAGTGAGTCCTGATCTTCGCCATTCGACGAGTTCGCGCGACTTCTTCGCACCGTCGGATTGGAAGCAGTTGGACGACGACGACCTAGATCTTGGTGGGACCAATCCGCTGCCCATCGACCTGCCGGCTACGTCTGGAACAGCGCGGCTGTTGGTGGTGCTCGGCAAGGACGGCAACGCGTATTTGCTGAACCGCGATGGTCTTGGCGGGATTGGCGGACAACTCGCGATTCGACGCGCCGCCGGCACGCAGATCATTACCAGCCCCGTCTTTTATCCCTGGCAGGGACGGGTGCTGGTCGCCTATCAGGCGCGCCGCGCGGTTTGTCCGAATGGCAGCGCGCAAGGCGGGCTGGCAGCGCTCGCCGTCATCGCCGCCGGGCGAGACGGGTTGGCGCCCGCTTGGTGCGCGCCGCTGGATGGGCGCGGCGCGCCTGCCGTCACTACGATGGACGGCGCAGCCGATCCGATCGTGTGGATCGCCGGCGCGGAGGGCGACGACCGGCTGCACGCCTTCCGCGGCGACACTGGCGCGCAGCTCTGGACCAGCCCCGATGTGCTAAGCGGCCTGCGCCACTTCGTGACCATCCTCGCCGCGGAGGATCGGCTCTATATTGCGGGCGATGGACGGGTCTATGCCTTCACCACGGCCGCAAAATGAGCTGATCGACGCCATCGTGCGAGACGGCATTCGCCGCTATTTCGCGGCGCGGCGGGAGCGCGTGCAGCCGTTTGTCGATCGGCATTTCTCGCTGCGCGGTACGGCGTCGATCCACCGTGCCGCGCTTGGGCTCGACGTGTTGCGCGCCCCGGCAAACCTGTTTCTGGCCGGCCCGCAAGCAGCGATGAAAGCGGCCGGAGCGGTGGCGGGCCAGCTCGGGGCCACGCGCGTGTCACGCTATGCGGCCAACCACAACCTGCTGCTCCGCACGCAGGTGTCGCACCGAATCGAAGCGCTGGTCTGCAACGAACTGTTGGAACTGCCGTGGGGCAAAGAGGATCCGTGCGCGCAACGCGATGCGCTGGCCGAGACAATCCTTGCAGATGACCGGGTCACGGCGCTGGCGGAGGAAACGCTGCTGGCGATCGGGCGGCAGGCCGACGATCCCGTATTTCGCGCCCGACTGACCGCCGCGATGGGCAACTACGCCACAACCCGCGCGGCAGCGGCAGAGATCACGACATCCTTGATGACACTCGGCTCCGGTGCGGTAGCACTCAAGCAACTGACGCCGGGAGCAGTGACGCTGGGACCGGCCTTGGCTGCACTCATCGCACAGCAATCGGCGATCGCTGCGTTTCCGCTCGGAGCCGGCCTCGGCAGCGTATGGTACGCAATGTTCCCTGTTGCCCCGGCGGCGCTATTGGTGGCGGGACTCACCGGCGGATTGATGATCGCTGCCTCCTGCGTGGCGGCGTTCGCTGGCCTGATCTCCGATCCGGTCCAGCGTCGGCTGGGGCTGCATGCACGGCGGTTGAACCGGATGCTGGACGCGCTGGAGCAGCAGATGCTGGATCCCTCCGCGCCGGCTTACGCGGTACACGACCACTACGTGGCGCGGTTACTCGACCTGTTCGACCTGCTCGGCTCGGCGTATCGATTGGCGCACGGCTGAATTCTCGAGGGTTACTCGAATCCAAGGAACCCCGGGCTTGCGCTGATCGGAGGGGATGCCCGCAAGCGGGCGAGATCTGGAATCGGGCGTGCCGTCCTGGAGTCATTTGCCAGCAGCCGCTCCAACTCAGCCGCGACCGACAACACCAACGCGTCACCGCCGCGGGGCCCAACGATCTGCAGCCCGAACGGCATCCCGTTGTGATCGAGCCCGACCGGCAGCGACAGCGCCGGATGTCCGGCCAAGGTCACCGCGTAGGCCATCGCCAGCCAATGGAAGTAGGTTCGGGTCCGCTTGCCGTCGATCTCGAGCGGATAGAGCTCGCGCCATGGCCGCGGGCTGACGGTGATCGCCGGCGTCAGGATCACGTCGTACTCGGCGAAGAAGGCCTGCCAGCGCCGGTAATAGGCGGTCTGCATTGCCATCGCCCGGGCCACGTCGCGTGCCGAGTAGCGCAACCCCTCCTCGACATTGGCCCGCACATTGGGACCGACCGGCTGTCCAGCCTCAAGCTTCGACAGGTGCGTGGCCAGAAATCCGAGCGAGCGCAGGATCTCGAACGTTTCGTCAGCGTCGGTGCAGTCGGGCGTGGCATCCTCGGCGCGGGCGAACACGTGTCGGAACAAGCCCGTCTTCTCGGCAAAGACGCCGGCGATATGCCGCTCGGTCGGGGCGAAGCCGAAATCCGGCGTCAGCGCGACCCGAAGGCGCGATAGATCGATCCGCGCCGGCACGGCAAAATCTTCCGGTTGGCGAACCGTGCGGCCGAACACGGTGGTGGCCAGCGGGTCGCGCGAGTCGTCGCTGACCATGGCGGAGAGCAGCAGACAGGTATCCGGCACGGTGCGCGCCATCGGCCCGAGCACCGATAGCGAGAGCCAGCCGAGCGGTCGTTTCTCGCTTGGCACCAAGCCTGGCGTGGGACGGAACCCGACGATGCCGCAGAATGCCGCGGGGTTACGCAACGATCCGCCGGTGTCCGAACCGGTTGCGATCGGTACCATTCCGGTCGCCAGCGCCACCGCCGAGCCACCCGAGGATCCGGCCGCCGAGCGGGACGGGTCGAACGGGTTGCCGGTGGCGCCATAAACTGCGTTGCGGGTGTTGGCGCCGGCGCCGAACTCCGGCGTGTTGGTCTTGCCGATAACGATCGCGCCTGCCGCACGCACTGCAGCGACGCTGCGTTGGTCTGTCGCGGGGATGTTGTCGCGGAAGATCGGGCCGCCAAAGGTGGTGCGTAGCCCCGCCGTGTCCTCCAGGTCTTTCACGCCGAGTGGCAGGCCGTGGAGCGGCGGAAGATCGTCGCCTCGAGCGACGGCCGCATCTGCTGCCTTGGCGGCGAGACGGGCGCGTTCAAAGTCGCGCGCGACCATCGCGTTCACTGCGTGGTCCACCGCCTCGATCCTGGCGATACAGCTTGCCAACAACTCGGTGGGCGTAAGCTTCTTCTGCCCGATCAGTCGGCGGGCGGTGACAGCGTCAAGGTCGCATGGTTCGGTCATGGTCGTTCCCACTTGCTGCTCCCGAGATTCCTTCCGAGTCACCTCGCCCCATCGTTCTGCCGGCGAGAAATCCTCGGTGGAATGCATGAATGCCAGACCAGCCGATCGAGCGCGAGGGACCTGCTCCTTGCCGGGCCTTCGGCCATCGGCTTAGCCTGATACGCAGCCCAGAGCCGCTACTCGCGCCGAAATGCGCGCTTTCCTCTGCCTGCACGCTTCAACCAGGGAATGGAGATCACAGAGATGAACACCGACAGACGCGGTCTGCTGGCATTGGCCGCCGGTGCCGCCGCGGGTTATCGCGTCCGGCCGTTGCGCGCGCAGGGGACGACCTTGCGGTTCGGCGTGGGTCCGCTGCTGCCCAATCCGCGCGACACGGTGAAGGCCTACACCCCCGTCTTTGCCTATCTCGCCAAGCAGCTCGGCGTCGATTTCGAGCTGAAGGCGACCACCGACTGGGCCGGCATGGCAGTGGCGATGGGCTCGGGCCAGCTCGACGTCGCGTGGATGGGACCCTGGGGTTACATCATCGCCAACAACGCCAGCGGCTGCCAGGCCGTCGCTACCGCCAAGTATGACGGGAAGCCGATCTATTACGCGATCATCATCGCCCGGCCGGACTTGCCGGTGAAGACCTTTCCGGACGACACGAAGGGCCGCTCGATGTCGTTCGCGGATGTCGGGTCCACCTCCGGCTGGCTGATCCCCACCTACTACGCACGCGAGATCTGGAAGATCAATCCGGCGACCTTCTGGCAGTACCACGAGGGCGCCACGCACGCCGCTAACGAAATCGCAGTGGCGAGCGGGCAGGTGGATATGGCCACCGACTTCGACCGCAATCGCAACGCCATGATCGAGGCCGGGATGATCAAGCGCGACGCGGCCAAGATCATCTGGACATCGGAACCGCTGCCCAATGACGCCATCGCGGTACCGGCGAACGCATCAGCCGACATGAAAGCCCACGTGCAGGCCATCCTGACCGCGATCACGCCCGACCAGGCGACCGCGCTGCTGCCCCACCACTACACCGGCTTCGTCCCGGCGACACACGCGACCTACATATCGATCGAGAAGGCGGGTCTCGCCGTCGGGAAGATCAAGCCCCGCGCATGAGCCACGGCGCCGGGCCATCGGCCGGCACGCGGCACGGCGTACCGGCGATCGTGCTCAAGCCGTGGCTCGTCGCCGCCGCGATCGTCGCCTTCTATGTCGTCTGCTGGCGGATGGCCGAGATCGATCCCGGCCGTCTCGTGGTAGGGTTGCCGAAGCTTGCGCACTGGATAGCGGAGGCCTGGCCGCCCGACATCGCGGAGCTGCCGCTGTTCGTCGCCCGCACCGGCCAAACCATCGCCATGGCCGCATTGGGCACCACCTTCGCGACACTGCTGGCGCTGCCGATGGCGGTGTTCGCCAGCCGCAACATCACCCCGTGGCCGGCGCTCTACGCGCCGGCGCGGATGGTGCTCAACGTGCTGCGCGGCATCGATTCGATGGTCTTCGCCCTGCTGTTCGTGGCCGCGGTCGGGCTGGGGCCGTTTGCCGGTACGCTCGGCATCGCCTTGCATACCTGGGGGAGTGCCGCGAAGAACTTCGCCGACCACATCGAGAACGCGCACCTGGGTCCACTGGAAGCGGTGCGCACCACCGGGGCGGGGCTTATCACCGCCATCCGCTATGCGCTGGTCCCCGATCTGCTGCCGGTGCTGCTGTCCACGGCGCTGTTCTGGTGGGAGTTCAACGTGCGCGCCTCGACCGTGCTGGGCGTGGTCGGCGCCGGTGGCATCGGGCAGGAGCTGAAGAACAGCATGGACCTGCTCGATTTCCCGCGGCTGTTCACCATTATCTTTGTCATCCTGATCGTCGTGACGGCGCTTGACCAGTTCTCCGGCTGGTTGCGCCGCCGCTTGGTATGATCACACCCGCGCGCCTCGCCGCGCAGCACGTGGTTAAGCAGTTTGGCGGGCGCGCCGTGCTGGAGGACGTGAGTCTCAGCGCCTCCGAGCACGAACTCGTCGCCGTGCTGGGTCCAAGCGGCGCCGGCAAGACTACGCTGTTCCGCTGCCTCACCGGGCTGCTCGCGCCCGATAGCGGGTCCGTCACGGTTGATGGCATGGACATCGCGTCCTTGACGGGCCGCCGCCGGCGCCGGGTGGCCGTGGTGTTCCAGCAATTCAACCTTGTGAGCCGGCTAACCGGGCTCGAGAACGTGCTCGCCGGCCGGCTTGGGTATGTGGCGGCCTGGCGCGGCTGGCTGCGCTGCTTCGAGCGTGCCGACCACAGACTGGCACTCGACTGCCTGGACCGGGTGGGGCTGTCCGCCCACGCCGGGCAGCGCGCCGATACGCTTTCGGGTGGGCAGCAGCAACGCGTCGCGATCGCGCGGGCGCTGGCCCAGCAGCCGCGGTTGATCGTAGCCGATGAGCCGGTGTCGAGCCTCGACCCCGGATCAAGCGCCGGGATCATGGAGCTGTTGCGTGGCATCGCCCAGGCCGACGGGATGGCGGTGGTGTGCAGTCTCCACCAGGTGTCGTTCGCGCGCGACTATGCCGACCGGATCGTCGGCCTTTCGCATGGCCGCGTGATCCTCGATCTTGTTGCCGACCGGTTCGACGCGGCGGCCTATGCCCGCATCTACGGGTCGCCAGGGAAACTGTCCACAGCGTGTCCGCAGTCGGCGGCGGCGACGTACCCCCAGTCAGCATGACAGGCGCACCAAGCACCGCGCGCAACCGGTGGGTTACGGCAGTGACCCCCAGTTGAAGCGGGCAGCGGCGGGGGTCTGCCCCCAGGCGGGCGGTGTCTTGGAGGCTCGGCGCGGTGAGCCGCTAATTCTACTGCGCCTCAGTGCCGCGGACAGGGCCTGGGCTCGTAGGGGGTGCCGCAGTTGTTGGGATCAAGGCCGGTCGGAGCGCCATAGCTGGGACTGAGGCCTACGCCATAGCTGGGGCTGCCGCCTACGCCATAGCCGGGGCTGCCGCCTACGGGTGGGCTGACGAAGAAGCCCGGTCCGGGTGGTGGCGGGTAGTAGGCCGGTGGTGGAGCGACGCCCCATCCCCAACCGCCCCATCCCCAGCCGCCGGGCCATCCCCAGCCACCCCATCCCCAGGGCCATCCCCAACCGCCCCATCCCCAACCGCCGCGCCATCCCCAGCCGCCGCCGCGCCATCCCCAGCCGCCGCCGCGCCAGCCCCCGCCCCCGTTCCAGCCCCCGCCGCCACCACTGTGCCAGCCCCCGCCACCGCGCCGAGCCTGCGCATTGGGCATCGACGATGCCGCGAAAATGGCGAGAGTAACCGCCGCCGTGCGGGTAAAGTGGAGCAAACGCAATCGGATCATGGAACGTGCCTCCTTCCGAGGCGGCGAGCCCGATTGGGACGCTCACCGTTGCCTGGTAATAGGTGGTCAGCATCTTCCGCCAGGACAGGGCAGTGCATTGATTAAGGTCAAACCGCAGGCTTCGCGGAGCAGTTCCGATTGATGGTTGCTGTTATGCGGCAGTAGTCTAGCCACGCTGGACGGCCACACCGTGGGGTTTCGCTGGCGCTACAACCGGATCTTGGCCCTGATCTTCGATGTGGCGATCTTCGTGCGCCACCAGCAGGAACAGCCGGCCCCTCTTGTCCTTGAGCAGCAGGTTCTTGGTGAACGTTCCGGTCATGGCGCCGCGTAGCGCCTTGCCCTCCTCGACGGTGCGGTGGGCCGGGTACGGGACCGCCGGCGAGGGTGCGATGCCAAGAGCGTCAAGACAGCCGTAAAGCCGCTGACATGCCGCGTCGTCGCTCACTTGGTGCCCCGTGTCGCTCAAACTGCGGCGTATCACCTGTAGAGC
The DNA here is from genome assembly GCA_963708245.1 of uncultured Pseudomonadota bacterium. GTDB lineage: Bacteria > Pseudomonadota > Alphaproteobacteria > Acetobacterales > Acetobacteraceae > CAVYXK01. The sequence continues at coordinate 2,556,264 of OY970201.1, read as the reverse complement.
CAACTGACACCAGTCACCCTTGATCCACTGCTCGAGTGGTAGTCACTCAGGCCTGGGGTCATGGCTCGGGCGCCGTCCCGCAGGGGGCGCGCGCCACTGGCTGGAGCAGTGCCGAATCAGGACGGCGGGGCTGGCGTGGGCCGGTCCCGTGGTGCTGCGTGGGTCCGTGGTACCGCAACTGGCACGGGCCCCTCCCCCATCGATCCGCTTCGCGGCTCGATCCTCCCGCAACGGGAGGCGGCACGCGCTATGGGCCAGGGGGAAAGATGGGCGGGCCGGTTATGGGAATGGGACCGAAGTCGACGCTGGCGGCGGGATCGCCGGGGAGCTGGTTGCGCTCGCGGCTGAAGATGAGAGTGACGAGATTGCCGCCGTAATCGATGACAGCGCGGGACAGTTCGTCCCACGTCGCACGATCCATCTGCCCAGGGGCGATGCCGAGATCGAGGCAGATATCGACGAGGACGGCGCCGATCGGGCGGCGGCGGTCCTCGGCGGCGATTTGCTCGAGCGTGGGCGGGCTGGCGAGGGAGGGATCGCGGGCTGGATCGTGCTGCCTTGTGGCCGGTTTGGCGGCGCGCGGGTTGCGTGCGGACGCCGGGCGGCTGCGCGCAGGCTGCTGCAGGTCCTGGCCGCGGGCGGCGCGCTGGCGGAGCCTGTCTTCGAGCGCGGCGGCGCGGAGCAGGCCGCGGCTGATGCGGGCGAGGATCAGGGCGAGATCGGTGGTGGCGAAGGTAGTGGCGACGAAGGTGAAGCAGGGGAGGAGATGCGGGGCGGCGCTGTGCTGGCGCAGCGTGTCAGCGAGATTCCTGCCGTAGGCGACAAGGGTGCGGAGGAGGCCGACGACCTGGCCAATGCGAGGGGGCACGGCCCGATCGGGATCGGGTTGGAGGGCTTCGGCCGGTGCGGTGGCTGCGTCGAACACGAACATAACAAGAACACAAAACGCGGGCGATGTCAAGGACAGTTTTCCCAATTGCTTAGTTGACAAAGCAGGGAAACATGAGTAACCTGATACCGCGTGACAGGCCGGCCAAGGATAAATTAGAGGGTGTCGAACAAGGCAATAACCTCGGCGACGCGTGCGTTAGCCCGTCGCATGAACGGAATGGCTGGCTCGTCCAACAGCCCTATGTCGGGTTCGAAGAAGACTATCTCCGCGGTAATGCAGTAATTGCCATGTGTAATCGGCAGTTGGCTACCTCTGGGGTAGCGCGCGAGAATGGTTTTGTCGTCGAGGCGTGTATCGACACGAATCCCGTGCGGCACCACAGCGAGATACTGGAATTCAGCGATGATCGGCTTGGCCCGAACAAGCCTCTCGTGCTTGCGCATGATGTCGAGTTGATGAAGGGGCCAAAGCAACGGTGCCGTCGCAGAAGTGGTTGAAATTCAAGGTGGTGTAGTCTCCGGCTGAGACAACAAGCCGACTCGGCGGTGAGACGCCGAAGGAGACCACACCATGGACAAGGATAGCAGAAACGCCGCCACCGAGTTGCGGACCTTCCTCGGCGAGGCGTGGTTCGATCCGATCGAGCTGGGCATCCGGGAGCGCATTCGCGGCTTCATCGAGGTGCTGGTGGATGAGGAGCTGAACGACGCGCTGGGCCGTGCACGCTACCAGCGGCCGAGGCAGACAGTGGACGCCGAGCCGGCGGGGGCGAGAGTCGGGTATCGCCACGGTCGGCGGAAACGCCAACTGCTCGGCTCATTCGGGCCGGTGACGATCAGCGTGCCGCGAGCGCGGCTGACCTGCGACGATGGCACGAGCCAGGAATGGCACAGCAAGGTGTTGCCACGCTATGCGCGAATGACACGGCAGGTCGAGGCGCTGATTGCCGGCGCCTACTTGTCCGGCAGCAACACGCGCCGGGTGCGGCGAGCGTTAGCAGCGCTGTTCAAAGGTGCAGTTTCGAAAGATACTGTGAGCCGGGTCTGGCGGAAAGTGCAGGCCGCCTGGGAGGCGTGGTGCCGCCGCTCGCTGGCGGAAGAGGACGCCGTGCGGCTGATCCTCGATGGCACGGTGGTACGGGTGCGGCTCGACCGCAAGGCGACGTCGATCTCGCTGCTGGTGGTGCTGGGTATTCGCCGTGATGGCCAGAAGGTGCTGCTGGCGGTGCGCAACATGGGTGGCGAGAGCGAGGCGGCCTGGCGCAGCCTGCTCGATGATCTGATCTCACGCGGTCTGAAGACCCCCGGCTTCGTCATCATTGATGGCGCGTCGGGGCTGGAGAAGGCACTCGGTCTAGTGTGGCCGGAGGCTTTGGTGCAGCGCTGCACGGTGCACAAGCATCGCAACCTTCTGGCGCACGCTCCTGAGCGGCTGCATGAAGAGATCTCGAGCGACTACAACGGCATGATCTACGCCAAGACAGCGAAGGAGATCGAAGCGCGCCGCAAGTCGTTCATCCGCAAGTGGCGACTGAAATGCCGCGCCGCGGCGGACAGCCTGGAGGAAGCCGGAGACCGGCTGTTCACCTTCACCCGGTTGCCCGAAAGCCAGTGGCGATCGGCGCGTACCACCAATGCGATCGAGCGGCTGCACGAGGAGTTCAAGCGCCGCATCAAGACGCAGACCGTCCTTCCATCAGCGGAAACCGCGGCCATGCTGTTCTGGGCGCTGTTGGCCTCCGGCCAAATCACCATGCGCAAGGTGGACGGATGGCAGACACTCGCCGAGGCGCCTGCTCCTCAATGCATTGATCTCGCTGCATAACGCGATAAGCTGAGCCCGCCGGAGACGACGCTACGCAAATTTCCACCAACTCTGCGACACGACCCAAAGCAACTCGTCCCCTCCCTTATACGGCCTGAGATTTTTGATTTTGGCGATCTGGGCTTGAGTGAGCCATTGTTCTTTTTCGATGTTCTCAATCAACGCGAGAAAGTCCCTTTCGAGTTTGCGGATAGGGAAGTGAGTTTTCGGACTAGGCTTTACGCCATTGCGGCAGGCAAGGGCGGATGCGAGAAGGTCCAAGCTACTGCGAGCGCTGTTGATAATTGCTCCTACATCTGCGACGATGACATGCTCAAAGTCCATTTCCTGGTACGCCACCAGCAGCTTCTCTCCGGTCTTCGGATCGTCCTCAGCAACGAGACGATATGGGCGAGCGTGATGCCACTTGATGAGGCGGTCTTGAACGACTGGGATATGGGCGCGTGCCCAGTGCGCAGCGGCCGAAGCATCTAGCAGGTCATCATTCATGGGGATCAAGGACGCACGCCAAACTGAAGCACATCATTGTGGATCAGAGAGAGTATTGCGGTCGTCTGTTTCTCCCAGTCGTCTCCCGGAACTTGTGCCTGAGGGAGTGTCGTATATCGCATACGGGTTTCTTGGAATATCGCCCCAACATCTTGAATTGTCAGCAGCTTCTTGCGCAGTAAGTGCGCCATCAGATGGGCGCACAAAAGCAATCCGACGTTCCCCACGGCGGCGGGATCAGCAAAATAAGGGGAGTCCTGATGGGGCATGACTTTTCGCTCCTTGGTTGGTGTCGCAACCCCAGGGTAGCGGAATGAGGGGCGGGAGTTTTCGGGCTCCCGCCCTTTTCGTGCTAGGCTGCCGACATGGAAGAAGAGCTGACCAAAGAGGAAATCGACCGGCGCGCCCGCGAGTTGGCGCGGCGCGTCATGGCAAAGCCGCCCCAGCCGCGCGAATGGCCGAAGAAGCCGAAGTCGGAGGCTACGCCAGCCCGTTCCGTCGCTTCCAAGCCAAGAAAGCGCGGGCAACCTGCCTCGGGGTCTTAGGCTTCGTCAGTCCGCCGCCATGTCAGCCGCTTGCCTTCGCCGTTCTTGAGGGCGCGCTCGGCGCGCTCGGCATCTTCGATCCCAAGGCGGACGCGGGTGTTGTAGCGGAAAGTGAATTCATCCAGATAACGCTGGAAGTGCTGCTCGCTGCAATGCTGGTAAACGCCGACCATGCCACGCTTGAAAATGCCGAAGAACCCTTCCGCTGAGTTGGTAGTTACTAAATCATCGCCTTTGCCGCGAGCGTATTCTTTCGCGCTATGATTAACGGTTTCATGTTTGGCAAACTCAGTGCCTAGCACCGGATAGAGGTTGCTTTCGTCCGTGTGAAGACGGCTCTTACGGCTGGCGTTCCTCACAATGAAGTCGCGCATGTTCTTGGAATTCACCGTGTTCATATGAACCGTCCTAGCCTCGCCACCGCGCTCTACCAAGGCCACGATCGGGCGCTTTTCGGCGCCGCCAGACTTTCCGCTTTTAGTCGGCTTGCGGACACGGCCACGAGATAGTTCGGCAGGGGTTTCGCGCTTGCCGTGATAGGCTTCGTCGGCTTCGACTACCTTGCCCTCGCCACCAAGCGGAAACGAGCTTTTGTCCGTCATCGCTTCGCGAATGCGGTGCGCCATGAACCAAGCCGTATTGTAGGCGACCTTCAACGTGCGATGGAGTTGGTGCGCGGAAACGCCTTTCTTGCTCGCCGCCATCAGATGATAGGCCAGAACCCACTTGGTCAGGGGCACGTGGCTACTTTCCATGACCTGCCCCGTGCGCACCGTGAACTGCCCACGGCAGTCGCGGCAGTGGAACAGACCGGAGCGGTGGGCTTTCCCGCTCAGGACCAGGACACTCACGGACCCGCAATGCGGGCATGACGGACCGTTCGGCCAGCGGGAAGCCTCCAGCCATTCGCGAGCCTTGTTCTCGTCATGGAAGATCGGATCGGTCAGATTGACGTTCATTGCCCTAACCCCTTGACCCAGCTAGACTACAGGAACCTAGTCTGCTTTGTCAACTGAGGAATTGGGACAGTTTTCCTGGGGGGAACTTGTCGGGGGTGTGCCGGCGCGGGTCACCTACAGATCCCTGTCAACCTCTTCTGATGGCTCGGAGCTGACGGCGTGTCCCTCAGCGTGACCTTCTGCTAGTTCACTAATCTGTTGCGTAAGCCGTGCAGCGAGTGCCGTAGCGAGATCCGAAAACGCGGCCAGCCTCCGGAGCATCTCCTCTAGTTCCTTTCGCTTCTCAACCCGAGGATCGATTTCTCGATACATGGATGCGTTCCGCAGTAAGATTTCGATCACTTGAAGATCACTACCATCTGCGCCGACTGCCGCCTTCGCCAGCGCCAGCCATTGCTGGCCGCGATCCTCAATGCCGTCTATAGCTTCTGCTAGGCAATAGTGGATCAAAATACGCGCTGCATGATCAAGCTTGGTCGCGATGTCCAACCAACTGTCAGCCTTTTGATTGTCATCATCAGCTTGCATCTCAGTACGCATATGTGCGTAGTGGCGTGGCGTGTCGCTATTTGGGTCCAAACCTTCCAACGCGCGAAATACAGGCTCGAAGTCTTCCAGAGGCCGGAGGCTTTGAGGCCACTCTCGCCGATGCTGCCACAATGCGAGCACCGCCTCAGCACAGGCCTTCATTCTGCGTTCGCGATCCTCACCGCTTGCGGACCGCGCGTCCTGCATCAGCTCCGCGATATAATGGCCCATCCATCTTGATAAGGTATCGCATTGGTCCCCCTGCTCAAGCTGATCGACTATCCGCTTTCCCAATGCGAGTATTGCGCGGAAGCGATCGGCAGGATCCGTCTGCGGAGAGCATGAAGATTTTGAAGTAGGGGTGGAGGTAGGCGGGGTCATCTTCTCTGTTTCTTTCATAGCTGTAGCGGTCCACCCGACGCTCTATCTCAACCTTAATGATAAGATCGCGCTGCGTTTGTGCAAGCAGCTCGGTAAGAAACGCGCGTGACGCGATGATCCGCTCACCATGTTCGCCTTCATGTTCATCATCCGAATCCCGATACGTACCCCAGGCTTGCACCCAGAGAAGATCGCGCGGGCCTCGAGGGGAAGCATCTCTCCAGACCCGGCCCTCTTCATCTGGCTGTAGGTTGAGCCGTTCACACACAAACGACGCGGGGCGAAGTGGCGGATAACCGATGTTCGGCGCCCACGGGTCAAGCGTGTCTAGTCCACTTTCCGACCTACCAGTTGCAACCCATCCCCCGAGCTGGAAGCCGGGTTGATCAATTTCTCCCCCGCCACCTGCATCGGGGATATGCGCCTCAAATGACTTTTCTACCGTCTGCAGAGCGCGTAGCAGCGCGTCAGACCGGTCCTGTGACACCAATGCGCTGGCAACATTCACGATCTCGCGGCGGTTACGAGATACGGCGCTCCATCCCCCGAACACCACCACTCCGTTGTCCGCACTCATGGCTATCTCGAAATTCTCGCATTGCACGGATCCTGACCAACCATCCATCGATTGCTCGCTTTTCCAGTCGGGCCACTCCAGTGGGGCAGAGTCGCGTCTATCTGCCAACCAGTGCTGATCGACACGAGATAATCCATGTCGAGCGAGCCATGTCGCAAAGGCATCCGTGGCATCGTCCGGGTCGCGGTGCACCGGGGTGCACACTAGCAGTTTTCCTGCGACTTCCATCATCGCATGATACGACAGATAAAATTGGAGATCATCCGCCCGCGGATATGAACCATGGGAGTGATAGGTGTCACGCTCCCGATAAAGTTTGCGACGCCGCCGCACGTCCGCTCGCCACCCGATTGCTTCGGTGTAGTGCCAGTCGTCTCTGATAACTACCCGAGCGAGCCGTTCAATCTCTGCCTGAGATACCGCAAAGCATCGCCCGAGCGATTCAAACCAGTCCCGCCCTATGTCGTAATCGAAAAAGAAATCCTCGTCCTTCGTGTGCTCACGTCGCTGCCCTTTCGTGACCCGCTCGTACTCGCGCGACTGATGTACCGGTAACTTGGACAGGTTCACCTGCCCAAGCTTCTCTCGTTCCGAAGCTTCCAGCGCGATGCAGCCGCTTTGATCGAGTGCCAATGTCGCATTCGCCGCGAACTGCCGGATAAGCACATGGCTCTCACCGCCGATGGCACTATGGAGCAGTTCTTGCCCGTACGGCGCCACAGCAGCAGGACTCTCCTTCGCAGCGCGAGCCAGTGCGATCAGAAGCCATTGTCGGGCATGCAGGTCATAGAAATGCAGTGTCTGATCGACAAACGCACTGCCGCTGCGCGATGTCAGGTCACCGACAAGGACTGTCAGGATCGGCGCCACGTTGAGATGACACAGAAGCCGCACCACGTGAGCCGCCTCCCAGCGCACGTAGCTCTCCGGCGAGCCTAGTGCGGCCCACAGATACCCCGCAATCGCTTCTTCAATGCCACCCGATGGCATGAGAGACAGCGACCATGTGCCATCCCCATCCCTGTCTTCCAATAACGGGTCAAACAGCCCTAACGCGTGGTTGAGAGCATCGCGCGCCTGATCCGGCTGAAGTTGCGCGGCTAGATGGCCAACGAGATTAAACAAGCGGGATGCTCCAATAACATCGCTAGAGGACCCGACCGCCTGAAGTACCATGTCGCGTACTTCCGCCTCTGGCAGATCCGCGATCGCGCACACATCGCGTAGCGGGAACACGCTGTAATAGCGGTTCCATGTGATATCGACGCAGTAGCGTTGGCAAAGCGTCTTGAGCGTTTGAACGAACGCACGTCTTGCGGCAAGCCGGCTCCGCCAGGCTTCAGGATACTCGGCCACAAAAGTCCGAAAGCTGTATAGGTCGAAATCAGCTATATCGGTGAACAGACGGATAAAGGTTGCTTCCTCGCCAGGCGCAATCCGTACGCACAGCTCGCGAAAGAAGCGTTCATGGTCCAATGGTATGGGCGTTTGTCGGAAACGGCGATAGGCCGCAGCAACACCTTCAGCCGTCAGGAGGTCCAGGCCGGCGTAGATCACCTCCCACCTCCCTTCCCCATTGGTAGGCGTTTCAAGCCGGCTGTACGACGCCGGGCTTCCGTTCGATCCCTCCGCTGCCGTGCGATGCTCCGCAATTAGTATGAGTGCATCGATATCGGGAACGGCTGTACATTCGCGTTCAGCCATCTCCTTGATGCGGCGCCAAACGGAGGTCGGCTGCCCTTCGAGACGCGCATACCGACTCACCACCGACAACATTGTCTCGCGTTCGGCACCACTTAGTGGCGCCGATAGGATGCCCTGTAGCAGCTCGTCGACACGCCATTCCGCACGAAACCCGATCAGCGCCGCCGCTGCACGAGGATCGAGGTCGCCGGTGCGCAAAAGGTATTCAACCACGATTGGCAGCAATCGGCTCCGGTTGCCGAATTTCCGGTCTCGCCATCGACTAAGAATGGCAATCGCTGACGGGCCGTGCAGCGCGGCAAGCGCCCTCACGGTAGCATGCCAATCAAAATGCTTATCACGAGCGACGTAGGTATAGGTCAACTCTGCGCAGCGTGCGAATTTATAGCTCAGCTCGGCATCAGCACGATCGCCGGTCCCCGCAGGACTCGCAAGATCGAGTATGGCGGTCCATCGGTCAATATTCTCGTCTCCGATTTTGTTTGCCACCTCGACCGCCCGATTGAGGTACTCGCCAGCCTCTGGCCGGCCTATTGGCAGGATCGCCCGAGCCATCAAAACGTATGCGTTCGCCTCCGATTCCGCATCGGTGCGTTCGTCTTGTGCCCGCGCATAAGCTTCCGATACGTAGGCAAACGCGTATCCCTTCGCGTTTGTTGTTCCGAGACGCGCCGCTATCCGTGCCACGCGCGTAAGTGCCGCCACTGAGAGAGGCTGCTTCAACGACTGCCGCCACTTATCAAGCCCCTCAGGGAATCCAGGCTGATCGAGCGCGCGGCAGTTCACTAACACACTCAGCCACAACTTGGCGACATCATCGGAGGTTGGATCGAGCTCTTGATAACTTCGTCCCGTAGCGCTAGTCGAAGCCGCTAGGGTGGCATCGATTTCCACGCACAGAACGTCGGGCAATGGCGGTGATATGAGAAGTCCGGGCCCACAACACATACCATGGCAGCAGCGGTCCGATCATCTCGTCGAATTCACGGAATTCGGCGGTATGCAGCTCTCCCCTCCGACTCTCCATCTGTTTGCGGAGTTCGGGGTGTGCGAGATCGATGGGTTCCAGCGCGCGATTGGCGAGCGTAGCCTCTAGCGCATACGCTCGCACAAATCTGTGTCCTCCGCCGAAGCGTGACGCAAGACTGTGCGGAGGGCTAGGTGGAAGGTACCGAGCGAGGATGGACGCGAGCTCTGCGCGCCTGCCAACTCCTACCTCTATCGCCGCTTCAACTAGCGCGGTGACGGCGTGCAGTGCGGTACCCTCGTACTCCCAAGGCCGCGCACCGTGATCGTTCAGGTTGACACGACTGCTGCGCAATAGACGCAGGGCGCGCGCCACCACCTGCGCAGGGAGGTGCCGATGAACCTCTTGCAGCTCCATCACAAGAGCAAGGATCAAGCAGAGATTGTTGTCTGCTGCAAAGGCCAGTCGATCTAGATCGCTGTAACGCGCGTGATCAATGAGCCGGCGAGCGATCAAGCGCCCGCTGCGGAACGAGACCTCTCTCGGCGTCCAGCTGCGCAACTCGGCGGCGCACGCTTGAGGACCATGGACATTGCATTGTGCCCAGGCCATCTCGGCAATGTCACGATCTGAGAGTGGTTCTTTCTCCCGTTCGTCCGCGCTGAGCTTACTCCAATTCATCACCCATTCATGGGCCATGCGAAGCCTGCTGCGGGCGTCCCCGCGCAGCTCTGCTCGACCAGACATCAGACCTGCTTCATAGGCATGGTGCGAACCAATCCAGCCCGATCCGAAGGTTCGCCGCGATACGAGTTCCTGTATACGGTCCGGGTCCAGCAAGACTGACCCAAGATCGGTGTTCTCCTGAAGAAGCTTTTCCTGCCGGTCCTCGCCTGCAAACTCTACGGCAGCCTTGAACGCGAGCTTAGCAGCATCGTTATACTGCCGCGCGCGCAGCGTTGCTCTTAACGCGAATTGGAGTCGCTGTAATTCAACATCGCGTCGCTCTATAGGGCTACTATCGGGCAGTCCAGCCGAGGACAGTGCCAGCTCTACCAGGGTTGAGAGTTGGTTTGCTTCCAGCAGCAGCTGTGGCAGGACCGCCGCGACGTAGGCGCTATTGGTAGCGATTGGCTTGAGGATATCCAGGAAGGTAGCGAGCTGCGTGGGCGACGGCTTGAACCTTTCCCGAAACCACGTCTCTGCGGGCTCGTCAAAGAATTGAATACTGCTGCCGGTAACTACCAGAGGACGCCCTAAATCGAAGGCAAAACTTCGTACCGCGCTTTCATGAACGTTGGCGATCTTCGCTAGCACGCCGATCGGTATCAGCGGACGAAGGAGCGCTAAGCCCGCGCAGATGCGATCGATCTGCGCACCTTCGATCGATCCGGCTTTGTCACGCAAGTCAGCGATTGCTCGGTCGAGCAATCGTTGTAGCGTGTCCCCTATCGTGGTCGGGTCCGGGCCCAGAGACCGAAGTATTCCACTCAGCAGCATTTTCCTCGAAAGGGCGGTAGCCTGAATGTGCGGATTGTGGGAGCTCAGCCGGTGAAATTCATCGACATCGCGCTCAGTCGCATTCGGAAACACGTGGCGTAAGTGGGTGGCGGTTTCGACGCGACTGAAGGGCCGAAGCTCGCATGTTCGCGTCTCGGGCGGCGGGTTAAGCAATGCCACTCTGTGTGGTCGGCATAACGCCACCACACAGACACCCTCGGGTAACTCCTCTCTCAACAATATCCGAATAAAGGAATACCCCTCCTGGTACTCTTGCGCTGCTATCTCCGCGTTGTCCGCGGCATCGACGACGACGCACAGCACAGCGTCGGCCCATTGAGCCCGCAGGCATGTAGATGCCTGCTTTAGACGGTGGAGAAACGCTTTGACGTATGCTGATGCATCCGCGTGCGAGGTGGGAATGAGAGGATGACACAATGTTCTGCTGGCCAGTTCATTAGCAATCTGCACAAGCCCGTCTTTGCATCGGTGACGGAATGCACTTGGGTTTCGATATTGCCCATCGCCAAAACAGTCGTACACCACACAACATGAGCCGTCAGGAAGCTTGCCTGCGATGTGCGTTGCAAAGACCGATTTACCCACACCAGCGTCGGCATAGATGATGATTGACTGTCGAGCGGCACGAACGATTTCGCCAACAAGGTCTGCTTCTTGTTCACGAACAATCGTTGTTGTGTCCGGCTTTATTAAGCAGGGCGCTGGGAACAAAAGACTTTCGTCGGCACCAAGAGCGCGCGAGACATCTATTTTCGTAATGGAACGATCTCGCGCGCTTTCTGACAGCGCCTTGCGTGTGACGAGTTCTTTTAGCTTGATCGGTGCGTCGCGGTCCGCATCAGGGAGGTAGCCGCTTACCTCATGATCAAGGATGTACCGCTGTATCCAGTATGCGTCTTCACCGCCGTCTAAGTGAAGGAGCTCGCAAAATGCTCCAAGTTCGCGCCCACTGAGGCCGGTGAAGGTCTCGAGCTTTTTCAGATCGTTTGGATGTCGTGGTGCGGTCCCACTTGCAGCGTCACTAACAGTCTCGGCGAAGGTCTTGCTGATTGGGCGGTTCGACACGAATGAGAAATGTACTTTCTGTGCAGTCTGGTCAGGTCCCAATTGTTGTATGAGTGCCTTATATCGCGCAGCAAAACCCTTGACCGTGTTTTCCATGCCGCTCGGCAGCCACGGGTCGGTCGGGTGCGCGGTCGAATGCTTCAGTTGAATATAATGCACGCGTGTTGCGTCTTCTATACGCTCGCTCCCGAAGTATTCTCCCACATCAATGAGCGCGTCGCCGGCGATAATTGCGTTTCGAGGTTCCGTTTCGTGCGTGGATGCGCCTTCAATGGTGACCGCGACCAGGCCCGACGCGGGTAGCAGGAGCGCAAGGCAGCGCCGCGCAGCCCACAAATAGTGGAACTGGTCTCCGTCACGACTGAACCGAACTAGGTTACTATCACTCATGCGATACGTGTATCGCCTTCGACGTGGGCGGCTCTCCGGGATAAATCTGGCTAGTGTATCTCGATCTCGCCCGATTCTCCCGCGAGGCCGGCAACTATACACCAGACAGCCGCGATCCCATATCCAAAGTCCTTTGCCACCCACCGAAGAGCCTGGTGTCGCGGCTCATCGCCCTTGATCCCAGTATGCCTGCCTGTACCGCATTAGGGTAGTGCCGGCTGCTGCGCTGGTGTGGGGAGCCCCGTCTGCGCGCCGATTCACAGCCAGGCTGTCGGTCAGCGTGGGGGAGGGGCTATCGCCTGCACCCAGGCGACGTCCGGTTTCGTGCCGGCCCGTTCGTGACCAGACGATCTGCTCTCGGCCAACGCCGAACTTCGTGCGGTAGCTCGGAATATCCGCTTTGGGTGTGCGCCGTGAAAGGCGGCGCTTTCCAGTGGGTGCAAGTCCCACCCGGCAACGCTCCAGCCGGAAGCAACCGGAGCAGTCATGGAGGTGACGAAATGGCTGAAGCCTTCGGTCTAGCGGGTCACGAATTGGTGGCCGCGCGAGTGTGCAGGCCGCAACGCGAGTGAACGCCGAGCAAGCCTCGAAAAGGACGATGCGCAGGCCGACCCGACGACCCTTTCGGGGAAGGCTGACACGGCTGGGTGGGATGAGCGAAGAGTACGCCCAGCCGCTGCACCGGGGTAGTGGCGGCAGCATGTACACAAGGAAAGCGCACGCAACACGGGAAGCCCCAGGGCGCGGTCAGGGATGATCAACCGGACGCCCGCGAGGGACAGGCCGGGCGCCGTGGGGTGGCGGAGAGGTTCGTAGTACCGCGGAAGCCGGGTAACGCCGGTGGAGGGAAGGGACCTCAGTTCAAGACAGACGCAGGACGTAGTGAGGGACCTGGAGATTGGGCAACCTATCAACTCCGAACAGTGTTCAGAAACTGCAGATGGCGTTGCACGCGAAAGCGAAGGCAGAAGCTGGCTATCGCTTCTATGCCCTGTACGACAAGATCAGCCGTGAAGACATCTTGGCTCATGCCTATGCCCTGTGCCGCTCCAACAAGGGTGCACCAGGCGTGGACGGTCAGGACTTCGCGGACATCGAGGCGTATGGGACGCAGCGGTGGCTCGGCGAACTGGCGCTTGCACTCAGGCAGGAGACCTACCGACCGGAACCGATCAGACGCGTGTTTATTGCGAAAGCCAACGGCAAACTCAGGCCGCTGGGCATCTCGACCGTGCGGGATCGGGTCTGCATGACAGCAGCGATGCTGGTGCTGGAACCGATCTTTGAAGCCGACCTTCCACCGGAGCAATACGCTTACCGTCCCGGGCGCAACGCCCAACAGGCGGTGATCGAGGTGGAGGAACTGCTGTTCCGTGGCCACCCGGAGTGGTTGACGCCGACCTCGCGGACTACTTCGGGAGCATTCCCCATGCCGACCTCTTGAAGTCGGTGGCTCGCCGGATCGTTGATCGGCGTGTGCTGCATCTGATCAGGATGTGGCTGGACTGCCCCGTGGAAGAAACCGACAAACGAGGGCGGAGGACACGCACGACGGAGGCTCGGGACAAGCGGTGCGGCATCCCGCAAGGCTCACCCATCTCACCACTGCTGGCGAATCTCTACATGCGCCGGTTTGTGCTGGGCTGGAAGAAGCTCGGGCTGGAGCGACGCCTCGGCACGCGCATCGTGACTTACGCCGACGACCTCGTGATCCTGTGCCGGAAGGGCAACGCCGACGAGGCGTTGCGACGACTGCGCGAGATCATGGGCAAGCTGAAGCTCACGGTGAACGAGGAGAAGACACGTATCTGCAAGGTGCCGGAAGGGGAGTTCGACTTCCTGGGATACACGTTCGGACGGATGTATTCGGCGAGAACCGGCAAGGCCCGCTTGGGTCAGCGGCCATCAAAGAAGAGCATCAAGCGCATGGTCGACAAAGTCCACGCGCTGACTGACCGATCGGGTACTTGGCAGAAGACCACAGAGCTGGTGGAGCAGTTGAACCGCGCGTTACGCGGATGGGCCAACTACTTCAGCGTTGGCACTGTCAACAAGGCGTATCGGGCGCTCGACAGCTACACGGCGGTGCGGTTGCGCCGGTGGTTGCGTTCCAAGCACAAGGTCAGGCGACGCAGGGGCGGGAGCTATCCACCCTCGCACCTCTACGGGCACTTCGGGCTCGTGCGCCTGAGCCGGCTTGGGCACGACGTGGCGTGGGTGAAGGCGTGATGTCTTGTCCGAGAGCCGGATGCGGGAGATCTGCATGTCCGGTTCGATGAGCGGGGTGTGGAGACGGAGCCACGGCCGGACCAGTGAGGCACCGCCAAACGAAAGGGGCGGCAACAGATATGTTCGACCTACAGCCACCGCGCCACACCTCGACTCTACCGAGACCGGCCATTGGATAGGCCGGCTGGTAAAATGCCAGGTTTTTGAGGTGCAAAATTGCAATCCGCTTCAGCGTGATCCTTTCCAAAGAGCCGAAGGCTTCGGAGGAAAAGCGCGCGTCCATTGTAGGCAGCCCGAGACGGGTTTCATGATGAGCGGCTCGTGCGGAACGCGCCACCTTCCCGCAATCGCGTCGGCTCATCCTGCCCTAACCCAGCGCAGAACCGCCTCGGCCGTGTCTGTTGGGTTCGTGTTGAAACAGAGCTTTGCCTGCGGCGCATGTTCATGCACGACGTTGATCAGCTTCTCGAACAAGGGGGTGTTCTGGGCGATCAGCCGCACACCAGCGCCGATCAGGACACAGTCGAAGCGCTTCCGTTTTAGCCTCTCCCGAACGACAGTCTCGGCGGTTTCGCCAAAATCCGTGAGGCACAGCTCTGCTTCATAGCCGAGTGCGTTCAGATGCTTTTCGTCAGCCCCAAGACCGGCCATCACTTTGCCCGCGGTGAGGCCTGTGGCCGCATAGGCGGGGTCTTCGAAATCGATTAGCGACGGCTCAAGGCCGATCACCAGCACGTTTGTCTTGCTCATCACGTAATACCAGGCGCCTTTGATGTTGACCCTTGCATGGCGAAAGGCGGCGGAATGCGCTTCGCTTTTCCGCCCTACCGGAGCGCATGGCAAGTCAAATACAGGGGCGGTTGGTTTAACCTCTCGCGTTGGCGCATTCAGACACGGTCGAGGCGGCCGACCAGCCGGCTGCTCCGATGTGGGCCGCGCACTCGGTACGTGCGGTCATCGCAACGCTCTGCTGGGGCGCGCCGGGAGCGGCGCGCCCCTTGCGTCAATATCCCAGCGCCAGTCCGTCCTTGCGCGGTTCGGAGCCGGCGATCAGGCAGCCACGCGCGCGGTCGATCCAGATCGCCTGGCCGCCGCCATGCGGCCGCTCCACCAGCTCGAGCTCGTGGCCCAGCCGGGACAGCCGGTCGCAGACCTCAGGCGGGATGCCGCGCTCGATCTGCACCTTGCCGTGCAGAGGCAACAGTCGCGGCAGATCGATCGCCTCCTGAATGTCGAGCCCGAACTCCAACAGATTGGTCAGGAACAGCGAGTGGCCCATCGGCTGGAAATGCCCGCCCATCACCCCGTACGGCATGACCGCCTGCCCGCCCTGCATCACCATGCCCGGGATAATCGTGTGCATTGGCCGCTTGCGCGGGGCGATGCAGTTCGGATGCCCGCGCTCCGGGCGGAAGCCGAAGCCGCGGTTCTGCAGCATCACCCCCGATTTCTCCGCCAGGATCGCCGATCCGAATCCCTGGAAGAGGGAGTTGATGAAGCTGCACGCATTGCCGTCCCGATCGACCACGCAGAGGTAGGTCGTGTCCTTGTGCGGCGGCAGCAGCGCCTCGCCGGCCGACGGCAGGGCGCGCATCGCGCGCGCATCGTCGATCAGCGCGCGTAACCCACCGAGATAGGCGGGGTCGAGCAGTTTCTTTACCGGCACGTCCGCCTGCGTCGGATCGGCGAGGAACGCGTCGCGGTCTCGGTAAGCGAGCCGTGCCGCCTCGATATGCCGGTGATAGCGTTGGGCGCTGAGCGGCCCGTCTGGTGCCGTCTCGAAGCCGCCGAGGATGCCGAGGATCATCAGCGCGACCAGGCCCTGCCCGTTCGGCGGACACTGGAAAACGTCGTAGCCGCGCCAGCTCAGCGTGATCGGCTCGACGAATTCGGCGTTGGTCAGGCCGGCGGCGAAATCGGCCTCGGTATGCAGGCCGCCGCGGGCGCGCAGTGTGGCGACAATGTCGGCCGCGACGGGCCCTTCGTAAAATGCGCGCGCGCCGTGCCGCGCAATTCCCCGCAGCGTTTCGGCCAGCGCCGGGTTCCGGAACAAATCGCCGGGGCGCGGCGCGGCGCCACCCGGCAGGAAGGCATGGGTCGCGTTCTTGCGCAGTTTGTCTTCCAGGCGCGCCCAGTCCCAGGCCACCTTGTCGTGCACCGGCCAGCCCTCGGCGGCGAAGCTGATCGCCGGGGCCAGCAGCTCGTCGAGCCCCTTGCGCCCATGCGCGGCCAGCAGCGTCTCCCACGCGTTTACCGCACCGGGTACAGTGACGCTGTGCGCTGAGGTGTTCTCGATCGCGCCGATGCCCTGTTGTTCGTACCAGTCGATCGTGGCCGCCGCGGGCGCGCGGCCCGACCCGTTCAGCGCGACCACCTTTCCAGTGCCCGCCGGCGCATAGAGGCAGAAGCAATCGCCGCCAATTCCGGTTGATGGCGGCTCGATCACGCACAGCACCGCACAGGCTGCGACCGCAGCGTCGAGCGCATTGCCGCCGGCGCGCAGCACGTCGAGCGCGGTCAGTGTGGCGGCCGGCACAGAGGTGGCGCCCATGCCATGCGTGGCATACACCCGGCTGCGACCGGGAAAGTGGAAATCGCGCATCGACGCTCCGGAATTGCTATTCTCCGGCCAGTATGGCCCGGAAGCTGGCCACTGACCACGACCACTGATGATGAGGCCGCCATGCCCGAGACCATCACCTTCGCCGATTTCGAGCGTGTCGATATCCGGGTGGGCACGATCATAGATGCGCAGCCCTTCCCAGAGGCGCGCAAGCCGGCGCTGAAGCTCGTCATCGATTTCGGACCGGAGATCGGCACTAAGCGGTCCTCGGCGCAGATCACCGTGCACTACCGCGCCGACCAACTCATCGGCCGTCAGGTCTGCGCCGTGGTCAACTTTCCACCGCGCCAGATCGGCCCCTCGGTCAGCGAGGTGCTGACACTCGGCATGCCGGACGAGGACGGCGCGGTGGTGCTGATCAAGCCCGATTTCAAAGTCCCGAACGGCGGCAAGCTCTTCTGATGCCGACGCATTACTATACGGTGACCTGGGACCAGCTACACCGAGATGCGCGCGCGCTGGCCTGGCGGTTGATCGGCAAAGGTCCCCGGGGCGGCAGCTTTGCGGGTGTGGTCGCGGTGGATTGATCCCGGCCGCGATCGTCGCCCGCGAGCTGGAGTGTCGGTTTGTCGAGAGCATCTCGATCGCGAGCTACGGCGGCGAAGCGCCGGACTCCCGCGGCGCACCGGTGATCCTCAAGCCGCCTAGCGCGGCCGGCGATGGCAGCGGCTTCCTGATCATCGATGATCTGGTGGACACTGGCGCCACCGCACGCGTCGTGCGCGCGCTATTGCCGCGCGCGCACTTCGCCTGCGTCTATGCCAAGCCGGCGGCGCGGGACGTGGTGGACAGCTTCATCACCGAGGTGTCGCAGGACACCTGGATTCTTTTCCCCTGGGACACCGAACCGCAGTTCGTGGCCCCCCTGGCTCAGCGCGGGGAGCGCTGAGCCGCTGTCAGTGAGGATACGTTGCGGCGACGGGGGCCGCTGAGTGCCCGTCGGTGGGGGGGAAGTTCCGTGCATGCGGCTGCAGCACTGCCAAGGCCAGCATGCCGAGCACGCATATCACTGCCACGACCGAGCCCCGCATCCCGCTGTCGGCGCCATCAAAGTCCACCTGATCGGTCAGGGCAGGATCCCGGTCGGGGTCCAGCACATCGCTCGGGCGCACGAAATCTGATGTCCGCAGCATTTTTCCGCTCCCTCATCGTCCCGCCTGGGGGCGGGATGTCGAGGGGCAATTTGGGCCGGTAAACTGCGGGAAGCTGTGACCAGGGTCACTGGTAGGCGAGATTTTTTTCGCCGAATCAGGCCGCCGCCGGTTCGTGGCTGACCCGGACCTTGTCCACCCGTCGTTGGTCCATCGCCAGCACCTCGAAGCGCCAGCCGCCGAACACGATACGGTCACCCTCGCGCGGGACCCGCCGCAGTAGCGCCAGCAGCAGTCCCGCCAGCGTGTGATACGTTCCCTCGGCCGGCAGATCCGGCAGCTCCAGCCGCGATTTCACCTCATCGACCGG
Source organism: uncultured Pseudomonadota bacterium (assembly GCA_963708245.1). GTDB lineage: Bacteria > Pseudomonadota > Alphaproteobacteria > Acetobacterales > Acetobacteraceae > CAVYXK01. The sequence continues at coordinate 2,538,109 of OY970201.1, read as the reverse complement.
CATCATGCCGTCCATCACCAACACCGCCTCGCCTTGGACAGAACCCGGCTGGCTGGGCTGCGCCTCCGCATCAGTGGGATCGCCGACGATCGCCTCCAGCACGTCCGCGGTGGTCACGACCCCCTCGAAGCTGCCGTACTCGTCCATGACCAGCGCCATACCCACCGGGTCGGCCCGCAGCCGCTCCAGCGCATCCAGCGCCGAGACCGTGTCCGGCACCACGATCGGCTGGCGCAGTGCGGCACCAACCGACAGGTCGCCGCCGCTCAAGATTTGGTCGAGCAGGTCCTTCGCCTGCACGACACCGACGACGTTATCGACCGAGCCGTCGCACACCACGAAACGCGAGTGCGGTGCCGCCTTCAGAGTCGCGGCAATATCCTTTCGCGTGTCAGTGCGGTCGATCCATGCCAGCTCGGTGCGTGGGGTCATGATCGCCCGAACCGGCTTGTCCGCCAGCCGCAGCACGCGCTCGATCATGTCGCGCTCCTCGGTTTCCAGCACCCCGGTTTGGGTGCCTTCCGCGAGCAGGGCGCGCAGTTCTTCCTCGGTGACCGTCTGGCGCCCAGCGCGGGAGAAGCCGAACAGCCGCAGGACCAGCGCCGATGAATGGCCGAGCAGCCAGACCACCGGCGCTGCAAGGCGGGCGGTCCAGGCGATCGGCCCGGCGACACGGGCGGCCGTGTATTCTGGGCGTCGTAGCGCGAGCTGCTTCGGCACGAGCTCGCCCAGCACCAGCATGAGGTACGTGCTGACGACCACGACGATCGCCAGCGACAGGGTTGCCGCGGCGGCGGGCGCCAGCGACAGCGCCTGCAGCCCTGTCTGGATGTGCGCAGCGATGCTGGCGCCGCCGAACACGCCGACGAAGACGCTGACCAGCGTAACCCCGACCTGCACCGTGGGCAGGAAGCGCTGCGGGTCATCGACAAGCGTGCGCGCCAGGGTGGCGCCCGGCACCCCCTTGCGCTCCAGGACGGCAAGCCGCGCCCGCCGTGCCGACACCAGTGCCAACTCGCTCATCGAGAATAGCCCGTTGACGCCGATCAGCACCAGTAAGACAACGATGTCGAGACCGACGCCCATCGCCATCCGCTAGCATAAGCCGGTCGGCCGATTAAGCTGCAGTGCCGCGAACCGAGGGGAGCCGATGCCGGTACTCGCCATGCTGTTGGGGATCGCCGGGCTTGTGCCGTTCATCGGATGCGGGCTTGGGGCGATGGCACGAGACGGCGAGGCCGACCGGATGCTGTCCGCGCTGATCGCCTATGGCGCCGTAACGCTGGCGTTCCTGGGGGGCATGCAGTGGGGATTTGCGCTTCCCGCCGGCACCGACGCGCGGCGGCAGCGCTGGCGTCTGGTGCTGGGCGTACTGCCGGCTCTGGTCGGCTGGGTGGCGTTGCTGATTTATCTGGTGGCGCCAGGTTGGGTCGCCCTGGCCGTGCTGACGGCGGGGTTCATCGGCACGGCGCTCGGCGAGCACCGTTCGGCGGGCAAGGATCTGGCGGTCCCGCCCGGCTACCTTTGGTGGCGCTGGGCGCTGACGATCGTTGCGGCGGCGATGCTGATCACGGTGCTGATGGTCCGCGTGCTGGGGGTGGCAATTTCCATCTAAGCATACCGTTGTCTGTGCGATATTTTTCTGGCGCCGGGTGCGTTTTCATGCTTTGTTAACCTCCGTCAAACCGAAGGAGCCGGTCATGGCGGAGCAGCGCAGCGCGGAGATCATTCCATTCCCGGTTCGCCGGCCCGTTAACGACCCGCAACGGCTGCACCGCGCGTTGTCGGTACTGAACGGCGCTCTGGCCGAGCAGCGTCAGGCGGTCACGCAGTGGCGCGGCGCGGTCGGCGATCTGCAGGGCAGCGTGCGGCGTCTCGGCGGCTCGGTCCAGCTCTATCAGGCGCGACTGTTCGCGCTCAGGGAGAAGATTGGAGCGCTGCACGACGAGGCGACCCGGCAGGCCGCTCAGTTCGAGGACGGCACCGGCACCCTGCCGCCGGGCTGATCAGGCCTTCGGCAACTCAGCAGGGCCGGTCGGCCGTGAAGAATTTCTGCCCCTCGGCGAAATGGTTCGGCTTCATGAACACGCCGAGGATCAGCGCGCCGTTCGGGGCGTGCGCCACGTGCGTATTACCGGCCGGGCGCCAAACGAAATTGCCCGCCGTGCAGACTCCCTCGTCGTCCTCCAGGCTACCTTCCAGCACATAGGTCATCTCCACCCCGGTGTGCTCGTGCAGCGGCACCACTGCCCCCGGCGCGAGGCGGAACAACAGGGTCGAAAGCCCGGTCGCCGGGTCGGAATACAGGATCTTGTGCTCGATTCCGGGGAATTTTGACGTCTGCCAGGGCGCGTTGACGACGTCCACATAGTGCGACGGCGGCGACGGCGCGTCCGCCAGCAGGCGGCGGCGCGGAGCTGTCGCGGTTTTCGATGCGAGATCGTCGGGCATGGATCGGTTCCTCTTGCATTGGGCCAGTCGCCGAAACTCGATGATCGCTCCGGCACGGTGAATTCTGTCAAGTGCTCCGGCGGGTACGTAGTACTTCATTTGGAAGTTGCGTCCATGATTGTCCTTGGCGAAGAAGCAGGCGCCGGGTGGTTCGAAGCTTGACTCTCCGGCGAGTGCGCCGCCACCATCGTGGCCGACCTTGTGCCGGTCATCTCCGTCCCGTTACGTCCGCGGCAAACTCGCAATCTGGTGACTTATGCAACCATTTGCGTCCGAGAATTCCCATGCTCGAGCTTCGTCCGAATTGTGAATGCTGCGGCCGCGACCTGCCGGCTGACAGTCTCGATGCGCGGATCTGCAGCTTTGAATGCACGTTCTGTGCAGCATGCGCCGATGGCGTGCTGGCCGGACGCTGCCCCAATTGCGGCGGCGAACTCGTGCGGCGGCCGATCCGTCCGGCCGAGCGGTTGGCACGCTTCCCCGCCTCCACCGCGCGCAAGGTGAAGCCGGAGGGTTGCCTGGCCGAGTGAAGGTTGCCCGACTCGCCGTCACGCCTGCATGACGGCGGCGCTTTCCGTACCACCGCCACGAAAGGAGCCGTGATGCTGAATGTCCGAACCGCCCTTGTCCTGGCAGCCTGCGGCAGCGTGGCTGCCTGCGCCACCAAGCCGCCCGCACCTGCTGCCCCAACGGAAGCCTCTGTCGCGGCGCCGCGGATTACCACCGACGGGACATATCGCGGCACCAGCACGCGGTTCCAGGCCGATCGGCGTGACTGTCCGCATCCCGGCCTGGTCACGCTCTATGTCCAGGACCACCAGTTCGAATATCGCTGGAGCTCTGACCTCTATGTCGATGCCGCAGTCGATCCAGATGGCACGGTGCACGGCGCGGGCCCGGATGTGACGCTGAACGGCCGTCGCGACGGCGCCACAATCGCCGGCGATGTGACCAACGGCGCCTGCGGCCTGCATTTTACGGCTCGGAAGACGTTCTGAGGGCGCCCGGCTGGGGCACCCCCTACGACCGGCGCTGGGTTCGGTCTTACAATCCCGCCCATGCATTATGTCTCCACCCGCGGCGGGGCCCCTGTGCGCGATTTCACCGGCGTGCTGCTGGCCGGATTAGCCGAAGACGGCGGGCTGTTTGTGCCGGAGTCCTGGCCGCATCTTGGCCCGGCGGACTGGCGGGCGCTGCGCGGGCTTCCGTATCCCGAGCTGGCAGCGCGGATCATGCAGCCTTTCGTCGGCGAGGCGATCCCGTTCGACACGCTGGCGGCGGTTTGTCGCGCGGCCTATGCCGGGTTTCGCCATCCGGCAGTGGTGCCGCTGGTTCAGCTCGACACCACGCTGTTCGTGCAGGAGCTGTTCCACGGCCCGACGCTGGCCTTCAAGGATATCGCACTGCAGGTGCTCGGGCGGCTGTTCGAGCATGTGTTGGCGGCACGCGGCGAGCGGGTGACGATTGTCGGTGCCACCTCGGGCGACACCGGCTCGGCGGCAATCGAGGCGTTTGCTGGGCGAGATCGTGCCGACATCGTCATTCTGCATCCGCTGGGTCGTACCAGCGAGGTGCAGCGGCGGCAGATGACCACGGTGCAGGCGCCGAACGTCTGTAACCTTGCCATCGAAGGCACGTTCGACGACTGCCAGGACCTGGTGAAGGCACTATTCGCCGATGCGCCGTTCCGCGCGGAGCTGCACCTGTCGGCGGTGAACTCGATCAACTGGGCACGCGTCGCGGCGCAGATGCCATATTATGTCGCGGCGGCACTGGCGCTGGGCGCGCCGGAGCGGGAGGTAGCGTTCAGTGTGCCGACCGGCAATTTCGGCAACGTGCTGGCGGCCTGGGCGACACGACGGATAGGACTGCCGGTGGCGCGGCTAGTTGTCGCATCCAATCGCAACGACATCCTGGCGCGTTTCCTCGCAACGAACGATATGTCGGTGCGGGCTGTCGAGCCGAGCCTGTCGCCCAGCATGGACATCCAGGTCAGCTCAAATTTCGAGCGCCTGCTGTTCGAGTTGCTGGACCGCGATGCGCGTGCCACGACCGCCGCGATGCAGGGTTTCCGGCAGAGCGGACGGATGGCGGTGCCGGAGGCGGCGTGGCGGCGGGCACGCGCGGCATTGCACGGGTTCCGGCTTGATGATGCGGGGACCGAGGCGGAGATAAAGCGGCTTCACGAGGCGACGGGCTACATCGCCGATCCGCATAGTGCGGTGGGGCTGGCCGCGGCGCGTGCACTGTGCCCTGGACACGGGGTGCCGATCGTTGCGATGGCAACTGCGCATCCGGCGAAATTTCCCGAGGCGGTCGAGCGCGCTAGCGGGCTGCGTCCGCCGCTACCGCCGCGGCTCGCGGACCTGATGGAGCGCGAGGAGCATTATGTCGTAACGAAAAACGATCTTGCCGCAGTGAAAGCACAAGTCCGAGCCTTTGCCCGACGTAACGCTTCGCCTTGAGTGCTGATCAAGCTTTCGTCATGGCCGGCCCTCAGTGCCGGCCATAACGAGAAGACGCTCAGGTCTTCCGAGTCTTTCCGTAGCGGGTGAAGTCTGACTGCGCGCCCAGCAGAAAACCTGTTACATTCTTGCGCAACACTGCGACATCGTTCTGCTGCAGCATGAATGCGATCGGCGACTGGTCCCAGGATTGCTGCTGTATCGTGTGATAGAGCGAGATGCGCTTCTCAGTATCCAGCTCCTGGGCGGCTTGCGCGACCTCGTCGGTCAGTTCCTTGTTGTAGAAGTGATTGCGCCAAGCGATGATCTTCATAGGGCTGTTGTCGCCATCGTCGGGGTCGGAGCAAAACGCCTGAGCGTTGGAGTTCGGGTCGAAATAGTCCGGGTACCATTCATTCATGATCAATTGATGCTGACGGGCGCGCATCTTGGTGAGGACTTGTTTGCGAGTGCCCGCTAACAGCGAAACCTTGATCCCGATCGCGCCCAAATCGTCCTGGAGCGCCGCAGCGATGTCCGAATAGGGATGTTCGGAGAAATGGTCAAGCGTCGCGGAAAAGCCTTGCGCATATCCCGCCTGTGCCAACAACGCCTTCGCCTTATCGGGATCCTTGTGAAACGGATTGGTATTTACTGCGCCCAACATCATAGTCGGTTGGACTCCCTGGTTCACAATATAAGTCGTCGGTAGGATGTTCTTCTGGATCCCCTCGTAGTCGATAGCCCATTTGATAGCTTGGCGTACTGCGTTCTTGGCGAAGGGAGCATAGCCCTCGTTCCCGGCGATGTACATCTGGTTAGTCGTTGGCGACGAAATATTGTAGAGGTTCGGATCAGTCGCAGCGTCCTTCAGCAGTTCGCTGGTCAGGTTTCGAGCGATATCAATGTCGCCCCGCTTTAGCAACAGCAACGCCTCGGACGGCTCCTTGACGTGACGGATGAAGACGCGCTTGGTGGCGACCGAAATCCCAGAGTGCGGATTGGCATCGATGATGACGTGATCATCCGCCTGCCAGGACGTGAGTTGGTACGGACCATTGCCGGCGGAGTGGCTGCCGAGCCAATGATTGCCGAGGTCGTCCTTCTCCTGGTGAGCCAGCGCCGTCTCTTTCTCGACGATTCCGCCAACGTTGGCCGAAAGGCAATACAGCACGAAGCTGGTCGCCGCCGGCTTCGGTAGCTCCATGACCAGCGTGTGCGAGTCGGTCGCACGAATCAGTTGCGTGACATTGTCCTTGGTGAAGCCGAACTGGGTTATAATGAAACCCGGCGTCAGGTTCAGGGTCACAACCCGACGCAGAGAGAATTCCGCATCCGCTGCGGTCATCGGTTTGCCGGACGAGAATTTCGCATTCTGCGTCAGATGGAAGGTGAACGTCTTGCCGTCTGCTGAAACCTCCCAGTGCTCTGCGAGATCGGGACCCATCTTACCGAGATTGCGGAGATCGGGTGAAACGAGCTTCCGATAGACGTTGGCATCGACCTCAGTATCGCTGAATTCGTAACATTGCGCCGGGTCGAAGGAGATGATGTCGTCGATCTGCCTTGCCATGACGATCATATTGCGTGGCGTAGCAGCATCGGTCCAGCTGGAGGCAAGTGGGCCAGCGGCGGCGGCCGCTCCTGTGGCCAGGAGCGCGCGACGTGTTAGCATTTTTTCTCTCCCTGCAGGTCCGGGAAGCATAGGTCGCCCGCCTGCGAAGGGGAAGGGCTATTCGTGCTGGAAACCGCACGATTGCGTCCCTGTCGGCATCAGGCCGCTGGCGCTATTAGTGTCCCCAGGTCTCGTTCCGCGTCAGCCGCCGGCAGGCAAATCGCCTGTGTGCAACGGTGACAGGTTACGGCAAAATCAACTTGAGCGTGGGGGAACTAATGATTGAATGCACCGATGCCTGCTGTGACGGCTCTCCTAAGGACCGCGTGCGGGAGGGCCTGCTGCAGTGACCACGCGGAGGATGCATTTCGTGGCCTTCCTGCTGGCAGGCCCGACCGCGCATCACCACGGCGCCTGGCGCCGTCCGGAAGCGGATCTCGGGGTCTTCACCCCGCAATGGCACGAGCACATCGCGCGGGTGCTGGAACACGGCAAGTTCGACAGCCTGTTCTTTGCCGACATCCTGGGGTTGTACGATCTGTACGGCGGCAGCTTCGCCACGATCCTGCGGTACGGCGGGCAGATGGGGCTGCTCGATCCGATCCCGCTGCTGGCGATCATGGCACGTGCGACGAGTTGCATCGGGCTTGGTGCCACGCTGTCCACCACGTTCTACCCGCCCTATCACCTTGCTCGGTCGCTCGGCACGCTTGATCTGCTGAGCGGAGGACGGGTCGCCTGGAACGTGGTCGCCTCCCATGGCCATCTCGAGGCGCAGAATTTCGGCCTTGAGGAACTGCCGGCGCGCGGCGCGCGCTATGACTTCGCCGACGAGGTGACAGAGGCGGTGTGCCGGCTGTGGGAAAGCTGGGACGCCGATGCGCTGGTGCTCGACAAGCGGCGCGGCGTCTATGCCTGTCGGCGCAAGGTAGAAATGTCACTCGGCGCGCAAAGTAGAAATGTCACCCCCAGGCTGCGGCCGGCCAACCCAAAGAGCCGCGCATTCAATGCCTTCCTGAATACCCAATGCCCTTTGTTCGACCCGCCGGAGGCGTGGTCGAATGGTCGGGACGCCCTTCGTTCTTTAATCGCGGACCTCTTGGCAAGTGGGGAATCGACGAAATGTTGTCACGCCTGTAGGTCGGCAATGGGTGGATTCCGGACCCAGTCGCCCGCCACCATTGCAACGCTCAGCCACCTTCCGGCGACAGGAGGGGTTTTACTTTGCCCGCCGCCAGTATTCACTTTTTTCGCAGGAGGAAGGGCAGTGCAGGGATCGCTGGGGGAGAAGATCGGTGAAGGCGCGTTCTCGGACGTCCACGCCTGGGCGCCCGGTCAGGTGGTGAAGCTGTTCAAGGACGGCCGACCCGCAACGGCTCGCCCGGTACGAGGCCCACATCACCCGCGCCGCCTTCGCCGCCGGCGCTCCGGCGCCAGAGGTGCTCGGCGAGGTGACGCTGGACGGGCGCTTCGGCATCGTGCTGTCGCGCCTCGACGGACCGACCCTGAAGCAGCTTTCGCGAAGCGGCGCCATGACGAACGGACAGGTGGGCTCGATCCTCGCGACCCTCGCCCTATCCGTCCACAAGACGCCCCCGCCGCCAGAGGTGCTTCGCCTGCGCGACTTGATGGCGGGCTCGTTGCGCGACGACGGCGGCCGGATTCCGGAGCACATCGCCGCCGGCATCCTCGCCCTGATCGACCGCCTGTCGCCGGGAGACGGGCTGTGCCATGGCGATCTTCACCCCGACAACGTGATCATGACGGCGAATGGTCCAAGATTGATCGACTGGCTAGGTATCGTCCGCGCGCCCGCCGCCCTCGACCTTGCTACCAGCCACATTATCCTTGCCGAACTCACCGCGGACGTCGTTGCCGATCCGGAGCGGCCGCGCGCCTACAATGCAGTCATGCAGTCCGAATACGCGCGGCTAGCCGGCATGTCACAAGCGGCGCTGACGGCGGTGATGGAGCCCTACCTGTCCATCATCCGCGTCCGCGCCCTCCTCGCGGGGTGGTGTGGGCCCGCCCAGCGGGAGCGGTTGATTCCAGCGCGTCGAGGCGACCCTGCGCTCGGAGAGCTGATCGGTCAGCCCCGGGTCCGTCGCCCGCACGCTTGCGCACTGGATTGCCCAAACCAGAGAATGTCGCGGATAGTTTCTTTGTTCGGCTGAAGCGCCGTTTCTCCGCCCCGGCCTGCATCATCACACTGCGCCGCGCGGAGCAACGGTCAAGACTGGCCGCAGGCCACCGCCGGAGGCGGCGCGAAGCGGTCTTGACGGCTGCGAGCACGGCGTAACGCTCGATCAGGTTGGGGGCTACTGTCCTGCCGGGTCATGGTTCTTTCCGCGGTCTGTTGTCAGCCGCAACGTGGCGTCGGGGAGGTCGGCACCCCTATGTCCCGAACGCGGTCACCTCGAAAGGGCCGCAACGAAGGACGCGGGGTTGCCGGGCCTCGTCCCGGCTGGGACATGCTCCCGCCTCGATCAGGCGGATCTCTGTTCGCGAATCCGGGGGCTCGCCGCGCTCATGCGGCGGCCACTGCGTCACCCCAATCGAAATCGCGGTCATCTTTCCAGACGCGGTGCATGATCACGCCCAGTTTGCGGGCAACCGCCACCTTGGCGCGACGCATGCCGATCCGAGCGGCAAGGCCGAGTCCCCACGTCCTGAGCTTCGATGGCTTCGGATGGCGAACAAGCAAGACGTTCGCTGCCTCGAACAGGTAGGAGCGGAGCAATCCGTCACCACACTTCGATATATGACCGGCCTTGTCGACCTCGCCGGACTGATAACGTCGCGGCGTGAGACCGAGATAGGCCCCGACTGACGTTGATTGTTTGAAGCGAGAGGGATCGTCGATCACTGCCATATATGCGAGGGCAACGATCACGCCGACGCCCGGCACCGACATCAGGCGGCGTGCGGCGGCATCGGCCTTGGCTCTCAGCACCACCTGACGGTCAAAAATCGTGACCTGATCACGGATGGCCAGCCAGGCCGCAAGTAAAGGTTCGATGATCGCCGACAATGCCTGGTTATCGCCGATCGCGTCACGGACGCGTATCGGGAAAGGGCCTTTGCAGCCACGGGCAATGACATGGCCGAACGTCTTCAGCAGACCACGTATATTATTGGCCACGGCCTGACGCTGCGAAACCAATTGCGCTCTGGCCATCAGCAACATGCGCAGGGTTTGTGCGTCCATGCTCTTGATGGCGACCTCGCGGAACCATCCGGTTCGCACGACCTGTGCGAGGCCAAGTGCATCGTTGGCATCGGTCTTGTTGACTTGCAGGCTAAGTGCCGCCTTTGCGTGGCGGGCGTCGAGGCAGACGACCGGCAAGCCGCGCCGCCGCAATCCGAGGGTCAGCCAATTAGAGAGCTGGCCGGTCTCCAAACCGAATCGCGCGAGGGCCGGGGCCTGAGCGCGGACGATCCGGCAAATCGCATCGGGTTCCGTGGCACACTTGCCTCGCCAAACGACAGCGCCGTTGCTGTCGATGACGCAGATCGAGGTGGTCTCAAGCGAGACGTCGAGTCCGACGTAGTGTTGCTGATCCATGGCGTTGCTCCGTGTTGTGGTCACGGAGGGCTACCCGGTGGTCGGTTCCGGCTGTCCTTCGCGATTACGCCATGTCCCGACAACTGCCACCAGCCGAGGCGCGCAGAGGAGCGGTCAAGAATGCCGAAGGCACCGCGAAGCGGCGGGCGCTGCAGGCGACCGTCCTTGACGGCTCCGAGCACCGGGGCCCTTGCTGACCGGTCAGGCCGGCAGCGTGGTGATGTCACGCCGTGACGGGCGACCTTTGGACGGTAAGCCGGGCGCTTCGAGATTGTTCGGTGGCCGCTGCCGGGCAGGGTGGTGGCGGCGTCGGTTGGGCGCATAGGCTCCCTGCTGCGCCTGCACGTGCGCCAGCACCTCGGTCAACCGCTTGTTCTCCACGATCGTGCCCGGTTCGACCGTGCGGATCTTGTCGAACACCCGGAACGGCAGGTCGCTGCCGTTGGACCGGACGGCGAACCGACCGTCCGGGTAGTTCACCACCTCCACCGTCTTGCGCGCCAAGCTACGTGCCAGCGGCGTCGGTTCGAGGATCAACATCATGCGATCATAGTGCAGTGTCAGGTTGTTGGTAACAGTCCGCTTCTCTCGCCAGGCCAGGATTTCATCAAGATCATCCCGGGGCGATAGGCGCCGATGGAGATCCGTGCCGTTCAATGGCTCTCGACCAAAGCGCTTGTTGTAGTCGGTGATGAATCCCGGCAACCAGGCGTTCGCTGCTTCGATGCCGGCAATGTTGGCGAGCCGCAACTCCTTCACCAGCCGGTCTTGCAGCGTGCCAAATGCACGTTCCACCCGACCCTTGGCCTGCGGAATGTTGGCACAGATGATGTCGATGTTCAGCTCGGCCAGGGCCCGCCCGAACTGCGTGATCCGCTCGCCGCCGATGGCATCCTTGTTGTTCACCCGGAAGATGCTGTGCTTGTCGCTATACAATGCGACCGGCTTGCCGTGTGCCTCGAGATAGCGGCGCATCGAGCGAAAGTAGTCGAACGCCGATTCCGATGCCGCGAAGCGCAGTTCCATGATCCGGCTGGTCGCATCGTCGATGAAGGCGAGCAGCGTGCAAACCGCACCACGGTCCTCGAACCAGGCGTGTTCCGAACCGTCAATCTGCACCAGCTCGCCGAGACACTCCCGCCGGCGTCGTGGTTGATGCGGGCAGGGCAGGCGGTGGCGCCGGTCGACCCACAGCCCGTCGGCGATCATCCATTGCCGCAGCGTCTCGTGCGAGACCGTGCAGCCGTGCAGCTTTGCCAGCTTCTCGGCCGCCAGCGTCGGCCCAAAGTCGCGATACCGCTCGCGCACGATCGTCAGAGCCAGGGCCCGGACCGCGTCCGGCAATCGGTGGTTGCTGCGCCGACCGCGGCGCTTCGAGACCAGGCTGGAGGCGCCCTCCTGGCGCAGACCGCGCAGTAACCGCAGTGCCTGACGCCGGCAAATCCCGATCAGTCTGCAGGCATCCGCGATGCGCAGCCGCCCGGACTGGACGCCAAGCAGAACTTCCAGCCGGCTGAACTCCTGCGTGCTCATCGACATCACCGCCATGGCACCGCTCCCGGGACCCCAAGACCCCTGAGGGTGACATCTCTATTTTGCAGAGGGGTGACATCTCTATATGGCGCTTACATATGCCGATCCCGACAAGGTGCACTACGTCAACTACCAGGGGCGGTGGATCAAGACGCGCGGCCCGCTGACGGTGCCGCGCTCGCCGCAGGGCCGGCCGGTGATCATGCAAGCCGGCTCCTCACCACGTGGGCGTGACTTCGCCGCCCGCTGGGGCGAACTGGTGTTCACGCTGCAGCACAGCAAAGCGGACATGCAGGCCTTCTATCAGGACCTGAAGTCGCGCGTGTCGGCGCGGGGCCGCGCGGCGGAAGATTGCCTGATTCTGCCTTCGATCGACGTGATTGTCGGCGAGACGGATGCCATCGCGCGCGAGCGGCAGGCCTATGTCAACGAGCTTGTGCAGACCGAGGTCGGGCTGGCACAGATGTCAGGCCATATCGGTGTCGATCTATCACGTTATCCCGCCGATCAGAAGCTGACCGACATGCAGATGGAGGCCGGATCGCGCGGGTCGCTCGACGTGATTCTGCAGGGGACCGAGGCGCAGGGCCTGACGCTGGGCGAAGCAGCCCGCCGTTTCGCCACAAGCGAGCTATGTCCGCAGATCGTGGGCTCGCCGGAAACCATTGCCGATCAGTTGCAGGATTTATTCGAGGCGCAGGCCTGCGATGGTTTCATCCTGACCCCGACGCTGATGCCCGGGATGTTCGAGCAGTTCGTGCGCGCTGTGGTGCCTGTGCTGCAGGAGCGGGGGTTATTCCGCCGCGATTACGTGGGCGCGACGTTGCGCGGTCATTTGCGGGAGTGATGGAGTGGCGGAATACGCTTCGCTCTTCCGCCCTACGAGCATCGTCGCACCGTAGGACGGAAGAGCGAAGCGCATTCCGCCACTCTACTCCGCGGCCACTGAAAGCGTTCGGGGCGCGGTGCGAAGCCCTGCCAACAGCGTGTCGCGCCGGGCCATCGCTTTGGTGCGGTTCGCCTCCTTCACCGGGCCAAAGCCGCGAATCATGTCGGGCAGCGCTGCGATGGCCACCGCGCGATCGAGATTGTCCGGCCTTAGCTCCGCCGCAACTACGCGCAGATCAGCCTCGTACTGCGCGATCAGCGCCCGCTCCCACCGGCGCTCCTGCTGACGGCCGAAAAGGTCGAGCGGCGTCCCGCGCAGCCGTTTGCCATGGCGCAGCAGACGGAACAGCGGCAGCGCTGCCCAGCCGGGGATTGCAACCTTCCGCCGGCGCCCGGTTGCCGGATCCGTGCGCGTGATCAGCGGGGGGGACATGTGGAACACGGGTCGCGCCGTGTACGACGCAGCCGCATGCATCCGCGCCACCTCGTATTCGTCCTTGTAGGCCATCGCGCGGAATAGTCCGTCAGCCGCCGCGCGCGACAGCCGGCCAGGTTCGCCGAACACTTTCGTCTCGGCGGCAACCACGTCGTCCAGCACCGCGCGGTAGCGCGCCGCATAGGCGGCGTCCTGGTATTCGACCAGCCGGTCGGCGCGGTCCGCGATCAGGGCGTCCAGGGTCGCCGGCGGGTGCTCCAGCGTGTGCAGCAGGATTTCGTCGGCCAGTTCCGGCCGCTCGGCAAGGATGCGGCCCCACAGAAAGGCGCGCCGGTTCAGCGCCACCGCCGCCCCGTTCAGCTCGATGGCGCGCAGGATCGCCGCTTCGCCCACCGGGATCAGACCGCGCTGCCAGGCCAGGCCCAGCAGCAGCGTGTTCATCGTCTGTGAATTGCCGAACAGCTTTTCGGCCAGGCGCACTGCGTGCAGCCAAGTGCTGGCGGCGAGGTCGGTCGCCCGCTCGATCGTGGTCCGATGCAGCAAAGCGTCGATCGACAGCAGCGGGTCGAATTTGAATTCCGCCGTCGCGGCAAGGTCCAGGTTGCCGATAACAGCGGCCTTGGGCGAGCAGCGCTCTAGGACGCCCGGACCGGCACCCACCGCAAGGTCCGCCGCCAGCATCACATCGGCCTCGCCGAGCGGGATGCGGACCACGTCCAGGCTGCCGGGCTCCCCGATCTGCACATGCGCGACGACGGTGCCGTTCTTCTGCGCTAGCCCGGTGAAATCGAGCGTGTGGACCTGCCGCCCCTCCAGATGCGCCGCCATCGCCAGCACGGCGCCGGAGGTGACAATGCCGCCGCCACCGATCCCAGCGAACAGTGCCCGCCACGGCAGGCGTGCGGGCAGCACTGGCTCCGGCAACGCGGCCGCCAACTCAGCCTCGCGCTCGGCCCAGTGCGGGTCGGCATCGGGCGCGCGCGGCGGCCCGGCAACGGTGACGAAGCTGGGGCAGAAGCCTTTCAGGCACGACAGATCGACGTTGCATGCTGTCGGGTTGATCCGGCGCTTGCGACCGAGGCTGGTTTCAACCGGCTCGATCGCGATGCAGCTCGACTGCACGGAACAATCGCCGCAGTTCTCGCAGACATCGGGGTTGATGATGACACTCTGCGTCGCCTCTGCCAGCTTGCCGCGCTTGCGGCGGCGGCGCTTCTCGGTGGCGCAGACCTGGTCGTAGATCAGCGCCGAGACGCCGTCGTAGTCGCGCAGCTCGCGCTGGACGGCGTCGAGTTCGGTGCGCACGTGGCGCGTCGTGCCAGGGGGAAGGGCAGAGACGGGCGGCAGGCGTTCGGCTTCATCTGCGACAATAGCGATGCGGCGCACTCCTTCGGCGTGCACCTGCGCGGCGATTTCGGGGACGGTGAAGCTGCCTTCGGCGGGCTGGCCGCCGGTCATCGCGACCGCGTCGTTGTAAAGGATCTTGTAAGTGATCCGCGCCTTGGCGGCGACCGCCTGGCGGATCGCCAGGATGCCGGAATGCGTGTAGGTGCCGTCGCCGATATTGGCGAACACGTGCGGCGTCTCGGTGAATGGCGCTAGGCCGACCCAGGTGACGCCCTCGCCGCCCATATGGGTGAAGGTGCGCGTGGCGTCGCCATGATCGAGCGCCATGAAATGGCACCCGATCCCGGCGGTGGCCAGGCTGCCATCCGGGAGGCGGGTCGAGGTGCCGTGGGGGCAGCCGGCGCAGAAGGCGGGAATGCGGCGGAGAAGGCCGGCGGGCCGCTCGGGATGCGGGTATTCGGGGGGTGTGGGGACGTTAAGGCCGGCAGCGGTGAGGAAGCGCGCCAGGGCGTCAGCCACCGATTCCGGCGACAGTTCCAGGAGCGGTGACAGCAATGGCGCCCCGCCAACGTCCGTCTTTCCGGCGACCTCCGGGCGTTCCCCGGCGGGCAGGTTGTAGAGTGTGTCGCGGATCTGCGCCTCGACGAAGCTGCGTTTCTCCTCGATCACCAGCAATGCGCGCTTGCCACGGGCGAAGGCGCGAAGGCCTGCGGTCTCCAGGGGCGACGACAGGCCGACTTTGTACAGTGCGAGCTGCGGATGGCGTTCCAGCCCGAGCCGGCGAAGCGCGTGCAACGTGTCCATGTGCGCACGGCCGACAGTGACCAGCCCGATCGGCGCATCGGCGGCGCCGAATACCAACCGGTCGAGCCGGTTGGCACGCGCCCAGGCGGCGACCGCCGGCAGCCGCTCCATCAGCACGCGGCGTTCCAAGGTGAAGCGATCGGCAGGGAAAGACAGCGTCGGATCGTAGCCGATCGGATGATCGGCTGGGCGTTCGTGGTCCGGCGTCGCGAAGACACGCTGCGAGTGGATGGTGAAGGTGGCGGCCTGCTCGGCCGTCTCGGAGGTGGTCTTCAGCGCGACCCACAGCCCGGAGTAGCGGGACAGCGCGATGCCGGCCAGGCCGAAGTCCACGATGTCCTCGACCGAGGCCGGGTTCAGGACCGGGATCATCCAGCCTTGGAAGAGCTGGTCGGTCTGGTGCGGATAGGTCGAGGACTGCGCGCCGTGGTCGTCGCCGGCCACCGCGAGGACCCCGCCGAGCGCCGAGGTGCCGAGCATGTTGGCACAGCGCAGCGCGTCGCCGGAACGATCGACGCCGGGGCCTTTGCCGTACCACAAGCTGAACACGCCCTCGACCTTCTTGCCGGGGAAGGCGTCGATCTGCTGGGCACCCCAGAGCATTGTCGCCGCGAGGTCTTCGTTGAGGCCGGGCTGGAAGCGGATGTCGTGCGTGGTCAGCAGCTTCTGGCGGCGCCACAGCTCCTGGTCGAGCCCGCCGAGCGGCGAGCCGCGATAGCCCGAGACGAGGCCGGCTGTGCGATGGCCGGCGGCGCGGTCGAGCCGGGACTGTTCCAGCAGGACCCGGACCAGCGCCTGCACGCCGGTCAGCAGTACCGGCGAATCGAGATCGACGAAACGGTTTTCCAGGGTAATGGCAGCGTGCGCGAGGCCAACATCCATTGCAGACATTCCTCCGGCCGGCGGGCGGGGCCGGCCAGCAAACCTAGCCGGAGATGGTATCAATAGGCCGCCGCTGGCAATGGGTTCGGACCGTGTCCCGACAAATTGCAACGCAGCCCGGCAATGCTGCGCTGCACACCGCCCGATTTGGTCCCGGCGGCGGATGGTGGCACAACATTGTTGTCCGGACCAAGGAAGCGCGCATGGACTTCCGACGCATGACGCGGCGCCAGCGGGCATTCCTCACCGATTTCCGCGCCCGAATCGCCCGCGCCTGTGCCGCCTGGGGCCCCTGTGCCGGTAATCGCCGTGATCGGCAGTCGGTGCCCATTCGGCCTTGGTACGAGGGGCTGGTGATCCCCCTGGCGTTCTGCACCTCGAACGCGTTCGAGTGGTGGCCGCTTCGTCATGCACCGGCCGGTTAAGGGTTTCACGGGTATCTACAAGCGGCACGTGCTGGCGCATCACCAGTTCTTCACCGATGTCGAGCCGCGCTTCGATTTGATCATCGCATGGCGACCTTGCAGGATGCACCCGGCAAGTAAACCAGAACGCAACGGATAGCGGGAGGACGCCATGCAACTCAACCGTGACGAGCTGCTCCGGTCCTATCGGTCGATGTGCACCATCCGCCGCTTCGAAGAGCGCGTCCAGGAGGAATTCTCCAAAGGAGAAATCCCCGGCTTCGTGCATCTCTATGCCGGCCAGGAGGCCTGTGCCGTCGGCGTCTGCGCGCATCTGGGCCCCAAGGACTACATCGCCAGCACGCACCGGGGTCATGGCCACAGCATCGCCAAGGGATGCGACGTGACGGCGATGATGCTGGAGCTGTTTGGCCGGCAGGGCGGGTTGTGCGCCGGCAAGGGCGGCTCGATGCACATCGCCGACCTGGATCACGGAATGCTGGGCGCGAACGGCATCGTCGGCGGCGGGCCGCCGCTGGTGATCGGCGCGGCGCTGACCGCCAAGACCCTCGGCACCGGCACCGTCGCAGTATCCTTCACCGGCGACGGCGGCTCCAACCAGGGCACCACCTTCGAGGCCATGAACATGGCCGTCGTCCTGCAACTGCCGGCGATCTTCGTGTTCGAGAACAACGGCTACGGCGAATACACCGCCGCCTCCTACGCTGTCGGCAGCCGCGACATCGCAAGCCGTGCCGCCGGCTTCGGCCTGCCGGCGGTCAAGGTCAGCGGCGACGATTTCTTTGCCGTGCACGAGGCTGCAGGGGAAGCCGTGGCGCGTGCCCGCACCGGCGGCGGGCCGAGCGCGATCGAAGTCGATACCTGCCGCTTCTACGGCCACCACTCCGGAGACGCGCAGCTTTATCGCGGCAAGGACGAAGTGAAACGGCTGCGCGAAGAACGCGACTGCCTGCGCATTTTCGGCCGCCGCGTGACCGAGGCCGGTCTGCTCGAAGCCCGCGAATTAGACACGGTGGATGCCGAGATCGCAGCGCTGATCGATCAGGCGGTAGCGGCGGCCCGTGCTGCACCTCCGCCCAATCCGGCCGCGCTGCTCACCGATGTCTATGTGTCCTACTGAAAGGGCCGCGCCATGACTGTGAAGACCATCCGTCAGGCGCTGCAGGAAGCCCTCGTGCATGAAATGCGCCGCGACCCGCGCGTGATCGTGATCGGCGAGGATGTCTCCGGAGGCGCCGGCACGGAAGGCGGGCGCGATGCCGCGGGCGGCGTACTCGGCGTCACCAAGGGCCTGATCAAAGAATTCGGCGAAACCCGGGTGATCGACACCCCGATTACCGAGTCCGCCATCATGGGCGCGGCAGCCGGCGCAGCGGTCACCGGACTGCGGCCCGTCGCCGAGTTGATGTTCTCCGACTTTCTCGGCGTCTGCTTCGATCAGATCTTCAACCAAACCGCGAAGTTCCGCTACATGTTCGGCGGCAAGGCGCGCACCCCGCTAGTGATCCGCACGATGATCGGCGCCGGCCGCAGTGCCGCCGCACAACACTCGCAGAGCCCGTATCATATCTTCACATCCGTCCCCGGTTTGAAGGTTGTCGTTCCCTCGAATGCCTATGACGCGAAAGGTCTGCTGATCCAGGCCATCCGCGACGACGATCCAGTGATATTCTGCGAACACAAGCTGATGTACGACCTGCGCACCGAAGTACCGGACGAAGCCTATACGATCCCGTTTGGCGAAGCGAACGTGGTGCGCGATGGAGACGATGTGACGATCGTCGCGTTGGCGCGGATGGTGCACTATGCGAGTGAAGCGGCTGAGAAGCTCGCAGCCGAGGGCATAGAGTGCGAGATCATCGATCCTCGTACCACCTCGCCGCTGGATGAGGACACGATCCTCGAAAGCGTCGAGCGCACCGGCCGGCTGGTGGTGGTCGATGAAGCCACGCCACGTTGCAGCATGGCGACCGACATTGCAGCGCTCGTCGCCGATAAGGCATTCCCGGATTTGAAGGCGCCGGTCCGCCGGGTCACTGCGCCGCACACGCCGGTGCCGTTCGCGCCTTCACTGGAGAAGCTCTACATACCCGACCCCGACCGGATCGCCGCGGCGGTGCGCGAGGTATACGGATACGCGCGATGACCGCCCCTCTTGCCGCGATCACCATGCCGAAATGGGGCCTCACGATGACTGAGGGCAAGGTCGTCCGATGGTCCAAGCAGGAAGGAGTCTCCTTCGCCCCAGGCGACGAACTGCTCGAAATCGAGACGTCCAAGATCGCCAACGTGATCGAAGCCGAAACGCCCGGCGTCCTGAGTCGGATCGTGGCACCCGAAGGAACCACGCTGCCGATCGGCGCCTTGCTTGCCGTCATCGCGCCCGCCGACACTTCGGCGGCGGAGATCGACACCTTCATCTCCAGCTTCGTCGCTGTCGAACCCCTGGACGACACGACCGAGCAGCCGGCCGCCCCGGAGGCGCGCGAGCTCGATGTCGCCGGCAAGCGCCTGCGCTATCTCGAAGTTGGCGACGCGGCCGGAGTGCCCATCGTGTTTCTGCATGGCTTCGGCGCCGACCTTAACAGTTGGATGTTCAACCAACCCGTGCTGGCCGAAGTCGGGCGAACGATCGCCTTGGACCTGCCGGGCCATGGCGGCTCGACCAAGGAGGTCGGGGCAGGAGATCCTGCTACACTGACCGATACGGTCGAAACGGCGCTGGCCGCACTCGGCATCGAGCGCATGCACCTCGTCGGTCATTCATTGGGCGGTGCACTCGCCGCCACGCTCGCAGCGCGCCGGCCGGAGCTCGTGGTGACAGTCACTCTGATCGCGCCGGCGGGCCTCGGGCAGGAGATCAATGCTGCCTTCATCGAGGGCTTCGTGCGTGCCTCGCGACGCAAGGACACCGCCGAAGTGCTGCACATGCTTGTGCATGACGCATCGCTGGTGAGCCGGACGATGGTGGAAGACGTTCTGCGCTACAAGCGCCTGGATGGTGTAACAACAGCTCTAGAAACGGTCGCGCATGCGTGGTTTCCCGACGGTCGCCAAGCGGTGAACATTGTTGCCGATGTCATGGCATCGGAACGACCCGTCCAAGTGATCTGGGGTCGTGACGACCGGATCATTCCCCTCGAACACGCTGATGCGATTGCTGCACGCGCGCAGGTCCATGTTCTGGACCAAGCGGGTCACCTGCCGCACATGGAGAAGACTGGCGAGGTGAACCGATTGATCAGGCGAATCGCAGGATCGACATGATATCGCGTCGTCGGGCTCCTACGGCGTCTGGGGATGCAGCGGCAGAGCATACCACCGGCGCCCCGCGCGTCCGTGCACCAGCAGCAACACATATTGCTGGCTGCTCTTCTCCGCTCCCTCGATCGCCTGCTGCACCTCATCCACGCGCGTGATCTGCTGCGCTCCAACGCGCAGGATCACATCCCCCGGCGCGAGACCGAGCTGCGCGGCGACGCTCCCCGGCTCCACCCTCGCCACCACTATGCCCGTCTCATCCGTGGCCTGTTTGTATTCGGCGCGCAGTGCCGGGGTCAGCGCAGCAAGCCCCAGACCCAGCTCTGACGTGCGCATGGATGTCGGCGCCGCCGCCGCCGGCTGTTCCGCGTGCGTCCGCAGCTCCGTCACGACAGGGGTCAGTGTCAGCGTGGTGCCTGCCCGCCAGACCGAAAGCGGAATCTTCGATCCGATCGGCCACCCGGCAATGATCCGCAGCAGAGCCCGTTCGTCGGCCGGCGCCCTGTTGCCGGCAACGGTCACGACGTCACCGACCCGCAGCCCCGCCTGCTCCGCCGGTCCCCCTGCCCGCACCGAGGTCACGATCTCTCCGCGCAGCTCCGGATCCCCTAGCGCAGCCGCAACGTCCGGCATCACCTCCTGGAACAATGCTCCAATCACGCCGACCCAACTCCGCCCGTAGCGCCGGAGGCGATCGACGACGAACGCTGCAGCGTCCGACGGCAACGCGAAGCCGACGCCGATAGGTCCACCGTTCGGCGTCGTCGAGTCGAACGCCGTGTTGATCCCGACCACCTCCCCGGACCCATTCAGCAGCGGCCCGCCGGAGTAGCCACGGACAATGGCCGCATCCGTCTGCACGAAATCATCGAAGATTGTTTCACCGATGTTCCGGTTGAGTGCGCTGACAATGCCGGCGCTTACCGAGGCCCCAATCCCCAGCGGATTCCCGATCGCCACTACCGTCTCGCCGATGCGCAACTTATCGCTCTGCCCGAAGCGCAGCGCAGTAAGCTTCTCGGTCGGCGCCACCTTCAACAACGCCACGTCGAGCCGCTTCCCCGCTCCAACCAGCGCCGCCGGAAGTCGGATACCATCCTGGAAGACGACCACAATCGCTTCGGCCCCCTCGATGAGGTGCCGGTTGGTGACGATCAGGCCTGATGGATCGATGACGAAACCCGACCCGTCTCTTCGGACCTGACGCACTGGCGGCTCGCCGGGCATAGGATGCGGGTCCGGCTCGAGCCGGATAATGCTGATGTTGACCACGCCCGGCAGAGCCGCCGCGACCAGCGTCGGTAAATCAACCGTTGGCTGCCGCCCCTGCGCGTGCTGCGCAAGCAGCGCCACGATCCAAACCATCAACAACCGGGTCCAGAGACGCTGGCGGGATCCGCGGACCGAGCCCTTGACCCACTCCCGATGCGCCGTTTGTCCAGTCATGCCAAGCCTGTCCGCGCCGTCAGCTCCTGCCCATTTTACCCACGATACGCAAGTTCACTTCAACCGCAGACTGAAAAGAACAGGGCCGGATACGGGGTGTATCCGGCCCACAAACAGTTGCCCTACTCGCAGTCACCATTGGCGGGCTGCTGCGCCTCGGCAAGTGTCGGCTGCTTCCCGCCGTTGCCGCCACCGGACTCGGCAAGCGTCGGCTGCTTCCCACCGTTACCGCCGCCGGACTCGGCAAGCGTCGGCTGCTTCCCGCCGTTACCGCCGCCGGACTCCGCAAGCGTCGGCTGCTTCCCGCCGTTGCCACCGCCGGACTCAGCAAGCGTCGGCTGCTTCCCGCCGTTGCCGCCACCGGACTCGGCAAGCGTCGGCTGCTTCCCGCCGTTGCCGCCACCGGACTCGGCAAGCGTCGGCTGCTTCCCGCCGTTACCGCCGCCGGACTCAGCAAGCGTCGGCTGCTTCCCGCCGTTGCCGCCACCGGACTCGGCAAGCGTCGGCTGCTTCCCGCCGTTACCGCCGCCGGACTCAGCAAGCGTCGGCTGCTTCCCGCCGTTGCCGCCACCGGACTCGGCAAGCGTCGGCTGCTTCCCGCCGTTACCACCACCAGCATCGGCGAGCTTCGGGTGAGTCCCGGGCGGGCATGGGTGCGTACCCGCCGCAAACGTGACCATCGGCGTGGCGACCAATGCTGCCATCAGGGCAACAGCACTTACCATCGAACTCGTTCGACCAATCATTTCCAATCCTCTCAGCTCATTCGCAGGGGGCATCCCCCTAACCTAGAAGTAAGATATTGTCCTCGCTTGGCTGTATACCTTGATCTGGATCAAGAATCATTAGAATTTCGCGTGCTTTTTGCTTGCGCCAAGCCTGAAGGCCGCAGAGCCGGATGCCCCAAACAGGAACTTCGCCGACGGAGGCTGAGCTGAAAGCAGTGAGCTGGCGATCCATGCGCCCATGGGAAAGCTGTGCTGCCTGCCCGGCACGCCGTCTTGGATTGTGCGCCCAGCTTGCGGCCGAGGACATCGCAGCCCTTGCTGAAATCAAGCGGCACGCTCGTGTTGTCTCGGCGGGCTCAGTGCTGTACCGACAGAACGAACCCTGCCACGACTACGTCATCGTGCTTGCCGGTTGGGTAGCGCTTCAGAAGGTCCTCGAAAATGGGTCCCGCCACATTCTCGATTTCGGGGTTCCCGGGACCTTCCTTGGGATCGAACCAGCGCCGGGAGCGCCGATGGGCCACTCTGCCCAGTGTTTGACAGATGTTACTGCGTGCCTGCTGCCGCGTGGCCGGTTTGATCACCTGGTTTCGCGCCGCATCACCGTCTGTTCCCGTCTGGCCGAGCTCGCGGCAGCTCACGAGGCGCGGGCGCAAGACCATCTGGCCAATCTCAGCGGCAGGGACGCCTATGGGCGCGTCGCACATCTCATGGCGGAACTGTTCTTTCGCGTGCAGCGAAAATTTCCGCCGCTGGCCGGTGATGTCGCGTCTTTGCCCCTCAGCCTGGAGCACATCGCTCAGGCAACCGGCCTGACCGCGGTCCACGTGAGCCGGATTTTGCGTGCACTGCGGGAGGAGCGCGTGCTGCATTTCCGCAAGCCCCGGCTGGAGATCCTGGATCCGGATGCGCTTCTCAAGGCAGCAGGTTTCGAGGGCCATCTCGCATCATGGTGCGAAGGCAGCCTGCCGCCTTCGGATCCTGTCGAGCGGACAGGGACGTGATTGCGAGTGGCCGGGCGACGCCTGGTTTCCGGTCTGCCCGGAAAGGCGGTAGGCTCGGGCGGCATTGAGGAGACCGGCTATGGACGATCACACCACGACGGCATTGGCAGCGACTATGAAGCTCGCGGTATCGCGTGCGAAAGAGCCGCGCTTCGTCGAGGGGCGGCGCGCCTTCCTCAAGTATCGTGACCTCGGCGTCACCGACGGCACTGGCGGGCGCATGCGCGCGCAGATCACCTCGGCCAGCCAGGGCATGTCGCGCCCCACCGGCTGGCACCGCCATCTCTGCGAGATGCAATTCGTCTATGTGCTCGACGGCTGGCTTGAGCTCGAATTCGCCGACCGTGGTACGCTGCGGCTGGAAGCTGGCGATTCAATCATGATCCCCGGCGGCACGCCGCACAACGAAATCCGCACCTCCGACACGTTCGACCTGCTGGAAGTATCAGTGCCGGCGCAGATGGGGACTGAACCGTGCGAAGCGCCCGCCGCCAGTATTCGAAGCTGAGTTGCGCTCCGGCACTTCTGCGCCGTGGCGCGCGGGAAAGAGAGGCCGCTGATCGATGCCCGCGAGGGCACCCGCACGCTCGCGGTCACCATTGCGGTGAAGGACTCTGTACGAAGCGGGACGACGGTGCGGCTCTAGTCGGTGCCGGGCTGAAGCCGTTATCCGGCCAGTTTCGCCGCGAGATAGCGGGCGAAATCGTAGTTGGGCCGCTCAAGGTAGCTGAGGTGGCCCGGCCGCGCGAGCGGCGCCTGCACCCCTCGGAACACCGCCTCCACGCCTTTGCGATCCTCCGCATTCACCGCATCCAGCAGCGATTTCAGCGTGGCCAAGTACTCGGTGCCCCGGGGATCGCGGATGAACTCGGGTGCAAGCCCGCCACCAAACACCATATGCACGCGGCCAAGGCCGCGCGGGCTCAGGATCAGGTACCAGAAATAGCCGGGCGTCAGGCTGACCAGATGCGTGGGATAGATCGCGAGCAATGCCACCGTGCGCCGCCAATCACCCTCCAGCCTCCTGTTGTCCGGATGCGCGTTGCCAATCGGCAGTGAGGCGTCCTTGGTGATCCAGTGATAGTTGAATGCCGCTCGTCCCGACGGACATTGCATCTCCTCGATCCTGGACTGCGGTCCCACCGTTGCATGATGCAGCATCGGCAGGTGGTAGCTTTCCATGAAGTTCTCGGCGAGGATCTTCCAGTTCGTGTCCCACACGTGTTCTTCGCGGAAAGTCTCTACGTAATCTTCCATCCCGTACCGCGCGATCAACGCGTCGAGTTCCGCCAGATGCTCGGCTACCGGCGGCAGGCTCGGATCGAGCGTGACATAGATCCAACCCCGCCAGATCTCCACGCGCAGCTCGGGAAGCCGATAAGCCTCCAGGCAAAAGCCGGAAGCGTGGTCCATTTGCGGCGCTGCCCGCAAAGTACCATCCAGGTTGTAGGTCCAGGCGTGGTATGGACACACGATGCTCCGCGTCCGACCGGTCCCCTCCAGCAGCACAGACATGCGGTGCAGGCACACATTCGACAACGCGCGGAGGACACCGTCCAGGTCGCGTAGTACGATGATCGGCTGGTCGGCGATCTCGCACGTTAGATAACTGCCTGGAGCCGCGAGAATACTGGCGCGACCGACGCAAATCCACTCATGGGCGAAAATACGCTCGCGCTCGCGCGCCAGGATTTCGGGCGAGGTATAGACCGACGGGGGCATCGCCCGAGCATCGTCGAACGGCGCTTTGGCTCCTGCCGTGAGTGCTTTGATAGCGCTTCCACGCTCTAGCGTCACGGTGCCTGTCTCCTGCTGCATCGCAAGTCCCTCCCCCCTCTGTCGCCGCCGACTTTAGCGCCGCGAGCCGGCGCATGGGGAACAACCCATGCAACGACTATGCCGCCGCGGGCCGTTCCGCCGCAAACCCGGGCATCACCTCCTGCGCAAATGCCTGCAGCCCGGCCACCGACGCCTTCGGGTCCACCAGCAAGATCGTCTCTACCCCGCCGGCCCGCAGCCGTTCCAACTTGACCACGATCTCCTGCGGCGTCCCCAATAACGGGGAGTCGTCCTTCCGCACATCATCAGGCGGCGTCTCGCCGCGTGCCAAATCGCCGATCACCCGCCAGGTCCGCGCACGCGTGGCATAAGCCTCCTTGCGCTCGGTTTCGTTGCGAACCATCTGCAATGCCCGCGCCGCCGCCACCATGGAAGGAGCATAAGGCCGCCCGATTCGCTCGCACTCCTCGCGGAACAGCCCGACCCGCTCAATTGTGATCCCCGTCGATCCCAACTGATCGAGCAGCAGGTTGAAGCCCTCGCGCGCCGCCCGCCGGATCGACTCGGGACTGCTGGCGGCCAGCCATAGCGGCGGGTGCGGCCGCTGCACCGGCTCGGGTTCGACCACGATATCTTCGAAATGCCAGCGCTTGCCGTGGTGCGAGAACCGGCCCTCTGTTGTCCATGCCTTGCGGATCACCTCGATCGCCTCGTCGAAGCGCTCCGTGGCTTCCGTTGGCGGGATGCAGAACCCGTGGAACTCCGCCGCGCGATAGCCTTTCCCTACCCCGAGATCCAACCGTCCGCCGGACAGCAGATCGAGCGTCGCCGCCTGCTCGGCGATCAGCACCGGATTGTGCCAGGGCAGCACCACCACCGCGGTGCCGAGTCGGATGCGGTGTGTACGCGCCGCCAGATAGGCCAGCAGCGCCAGTGACGCGGAGACCTGCCCCTGGCCGGTGAAATGGTGCTCCACCAGGAACACGCTGTCGAAGCCGAGCCGCTCGGCCTCCACCACGTACTCGATGAAACCGCGATACGAATGGCTGTCGCCGAGCCCAGCATGGGTGGCGGCAACGCTGGGACCGCGCTTGGTACGCGCACCACCGAAAAGCCCGAACCGCATCTCCGGCCCCTTTGCAATGCACCACCCAGCTTCAGCAGTCGCCCGCCGGGGTCAAGCGGACCGTGTTGCCGCAGTGCCACGGGCCTGCGATGGTACTACGCCATGAAAGCCAATGGTCTCTTCCACCCGGATTTCCGGCCCATGCCGTACTGGTGGGAGGCCTACCGCCCCGGTGCCGAGGATCCGGCCGACGTCCCGGCAAAAGCGCGCGTGGCGATCGTCGGTGCCGGGTATGCGGGCCTGTGCACGGCACTCGAACTTGCCCGGCTTGGCGTAGACTCCGTCGTGCTCGAAGCGCAGGAGCTTGGCTTTGGCGCCAGCACGCGCAACGGCGGCGCGGTCAGCGGCGGCGTTAATATCGGCAAGAGCTTCTCCGGCCGACGGATCAAGCCCGAACCCGCGCGCGCCGATGCGATGTTGTCGGACGCCGCCGATGCGTTCAGCTTGATCGAGGACCTGATCGAAGCCGAGAAGATCGACTGCTTCTGGCGCAAAGCAGGTCGCTTTGCCGGTGCCTGGACACCGAAGCACTATGCCCAGCAGGCAGAAAGCCTGGCCCGGCTGAACGATGCGGCGCAATCCGGCTGCCGCATGTTGCCGCGCGAACGCCAGCGCGAGGAGATCGCGAGCGATTTCTACTGCGGAGGCATGGTCGTCGAACGTTCGGCCAGCCTGCATCCGGCGCTCTACTATAAGGGCCTGCTGGATGCCTGCCGCCGCCGGGGGGTGCCGGTCTGTGCCGCTGCGCCGGTCACCCGCATCGCGCCGCTCAGCTCCGGCTGGCGCGTGGAGACACGCCGCGGCGCGATCGAGGCCGGTGACGTGGTGATCGCCACCAACGGCTATACCGGCGACCTGACGCCGCAGTTGAAACGTCGCATCGTGCCGATCGCGAGCCACATCATCGCCACCGAGGAACTGCCGCCCGACCTCGCCGCCTCGCTCATTCCGAAGCAGCGCACGATCTCGGATACGCCGCGGATACTGTGCTACTACCGAATGTCGCCAGACGGTAAGCGGATGATCTTCGGCGGCCGTGCGCGCTTCACCCAGGTGACGCCGCAGGTCAGCGCGCCAGTGCTGTATCGCTTCATGACACGGCGCTTCCCGCAATTGGGTGGCGTTAAGATCACGCATGCCTGGACCGGCAATGTCGCCTTCACGCTGGATGCGCTGCCGCATATGGGGCGACAGGACGGCATGCATTATCTGATGGGCTGCAACGGCAGCGGCATTGCGATGATGACCTATCTCGGCCATCAGACCGCACGCAAGATCGCCGGGGTCGCCAATCGTCCGTGCAGCTTCGAGAGCGAGGACTTCCCGACGCATCCGCTCTACCAGGGCAATCCCTGGTTCCTGCCGGCAGTCGGCGCGTGGTACCGTCTTCGAGACCAGATCGACCGGATCGGCGCCGGGCCGGGCTGAGCTGCCGGCCGCTGCCAGCTCTTGCACATATAGAGATATCTTTATATAGTGGCGTCTTCGACAAAGGACGCACAATGGCCGCGACGCAGGACTACAAGGTGAAGGACATCTCCCTGGCCGACTGGGGCCGTAAGGAGATCTCCATGGCCGAGGACGAAATGCCCGGCCTGATGGCAATCCGGGAGGAATACGGTCCGTCCCGGCCACTGAAGGGCGCCCGCATTGCCGGTTGCCTGCACATGACCGTGCAAACTGCGGTACTTATCGAGACGCTGATGGCGCTCGGTGCCACCGTCCGCTGGTCGTCCTGCAACATCTTCTCCACCCAGGATCATGCGGCCGCGGCGACCGCCGCCGCCGGCATCCCCGTCTTCGCCTGGAAGGGCGAGACCGAGCAGGAATTCTGGTGGTGCATTGAGCAAACCGTCCGCGGCCCAGGCGGCTGGACGCCAAGCCTGATCCTGGATGACGGCGGCGACCTGACCAAGCTGATGCACGACAAATACCCCGAGTTGATGGCCGACGTGCGCGGGCTGTCGGAGGAAACCACCACCGGCGTACATCGCCTGCGCGATATGGCGCGCGACGGCACTCTGCTGGTACCGGCCATCAACGTGAACGACAGTGTGACCAAGTCGAAATTCGACAACCTGTATGGCTGCCGCGAGTCGCTGGTCGATGGCATCCGCCGCGGCACCGATGTGATGATGGCCGGCAAGGTCGCGGTGGTGAATGGTTTCGGCGACGTGGGGAAGGGCTCGGCGGCCAGCCTCCGCAATGCCGGCTGCCGCGTGATGGTGACCGAGGTCGATCCGATCTGCGCACTACAAGCGGCGATGGAGGGCTATCAGGTTACAACTATGGATGACGCCGCACCGGTCGGTGACATCTTCGTCACTGCCACCGGCAATGTCGACGTGATCACACTTGATCACATGCGGCGCATGAAGCACCGCGCTATCGTCTGCAATATCGGCCATTTCGATTCCGAGATCCAGATCGAGGCCTTGCGCAACTACCGGTGGGAGAACGTTAAGCCGCAGGTGGACGAGGTGGTGTTCCCCGACGGCAAGCGGCTGATCGTGCTGTCCGAGGGGCGTTTGGTGAACCTGGGCAACGCCACCGGTCACCCGAGCTTCGTGATGAGCGCATCGTTCAGCAATCAGGTGCTGGCGCAGATCGAGCTGTTCACTGCCCCGCCTGGCCGCTACGAGAAGAAGCTCTATACACTACCCAAGCAGCTCGACGAGAAGGTGGCTGCTTTACACTTGGCCAAGGTGGGGGCCAAGCTGACCAAACTGTCACCCAAGCAGGCCGAATATACAGGTGTGTCGCTGCACGGACCTTTCAAGCACGAATCGTATCGATATTGACCCAGCCGTACACTCATATTTCACCACCTGTCATCGAATCATGGCTAGCGGCGGCTGGCGGTCCGGCGTAACCCAGTCGCCGGCGCGGGAAAACCCGCGCCTATCGATCAACGATCCGGAGGGAGACCGTGCCGATCTCAGCGTTCACCAACCGGCACAGCTTTGCGCGCACCGAAGCCGTTCGCCGCGCTTTGAGCACGAACAGAGATGCCGTGACCGCATCCGACCTGCTGTTCCTGGAAGCATGGGAGGCAGCGCCCAGCGCCAACATCGCCGCCACACTGCGCGCCGGGCAAATCCGCCGCGCGAATCCAGTGCTCGCCGCCGAGATCCGGGCAGAACTGAGCCGCAAAACGCCGCTGTCCGAGACCGAGCGTGCAGCGCTGACGGAGATGGCTTGAGGTTGAGACGCCGATAATTCTCTCCAGCTGTCTGCGCACTTTCCTGCTGGCGTCGCGAAAAGACGTGGATGGCCGGGTCAAGCCCGGCCATGACGGTGGGGCGACCGCGCGTCGGCTACGCCGGTCGTTTTGCCGTCTGGTACAACATGACCGCGCCCAGCATCGCGCCGGCTGGTCGATCCGTTCGCTGATCCCACGTCGTGAGACGCGCCGCTCATCGGGCGCGGACCATCATACGCAGCGTCCAATCGACGATCTGGGCGATGACCTCGCCGGTGGCCGTATCGAACGCCTCGACGATGCTGTTGAGGTCGTTGCGCGCCGCCGGCACCTCTCTTGCCGCCAGCATGTCGCCAGTGACCTTGCGATCCGGCATCTTGACCAGTTGGGCGGCTAATCTCACGACGATTGTCGGCGGCTGGTCGCCGGTACCCATATAGCGCGCCTGGAAGTCGCGCAGGTCGGTCTCGAGCAGGTAATCGGGGTTGAGGTCGCTCGAGTCGCGTCCGACCGCGACGATCCTGCCGCTATTCTCGAACGCATCAATCATCAACCCCTGCAGCAGACGGGGCGCACGATCGGTCCAGGAGGAACCAGCAAAGTAGTCCAGTTCTGTCCGATTGTGTGTGAGTGCGATCCGCTCGGTGTCGAGGCTTTCGGGGGCCACCGGCGCGACAACGACAAGCTGCGCGCGCACCGCAGGCCCGCGCGAGGTGCCGCCAGTCTGCGGCGTAAGCCGATAGAGCTGCGGCGCAGACGGCGGGAACAGCAAGCTGCACCCGGCGAGTGGCACCACACAAGAAGCGAGACAAAGGATGCGGCGGCGCGACGGCGGCTGGCCCGTCATTTCGGCGTGTACCCTGCGCGGCGTTCGCCGAACAGCAAGCCACTGGGATCACGCTCCAGCTCGGCCGAGACCCGGTTGAGGCTGGCGATCAGGCGGCGCGCGTCGCTAAGAAGTGCGTCGAGCTGATCGACGTCGTTGGTCGTGAGGTCACGCAATCCAGGCCTGGCAGATACCACGACACCATCGAGATCGGTCGCCAGTTTCGTCGCCTGATGGATCATGTCGTTCGCTGCTGCCACCAGCCGATCAGCTTTGTCGGACGTGTGGTTTAGTTTACCAAGCATCTCCTCCAGCGATGTACTGGCAACCACTAGATTGTGCATAGTCTTGTCGCTATCGGTGATGAGCTGGTCGATGTCCTGAGTGTGACCCCTGAACGTGGCTGTCACGTCGCGCACGTTCGCGAGCGTATCGGCAATCGCCTGGCGATTCTTCTCGTCGAGGATCGACGAGATCCGGTCGGTGATGACGAGCAGTCGGGCCAACAGCTCCGGCGCATTGTTGAACACCCGCTGCAGCGAGGACTGGCGGGAAGCAATTATTGGGTACTGCTGTCCGTGGGCGGCCGCGAGCGGTGGTGAGTTGAGTGTCCCTCCTGAGATCTCGACGTAGCTGACACCGGTGAGGCCGAGGGTCTCGAGCGATGCAACGGCGTCGGCGCGAATCTCCACATTGCTGCGAATTTCCAGGATTACCCTGACGAGCTCGGGATTGTTCGGATCGAGCTCGATGGTGGTGACCCGTCCGACCTCAATGCCATTGAGCCGCACCAGCGCGCCCGACTCCAAGCCCGTGACCGGCCCCGGTATATCGGTCTCGTAATGCTTGAACGTGGTGTGGAACTGAACACGCGCCAGCCAGAGACCGGAGATGAAGATTCCGGCCAACACAATTAGGACGAAGGCGCCGACCGCGACGTAGTTGGCTCGTGGTTCCATGTTGTGCTCTCGGTTTACTTCGCCAGCGCGGCGCGGCCGCGCACCCCGTTGAAATATTCATGGATCCAGGGATTCGGATCGTGAATTAGGCTGGCGATGGTACCCACCGTGATTTTGCGATCGACCAGCACAGCCACGCGATCGGCCGTCGCGTGCAAGGTATCAAGGTCGTGCGTGACCATGAAGAGAGTGAGGCGAAGGCTCTTCTGCAACTCGCGCACCAGCACGTCGAATTGCTCAGCGGCGATGGGATCCAGGCCGGCGGTCGGCTCATCCAGGAACAGCAACTCGGGATCGAGGGCAAGCGCGCGGGCTAGGCCGGCCCGTTTACGCATCCCCCCCGACAGTTCCGACGGATAGTTCATGGCAGCATCGGGGGGCAGCCCGACCATGCTGAGTTTCACAGAGGCGATCTCGCACATCAGATGCTCGGGCAAGTCGGCGTGCTCGCGCAGCGGCACCTGGATGTTCTGAGCGACTGTGAGGTCGCTGAACAGGGCGCCGTCCTGGAACAGCACGCCCCAGCGGGTCTGCAGTCGCACCAGCGCGTCGCCGGAAAGGCGGGCAATGTTTTGGCCCAGCACCTCGATGGTGCCCTCCGCCGGATGCTGCAAACCAATGATGGAGCGAAGCAGCACGGATTTGCCGGTACCGGATCCGCCGACCACGCCCAATATCTCGCCGCGCATGACGTCGAGATCGAGATGGTCGTGCAGAAGATGACCGCCGAGCCGGTTGACGAGCCCGCGGATGCGGATCACCGGCGCGATATCGCTCATACCCCCAGCACCGAAAACAGGATCGAGAAGCCCGCATCCGCGGCGATCACGAGGAAGATGGATTCGACCACCGCCTGGGTCGTATGCGCGCCGACGCTCGCTGCGTTGCTTTCCACCTGCAGCCCTTGGTGGCAGCCAACCAGCCCGATGATGAAGGCGAACACCGGCGCCTTGATCAGCCCGACCCAGAAGGTCCAGCCGATGACTGCTTCGCGAAGCTGATGCAGGAACGCGGGGATGGTGATGCTCAGATCGAAATAGCACATCACCATGCCGCCGAGCAGACCCATCATATTGGAATAGAATGTCAACAGCGGCAGAGTAATTATCAGGCCCAGAAGCCGAGGCAGCACCAGCACTTCGATCGGATTGAGGCCGGAGGTCTCGATGGCATCGAGTTCCTCGTTCACCTTCATCGTGCCGAGCTGCGCGGTGAAGGCCGAGCCCGATCGACCGGCCACGATGACAGCGGCCATCATCCCGCCGAGCTCGCGCAGAACCCCGACAGCGACCAGGTTGACGGTTAACAGCTCGAACCCAAAGTTGCGCAACTGATCGGCGCCCTGATAGGCGACGACGACGCCGATGAGGAAAGACAGCAGCCCGACGATCGGCAGGGCATTGATGCCGGCCTCTTCCATCTGATGCAAAAGCGCCGCGACCCGCAGCCGGCGCGGCTGCAGGATGGTTATGGCGGTTTCGGATGCGACGAGGCCGAAGAAGCCGACCAACGCGTAGATCTGATGGAGCGCATGAAAGAAGCCGCGCCCGATTTTTTCTAATCGGTCGACGAAGTTGGGCGGACGCGGCAGTTCAACCGGTGGCGCCGTGCATTCGTGGTCGATGGTGTGAACCAGCGCATAATATTCCTCGCGCACGTTGATCGGCGCAATATCTAAGCCTTGCTTGTGAAATCCGCGTCCGGTGCGAAGCAGGAGCCAGGCGCCGACTGTGTCGAGTTGCTCGAGGTTTTTGCAATCGAACTCAACGCGCTTGAAGCCCTTCGGGTCGATGGTCTTCACCAACGGATCGAGCCGGCGCGCTTCGCCGATGATCCAGGCACCGCCGATAATCAGGCGGAAGGTGTCGCCATCTTTTTCGATCCGATACCAAGCGGCCTCTTTTTGCTTCGGCCGCTCCAACACCTCGGACATGGTATCACCGGCATCCGGTTTGGTTGGGCCGCATGATCAGTTCACCCGATGGCTGGCGATGAAATCCAGATCGACATCCACCCCGATGCCGGGCGTATCGGGGATCGGCACTGTGCCGTCTTCGGCCAGTGCGAAGCTGGGACGAGCGATGCCCCTTGTTAGACTGCTTTGGCTCACGTTGAACTCGACAAACCGGGCGCGCGGCAATGCAGCAATGAGCTGCAAGCTGTAGCCGGTCAGCAAATGGGTCAGCCACGAGTGCGGCACAAGGTCAATGCCGGCTTCTTCCGCCAGCAGCGCGACCTTGGCCGCGACCGATGTACCGCCGCAGCGCGACAGGTCGGGCTGAATCACATCGACGCAGCCTTCACCGATGAAGCGGGTAAAGTCCCAGATGGTGGCGACCTGCTCGCCGGCTGCGATCGGCACGGGGCTGGACGCGCGGACGGCGGCATATTCGTCGAACCGTTCGGGATGAATGAAGTCTTCGACCCATCCGACATCGTAGTCGGCCAGCCACCGGCACAAAGCCTCGGCTTCGCGGCGGCTGCGAGGTTGGCCGGGGTTCCGCCAGTCCTGCGGATACCAACCGGGATCCACCAGCAGATGCCGGTCCGGGCCCAGTGCCGCCCGTGCCGCGGCCACCAGCTCGCGGTCCCGGCCGGGGTCTTCGCCGAAGACGCCCCAGCCAAATTTCACGGCGCGGAAGCCGCGCTCGACGTAGCCCTTTGCCGCTGTCTCCATAGCCTCTGGTGTCTCGCGAAACAGGGTGGACGCATAAGCGGCGATGCGATCGCGCCGATATCCTCCGAGCAGGCGCGCCAAGGACATGCCCGCGGCCTGCGCGCGGATCGACCACAGACAGTTGTCGATCGCCGAGATGCACTGCATGGCAATGCCGCGCCGCCCGTAATAGGCGCTGCCGACATAGAGCTTGTCCCACAGCCGCTCGACATCCAGCGGGTTCTCGCCGATCAGCAGGTCGCTCAGGGTGCGGAAACCGAGGGTTGACATGCTCTGTCCGGCAATGATCGCCACCGCCGCAGGGGCGAGGGTCTCGACATCCGCCCAGCCGGTTAGCCCCTCATCGGTGGCGATCCTAACCAGAAGCTGCCAATCGCCGTTGTCGATCGCCTCCTCGGCACCGGCGCTCGCGTGGTAGCCGGAATCGCCGCGGAGCAGGATAGGCTCGACATCGGTGATCTTCATCGCAGTCAAACGCCGGGAAGTGGGATGAACTCCGTTTCGCCGGGTACGAGCGCAAATCGCCCTGCTTTCCAATCCTCTTTGGCTTGCTCGATACGTTCCTTTCGTGACGAGACGAAGTTTCCACCAGATGTTCCGAGGTCCTTCCATCGCGGCGCCACCCAGGAACATCAGGCGTGCCGGGCGTCTTGCGCGAACAGTGATGCGATCGCCGGGTCGGAAGATCAGTAGCCGAGGCGCCTCGAATTTCTCGCCGGCGATTTCCACCTCGCCCTCGACCACGTAGATCGCCCGCTCCTCCTGATCTGGATCGAGCGGCGCGCCAGCGCCCTCATCCAAGCGCACTTCGGCATAGAGCCAGTCCGACAGCATCTGCACCGGTGACTTTGTGCCGAATGCGGATCCGGCGATGACTCTCGCGCGGATCCCGCCGGCTTCGACCACCGGCAACTCCGCTGCATCAAAATGCTGAAATGACGTATCAGTCTCTTCGAGTGCTTCCGGAAGGGCGATCCAGCTCTGTATCCCGAACATGCGTTCGCCGCCGTTGCGCGCGCCTCCAGGCGTGCGTTCCGAATGCGCGAGGCCGCGCCCCGCGGTCATCAGGTTCATCTCGCCAGGCACGATCTCCAGCGCATTGCCTTCGCTGTCGCGATGCATGATGCGGCCATCGAACAGATAGGTAACTGTCGCGAGGCCGATATGCGGATGCGGTCGCACATCCATGCCTTGGCCGGTGATGAACTGGACCGGTCCCATCTGGTCGAAGAATATAAACGGACCGACCATCTGTCGCTTGCTGTGCGGCAGAGCCCGACGCACTTCGAAGCCGCCGAGATCACGTGCGCGCGGCACGATGACGAGCTGCAGCGCGTCGCAGGAGCGCTTATCCCCAAGCGAGGGGTCATCCGCGGGCAGCCAGCTCATTCACACGATCTCCGTTAGGAAAGACTTAGCGATGCGCCACTAGGCTACCGCTGCGTCCGGCAAAGATACAGTGCCTCACCCGCCTCCCGCGCCGCCGTGTATCCGCCTGGGATCTGGGACGCGCCCGAAGGCGTGGCGCCGAGCCTCCCCAGGAAGACGAAGGCGCGACAAATTCCGCCATGTGGCTATGATAGCTGGATGTTCAGGCTCAGCCGTCTTCTTCCCCCCCTGTCGGTTTGCGCTGCGCTGATGGCGGTCGCGCATACCCGCGCAGCGCCAGCAACGGATCAGTTTGCGCTGGTGCTGGGCGAATCCGAGTACGCGAACCTGCCCCATCTTCCGGGTTGCGCCGTCTCCGCGCAGGTGATCGGCGAGCGGCTTCGCGCGCTCGGCTTCGACGTGACGGAACAAACGGACGCGTCGAATGGCGTGATGAGCGCGGCGCTGATTAATCTGGCGAGCCGAGCGGCGACGGTTCCGGAACCGACCATCGTGATCTATTTCTGTGGCTACCAGGTGGCGTTCGACAACCGCCTCTTTCTTCTCCCGGTGGGAGCGGCGCTCACGCGCCCGACAGACGTGCTGACCCAGGGGCTGCCGACACAGTCCTTTCTCGACGTCGCTGGCCGCAAAACGCGCGTTGGCTGGAGTGTGCTCGACACCTACGCCCAGCCGCCAGCCCAACCGGGAGGGCCAGCAGCGATCGCGCGTTTCGTCGCCTCCCAGACCCCCGCTCCCGGCCATCTGGTGCTGGCCGCGGCCGAGACCGCCGTGGGCACGACGGCAACACCGCTCGCCGCGTCGCTGGCCGCCGCGCTGGCAATCCCACCTGTGGACCTCGATCAGGCGACGGCTGCTGTCCGGAAGGATCTAGCCGGCAGGGTGACCCTTGCGGTTTCCGGTAGCGCCGGGGGCCTGACACTGGTGAAGCCTCCCGCCAAGCCGCCCACACCGCCGCCCTCTGTGGCTGTGGCACCCGCGGCGGCGCCCAGTGCCGCACCGCCACCCGCGGCACCACCCACCGCCGCACCGCCACCGGCGCCGGCACCACCGCCAGCCCCGACGGTCGAGTTGCCGGAAGAAGAGCAATATTCGGTGTTGGACCGCCGTCGGGTCCAAGCCGCGTTGCGGCAGCTCGGTTACTACGACGGTGAGGTGGACGGGGCCTTCGGGCCGGAGACGCGCGCGGCAATCCGGCGCTACCAGCACGAGATCGATGCGCCAATGACCGGAACGCTGACACCAGCCGAAGCCACGCGGTTGGTCGCCGGACTGGCACAGGGCGGACAATAATGGGAGATCAGGGAGGGCGCGCGGCATGGGACTGAAGGCCAAATTCAACAGCGTCATGCTTGCCGCATTCCTGCTTGGATTGGGGCTTGCCGCGCTATTGTCCTACTCCATCGTGCAACGGGACGCACAGCAAGAAGTCGAGCAGCAAGCCCGTCTCATGATCGATGCGGCGTCGGCGGTCCGCGGGTACACCGATAGAGAAGTTGGGCCGCTTCTGGCCGCGCAGAGCAATGTGCGCTTCCTGCCGCAAACAATCCCGTTCTTTGCCGCGCAGACGGTGTTGCGCGGCCTGCCGTCCGACTATCACGATTACGCTTACAAGGAGGCCGCGCTCAACCCGACCGACCCGGCCGATCGTGCGACGGACTGGCAGGCGGATATCATCAATTCCTTCCAACGCAATCCCGCTCAGACGGAGCTGATCGCGGAGCGCCATACGCCAGACGGTCTCACGCTGAACCTTGCGCGACCGGTACGGGTCGATTCCAAAGACTGCCTGGGATGCCACTCCACGCCGCAGGCAGCCCCACCCTCGATGATCGATCTCTACGGCACTGCCAACGGGTTCGGCTGGAAGTTGGGCGATGTCGTCGGCGCCCAGATCGTCACCGTGCCGATGACCGTCCCCTTTGCCAAGGCGCGCCACCTGTTTGTCGTGCTGATGGTAGGACTGGCGGCCGTCTTCGCGGTGACGCTGGTGCTGCTGAATGCTCTGCTGCACGTCCTGATCGTGCGGCCTGTGCGGCGAATTTCAACCGCGGCGAGCGAAGTGAGTCTCGGCAATTTTGACATTCCCGAATACCAGCCACGTGGCCGCGACGAGATCGCTTCGCTGGCGCAGTCGTTCAATCGGATGCGGCGCAGCTTAGTGAACGCGATGCAGATGCTGGAACGGGCGAATTGATCGTGGAGCGCCCATGACGACAGACCCCGAGCGGATCGGCCGTTACCGGATCGAAGCCGTGCTGGGGCGCGGAGGGATGGGCGTTGTCTATAAGGCGCATGACCCGCAAATTGACCGACCCGTTGCGTTGAAACTGGTGCGCGCCGACATACTCGAGGGTGAGGAGCGAGCCGACTATCTCGAGCGGCTCCGGCGTGAGGCCCAGGCCGCCGGCCGCTGCACGCACCCCAATATCGTCGCGCTCTACGACTACTCCATGCACGAGGGCAATCCGTTCCTGGTGATGGAATACGTGCGGGGCATGAGCCTCGCGCAGGCGCTCCAGCGCGGCACGCGTTTCCGCCAGGACGAGGCGATATTCATCATCGGGCAACTCCTGGAAGGACTCGGCTGCGCGCATGGACTGGGTGTTGTGCATCGCGACGTGAAGCCGGCGAATATCCTGTTGGTCGAGGATGGGCGCGTCAAGGTGACCGATTTCGGCCTCTCCCGCATTGGCGCATCAACGCTGACCCAGAGCGGCTCGCTCATGGGAACGCCCAGCTACATGTCGCCAGAGCAATGCCGCGGCGATGAAGTCGACCATCGCAGCGACCTGTTTTCCACCGGCGTGGTGCTGCACGAGCTGCTGGCTGGCGAGAGGCCCTTCCCCGGCCGCGAGGTCACCGTCCTGATAAAGCAGATTCTCTACGACGAACCGCCGGATTTGAAAGGGCGCGTGCCCGATCAACTTGCCGCTTGTGTCCGGCGCGCCCTGGCAAAGCGGCCCCAGGACCGCTTCCCGTCGGCAGCGGCCATGGCGGGCGCCTTGCGCCCCCCCAGGCAAGCGACGGCGGACGAGTTGACAGTCGTTCAGCCGCCGCCCGTTTCTCACGCTGATCAGTCAGGGCAGAGCTGGATCGATGACCAAGTGCTGACGACTCTGCAGCGGCGCCTTGCCCGTCATGTCGGGCCCATCGCCAAGGTGCTGGTCAGCGGCGCGGTCCGCAATGCAGCAAACCCCGATGCGTTCTGCGAGTTGCTGGCGAAAAACATCGAGAACCCCAACGAGCGGCAAGATTTTTTGCGCGACGCACGAAGGGAAGTCGGTAGCGCCGTCTCGAGCACACGCATCCCCCAGCCGTCCCGAGTGGACGCGGCTGCCGGCGCTCCGAGCGCGGGCAGATCTCAGCCGGCCAATCCGCCATCGGCGATTACCCAGCGGTCTGTCGAGCTCGCTCAGGCCGAACTGTCCCATCTTATCGGGCCGATAGCGCGAGTGCTGGTGAAGCGCGCGCTGGCTTCCTCCCGCACGCCGGCAGAACTGTGGTCGACGCTGGCCGAGCATATCGAACGGCCGGAAGATCGGGCCGCCTTCCTGCGGCGCCAGCCACACACATAAATACACTCACCGCCTGCAGGAACCCAGCGGACTCGAAATGACAACATCAGTCGACGTTCTGATCATTGGCGCCGGCGCTTCCGGTGCAGCCGTCGCCTGGAGCCTCGCCGAGACGAAAATGCACATACTCTGTCTCGAGCAAGGCGACTGGATGAAGCCGTCGGAATATCCCAGCACGGGCCGGGACTGGGAGGCGCGCCAACTCAACGACTTCCACTACAGCCCGAACCGTCGCGCACGCGATACCGACTATCCCATCAACGACGATAACTCGCCGATCAGGATCGCCAACTTCAATGGCGTCGGGGGCGGCACGGTGCTGTACGCGGGCCACTTCCCGCGCTTCCATCCGTCGGATTTCCGGGTCCGCACGCTAGACGGCGTCGCAGACGACTGGCCGATCGATTATGCGATGCTGGAGTCATTCTATGCGGAAAACGATCGCATGATGGGCGTGTCGGGCTTGGCAGGCGATCCCGCCTATCCGCCCAAGCAACCGATGATGCCGCCGCTGCCCCTGGGCAAGTCCGGCGCGACGCTGGCGCGCGGGCTCAACAAGCTCGGTTGGCACTGGTGGCCGTCGGATAGCGCGATTGCCTCGGTGGACTACGAAGGCCGCGCGAGGTGCATCAATCTCGGCCATTGCACCTCGGGCTGCGCCCAGGGCGCGAAAGCAAGCACCGACATCACCTATTGGCCCACCGCCATCTGAGCTGGCGTCGAGTTGCGTACCCGCTGCCGGGTGCGGGAGATCATCACCAACGAACACGGCATGGCGTCTGGCGTCGTCTATTACGATGCCGATGGGGTGGAGCAGTTCCAGCCGGCCGAGGTCGTTGTGGTCGCGTGCAACGGTGTCGGCACGCCGCGGCTTCTGCTGAATTCGGCGTCCGCGCGGTTCCCGAACGGCCTCGCCAATTCGAGCGGCCTGGTCGGCAGGAACCTGATGTTCCACCCCTATGCACGGATCTTCGGCTACTTCGACGAACCTCTGGATGGCTATCGCGGCCCGGGCAACTGCATCTGGAGCCAGGAGTTCTACGAAACGGACCGCTCTCGCGGGTTCGTGCGCGGCTATACGTTCGAATTCTCGCGCGGCCAAGGGCCGGTGATGGCCGCCATCCAAGGCATGGAGACCGGGCGCCTGCCCTGGGGTCCCGATCACCACCGCGCGCATCGCAAGCTGTTCTGCTACCGCACCGGGATGGTTGCGATCTGCGAGGACTTGCCGGAACAACACAACACCGTCACGCTCGATCCGGTGCTGAAGGATCCGAGCGGCATCCCGGCGCCGAAGATCGACTACACGTTGAGCGAGAACAGCCGCCGCATGCTGAATCATGCGGTGGCGCGAGGCAGCGAAATTCTGCGGGCTGCGGGCGCGCATGACGTGGGCTTCGACGCGCCAATTGCAGACGGCGGCTGGCACCTGATGGGAACCGCACGCATCGGGACCGACCCCGCGCGATCCGTCGTGAATGAATGGGGCCGCAGCCATGACGTGAAGAACCTGTTCATCGTCGATGGCAGCATCTTCGTGACCTCGGCGGGCGTGAACCCAACACGGACAATCCAGGCGCTGGCGCTCTACATTGCGGATACCATGAAACAGCGCCTCGCTACCCTGTTCGATTGAGATGATGATGCAGAACAGTTCTCAATCTTCTCGCGCTCACGTCTTGTCACCGGATCAGCGCCGGTCCTTGCGGTGTCTCGCCGAGATGATGATCCCGGCCAGCGCCGAATACGGCGTGCCAAGTGCCGGCGACGACGCAATCTTCGCCGATATTCTTCGCAGTTTCGGGCGCGACGCGGATTATGTCGTCGCAGTGCTGCAAACGCTGGATACACTGTCCGGGGGCCTCTTCGCCGATTTGGACCCGCAACGGCGCAATGTGGTCGCCGCCCGGCTGCGCGAGACCGACGGTCCTGCGCTGATGCACCTCACCCGCATCATCCTGC
Source organism: uncultured Pseudomonadota bacterium (assembly GCA_963708245.1). Taxonomy (GTDB): domain Bacteria; phylum Pseudomonadota; class Alphaproteobacteria; order Acetobacterales; family Acetobacteraceae; genus CAVYXK01. The sequence goes on along the minus strand of OY970201.1, from coordinate 2,497,782 downwards.
AATGCTACTACCGCGACGACCGCGTGATGCGGTCACTGGATATGGAGATCCGACCGCCGTTTCCCAAAGGTTTCGAGTTGGAACAAGGCGACTGGTCCCTGCTGGACCCGGTGCGCGCACGACCGAAGCTGTACCGCGACACCCGATAATGCATGGAACTAAGCCAAACCAAACACCTCTCCCGCTCTCTGCGGGAGAAGGTCGTCGTGCCTCGGCGCAGCGGGCGAGGGTGTCGTGAACAGCGACAGGAAGGAATCAAATCAACCCCTCGCCGGCGCCCACTTATAAACACGCCGCACCGTCTCGCCCATCAGCGCCGCCCGGTCGGTATTAGACAAGCGATCGGTAACGCGGAACGCCTCGACCCCCTGCTCGTATGTCAGCAACGCGACCGCCCGGGTCCAGTCGGTGCCCCACATGCACCGATCGAAGCCAAACGCATCAAAGATACGACCAAGCGGGTCCCATATGTCGTTGTACGGGAACGGTTCGTGCGACAGCGTGCAGGCCCCGGTGATCTTGACCATGATATTGTCGTGCGCCGCCAGAGCCAGCAGCTTCGGTAAGTCGGCAAACGGCTCTGCGGGAGGTGGCGGCTCGAACGGTTGCTGCAGCCCAAGATGATCGATCACCAGCACTGTGTCTGGGTTCCGCGTAGCCAGCAACCCTGCCTGCTCCAGGCGCCCCCAGCAAAGCACGTTGACCGGCAGTGCGTGCCGCGCTGCGGCGGCCAGAACCCGATTAAGGCCTGGATCTGCGGCATCAGTCGAAGCGCCACGATTCAGCATGAGCCGGATCCCGACCGTGCCATCCATCGCTGCCCACTCGGCGATCGTGTTGGCCACCGCGGCGTCGGTGGGATCAACCGGCTTGATCAGCCCGAAGCGGCCGGGATGAGCGGCATGGACCTGGACGGCGTAACCGGCGTCGTAGCCGTACATGGTGAATGGCGAGACCAACAGCGCGCCATCGACGCCGACGGAGTCCATGGCAGCCACCATGTCGTCGCCGGTGACCTCTGGGGGTCCCTGAAGAACGGCAGCCCAGGGTCTGCCTGGGTGGTTGCGCTCGTAAGCATGTACTTGAGCATCTATCGTCAGCACAGTTCGTAGCCTTCTACATGTCCAGCGCCTGTGCCTGCGGCCTCGGGCGTTACGCCACCCCGTACACCGCCTTCGCGTTCTCCAGGAACACCGCCCGGCGCTGTGCATCCGTCATGCGGATCGGCAATGCATGTGCCGGGTCGTCGAAATCCCAGTGCGGATAGTCGGTAGCGAACAGGACGCGGTCCCAGCCGATCCAGTCGATCGTCTCCGCCAGCTGCTCGCGCGGCTCGGGCTCTTCGATCGGCTGCGTGGTGAACCAGACATTCGTGCGCATGTATTCCGACGGAGGTCGTTTCACTTGCGGCACCTCGCCCCGCAGCTTCGCCCACTGCCGGTCCATCCGCCACGCCAGCGACGCAGCCCAGGCCAGGCCGGCCTCGATCAGCACCACCTTCAATGTCTGGAACCGCTCGAACACGCCCTCGAAGATCATGCTGACCAGCAGTGCCTGCTGGGCCTGGGCGTGGCCGACCATCTCCTCAATGTAATAAGACCCCCAACCGCCGGCGGTGATCGGCCAGCCGCCATAGCCGAAGGCATGCACCCCGACCGGCAGCCCGACAGCTGCCGCAGCCTCATAGATCGGCCAGTAGCGGCGGTGCCCGAGCGGATCGGCGGTACGGCTCAGGAACAGCACCTGAGCGAAATTGGGATCGCCAGCCCGAAGCTCGATCTCACGCACCGAGGCGGCCGCATCCTCAAACGGAATCACCACCGATGCGCGCAACCGCTTGTCCTTCGACGTCCATTCCGCCACCTGCCACTCGTTTGCGGCGTGCGTGACAGCCGCCGACAGCTCCGGATTCTGCGCTCCCTGACCGCTGGTCAGCGGGTTAAGGATGCCAAGCGCGACGTTGTTCGGATCGAGGTGCTGCGCCGCCATGAAGGCGAGATCGCTGCCGGGCGAGTCGCCTTCCGGCCAGGCATCGCGGCGGCACGCCAGTGGCTGACCCTTCGGGTAAGCGGAGCCTTTCTCCCAAGGCTGACGATAGGTCAGGCCGAACGTCGCCACATGCTCCTGCCAGCGCTTCGGCAGATAGGGATATAGCACCTTGCTGACCCCACCGATGCCGGAGCCGCGCGGGCGCGGATGCACATCGCAGTCGGCGATCGCCAGTTTCGATTCGGTTGCCGGCCGGGTGCCGGAGCGGTTCAGGACATCCACGTTCATGACACGGTCTCCTGTAGCCGAGAATAGGTCCGCCGGGGGTTTTCTACCATGATCTTCCGAGCCAACGCCGCGTCGAGCCCTTCCGGGATGACAGCGGTGCCCTCGAACTGCCAGTGCGGGTAGTCGGTGGAGAACAGCAACGTCTCGTCCGAGCCGATGTGTTCGATCACCCGCATTACGGCGCCGGGCTCGGGCGGGGCATCGAACGGCTGCAGGGTCAGCCGCACCCGCTCACGAACGATGCTGGATGGCGGGTCGGACACCCACGGCACCTCGCTGCGCAACCCTTTCCAGAACTTGGTCAGCCGCCAGAGATAGGCAGGCAGCCAGGTCACCCCGGATTCCAGCAGCACCACGGTCAGTCCCGGGAATTTGCTGAATACTCCCTCAGTAATCAGGCTGGTGAGCTGCGACTGGAAGCCGCTCGCTTGGTCGATGTAGTCCTCGACGAAGCTGCTTGGCCAACCGACGGGGGTAACCGGGTGGCGATAGGTGCTGCCGGCATGGATGCCGACCGGTAGCCCGTGGCGTTCCGCGGCGGCATAGATCGGCCAGTTCTGCCGCCGGCCCAGGGGCAGCTCGCCGCTAACTAACAGCAGGACTTGCACGAAACGGCGATCGGATGCCACGCGCTCGATTTCGTCGGCGGCCAGCTCGGCATTCAGCATCGGCGCGATTATCGAGGCACGCAGCCGCTTGTCCCGATCCAACCATTCGCGCGCCATCCAGTCGTTCACCGCGCGGCAGAACGCCGCGGCGATGTCCTCGCTGAACGGGACCTGCGCGCCATACAGGCAGTTGCAGATGGCGAGCTCGGTCCCGAACGGCGCCAGCGCCTCCACCGCCAGACGCTCCGGCGTGGTGGCGCCCTTGCCTTGCGCGTCCCGCCAGTCCGCGCGCGCCGTCAGCGGGTTGACGCTCGGGTAGGAGATCGGCACCAACTCATCGAATCCCCGACGCACCACCGTCTCGCGCCAGTGCTCATCCAGATAGGGCAGCAGCGCCTTCAGCCCCGGCACGGTCGGATGAAGGTCGCAGTCGATCGGGCCGGCTTCGCTCATGCGGATTGTTTCTTCCTGGCCGGCGCCGGCACCGGTGTCTTGTCCGGATAGCGGCACCATTCGGCGCCCACGCAACGCCAGCACTCCGGCACGCGTGCCTTGCAGACATAGCGCCCGTGTAGAATGAGCCAGTGATGCGCGTTGTGCAAGAATTCCGCCGGTACCCGCTCGAGCAACGCCAGCTCCACTTCGAGCGGCGTCTTCCCGGGAGCGATCCCGGTGCGATTGCCTAATCGGAAGATGTGCGTATCGACGGCGACCGTGTTTTCCCCGAATGCAACGTTCAGCACCACGTTGGCGGTCTTGCGCCCGACGCCCGGCAACGCCTCCAGCGCTGCGCGATCGCGCGGCACCTCGCCGCCATGGCGCTCGAGCAACTGCCGCGACAGCTCCACCACGTTGCGTGCCTTGCCCTGCCAGAGCCCCAGCGTGCGGATGTGCCGAGCCACGCCCTCCACACCGAGTTTCACCATCGCAGCCGGCGTGGCGGCTTCCTGGAACAGGGTCTCGGTTGCCCGATTGACCGCGGCATCAGTGGTCTGCGCCGACAGCACCACCGCGATCAGCAGGGTGTAGGGATCGATGAAGTCGAGCTCGCTCCGCGGGTCCGGCATGGCGCGGGCGAGCGCCTCGAGGAAATGGCGCACATCGGCGCGCGTCATCGTGCGCGAGCGGCGGGCAGCCGGCTTCATGCCGGGGTTGTCGCGTTTCCGTGACCGCGCTGCAAGAGCACTACCGACGCCGTCAATGCGCTACAGTGCTGTCATGGAGAGCAGCCCGCCCGTCGGCGCCCCCATCCTGTTCGAGGCCACGATCGTCCCGTATCGCAGCCTTTCACCGCGCGGGCTGCGCATCCTCATTGTCGCAATCGCCGCGTGCAGTGCGCTTACCGTACTGCGCTTCCTGCTGCTGCGCGCCTGGCCGGTCGTCGCCTTCAGCGTGGTCGAGGTGGCGTTCGCGATCCTGCTGCTCCGGCTGAACGCGCGCCGCGCGCGCCAGAGCGAGCTCGTGCTGCTGACGGAGGCCGGTCTGCATCTGATCCGTACCGACGCGTCGGGACGCAAGCAGACAGAGAACCTGCCACATGGCTGGCTGAACGTGGTGCTGGAAGATGTGCCGGGCCGTGTTCCGCGGCTGCTGTTGGTCGCCCGTGAGCTGCGGCGGGAAATCGGCGCTACGTTAGGGGAGGCAGAGAAACGCGACTTGGCGGCGGCGCTGAGCGCCGCATTGTATCGGCTGCGCAACCCCGTTTTCGACAACCCGCAATTGCGCGACTGATATACAAACCTAAACGAAAATAGTCATGCGTGGCTGGCGCGGACCACACCCGACGCCATGGCCCCAATCAGCCCTCCGTAGGCCCCATCGACTTGATCAGCTCGAACACCTTCTTGCGCAAGGCCGGATCGGCAATTCGATAATAGGCGCGCACCAGTTCCAGCGTTTCCCTGCGACTCATCGTATCGTCTCCGAACGGGTCTTGGCCATCGGCCATGCCGACGGAGCGGCGCCCGCCCATGGCGTTCTGGCCGGCAACGGCCTCCGGCATGTCGTCGAAGAAGAAACTGATCGGCACGTCCAGCACCCGCGAAAGGTCGAACAGCCGCGACGCACCCACGCGGTTCACCCCGCGCTCGTACTTTTGCACCTGCTGGAAGGTCAGGCCCAGCGCATCGCCGAGCCGCTCCTGCGACATGGCAAGCAGGGTCCGACGCAGCCGAATGCGCGAGCCCACATGCACATCGATCGGACTCGGACGCGCATCCTTGTCCCCCCCGCTGGCCGGGCTGGCGCGCATCTGCGCTGGACTTTCTTTGGTCTCGTCAAGCATGTACGCCCCCGTCTGCACAACTTGCACTCCGCCGCATACGATGGCGGCTATCCCTGTGGAGTGTTGGATAACCGTAAACCTACAACCGAGAATTGTCAACAGGTGAATTAAATTCAGGAAATTCGTGCCGTGAGTCGCACTATTTCTACAAATTGCGCCCGGCACGCCCCAGCCGAGAGAAGCGACGGCCGGCCAGCAAGCCGAACCCAAGTGCTACACCCGCGATCCCCAACGGAATCGGTAACCCGAACCGGGAGAACAGGGTAGGCGGCAGCCTGCCTGGTAGTGGGACGACAAGGAACCCGGTCCGCTCGAGCCCCAGTCGCGCCAGCTCGTGCCCATGCGCGTCGAAAGCGGCGGATATGCCGGTATTGGCTGCGCGCATCAACGGCAGTCCCTCCTCGACAGCGCGCATGCGGGCCGCCGCGAGATGCTGTCGTGGGCCGGTCGAATTTCCGAACCAAGCGTCGTTCGTGACGTTGACCATCCAATCGGGCCGATCCGCCTCATTAATGATCTCCCCTGGGAAAATTGCCTCGTAGCAGATGAACGGCCCGACCGGCGGCAGACCCGGCACATGCAGCGTCGCCGGCCCGCTGCCGCGGGAGAAACCGCCGCCCGGTACCACCTGCACGGGAATCGGCACCCAGCGCGGCTGATACTCGCCGAACGGAACCAGATGCCATTTGTCGTACACCCCGGCGATCGTCCCATCGCCCTCGAAGGCAAATAGCGTGTTGCGCGGCCGCCCCGCCCGGTCGAAGCGAACCGCCCCGATCAGCGCCGGCGCGCCGCCGGCGGCCGCATCGATCGCCTGTCGTGCGGCCGGATCTCGGTCAAGCAGGAATGGGCTCGCGGCTTCCGGCCAGACCACGACTTTAGGGCCAGGACCAGCCTTGGCCACGCCCTCACGCGTAAGGTCCAGATAACGGTTGAATATGCTCAGGGCGAGGGCACGGTCCCATTTCTGCCCCTCTGCGATGTCGCCCTGCACCAGCACCACGTTCAGTCCCGGCGGCGCCGCCGGTTTCAGGCTGTCCAGGCGAAGCAGCCCAGCGGCCGCCCACGCCGCCAGCAGCATCGCGCCGGCTGCCCGCCACCGCCAGCCCAGCAGCGGCACGCTGGCGAATAGGACCGTTGCGAATGTGAGCCCATGAATGCTCACCCATGCCGCCGGCTGGATGAACACGTCGCCCAGCCGCCCCGGAAACTCCCAGTCGCTGCCCCACAAATTCCACGGAAAGCCGGTCAGCACGAACTGCCGCGCGAGGTCACCCAGCACCCACGCACCTGCCAGCGCCAGTGCGCGCGGCCAGCCGGGCCTGGCGCACCGCGCCAGTGCTGCCGCCGGGGCAATGAACAGCGCCAGCGTCGCCGCCAGAGCCGGCACGGCAATCGGCACGAACCACCAGAACCGTGCCGCCTCGATCAGGATCGCCTCGGTGACCCAATAGAGGCCGATCAGATGCAGGCCGAAGCCGAACCACCAGCCGCGCCGGGCAGCCACCGCCGGTCCGCGCGCTCCGTCGATCAGCAGCTGAAGTCCTGGGACAGCAAGCAGCAGCACCGGCAATGCATAGACCGGCGGCAGCGCCGTCGCCGACAGCATGCCGAGCGCGAACGCCGCCAAGTCCGCCCGCCAGCCCCGCAGCGCCGTCAGCCAGGCGGTCAGACCTGGTCGCGACGTCCGACCACGCGACGATGTCGGCCGATCAGTCGAGCGCTTCGCGGAGCTGGCGCTCGTAATGGCGGTAGTATTTGTCGGTGACGAGGTCGGTCTTGACGACAACAGCGACATCCGTGGTGTTGAATTGTCGGTCGATCACCGCACCGTCGCCGACGAAGCCGCCGAGGCGGAGATAGCCCTTGATCAGCGGCGGCAGCAGATTGAGCGTGCGCTTCGGATCGATCGAGCCCGGCAGCATCTGGCGCATATCGACATAGCGATCCGGCAGCGCCCGCGGACGCAGTGCCGGCGGCGCAAGATGGTTGTAATAGAGATATGTCAACTCGGCGGCCAGCGCGTCCGGATCGGTGCCCGGCAGGCTGGCACAGCCGAACATGAGATCGATCCGGTACTGGAACACGTAGGCGGCGATGCCGCGCCAGAGAAGCTGCATCGCGGCACGGTTGCGATAGCCGGCATCGACGCAGGACCGGCCGAGCTCCAGCAGGCGTCCGGGAAAGCCGAGTAGCGGAGTGATGTCGTATTCACCGGCTGAGTAGAACCGGCCGATCCGCGCCGCCGCTTCCCGCTGGATGAGGCGATAGGTGCCGACCACCCCTTCCGCACCTGGGCCGATCGCGTGATCGATCACCAAAAGATGGTCCGCGACTGCGTCGAAAATGTCGCGGTCGCGGCAGGATGCGGCGGTGATCGGGTCTGCTGCAGCGCCCATCTCGGCATAGAAGACACGGTAGCGCAGCGCCTGCACCGCATCGCGTTCGGCGCGGGTGACGGCCAGCCGTACGCCGAGGTTTCCGGCGCGCACCTCAGGAAACTCTGGCGCGCGGCTGGATCGGCGGCGGAGCGGGGGGGCGGCCGTCACCGCGGCGCCCATCGCGGCGCCCTGTCATGCTGTGGATCGATCTCGGGCGCATCGATCGCGGCCGGACGACTGAGCGATGGCGTCGTTCGCTCCCGCTTCTCGCCCAGCGTGAGACGGCGGCCAAACAGTTCCAATCGCAGCGAAACCAACTCGAAGCCCAGCCGTTCGGCGATCACCTGCATCAGCCGTTCATGCGCTGGGTCCTGGAACTCGATCACTTTGCCCGAATCCACGTCGATCAAGTGGTAATGATGGCCGTGCTCGGTCGGCTCGTAGCGGGCGCGCCCGCCGCCGAAGTCGCGCCGCTCCAGGATACCTTTCTCTTCCAGCAGACGGACCGTGCGGTAGACGGTGGCGATCGAAATCCGCTCATCGAGCGCTGCGGCCCGACGATACAGCTCCTCGACATCGGGGTGATCCGAGGAATCGGACAACACACGGGCGACCACGCGCCGCTGGCCGGTCATCTTCAAGCCTCGTTCGATACAGAGGCGCTCGATGCGCGATTCCATCCGGATCCTCGCGGTCCCCCAAGCCGATCAGCGGCGCCCACCCGTCCGCCATGCGATTCGGCGTCTGGCGCCGACGGACCATAGGGAGCTTACCGGGCCGAGGGGCGCTGGCGCAAACGCCGACTGCGACACCCGCCTGGCAACGAGGTCGGCGCGCTATTTGCGCCCGGAGCGCGGCTTGGTGCCGAGCCCGATCTTCTTGGCCAGTGAAGAACGGTGCCGGGCATAGTTCGGCGCCACCATCGGATAGTCGGGCGGCAATCCCCAGCGGTCGCGATACTGGTCGGGGGTCATGTTGTAGGCGGTCTTCAGATGCCGCTTCAGCATCTTCAGCTTCTTGCCGTCTTCCAGGCAGATAATGTGATCGGCGAATACCGATTTCTTCACCGGCACGGCTGGCTGCGGCCGCTCCGGCTCGTTCGGCTCTTTGCCGACCCCGGCCAGCGTCTTGTAAACCTCCTGGATCAACGACGGCAGCGCATCCGGAGAGACCGAGTTATTGGACACGTGGGCGGACACGATTTGCGCGGTCAGTCCAAGCACACTTGTATTCGCCGGATGCTCGGCCATTCGCAATCCCTTTCGAGGCGGACAATTCACTACATATATTGTGATCCAGGGTCTGTCATCAATGATATTTGCGCCGTTTCAAGCTTCTTTACAGTCGCGCCCAGCCGGCCCAAGAATTAGCCGAGTATCATGACTAAGACCCAAGCCGTCGACCAGGAACTGGACATTACGCGGGACACCTGCCCGATGACTTTCGTTCGCACGCGCCTGGCGCTCGACCGGATGGCGTCCGGCCAGGTGCTGCGGGTTCGCCTGCGCGGCGAGGAACCGCTCCGCAACGTCCCGCGCAACGCCATCGAACAGGGGCATCAGGTGCTCACGCTGGAAACCGACCCGGACGGGATCAGCACGCTGCTGTTGCGGAAAGGCTGAGCGTCGCACGAAGAACCAGCGCGTCGGTCCCGTCCGCATAATAGCACTGCCGCCGCCCCACCTGGATGAACCCCGCAGCCGCATAGAGCGCGCGCGCCGCTTCGTTAGCTTCGGAAACCTCGAGGAAGACCTCGCGTGCGCCGCAACTCCGTGCCTCGTGCAAGGCACCGGCCACCAGTGCGCTGCCCAGGCCCCGGCGCCGACAGGCGGGGATGACAGCCAGTGTCAGCACCTCGGCCTCCTCACCGGCGGTTCGGGCCAGGATCATTCCGCCATTCGCGTCGATCAGGCCAAACCCGCCGGGCAAGCCGATTTGCAGGGCGATCGGCTCCGCTCCCCAGGCTTCCGACGGAGGGAAAGCCGCGCCATGGATCGCCGCCAGCGCCTCGGCGTCCGCCGCGCACGCCGCTCTCATTGCAGCGGAGGCGGACGCACCCCGCCTGCGGGCGGTCGCACCGCGGGTGCATCGACATAAAGCGGTTGCGCCGCCCGGGGTGGCATGCGGCCGGCGTGGCGTGAAGCCGCGACCGCGGCGATGTGGCGGGGCTGCGGCACTCTGGCGTCAGTCAACATGACATCGGCATCGCGTGCGGCCAAACGGGCCGCCACCTCGATCGCGGCATCGCCGGCGATTGCCACGGGCCCGTCCGGGACAGGCAGATCATCCGCGGCGACGGCGATGATGCTACCAGCCCGCTCCAGGAACACCCGTCCTCGCCGGCTATCAATGACAGACCAGAGCTGCCGCCGCCCGAGATTCGGCAACGCGTCGGCGAATGCCTCGCCGACGGTGACGCCGATCACCCGCACGCTCGCAGCCAACCCGATCCCATGCGCCAGCGCGAGTGCAGCACGAATGCCGGTGAAGCTCCCCGGCCCGACGGTCGCAGCGATCAGGTCAAGCTCGGCCGGAAGCACTGCAGCTTCAGCCAACACCAAATCGGCCATCCCCGGCAGCAGCGTCGCTTGGCCGCGGTCAGCCAAGTGGTCGCGTTGGGCAAGCACGCGCCCGTCCCGCACAATCGCGGCGGAGCACGCGCCGAGCGCCGAGTCGAGTGTCAGAACGCGCATCGCGCCATGCCCCAAACAGGACAGGCGGACACCAGCTCAGAGCAGCCGGCAGGCTTCCTCGAAGTCGAGCCGGGGAGAGCGCGGGTATATTCCCGCCGGGTCGCCGTGGCCCAGATTGACCAGGAAGTTCGACCGCCAGCCATAGCCGCGCAGAAAGGCCTCATCAACCATGTCGTTGTCGAAGCCCGACATCGGCCCGGTGTCCAATCCGACCGCGCGGGCAGCCATGATCAGATAGGCGCCCTGCAGCGTGCCGTTGCGGAACGCGGTGGTCGCTGCCAGCGCTTCGTTGCTGGTGAACCACGACCGTGCATCCTGGTTGTGCGGAAACAGTCGCGGCAGATGGTCGTGGAATTTAGGATCGTAAGCAACGATCACGGTCACCGGCGCCACCATCGTCTTATCCAGGTTGCCGGACGACAGCGCCGGCGCCAGCCGTTCCTTGGCCTCCCTCGTGCGCAGGAACAGGAACCGCGCCGGCGAGCTGTTTGCCGAAGTCGGCCCCCATTTCAGGATGTCATACAGCTCGCGCAACATGTCGTCGGACACCGGCTCGTCGGTGAATTTGTTGTGGGTTCGCGCTTGGCGGAACAGCGTCTCGAGGGCCGCGGCCTCGAGGGGGGTGGCGGCGGCGAGCATCAAACGTCTACCTGCTCGACCGCGACGACCTCTGGCACATAGTGACGCAGCATGTTCTCGATGCCGTGCTTCAACGTGGCGCGCGAGGAGGGGCACCCGGAGCAGGAGCCTTGCAGATACAACCGCACCACGCCGTCACGATAGCCGCGGAACACGATGTCGCCGCCGTCGCCGGCCACGGCGGGGCGGACCCTTGTGTCCAGCAGCTCGCGGATCTGCGCCACGATCTCCTCGTCTTCAGGCAGCACCTCTTCTTCGACAAGGTCGAAATCGGGGTCGGCCTCGCCTTCGATCACCGGGCGGCCGGACATGAAATGCTCCATCAGAGCACCGAGCACCTGCGGCTTCAGCGCTTGCCAGGAGATCGCGTCGGTCTTCGTCACTGTGACGAAGTCGCTCCCGAGGAACACGCGGGCGACGCCCGGCAGGGCGAAGATAGCGGTGGCGAGCGGGCTGCGCACCGCCGCTTCGGCCGAGGCGAAGTCGGCCGTGCCGGCGCCCATTACGTCGCGGCCGGGCAGGAACTTGAGGGTGGCGGGGTTGGGCGTGCCTTCAGTCTCGATGAACATGATCGCGCGGCCTGAGCTTGTTGTGGGAATGGGGACCGTGCTGGTCCGGTCGCCCGTTACATCGGCGGAAACCGGGCGGATGACAAGGGGAGGCAGGGCAGCGATTGCCGCAGCCCCCCCTATGGCCGACGAAGGCCGACCTTGGTCCTGCCCACCAGCCACGCGCGCTGCGCCCGCTCGGCGTGGCTGGGTTCCTCCTTCAGATTGCGGCTCCTCGAGGTCTCCGGGGATAGGGACGAAGTGGGGTGAGGGCGCACCCCCCATTAACAACGTTGCGTCCTAACCGAGTACCGGCTTGCATTGCTGGCGGCGCATCACTTTTGCCCATGAGGAGCGAGGAGGCGGAAATGACTTCTTTTTCCGAGATGGCCTGGCAGCGTACCGCGCGATTGCGCGAAGCGATCCACCAATTGCCGTTCAACGCCGAACTGGCGGACGGCACGCTCGCCTCCGACCGCTTCCAAGGCTATATAATCCAGGATGCCATCTACTTAAGCGAATACTCCCGAACGCTGGCGATTGCCGGAGCGAGGGCGCCAGACGGTTCCTCTCTCCAAATCTTTACGGAGTCGACACTCGAGGTCGTCTCGGTCGAGCGGGCGATGCATGAGCGTTACCTCGCCGAGTTCGGCGTTGACGCGGCGCAGTTCAGCGCCGCCGAACCGTCACCGGACTGTTTGGCTTATACCAACTTCCTCCTCGCCACGGCCTACCACGATCCTTGGGAAGTGCTCGTTGCCGCGTTGCTGCCATGCTTCTGGATTTACTGGGACGTTGGGTGCGCGATCGCCGAGCGCACTGGATCAGGGAACCCCTATCGCGCCTGGATCGAGATGTATGCCGACGAGGCATTCGGCGAAAGAGTTCGGCAAGTTATTGCGATCACAGATCGTGCCGCAACAGCAGCAACTGATGCAGTGCGAAGCAGAATGTTGACCGCATTTTCCCGCGCCAGCCTGTACGAGTGGCTGTTTTGGGATGGAGCGTACCAGCAACGCGACTGGCCGATCCGTGTTTGAATTGCTGGAGCACGGCTGAGCGCAACGACGCGATTGTCACCGGCTCACTGACGGCTAAGCAGAGCCGCGCCGGTCAGCGCGGCGACGACGGCAATCATGGCGACGCCGAACGCATGCGCATATGCCGCCGGCCCGGTGCCGCTGCCGAGCACGGCGAAGAACAACGTGCCCACCGCCGCCACGCTGATCGCTGAGCCGATCTGCAGCGTGGAGTTCACCACTCCCGCCGCAAGCCCGCCCTGGCGCGCCGGCACGTCTTCCAGGACCGTGTTGAACAGCCGCGGCATGGCGATGCCCTGGCCGAAACCGCCGACGAATACCGTCGCGATCAATGGCAAACGGCCGGCCTGCAGCGCCACCGCAGCAGCTGTCGCGGCATAGCCAGCCGCTTCCACCGTCAAACCGATCGTTAACAGGCGGTGTTGCAGCCGGCCAAGCAGCGGAGCGCTGGCGAGCGGCCCCACGAACAGGCCAACGCCATAGGGCAGCAGACTGAGCCCGGTATGCAGCGGGTCGAGCCCGGCGCCGTCCTGACGCTCGATCGCGAACAGCAGGTAGAAGGGCGAGGTGAAGAAAAACAGCGTGGCGACCAGAATGCCGCGGCGAAAGCTCTTCACCGCGAGCAGTTCGAGATCGATAAGCGGCATCCCGCCCCGGGCGCCGATCTGGTCCTCCAGGCGCAGGAACGCCCAGAATAGGGGCAGGCTCGCCGCCAGCGTGACGAAGGTCCAGGCCGGCCAGCCCTCCTGCCGGCCTTCCGAGAGAGGCAGGATCAGGCAGGCGAGTGCCAGCGAAAGCAGCGCAGCACCGCCAATGTCGAGACGCGGACGGGTGCGCGCGCTGGTTTCGGGGACCAGCAACCAGGCACCGATCAGTGCCGCCGCGCCGATCGGCAGGTTGACCAGGAACACCGCCCGCCAGCCTAGTCCCCACGGGCTGAGCGCGACCAGCGCCCCCCCGGCAAATTGGCCCGTCACCGCAGCCAGGCCCATCATCACGCCATACAAGCTTAGTGCACGGCCCAGCTCCCGGTCGGAGTAGAGCGCACGGATCGAGCCGAGCACCTGGGGGGCAATCAACGCTGCGGCCACACCCTCCGCCACGCGTGCCAGTACCAGCACGTTCGCCGACGGCGCAAGGCCGCACAACGCCGACGCGCCGGTGAAGCCCGCCATCCCCACCGCGAATACCCGCTTGCGGCCATAGAGATCGCCAAGCCGCCCGCCGGTGATCAGCAGGACCGCATATCCAGCGGAATAGCCCGAGATCACCAACTGCATCGCCGCGTCGCTGGCACCGAGACCGGCTTGGATCGAAGGCAGCGCCACGTTGACGATGAAGAAATCCACCGGGCCCAAGAACCCGCCGGCAAGCAGGACGATCAGCGCCAGCCAGCGCGCGGCCGGCGAGAGTGTGGCCGCCAAGGGTCGTGTCTGCACCTGGGTACCTGTCCTGGAGCGGGCCGCTGGCCGCTAGCTACGGCGAAGACCGTGGCGAGCGTCGCGTAATGCCCTGCCGGCATTCACGGCTATGATACCGGGAATGAACGCCGATCCCAAAGGCTACTACGCGCAGCTTGCCGTAACCCCCAGGGCGAGCATCGAAGAGATCGCCGCCGCGTTTCGGCGTCGGGCGCGGATCGTGCATCCAGACGTGCCGGGTACAGGCAATGCCGAGGCGTTCGTCGCGCTCAAGGCCGCCTACGATGTGCTGGCCAATCCTTTGCGGCGGGCCGAATACGATGGCTCCGGGCTGCGCCCTCCCCCACCGGTTTGGGCCGCGCCGGAACCAACGCCGGGCATGCCGCCCACCCGGAAGCGGTCCGGACATCTGGGCTTCTTCGTCTCGTTGGGATTGCTGTGTGTGGCCGCAGTCGCGACGGTGCTGGTGCTCGTCCGGCTTGCCGATCCCATCTCCGAACCCCGTCCGCCGACACCCACCCCTGCGACAGCCCGCCGAGTAGCGCCCCAACCGTTGCCGACGGTGCGGTTGGCAGGCAGCCCAACCCACTACGTGGTGCCAGGCCCCGGACCTGCCGTCCTGTGGCTGCGCGACGAGGCGGGCCAGCGCCTCGTGCCCGTTGCGCGGCTCTCACCCTTCACGAGTGTGCACGCCGTCGCGTTCGTGACCGATCGGGGACTGATCGCCGTCGCCTTGGAAGGAGGCGGGGTCGGGTTCGTGGATGCGGCACGGCTGACGCCAGGCGACGCGGCCGCAGCACGACAGGCGTTCTGCGCCGACCAGTCCGGGCCGCCTCCGGCCAATGCCGAGGTGCTGGCCCGACGCGGTTCCGGCGGGCAATCCAAGCTCCTGATCCACAACCGCGGTGAACAACCAGCTGTCGTCAAGCTGCGCGATCTCGACGGACACGCTCAGGCGATGGTGTTCGTTGCCCCTGGCGTGTCGGTGCAGGTGATTGGCCTGCCAGGCGGTCCATGGCGCACCGATGTCGCGGTTGGCGAGCTGTGGAGCCGTGCCTGCGCCGAGTTCGCCGCCGGGATGCGGGCAGAGCGCTTGGCGGGTACGATCCAGTCTGGCGGAGAGCTGACGTTGCCGCCGGGGCCTTCGGGCGATGCCGCTGCCGAGGATATTCCCGACGAGGCGTTTCTCCACAATTGACCACGCGACGCCAATGGTTGCGCTCCAGTCATTGCCAATGCGGCGCGCGCCGTATTCTCGACACAGAGCAGGACGGCTGAGAAGACCAAGGTCACAGAGGTTCTGTCTCGGGGCAAATAATCTTGCAATTGGCGGCCAAAATCCCTGACGCTGCCTCCACCCCTGCGCACCCGGGGTCACGCCGCTATACTCCTTCACGAGGCGCCGAAGTCACCCGCCGCGCACGCAGGAGAGCTTGCCATGCCCCACGCCCCCGCCGAAGATGGAGTGCGGCTCTACTACGAAGAGACTGGGTCAGGCGCTCCGGTGATCTTCGTGCACGAATATGCCGGCGACCTCAGAAGCTGGGAGCCGCAGCTGCGTCATTTCGGCCAGCGTTATCACGCCATCGCCTACAACGCGCGCGGCTATCCGCCGTCCGACGTGCCGCCGGCCGTTACCTCGGTACTGTCAGATACGGGCGGCGGATGATATCGCCGCGGTGCTCCACCACCTCGGTATTGACAAGGCGCATATCGTCGGCCTGTCGATGGGCGGCTTCGCCACCTTACACTTTGGCTTCCGCCACGCGGAGCGGGCTCGTTCGCTGTGCGTCGCCGGCTGCGGCTACGGCGCCGAGCCGGCCCAACGCGAACGCTTCCGCGCCGAGGCGGAAGCCGTGGCAGCGTTCATCGACCAGCACGGCATGCATGCGGTCGCGGAGAAATATGCCTATGGCCCAACGCGCGTGCAGTTCGAAAACAAGGACCCCCGCGGCTTCACCGAATTCAAGCGGATGCTGGCCGAGCACGACGCAACCGGCGCGCGCAATACGCAACTAGGCGTGCAGCGCGAGCGTCCATCGCTCTACGACCTCGTCGACGAGATGCGACGACTCAGCGTTCCGACGCTGATCCTGACCGGCGACGAGGACTGGCCGTGCCTCCAGCCGGCGCTTCTGATGAAGCAATCGATTACCTCGGCCGCGCTTGCGGTGATGCCGAATTGCGGCCATGCAATCAATCTGGAGGATCCTGACGCGTTCAATCAGATCGTCGGCACGTTCCTCGCTCAGGTGGAAGCCGGTCGCTGGCCCATTCGCGATCCCCGCGCTGTGAGCGCATCGATCACCGGGATCAGGTAGCCGGAGCGGATACCGGCGCCGGCTCTCCCGCAAGACTCCGATGCCCCGTGGTGTTCGGGTTTGAACGGCTGAGGTTTGCACCCTCACCCAGCATGAAGGAGCGCAACTGAAGACGAGCACGGTGGACCCGGCTCTTCAGGGTGCCGATCGCGCAACCCGTCTTCTCGGCTGCGGTTTCGTAGGGAATCTCCTGCAACGCAATCATGAACAAAGCTTCACGTTGGTCGGGCGGCAGGCGGTCGAGCGCCCAGGAAAGCTCGTGCAGCGCGGTCCGGTCCTCATGCGATGCCGAGACCGGCTGATCTGGCATGCTTTCCATGTCGGTGAATTCACGCTTGTTGCGCACGCTGCTGATGAAGTGATTGAGCATGATCCGATGCACCCAGGCCGAGAAATTGGTACCTGGGGTAAAGCAGTCCTGCGCTACCAATGCCTTCGTCGCGACATCTTGAGTCAAATCCTCGGCAGCAGCACGGTTCCGGGTGAGCGCCAGTGCCCAAACCCGCATTTTGGGAAGAAAAGCGATTAACTGGTCGTCGAAGTTGTGCGGCACGTCTGCCTCTCCTTGCCAGAACTTGTCGGCTGGAAGGGACCTGTGTTGCAGACACGCCGCGAACAAGGACAAATGACACGAGCTTGAACCGTGCTGTCGCGTCCGGAAGTTGAGATTTTTCGTGCTTCTTTCCGTTGCATGATATGATGGCAATTTCGTGAAGTAACCTGACGGGAAAAGGCCCGGTACACCTGCGCCGGGCCTTCCTTCACGCAAACGACAGCTATCTATTGCGAACTCCCGGATGAGCCGGCGCTCGTGCCGCCGGCACTTGCATCTGTGTCGCTCTGGCGGCAAGCGCCGCCCCGCACGAAATCGCGAACATAGCCGCAGTGGACAGCGACAAACTTCTCATTATGGCTTCTTCGTCGTGGTTGTCGGCATGATCGTGGGCACCGACATGACACGGAACCGACGTCAGCCATCTGCGGCCGGGTGGCGGGCGCATTTACATTTCGTAGTCAGCGACTGGCGATTTCCTGACACCAGACAAGCAAAGGCCCGGTGCAAACGGCGCCGGGCCTTCTTTCACAAGAGTATCAGATGGTTACGGTGAAGACGACGATGCCCCGGATGCCGGGTTCCGACCTACGGCGGTCTGGCTGGTGCCGTTGTTCAAGGATCCGGATGATGTTGGTGTGTTCGTCGTTACTCCGTAGCTCGGTGTAATAGCGTTCGGCATGGTTGACTGAACGGCTGGTGCCGTGTGGCCATTGCCGCCACCGTTGCTGCCGCTGTTTCCGGAGCTTCCGCCAGCGCTTCCACCAGCACCCCCAGCTCCTGCATCACCCGCACCTGCACTGCCGCCGCCGGCAGCGGCGAGCGCCGACCCACACGAAATCGCGAACAGAGCCGCAGTAGTCAACAAGAGGGTTCTCATCCTCGTTCTCCTTCCTGGCTGTCGGCGCAATTGCATTGAGGCGCCGCCGACGTGACACCTAGCAACGTCAGCCGGCCGGAATCGGTTCTATTCCGGGCACCTACTCCTACTGCGTCACTCATCATGCCGCGCTTAAGGGCTGGCGCCTATGCCCGCAGCAGGGACATCGCGGCAGTGCATGGACGAAGGTACGTGCGAGACGGATGCGCAGCGTCGCAATCGAGTTCGGCACATGACGCTGCGAACGCAGCGGCAGCTCCTCTGGGTCGGTAACCTGCGGGAACGGCAGGTCGCTGGCCGCGCCAGGCGCGGGCAAGTCCTGAGGGGGGAATCGTCGCCTTCTCGGAGACCAGGAATCCGTAGGCCGCAATGCATAGGCTTGCGTGATGGTGAAAGCCCCGCCAGCCGCGGCCTTCGTAATGGCCGAGCCCGACCTCCTGCTTCAGATCCAGATAGTCGCGTTCGATCCGCCAGCGCAGCTTGGTGAGATCCACCATCCGCTCGAACGTGATGTCCGACGGCAGCGTGGAAAGCCAGTAATGGTCCGGTTCGCTCGCGCCCTCTGGCCACTCGATCAGCAGCCACTCTTCCGCCGCAGGTTCGTTGCGTTTGGTATCATCGTGTGCCGGACGCACCCGCAGGCGGGCAAAGCGTGAGCTCAGTGCCGTGTTGCTGCCCTCTCGCCAGGTGATCGGCTGCCAGGCGTCGGCGGCCAGCTCGATCGCCAGCTGCTTGGCCGAGACCGGCTGATGCGCATCATCACGGCGCGGCCGTTTGGGCGGCCGGCCGCGGCCCGACCATGCCGGGGCTGGCACTGCTGCCTCGCCCGGCCGCCAGACTGCTGTGGTGGGTAGGATGCCGGCCACGTAGGGCTGTCCGAGTTCGCTGATCCCGCCACGCAGCGTAGCGTTGTTGCCATAGGCTGGGTCCATCAGCGCCACTGCCGCCGGCAGGCCATCAGCGTGGGCTTGGCGCATTTGCCGCAGCGCGATCTCCGGCTTGGTCTGGAACGTAACCTCCGCCGGCACGCCCGCGGTGATCCGCCGCACCGGGTCGTCAGCCCAGTCCTGCGGCAGATACAATCGATAGGCGACCGGCAGGCTGGCCTGGTGGGTGGCCACCGAGAGGCTCACCGCCACCTGGCAGTTCTCCTGCTTGCCAAGCTGCCCGCAGTATTGCCGCGCCACGCCGACCGAGTGGTGGCCCTTCTTGGGGAACGCCGTGTCGTCGATGATCCAGGCCTGGATCGGCTCATCGCCGGTGATGGATGGCAGCACCAACTCGCGCACCCGGGTCAGCATCGCCTGGTCCGACCATGGGGCTTGCGCCACCAGATGCAGCAGCGACTGGTGCTGGGCCGCGGTCCGCTCTGGTGCGGTCACCGCCGCCAGCGGTTCGACGCTCTTGCGGCCCTCGGTCGAGATCAAGCCGATGCAGTAGTCTTGAAACGGTGCGACCCGGTCGGCATGGCCGAGCACCGAGGCCAAATCCGCCGCGTAGGCTCTGAACCGGGCTTCCGTGCCAGACCGATCGCGAAGATCCATGCCGCCCTCCCCGAGCGGTTCGAATCTTCACCCGTACCATAGCGCGACCGCGTCGCAGCAAGGGCTAAATCAGGCCGTCAGCCCGTCCGGTTTGCGACTCAGTAGGACTACTCAATCTCCGAAATCAATCAGGAGATTGAGAGCGATTGTTTGTCGTCGGCTCAGCCGGCCAGCAGCGCCTGCGCGCAGGCGTCCAAGATCGCTTCGGTATCAATTCCATATTCGCGATACAGACTGGGAATGTCGCCGCTCTGGCCGAAATGATCAGGACCGAGCGGGATCACGCGCTGGCCCCGCACGGCGCCCAGCCAGGCATGCGTCGCGGGATGGCCGTCGAGCACCGTGACCAGTGTCGCGTCTGGCGCGAGCGGCGCCAGGATTCGCTCAATGTGCGAGCGCACATCACGCAAGCCCGAGCGCCGCGATTGCGCGGCGGCGAGCCAGCCGGCGTGCAGGCGGTCGGGGCTGGTCATCGCCAGCAGCCCCGCGCTCGGTTCTTCCGCACGCAGCTCGGCGAACGCTGCTTCCGCTTCGGGCGCGACGGGCCCCTGATAGCCGATGGCAATGCGGGCTCCCGGCGCCGGCTCGACAACCCAATGCGCGCCGGCAATGACCGAAGCGGGCTCTAGCTGCCGCCCCGGCTGCTCGAGTTGGCGGGTCGAGAGACGCAGCCATACCGCCGACCCGTCCGGTTGCTGGATATGCGCAAAGGCGTGGCGCAGTAGGATCGCCAGCTCATCGACATGCGCCGGCTCGAAGCTCGCCAAGCGGTCGGCGGCCATGCCGATCAGCGGAGTGTTGACCGACTGGTGCTGCCCGCCTTCCGGCGCCAGCGTCAGGCCGGATGGGGTGGAGACCAACACGAAGCGCGCATCCTGGTAACAGGCGTAGATCAGTGCATCCAGGCCGCGATTGACGAACGGATCGTACACCGTGCCGACCGGCAGCAGTCGCGCGCCGGTCAACGCATGGGTCAAACCCGCCGCGCCCAGAAGCAGAAACAGGTTCTGCTCTGCGATTCCGAGCTCGATATGCTGGCCGTGGGGGCTCATGCCCCATCGCTGCGCCGAAGCCAGCTTGGCGTCGCGGAACACATCGTTGCGGGTGTGACGATCGAAGATGCCGCGCCGGTTCACCCAGGGGCCGAGGTTGGTCGAAACGGTCACGTCGGGGCTGGTGGTGACGATATGTTCGGCCAGTTCCTTGAGCGGCCCCTGGCCGCGGCCGATCTCGGCCAGCATGTCGCCGAACCCGGCCTGAGTGGAGAGCTTCCGCCCGGTAAGCTTGGGCATCGGCAGTTCTGCGGGGACCGCAATTGTCGGGGCGGTCAGCGCGCGTCCCTGCGGGGTCAATTTCGTCGCGAAAGGACAGGCATCGAGAAATGCCGCGAGCTCGGCGTCCGGCAAGTCGAGCCCCTCGAACCGATCCCACTCGTGGCCCGGGCGGATCGACATCGCCGCGCGGAACACCTCCATCTGCTCCTTTGTCATCATGCCGGCGTGATTATCCTTATGGCCGGCGAAGGGCAGGCCCATGCCCTTAATCGTGTACGCAATGAAGCAGGTCGGATGGTCGCCTTCGGCCTCGGCGGCACGCAGCGCCTCGATGATGGTCTCGATGTCGTGGCCGCCGAGATTGGTCATCAGCACCGCCAGCTCACCGTCCGACAGGGAATCGATAATGGCGCGCACGGCGCGGGAGCGTCCGAGATCGGCAAGAACGGCCTGGCGCCACGCCGCACCGCCCTGAAACGTCAGCGCCGAATAGAGGCTGTTCGGGCAATCATCGATCCAGCGGCGCAGCGCGTCTCCGCCCGGGCGGGCAAAAGCGGCTTGCAGCTTACGGCCGTATTTCAGAGTAACGACGTTCCAGCCCATGTCGCGGAACAGCCCCTCGATGCGGCCGAACAGCCGGTCGGGGAGCACGGAATCGAGACTCTGGCGGTTGTAATCGACGATCCACCAGACATCGCGGACGTCGTGCTTCCAGCCCTCTAGCAGCGCCTCGTAAATGTTGCCCTCGTCGAGCTCGGCGTCGCCGGCGATGGCGATGTGCCGCCCCGCGGGCAAGTCGGTGCGCCCCAGCCCGTGCAGCCGCACATAATCCTGGATCAGCGCCGAGAACGTGGTCATCGCCACGCCAAGTCCGACCGAGCCTGTAGAGAAATCGACCTCCGCTCCGTCCTTGACGCGCGATGGATACGACTGAGCGCCGCCGAGCGCGCGCAGCCCTTCCATCTTCTCGATGCTCTGCCGGCCGAACAGGTAGTTGATGGCGTGGAACACCGGCCCGGCATGCGGCTTCACCGCGATCCGATCCTGTGGCCGGGCGATCTCGAAATAGAGCGCCGCCATGATCGAGATCACCGAGGCGCAAGACGCCTGGTGCCCGCCCACTTTCAGCCCGTCGCGGTTGGGCCGGATATGGTTCGCGTGATGCACCATCCAGGCGGACAACCAAAGCAGCTTGCGCTCAAGCTGGTGGAGGATATCGAGCCGCCGCGCATCCGGCGCTGCAGCCCGCGGCGGCGGGCTGGCGATATCGACGTTCATCCTCGTCGCTCCGCGGGCTGAAGACTGCTGACGACGGACCATTGGCGGCCACCGACAAGCCGGCGCACCGCGCTCGAAGCGTTGCGCTTGCCGTCGCCGGCATAATCCTCGTGCCAATCCTCGATTTTCGCCAGATCGTACAGGTAATTGACCATCAGCGTTGCGCTCTCTCGTGCGCCCTTCTCCGAGGCATCGGCGCACATGTTGATCCGTTCGATACGGGCGCCGTTGGAGAGGTGGAAATGCGCCACAGGATCGCGCGCGCGTTTGCCGTTCGCTTCCAACAGAAGATAGCGCGCACAAAGCCGGACCAGTGCGGGCTCGGCGGCGCGCACCAGTGTCTGGTCTCGCCACCAGGAACGGCGGGCGAGGAGTTCGGCCAGAGCCGTCGCGCCCTCGGCGCCTGTTGCCGCGCGCAGCGCCGCGGCTTCGTCTTCAGCTGTGAGGCCGGGTTCGGCCGCCGCCAGTTTGGGATCGAGCCAGCGCCGAAATCCCGGAATGGGCGACAGCGTCGCGAATGTTTTCAGATTGCGGAACTCGCTCGCCAGTTCCTCCGCCACCCGCTTGATCAGGAAATTGCCGAAGCTGATCCCCGCCAACCCGCGCTGGCAGTTGCTGATCGAATAGAAGATCGCGGTGTCGGCCGAGCGCGCATCGAGCACTGGCGCCTTCTCGTCGAGCAGGCGCTGCACACTGCCGGCCAGCCCGTTCACCAGCGCTACCTCGACGAAGATCAGCGGCTCGGTCGGCATGCGGGGATGAAAGAACGCATAACAGCGCCGATCGGAATCGAGCCGGTTCTTGAGGTCACGCCAGGAGCGGATCTCGTGCACCGCCTCGTAACCCACGAGCTTTTCCAGTAGCGCCGCCGAACTGTGCCAATCGATGCGCTGCAGCTCGAGGAAACCAATATCGAACCAGGCTGCCAGCAGGCCGCGGAGGTCGGATTCCAAAGCTGCGAGCAGGTGATCCTCGTTCCGGTGATCCAGCAGGAAGGCGCGCAGATCGACCAGGAATTTCCGCCCGTCGGGGATGGTCGTGAAGCGGGTCAGGAGCTTGAGCCGAGGCGGTTCCAGGGCACGTCGCAGATTGGCCTGGGCGACGGCGCGCTCGGCGGGGTCTTGCGCTTGCTGCACGGCCGCATAGGCGGTCGCGACTGCTTCCGGATCGGAATCGAACGTTGCCAGCGTGCGCAGGAAATCCTTCTGTCCGTCCGTATCGAGACCGAGATACGTCTGTGCCAGTCGGGCGGCCCGGTTCCGCGCGCTGACCTCGCCGCCGCGGGAGCGGAGGCAGGCACGCATCTGCGCCTCGATGCTGTCGTCCTCCTCGCTGACGCTCGCGGCCATGTCGCGCCAGACGGCGGTGAGACGACGGATTGCACGGTCGAATAGTCCCGGTGGGGCGGCGGCTTCGCTCATTCGGGGCTCCTGGGCGGACGGTGCAGTATAGACACACTGCTGCTGCGCGCGCTCGTGGCGAGCGTGCAGTGCGGCATCGCGCTGTGCTCAGTGCCGCAGTGCGGCGAGCAGATCCTCGGCAATCATGCCGGGCCCGGCGCGCTCGGCGGCGGCGCCGTGCAGCCAGGCGCCGGCGCAGGTTGCCTCCCAGGCCGGCATCCCCTGGCCGAGCAGTCCGCCGATGATGCCGGCAAGCACGTCGCCGGCGCCGGCAGTGGCGAGCCATGGAGGCGCGTTGGCGTTGATCGCCGCTCGTCCGTCGGGGGACGCAATGATCGTGTCACTGCCTTTCAGCAGCACGACGCTGTTGGCGCGCTGAGCGGCCGCGCGGGCAGCGCCTAGCCGGTCGGCGCCCGGCGGCCCGAACACGCGGGTGAACTCTCCGGCATGCGGCGTCAGCACGGCGGTACCGGTCAGCGCATCTGGCTGACCAGCGAATGCAGTGAAGGTGTCGGCGTCCGCCACGACCTGCCGGTGCGCGGCCAATAGCGCGGGCAGGGCTTGTGCCGCCGCGTCGGGGCCAAGCCCGGGGCCGCATACCCAGACGACGCGGCGTTCGTCCGTGAGAAGCTCGGCGAGCGGCGTGTCGGTCACGATGACGCCGGGCGATCCGGTTCGGTAGACCTCGGCGCCGCCATGCGTCGCGGCGATGGTGACCATACCGGCGCCCGCGCGGCGGGCCGCGTCGGCGGCAAGCCGTGCGGCGCCGGTCATCGCCGCACCGCCGAGCACGGTCACATGCCCGCGGCTGTATTTGTGTCCCGAGGCGGTGGGGTGGGGAATCCTCCACAGCTCGGGCAGATTGGCGAAGGTCGTCGGCGGGACCTGACGGAGTGCGGCGTCCGGCAGGCTGATATCCGACAGCACGATCTCCCCGCAGCGCTCGCGGCCCGGCAGGAGCAAGTGTCCGGGCTTAAGACGGAAGAAGGTTACAGTGAGCTGCGCAGCGGGCGCGAAGCCGCGGACCGCACCGGTAGCACCGTCTATGCCACTGGGCACATCGACTGCCACGACCCGTCGTGCAGATCGCAACGTGTCGGCGGCGACGCCATCGACGTCGCGAGCCAGCCCGGCGCCGAACACTGCGTCGATCACCAGCTGGGCGCTTGTGGTCGTTTCAGGGGCGAAGGCGGCTTGTGGCCCGCGCCAACGGTGCGCGGCCTCGGCGGCATCGGAGCCTTCCCGCGGGCGGGCGAGGGCTGCGACAGCGACCGGCCAACCCTGCTGCGCCAGCAGGCGGGCGACGACATACCCGTCGCCGCCGTTGTTGCCCGGCCCGCACAGCACCAGGGTGCGGCACGGGCGGATGCGCGCCTGCACGGCTCGGGCAACGGCACGCCCGGCATTCTCCATTAGCGTCAGGCTGGGCACGCCGAGGCTGGGCGAGAGCGCATCCGCACGGGCCATCTCGGCAGGGTTCAGGAGCTCGGGTCGGCCGGTCAGGTGCCGCAGCCAGTCGGTCCGGAAGGGGAGATCAGCCATGCCGGCAATGTATCGGCGGGCGGGGGCGATGGAAGACCATCGGGTCTGGCAGACGTACATCCCACGCGAAAGATGCTACGGTGGATATCTAAAGGACGCTCAACTAGACGGGGAACGGCCGCCAGCCGCCGTCCAGTTCTTTCTGCGAGCGGGTCTATTCTCGTTGCCGTCTCGTTTCGCTGTGCGCGTCACATCGGATCATGTGGTGCGACGGCGTCGTCGGGCGCGATCCCGTTCCATCGGCTTGTGCGCTGCGTGGACAAGGCGTGGCTTTGCGGGCAAAGACCCGGGCCGTGCGATCACCGGACGGGATGAACCGATGCCGCAGACCGATGTGGGCCGCTCTGAAGATCTGCTGAACGAGTTGGCTAGCTGGGTGAAGCTGGAAACGCCCACGACCGACGCCTCGGCCGTTAATCGGCTGATGGACGTCGCGGAGGCTGAGCTGGCGCAGGCCGGCGCGATCCTCACCCGCATTCCCGGTCGCGACGGCTTCGGCGACAACCTGATCGCCCGGACGTCTTTGACTGCACCGGATGAGGCGAGGCCGATCCTGCTTGCCGGGCACCTGGACACGGTCTGGCCGCTCGGCACGTTGAAGGCGATGCCGTACCGGGTGAACGGGCAGAAGGCCCACGGGCCCGGCATCTACGACATGAAGGCCGGCAGCTTCCTAGCTCTGCACGTGGTGCGTTCGATTCTGCGCCAGCAGGTGCGGACGCGCCGGCCGATCGTACTGCTGCTGACCCCGGACGAGGAGGTAGGCAGTCCGACCAGCCGCGAGTTGATCGAGCGCGAGGCAGCGTCGGCCGCAGCCGTGCTGATTCCGGAGCCAGCCGGGGCGGGCGGCGCTTGCGTCACCGCCCGCAAGGGGGTCGGACGGTTCGTGCTGCGGGTCGAAGGGCTCGGTGCTCATGCCGGCGGGAATTTCCAAGACGGCGCATCGGCGGTGGTGGAGCTGGCGCAGCAGATCCTGGCGATCCACGGCATGGTCGATCTGGAACGCGGCATTACGCTGAACGCGGCACCGGTCTGGGGCGGGACACGGCCCAACGTGATCCCGCCCGAAGCCGGCTGCGGGATCGACCTGCGCGTCAATTCGGCGGCGGACGGAGAGCGGATGGAGCGCGCGATCCTCGACTTATGCGCACGTACTCCTGGTTGCCGCGTGACGGTGGAAGGCGGCATGAACCGCCCGCCGTTTGGCGAGACGGCCGGCATCTCGGTGCTGTACGAAAAGGCCCGTGCGGTGGCGAGCGAGATCGGCATCAAGTTGCCGAAACAGCATCGCGGTGGCGGCTCGGACGGCAATTTCACTGCGGCGATGGGAATCCCGACGCTGGACGGCCTGGGCTGCCCCGGGGCCGGTGCGCATGTGCGCCATGAGCACATCATCTGGCACGATCTCGCGCCTCGGGCCGCGCTGATGGCCGGGCTGCTGGAGACGCTCGAGTAGAGCCATGCCGATAGGCGGCCTGGGGATGAGGGCCTTGCTGGTCCGCCTCGGTGCGCTTGCGGTCCTTCTTATGCTGCTGTCACCCTTCTTCTGGGCGATCTACCGTACGATGGTCTTCAATACGCTGCCGCGGGATGACTACGCGCCATTCCTGCTGTGGCTGGTGGGGAGCCCCGGAGGAGCGTTCCCAGGCTCTCCGTATGGGTACCGTATTCTGGCCGTCGCGGCGGCTGCGCCATTCTATTACGCATTACCGCCGCTGCGCTTGAGCGAGCTGTCGGCACAAATCCCGGGCGCCTATCTGAAGGCGACGGCGGCGATCGCATTGCTGTCCTGGCTGGCGATGGTACTTGCCGGATCTGCGGTCTTTCACATCGCGACGAGACAGTGCGGGCTGGGGAAACGAGATGGCCTGCTGGCCGCCGCCCTGCTGTTCCTGTTGTGCTGGCACAGCCAAGCCTACGGTATCGACCCTGTCGCGATCATGCTGGTGGCCGTCGCGGTTGCCGTACTGCATCGCCCCGGTGCATTCGCGGCTCTGGCGATCATCTCGGTGATCGTGGATGAGAAAGTCTGCATGGTGCTGTTCCTGTGGCTGACGATCCGCACCGCCATGTGCGCCGAAGACCGGCATACGCTCCGTGTTCAATGGGCGGCGACGGTGTTTGCGCTGGCACTCTATCTGTTGATGGTTTGGTTGGTCCACTTGCCGGGCAACGAGTATCAGTTGCAACCACATGACTATGTGCAGACGATCTTGTCGAACCTGGCGGCGAGCATCTCGGCCCGCGGGCTCGTGTTGGACATCGTGCCGTGTCTTCTACTCGCCGGGGTGGCGGTTGCCGGCTGGCCCGCGGCACGGCGCGGTTTGCGCGGCGGCCCGTTCCGCCCAATCGACGGACTGGTCGTTCCAGTGCTGGCGTTGGTTGCCCTCGCCGTGACGAAGTCGTTCGATATCGGCCGGGTCGTGATGCATGCGGCGCCGCTATACGTGGTCCTCGCAATCGGCTCACTCGACCTTTGGAGCCAGTGGGGCGACGGCATCGCCCGACCGCGAGACCCGTAATGCTGTTCAACTCACAGGTCTTCGTCTGCTGCTTCCTGCCGGTGGTGCTGGGGCTCTATTATGCGCTTGCCGGCAGCCGCCCGGCGCGCCAGCTTCTGATCATCGCGGCCTCGCTCGTCTTCTACGGCTGGTGGGACGTGCGGTTCGTGCCCCTGCTGATCGGGCTGACGCTCGCCAACTGGTTGGTTGCGCAGTGGTACGGTGCGCGGCATGCGCTCTTCATCCCGCTGCTCGGCGTGGCGATAAATCTTGGCGTGCTGGCGCTGTTCAAGTATGCCGATTTTCTGCGGGGCACGTACTACGGCGTGCTGGGCGAGAGTTGGACGCCCTGGCACCTGATCCTGCCGCTCGGCATCAGCTTCTTCGTATTCCAGAAAATCTCTTACCTAATCGACCTCCGGCGTGGCGACCGGCACATCTACGGGCTGCTTGATTTCGGCATGTTCGTGATGTTCTTCCCGCAGCTCATTGCGGGACCGATCGTCCGGCACAACGAGATCATCCCGCAGTTCGCCGCCGACCCGCGCCGGCAGGAGATGTGGGAGAATCTGTCGCGTGGCTTTGCGCTGTTCGTGATCGGTGTGGCGAAGAAGGTGGCTTTTGCTGACACGCTGGCAATGGTCGCTGACCCTTTGTTCAGGCAGGCCGCCGCCGGAGCGCCGCTGGCAGCGGCCGGGGCTTGGTTGGCATGCGCCGCCTACACGCTGCAGATCTATTTCGACTTCTCCGGCTATTCCGATATGGCGATAGGGCTGGCGCGCATGTTCGGGCTGCGTCTGCCGTTCAACTTCGATGCACCGTATCGCGCGGTGTCGGTGCGCGACTTCTGGCGGCGTTGGCATATGACGTTGTCGCGCTTCTTGCGCGACTACCTTTACATCCCGCTCGGCGGTAATCGGTGCGGTCCGGTGCGGCAGGCGGTGAACGTCATTGCCACGATGCTGCTGGGAGGGCTGTGGCATGGCGCGGGGTGGACCTTCGTTGTCTGGGGAGGGCTGCACGGCGTGGCGCTGGCCGTGAACCATCTGTGGCAAGGCGCCGGGCTCCGCCTGCCGCGTCAGCTCGCCTGGCTGCTAACGTTGCTGTTCGTTATGGTCGGCTGGGTGCTGTTCCGCTGCGACAGCTTCGCCGCAGCCGGCGGCATGTTTGCTTCCATGCTGGGGCTGCATGGGATCGGGCATGTCGAGTTGGACCCTGAGTTCGTCGTAGCACTGGCGGGCGGGGCGGTGGTCGCGCTGATCGGTCCGACCAGCCAGCAGGCGGCGCTGGAGCGGCTGCGGCCGCGAGCCTGGCTCGCGGTGCCGGCCGGTGCGGCGCTCGCCTATCTGTTGCTGCTTGTGGGCGGTCGGCTGCCGAATGTCTTCATTTATTTCCAGTTCTGATCCGCCTTCCACCTGGCGGCGGTTCTTCCGGCTCGCGGCCGGCACGGCTTTGCTGTGCGTTGTCGTTATCTATGCCTTCGTGGTGTTGGTCGATCCATTCAACACGCTGCCGCTCTCGCCACCGGCCAAACGGTGGCCGGTCGCCACGGATGCGCGGTTCGCCTTCCCGGCGCTGGCGCGTTCAGCGCGGTTCGACAGCGCGCTGTTCGGTACCTCGACCAGCCGGTTGTTGCGCCCGGCCGTGCTCGATCCCCTGTTTGATGTGCATTTCGCCAACCTGGCGATGAACAGCGCCACGGCGTATGAGCAGACCGAACTGATGGATGTGTTCCGGCGCGCACATTCGGCGCCACGCGTGGTGATGGTGGGTCTCGACGTGGTCTGGTGCGTGACCGGGGATACGTACGAGAAATTCACGCCTAATCCGTTTCCGCCTTGGATGTACCAGGATGACAGGTGGAACGGCTACCTGCACATGTTTAATATCTACGCCGTGCAGGAGGCAGGCCAGCTCTTCGGCATCCTGGTCGGCATTAAGCGACCGGTGTACGGGCGCGATGGTTACACGAGGTTCGTTCCGCCAGATGCCGAATACGATGCTACGCGCGCCGCGGCGCATCTACGCGCGCGAGAGTCGGAGCCAGAGATTCCGCCCGGCGCGCGCAGCGGCCGGCCGGCGGACTGGCGCTATCCCGCACTGGAGACGCTGCGGGCTGAGCTCGCTAAATTTCCGGCGCGGACCCGCAAGATTCTGTTCTTTGTTCCCTACAATCACGTGCTGTTCCCGCGTTCGGGCAGTGAAGGGGCGGAGGTCTGGGAAGAGTGCAAGCGGCGCGTTGCAGCGATTGCGGCTGATACGCCAAATACGCTCGTGGTCGATTTCATGCTGCCGAGTCCGATCACCTTAACAGACACGAATTACTGGGATGCGCTGCACTACCGGACCGGCGTGGCCGACCGGCTGGCGCACGATCTTGGAGCCGCCGCTCAGGGGGTTGGTTCAGCGGATGATCGGCTGCTCAGCGGCGGTGGACGGAAGTCCTGAGCCGATGGCGGAATGCGCTTCGCTTTTCCGCCCTACAGTGTCATGGCACTCCCGTAAGGCGGAAAAGCGCAGCGCATTCCGCCATCTTTCGCCGGCATCATTCCCCCCGCTTGGAAAAATCCACGATCGCCGCGTAGCCCGTCTCGGTGCCGATCGCCAGATGCGAGCCGGCGGCGTTCCATGCCAGAGTCGAGACGGGACCGTGGCCGGGTGATGCTACCGGCAGGATCCGTGAGGAGCCGATGTCCGCCAGGACCACAAGTCCGTCGGCGAAGCCGCCTGCTACCATATCCTCCTTTGGGTGGCAGGCGACCTGCGTGCACTGGATCCCGTCGCCGCCGGCGAGTTCCAGCGGTGCCTTGCCCATCGGGCCGCCGCTGAAAAATGGCCATAGAACCATCGCATCCGCCCCACTGGTCGCCAGCCATTTGCCGGTGCGGGTGAACGACATCGACTGCGTTTTGCCCGGATAGCCGCTCATTCGCATGTGCTTGCCGTCCGGTAATGCCCAGCCGTGCAGCGCATTCTCTTGCAACGCGGTCACGACCGCCTCACCGTCGGGATGGATGGCGATCCCGATATGGCTCCCCTTCCATTCCAGCAGCCTCGGGCTGTCGGTCTTGGCTGCAACGAACCAGAGACTTGCGCCGTTGTAGTGCGACGCGCCGATCCGCTTGCCTTTCCCGTCAAAGGCAAGCCCGGTCACTGTGGACGGGTGGGCGAGCTCTTTCAGCTTCGTGCCGGCGGCGTCGAACAGATGCACCGTCTTGCCGGCTGCGCAGGCGAGCACGCCTCCTTTGTCGCCGGGCGTTGCCGCGACCTGCTCGACCCATTTCGTGCCGAATGAAGCGATGTCGGTGATGGCACCGTCCGTGTCGATGCGGCGCAGCTTCCCGTCATCGCCGCCGGATATCCAGCCGCCGCCCGGGTGCGTTGCCATCGCCAGCGCTGCACCGCCATGCACCGGTATCTCGCGCCATTGCCCGGGTTGCGACCAATCGGCCAGGCGAAGCGTACCGTCGCCGAGCGCGAATGCTGCGATGCGCCCGTCGCGGTCGAACCGCGCCGCCACAACGAAGGCACCGAGGTCGCGTACGGTGCCTCGGCTTTCGATCAGGAACCGGGCGGTAATTGCGTCAGCCATTTGCACCCAGCGCTAGGTTGTTTCGCGAAGCGAACCGGGTGGGGTCTCGCGGGCCGCGGCACCCTCACCCGCCGCGACCTCTCCCGCAGAGCGGGAGAGGTGAACTTTCCCGGTTCCCGTCGAACGCGACATCATCCTAGTCCGCCTGGCATGCCTCGAAGCCGCGCCGGAGCTGGGGGCGGTTGAGGTTGCGGCCGATGAACACGATCCGGCTGCGGCGCGGCTCGTCGGGCCGCCAGGGACCGATGAAATCGCCGTCGGCCATCATGTGCACCGCCTGGAAGGCGAAGCGGCGATCGTCGCCCTGGTAATTCAGGATGCCCTTGGTGCGCAGCAGGTCCGGTCCCTTCTCGGCCAGCAGCACTCCCATCCAGGCGTTGAACTTCTCCGGGTCGATTGGCCGATCGGTTTCGAAGCTGACCGACGTGACGTCGTCGTTGTGCTCATGCTCGTCGCTTTCGAGAAAATCGGGAGTCATGTCCAGCACACGATTGAGGTCGAAAGCGCCGCAGTTTAGCACCTGATCGATCGGCAGGGCGGCGCGCTCGGTGCGATGGATGACAGCGAAGCGATTGATCTGGCGAATGCGCCGTTCGACCTCTTCCAGTTCTTCCGCCGAGACGAGGTCGGTCTTGTTCAGCACGATCACGTCGGCGAAGGCGATCTGGTCAGCCGCCTCGTGGCTGTCCTCAAGCCGGGCCAGCACGTGCTTGGCATCCACCACGGTGACGATTGCATCCAACCGCGTTTTCGCCCGCACGCCTTCGTCAACGAAGAAAGTCTGTGCCACCGGCGCCGGATTAGCGAGACCGGTGGTTTCGATGATGATGCCGTCGAACCGGTCGCGCCGCTTCATCAGGCCGCCTACGATGCGAATCAGATCGCCGCGGACGGTGCAGCAGATGCAGCCGTTGTTCATCTCGAACACTTCTTCGTCGGCATCGACGACGAGGTCGTTATCGACGCCGAGCTCGCCGAACTCGTTGATCACCACGGCGTATTTGCCGCCGTGCTGCTCGCTGAGGATGCGGTTGAGCAGGGTCGTCTTGCCGGCGCCGAGATATCCGGTGAGCACCGTCACCGGCACCAGCTCTTTTTGGGTCGTCGCATCCGCCATCATCGCGGCTCCATCCCGTTCTGTGCCGCGGTATATAGGGAAGCCGAGGCAGGCGGGCTACCGCGGGCGGGTCTCGCTGCCAGCACCTCCCGGCGCAAGGCGGCCAGCCGCAATGCCGCCGCCTGCAGCCCGAACTTTCGTGCCTGCGCGCGGCCGGCCGCGGCCACGGCAGCGAGTCGCGCCGGATCGCGCGCCAGGGCCACGATAGCAGCGGCCATACCCGCCGGGTCGTCGGGATCGATGAACACCGCCGCATCGCCCGCTACCTCCGGCAGGCCACCACGCGGCGAGCATAGAAGTGCCGCGCCGCAGGCCATGGCCTCAAGCGCCGATAGCCCGAATGGCTCAGCCCAGCGGCTTGGCACCACAGCCATCGAGGCATTCGACAACGCGGCCAGCACGTCCGGGTGGTCGCGATAGCCCAGCATGCGTACGCCGGCCCGCTGGGCAGCGGCCCTCACCGCGCGTACATATCGCGTCTCCGGGCTGTCGGCGCGGAAGCGGTCGGCACCGATGACCTGCGCTCGCCAGCCCGGAAGTTGCGGCAGCGCGAGCGCACAGGCTGCCACGAAGGCATCGGCGGCCTTCTCCGGCACCACGCGGCCGGCAAACAGGATCAGCCTGTCGCGCGGCCCAGCAGGCGGCAGTGCGGCAAATTCGATCGGATTGGGCAGCACCACGGGCGGCCGGTCCGGCGGCGGTTCGACACCTTCCAGCAGCCGCTCGCGCAGGTAGTTCGAGACCGCGACGACGCGCGCGAGCCGGGCCAGAAGCCACGCACGCTGCGCCGGGTTGCTCGCCTGGCGCATTCCTTGCGGGTCGTTGTGCAGGAACAGCAGCACCGGCGTGCGCGGGCAGCGCCGCGCCAGCGACAGCGCCACGTCGATCCTGTTGTGCACCTCGATCATTGCCGGAGCGATACCGCGGAGCATCCTGGCGACGCCCGCCGCATAACGGGTGTTGACGGTGCCGGGCAGCCAAAGCGGGGGGCGGACCGAGCGGAACGCCACGTCATCGAAGGGGGGACCTGCTTGGCTCCCGCCCAGCACCAACGCCGGCAGGATGCGGCTGAGCCGGCGCACGATCAGGCCCACGGCACCGGTGCGGCCGGGTCCGAATCCCTCGCCCGGAGGCAGCACGACGGCAATCAGCGGAGCGTCCGGGACGGTCGCCATGGACGGGGCTATAGCGCTGGGCGATGGCGGCGGCGACCCCATCGGAGGGATCTTGCACGCTGGTGCTGGACGCCGGCGCGCCGGCTGCCCATCCGGGCTCAAAACTACACAAGCGAGAGCTGACGAACCGTCTCCGCAAGTCTCCGACGCGCCACCTCTACGTAGGATGGATCGATCTCGATCCCGATCCCCCGTGCCGCTTCGAGCGCTGCCGCCACCAGCGTGGTCCCGGTGCCCATGAACGGGTCCAGCACTGTCGCCTCGCGCTGGCCGTGCAGGCGGATGCACCAGCGCGGCAGTGCCAGCGGAAAGGTACTGGGGTGGTGGAACTTCGCGGCCCGGCTCTGCACCGTATCATAGGGAATGAACCAGGTGTCGCCGCGGCAGCGAAGGTCCTGCGCGTGCCCGCGGCGCGCGATATTGGACTTGTCCTTGAACGGCACCCCAACCGCCAGCCGGTCGAGCTTTACGTCGCCCGAGAGCGTCAGATGAAAGATGTGCTCGTGGTTGCGATGCAGGAAGCGCTGCCCGGGAACTGGCTTGTAGTGTCCCACGGAATCGCGCCGGATGGCGATCGACTTGATCCAGGTGATGTGATTCTGCAGCACGAACAAGCGGCGCAGCCGGACCAGCAGCTCGAACGGCAACCAAGGCGCGCTGGAAGATCCGGCAACGTTCAGGAAGAAGGATCCGTCCGACCGCATCACGCGGGCGACCTCCCGCGCGACGTCCGTCATCCAGTCCAGATACTCGTCTTCTGCCCGGCGGTCCTCGTAGCGATTGTAGGAGACACCGAGGTTATAGGGTGGCGAGGTCACCACAACATCGATCGAACCCGATCCTAGCCGCGGCAGCACGTTCAGGCAGTCGCCGCAGATCAGGCGCTGTCCGGCAATAACTTCGCCCGGCTCGGGCGGGCCGTCCACCGATTAGGCGCCGCGCACCGACACCAGCCGCCAGGTCGGGTCCTGCGAGGAAAGATCGCGCTCGAACGTCCAGACGTCGGTGATTTCGGTCACTGCGTCCGTACCGGCGAGCGGTTGGCCGGCGCTATCCTTGGTCAGGCTGACCTGGTCCGACACAAACCGCACAGTCGCCTGGGCGACCGTGCCGCGTAGATCGGCCTCTTCGATGGTGGCGGATGGGACGTCCTTGATCTCGGTCGTCTGCGTATGGCCGGCTTGCTCGCGGGCCGTGATCGCCTCGTTGAAGGCGCGATACACCTCATCGGAGACCAAGCCGCGCAACCGGGGGCGATCGCCGGCGGCGAAGGCGGCGACGATTAGGCGGAATGCTTTCTCCGCTCCGTCCAGAAAGCCGCCCGGATCGAAGCTGCGATCGATCGCCTTCATGCGCGCCAGCATCTGACCGAGCGGGCTGCCCGGGTCGGGAACTGCCCGACCCGACGGCTGGACCGGGTCGGCATGGCCCTCGATAACCGGTCCGACCGGCGGGGCACCCGGCGCCTGATGGGGCTGCGTCGGCGGGCGCTCGAACCCGGTGCGCCGACCCAGAATGCTGCGCAGGCGCAGCACCAGGAACCCTGCGATCATCCCAAATAGCACCAGATCGACTGGGAACCCGCCCGTATCCATCGCTTCGCTCTCCTCCGGATGACACATAAGAGCCTCTTGCTGCGGACACAAATGGTTCGGGCTGACCCGGCGGTTGCCGCCTCGCCGGGATGGCGGTAATCGCCGCCCATGATCCTGCTGCGGCACGGCCAGAGCGAGTTCAACCTGCATTTCAGCGCGACCCGTCGGGATCCGGGCATTACCGACCCCAAGCTGACCCCGCTCGGTCACGCCCAGGCTGCTGAAGCGGCCCTGCAGCTCGCCGGCGACGGGATCGCCCGCATCATTGTCTCGCCCTATACCCGGGCGCTTCAGACGGCGGCGCCCGTGGCCAAGGCGCTCGGCGTGCCGGTGCTGATCAATCCGACCGTGCGCGAACGCTATGCCTTCGCCTGCGATGTCGGCACGCCGCGGACGGAGTTGGAGCGTTCTTGGCCGGAGCACAATTTCTCGGCGATCGAGGAGATCTGGTGGCCGGCGATCCCCGAGTCGGCTGCGGCGGTGGTCGATCGTGCCGCCCTGTTTCGGGCAGAAATGGCTGCGCTGCACGACTGGCCCGACACACTGGTGATCACCCATTGGGGCTTTATCATGTCGATGACCGGGGTCAGCATTCAGAACGGCCAGTGGCTACGCTGCGATCCTACCGCCTCGCCGCCGGCCGAGATCTCCTGGCGGCCATAGTGGGTCAAACCGCGGCTTCGTCCTCTTCTTCGTAGCCCAACAGCCGCAGCGCATGGCCGGCGATCCCCCGCTGCCCTGCAGCGTGGATCAGTGCCTCCTCGCGTCCGTGCGTCACCCAGATTTCCGGCGCGCCGGTTTCGTCGATGGTCGCGTTCAGCTCGTCCCAGTCGGCGTGGTCCGAGATTACCAGCGGCAGTTCGATCCCGCGCGATTTCGCCCGCTGGCGCACCCGCATCCAGCCGGAGGCGAGCGCCACCACCGGATCAGAGAGCCGGCGCGCCCAGCGGTCGGCAATCGCGCCGGGCGGCGCGAGAACGATCGCGCCTTCGAGCTCGCCTTTCGCTGCGGCGGTTGCCAGCCGGAGGTCGCCTAGCGGTACTCCCAGCGCCTCGTACGCTTCGCAGAGCGAAGCAAGGGCACCATGAAGCCAGATCGGCCGGTCCCAGTCGGCGCGCCGCAGCAAGGCGATCAGCCGCTGACACTTGCCCAGCGCATAGCAGCCGACGACATGCGTCCGCTCTGGGAACAATGCGACACTGGCGAGCAGCCGGTTGATCTCGTGCTCGGGCGATGGATGGCGGAACACCGGCAAGGCAAAGGTGGCCTCAGTCACGAACAGGTCGCATCGGACCGGCTCGAAAGCGGTGCAGGTAGGGTCTGGCGTGCGCTTGTAATCGCCGCTCACCACGACGCGGCTGCCAGCGTACTCGATTACCACCTGCGCGCTGCCCAGTACGTGGCCTGCCGGCTCCAACCATAGTCGTACCCCATCAATGCCAAGCGGCTCGTTCCAGGCAAGCGCTTGCTGCGTGATGCCCCCGCCCTCGCCCAGCCGAACGCGCATCAACGCCAGCGTCTCCGGGCTGGCGAGCACGTGCTGGTGTCCGGGCCGCGCATGGTCGGAGTGGGCGTGGGTAATCACGGCGCGATCGACCGTCCCAATCGGATCGATGAAGAACCCGCCGGGCTCGCACCACAGGCCCTGCGGCAGCGCCTTCAACCAGCTCGACGGGTGCGCCATCCACTAGAGCCCGATGGTCGAGACTCGGCCGGTAGCCAGCTCGTAATATCCGGCCAGGACCTCGATCCGTCCCTGCTTCGCCAGCTCCGAGATCACCGGGGACGAATCCCGCACCAGCCGGGCCTGCAGCCGGGCATTGGCGCGGATCACCGCGGTGAGGTCAGGCCCGGCCTGCTCCACGGCGGGATGGATCGCGCTGTAGAGTGCGCTGATCCGTCCAGGCGCCGCTTTGCCCTGAATCGCCGCCTTCACCGCGCCGCAGTTGGCGTGACCGAGCACGAGGATCACCTTCGTGCCGGAACCCGCGAGTCGGAGCAGGCGAGCACCGCGGCAAACGGCTCCTGCTTCTCGACCGTGCTTTGCCGGAGAATCGCGGGGTCCTCTTTGAGCGAGGTGAGCCGCCCCTCGGCGAAGCGCCGGTTGCCGTCCATCAGCCGGTCGAGCGCCTGGGCCGGCGTGAGGCTGGTCTGTGCACTGGCCGAAAGCGGCCGGGCGGCGATCAGGCTTGCGGCCACGCCAGCAAACAGGCGGCGCCGGTTCAGCTTGCCGGCGACGCAGGCGCCGCATCGGCACGCCTCGGCGGCAGGTAGCGTCGCCGTGCCGGTCCCTATGGTTTGCGTCGTTCCCTCTTTCCTCCCGGCCCTGGACTCTGCTGCGCCGATCCTCTACATGGCCGCGCTTCACTGGAACGCGGGAGACGCGAGGCGTCGTTCGCACCGCGGTCCTTGGCACGTCTGGAAGACCAGGGATAGCGATATGGCAAAGAAGATCGTCGGCTACATCAAGTTGCAAATTCCGGCCGGCAAGGCGAACCCGTCGCCGCCGGTGGGTCCTGCGCTCGGCCAGCGCGGCCTCAACATCATGCAATTCGTCAAGGATTTCAACGCGCAGACGGCCAACATGGAACCCGGAATGCCAGTTCCGGTGGTGATCACGGCCTATGCCGACCGCACCTACAGCTTCATCATGAAGACGCCGCCCAACACCTATTTCTTGAAGAAGGCGGCCGGCATCGAGAAGGGCTCGACCGCCACCGGCAAGGGCGCCACGGTCGGTCGCGTCACCATGACCCAGTTGCGCGAGATCGCAGTCCAAAAGATGCAGGACATGAATGCCGGCGATATCGAGGCCGCGGTTCGCATGTTGGCCGGCTCGGCCCGGTCGATGGGCCTGACGGTGGTGGAGGGCTGAGCCATGGCGCACGACAAGCGGCTGAAGGCGGCCTATGCGAGCTTCGACAAGTCGAAGCCGTATCCGTTGCCCGAGGCGGTCCGGCTGGTGAAGCAGAACGCTAAGGCGAAATTCGACGAGACTGTCGAGATGTCCATGAATCTCGGCATCGACCCGCGGCACGCCGACCAGATGGTGCGCGGCCTGATCAGCCTGCCGAATGGCACCGGCAAGACGGTGCGGGTCGGCGTGTTCGCCCGCGGACCGAAAGCCGAGGAGGCGCTCGCTGCCGGGGCCGACGTGGTCGGCGCCGAGGACCTTGCCGAGAAGGTGCAAGCGGGCGAGATCAATTTCGACCGCTGCATCGCCACCCCGGACCTGATGGGGGTAGTCGGACGGCTCGGCAAAATCCTCGGTCCACGCGGGCTGATGCCGAACCCCCGCCTCGGGTACTGTTACGATGGACGTGAAAGGCGCGGTCGCTGCCGCAAAGGGCGGCCAGGTCGAGTTTCGCGCCGAGAAGGCGGGCATCATCCACGCCGGTATCGGCAAGGCGAGTTTCGAGGAGCAGAAGCTGCTGGAGAACGCCCGGGCGCTGGCCGACGCGATTCAGCGCGCCAGGCCGGCGGGCGCGAAGGGCACGTACGTGAAGTCCGTGGCGTTGAGCTCCACGATGGGGCCTGGCGTGAGGGTCGATATCGGCAGCCTGACTGGATGAACGAGATACGTCGCTCCGGTTCGACCCGGGGCGGCGGGCAGGGTGCCGGGAGGCGCCCGAACCTGTCCGAGACCGCACGTCCCCTCGGGGTTAATGGGCCGAGGCCCGCGCGCGAAAGACGGGGTGCCGAGGTTCCCGCTGAGGGTGCCCTCGGTGGTTCCGACTGAAGGACAGGCGAACATGAGCAACCGGCCGTGCGCGGTCCAAACGCGCCCGGCCCAGAGAACGGAGAGCACATGGACCGCGCACAGAAGCGGGACTTTGTTGCCGGGCTCGCTCAGGTGTTCGCCGAGACGTCGATGGTCGTGGTCACCCGCAACCAGGGTCTGACCGTGGCCGAGGCGACGGATCTGCGCCGCCGGATGCGAGCCGCGGGCGCCACCTTCAAGGTGGCGAAGAACCGGCTGGCCACCCGGGCGCTGGAAGGCACGCCTTTCGCCGCCATCAGGCCACTGCTGAAGGGCCCGACCGCACTTGCCTGGGCGTCCGATCCGATCGCGGTCGCCAAGGCGACGGTCGATTACAGCCGCCTCAATGAGAAGCTGGTGGTGGTGGGCGGCGCGCTCGGCGCCCGTGCGCTCGACTCCGATGGGGTGCGCGCGCTGGCCGAGCTTCCCGGCCTGGATCAGCTCCGAGCCGGTCTGCTCGGCCTGATCGCCACGCCGGCGACGCGGATCGCCAGCGTGCTGGCGGCGCCCGCCGGCGGGCTCGCCCGGGTCTTCGGCGCCTTCGCCCGCAAAGAGGAGTCGGCGCCCGCCTGAGCGGCGGCGCCAGAATTGAGCTGGTCGGAGAAATCCGCCTTGAACGGAACCACACAGGGTCTAGATTAGGGAACCTACGCAAATGGCAGATCTGCAGAAGCTGGCCGAGGAGCTGTCCGGCCTCACTGTGCTTGAGGCGGCCGAGCTCACCAAGTTACTCGAAGATAAGTGGGGCGTCTCTGCTGCCGCACCCGTGGCTGTTGCCGCGGCTCCGGCGACCGGCGCTGCCGCCGCGGCCGCCGCACCGGCCGAGGAGCAGACCGAGTTCACCGTCGTCTTGACCAAGGCCGGCGACAAGAAGATCAACGTGATCAAAGAGGTCCGCACCATCACCGGCCTGGGTCTGAAGGAGGCCAAGGATTTGGTCGAAGGTGCGCCGAAGACGGTCAAGGAAGGCGTCAGCAAGGACGAGGCGGCCAAGCTCCGCAAGATGCTCGAGGATGCGGGCGCCGGCGTCGAGGTCAAGTAAGAGGGCTTAGACGGGAACAATAGAAAAGCGCCGTTCGGCTTGGGCTCTTTGCCGGACGGCGCGATCGGATGATGTAAGGAAGGCCGCAAGGCTGGCACGGGCGGGAGCAGGGGCGTTCCCGCCCGCGTTTCCGTTTTGCGGCGACGGGACAAAAAGGGATCGGGCGCCACGGATGACGGGTGCCACCGAGTAACCAGGGCGAGCAGGACAGTCGATGAACGCAATTTCCAGGTCGGTCACGAGGCATAAGCGCATTCGCCGCAATTTTGGGCGCATTCCCGAAGTGGCGCCGATGCCCAACCTGATCGATGTGCAGCGCGCCAGCTACGAGGCGTTCCTGCAGATGCACGTGCGTCCCGACAGCCGCACCAACACCGGGCTGCAGGAGGTGTTCCGGTCGGTGTTTCCGATCGATGATTTCGCCGGCCGCGGGCGGCTGGAGTTCGTCAATTACGAGCTGGAAGACCCGAAATACGACGTCGAGGAATGCATCCAGCGGGGCATGACCTATGCAGCTCCGCTCAAGGTAATTCTGCGCCTGATCGTCTGGGACGTCGATGAAGACACCGGCGCGCGCTCGATCCGCGATATCAAGGAGCAGCCCGTCTATATGGGCGACATGCCGTTGATGACCGACAACGGCACCTTCATCATCAACGGCACCGAGCGGGTCATCGTCAGCCAGATGCACCGCTCGCCCGGTGTGTTCTTCGACCACGACAAGGGCAAGACGCATAGCAGCGGCAAGTACCTGTTTGCCGCGCGGGTGATCCCCTATCGCGGCTCGTGGCTCGACTTCGAGTTCGAACTCGAAGGATTTGGTTTATGTGCGCATCGATCGCAAGCGGAAGCTGCCGGTCACGACGCTGCTTTACGCGCTGCCGAGCGCCGCCACCGAGGCGCTGCGGGCGTCGCGCGAAGCGAACGGCGAGACACTCGAGCTGGGCGAGATCCGCGGGATGGATCCCGAGGAGATCCTGAACTACTTCTACGGCCAAGTGGTGTTCGACCGCACGCCCAAGGGGTGGGCGCGGCCGTTCGACCCGGAGGCGTTCCGCGGCATCAAGCTACTGGAACCGCTGGTCGATGCGGAGACCGGCGAAGTGGTCGCCGAGGCAGATGCCAAGCTGACTTCGCGCCAAGCCCGGAGGATCGCCGAGACGACGAAAGAGGTGCTGGTCGGCCGAGCCGACTTGCTAGGCCGTTTCGTTGCCGAAGACATCGTCAATCTGGAAACCGGCGAGATCTTCGCCGAGGCCGGAGAGGAACTGGCCGAGGCGCGGTTGGCCGCGCTCGAGGAGGCGGGTATCACTCGCCTGCCGACCCTGGCGGTCGATCAGGCGAACGGTCCCTGGATCCGCAACACGCTGGCGGTCGATAAGAACAGTAACCGCGACGATGCGCTGGTCGATATCTATCGCGTTATGCGCCCCGGCGAACCGCCGACGCCGGAGACCGCCGAGGCTCTGTTCCGCGGCCTGTTTTTTGATCCCGACCGCTACGACCTGTCGGCTGTCGGCCGCGTGAAGATGAACATGCGGCTGGGCTTTAGCCTGGACGAGGTGCGGGACAGCGTGCGGGTGCTGCGCAAGGAGGACTTGCTGCGCACGGTGAAGACCCTGTGCGAGCTGAAGGACGGCCGCGGCCAGATCGACGATATTGACAACCTGGGCAACCGGCGCGTCCGTTCGGTCGGCGAGCTGATGGAGAACCAGTACCGCGTCGGCCTGCTGCGCATGGAGCGGGCGATCCGTGAGCGGATGGGCTCGGTCGATATCGATACCGTCATGCCGCACGACCTGATCAACGCCAAGCCAGCGGCGGCGGCGGTGCGGGAATTCTTCGGCTCCTCCCAGCTCAGCCAGTTCATGGATCAGACCAATCCGCTGTCCGAGGTGACGCACAAGCGTCGCCTGTCGGCATTGGGCCCGGGCGGTTTGACCCGCGAGCGGGCAGGCTTCGAGGTGCGTGACGTGCACCCGACGCATTACGGCCGCATCTGCCCGATCGAGACGCCGGAAGGGCCGAACATCGGGCTGATCAACTCGCTCGCGACCTATGCCAAGGTGAACAAGTACGGCTTCATCGAGACGCCCTACCTGTTGGTGAAGGACGGGGTGGTGCAGCGCGAGCCGCGCTACCTTTCGGCCATGGAGGAAGAGCGGCTGGTGGTCGCTCAGGCGGATGCGCCCATGGACGGCCATGGTCGCTTCACCGAAGACCTTGTGTCGGTGCGCAAGCAGGGCGATTTCCGCCTCGCCCGTCCGGAGGATGTTACCGCGATCGACGTCTCACCCAAGCAGCTCGTTTCGGTGGCCGCGGCGCTGATCCCGTTCCTCGAGAACGACGATGCCAACCGCGCGTTGATGGGCAGTAACATGCAGCGCCAGGCGGTGCCGCTGATCCAGGCCGATGCGCCGCTGGTCGGTACCGGCATGGAAGAGGCGGTGGCACGCGATTCGGGTGCCACCATCGTTGCCCGCCGGGCCGGCGTGGTCGATCAGATCGATGGCTCGCGCATCGTGGTGCGGGCGACCAACGATGACGGCACGACGAAGGGCGTCGATATCTACCGGCTGCGCAAGTTCATGCGCTCCAACCAATCGACCTGCATCAACCAGCGCCCGCTGGTGAAGGTGGGTGACCGGGTGAACGAGGGCGAGATCATTGCCGATGGACCCTCGACCGAATTCGGCGAGCTGGCGCTGGGACGCAACGTGCTCAGTGCCTTCATGCCGTGGAACGGCTACAACTTCGAGGACTCGATCCTGATCTCCGAACGGATCGCCCGCGACGACGTATTCACCTCGATTCACATCGAGGAATTCGAGGTGATGGCGCGCGACACCAAGCTTGGGCAGGAGGAGATCACCCGCGACATCCCGAATGTTGGCGAAGAGGCGCTGAAGAACCTCGATGAGGCCGGGATTGTCTATATCGGCGCCGAGGTGAACCCAGGCGATATCCTGGTGGGCAAGGTGACGCCGAAGGGCGAGAGCCCGATGACGCCGGAAGAGAAGCTGCTCCGCGCCATCTTCGGCGAGAAAGCCTCCGATGTGCGAGACACTTCGCTGAAGCTGCCGCCCGGCGTGACCGGGACTGTGGTCGATGTCCGCGTGTTCTCGCGGCGCGGCGTCGATAAGGACGAGCGCGCGATGGCGATCGAGCGTGCCGAGATCGAGCGGCTGGCGAAGGACCGCGACGACGAGCGCGCGATCCAGGAGCGCAGCTTCCTCAACCGGCTGCGCGAGAAGTTGCTGGACCGCAAGGCCGCCGGCGGCTTCAAAGGCATCAAATCGGGCACGGTGATCACTGAGGAGGTGCTGGCCGAGCATCCACGCGGCGCCTGGCGCCATATCGGCGTGCAGGACGACGCAGTGATGGCCGAGATCGAGACCCTGAAGCGCGAGTTCGACGCTGCGGTCGGGCGTCTGCAGGCACGCTTCGACAGCAAGGTCGAGAAGCTGCAGCGCGGCGATGAGCTGCCGCCCGGCGTGATGAAGATGGTCAAGGTATTCATCGCGGTGAAGCGCAAGCTGCAGCCTGGCGACAAGATGGCCGGCCGGCATGGCAACAAGGGTGTCGTGTCGCGCGTCGTGCCGGTCGAGGACATGCCGTTCCTGGAGGACGGCACGCCAGTCGATCTGGTGCTCAATCCTCTTGGCGTGCCGAGCCGGATGAATGTGGGGCAGATCCTGGAGACGCATCTGGGCTGGGCCTGCGCCACGCTCGGGCAGCAGATCGGTGAGCTGGTCGATGAATATCAGCGCACCGGCGCCAGGCGGCAGGAGCTGCTTGACCGGCTGCACGCTGTTTATGGCGACGAGGTGTACGGCAGCGAAATCGCCGCGCTCGACACCGAGCAGCTCGTCGAGCTTGCCGAGAACCTGCGCAAGGGCGTGCCGATTGCCTCGCCGGTGTTCGACGGCGCCCGCATGTCCGACATCGAGAGCATGCTGGTGAAGGCTGAACTCGACACGTCGGGTCAGGTCACCCTAGTTGATGGCCGTACGGGCGAGCCGTTCGAGCGCAAGGTGACCGTCGGCTACATCTATATGCTGAAGCTGCACCACCTGGTGGACGACAAGATCCACGCTCGCTCGATCGGGCCGTACAGCCTGGTGACCCAGCAGCCGCTGGGCGGCAAGGCGCAGTTCGGTGGCCAGCGCTTCGGCGAGATGGAGGTGTGGGCG
This sequence comes from uncultured Pseudomonadota bacterium, assembly GCA_963708245.1. GTDB lineage: Bacteria > Pseudomonadota > Alphaproteobacteria > Acetobacterales > Acetobacteraceae > CAVYXK01. Next base: position 2,454,124 of record OY970201.1, on the reverse strand, counting down.
CTGGAGGCTTACGGCGCCGCTTACACGCTGCAGGAGATGCTGACGGTGAAGTCAGACGACGTGTCCGGCCGAACCAAGGTCTATGAGGCGATCGTGCGCGAGCAGGACACGTTCGAGGCCGGCATCCCGGAGAGCTTCAACGTATTGGTGAAGGAGCTGAAATCGTTGGGGCTGAACGTCGAGCTGGACAGCCGCGCGGCGTGAGTATCGGACGTGATCGGCTTTGGGTCGTGACGGGCAACGACCTCTCGACGTCATGGCCCGCCTTCTCCGGCCGTGACGAAGCTTCCCTGTGAAAGGGTGACAGACGCATGAACGAGTTGATGAAGATCCTTGGCCAGACCGGCCAGACGGTGAGCTTCGACCAGATCAAGATTCAGATCGCCTCGCCGGAGCAGATCCGTAGCTGGTCGTACGGCGAGATCAAGAAGCCGGAGACCATCAATTACCGCACCTTCAAGCCGGAGCGGGACGGGCTGTTCTGCGCCCGCATTTTCGGCCCGATCAAGGACTACGAGTGCCTGTGCGGCAAGTACAAGCGGATGAAGTTTCGCGGCATCATCTGCGAGAAATGCGGCGTCGAAGTCACGCTGGCGAAGGTGCGCCGTGAGCGGATGGGCCATATCGAGCTGGCATCCCCGGTCGCGCATATCTGGTTCATGAAGTCGCTACCGAGCCGGATCGGCCTGATGGTCGATATGACCCTGAAGGAGCTCGAGAAGATCCTGTATTTCGAGAGCTATGTCGTGCTCGAGCCGGGCACCACCGACCTCAAGCTGCATCAGCTTCTCACCGAAGACCAGTTGATGGCCAAGCAGGATGAGTTCGGCGAGGACCAGTTCGAGGTCGGCATCGGCGCCGAGGCGATCAAGAAGATCCTGCACCGCATCGACCTGGATGCCGACAAGGTCCGTCTGCGTCAGGAGCTCAAGGACACCAACAGCGAGGCCAAGCGCAAGAAGCTGGTCAAGCGCCTGAAGCTGGTCGAGGCGTTCGCTGATTCCGGCGCGCATCCCGGGTGGATGATCCTGGACGTGGTGCCGGTGATCCCGCCCGAGCTGCGCCCGCTGGTGCCGCTCGATGGCGGCCGCTTCGCGACGTCTGACCTGAATGACCTGTATCGCCGCGTGATCAATCGCAACAACCGGTTGAAGCGGTTGATCGAGCTGCGTGCGCCCGACATCATCGTGCGCAACGAGAAGCGAATGCTGCAGGAAAGCGTCGATGCGCTGTTCGACAACGGTCGGCGTGGGCGCGCCATCACCGGCGCCAACAAGCGGCCGCTGAAGTCGCTGTCCGATATGCTGAAGGGCAAGCAGGGCCGGTTCCGGCAGAACCTGCTGGGTAAGCGCGTCGATTACTCCGGCCGCTCGGTGATCGTGGTCGGTCCCGAGCTCAAGCTGTACCAGTGCGGGCTGCCGAAGAAGATGGCGCTCGAGCTGTTCAAGCCGTTCATCTACGCCAAGCTCGAGAAATATGGTCACGCTACCACCATCAAGGCCGCCAAGCGCATGGTGGAAAAGGAGCGGCCGGAGGTCTGGGACATCCTGGAGGAGGTGATCCGCGAGCATCCGGTGCTGCTGAACCGAGCGCCGACCTTGCACCGGCTGGGCATCCAAGCGTTCGAGCCGGTGTTGATCGAGGGCAAGGCGATCCAGCTTCATCCGCTGGTCTGCACCGCGTTCAACGCCGATTTCGACGGCGACCAGATGGCGGTGCACGTGCCGCTGTCGCTGGAGTTGCAGCTCGAGGCGCGCGTGCTGATGATGTCGACCAATAACATTCTCAGCCCGGCCAACGGCAAGCCGATCATCGTGCCGAGCCAGGATATCGTGCTCGGCCTCTATTACCTGTCGCTGGAAACCCCCGAGTACCGCCAGGTCGCCGACCAGGACGCGCCGGCCTATGGCACGATCGGCGAAATCGAGTACGCGCTGTTCTCCAAATCGATCAGCCTGCACGACAAGATCAAGGCACGCTGGGAATTGATCGACGACAAGGGCAACCAGATCCGTGAGGTCGTGGTGACCACACCCGGGCGGATGATGATCGGGCAGATCCTGCCGAAGCACCCCAACGTGCCGTTCTCGTTGATCAACAAGCAGTTGACCAAGAAGAACATCTCCGACGTGATCGACGCGGTGTATCGCCATTGCGGCCAGAAGGAGTGCGTGATCTTCGCCGACCGGCTGATGGGCCTCGGTTTCGGCCAGGCGTGCAAGGCCGGCATCTCGTTCGGCAAGGACGACCTGATCATCCCGGTCGAGAAGGCCGAGCTGATCCGCCACACCCATGCCGAGGTGAAGGAGTTCGAGCAGCAGTACCAGGAGGGCCTGATCACCGCCGGCGAGCGCTACAACAAAGTGGTTGATGCGTGGTCGCGCTGCACCGACGAAGTGGCTTCGGCGATGATGAAGGAGATCAGCAAGCAGGAGCCGCACCGGCCCACCAACTCGGTGTGGATGATGAGCCATTCGGGCGCGCGCGGCTCGCCGGCGCAGATGCGCCAGCTTGCCGGCATGCGCGGTCTGATGGCCAAGCCCTCGGGCGAGATCATCGAGCAGCCGATCATCGCCAACTTCAAGGAAGGCCTGTCGGTGCTCGAGTATTTCAACTCCACCCACGGCGCCCGCAAGGGACTGGCGGATACGGCGCTGAAGACGGCCAACTCGGGCTACCTGACGCGCCGGTTGGTCGATGTGGCGCAGGACTGCATCATTGTCGAGGTGGACTGCGGCACCGAGCGAGGCCTGACCGTGCGTGCGGTGATGGACGGCGGCGAAGTGGTCTCCAGCCTCGCCGAGCGCGTCCTGGGCCGGACTGCCGCCGAGGACGTGCTCGATCCTGTCTCCGGCGAGGTGCTGGTGCCGCAGAACACGCTGATCGAGGAAGAGAGCGCCGAACTCATCGAGCGGGCCGGCGTCGAGGCGGTGAAGATTCGCTCGGTGCTGACTTGCGATTCGCGGGTCGGCGTCTGCGCCCATTGCTACGGGCGCGACCTTGCCCGCGGCACGCCGGTCAATATCGGCGAAGCGGTCGGAGTGATCGCCGCGCAGTCGATCGGCGAGCCGGGCACGCAGTTGACGATGCGCACCTTCCACATCGGCGGGGCGGCGCAGCGTGGTGCCGAGCAGTCGGCCGTCGAAGCCAGCCATGAAGGCACGGTGTCGGTGAAGAACCGCAACGTGGTGATGAACAGCCAGGGCACGCCGGTGGTGATGTCGCGCAACTGCGAGATCGTGCTGGTCGATGACAAGGGACGCGAACGCGCCCGCTTCCGCGTGCCGTACGGCGCGCGGCTGCTGGTCGATGAGGGTCAGCAGGTCGCTCGCGGCCAGAAGCTGGCGGAGTGGGACCCGTACACCCTACCGATCATCACCGAGCGCACCGGTAAGGTGGAGTATCTCGACCTGATCGAGGGCATCACCCTGGTCGAGCGGATGGACGAAGTCACCGGCCTGACCTCCAAGGTGGTGGTCGATTACAAGCAGGCCGCCAAGGGCGCCGATCTGCGCCCACGCTTGCAGCTCAAGGATGAGCGTGGCGAAGTGGTGCACCTGTCGAGCGGTGGCGACGCACGCTACTTCCTGGCGCCGGATTCCATCTTGAGCGTGGAGAACGGAGCTCAGGTGGCGGCGGGCGACGTGCTGGCCCGCATCCCGCGCGAAGGCAGCAAGACGCGCGACATCACCGGCGGTCTGCCGCGCGTTGCCGAGCTGTTCGAGGCAAGGCGGCCGAAGGACCACGCGGTGATTGCCGAGACCGACGGCCGGGTGGAGTTCGGAAAGGACTACAAGGCGAAGCGCCGCGTCATCGTGAAGAACGACGAGACCGGCGAGGAGACCGAGTACCTGATCGCCAAGGGAAAGCACGTCTCGGTGCAGGAGGGCGACTTCGTCCGCCGCGGCGACCCACTGGTCGATGGCCCGCGCGTGCCGCACGACATCCTGAAAGTGCTCGGCGTCGAGGCGCTGTCTGATTACCTTGTCAACGAAATCCAGGAGGTCTATCGCCTGCAGGGCGTGAAGATCAATGATAAGCACATCGAGGTGATCGTCCGTCAGATGTTGCAGAAGGTCGAGATCCTGGATCCCGGCGACACCACCTTCCTAGCCGGCGAGCAGGTGGATCGCATCGAGTTCGACATGGTGAATGCCCGGCTCGGCAAGGACGACCGGCCGGCAGCGGCAATGCCGGTACTGCAGGGCATCACCAAGGCGAGCCTGCAGACCAACAGCTTCATCAGCGCCGCCTCCTTCCAGGAGACGACGCGGGTGCTGACCGAGGCGGCGACGGCCGGCAAGGTCGATAGCCTGATGGGGCTGAAGGAGAACGTGATCGTCGGGCGGCTGATCCCGGCGGGCACTGGTTCAGTCATGAACCGGCTGCGCGCCATCGCGGCCGGGCGCGATCAGCGGGTGCTGCCGGCGCCCGCGGTCGAGCCTGCCAAGGCCGCCGAATAGGGAGGACGGTGGATGACGGAACCCGAGACCTTCACCTTCGAGGACGACGGCGCGATTCCCAACTCGCACCTGCCGTTGCTTGTGTACCGACAGGCGGTGCCGGCTGACCCGGCGGCGATCGAACGGCTGTTCGCCGCCAATCGGTGGCCTCCTGCTTGGCGGGACGGGGTGCATCCGTTTCACCATTTCCACAGTACCGCGCACGAGGTGCTGGGGGTGGCGCGCGGACAGGCGACGGTGCTGTTCGGCGGCCCCTCGGGTCGCGTGCTAGAAGTCGGTGCCGGTGACGTGGTGGTGCTGCCCGCCGGCGTGGGTCATTGCAACCAGGGCCAGTCGCCTGATCTGCTGATCGTCGGCGCTTATCCGGATGTGCCGGGCGGGCGGCCGGATACGCGCCGCGGCCAACCGGCGGAGCACGACGAGGTGGTGGGCAATATCGCCAAGGTGCCGGTGCCGGCGGCGGACCCGGTCACTGGTGTTGGCGGAGCGCTGCCGCGGCTCTGGGCGTGACTCTTTCGACCTCTTCCGTCCTGTGGGAGAGGTCCTGCCCCCGGGCTTCGACCCGCTGGGCGGTATCACGCTCGCTCGCCGTGGCATCACAACATCGCGGCCGACGGCACGATTGAGCAGCACCCGCGCCAACTCATCGCACGATGACGGAGGCGAGCGATGGCCGAACGAGCAGTAGCGCGATCAGACGAGATTCCCGACGGCGGAATGCGGCCGGTCGAGATCGACGGCGTCAAGATCGTTCTGATCCGGCTGGATGGGGTGATTCATGCGCTCGCCGGCGAATGCCCGCATGCGGGGGCACCGTTGCATGAAGGCGCGGTCTGCAACGGGCGGCTGGTCTGCCCATGGCACAGCGGCACTTTCCAGATCGCCGACGGCGCTCTGGTCGAGCCGCCCCCGATGCAGCCGCTGGCCCGTTACGCGGCCCGGGTGATCGATGGACAGGTGCTGGTCGATTCTGCCGGACTGCCGGCATTCGCGCCTGCGCGGCGAGATCCGGCCGAACAGCGCACCGCTGTGTTGATCGGCGATGGGGCAGCGGCGGCCATGGCGGCAACGAGCCTGCGCGAGTTCGGCTTCCGCGGCCGGGTGATTATGATCGGCCCTTATGCCGAAGAGCCGATCGACCGCACGCTGTTGAGCAAGGAGGCGATGGCGGGCCAATGGAAGCTGGACGAGCTTTCGCTGTGGGGTGATGCGCAGCGCGAACGCCTGGATGTCGAGCGGGTGGTCGCTGAAGTGACGGCGCTCGATGCGGCGGTAAAGCGGCTCGAATGCTCGGACGGCACGAAGATGGGCTACGACGTCGCGCTGCTGGCGACCGGCGGTCGGCCGCGAAGGCTCGACTTGCCCGGCAGCCATCTGCGCGGAGTGTTGACCCTGCGGCACCGCGCGGACGCTGCTGCGGTCCTGGAGGCGACCCAAGACGGTGCCAGCGCGGTGGTGATCGGAACCAGCTTCATTGGGATGGAGGCTGCCAGCGCACTGACCCAGAAGGGTGTCAAGGTCACGGTGGTCGGCCCCGAGAAGCTGCCTTTCGCCAAGCAGTTCGGTCCGGAACTGGCCAGCGCGCTGCGCCGGCTGCACGAGCGCAAGGGCGTCGAATTCCGCCTCGGTGCGTCGGTGGCGCGAATTGAGGGGGATGATGCGACGCAGGCGGTGGTTTTGGAGTCGGGCGAGCGGCTGGCGACTCGGATCGTGCTGGTGGGCATCGGCGTGCAACCGGTGACCGAGTTCGTTGCCAACGTGAGCAAAGCGAAGGACGGCGGCATCATGGTCGATCGGCACCTGCGCGCCGCCGATGGGCTGTACGCCGCGGGCGATATCGCCGCGTTCCCTGGGCCGGACGGCAATAGGCTGCGGATCGAGCACTGGCGGGTGGCCGAGCAGCAGGGGCGCACGGCGGCGCGCAATATGCTCGGGCATGACGAGCCCTATACCCGAGTGCCGTTCTTCTGGACCGCACAGCACGACGTGGTTGTCGATTATGTCGGTCACGCGGATCAGTGGGACGAGATCGTGGTCGATGGCGATATCGGCTCGTTCGATTTTCTTACCTTCTACGTCAAGGATGGGATAGTTGCGGCCGTCGCCACAGCCGGGCGTGACCGCGAGACTGCCTTGTTGTCGGAACTGATGCGGGAGCGGCTGACGTTGACTGTCCTGAGAGAACGTCTGCGTCGGTAGAGAGTGGTCCCTCTGCTCGGCGGGCGACGTCCCACGTACCGGTGCGCTCGGTCGTCGGCGCGTAGTCGCGGAAAACCCAACGCAACCTCAGCGCGCCGCGCTGTCGCCAGCCATGCGACACCCGCACCCGCCACAAGCGTTCGGCGCCGGCAAACTGGTGCGCCTCCTCGCTGTCCCAGACGATTTCGACCTTGCCGGAGAGATGCAGCAGATCCCCGCGGGCGAAGTCGATGAACATCAGCCCTGCCCGCGGCGAGATCAGGAAATTGCCGAGCGTGTTGAAATAGCGGTTGCCGGCGAAATCGGGGATCGTCAGCACGTCGCTGTCCACGCGCACGAAGCTCGGCCGCCCGCCCCGGTGCGACATGTCCACCGCATCACCCGCACTCGATGCGACGAAGAACGTGTCGGATGCGACGATCAGGCGCGTTGCGTCGGCGTCGATCCCGGCCAGCGGCTCGGGCGCGGCGGGCGTCCCGACAGCTTCGACCGGCACGATCTCCCGGCGCTGGATATACTGCGCACAATTGCCGAAGCTCTGCTCGACCTCGATGTCCACGCTGTCGTGGTTGATGCGTGTGATCCGGCCGTTGGCGCGGTTACGCCGCCGCGTCGCCAGATCGATGCCGAGCATCCCGACGCCTGCCCCTTCGACCAGATGGGACGCCACCGGGTCACCAGCTTCGTCCAGGCGCGCAGCAATGCGAAGGCTACGCGGGTTGGAGCTGGAGATGAAACCCGGCGGCCCTTCCAGCACCGAGCCTGCGGGCCAACCAAAGTGATCGGTCGCCGCGATCAGCAGAAACGGCAGGGTGGCGAAGAAGGACCGGTGCTGATCAGGCATCCAGTCCCGGATCGCCGCGCCGCCGCGAGCGGCCATGCGCGTGCGCACCCCGACGCGTTCCTGGGCGAGGCGCTCCCCAGGGTGGTACGGGTCTATGCGTTCCGCCTGCATCAGTTCGGGCATGATCCCCTCCTGCCACTTGCGCAGGCGGAAGAGGTTGGCATTGCGTCCAGCGCACGAAATGGTGCAACCCGGCAAGTCAGCATTCCGTATTGTGGAAGGGTGAATTGGACCGCCTGGACGAGCTTGCCGTCTTCGTGGCGATCATCGACGGCGGCAGTCTGGCCGCCGCCGGGCGGCGCCTGCGTCGTTCACCGCCGGCCATAAGCCGCGCGCTGGCCGGCCTGGAAGAGCGACTGGGCACGCGCCTGGTCGAGCGTACTACTCGTCGCCTCGCCCCTACCGAGGCTGGCCGCCTGCTCGCCGACCGGGCGCGCGCCCTGCTTGCTGATTTCGAGGAAGCGATGCGGGCCGGCGCGGAGCAAGGGAGCAGCCTGCGAGGTTCTTTGCTGATCTCTGCGCCGAACGTGTTCGGGCGCATGCACGTGATGCCGCTGGTGTCGAGCTTCCTGGATGCGCATCCCGAGCTGCGGGCGGAGCTGATTTTGTCCGACCGCTATCTGGACCTGATCGAGGAGGGACTTGATGTCGCCCTGCGGATCGGACAGCTCGCGGATTCAGGGCTGGTCGCGCGTCGGGTCGGTCAGGTGCGCCGCGTGGTAGTTGCCGCGCCGTCCTATCTGGCGGAGCGCGGCACCCCGCGCGAGCCGGGCGAGTTGTCGTCGCACAGCATCATCTTCACTTCGGGCCGGGCGGCGCCGATGGAGTGGCGGTTCCGGGACGGCGCGCGCGAGCGAGCGGTGCGCCTGGCGCCGCGGCTGATCGTCAATCAGGTGGATGCGGCATTGTCGGCGGCACGCGACGGCCGTGGTATTGCCTCGGCGCTGTCGTACCAGGTGGCGGCGGACCTTGTGGCCGGGCGGCTTGTGCGTCTGCTGGTGAGCTTTGAGCGCTCGCCGTTGCCAGTGCAGCTCGTGGTCGCCAGCGCGCGGCATATGCCGTTGCGCGTGCGCGCTTTCTTGGATCACGCGGCAGGCGGGCTGGCGAAGTTGGAGGTACTGCGGGCGGAGTGAACTCGAGCTACGCCAGGTTGGTCATTGATCTCGATAAAGGACACTCACTCGCAGGATATCGGAGCAGGGCAGAAGTCGAACATTCGATCCGTAGGTTATTCGGCTGTCTGCGTCTGATAGTTTGGCTCGGTTGAGCCACGTGATCGCGCCATTGTGGTCGCGGGGGTTTCCATTGGCCGGTGCTGCAAACGCATGCTGTTTGCCACGCGTGTTGGCGTCGACTTTCGACCACATGTCCGCCGGGCAGGAATCGTGCGGATCGGCCGCGTTATTCAAAGCCGTCGTGTTGTACACCGCACCTTGGAGGTCGAACGGATTCCCGCCGATCAGAAAGACCTCGCAGTGCCGGTAGTTGTTGAGGCCGGTGAACCGCATCACCTTGGCCTGCGCGCCACCTTGCGGGATCGGCGCAGAAATCTCCTGCTGGATCGCGTCGTGGCACGAAGGGGACAGGTTCCCCGTGTTCTGCCTGACGCAGGCCCTGACGCGTCCATCTCCTGGGATCACACCCGCGCAAAGCCGGAGCACGTCGCCCGCGCATGCGCGCGCGATATCAAGGCCGTCGATGAACCCGATCTGGGCCTTCGCCAGGTACGCGAGAAGCCCAAGCGAGGCCACCACAGCCAAACCGAACTTCTTCATATGCCGTGCTTCCTGACCTTCCGTTCCACATGCAACCGGGCCGCCGCCGGTATGGCCAAACCGCCCGCGCCATGTAATTACGGCTCAGGAACGACACGGTAGTAAACGCCATTTGCGCCATAAGCGGGCGCAAACCACGTCCCCCCGCAGTCGTATTCGTGCGGAAGCAATCGGTAGACGCAGCCTGCTGGCAGCGCAGCGTACGCCACCGGCGCGGATGGCGGCGCATACACCGCCACGGGCGGTGGGGGGGCCGCCGCGCTCGCCGCGGCCGCACCGACAGCCAACCCGGCCGTCGCGCCGACGACAGCGCCGGCAGCGGCAGCGCAGCCATAGCATCCCGAGGCCGAATAGTACGGCACCGCGACCGGTGGGTGATAGGCGGGATATCCGGCGTACCCGTGATAGGCCGGCGGTACATAGGCCGTTGCCCCCGAAGCATAGGTGTGCGTGGCGCCTTGTCCGTACGCTCCGGAGGTGCTGCCGCCGTAGACGTTCGTGTGCGTTGCGCCCTGGCCATACGCGCCATAGGTACTGCCGCCGTAGGCGTTGGTGTGTTCGCTGCCGCCGCCCCAGCCGTGTTCAGAGCTTCCGCCATACATGTTTGTGTGCTCGGTGCCCTGGCCGTACGCATGGCTTGTGCTGCCGCCATAAGCGTTGGTGTGGCTGGTCTCGCCATAGCTATGGCTTGTGCTGCCGCCCCAGCGATTCGCGCTGGCCCAGGCGTCGGCGTTATCCGGCCGCAGAGTGCCCAGCAACAGGACGCCGGCCACTATGACAAACGGTTTCATGACATTCCTCCTCGTCAGGGCGATTTCGTGGCTGGCTTGGACGGCGCCATGCTTCCAAGCGGCTTCAGGCCAGGCGGTTGGGACCGGTTGCCGGGCCGGTCGAACTTCATGGGCTGCGCGCTCTTGGCCTTCTCCGAAGTAAACGTGTCCGCCGGTATCTCCTGATCGATCTGCCAGTTCGACAGATCCAACTCGTTACGCAGGCTCAGCGGGTCCGCGCTATAGATCGCACGCACGCGACGGGGCAGCTTGTCGTCGGCGCCGATCCAGATTTGCAGGAAAACGTCGCGATTGGCCCAGGCCACCATGTCGGTCTTGGTGCCGCCGACCTCGTCCGATGTGCCGATGTAGAACGCGAGGATCGCGCCGTTCATCATCGCGGCATAAGGATCGGTAACCAGCAGATCTGTGAATGGGTAATAGATGTCGGCGGTCTCGAATGCGGCCTTCAGCGCGCCCTCGATGGTCGGCGGCGCATCGGCGACGGCGGCCAGATTCTCCTTCGGCGCGAAGGCCATCATCGTCTTGCCGTCGTAATAGAATTCGGACGCCGGCCCGTCGCCGGGAATGATCACCCGCAGCTTGTCCGGGCGCTGCATGGTGACGTCGTAGCGCACCGAATAAAGGATCGGCGGGCCGAGCTGACTTGGATACTCATAGCCTGCAACTGCGGTGAACGACATCGATTTTGCCGCCGCAAGCCGCGCGCTGGCGGCCTTGAGAAGGTCTAGCGCCCGCGGCTCGAGCACCATCTTTGTCGGCGCCGCAGGGTGGCTTCTGGTTGCCGGGGGCTTGGGTGGTTTCGTCTGTGTTGCGCCCTGCGGCTGCGCTTGCGCACCCATGGTGGCGCTGAACCCCAGGATCAGGCAGACCGCGAGGAGCCTGCAAGCACTGAAAATGGTACGCAGCTTCATGAACTGCATTTTGTGCGGCTTACCTGATGTGGTGGACCTAAATGGTCACAGGATTGCTGTCAGCACATTGATTTAAATCAACGCGCAGTGCCGGGCAATAGCGCACGAAGCAATCGGCGGCCGCCCTAGGAGTGAGATATTGCCACCGTGGTATCAGAGTTGGTTCTGGAGCCCGCCGCTCATCCTGGCGACGGTCATTCTGCACGTCTTCGGACTCGGAACGATTCGGGGAAAGGGCGTCATCCTGCTCGAAAAGATGGCTGAATACCGTAGCTTCAGCGTTGGCTTCGCGCTCCTCATGCGTGTCACCATTTGTATTCTGCAATAGGGGCCGGCAGCGCGTCCGTGTAGGCACAGAGATTATAGTGTCTACATGCGCGGATGCCATATTATACTACCATCACTGCTCCGGCTGGGCAACCTCATCGCCCACCACCAGCACATGCAAGCGGCGCGGCCCATGCGCCCCGAGCTCCAACGTCTGCTCGATATCCGCCGAGCGCGACGGGCCGGTCACCAGCATGACGTTGCGCGGCATCGTCCCGATCTCCGCGCGCAGCAAATCCCACGCCTCCTCGTACGCGCCAACGATGCGGCTCGCGCGCAGCAACACGATCTCGGTATCAGCGAGCAGATTGAGCGTAGTGGGCCGTTCCGCCGCTGAGGGCAGCATCAGCGTCCCGGTCTCGGCAATAGCGGCGAAGGCGTGCTGGAAGCTGACCGTATCGCTCGGCCCGGCGCGGCCTTCACGGATGCGCAGCAGCGGGCGCGCCGACCACTCGATCGCCTGCAGCTCCGGATGCGGCGCCATGACCAGCTCGCTCGGCAAGTTCTGTGCCGCGAGATAATCCGCCACCGCGCCGGGCACCGCATCCATGTCGGGCACTCGGGAGACGGTGCCGAACTCCTTCTCGACATTGGCGATGAATAAAGCGATCTGCTCCGCATGTGGCAGGCGCGAGCGAGCGGGGATCAGGTGGTGCGGATGGGCGGCCAGCCGCCCGCGTAGCGCCGAGGCGATATCATCCGGCAGCGGCCCGCGGCGCAGGCCGCGACGGATGGAAGCAAGAACCACGTCTCGGCTCATCCTGTGCGCCCCGGCATGCGCTCCCTTCGCTGAGCGCGCGCATAGCGGGCGAAGAACGTGTCGCCCTCGGGTGCCGGCAGGTCGCGCCCTGCTGTCCAGCCGTCTGCCATCGGCAGACGAGCGAAGCGCCCGCGCTTGCGGCCGAGCCATCCCAAGCTGCCAGCCGCCACGCGCGTCACAGCGCGATACAGCGCCGGGCGACGGGCGAACCAGGCCCACAACGCCAGGTTCCGTCGCTGAGCCGGCGGCGTCAGGTGGCGCTCGAACTCGCGCTCGCGCCAATGGCGCATCAGGCTAGGCAGTGGGATCTTCACCGGACAGACGCTCTCGCACTTGCCGCAGAACGTGGAGGCGTTGGGCAGCAACCCGGCCTGATCGACGCCGATCAACGCCGGGGTCAGCACGCTGCCCATCGGGCCGGGATACACCCAGCCATAAGCGTGCCCGCCCACCGCGCCGTAGACAGGGCAGTGGTTCATGCAAGCAGCGCAGCGGATGCAGCGCAGCATGTCCTGGAACTCGGTGCCCAGCATCGCCGAGCGGCCGTTATCGACCAGCACGACGTGATACGCATCTGGCCCATCGAGATCGCCCGGCCGCCGCGCGCCGGTCCTGAATGTGGTGTATACGGAGAAATCCTGCCCCGTCGCCGAGCGTGCCAGCACGCGCAGCAGGCTGGTGCAGTCCTCGATCGTCGGCACCAGCTTTTCGATGCTGGCCAGCACGATGTGCACGCGAGGCAAGGTCTGCGTCAGGTCGCCGTTGCCTTCATTAGTGACGATCACGCTGCTGCCGGTTTCGCCAATCAGGAAATTGGCGCCGGTAATGCCAACATCGGCGGCGAGCAATTTCTGCCGCAGTCGCGTTCGTGCTTCGGTCACGATGTCGCGGCGCTCGCGGAACACGCGATCGGCCGGTAGGTCGGTGTGCGAGGCACGGAACTGCGCCTCCCAGTCCTCGCGGTTGAGGTGGAAGGCAGGAGCGAGGATGTGGCTCGGCAACTCGTGGCGAAGTTGCAGGATGTACTCGCCGAGATCTGTCTCGACGGGCTGGATGCCGTTGCGTTCCAGGTGCTCGTTGAGGGCCAGCTCCTCGCTGATCATCGACTTGCCCTTGGTGACCGTGCGGGCACCGGCGGCGCGGCAGATCTCCAGCACCGCGGCGCGAGCTTCGTCGGCGGTCGCGCACCAATGCACGGTGCCGCCGGCGGATTTCACTCGGGCCTCGTATTCTTCAAGGTAGAAATCGAGATAAGCGAGCGTGTGGTTCTTGATGTCGCGCGCGATGTCGCGGAGTTGCTCGAATTCTGGCAAGGCGGCGACGGCAGCGGCGCGGCGGGCGATAAACGAGGTGCCGCTGCGGGCCAGTGCTTTCTGCAGCCCGGGGTCCGCCAGGGCGCGGCGGGCGTTCTGCTTGAAGGCGGGACTGGTGGCGAGGTGCATTCGGGTCTCCTGGGCCGCCACTTTAGCCGGTGGGAAGCGCGGCGCCAGGGAGAATAGCCGAAGGACTGTCGTCAGGACCGCCATTGACGCGACGATTTCGACCAATCAGCATCTCCAAACTCATATCGGGAATGGGGTGATGCCACTGATCCGCTGCACCTTGTACACACTGCTGTTGTCCGGCGCGGTCGGCGCCCTGTCTGGCCTCCCCGCCGCAGCCCAACCGTTCCAGTGCGGCCACAAAGGCGGTGACTTCACCTATGGGTTGGAGGCGAACGTCGCCGGGCTCGACATGCAGGCTTCGGCTGCTGCCTCGACCCGCGACGTTGCAATGAACATCTACGAAACGCTGGTGACGCGCGACGAACACATGAAGCCGCTTCTGCAGCTCGCCCAATCGGTGGACACCGATCCCGGCAATAAGGTGTTCACCTTCCACCTCCGCGAAGGCGTGCATTTCCACAACGGCAAGCCGATGACCTCGGCCGATGTGCTGACCTCGTTCCAGCGCTACCAGCGTGTCGGCATCGATCGCTCGATCCTGGCGCCTGTCGATCACTACGAGACGCCAGACGCAGCGATCTTCCGTATCGTTCTGAAAGAGTCGCGCCCGACCTTCCTGGAAAGCATGTCCGCGATCACGGTGCCGATCGTCATCATCCCGAAGGAGAATGCGGACGCGCTGCCGCAACAGCTTCCGGCGGTGGGCACCGGCCCCTATAAGCTCGACCGCTTCGTGCCCGACAGCTATGTGAGGCTCAAGCGCTTCGACGGCTACACGCCCGACCCGCGCTACACCGACGAGGACGGTTTCGGCGGCTACAAGCAGGCCTGCCTCGATACCGTGACGTTCCGCATGGTGCCGGAGCCCGGTGCGCGTGTCGCCGGCCTGGAGACCGGCGAATTACAGGGCGTGGATGACGTGCCCACCATCGCGCAGAAGCGGCTCGCCACCAATCCGGCAATCCACCTGCTGAAGCTCGATAATTTCTGGCTGAACGTCGCTTATCCGAACTGGTCGGCGCCGCCGACTGACAACCTGAAATTCCGCCAAGCGGTGCAGGCGGCGGTCGGCTTTGCCGACATCATGCAAGCGGCGAGCGACGGCGCATGGAGGCCCAACCCGTCGCTGCAGTACCCGGGCACCACGTATTACGCCGAGGCTGGGAAAGAGCTGCTCGACCAACACGATCCGGAAAAGGTGAAAGAGCTGCTGAAGGAAGCCGGCTACCACGGCGAGAAGGTGGTGCTGCTGACCAACAAGGACTACCCGACTCTCTATAACTCCGCACTGGTAATGGCGCAGCAGTTGCAGGCGGACGGGATCAACGCCCAGTTGCAGGTGCTCGACTGGCCGAGTGCTTTGCAAATGAGCATGAAGGGCTCGGCACCGTGGAATTTCTTCTTCACCGGCTGGATCACCTATGTGGCGCAAGGTGGCATGCAGACGCTGCGCCCCATGGCCGAGCCGAGCCCGGTGTACACACCGCCCGACGGCAAGGTGCCGGCGCAGTTCATGAAGGATTTCGTGGAAGTTTCGAACGGTACCACGCTGGCGGCGCGCCAGGCCGCGTTCGCGGATGCGCAGAAGCTAGCGTTCGAGGACGTGATGGTGATCCCGTTCGGCGTTATGCCCAAAGTGCAGGCGGTACGGGCGAATGTCGAGCACTACATTCCCTTCTACAACCCGCGCATGTATAATGTCTGGTTCAAGCAATGACCCGAAGGACGTCCCACATGAGACAGATGCTCACCGGACGCGCTGCCTGGACCGGCACCGAGCTGGAGCGGTCCGGCGACTGGATCCGCAACCTTGATGACCTGCAACGCCGGGAGATCGATGCAGCGCTACACGAGGCGAAGCGACGCAGTGACGGCCTGTTCGACTTCGGCAAGAGCGACTTTCCGCTCGACAGCACCGCCGCATTGCTTGCCGATGTCAGCGACGAGCTGGAGAACGGCCGCGGCGCCGTGCGCCTGCGCGGCCTCGACGTGGCGCGCTATTCGGAGGACGACCTGCGCCGCATCTTCTGGGGCCTCGGCTGTTATCTCGGCACCGCCCTCTATCAGAACGCACGCGGCGAAATAATGGGCGAGGTACGCGACGAAAGTCGGCTCGCGGAAAAAAGCTATGCGCCGATAGAACCGGGGAAGATCGTCTCCTCGCGTGCCCGCGCCCGCTCGACCGGGCCGCTGCGGTGGCACACCGATCGCTGCGACGTCATCGCACTGCTCTGCGTGCGCAATGCCCGCGCCGGCGGGATCAGCAAGCTCGCCAGCATCGTCACGATCTACAACGAGATCCTGCGCCGGCGCCCCGACCTGCACGCTGCTCTCTGCCAGGACTACTGGCGCACCCGGCCCGCCGACGAGGACGGGCAGCACCCAGAGCGCGCCTTCGCGTTGCCGGTGTTCGGCGTGCTCGATGGCAAACTCACCTGCCAGTATTCGCGCACGTATGTCGAGCAGGCGCAGGAGTTCGCCGAAATCCCCCGCCTGACCGCGACGCAGAACGAAGCGCTCGACCTGCTAGCAGAGGTAGCCGACGAAACCTGCCTGTTCTCGGCATTCGAGCCGGGAGACATCCAGCTTCTGAACAACCACGTCGTGTTCCACGGCCGCACCGCCTATGACGACGATGCGGCGACAGGCCAGGACCGGTTGCTGCTGCGGCTTTGGCTCGCCGTACCGAACAGCCGACGCCTGCCGGCTGGGTTCGAGGTGCTATGGGGCACCACCGCAGCCGGTGCGATCCGTGGCGGCGTGGTGCAGCCAACAACCGCCAGCCGGGTGCCGGTGCGGTCTCCCGCCGTGCTGGCGTGAACTTGCAAAATCCCCCCCGAACCCCTTTTCTGAGACAAGAGGAAATCCACCGGGAACCTCAGCGGAGAGCCAGTTGCCCGATTACGAGCCGTGGGCCGCGAGCCGCGCGGCCGAGATCATCGCCGAGCATGTCGGGCAGGAGGGGGCGACGCTGCCCATCCTGCACGCGATGCAGCAAGCGTTCGGCTACGTCCCCGCCGCTGCCATCCCGCAGATCGCCGAGGCGTTGAACCTGACGCGCGCCGAGGTCCACGGCATCGCCAGCTTCTACCACGACTTCCGTCGCGCGCCGCCTGGGCGGCACGTGCTCCGGCTGTGTCGCGCGGAGGCATGTCAGTCGTTGGGCGCCGACCGGCTGGCCGCGGAGGTGCAAGCCCAACTCGACGTGGACTGGCATGACACCACCGCGGACGGGGCGGTGACACTCGAACCCGTGTTCTGCCTCGGGCTCTGCGCGGTCGGACCGTCCGGGATGCTGGACGGCCACCCCTTGGGTCGCCTCGACCCGGCACGGGTGCAAGCTGCATTGAACGCGGTACGATGACACAGGTCTTCGTGCCCCGTGACGCGGCATCCCTGGCGCTGGGCGCCGATACGGTAGCGGCCGCGCTGGCGGCTAGCCCATCAGTGGAGCTGGTCCGCACCGGCTCGCGCGGCCTGTTCTGGCTGGAGCCGATGATCGAGGTGCAGACGGCGGCCGGACGGGTCGCCTACGGCCCGGTCGGCGCGGACGATGTGCCAGGTCTGCTCGATGCCGGGATGCTGGCGGGCGGCGCGCACAGGCTGCATCTCGGGCGGCCGGAGGAACTGCCGTTGCTTGCCGCGCAGACGCGGCTAACCTTCGCGCGCTGCGGCGTAGTCGATCCGCTCTCGCTCGATGATTATCGCCGCCACGGCGGCCTCAAGGGCTTGGCGCGCGCGATCGAGATCGGACCGCAGGCCACTATCGCGGTCGTGACCGAATCCGGGCTGCGCGGCCGTGGCGGAGCTGGCTTCCCTACCGGAATCAAATGGCGCACGGCGGCCGAGGCCGCGGGGTCGCGCAAGTTCATCGTCTGCAATGCCGACGAGGGCGATTCCGGAACTTTCGCTGACCGCATGCTGATGGAAGGCGATCCCTATTGCCTGATCGAAGGCATGGTGATCGCCGGCCTAGCGGTGGGTGCGACGAAGGGTTGGGTTTATACCCGTTCGGAATATCCGCACGCTGCAGCGACCTTAGAGCAGGCGGTCGTCGATGCCCGGGAGGCGGGGCTGCTTGGCCCCGATGTGCTCGGCTCCGGCTTCGCCTTCGACATCGAGCAGCGGATCGGCGCCGGCGCCTATATCTGCGGCGAGGAGACCTCATTGCTGGACAGCCTGGAGGGCCGGCGCGGGCAGGTGCGCGCCAAGCCGCCGCTGCCGGCGCACAAGGGGCTCTTCGGTTGTCCGACGGTGATCAACAACGTCATCACGCTGGCCAGCGTGCCGGTGATCCTGGCCGAAGGGGCAGCGCATTACCGCGACATCGGCATGGGGCGCTCGCGTGGTACGATGCCGATCCAGATTGCCGGCAACGTCCGCCACGGCGGCCTGTTCGAAGCCGGGTTCGGGCTGACCCTGGGCGAGATCGTCGAGGACATCGGCGGCGGCACGCTCACCGGCCGCCCGGTGCGCGCGGTGCAGGTCGGCGGACCGCTCGGCGCCTATTTCCCCCCGGCGCTGTTCGATACGCTGTTCGACTACGAAGCCTTTGCCGCGCGCGACGGCCTGATCGGCCATGGCGGCGTGGTGGTGTTCGACGATACCGTCGATCTGGCACGGCAGGCACGCTTCGCTATGGAATTCTGCGCAGAGGAATCCTGCGGCAAATGTACGCCCTGCCGCATCGGTTCGGTACGCGGCATGGAGGTGATCGACCGCATCCTCGCCGGCGATGACGTGGATGCGAATCTCGCTCTGCTGCGCGACCTCTGCGAGACAATGAAGTTCGGTTCGCTCTGCGCGCTGGGCGGGTTCATTCCCTATCCGGTAATGAGCGCGCTCACGCATTTCCCCGAAGATTTCCGTCGGGCCCCGGCGCTCGCGGCGGACTGAGGAGGCGGCTATGCCCCTGATCCAGGAGGTAGACTACGGCACTCCGGCGAGTTCCGCCGAAACGATGGTCACGCTCACCATCGACGGGCACGAGGTCACGGTCCCGGAAGGCACCTCGATCATGCGCGCGGCGATGGTGGCCGGCATCAAGGTGCCGAAACTCTGCGCCACCGACATGTTGAGCGCGTTCGGCTCCTGCCGGCTTTGCCTGGTGGAGATCGAAGGCCGCGCCGGCACCCCGGCCTCCTGCACCACCCCGGTGGTGCCGGGAATGAAAGTCTCCACCACGACCGATCGCGTTCGTCGTATCCGTCGCGGGGTGATGGAGCTCTATCTGTCGGACCATCCGCGCGACGGCTTCACCTCCCCGGTTGCCGGCAATAGCGAGTTTGCGGAAGCCGCCGGCCTCGTCGGAGTGCGTGAGGTGCGGTACGGCACCGGTGGGGTCAACCATCTCAATGCCAAGATCGACGACTCCAATCCCTATTTCCAATTCGATCCGGCGCGCTGCATCGTCTGCTCGCGCTGCGTGCGCGCCTGCGAGGAAGTGCAGGGGACGTTCGCCCTGACTGTCGAGGGACGCGGCTTCGCTTCGAAAATCGCCGCCGGCCAGGATGAGCCGTTCCTTACATCTGAATGCGTGTCTTGCGGCGCCTGCGTGCAGGCCTGCCCGACCGGCTCGTTGATCGAGAAATCGGTGGTCGAGCTGGGTCAGCCCGACCACTCGGTCATCACCACCTGTGCGTATTGCGGGGTAGGCTGCAATTTCAAAGCGGAGCTGCAAGGCGACGTTGTCGTGCGTATGGTTCCCTGGAAGGACGGCAAGGCGAATCATGGGCATTCCTGCGTGAAGGGCCGGTTCGCCTGGGGCTATGCAACGCACCCGGACCGCATCCTGAAGCCGATGATGCGCGAACGGATCACCGATCCGTGGCGCGAAGTAAGTTGGGACGAGGCGATCGCGCGGGTCGCCGCCGAGTTCCGGCGCATCCAGGCAGCGCATGGACGCGGCGCGGTCGGCGCCATCACGTCCTCGCGCTGTACCGATGAAGAGACTTATCTCGTGCAGAAGCTGGTGCGCGCCGGCTTTGGCAATAACAACGTCGATACCTGCGCGCGCGTGTGTCACTCGCCGACCGGCTACGGGCTGAAGACCACGCTCGGCACCTCCGCCGGCACCAATGATTTTGATTCGGTCGATCAGGCCGATGTGGTGCTGGTGATGGGCGCCAACCCGACCGACGGGCACCCGGTGTTCGCCTCGCACCTGAAGCGGCGGCTGCGCGAAGGGGCGAAGCTAATCGTGATCGACCCGCGGCGCATCGATCTCGTGCGTATGCCGCATGTCGAGGCGGCGTATCACCTGCCGATCCGTCCCGGCACCAATGTCGCGGTGTTGGACTCGCTGGCGCATGTGATCGTCACCGAGGGGCTAGTGAACGATGCCTATGTGCGCGAGCGCTGCGAGCCCGACTCGTTTGCCGATTGGGCCGCGTTCGTTGCTGAGCCGCGCAACAGCCCGGAAGAAGTGGAGAAGTTCAGCGGCGTCCCCGCGGCGCTGATCCGCGATGCGGCGCGGCTCTACGCAACTGGAGGACGCGCGGCCATCTATTACGGCCTCGGCGTGACCGAGCACAGCCAGGGCAGCACCGCGGTGATGGCGCTCGCCAACCTCGCGATGGCGACCGGCAATATCGGCTTCCCAGGGACCGGGGTAAACCCGCTGCGTGGGCAGAACAACGTGCAGGGCTCATGTGACATGGGCAGCTTCCCGCACGAACTGCCCGGCTACCGGCACATCTCCGATCCAGCGGTGCGGGCAATCTACGAGCGCGTCTGGGGTGTCACGCTGGACCCAGAGCCGGGCTTGCGCATCCCCAACATGCTCGACGCGGCGCAGGACGGGTCATTTCTGGCGCTGTATGTTCAAGGCGAGGACATCGCGCAGTCAGACCCGGACACGCGGCACGTGACCGCCGGGCTGGAGGCGATGGAATTCGTCGTCGTGCAGGATCTGTTCCTGAACGAGACGGCGAATTATGCGCACGTGTTTCTGCCAGGCTCTACGTTCCTCGAGAAGGACGGCACGTTCGTCAATGCCGAACGCCGGATCAATCTCGTACGCAAGGCGATAGCCCCGAAGAACGGTTTTGCCGACTGGGAGATCACGCAGAAGATTGCCAACGCACTGGGCCTGAATTGGCATTATCGCCATCCATCCGAAATCATGGATGAAATCGCCGCGACTACGCCGAGCTTCGCCGGGGTTTCGTACGCGAAGCTCAACGAGCTGGGCTCGGTGCAGTGGCCGTGCAACGAGCAGGCGCCGGAAGGGACGCCGGTGATGCACGTCGGTCATTTCGTGCGCGGCAAGGGGCATTTCGTGGTCACCGAATATGTCCCGACCGACGAACGCACGGGGCCGCGATTCCCGCTGCTGCTTACGACCGGTCGGATTCTTTCGCAGTACAATGTCGGGGCGCAGACTCGGCGCACCGCCAATTCAGTCTGGCACGAAGAGGATCTGCTGGAGGTCCATCCGCATGACGCCGAGCAGCGCGGCATCCGCGATGGCGACTGGGTGCGGCTGGCAAGCCGGTCGGGGGAGACCAGTCTGCGCGCGCGCATTACCGATCGCGTGGCGCCGGGCGTGGTGTACACCACCTTCCACCACCCGGATACGCAGGCCAACGTGGTCACGACCGATTATTCGGATTGGGCGACGAATTGTCCCGAATACAAAGTGACGGCCGTGCAGGTCTCGCCGACCAACGGTCTGAGCGACTGGCAGCGTGAGTACCGGGAATTCGCTGCGCAGAGTCGTCGGATCGAGCTTGTACCGGCCAAATGACAGAAGTGGCCAAGCAGCCTCCACCAACCCCCTCCCGCAAGGGGAGGGGGCCTTCGGTTGCGCACGCAGCGCGACGGTTCCGTTGGTGGGATGGTGGCGGCGAGCTCGGGATCCGCACGATCCCGGAAGAGACGCCGGTCGCGCTGACCTATAACCGCGCCACGCTGGCGGTGATGCTGGCCACGCCGGCCGATCTGGAAGATTTCGCCCTCGGGTTCAGCCTGACCGAGGGGATCGTCGAGCACCCCGACCAACTCGAAGAACTGCGGATCGTGCGGGCCGGGGAAGGCATCGAGCTGCGTATGTGGCTGGCCGCCGATCGCCTCGCGGTCGCCGAGGCACGCCGTCGCCGCCTTGCCGGGCCCAGCGGATGCGGCCTGTGCGGAATCGAGAGCCTTGCCGACGCAGTCCGCCCGCCACCCTCGGTCACTGTCGCCCCCCGCTTCACTCCCGGCGACGTCGCGACCGCGATGGCCGCACTGCCCGCCGCGCAGCACCTGAATCAGGTAACCCATGCCGTCCACGCCGCCGGCTTCTGGATGCCGGCGCGTGGCCTTGTGGCAGTCCGCGAGGATGTCGGCCGCCACAATGCGCTCGACAAGCTGGCCGGCGTACTGGCGCGCCAGCAGGTGGCTGCCTCCGGGGGGCTGGTACTGCTCAGCAGTCGGCTCTCCGTGGAACTGGTGCAGAAAGCAGCGGCGATCGGTGCGCCGGTGCTTGCCGCCGTCTCGGCGCCGACCGCCCTGGCCGTGCGCATCGCGGAGGCGGCGGGGATCACTCTTATTGGCGTGGCGCGCCAGGACGGCTTCGAGGTGTTCACCCACGCCGAGCGCATCGAGATGGGGCGAGCGCAGAATGTCGCCTGACAAACTCGCTTACATGGCCAACCAGATCGGCCGCTTCTTCGCCCACCAGCCGCACGAGCAAGCAGTTGCCTCCACCGCGGATCACCTGCGCAAGTTCTGGGACCCGCGGATGCGGGCGGCCATCCTCACCCAACACGCCACGCCGGCCGACAAGCTCGATCCCCTGGTACGGGAGGCGGTTGAACGCTTGCGGGCCGGTTGATATTATCGTTTCGACCGCGTTACTCGTATTGCTGCCCAACATGAAGAAACGACCGGGAGGGGCATCCAGATGAGTTCCACCACTACGCGCGGCGCATCGGGCCTGTTGGACCGCGAACGCATCATCGCCGGCCCCGGGGTTCAGCCGTTGGATGGTGCCGCCGGCGGCGCTCTGCGTGCATCTGTGCATCGGCCAGGCTTATGCGTTCAGCGTGTTCAACCTTACCGATGACCCGGCTGATCGGAATCACCAAGTCGGCGCCGGGTGATTGGAAGCTGACTGATCTGGGGTGGATCTTCAGCATCGCGATCGTGCTGCTGGGGGTCTCGGCGGCAATTGCCGGCACGTGGCTCGATCGTGCCGGCCCGCGCAAGGCGATGTTCACGGCCGCCTACTGCTTCGGCGGCGGCTTCTTGATTTCCGCGTTCGGCGTCAAGTACGTCGGCGCCATTCATGGACGGCTGCTTACAGCGTGGTCGGCGGCGGGCGTATTTGGCCCGGTGATCGTGAACTACATGCGCCAATACCTGATCGATCACGGTGCGGCCAAGGCCGACGCCTATACCGATACGATGTACATCATGGCGGGGTTGTTGCTGATCGGACTGATCTGCAACGTGCTGATGCGACCTGTGCACGAGCGGCACTTGCTTACGCCGCAAACCGCCGGGATCTGACGGAGGGTGTGAAGATGGCAGTGAAACTGATCCTGGCCTGGGCACTCGTGGGTATCCCCCTGCTCTGGGGTGTGGCCCATAAGACCGACGCGATGAAGTTGTTCGGCTAAGAATTCACCTCTCCCGCTCTTCGGGAGAGGTCGGTTCGCGAAGCGAACCGGGTGAGGGTGCGGGGCGCGCGGCCCCTGTCTGTCACGCCGCTGTCAGCTCCGGCTGCACGACACCCAACAGGCGCGCTTGCAGCGCTGCATCAGCCTCCAGCGCCCGTGCGCTGCCTTCGAACGCGACCTGGCCGTTCACCAGTACATAGGCCCGATCGACGATCGGAAGCACCGATTCCGCATGATGCTCGACGATCACCATGCTGACCCGCCCGCGCAGCCTGACCAGCGCCTCCATCACCTCGTGCACGATGGCCGGTGCTAATCCTTCGAAGGGCTCGTCGAGCAGCACGAGCCGGCTCGGCACCATCAGCGCGCGAGCGATTGCCACCATCTGCCGTTCGCCGCCTGACAGGTTCTCGGCGCGCGAGCGGAGCAGCAGGCGCAGCCGGGGAAACAACTCGTAAATATCGTCGAGCGACGCGCCGCCGGGACGCGCTGAAAGCTGTAAGTTCTCGAGCAGGGTGAGGTTAGGGAACAGCCGCCGGCCCTCGGGAACCAGCGAAATGCCGGCGCGGTTGATCTCGTAGTGCCGCGCGTTGGTGATGTCCTTGCCGTCGAACGCGATCCGCCCGGCGGTCTTGCCGATCGTGCCGGTGATCGCCCGCAAGGTTGTGGTCTTGCCGACACCATTGCGCCCGAGCAGGGCCACCGCCTCGCCGGCATGCACAATAAGATCGAGGTCGTTCAGCACGCGGCTCCCGCCATAGCCGGCGCACAACTTGTCGAGCTGCAGCAGCGGCGTTGGCAGAACGTGATGTTGCACTGCGAGTGCTGCGGCGATCGTCGCCGGCTTTTCTGCCTCGCGCGCGGCTCCGAGATAGGCGGTGATCACGTCCGGGTTCTTCGCCACGTCCGCCGGCCTGCCGTCGGCGATCAGCCGCCCCTGGTGCAGAACGGTGATGCGGTCCGACAGCGCCAGCACGCGATCGATGTCGTGCTCAATCAGCAGCACGGCATAGGTTTCGGCCAGCGAGCGGATCAGCCGGCCCACCACCTCGCGATCGGCTTCGGCGAGTCCGGCCAGCGGCTCGTCAAGCAGGAGCAAGCTCGCCTCGGTCGCGAGGGTGATCGCGATTTCCAGCAGGCGCTGCTCGCCATGCGCGAGATTCTCGCACTGCTCGGCCGCACGGTCGGCAAGTCCGACGGCATCCAGCAGTGACCACGTGCGCGCGTTCACCTCCTCCAGTCGGTATGCATCGCACCAGAGATTACCGGCGCGGCGGCTGTGTACCTGCACCGCGATGCGCACATTCTCGAACGCGGTCAGGGTGCGGAACACGCTAAGGATTTGGAACGACCGCCCGAGCCCCAAGCGGACGCGCAGATGAACGGCCATGCGGGTAATGTCGTGACCGGCGAAGCGAATCTGGCCCGCGTCGGCAGGCAGGAGGCCCGTCAGCATATTGAAGAACGTGGTTTTTCCAGCGCCGTTCGGTCCGATGACGCTGTGCAGGCGGTATGGGTGTACCTCCAGGTTCAGGTCCTGCGCGGTGACCAGCGAGCCGAAGCGCTTGGCGAGCCCCCGCACTGTCAGGATCGGCTGCGTCAGATCGAGCTTCGGTCGTCCGGTCGTGCTCTGCCATGGTGCGATGATGGTGGGGCGGGGCGGAATGCCCCGCCGGGTAAGCGTCCAGTGGCGCCGCCCAAGCAGGCGCTGCGCCAGCCCCTGGATGCCCTCAGGCGAGGCGAGCGCAAACACCAAAATAATTGGCGCGAAGAGCAGCCACCAGTTCTCGGTAATAGTCGAGAGCTTGTCCTGCAGCAGCACGAACGCGATTGCGCCCCAGAGCGGACCAAGGAACTGGTGCACGCCGCCCAGCACCGTCATCAGCAGAGCATCACCCGCGTGCTGCCAGCCGAGATTGTCTGCATAAGCACCGCGCAGCATAAAGGCGAGCAGTGCCCCGGCATAGCCGAGCACCGCGGCCATCACCACGAAGGCGGTCAGCTTCAGGCGAAACGGACTGTAACCCAGGGCTAATACCCGCTGCTCGTTGTCGCGCAGCGCCTGCAACGTGCGGCCGAACGGCGCGTGTGCGATGCGCCACAGCAGCCACATGCCGAGTACCACGGTGATCAGGGCGAAGCCGTGGAACAGAGCCGGGTCGGCAAGCAGCGGCCGTGGCACGCCCTGCAAGCCGTTCTCACCTCCGGTGAGATCGGTCCATTTGTAGGCGATCTCGAAGGCGATCTGCGAAAACGCAAGTGTCAGCAGTGAGAAATAAAGGCCACGGCGGCGCAGGATGATGAAGCCGATCACTGTCGCCAGCACGATGCAGAATGCGATGCTGAAGACGAACGCCTCGATCTCGTTGTTGAGGAACGTCTTCATCGAGATGGCGGCGGCATAGGTCGCGCAGCCGAAGAACACCGATGCGCCGAACGGCACCAGCCCGGTATAGCCGACCAGCAAATTCACGCCGGCGCCGTACAGCGTGTAGATGGCGATCTCGGTGATCAGGCTCTCCGGCGCTCCAAGCGCGGCCCACAAGGCGGTGAGTGCACTCAGCACCGCGGCCACCCAGACGATCGGATGGTCCGCCAATGCGGGTCGGCCGATCGGCGAGCGCAACGCCGACGTGCTCATTCGAACCGCTCCCATCGCTCCCCGAGCAGTCCGCGCGGGCGCAGCAACAGCACCACGGCCATGAAGATATACATCACGGCGTTGGCGGCCTCGGGCTGGAACTGGATGGTCATGGTGGTAACCACCCCGACCAACAGCCCGGCGATCACCGCACCGGCAAACGAGCCGAGCCCGCCGATCGTCACCACGACGAAGGCCGGCATGATCGCGCCTTCCTGCATTGCCGGATAGACGGTCCAAAGCGGCGCGGCCAGAACCCCGGCAATTCCGGCGAGGCAGCAACCGAGGCCGAACACAGCGGTGAGCACGCGCGGCAGCCGGATACCGAGCAGACCCACCATTTCCGGGTCGCGCGACCCGGCGCGCAGGATGCGGCCATAGGGGGTGAACTGCATGAACGCCCACAGCCCGACCAGCAGCAGCACCGTCACCATGAACACTGTGAACCGGTACCGCGTGATCAGCACCGGCCCCCACAGGAAGATGCCCGACAGCCACTCCGGCTGGCTGAAGGGCTGTCCGAGACCGCCCCAGATCACCCGCGTCGCCGCTTCGATCAGCAAAGCAAGTGCGAAGGTAACGATCAGGCTGACCAGCGGATCCTTGTCATAGAGACGCCGGATCAACAGCCGCTCGACGATCATGCCGAGCGCACCGACCAGGAACGGCGCCAGAATCACTGCGGGCCAGCCGAACTGATTGTAGAGCGTCAGGCCGAAGTAGGCGCCAAGAGCGAAGAACGCGCCGTGCGCGAAATTCACGATGCCGAGCTGGCCGAAAATGATGGAAAGGCCGATCGCAATGAGGACATACAGGCCACCGAGCACAAGCCCGTTGGCAAGCTGTGAGATGAGAAGCGAGGTCATCGCCGCCCCTCAGTTCCGTCACCCTGGCGAAAGCCGGGGTCCATTCCTGCCCTACAGATGTTGTAAGGCTCGTGGATTCCGGCTTTCGCCGGGATCACAGTGGCAGAAGCGGCGTGGCGCACGTATTTGCCGCCGAATTCTACGTCGCCGGCATGTGGCAGCCGCTGTCGCCGAACATCTTCTCGAGATCAGCGGCGTTGGCGGGCACCGTGCCCTTCACGTCGAAATAGTCCCACTGGTCGGTGATCTTCGGCTTTACCTCGACCACCAGGTTCTTGAGCATCATCTGGTGGTCTGCTTTGCGGTAGCTGTACGGGTTTTCCGGCGTGCCGCTCTTCCAGTTTTCCAGCGCCTCGATGATCGCCATGGGTTCGGTCGATTTCGCCATCTCGATCGATTCGAACAGCGATTTCGCGGCGATCCAGCCCATCCACGCCTTGTCGGCCGCCGGCTTGTTGTATTTCGTCAGGAAATCCGCGGCGAATTTCTGTTCCTCGGGGGGATTGGCGGGGTTCTTGTACCACCACAGCGATGTGTAGAGTCCAGTGGCTGCCTGCGGCCCGACGCCCCAGATATCGGTATCGCCGATGGCGATTTCGGCGATCGGGATCTTGCCTTTCATTCCCATCTCGTTCCACTGCTTGAGGAACGTCGAAAGATCACCGGCCGGAATGCCGCCAAGGATCAGGTCAGGCTTAGCCTCGCGGATCTTCAAGACGAACGAGCTGTAGTCCGGCGTGTTGAGCGGCACCTCGTCGTTGCCGACCACGGTGCCACCGGCATGCGCCAGCAGCTCGTGGAACGACTTGTTGATGTCCTGGCCGAACGCGTATGAGGCGGTCAGGAAATACCACCGCTTGCCATAACCCATGATGTACGGGGCAAACATGCGCGCCTGCACGGCGACTGGCGTGTTCAGGCGGAACGTGTAGCGGTTGCAGTTCTTTCCGGTGATCTCGGTTGCCGCAGCGTTGTCGATGACCATCGGGATTTTCAGGCTGGGCGCGGTCGCTTCCTCGGCCAGGGCGTCGGAGCTGAGCGATCCCCCGAGCATCGCCAGCACTTTCTCTTCGGCGACCAGCTTCTGCATGTTCTGCTGCGCGCCCTGCGGCGATGGCTCGTCGTACCAGACGAGCTGGGCGGGCTGACCCATGATCTGGTTGCCGCGCTCCTCGAGCGCGAGATAGCTGCCCTTGGCGAGATAATCGGTCTGCGCTGCGATATCGCCGGTCTTGGCAAGCAGCAGGCCTATGCGGATCGGACCGGCGGCTCTGGCGCGGCCGATGAACGGCAACGGCAATGCCGCTGTGCCGAGCGTACCGGCGCCGAGCAGCGCCTCGCGTCGGGTCAAGCTGATTCGCCTGGAGATCATGCGTCCTCCCACTATGTCGGTTGCTCGCCCGGTTCCGGCGGCGTCTTGGCGGGGGTATGTTAGACGGCAGTCGGCGCACAAGACAAAACAGCAAGGGGGGACACCGCGATGGACAACGATCGGCAGGGCTGGCTCGGGCTAGGAGGCCGAACTTGCGTCGTCACCGGCGCCGGCGGCGGGCTTGGGCGGGCCATCGCGATCGGGTTGGCCAGTACAGGCGCTCGGCTGGTGTTATTGGATCGCGACCCGGCGACCTGCGAGGAGACGGCGCAGGCGGTCGGCGCCGATGCGTTGTGGATGCGATGCGACGTGGCCGATCCCGAAGACGTGGCAGCGGCGGCCGACCGCACCGCGCGCGAGCGGGGCGCGTGTGATGTGCTGGTGAACAATGCGGGGCTGCTGCGGCCAGGTCCGATCGCGACGCTTACTCTAGAAGAGTGGACGCGGCTGATTTCGGTGAACCTGACGGGCTATTTCCTATGCGCCAAGGCGTTCGGCCGGCAGATGCTGCAGAAGAAACGCGGTGCGCTCGTGCATATCGCGTCCATTGCGGGACGCCATCCGCAGCCCTGGAGCGGGTCCTATTCTGTGAGCAAGGCCGGCGTGGTGATGCTGTCCCAGCAGCTTGCCATTGAGTGGGGTCCGTCTGGGGTGCGGAGCAACGTGGTCAGCCCAGGTCTTGTGCGCACGCCGATGAGTGAGCCGTTCTATCGCATTCCTGAAGTGGCCGAGCGCCGTGCCGGCATCGTGCCGTTGCGCCGAGTAGCGGCGCCGCAGGACATTGCTGATGTGGTGATCTTTCTGGCGAGCGATCGCGCCGGATATGTGAACGGCGAGGACGTTTGCACGGATGGCGGCTTCGGTCGGGTATTGATGGGTCTGGTTCCCCGACCCGGCTTCGAAGCGCGCGATCCGGCGGAGGGATGAAGAAAAGCGCAACCGCTGCCGCCCACTCCTTCGGACGAGGTGTAGATAGATGCGGCGGGTGGGACCGCGGTTGCCAGCCACCCGCCCGCGCCCTAGGCTTCATCTTCGACGCAACCGACCGCGGAGGGAAAGATGAAGGTTGGCCAGGCAATTGCAGAAATCATGAAACGCGAGGGGATCGAGATCCTCTGCGGCTATCCGGTCAACCACCTGATCGAATACGCGGCCGCGGCCGATATCCGCCCAGTGATCTGCCGGCAGGAGCGGATTGGTCTGCACATGGCCGATGCCATCTCGCGTGTGACCTCTGCCAAAAAGATCGGCGCGTTCTGTATGCAGCACGGGCCCGGGACCGAGAACGCCTACGGCGGCATCGCCCAGGCCTATGCCGAATCCGTGCCGATCCTGGTGGTGCCGCAAGGCTTTGCGCGCCGGATCGCGCATATCGATCCGAACTACAGCGCCGTACGAGAGATGCGCGGTGTGGCCAAGTCAGCAGAGCCGATCACCGTCCCGTCCGAGGTCCCCAACGTGCTGCGCCGTGCTTTCTCGCGGTTGCGCAACGGGCGCGGCGGCCCCTGCATCGTCGAGGTACCCACTGACCTCTGGGCAGAAGAGATCGGCGAGCTCGACTACGCGCCAGTCTATAAGGCCCGCTCCGCGCCCGACCCGCAGGATGTGCGCAAGGCCGCGCAGGCCATCCTGGCCGCCAAGCGCCCGGTGATCTACGCCGGCACCGGTGTCCATTGGGCCGAAGCTTGGCCGCAGCTCCGTAAATTCGCCGAGCTGCTGGGTGCGCCCGTCACCACCAGCCTTGGCGGCAAGAGCTCGTTCCCCGAGAACCATCCGCTTTCGCTCGGCTCCGGCGGGGCGGCGGTGCCGAAGACAGTGCACCATTTCGTCGCCCATTCCGACCTGATCGTCGGCATCGGCTGCTCGTTCACCGAAACTAGCTTTGGGATCAAGTTCCCCAAGGGCAAGAAGTTCATCCAGTCGACGGTCGATCCCAACCACCTGGCCAAGGACGTACCGATCGTGGTCGGCCTGCTCGGCGACGCGGCGCTGACGCTCGAGGCGCTGACCGCGGAATTGTCGCAGACGATCCGTTCGCCGCGTGATGCCGCGGCGGTCGAGAAGGAGATCGCCGAAGTGCGCGAGTCCTTCATGGCCGAATGGAAACCGCTGCTGACGTCAAATGAGACGCCGATCAACCCATATCGCGTGATCTGGGAACTGATGCACACGGTCGATCTCAAGAACACCATCATCACCCATGATGCCGGAAGCCCGCGCGATCAGATCTCCCCGTTCTGGGTAGCCACCGAGCCGCTGTCCTATATTGGCTGGGGCAAGACCACGCAGCTTGGTATGGGGCTCGGTCTCGCAATGGGAGCGAAGCTCGCCAAGCCGGACAAGCTTTGCATCAACTTCTGGGGCGATGCAGCGATCGGCTTCACCGGCATGGATTTCGAGACGGCGGTGCGCGAACGCATTCCCATCCTGTCCTGCCTGATGAACAACTACTCGATGGCGATCGAGCTCAAGGTGATGCCGATCTCCACCGAGAAATACCGCTCGACCGACATCTCGGGCAACTATGCCGACATGGCGAAAGCGTTCGGCGGCTACGGCGAGCGCATCAGCGATCCGTCACAGATCAAGGCGGCGATCCAGCGCGGCATCGAGCAGACGAAGCAGGGCAAGCCGGCTCTGCTGGAATTCATGACCGCGAAAGAGACACGGACCTCCAGGCTCTGATATCCGGCGACCGCCCTCTCCCTTGCAGGAAGGGGGCGGTCACCGCAACAAGAAATCGCAAAGGGAAGGAATCGTGTCCGCCGATGGCGACCGTCACTATACATAACGTCCACAAGTCCTTCGGCCTGCTCGAAGTGCTGCACGGCGTAAACGTCGATATCGAGGATGGCGAGTTCGCCGTGCTGGTCGGCCCCTCAGGCTGCGGCAAGACGACGCTTTTGCGGATGCTGGCCGGGCTGGAGAACATCACGGGTGGCGAGATCGCGATCGGCGGGAGGGTGGTGAACAACCTGCCGCCGAAAGCGCGTGACATCGCCATGGTGTTCCAGAATTACGCGCTCTATCCGCACATGACCGTGCGCGCCAACATGGCATTTTCGCTGGAGCTGGCGAAAGCGCCGAAGGCCCTGGTGGAGCAGAAAGTCAGCCGAGCCGCGCAGATTCTGGGTCTGACACCGTACCTCAATCGTTATCCGCGCCAGCTTTCGGGCGGCCAGCGCCAGCGCGTGGCGATGGGCCGCGCCATCGTGCGCGATCCACAGGTCTTTCTGTTCGACGAGCCGCTGTCCAACCTCGATGCCAAGCTACGCGTACAGATGCGTGCCGAGATCAAGGAGCTACACCAGCGGCTGGCCACCACCACGGTTTACGTTACGCATGACCAGATCGAGGCCATGACCATGGCCGATAAGATCGTGGTGATGAACGCCGGTAATGTCGAGCAGATCGGCGCTCCGCTGGAGCTTTACGATCACCCTGTAAACCTGTTCGTCGCCGGATTCATCGGGTCACCGGCGATGAATTTCGTGAAGGGCCGGATCGAGGCTGGTGCGTTCCGGGCCGATGGCGGTGAGGCATTGCCTCTGCCGAGCGGACCGAATGGATCGGACGGCCGCCCGGCCGTGTACGGAATCCGACCGGAGCATTTCCAGCTTCGCAGCGATGGCCTGCCGGCCACCGTACATGTCGTCGAGCCGACCGGGTCGGAAACGCAGGTGATGGCGGAGTTCGCCGGTACGTCAATCATCTGCGCCTTCCGTGAGCGGCTGTCAGCTCGCCCCGGCGAAACCATCCGCGTCGCCGCCGATCCAGCGCTGGTGCATCTGTTCGATGCCGGCACTGGCCAGCGGCTGAACGCCCAGGTGCAAAATGTGACGAACGGGTGATCAAGAGCCCGATATGAAGGATGTGTCTGTAACGGGAGGTTAGTCGAATGACATCAGGTCTCTCACGTCGTGACTCGCTGATCCTGGGCGGTGCCGCACTCGGCGCCGCCAGCGTCCCAATCATTGGCGCGCGCGGACAGGCGCCCACCCCGACCGATGTGCCTATGGCGGACGTGAAGCCGCCGGAGCTTCCGATCGAGAAGGGCGCCGCGTTGCACGTGATCCGGCCCGCCAAGTTCATCGATCCGGACCAGACCTACTGGGACATTAACACCAAGAAATTCACCGAGACGACAGGGATCCCCGTCTCAGTTAACTACATCAGTTGGGAGGATCTGCGGCCGCAGACTGCGGTGATCGCCAATACCGGCGCCGGCGCCGACATCGTGTTCGGCTGGGCGATCGACCCGTTCCTCTACGAAGCGAAGTTGGTCGGGATGAACGACCTCGCCACGTATCTTGGCGAGAAGTACGGCGGCTGGTTCGACGTCGCCAAGCTCTATGGCACCAAGTGGAAAACCAACGAGTGGCACAGTCTGCCGATCGGCGGCGGCACCGGGCCGACGGTGTACCGCATCTCCTGGGTGAAGGAGGCCGGCTACGACCAGATCCCCGACGATCTCGACGGATTCATGACGCTTTGTCAGAAACTAAAACAGATCGGCCACCCCTGCGGCTTCTCCATTGGGCACGCAGTCGGTGACGCGAACGGATTTGCTGCGTGGGCTTTGTGGTCCCACGGCGCCAAGTTGGTGGATGAGCAGGGCAAGGTCGCGCTCGACTCGAAGGAGACGATCGCGGCGCTGAAATACGTAGCGGAACTTTATAAGTACATGATCCCCGGCACCATCGCCTGGAACGACGCCGGAAACAACGAAGCGTACATCGCCGGCCGGATCGCCCTGACGTTCAATGGCGTATCGATATACTATGTGCTCAAGAACTCACCCGATCCCAAACTGCGCGATATAGCGCAGGATACCATGCACCAGTTGGTGCCGAAGGGCCTTGCCCAGCGCGAGCCCATGACGGCCGGGCCGATGAACGCCATGCTGTTCAAGCACAGCAAGTATCCCAACGCAGCGAAGGAGTACATTCGCTTCCTGATGGAAGCGCCGCAATACGGCCCCTGGCTGTCGAACTGCCTGGGCTACTGGTCCGAGCCACTGAAATCGTACGCCAAGATGAAGTTCTGGACCGAGGATCCAAAGCTGGCACCGTACGCCAACGCGATGGACACGATCTACTACTCCGGCTACGCGGGTCCGATCTCGGCTGCCGCCTCGGCGGTGGACGCCAACTACACCGTCGTTGACATGTTCGCCGCGGTGGCCACCGGAAACTCCACGCCTGAAGCGGCGGCCAAGGCGGCAGCGAGGCAGGCCGCGCGCTACTACGGCAGGGCCTGAGCGCAAACCGGCGGGGCGGTCCCGGCGAGGCCGCTCCGCGCAGAAGGCATGACGCAGCATGGACGCAACCGTTCAACCGATTGTCATCTTCCGGCCGCGCGAAGACGGCTGGATCGCGCGGCTGTTCAACTGGAAGCCGTTCCTGGTCACGCTCTGCATGTTGCCGTCTGCCGGGTTGCTGCTGATCTTCCTCACCTATCCGCTGGGCTTCGGCATCTGGCTCGGCTTTACCGACGCGACCATCGGGCAGCCGGGACATTGGATTGGGCTGGATAACTTCATCTCGCTGGCACAGGATCCGATCTTCTGGCTGTCAGTCACTAACACGATCTTCTACACCGCGGCCGCCACAGCAGGAAAATTCGCACTCGGCCTGTGGCTGGCCTTGCTGCTGAACCACCATCTTCCGTTCAAGGCGTTCATCCGTGCCATCCTGCTGCTGCCATGGATCGTGCCCACCGTGCTGTCGGCCATCGCCTGGTGGTGGATCTATGATCCGCAGTTCTCCATCATCTCCTATGTCGTGGTGGACGTGCTGCATCTGCGGAGCACCTATATCGACTTCCTGGGCACGCCCTGGCACGCCCGGTGGTCACTCGTGGTGGCGAATGTCTGGCGCGGCATCCCGTTCGTGGCCATCACGCTGCTCGCCGGGCTGCAGACCATCTCGCCGTCGCTTTATGAGGCGGCGCTGCTCGACGGCGCCAACGGCTGGCAGCAATTCCGCCGCATCACCGTGCCGCTGCTGATGCCGATCCTTGCGGTGGTACTGACCTTGTCGATCCTGTTCACTTTCTCCGACTTCCAGCTTGTCTATGCGATCACACGCGGCGGGCCGTTCAACACCACGCACCTGATGGCGACCCTGGCCTTCCAGCGCGCCATCCCCGGCTCCGAGCTGGGCGAGGGCGCAGCCATCGCGGTCTCTATGATCCCGTTCCTGTTGTTTGCGACGCTGGTCAGTTTCTTCGGCCTCGGCCGACGGCGGTGGATGCAGGGCGAAGCCAATGAGTGACGCGACTGCAAACGAAGCCACAGAGATCCTGCGGCGCACCACCGACGTACCAGAGCGGTTGTCGTGGGACTCGCGCGCTCGCCGGATGGTGACAATCTACCTCCCGCTCGCCTGCTTCACGATCGTGCTCTTGTTCCCGTTCTACTGGATGACGATCACGGCGTTCAAACCAGACTACGAAATGTATGACTACAAGAAGTTCAATCCGTTCTGGGTGCACTCGCCGACGCTCGCCAATATCAAGAAGCTTCTGTTCGAGACCGCCTATCCGCACTGGCTCATGATCACAATGGGCATTGCGGTGGCGTCCACCTGCCTGTCGATCCTGGCAAGCGTACTCGCCGCTTACGCGATAGAACGGCTGCGCTTCAGGGGAGCGAAGCATGTCGGGCTGGCAATCTATCTTGCCTACCTGGTGCCCCCCACTATCCTGTTCATTCCGCTCGCCACGCTGGTGTTCAACTTCGGCCTGTTCGACAGCCCGGTGGCACTGGTTCTAACCTATCCTACCTTCCTGGTGCCGTTCTGCACCTGGCTGCTGATCGGCTATTTCAAGTCTATCCCGTACGAGCTGGAGGAGTGCGCACTGATCGATGGCGCGTCGCGGCTGCAGATCCTCTGGCGGATCACCCTGCCGCTGGCGATCCCGGGGCTGATCTCGGCAGGGATCTTCGCGTTCACGTTGTCGTGGAACGAGTTCATCTATGCGCTCACGTTCATCCAATCGACCGACAAGAAAACGGTGCCCGTGGCGATTCTGACCGAACTGGTCAACGGCGATGTCTATCAGTGGGGCTCGCTGATGGCGGGCGCTCTGCTCGGCTCGATCCCGGTGGCCCTGTTTTATTCGATCTTCGTCGAGTATTACGTCTCGAGCATGACCGGCGCGGTGAAGGAGTAGCGCGCAGGCCCAATACCTCCTATAACTCGGTTCTTATCGCAGCCCTACGATCTGAGCCAGCGCCTCGACCTGCTCGACGTAACGGGAAACCGGATTGAGCAGCAGGTGGCTGGCGCCCATCGCGACGACCTCCTCCAGCCGTTCGCGCACTTGCTCCGGTGTGCCGTGAATGCCCGACGCATCGGTACCCGGCGGATCGTGATACACTTCAGTGAACCAGCGGTTCAGCTCAGCACGCGCAACCTCCGGGCGCTCGTCGGCCGCGATGAAGATGCGCTTCGAGATCGGGAAAGTGTCGGGATCGCGGCCGATCTGCGCCAGCGCCTCCCGCAACAGGGGGACGGACTGCGCGAAGGCGGCGATGGTCGATCCACCCGATCCCATCCACCCGTCAGCGAGCGATGCGGTGCGACGAATGGCGTTGGGATGTCCCACACCCATCCAGATCGGCGGATGCGGGCGCTGCACCGGCTTGAGCACCATCGTGGCATTGTCGAGCTGATAGAACCGGCCGTGATGGGTGACCTGCGGCTCCGTCCATAGCGCCTTGACCAGCGCGAGTTGTTCGCGGAACCGGGCAACGCGACCCTCCTGCGGCACGCCGAATTGCCGGTAATGATGTTCGCGGCCGATACCGATCCCCAGGATCGCCCGACCATTGCTGATATAGTCCAGCGTTGCCCATTGGTGCGCCACCCTCACCGGATGGTGGACCGGCAGGACGATCACCGATGCCCCAAGCTGGATCCTTGTGGTAACCGCTGCCGCATAAGTCAGTATAGCGACGGGATCGAACGAAACGACGTGGTCCAGGACATTCTCTGTAACCCAAAGATCACGGAACCCCAGCAGCTCGGCACGCTGGGCGACCTCATGCACCGATCGCATGTCGATCGGATCGGGCGAGCGATGCGGCAGCGACATGCCGAAGGCGATCTTGTCTTTCAGTGCCATAGCGAACCTGCGAGATACATTCTGTCACTCTATAGCGGAATTGCCATGGTTGGAAACGTCGGTGGCGAGGACTAGGATTGTCCGCCTCAGGCGCGCCATGGAGGAATGTAACATGGCCTACACGATCAAGGTGAACGGCACAGCACACACAGTCGATGCCGATGGCGACATGCCGCTGCTCTGGGTGCTGCGCGACATTCTCGACCTGAAGGGGACGAAGTTCGGCTGCGGGGCGGGCCTGTGCGGTGCCTGCACCGTGCATCTCGACGGCAATGCCGTTCGCTCCTGCGGATTGCCGGTTTCCGGCGTAGGAAGCGCCAACATCACCACGATCGAGGGCATCGACGCCACGACAGCCGGTCGGCGTGTGCAGGCGGCCTGGCTCGATCTGGACGTCCCGCAATGCGGCTACTGCCAGGCGGGACAGATTATGTCGGCCAGCGCGCTGCTGGCGCAGACGCCGCACCCGACAGACCAGGACATCGACGACGCGATGACTGGGAACATCTGCCGCTGCTGCACCTACACGCGGATCCGTGCCGCGATCAAGCACGCTGCGCAAATGGACACCACGAAGATGGGGGCTTTGTAGTCATGTTGGCAAAACGCGTCGCTGCTGCCGCCGATGCCGCACCGCTGCATCGCGGCCCCTCTCGTCGCGCTCTCCTCAAGGTCAGCGCGCTTGCTGCCGGTGGTGCTCTGTTCCACGGCATCATGCCTGGCGTGGCCTATGCCGCGGCGGGCGCCGATACCGCGCCGACAAGCGTGACGCTGAACGCCTTCATTCGCATAGCTCCGGATGGCATCGTCACGATCACGGCGAAGAACCCCGAGATCGGCCAAGGCATCAAGACCATGCTGCCGATGCTGATCGCCGAGGAACTCGATGTCGATTGGAAGGATGTAAGGATCGAGCAAGCTGATCTGGATACGGCAAAATACGGCGAGCAGTTTGCCGGCGGCAGCATGGCCACGCCGCTGAACTGGGAGCCGATGCGCCGCGTCGGCGCCGGCGCAAGACAGATGCTGGTCGCCGCGGCCGCGAAGATGTGGGGCGTTCCGGGGTCGGCGTGCCGGACCGGTTCCGGTGTGGTGCGCGACACCTCCAGCGGTCGATCGCTCGGCTACGGTACGCTCGCCGCCAAGGCCGCATCCCTCCCGGTGCCCGATCTCGATACGGTCACGCTCAAGGATCCCAGTCAATTCCGGATCATCGGCCAGCCGCTGCGCGGCGTTGACAACCCACTGATCGTGAAGGGTAAGCCGCTGTTCGGCATCGACGTCACGATCCCGGGCATGCGCTACGCGGTGTTCCAGAAATGCCCCGTATTCGGCGGCAAGGTGATCAGCGACAGTATTGATGCAATCAAGTCGCAGCCAGGCATCCTCGACGCCTTCATCGTGCGGGGCGGCGACGACATGCAAGGACTACGCGACGGCGTCGCCATCGTGGCGGACAACTGGTGGGCTGCAAACCGGGCGCGCGATAAGCTGCAGATCGACTGGAACGAGGGCGCTACTGCCGCGCAGAGCAGTGCCGGTTTCGCCGCCGCCGCGGCAGAGCTCGGCAACCAGCGCCCGGCAAAATTCCTGCGCCGTGACGGCGACGCGACAGCGGCTCTGAGCCGCGCCACCCACGTCGTGGAAGCGGCCTATTCCTATCCGTTCCTCGCCCACATCGACATGGAGCCGCAGAACTGCACTGCACGCATACAGGACGGCAAGGTGGAGATCTGGGCACCCACGCAGAACCCCGGACCTGGCGCCCGTCTGGTCGCTTCGACCCTGGGGGTCCCGCTCAATGATGTCACCGTCCACATGACGCGGGTGGGCGGCGGCTTCGGTCGCCGGCTGCGCAACGACTTCATGGTCGAGGCCGCCTGGATCGCGAAACAGGCCGGGCTGCCGGTGAAGCTGCTGTGGAATCGGCAGGACGATATCCAGCACGATTTCTATCGTCCGGCCGGCTTCCATTTCCTGAAAGGCGGCGTGGACGAAAGCGGCAGGCTGATCGCGTTCAGCGATCATTTCGTCACCTTCGCGCACGGCAACGCGGTCGCCGATTCGGCGACCATGTCGCCCACCGAGTTTCCGGCGCAGGTCGTGAGCGATCTGGAATATGGCCAGTCATTGCTGCAGCTCGGCGTTCCGACGGGCCCGTTGCGTGCCCCGCGCTCGAACGCGCTGGCTTTCGTGTTCCAATCGTTCATCGACGAACTGGCCCACGCTGCCGGCAAGGATCCCGTCGAATTCCGCCTGGCCTTGCTGGGAGCGCGGCGGCTGCTGCCCAATCCGCCCAGCCCCAGGGGAGCCACGCCCGGCTTCGATACCGGCCGCATGCGCGGTGTGCTGGAACTTGTGGCCAATAAATCCGACTGGGGCAAACGGGTGCTGCCGGCCGGGTCGGGCGTGGGCGTTGCGTTCTATTTCAGCCATCTCGGCTATTTCGCCGAGGTGGTGCAGGCCACAGTCGCTCCGGCCGGTACGGTCAAAGTCGATAAGGTGTGGGTCGCCGCCGACGTCGGCCGTCAGATCATTAATCCGAGTAATGCCGAAAACCAGGTGCAGGGCGCGGCACTGGACGGTCTGGGCGCGGCGCTCGGCCAGGCGATCACCATAGATCGAGGCCGCGTGGTCCAGGCGAATTTCGACACGGTGCAGCCGCTTCGCATGAACCAGGCGCCACCGGTCGAAGTCCATTTCCTGGTCACAGATAACCCGCCGACCGGTCTCGGCGAGCCGGCACTACCGCCCGTCATCCCAGCGCTGTGCAATGCGATCTTCGCGGCGACCGGCAAACGCATCCGCAAGCTGCCAATCGACCCGGCGGAGCTGAAATCGGCGTAGGGCCAAGAACCACCGCCCGTACCCGGCAGGACCGACGCAGCGCCGTCCAGTCGGCCAAGCGCTTGGTTAGCTCTATCGAGCAGGGGCAGAATAGGCCCAAGCTCAATAGGGGAACCGGCGGTAACGGTGGCGGGATGAACGCCCCCACGCGCTCGCCGCCAACGGCGGTCACCTCATAGCGGCCCAGACGTTGCGCCCGGTCGAGGAGGAAGGGCCAAGGGAGGCATCCTTTCATTAGTCGCGACGCTATGAAAGGATGGGCCGCCTTCCTTTTATAAGCCACCCATATTGGCGGTGCGCCGCGCTCCCCCAGCAGAGGCCGTGGTGAAATCTAATGAACCCGTAGCATCGCCGGATGGCGGATCGAGGTCGGCCCGATCAGCCGGGCTGAGGTCACGCGCACCGAATGAAGCGGGCCGTCGAGCTCTCGGCGCCAGAAATCGAGGAACCGCCGCAGCACCGGGAAAGCGGGCGCCAAATCCATATCCTGCCAGATGTAGGTCTGCAGAATGTCCGGGTGATCGGGCATCCGGTACATGATCTCGGCGGTGGTCAGGCGGTACCCCTTCAGTTGCAAAGAGAGGCTCATCGATCCGCGTCTCCATTTCCGTCTTGCTGGTCGCCGTAACGAGCTTGCCACGAATGGGGCCGCCTGATGCAAGCAAAAATGAATGGATTCAAAGAGTTGGCACTCGATTCGCCGGAGTGCTGCCGGGCACTTGACTCCTCACCAACCCGGGATTAGATCGCTAGCACTCCTGAAGCAGGAGTGCTAACAGCCGCCGCGGGCGCCAATCCCGGGCCCGAGCGGACGTTGCCAAAGCCGAGGAACACCAACCGTCACTCAGTGACCAGCATCACTCAGGAGCGACTTGAATGAAGTTTCGTCCGCTACACGACCGCGTCGTGGTCCGGCGCATCGAGGCCGAGGAAAAGACCACGGGCGGCATCATCATCCCCGATACCGCCAAGGAAAAGCCGATGGAAGGCGAGGTCATCGCCGTCGGCCCCGGCGCCCGCAACGAGCAAGGCCAGCTCGTACCGCTCGACGTTAAGCAGGGTGACCACATCCTGTTTGGCAAGTGGTCGGGCACCGAAGTCAAGATCGACGGCGAAGAGCTGTTGATCATGAAGGAGTCCGACATCATGGGCATCGTCGACGCGACGGTCGCCCGCAAGAAGGCCGCTTAAGCCGGTACCTTCCACCAACTTATCGACAACACGAGGGAATTAAGACAAATGGCTGCCAAGGACGTAAGGTTCGGCGGTGATGCGCGCCAGCGCCTGCTGCGTGGCGTGGACATCCTGGCCGATGCAGTAAAAGTCACGCTCGGCCCGAAGGGCCGCAACGTGGTGCTCGACAAGAGCTTCGGCGCGCCGCGCATCACGAAGGACGGCGTCACCGTCGCCAAGGAGATCGAGCTGGCCGACAAGTTCGAGAACATGGGCGCGCAGATGGTGCGCGAGGTGGCGTCGAAGACCAACGACACGGCCGGCGACGGCACCACCACGGCAACCGTGCTGGCGGCGTCGATCGTGCGCGAGGGCGCCAAGGCCGTTGCTGCCGGGATGAACCCGATGGACCTCAAGCGCGGCATCGACAAGGCGGTGATCGCAGTCGTGGATGAGCTGAAGAAGCACACTAAGAAGATCACCACTCCCAGTGAGACCGCGCAGGTGGGCTCGCTCGCGGCCAATGGCGACAGCGAAATCGGCCGCATGATCTCCGAGGCCATGCAGAAGGTCGGCAACGAGGGCGTCATCACGGTGGAAGAGGCCAAGGGCATCCAGACCGAGCTCGACGTGGTCGAAGGCATGCAGTTCGACCGCGGCTACGTCTCGCCCTATTTCATCACCAATGCCGAGAAGATGATTGCCGAGCTGGATCAGCCATACATCCTGATCCACGAGAAGAAGCTATCCGGCTTGCAGCCGATGCTGCCGTTGCTGGAAAGCGTCGTGCAATCGGGCAAGCCGTTGCTGATCGTCGCCGAGGACGTCGAGGGCGAAGCGCTCGCCACCCTGGTGGTGAACAAGCTGCGCGGCGGGCTGAAGGTGGCCGCGGTGAAGGCGCCCGGCTTCGGTGATCGGCGCAAGGCGATGCTGGAGGATATCGCCATCCTCACCGGCGGGCAGGTGATCAGCGAGGACCTCGGCATCAAGCTCGAGAACGTCACGCTGAACATGCTCGGCAAGGCGAAACGCGTACTGATCGAGAAGGAGAACACCACGATCATCGAAGGCGGCGGCAAGAAGGACGACATCAAGGGCCGCTGCAACCAGATCCGCGCGCAGATCGAGGAGACCACCTCGGACTACGACCGCGAGAAGCTGCAGGAGCGGCTGGCGAAGCTGGCCGGCGGCGTTGCCGTGATCCGCGTCGGCGGCGCCAGCGAGGTCGAGGTGAAGGAGCGCAAGGACCGCGTCGATGATGCCATGCACGCGACGCGTGCGGCGGTCGAGGAGGGCATCGTGCCGGGTGGCGGCGTCGCGTTGGCGCGCGCCAGCCTGATCCTCGCCAAGCTGAAGGCCGATAACGACGACCAGCGCTTCGGCATGGACATCGTCCGCAAGGCGCTGCAGACCCCGTTGCGTCAGATCGCGGAGAACGCCGGCGAGGATGGTGCGGTCATCTCTGGCAAGGTGCTCGACAACCAGGAATACAACTGGGGGTTCGACGCCCAGGGCGGTGAGTTCAAGGACCTGGTCAAGGCAGGCATCATCGATCCGACCAAGGTCGTCCGCTTGGCACTGCAGGATGCCGCCTCTGTCGCCGGCCTGCTGGTCACCACCGAAGCGATGGTGGCCGAAAAGCCGGAGAAGAAGGCTCCGCCGATGCCCCCGGGTGGCGGCGGCATGGGCGACATGGACTTCTAACGCCCAGAGCGTTCCGAGGTCTGAGAAGGGGCGGGCCGAACGGCCCGCCCTTTTCTTTCGTTCCTGCGTTCAAGGTTCGTTGCGTTCTGTGCTCCACCAAGGGATTGGCGCTCAACGCACGCGTGATCGAATCCCGGCGGCTGCATTACCACGCCGTTATTGACAGGACAGCGCGTTTCTGTGCCAACTGTGCAACGCAATCGCATTTTGGCTTGGCTTGCTGTGCCTCCCGTCGTTCGGGTGCTCTCAAGACGTTCCAAAGGCCCGGTTGTCTTACGTCGCGCAATCGGGCGCGACACCCAAGGAGAGAGAGTGACTGAAGGATGGCTATCGGCACGGTCAAGTGGTTCAACACCACCAAGGGCTACGGCTTTATAATGCCACAGGACGGCGGCAAGGATGTCTTCGTTCACATCACGGCCGTTCAGGCGGCTGGGCTGCGGGGCCTCAACGAAGGCCAGCGGGTGAGCTACGAGGTGAACATCGAGCGCGGCAAAGAGGCTGCCACCAACCTGCAGCTCGCCTGAGCACCACCTGACCCGCCGCGCTGGCTGCTGCATGCTCGAGTCCCTCTCGGGCCTCGAAGGCTGGCGAGCGCGCCTTCCCAGCTTCCGACAATTCCCGCAAAGCGCGCCTACGCGAGGCGCACCCTAAGGAGAGACTACGCATGGCTACTGGAACCGTAAAATGGTTCAACGCAACGAAGGGCTACGGCTTTATCGTGCCCCAGGACGGCGGCAAGGATGTCTTCGTCCACATCACTGCGGTGCAAGCCGCCGGACTCAATGGACTGAACGACGGCCAACGGGTCAGCTACGAGGTGCAGATGGAACGCGGCAAGGCTGCCGCCACCAATTTACGACTCCTCTGACGACAGACACGAAATGCCGGGAGCCATAGCTCCCGGCCTCTGCCTACAGGATCGATCCCCCTACGCCGTGGTGACCGGGAACTCGCACTTCGTGTTCAGCGGGTGCAGTACGTCGGCAGCGGGGGTAACCGTGACCAAGTCAAATACGTCCCACGGCATCTTGGTCTCTGCGGGTGTCTTCACGCGCCACAGATAAGCCGGGAACTCGCCGCGGCCATCCGAGCGGATGCGGCCCGGACCGAAAGCATCGT
Source organism: uncultured Pseudomonadota bacterium (assembly GCA_963708245.1). Lineage (GTDB taxonomy): Bacteria > Pseudomonadota > Alphaproteobacteria > Acetobacterales > Acetobacteraceae > CAVYXK01. The sequence continues at coordinate 2,411,149 of OY970201.1, read as the reverse complement.
CGTCGGTCGGCATGCCCTTCATCCGTGCGACCGTTTCGCGCCCGCTCTTTGTAGCATTCGCGGCACCCATGGCCGCCACCGCCTTCAGGTAATGCGAGGTGATGCCGTACGAGCTCGCATGCGCCATGTTTGGATAAGCGCCGTTCGAGAGCTTGGGCAGCACGCGTTTGGCGAACGCGCGAGTGCGGTCGTTGTAGTTCCAATAAAATGAAGTCGTGCAGTTCAACCCTTGCGCCATATCCGGCCCGAGCGAGTGCACGTCGGTGATGAAGATGAGCAGCGGCGCGATCTTCATGGTCTGATTGAGACCGAATTCATGCGCTTGCTTGATGCTGTTAACAGTGTCGAGGCCCGCATTGGCCAGCCCGAGAACCTGAGCTCCGCTCGCCTGTGCCTGCTGCAGATAGGACGAGAAGTCGGTGGTGTCCGGGAATGGATAGCGCACGCGGCCGACCACCTTGCCACCCTGTTTCTCGACCAGCGCCGCCGTCTGCTCCTCGAGACTGTGGCCGAATACATAGTCCGCGGTGATGAAGAACCAGCTCTTGCCGCCCTGCTTCACCATGGTCCCGCCCTGCGAGACCGCCATCATATAAGTGTCGAAGCTCCAGACGATGGTGTTCGGGCTGCACTGCTTGTCGGTCAGATCGGTCGTCGTGGCCGACCCATTCAGCATGATCTTGTCTTTCTCCTTGGCGACCTGCGCCACTGCCAGCGCCACCGAGGAGGTCGGCACGTCGATCACCGCATCGACGCCCTGATCGAACCATTGCCGGGCAATGGTAGAGGCAATGTCCGGTTTGTTCTGATGGTCCGCGGAGATGAGATCGACCGTGAAGCCATGCCCGGCGGGGTTGAACTCCTCCACCGCTTGCCGCGCGCATGCCACCGAATTCGGGCCGGTGTTGTCGCGATACGTTCCTGACAGGTCGGTCAGAACCCCGAGCCGGATCTTCGGCGTGGCCTGGGCCCGGCTGCGCAGAACCGGCACTGTCGAAAGCACGGCTGCACTGCCCAGCAGGCCGCGGCGTGAAAGCTCCATGGAAGTCTCTCCCTTTTGATCTCTTGTGCTGCCAGGCAAGCCGCCACGGCCGCTCGCTTTCATTCTGAATAGGACCGGGCGGGCGTCAAGCCACCAGTGGATGACGCGCTTGCCTCTGGGTCCTCCGCGTCTCTGCGATGAATCTTTCTTCTACAAGATCAACCGCAGAGACGCAGAGGGCGCAGAACCTCTCTCTATCCGGTATCACTCGAAACGACCAGAGCGAGGGAAGCCGGAAGGTGGCATGCGGCCGGCCTGACCGCGCTCGCCGAGCCAGTCGCGCAGATTCATCTCCGTGCGCACGCGATCACCCCATTTCCAGCTCAGCCCGTCGGCGAGCTGGAAAACCTTCGCATCGGCAAGGCCGCCGTCGCGATAACGTTGCAGGATCACCCCACCCCCGCGGGCCATCTCGGGCACCTGCTCCAGAGGAAAGATCAGCAGCTTGCGCGAGGTGCCGATCACCGCGACATGATCCCCCTCGGCGCGCACGCAGAGCGACGCCTCCTCGCCGGGGCGCAGATTCAGCACCTGCTTACCAGTGCGCTTCTCGGCAAGCAGATCGGCAGCGGCGACAACGAATCCACGGCCGGACGTGGACGCAACGAGATAGCGGTCGCCCTCTGCCGGCACGAACAGTGCCGCGACATCGTCCTGGTTCGCGAGATCAACCAGCAGACGCACCGGCTGGCCGTCGCCGCGCCCGCGCGGCAGGTCCGCAGCCTTCAGCGTGTAGGCGCGACCGTTGGTGCCGAACAGGCACAGCCGGTCTGTCGTTTGGCATGGCAGCAGTAGCTTGAGCCGATCGCCCTCCTTGAAGCGTAGCTCGGCGGGATCGGCGACACCGCCCTTCACCGCCCGGATCCAGCCCTTGTCCGACAGGATCACGGTGATCGCCTCGCGCTCCACCAGGGCATCTGTCGATATGTCAACAGCGACCGGCGCGGTGCCAAGCTCGGTACGGCGGGCGCCGAGAGAACCGCTGCCGAATTTCGCCCGGATCTCCTCGAGCTCGCCGGCGATGCGATCCCACCGAAGCGCCTCATCCTTGAGGAGTGCCTGGATTCCCTTGCGCTCGCGGGACAGCGACTTGTGCTCGTTGCGCAGCTCGATCTCTTCCAGCTTGCGCAGACTGCGTAAGCGCATATTGAGGATCGCCTCGGCCTGCACATCGCTAAGCTTGAACCGTTGCATCAGCCGCGGCTTGGGCTGTTCTTCCTCGCGGATGATGCGGATCACCTCGTCAAGGTTGAGATAGACGAGAAGATACCCGTCCAGCACTTCCAGCCGCCGCTCGATCGCCGCGAGTTGGTGCCGGGAGCGCCTCAGCAACACCTCATGGCGATGATCGAGCCAGGCGCGCAACACCTCACCGAGGCTCATCACGCGCGGTGTGCGGATTGCATCGAGCACGTTCATGTTCAGCGGAAAGCGGCTCTCCAGTGCGGTAGCGCGGAACAGCGTCTCCATCAGCACTTCGGGTTCCACCCCGCGCGTTTTCGGTTCCAGCACCAGCCGCACCTGTTCGGTGCTCTCGTCGTGCACATCGCCAAGCAACGGCAGTTTGCGTTCCTCAATCAACGCCGCGATCTGCTCGACAAGCCGCCCCTTCTGCACCTGGAACGGGATTTCCGTCACTACGATCTGCCAGGCGCCGTACTTGCCCTTCTCCACTGTCCATTTGGCGCGCAGGCGGAACCCCCCGCGCCCGCTCTCATAAGCGGCGAGGATCGAAGCCGCGTCCTCGACCAGGATCCCACCAGTCGGGAAGTCCGGCCCCGGCATGTGACGCAGCAGATCGGTGGTGCTCGTCTTCGGATGGCGGATCAGGTGGATCGCCGCCGCACAGATTTCGCCTGCGTTATGCGGCGGGATAGACGTCGCCATGCCCACCGCGATGCCGGCGGCGCCGTTCGCCAGCAGGTTGGGGAAGGCGCCGGGCAGCACGACCGGCTCGTGTTCCTCACCGTCATACGTGGGCCGGAAATCGACCGCATCCTCGTCGATCCCGGTGAGCAGCGCCTGCGCGACCGCCGTCAGCCGTGCCTCGGTGTAGCGCATCGCCGCAGGGTTATCGCCGTCGATGTTGCCGAAATTGCCCTGGCCTTCGACCAGCGGATAGCGGGCGGCGAAATCCTGCGCCAGTCGCACAAGCGCATCGTACACGGCAACGTCGCCGTGCGGATGGAACTTGCCGATCACATCGCCGACGACACGGGCGCATTTCTTGAAACCGGCGGCGGGATCGAGCCGCAGCAGGTGCATCGCATACACCAGGCGACGGTGCACCGGCTTGAGTCCATCGCGCACGTCAGGCAACGAGCGCGACATGATGGTGGAGAGCGCATAGGCGAGATAGCGCTCCGACAATGCGTCGGTAAGGCGTGCGTTCTCGATATGGCCGATGTCATCCGGCATCACTGGTCTCCGATTCGGCCAGGGCGGCCACACGGTCGTAGAGCATCCGGCGGGCCTGGGGCAAAGGCCGGTGATGCTGGCCGAATGCGTCGCGCTCGAGGAAATGGCCGGTCAGCCGCAACCCGTCCCGCCAATCGGCGGCCGTACCCGGCGCATCCGACACCATGAACGCCGGCAGCCGTAGCAGGCGGGATTTCCACACTCCGGCAGCCTGGTCGGTCACTGCCCGCCCGGTTTTCGGTGAGACCCAGCCTAGGCCTGTGGTTTCACCTGTAACGGCACAGGCAGCGAGGTCGAGGCCGTAACCGAGCTCGGCAAGCAGCACGGCTTCCCATCGGATCAGCACGTCTAGCACCGTCGCACCCTGCGGCAGCGTGGCGATCAGTTGCAGCAGTCCGTCGAACACGCGCGGGTGCGGCTCATGTTCGGGCAAGACGCCGGCGGCGACCGCACAGGCCGAACTCAGCATCGCGAGCACCAGCGGATCCGCCATCGCCAAGGCGGCGGCTGGATGGATCAGCTCGGCGGAGAAGCTGCCGAGCTGCTCGGCAAGACGGGCGACCCAGCGCACCTGCGCAAGGTTTCCGGGCTGCCAAACAGCGCCCTGCCCCCGCGAGGCACCGCCGCGGGCGAGTCCGCGGTGCAGCCCGTGCTGCTCGGTCATCACGGTGGCAACTGCGTCGCCCTCACTGTATGGCCGCGCGTCGAGCACGATGGCCGGCGCGTCCCATTCCATCAGCGGATGCTCCCGTCAGTCAGCCTGGCATGCGTTTGCAGAGGTGCGGGAGTGGCGTGCTTAAGCAAAGACCGACGCGGGGACTTTCTCGCGGAAGCCGATTCTATAGCCAGTGAAAGCCGTGCGCCATAACGCCTAGCAATCCACCAAAGCCAGCCAGTATGGCGCCGATCAGCCATCGGAAGTCTGCGCGATGCTCCTGAATAATCGAATCGAGCCGTCGCTCGATCGCTTCCAAACGCGCGTCCACCGCCTCGAACCGGCGATCGATCGCATCGAAGCGTGGGTCGATCGCCTCGAACCGACGATCAATCACTTCGAAAAGCCACTCGATTGCATCGAACCGGCGCTCCAGCCTCCCGAACGTCTCGCCATGGTCTCGGGGATGCGCTCCAGCACGACCAATCGCACCTCCTAGATTCCCAGGGTAGGGCGCGCCGCTTGGCGCTTCAACAGCGTGTCCGGCATCGTTTTGTCCCTCAGGGCCGGTTGCCCTGTATCCCGGCGATGTGAAGGAACCCCTATTCTGCTTCGTCTAGGCCAATCGCCCGCAACCGCGCGCCCTCCTCATCCCAACCGCGACGCTCTTTGACGTTCAGAAAAAGATGCACCGGACGCTCCAGCAGCGTCGTCAGCTCCTCACGGGCCCGCGCGCCGATTTCACGGATCCGGCTGCCCTGACTTCCGATCAGGATCGCCTTCTGGCCCGGCCGGGCGACATAGATCGTGGCATCGATCCGCAGCCCGCCATCCGGCTGCTCTTGCCAGGTCTCGGTTTCGACTGTCGCGGCGTAGGGCACCTCCTCATGCGTCTGGAGAAAAATCTGCTCACGGACGATTTCGGCCGCGAGCAACCGATCCGGCAGGTCCGTCAGGTCGTCTGGCGGATAGAGATACGGCCCTTCTGGCATCGCAACCGCCAGCGCATCGACCATCTGGTCCAATCCGTCACCAGTTGCGGCGCTGACCATGAACGTCCCTTCGAACGGCACCAGCGCGGTCAGCGCGGCGGTCAGCGGCAGCAGCCGCGGCGGCGGCACCAGGTCCACCTTGTTCAGCACCAGCCAGCAGCGTCGCTTCGCCTCGGCGAGCTTCTCGGCGATCGAGCGCACCTCGTCGGTGGTGCCGGTCTTCGCATCGACCAGCAGCAGCGCCAGATCGGCGTCACGCGCCCCTCTCCAGGCCGCCGCCACCATGGCGCGATCCAGCCGGCGCCGCGGGCGAAAAATGCCGGGTGTATCGACCAGCAGTATCTGGCTCTCGCCCCGCATGACGATCGCCAGCACGCGAACCCGCGTGGTCTGCGCTTTCGGGCTGACGATCGAGAGCTTGGCGCCGGCCAGACGGTTGAGCAGCGTCGATTTCCCAGCATTCGGCGCGCCGACGATCGCGACGAAGCCGCAGCGCGTCGTCATGTCGCACCCTGCAGCAGGTTCTCCGCCGCGAGCTGCTCCGCGGCCCGCTTGCTTCGAGCGGTACCAGTGCCCTGGAGTCCTCCGACGGAGACCGTCACGGTGAACTCGGGCGCGTGCGGCGGTCCTGCCCGCGACGCAATCTGGTAATCCGGCAACTCCATACCGCGCGCCTGCGCCCATTCCTGCAATGCCGTCTTGGCATCCTTGGGGGGTGACGTCTGCGCGTCCATCACCTCCGCCCAGGCACAGCGGACGAAGTCTCGCGCTCGTTCCAGCCCGCCATCGAGAAACAGCGCGCCCAACGCTGCTTCCAGAGCGTCGGCAAGAACTGTGGCGCGCTGCCGCACCCCGGCCTTCACCTCGCCAGGTGCCACCGACAGCGCGACCCCGAGCCCGATCGCCTCGGCTACGCACGCCAGCACCGGTTGTGAGACCAGATGTGCGAGCCGTCGGCCCAGCTCGCCCTCCTGCTCGCGCGGATATCGCTCCACCAGCCATTCGGCTATCAGCAGGCCGAGAACCCGGTCGCCCATGAACTCCAACCGCTCGTTCGACGCAGGTCCGCGTCCCCGACGACGCGCCGCCGAGCGGTGGGTCAGTGCCTCGCGCAGCAGCTCCGGCCGGGTGAACGCGTGGCCGAGAATGTCCTCGATCGGGCTGATCATGGCCGGCCGCAAGCCTGCCAATCGCAACAAAGCAGAGCTCTGGCGGCGGCCCTCAGTGCACCACCATGCCGATCCGGCCCCAGCGGATCTCCAGCGGCCATTCCCAGAATTCCCACCACGGCGCCTGCGCGTCGATCGAGAAGAAGATCACTTCCGCCTTCCCGATCAGGTTCTCCATCGGCACGAAGCCCCAGAACCGACTGTCGGCGCTGTTGTCCCGATTATCCCCGAGCACGAACAGCTCGTTAGGCGGCACGACGTAGTCGCCGGTGTTGTTCATCTCGCCCTGATCAGTCGCCTTGAGAATGTAGTGGTTGACGCCGCCGGGCAGTTCCTCCCGATAGCGGCGGAGCACCATGTGGATGCCATCCTCGTCGGTGACGTAGTCGCCCGCCGGCTGGCGCGGCGCTTCCTGGCCGTTGATGTAGAGCTGACCGTCGTGCACCTGAACATGATCACCCGGCAGACCGATCACCCGCTTAATGTAATCCTCCGATGGATCGGGCGGGTAACGGAATACCACCACGTCGCCACGATGCGGCAAACTGCCGAAAATTCGCCCGGAAAACAGATCCGGCGAGAACGGAAAGGAGAAATGCGAAAACCCGTAGCTGAATTTCGCCACGAACAGATAGTCGCCCACCAGCAGTGTCGGAATCATGCTGCCCGAGGGAATATTGAACGGCTCGAAGAGGAAGGTGCGGATCACCACCGCGATCAGTCCCGCATAGACGATCGTCTTGACGTTATCGAGCAGACCGCTCGATTTGCGTTTCGCCTTGCTCACAGCCATGCGGGGATTGTGTCCGATCCTGAATGCGGCGGATCAAGCGCATGGGCCGGGGCGGTGTCAAGGAAACCGGGTCTGGCGAGGCTACGCCGGCCCACCGGCCGCGGGTCCACCTCTTCCGCTTTTACGTAAGAGGTGAATTTAGGCTCCCTCACGGTCAGCCACCCGCGACCGCCGAAATGATCACTTGCGCATAGGCATAGGGATACTCGTCGGTCATTGTCAGCGCGATCGAGGCCGTTGTCCCCAGCGGCGTGATCGCCGCCAGCCGCGCTGCCGCGCCACCAGTCATCCGCAGCGTGGGCTGCCCTGACGGCAGGTTCACCACCCCCAGGTCCGAGAAGAACACCCCCTGACGAAAGCCAGTGCCGAGCGCTTTGGCTGCCGCCTCCTTGGCAGCGAACCGCTTGGCGAAGGTCGCCGCGCGGATCCGTTCGGCCCGTCGCGCCGCTTTCGCCCGCTCGATCGGCGTGAACACACGCTCAAGGAACCGTTCGCCGTGCCGCGCGATCACCGCCTCGATCCGGCGGATATCGACGATATCGGAGCCAAGCCCGAGGATCACACCCTCAGCCCTTGGCGCGCTCGACGCTCTTGATGCGCTTCACGCCGCGCAGACCGGCAATCACATTCGACAGGTGCGCCACGTCGCGGACCTCCACATCCACCAGGATCTCGATGAAATCCTGCTGGCGATTGACGATCTTCAGGTTCGCGATCGCTCCGTCATGCTTGGCGAGCGTGTTGGTCAGATCGGCAAGCGTCGCCGGCTCGTTCTCGGCGATGACGCTGATGCGCGCCGTGTGCCCGGCGGTCCGGCCGTGCTCGTCCGGGTTCCAGCCCACGTCGATGAAACGTTCCGGCGTCGCCGCGAAGCCCTCGAGGGTCTGGCAGTCCCGCGCATGAATGGTGACGCCCTTACCGGTGGCGACAATGCCCACGATGTCGTCGCCCGGCACGGGATGGCAGCAGCCCGCAAAGTGATAGGCCATCCCGGGCACGAGCCCAGTGATTGGCATGCCGCTGTCGAGACGCAGGCTGCGGCCGGCCGGCCGCGGCGGGAGCGTCGGGATCACCCGCGGCGCGCGCGGCGTCTGGCGCAGCTCGGGATAGGCCGCGTGCACGACGTCGCGCGGTCCCACATTGCCGTTGCCGACCGCCACGTACAGGTCTTCGACGGCACTGAATTTCAGCGCCTTCAATGCCGGTTCCAGCGCCTTTTCCGAGCCATCGACGCCGGCCTGGCGGAATGCCTTGGCAAGCTCCGCCCGTCCGACGTCCATGTGCTCCTGCCGCTGCTGCTGATGCATGAAGCGGCGGATGCGCGATCGTGCCTTGCCGGTAACAACGAAACGTTCCCACTGCGGCGACGGCGTGCCGCCACGGGAGGTCATGATCTCGACCTGGTCGCCGTTCTGCAGCTCGTAACGCAGCGGCATCAGCCGCCCGTTCACCTTGGCGCCGACGCAGGTGTCGCCGACTTGGCTGTGCACCGCATAGGCAAAATCAACCGGCGTCGCGCCGCGCGGGAGCTGGATAAGCTGCCCCTTGGGTGTGAAGCAGAAGACCTGGTCGCCGTACAGCTCAAGCTTGGTATTTTCGAGAAACTCGTCCGGCGCCGCCGAATTTTCCAGTATTTCCAACAGGTCTTGCACCCAGCGGAAATGATGCAGGTCCCGCGGTGACACCGCCTGTGATGCGTCCGGGGCCTTGTAAAGCCAGTGTGCCGCGACCCCCGCCTCGGCCACCTCTTGCATCTCGCGCGTACGGATCTGCACCTCGATCTTCTGGTTGCGCGGTTCGCGCAGCGTCACGCCAGTGTGCAGGCTCTGGTATCCGTTCGATTTCGGCGTCGAGATGTAATCCTTGAACCGACCCGCAATCACCTGATAGGCCGAATGCACCGCGCCCAGTGCGGCGTAACACGCCTCTTTGCTCGGCACCACGATGCGAAATGCCATGATATCGGAAAGCTGCTCGAAGGCGACGTTCCGCTGATGCATCTTCTCCCAGATTGAGTACGGCGACTTCTCGCGCCCCGTCACCTCCAGCACCTGCACGCCCGCCTCTTCGCAGACGCGCTTGAGTTCGGCACGCACGTCCTCGATCACGTCGGCGCCCTGGCCGCGCAGGAAATTCAGCCGCGCCTGGATCGTGTCGTAGGCTTCCGGCTCAAGCTGGGCGAAGGCCAGCGTCTGTAGCTCGACCTTCACCGCCTCCATGCCGATGCGCTCGGCGAGAGGGGCGTAAATGTCCATCGTCTCGCGGGCGATGCGCTGGCGCCGTTCGGGCTCGCGCACGTAAAGCAACGTCCGCATGTTGTGCAGCCGGTCGGCCAGCTTGACCAACAGCACGCGGATGTCGCGGCTGATCGCCAGTACCAGCTTGCGGAAATTCTCCGCCTGTTTGGTGCGGTCGGATTGTAGCTCCAGCCTAGTTAGCTTGGTGACCCCATCGACCAACCCCGCAATCTCGCGACCGAAGCGGGTTTCAATATCCGGCAGCTTGACCGACGTGTCCTCGACGACGTCGTGCAACAGCCCGGTAGCGATGCTGGCGGTGTCGAGGCGGTAGCCGGCGAGGATGTCGGCCACCGCCAGCGGGTGGGTGATATAGGGCTCGCCATTATCCCGCCGCTGTGACGCATGGGCCTTCCGGGCGACAACGTAGGCGGCGTCGATCAGGCCGGTATCGGCCTTGGGATCATAGGCCTGGACCTTTTCGATTAGCTCGGATTCACGCTGTAGATCCGGCGGCGAGTCGAAGACCGGCACCATGTCCCGGGGCAAGAAGTGCGGGGCCGCCAGTTCGGGCGGCGCAAACAGGGGCGCCGGGACTTCTGGTCCGCGGGCGCCCAAAGCAGTCTCCCTCAGGCGCCGTTAACGGCGCCGGCCGCCGAGTTCCGCCTCGATCGCCGCCTCGAGATCCTCAGGCGACATCTCCTCGTTCTCGGCGGGCAGGTTGGCCGCCTCTTCCTCGGCCGTGACGTCCTGCAGGCCGAAGATGTTCTGGTCGGTGGGGATGAGGTCGAGCACCTCCTCGTCCGCTGGCTCGGGCTCGGGCGCGCGGGAGAGCGAACGGATCAGGTCCTGCTCCAGCTTCGGCAGCTCGATCGTCTCATCGGCAATCTCGCGCAGGGCGACGACCGGGTTCTTGTCATTATCCCGGTCGATCGTGAGCTCCTCGCCGCGGCTTAGATTGCGGGCCCGCTGGGCCGCATACAGCACGAGCTCGAAGCGGTTGGGGACCTTCTGGACACAGTCTTCAACAGTGACGCGCGCCATGCGCTCATTCTCCGGCCTTGAGTTCGTCGGGGATGCTTCGATCTAAGGGTGCCACCGGAGATATGCAAGGAAAAGAGGCACTCACAGCGCCCGCACATCCTGCGGCGGGAGGGCCGCAATCAATGCATCCACGGTCCGGTGGAGACCCGGATGCACCCATCTCGGCGCCACGTCGCGGAGCGGCCACAGGACGAAACCGCGCTCGTGGGCACGGGGATGGGGCAGCACCGGGTCCGGCTCGGGGCGAACCAGCCCATCCATGCCAATCAGGTCGAGGTCGAGTGTCCGCGCCGAATTGCGCTCGCCGCGGAGCCGCCCTGCGCGACCCTCGATCTTCTGCATGGCGGCGAGCAGCGAGGCCGGATCGGCGCTGCCTTCAAGGTGAGCGACGGCGTTCACATAGTCGGGCTGGTCGGACGGAGGGATCGGGGCGGTGAGGTACCAGCGTGACAGGCCACGAAGCCGGAGCTGCGGCAAGGCATCGAGCGCCGAGACCGCGGCCCGGCAGACCGCCAGCGGTGGTTCCCCTGCCGGGCCCGGCAGGTTTGCCCCGATCGCGACCAGGATCATCGCCGCCCCTGCCGGGGCCATGTTTCACTTTTGCGGCGGAACATGAGATATTGGGCGCCTCTGCCGCCCCGGACGATCCGGTTGGTCCGGTCCGCGCAGCTTCCGTAAGGCCAATCGCAACCTGTCATCATAAGGATCGAGTCCCGTGCATTTCCTGACCACCGAGCGGACCGCACTGTTCATCGACGGCGCCAACCTCTACTCGGCCTCACGCAATCTCGGCTTCGACGTGGATTACCGCAATCTGCTGGAGTATTTTCGCCGGCAGACACATGTGATCCGGGCTTACTACTATTCGGCAGTGCTGGAGACCGAGGATTACTCGCCGCTCAAGCCGTTGACCGACTGGCTCGCCTATAACGGCTACACCCTGGTGACCAAGCCGGCCAAGGAGTTCACCGATTCGGCCGGCCGGCGCCGCGTCAAGGGCAACATGGATATCGAAGTCGCGGTGGATATGCTGGAGCTATCGCCGCGGCTCGACCATGCCGTGCTGTTCAGCGGCGATTCCGATTTCCGCCGGCTGGTGGAGGCGGTGCAGCGGAAGGGCGTGCGTGTTTCGGTGGTGTCGTCGATCCGCACCAGTCCGCCGATGGTGGCCGATGAGCTGCGCCGGCAGGCCGACCAGTTCCTGGAGCTCGCCGAGATCGCACCCGAGTTCACCCGCCGGCAGACCGAGCCGCGGCCGAGGCCGGTGCCGGTCCGTCAGACGCCGGCCGACCCATTCCAGGATCCCCGCGAACTGGCGTGACCGGCCCGACCGGCACTGCGCCGCCACCCGATTGCCCGCTATGCCCGCGCCTGGTCGACTATCGGGCAGCCAACCAAACGGCCAATCCGGACTGGTTCAATGCCCCGGTGCCGAGCTTCGGCCCGATGGAGGCCCCGCTGCTGATTGTGGGGCTCGCCCCGGGAGTGCGCGGCGCCAACCGCACTGGGCGCCCGTTCACCGGCGACTTTGCTGGATTCCTGCTCTACGAGACGCTGCTGCGCCTTGGACTGGCACAGGGCCGCTATGGCGCAGATCCTTCGGACAGCCTGGAGCTGACCGGCTGCCGGGTCGCCAACGCAGTCCGTTGCGTGCCGCCGGCCAATCTGCCGGCCCCGGCTGAGATCGCCACCTGCAACCGCTTCCTGGGCGCCGAAGTGCAGGCAATGCCCAGACTGAAGGTGATCCTGGCACTCGGGGTCGTCGCCCACGGCGCTGTGCTGCGTACGTTCGGCATCCCGATGGCGCGGCTGCCGTTCCGGCATGGCGCGATTCACGAGCTGCCGCGTGGCATCCTGCTCGGGGACAGCTATCACGTCTCTCGTCTCAACACGAACACCGGCAAGCTGACACCAGAGATGTTCGAGGCGGCTCTTCGTGAGCTGCTTTCAGCGGCGCGGCGCCGGGAAGTCGTTGGCCGCGGCGTCGCAGCGGCATCGCAAACGCGATCTACCGCGCGACCGGCAAGCGGGCGTGCGCGGCCTTCCGATCACGCTTGATAAACTGCAGCGGCGAGATTGCACAGCACAGCGGAATTGCGGATCAATACACGCGCTCCTTTGGAGGTATCGAGGAGACCTCGTTCGAAAGTGGCTGCAAATGAACCGACCTATAGCCGAGCCGGACGCAGCCGTTGTCATTGAGCCAAGATAGCGTGTGCTTGAGCCAATTCGTATCGTCTCGCTTCGGGTAATCTTCTCGCGCATGTGCGCCACGGCTCTCTGTCCGTCCGATAGCGGAGTGAAGACTGACGCTCGCTTGTGCGAGCATATTATCGAGTTCGAGCGTTTCAGCAAGCTCCGTGTTGAAGATCATCGAGCGATCGGCGATAGCAAGATCGTCGCGCATCATCGCAATGGTCGCGTCGAGCGTGTTCACACCCTCTTGCAGCAGTGAGCCATCGCGGAAGACAGCGCAGTGACGCTGCATGGTCCGTTGCATGGTGAGGCGGATCGTTCCGGTCCCTGTCCCGCCCTTCGACCATCGGATTCGGTCCAGACGGGCGATCGCGCGATCGGTCGCCTCCTTGGGAAGAGCAGCGTGACTCTCGCCGGGCCGAACCGTCTCCAACACCCGGAACGCGGCGGCCCGCCCAAATACGATGATGTCCAGCAGCGAGTTGGGAACCAAGCCGGTTCGCCCCATGAACCGAGACGCACGCTGCTTCGCCGATTGCCATCAGGCCGGCGACGATAGATTCGGGATTGCCGTCACGTAGCGTAATGACCTCGCCATGTAAATTGGTAGGCACGCCGCCCATGTTGTAGTGAACGGTCGGCAACACCGGGATCGGTTCGCGCGTTACGTCGACACCGGCGAAGATCCTTGCGGTCTCGCTGATGCCAGGCAGCCGCTGATGCAGGAGCTCGGCCCCCAGATGTTCCAGATGAAGGAGGATGTGGTCCTTGAGCGGCCCGCAGCCCCGACCCTCATTGATTTCGATCGTCATTGCGCGGCAGACGACATCCCGCCCTGCCAGGTCTTTGGCGGTCGGGGCGTAGCGCTCCATGAAGCGCTCACCTTCGGAATTGGTGAAATAGCCACCCTCGCCGCGCGCGCCTTCAGTGATCAGGCAGCCGGAGCCGTAGATGCCACTGGGATGAAATTGGGTGAATTCCATGTCCTCGAGCGGTAACCCGGCGCGCAAGGCCATGGCGTTGCCATCGCCGGTACAGGTATGGGCGGCGGTGCAAGAGAAATACACACGCCCGTAGCCGCCGGTTGCCAAAACAGTGCGATGGGCAAGGAAGCGGTGCAGCGTCCCGTCCTCCATGTTCCAGGCAAGCATGCCGCGGCAGGCGCCGTCCTGATCCATCAGCAGGTCAAGCGCCACATATTCGACGAAGAACTCGGTGTTGTGCTTGAGGCACTGCTGATAGAGAGTGTGCAAAATGGCATGGCCAGTTCGGTCAGCCGCCGCGCAGGTTCGCTGCGCCATCTTCTTTCCGTACTCAAGTGTCTGGCCCCCAAAGGGGCGCTGATAGATCCGGCCATCGTCGGTGCGTGAGAAAGGAACGCCGTACTGTTCCAGCTCCAGCACCGCGGGCACTGCCTCCCGGCACATGTACTCAATGGCGTCCTGGTCGCCGAGCCAGTCGGAACCCTTGACCGTGTCGTACATGTGAAAGCGCCAATTGTCTCCGTCGCCCATATTGCCGAGCGAGGCTGCCATGCCGCCTTGCGCGGCCACTGTATGGCTGCGCGTCGGGAAGACCTTCGTGACACAAGCCGTCTTCAATCCCGACGACGCCATTCCAAGGGCGGCTCGTAGTCCGGCGCCACCGGCACCGACGATCACCACGTCATAGCCGTGTTCAATAATTTCGTAAACCTGCGTCATCGCTTTGTTCCCGGAGGTTTCCGAGCAGCCGCAGCTTTCGCTTTTGCTCGTCGGCACGGCCGTGATGCATTTCGCAAGATCTCAGTGCCATGAGCGCGTCCCCGCGATATGCCGGAATAATCATTGAATGCCAGGGTGAGTGGTTGGAAAGATCGCGGTGGGCCGGACCTGGGCGAGCAGGTCCATCAGATTCGAGAGCGGCGCGGTATCGAGCTGCTGCACAGCCCGAATGAGCCTGCTGCGGAGCTCCTCATCCGCGAAAGCTTCGCTCAGCCAGTGGAACTTCTCCACGGTCCTGTCCCACGACAAGGGATTGGCGAGGCCTCCCTCGTATCCGAGCTGCTCCTTCACCAAGACCCGCTGGTCTTTGGTGCGAATGGTGATTCGGGCATTGAGTTCTTGGGGATAGCGAGCGGTGAAATGCTCGTCGGGATGGACCTCGACCCGCGCAAGCAGCGCCTGCGCATCCAGCGCCTGAATGCGCGCCGGTTCCAGTTGGGCGGGCCCGACCTGACCGCCGAGCAACGCCGCCGCGATGAGGTATTTCAGATTGTAGTCGGCTTGCTCTTTGGTCTGTGGATGGTCCTTCGAACCAAAGCTCCCGCCCCCCGCGATGTCAAAACCCGTCTGAAAGATGTCGCAGCGCACGTGTACAACCTCTACCGCCACCAGACCGTTGCGATGTTTAAGATCCAACACCGCTTCCAGCACCGCCTGGCCATGAATGAGCGAGCAGTACTTTTTCAGGACCGTCTGCGTGACGAACTCGAGCGAGGGATCCTCCCAATCCACGGGAATCGACTGGCCAAACATGCGCTCCAGCCCATTTGGACCTTCGAAAAGGCCATTCGGACCAGTGAAGCCGCGCTTAGCCAGCGAGGCGGCGTAAACAGCGCGCATCCCCGTCATGGCGGGTGAGAAGCCCTTCCATTGCGACACGGGTTCCGCATGCACGCAGGCGAGCGAGACGTTGTCCACTGTCGCGATCGCGATCGCATTCGCGATTTCTCTGGCGGAAAGCCCGAGGAGCTTCCCTGTGCTCGCGGCCGCGGAGATCGCGAGTTGAATGGCGTGATTGAAGCCCTTCGCCATCACGGGGACGACGGCTGTGAACCTGCATTGGATTTCGTACGCCACGGCGAGCGCCAGCATAAACTCCTCGCCGGACGCCCCTGCTTGCTCGGCTGCAGCGAGGACCGTCCCGAAGTTGTCACTCGGGTGACAAAGGCCGCCGGGCGACATGTAGTGTTGTGACTCTAACGCTTGTCGCCCACGTGCGACCTTCTCGAGGATAGCGGCAGCGGAGGCGGTCCACACGAAGGGCTTGGGATCGGCATTATGACGCTGCAAGTAATCCCGAATCGCCGTGACCAATGCCGCGACACTTTTAAACACGCCACGGCGGATGCGGTCCCCGGTGATCAGGCCGAAGAACCGTTCGACCTGATTGAGCCAGGAGGCCGAGGTCGGGGTAAAATGCATGTGAAACCGCGGGTGTCGCTTTAGCCAAGCCCGGACCTTGGCGTGTTTGTGTGTGGCGTAGTTGTCCGCGATCAGATGCACATCGAGGTGGTTCGGTGTCTCGGCGTCGATCCGGCGCAGGAATTTAAGCCACTCCTGGTGACGGTGACGCGGCATGCACTGGCCGATGACCCTGCCAGTGGCCACCTCCAGGGCGGCGAATAGCGTGGTAGTGCCGTGGCGCTTGTAATCATGCGTCATGGTGCCGCAACGCCCCTTCTTGAGCGGCAGGCCGGGCTGCGTGCGGTCAAGTGCCTGGATCTGGCTCTTCTCATCCACCGAGAACACCAATGCCTTCTCCGGAGGATTAAGGTAGAGGCCGACGATGTCCTGCACCTTCTCGACGAACCGCTTGTCGTTCGACAGCTTGAAGGTCTTTACCCGATGCGGCTTGAGCTCGTGTGCCTTCCAGATGCGCTGGACGCTGGTGTAGCTGAGGCCGCTGGCGGCGGCCATCTTGCGGATGCTCCAGTGGGTGCCGGCCGGCGGCTTCTCGTGCAGAGTCTTGTGTATGACCTGCTGGATCGTCTCGGCCGTCAGCGGCGGCTTACGCCCCGGGCGGGTGGCGTCGCGCCGCAGGCCATCGATCCCCTTGGCCAGGTAGCGCTCCTGCCAACGGCTGACCGTCACCTTGCTCTTGCCGACCGAGCGCGTGATCGCCATCAGGCCAAGCCGCGCTGCCGACAGCAGCACGATCTGCGCCCGCCAGACCAACTTCTGCGGCGTGTTCCGCCCGGAAATCCAACCTTGCAGCGTCGCCCGATCCGCAGGCGACAGCCAGATACATGCCTCTGTCTTGCTCATGCCAACAGAATTGCACGGTCGCGCCGACTTGGGAATCGTCCGTTAGGATCAGAGCAGTAGCTGTCGAGAAGATCGACATAACGCACGAGACCGGAGTTGAAGAGCGCCGCCTGATCTGCTGAGGTCTTGCCGCCGCCGATCAACGTGCAGCGACCCGAGGCTCGGTATTCCGCGAACAGTTCGCGCAGCGCTTGGAAGGGCGGACCTGGCAGTGCGGCGATCGCACAGCCGAGGCTGTCCAGAATATTGCGCTTGAAAAGCTGTCGGATATCGGGCGTCAGGCGCTCCGGCCGAGCCGCAGCGGCAAAGGCGGCAATACGTTCGACCGCCGAGCGGGTTTCTATCCTTGCTGACACGACACTATCCTTGAGATGCGCCGGTCATTCCGGCGACGTTCAGTCGTTCATCCATGATACACCTCGAATTGTCTGGTGGGTCTTCGGCAACACCGGCGGTCTGAGCGATGTTGCCGCGTGTAGCATTGGAATACGGACACAACTGGTCTGCGGCTTCCACCAGGCGCTGAGCAGCCTCGCGCTCGATTCCCGGCAGGCTGACATTGAGGCGAGCTGCGAGCCCGTAAGAGCCAGATCGACCGCGTCGTCCGACGCAGCAGCTCAGCGCCGACGCGCGCCTCAAGGAAGGCGACAGCGCGGCTGACCACGGCAGGCAAACGACGGAGCTTACGACCGGCGCCCGCCAAGCTCCCCTCGTCGAGTACCGCGGCGAAGATTTTCATTGCATCGATAGGGTCCACATTCTCCCGCAGCGAGAAATACTGAGCCGCAAAAGGCAGACATTCGATCGTGGCATGCGGTAGAGGGTGACTATGCTGCCCACTCTCGCTCGGGTCCGCCACTCACGACGAAGTGAGACTTCCCTGTGTGCCGGCGATCACGCGCGTTGCCGCCTCATTGACCTGTATCGGCATGATCGCCGAATCCGAGACCAAGAGGTAGCCGTGCCGGATCGACTGGAGACCTTCGCGGTCGCCCCTTACGGACGTCGGGCTTGACCCGCGTTCAACCGAGCAGCGGAAGAGTGTCTGCCGAACGGCGAATATTCGCTTCCTTACCGACGGCGCGTAACCTGAGGCCAGTCGGTGCCACACGGCCCGATCGACCCTCGTTCCAACCCCTCAGAAGCATAAGGTAGGTTTGCTATGGGCACTGAACAGAAAGTCGCTGTTATTACCGGCGCGTCGCAGGGCATCGGCGCGGCCCTCGTCAAGGCGTACCGCGATCGCAACTACCGAGTGGTCGCGACGGCGCGTTCGATCGGGCCGTCGAATGATGATGAGGTGGTCACGGTGTCCGGCGACATCGCCGATCGGAAGACGGCCGAGCGTGCGATCTCCGAAGGCATGGCCCGGTTCGGGCGCATCGACACGCTCGTCAACAACGCCGGCATCTTCATCGCCAAGCCGTTCACCCAGTACACCGAGGCCGACTATTCGGCGATCCTGGGCGTCAACGTCGCTGGCTTCTTTCACATGACGCAACTCGCCATCGCGGAGATGGAGAAGCAGAGCAGCGGTCATGTCGTGCAGATCACGACGAGCCTCGTTGACCACGCGATGGCCGGCGTGCCGTCGGTGCTCGCATCGTTGACCAAGGGCAGCCTGAATGCCGCGACCAAATCGCTCGCGATCGAGTATGCGAAGCGCGGTATCCGGGTGAACGCGGTCGCGCTCGGTGTCGTCAAGACGCCGATGCATCCCGTCGAGACGTATGCGCAGCTCGGCGCCCTGCACCCGATCGGCCATATGGGCGAGATCTCGGACGTCGTCGATGCGATCCTCTACCTCGAGTTGGCCGGCTTCGTGACGGGCGAAATCCTTCACGTCGATGGCGGCCAGAGCGCGGGCCATTGACAGCGCCCCAGGGGCGAGACTGCCCGCTATAGCTAAACCTGTAACGAGGTCGTGCGCGTCATAAGCATCCTCACCTGACACCTGCAGCCGTGGTGACCGCGTGCGCACAAGCGGTGGTCAAATTGACCCTCTGAACTATGGTTCCGTACGCTTTTGCTATGGGGCGAGTTCCCCGCCTGTCAAATCTCATCGCGGCGGTCGGGGAATTCTACGTTGCGGTGCACGTGCACGGACATCAACACGCCGAAGCCGATCATCACCGTGATCACCGCGGACCCACCGTGCGAGACCAGCGGTAGAGGCACGCCGCCGACCGGGATCACGCCCATCACCATGGCGATGTTGACAAACACATACATGAAGAAATTCATCGACAACCCGAACGCCACGAGCCGTCCGAATTGATGCCCGCACCGCAATGCGGTCACCATGCCGGCCAAGACGATCAGGCACAGCAGCCCCATGACGGCGAGCGCGCCCACGAAGCCAAACTCCTCGCCGATCATAGTGAAGATAAAATCGGTTTGCTTTTCCGGCAGGAAATCGAGGTGCCCTTGGGTGCCATGCAGAAAGCCCTGTCCCCACATGCCGCCGGAACCCAGCGCGATCTTCGACTGGATGATGTTGTAGCCGGCGCCAAGCGGATCGCTCTCAGGGCTCAGGAAGGTATCGATGCGAGCCTTCTGGTAGCCGTGAAGATGATTGTACGCGAGCTGCGCGACGAGTGGTATCGGCGCCAGCGTCAGGACGAACTTCCACCACCGGACGCCGGCGGCGAAGAACATCGCGCCGCCGATTGCCGCGACAATGACGGCAGTGCCAAGGTTGGGCTCTTTGATGATCAGCACTGTCGGCGCTGCCACGGCCAGCAGCGGCGGGACCAGGAACAGCGGATTGCCGATCCGTTCCCATGATGCGCTGTGGAACCACGAGGCGAGTGCCAGCACTAGCGCGATTTTCATCACCTCGGAGGGCTGCAGCTCGAGCCCGCCGAGCTCGATCCAGCGTTGTGCACCTTTGCCGATATGCCCGACATGCGCCACAGCGACCAGGAGCGCGAGCGCGAGCGCATAGGCCGGCCACACTAGTCGGGCGATGAAGCGAATATCGATCAGCGCGATACCCACCATCAACACCAACCCGGCGGCGAAGCGCATCGCGTGTCGCGCCGCATACGGCTCGGCGGAGCCGCCGCCGACGCTATACAGCGCGATGTAGCCCACGCCTGCCAGTCCGCAGAGCAGCAGAACGTAAATCCAGTTGACCTGAAACAACTTGGCGGTCAGGTTGAACGAGGTCTCGCGCCACAATCGGCGGTCGATGACACCGGTTTCCCTCATGTCGGGGCCTCTTGCGCGACCTGCGCGGCTGGCGACGTTCCAGGCGCGGTAGTCCGGTCCACCGGGTCGCGCTTCAGCGCGTCCATCATGATATCGCGGGCGATCGGCGCGGCGGCGGTCGCGCCGGCATTGCCGTGCTCGATCACCACCGAGACCGCGTAGCGGGGCGCATCATACGGCGCATAGGCAACGAACAGCGCGTTCGGGCGGTACTTCCACGGCAGCTTCGAGCTGTCGAACCCGTGCTCGCGCTGCTCGCGAGAGACCCGGCGGACCTGGGCGGACCCGGTCTTGCCGGCCAGTTGCACATGTGGATTGGGCAGCCGTGCCTCCGGTGCGGTGCCGCCCGGCTCGTTTACGACCGCCCACATGCCCTGACGCACCGCGGTTAGGAATTGCTCGGGCAGGTCCAGCAGTGGCCAGTCGTCGGCGCTCGAGCCGGACACCATCTCGCCGGCAATGGTCCGGGTGAGATGCGGCTGGATCGCGCGGCCGGTGGCCACGCGTGCCACGTACGTTGCAAGCTGCAACGGCGTCACCTGGATGTAGCCCTGGCCGATCCCGGCCACCACGGTATCGCCAAGGTTCCACCCGTGGCCACGCGCACGGCGCCATTCGCGGGTCGGGATCAGGCCGACGCGCTGCGTCGGCAGGTCGACCTGCAGTGTCGTGCCCATACCAAGGCGGTGCGCCATGGCGGCGATCGGGTCGATGCCAGCCTTCAGCGCCACCTGGTAGAAGAACACGTCGCAACTGTTCTTGATGCCGCCGTGCAGGTTGAGCGAGCCGTGGCCGCCCTTACGCCAGCAATGAAACCGGGCGTTGCCGAGGTCGAAATAGCCGGGACAGGAGAAATGGTCGCTCGGGGTGATGGCGTGCGACTGGAGAGCCGCCAACGCCACCGCCATCTTGAAAGTTGAGCCCGGCGCATAGACGCCGTCGGTCGCCTTATTGATCAGCGGTGCGCGGGGGTCGTTCGCCCAGGCTTGCCATTGCGACTGCGGAACGCCCGTGTTGAACAGGCTGGGATCGAAGGACGGGTTGCTGACCATCGCCAGCACCTCGCCATTGCGGCAGTCGAGCACGACTGCGCTGGCGCTCTCACCGCCGAGCCGGTCGAGGACCGCTTGCTGGAGGCGGGCATCGAGAGCCAAGCCCACGTCGTCGCCCGGGATCCCCTCTTGGCGCTCCAGCTCTCGAATCACCCTGCCGTAAGCGTTCACCTCGAGCTGCATCACGCCAGCGCGGCCGCGCAGCTCGGTATCGCGCGACTTCTCGATGCCCGCCCGCCCCACTCGGATTCCTGGCATCGACAACATCGGGTCGCCGTCGAGATCCTTCTCGGACGGTGGCGCGACATAGCCGATGAGGTGCGCAAGCCGGTCCTCGAATGGATAGACTCGGGTAGCGCCAACATCGATCAGGATGCCCGGCAGGTCGGGGGCGTTGACCTCGATCCGAGCCATGTCGTCCCAGCTCAGAAAATCACGCACCAGGATGGGGATGAAGCGCCGATGGCGTTTGACCTCGCGCTCGATCCGCGCCCGCTCGCGATCGTCAAGCGGCACCAACTGGGAGAAATTATCCAGCGTCCGGCCGACATCGGTGGTCTGCTCGGCGACCAGCAACGCCCGCCAGTTCTCCTTATTGTTGGCAAGAACGATGCCGAAGCGGTCGAGGATGCGCCCACGCGGCGGGGCCACCATCCGTACGCTCACGCTGTTGTCGCGTGCCAGCGTGGCGTAACGCGCACCTTCGGCGACTTGCACCTGATAGAGCCGCGTTCCCAACACGCCGAGCGCCGTGACCTGCGCGCCCATCGCCAGGAGGGCGCGGCGGGTGAACACGCTCGTACGGCGCGTGTCCAGGCGCATCTTAGGCGCGCGCCGGATCAGCGACGGTGCGATGTGCCCGGGCGAACAGGATCGCCAGCGCCGGGTACAGCGCCCCGGTGAGAACCGCCTGGAAGATCGCCGTCTCCGGCGGCAACAACTGGAAACTTAGCAGCGCGGCGATTGCCCATATAAGTGCGGCAGCGCCTACGGCGAAGCCGACGAAGACCATCCAGATCATCAGGAATCCCTGGCGCACCAGCACTCGTCGCCAGCGCAGGCACAAGCCGTGCACCAGCAGCAGCGTGATCACCCCGTCGCCAACCGGAAGCCACCCGAGAAGGTCGAGCAGCAGCCCGATCAGGAACACCGCCGGCGGCGGCATAGAAGCTGGGCGGAACAGCGACCAAAAGAACACCGAGGCCACTGCGATGGCGGGCAGCATCACCGGCTGATCCGGCACGCCGAACGGCGCATTGGCTAACAGCATCAATGCTACCGTGCAGGCCACCGGGAAGCAGCGGCGCGCCAGCATGTCGAGGCGGCGCGCGACCGTCGGTCGTGGTCGGATGCCGGGAGCGCGATCGACCTCCACCACGCGTGGCTCAGCCCGAATGCGCGGGCGGGCGCGATGAAACCTCGGGCGGGGCGAGCCCGGCAAGCCCGTAATCGAAGATCCGCACCACCTCTAACCGGTCGAGCAGCGCGGCAGGAATCACTTCGGGTACGTGCTCAGCCGAATAATGGACGGCGCCGACCGGCAGATTCGGTGGCAGCGCGCCTGCCTCGCCGCTGGTGACTAGCCGCGCGCCTTCCTTGGGGGCGCCTTCCGACCAGTAGAGTAGCCGCGGGCGCGGTTCGTTCGTGCCGACCATGATCGCCCGCGCACCCGTATCTTCCAGCACCACAGGGATACGGCTGTTGAGGTCGGTGATCAGCAGCACGCGAGCGGACCGCGTGCCGACATCGGTCACCCGGCCAACCAGCCCGCGCTCGTCGAGCGCGATCTGCCCCTTGCGGATGAAGTGGTTGGGTCCTACGGAGAGCAGCACGGCCTTGGCATAAACCCCTCCGTCATCGGCCACGACCCGCGCGGTGACGAATTCCGGGGTTGGGGTTGGCACCCACTGCAACTCTGCTTTCAGGCGCTGATTCTCGGCCTCGAGCGCCAGTGCCACGCTCTGCCATTGACGCAGCGTCTGGTTCTCCGCGTGCAGGCGCTCGTTCTCCGCGCGCATGTCCCACGTACTGGCCAGATCGACCAGCACGGCGCGGGCCTGCCCGAGGGGAATTGCCATTGCGGCGTAGATCGGTGCCAGCACGTCGCCGATCGAGACGCGGGCGCGATCGGCCACCATGGTGTCCACCTTGCCGAGCAGGATCACGGCGAACGAGGCCACGAACAGGACCGGCAACGTAAGCTTGGCCAGCGCCTGCCGGGCGTGGACTGAAAGACGGATCACGGGGGTTGCCTGGCAAGGAATTGCGAGCCGTCAGCGCGTACAGATTCACCTCTCCCGCTTGCCGGAGAGGTCGGATCGCGGAGCGAACCGGGTGAGGGTCTCGCGCCGGGCACCCTCACCCCCCGCGCTACGCGCGGCGACCTCTCCCGCAACGCGGGAGAGGTGTAGGGAGCGCCTCGGGTCTTGGCGCGAAGGGTCAGGATTGCCTCCGCCTGGTCCGACATCGTCGTCTCAGTACATCGTGGTCAGCACATTGCGCAGGCGTTTCATCTCCTCGAGCGCGCGGCCCGTCCCGAGCGCCACGCACTGTAGTGGATCCTCGGCCACCGCCACCGGCAGTCCGGTCGCTTCGCGCAGCACCTGGTCGAGACGATACAGCAGGCTGCCGCCGCCAGTCAGCACAATCCCCTTATCGACAATGTCGGCGGCCAATTCAGGGGGAGTGTTCTCCAGCGCGACCTTCACCGCCTCAACGATGGCGCTAACCGGCTCGGTCAGGCTGTCGGCGATCTGCCGTTGGGCCACCACGATCTCGCGCGGGACCCCATTCATCAGGTCTCGCCCTTTCACCTCGCGCCAGGGGCCTTCGTCGCCATCCTCGGGCGGGCAGGCGGCGCCGATATCCATTTTGATCCGCTCGGCGCTGGACTCTCCGATCAGCAGGTTATGGTTGCGGCGGATATAGCTGATGATCGCTTCGTCCATCTTGTCACCACCGACCCGCACGCTGCGCGAATAGACGATACCGCCGAGCGATATCACAGCGACCTCGGTGGTGCCGCCGCCGACATCGACGATCATGCTGCCGGACGGCTCGGTCACCGGCAGCCCGGCGCCGATGGCCGCCGCCATCGGCTCTTCGATAAGCAGCACGCGCCTCGCACCGGCGCTTTCGGCGCTTTCCTGGATCGCCCGCCGCTCGACCGCCGTGGATCCGGACGGTACGCAGACGATGATCATCGGCGAGGCGAAGCCGCGGCGGTTGTGGACGCGGCGGATGAAATGCTTGATCATTTCCTCCGCCACCTCGAAATCGGCGATCACGCCGTCGCGCAGCGGCCGAATGGCGGAGATGTTACCGGGGGTCCGGCCGAGCATCAGCTTGGCCTCCTCGCCGACCGCCAGGACGTGCTTCTTGCCCCGGACATCGGCAATGGCGACGACGCTCGGCTCCGCCAGCACGATGCCGCGGCCCTTGACATACACAAGCGTGTTGGCCGTGCCGAGATCGATGGCCATGTCGGCTGACATGAAGCCGAGCAGCCGTGAAAACATGGGAAGAACCCTTACGCCGAGGGACGGCAACGCGCTGGGCTTAGCCGCGCCGGGAGGCGATCACAAGAGGGTGTTCCGAGACCACATCGCCGCCCGATTTCGGCCACCCCGTGTCCTTCCCACGTGTTCACTGTCTGTGAGCCAACGACGGAGAGGTAACCATGACACGCAAGATCGCATTGAGCCTGGTTGCGGCCAGCCTGATGGCGGTTCTGGCCGGTTGCGGCTATGACCCGGGCACACGCGCGGTGACCGGTGGCGCACTTGGCGCAGGCGCCGGTGCCGGAATTGCCGCGGTGACCGGCGGCAGGCCGCTGACCGGTGCGTTGATCGGCGGCGGTGTCGGTGCGGCCGGCGGTGCATTGACCGCGCCATAAGCCGACGCGCTGGGCAATCGGTCGCGGGGCGGTTCTCGCGGCGGTGTTTCTTGGGCTTGCCGGGTACGGCTATCGGCCCAGCGACCGGGCGCTGTCCGGGGGTTGATCGGCGCTGGTGGCGGTGCCGCGATTGCCGGTGGTTATCCTCCTCTGGCCGGGGCGGCGATCGGAGGCGTGGCGGATGCCCTGGGTGGCGCGCTAACCAGTTCGAACACCTCAACCTCAGCCGATCAGTCTGGCGTTAGGAGTGGAATCAGCGTTCAGTGGCCGGAGGCGCTCGCGCGCACCGGCCGCTGGAGCTGATTTATGTCCCGTTGTCTGATCTGCCTCGTTGTGCTCGCCGGACTGGCCGGGTGCGGGACGTCCCCTCAGGCGCTGGGATTGACTGGCGCACCACAACAGACCCCGCCACAGCCGCCCGGCGATAGCGCGATCGCTGCGCCGGGCGTGCCGGAAAGCGATAGCCCCTACGGTTCGAGCACCCAGCCGACCACCGGCGGCGGGCGTTTCTACGGCTACTAATACCCAACCGCCCTAGACAGTGACACACGCCCAGTCGCGGGTTCCAATTGAACGGATGCGGTCTGGCTCGTCGATCAGGAAGTTCCACGCATCTCTAGAGTGCCTTCAGCCGATGCGAGAGCGGTGAGGAGTTGTGGGAATGAGAGACAGTGATCCTCAAGCCTGGATGTGGTCAGAGGCGATCGCCATGCTCGCGCGGGCGGAGCGTCTGCACCGGCAATTCTTTCAGCCTCGGCACGCGGCCTGGGAGCCTCCGGTAGACGTGCTCGAGCAGGAGCGCGAAGTCGTGGTCCTTTTGGCCCTGCCGGGCGTCAATCCGGACCACGTTGAGACTGCCATAGTGGATGGCTCGCTCGTGATCGCTGGACGCCGGGTGCTGCCGCCTGAGCTGCGCACCGGCATCATACACCGCTTGGAGCTTCCGCAAGGCCGTTTCGAACGCCGGGTTCCATTGCCGCCAGGTCGCTATTCCGCAGCACAGTGCAGCGCCGTCCATGGCTGCCTAATGGTCAGGCTTCAAAAGCTGGCGTGACCGGGGAGATCTTCATGTCCGATGACCACGACGCGCTGCGCGCCGCTGGCTCCTCGCCGGATGCTGGCCCGCAAGGATCTCCGGCTGCCGCCCTGCCGGCTGACGCTCTGATTATCGTTCCGGTCCGCAACACGGTCCTGTTTCCCGGAACCGTGTTCCCGATCACGATCGGACGCGAGCGTTCTATCGCCGCCGCTCAGCAGGCTCTTCGCGAAGAACGCCAAGTCGGCGTGCTCATGCAGCGCGACCCGGAAATTGCAGAACCCTCGGCGATCGACCTGCACCGCACCGGCACGGTCGCCAACATCCTACGCTACATCAATGCGCCCGACGGAAGTCATCATGTCGTTATGCAAGGCGAGCAGCGTTTCCGAGTGGTCGAGTTTATCCGGGAGCGGCCTATTTTCATCGCACGCGTGGTGCGCATTGAGGAAGTCGAGATCCGTACGGCGGAAATCGAAGCCCGGTTTCTTAACCTCAGGCAGCAGGCGCTGGAGGCGCTTCAGCTCTTACCGCAGGTCCCGCAGGAATTGATCGCCGCCGTTCAATCCGCCCCGTCGCCTGCTTTGCTGGTCGATCTCGTTGCCGCTTATCTGGACGTGGGGCCGAACGAAAAGCAGGAGATCCTGGAAACGCTCGATATTACTGCCCGCATGGACAAGGTCACGCGCTTCCTTGCTCAGCGGATCGAGGTCCTGCGCCTTTCGCATGAAATCAGCCGCCAGACCAAGGCATCGCTGGATGAGCGTCAGCGGGAGGCGATTCTGCGCGAACAGATGGCGGCAATCCAGCGCCAATTGGGCGAGGCGGACGGCGGAAAGGCGCAGGAGGTTGCAGAGCTAAGCGAAGCGATCACGAAAGCGCAGATGCCGCCTGAGGTCGAGGAGCAAGCCCGCAAGGAGCTGCGCCGCTATGAACGCATGCCGGAAGCGGCGGCCGAGGCCGGTATGGTCCGAACCTATCTGGATTGGTTGATCGAGCTGCCCTGGGCTCTGGCTGACGAGAAGATCATCGATATCTCGGAAGCAAGGAGGATCCTCGATGAGGACCACTTTGGCCTCGAGAAGATCAAGCGCCGGATCGTGGAGTATCTGGCGGTGCGCAAGCTTGCCCCGCACGGCAAGTCCCCGATCCTGTGCTTTGTTGGTCCTCCCGGGGTGGGAAAGACTTCACTCGGTCAGTCGATCGCGCGCGCAATGGGGCGACCGTTCGTGCGCGTCAGTCTAGGCGGCGTGCATGATGAAGCCGAAATCAGGGGCCATCGGCGCACATACATCGGCGCGCTGCCCGGTAATATCATCCAGGCGATCCGCAAGGCGAAGGCGCGCAACTGCGTCATGATGCTGGATGAGATCGACAAGATGGGGCGCGGCATCCAGGGGGACCCGTCCTCCGCAATGCTGGAAGTGCTCGATCCTGAGCAGAACTCAACGTTCCGCGACAACTATCTTGGCGTGCCCTTCGACCTGAGCCGGGTCGTCTTCATCGCGACGGCGAATATGCTCGACACCATTCCAAGTCCCCTGCTCGACCGGATGGAGATCATGAGCCTCGCCGGCTACACGGAGGGCGAGAAGCTCCAAATCGCCCGTCGGTATCTTGTTCGCCGGCAGCTCGAGGCGAACGGCCTCAGGACCGAGCAGGCCGACATCAGCGACGACGCACTGCGCATGATCATCCGGGGCTACACGCGGGAGGCCGGCGTTCGCAGCCTGGAACGCGAGATCGGCAGAGCACTTCGGAACGCCGCGGTGCGGATGGCGGAAGGCAGCGCCGAACGGGTGCTCATCACGCCTGACGACCTGGTTGCGATTCTTGGTGCGCCGCGGTTTGAGAACGAAGTCGCCATGCGCACGAGCGTACCTGGGGTGGCGACCGGTCTGGCGTGGACCCCGGTCGGCGGCGATATCCTGTTCATCGAAGCGACCCGGACGCCTGGAAAGGGCGCCCTGATCCTGACCGGCCAGCTTGGCGATGTGATGCGCGAGAGTGCTCAGGCAGCGCTCAGCATCGTCAAGAACCGTGCTACATCCTTTGGCATCGACGTTAACGTTTTCGGTATCAGCGACATCCATATCCATGTTCCGGCAGGCGCCACTCCGAAGGACGGGCCCAGTGCCGGGGTTGCGATGTTCATCGCTCTGGTTTCTCTTCTCACCAATCGCATCGTTAGGAACGATACAGCAATGACCGGAGAGATCAGTCTGCGGGGGCTCGTGCTTCCAGTGGGCGGAATCAAGGAGAAGGTGGTTGCCGCCGCGGCGGCAGGAATCACGCGGGTGATGCTGCCGGCGCGCAACCGGCGCGATTTTGACGAAATCCCGGAGGACGCCCGCAGCAGGCTTGACTTCATCTGGCTCGAGCGCGTCGATGATGCGGTGGCGGCCGTCTTAGAAGAGAAGCCAACCGAGGTACCGTCCGCAGCCGAATAGACGCCGTGGTAGTCCGGGGAAGTCGGATCGGGTCGTTTAGAATGCCGTCCCTGCCGGATTGGAACTCGCATGGGCAATCCGGCGGCCATCGCCGAAGGCGGCGCGCAGCGTCCTTGACGGCAGCGAGCACGACGCCAGGCTGGGATCGGACGGGATCTGAAGCGTCAGCCGCGATATTTGAACCGCCAGCTCTCGTCGCCGTTTCAACGATATCGCAGTGATGCGTGAGGCGGTCCAGCAGCGCTCGGGTCATCTTGGCGTCGCCGAAGACGCTCAGAACCAGCATCCCAATCCAGGCCCCCAGACGACACGGGAGCCGCGGTGAACCCCAACGTCAGAGGGGTCCTTTTTGGACGCCGATCACCCCTCAAACGGGGTCCTTTTTCCACCCCGAATCACAGCGGTTGGGGACACCCCTGCCTACACACGAGCTCCAGGGCCGCAGTGTCGTCGCCTAGGCGCGTTTTTAACCACAGGCGATCCACTGCGGGCCCCGACCACGTCGTCATCACGCTGACGCTGTGGGCCGTCGCCATGATGACATCGAAATTCGAGAGCGGCGAACGCGTCCTGAAGCATCTCGAAGCTCGGCTGGATGTCGAGCGTGACCCGCGTGACGATGCCGAAAGCGCCGCCGCGCTTTATCTCGACGAGGTCCCCGCTTGCCGTGACGATCTCGAGTCCGGCAACCGCAGTTGCCAGATTGCCGTTCCTGTCACCCGATCCGTGCGTGCCCGTCGCCGTCGCCCCGGCGACAGATATGTGCGGCAGTGACGCCGTGCTATGCAGCGCAAACCCCTGCGCCTGCAGGAACGCCGCCAGCTCTCCGCGGCGCGTGCCGGCGCCGACCGTGACGGTCAGTCGCTCCCGATCGATCGCGAACTTGGAGCCAATATCGCTGAGGTCGATCAACTCGCCGGTCGCATCGGCGACGCCATTGAACGAGTGGCGCGCGCCCAGCGCATGAACTTTCGCCGCTCCCGCTACAATTCGCCGCACTTCGTCGATTGAGGTTGGGCGATGCAGACGCGCCGCCTGGTAGGCGTAATTATTCGACCAGTTATACTCCTTCACCACCCCCTCCCCTTGCGGGAGGGAGTGGGGTCGGCGAACTTCAGCTTGGCAATCCTACAGGTTCGCCTGGAAATCGACGTAGTTGCGCACCTTGCGATATATCTGCAAGCGATTGCGCTGGCTATCAGCTACGATGATCTCGTCCGTCGCTGGATTGAACTCCACGGCCGTCGGGAAGCAGAAGCGCCACAGCGGTTCCAGGTTCCGTACCCGTCGATACGCCTTCATCATGTCGGGATTGGCATCGACGCTCTGCTGCCCCCACTTGGACATCACCTGAGCATCGCCCACCAGGTTGGTCAGCGGCGTCCCATCCGCTTCGAAGATGCAGACCCGATGGTTGGCCCAATCGGTGACATAGATGTCGCCGTCTGGATCGACCGCAACATCGGTCGGGTGATTGAGCAACCCCGCCTTGGGGTAGCCCGAGACCGGCAGGCTCGACACGAACGGCCCCAGATAGGTCACCGCATACGAATCCGGCGCCGCCGGTACCGTTCCATATTCGCCGATCTTCATCAGGAACTTACCGTCTGGCGACAGCTTCTGGATGCGGTGGTTCTTCCAGTCCGCAACGTAGATGTTGCCGTCCTTATCGGTCGTGACTCCCCAGGGCTGGTTGAACTCGCCGTCCCCACTCCCCTCCTTACCGTATTTGGCGACGAATTTGCCCTCGGGTGTGAAGACCTGCAACCGGTTGTTGCCGCTATCCACGACGATGATATTGCCGTCGCGGTCGCAAACCAGACCCGCGGGGCGCAGCAACTCGCCGTCGCCGCTACCGGTCTTGCCCCACTTGCGCAGGAACTTGCCGTCGGTATCGAACACCGAGACTGTATTGTTCCATTCGTCCGAGACATAGACGCGGTTCTGCCGGTCCACCGCCACGCCGAAGGGCCAGGTGGAACGCCCGTCGCCTTCGCCGAATTTAAAGAATTCGGCAAGCAGCTCCTCGTCGGCCGCGCCGCCAAGCCGGATCCTGTTCACCCGCATGCCGAAATTGTTCTCGTTGCCGCGGTTCGCGACATAGATATCGCCGTCATTGCCCAGGCACATCGTCTGCGGATAGTTGAACCCGGTGCCCGAGGCAGACCCCCGCCCTACGGCATGGCTCCAGTCATAGGCCCTTCCCCGGACCACCGTCGTCAGCGCCATCGATCCCTCCCGTCACAACCGGTTCGCAAGGGGGCGTGAGCCCCCTGATCTCAGTGCAAGAAAGCAGGCTGCTCGTACGTGCCGTTGACGATCGGCGGCGGATTGAGGCCCAGCCACTTGTCGAGAATGGTCGAGTAGATGCCGCGGAAGTCCATGCTCGGGTTCAGGTCGCCCTGCACCAGGTCGCCGGCCTTCAGGGACGGATATTCGCCGTAATGTCCTCCCTTGACCTTGTCGCCCAGCACGAAGGTCGCACCGGCGGCGCCGTGATCAGTACCGGAGCCGTTGTCGCGAACGCGGCGGCCGAATTCCGAGAACATTAGCACGATGACGTTATCCGCCGCGTCGTGCTGTCGGAGATCGGTCATGAACGCGTCCAGGCCCTCCGTCGCGGCAGTCCAGAGATTGCCGTGCAGCGGGTTCTGCCCGGCATGGGAATCGAAGCTGCCGTGGTCGCAGTAGAAGATCCGCGTGCCAAGGCCAGCCAAGTGCACCTGGGCGATGCCACGCAGCTTCTGGGCAATCGGCGTGTTCGGATATTGCACCGTGGAGCTGTAACGCGACGGCGCCACCTTCAGGATGTCCGCGCCCTTCAGCGAATCAAGGCCAGTGGTCCCGAGATATTCCATCACGCCGCTACCCGGGATCGGCGTGTACATCCGCGAGAAGCGCTCCAGCACCTGCAAGCGCTGCGACTGCTCGCGTATGGTCGGCAGGAAGCCGTAGTTCTCCAGCGCGCCGGCCACACACGCCACCGGAACGCCCGGCACCGACAGCGCGCGGAACAGGCAGGGGCCGAAGCTGACGGCGGTGACTACATTCTCTTTCTTCGGGTCGAACTCGCGCACCACGCGGCCAAGCCAGCCTTCTGTCCCCACCTTATCCGGCTCGCAGGTGTGCCAGATGTCCATTGAGCGGAAATGTGACCGCGGGGAATTGAGGTAGCCGACCCCGTGCATGATCGCCAGATTGCCTTCGTCCCACACCTTCTTCAGCGGCGCCATGAACGACGGGATGCCGTAGGTATTGTCGAGAGGCAGGATGTCCTCTTCGGCGATCCCGACCGCCGGCCGGTTGTCGCGATAGAGCGGGTTGTTATAGGGGATGATCGTGTTCAGATAGTCGTTGCCACCCGTAAGCTGCAATACGACCAGCACAGGCTCCTTCTGCGTTGCAGACATTGGATACTTCCTCCTAGCCGATTGGCGTCATGGTTCAGCCGAACTGATATTCGCGCGTCGCTGCGATCAGTTGCAGCATTTCCGTCGCGTGCTTGGCCGCGGCCTGTCCGTCCCAGCGAAGCTCGCCCCACTGCTTGGCCTGATCGGTCAGCTCGCGTCGCGTCTCCGGCCCGACTTCCACCGGGCCGAGCAGATCGAGGCAGTTATCCACCAGTTGCTCCGGCGCAAGCGTGCCCTTTGCCTTCAGCCGGTCGATGATGGCACGCACACCCGGCAGATCCGGATTGCCGACCTGCTCGGCAACGAAGTTGATCCGCGACATCAGGGAGCCGCTGTTGATCCACTCTTTGCCGGTGTGCCAGCCCTCGACCGATGGCGGGTTGAGCAAATCTTGGCCCATGTAGGACGGATTCATGGACAGTTCGCCATATCCGGGCTTCGGCAGCTCGTAGCCGCCAACCAGGCGAAGCGTGCCGACGACCACCTCGGCTGGCGATTTCAGATGTTGATAACGTGCGTTCTTGAAGAAATCCGAGGTGAACAGCACGCGCAGCACCGGCGTCATCTCGCATTTTGATTCACGGAATGCCGTCGCGAGCATGTCGATCGCCTGCGGGTCGCGCGGTGGCTCGAGTGACCAAGCCGGTACCTGGGGCTCATCGGCGACGAAGAAATTGTAGAGGTGACGGCAGATGAACCGAGCACAAGCCGGCTGCTGCACGACAATGTCGATGATGTCCTCGCCATTGAAATTGCCGCGGTGGCCCAGGAACTCCTTCATCCCGTCATCGTGGTCTTCCGGCCGGTACTCGAATTTCCACGGGAACCGCCCATACGGCAGCCGCGGCAGCTTGGTCTCAAAGGTCCAGCCGGTGAAGGCGCGTGACGCTTCGCGAACGTCCTTTTCCGTGTAGTTGCCGGCGCCCAGGCTGAACAGCTCCAAGAGCTCGCGGCCCCAGTTCTCGTTCACGGCCGTGCCGTGGTTCTGGTTGTTGTCCAGCCAGAAGATCATCGTCGGGTTCTTCGCAATCTTCACCAGCAGCTCGCGGTAATTGCCCATCCCGTGGTGACGGAACAGATCGATCTGTTCCAGCATCTGGTCGTAATTATCGACTTTCGAGTTACCGGTGGCGAAGACGTGGTGCCAGAAGAGTGCCATCTTCTCTTCTAGCGGACGCTTGGTGTTCACCAGGTAATACATGTAATTGACATTGCCCATCGGCGGCTGTCCGCCGGGCAGCAGGGCGGCCGGCTGATGACGGAGGAGGACATACGGATCAACGGGCGGCTGCGTCTCCGGGTGGAGAAGTTCTTCCACTGCGGCGTCGTAGCCCTTGGCCACGCGCGCCTCGAGCTCATCGCGACTTGCGCCGAACCCCGCCCGCC
This sequence comes from uncultured Pseudomonadota bacterium, assembly GCA_963708245.1. Classification (GTDB taxonomy): domain Bacteria; phylum Pseudomonadota; class Alphaproteobacteria; order Acetobacterales; family Acetobacteraceae; genus CAVYXK01. The sequence goes on along the minus strand of OY970201.1, from coordinate 2,378,133 downwards.
GCATCAGATGGGCCATCACGGCGATGTCGTCTTGGTGTGCCATGCCAGATTTCCTCCCGCGCTCCCCAGGTAGCCTAGACCGGGCAGCCAGGTCGCAAAGCGTGTCGCGAGACGTGGAGGCAGTCAAGAGTGCGCGAACGGGTCTTGACGGCGGTGCCGGCGTGGCGACCGTCACTGGCTTGTCGTGGAACCAGCACCACTGCGTTAAAACCCACTCCGCGCCTCTGTGGTTGAGTTTCCTTACCTTTTCTCCTTTACGTTTCTTCTCCCGCTCATCCACCCACTCGGTCATCGACAGACCCGGTCGTGGACGCAGTACACCGGCACATGACACCGGCGGGTGCGCCCACGGCGGGCGCGGAGCCGAGCGGAAACGCAACTGCGTCAGCAACCGTTCGCTGACCTGATCCACCATCACCGGATTCGCGAGCGAACCGGGTCTCGGTATCAATCGGAACGACACGCTGCCCTCGGGAGCGAAAGGGCGATTCCTCTGGGCGAGCAGCTTTCGACGGAAATCGCAACCGGGGACCCGTTCCAGGCTGCGGGCACTGGATGTTGCTCTTGAGGTGCATCCCATGGCGGCTATCATGATGAAAGCCGCCCGCGTGACCCGATTTGACAGCACCCGGCTGCCCGCTATAACCGCCCGCTCCCGGCCGGGCGTCTCGCCAGCCGGCGCTATCCGTTGGCAGGATAAGACCGATGTTCGCAGTAATCCGCACCGGCGGAAAACAGTACCGGGTGACGCCGAATGCGGTGCTGAAGGTGGAGAAGCTGCCGGCTGAGCCCGGCGCAACGATCACCTTCACCGACGTGTTAGCCGTGGGCGACGCCTCCGGTATCAGCCTCGGCGCTCCCGTCGTGGCCGGTGCCTCGGTCACGGCCACGGTGCTCGCCCAGGACCGGCTGGATAAAATCATCATCTTCAAGAAGCGCCGGCGGCAGAACAGCCGGCGCAAGAACGGGCACCGCCAGCACGTGACCGTGTTGCGGATCGCGGACATCAGCGGTACCGGCCTACTGGCACCCACTCTGGCGGGCGAAACCGCCGACGAGTCCGGCGCCGCCCTGGCAAGCGAGCTCGCCGCCGAACCGACGCCAACCCCGGCGAGCGAAGCCGCTGCAGAGCCAGCGCCGGCCCCGGCGGGCGAGACCGCCGACGAGTCCGGCGCTGCCCTGGCGAGCGAAGCCGCTCCAGAGCCGGCGCCCAGCCCGGCAGGCGAGACCGTCGCCGAACCGGAGCCAGCGCCGGCGGGAGAAACCGCCGACGAATCCGGCAGCGCCCCGAGCGAAGGAGAAGTCTGACATGGCACACAAGAAAGCCGGTGGCTCGTCCCGCAACGGGCGCGACACAGAAGGCCGCCGGCTCGGCATCAAGAAGTTCGGTGGCGAGGCAGTGGTGGCCGGCAACATCATCATTCGCCAGCGCGGCACCAAGTGGAAGCCAGGGCAGAACGTCGGCCTCGGCCGTGACCACACCATCTTCGCGCTGATCGATGGGCAAGTGGAATATGCACGCAAAGCCGAGGGCCGGGTGCATGTGTCGGTCCGACCGTTCCCGGCCCCTCCCGCATAGAGCACCGCGCCTTACCCGAGATGGTCCAGACGGGGGTCGGTGCAAACCGGCCCCCGTTTGCGTTACGAAACGCCAGGATCCCCATACAACCGATGAAATTCCTTGACCAAGCCAAGATCTATCTCCGCTCCGGGGACGGCGGCGACGGCGTCGTGGCATTCCGGCGAGAAAAATTCCTCGAATTCGGTGGCCCGGACGGCGGCGATGGCGGCAAGGGCGGCGACATCGTGTTCGAAGCCGTGCCGAACCTGAACACGCTGATCGACTTCCGCTACGCTCAGCATTTTCGCGCCAAAAAGGGCTGCAACGGCGCCGGATCGGATCGCACCGGGGCAGGCGCGCCCGATGTGGTGATCCGGGTCCCTGTCGGCACCCAGATCCTGGACGAGGACCGCACGAGCCTGCTCGCCGACCTCGACAAACCCGGTCAGCGCCTGACCTTGCTCCGAGGAGGTGACGGCGGGTTCGGCAACACGCACTACAAATCCTCCACCAACCGTGCGCCTCGCCGGGCGGATAAGGGGTGGCCAGGGCAGGAGCGCTGGGTCTGGCTGCGCCTCAAGCTGATTGCCGATGCCGGGCTGGTCGGTCTGCCCAATGCCGGAAAATCCACCTTTCTCGCTGCGGTTTCCGCTGCCCGACCGAAGATTGCCGACTATCCGTTCACGACGCTCCATCCGCAGCTCGGCGTCATTCGCCTATCCGCAACTGAGGAATTCGTGCTGGCCGACATACCCGGCCTGATCGAGGGTGCGCACGAAGGCGCCGGGCTCGGCAACCGGTTCCTGGGCCATGTCGAGCGCTGCGCCGTGTTGCTGCACCTGATCGACGGCGCTGCCGGCGACGTGGTGCGGGCTTGGCGAACGGTGCGCGCCGAGCTGGCCGGATACGGCGCCGGGCTGTCCGAAAAGCCCGAGCTGATCGGGCTGAACAAGATCGACGCCATGACGCCACGCGAGATATCGGCGCGCCGGGCCGCGCTGGAGCGGGCCTCCGGCCAGCGTCCGCTGGTACTGTCCGGCGCCACCGGCCAGGGCGTGCCCGAGGTGCTGCGAGCTTTGCAGAACATGATCGCTGCGGCGCGCCGGGAGAAGGCAGCGTGACCGCGCTGCCTCGTCTCGCCGCGGCGCAGCGCCTGGTGGTGAAGATCGGCAGCGCGCTGGCGGTCGATCAGGACGAGGCAGCACCGCGCGAGTCATGGCTCGCCGGCGTGGCCGCCGACATTGCTGCATTTCGCGGCCGGGGCGTTGATGTCATCGTGGTGTCGTCCGGTGCCATCGCGCTCGCCCGCCATGCTCTGGGGCTCAGCCGGAAGAGATTGCGGCTGGAAGAGCAGCAGGCCGCGGCCGCGGTCGGGCAGATCAGGCTGGCGCAGGCCTGGAGCGAGGCACTGTCGGCACAAGGCCTGACCGCCGCTCAGCTTCTGCTGACCTTGGACGATACCGAGGATCGGCGGCGTTACCTCAACGCGCGCGCCACGCTGAACACGCTGTTGGGCCTGGGCTGCATCCCGGTGATCAACGAGAACGATACCGTGGCCACGGTCGAGATCCGGTTCGGCGACAACGACCGGCTGGCGGCCCGTGTGGCCGAGATGATCGAAGCGGACCAGCTTGTGCTGCTATCGGATATCGACGGGCTCTACACCGCCGATCCGCGGCGCGACCCTTCAGCGTCGCATATTCCGGTGGTACCGGCGATGACGCCGGAGATCGAGGCGATGGGTGGCGAACCGCCGCCCGGGTATTCGTCGGGCGGGATGCGCACCAAGCTGGCGGCCGCGCGGATCGCGACTCAGGCCGGATGTGCCATGGCCATCACGTACGGTCATGCCTCCCGCCCACTCACCGCGTTGGAGCAGGGCGCACGATGCACCTGGTTCTTGCCGGCGCCAGAGGGTCGGTCCGCGCGCAAGCGCTGGATTGCCGGGGCCCTGGTTCCGCTCGGCGCGTTCGTGGTCGATGCCGGAGCCGCACGCGCTCTGGCATCCGGCCGCTCGTTGTTGCCCGCCGGCGTCCGAGCCGTGGAGGGCACATTCCAGCGCGGCGACCCGGTGGTGGTCCGCGGACCTGAAGGGACGCCCCTGGCGCAAGGACTGTCGGCCTATGCCAGCGAGGACGCCGCGCGCATCGCCGGCCACCGGTCCGATGAGATCGAAGCAATCCTCGGCTGGCGCCGCCGCGACGAGCTGATCCATCGCGACGATTTGGTGTTGCTGTAACCACTCGCCCCCATTGCGGAGCGACGGCGGGCGGCGAAGCTCCCAAATGCGCCGGAACGGGATCACCGGTTCCGCTATCGGCCCGTGCCGGGAATCACCGAGATAGTCCCAATTTGCGTACGACATGCCCGTTCGGTGCTGCCCTCGCACCAAGAGGATCGCGCTCTGCAAGCCGCACCCGCAAAGGTTCGATGAAGCGTAACTCCAAGGCCAGTCCGAATGCCGACAAGACTAACGTCAGCCCGAGCCCTATCCATGCTGTCGACGCTACCGACCCGCGCCACCAGTGCTGGGTTGCAAACGTCGCGAGAGCAAGGGCAAACCAATGGAAGATATAGAACGGATAAGACAGCTCTCCTATCAGGCGATCTGCTTTGAGCTCTGACGTTACCCTAAACACGAATGGCAACGCGCAAGCAAGGGCCACAGGATATGCCAAGGTGGGAAGGGGCAACGGAACGCGGACCGCAGCGAATCCCACCACAAGCAGATACACACAGAACCAGTACTTCTCGACATGTTTCGGGACGAGGCGATTGACCGAGCTGCGATATCGGTAGGCCAGCGCTCCCAAGAGGAAGTAGCCAAGCTCGAACGGAAAGAACCGATACGCCCATGGGTCGCCGAGGTGGAGTGCTCTGATCATGAGTACTTTGATGGACAGGCCGCAAACCGCGCAGAGAATCAGCCACCGCGAGCGCAAATTGAGCAGGCACGGTGCAATGAGATAAAAGCTAAGCTCGAGTCCAAGGGACCAGGCCGGGGGAATTGCCAGACCCTGCCACAAGGGTATTTCCGAGTTCCAGAAATTGCCAGACCAGTGGACTTGACCGCCGTGAGCGGCAAAAAACATCGTCCAATCCTGGCAAATCATCGTTGCATTGGTGAAGTACAGGAATAGCTTGAAGAGTAGATTCCCGGGCGTGGCGGACAAGTTCCAAACAAACCTCCAAATCTCCAGCGGGCCTGAACTTGGCCTTATCAATATCGCGCTGATTACAAACAAGCATCCTAAAAGATAAATCGGTAGCAGGCGAAAGTACCTTGCCTCGTAAAACTGGAAAATCCAGGAGTTACCTAGCCTCGCCCTCGTATATTTGGTGCTGAGGACCAACTGCATGTAAAAGCCGGATATAACAAAGAAGAGCTCAACGGCCAAGCCTCCACCTAGCCAACGCAGATTACCGAGCGACCTTGAATGGGCGCAAAAGACACATATGGCCAATAAAATTCGGAGTAGTCCCAACTATTCCTCCGATCATGTTCGCTGGCGTGGTTCAACCATCATCCTCGGGCGGCAAGATCGATCTTGCGCGCGAGTTTGCCCTCGCAACTAATGTACAGGCTGTAGGTCGCGCCAATCGAATCACAAAGGTGCTATTGTTAATCAATCGTTTCAGCTTTCTCTACCGAGAGCCTGGTTGGAGATGCCAAACCGAGGGCGATCGCTGCTTTCAGCGCGATCCCAAGAGGACATCAATGACAAAGCTTTTAGCTGTTGCACGACGATCATGATCGTCAGTCCCGGTAGGTGGAGAAGGCACAATCTGATCAGCGACCTCATGAAAATGGGCTAGGTGTCCCGAAAGACTTGGGCCAAGCCAAGTACTGGATGCAGAAGGCGGCAGCGGACCGCAATGGTGATGCCAAGAATTGGCTGGCCAAGCACTGACCTAACTCGTCGGGCCGCCGGAAGGTTCACGTTTCAACCAACGTGGATCGGTCGGGGTAGCGTAGCGCGGAAGAGCGCCAGCGTAATCCGGGATTGGCAGCACCGGTATCTAGCAATTACGCCAGCGACCGATCGCGGCTCCTGTAAGCGAACATCTGATCGGGCGGAATGGCCGGGCCCGGATTACGCTTGCGCTCATTCGGGCTACGATCCCTATTCAGCCGCTCGGGGCGATCCGGCCGCCCAGTTCGTCCTCGATATGCGCGCGGATGATTTCGTCGAACGAGTCCTCTGCCTTGATCAAGCCTCGCCTGCCAATTGATCGCCGGGTAGGCCGGACCCAGATAGCGCCACCGCCGTCGAGTCCCACAGGATCACGTGACCGTCCGGGTAAATCTCCGCCCCGACCACCCTCCGCCCCCCGCCCACGTTTCCAAACCTGAATCCGCCGCCCGTCCACCCCCCGCGCCCAGCACCGCGAGCGAGGTCGGCTCGGGCACGCGCGCAGGGGTCTCCGAGAACTGCCCGGTGAAGGAATCGACCGAGGCCGAGCCTTCGGTGCCCAGACTGGCTATCAGCAGGGTCTCGGTGCCGATCAGTCGATGCCGCATGGCAAAGTTGGTGCTGGCCATGAGCTGCACGCTCATCCGCGTGTCGAACACTGTGAGCTGGGCCATCGGCGCCGAGTTGGCGCAGATGCCCATGTTGAGGGCAGGGTTGAGCGGCGTAACGGCGATCTGGTTGGCCCCGGGCGTGGTGGCCGCGCCGGTGTTCGGGCGGAGGCTGAGGGCAAATAGGACAAGGCCTTATCGCCCAGCAGGCAGGCCGCAAGGGCAATGTAGTCGGCGTAGGTCTTGCCGCCGGGACAGGCTGCGATGGGCGCGGCCTGGGCGGCCGCGTCCAGTGCGAGGCAGCGGAGCATGGCGAGGAGGGTTTTGCGCATCGCACGCCTCCGGAACGATCCGAGGACGCTAATGCGTGGCGTTGCGGAAAATCAAGCTTGTCTGGGACGGCCGCTCAACTTGCCGTAGCGACATAGGGGCTGATCATTTTCGCCGGATCCACCACTCGGTCGAACTCCTCCTCGGTGACGTCGCTGAGTTGCAAGGCGGCGGCCTTGAGCGTCAGATCATGCTCCATCGCGTAGTGCGCGATTTTCGATGCCTTGTCGTAGCCGATGACGGGCGCGAGCGCCGTCACCAGCATCAGCGAACGCTCCACGTATTCGGCGATTCTCTTCAGGTTCGGCCGCGTGCCTTCAACCAGGAATTTGCGGAAATTGGTGCAGCCGTCGGTCAGCAGCGTGATCGATTGGATGATGTTTGCGATCATCAGCGGCTTATAGACGTTCATCTCCAGATAGCCGCCGGCACCGCCGAACCCCACCGCCACGTCGTTCGCCATGACCTGCACGGCGAGCATCGTCAGAGCCTCGGCCTGCGTTGGATTGACCTTGCCCGGCATGATCGAGGAGCCCGGCTCGTTCTCCGGAATCAGCAGCTCGGCGAAACCGGCGCGTGGTCCGCAGGATAGCAGCCTTATGTCGTTGCCGATCTTGTAAAGCGAGGCAGCAAGGGTCCGGAACGTGCCAGAGAGCTGCACCAGCGCATCATGCGCGCCCTGGACGGTAAACTTGTTCGGGGCGCTGACGAATGGAAGGCCGGTGAGGCGCGCGATCTCTGCCGTGGCAGCCTCGGCAAAGCCGGGGGCGGCGTTGATGCCGGTGCCCACGGCCGTGCCGCCAAGGGCAAGCCGATACACGCCCTTCAGCGCATCATCGATGCGTTCCAGATTGTCCGAGAGCATCCCGGCGTAGCCGGACCATTCCTGGCCGAGCGTGAGCGGTGTCGCATCCTGCATATGCGTCCGCCCGATCTTGACGATCTTGTCCCATTCCGCGGCCTTGGCCGCGATCGCGTCGCGCAGCTCGGTGACGGCAGGGACGAGGCGGCCGGTGACATTCACGGCCGCGGCAATGTACATGGCGGAGGGGAACGTGTCGTTGGACGACTGCGACATATTCACATGGTCATTGGGATGGACCGGCTGCTTGCTACCGAGCGGGGTGCCGGCAAGCTGACAGCAGCGGTTCGATATCACCTCGTTGACGTTCATGTTGAACTGCGTACCGCTGCCGGTCATCCAGACGTGCAGCGGGAACATGTCATGATGCTGTCCTGCAAGAATCTCGTCGCAGACCCGCACAATCAGCCGGTAAACCGTATCGTTCAGCCGTCCGCCGGCGTGGTTCGCGGTCGCGGCTGCCCGCTTCAGCACGGCGTAGGCCGTGATCATCTCGCGCGGGATCAGGTCGTGGCCGATGCTGAAATGCTGCAACGAACGCTGGGTCTGTGCACCCCAGAGCTTTTCGGCGGGTACCTCCACCGTTCCGAGGCTGTCGCTCTCCTGGCGAAATTCTGGCATTTCTCTCTCCGTTTGGTTTCGGATGCACGGATGCAGGCGGCGTCAGCCATGGGCGGTCGTGCTCGCCAGCCGCTCCAGCCAACCCTGCACGCGCCGGTCCTCGCAGACGGCAACAGCGAACCGCATCCACGGCGAGCGCTCGAGATGCGGACGGAAAACCGTGCCAGGCGCCAGCATGATGCCATCGCGCTGCGCCGCTTCCGCCAGCTCCAGCGAGTCGTCGATATCCCGGAAGCGGGACCAGACGAACATACCGCCCGCGGGCTCGACGAACAATTCCAGTCCCATACGTTCGAAGGCCCGCAAGACATTGAGCCGCGCCTCACCCAGCCGCTCATGCAGACGTGACAAATACTTGCGGTAGTGGCCATCCACCAGCATCAGATAGATGAGCCGTTCGGTGAATTGCGAGCTGGTGATGCTGGTCAGCATCTTGATGTCGGCGAGCTAGTTGGCAATGTCCTGTGCACAGGCCAGGAAACCGACGCGCAAGCTGCCTGATAGCGTCTTGGAAAAGCTGCGGGTAAAGATCACGCGCTTAAGCTGGTCGAGCGTTGCCAGCCGAGGCGTCGGCGTGACTGCAGATAGCCCATTGCGACCAGACGGTCGTAAGCCTCGACGACCGTGAAGCGGCTGACATCGCAGCTTTCGGCAAACCTGCGGATGGACGGCAGCTTGGTGCCGGGCCGCAGATGCCGATCGTCGATCTGGCGTCTGATGCCGGCCACGATCTGGTCGGCGAGCGGCTGGTTGCTGTTCTGGCTGATGGTCAAGGCGAGCATACCGGCTCCCGCTTTGGGTCAGATTGGCCCGGCCGGCGGACCGGTACAGTCCTGTCAACTGACATAGAAACTGTCTATTACTGTCTTGGCGAGTGTTCGGCACCATGGAGTGGGTGTCAAGGGACGGACCGGCAGACTGCCGATCTCGGTCCAGCACCCAACTCGCAACCCCAGAGGAAGGGAGAAATCCGATGCCGCTCATTCAGGTTCACGTCATCAAGGACGTCTTCAGCCAGGAACAGAAGCGCCAGATCATCAGCAAGCTGACGGACGCAATGGTCTCGATCGAAGGCGAGAACATGCGCGGCGTCACGTCATGCGTAATCCAGGAAGTGGAGAGCGGTGACTGGGGGATCGGCGGCAAGGCGCTGACCACCGCCGACGTGCACGCTTTGGCACGCGGAAAAGCTGCATGACTGCGCGATCTCGCGCCGCCGCATGAAGAGTTCAAAAGCGACCTATCAATAGGCCCTCGATCAGGGCAAATCAGCAGTCGTGCGTCGGAGCGCGCTCAGCGCGGCAACGATCGAAGGCAGTGCCCGGGGGCCGCGCCCCGCCGCTTCTCGGTCCGGCGTGTCCAGGAACCATCGGATTGGCCCGTCGTTCGGCGCGGCGCGGCGCAGCACAAACTGCCCGGCTGCCGTGCCGATCTCGACCGCACCGTCGCCCGCCACGACATCCCCGTTTACCCCCCACACCGATAAGCAATCCACCAGCAGGGCAGGCAGCTCGGCGTCGGTCACAGGCAAGGTCCGGCGATGATTTCCCGCGCCACTTTCCGGTGCTGCCAGCGTCCGTCATCCAAGCTGCCGAGGAACCGGCCGTTCTCCACGACCACCTTGCCGCGCATCAGGGTCAGACACGGCCAGGCCAGCATCTGCCGGCCCTCCCAAGGCGTGTAGTCCGTCTCGTGCAGGTCGGCCGCACGGATCGCCCGCTTGTCGGCTGGATCCAGCACGCAGATATCCGCGTCGGACCCCACCGCCAGCGCACCCTTGCGTGGATAGAGCCCCATAATCTGCGCCGCATTGGTCGAGACCAGATCAACGAAACGCGATAGCGAATAGCCACGCCGCCCAACCATTTCCGTGTACATCAGCGCCACGCGCGGCTCGACCCCGGCATTGCCGCCCGTGGTGTCGTCGATCCGGACGCCTTGGATCTTCTGCTTCAGCGTGCAGCAAATCTCGTCGGTGGCGACGCAATTGATCGATCCGTCCAGCGTGCCGGCCCACAGCGCCGCCTGGTCCGCGGTCGATTTCAGCGACGGATAAGTGTGGTAGATCTGCCCATTCGGCCGGCGATAGTCCTCGCTGGTATACAGCATGTACTGGTGCAGCGATTCGCCGTAGATCGACACCCCGCGCGCCCGCGCCTCGCGGATCGCCGACACGCCGGATTCGGCAGAAACGTGCATCATGTAAAGCGCCGTGCCCCGTATCTTCTCGGCCAGGCGGATGATCCGGCGAAACGAGATATCCTCGGACAGCGTGTTGTGCACCTCGGCCATGTTGGCGAAGCCGGTGCGACCCTCGCGGATCAGCTTGCCGTACATGTGCATCACGATATCGTTGTCCTCGGAGTGGATCACCCCCAGGCCTCCTTCCGCGGCCAGCACCTGGAACACTTCCCATATGTCGCCGAAATCGACCATCCGCCCCTTGCGCGACGGCGTGATGTCGGTGGTGAAAATCTTCACCGTCGGAAATCCTGACTGAATCGCCTCGGCAAGTTCGCCAAACAGCGAGACCGGCAAGGCGCCTTCCACCATCAGGTGCTGCGCGTAATCGCAGGCCGAGTGCCCCTTCCAATCCTGCTCTCGCCGATTGATCGCGTCCTGTACGCTCGCGCCTTCGCGGCAGCGGGTGAAATCGATGATCGTGGTGGTGCCGCCGTGCAGGGCGGCGCGGCTGACGATATCCGGCGGGTCGGTCAGCCCGGCGGTGCCGTCAGGGTTCGGTAGGAACCATTTGCAATGCACATGAGGGTCGATTCCGCCGGGCATGACGATCTTGCCTGTGGCGTCGATCAGCCTTGCCCCCTCGGGCGACGGGATCGTGCCGCTGGCGGCGACGGCGACAATCCGTCCGCCCTCGATCGCAAGGTCGAAGGCCCCGACACCATGCGGCGTGACCACCGTGTCGCCGCGCAGCACCAGATCGACCATCCGCGCCCTCCCATCCCCTGGCCGGAGCATGGTCCATCGTCGCTCCGGCCAGGGCAAGCGCGTCGTCGTTCAAGCGATCGCCAGAGTGGGCTTCTGCGGATCGGCCGGTGGCGAGCTCGATGAATCGTAGAGATTGTTGTAGTCGGTCACGAGACGCGCGGCCGTCCTTTTGACCTTCTTCAGCTCCTCCGCCTCGTCCTTAATATCCTTCATGTCGCCACCGCAATTGGCCAGCTCCTTCGACAGCCCATCCGCCTCGTCGTCGAACTTCCTCAGGCCGGGAATAGTCACCTTCACCTCCTTGGCGACGTCCCCGAGGTTGCCCTTGATGGTGTCGAGCTTGCCGGACATCTTCTGCCAGGTATCAAACGCCGATTTCAGTTGCGCCTTCAGATCGCCGATCTCCTTGAAGCCCGCCTCCAGGCCCTGCTTAATCGTGCCATATTCCATCATGGTCTTGTTGATGTGCGTATCGATCTTCGATTTGTCCTTCTCGTAATCATCGAGCTCCGCGGCCAGCGCCTTGCGCGCCTTGACGATGTCGTCGAGGGTCTTCTTGGGCATAGGTTCTCTCCTGCCTTGCGGATTGCGAGCTTGCACTACCGCTGCCGCCGCTCAGCTCATATGACTCGAGTCACATCGACCGCACTTGCCCGTCGGGATGGCGTCCCCGATGGTGCACGGTATGGAAACAAGCTTCGACGTGATCGTGATCGGTGCCGGCATTGCCGGAGCCACCACCGCTGCTGCCCTCTCGCCCGACCGGCGCGTGGCGCTGGTCGAAGCCGAGGAGCAGGCCGGCTATCACACCACCGGCCGGTCGGCTGCGATGTGGATCCAGAATTATGGCCCGCCGGACGTGCGGCGGCTGACTGGACTGTCGCGTGCCTTCTTCGAGTCGCCCTCGGTCGGCTTTGCCGAAGTGCCGCTCATGAAGCGCCGCCCGACCGTGCTCCTGGCACCGGCAGCACAGGTGCCGCGGCTCGATCGCCTGCTGGCCGAGAGCGTTGGCCTCCGACTGATCACACTTGATGAGGTGCGCGAGATGGTCCCGGCGTTGCGGCCTGGCTACGCCGTGGCTGCGGCGACCGAGGAAGACGCGTTCGATATGGATGTCGCCGCGATCCACCAAGGCTTCTTGCGCCAGCTTCGCGCCAACGGCGGGATGCTCGCCCTGCGCCATCGTGCCCGGCGCATCGAGCGACGCGCCGGTGTGTGGGAAGCCCATACCAGCACCGGCGCCATTTTCCGTGCGCCGGTGCTGGTCAATGCGGCGGGTGCTTGGGGCGACGACGTCGCCGCCATGGCCGGCGTTCGGCCGCTCGGCCTCACCCCATGCCGGCGCACCGCCGCGATCATCGATCCGTCACCGTGGGATGCGAGCGGGTGGCCGTTGCTGGAAGACGCCGCTGGCACCTGGTATGCCCGCCCCGAGGCGCGCACGCGGCTGCTGGTCTCGCCCGCCGACGAGACGCCGATGCATGCGCATGACGTGCGCCCGGACGAGCTCGACATCGCGCTCGGTATCGACCGCATGCAGGCAGCGCTGGCGATCGAAGTGCGCCGCGTCGAGCATAGCTGGGCCGGGTTGCGCACCTTCACCCCCGACCACAGTCTGGCCTTCGGGTGGGATGCAGCGGCGGAGGGGTTCTTCTGGTGCGTGGGGCAAGGCGGCTACGGCATCCAGACCTCGCCGGCCGCCGGCAAGCTGGTGGCGGACCTGATCGTCGGACGCGACCCGGGCGCGGCACGAGATGTCGTGGCTGCCGTCGATCCGCGCCGGTTCAGCCGGACCTGAACGGCTTTTTCGTGGCCGTGATATCCGGCGCTGGCAGCGGACACCGGGGAGGTCGCAACACATTGCATGCCGCAGGATATTCGGCTATCCTGTTTTGGATATTCGGATATATACAGAAGTCGGCATGCCGCTCTACATCAAGGACGACACGACGGCGCGCCTGGTCGCCGAGCTCGCCAAGCTTCGCGGCGTGTCGAAGCAGGACGCTGTTAAAATGGCCGTTAAAGCTGAGTTGGATCGTGCGGCCCGGGCCGTGCCACTCAGGGAACGCTTCGCCGAGTTGCGCCGGGCGCACCCACTTCCTCCCCCTACTGGACAGGCCGCCGACAAGGCGTTCTTCGATGCGCTTTCTGGAGAGCCTTGATGGTCTTCGCGGACGCTTCGGCGCTGATCGCGATCGTCGCAGGCGAACCCGAGGCAGCCAGTCTGGCCGATCGGCTCGAGGCCGAGTCGCCGCGGCTTTGCTCCGCCCTGTCAGTCTGGGAAACCATCGCCGGGCTCTGCCGCAGCTATACGTTTTCCGTCCTGGCCGCGCGTGCTCATGTTCGCCGCTTCCTTGAAGCAGGCAACTTCCAGTTTGTCGGCATCGGCGAACGAGAATTCGAGATCGCCGTGGATGCCTATGCCCAGTACGGCAGAGGCCGTCACCCAGCAGCGCTCAACATGGGCGACTGCTTCGCATATGCGTGCGCGAAGGCGAATCGGGCAGAGCTGTTGTTCAAGGGCGAGGACTTTACCAAAACCGACATCACACCCGCTGGGTAGGGACACTCCCGCCGTTCGCAAGGCGTCATCCGACAAACCCACGACTACGAATCCACTCGGCCGAGAGAACGACTCTCTCGCCTCATGCCTGCTTGCGCAATGACAAGCGAAGTGTCACCATTTTCGCCCCTTGGCATTACCCGCAACGGCCCGTAGCGCACGGAGGTTTCGAGTGACAGCACCTCGTGGTAGTCCGCCGATGTATTTCCCCGCTGCGCCCTTCGCCCTAGCCGATGCGGTGAGCTGCGCGACGCTGGTGGGCGTGGCCTACGACCAGTGCCAGCAATGGATCAACCAGGGCTATCCCTCACGCGCCCAATTCGTTTGGACCCCGGCGACGACTCCGGTCAACTACACGTACAGTCTCCCGCTGTTCTGGTCCTACAACTGGCTCGGTAGCGACTACGATGAACCGTTTGGCTTCATTGCCCAGGATTCAAATGGCGATACGACGCTCGCCCTGCGCGGCACCATCACCGATGCAGATGACATCCAGGACGCGCGCCTTGATCAGACCACGTATCAACTCGTCGCCGGCTACGGCAACGTGCATGCCGGGTTCTACGAGATATACAGTGCGCTCAGCCCACAGATCCTGCCCATCCTAACCGGGCTTACCAACATCACACGCTTCTTCTTCACCGGGCACAGCCTCGGCTGTGGCCTCTCGTCCCTCGCCGTGCCCGATGTGATCACCAACACTGCGCTAAACCCAACCGTCGGGCGACCGCTGCTGCACTATAATTTCGCCAGCCCTCGCGTCGGCGATCCGCAGTTCGCTTACATGATGAACGGCAACGGCGTGCCGACCTTTCGGATCGTCAACACTGAGGACATCGTCCCCGACGCTCCGCCCTCGGTGATCGGCACCACGCTCTACAAGCACATCGGGACACCAGTCGACTTCACGGCGCAGTACGGGTCGTACGATGCTAACCACTCGCTGCTGGGCGCCTATGATTACGCGCTGAACAACCCCACCGACCCGGAGGGCCCGCTGCCCGCGCTTGCGTTGGCAGTCGTGCTGTCCGCGTCGCGGGTTGGCCGCTACGCACCCTGACGTTCCGGGCAGATACGCGCCGTCATTCAGGTAGTCCGGCCCGACGCAGCCCCTCGAGCAATGCCTCGCTGTGCTTGAGATTTGTGTGTTGAGAATCACTGTGGAAAATCATCCGGACGCGCTCGATGGTCTCATCTGGTCTGAGAGTGCGCAACTGCGCCACCGTTCGACGCGCTTCCTCCAACCGCCCGAGGTGGGCGAGGCAGGCCCCTCGGACACTCAGAGGCGGAACGAAGTTCGGGGCCTCGTTAAGAGCCTTGCCGGTCCACTCGAGAGCAACCTCGTATCGTGCGGCAACGAAATGTGCTAGAGCGACAACGCTGTGCCGCAGGGCGGAGGTGGTGTCCATTGGACTGAGGCGAGCAGCGTGATCAAGATGATCGAGAGCGGTGTCCGAATCGCCCACTCTGGCGTGCAGCAGCCCGCTCATGTGGAAGGCGTAGGCGGAATTGGGATTCAGCGCGATTGCCTTGCTGACGAGTGTGATTGCTGCATCCAGATCCCTGCCTGGAGACCCGATGGCCTGAGCACCGATTGCGAGCACCTCGGGATCATCCTTGCCGCGCTCGATTGCCATCCGGGCGAGGTGAGCGGCCTCGTCGATGCATGATTCCGGATGGGGAACCCACCCCTGTATCACCAGGAATGAACGGCAACGAGCAAGCAGGCCAGCGCGAAGTCAGGATCGATTTCGATTGCCCGCTCCAGTAATCGGATGGCCTCTTCGATGCCTTCTCGTGTCAGGGTGTTGAAGTGCGTCAGGGCTCGCAGCCATAGGTCGTACGCCCGCAGGTCACCGGTCGGCTTGCGCTTCGCTCGTTCGATCTCCGCCACTCGAAGCTTCGGCTCGATGGCGCCGACAACACTCGCTGTCACCTTGTCCTGAAGCTCGAAGATATCTTTCAATTCAAAGAGACCGTCGAACCGGTCCGCCCAGATATGCGCGCCGGTCGGTGCGTCGATCAACTGACCAGTCACACCGTCGCCGAAAATGTCATGCGGTTCGACGATCACGTCCCCCAGGTTGATGCCGACGCGAAGGAACAGCCGTTGGTCTTGCGGATCGCTGGACGAGCGGCGCGCGATACTGTCTTGGAACTGAAGGGCACAGCGAACGGCCTCAATCGCGCTCGGGAACTCCGCCAGGAACCCGTCGCCAGTGCTCTTGACCAGACGACCACCATACTGCGCCACGGCGGGTTCCACGGAACCCTTCATGATTGCGGTAAACGCCGCGTGCGTGCGTTCCTCGTCCGCGTGCATTAGCCGCGAATAGCCGGCGACATCGGCGGCTATGATCGCAGCCAAGCGGCGCGTGGTCATAGTCCTGGCTCTCTCGACCGCGGCCGAGATCGGCCTCGGGCCGGATGCCCGCGCAAAGCGACCATACCGCTTAGCTTAGCATCGACAGCACGGTATGTCCCCTCTGCGTGTCAGCCCCCGGCAATCTTGGGGATAAGGTAGATCTCCGCCCCCTCCGCCAGCGGCGCCGCATAGGCGTCCTGGTAGATCACCCCGTCGATCGCCACCGCCATCCCGTCCTCAACCTGCTTGCCGAGGCGCATAGGCAGCGCGAAATCGGGGTCGATCTCGACTGCGCGCTCCAGCAGGCGAATGGCTTCTCCGATGCCTTCGCGGGTGAGGGTACGGAAGTGCGCTGATCGGGCGCGAGAGACTGACACACTTGGTGGGTGGCGTCACACCGGGCGTAGAAGCTGCGGGGCGAGCTCGGCTGCGCCCAGTACGCGCAGATCCGATGCCTGCACCAGCACGGCGGCGCCCTGACCCGGCGCGATCCGCGGCAGCGTGATGTCGCGGGCTGTGCCGTCCCATGTTCCCAGCACGCTCGCGGTACGGACGATGCGGAATTCGCGCAGGCGCCGACCACCGTTCTCGCCGGTACCGACACTGGTCTCGTGCATAGGGTCCCAGGCGACGAAGAGGGCCGTAACAGCGCCCGGTGCGGCGCCAATACGCGCCGCGGCGCCATCGGGGCCGCCCGCAATCGCAACCGGCACGACCAGCGGTGCGGCGGCGGCGATCGCCGCTTCCACCTCGGTGCGCGCCGAGCCCACCAGCATCGTGGACCCGTCCACCACCAAGCCGGGGGTGAACACCTCGGTGCCGAGCCGAGCCGCGTAGGCGCGCTGGCGTTCCGTAGAGAGCCGGCTCGCATAAGGATCGTGCCAGCCTAAGTTGTCCCAGTAATCGACGTGCCAGGCGAGCGCGATCACTCCGGGTCGTCGCGCCAGTTCACCTAGCAGCGCGTCTGCTGGTGGGCAGGACGAACAACCCTGAGAAGTGAACAGCTCGAGGACCACTGATGAGTTCCCCGCTTGAGCGGCGGGCATGATGCCGAGCGCGGCGATGGTGGCAAGCAAGGTGCGTCGTTGCATGAGGAACTCCAGTTAAAGGTTGCGTGGAGAGGACTCGCAACATGGTTCGGAATTACGAAAGCCGGAGTTTCCCGCATGAGCCCGTGGACGCGCAAGCAGGGGGAATAACGAGCAGGGCGGCGACGTCCTTGTTGTATGCCGGCCTGTGCCGCCGCGTTCGAGCTCATCGCAGCTCGGACGGGCCTGTAGGTCTGTGCCTGGCGTGGAGACGCCCATGCGCCGGATTATTGTCGTTGCAAGCATCGCGCTCGGTTGTGCCGGTTGTGCATTGCCGCAACCAGTTGAGCCTGAGATATCGCAGGTCTCCACATCGGCCGCTCCGGACGACCCCAACTGCATCGTGTATTCCACTCAGGCCGCCGTCGGCCAGACGCAGCAGGTGATCTTGGGGCGCGCGTGCCGGCAGGCGGACGGTTCATGGAAGGTGACCGAGGGATCGCCCGGGCAGGGGACGCAGTCCACGCTGATCTATTGGCCACCGCCTGACGTCTATGCCGGGATATACGATCCCTGGCTGTGGGGACCGCCAATCGGGTTCAGCGTCGGCGCGGTGGTTTTCGTGGATCGCGATCACCACGTCCACCATGTTCGGGATTTCGCGGAATTCGATCATCCGCACCATCATCAGGGCCATTTCGCACAGGGTATGGGCATGCATCACGGCTGATCCGGCTCGTGCCCCGGATCAGCCACCCTGCGAGCTTCGCTCCAGCAGTAACGTGCCGCTCTCCAGCACGCTCGCCCGCCAGGCAGGCTCGATTACTGTGGTGGTATCGTCCTGCTCGATAATGGCCGGACCGGCCAGCGTCATTCCGGCCGGCATCGCAGAGCGGTCGTAGATCGCGGCACGCACCGGCTTCGACTCTCCGACCACGCGGATGGGGCGCGACGGTTTTCGCGGGTCACCCTGGAGCGGTCTCCAGCCGCCTTCATCGAGGCAATCGGCCCCGCCGGCCCGATGCACGCTGCGCAGGTTGACGATCGCCGCTGGCGCACCGGTGCTGTGGCCATAGATGCGATCGTGCAGCAGCCGGAAGTCGCGCTCGAGCGCTGCGAGCGGCTCGGCAGCATCGGGGTGCAGCGGCACCTCCAGGTGGTAGGACTGGCCAATGTACCAGACGTCGGCAGCGTAGCGGATCGTGACGGCTTGGCCGCGCAGGCTTTCCTTCGCCATCAGCGCCGCACAACGCGCATCCAAGGACTCCAGCGCTTCTCGGACTCTCACAAAGTCCAGCCCGCGCAACGGCGCCGGAAAGGCCGCCGCGACCTCGTGCTCCACCGCGGCGGCCAATAAGCCGGCGGCGGAGAGGACGCCGGGACGCAGTGGAACCAGGATGCAGCCGATGCCTAGCTCGGCGGCCAATGCCGTTGCGTGGAGGGGGCCGGCACCACCCAGGGCAACCAAAGCGAAACGGCGCGGATCGATGCCCCGCCGGACCGTCACAAGCCGGATCCCCTCCACCATTGCCGCATTGACCACGCGGTGGATGCCGAGAGCAGCCTCCTCGGGCGTCAGGCCGAGCGGGCGGGCGATCCGGCGCTCGATCGCCTCCCGTGCGCAGGCCGGATCGAGCCGCACTGCTCCGCCAGCAAAGCGGGCAGGATCGAGCCAGCCAAGCACGACCGAGGCGTCGGTCACTGTCGGCTCCTCGCCGCTCTGGCCGTAGCAGGCGGGGCCTGGATCGGCGCCGGCCGAATGCGGCCCGACCCTGAGCCCGCCGGCCCCGTCTAGCCAGGCGATACTGCCACCGCCGGCGCCGATCGCGTTCACATCGACCATCGGCACCCGCACGGCGTAGCCGCCGATGTTCCCCTCAGCGCGGATCACCGGCTCACCATCCTCCACCAGCGCAATGTCGCTGCTGGTGCCGCCGACATCGATCGTGATCAGGTCGAGGCGTCCGACGGAGCGGCCGACCATCGCGCCGCCGATCACCCCCGCCGCCGGCCCCGACAGGAACAGCCGCACCGGCCGTTGCCGTGCGACTTCGATGCCCGCCAGCCCGCCGCGCGACTGCATCACCTGCAATGGCGCGGCTACTCCCGCGGCAGCGAGGCCGGCGGCGAGCCGGTCCAAATACCGGCCCACGACCGGCTTCATATACGCATCGAATGCGGTGGCGACGGTCCGCTCGTATTCACGGAAGGCCGGATCGACCTCGGACGAGAGCGATACCAGCATGCCGGGATAGCGCACCGCGATCAGCTCCCGCGTGCGTTGCTCGTGTGCGGGGTAGAGGAAGGAGAAGAGATAACAGACGGCAATCGCCTGGACGCCCTCGGCGGCCAGCTCGTCGGCGGCGCGGCAGACCGAGTCCTCGTCGAGCGGGATGATTACCTCGCCCCGTGCCGAGATCTGCTCGATCGCTTCCCGGCGCAGCCGCCCTGGGGCGACGAATACGGGCGCGGCGGGTTCGAGGATGACCCGATAGAGGTCCTTTCGGAGTTGGTACCCGATCTCCAGCACGTCACGAAAGCCGTGGCTGGCGATCAGCCCCATCTTTGCGCCCCGGCGCTCCAGCACCGCATTGGTGGCGATTGTCGTGCCGTGCAGGAACCGCACGATCGCAGCAGGCTCGATGCCGAATTGGTCCGACAGCTCGCCGAGCGCCTGCATGACCGCCCGGCTCGGGTCACCGGGGGTGGTGGGTAGTTTGAGCGCGCGCATCGGCGCGCCGGGGCCACGGCAGACGATATCGGTGAAGGTGCCCCCGATATCGACGCCGATCTCGATGGCTGGGAAGGGATCGGTCATTGCGGCGGCCTCCTCACCGGAGTGCGCGGATGGTAGGGCGCTCGTCCGACAAGGGACAAGCCGATCGGGAGGTTATCCATGAGGGTCATCGTGGCAGGCGCAGGAGTGTTAGGGGCCAGCGCCGCGTATCATCTCGCCCGCGGCGGAGCGGAGGTCGTGGTGGTGGACGCGGGCCTCGAAGGCCGAGCGACAGACGCCGGCGCTGGCATCATCTGCCCCTGGGTGTCCAGCGTGGACGACCCGTACCGCTACCGCCTGGCAGCGGCCGGCGCACGCTTCCTGCCCGAGCTGATCAGCAACCTGGAGGAGGACGGAGAGCGCGACACGGGGTACGGGCGGGTTGGCGCATTGGTGGTGAACGCCGACTCCGCGGTGCTGGACGAGGTTGAGCGCCTGGTGGAGGGACGCCGCCAGGATGCGCCGGACGCCGGCGCACTCTCCCGCCTGTCTCCTTCTGACGCGCGGAACCTGTTTCCGCCCTTGCATCCGGACCTCGCGGCCCTGCACATCGCGGGGGGTGCCCGGCTGGATGGGCGTGGTTTGGCGCGCGCCTTGCTCGCCGGAGCGATAGCCCAGGGCGCGAAGCAATCCGAAGGCTTCGCGGAACTCGTCGCCCGGCAGGGCCGGGTGCGCGGGGTGAGCGTCGGCGGCATGCGTATCGATGCCGACATGGTGCTGGTCACCGGCGGCGCGTGGGCGCCGGCGTTGCTGCGGCCCCTGGGTCTGCGCCTGGCTGTCGAGCCCCAGCGCGGACAGATCGTGCATCTTCGCCAGCCAAGTGCCGAGACCGGCGGGTGGCCGGTCGTCCTGCCACTGGCGGAACACTACCTGGTCGCCTTCGGGAGGTCGCGGGTCGTCGTCGGGGCGACGCGAGAGAACGGGTCGGGGTTCGATTATCGGGTGACGGCCGGCGGCCAGCTCCGTGTATTGCAAGATGCCCTGGCGGTGACGCCAGGACTGAGCGACGCCACGGTGATCGAAACCCGGGTCGGCTTCCGGCCGATGGCGGCAGATGGCAGGCCATTGTTGGGGCTGGTCCGCGGCATCGACGGGCTGGCGGTCGGCAACGGGCTCGGCGCATCCGGGCTCACGATCGGGCCATTTGCCGGGTGCCTGCTTGCAGAGGTGGTGCTGCATGGGCGGGCGAGCTTCGATCTCGAGCCCTTCGATCCGTTGCGCGGGGCGTGGTTTCAGTGACAATCAACCGGATTAGGCTGGATGGCGATGCGGCATCCGACCGGCAACTTCTGTTCTGCCCAGGTCTTCCCAATTAAGCCGGGGTGATGTGTGATCGGCGGAGATCCGCACCCGACGGAGGGCGCTCATGAACGTGCAGCTTTCGGATCGACCGGCCGCGGCGCCGGTCAAAGCCTCAAGGCTGGCAACCGCCGATTGCGACATCCATCCGCAACGCAACAGCAACAAGGACATCTTCCCCTACCTGGAAAAGCGCTGGCAGGAGCACTACGCCCTGTTCGGGTCGCGACCGCGGCAGGCCTATCAGCAGGGACCGGCCTACCCGAAGGGGCAGCCCAATGCATCGCGCCGCGACGCCTGGCCGCCGGACGGCGGCAGACCGGGCAGCAGCCTGCGCTTCCTGCGCGAGCAATTACTGGATGCGAACAACACCAAGCTGGGTATCCTGAACGCTACCGGCGACAACGGGCAAAGCTTCCAGAACCGCGAATTCGGCGCCGCCGTGTGTCATAGCATGAACGAATGGCTCATCGCCGAATGGCTGTCTCAGGAGCCGCGACTGAAGGGCTCCATCGTCGTGCCGTACGAGGACACCGAGGCGGCGGTAGCAGAGATCGAACGCTATGCCGGCGATCCGCGCTTCGTGCAGGTGCTGATGCTGAGTTGCACCGCCGAGCCGCCCGGCCAGAAGCGGTACTGGAAGATCTACGAGGCGGCGGCGGCCGCGGACCTGCCGGTCGGGGTCCACGCGTTCGGTTTCGGCGGTTATCCGGTAACCGGTAGCGGGTGGCCGTCCTTCTATATTGAGGACATGGTCGGACACGCCCAGTCGTGTCAGTCCTTCCTGACCAGCATGGTGATCGAGGGCGTCTTCGAGCGGCTGCCCAATTTCAAGCTGGTGCTGATCGAGTTGGGCTTCGCCTGGGTACCGCCATTGGCGTGGCGGCTGGACAAGCTGTGGCGGAGACTGAAGGTTGAGACCCCACAATTGGGGCGTGCACCCTCAGAATACATTCGCGAGCAGGTGTGGCTGAGTACGCAACCAATGGAAGAGCCGCAGCCGCGCGAGCACGTCCTGGATACGATCGAGTGGATCGGCTGGGACCGGCTTCTCTTCGCCACCGACTACCCGCACTGGGATTATGACGATCCGGGGCAGGCATTGCCGATGCCGATACCTTCGGAGAAGCGGGAGAGATTCTTCCTGCGCAATGCGCTGGAGCTGTACGGGCAGAGCTGATTGTGGAATGCCGCACCCCGGCCGGCCACCAGGGTGCGGCACCGACACGAGGAAGGGAGAAGCACCTACACCAGCGTCGTTCGCCTCGGCCATATCGCTGCCGGAGGCGAAGGTTCCGGTTTCAAGTTTCCGTGTAGCGTGCTACAAATCCAACGGGTTGATCGCGGAAACTGAACGGCAGGCGGGAGCCGTGAGCCGCAATTGCGAGACGTCCGGCGGCTGTGACGGATCGGCCGCCAGCGAAAAAACGGGATATTCGGGCGGTAATGAGCGCTGACCGATGATAGCTGCGGCGCGATGGTTCCGTCCGATCGGACCGGTGCTCATCACCGTGACCACCTGTCTGGTGATCGCGCTTGGCTGGTTTGGCGCGTATTCGGCCATTGTTGCCCATCGTGCGGTGTCTCGGGCGCGGGTAGAGACCGAGGTTCACAGCAAAGCCGCGCTGATTGCCGAGCAACTGCGCCGGGAGTTGCTGGTGACCGACCAGACCCTGCACATCCTCGAGCTGGAGTGGGAACGCGACCCGGCGCGGTTCGATTTCGAGAGCTGGCGCCAGCGCGCGCTGGCGCTGACTGATCTATCGTTGCAAATCTTTATTGCCGATGCCCACGGCATCGTCCGCTTCAGTTCCCGGCCGGAGATCATTGGCGACAATATCAGCGGTCGCGATTATTTCCGCCACGCCGCGGCGTTGCCGAAAGATGATGGACGTATGTTCATCGGCACGCTCACGCGTGGTCTGGTCACGCGACAATGGCAGCTCAATATGGAGCGCCGGCTGGATAATCCGGACGGATCGTTTGGCGGCGTGGTCGCCGCTTCCTTCGATGCAAGTGTATTCAGATTGCTTCAGCAAGAGGCGAATCTCGGCCGTGGCGGCCTTCTTCTGGTCACCACCACCGATGGCGAGATTCGCGGCGTCGGCGATCTGGCGCTGGCGCCGACGGATGCGGTGGCGAGCCTGAAAGGTTCGGCCATTTTCAAGGAAATGCAACGCTCGCGCGATGGAGAGTGGGTGGGCCCGTCGCCGCTCGACGGCGTCAAGCGGGTGTTTGCCTTCGCCACCATTCCTGGTCGCGGCCTGCAAGTGCTGGTGGGCGAGGATGAGGCTCAGGCGATGCGCTCGGCCACCGAGTGGGAGCAGCAGGCCTTGGCCTTCACCGGCTTCGCCACTGTGCTGATGCTGCTGATGGCCGCTGTCCTGCTTTGGGCGGAGCAGGCCAGCCGCGCGCGTCATGCAGTTACGCTCCGCGACCGTGCTGCGCTGCGCGAGTCCAATATACGGCTTGAAGCGGCGCAGCAACGAGAGCGCGCAAAGGCGACGCAGCTCGCAGCCACTCTCGCCGGCATGAGCGACGGGATCATGATGGTCGATGCGGACCTGCAGCTTTTGGCCTGGAACGACCGCTTCCCGGAATTCACCGGTGTCCCCGCGGAGATCCTGCGCCCCGGTCTGCCGATGGCGGACATGCTGCGCGCGCAGGCGCTGGGCGGTGAGTTCGGCGCGGTCGATGTCGAAAAGGAGGTGGCTCGGCGGATAGCGCGACTGCAACAGGGCGGTGCGATGGGGACGATCGAGCGCCAACGGCCGAACAGCCGTATCCTGGAGATCCGCCGCAACCCGCTGTCCGACGGCGGCTTCGTCACGCTGTATTCGGATATCACCGATCGCAGGCGTGCCGAGGATCGCGCGCGCCAAGCGCAGACCATGGCGGCGATCGGTCGGCTGACTTCGGGCGTCGCGCACGATTTCAACAACCTGCTGGCCTCGATCTCGGGAAACGCCGAGATGCTGCTCAACGACCTCCGCGGGTCCCCGCGTGAGGCGCGGCGTCTCTCCATCATCGAACAGGCGGCGGGGCGCGGCGCCGAGCTGGTGCGACAGTTGCTGGCCTTCGCCCGCAAGCAGACATTGGCGCCGCGGCAGGTGGACCTGAATGCCGTGCTGCGCAACATCGAGGCGCTGCTGAAGACCACGCTCGGTGCAATGATCCGGGTCGATATGGAGCTCAATCCAGGGCTCTGGCCGGCCCTGGTCGATCCAGCGCAGATCGAGCATGTGGTGCTGAACCTCGCGATCAATGCACGCGATGCGATGCCGGAAGGGGGGTTGCTGACAATCGCCACCAGCAACATCACGCTTGATCCGCACGATGCGCACGACGACCTGACGTCAGGGGACTATGTGGTCATCGTGGTACGAGACACAGGCACCGGCATGAGTGAAGAGGTGCTGCACAACGCGTTCGAGCCGTTTTTCACCACCAAGCCGCCAGGTCGCGGATCAGGTCTTGGGCTCAGCCAGGTCTATGGTGTGACGCGCCAATCCGGCGGCGGCGTGCGGATCGACAGCGCGCCTGGTCAGGGCACCAGCGTGATGGTCTTCCTGCCGCGCGCACCGAGCGAGGCGGCCGCCGAGCCCAGCCCGGATGTGCCACCCGATAAGGCTAGCCACGGCACCACGCCAATGCCGGATACCGCGCGGCGAGCGACCGTGTTGCTGGTGGATGATGAAGAGAACGTACGAGCCACAATCGGGGCGATGCTTGAGTTGGCCGGCTTCTCGCTGGTGACAGCCGGCAACGGCAATGCGGCGCTCGACCTTGTCAGGGACGGCGTTGCGTTCGACCTGCTGATGGCGGATTTCGCCATGCCGGGGATGACAGGGGTGGCACTCGCCCGCGCGGTGCGGGCCCGGCGGCCGTCAGTGCCGGTGGTGTTCATTACCGGATATGGCGACGAGGAGCGCATCGAGGGCGAGCGGTGGGTTCTGCGGAAACCGTTCGACGTCGAGGCCATGGTGGGAATGTTGGGCGAGGCTTTCGCCAGTCAGTGGTCAGTGGTTGATAGTCGGTAGGCAGGACGAAGCGCGGCGATCCAACTACGCCGTGCCGAGAACCTGCCGCAGCGCGTTGAGCAGGTTGTTCAGCCGAATCGGCTTGTCGAGCAGGATCAATGGCCCCTCGCCCTCCTGCTGGAGCGTCGAGCGCCAATCGGCTGGCGCGAAGCCGGTCATCACCACCACGGGCAGTTCGGGACGGTTTTCACGCAGCCGGCGAACCAGTGCCACGCCGTCGAGCCTGGGCATCCGAAGATCGGTGAGCAGGGCAGCAAATTTCTTCCTGGAGGCGGCTTCCAATGCCTCCTGACCGTCCGGGCTGACAGCAACGCAGAATCCCTCCTGAGTTAGGAATTCGTTCACGGTCTCCGCGAGTAGCGCGTCGTCCTCGGCGACGAGGATGCGATTGCAGTCACCTTGCCCGGTCATCGTCAGTCTCCGTGCTGGCCGACGGCAGCATATAGCGGTGGGCGGGCGGTCCGCACCCTGCGCCGGACGTCATAACCATATGCATTGCATGGTGTTGCTTAAAATCCTGCCTCTCAGCGGCAAAGTGGAGCGCCTTGTCCATGGCGCTAAAGCTGCGTCACTCCGCCGTGAAATCGAGTCGGGCATAAGCTTCCGCCGGCGTATTCGCGGAGCGCATCAGTGCGGCAAGCCGCGCCTCCTCATCTGGGTCCTGGAGCGGTTGAAGCTGGCCCGGGTCCGCCTCAACGTCGTAGAGCCGGGTCTCGTGCTCAAGGAGGGCACCGGGCCCATAATTGCTGTACATCGGCGACGTCGTCAGCACCGGGATCTGCAGCACCGGCATGCCCTTGGTGAATGGGAGGGGAGGCGCGAGCTTCGCAAGGCGCAATTCCTCTGCCGAGAAAGGCTGCCAGATATGCTGCGGCATGAGAGTAATACTGATAAATTTCCTGCGTGGTGAGGCCGCGCGGATAGCGGTGATAGACGAAACGCCCGTCGGTCACATTCACCACCCCTCCGAAATAGCCGAAGATCACGCCTGTGCGCAGCGAGCGTGGTTCTTCGCGAAGTGCGGGCAAAACGAGAGTCCCTGCATCCCCTCGGGCGCGGCGAGTCCGAAGATGTCGAGGAAGGTGGGCGCAAGATCAATCGTCTGGGGTGAGCGCTCGCCGCGTGCTCCCGCCTGTCCGGCAATGCCTCACTAAGGATGAGCGCATCAGGGGCCTGAGCAAAGGAGGGCACGAGCTATAGTTAACGCGAAACCCTATCCGCACGGATCCCGCGATGAGATGTGGCAGCCATTCCATCAATATATCTGTGCAGAGGCACTAGGCCGTGCCTGATCCCCGCCGCCGTGCGGCGGTCAATCCGAAGGCCGCATCAGCGAGGTGCGCCGGAGACCGTCCCACCCCCATTATGGCCCGGAGTGAGGACGGGCGCTCCTGCATGACGAGTTGCTCGCTACGCCGGCGCCGGAAGCCGCTCCAGCACCCATCGGTGCACGGCGTGGGCGAGCTCGTCGCGCCACGAGAGCCGGCCGGGGCGGAACAAGACCGACGACACGCCGCGCTGTTGCAGCTCGAGGATGCCGACGTCCTCTTCTGCAACGCGGCACCAGCGTTCGTAGTACGAATGGGCGTCGTCGTCGAAGTGCGGACGCGCCACCGTGGTCCGCGGGAAGCACCCGCCAAGCGACAGCACAGTGCGGTCAGGCGCCAGCGGACGCATCGTCAGCCACCACATGCAATCCTGTGCGCAGGCGAGCTGGCTCGTCGGCAATATCATAGTGAAATAGGTGCCGTGCTGCGCGTCGGCGCTGAGGCCCTCAATCGGCGGGAATGGAGGCTTCTCGGCCAACACGGCGACGCTGCGGTCGCTCAGCACCCGCAGGCACACCCAATCGCCGCGGGTTGGAACGATCGCCTCGCGCTGCGCGCCGACAGTGGCGGCGTGCACGGTGCCGGTGTGGTACGCTTCCAGCGCGTTCTCCACCAACATCTTCCAGTTGCAGTGGCACTCAATCTCGTGTCGCCAGGTGCAGACCATGTCGGCGAACCGGTAGCAGCCGAGCCGAGCCGGCAGATTGCCGAGATGTTGGGCAAGCGGCGCGGAGGAAACATCGAAATTCAGGAACACCAGCCCGTCCCATTGTTCCAGACGGAGCGGCGCCAAGCTGTGTGCTTGCTTGTCGAAGTCTTTGGTCCGGTCCATCGCCGGTGCGGTCAGCAGCGAGCCGTCCAGCCGATAGGTCCAGGCGTGATAGGGGCAGCGTATAGCGCGCACGTTGCCGCTGCCGGTGAGCAGAAGCGAACCACGATG
Organism: uncultured Pseudomonadota bacterium; assembly: GCA_963708245.1. Classification (GTDB taxonomy): domain Bacteria; phylum Pseudomonadota; class Alphaproteobacteria; order Acetobacterales; family Acetobacteraceae; genus CAVYXK01. Next base: position 2,350,949 of record OY970201.1, on the reverse strand, counting down.
GCGGCAGCAATTGGCGAAGGCACGCAGCGCTCCCTGCTGGTCGCGCAGCAGGATGACCGGGCCACCTACTGTCTCGATGGCACGGTAATCGCCGGGGTTTGGAATTTCGCCGGCGAGACCCACGAAGAACCAACTGCGCAGGTGGATATGCTCCATCTCGGCGTGAAACACCGAGGCCGACGTGTACATCTGGCCCGGCAGAGCGGTCGCGCTTAGGGCCGGACTGCCGGCTCGTGCGGGGGAGGGCGTAATCATCGAGGAGTGTCCTTGGTAATCGTCACCCAATTACTAGGAAAGGGGTCTGGTCCCGGCCATGATGGCTCCCGCAAGCGGAGGGGGAGTTGTATTCAGCCCCGCGCCACCCGATACTCCCGCCGCACAATCTCCATCAGTTCTTCGACCGATGTATCCTTGGCATCTTTTTCGTAGGTGATGCGGCCGCGCTGCATCAGGATGATGCGGTCGGCGATCTCCAGCGTCTGCGCGTAGTTGTGCATGATCATCGCGATCGACAGTCCGCCCTTGGCCTTCAGCCGCAGGATCAGATCGATGATCAGCCCCGATTCACGCGCGCCCATCGCCGCCAGCGGCTCATCCAACAGCAGAATGCGTGCATCGGAGTTCACCGCGCGCGCCACGGCGATGGCCTGGCGCTGCCCACCTGACAGCCGCTCCACCGGCTGATCGACGGATTGCATCTCGATGCCGATCTCGGCCAGCAGTTCCTGCGCGCGCTGGCGCATCGCGCGATGATTCAATAGCCGGATGGGGCCGGGGTAGGTTATCTCCCGATTCAGGAACAGGTTGTGATAGATACTAAGCGAGTTGGCGAGTGCGAGGTCCTGATAGACGCACTCAATGCCGAGCGAGCGCGCATGATCCACTGAACGCAGCGTGGTTTCACGACCGTCTATAATCAACCGTCCTCCGGTTGGCGCCTGGTAGCCGGTGAAGATCTTGACCAGCGTCGATTTGCCGGCGCCGTTGTCGCCCAGGATGCCGAGGATCTGATCGCGCCGAAGCTCCACGGTAACGCCGTCGAGGGCGGTGACCGCTCCGAACCGCTTGACGATATTCTCGGCGCGCAGCGAAACGGCGGCGTCGCTCAACGTGCACCCCCGGTGCGCGCTAGCCGGACCATGTGAATGTTGAAGATCATCGCCACCAGGATGGCGATGCCCAGGATGATGTTGAAGGTGAATGCGTTCACTCCGACCAGGGTGAACCCGTCGCTCAGGATGCCCAGCACGGCGGCGCCCACCAGCCCGCCGATAATGGTGCCCGACCCGCCAGCCAACGACGTGCCGCCGATAACCCCTGCGGCGACAGCAAGAAACATGATTTGATTGCCGCCCGCTTGAGGATCGATGGAGGAAATCCGAAACCCCTCTAGGATTCCGGTGAAGCCGGACAACGCACCCACGAGAATGAAATTGCCAATCTTCAGCCGGTTGACGTTGATGCCGGCCTCGCTCGCTCCTGTCGGGTTCGCCCCCGCGGCCGTGGTGTGCAGCCCCCAGCGCGTGTGGCGCAGCACAACGTGCATCACCGCGACCACGGCAAAGGCCCAGAGAATCTCGCTGTAGCCCCAGGCGCCCATCACCTGCGCGAGCACCGTCCCTCCCGGCGGGCTGACCGGCGTACCGGCCGAGATGGTCAGCGTGAAGCCGTTGACCAGAAACAGCGTGCCGAGCGTGGTGACGAAGGACGGCACCGACAGCACGACCGTCACCAGCCCGTTGATCAGCCCGACCACCCCGGCCGCGGCCACGCCGAGGATCAGCGCCAACGGCGGCGGCACACCGGCCTGCGCGGCGAAGTACATGACGAACGGCGCCAGCGCGAACACCATGCCGGCCGATAAATCGATCTCCCCCATGATCATCAGCATGATCTCGCCGCAGGAGATGATCGCGACGGGTGCGATGTACTGCGACAGGTTCTGCAGACTGGCGGAGGTCAGCAGGAATTCGCGGTTGGCGCTTTCGAAATAGCCGATCAGGATCAGCGCCACGACGAAGATGCTGGTCTCCTGCCAGTGCAGAAACAGGTCCAGCAGCCGGACGCGGCCGGGCCGGGTGGCGGGCATGGCGAGTGCGGCGGCTCAGCCGCTGATCGGGCCGGAGCGCTTGACGATCTCCGCCTGCGACGACGAGCCCTCGTAGCGCGTCTTGCTCGTCAAGTACGGGCCGACAGACGCCTTGGTGACGAACTTGAGACCCGTGTTGATGTCCGCTGGTCCGGTAAGCCCGCCGGAGACCAGGAACATGAACATCTCCATGACCGTGTAGAAGCCCTGAAGATAGGCCTGCTGGTCGATGGTAAAGTCGAGGAAGCCCTGGTTGATCAACTCCAGCGTCTTGGGCAGCAGGTCATAGCCACCGGCATGCACGCCTTTCTGCGGCAGATTGGACTGCTGCATCACCTCGCCCACGCCCTGCGTGCTGCCGGCATCGACCGCGAACATGCCCTTGAGGTCCTGGTGGCCGAGATAGAAGGAGCGGATGCGCGACAGCTCTTCGTTCACCGTTGGACCGCTGGCGATCGACTGCACGTCGATCTGCTTGCCGGATTTCTTGATCGCCGCGATCGCGCCGTCCATGCGCGGCTGGATGTTGAGCTGGCCTGGCGTGGCAATGAAGATCGCCACCAGCCCGGAATCCACCATAGATACGATGCGCTCGCCCATGCTGTAGCCGGACTGATACAGGTCCTGGCCAATATACGCCAGCCGCTTGTTGCCGCTGCCGGGCGGGGCATCGGCATTGTAGGCGAAGACTGGTATGCCGGCCGCCAGCGCGCGGTCGGTCGGTTCGTTGAACGCCTTCGGATCGACGATCGGCACCGCGATCGCATCGGCCTTGGCGGCGATCGCCGCATTCATCGCGTTGACCATCTCGGCCACGTCGGCATTGGCCGAGCCGGTCCATTGCGAGGTGCAGCCGAGCAACTCGCAGGCGTCGTGCAGGCCGTACTGCGTCGGTACGAAGAACGGGTTGGTGGTCACATGATTGACGAACACGAGCCGCCACTTCGGATGCGACGGGAACGGGCCTGCTTCGGCCGCCTGCGCCGCGCGCGCCCCGCCCAGCAGGGCTAGTGCGCCGCCCAGGCTAGCGCCATGCAGCAGCGCCCTGCGAGCCGCGCCGGCGGGCGTCGTGGTGTCGGATGTCCGGTCGTCAGCCATGCGTTCCTCCTTTGGGGTGGGTTTATTGCACCTAAGCACGCCGCCGGAGCCGGGCGGAAGCCCCGGCGCGGCGGTGTCACGATGTCGGGAACGCTGGTGCGGCCGGTCGGTGCGCTACCGGCCAGTCCAGCGGCTGGAGAGCACGACGATCCGATGCTGCTCGTCGGGCAGGTCGGTTGGCGGGATCAATTCCTCATGCCGGCGCAGGTTGTTGAGCACCAGCATAAAGGCCACCGAGCTTATCATCGAGGCCGGGATCCAGACGATGAGGCCGCCAAGGTGCTGATCATTGAGCGCGCCCATCGAGGGGAACAGACGCCCACACAGGTCGCAGAACGTGTAGAGGTCGCGGTTGGCGAAGGCGATGTACGAGCCGAGGATGATCTGCGGGAACATCACCGCCACAACCGTGATCATGCGGATCGGGAAGGAGATGCGTGCCGGCGGGCTGGGTCGCGGGTCCGGCACCAGGCACCAGAACGGCAGGCCGTGCGCCACCTTGCTGAAATTCATCACCGCGTAGAGACAGTGGTCGATCATGGCCTGGAAATGCACCGCCGGGATCAGCCATAGATCGATCAATCCGACGAACAGCGGTGCGCCGCGCCGCGTAGATCGACATGACGCCGATCGCGAAGGAGGCGTGGCGCCAGGCCGAGGGCTGCTCGGCGGCTTGGGTCAGTGCGACGCCGCGTGCATACCACGAGAGTCCCCAACCCAGGATCGCTGCAGGCTGTCGGCGTCGGGGTCATCGGCGACGTTAGCGGCAGCGTCTCGATTGAAAATCTCGGACCGGTCACCGCCACCAGCGTCATTTCTCTGCTGGGGAACGTATCACGCTGGCCGAGGGATTGGCGGCATAGAGCCTGCTGGACACCGGCACCAAAGCGGCGTTCAAGAATGCGGCAAAGCAGTTCAGCTCTATCCTGACTTTGCCGCGCTGCGGTGGGAAGCAGCGGGATGTACGCCGCTTAAAGTGGTAGGGCCGGAAGTGGATAGGGCTCGAGCGCGGTTGTTGCGGACGGCCTCGAAACTTGGCTCGATGGCCCCGCCTCATTGCAGCGCCAGACACAGACTCCACAAATCAGAAATTCACCCTGTCCGCCCCCTTCAACGAAAGTATCTCCCGCGCCTCGTCAGGCGTCGCGACGCCAAGCCCTAGCCCTTCGATGATCTGACGCGCCGCGTCAACCTGCTGGGCGCTTGATTCCGCAAGCTGGCCGGGACCGATCCAAAGCGAGTCCTCGAGCCCGACGCGCACGTTGCCGCCCATCGCCGCCGCCATTGCCGCGATCGATAGCTGGTTGCGGCCGGCTCCCAGCACCGACCAGCGGTACTCTCGGCCGAACAGCCGGTCGGCCGTGCGCTTCATATGCATCACGTCTTCGGGGTGTGGGCCGATGCCGCCCAGTATGCCGAACACGGTCTGCACGAAGAGCGGCGGTTGTACCAGGCCGCGTTGCAGGAAATGGTGCAAATTGTAGAGATGACCGACATCGTAGCACTCGAACTCGAATCGCGTGCCGGCATCGCCCAGAGTGCGCAACACGAACTCGATATCCTGGAACGTGTTGCGGAATATCAGATCGCGGGAACCCTCCAGATGCTGCCGCTCCCAGGCATGGCGGAACTCCTTGAAGCGCTCCAGCATCGGGAACAGTCCGAAATTCATCGACCCCATGTTGAGCGAGGCGACCTCCGGCTTGAATGTCGCCGCGGGCTGCACCCGTTCCTGCACCGTCATATAGGGTGCGCCGCCGGTGGTCAGGTTTACTACCGCCCCGGTGCGCTGCTTGATGCGTGAAAGAAACCGCCCGAAAGCCTCCGGCGACTGGTCGGGCTTGCCGGTCTCCGGATCGCGCGCGTGCAGATGCACGATCGCCGCACCCGCCTCTGCCGCGCCGATCGCCGCCTCGGCGATCTGCTCCGGCGTCACCGGAAGATGAGGCGACATGCTAGGGGTGTGGATTGCCCCCGTCACTGCACAGGTTATGATAACCCTGCTCTGCCTTGCCGGTGCTGTCGCCATGTCGCATCTCCTCTCTATTCTGTCGTGTTCTATCCATCGCCGCGAAGGGTCGAGTGGCCATTCGCCGCATGCGGTTATTGCGACGCAAAGTCATCGCTCCTGCGCAAGCAGAAATCAAATGGCCCACCGGGGCGCTGGGCGTCTCGGCTTGGATACCCACCCCACCTAACTGATAATAGGCGGGCACCGGCATCCTCACCAGTGTCGTGTTCGACGGAGCCAAGCCGGGTTCCTGCGTCCCGACTGAAGCGCTGAAGGGCATAGAAGTCGCGAGTGATGGTTCAAACCACGATCTTGCAGCAGTGCCGCGAACGTGCGTTGTGCGTAGCGCCTTTTAGCGCCGAAGCTGGTCCTCTTTGGCAAGTGTTTGCACCACGTTGACGAGCCTCGCGATGCCGACTCCGCGTTAGCTTTACCTCGTCTGGCAATTGTCGGTTTCTCAACTGACGTAGTTGGCGGGGGTCCCATTTGCTTCGAGCCGCTTCCCGCTGTTGATGGTCCCCGACGGCGCCGGTCTAGCTACTGCTGAAGTCCGCATTGTCTGTCCCGCGATCGACTTACAAAACCGAACCGCTGTTCAGATTGGCACGCCTGTCGTGAGTATTTTGACATGATCGAATCGCGAACTCACGAAGATCTCCATTTCCTCTGGAGGGTAAGGATTGCAGACGATTTGAGTACGCCTGTTCAAGTAGCCACGAATTTCGTCAATTTCGGAGCGGTCGCAGTCCGAGTATGACAGGCCGGCAATTATGCACCTGGCTACGAGCTAGCCAATAGCCAGCCCATTCCCGACCAGTAGTAGCGTATCGCTCATGCTTGGAAATTGTTGCAAGCCGTCTACTAGGCTAGGTACTTGTTTCGCGTCCATTAGCATGACGATGTTCAACTCTAAGCATGAGTGAGGATCACCCCTGCCAGCCAATTTCCGCGGCCCCCTGGACACAGGGCCGTGGAGCCGCCTCGCTGTGCGCTGCGCCACCACACGCTCGGGCGCCGGCTGCACGCGCACGATGCTCGATCGTTTGACCGGCAATCAGCCGCACCCAGACCGTGCTAGGCAAGTTAATCGACAGTAAAACCCGGATGTACATCGCCGCCTTGTGTCGACGGCAGATGTACGTTCCCCGGCCTATCCTCCCCGCTGCGTACCAGACGCACCTACCTAGCCGCCCGCTGCTCTGCCCTCGCCCTTCCTCGATCCCACCGTGTAAACCCCCGGCATGGCCGCCTCCCCACTTCCCCGCCCCGGGGATCCACCGCACGCCCCGGCACCTAAGCCCCCGCCCGCAACCCCGGACCCCACCGGCGCATCCCCGGCCATGGCGCAATGGTTCGCTCTCAAAGCGGACTACTCGGATGCGCTCCTCTTCCTTCGCATGGGCGATTTCTATGAACTCTTCTTCGCAGATGCCGAAGCCGCCGCCGCCGCCCTCGACATCGCGCTGACCGCCCGCGGCGAGCACGCCGGCGCCCCCATCCCGATGTGCGGCGTGCCCGTCCACGCTGCCGAAGCGTACCTTGCCCGCCTGATCCGCCGCGGCTTCCGCGTCGCCGTCGCCGAGCAGATGGAAGATCCGAAGAAACGCACCGGCAAGGCCCCGATCCGCCGCGAAGTGATCCGTCTCGTCACGCCCGGTACCCTCACCGAGGATGCCCTGCTGGAAGCCGGCCGTCCCAACCTGCTGCTCGCCCTGGTTCACGGCACGCTCGACCGGCAGGACGCCATTGGCGCCGCCTGGCTCGATGTCACCACCGGCATGTTCGAGACCGCTGCCCTGCCGCCAGCCGACCTCCCAGCTCTGCTCGGCCGGCTCGAACCGGCTGAAATCCTTGCGCCCGCCACCATCAAACTGGGCGAGCACGAACCCAAGCGCGGCCCCGAAACCCAGGCCTCCCCGCCGCTCGTCTCCCGCCGGCGCTTGGCTGAAACATTCGGCGCCGCCAGCCTCGACGCCTTCGGCAGCTTCACAGACGCCGAGGCCGTCGCTGCGGCCCTCGCCCTTGACTACGTCCGCGCGACCCAGTCCGGCGCCCTGCCGCGCCTCGCCCGCCCGGCGCCGCAAGGCCAGTCAGGCGTGCTGGCGATGGATGCCGCCACCCGCGCCAGCCTGGAAATTCTGCGAGCCCGCGACCCCGATTCGCCTCACTTTTTGCTGCGAATCATACGGCACACCTACACCGCGGCCGGTTCCCGCACTCTGGCAAATTGGCTTTCGGCCCCGCTTACCAGCGCTGCCGAGATCGCTCGCCGCCAGGATGCCTGGAGCTGGCTGCTCGCCAACCCCGATGCGGCCGACCGTCTTCGCGCCGCGCTGCGCACCGTCCCCGACATCGCCCGCGCGCTCGCCCGCCTTTCGTTGAACCGCGGCGGCCCACGCGACCTGGCCACGCTGCGCGACGGGCTCGCCGCCGCCCGGGCCGCCACCGAAGCCTTGGACGGTCCGCTCCCCGTCCTCCTTGCCGGCGCCCGGGCCGCCCTCGCCGTCGATCCTTGCCTGCAACAGACCCTCACGGCCGCTCTCACCGACCCGGCACCGGTCCGACTGGATGACGGCGACAGCATCCGCCCGGGCTTCGATCCCACGCTAGACGCCGAGCGGGCCCTGCGAGACGACAGCCGACGCGTCCTCGCCACGCTCCAACTCGACTATGCGCAGCGTTACGGGGTGGCGAGCCTCAAGATCCGCCATCACGCCCAGCTCGGCTATGTCATCGAGGCAGCCACGCAAGCCGTCGAAAAACTGCGGGAACACCCGGAGCTGACGCTGCGCCAGGGCATGGCGAACGGCGCCCGCTTCAGCACGCCAGAGCTCGCCGAGCTCGACCGCCGCATCGCCGAGGCCGCCGAGCGTGCCACCGCGAGGGAACGCGTCGTCTTCGCCCATCTGGTCCGGACCGCGCTCGAACAGGCCGAAAGCCTCGCCGCCTGCGCCGACGCCCTCGCCTTGGTCGACGTGGCCCAATCCGCGGCCACCCTCGCCCGGCCGGGCACCTGGTGCCGCCCGATCGTTACCGAAGATGAAGTGTTTCATGTAAAACGTGGCCGCCACCCGGTGGTCGAGGCGGCGCTTGCCGGTCAAGCGGCGTTTGTTCCCAACGACTGCGACCTTTCACCGGACCGACGGCTGCTCCTGCTGACCGGCCCCAACATGGCCGGTAAGTCCACGTTCCTGCGGCAAAACGCATTGATCGTTGTGCTCGCCCAGGCAGGGCTGCCGGTTCCGGCGGAACGCGCCGAGATCGGCCTCGTCGATCGGCTCTTCAGCCGCGTGGGCGCCGCCGATGATCTCGCCCGCGGCCGCTCCACCTTCATGGTGGAGATGACCGAGACCGCCGCCATCCTGCACCAGGCCGGCCCCCGCTCGCTCGTCGTGGTCGATGAGATCGGCCGCGGCACGGCCACCCTCGACGGCTTGGCGATCGCCTGGGCGGTGCTCGAGGCACTGCACGGCGCCATTCAATGTCGCACAATTTTCGCCACACATTTCCACGAACTGGCAGAACTGTCCGAACGCCTGCCGCGGCTTCGGCCGCACACTATGCGCGTAAAGGAGTGGAGGCGATCGGTGGTGTTCCTGCACGAGGTGGCGGAAGGCGCGGCGGGCCGATCCTGGGGGGTGCACGTGGCGGAACTCGCCGGCGTGCCGGCCCCGGTCGTGCGCCGGGCAGCCGCGTTGCTCGCTTCGCTCGAGCGGCAAAGCGCGACCGCTGGACCGCTTGCCGCATTGCCGTTATTCGCTGCGACCGCTTCTCCTGAGCTTCAGGACCCGCCATCTGGCGAACCTGACCCGGTCATTGCGGCACTGGCCGAACTCGACCCGGACCGCCTCACCCCGCGCGAGGCGCTCGACGCGCTGTATCGCTTGAAAGTGCTGCTGCCGGTTTGCGGTACCGGCGGAGCATAGTACGGTCCCCGCCATGCTGCTGCCGACCAACCCATTGCCGGACAGCCCGGATGCCGCCGCCGCGGTCCTGTCGGAGGCGTTGACTCCGTTCGTCGGCGGACCGGGGGTGGCGCGCAGCGCAGCCCTCGGCGCCTTCCGCCGGCATTTAGCACGCATCCAGACCCATGTGCAGCACTCGTTCGAGCAGGACCAGATCAGCGGGTTGCAAGCCGCCCGCCTGCTGGCCCGGTTGATCGACACGCTAATCGCCGCTCTGCTCGAGCACGCTGCCGCCGTTCTGGGCGAGCCCGAGACGCTTAGCGTCGCAGCGACCGGCGGCTATGGGCGCGGCACCCTCGCGCCGTTCAGCGACATCGACCTGTTGTTCCTTACCCCCAACAAGCCGGCCCCGCACACGCTGCAGGTGGTCGAATACATGCTTTATTTTCTGTGGGATCTCGGATTGAAAGTCGGCCACGCGACGCGCTCGGTCGAAGAGTGCCTGAGCGAAGCTGCCGGGGACACCACCATCCGCACTTCACTTCTGGACGCCCGCCACCTCGCCGGCGACGAGCCCCTGTTCGATCATTTCCACCATCGTTTCCGCACCGCCTGCGAGCAGGACGGGGCCGGCGACTTCATCCACGCCAAACAGGCAGAGCGCATTGCCCGCCACAAGAGGTTCGGCGACAGCCCTTTCGTCGTCGAGCCGAACATCAAGGAAGGCCGGGGCGGGCTGCGCGACCTACAGACACTCTACTGGATCGCCCGCTACGTGTTCGGCACCCAGACGATGGGCGAGCTCGCTGAGGTCGGCGGCATCCTCTCGGAGGCAGAGGCCAAGCACGCGAGGCGCTCCTGGGAGTTCCTGTGGACGGTGCGGTTCCATCTCCATTACGTCGCCGGCCGGGCGGAGGAGCGGCTGACCTTCGACCTCCAGCCGGTGGTCGGGGCGCGCATGGGCTACACGAGGCACGGCCGCCAGGACGGGGCAGAGCGCTTCATGCGCCACTATTTCCTCACCGCCCGCGACGTGGTGAGGCTAACCCGGGTGCTGGAGCCGGCCATCCTGCGCGCGGCCCTCGGTCCCCCGGCGATCGCTGCGGAGACTGATCGAACCCTGGTCGCGGCCGGGTTCGTTCTGGCCGACGGGAAGCTGCTGCCGATCCAAGGCCGCGACTTCGATGCCGAGCCGATCCAGATGCTGCGCATCCTGAAGGTGGCTCGCGACCGCGGCCTCAGCCTGCATCCGCTGGCCATCCGCTCGCTGGTCCGCAACGAACGGGCAGCGGTCAGGCTGCGCGGCGAGCCCGAGGCGGCTCGGCTGTTCATGAGCCTGCTGTGCGGTCGGGATAGCGCAAACTGGCTCGGCGTCCTGAACGAGAGTGGCGTGCTCAGCCGCCTGCTTCCTGACTGGGCGCGCATTGTCGGGCAGATGCAGTTCGATACGTATCACGTGTTCACCGTCGATGAGCATACGATCGAGGCCATCCGGGTGCTGAACATGCTGGAGCGGGGCGAACTGGCCGAGATCGCGCCGGTCGCCTCGGGGCTGGTGGCGCATATCCAGTCGCGCCGTGCGCTTTATCTGGCGATGCTGCTGCACGACATTGCCAAGGGCCGCGGCGGCGATCATTCCGCACTGGGCGCCGAGATCGCGCTTCAGGTCGGTCCAGAACTGGGATTGAGCGCCGAAGAGACCGAAACCGTCTCCTGGCTCGTGCTGCACCACCTGCTGCTAAGCGAGACCGCGTTCAAGCGCGACATCGACGACCCGAAGACGATCCTCGACCTTACCGACACCATCCAGTCGCCGGAGCGGCTGCGGCTTTTGCTGGTGCTGACCGTGGCCGACATGCGGGCGGTCTCGCCCAAGGTGTGGAACGGGTGGAAAGCGACCTTGCTGCGCGAGCTCTACTCGCGGGTCGCCGAGGTGCTGGAGGGCGCGCTTTCCACCACTGAACGCGATGTGCGGGTGGCACGCGCAAAAGAGGCTGCGGCAAGCCTGCTTGCCGATTGGCCCGCCGCGGAGATCGAGCGGTTCGCCTCCCTCGGCTATCCCGGCTATTGGTTGTCCTTCGATCCGGAGACGCATGCGCGGCACGCACGGCTGATGCGGGAGGCCGAGCAGCGCGGCGCCCCGCTGACGGTGGATACCCAGCCGCTGCCGGCGCGCGCGGTGACCGAGGTGACTGTCTATTGTGCCGATCATGCGGGGCTGTTCAGTAAGATTTCCGGGGCGCTCGCGGTGGCCGGCGCCTCGATCGTCGATGCCCGCATCCATACGATGACCAACGGCATGGCGCTCGACACGTTCTGGATCCAGGACGCGGCCGGCGGTGCCTTCGACGCGCCGCACCGGCTGGCGCGGCTCTCCGCCCTGATCGAACAGGCGCTGTCGGGACGGCTGCGGCTGGAGACCGAGATCCACCGCGTCTCCAAGCTGTTGCTCGGCCGGCGGCTGCACGCCATCCACGTGCCGCCACGCGTGGTGATCGACAATCACGCCTCCCACACCCACACCGTGATCGAGGTGAACGGTCGTGACCGCCCCGGCCTGCTGCACGACGTGACCGCCGCTATCAGCGAGCAAGGGCTGCAGATTGCATCGGCCCATGTCACGACCTACGGCGTGCGGGCGGTCGATGTGTTTTACGTGAAGGATGTGTTCGGGCTGAAGGTGGAGAACGAGCGGAAGCTGCAGCAATTGCGCGAGGCGCTGCTGCGCGCGCTGACCAGTCCGGACGAGGAGGCTCCCGTCGTCCCCGCCCGCCGCCGTCGCCGCCGCGCCGGGGCGGAGTAGGCGCTCACGCTGTTTGCTAGTCTAAACAAGTACGGTCGGCTTTGCGGCAGGGCCGGCGAGCTTCTCGGGCAGCTTGGGGGATTTTCCAGCCTAACCTGCCACCTCTCCCCACCAACTGGGAAAATCATGTCCGCCTATGCTAACCTGCCCGCCATGAATGTTCCGCTTCGAAAGTCCTGGACCCAGGAGCAATTCTTCTCCTGGGCCGAAGCTCAGGAAGGCCGCTACGAGTTCGACGGTTCCCAACCCGTCGCCATGACCGGCGGCACCGTCGGGCATTCCGTCGTTATGCGGAACCTTCATCGTGCTCTGGACGCCCGTTTGCGGAGTAGCGGGTGTCAGAGGCTCGGGCCTGACGCCGGCCTCGCGACAGTCGGGACCGCAATCCGATATCCTGACGCCCTCGTCACGTGCTCAAAGCTTGATCTCGGCTCACGCACTGTCCCCGGGGTCGTCGTTGTCTTCGAGGTGATCAGCTCCCGCACCAGCCGCACCGATCGGATCTTGAAGGTCCGCGAATACGCCGCCGTTTCCTCCATCCGCCGCTACGTCATGCTAGAATCAGCCAATATCGGCCTGATGGTCATGGAACGGGAACGGTCGGACGAGCCCTGGCGTACTACAACGCTCACCAACGACGACATCCTCCGTATGCCCGAAATCGGCATCGAGATCCCGATCGCTGAATTCTACGAGGACATGACCTTCCTTGAAGAAGGCGAAGCCAGCGCCTGAGGGCGGGCCGACGCAGCACTTCCGTGCCGAGCCGGCGCGCTGGCGAAGACTAGGCGAGAGAGAGAGAATCACCTCTCCCGGAGGCAGGAGAGGTGATTGGTGCGCCGCTCCTTCAGCTATTCGGCCCGCGCTCCATCGACACCGGTTGCCAGCGGCGCAGGTCGGAGCGCAACAGCACCGAAGGGTTGACGCAGCTCATCGGCCAACGCCCGGTCAGCACCAGCGCCAGCTCCCGCCCAACATGCCGTTTGCGTGCCGGATCGAAGCGCGACGAGGCCGAGGCGACATGCGCCGATAGTGTCACGTTGTTCATCTTCAACAGCGGATTGTTGTGTCCTGGAGGCTCGGTCTCCAGCACGTCGAGCGCCGCGTGCGCGATCCAGTCTTCCTCCAGCGCCCGGATCAGCCCAGCTTCCTGCACCGTCGGGCCGCGGCCGACATTCACGAAGATCGCGCTCGGCTTCATCATGCGGAAGTGCTTCTCCTTCAGCATGCCTTCCGCCTCGGGCGTGGCGGGTGCGTGCATCGACACAAAATCGGACTCGCGCAGCACTTCTTCCAGCGTGGCCGGCAGAACGTCGTGCTCGATCATCACCAGTTCTTCGATGAAGGGATCGTACGCCATCAGACGCAAGCCGAACGGCTTGGCGCGTCGCGCGACGGCACGGGCGACGTGGCCGAAGGCGATGAAGCCGAGCGTCTGACCCATCAGGCGAGGGAACTTCAGCAGCGCCGGGCGCCCTTCGCGCCAGCGGCCCTCGCGCACCATGCGGTCCTGCTCGATCACGCGCCGGAATCCGGCAAGCAGCAATGCCATCGCCTGGTCGGCGACTTCCTCGATGAACGTGTCGGGGCAGTTGGTCACCGGGATGCCGCGCGCGGTGGCGGCTGCAATATCGACGCTATCCACGCCGACAGAGCCGAGCGCGAGCACTCTGCACTTCTCCAGCCCGTCGATGACTTTTTTGGTAAAGCGCATGCCCTTGACGTAGACAGCGTCGGCATCGCGGGCGAAGGCGACGAAGCCATTTTCGTCCGCTGGTCCTTCGACGATCTCGGCATCTATGCCTTCGAGCCCTTCCATTTCGTAGTCATAGCCACCGCCGGCCACGGTGAAGCTTGCCCCCGCCGGGGTCGCGATCTTGTACTTCGCCATGCTGACAGTCTCCTGTGTCCCTAGCCCTTCGGCGGACGCGCGCGCACCGCCTTCTCGTTCACTTCGATGCCCCAGCCCGGCTTCAGCGGCAATACCAGCTCGCCGTTCTCGATCACCGGTACCGAATCGTAGAACTCGTCGCGCCAGGGCGCGCTATCGATATCGATCTCCATGATCCGGAAATTCGGCACGGCGGCACTGAAATGCGCGCTGATCGCACTGCAGAGATGGCCGTAGAAATTATGCGGCGCGACGTTGGTTTCGTACACGTCGGCCATAGCGGCGATCTTCAGCGATTCAGCCAGGCCGTTCCAGATCACATCGATGATTGCCACGTCCTGGGCGTAGTTCTCGAAATATGGCTTGAACTCGCGCCGCCCATGCAGCGTCTCGCATGAAGCGATGGGACATGGCGCATCGCGCCGGATCAGTGCCAGCGAGGGCGCATCGTGCGTGTCGACCTCCAGCCAGGTCAGCCGTGCCGGCGCCACGGCGTCGGCGATACGGCGAAAGCCCTCGGTCTTGAAGTGGAAGTTGATGTCGAGCATCAGCCCCATTTCTACGCCGATCGCCTCGCGAATGGCAGTGAGCTGACGTGTCGCCGCATCGCGCACGCGGTTGTCCCAGTTTAGCTCCGGCCAACCGGGGGTACGGCCGAAGCCGGGGCTGAAGCTTGCCAGCGTCTTGCCGTCCGAGAGCAGAATATTGGTCTTCAACGCCTTGAATCCACGCGCCTTCACCTCCGCCGCGTGGCGGGCGAGATCGTCGTAGCTGTGGAGCGGTGGCACACCCATCAGCGCGTGGCTGCGCACGCGATAGGTGCCGAAATGCGACCAATAAACGGGGATACGCTCGCGCACCGGGCCACCGAACAGAGCGCAGACCGGCACCCCATACGCTTTGCCGGTTATGTCGAGCAGTGCGTTCTCGATTGCCGCGATCGCCTGCTGGTTGATCCCGCCGCGCGACTGCCGCGTCAGCACGTGCAGATGCGCGGTGATCGCCTCGAACCGCCGGGGATCGCGACCGATCAGCACCGGTGCCAGACCGTTGATCACGTCGGCGAGACCGGTGCTGCCGAAGCTCTCGTTGAACTCCGACCAGCCGGTAATGCCGTCGCTGGTGGTGACCTTCAGATAGGAGAACATCCGCCAGCCTGCATCGGCCCGCAAAGTCTCCAGGCGTTCGATCTTCATGCTGCCTCCAGGGACGATCGTTGAGGGCGGGTTGGCTACTGCCTCGCCGCGGCTGCTATGCTTGAGCGTGATACCTCGTGGACAGGTGGCTGGCATTTTCCGCCGCCTTGGCTGCGACGTAAAGCCGGTCCAGCTCAGCGGGTTCACTAGGGCGTGTCGTCAATTGAGCCAAATCGCGCTGGCGGTGAGGTGGACGGCGGCCAGGAAGTTGCGTGCGGTCTTGTCGTAACGGGTGGCGATGGCGCGAAACTGCTTGAGTTTGGCGAAGAAGTTCTCGATCAGGTGGCGTTCCTTGTAGAGATGCCGATCGAACGCTCGCGGCGCCCGTCGATTGGCCTTCGGCGGGATCACCGCGGTTTTGCCCGCTGTCGCCAACGGTTCGATGACCCGCTGGTCGGCATCGAATGCCTTATCGGCGATCAGCATGTCGGCCTGCATGTCCGGCAAGAGGTGGTCGGCACCAACCAGGTCGTGTGCCTCGCCGCCGGTCAGGTGGAAGCCGACCGGATTGCCCAGCGCATCGACCATGGTATGGATCTTGGTGCTCAGTCCGCCGCGCGAGCGCCCGATGGCCTGGTCCTCGCCGTCTTTTTTTGGGCGCCGGCACTGTGCTGATGGGCACGCACAACGGTGCTGTCGATCATCGCGTATTCGTTGTCGGCATCGACGGCAAGATGCTGAAACACCCGCTTCCAGACGCCGGATTTGGCCCAGCGACTGAAGCGTCGGTGGGTGTTCTTCCAGTCGCCGAAGCGTTCCGGCAGATCGCGCCAGGGAATGCCGGCCCGGTAGCGGTAGAGCACCGCTTCAACGAACCGGCGGTTGTCCGCCGCGGTCACCCCGACCGAACCCGTGCGGCCGGGCAAAAGGTCCTTGATCCGGTCCCACTGGTCGTCGCGAAGTCCGTAGCGGCGCATCGGTCAGCTCCCCAAAGCTGACCGTCTACGAATTGAAGTACGCGCCGTGCCGGAATCGGCTATCTCGCCGTCTCCTGCTGATTACCGAACGGTGTTGCAATCCGGACTCACCAAGCCCGCCCTAACTGGCGAACCACTGGTCGGGATTTGACGACAGGCCCTAGCTGCGTCAGTGCAGTTGCCGTTCATAGTCTTTCAACACGGAGGAAGAACGGAGGCTCACGAAGGGCCACGAAGTTTCGGCCAGCTTGTCAAAGCGCGGGCATGGCAGTTTGAAATGTCCTCCGTGGCACACCGTCGTCCTCGCTCGTCCTCCGTGTTGAAAGCTTACTTGCTCGGCTCCGTAAGATTCAGCCAACAGGATCCGCATCCAGCCGCACGGCCACGCCTTCCAGCCCGGCGACAGCCGCCGGATAACGCGCCAGCACCAGCGGGTCATGGCCGGGAATTATGTTGTCCGGCCGGCTCGCCAGCCGTCGCAGCGTGTCATACGCTTCCAGCGTCTCCTCCAAATTGTGCAGGATCGGAAACGCCCGTCCTTCCTCCATATTCGCATAGAAGTGACTGGCATCGGCCGCCAGCACCACCCAGCCGCGGCGGGTCCGCACGCGCACCACCTGCAGGCCCTTGCTGTGGCCGCCGACGTGATGCACTGAAAGCCCAGGTGCGATCTCCTCGGCGCCGTCGTGAAACTGCACGCGGCCGGCAAAGATCTTGCGCAGCATCGCCACGACGTCCTCTTCCTCGAATGCGACGCGCAGACCGGCGTGACACATGCAGCGGCCGGTGCAGTATGCCATCTCGCGATCCTGCAGATGATACCGCGCGCGTGGGAAAAGATCGTAATTGCCGCAATGGTCGTAGTGCATATGCGACACGATTACATCCTCAATCGTGTCCGGCTCGACGCCTACCGCTTTCAGTCCGAAAGCCGGGGAGCGTAGGAACTCCCGCCCACGCTTCCGTCCCATCGCGGCGTCGAAGCCCGTATCCAGGATGAACGTCTTCTCCGCACCCTTGATCGCCCACACGAAGTAATCGAGCGGCATTGGCGCATCGTGCGGATCCCCACCGAGGAAATTGCCCGACCGTCGCGCCAGCGCGTTATGGGCGTAGCGCACGGCATAGAGTTCATAGACCTCCGTCTCGGTCATGTGCTCAAACTCCCCAGATTGGCTTGGCGGTCGCCATCTCCTGCGGGAAGATCGTCACCGGCCGTCCGTTCTGCCACTGCACGACGACGAGCTCGGCGTCCACGCGCCGGCCCTTGTCGTCGAACTTGAGATGATGACCAGGGAAGAACAGAGCCGGCCCATCGGTCATGTCCATCCCACGGATCGCATTGGCAACCTTCACGCGGTCAGCGGCGCCGGCCATCTCCAGCGCCTGCTTCAGGATCATCACATGCGCATAGGGGAAGATGGAATCGTGCCCGAACCACGGCTCGCCGGTACGCTGGATGAAGCGCTGGCCCAGCGCGGCCTGCTCCTTGCCCGGCCAGTTGGCGAGACCGACGATCATTCCCCGCAGGATGTCGGCGCCGGTGGTCTTCAACAGCTCCGGCGTCGCCCAGTGACCGCCATTGCCGATCAGCGGCAGCTTGCCGCCTCCCATGCCAAATTCGGCAAACGCATCGATCAGCAGCTTGTCGTCCGGCACATTGGTTGACAGCAGCAGCACGAAATCGGGCCGCGCGCTGCGCACCGGCTGTACCAGCGTCGTGGCGTCCGCCAGCGGCGGCGTGTAGATCTTGTCGATCACCGCGGTCAGACCGGCATCCTTCAGGATGTGCGCGCGGATCGGCTTCAGGAAGCTCACGCTGGCGGCGGTGTTATCCCCGATGATGGCTACCTTGGTCGGGCGTTTGCCGGTGCTGCTCTGCGCGAGCTTCATGATGATCGGCACGACATCCGTCGCCTGCTTGTCGGCAGTGGGCGAGGTCTGGAACACGTAATGAAACCCGCGATTGGTGATGGCGTCGGAATACGACAATGTCAGCCACGGAAGCTGCGCGCGCTCGGTCACCTCGGTCGCGGCCAGCGTGAAGGTGCTCAGCCAGCAGCCGATGCCGCCGACCAGGTCGGGGTTCTGCGCCAGCATGCGCTGCGCCGCGTCCTTCGCTTTCTCGGCGGTGTCCTGGGTATCGAAGACCAGCAGCTTCAGCTTCGCCCCGCCCAGCGCCTTCACGCCGCCGGCGGCATTCACGTCATCGACCGCCATCTCGGCGCCCATGCGTTCCAGAATGCCCTGCCGCGCCCACGGCCCGGTCAACGGCACCAGCAGTGCGATCTCGACATCCTTCGCTTGCGCTCGCGCCCGTCCAGCCACCGCCGCTGCGCCACCGAGTGCTAGCGCCGTTCGGCGGCCGATATTTCTGCTCATGTCCGTTCTTCCCAGGGTCTGTTCAGATTGCGCCCAAGCCGAGATAGGAGCGCCGGAGCCGGTCGTCTGCAAGCAGCGTCTGATAGGACCCGTCCAGCACCACGCGTCCGGTCTCCAGCACATAGCTGTGGTCCGCGAGTTCCAGCGCCTCGGCGACACGCTGCTCGACCAGAAGAATCGCCAGCCCGTCCTCGCGATGGATCTGCGCGATGCGCTCGAAGATCAGATCGGCGACGGCAGGTGCCAAGCCCATCGACGGCTCGTCCAGCATCAGCAGGCGTGGCGAGGACGCCAACCCCCGCCCGATCGCCAGCATCTGCTGCTCGCCTCCGGACAACGTGCCGGCAAGCTGGCCGGCACGCTCGGCAAGAATCGGGAACAGCGCATGGATGCGTTCGAGCGTGTGCGTCCACGCCACCCGGCCGGCGCGGGTGTACGCGCCCATCTCTAGGTTCTCGCGCACCGTAAGCGTTTTGAAGACCTGGCGGCCTTCCGGCACATGCGCGATGCCGAGATGCGCGCGTGAAAACGCCGGTCTGCGAAGCAGATCCTGTCCGGCGAAACTGATCGCACCAGAGTCCGGCCGCACGATGCCGCAGATCGCCTTGAACAGTGTCGTCTTGCCGGCGCCGTTCGGGCCGACCACGGCGACGAACTGCCCCTCATTCACGGTGAGTGAGATATCGGACAGCGCGCGTAGTCCGCCATAGGATACCGCGAGATCGCTTACGCCGAGCATTGTCTCGCCAGAAACTTGTGGCCGAGATAGGCCTCGATCACCGCCCGATTCTCGATCACCTCGCGCGGCGAGCCTTGCGCTAGCACCGCGCCATGATCGAGCACGAGGAAACGGTCCGCCAGCCGCAGCATGGCGTGCATTGTGTGCTCGATGATGACGATGGTCACGCCGGTATCGCGCAGGGCGCGCAGCACATCCAGCAGCTCGTCGCATTCCTCGCGTCCCAACCCCGCCAGCGTCTCGTCGAGCAGCAGTAGCCGCGGGCGTCCGGCAAGTGCGCGCCCCAGCTCCATAAGTCGCAGCTCCTTATTGGTGAGCTGGCCCGCCGGTCGGTCAGCGAGCCGACCCAGCCCCACGGCGTCCAGCGCCGCCGCGGCCGCAGCGACCGCTGCATGGTCGTCCAGTCCCGCGCCGTAGGCACCGACGATGACGTTGTCGAGCAGAGAGAGGCGCGGAAAGCTGCGCACCACCTGGAACGTTCGTCCGACTCCCATTCGTGCAATCTGGTGAACTTTGCGTCCACGCATGGGGATGCCGGCTAAAAATGCGTCGCCGGCATCGGCCGCCAGCACGCCGTTCAGCACGTTGAACAGTGTGGTCTTGCCGGCGCCGTTCGGGCCGATGATGCCGAGAATCTCGCCGCTCTCGACGGAGAAGCTGACGTCGTCCACCGCCCGCAAGCCGCCGAATGATCGCGACAGGTTGCGCACGTCCAGCAGTGTGGCTCCGCTTGCGGGGGAGGGGAGGGGACTGCACGACGGCCCCCTCCCCCCATCCCCCTCCCGCAAGGGGAGGGGGAGTCTTGCGGCACCGCGTCGCTGCAACGCATCCCGGACCGTCCAGAACAATCCCTGAGGCGCGATCAGCATGATCGCGATGATCGCCGCTCCGTACACAACGCCTTGGATTCCGGGGATGATGTTCCCCAGTCGCGCGTTGAGTGTTTCGGCCAGGGGGATCAGGATTGTCGCACCGATTACCGGACCCCACACCGTTGCCACGCCACCGAACAGCGTCACTACCAGAGCCTGCGCTGAAACCAGTACGCCGAACACCGAATCCGGTGTCACCACCAGTAGCACGCAGGCGTAGAGCCCGCCTGCTGCCGCGGCCATCGCGCCGCTGGCGGTCAGACCGCGCATCTTCCAACGCCACGTGTCGATACCCGCTGCTTCCGCCGCCAGCTCGTTCTGGCGGATCGCTGTGAGCGCCAGGCCGAAGCGGGAGTTCTCCACCGCGATCGAGACCACCATGGCGATCGCCAGCAACCCCACCGCAACGACCGTATAAACGCGTGGGTCAGTGAACTGCATGAACAGCGCGGGACGCTGTTGATGCATCGGCAGCGGCACTTCCTGAAAGCCGAGAAATTCCAGCACGTACAGAATGGCCAACGGATAAGCCAGCATCGACAGCGCGAAATAGTGTCCGCGCAGCCGGAACGTCGGCACACCGATTAGCACCGCGGCCGCCGCACCCACCAGCATCCCCAGCGGGATACCGAGCCACGGCGTCAGGTTCAGGTACACAAGCGCCAATGTCACCGTGTAGGCGCCGAGTCCGAAGAATGCAGCGTGGCCGAATGAAACCAATCCGCTATAGCCCGAGATCAGGTTCCAGGAGAGCCCCATCGCTGCCCAGATCGGCACCAGGGTCAGCATGAGCTGATAGTAGCTGTTGCGCACCACCGCACACAGCGCAAGATAGGTCGCCACGCAGATCGCCAGGGCGATCGCGTCGCGCCTGATACGGGGGCCGGTCCCAGCCCTCATGCCCGCTCCGCCGAGCGGCCGAACAGGCCCTGCGGCCGCAGCGAGACGATCAGCAGGAACACCACGAAGATCGCCGCGTTCTGAAGTTGTGGCGGCAACACCAGTGCCGAGCATTGCTGCACGAAGCCGACCGTCAGCCCGCCCCAGAAAGCACCGAGGATGCTGCCCATCCCGCCCAGAACCACGCCCGAATACATGATGATCACGTAGTCCAGGCCGACGAACGGCGTGAACGACAGGTACGTCGCCATCAATCCGCCCGCCACCGCGGTGATCGCCGCGCCGAGCCCGAAGGCGATGCGATACGCGCGATCTACGTCGATCCCCATATACGTCGCGGCTACTGGGTTATCGGCCGCCGCACGCAGTGCCTTGCCGAGTCGCGTGCGCTCCATCAACAGCCACAGCGCCAGCGCGACCAGGATCGCCACCGCGCATGCCACGAGCCGCGCTTTGTTGAGGAACAACGTGGCGTCGCCGACGATCCGGCCGATTATGAAGGCGCGCGCCGCGAGCGGAGTGAGTACGCTGCGCGGGCTGGAACCGAAGACGATCAGCCCCGCATTTTGTAGGATGAGCGATACGCCAAGCGTGACGATAAGCTGGCCGAACGCACCTTCGTCCAGCAAGCCGGAAGTCCGGAGGCCGGAGACGCGGGTGAGCAGCAGTCGGTGCAGCAGCGCGCCGCCGGCAAATAGCACAGGCCCAGCCATCAGAGCGCCGACGAACGGCGCCGCCGGTCCCAGGAACGACAGCACGCCCCAGACGCCGACGAGATACAGGCTGACATACATCCCCAGCATCAGCAGCTCGCCCTGCGCGAAATTCACCACTTTCATGATGCCGAAGATCAGCCCAAGGCCGATGCACATCAGGCCATAGAGGCAGCCGATGATGAGCCCGGCCGCGAGCGCATTTAGGACGTTCTCGACCAGGACGTCGTCCACTATGCCTACTCCGCGTCACCACGTGCGCGTTTGATCACTCACACCCACAATTTAGCGCCGCGGTGCGGCACATCCGGCTACTCGTCGCGGCAGATAAGAACCCAGAATCGCGGCAATCTGGCAGGCGCTGAGGTGGCGATGCACTCGTGCCGGCTGATGGTTCACGTTGATGCGCAACGCTCCGCCGCCAACAAGATCGAGACGCATCATCGCAAGATGGCCCGACGGCATGCGCGGTGGCGGCAAGCCAGCGCCCACGGCGGCTACCTGCTCGCGATATAGTGACGCCAGCACCGGTGTTTGCGAATGATAGAACCCGATCGCCGTGAACCAGTTGTCTCCGGCAACACCGTCATGAAGCTCGCGCAGGAAGCGTGCTCCGTATTCGGTGTTGGCTGCGGGATCGAACGCCTCGTCCAGGGTGGCGAAGGCGTGAGGATGCATCCTGAGATCGACCTGCATGCAGCCGACATCGAGGAAGGTGACCGAACCGGAATCCAGCGCTTGGCGCGACCATTCGACCGCCTGGGCCTTGGTAGCAAAGAACACGCCCTCGCCATCGGCATCGACGGTCCACGGCCAGGGCTGCAGCGCTCCGGAAGGCGATGCCCGGCCGCTTTCGACTTTCGACATGACCGCGAGCAGGCCGGGCGGCGTGTCGTAGTGGCGCTCGGCAGCCGGTATCGCCGCCAGGCAGAGGCTCGACGGATCGCTCTGGTCGTGTGGTGCGGATGCCGCTGGCACCGCAGCGGGGGCGGCGAACAGCACGAGCAGAAACACGGCGAGCAGGCGGAGCAAGGTGCGAGGCATGGCGGCGGACCCTATGAGGCCGGACGGGAGTGCACAACCCAGCCGTGCCGCTCCTGAATTCTTGACGCTCCGCGCCGCCGGTCGCACCGTGGTTAGACGGGACACCGGATCGGTGGAGGAATTGAATGCTGCAAAGACGCACCTTCGTCGCCGGGTCGATTGCTGCTGTGTTGTCCTCAGCGACCCAAGCGGTTGGCGGCATCGCCCGGTCCGATCCGAACACCCTCCGCGTCGTGCCACAAGCGGAGCCACAATCCTTCGATCCGGTATTCGCGCAGGTCAACAACGTTTCCATGCACGGCGCCATGATCTACGACCAGTTGTTCGGCTGGGACGACAAGATGAACGTCCAGCCGCAAATGGTCGATACATGGAAGCTGTCCGACGATCATCTGCTTTACACTTTCGTCCTGCGGCGCGGCCTCAAGTTCCATGACGGCAGCGATGTCACGACGCGCGACGTGATCCCCTCGCTCAAGCGCATGTTCGTGCGCGACAGTCAGAACCAAATTCTCGCCGGCCTGATCGAGGGATATGAACGGATCGATGATCGCACGTTCACCTTGCGCCTGAAGCAACCCTTCGCGTTCACCGAATTTCTGCTTGGCGGGAGCAACGGAGTAGTCGGCGCCATCATGCGCGAGAAGGACGCGCTGACCGATCCATTCACGCCGGTGCGCGCACGCATCGGGTCCGGTCCGTTCCGCTTCGTCGAGGCGGAATATGTGCCCGGCGCACGGCTGGTGTACGAGAAATTTGACGGCTACTTACCTCGCCCGGAACTGGCCAGCGGCTTTGCCGGCGGCAAGGTGGTAAAGGTTGATCGCGTCGAGTGGATCATCATCCGAGATCCTTCAACGGCGTATCTCGCCCTGCAGCAGGGCGAGGTCGATCTGCTCGACGCCCCGCCGCTCGATCTGCTGCCGACGGTCGAGCGCGACAAGGACATCGTCATCGGTCAGGTCTGGCCGTTGGAATCGTACGCCGTGCTGCGCTTCAATGAGCTGTGGCCGCCGTTCGACAACCTCAAGGCCCGCCAGGCGGTCGGCCACGCGATGAGCCAGGTCGATTACATGTCGGCGGCTTATGGCGACCCGAAATACTGGCACCAATGCTACGCCTATTGGGTCTGCGGCAGCCCAAACGGCACCGAGGTCGGGTCGGAGGCATATCGCAAGCCCGATCTTGAGGTGGCGCGACAGTTGGTCCGCGAGTTAGGTTATGATGGCAGGCCCGTGGTGCTGATCGGCGGTTCCGATATTCCGGCCTATCAGCGGCTCAGTCTGGTGACCGTCGATCTGTTGCAGAAGATCGGCTTCAAGGTCGATCTGCAAATGTCGGACTGGGGTAGCGTGGCGACGCGCCGGCAGAAAAAGGATCCTCCATGGAAGGGCGGCTGGAACCTGTTCCATACCAGTGCCAACGGCGCCCAACTCGCCAGCCCGCTCACCAGCCCATCGACCATCACCACCTGCGACGGCAAGAACTTCTACGGCTGGCCGTGCGATCAGGTGGAGGAGGACATGCGTCTCCGCTACATCCGCGAACCCGATCCCGCCAAGCGGATGGAGTTGTTGCTCGATATGCACCGGCGCCTTTGGGAGGTGCTGCCCTACCTGCCGCTCGGGCAGTTCGTGCAGCCCTTCCTGTGGCGCAGCAACGTCTCCGGGGTATTGAGATCGAACGTGCTGGCCTTCTGGAATATTAGCAAAACCTAGCCGGGCCGCCCCCATCCATTGAGCACCAAGACCAACGTTCCCCCGACGGCGCGTACCCCGCTTATCGATCTCTTCCTTGGCTTCCTCGGCATCGGCGCGATGAGCTTCGGCGGCGGCCTCGCCGCTTGGATCCGCCGCGAGACCGCGCAGCGTCGCGGCTGGCTCGTCTATATCAAATCCTTGAGCAGGAGTGACACAATGGCTGCATCGGTCACCGCACCAGCGGGGCTCGTGGTGTTGTTCGGTCCATTCCGCCTGTTCCCGGCGCAACGGCTGTTGTTGCAAGCCGATCAGACCATTCACCTCGGCAGCCATGCGCTGGACATCCTTATCGCCCTCGTCGAGCGGGCTGGTGAGACCGTCACAAAGGATGAGCTCAAGGCACGCGTCTGGCCGGAGGCAGCAGTCGTCGAAGAGGGGACTCTCCGGGTCCATGTCGCGGCGTTGCGCAGGACCTTGGGCGGCGCAGAGCCCCGCACGCGCTACATCGCCACGGTCCCCGGGCGTGGCTATTGCTTTGCAGCTCCGGTCACGCGCACGGAAGGACCTGCGCCGGCTCGCCCCACCGAGAGCAAGCACAACCTACCGACCTTACTGACGCGGGTCATCGGGCGCGAGGACACTATCAAGGCGCTTGCGAGCCGATTGGTGCAGCAGCGCCTCTTGACGATTGTCGGGGTAGGCGGGATCGGCAAGACAACAGTTGCGTTGGCAGTGGCCACGGAGCTGATCGATGCGTTCCGAGACGGAGTATGGTTCGTCGACCTAGTACCGCTCAGCGACGAGCAACTCATGGCGAGCGGGATTGCAGCGGCACTTAGGCTCGAGGGCGCCTCCGAGCACACAATTGGCGGACTAATTGGCTTGCTACATGACAAGCAGATGCTGCTGGTTCTCGACAACTGCGAGCACGTGATCGAGGCTGCGGCAGCCTTTGCATCTCAGGTGCTCAAGAAGGCACCGGGCGTGCACATCCTAGCGACCAGCCGGGAGCCGCTGCTCGTGCAGAGTGAGAACGTATATCGCCTCCCCCCGCTGGCAATCCCGTCATCATCGGCGCGGCTCAGCGCCGCTGACTTGCTCCGCTTCCCGGCCGTGCAGCTCTTCATCGAACGCGCGGCAGGAAGCCTGGGGGGACCTGATATGAGCGATGCGGAAGCACTCGTTGTAGCCGAGATATGTAGGAAGCTAGACGGCATCGCGCTGGCGATCGAGCTGGCTGCTGCTCGAGTCGAGGTATTCGGAGTGCGTGGGTTAGCTGTGCAACTGAACAATCGTTTCCGTTTGCTGACAAGGGGCGGCCGTACGGCTCCACAGCGTCATCAAACACTGCGGGCGATGCTCGATTGGAGCTATGAACTGCTTTCTCAGCCCGAGCGTGCAGTGTTACGACGTCTGTCAATATTCGCTGCAGCATTCACGCTCGAAGCGGCAGGCGCTGTCGCTGCGGCCAACGATATGGCGGCAATTGATGTCGCCGAATGCATTGCCGGTCTCGTGACGAAGTCTCTCGTTGTGGTGGATAGAAATGGCGCACTGGTATATTACCGACTGCTTGATACGGTACGTGCATATGCCCGTGAGAAACTTCTGGAAGGTGACGATGGCGATCGAGTTGCAAGATACCATGCCGTGTTTTTTCGTGATCTGTTTGACCGCACCGAGGCCGAGTGGGAGACGGAGCCTTCAGCGGAGTGGTTGGCGGCCTATCGTCGGCAAATTGACGATGTTCGTATAGCATTGGACTGGGCCTTTTCGCCTGGCGGGAATATCTCCATTGGAGTGGCGCTCACTGTTGCCACAGTGTCGCTGTGGGTGCAGTTGGGCCTGTTGGACGAATACCGTGGGCGCGTTGAACAGGCACTCGATAGCACCGGAGCCGGATTAACCGGGAATGCGTACCGCGAGATGGAGCTTCGTGCGGCTCTTGGGTTAGCACTGATGCACACGAAGGGCTCGGTGGCTGAAACCGGTGCCACGTGGGCAAAGGTTCTTCATATTGCAGAGGATCTCCACGATAAAGAGTATCAGCTCCATGCCACGGCCGGCATATGGTCCTATAGTATCAACAGTGGTGAGTATCGGGCCGCACTGGCGCAGGCTCAACGATTTGCGACACTTGCTACAAGCATGGGCGATCCCTTCGATCTGCTGATCGGCGACCGGATGGTTGGCATCTCGCTGCATTACCGTGGAGACCAGAGTGATGCACGAAAGCATATCGAGCGGAGCATTGGCCACCATACCGGCGTTGTTCACAGATCCCGTACGGCCCGCTTTCTGCTGGATCAGCTTGTTGCCGCTCGCACGACTCTGGCTCGGATTCTCTGGGTGCAGGGGTATCCTGACCAAGCCATGCGGATGGCCGAGCGTACTGTCGAGGACGCGCGAGCGGACGAGCACGTGCTGTCACTCTGCTACGCCCTCGGCCGAGCGGCTTGCCCGGTCGCGCTGTACGCGGGAGATCAGGTAGCAGCGGAACGCTTTGTGTTAATTTTGCTTGAAGAGTCGGCAAAACATGCGCTTCGCTCATGGCACGCACGGGGCCGCTGCCTCAAAGGTGTGCTACTGACCATGCAAGGTGATGCCGTCAGCGGATCAGCACTCCTCCGCGCTGCTCTCGAGGACCTTCGTGAGACCGGGATGGCCAGCCGTTACACCGCCTTTATGGGCCTGCTCGCTCAAGCTTTGGGAGATACCGGAAAGGTGGGCCAGGCATTTGCTACGATTGAGGAGGCACTGACGCAATCCGAGCGGAACGAGGAACGCTGGTATATCGCGGAGCTGTTGCGTATCAAGGGCAAACTGGAGCTGAAGACGGGCGTTGCGGAGGCTGCCACTCGGGCGGAGGATTATTTCCAACAGGCCCTCGGCTGGGCGCGCCGGCAGGAAGCCCTATCCTGGGAATTGCGGGCGGCGACAAGCCTCACCCGACTCTGGATTGGACAGGGACGGGCGCAGGAAGCACGCGATCTCCTGCAATCTGTTTATGGCCGTTTCAGCGAAGGGTTTGGCACCGCCGATCTGGTGGCGGCCAAGGGACTTCTCGACAAGATGGGCGCGTAGCTGCTGCTCGCTTCGATCGTTGCATTGCGCGCGAGGCCGGGACAGCTCTGCCACGAGCTGTTTAACGAAACGAATCGTGATGAGGTGACGCGCGATGTGCTTGCGTGGCTGGACTGCGTGATCAGATGCTGGATTGGCCGCCACCCCGGCCGTTGGTCGAGAGCAGCGGACCGCCCTTGGAGATAAGGGCACGCCACGAAGTTGCTTGATCACCTGACCAGGTCGAAATGCTGAGCGGCGGCAACACGCCGCCCGCAAACTGAGCAGGCGCAGATTCTGCTGGCGGCCGATGCGGGCGAGAGTGACGAGGCGATCACGGCCAAGGTCTCGGTCGTCGCTTCCTTCTCGATCACGACAAATTCCGACGATACTCCGTTGGGGTGAGACCGGTCCCACGTCTGAAAGCCGCGGTGAATGAGCTCGTCTCGCTATAGCCCAGGCTCAGCCCGATCTCAGTGACCGAGGTGGCCGGCATTGCCAACAGCACCTTGGCCTGTTCGATGCGACGGAGCCCGTGGTATCGGCAAGGCGGCCTGCCGAGCGACTGCTTGAACGCCCGGCAGAAATGATGCGGGCTGAGCCGGGCGAGATCGGCAAGCGTGGTGAGCGGTATCTCTTCAGCGAGATGCTCTTCGATATACTCGATGACCAGTCGCTGCTGCCAAGCCGCAAGTCCGCCGCGCGTCGGTCGCTCGTTCAATGCGTGGCCGGCGACGATCCGGGTCAGCTCATGGGCGAGCACTGTCCCGACTGCCTCGAGATAGTGTCGGTCGCCGGCATCGGCACTCTCAATGAGAAGTCTTGAGCTTGGATACCGTCTCCCAAAGAACGGAATCCTCGAATAGCAGTCGCGGAGCGGAGTTCTTCGAGCCGTCGTCGGAGTTGCATCCGACATGCAGTTTGGACGGTTCGATGTAGACATACGTGATCTGGAGCGCCGAGCGTGGCTCATGCCACTCCTGGAATTCACATCCGGCGGGGACGAAGGTCAGCTTGCGTTTCAGGTCCTTGAGAGTGGATCTGGGTACGCCCTGCGCGTGTGTCTCCCCCTCGTGACGCAGGCCTTGTTCGTACGCAACCAGCAGGTGCAGGGGCGCCTGATAGCGCATGCCGATCCTGTCCGTTCGTGCGATTTGCACGATCTCCGCGGACATTCCGGCCCAGGCCGCGCTACGTTGCCTCACGATCTCGGGTCGTCTCACGATCTCGGGAGGATCGATCTCCACGGCGCGTCGGCGGGCCTGAGAGATGCTAAGAGGGGGTATTGTCAACTCCGGCTTGGTTGGCGCCGTCAGTTCGGGTCGTAACTCGTTCCTCTCATCCTGCCAGGGATGCGGGTGAAATGCCCGCTCCAACCTAAACGAGGCGCTATAAGGTTTGAATGCCGCCTCGTAGGAGAGATCAAGTGCAGTCACAGTCATGATTCAAGCCTCCGATACACAGGAGTTCATCTGGGGCCCCGCGGCAAGCGGGGTCGTGCTTTCGTAACCTAAGAGCGCGGGCGTTTAGTAACTTCGCGCCATCGCCGCTAGTGCCTCCGCTTCCGATCGGCCTGATGCCCGCTGGCGCCGATAAGCAGCCGGTGGAGGTATCTCTGTTGTGACGCACTGCGGCCGGAGTGGGTTAGTTAATGGTCGTTAAATCCTGTTACACGGGCTAAAGCCTGCAAACCACCGCCGCCTGCCGATCGCCATCAGGCCCAACTCGCGAGGGAGAGGCAGGGAAATCTACGGCACCACTACTCAGCGGGATGGCGGTTGATCGCGATTGCTGCGTATTGGGCGATCCTGCTCCAACTCCCGCGGGGCTTGGCAATTCTGCTTGTCCTACCGGAAGCCTCGGCATCTTGTGTCAGGAGTGCTCGTGTATCGCCATGTGCGTCGCCCGCGACCGAGTGGGAACGCCAGCAAGCAGCCAATGAGAGGAGAATTCGAACATGCCCGTTCGTAGCATCGGCGTCGTCGGCGCAGGAACGATGGGAGGCGGCATCGCCCAGGTGGCGGCAGCAGCCGGGTTTGCCGTAACCCTGATAGACATCAGCGAATCCGCATTGGCGAATGCGACGCAGAGGATCGCCGGAGGCTTCGATCGGCTGGTGAAGAAAGACAAGATGACGCCGGCTGCCCGAGAGGAAGCACTCGCGCGGATCAAAACGGCGACGGATTTCGGCGCACTCGCGGAAGCTGACGTGATCGTCGAGGCAGCCACCGAAAACGCCGATCTGAAGACAAAAGTCATGCAGCTCATCGATAAAGCTGTACGGGCGGATACTATCGTTACGTCAACCACGTCGTCCGTATCCATCACAAAACTTGCCTCAGTTATCACAGACCCGGGCCGCTTCATCGGCATGCACTTTTTCAATCCCGTGCCGGTGATGAGCCTTGTCGAAGTCGTGCGTGGGTTGCAGACCACCGACGCCACCCACGATCTAATCACGGCGCTTGCAGAGAAGATGGGCAAAACACCAATCACGGTGAAGAACGTGCCCGGCTTCATCGTGAACCGCCTTCTGCTTCCAATGATCAACGAGGCCTTCTTCGCGCTGGCAGAAGAAGATGCAAGCCCAGGAGAAATCGACGACGCGATGAAATTGGGCTGCAATCATCCGATGGGTCCCTTGGCACTTGCCGATCTGATCGGTCTGGATGTGCTGCTGTCGGTGATGGAGGTTCTTCATCGCGAGTTCGGCGACCCGAAATACCGGCCCTGTCCGCGCCTAAGGGAGATGGTTGATGCCGGGTATCTCGGGCGGAAAACCGGCCGCGGGGTCTACCGCTATTGATCAGTTTTGGCGCGGACGTCGTCGGTGACCGATCGCTGAATATTCTACGGCGAAATCAATACCTCAGTTCGGCCAAACACACATTGGAGTGATCCTAGGGCGGTCTGTTGGCCAGCAACGCCCCTCGGGCGGCGTTCGCCATCGATGTGTTCTGCTATCGGGTCGCCGCCAGATTGGATCACTCGCAGCGGCGCTCGGCGGCTTGGATGGCTAGGTTTTCACCGCCGGAGTCGGCGAACATGCCTGCGCGATCCGCACCAAGGTTTGCCGGCTTTCGCCGTGGCTCGGCGTTGAGCTTGACGAGGCCGCCAATGATAGACATGGACCGCAGATCAGCAGTGACGGCAGCACCGCAGAAGTCTAGGTCCCCCACGTCCGAAGAGCGCATGATTGCTCGCCACGCGTGTGTTTCGGCGTGCAATTTTGACCCCCTGAGCCCGGGGGATCGGCGTCCAAAATTGACCCCCTGAATTGTGGCTTGTGGGCTGCCTGCTTCGATTTGAGGTGGGCGGTGGGGGATGCTGATTGTGGAGACGATCGGCCGGATACGACGCGAGCATTTGGTCAAGGGCAAGTCGATCAGGGAGATCGCGCGCGACCTGAACATATCGCGCAACACGGTTCGCAAGGTGCTTCGGTCGGGGGAGACGTCGTTTTCCTATGAGCGGGAGGTTCAGCCACGCCCCAAGCTCGGCCGTTGGAAGGTCGAGATCGACCGGCTGCTGACCGCGAACGTCGAGAGCACGGCGCGCGAGCGGCTGACCTTGATCCGCATATTCGAGGAGTTGCGGGCGCTGGGCTACGACGGCGGCTACGACGCCGTCCGACGCTACGCCCGGACCTGGAGCCGGGAGCACGCGGGCCAGGCGGCGGCCGCTTACGTGCCACTGTCGTTCGCGCCGGGCGAGGCCTACCAATTCGACTGGAGCCACGAGATTGTCGTGATGAACGGCGTGACGGTGACTGTGAAGGTCGCGCACGTCCGCCTGTGTCATAGCCGCATGATGTCCGTTCGCGCCTATCCACGCGAGACGCAGGAGATGGTGTTTGACGCCCACGAGCGCGCTTTCGCGCTCTTCAGGGGCGCCTGCACGCGCGGCATCTACGACAACATGAAGACCGCGGTGGAGACGATCTTCATCGGCAAGGACCGGCAATACAACCGCCGCTTCCTGCAGATGTGCGCTCACCATCTGGTGGATCCGGTCGCCTGCACGCCGGCATCGGGCTGGGAGAAGGGTCAGGTGGAGAACCAAGTAGGCCTGGTGCGCGAGCGCTTCTTTACCCCGAGGCTGCGGTTCAAGACCTACGACGAACTAAACGCCTGGCTCACCGATAGATGCATCGCCTACGCCAAAGCGCATCCGCATCCCGAGCGTCCCGAGCAGACGGTGTGGGAAGTCTTCGAGGAAGAGCGGCCGAAGCTTGTCGCCTATCGCGGCCGCTTCGATGGCTTCCACGCGCTGCCCGCGTCGGTGTCGAAGACCTGTCTGGTGCGCTTCGACAATAACAAATACTCCGTGAGCGCCAGTGCGGTCGGCCGGCCTGTCGAGATCCATGCCTACGCCGATCGGATCATCATCCGCCAGGATGGGCGCATCGTCGCGGAACACCGCCGCAGCTACAGCCGAGGCGAGACGATCTACGATCCTTGGCATTACGTGCCGGTTTTGGCCCGCAAACCGGGCGCGCTGCGCAACGGCGCGCCGTTCAGGGACTGGGTGCTGCCGGCCGCGCTGGAGCGGGTGCGGCGCAAGCTCGCCGGGTCCGACGATGGCGATCGTCAGATGGTCGCCATCCTGGCTGCCGTGCTGACGGATGGGTTGACGGCGGTCGAAGCTGCCTGCGCGCAGGCGATGTCCGAAGGCGTCCACTCATCTGACGTGATCATCAACATCCTCACGCGGCACCGCGACCCCGGGCCGGCGGCCATCATCCTTACGCCGGATGCGTTGATACTCCGCCATGCGCCGGTCGCCGATTGCGCCAGATACGATCAACTCAGGAGCACATGAGCATGGAGCGAACCGAAGTCCTCGACATGATGGGGGAGCTCAAGCTCTTTGGAATGAAGGGCGCCTATGACGAGACGCTGGCCACCGCGATCAAGCGCAAGCACGAGCCGCAACGCTTTGTCGGCGATCTGCTCAAGGCAGAGATCTCGGAGAAGCAGGCGCGCTCAATCAGATATCAGCTGACGATCGCCAAGCTGCCGCTCGCCAAGGACGTGGACGAGTTTGCCTTCAACGGAACGCCGATCAACGAGAGCCTGGTGCGCGATCTTGCCGACGGCAACTTCATCGCTCAGCAGCGCAACCTCGTCCTGGTCGGCGGGACCGGCACCGGCAAGACGCATCTGGCGATCGCGATCGCGCGGAGCTGTATCCGCGCCGGATCGCGCGGACGCTTCTTCAACACCGTCGATCTGGTCAACCGGCTCGAGGCCGAAGGGCGGGCAGGCCGCCAGGGACGACTCGCCGATCATCTCACCCGTCTGGACTTCGTCGTGCTCGACGAACTCGGCTATCTGCCCTTCG
The DNA here is from genome assembly GCA_963708245.1 of uncultured Pseudomonadota bacterium. GTDB lineage: Bacteria > Pseudomonadota > Alphaproteobacteria > Acetobacterales > Acetobacteraceae > CAVYXK01. The sequence continues at coordinate 2,318,283 of OY970201.1, read as the reverse complement.
CACAGGCCGGCGGGCAGCTGCTGTTCCACACCGTCAGCCGGCTCTACGAGCGCACCTCCGTGATCGTCACGACCAATCTTGCCTTCGGCGAATGGCCGAGCGTCTTCGGCGACTCGACGCCTTCATGATGCCTCTCCATTGGAGCGGATGGTCTGTCGAGCGCGCGCCCTAGGCGTCGCCACTTGGTCGGGAGATATCGAGATTTGCCACGGCATGCCCTTGGTCAGCTGCTTTCCCTTCAGCCAGCCTTTTCGGAGCCAATCAAAAATGGTCTGCGGTGTAATGCCGATCAGCGCGGCTGCACCCTGTACCTGAGTAGCTTCCGTCGGCCCATCGCGGAGGGTTCACCGCGATGCCGTTGATCTTGACGGTCCGGATCCCCCACCGTTTTCGCAGCACGTGAACCATGTTGCCAGAAAATGGTGGTCCGTGCGCGGTCCGAAACCCTTCCCTGTTGAGGGTGGCGGCAATCTCAGCATCCATCTTCTGCAGCCCGTTGAGTTCGACGATACGCCGTCTCAGTTGTTCCTGATCGGCGTGCTGCGCATAGCCTTGCACGCGTCGTTGCAACCAGTGCTCGCTGGTCGCGCCGGTTTGCCAAATAATCCTGATCCAGACGTAGCCACGCCGCTGCTTCTGATCCAGTATGACCTCCTTGATCACCAGTCGAACGATCTGTTTGCGCTCTGCCGCGGTGGTCGTCGCAGCGTGCCACAGCTTCGGCAAGTCCTCGCCCAGTGCCAGAATCTCTTGCCGATCGCTGTCGGAAACCGAGACGGCCTGCTCACGACGCCATGCCTCGTATTCCTGCTCGATTTGGTCCGCCCGCCTCAAGCGCTCTTCCCAGATCCTCTCGAGTGAGCGAGCCACCAAGCGGTTCTCGGGCTCAACGGCGTCGTACTGGCGTCGGGCGCGCTCGGCATCATAGCGGGCCCGCTCGCGCTTGAGCGACCATTGTCGCTCTATCGCACGGTTCTCCACTTCGACCTCACTCACGGCAGCAACCGCCACCGCGATTCGGTCTGGCGTCAGCGCCTCCAGGATCAATCGTTCTACCTCAGCGTCGACCTGGAGGGCTCGCACCTCTTGGCATTTCGGCCCTCCGTCGAAAGTTTGGTCGGCCACGCAAACGTAGACTGGAAAATCGCCATCAGTTCCGGAATAGCGCAGGCACATGCGGCGGGCACACCGACCGCAACTGACGATGCCCTGCAGCAGAGCACTGCCCTTGCGGGGCGCACCGGATCGGCCCGCATCGTAGCGTGCGACATTATTAGCCAGCTGCCGTTGATTTGCCATGAACTCTTCCCAGTCGACATAAGCCGGATGGGCGTCCTTGAGGCAGATCGACCAATCCTCAGGCGGAACCGCCACCGTCCCGATACGATCGCTACCTGGCCGTCGCCGCAGCGGCTCCGGCCGTCGCCGGCCATAGACGTAAGCGCCAGCATAGGCTGGGTTCTTCAAAATGTGGATCACACGAGCATTGTTGGCCACGCGCCAGACGACTTCATGCGGCGCCGAGCCACGAAGCGGTCGCACAGGGAGCAGCAGGTTGTGGCGTCGTAGATATCGCATGACCGCCTTGGCACTGCGCAGCTCCCGAAATTTCGTAAAGACCAGCCGGAGCCGCTGCTGTACCTCCTCATCTGGATTGAGGGTGACACTGCCGTCTCGGTTGTGGATCAGGCCAGCCGGAAGTGGTAATCGCAGCTCGCCGCGCGCTGCCTTCTGGCGCTCGCCTTGATGGAGGCGGATTTTGATCTGATGCAGCTCCGCCTCGCTCATGATCCCTGACAAGCCCAGGAGCAGCCTGTCGTGATAGGCTGCAGGGTCATACAGGCGCTCGCCGTCTGCGATCAGCACCCCGAACAGTGAACACAATTCCAGAAGCTGGTGCCAATCTCGGTTGTTGCGTGCCAGCCGAGATGCGTCCAGGCTCATAACGAGCCCGGCTTTGCCAAGCCCGACCTCCGCGATCAACGTCTGAAAACCGCGGCGATCACGGCTGTAGGCCCCCGACTTACCAAGATCATCGTCGATGACGTGAACTCGTTCTTGGGGCCAACCGAACAAAACCGCACGCTCAACCAGCCGGGTACTGTAGCTCGGTGCTTTCCTGATGATGGCGAACTTGCCCCGGCGATGATTGTCGAACGTAAACGTAGGCAAGCTTGGCGCGGTGCGCAGTCGTGATGCGATCATCGCTCAACGACGTCGTCGTCGACACAGTTTCCCTCCTTTGGCTCGGCGGTAAGCGGACGCAGGCGCTGCAAGAGTTGACCCAGGTGCTGGGCCAGCCGCCGCCGTTCCTCGATTGAAAGTTGCGGCCATAGGCGCGGCGCTGTCGCTAACGCCTTGCCTGGCTCTATCCGGCTCCGGATTCGCCGATGGCCGTTCGGGGTGTCGTCCGCCGGCTTCGAGCTCCGCATGTCTCGAAGCGAGCACAGCACGGATGTGATTTGCCAAAGGCAGAAGCGTGTGCACTGAAATGTGTGCTTGGCGACTCGATACGGCCAGCTGCTCATGGGCCGTTGCTGCGAGATCTGTAGCGAATCGTGATATAGAGCGCTCTCGGCCGTCAGGCAGCCGGACAACGATTAGCCCCGGCCCGCGCCCTGACAGTCGATCGCTGACCGGAAAACGCTTGCCATACAGAGGATGATGCGGGTCGGTGACCCTGACCTGAGCGACTCGCCTGTCGAGCGTTGTGGCATCTCGACATGGTCGGCGATCCAAAGATGACCACCGCACTGCTCGACCGCCTCACTCACCATTGCGACATTGTCGAGACAGGCAACGACAGCTGGCGCTTCAAGAACCGCGCCTGACGCCCACCGCCTCTACCACCCGGGCTTGCACCGGTGGGTCCACAGGAACCCCCCGCGCGCCGCTGCGTCAGCCTCCTCGTGGGGCACTCCGCGGCGCGCGGGTCCCCCCTTTGCACTACCGGCACAAGCCGATATCTGAGGGGTCAATTTTGGACGCCGATCGAGGGTCAATGTTCGACGCCGATTGACAGCCACGCGCTCTCCCTCGTCGAGAAGGGGTTCGGAGCCTGAAGCAACCGGAGACTCCCGCAGCGCATTTGGACCGATGAAAACAATTATGGCAAGCCCGGCCAATCACATGCGCCAAGATTATGCGACTCTCGCTACCACAGAACGAGCGAGAGGGCAGAATGTATTCCATCGCGTCTGCGGAAGCGGCTCACAACCAGTACCTTCAGCGCATCTCGCGATTCCCGCTTCTATCGGTCGAGGAGGAGGCGGCTCTCGCCCGCCGCTGGCGCGAGCATCAAGACCGCGCCGCGGCCCACCAGCTGGTAACGTCTCATCTCCGCCTCGTCGCAAGAATCGCTAACAGTTACCGTGGCTACGGACTGCCGGTGAGCGATCTGCTGAGCGAAGGCAGTCTCGGGATGATGCGCGCCGTCGAGCGGTTCGATCCTGATCGCGGGGTCCGGCTTGCGACCTACGCGGCCTGGTGGGTCCGAGCCGCCATTCAGGACTTCGTCCTCCGCAACCACTCGGTGGTTCGCATGGGGACAACCGTCATGCAAAAGCGACTATTCTTCAATCTCCGCCGAGCCAAGGGTGCAGTGCAAACCGCCGGCACGGACGATCTCGACCCGGATCAGCTCTCCGGCATCGCGAAGATGCTCGATGTTCCGGAGGCTGAGGTGATCAAAATGAATGGTCGCCTCTCAGGGCCCGACTATAGCCTGAACGTTCCTGCCCGGCGGGATAGCGAGAGCGAATGGCAGGACGACCTTGCTGATGAGACGGCCAACCACGAGGCTGCACTCGGCGAGGCGCAGGAACTCAACGTTCGCACCCTTCTGCTCTCTAGGCATCTGCATGAGCTGAACGACCGTGAGCGCCAAGTCCTGGGTCAGCGTTGGCTGACGGATGTGCCGGCTACCTTGCGGGAGCTGGCGCTGGTGCATGGCGTCTCACCGGAGCGCATCCGCCAGATCGAGGTCCGGGCGATTGGGAAGCTGAGGAAAGCGATGACAGCAGCGCGACCTGCGACGCCGGCGCGAGCCAGTGTCTCAGGGTCGCGAAAGACGCGAACAGACGCTGAATGTAGAGCGGCGTAGATGCCAATCCCTTGCCGACCACCTGGGAGGGACACGGGATGCCGATAAAGCGGGAGCTGGACGGAATGGACGGGCTGAAGAGCCATACACGACTCGCCTCGCCAGGGACCGATCTCTATCGCCAGGGCGATCTCTGCCCAAACTACTTCCTTGTTATCGACGGTTGGGTGGCTCTGTCGGTTGTGCTCGAAGATGGCTCCTGTCAGATCCTGGACTTTGTGCTGCCTGGTACGCTGCTGGGCTTCAAATCGGCTCCCGACGCTCATCTCTATCATTCCGCCAGATGCCTTTCCGTCGTGCGCGTGTGCAGATACCCGCGGCAAGACCTTGATGCGGTCATAGCTGTCAACCCCAGGCTCGCTCTCCTTCTGTCGCGTCAGGCTGCCTCGAGTGAGGCTCGCGTGCACACTCACCTGGTTAACCTGGGGCTTCGCAGCGCGCGGGAGCGTATCGCACACCTGCTCCTTGAACTCTATTTGAGAGCGCGCCGTCAGCTTCCCGCCAGGCCAGGGACGTCGTCCATCTGCCGGTGACGCAGAGCCATGTTGGCCAGGCAGTTGGGCTAACCGCCATTCATGTCAGCCGTACACTGACGCTCCTCCGCGAGCAAGGTGTTGTTCACCTCGCCAATCATGTGCTGACGGTTCTGGACCCGGCCGCGCTCATCGCGATCGCCGGAACCGATATCGGCGTCTGCGACACCCTGGCACCGACCGCAGCGGCGCCTGATGTCCGTTCGTTCGGCTCGAACGTAATGGCTCATACAGGTCATAGCGGTATCAGGCCTCGCAGCACAGCCGCGATCCGCATGGTCAGTTGATTCAAATCCCGTGTCATCGCCACAGCCACCGCGGCATCGCGACTATCGTTCATGGGTGTCGTTATCAGGAATTCCTGGCCGTCCAATTCCTCTCACGATCGGCTCGTCGAGCACCTCGATGATGCGTGCCCGATCTGGCGGGTCGTTACCAAGTACATAGAGATCAGGCGCTGGGGGTCGGCTGCAGGCCGACAGCGCCCGTAAGGCACCATCGCTGGAATAGCTCCGAACACGCTGCTCGCCCGGCGGCCCACGGCTCAGCGTCCGAGCCGACCGAGCAGAAGGACACTGGGATCGCGTTCCAGCGTCCGTGAGAAGATGCGAAGCGAACTGGCCGTCTCTGCAAGATCCCGGATCGTGGCCTGAAGGTCGTCGCGGGTCGAGCTATGAACCGCAACGAGGCTATTCGCTGACGTCAAGAGCTCAGTCGCCGAGTGAATGGCCTGCTGTGACGAGAGCAGGGTCTTGCTCAGTTCAGCGCCTCGTGCATTGAGCTGCCGGCGACCATCGCGTGCGAGCGCTTGAATGTCCTGAATCGCGGTGGAAGCATCTTCCTCCACATGCTGGATCGAGCCACTAGCAATATCCATTGTGCGGGTCGCGCTGTCGAGCGTCCGCTGTGCACTGGCAGTCAGCGGCCCGAGCTCGGTGTCCAGACGATTCGCCATATGCTCGATAGCGATTAGGGTGCGCTGCGCTTGTTCGATCGTTTGCGCAATCGGCGCTCGCGTAAGCTGCTCCCGCAGCTCCTGGAAGTCGGACGGAATTGCCGGAATTTCTGGCACTCCCGTCCCTTGGGGCGCAATGAAATGTGCCGGTGTTTCAGGAGCGAGATCAAGTTCGACTGACATCTGTCCCGTTACGAAGCTCTGCGAGACCAGCTTTGCGCGCAGGCCCGCTTCGATGAGGCGCGGCAGGGGTGGTAGTTTGCGGAGTTGCCCAGTACCTCCGGCCAAGATTACCTTGTCGGGATCGAGCTGCAGATACACCGGAATCCGCGCCTTCAAGTCGCCCGGATTGAGTACGAGTGAGACATTCGCAACCGAACCGACACGTACTCCACGGAAGGTCACGGGTGCCCCGGGTGCCAAGCCGCCCACCGATCCTTCGAAGTAGACAACGGTGCGGTAGGTGCGAGTGAAGAGCTCGCCGCTTCCAAAGAACAGGATAGCCGCTACGACGATCGCAATCCCGCCAAGGACAAAGGCACCAATGGCGGCAGGTCTAGCCGTTGCCATCTTTCCCTTCCCTATGCTGCGGAATCTCGGACAATTCGCGCCGCATGAAGGCCTGCACGGTGGGGAGCGCGCATCCGTCCCGCAGGTCCCGCGGCGCGCCATGTGCTATCGCCGTCTTTGCCTCAGCATCAAGGAAGACGCCGTCATCACAGATGCCAAACAAGCTCGGCAACTCGTGGCTGACCATGATGATAGTCGCCCCAAGCCCGTCGCGCAGTTCGAGGATCAGTTCGTCGAGGCGCCGTGACGTTATCGGGTCGAGACCGGCGGATGGTTCGTCGAAGAACAGGATATCCGGATCGAGCGCCAAGGCACGAGCAAGACCGGCGCGCTTGCGCATGCCCCCGCTCAACTCCGACGGCATTTTTCGTTCCGCCGAGGCCATTCCGACGAGCGCCAGCTTCAAACGTACCAGTGTCAGAATGTCGGGAGCCCGCAGTTGTGTAAACATTTGCATCGGGAGAGCGACGTTGTCCGCGACGGTCATCGAGCTCCAGAGCGCCCCGCTCTGGAACAGTATGCCGAAGCGGCGGGTGATCTCGATGCGCCGTTCGGGCATTGCGGCCCATAAACTCTCGCCGTCGACCGTCACCGAGCCGGCGATCGGTGCCAACAACCCGATGATCGATCGCAGGATCGTGCTCTTGCCACAGCCACTGCCGCCCATCACCGCGAAGATCGAACCTCGCCGCACCGAGAACGTCACATCCCGCAGCACGACCTTGGAGTCGAACCCAAGAGCGAGGCCGTTGCAACAGATACGAGAGGTGTCGTTCGGTGCCATCGATCACAGGCCCAGGGCATTGGTGCAGGCCGCAAACACGGCGTCCATCGCGATGACCCCGATAATGCCGGCGACCACGGCGCCGGTTGCCGCGCGGCCGACATCCGAGGCACTTAGACCTGCGCTCAGGCCAATCCGACAACCGGCAAGCGCAATATAGGCGCCAAAGACGACGCTCTTGGTAAGGCCGATATAGAACTCCGTCGCCGCGACGGCGGGCCGAAGCTGCTCAAGAAACAGGGTGGGCGAGAGTTTCAGCATCGCGACGCTGACCACCAGACCGCCCAGAAGTCCGACAAAGCACCCGTAGAAATACAGAACGGGCATCATCGCGACCAACGCGGCCACTCTGGGAAAGACGATATACTGGTGCAATGGGAGGCCGAGCGCCTGCAGTGCGTCGAGCTCTTCGTTCCCTTGCATGGTGGCGATCTGGGCGGCATAGGCGCCACCGGTCCGGCCGGCCATCACTATGGCGGTCATGACCGCAGCCATCTCCCTGACGACAGCCACGCCCACGAGATTTGCCACATATATTTCGGCGCCGAAGCGGCGAAGCTGGACCGCACCGACGAAAGCGAGAATGGCTCCGATCAGGCCGTTGACCACAGCAACGATACCCAGGGCGCCAGCGCCGGACTCCTGCATCAGCAAGGCGATGTCGGCGGCACGGGCATAGAGCCGCCTACTCAAGGCAGGCTTGACGCTCAACACCATGAGTCCGACCAGGTCGGCAGCCGCGTGAAATGCCGAGCCTAACGCAAGCGTCCGTAGCCCGACACGCTCGACGAAGATAGTCTTCGCCGGCATCGTGTCGGCTTTTGGAGCCGCCGGATCAGCACGCGCAAGGGCGAGGAGGCGCCGCAATGACTCAGGAAGACCGGCGAGATCCAGAGCTAAGGGGTGATCGGGCCGTGTTGCTTCTCTCTGCAGGTCAAGGATGAACGCCACCAACGCGCTATCCCATTCGCCGAGGTGACTTGTATCGAAGCGGACTTGCGCACAGCGGCGCACGGAGCCAATCGCGAGCCGTACATCCGTCATGGCGCGGATGCCCGTCTTGCGGGCCAGCCAGTCGCCGCTCAGGCGGAGAATCGCATCATCCGCATTCTCTTCGACATGCAAGACGGGCATCATGGTCGCAACAGCAGTGGGCTACTCTTTCAGCTTGACCACGACGGCTTCTCCTGCTGCCGTGAGCTTCAGGCCCTGCGAACGGGAGTAGAAGTGGATGATAACGCCGTGCTCGTTCTGAAGCACGGCCATAAAGCCCCCGCCGACGAGGGCGGCACCCGCGCCGGCCGCGACGTAAGTACCAGGAAAATCCGAGACATTCTGTAGATCATAGACATCACCGGATCCGTCGATCTGACTGACCCCGATATCGACGACACTCAGTCCGTTGACGGTGAAGGGATACTCTTTGCCCTTGAAATTCAGAACGCCATCGCCCCAGCTATATCCGACGCCCGCAGCGACACTACCGCCGGAAAACGTGATCGTAGCATCCGATCCAGGCTCCTGAGCGGGAGCCGCGGGAGCCGCCGCTAGCGTCACCAGCACAGCGAACAAGCCTCCACGAAGTCGATACATTGCTTTGCTCCTACAAAGTGGCTTTGGTTTGAAGTGAGCAGGATAGCCGTCTCACTCTGATGCCAAGATACATGTGCCCCAGCTCTACTGCTTGAGCGGCCTTGGCTCGATTGTCTTCAGATTGCGCCACTTCAACCGTCGGGCTGAGGGCGATGATGGTTTCCACGCGCCCGATCCCTGCAACTCGACATCAAAATCCGCAATCCCGCCAAAGCGGCCGCTTCGACCGTCGTTGTCATCGCGCGATGAACCCCGCGAACCTGGACGGTAATGATGCGGTTTAATCCGGTGCGTGGCGTGCCTGGAGTGTTTGCAGCAAAACCGACAGTCTCGGGCCTGCTTGCCTTGTGGTGGCGTTCACCTTCAACCTTGATCAGCCTCAGTGGGCCTTGCTCACGGTGTTTGTCGTTTCACAGCCGCAGAGGGACGGACTGGTCCTAGCGAAAAGCTTCTACCGCATCATCAGCACCGTGATCGGTGCTGTCGTCGTGCTGCTGTTCGTCGCCTTGTTCGCGCAGGAGTTGCGTAAAGGGGTATTCGAGGAGACGAAGATCCCACGCGTGGCGCCGGGCGATGAGGTCAACATCTACATGATGAGCGGGGGGCCGTCTTTGCGCGGCCATGTGATGAGCATGAGTTGGGTTAGCTGCCAGCTGATGATCCCGAGAGACTGGGAAGAGCACAGGAGACCGCAGCAGCACTCTCACCCTCGCCGCTGCACCAAGGGCTAAGTCAACCGCAAGCGCAAATAAGGGACAGCAATTGTCCTCACGACGCGTCGCTAGGAACATCATATGCTTGAGGAGGTTCGAAAGGGCCGCTCTGCTCGGGCAAATGCATCGGGCGATGCTCGACCTGTCAACGTTAACTACAAGGCGTTCAGCAAAATTTGCAGCACTGAGCTGGCGTAACATAGCAGCGGAGATGACCCTGATGATGAAACATCTCGATCCGGTTGGGAGGAAGCTTTCCCTCGCGTCCGGCGGCTCCACTCTGCCTCTCGGTGTCGCATTTGGGCTGATGGTTGCGTTGTCCGCAGGTATCGTCGCAGCGCAGTCGGCACTAACGCCTTATATTTACCTACCTGGACTCACCCAGGATGATATCGACCGCCTGCACGCTGCTGCGGACAAGCTGTACGAGGGGCAGTCCGTCGGTACAGTCGAACGATGGCGCAGTCCGGAATCGCAGGATTCCGGAGAGCTCAAGCTTATCCGCAGCTTTGACGCAAACGGGATACCATGCCGGACAATAGACTATACGATCCTGATCGAGGGCACTGCCGCCCCGTATGACTATGTAATCAATTGGTGTCGGGTTCCGGGAGGGACTTGGAGGATTGTTCAAGACGTTCAGCCTCGCCGAGGAAGAATGAACTTCGCTGGAAGACGACGAGGACTGATCCTAGGCGTCGGGCCGAAGGCTTCGTCCCAAGTCGAAAGCAGCGCCGACCACGAGCCGGGGGAAGTAGGCTACCGTTCCACGATGAGCAGGTGAGCGACAGGCCCGAGGGTCAGCCCGTCTCGTGTGGCGCCGATGTAACACCACGGTCACGAAGATGGATCAGTTACTCGCTTATAAACGGGGGCAATTACACAAAAGTCTGCGCAACCTGAAGCCAGCGGGGACAGAAACATCGTCTCATAAGTCCGTTCGAGCGATTGGAGAGATCCGTCGCCGATGCTGGAAAACTCCGAATGATCACCGCCACAGTCCAGAGGAGAACCAGGCATGACGGACGTGCTCCCGGTATCCTACCTGGCGAGGCATGGCGAGACCGCTTGGAGCCTCTCTGGTCAGCATACGGGACTTACTGATCTGCCCCTGACCGAGGCCGGCCAGCGGAACGCCCGCAGACTTGGCGAGAGGCTGCAAGGGGTGACGTTTGCGGCCGTCCTTACCAGTCCCCTACAGCGTGCCGCGCAGACCTGTGCGCTGGCGGGTTTTGAGGCTCGCGCCGAGGTGGATCGCGACTTGCTGGAATGGGACTACGGTGACTACGAGGGTCGTACCACTGCGGAGATCCACGCGGAGCGCCCCGAATGGCAGCTGTTTCGGGACGGCTGTCCCGGAGGGGAGTCGCCGGAACAGGTGGGCGCCCGGGCCGACCATGTGGTGAACCGCATGCGCGCGGTCAGCGGTGGGGTGCTGCTTTTCTCGCATGGACACTTCCTGCGGGTGCTCGCCGCACGATGGCTCGGGCTAGCACCGGGAGCCGGCAGCTATTTTCTGCTGATCACGGCAAGCCTGAGTTGCTTAGGCTATGAACATAACCGCTCGCAGCCAGTCATCCGATTTTGGGACGACACCCGGCATGTTGGCACCTGACCCGGTCCCCAGACGTGGCGGCAAACGCGAGGCGCAGACGCGTCGGCGCGCATCTGGGCCAAACGATTACGTCGCAAAATCACTGTGGCTGGGGCGACCTGTGTCCCCGCTGACGTCTCGTTCCGAACGAGAATCAACAAGATGGTTTCCAGGATCATGGAGGTGACCTTGACAACGCTTGCTGGGCAGGAGACGTCAGCTCGTTTCGATGGAAGTCTTAGCGCGTATGGCCCCACCCGATCGACGATCCAGGGGTCTCCGCTAGGCAGCGACGAGCTGCGCAGAATCGACGCGTACTGGCGTGCCAGCCTCTATCTCTGCCTGGGCATGCTGTACCTCAAGGACAACCCCCTGCTCCGGGCGCCGCTGACCCTGGAGCACACGAAGCCGCGGCTGCTGGGTCACTGGGGCTCGGATGCCGGCCAGTGCTTCACCTATATTCATTTCAACCGCCTGATCAACCAGTACGACCTCGAAGCCATTTACATCTCCGGGCCAGGCCACGGGGCGCCAGCGGTCCTGTCACAGGCGTATCTCGAGGGCACGTATTCCGAGGTCTACCCCGACAAAAGCGAAGACGTCCGGGGGATGCAGCGCTTCTTCAAGCAGTTCTCCTTCCCCGGTGGCATCGGCAGCCACGCCACCCCCGAAACGCCAGGCAGCATTCATGAGGGGGGCGAGCTTGGCTACAGTCTCTCGCATGCCTACGGAACGGTCTTCGATCACCCAGATCTTATTGCTCTCGTGATGGTGGGGGACGGCGAGGCCGAAACCGGACCGTTGGCCACGAGCTGGCACGGCAACAAGTTCCTCAATCCGATCACGGATGGTGCGGTGTTGCCAATTCTGCACCTGAACGGGTACAAGATCAACAACCCGACCATCCTCGCCCGCATCAGCCACGAGGAGCTGACGGCGCTGTTCGTCGGTTACGGGCACACCCCGTATTTCGTGGAGGGCAGCGATCCGCACAGCATGCACCAGGCGATGGCGGCCACCCTCGAGCATTGCGTCCTGGAGATCCGTAAGGTCCAGCAGGAGGCACGGCGCTCCGGCAAGGCGTTCCGACCGCGCTGGCCGATGGTCGTCCTGCGCAGCCCCAAGGGCTGGACCGCCCCGCGGGAGATCGACGGTCACTATCTCGAAGGCTTCTGGCGCGCGCACCAAATCCCGATCCCAGACATCGCGGCCAACCCCGGCCACCTGAGATTGCTGGAAGAGTGGATGCGGAGCTACCGGCCCGAAGAGCTGTTTGACGAATGCGGACGGCTCATACCCGAGCTAAAGGCTCTCGCTCCAAAGGGTTGCCGGCGGATGAGCGCCAATCCGATCGCCAACGGCGGTCTGTTGCGACGGCCGCTGGACATGCCGGACTTCCGCGACTCCGCGGTCGAGGTGGCAAAGCCCGGCGTAACTCTGGCGGGGAACGTCCCCACCCTCGGCGCGTTCCTTCGGGAGGTCATGCGTCTGAATATGCGGAACTTCCGTGTCTTCGGACCGGACGAGACGCAGTCCAACCGACTACAGGCGCTCTACGATGTCGCCAAAAAGGTCTGGCTTGGAGAGTATTTTCCGGAAGACGCTGACGGCGGCGAGTTGGCGCCCGAGGGTCGCGTTATGGAGATGCTCAGCGAGCACACTGTAGAAGGGTGGCTGGAGGGCTACATCCTGAGCGGCCGGCACGGCTTTATCAACAGCTACGAGCCGTTCATTCACGTCATCGACTCGATGTTCAACCAGCATGCCAAGTGGCTCGAGAAATGCAACGAGCTGCCGTGGCGGGCCAAAATAGCGTCACTGAACCTGCTGATCACGGCTCTGGTCTGGCGGCAGGATCATAACGGGTTCACGCATCAGGATCCCGGCTTCCTCGATGTCGTCGCCAACAAGAGCCCGAGCGTGGTGCGCATCTACCTGCCACCCGACGCCAATTGCCTGCTGTCGGTGGCCAATCACTGCTTACGCAGCGTCAACTACGTCAACGTGATCGTCTCCGATAAACAGGAGCATCTGCAGTATCTGAATATAGAGGCAGCGATCGCGCACTGCACCAAGGGGGTCGGCATCTGGGACTGGGCCAGCAACGACCAGGGCGCCGAGCCCGACGTGGTCATGGCGAGCTGCGGTGACGTGCCGACCATGGAAGCGCTGGCCGCGACCGCTCTGCTCCGTGAGCGGTTGCCGGATGTGAAGGTGCGGTTCGTGAACGTGATGGATCTCTTCAAGCTGGTGCCAAACACCGAGCACCCGCACGGGCTGACCAACCGCGAGTTCGCGGCGCTCTTCACCGGCGACAAACCGGTGGTCTTCAATTTCCATGCTTACCCTTGGTTGATTCATCGGCTCACTTACGGACGGCCCGGCCAGCACAACATCCACGTTCGCGGTTACAAGGAAAAGGGCAACATCAATACGCCGCTAGAACTCGCCATCCGCAATCAGGCGGACCGGTATAGCCTCGCCATCGACGCTATCGACCGGATGCCTCGCTTCAGCGAAATTGGCTCTGCCGCCCGCGAAGCCCTGCTCGACGAACAGATCGCCTGCAAAGTCCACGCCACGCGTTTCGGCGTGGATCGGCCCGATGTCACCAATTGGAAGTGGCCGTTCTAGCCCGTAACGGAAAACGCTGGAGAGGACGCAGCAATGGACCAGCCAATCGAAGCGCCACCTTCGGCGCAAAATGAATCGGAGAGCATAGCTCAGCTCACTGCGCAGTACGGATGCGGCCCGATCGCGCTCGCAGGGGACGACAATGCGTTCTACGAGCGGCACTTGATCTTCGATCATGTCGTCGGGTTGAAGGCGGCCGGCCTCCGCGAGCGCTTCGAAGCTATCGCCCGCTCGGTGCGGGACGTCCTTTCGCAGCGATGGCTGCATACAGAGGAGACCTACGAGCGCGAGGACCCGAAGCGGATCTACTATCTTTCTATCGAATACCTGATTGGACGTTCGCTTGCTAACAACATAACCAACCTCTTGCTGGATCCGGTCACCAAGCAGGTCGTTAGGCGGAAGGACCTCGATTGGCTGGGCATACTCGAACAGGAACCCGACGCTGGCCTTGGAAATGGCGGACTCGGACGCCTCGCCGCTTGCTTCCTCGATTCTATGGCGACGATGCAGCTCCCCGCCATGGGCTACGGTTTGCGTTACGAGTACGGCATGTTCAGACAGTCCATTCGAGACGGTTGGCAGCAGGAACAGCCGGACAACTGGCTTCGTCGTCCAGATCCTTGGGAGGTCGCTCGTCCGAATGAGCAGGTTGAAATTAAGCTGAACTGCTCATTCGAGTTGCATGACGGCATGTTGCAAGCGGTAATGGGTCGGCCCTCGGTCCTCATTGGCCTTCCATTCGATCGTCCCGTTGTCGGATATGGCGGCAAGACCATCAATACGCTCCGGCTCTGGGCCGCAGCGGCATCCGATTATTTCGACTTTCAGGCATTCAGCCGGGGCGAATTCATCGCTGCGCTGGCCGGAAGCCTCGGTGCTGAATCGCTGACGCGCGTGCTGTATCCCGACGACACCACGAGCAGAGGTCAGGGCCTGCGCTTCGTGCAGGAGTACTTTCTCGTCGCTTGCTCGCTTGCCGATTTGATCCGGCGGTTCCGCCGCGGCAACGCCGATTGGAACGCCCTGCCCGAAAAGGCCGCCATCCAGCTCAATGATACGCACCCGACGATGGCGGTGCCTGAGTTGATGCGGATCCTGCTTGATGAAGCACATCTAGGATGGGATGCGGCATGGGATCTCACGCAAAGGACCCTCGCATATACCAACCACACGCTGCTGCCCGAGGCGCTCGAAAAGTGGCCGGTTAACTGGTTTGAGGCCCTGCTGCCGCGGCACCTCGAAATCATCTTCGAAATCAATCGAAGGCTCCTTGACAACGTTCGGGTCCGCTTTCCCGGGGACGAGGAGCGAGTGCGACGCGTGAGTCTTATCCAGGAGGGCGCCGAGCGCGAGGTTCGCATGGCCAACCTGGCCATCGTCGGCTCCCACAGTACCAATGGCGTTGCCGCCCTCCACACCGAGCTGCTGCGAAATACGACGGTCAAGGACCTTGCCGAGTTGTTCCCGGAGCGGTTCAATAATAAAACAAATGGCGTTACCCCCCGGCGCTGGCTGCTTCTGGCGAACCATGAGCTTGCCCAGTTGATCACAGAAGTAATCGGCCACGGCTGGACGACCAACCTCGGCCATGTCGCGAAACTCAGGCCGTTGGCCGACGACGCGGGGTTTCGCCACGACTGGCGGACAGCCAAACGAGATGCCAAGGTGCGGTTCGCCAATTGGCTGAAATCAACGTCAGGCGATACCGTGGATCCTTCCACAATATTCGATAGCCAGGTTAAGCGAATCCACGAATACAAGCGTCAGATGCTCAACGCATTGCGCATCGTAGTTCTCTACAACCGGCTGCGGGAAACTCCCAGCCTCAACATGACGCCGCGGACATTCTTTTTCGCCGGTAAGGCGGCGCCAGCGTACCATCTGGCCAAGCTGATCATCAAGTTCATCAACAATCTTGCCAGCACGATCGACGAGGATCCGGCGATGCAGGGTCGGCTCAAGGTCCTGTTCCTGCCCGAGTATGACGTCTCATTGGCCGAACGGCTGATCCCGGCCAGCGATGTATCCAACCAGATCTCGACGGCCGGTTACGAAGCCAGTGGCACGAGCAATATGAAGTTTATGATGAACGGGGCGCTGACGATCGGGACGCGCGACGGCGCAACCATCGAGATGGCGGAGGAAGCGGGCGAGGCTAATATGTTCCTGTTCGGCCTGACGGCCGAACAGGTGGTCGGCAGCCGCGGCTGGTACAACCCTCAATGGCATTATGACAACGAACCGGAAACCCGCGCGGCCCTGGACCTGATATTCTCGGACCATTTCAGCCAGGGCGAGCCCGGGATCTTCGGCCCGCTACGCGACATGCTGTTGACCGCCGGCGACCACTATATGCACCTGGCGGATCTCAGGTCCTATCTCGATGCAGATCGGCGGCTATGCGAGTTGTACCGCGACCAGGAAGCATGGACGCGCAAGGCCATCCTGAACGTTGCCGCATCGGGCAAATTCTCCAGCGATCGCACGATCGCCGAGTACGCGGCCGACATCTGGAACGCGAAACCCTGTCCGGTGCCGTAGAACCACGGACGTCAGCCAAGGAAAGGTTCGGGACGACATGGCACTATCACCCCTGGCGGGAAAGCCAGCGCCAAAGGCGATGTTGATTGATCCGGCCGCGCTCGAGCGGGAGTACTTCGATCGCCGGCCCGATGTGCAGGATCCAAGCCAACTGGTCACGTTCGGTACCAGCGGGCATCGGGGCTCGCCGCTGCGCGGCTCTTTCACCGAAGCCCATATTTTGGCTATCGCCCAGGCCATCTGTGACTATCGGCGCGGCCAAGGCACCGATGGTCCGCTCTACATGGGCAAGGACACGCACGCGCTGTCCAGCCCGGCCCAGCGCACTGCGCTCGAGGTACTGGCAGCCAACGACGTGGAGACGGTCATCCAGCGCGGCGATGGTGTGACGCCCACGCCGGTCATCTCGCGAGCTATCCTCGCACATAATCGCGGCCGCAACGAACGGCTCGCGGACGGCATCGTCATCACACCATCGCACAACCCGCCGGAGGATGGCGGCTTCAAGTACAACCCGACCCACGGTGGCCCGGCCGATACCGACGTGACGGGATGGGTGCAGAACAGGGCCAACGAACTGCTGCGGGGTGGTAATACCGGGGTGAAGCGCCTGCCGTTCGCGACTGCCGTCAACGCGGGCAGCACGCACGAGGAAGACTTCGTCCTGCCCTACGTCAATGACCTCCGAAATGTCGTCGATATGGACGCCATCAGAGCCGCCGGCCTGAAGCTAGGCGTGGATCCTCTCGGTGGGGCTGCCGCTGGTTACTGGGAGGTGATCAACTCGGTCTACAAGCTTAACATCGTTGTCGTGAATCCAAAGGTGGACCCGACCTTCTCCTTTATGACGGTCGACCATGACGGCGTGATTCGCATGGACTGTTCAAGCCCATACGCAATGGCGCGGCTGGTCGGCCTCAAGGACCGATACCGCGTCGCCTTCGCCAATGATCCGGACTCGGACCGACACGGAATCGTGACCCCCGGGGCGGGGTTAATGAATCCCAACGATTACTTGGCTGCTGCCATCGGCTATCTGCTCACGCACCGCCCCGATTGGCCGGCGCATGCCTCGGTCGGCAAGACGCTCGTCAGCAGCAGCATGATCGATCGGGTGGTACACAAGCTCGGCCGCCAGCTTCAGGAGGTGCCCGTCGGTTTCAAATGGTTCGTGCCGGGGCTGTTCGACGGCTCGTACTGCTTCGGCGGCGAGGAGAGTGCCGGGGCGAGCTTCCTGCGGCACGATGGCACGGTGTGGACAACCGACAAAGACGGCCCGATCATGGACCTGCTGGCGGCCGAGATCACTGCTCGCACGGGGAAAGACCCGAGCGAGCACTATCGCGAGTTGACCGCGCAGTTCGGGACTCCGCATTACACACGGATCGATGCGCCGGCGACCCCGGATCAGAAGGCGAGGCTGGAGAGGCTGTCGCCCGAAGCTGTCAAGGCATCGAAGCTGGCGGGCGAGCCGATTATCGCCAAGCTGTCCCGAGCCCCCGCCAACGACGCTCCAATCGGCGGCATAAAAGTCGTGGCCGCGAGCGGCTGGTTCGCCGCCCGGCCGTCCGGCACAGAGGACCTGTATAAGATCTACGCCGAAAGTTTTGCGAGTCAGGTGCACCTTGACGCCATCGTGAAGGAAGCGCAGGCGATGGTGAATGCGGCGCTCGAAATGTCCAAGCCAAGCTAGACGCAACGTGGCGCTGCGCGATGAGCGTTGACAGCAAGCCGATCGGTCCTAGCATATTCCCACCGGGGTATCGCGCTTCGGGCGTTTTGCTACACATCACGTCGCTGCCCTCGCGTTACGGCATTGGCGACCTGGGCCCCACCGCCGCGGCGTGGGTCGATCGGCTCCAAGAGGCCGGCCAAAGCTGGTGGCAGGCGCTGCCGCTTGGTCCGACGGGATTGGGCAATTCGCCATATTCATCATTGTCGTCCTTCGCCGGGAACGAGCTGCTGATTAGCCCGGATTGCCTGATCGAGGACGGCTTGCTTCGAGCCGGCCTCGTCGAGGACCGGTCATTCCCAGCGACGGTGGTCGACTATCAGGCCGTCATTCCTTTCAAGTTTCGGTTGCTAGAGGAAGCGTGGTCCAGCTTTCGCGCGGGCGTGCGCACTGATCTGCGGCCTGACTACGAGCAGTTCTGCCAAGACCACGGCCATTGGCTGGAAGATTACGCCTTGTTCCGAGCGTTGAAGGCAAGTCATGGCGGTACCCATTACCTTGAGTGGCCGGCGGAGTTGGTCGGCCGCGTTCCCGATGCCATTGCGCGAGCTCGAAAGGAGCTGGCAGATCGGATCGATCAGGTTCGGTTTGCACAATTCCTGGTGTCTCGCCAAGGGGAAGCCCTCAAGAGTCATGCGCGCGCCAAGGGCCTGCGTTTGATTGGCGATCTGCCGTTTTTCGTCTCCGCTGATTCGAGCGACGTGTGGGCAAACCCGGACCTCTTCCTGCTGGATGATCGCCACAGACCGCGGTTCGTCGCAGGGGTGCCACCCGATTATTTCAGTGCTAATGGACAACTATGGGGCAACCCCGTCTACGACTGGGATGCTCTTCGTCGGACGCGCTATCGCTGGTGCATACAGCGTATCCGTGCTCTGCTGGCGCATGTGGACGTCATTCGCCTCGACCACTTCCGAGGGTTTGCGGCAGCCTGGCACGTGCCGCCGGGGGCGACGAACGCCCAACTCGGCCAATGGGTGCCCGGGCCCGGCGCTGATTTCTTCGCCGCGCTGGAGAGCGAAATAGGCGCTCTACCTTTCATTGCCGAAGATCTGGGGTTGATCACGCCTGACGTGTCCGCGCTGCGCGACAAATTCCAACTTCCTGGCATGCGGGTCCTTCAGTTCGCGTTCGACGGTGATGCAGCCAATCCTCACCTGCCCAAGAATTACGTGCCAAACATGGTCGTCTACACGGGCACCCACGACAATCCCCCGACTCGCAGTTGGTATGAAGACCTGCCGGATGACGAACGGCGGAACCTGTGGAACTACCTGAGGCGGCCCGCGGGCCAGCCGAGCGAGTCTGCCTCGGCATTGATCGATTTGGCCTGGTCGTCCGTCGCGGCGCTCGCGATGACTCCGTTGCAGGACCTTCTCGGCCTGGGAAAGGAAGCGCGTATGAACGTGCCCGGCCTGGTCGAAGGCAATTGGCGATGGCGGTGCACCGAGGGCTTGTTGAACGCACCGGCCTTCCAATGGCTGCGCGATCTGACGGCATCGACAAATCGATTACTCAAGGCGACATCCTGATGGTTCGGCGATACAGCCATACCGACGGTGCGGCGAATTCGCGGACCTCTTCGTGACGGCCCGGGGGTCGTGAGGGCTGCCCGCAGCCGGTGCAACTGCCAGCCAGAGCGGGCGGCTCGGTAGTCAGCACCGCAAGAGCCAACGGCGCCTCGGTGCTTGCCACACTTCGCTGCGTGCTATCACCACAGCCGCTCACCAACGTGGGGTGAGCAATTACCCTCGATCAGGGTCTGCGCTACAGCCAGATTATCCGCGGCCATGTCGGCAGCGTAGCGCGCGGTGTTAGACTAACATCGCGAATGCACAACCCAACGGGCAAGGCCTTGCTCTCTGGTGAACCCGATCTTCGCCTGGCGCAGCGCATTCCCATGCCATCCATATCGATCACGTCCCGGCAAGCGTGAGGCTGGTAGCGGGAATGACCGCGACGGTGCAGATCCATCCTCAACCACGGGCAAACCCCTGACTGCGGCACCAACCTCAATTGTAGGAGGCTGGGGGGCGCATACTCACGAGTTTTTTACCGCGACCGCGATGCTGGGTCGCGCTCGGCACCACCGGTCCACAATCCGAAATTCAGGCGGCGCAGGCCCACCTCGCCCCGACCGATCCGGGCTGAGGGCACGATCGGCGGGTTTCTTGCGCGCCGCCGGATTTCTGAATAACCCTGAAAAATCCTTTTGCCAGGGGGTCGCGGTGCCTCCGCAGAGCTCACGGCCGGTTTACCAGTCTGGCGAGTGCGAGGTTGACCTCGCTCGGCGTGAGCTGCGGGCGGGTGGTGTCCCTATCCCCGTTGGGAGCCGCGCCTTCGAGATCATCGAGGCCCTGGTTCAATCGGCCGGGGACCTGGTCACCAAGAGCGAACTGATGGATCGCGTCTGGCCGGGTGCGATTGTCGAGGAGAATACCATTCAGGTTCACGTCTCCGCCGTTCGCAAGGCGCTCGGTCCTTATCGCGAATTACTGAAGACGGAATCCGGTCGAGGCTATCGCTTGCTCGGGAGCTGGACGGTCCGGCACGCGGGCACATCGGCTGTTCCAGTCGATCTCGAGCCCGTGCAAATGCCCGCTCAGGCATTTCAGACCAATTTGCCCGCGACGGCGCTCGGCCTGATCGGACGAACCGCTGCAGCGCAGCAACTGCAGGATCTCCTGTCGGCGTATCGACTGGTCACGCTGACCGGGCCCGGTGGTATCGGGAAAACGGTGTTGGCGCAGGAGGTTGCCCGCAACCTGTTCCCCCGTATCGACGCCGATGCGTGGTTTGTCGGGCTGGTTTCGCTGTCGGACCCTGAGCTGGTGCCGTCCGCAGTGGTGGGCGTCCTCGGATTAAAACTAGGAGGCGACGCGATTTCCGCTGAATCCGTTGCTCGGGCAATCAGGACGAAAAAACTCCTCCTCGTTCTCGACAATTGCGAGCACGTGATCGGTTCAGCAGCCGAGTTGGCGGAGACAGTTGTCCGCCTATGCCCGCGGACGACCGTGCTTGCAACGAGCCGGGAAATTCTCCGGATCGACGGAGAATACGTTTATCGGGTTCCTCCACTGGATGTACCGCCGCCGGATCAGAACGAACCAGATGCTGTCCTTGAACACAGCGCCGTGGAACTGTTCGTCGCCAGGACGCAGGCGTTGGATTCGGATTTTTCCCCGCACGGGGATGATCTTTTTTCCATCGCGTCGATCTGTCGACATCTCGACGGCATTCCGCTTGCCATTGAATTCGCTGCGGCCCGCGCTGCTACGCTCGGGCTTCCAGAAGTTGCGTCGCGCCTGGAAGATCGCTTTGGCCTGCTGACCGGCGGGCGACGAACCGCACTGCCGCGGCACCAAACCCTCCATGCAACGCTTGATTGGAGCTACGGACTGCTGCCTGCCGCGGAGCGACTGCTGCTGCGTCGTTTGGGTATCTTCTCCGATGGCTTCACGCTTGAGGCCGCAGTTGCCGTGGCTAGCGATAACGGCAGGACCGGGTCGACGGTCGCGGAAGGCATCGCAAACCTCGTTGCGAAATCCCTTGTGACGCGGGATGGATCAGTACCCACCGGACGCTGGCGCCTGCTCGAGACCATACGAGCGTATGCCCTCGAGAAGCTTGCAGAAAGCGGCGAAACCGAACAGATCGCGCGACGCCACGCGGAGTTTTTCCGAGATCTTCTGGCGATCGTCTCACCGAGCCTACAGTCACAAGCCGCCGACGAGAATATAGCGCGCTATGGCCGAGAGATTGACAACGTGCGCGCGGCGCTCGACTGGTGTTTCTCCTCGGCCGAAGACACTGCGATCGGCGCCGACTTGACGGCCGCATATGTACCGTTGTGGCTGCAGCAATCTCTCCTCGGTGAATGCATTACAAGAGTTGAGACGGCTCTCCGATCGCTCGATCGTAGTTCCGACAATGGACCTAGGACTGAGATGATGCTTCGGGCCGCGGTTGGCATGTCCCTCGCCTATACGCGGGGACCGGTCGAAGAAGCAGAGTCGGCCTGGGAACGAGTGCTCAAACTTGCAATGAGTTTGGGCGATATCGATTACCAATTGCGAGCGCTTTACGGACTGTGGTTGTACAAGATACTGGTATGCGAATATCGCGCGGCGCTGAAGCGGGCGCAGCAGTTCCAGAACGTAGCTGAGCGTACCACCGTCGCGATGGACGTCCAGACGGCCGATCGCATGATGGCGATGGTGCTGCATTATCTCGGTGACCAGGAAGGTGCGCGCGCATGCGCAGCCCGTAGCCTCAGTGGCCGAGTTCCGACGAACCGGCACGTTTATATTACTCGCTATGGCATCGATCAGCGCGTGGGGGCGCTTGTGCAGTTGTCCCGAGCGCTTTGGCTGCAAGGGTTTCCGGAGCAAGCGGTACAAGCGGCACAGACCAGTGTCGACGAGGCAGCCGCTGTGGACCACGCTAACTCAACGTGCGTCGCGCTGGCTGATGGCGCCAGCATCATCGCCATCATGGTCGGCAATCTTGATAGTGCTGGACGTTTCGCGGCGATGCTGACAGAGCATGCCGATAAGCACGATCTAGGCGTCTGGCGTATCTATGGACGTGCTCTTCGAGGGCGACTTCTCCTGCGAGACGGTGCTGCTTCGGACGGTGCCGCTCTACTGAGATCAGCATTGGCCGACTTGCAGGAGACTCCGTTCGACATACGCTTTCAACTCTATTTGGCGTGGCTGGGCGAAGTGCTGGGCGCAGCGGGTCAAGTGGTCGCGGCTCTTGCGGCCATCGATGAGGCGCTGCTACGCGCGGAGCGCACGGAAGAACTTTGGTACCTCCCCGAGCTTCTGCGGATCCGTGGCGAATTGCTGCTTCAGAACGGTGCTATGGGCTACCTCACAGAGGCACGCGAGTGTTTCTCCCAATCCCTCCATTTGGCACAAAGCCAGAATACGCTGTCATGGGAGCTGCGCTCGGCAGTGAGCCTCGCGCGATTCTGGCGCGACCGGGATCGGGCCGCCGAGGCGCACGAGCTTCTGGACGGGGTTTACCGCAGGTTCACCGAAGGCTTCGACACGGCTGATCTGAGAGCGGCAAAGGGGCTGTTGGAGCAGTTGTCATAGCGCGTCTGGGACTGGGGGGTGCGGCGGTGCCTGCGCGGGACCGACCGATATATGTGTGTGGCGAATGGGAGGTCGATCTCGCTCGGCGCGAACTGCACGTGGGCGGGCGTTTTGTCCCCATCGGGAGCCGTGCGTTCGAGATCATCGAGGTTCTCGTTCGGTCGGCCGGTGCGCTTATCACCAAGGACGACCTCATGGCTCGTGTATGGCCGGGCGCGATCGTCGAGGACAATACACTCCAGGTTCACATCTCCGCGGTCCGCAAGGCGCTCGGTCCGGATCGCGGAATGCTGAAGACAGCGTCCGGTCAAGGCTATCGCTTGCTCGGAAGCTGGACGATTCGCCAGGAAAGCACCGCAGCAGCATCGGTTGCTCTTGAACCGGCGCGGAGTCCCGTCCAGCCATTTCTGACCAATCTGCCGGCAGCAGGCTTCGACCTGATCGGCCGAGCCAGTACGGTGCAGCACGTGCAGAATCTTCTGTCGGCGTACCGGGTGGTTACCCTGACTGGACCTGGAGGGATCGGGAAAACGAAACTGGCGCTGGAGGTCGCCCGCAGTCTCTTCCCGACTTTTCAGGGTGACGTTTGGCTTGTCGAGCTGGTCTCACTGTCGGATCCCGGTCTGGTGCCGTCCGCGGTCGCCGGTGTCCTCGGCCTGCAGTCGGGAGGCGGCGAGATCTCTCCTGACTCTGTCGCGAGAGCCATCGGGGGAAAGAGACCCCTCCTTGTGCTCGACAATTGCGAGCACGTCGTCGACGCGGCGGCCGAGCTGGTGGAAACGGTTGTGCGGTCCTGTCCGCGCACAACGATCCTTGCAACTAGTCGAGAGATCCTGCGGGTCGAAGGCGAGCGCGTCTATCGGGTTCCCCCTCTGGATGTCCCGACGGAGTATCAGAAGGAACCCGGCAACGTCGTCGAACACAGCGCCGTGCAGCTCTTCATCGCCAGGACGAGCGCATTGGATTCAGAGTTCGCCCCGCACAGAGAGAACCTTCCGGCGATCGCCGCAATCTGTCGGCACCTCGACGGCATCCCGCTTGCCATCGAGTTTGCGGCAGCTCGCGCCGCCGTGTTTGGACCCCAGCAGGTCGCCTCGCGCCTCAACGATCGTTTCGGATTGCTGACGGGTGGTCGTCGGACGGCACTGCCACGACATCAGACGCTCCGTGCAGCCCTTGACTGGAGCTATCAACTGCTGCCCGAAGCAGAACAGCGCCTCCTGCACCATTTGGCTATCTTCCCCTCCGGTTTCACGCTCCAAGCGGCGGCTTCTGTCACGAACGATGCTCCGTCGCAAGTCGCCGGTGGCATTTCAAATCTTGTTTCGAAGTCACTTGTAACACTAGATAGCTCGGCTTCTACCAGTCGCTGGCGGCTCCTCGAGACGATCCGCGCCTATGCTCTGGAAAAACTCGTTGAAAATGGCGAAGCGGAACAGGCCGCGCGTCGTCATGCGGTGTTCTTCAGAGATCTTTTCGCATCGATGGCGCCTGCCCCACAGTTACGGCCTTCCGCCGAGGATATGGAACGCTATCGCCAAGAGATCGACAATGTGCGCGCGGCACTCGACTGGGCGTTCTCCCCGGTCGGAGAGCCCACAATCGGCATCGTCCTGACGGCCGCGTACCTGCCGGCGTGGCTCGGCGCCGCCCTCCTGGCCGAATGCCGGGACCGTAGCGCGCGTGCTCTGGACCGTCTTGATCCGGGTACGAATCTGAGCCCCCAGCTCGAGATGCAGCTACATCTCGCACTTGGCCTTACGCAAACCTACACCTTGGGGCCGGTCGACGATGCCAAAAGAGAGTTGGGCATCGCGATCGAGTTCGCCAAGAACCTGGATGACCTGGAGACCCAGCTACAGGCCCTCTGGTCGATCTGGGTCCTGCACTTCAACATTGGCGAATGCCATGCTACGCAATCGATTACGGAACAATTCTCGCCAATCGCCCGTCGCACAGGCGACAAGGCTGTCGCTCTTGTTGCAGATCGGCTCAAGGGATATGTATTGCAGCATAGTGGCAATCAGCTTGAAGCCAGGCACTACTTCGAACGTGTTCTTAAGCTTTATGTTCCGCTATCAGATCAACGGTATGCAGCTTGGACCCAGTTGGATCAGCGCGTATTGGCCCGAGCGATGCTGGCCCGCGTGCTCTGGCTGCAAGGCTATGCGGATCAGGCCACTGCTCAAGGCCAGGCGAGTCTCGAAGAAGCGCAGGCCACGCAACACAAACTCTCAATTTGTGAGGCCATTCGCTTGGCGGTGTGTCCGGTGGCGCTCATGACCGGTGACCTTGTAACCGCAGAGCGTGCCGCAAGGACGCTGATCGAGATCGCGACCAGCTGTAACGCGACGTTCTGGAGGATTGTGGGGCGTTGCCTGCAAGGGAAGTTGTTGATCAAGCGCGGTGAGTTCGCGGCAGGCTCAGACCTGCTGCGCGCCGAGTTCGACACGTGCGAAAGATCCGGATGGGCGATATGGTTGCCGGAGTTCCTGGGCGTTCTGGCGGAGGGATTGGCCGGACTAGGACAGTTCCCTCAAGCGCTCGCCGCGGTCGACCAGGCGTTGGTGAGGGCGGACTGCGGCGGAGAGCGTTACTACGTTGCCGAGCTTCTGCGGATCAAGGGCGAGTTCCTGCTCCAGGAAGTGGGACATCAGTCCATCTCGGCGGCCGAAGACTGCTTCCATCGAGCACTAGCGTTGGCCCAGGAGCAGGGCGCCCTGTTCTGGGAATTGCGGAGCGCTCTTAGCCTTGCCCGCCTGAGGGTGCAGCAGAATCATCAGGACTATGCCCGGCAACTTCTCGCGCCGGTATACAGTCGGTTCACAGAGGGCTTCGAGACGACTGACTTGCGCTCCGCAAGGGCAATGCTTGCTTCACTGCCATCTTAGCTTAGGGCGTCGAACTCCAGCGCTGGATACACATGTCTTTGCTCCCTCCGCCTTTCCAAAGGAGAGGGAGGGACCCACGCCGGAGGCGTAGGAGGGTGAAGGGCGCCCGACAGCCCCCCGGAGGCCGCCCATTATCACAATCATCGACACCAGTTCGGCAGCTTTCAGGGCTGTTCAGCATCATCAACAGGCGACAGGACAATTTAGCACCGCCCCAAAAAATTGGCACCGCCGCGAAGGCAAAAGGCCACAGTGTGGAGGTAGGCCATGCATAGTCACGATATCGCGACTGGCACTGCTGCGTCAACAATATTCGACGTCCGGTACAACCCCCCGTGTCTGACAAACATCGTTGTCGATGAGCCTGAATGGCGAATTCCACCTCAGGGCTCCCCAATGGCATTGCCAGAGCGGCGGGTGATGCCGACGAGGTGGCATACGGCCACGCAGCGGACGCAAGAGTTGTGGGCCGAGACGCCTGACGACTGCCACGTCCCCAAGATTGCGCTGCGGAATATGAACATTTGCCTCTCGGTCGCGGGCCGCACAGTGCAGGACGGTATCGCCACGCCTGGAATGTTCCACGTCACCGAACCGGCCACCCCCGTTCGATGCCCCCGGGCCGGGCCCGCGTGTGGCCTGCGATCCGGGACCGCAAGAAGTTGCCGCGGAATGCCACGGTCGCAGGGGAGCATCTTCGGGCGGCGCTGGCGTCGGCAGGCTGCACCGATCCAGCCGATGCCGAGCGTCAGTGGGCCGCAATCCGGTCGAACTGCGTCGTTTATCTAACAACCAACGCTATGACCTCTGGTCGCGTGCTGGCAGCGCCGCCGCATCGTCATAGCCTTTCCAGCGGTAGATCAGCACGGACGCGCCCCATGTCAGCACGAAAACGCCGATCACCAGGAATCCCACATTCCCCATGCCGTTATTAAGTTGCGAGATCAGTGGCCAGATCCCACCCGTGAGATTGAGTTCTCCGGCGATAAGGCCAAGCGCTTCGATGACACCGATCACCAAAGCCACGATCACCGAGGCCGCGGTGATGGTAAGGTTGTACCAGAGCTTGCGGACCGGGTGCACGAACGCCCACCGATAGGCCCTCAGCATCAGCACCCCATCTGTCGTGTCGATGAAACTCATCCCGGCGGTGAACAAGGCGGGGAACACCAGGATGTGCCACGCGGAGACCCCCTGAGCCGCCTGGGTCGCCGCGATGCCCAGCAGCCCGACCTCCGTCGCGGTGTCGAAGCCCAGGCCGAACAGGAAACCGACGGGATACATGTGCCAACTCTGGCGGACCGCACGGAACAAGGGGCGCAGCATGCGGGCGAGCAGGCCCCGCCCCCCCAGCACCGCATCGAGCGCCGCCTCGTCGAGTTCGCCACCTCGCGCGACAGCGCGGAAGCTGCGCCACACCGCAATCAGGATCGTCAGGTTGGCGAGGGCGATCGCCAATAGGAACGCCGCCGAGACGGAAGTGCCTATCACGCTGCCGACCGCCCCGAACGCGTCCATCCGGTCTCTCATCCCGCCAACGGCAGCGGCGATCGCGGCGGAGGCCAACACAACGACGGATGAATGGCCCAACGAAAAGAAGAAACCGACACCCAGCGGGCGCTGTCCGTCGTGCATCAGCTTTCGGACGACGTTGTCGATCGCCGCGATGTGGTCGGCATCGACCGCGTGTCGCAGCCCGAACACCCAGGCCAGCAACGCGAGGCCCAGTAGCGCGGGCCGGTCCGCGAAGGCGGCCCAGGCCCATAGCCAGGCACCCACGTTCGCGGCAATGAGCACCGTGTAAAGCATCGCCAGGCGGCGCCGGAAAGCACCGGCAGAATCGGCGAGATCGGCGCCAAGCGGCCGGTTCACATCCCTGACCCCACCGTGGCAAGCCGGCTCGACAACCAGCGATACCAGTCCTGCATGCCCTCGCCGGTCTCCGCCGAGAGGTGCAGAATCTGAAGCCTGGGGTTGACCTCTCGCGCATGCGCGGCGCAACGCGCCATGTCGAAACGAACATATGGCAGCAGGTCGACCTTGTTGACCAGAAGCATGTCTCCGGCTTGGAACATGTGCGGGTATTTCAGCGGCTTGTCGTCGCCCTCGGTGACCGACATCACAACTACGCGCGCCTGCTCGCCGAGATCGAACAAGGCCGGGCAGACGAGATTGCCGACATTCTCGATCAGCAGCACCGAGCCGCGTGGCGGCGCCAAACGTTCGAGGCCATGCGCAACCATATGCGCGTCAAGATGACAGCCGGTGCCAGTGTTGATCTGTACCACGGGGGCACCCGCGGCGCGGATTCGCTCGGCGTCGATCGAGCCGGCCTGGTCGCCCTCCAACACGCTGATCGGGACCGTCTGCCGCAACTCACGGATCGTGCGTTCCAGGATGCTGGTCTTTCCGGCTCCCGGCGAACTCATCAGGTTCACCGCCAGCACCTCGCGTCCGCTGAACCAGCCACGGTTGCGCTCGGCAAATAGTTGGTTCTTGGCCAGGATGTCCTGCTCCAGCGACACCGTCCGGCTCGCGGGCCGCGGATCATCGTGGTGATGATCGTGCTCATGTGCGTGATGGTGCTCGCCGTGCGGCGCTGTGCCGTCGATGGTGATCGCGTCCGAGCCGCAGCCGCATGTCGTGCACATCAGGCGACCTCCATCTCCTTCACCCGCAGCTCTTTGCCGGCGATGATTCGCAGCATGCCGCCGCAGCCGCAGCACCCCCACGGCACCGCCAGCGCCACCACCTCGCCACAGGCATCGCACCGGGCGCGGCCCGGCACTTCCGTGATCTCCAACTCGGCGCCCTCGATGGCGGTGTCCTGCGCGCAGACCTCGAAGCAGAACCGCAGCGCATCCGGCAGCACCGCGCTCAGTTGGCCAATCTCCACGCAGACGCGCAGCACGCGGGCTCCGGCGGCACGCTCGGCGCAGGCATCGACGACAGCCGTGGCAATGGCCAGCTCGTGCATCTCAGCAGATCCGCGGCAACTGCTCGCCGACCAGCGTATCGACGATGCGCTCGCCGCCGAAGGCGGTCTCCATCACCACCATCGCATCCGGATCGCGCGTCACCTCGCCGATGATCGCGGCGTCCGCGCCCGTCGCCAATGCACGCATGGCGGCCAGCACGCGATCGGCGTCCTTGCTCGGCACCACCGCCACCAGCTTCCCTTCATTCGCCAGATACAGCGGATCGAGCCCGAGAATCTCGCAGGCTCCACGCACCGTCTCACGGATCGGCAGGTCGCGCTCGCGGATGCGGATGCCGGCCCTGGAGCCGCGGGCGAACTCGTTCAGCACCGTGGCGACGCCGCCGCGCGTCGCATCGCGCAGGCAGCGCATCGCAGGGCAGGCTTCGAGCATCGCCGCTACTAGGCCGTCCAACGGTTGGCAGTCGCTCTCCACCGCCGCCTCCAGCGCGAGCTGGTTGCGCGCGATCAGGATCGCCACACCATGATCGCCGAGCACGCCGCTGACGATGACCGCGTCACCCGGACGCGCGTTCGACGCCGACACGGAGACACCGGCGGGGATGACGCCGATGCCTGCGGTGTTGATGAACAGCTTGTCGGCCGCACCCCGCTCCACCACTTTGGTATCGCCGGTAACGATCGCCACGCCGGCGCGCTCCGCCATGCGCTGCATGCTGGCGGCGACAAGCCGAAGCGTCTCTACCGGCAGACCCTCCTCCAGAACCATGCCGCAAGAGAGGAACAGCGGTCGCGCGCCGCCGGCCGCGAGATCGTTCACCGTACCAGCGACCGCCAGCGCGCCGATGTCCGCGCCTGGAAAGAACAGCGGATCGACCACGTAGCTGTCGGTGGTGAAGGCCAGGCGATCGCCATGCCGGGCAAGCTCGGACAGCGGCAACCGCGCCTGGTCCTCCAACGCATCGGGCCGGCAATTGCCGAAAGCGGGGAGGAATACGCTCTCGATCAGCGCGTGCATCGCCCGGCCGCCGCTGCCGTGCGATAGGTTGATATGGGAATCGCGGATCGTCGCAGTCATGCCGGCACCGGCTCGGCCACGCTCCGCCGGCCATAGCTGTAGTATGCGGCGCAGGCGCCCTCGGACGACACCATCAGCGAACCCAGCGGGGTCTCCGGCGTGCAGGCGGTGCCGAACACCTTGCACTGGTGCGGCTTGATCACGCCCTTCAGCACCTCACCGCATTGGCAGGAGCGCGGATCGGCGATGCTGACATTCGGTATCCCGAATTTGTGCTCGGCGTCGAACGCGGCATAGTCGGCGCGAATGCGCACGCCGGAATGGTCGATGGAACCGAGGCCGCGCCATTCGAAAAATGGGCGCAGCTCGAACACCTCATGAATTGCCGCGAGTGCACGCTGATTGCCCTGCTTCGGCACCACGCGGCCGTACTGGTTCTCCACCTCGCAGCGGCCTTCTGCTAGCTGCTTCAGCACCATCATCGTCGATTGTAGCACATCCAGCGGCTCAAACCCGGCGATGGTGATCGGCTTGCCATAGTGGTGCGCAATGAAACCATAGGGCCGCGTGCCGATCACCATGCTCACATGCCCCGGCCCCAGGAAGCCGTCCAGCCGCAGGTCGGGCGAGTCGAGGATCGCCTTGATCGTCGGAATGATGGTGATGTGATTGCAGAACAGCGAGAAGTTGCGAACCGATTGCCGGCGGGCCTGGATCAGTGTCATCGCCGTGCTGGGCATCGTCGTCTCGAAGCCCAGGCCGAAGAAGATCACCTCCCGCTCCGGGTGCTTGCGGGCCACCGCCAGCGCGTCGAGTGGTGAATAGACCATCCGCACATCAGCGCCTTCGGCCTTCGCCTTCAGCAGGCTCTTGCGCGAACCGGGCACGCGCATGGCATCGCCGAACGTGGTGAAGATCACCTCCGGCCGCTCGGCCAGCGCCACGCAGTCATCGACGCGGCCCATCGGCAGTACGCAAACCGGGCAACCGGGGCCATGCACGAATTCGATCGCGTCAGGCAGCATTTGCTGGATGCCGTACCGGAAGATCGTGTGGGTGTGCCCGCCGCAGACCTCCATCACCTGCAAGGGCCGCCGGCGTGACGTCGGAATGCGCGTCAACAGCCGGCCGATCTCCGCGAGGAGCGTCCGCGCCTTCGCCGGATCTCGGAACTCGTCAACGTATTTCATGGCCGCGTTTCCGCCAGGCCGCCGCGATCCTCCGCCAGCAGCGTGTGCACCAAGTCCCACAGCACGTGGTAGATGGTCAGATGCGTCTCCTGGATACGGTGAATGCTGTCGCTCGGCACCACGAGACAATGATCCAGATCAGGACTGCGCGCCATCTTGCCGCCGTCGTGGCCGGCGAGCCCGATCGTGACCATCCCCAGCTCCTTGGCCTTCGCAAACGCCGCCAGGATGTTTTCCGAACTGCCGCTTGTCGAAAACCCGATCACCCCATCACCGCTCCGGGCCAATGCGATGAGCTGGCGCAGGAACACGTGCCCGAACCCCACATCGTTGCCGACCGCCGTCAGCATCGCCATGTCGCAGGCGAGATTGACCGCCGTGAGCGCCGGACGCCCCGCCGTCACCGGATGCAGGAACTCGACCGCGAAATGCGAGGCGTCGCAGCTCGAACCGCCGTTGCCCATGCTGAACATTCGGCCCTGGTGCCGGTAAACGCCGGCGATCGACTCCGCGACCGCGACCACCGCTTCGCCCTGTTCGGCAAAGAACTGTCGCTTCACGGTGGCGCTGTCCTCCGCCTTCTGGCGTGCCGAGCCGAGCAGCGCCGTGCGCATTACAGCGGGGTCCTGCCGTTCACCATGCAGGAAAGGATAGAAAGCCTTCAGCGACTGGTCCTCGGACATCGAAGCTTTCCTATGCTGACGCTTCGGGTCGCATCGCCTGCATCTCCGCCTCTAGCTCGCCCAACTCCTCCAGCAGCGCCAGCGTTTGCGCCGCCTCGGCGGCGTCGATGCAACTCATGGCGAAACCGACGTGTACCAGCACCCATTCGCCGATACAGGCCTCCATCGGACGGTCATCGAGGATGAAGCTGACATTCACCGGTCGTCGTACGCCGGCGACCTCCACCATCGCCAACGCATCGTCGGCATCGATGATGCCGACGATCTGTCCAGGAATGCCCAGGCACATGCGGATCAATCTCCTTGGTGGCCGCCAGCCGCGCGGGCCGATGCGATCACGGCTTGGCCGAGCGCCAGCCCACCGTCATTGGCCGGCACCGCCCGATGCGTCAGCACCTCGACGCCCTGTGCCCGTAGCCGGCCCATCACCTGCTCCAACAGCAGGCGGTTCTGGAATACCCCGCCCGACAGCGCGACGGGGCCGCGGGCGTGCAGCACTCCAACCGTGCGCACAATGGCGATAGCGAGGCCAGTGTGGAAGCGGGTGGCGATGACCGGGGCGGGCGCTCCCGCAGCCAGATCGTCGAGCAGCACCGGCCACAGCGGCGCGGCATCAAGATGCAGCAAGCCGTCATCCCCAGCCTCGGCGATCGTGAACTTGTATGCCGTCTGGTCGGGTTCGACGGTACCGTAGGCTGCCGCCTCTAACATCATCGCCGCTTGGCCTTCGTACAGGGCCCTATCCCGGCAGAGGCCCGCGGCGGCGGCTACCGCGTCGAATAGTCGCCCGCAGGAACTGGCCAGGGGGGAGTTGACGCCCCGCGCGATCATGGACGCGAGCAGCGAAACAGGCCGCTCGGCGAGATAGCGACCGAGATTGGTCGTGCTGTGCGACGCGACGAAGCGCGACCATTCCATGCTGGCGAGGATCTGCGCAAGCGCATTGCGCCATGGTTCGCGGGTCGCTTGCGCCCCGCCGGGCATCGCCACCGGCTTGATGCAGGCCAGCCGTCGGAACCGGCGGTAGTCGCAGAGCAGGAACTCCCCACCCCAGATTGTGCCGTCGCTGCCCCAGCCCAGGCCGTCGAGAACGATGCCGAGCACAGGGCCGGTGTTCAGCGGCAATCCGTTCTCCGCCATGCACGCGGCGAGATGGGCGTGATGGTGCTGCACCTGGATGACCGGCAGTCCCTCGCGTGCGGCCAGCTCCTTACCGAGCTTCGTGGAGAGATAGTCTGGATGGCGGTCGACTGCGATCACACGAGGCTCAAACGCGAATAGCGCGCGATATTGCTCAATCGAACGGCGGTAGTCGGCGAAGGTCGGCGCATTCTCCAGATCGCCCATGTGGTGGGACAGAACCGCCTCGCCGCGATGGGCAAGGCAGAATGTGTTCTTCAGTTCGCCGCCCATCGCCAGCACTGGAGCAGCTTGCTCGAACCCGTCCGGCAGAGGCAGTGGGGCGGGCGCGTAGCCCCGTGCGCGACGCAGCACCCGTGCGACGCCGCCCATCACCCGTACCAGCGAGTCATCGACCCGACGCGCAATGTCGCGGTCGTGCAGCAGGAAATGCTCTGCGACACTGGCTAGTTGCCGCAGCGCCTCATCGTTGTCGATGCATTGCGGCTCGTCGGAGAGGTTGCCGCTGGTCATCACCAGCGGACGGTCGATCTCGTGCAGCAGCAGATGATGCAGCGGTGTCGTGGGCAGCATGAAGCCGACTGTCGACAGGCCGGGCGCCACGCCCGCTGGCGTGTCCCGGGTCAGCGCGTCCAGCACCACGATCGGCGCGGCTGGCCCCTGCAAGACCGCTGCGTCCGCCGCTGTCACGACCGCGAAGCGGCGGATAATGTCGAGATCCCGCGCCATCAGGGCGAACGGCTTGGCATCACGCCGCTTCGTCCGCCGCAGCCGCGCGACCGGATCGGCATTGGTGGCGTCGCATGCCAGGTGGAACCCGCCGAGACCCTTCACGGCGACGATCCGGCCGGCCAGCAGCAGCGCCCGCGTCGCCTCGATGGCATCGCCCTCGGCTGAGGGAAGCAGCCATGCGCGCGGGCCGCATTCGGCGCAGGCGATCGGCTGCGCATGGAAGCGGCGATCCGCAGGATCCGCATACTCGTCCGCACAAGCGGTGCACATGCGGAACCGGCGCATCGTCGTCGCGGCGCGGTCGTACGGGATAGCCTCGATGATCGACAGCCGCGGCCCGCAATGCGTGCAATTAGCGAAGGGGTAGCGATAGCGACGCATGCCCGGGTCCAGGATCTCGTCTCGGCAGGCGGCGCAAGTCGCTGCGTCCGGCACCACGCCAGTGCGGATTTCGCTCGCCTGGCTTTCAATGATGCGGAATTCCCGATCGGCAGGCGCGACCGCTGGCGCGCGCTCAATCGCGTCGATCCGCGCCAGCGGCGGTGGCGCTCGCTCCAGCTCGGCGACGAAGTCCGCGATGCCGTCGGCACTCCCGCAGACGGACAACGTCACCCCGCTACCGTCGTTGCAAACCCAGCCGCGCAGCCCATAGCGGCGGGCCAGGCGCCAAACCGTCGGGCGGAATCCTACCCCCTGCACGAGCCCGCGCACGCGGATCAGTTCGGCAGGCTCTACCCCCGGCACGGCTTTCTGCGTCCCATTCGCCGCGTCACATCGTGCTGATCTTGATATAACGCGCGACGTCCTTCGCGTTGACCACGATCACAACGAGGATCAGCAGGCCAAGACCGATTTTCCACATGACACGCTCCTTCCGGTTTGCATTTCGTCGTGTAGTCGTCGAACCAGCGCCTGCACCGTGCGGATCGCCGGCTCGACCGCGGCCGCGACCGATGCGCTCAAGCCGATGATGCCATCGTCCCCGCCAAAGGTCTGCGGCTCGCAGGCCACCAGGAAGACTGGCGGCACATCGCCCCCCATGCTGCGAACCATAGCCAGCGCCGCAGCCGGGTCGAGCGAATGCGGCGAGAGCAACGGCACGACGCCTGTCGGCAGCTCGGCTTTGGAGTCGACCTCGATCACCGAAACGGTGCCCGGGGTTGCACCTCGCTGAGCAGCATCCACCAGGACCACCGCATCATGATCGTCCATCAGGGCATAGACGAGATCGATACCGCGAATGCCAAAATCAACCGCGAAGACGCCCGGCGGCAGAGCTTGACCACCGAGGCGCTGCACCACCTCCACGCCGAAGGCGTCGTCTCCCTGGAAGATGTTTCCGATCCCGGCGATGAGGATGCTGCTCACGGCAGGGGACCTAGCGCTTCGATTTCGTCGGGAGCGAAGAAAAATCGATGCCCCGGCATCCGCTCCAGCCCCAGATCGCGGCCCGGATCGTCGAGGACGGTCACGGCGAGGTACACGCGGTCCTCGAAATCCCGCTCGATCGCCTCGATCACGGCGACCTTGCCCTGCAGGACGGTGTCCATGATGTCGGCCCGCCGCCGTGGCTTGAGCCGAACGCGATCACCGACTGCGAAAGGCGGGCGCAACGCGCCGTGCATTCGCGCGAAATCGGCCGCCCCAAGCCGCTCCGTCCGCTCCACCAGTGGGAGCCTGCGAGGATGTCCGACAAAGCAAGAGGGCCGTCTTGTAAGCTCCCTCTTCGGCTAACTGGAGGGCTGGAGGGAGTAGAGCAAAATGCGTAAAATCGCCACGGTTTTCGGCAGCTTTACCCGGTGGGCGCTCGAGCGCGATCGATCTGCGTTGATCCTACCGAATGGCTCGTCGATTGCAACTTTGAACAAATCTAGATGGCGGAAAACCGATGGCGCAACTGAGTGCGGACGCTTTTGCCTTTGGTGGAGACCTGATGCGGGTCGAAGAAGCGCTGTCCCTGGTGACGGCTCGAATACCTCCGATCGCTGAGACCGAACGCGTACTCCTTGCCGACGCCGACGGGCGCGTTCTCGCACGGTCCGTTGTCGCTCCAATTAATCTGCCTGTCTTCGACAATTCCGCCGTCGATGGCTATGCCGTCGCTCATGCGGACCTCAATCGGGACGCGGCTACGCTTCTACCCGTGGTAGGGCGGATCACCGCCGGACAAACCGCCGAGCGCCCGGGAGCACGCCGAACGGCCGTGCGCATCTTCACTGGCGCCCCTATGCCAGTTGGAACGGATACGGTGTTCATGCAGGAAGATGTCCGTTTGCTGGAAGACGGGCGGGTAGAAGTCCCTTCCGGTCTTGCACGTGGGGCCAACTGTCGCGCGAAGGGGGAAGACATCACCCGCGGAGACGAGGCGCTGGCCGCAGGACGTCGTCTAGAGCCACGGGACATTGCGCTCCTGGCCGCTCTTGGGTTGTCGGACCTGGAGGTCCGGCGCCGGCCGCGTGTGGCTGTGTTTTCAAGCGGCGACGAGATCTGCGAGCCCGGCACGCCGCTTCGCCCTGCCGCAATCTACGATTCCAACCGCTATGCCCTGACGGCCCTGCTGCATCGTTCCGGTTGCAGTGTAACAGACCTCGGCATCCTTCAGGACGACCGGGATGCGATGCAACCGAGTTTGTCAGCAGCCGCGCAAGCCCATGATCTGGTTGTCACGTCGGGCGGCGTGTCGGCCGGCGAGGGAGATCACGTGCGGGCCGCCATCACCGGTCGCGGCTCGATGGTGTTCTGGCGGCTCGCTATCAAGCCGGGGCGGCCGGTCGCCATGGGCGTTATGAACGGAACACCGCTGGTGGGCCTGCCCGGCAATCCGGTCGCTGTCTTCGTCACTTTCACCTACGTTGTGCGGCCGCTGATCTCGGCGATAGCGGGTGCCATCCCGATCCCGCTCATCCCCTCGACTGTGATTTCAGGCTTCAGGTACCGCAAGAAGGCCGGCCGGCGGGAGTACCTCCGTGTGTCGCTGGAGCGGCGCGGGGCACTGACCGTCGCCACGAAGTATCCGGTTGACGGCGCCGGCGTTATCACCTCGTTGACACGCACCGACGGTTTGGTCGAGCTCAGCGAGGATCGATTGGACGTCGAGCCAGGCGATTCCGTGCCGTTCATCGACTATCGGCAGTTGACCTGATCGCCCGTACGCGAGGCGGGCGGCTCTCGTCCGAGCGCATCGCTGACAAGAACCCGGACGGTGACTGGTTCTCATGTCAGGATTGGTCAGGCTGTCGACCTGTTGCTCACCGCCAGCGATGCGGGATCAGCGCCCTCCCGCTGCTCCGAACCTCGCCTCGCGAAGAGGTGGCGTCCGCGTGCTGCCTCAGCAGATGGATTGAGCTGGCCTCGATCTCTACAACGACCTCCAGGCCAGGCGTAAGGCCGAGCCCGCGTATATCCCGATGCGTCAGATACGCAACCAACGCAAAGCCGCAATCCACCGCTACCCTGGATATCGCTCCCAAGCTCTTGGCGTCAGTCACCCTTCCCGCAAGCCTGTTCGTGACACCATTGAAGCCGAGCGAGCCGGCACCATCCATCACGCACAGGCCGACCTCTTCGGCCCGTATGCACAACAATGCGGCGTTGCCGGTCGGGTCATCGCCCGGGGCATAAAGCACTCTGTCATTGACCTGGACGCGCCACAGGCCACCGCATTTGTCCAACGGCCGTGCCGCCAGGATGTTTTCCGTGCCGGTGAATTCCGCCACGAAGGCATTGGCCGGCTTGCGGAATATGCCCGGCAAGGTGCCGACCTGCTGGATCTCACCCCGATGGATGACGGCGACGCGATCCGCCAGCAGGACAGCATCCGTCTGGTCGTGGGTTACGAAAATCGCCGGTACACCCGCTTCCCGCAGGAATACCCTCAGCTCGTCACGCAGAGCATCGCGCGTGCGCGCATCAAGCGCGGAGAATGGCTCGTCGAACAGGAACACGTCGGGTCGGGTAGCCAGGGCGCGCGCGAGGGCGACCCGCTGTTTTTCGCCCGGGCTGAGATCCTGTGGATACCGAACCGACAGATGCTGGATACCGAATCGTGACAGCAGCTCCGCGACGCCGCGCCTGGCCTCCGAATGCCCTGCGCGGTGACGTGCGCGGAGTCCAAAAGCAACATTTCTAACGACTGGGAGGTGGGGAAACAGGCCGAAGTTCTGGAACACTAGCCCCACACGCCGCTGCTCCGGCGGGAGGTCCGTCACCTCGCGGCCGTTTATCAAGATGCGCCCGGTCGCAGGGCGGTGAAACCCCGCGATCATTTCCAAGCAGACCGACTTGCCGGCACCGTTGGGGCCGAGCAGCACCATGATCTCGCCGGCGTTGAGCGCAAGGTCGATGTTGCGCAACGTGAACTGACCTAGTGTCAGGCAGGCCGCCTCGATCGCTACGGCGGTGCCCGTCATCGCCCGGCACCCATGAAGACGGTGCGGCGACGCGCGATATAGCGGAACAGAATGAAAAGCGCCAGCGATACGACGAGCAGCAGCAGCGCCATGGCGGACGACTCGTCGAGGCCGAATTGCAGGAACAACTCGTAAACTTTCACCGGCGCCGTCATCGGATAGTAGGCCAGGATCGCCACGGCGGCGAATTCGCTGATCGCGCGCGCATAGGTCAGTGTGAGGCCGGTCATGATGCTGCGCCATGCGAGTGGCAGGGTGACGTGCGCGAGGACACCCCACTGCCCCATACCGAGCGTGCGGGCCACTTTCTCAAGTCGAGGGTCGACCGCTTCGAAACCGATCTGCGCAGCGTTCACGGTATAGGGCACCGATACGAACAGCATGCCGACCACGATTCCCGCGAGGGTACCCCAGAAGCGCAGGCCGAAGACAAGGCCGGCCGGTCCGCCAATCCACCCCTGCCGCCCGAACACAATCAGCAGAGCGATGCCGGCCACCGTGTGCGGAACGGCAAGCGGCAGGTCGACAACGGCGGTGACGATTTCCTTGCCACGAAATTCGGTGCGCGCAAGAACATAGGCCAGCGGTATACCGAGCAATGCCGCCCAGCCTGCGGTCAGAAAGGCTGCCAGAAGACTGAGCCAGATTGCCACGCGAACGTCCGGCATGGCGGCCACCCGGGCAAGATTTCCCGAGGATTGCGTCGTGGCGAGCCCGATCAACGGCACAAGGATGAACGCCAGCAGCAGGCTGCCGATGAACCAGAACACGAGGACAACGCCCGTCGATCGTGCGGGAACTCTCGTCAGTTGCCCGGCCAAGGCTTGACCATGGCGCGGATGTTCTCAGGCATTTTGTCGAGGTTGACGGCGTAGGCCGAGCTCACAGTGCCGAAGCCGTTCTCCGCCATGATCTTCTGGCCTTCCGGGCTCAGCAGAAAGGTGACGTACTTCTGAGCCCAGTCGGGATGATCGGCGTTGCTCGGAATGGTGACGGCGTAGACGATGGGTCTGCCGGCCACATCGCCATTCTTCGTGTGGGCCACGGCGGTGGCATACGCCGCGGCGTCGGCAGCATCGCTGAGGTTGATCTCCGCCGGAAGGTCGAGATATTTCAGATGATGCTGCAGTGCGTCTGACCGATAGATCGCCAGATAGTCGATCTGTCCCAGTTGTAGTGCAGCGAGGAGGTCGGTCTCTGTATCCCGCATGTTCTTAGGCGGAGCGTTGGCCAGCACCTTGGCCTGAAGACCTGGCGAATGATAATACTGTCCCGCCAGGGCCAGCATCTGGAGGGTCTGGTATCCGGACGGGTCTGTGTCGGGATTGGAACGGCCGATTTGCACGCCCGGCCTGGTCAAATACTCGTACCAATTCTTGGACGATACCTCATTGGAGAACTGGCTTTTGTCTGTGTAAACAAATGTAATGGCGTTCCGTGCAAAACCGGCGTACCAATTAGCGTACGCAGCCTTTCCATCTCCGCCGAACAGGTATTTCGGAATCACGCTGTAATCCGCGACTGCGAGCACATCAGCGTTCTGACGGAGATCGGTGATCCTCCTGGACATCATCACGCTGCCGCCGAACTGGGCATGGACGACAACACCCGGGTTCTCCCGCTGAAAGGCCGCGTCAATCTGCCTGAAGGGCGCGGCCAGCGTGCCGGCCCCAAAGATCGTCAACGTCACTGGTGTTTCTGCGGGGGCCTGGGTGGAAACGCCGACGACCGCGCACAGCAACGCGATGGCGGTCACAAGCATCATTCGGCAAACCATGCTAAGCCTCCTCACACCAGATGCGACACCAAACCCACACCCCTGAAAATCCATCGCCGCACGCGCTTATATCGGCTGCGCCATTACACGCTTGCAAAGCCCATCCGCGCCAACTCGGCGCGTACGGCCGCGTCCTGCAGCAGTGCCACGAAGCGACGCACGGCCGGGCGATCGAACCGCGTGGCGGGAATGACGAAGTCATATTCCTCCGCCTGCAGTGGCAGGAAACCGAGGCCATAGCGATGAGCCACCGTCTCGATCGCTACGCCCCAGTCGGCACGCTGCTGCGCAATGGCTGCCGCCACTGCATTGTGGGAGCGGGCCTGATGGGTGTAGCCCGCGGGCCTGGCATTGCCGAGCAGACGGTCGATGAGCAGACGCGTGCCGCTGCCGGCGTTGCGATTGGCCATCAGGCAATCGGGATCAAGGCACACCTTGGCAATCGCGCCAGCCGCATCCAGCCCCGCAAAACGCGGGTCATCGCGCCGATACACGACCCCCTGCAGCCGGCCATAACCACGCACCAGCCGCAACGTATCGTCGACATAAGAGCGATTGTAGATACCGGTGGCCGGATCCATCAGATGGATGCCGGCGATATCGCACTCTCCGCGCTTCGCCGCCATGAGGCCGGCCGTGCTGCCGACCGACAGTACTTTCGCCCTCAGTCCCTCGCGCACCAGCCATCCGATGAGGTAGTCGAGGCCGACGCAATGGCTGCCGATGGCCATGAGATCCGCAGGCTCCGCCGCTGCCCCGATGATCGTCACCGAGATGTCTGTGCCTGCCGGTACCATTTCGGTCTGCACCGGAATGGCGAAGAAGCCATCCGCCATGCAGAAGGCCGTTACCGCCCCGGAACCCTTGCCGATGGGATACGCTGCGAGCCCGCCTTCCGATCGTTCCGTCAGAGATACCAGGGCATATTCAGTCCGCCCGCGTTCGGAGATCAGCTTCACCGGCAGTGTCGCTGTCTTCGTCTCGCGACGCAGCGCAGGTAGCCCTGACAGGATGCGCA
Source organism: uncultured Pseudomonadota bacterium (assembly GCA_963708245.1). GTDB lineage: Bacteria > Pseudomonadota > Alphaproteobacteria > Acetobacterales > Acetobacteraceae > CAVYXK01. Next base: position 2,277,631 of record OY970201.1, on the reverse strand, counting down.
CGACCGGGGCAACGAACTCGTGGAAGGTGAACGTCGCCGAGGTCGGGAAACCGGGCAGGATGACCACCGGTTTGCCCTGGGTGACCGCAAGGCAGAGCGGCTTGCCTGGCTTCAACGCCACGCCATGCACCACGATGCCGGGATCGGTGAAGCGGGCCACCGTGCGATAGGCAATGTCGCCGGCCCCCTTGGACGTGCCGCCCGACAGCAGCACCACGTCTGCCGCGGCGATCGCGTGGTCCACAGAAGCTGCCATGCTCGCGGGATCGTCCGGGACAATCCCTAATGGGACGGCGACGCAGCCCAGTTCCTCGACCGCGGCCGCCAGCATCGGCCCATTGCTGTCGAAAACCTGTCCGGCACGAATGGTATCGCCTGCCCGCACCAGTTCGTCGCCGGTTGAGAGGATGGCGACGCGCGGTCGCCGGAAGACCGGAACGTCGTTCACACCGATTGCCGCCAGCAGCGCGACTTCGCGCGAGCCAAGGACGGTCCCGACGCGCAGCACCGTTTCGCCGGCGCCGATATCCGACCCAGCCGCTGATATGGCAGCGCCCGGTGCCAGCGGCTGACTAACGTCCACCGCCGGATCGCCACCGGCGCTCCCCTCCGCCGCGCCGATGAACTCCGTCCGTTCGACCATTACCACTGCATCGGCGCCACGCGGGATCATACCGCCAGTGGCGATGATCGTTGCGGTGCCAGGCATGACGGTTTCCTGCGGCACACGGCCGGGCGTCAGCACCTCGCGATTCAGCCGCAGCCGTCGCGGCGCATCGGGGCGTGCCCCCTCCAGATCGGCAGCGCGCACCGCGAACCCATCGACATTGGAACGATCGAAGGCCGGCACGTCCACCGCCGCTGCGAGATCGCGCGCCAGCACACGGCTTCGGCACTGCGCGAGCGGCACAATTTCCTCGCCAAGCGGCACCAAGGTAAGATAGCTACGAAACCGCGCCTCCGCCTCGTCGCGGCTGGTGACGGAGAGGAACTGCTGCTGCCGAGCCGACTGCCGAATGAAGTCAGCGGTCGGCCGTGCCGCGAAGTCTGGTTCTGGCGGGGTCATGACCCTTCCTGCCCGCTAATGTCACCCGACATGACGACGACGTCGATCAGCGCGCCGGGCGCATAGCCTTCGAGATCGGCGGGGACAACGAGGAATCCGTCCGCCCTGGCATAGCAAGCGATTCCGTCAGCCGGCGGCACAGCGAGTGGCTCGGCGCTTGATCCGCGGCAGACGATAGGCACCCACTCGCTCAGCCCGATGGGCGAAGCGATCTTGCGTGACAGCGTGAACCGCTTGACCGCACAGGGCCAGTCAGACGCTCTGCCGGCGAGGCGGCGAAGCAATCGGCCGGCCAGCAGTTCGTGGGTCACCAGCGCGGACAGCGGATCGCCCGGGAGCAGCAACAACGGCGCTCCGCCAATGCAGCCAAAGCCGGTCGTTCCGCCGGGCGTCAGGGCCAAGCCGTGATGGTCGATCCGTCCACAGGCCGCAGCGATGGCATGCACGGCGTTATCATCCTCACCCCAGCCGCTGCGCCCGACCAGCACAACGAGATCGGCCGCCGCGGCGCATGACAGCGTCCGCGCCATATCTCCCTTGCAGTGCGCGAGACGCGCTACTCCGCCATCCCGCCGGACCAGAGCAGTCATGGCCAGACCAAGCGCCTCGACCGCTTGTGGCTTGGGGCCGGCAAGAATGAGCGCGACAATCGGGCTGCGTCGGACGGGCAGGTGCGTCACGCCGAGAGATGCGGCCAGAGCAATTTGCGGCGCGCCCAATTGACACCCGGCCTCGACGGCCACATCGTCGCGCCGTGCGGCTTCGCCCTTGCGCCCAACGCCTGAGCCGCGCGCGACCGCATCGCATACCTCGAGATTAGTGCCGACCAGTTCGCTGGCTTCCAGCGACAGCACCGCGTCGGCGCCGGCGGGCAATGTTTCGCCGGCATGGCAGATAGATGCACATCCCGCGGCCACGGCGTTGCCTTTGGGAACAATGGCAAGAAGCAGCGGATTGTAGCTGCTGGCGCCCAGTGTGCTCTCGGCCCGCACGGCGTAGCCATCGACCAGCACAAGGTCGCGATTCGGCCTATCCGCAGGAAACGTGAGCGGTGCCGACAGGACACGTCCGAAAGCCTTATGGAGAGGAGCCAGCTCGGAGCCGATCACGTCCGGACAAGCATCGAGCCACCCCCAGGCATCGACGAGCGATAGATGTTCGCTGGAGCGTCCTTCTGTCGTCACGTTATGGAGTCCGACGAGGCGTCTGCCCCCCACGTTGCAGTGATCCGTCACCGACACCTTCCACATAGGCGATCATCCACTCGAACGGATCGATCAGTGGTATGGTGTGTTGCTGATTCGGCGTACGGCGGCGACGAGCGCGTCCACATCGCTGCTGGTGTTGAATCGACCGAAACTCACCCGCACGGTTCCTTCGGGGAAAGTTCCGATGGCTTGGTGCGTTACTGGAGCGCAATGCAGTCCAGTGCGTACGGCAATTCTAAACGAATCGTCGAGGATTGTCCCGGTCAGGGCGACGTCCACTGCATCGAGTCGGAACGAGATAACACCGGTCCGGGGTACCGAGTCGCAAAAGACGCTCACGCCGTCAATCTGTCGCAGTTGATTCACCAACGCCTGCGCGAGCAACGCTTCATGGTTTGCGTTGGCACTTACGCCGGCAGACCCGATGAAGCGGATCCCCGCGGCTAACCCAGCGATGCCAGGCAGATTGATGGTACCCGCTTCGAGCCGCCAGGGGTACTCCGTCGGCTGTTCGGGACGTTCCGACTGGAAGCCAGTACCGCCCTCGCGAAACGCCTGCACAGGCAAAGGAGCGGACAAAACCAACACACCGGTTCCCATAGGTCCGTAAAGTCCCTTGTGTCCCGGAGCCGCTAGAACATCCACGCCCAAATCCTGCATATCGATTTCCAGGTCCCCGGCGCTCTGCGCCGCGTCGAGAATGAGCAATCCCCCCCGTTCGTGGGTGATGGCAGCGATTTCCCTGATTGGCGACACGCAGCCCGTGACATTCGAGACGTGCGAGATGACGACGTAGTCAACACGCTCACGGCAGAGCTCACGGAAATGATCCAGGTCTATGCCGAACATCCCGGTCGATTTTGCCACCGCCACCTGCGCGCCCAGTTGGCGTAGTGAGTGAAGCGGGCGCATGACGGAATTGTGTTCGAATGGCCCGGTCACCACTCGGTCGCCCGATTTGATCAACCCTTTCAGCACCAGGCACAGCGCGTCGGTGCAGTTCAGCGTGAAAATGACCCGTTCTGGAGCCGGCGCATTGAACAGACGGCAGACCGCCTGCCTGGTCTGGTCAACCAGGCGCTGCGCGTCTACTGACATCCGGTACGAGCCGCGACCCGGGTTGGCGCCGTGTTCGCGCATGGCTACGTCGATCGCATGATAGACCTCTTCCGGCTTTGGCCAGGTCGTCGCTGCATTGTCCAGGTAGATCGGGCCCTTGGTCATGCGGGTCAGCCTCCGATATATTTGCCGTAGAGGCTCAGTGCTGCTTTTGGATCCGACGTACCGAAGACCATTGCGCGGCCATCGTGGAAAACCACGACATCGTGGCCATCGGCGCGAAATTTGATGAGAAACGGGTTCTCGCTGAGCGTGAAAATCCTGCCGAGGGTCTCGCGAAGCAAATCGAAATCCATGTCGAACGACGGGGGCGGTACGATCTGAACCGCGTCGCGTCCACATAGCGACGCGCTAGCCAAGCGGTTCCCGTGCTCGAGAAGGTCGAATTTGTGCTGCCCGCACACCATACACCCGGGGTCACGGGTCATTGGCAAGGTTGAGAAATCGCTGTCCCACAGCTCGACATGAAGCAGGTGCGGCGATACCGCATCCTTCCTGCCCGCCACGATCTTGATGGCTTCCGCCGTCTGCCAAGCCGCGATCAATGCCGGGACCGGGCCGAGCACGCCCACGGTTTCGCAGCTCACCGGTGGCGTGGTTACCTGCGCGACATCGGGCAGCAGGCAGTTCAGGCACGCCGAAGTCCCCGGGACGATCGTGGCGGCGCTGCCAAAGGTTCCCAGGCAGGCGCCATAGATCCAGGGAATTCCATGCTTCACGCACGCCTGGTTGACAAGCGCCCGCGTGTAGAAATTGTCTAACCCGTCCACCACGACAGCCGCCCCGGCCACGATTCGCTCGACGTTACCGGGGTTGATGTCCTCAACGATGGGCTCGTAGTGGATCGCGGAGTTGATCCGTTTCAGGTGCCGCACTGCCGCCTCCGGCTTTGGCAGAGATTGGGCGGCGTCTTCCTCCACGAACAGGGACTGCCGCTGCAGGTTGGTCCAGTCGACGAAGTCCCTGTCGATTAGCCGCAATGTGCCGATACCGGCGCGCGCCAAGAGGTTCGTGCTATTGCTGCCAAGCGCACCCAACCCAACCACCACAACGGTCGAGGCGGCGATCATCCGCTGTCCGGCTTGGCCGATCTCCTTCAGCGCCATCTGCCGCGCATACCGTGTCTGGTTGGGCTCCGCTTCCATTGCCGTTGCTCACTAACGGTCTGTGCACGAGAGGCACGGATCGACCGACGCCTGGATTAGCGATATGTTGCCCAACTGCTGCCCGATTGTCATCGCTTCGAGCGCGGGAATGTTAACGAAGGACGGCGTGCGGATCTTGACGCGCGCTGGCGTTCTGCCTCCGTCGGAGGCGACATAGTAGATGACCTCGCCGCGCGGCGCCTCCGTGAGCGCAATGGCCTCTCCCGGCGGGATAGCCGGCATCCCTTCGAAAGCGCGCAGTGGACCGGAAGGCAGATTGCGCAACGCTTCGGTGACGAGCCGGATGCTCTCGAGCAGTTCAAGCGCGCGCACGACGACCCGCGCGCGGACATCGCCTTCCTGCTGGGTGACGATCTTGAACCCGAGTTCCTGATAAGCGAGGTAAGGATGGTCGCTGCGGACGTCTTCGTCCACGCCGGAGGCGCGCGCGACCGGCCCGACGACGCCCCACTCAATCGCCTGCTCCTTGGTCAACGGGCCGATGCCACCCATCCGACCCCTCGCCGTGACATTGTTCATGAAGGCAGGCACAACATCCTTTTCGATGACCTTGGCCATCGCCTGCACGGTTTCAATAGCCGATTTCGGGTCAGCGATATCCCGGTTTACCCCGCCGATGCGGTTCATACCGTAGTTTACACGATTACCGGAGATGGCCTCCAGCAGGTCCATGACCTGTTCGCGCAGCGTGAAGACTTCCATGAACAGCGTCTGAAAACCCATATATTCCGCTGCAAGTCCCGCCCACAGAAGATGTGAGTGCAACCGCTCGAGCTCGGAGATGATCGTTCTAATGTAGACGGCGCGCGCAGGCACTTCGATCCCAGCAATCTGCTCTGCCGCACGGCAGAACGTCATCGCATGCACATTGGAGCAGATGCCGCAAACGCGCTCGATCAAGGTGACATCGGGGACCCATTCGCGGCGCTGTGCCAGTAGCTCGATGCCGCGGAAGCTGAAGCCGACATCGACGCTGACCTGTTCGACCGTTTCGGCGACGCATTTGACGTTGACTTTGTATGGCTCTTCAAGTGCTGGATGGTAAGGGCCAATCGGGATCGTGTACGGCATAACGCCTCACCTATTGTTTCACTGGAGCAGTCAAACCGGGGGCCGGGTCGCGGAAGAAACCGTCTTTCAGCTCTGGCGGGCGCAGCAGCGGAACGAGGTTGGGATGGCCAACAAAATCGACGGCAAAAAAGTCGTGGATTTCGCGTTCGATCCACGACGCCGGACGAACCATTCGGGCAAGCGATGGGATCGCTCCTCCGCTTGTCACAGTCTTGAAGTTGATGGCGTCGTGTCGCCGCGCATAGTGGTAGATGATGGTGGTCTCGCCATCGTCTCGTGCCAAACCGGTCATGGTCACCAGGCGGCAGCCCAGCGCCTTCATTTCGCGTGCCATGGCCTCGACGTCGAGCTGCGGCGCCGATATCCAAAGGCCGTCGCCACGTTCTTCGATCTGCGCCGAGCCGGGAATTGTCGTTAGTCTGGCGATAAGCTCACTCCGTGGGGTATCGCCGGCATTCTGTTCCACGTCAGCCTCCCGGCCGCACGAATGCGTCATGAATATGCCGGCTGGCCGCCTTGCGTCGGCACTCCTGGCACAGGGTCCGTTGCTCGGTTTCCAAGCTGGTCAGCTTCGTGCCGTACACCTGCTCCAGGGCCGCCTCGGGAATCGGAATGATCGGCCGACCGCAGCCCGCACAAGGCTGGTAAAAAATCTCATGCGAGACTCGGAGTAGCGACTGGTCCCCGGTGACGGGCGGCAGCTTGCCGTGGTTGGTGATCGCGTGGGTCGGGCAGTATTGCACGCACAACCCGCAGAACGAGCATTGGCCGGCGAAGAAGTTCCAGGTGATCCCGGTTTCCTGCTCTTCGTTGAACGAGATCGCTTTGGGTGAGCAGACAGTAGCGCAGGCCTTGCATCCCGTGCACAAATTTGCATCCTGCTCGATCAACCCGCGAAACGGCGACGGGGTCGGCGGCATGTCGGTGGGACGACGCGTCCGCGAGCCTTGAGCGAAATTCCGCCAGACGATGTCGAGAATGCCCATCCGACGTTTCCTTAGCTGATCACCGCGACGACCATCGCCGCCGCGGCGGCCAACCCGCCCCAGAGCCAGTAGAACCGGAAAGCCCGCTTCACCGTGAGACGTGCGGTTGTCGCGGCAACCAGCGTCACCAGCGCGATCAGGCCTAGGCCGACCGCGAGGTACAGCAAAGCGCTTGCCAACGGATTGCCCAGGCGCGGCACGAACAGGACAAAGAACGTATCGAACAACAGCACCACTTCCAAAGCATGCGACAATTCGAACACGGCAAGCGGCGCGCTGTTGTATTCGGTATGCGCCCCGGCCACAATCTCCTGTTCTGCATTTGGAATCGAAAACGGGTTGCTTTTGAGGCGAGCGGGAATTGCCACGAAGAAGGCGATGACAGCCAAGCCGGTGACCAGACTATACGGGGTAGCTTGCAGGTCGCTGATGCGGAAGCTGCCGACACTCTGGGCCAGAGCAATCACCGCTGCGAGCAATGGCAGGTTGTACGCGAGCGACATCACGGCCTCACGCATTGCGCTGACCTGACCGTAGATGGACTGGCTCACGTAACCCGCCAGCACGTCGCAGATCACCGGAACTTCAAGCAGGTAAAGCAACAGAACGATGTCACCAGGAAACGAACCGATCGCGTGTCCTGGAACCGGAACGATCATCAGGCCGAAACCGGTCGCCAGCAATGACAGGAACGGCAGCGTGTAGAACAAGGTGGGGTTCACCCCACTGGGAATCACGGTATCCTTGCCTAGGAGCTTCACGAAATCGAAGAACGGCTGATAAAATGGCGGCCCCTTGCGGCCTTGCAGCCGGGCCATGAGCTTGCGCGCAATCCACAGATAGAAGAAGCCTAGCGCCGCCGCACCGAGGATACCGGGCCACACCAGCATCTCGAAGACATATTGGCACAGCTCCTTCAGCACGGCCGCGCTTTCCTCTTCTGGTCCGCCGCCTTGCCGTCCGCCAACAATTGTGCTGCCTGCGCGACGCCGGCAAGAATCATTTGTGGTCGCGGCGGACAGCCGGGAACCCAGACATCGACTGGGATGAAGCTGTCCAACGGACCATCGACCACCGGGCTGCCGGCGAAAACATTGCCGCTGGCGGGGCAGGAGCCGATCGCGACGACGGCCTTGGGGCTCGGCATCTGTGCATAGATGTTCAGAACCGCCTGGCGCGAACGTTTGGTCATGGTGCCGGTGACCAGCAGAATGTCGGCGTGTTTGGGACTGCCTTGCCGCAGCATGCCAAGCTGCTCGCCGTCATAGCGCGGGCTTACGCACGGCCCGATCTCGATATCGCATCCGTTGCACGAGCCGCTGTTCACCGTGTAGATCCACGGCGACTTGCGGCGGGAAATAGCGAGGAGCCTAGCGAAGAGGTTCATGCCGCATCGCTTTCTATTGGGCCATGGCCAACAGGCCGGGCATACCGGTCCCGGTCAGGACGTTCGGATAGCATCCCAACGACACCGCCACGACGGCAAGGACGGTCAACACGCCAGGCGCCAGATAGGCCGGGGCTCCGGTGACCGGGACCTTCCCTGATCCGAGCCAGGTGCGGTGAATGGCGCGCGCGTAACACAACAGATCGAGCGCCGCGACCGCGAGAAGAGCGGTGATGAGTACCGGTCCACCGAATTGCGTCGCGGCAATGTAGATGCGCCAGTAAGCTGCGAAGCCGAGGCCCGGCGGCACGCCAATAAAGACCAGCGCCCCGGTGATGAACGCGGCTCCCGCCAGGGGCAGGCGCGCGGCAAGTCCCTGTGTGTTGAGGGTGACGGTCTGTCCGATCCGTGCCTCCGCGAGCCCGACCGCGCCAAACAGAACGACTTTCGACAGTGCGTGATTGAGCGCGCCGAGCCAGGCGCCGACCATGCCGATGGGGCCGCCGACGATCAGCCCGAGGAGAAGAAAGCCAAGATCGGCGATGGTCGAGAAGGCCAGCATCCGCTTGAGCTCGGTCTGCGCAAGTGCGAGCAGCGCTCCGCCGAACATCGATAGGAGGGCAATGACCAGCCAGACTGGAGCGTATTCACCGAAGATCCACGGCGACACCTCCCGCAGGGCAGCAAGTTCGCCAAAGCTCGCAATGTCCACGACCGATACGATCAGCGCCGTCGTCATCGGCGCGGCCGAGGCGGCCACTGCCGGAAGCCAGAAGTAGAAGGGAATCAGCCCGAGCTTCAAAGCGAACCCAATAACCAGCAAGCAGACCACGAGCCTTTGCAGAGCCGCTCCGGGGGAATTGCCGCCAGCGCCGATCAGGACGAGCGCTATCGCCGTACAAGCGATCGCCGGAACGATCGAGTACAGGTACTTGCGTCCCGCCGCAGTAGCCTCCGGGGTCCCATGCGACCAGACTAGCGCAACGGCGACGAGTTCCGCCAGATCGAGGAAAATCGTGCCGACCCAGGAAGCGGCCGTCAGTTTGCCTGCGATAACGAGCACAGCAATGGCAGACGCAAGCACCCACCACATGCGGCCATCTTGCGGAACCGAGACTGCATAGAGCCCGATCCCAAGCGCCAGCACGGCGACAAATCCGGCAAGAATCAGATCCATCCGCGTTCTCTTGCAATCGGCCGACGGCGCATTTGATGGTGCGCGATCATAGCAACCACATGCTGGCGAACACGGCTGCCGCACACCCCAAGGCAGTGACCACCGGCCGTCGCTCCACCTCTGCGGTCGCAAATCGCCCTGCGCTTCCGGCGCCATCCCTTATCTCGCGCCAAATCAGCAAATAGAGAGGATCGGGATTCAAGGAATACACCGGCGCGAACGCGTCCTCTGCCATTTCAGCAAAATCGGCTGCCCCGAGCGTGTCACCCTCGGGCAGCTTTTCGCCACCGGTGAATACGGCCACCTGCTGTCCGCCTACCGGCGCGCGCACGAAGCGATAAGCACTGACGCCGAACAGTGCTGCAAGCACCAGCCCCGCTGCCGCTCCGACCGTTACCCCGATCGTTCCCGATCCGGTCAGGACTCCCAGCCAAGTCGCCTGCACCTGCCAACTGAAACCAAGGGAGCGCACGGCCGGCTCGATGACCGGCTGTATCAGCAATTGCGGGGCAAACCCGAACACGAGGCATAGCGCGCCGGTTATCCCCATTCCGATCTGCATGGAGGGCGCGGCTTCGTGGACTTCCTCCACACGGAGTTCATGCTGAGGGACTCCGTAGAACACGCTCACGGTCGCCTTCAGGAAGGAAAAGGTCGTCAGGATACTGACCGCCCAGGCAACAACGACGACTACCTCCTGCTTGGCACTGAGCGCCGCGCCGAACAGCAACCACTTGGCGACGAACCCGTTGGTCAGCGGTACCCCGACGATCGCGGCGGCAGCGACAAGCCAAACGAGCGTCGTCACCGGCATCCGCGAGCTGAGTCCGCCGAGCTTGCCCATGTCGCGCGTTCCGGTAGCGCGCTGTACGGCTCCCGCGCACATAAACAGCGTCCCCTTAAACAGGGCATGGCTGGCCGCATAAAACAGGCCTGCCGCAACGCCGAGACTTGTGCCAAGCGCGAGACCCGTCACGACGTAACCGAGCTGACTCACCGTGTGAAATGCGAGCAGCCGCTTCAAATCGGTTTGAGCCATGGCAAACACCACGCCCACCAGCATTGTCAGGCAACCAATCACAAGCAGTAGATTGCCCCACGTGGTATGCCACGGCCCGATCGAATACATTCGAGCAATCAGATAAGCCCCAGCCTTGACATAGCAGGCCGAGTGCAGCAGCGCCGAAACCGGTGTCGGCGCATTCATTGCCTCGGGGATCCAGGTGTGCAGCGGATACATGACCGACTTGGCCATTGCCGCCACGATCATCAGCAGGACAACACCGCCGGAGAAAGCAGCTCCGACACTCGGATCCGTCCACAGGAAGGCTCCGGTTCTGACAAAGAGAAGAATGACCGCGGCGAGCAATCCGTAGCCGGCAAGGTGGGTGATAATCAGCACCTTGCGCGATCCGTCGGCGGCAGCTTGATCCTTATACCAAAAGCCGACCAGGAAATAGGAGCACAAGCCGATGAGTTCCCATGCGAGATAGGCGAGCAGCAGATTGGCGGAACACACCAGCATCACGAAACCGCCGATGAATAGCAGCATCAGCACATAGAAGCGGGTGATGCCTTCTTGCTCTTCTTCCATGTATCCGACGGAATAGAGCAGAATTGCAGACCCCATGCCGGTGCCCATCAGCATGAAAAGAATGCTCAAACCATCGACATGATAAGTGAGCGGTATGCCGGCGTCCCAATCGAACAATGTCCCCGTGAAGACTTCACCGTGAATGATACTAGGCATCATCGCCAGCACTGCCGTGAGCGCTATGACGGCAGCCAGAAACGCCAGCCAGCCCTTGAGCGCTCGCGACAGGGTTCGTGCCAGAGCGACTTCCAGAAGGGCGCCGGCAAACAAAACGCCGGTCGGCACGAAGATCGGGCTGATCATGGGCCTCGACCCTTATCCGCCGCCGACCGGCGGGAAGATCACGACCGTATCATCGGGAGTCAGCGGAGTATCAAAACGCTGCAGGTGGCGCACATCGCGCCCGTTGACGAGAATGATGACGAGATTCCACAAATCACCGTCCTTCATCACCCATCGTTCGAACGCGTGTCCGTACCGCGCCACCAGGTCGCGCATCAGGTCCCCAACCGTCGCCTCCGGTTGGGGCCAGTCTTCCTCTCGTTTGCCGGTGACATCCCGAAGGAGCGCAAAGTATTGAACTTTCATCGTCGTGTGCGCTCCTGCCTTTCCAAGCAATCCTACGCGGAGAGGCCCAGCTCATGAAGCTTTGCCGGAGTTGGCACGCCGTTCTCGTCCCAGCCGCGAAGCTCGTAATAAACCGGCAGCATTTCAGGCAGCCGGCTGAGCATGCCCTTTGATGGGCCGGTCTTGATCGGCTCATTCAACAACCTAGGCGGCAGGGTGTCGTCCTTCGCGGTCAATCCCGCGGCGAGATTAAACTGCCGCTCAAGATTATAGATGCGGTCGCCGCACTTCATAAAATCCTCGGTCGAATAAGCGACGCCTGTGACCGCACTGAGCATTTCGGCGAATTCTGGCGCGCCGATCCCAAACGTTGCAAACAGGCACGACCCCAAGGCATCGAGTGCAGCGGTCAGGTTCTGAAACGTCATCACCAGTTCCGGCTTGCCTTCGATCGCGTCCTTGTCGACCTTCATTGGAGTGCCGAGCACCTCCGGTGATATCGTGTAGCCGCGAACATGCGCGGCGCCACAGTTCGCCGTGGCATAGTTTAAACCGATACCTTGGATTGCACGAGCGTCGTAGGCTGGAATCTCCTGCTTCTTGACGGTCATCGACAGTTCCGGATGGCCGCACGAGTCCGCCAGTCGGTACGATCCAGCCGCGAGCTTCTTGCCGAAGCCCTCTCCGATGGCGGTAAGCCGCGTCACCTCGACCATGGCCTCGGCGTTGCCCCACTCGAGGGCAATGCCACCGGTGTCCTCGCGCGTGATCAGACCCTTCTCATAAAGCTCCATGGCACAGGCGACGGTAGCGGCCATAGTGATGGTGTCCAAACCATACTCGTTACATATAAAATTCGCCTTGGTGACGGCTTCGAGATCGTCGATCAGACAATCGCCGCCGAACCCCCAGGACGTTTCATATTCAGGTCCTTCGCCTTCGCCCGCATATTTCTTGTTGGTGATCTTGGTTACGCGACCACACGAGATGATGCAGGAGAAACAGCCTTTCGGCCGTTGCAGCAGTGTCGCGGCCAGCGTCTCGCCACCGAGCTTATCGGCGGTGGGGAAATGCCCGTCCTGGAAGTTCTTGGTCGGATAAGCACCGATCTGATTGAGGATGTTAGTAAGAACGTCGGTCCCGTAGAGGCGCAGGCCGGTGCCGCCAACCGGGTGCTTCTGGATCTTGTCACGTGCTTTCATGACAGCAAGTTCAAAGGTCTTGGGATCGGCGCAGGTCACCGCACCCGTACCGACGACCGCAACCGCCTTCAGGTTCTTCGATCCCATAACCGCGCCCGTGCCACTCCGGCCAGCGGCGCGGTGAAGATCGTTCATAATGCAGGCGAACAACACCTTGTTCTCGCCGGCCGGGCCGATGCACGCGATCTTGGCGTCATCATCGGTCTCGGCGCGAATGGCATCCGAGGTCTCAGGCACGTTCTTACCCCACATATGCGAGGCATCGCGAATCTCGACGACTTGGTCCTTGATCCACAGGTAAACAGGCTTCGGTGCCGCGCCCTCGAAGATCAGTACGTCGTATCCGGCAAATTTCAGTTCGGGCCCCCAGACGCCGCCCGAGTTCGCGGAAGCGATGGCGCCGGTGAGCGCTCCTTTGGTCACAACAGTGTACCGACCCGCGGAGGGGGCATATGAACCGGTCAAGGGACCGGGCGCGAAGATCAGCTTGTTCTGCGGCGACAGCGGATCGACCTTTGGATCGACCTCATCGATCATTATCTTCGTACCGAGACCGCGGGCGCCGAGATAATACCTGGCGAGCCCGGGATCCAACGCTTCCGTCGACACCTTACCCGTCGACAAATTCACGCGAAGGACTTTTCCGATCCAACCATACATGGCTTTACTCCGAGAAAGCGTCCTTGAATTTCTGCGCGAACGCGCGCTTGCGCGTCCGTGTCGCCACTAGGTCGTCAACCCATTCGATCGCGTGACTCGGGCAGAATTTCGCGCACGCGGGATCACCGCCGCAGTAGTCGCACTTGAGTATCTTGTGCGTCAGCTCGTCCCATACCGAGTTGCCAAACGGGCAGGCCTGGACGCACATCTTGCAGCCGATGCACTTGGCTTCGTCGAGGTTTACCCAGCCGCTATCAGGGTCGCGGGTCAGCGCATGCGGGGTACAAACCGTGATGCAGGGCGCGTCTCGACAATGCTGACACATCATCGGCACTGAGAAGCCTTCACGCTCCCAGGTATAGACGTGCACCCGGGTCGCATCGGGGCGGAACACCCCCTCATGCTCCATCGAGCAGGCAAGTTCGCAATTATGGCACCCGGTGCATTTGTCCGCATTGATCATCAGCATCTTGGCCATTGGTCTTCCCCGCTCCTGAGATCGTGTCTGCTAAGCATCACCATCCGTTGGGTTAGCCGCTCGTCGCCCTCGGTCTGCTGACCCAATGAGCTGCATCCGTCCAGGCAATCGTCGGCTGCGTGGTCGTCTGCCTCGCCTGTTCGGCAGACGATGAAGCGTCCCATTATTCCGCGTCATCGCCTGCTGGGCGAGCTTACCGACCTGCACGGAAGCCTCCTAAGGCACGATTGGCATCCGCTTGAACAGCGACCGTTTCAAGCATGTGACGCAGATCCCCCGGAAATCAATCGACGACGCGCAAATCTACCGGACAGGTCGGGACACTGGCATTGATCCAAATCAGCGACTGTGTAGTGAAAATGCGGTAATGAGGCCGGGCGTTCTGGTTCTGTTCTGCAGCAAGAAGTACATCGGGTCAGCTTCATGCACGAACTAGCACTCAGCGAGAGTATCACCGATCTGGTGGTGGACTGCGCCCGACGGGAGCGCATCTCCCGTGTCTCGCGTGTGGTGGTCGAAATCGGGGTTGCGGCGTCCGTCGATCCGCACGCGCTGCTGTTCTGCTTTCCCATCACGGCGGCTGAAACCGTGGCGGCCGAGGCAGAGTTGGTCATCAACCGGATTGCCCTGCGGGCCAGATGCGATTCCTGCCAGACGGAGTACGCGCCGGAAACCCTGGTCGCAACCTGCCCCGCCTGCGCAGCTTCGACCGCAAGATCCTCGCCGGCCGCGAGATGCGCGTCGTGTCATTCGACGGCGAGTAGCGGCAGACGGCGATGCCTCAGCAGATCCGGGGGAGCTGCTCGCCGGACAACCAGTCGACGATGCGCCCGCCACCGAAGCTGGTCGTCATCTGCACGAAGCGCTGGTCGTCCTCGACCGCGGTGCCGATGATCGCCGCCTCGCGCCCCAGCTCATGGGCACGCATGGCGGCGAGCAACGCGTCGGCACCCTCCGGCGCCACGACGGCCACCAGCTTGCCCTCGTTGGCGACGAACAGCGGATCGAGGCCGAGCAGCTCGCACGCCGCCACCACCTCGGGCTTCACCGGGATAGCGTCCTCGTCGATACGGAAACCGACGCCGGACTGGTGGGCCAGTTCGTTGAGCGAAGCGGCCAGTCCGCCACGCGTCGGATCGCGCAGCAGCCGCAGGTGCGGACCGGCCGCCGCGATCATGTCGGCGACCAGACCGTGCAGAGCGGCGCTGTCGGACAAGATGGCGGTCTCAAATTCCAGGTTCGCCCGGCACGACATGATAGCGACACCGTGATCGCCCAACGCGCCGGAGATCAGCACCACGTCGCCGGGAACCGCCCGGTCGCCGGACAGCACGATACCTTCCGGCACCATGCCGATGCCGGCGGTGGCGATGAAGACACCGTCCGCCTTGCCGCGCTCGACCACCTTAGTGTCACCGGTCACGATCGGTACGCCGGCGTTCGCCGCCGCGCGTCCCATGGAGTTGGCAATCCGCTTCAGGTCGCAGAACGCGAAACCTTCCTCGAGGATGAAGCTGGCCGACAGATAAAGCGGTCGGGCGCCGGCCATAGCAATGTCGTTGATAGTGCCGTGCACGGCGAGCGAGCCGATATCGCCGCCTGGGAAGAACAGCGGCGAGACCACATAGCCGTCGGTGGTCATAACCATGCGGCCGCCCGTGGGGGTCGGAAAGCTCGCCTGGTCGTTGCCCTGGTCGAGCCATTCGTTGGCGAAGGCAGTGCGGAAGATGCCGGCGACCAGGTCGACCATCGCCCGCCCGCCGGCGCCATGGCTCATGTCGACGCGGCCGTGCTTGATGTCGAGCTTGCGGCGATAGGCCTTGGGTGGGCTGTGCCGGTTCATGATGCCGATTGGGGCTTGGCTGGTGTCCCGACCTGATGCCGGGACTGATGCTCGCGAAACCGCCCATAGGTCCAATGCGCGGCGCAGGCGCCTTCGGAGGAGACCATGCAGGCACCCATCGGCGTCTCCGGCGTGCAGACGGTGCCGAACAGCTTGCACTCGACCGGCTTCTTTTGGCCGCGCAGGATGGCGCCGCATTCGCACGCCGGGTTGTCGTCCGCATGCACCGTCGCGATGGCGAAGCGCTTCTCGGCGTCGAACTGGGCATATTTGTCGCGCAGCTTGAGTGCGCTGGCGGGGAGAACGCCGAGGCCGCGCCATTCGAAATCCTCCCGGACCTCGAATACCTCTTCGCAGAGTGCCTGGGCCGTCTTGTTGCCGGCCTTGGTCACGGCGCGGATGTACTGGTTCTCGACCTCGCTCCGCTGCTCGTTGACCTGCCGCACCAGCATCAGGATCGCCTGCATCACGTCGAGCGGCTCGAACCCGGCGATGACCACGGGCTTGCGGTCGTTTTCGGCGAATTCCCGGTAGGGTTCCATGCCAATAATGGTCGACACATGGGCGGGGCTGACAAAGCCCTCGATGGCGACCGGCTCACCGTCGGCCGCCGGTGTGTCGAGGATGACGCGCATCGCCACGGGCGTCAGCACGTGATTGCAGAACACGCTGAAATTGGCGAGGTCCCTCGCTTCCGCTGCTTTCAGCGCCACCGCCGTCGGCGGTGTCGTGGTCTCGAAGCCGATGGCGAAGAACACCACTTGGCGCTCCGGTTCCGCCTCGGCGATGCGCACCGCATCGAGCGGAGAATAAATCATGCGGATATCCGCGCCGGCGGCTTTGGCTTTCAGCAGGCTGGCGCCCTTCGAGGCCGGCACGCGCATCAGGTCGGCGTAAGTGCACAGCGTGACGCCCGACAGCGCGGCAAGTCCGATGGCATCGTCGATCCGACCCACGGGCAGCACGCAGACCGGGCAGCCCGGGCCATGGATCATGTGCAGGTTGGTGGGCAGCAGGTCCTCGATGCCGTAGCGCGAGATGGCGTGGGTATGGCCGCCGCAAAACTCCATGAAGGCATAGGTGCGGTCGGGCCGGACCTCCACGGCGATCGCCGCCGCGATGGCGCGGGCGCGAACGCCGTCGCGGTATTCGTCGACGTATTTCATGCCCGTTCCTCGGCGGCCGGGCACAGCGCCCCTGCTTCGGCGAGCAGGGCCAGCGTGCGCTCCGCCTCCTCCGGGTCGATCTTCGCCAGGGCGTGGCCGACATGGACGATGACGTAGTCGCCGGGCACGACATCCTCGACCAGCATGACGGAAATGGTCTTCATCACCCCGTCCAGGCTGATCCTCGCCATCTGATCTGGCAGGACCTGAGTGACCAAGGCCGGTATCGCAAGGCACATGGTTTCATCCCCTCCCCATGACGGCCTGCCCGAAGGAGAGGCCGCCGTCGCCCGGCGGCAGCTTCTGCGCGAGATGCGCGGTAATGCCGGACCGCGCCAGCGCCGCTCGCAACCCCTCAGCCAGCACCTGGTTGGCGAGGCACCCTCCGCCGAGCACCACGTCGGTCTCGCCGGTCGTCGCGACCCATGCCGTCAGCCCGGCGATGAGCGTGCCGTGGAACAGATTGGCGCCCTCCTGCGGGTCGATCCCATCCGCCAGCATCGATAAGAGCGGGCGGTAATCCAACACGCCTTGATCGAGAGCGAAGCCCCCCGGCGTGATCCGCGGGTCGGTGACCAGAGCTTCCAGTTCCATCGCTGCCTGCCCCTCGTACGCCTGCACCGGGCACAGACCGAGCAAGCCGCTCGCCGCGTCGAACAGCCGCCCCATGCTGCTGGTTACCGGACAGAGGCCCGGCTGGGAGAGATAAGCCGCCATCGGTCGAGCGAAGGGGAGCCGCCGGAAGCGGTGCGTGATCTCCGGTGCCCGCCCCAGTGCCGCCAGGGCGGCGGCGGCCATACGGGCCGGCTCACGCGCAGCCAAGTCGCCGCCCGGCAACGGCAGCGGGAACAGCCCGCCGAGGCGGCGCCACCTGGCGCCCTCCACCAGCAGCATTTCCCCGCCCCAGTTCTCGCCTTCCGGCCCCATCCCGTGCCCGTCGAGCGCGAGACCGAGGACGCGGCCAGTCAGGCCGTGCTCGCCGGCAACGGCCGCCACGTGCGCTGCGTGGTGCTGCACGCGCACGCACGGCAGGTCGATCTCATCCGCGATCCGCGTCGAGCGATAATCCGGGTGCAAGTCGCAGATCACCCGCTCCGCCGTCACATCGAGCACCGACAGGAGATGCGACACTGTTTGGCGATAGAACGCCACCGTGTCAGCGGTATCGAGGTCGCCGATATGCTGCGAGACGAAAGCCTCGCGGCCGCGCGTGACCGTCACCGTGGATTTCAGATGGCCCCCGAGCGCCAGAACGTCGGGACCATCCGCCGGCAATTCGATGGGGTCCGGCACGAAGCCGCGCGCCCGACGCAGCAGAGCGGGGGTACCGGCGACGATCTGAGCCACGCTGTCGTCGGCGCGGACGACGATCGGCCGGTCGTGCGTGACGATGAGGTCGGCGATGCCGGCCAGGCGGCGCTGGGCCTCGGCGTCGTCGACCACCAACGGCTCGCCACCGGGATTGGCGGAGGTCGCGACCAGCACGACGGGATTGGCCGCCGCCGGATCGTGTCCGGCACCCGCTGTGCCAGCGAGCTCGGCAAACAGCAGACGATGCGGCGGGGCGTAGGCGAGCATGGCACCGACGCGGACGAGGCCGGGCGCTACCGACGGGGCGAGCGCGTCCCGCACTGCCTGCATCAGCACGACCGGGCGAGCCACGCTCGCGGTGAGCGCGATTTCGGCGTCGGTCGGCCGCGCGACGGCGGCAAGCGATGCGGCATTGGCGAGCATGACCGCGAACGGCTTGGCCTCGCGCGATTTCCGCCGGCGCAGCTCGGCCACCACCGCCTCGTTGCGCGCGTCGCACAGCAGGTGAAAGCCACCGATGCCTTTCAACGCGACGATCCGCCCAGTGCGCAACGCCGCGGCAATTGCGGCAATGGGGTGGCTGAGGCATGGCCCGCAGGAGGGACAGGCGATCGGCTCGGCATGGAAGCGCCGGTTCAGCGGATCAGCGTAGTCGGCGGCACAGGCGGCGCACATCGCGAAACCAGCCATAGCGGTGTGCCCGCGGTCGTAGGGCAGGCGGCGCGTGATGGTGTAGCGCGGACCGCACTGGGTGCAGTTGACGAAGGGGTATTGGAAGAACCGGCTGGCGGGATCGAACAGCTCGGCCAGGCATCCCGGGCAGGTCGCGGCATCGGCCACGACGCGGGTCGCGGCGCGGCCGAAGGTGCTGGCGCGGATGGCGAAACCGGCATCGCCGGCCGGGGTCAGCGTCTCAATCGTCAGCGCGTCGATGCGGGCGAGCGGCGGGGTTTCTGCCGTGAGCCGAGCGATGAAGTCGGCGATCCGGTTACCCTCGACCTCAATCGTCACGCCATCGGCGCCGTTGCGCACGAAACCGGCAAGACCGTTCTCGGAAGCAAGCCGATGCACGAACGGACGCATGCCGACGCCCTGGACCGTCCCACTCAAACGGACGCGCACCCGCTCGGTCGTGTCGAGGCGCGCGCTGAACGGGTCCGCCGTCATGCTGTCAAGCCGAGCGCATCATGCCGGCAGCTCGCGCCGCCCGCGCTGCCGCGGCCCGAGCCTCGATCCAGGCATAGAAGGCCGCGAGGCCTTCGCCGGTACGCGCCGAAACCGTCAGTATCTGCAGCCGCGGGTTGACCCGTAGCGCCGCCGCTATGCAAGCGGCAACGTCAAACTCAACATGCGGCAGCAGATCGGACTTATTCAGCAGCATAAGGTCGGCGGCAGCGAACATGTCGGGATATTTCGAGGGCTTGTCTTCGCCCTCGGTGACCGACAGCACCACTACCTTGTGTGCTTCGCCAAGGTCGAATGCGGACGGGCACACAAGATTTCCGACGTTCTCGATGAACAGCAGGCCGCCTGGCTCGATCGGCAGGTCGTCGAGCGCGTGGCCAACCATGTGCGCGTCGAGATGACAGCCCCTGCCGGTGTTCACCTGCACCGCGTTGACGCCGGTGGCGCGAATGCGCTCGGCATCGTTGGAAGTCTGCTGATCGCCCTCGATCACCGCGATCGGCAGTCGATCTTTGAGTTCCGCGATGGCACGGCAGAGCAGTGTCGTCTTGCCTGAGCCTGGGCTGGAGACGAAATTCAGCGCAAAGGTATCGGTGCGGGTGAGCCGCATCCGATTTTCGTGGGCGTAGGCATTGTTCTTGGAGAGGATGTCGCGTTCGATGCGGACGATCCGCTCTTGGCTGAGGCCGGGCACGTGGACACCGCCAAGCCCGCTGCCGGCATTCACCAGGCCCTGGGTCTGGCGGAGACTGCCGTCAACGTGATGGTGGTGATCGTGGTCATGATGGCCATGAGGATGATCGTGATGATGAGCCTCTATCACCGGGTTGCCCTCGGCCGTTTGAGTTCCGCAGCCGCAGACCGTGCACATCACTCCACCTCCAGTTCGTGGACACCGAGTTCATCGTCCGTTGTCGTTTGCACAATTCCATCAGCTCACGCCGAGGCGTGTTTTGAGTGTCTGGATGATAACCGCTGGGTCTCCAGGCTTCAGAAACACGCCGGAGATGCCGAGCTCGCGAAGGCCAACCGCTCCCACCAGAGCGTCGCTCGCCGTACTCACGATGTAGAGCGGGATCTGGCTACCTATTTCCTTAAGCCTGTCGGCGATCGCGCTTCCCGCATCGATGGTATCCATCATCAGATCCGCTAGGATCGCATCCGGCTTGACGCGGATGACGGTTCGTTCCCCCTCGCGGGCGTTTGCTGCCTCGCCGACGGTGAAGCCCGCCGCCTCCAGAGAATTCCGCAGGACTGCCCGCGCATGCGGGTCGGCATCGACCAGAAGAATTGTCTTCCTTTTGTCACCCAGGCCGATATTCATCGCAGCAGCTCCAGGAGGTTACTGATCCGGCCACGGATCAACGCCACAGCCTGCGCCAGATTGCTGCTGGCGCGGTCGGTGAGTCCTTCGAGAAACTCGAATTCATAACCGCGGATGCCGACTAGATAGGCTTCGGGCGACTTGCCGTAGTACTGGTCGGCGATGGCCAGCAGCGCCTCCGGCTTGACCAAGTGGCTGGTGAAGGCGATGTCGGACGCGGCTGACAAGGGGCGCACCTCATAGGGTTCGGCGCCACAGCGGGCCGCGTCCACGAACCAGACAACATCGTGCTCGGCTATCTCCAACGCATCCTCGATGACGAGCTGGTAGTTGTCGCAGGCCGTCACGCCAGGCCAACCCAGCTTCCCAATCTCGGCGGCTGCCGCCGGACCGAGTCCATCGTCCTGGCGGCCAGGGTTGCCGTACCCCAGGACAAGCACCCGAGGCGCCCGGATGTCGCGTGCCCGCCCCGTCTCTGGAAGATGGCGGGACGCCATAAGCTCGTTCATTGCTTGGTCCTCGTCGCAATGAGAGAACC
This sequence comes from uncultured Pseudomonadota bacterium, assembly GCA_963708245.1. Lineage (GTDB taxonomy): Bacteria > Pseudomonadota > Alphaproteobacteria > Acetobacterales > Acetobacteraceae > CAVYXK01. Next base: position 2,256,583 of record OY970201.1, on the reverse strand, counting down.
ATCAGCGTCCTCCAGCGTCACGATCAGCGGCATCTGGCCCAACGCGTGGGTGGCGCAGGAAAGGCACGGATCGTAGGCGCGAATCGCAACCTCGACATGGTTCAAGAGCCCCTCGGTAATCTCGCGGCCGGACAGATAGTCCATTGCCACCTGTTTCACCGAGCGATTTATCGCCTCGTTGTTGCTGGTGGTGGAGACGATCAGATTGGCGGCGGCGACCTGGTCGTTCTCGTCGACCACGTAGTGATGGAACAAGGTGCCGCGCGGCGCCTCGATGCAGGCGATGCCTATCGGACGGCGCTCACCCCGTACGATCAGATCAGTGCCTTGCAGATCGTCGTCGAACAGCAGCTCCTTGATCTTTTCGGCGCAGTGAATGATGCAGATCAGTCGCGCCCAGTGATAGGCAAGGGTGGCATGAATCGGACCCCCATGGTTTTGCGTGATGAACTCGCGACGCGCGGCCTCCGCCAGCGGCGTGTCGATCGATTTGCAGCAATTGATCTGCGCGAGCGGGCCGACGCGATACCAGCCATTCTCCCGGCCCAGCGAGCGGATATGCGGAAATTTCATGTAGCTCCAGGATCGGACTTCCTCGATGAAGTAATCGCGGTAATCTGCCGGGCTCACCTGGTCGAAGATCGTCTGACCGTCGGCGTCGATCGCCCGCAGCCGACCGTCATAGAGATCCATGCCGCCTTGGGGCCCAACGATACTCACATAATTGGATTTGAACGTTGCGAAGTCGCGGTAAAGTGCCTGATGCGCCTCGACGTAACCCTTATGCTGCTCCAGCGCCGCGCAGCACCAAGTAATGATTTGGTCGATGTCCTTGCGCAGCGCGTCGCGCTTTTCGATCGAGAGATTTTCATTGACCCCACCGGGAATGGCACTCGTCGGGTGGATCTTGCGCCCACCGGTCGCCTTGATGACCTCCTGGCCGTATTTGCGAATGAAGATCGCCCATTTTCCGATCTCGGGAAAACTGCTCAGTACCGCGAGGATGTTGCGTTGCTCGGGTGGCGCATCGAAGCCGAACAGGAGATCCGGCGAAGCCAAATGGAAAATGTTCAGGGCGTTCGACTGCGACCGCGGCGGCGGGCAGCAGCGAGGCCGGCGTTGACGCGCTCCTGGGTCAGGGAACGCTCAAATTGTGCCAGTGCGCCGAAGACATGAAACAGGAATTCGCCCTGTGGCGTGGTGGTGTCCATCTGCTCGGTAAGAGAGTGGAATGCGATGCCACGCGTCTTGAGCGGTCGAGACGCGTATGTAGCCGACAAGCATGTGCGGAAAACCCTGTCGTCGGGGTTTCCGCACAATATCTCATTCCGATGTGGTTTGTCGTATAAATTCTTCGACCCCGACGAGGACATTTCGACCATCCGCCGGCAGGTGCCGGACACCCGCACCATCGCAGCCTTCGACCGCCGCCCATGACCAACTGACTGATTTCCTTGAACGAGACGACAACCTCGTTCCCACTTTGTCCGCTTGTGCGTACCCGACGGGCGTTCCGTTACTTCCGGCCAGTGGGGGACCAGTTTTCAATGTCGCCAGTGGACCGGATTCTGATGTCGCTTGACACGGTCTTCACCATGGCTCCGTCACGCCAGTCGCCTAGCGCGACAACACCCGACCGATCCACTCACGCCAGCGCTGCGCCGCGGCGTCGCGTTCGGCGGCGGGCGCGGTCGGATCATAAGGTCCGAGCATGCCCGCAAGCGTCTGCCACGATCCAAGGGCCCGGTTCGCCTCCACGACCTGACGGATGACGAGAAATGCGCGGGCGCGCGTGGTCGGGTCAGGCGCGCTGAGCAGGGGTGCAACGAGGGGCAGTGCTGCCGGTCCCAGCGCGATGAGCTCAACCACCGAGGGCGAGAACAGGTGGTGCAGTACGTCCGGATAGTCGTCGATTGTGCGGACCAGGGCATCGCCGGCGCGGGCGTCGCCGATCCGTGCCAGCCCGCGCGCGGCGAACGCTCGCAGCCGCTCGTCCGGCGCATCCAGGCATTGCGCGAATATGTCAGCGCTCGCCGGATCGGCGATCTCGGCAAGGCCGCGCATCGCCTGCACCCTGATCTCGGGCTCCTTCGCGTCGAACCCGCGGCGTAAGGCCGGTGCCGCCGCGCGACCGCGGCGCACCAGATCGGCGAGTGCCAGCGCCCGAGCATTGAAATCCCCCGAGCCCAGTTGCTCGACGAGCGCGGCCGCCGAGGGTTCGGCGCCGTTCACGGTGCGGCGGGTGTCGCTCGCCGGAAGGTCAGGACGGCCCGGCGATTGGCCCAGCGGTTGGCCTCGCGCTGCTGGTCGGCGCCGACAGCGGCGTCGCCACCTTGATCGCCCGTCCCGGCATTGGTCGTCGCCTCGATCGAGGCACCGCGTCCGAGAGTCAGCGGGCCCACATGCGCCGTCGCCGGCGCCGGGCCGCCGATGTCCTCCTCGGGAATGCCGCGGGCGATGAGTGCGTTCTTCACTGCCTCGGCACGCCGCAGCGACAGATCGCGATTATAGGGGCTGTCTCCGCCCATGATGTCGGCGAAACCCTCGATATCCATGTGGATGTCGGGATTGCGCGCAAGATATGCGGTGAAGGTGCCAATCTTAGCTTCCTCGCTGGGGCTGAGCACTGCACTATTGAAGTCGAAGTAGAAGGTTACGGGTTCGTGGACGTAGAAGTCGCGATGGCGCTCTAGCGCTTCGTCGAATGTCGCCGAGTGGCCGACCTCGACGTCGAGGTACTCGCCGGAGACGGTGCCGGCCCGTATGCCGAAGCCCCAGTTCACCGCGCCGTAGGTGACCATGGTGTCCTCGCCGAGCGCGACGGACTCGAGCGAGAAGTCCATCTCGCTGCCTGTGCTTCCGGGGAAGTCGAACATCTCGGCCGAGCGAATATCGGCAGGATCGTCCGATCGCTTGAAGCCCGGGGTTTGAATGGCACCGCCAGGACCCCAGTCGTAACGTGGCGACAGCGCCGAGCCCTGCGCGACAGCAGCGGGCACCGGCGCTCCGGGCGGGACCAGCGGACGGTGCTGGACGTCAGTGAAGAACCCACCCTCCACGCCGCGCAGCGGGTCGGCCGCAGTGCGAAGCCCTGGTGACCCCAGCGCACCGCGTGGCGCCTGCAGGGGCGGCATCGTCGAGGGCTGAACATCCGCCCCTGCTGTATCGACGACGCGCGCGATCTGGGTGAACGCGATCACGTTCGAGTTCGGCGCGCGTTGTCCGGGGACGAAGCGGATGGTGCCGGAAAGTCCGGACTTGCCGGGCGGCGTCGCGGCGCCGCCATTCTGAGTTTGCAGGTCCACCTCGAAGACCCCGGTCGGCACAGCGTAGCTCGCCGCGAAGCTGCATTGGAGCAGCGACGGCTCGGACCGGGACGACGGCCTGGGTCCAGTCGCGGCGCCGGCGAGCCCGCCCGTCTGCTGGATGACATGAGCCAGTTCGTGCGCCGTCAGTGCGTCTGCACCGGGCCTGTTTCCTTCGCCAAAGACGATGTCGTGGCCATGCGTGAAGGCGTCGGCGCCGAGGCTCTGTGCCAGTTCACCGGCGCGCGTGCCGGTGTGGACGCGAACGTCGCCAAGGAAGACTCCGAAATGCCGCTCCATGTCGGCGCGAAGGGTGCGATCGAGCGGAGCACCCGATTCCCCGATCGCGTTCGCCAGAGTCCTGGGCGTGGGCACGCCGGAAGCAAGCGGTGCGACCTGATCGCGCTTCCCGCCGTGCGGAAACGAGGCCGCAGCCCGACCCGCCTCATGTTCGGAAGCATCGTTGCGCGCCGCAACGGTGAACCTGATGGGTGCGTCGTGGCGCAGATGCCGCTGCAATGCCTGATTGCCGACGCCGGCCGGATGCGGTGCAATCCGGCCGCGCGCCGATCGCAGAGCGCCGGACGCCGCGTCGGCACGGACGATGGTGCGTGCGGGCCTCATTGCGCGACCAACTTGCGCCGCCGGAGCTCCCTTGACAACGCGGTCGTGCAGCCGCCCAACCGATGTTCATGGCAAACGGTCACTGGAAACAATATGCGGAATGCCGGCCTCGTCGAGTGCGCTTACCAGGGCCGCGGATGGCGGAGCGTCGGTGAAAACCCAAACGGCCTGCTGACGGTAATACCACATGATCATCGCATCGCGATCGACCTCGGTTTGTATGAACGGGGTCCACGGCACTTCGCGCGTGGGGTTATTCCGGCCAATGTAGCGAAGGTAGTTTTTGACCTCTTGATTGACCCCTCCGGCGATGCTCTCGCTGATAACGTCGGAGCGGCGTGCCAAATTTGCAGGCAGTTGCAATGAAACTTCGCGTTGTCCGCCGCTCAGTTGAGCGATGTACTGCTCGGCCGCCGCGCCGCGCAGGTTGGACCCCCGCACTGAACGCACTTGCGACAAGGTGCGGGTGGTTGCCGACTGGCCAGGGAACACGTCGAACGGCGAGAAGTTCTCCTGCAATGGCCCCGACATCACCCACGAGCGAGGCTGGCCGGCGCCGGCAAAATAACCAGCCGGCGGCGGTAAGCCTTCGGGAACATAGATATTCGCCCCGCGCAGCGGCGGGGTCGCAAACACTGTTCCGTCCGGGGTGACGCTCCAGACCATCCCCGTGCCAGGTCCACCCGGCTGCTGACCGAGTTGAAGGGCCACATCAGCAAAATCCTCGTACTGCGGTGCAGCCAGCAGCAGCGGGGAGGGCGGTCCCGGACCCAACATGAAAGGAGGCGGTGGCCCGGCTGGCAGTTGCGGGAACATCGGCGAGCCTGGAGCAGCACCGGGAAAGCCGAGTTCGCCCGACAGCGCCGGTGCTCCCGCTTCACCTCCAACCATCGGCACCAGCGGTCCGCCCTCGAACGGCACCATGGCCTCCGAGCCGGGGCCGAGCAGCGGCACTGACGTAATGGCAGGCGGCACCGGAGCCGTCGCGATGACGCGCATGCCGCCCGGCATCATCTGATACACCGTCGCGATGTCGCCGCGCACCACGATCAGCATGTCCGGATGGTCCAGGTGGGTCACGTACATCGCGCCGTCCTCGGCGATGGTTGCGAGGAAGTCGCCGCGCTGGATCGTGCGCGCGACGGCCCCGACGCCTGTGGTGAGAGCCGTGGCCCCGCCGCCCAGTCCTGCCAGCGCCGCATCGACCCTGGCAAGACCACCAGCCGCGCCCAACGCGCCGGTGAATTCACTGAAGAACCCCATCAGCACCATGGCACCGCCCGCTGCCTGCTGCTCGGGCGAGAACACGTCACTCGCGCCGGTACCCAGGCTGTAAGCTTCACCGATACGCATCATCTCCTGGCCTTTGGTGACCCCATAAACTCCGAGGGTCACGTCGAGCGCGGCCGACAGCGCGACCCCAGCCACGGTGGTGGGCGGGAAGATGGTAAGAATCAGCGCGAGAGCGGTGAGGGCGCCGACGACAACAGCCTCGACTTTGTTCCAGAAGGCATGGTCGTCCATCTCCTTCTGGATTGCGGCTTGAACGTCGGGCTGCGAGGCCGGCAACAGCGACTTGATGATCGGACCGAAATGTTCATAGCCGACGTCGCCGGCGTCGATCTTGCCGATCAGCGTCAGATAGTCCTGCTGCCGCTGGACAATTGCAGCGAGGATCTGTTGTAGAGCCGCCGCGGGCCCGTCCGATTCCAATGTGGCTGTCAGGTTGCCCGGCAACACCTGGTAGCCATCGGGCCCGAGCGCACTGATCACCGCCCGCATGCGGTCAATCGCGGCGTGCGTCGCCGCCGGATCGGGGAAAAGTTGGTTAAGCCGTGACTCGTAAGTCCCGGAACGCGGCTGATAGCCAGGCTGGCTCGCCGGTCCGCCGAACATGCGCATCTGGTTTGGTGTCTGCCACGCACCGGGGGATGCCTCCATGGCGCGCTGCTCGCGGCTACCCCACAGGTAGTTTTCGATGTGGCAGCCGGTGCAGGCACGAAAATGGCCGAGCGACTGCGCTGCGCGCAGATCGCGCATCCCCGGATCGCTGATGTCCTGCAGCTCGAAATAGGGCTGGGCGCCACCGCCCTGCAGCAGTCCAAGCGCCGACACGTCCGACGCCGGGATCACCGTGCCGAGGGCATCCTTCCACTGGCCCAAATTGGTCCGGTTCGCGGTCAGACGATGCACCGCGGCGGTCTTCACCAGTTGCTTGAACGCCGCGACGCGGTCGTCGAGCGAGCCGCCGGTCGGCGCCAACGGCTCGGCGACAGGCGCACCTTGCGCGGTGACATCCGCTTGCACCTGATTTTCCGGCGCGTTGGCATCCGGTGTCGGCTGGCGGCGAATGAGTTCGCCGCCTTGCGCCACGTGCGCCAACTCGTGCGCCAACAGCCGCGAGCCATCGGGTGTGCCGGGTCGGAAGGCTCCAGTCTCGAACCCAATATCGGAGCCGACGGCGAAGGCTCGTGCCCCGATCCGGTGTGCCATGGCGGCACTCGCCGGATCGTCGTGCACGCGCACCGCGTCGAGCGGCAGGCCAAGGCGCGGCTCGAAATAGGACCGCACCTCCGCCGCCAGCGCCCGTCCCGTGCGGTTGCCAAAGATATCGGCACGCGCCGATGCCGCGCCGGGACGGATTGCCTGACGTCGAATGACCTGGGCGTTGCTGCGGCAGCTCGGACAGGTACCGCCGCAATGACATGGCGCCCGCCTGCCGGCAACTAGTTGCTCCGCGAGCCCGTCGGCCTCCGCCTCGGCAGGATCGTCGGCACTGCCCACCCGCAGTTTGGCGCGCAGTGTACCGTTGCGCATGTACTGCTGGAGTAGCTGATTGCTGATGCCGTGCTGGGAGCCGGCGGCATGTGTCGTATTGGGGCGCGCTGCCGCCGGCTCGCCGGCGCTTTTCACCGCACGGGTGTGCTGCCCGCTCATTCCGCCGCGATCCGCATCCCAGCCGCCGCCATCAGCCGCTGGTACTGCCGGAAGTCGCTCGCCGTCGGCACCTTTCCCTGCTTCAACAACTGTCGAGATACCGCCTGGCACAGCCGCGCCATGTCGATCGGCGCGTCATCGGCCGCCGCAGAGAACGCGGCATCCAGCGCCGCCACGCGGATATCGCCCCCGGCAAACGCGAACTGCCGCGCGAGGAACGCCAAGTCCACGTCGTCGGCCAGCGGCGCACCAGCGGGAATTGCCGCCCGCCACAGCCGTTCCCGCAGGCCCGCATCCGGCAGCGGAAATTCGATGACAAAATGCATCCGCCGGCTGAATGCCTGATCGACGTTGCGCGCCAGGTTCGACGCCAGGATCACCACGCCGTCGAATACTTCGAGTTGTTGCAGCAGATACGCCACTTCGATGTTGGCGTAGCGGTCGTGTGCGTCCTTGACCTCGCTGCGCTTGCCGAACAGCGCGTCGGCCTCGTCGAAGAACAGGATCGCATTGCCGTCGCGGGCCAGGGCGAAGATGCGGTCGAGGTGCTTCTCCGTCTCACCTATCCACTTGCTGACCACCGACGACAGGTCGATCCGCCACAGATCGAGCCCCGCCTCGCGCGCCAGCACGCCCGCGCTCATTGTCTTGCCCGTACCGGGGCTGCCGCTGAACAGCGCGGTGACGCCAGGACCGCCGCTGAAGCCCCACTCGCCAAAGACGCGCTCGCGGTGGCGGATCGCGCCGCCCAGATGGCGGAGCTGGCGCAGCGACCCGGCCGGCAGCACCAGATCCGCCCAGCCGAACGCCGGCGTTATCCGTTGTGCCAGACCGCCGAGGTCGGCCTCGGCCTGCTGCCGCGCCACTCTCAGCAACGCATCGGCGCCGCTGTTGCCGCGCTTGCCCGCCGGCAGGCCGAGGCTCAGGCGCAAGGTTGCCGCCGCAACCTCGATCTGGCGTGCCGAGAGACGGAATTGCTGCGCCACCTCGGCCAGCGCAGAGCAGTCGGTCGCCAACCCGGCGCGCTGCAAAGCCGCCGCCCACAGGTGCTGTCGTGCCGGGCCATCCGGCAAGGGAAACAAGACCTCGACGAACGTCAGGCCGGCCAAGCAGTGCCGCCACGCGGCATCAGTTTGTATCGACAGGAACACCGGTACGCGCGGATCGCGCAGTTTCGGCGCCAGCGCGGTCAGTGTCGCGGAGTCGGCCTCGACCAGCAGCAGAGCATCAGAAAGACGCGCCGCCACGATGCCGTCGCGCAACAGCGTTTGCGGCGAGACGTCGCCTGCCGCCATCAGGCGCACGACCCCACGATCCAGCCGACGCGCGAGGCCAGCGACCGCCGCGGCGTGGCCATAGCCTCGCGCGCCGGTCAGCACCACCAGCGGCATATCGTCGGCGGCGATCGGCGCGATCAGCCACGCCAGCGGTCCGGCGTCGCCCGCCTCAGCCGGCAGACCGATGGTCAGCCCCTGCCGCCCGGCGACAGGGCTGCCAAGCAGATGCGCGCAGAGCATGGGATTGGGCACGAACCCTCGCAGCGGCAAGACACACGCCTCCCCGGCATCTTGCGGCAGCAGCAGACCCAGCCGGAACAACACGCCTTCCGCTGCCAGCGCCGCGGCCGATGCAGCGGTGTCCCCGAACAGTCGCCGCGCGAGATCAACGGTAGGCCAGCGCCGGCGAACATCGTCGTTCAGGTATGCGTAGATCGGCGCGTAAGCGGGATCGATCTCGGGCGCCAGCGCGAACAACAGGATGTCGGTCGCTTCCTGTGTCAGCCCGAAACGGGCCGCGACGCCGTCGATCGCGGGATGCGGTTCGGGCAGGGGCAGACCGGCCCCTTCTCTCGGCGGCCTGTTGTGCCCGGCCAGCAGCGCATCCACCTGCTCGTCGCTGATGAACAGGCCGCGGAACTCATCGAGCGAGAGCTGGTACCGCGCCCGCAGCCGCAGCACCTCGCGGCTCAGCGCGGCATCCAGCCGGCGCAGCGGAAAGCGCTGGTGGGCCGGGGTCACACCGCCACCCGTGCGATCTCGACGGGCACGCCCGACGGCGTCATCACGCTGCCTTCCGCGATGCGCGACAGCGACAGCAGCACGTCGAGCGGCGGGCGGCTCAGCCGCGCGCTCCAGCCGCTGGGACGCCGCTCCAGGACCGCCGTCGAGTTGAGTACATTGGTCCACAGAAACGGGCTCGAGGCGGCGCCGAACCCGGCCAGGCGCCGGGCGAAGCGCGACGATGCGGCGTGTGCCAGCGCCGCCAGGGTACGGGCGGCTGCGCGGGACCCGAGCAGGCGGCGCGGGGCCAGCAGGAAGCGTGCGTCGCGTTGGCGATCCAGCGGCGCACCGAGCGGCGCGAGCATCGCCCAGGCCTCCGCCGGAATGGCACCGAGGCGTGCCGCGGTCGCTGCCCCTGGCGCCTGCACGTCGAGGCCGAACAACTCACGCCACAGCACATCCCCAAGCCACTGCGCGAACCGGTCCCGCCCGGCGCACAGCCCGAGCGCGGCATAGCCGACCAGCGCCGCCGCATCAGCCGGCGCGTCCGGCCAATCCGCCATCGCGCAGGCGATCTCCGCCACGCCCAGGTTGGGGAGCAGCAGCAGCAAGCCGCCGAACTGCGTGAAGCAATAGTTGGGACGAGACTTTGCAACGTCGCGGCGGCGATCAGTCGCCGCAGCGGCGAGCAGGCGGTGTGCATGTTCCGGGAGTATCGCTGCGACGCTGGACTCACCGCCAACTCCTTGCAGCAGCCGCTGGACAATGTCGGTGTCCAGCGCGACTCGGCCCGTGTGGTCTGCGCTGTCGCGCAGCGTCTGCTGCATCGCCGCCCAGAGCCGCGCCGCGGCGGCGAGCGCCGGACCCGCCAGAGCAGGCCGCTGCGCGAACGCACCGACGAAAATCGCCGGCGCCAACGCTTCGGCGGGCAATTCGCCGGCCGCGCTGACAACCGCGGCGACACATGCTTCGAAGCCGGCCGTGCCCCTCCGAGCGTCGGCAAATCCGTCCAGGACCCGGTCCGCCTCGGCTGGCGTCAGCACGCGCAGCACGGCCATCCGGCGCGCCGGCGGCAGGCTGGCGAGCGCCTCCAGTCCCACCAGGGCATCGGCCAACAGTGCGGTTCGGATCGCCACAGGGCGCGACAGAAAGCGCAGCCCCTCGGCATCGCGCAGCCACCAGGACTCGGCGGCCCTGCCCCCGGCCAGTGCTTCCAACAGCGCGGCCAGATAGATCGCGCGGCTCGGGTAACAGACAACCCCGTCGCTGCCGCCGCGCACCGGCCCGCTCACCTCTGCGCGGCGCAGCTCGGCGGCGATTGCGCATGCGAGCAATTCCGCGAAGCGCAACGGCTGGAAAGCAGCATCCAGCGTGATGTCGATATCCAACCGCCGTATCCGCAGCACGGCGTCGCCGGACCACGGGCCCACCGCCTGCTGCAGCGCCTCCGGCAGGAAGCTGCGCGCCGCGTCCGCCAGCCGCTGCTCCAGATCGCCCGGCGCGGGATGGTCGTGCGGCGCCAGGCCACGTATCTGCAAGCGCCGTATGGCGACGCGTGCGGGCATGGTTCAACCGGCGCCGAGTCGCGCGGTGCCATGGCACGCACGCATCACTAGGAACGTGCCCGACGCGCTTGTGCGGCGGACTTTTCGGCTGGTGGGACGGATGCCGGATCGTCGGTTGCGAGCGCCGCCAGTGTCCGGCTGAGGCGGTCATTCTCCGCCTCCAACGTATCCACGCGATTGCTGAGCTGACGCAGGGCCTCGACCACCAGCGCCTCGAAACCCGGCGTGCAGAGCAATTTCATGCCGCTCGCCGGATCGATGCTGACCCACTGCGGAAACACCTTGGCGACTTCGTCGGCAATCAGGCCCACCTGGCGACCCGGACGAAGCCTGGCCAGGTCGTCGCGCGCCCATTCGAACTCGGCGCCACGCAATGCCAGCAGCTTCTCCAGCGCGCCGTCGAGCGGCCGGATATCCTGCTTCAACCCGATATCGGAGAAATTGGAGAAGGTGCCGTAAACTGTCAGACCATTGCCGATCAGTGCATTGCCGGTGACGTGCAGCATTGCTTGGGGCGTTGACGTGCCGATGCCCACATTGTCGAAGCCGTCGAACGCCACCGTGCTGCCGCCGCTTTGAATGTGCAGCACGCCGTCATTGTTGTCGGCGAGCCGCGAGCCGAGCAATGTCACGAATGCGGCACTGGTGCTGGTGACGCTGATTCCGCCGCCGAGCGTAAGGCTGCCCGTAAGACTGGCGTTGCCGGCGTTGAGGTTGCCGACCGTGATGCTGCCGGCCGTCAGCGTGCCGAACACGTTCGCGTCGCCGGAGACATCCAGCAATTTGGCTGGCGTAGTGGTGCCGATCCCGACATTGTCGTTGCCATCGAACGCTACCGTGTTGCCGCCACTGCGAATGCGCAGTATTCCGTCGTCCTGATCGATCACCGCGGATCCGAGCAGCCGCAGAAATGCGTTCGTATTGTTGACCGCGATCCCTCCGCCATGCACGTCCAGCGCGGTATCCGCCTGCGGCGAGGCGGTGCCGATCGCGACGTGCGTGAACACGCCGTCGGCGCCCAGCTCGACCGTTCCGCCGCTTGGGATCAGCAACAGGTTTCCATTGTTATCGCCGCCGACCGTGGCACCGTTCAGGTGCACTGTCGTCGCGGCGCCGTCGTGGCCGAAATCGCCGTTGATATCGAGCGCCAACCCGGTTTCCGGTACGGCGACACCGATGCCGACCGTCGAGTCGGTCCCGACCGACAACGCCGGCGGTGTCGCCAGTGTACCGTTTTGCGATGCCGCGACCAGCATACGGTTGACGGTCCCGGGACCCGAGGGTGCCTGCCCGATCGACACTTCCAGGTTCTGCGTCGTGTTTGTCGGGCCCGCATTGCGGCGCAGGAAGAAGGAGCCCAACGGCTCGGTGCCATCCGAGGCCCGGAAGTTGAGCTCGCCACCGAACAGGCGCGCGTCGCCGACGACACGCAGGTTGCCCTCGACCCAGACCAGCTCGTACCCGATCAGCCGGGTCGCGTTGTTCGGATCGGGTTCAATGTCCGAAAGTTGGATGCTGGCCTGCGCCGCGAGCGAGTCGTTGCTGACGATATTGCCCGACGCGTCGGTCCGCTGGTCGGTCTGCCGGTCGCGCAGTCGCAGCACGCCGTCGGCGGCAAGCACGCTCTCGGCTACCGTCCCGATATAGCGGCGCGCGATGCGGCTTAGCGCAAGTTGAGTCGGCGTACGGGGATTGAAGCTGGCACTGCCGCCGGCCGCGCCCGGCACATAAGAGACGATGCCGACCGGGATCAGCCACTGCGCCGTGTCATCCGGAAAGAGCTGATGCGGCGCCGATCCGTCGAGCACCACTGCCGCCGCCGTATCAACCGCAATCAGCATGTTGCGCGGATCGGGCACGTTTACGCCATTGATCACGATTCCGGCGGTCTGCTGTGTCACCGACGGACTGCCGGTCATGATCGTATAGGTTTCAGCAACCCGTGTAGCGGGGTCGCCGGCGCCGCAGGTCTGGAAGCCGGGGGCGATCATCTGGGTATCCACGGCCTGGTAGGTCAGCCAGACCATCTGGTTGCCGCCCGGCAGTCCGGCGAACATATCAGCGGTGACCGCCGCCGGCGCGATCACCAGCACCGGCCGGCCATAGCCGTCCCACGCAATACCCGGTTCGATGTACATCTGTGTCGCGCCGGTGGCGTCGGTTATCTCGACCAGCGCCAGCCCGGTGGCGATGCCCCAGGTGCGCCCGGATAGCGCCTGCCGTTCGGACTCGTCGCGCGCATACGCGACCGCGGCGTTCAGATCGTCGGCACCGATATATTGGCCATTCGAGAATATCGGGCGCTGCGGCAGCGTGTCGGACATGGCGTATCGCCTTTCGGGATCGCGTCAGCTTTTGGTCTGCGGCGGCGTCTGCCGCATCGCGTCGAGCGCGGTCTGCTGCGCCGTTACGGTGGCTTTCAGCGAATTGAGTTCCGCGCGAAGCGCCGTCATCGCGGCGGCATTGGCGGCAGTTCCGGTTCCGCCGGTAGCCGCACTTAGCAAAGGTGCGAAGCCGGTCAGCAGCGGCCGCGCAATCTCGGCCAGAATCTTCGCACGCGGCGTGGCCTGCAGCGTCTCCGCGGTGCCCGACGAGACCGGGTCGAGCAATGCGTGCATCAGATCGCCGATGTTGACCGCTTGTGTTCCAGCGGCGAGGTTGGCAACGACCGCATCGGAGATTGGAGTGGTTGGCTGGTAGGTCTGCGTCGAGAAGGAAATTGGCTGGTCCATGAACGTTGTCCTCTCGTCGGCTGGAGCCGCGCCGGTTGCCGCCTGAGCAGCAACCGCGCCGGGCTTTGCCTGCGCCGGAGCAAGGGTGCCCAGTTGGCCGCGCAGATCGAACACCCTGCAACAGGCTAACTGCATGAACTCACGGATCATCGGCGCGAACGGCAGCCAGCCGAACCAGTAGCCCAGTGTCCTGGTGGTAACGACATTCTTGCGCAACAGGGTCCAGTCGCAGACAGACAGAATCGTGCAATCGCTGGCCCGGACCGTGACGGCTGCCAGCGGCACGCGAGGATCGCCAGGCGGCAGGCAAGGTGGCAACGCGGTTGAGCAGAAACAGTTGAGGATTACTTCAAATCCTATAATGACAAGGTTGGTGAGAGCTGCCGCAAGTTCGTTCCAGAAGTTCTGGCTGTCGGGTGCGGGGCAGCTCACCGACTGAAGCTTGGCTATCGCCTGGCAATCGGTGCCACCGTTGCTGATCAGATACTGCATCAGTCCCTGGCGCAGATTGCAGCAGAAATTCGACCACTGAGTGGGATTGTTCTGGTTCGTGGGAACCGTGAGTCCGTTCGGGAAAATCGACTGAAGGCAACACTTCAGGCGCGCCAGCAAATCTCCCCCGATCAGCGAGGTGTTGGTGTCCGTGGGCGCTGGGAACACTTCGTAGCGATAGGCTTCGCAGGTCACGGTCGGTTCGCAGGATGGCGGAGCGCCGCGGCGCGGCAGGTTCGTGGTGATCGGCGTCTTGCTGGTGATCGTCTGGCCACAGCAGCTTCCTGCCGGCAGCATGCCGCCGCAGCCGCACGTCTTGGTGCTTGCCGCGCCGCAGGAGCACGAACTGCCGCCACTGGCGCCGCAACTACATTGCGCGCTTCCAGTTAGCGGCGTGATGCCACGCGACGGAGTCTCCTGGTAGCGGATGGCCAGTATCCAGACCTGCGTCGTGTCCTTGCAGGCGGTGGTATCTTTGTAGGGAGCGCAATTGACCTGGGTGGTTGGCGTGCAGGCATTGATCAGCTTGCAGATGTCCACCGTATCCGGGGAACACACGATGATGTCGCTGCCGCATGGGTCAATCGCGTAGCCGGCGGAGACGCCGAGCGTGTTCGCGCAGGGGCTGCACGTGACCTCCAGCCCGCAGACCACGCCGTGGCCGACGAGATAGCGGTTGTGCAGCCGGTTCTTCGCCATGATGTAGCCTTCGAGCCGGTTCAGGTCCTGCTCGGTCAACAATTGGCCGGCGAAGAATCGCGGCCGGCACAGGCACTCCAGCCCACCGCAATCGGGGCATGGCTGGCAGGCCGGACCAGCCGGCAGCAACGCCATTGACGGGGCCGGCGATGCGAGACCCGACGAACCAAACCATGCCGACCCTTGGGTATAAGTCTGGCCGCTCGTTACGCGCTGTTGCATCGCGGTCTCCTGTTACCCACCGACCTGGCTGATCGTGAACCAGCTCTCGAACAACCCACCGGCAACGCCGTCCCCCGTCTTGGGCACGTTGGGCAGCCATGGCGGCAGGTGATTGCCATCGAGACCGACGTCGTTCTGATCGCGGATCAGATCGCCATGCACCTGCACGCGCAGAGTGGAGCTGTTCGCCTGCCTGACCAGTTCGATCAATTGCTTGATGTCGGACGCCAGGCTGAACTGTACGGCATTGCACGTAGCGCCAGCGGTTGTCGCAGTGCTGGTGACAACGCACGGCGTTGCAAGATTCACCGGCACAAGTGTCAGCGGAACCTGACACCAGGCGGTCAAGTTCAACAGGTTGGGTTGAGGGGGAACGTAGGGCGCCAGCAACATCACCGACTGGGCGTGCAGATCAGCACTGACCACAGGGTTGTTGAATGCAATCGTGAATGGCGTCTGTTCGAGCTGATCCAGCGTGACGGTACCGTTGTGCGGCCAACTGATGGCACAGATCCCGGTCAGGTTCGTACTGAGCCCTGATGGTCCTGGGGGGCCTTGCGGGCCCGTCGCGCCTGCCGGGCCGGCAGGTCCGGCAATACCAGCGGGGCCAGCCGGTCCGGCAGGGCCAGCCGGTCCAGCAATTCCCCCGCTCGCATTGTCCATCAGGCACAGCAGTGCCCGAGTGATCGCCTGCGTCGAGGCCAATACCGTGCGCGCGCTGTTATCGATGCGCGCAATGCCCGCCGCCTGATCCGCCGACGGCGAGGTCGGCGGGTCCGCCACGTCCTCCAGCTTGTAGCCGACCTTCCAGTTGGCAACGCGCGCCAGCACCACACAGTCCGGCGTATCGCAACCCGGGCAGTCGTGGCCGCGCAACGCATCGCGGCAATCCGTACCGGACACCTCGATGACCGCGACGGCACCGGAATCCGTGCCGGTGCCACTGAACGGCACGAACAGACGCCGCGCAGAGCTCGTGATGGCGGAGCGGCCGATGGTCGGCGACAGCGTGAAATCAGCGCCGGTCGGGTCGCTCACACCGTTCGCCAGCGCGCCGAGATCGACCGGCTGCAAGGCCTGTGCGCTCGTCACGATCGCGTAGCCGCCGCCCTGCGTGATCAGCATCGACACCGGCGTGTCGGCCAAACCTGTGCTGGCGATGACGTTGCCGCTGGTGTCTATCAGGTGCAGCGCCTTGCCGCTCTCGTCGAGCACCGCCAGCTTGTCCGCGCCGGAACCGGACGAAACCACCGCCACGACATCGGCGGAGATACCGCTGATCGTCATAGTGCCCGGTACCGGCGTTCCGGAGCTCAGCGCCGCGTTCACCAGCGTCGTGCCGCCACCGCCGAACCACGCCGTATTCCCATCCGACGAAAACGACGCCGGGCTGCGTGCACTGCTGCTGGTTAGGTTCAGCGTCGTACTCGTGGTGGGAACGCCCGCCGGAAGCAGCCACAGATTCCCGGTGGCGGTTCCCACCGCCATCAGCCGCCCGTCGCTCGTGACCGACAGTGCGATCGCCGTGTCGTTGCTGTTCAGCGTCACGGTGCTGGTGGGCGGCAACGCAAGGCCGCCGCTTGCATCGGGTGAGAACACCAGCAGTTGCGGGGACGTTGACGAACCTGAAGACGGCACGGCCACATACAGCGTGTGCCCGTCCGGCGATACCGCCAGGTCGAGCACCGCCTGGGTCAGCGGCAGGCTCGCCTCTACCAGCAGGTGCTGGGTATCGACCTGATACAGCGTTCCATTGCCGCTGCCGGCCGCGACGAAGACGCGCTGATTCGCCTCGTCCAGCACGACCGCGGTGGGATTCGCAATGTTGATGCTGGCGTCCCAATCGAACTTCGGCGCGTGCAGATGCACCGGCTGTGCCGGCGGATCGACCTTGACAGTCAGTAGAAACGATTCCAGAATACGGTTCGGTGCGCAATGCGTGTCGTCACAGCCGCATTCGTCATACAGGACCGGCACTTCCTCGGTCGGGCATTCGCGCCAATCGAGGCAGAATTCCAGCACATGACTGTTGGTGTCGTTCGCCTGCACCAGCGCCTGCACCGCCGGCACGCTGGTGATGTCGAACACCTCCTGTTCCGCGACCAGAATGTCGTGCCCGCAGCAATCGACCGCCGATCCGGGAAGCAACATCACCAAGCGGTCCTGGCAGTTGGCATTCGGGTACTGGCGAATCTCCAGCCCGCACACCACACCGGTGCCATGCAGGCGCTGGTGATGCAGCCGGATCTTCTCGCGGAAGTACCACTGCTCGTCGCTGAAATCCCGCTCCACCAGCAGCTTGCCGGTAAAATAGTGGTTGCGGGTGAACGAGTGCGGCTTGCAGTCGTCGGAGCAGGTGGCGGGGTCGGCGCGGTTTGTCATAGGCGTCATGGTTGGCCCCCCGCTCATGCGATGCGCGCGCCCGCCCCGACACGGCTTTGTCCAAGGCGCGGCCCGGCATCGACATTTGCTCCGGCACTCAGCACCGTGGCGTGACCCAGCCGCTCAGCATCCAGCAGAACACCTTCCGGCCAGCAGCCGACCACGCTGTCGAAACCGATGCTGGCCTGGATACCGATGCGCATACGCGGCAGCACGAAGCGCAACTTTGCCTGAGTCCAGGCAGGCTTCTCGCTATCGAGCAAACGCTGCACCGCGGCCTGCGCGGCGGCGGCGCGTGCCAATCCGCCGGGCACGAACACGGTGAACGCGTAGGCGTCGGCATTGAACGGATCGGTGACCGCCGCGCGCGAGGTGTCCAGCCGCGTGGCCCCGAGCTGCGCGGTATTGCCGAGCTGGCTCCGCCCCATAATCGTCTCACCCCACAGCACCGCCGCATCGCCGAGGCGTCCGGCGCCCAAAAACAGCCAGCGGCGGATCTTCCAGTGCTCCAGGATCAGCGGCGGCGGACGCCAGGCGGGCGGCGGCGGCGCACAGTTCGGCCCGCAGCGGGCCGGGCGGCGCGGCACCGTCAGCGTATCCAGTCCAAGGAATAGCAGCAGCACGCGGCGCAGACCCGGCAATGTGCCGCGGCAGGAGTAGAGCTTCGCCACCTGCATCAGGTACTGCCGCCGCTTCGCCACCGGCCAGGCACGATCGAACGTCACGCCGATCCAGCTCGCGAGCCAGGTCAGCATGTCGGGCACGCCCGCCTGTTTCGGTTTATCGGGCGCCGAGCGCGGATCGAACAGATCGGCCTCGTTATCGATCTGGCTCTCCACCGAGCGGAAGCCGCGGTCGAAGATGCCCAGCAGCCGGTCGGTGAAATCGGCAGACACCGGATCGGGGCCGAATGCCGCTGGCAGGTACCGGCGCAGGCTGATGCGCGGATATTCGATGCGCAGTTCCTCCAGCCGCGGTGTCGCCTGCTGATTGCCGGCGAGTGTCACTCGCAGCCACAGGAAACGGCCCGGTGCGCTGAGGATCAGCGCTTCCTGCGGTGCATTGGCGACGAGCGGCACCGTGCTCCAGGACGTCGCCGGCAGTGCCGCGATCAGGTCGATCGGCTGCGCGACCTCCGATGTATAGGACTGCATCGTCAGCGACGTGCCGCGTGGCAGCCGAACGTTCAGCACCACGCGATGCCATTGGCAGCGCCCGATGCGGCTGTCGAGCACGCCGCTGAGCCAGACTGCGGAGGCTGCAAACGCGGGCGGAGTTACCGGCGCAGCCGTGCTGACCTTGCCCGTGGCATCGAACCATCCAGCGCCGGCGCAACGTCCGGCCAGGTTGATGCGGCCGGTTGCATCGCTGGCGAAGTCGGTCAGCGGCGCGAAGCAGTCGCGCACCGCATCCACGTCGGTCGCCAGCGCGATCTGCGCGCCCTCCTGGTTGGAGATGCGCACATAGCTGTCGCCATCGACGAAAGTATAAAGCCGGCCGAACCGATCGACCGCCATCGCTGTGACGGCGCCGAATCCCGGCATCGCCACGCGCCACCTGCCACCGCGATCGAAGACATGCACCGCGCCGTTGGCAATATCGGCAACGAACGTGCGCCCGTCCGGAGCGACGGCGATCGCCGAGGGCTGCCACGCCTGCACCACGGCACCCTTCGGGGGCAGCAGGATCGCCCGCAGTGCGAAGCCGTGGCTGGCGAACACCAGCACGCGCCCAGGGGCGGGCGTGGCGCCGGCATCGAGCACGAGTATGTCGCGTCCTCGCAACGCCAGCGCAACCGGAGTGACCAGTTGCCGCGCGCCATGCCCGATGCCTCCCGTGCACGGCACATCGACAAACGCACAGCCGCAATCATCGAACCGACGCAGCTTGCCGCGCGCGATGTCCAGCAGCCACACCGTGCCGCCCGGCGCCAATGTAACGTTGGGCGGCGGCACCAGGCCGCCAAACCGACCGGACGGATCGGCAAGCACTGAAGGGCCGCCAGGCAGACCAGGCAAAACGAGCGCGCAGTCCAGCGGCGACACCGCGACAGAGCTCCACGGCGTCGCGATGGGCCAGCCATCCCGCCCTTGCAGCAGCATCCAGGTCGGGTCATTTGGCGGGCCCGGCGGCGGATTGCGAAACGGTGCCGCGTTGATCATATGGTCGACCCCATCGCGGTGGGATTGGTGGTCACCGTTGCGGTGACCGACTGCACGTTCAGCAGTGCACCCGTCGGGATCGCCACGTCGGTGCAGGCCGGAGCGGCGGTGCCATTCAACGCGATTACGACGCTGGCGACGCGGATCACGTCGGTAACCTGCGAAGCAACGCGCAGGATGTTGGCGAAGTAGATAGTTCCGCCGAACGGCCAGCCCGTGCCGGTCACCGTCGGGTCCACCGAGCCGCCGGTCAGCGGACCGAGATAGGTGGTGAGCGCAGATTCCACCGCTTGCTCGACCACGCCGGTATCGGCGTCCGGCTGCGCCAGCACCTGCAGCTCGATCGTAACGGGCACGTAGGTGGGTGCGATCACGTAGAGCTCGGTGGTGATCAGCCGGCGTTGATCCAGATAGGCGCAGACGGTGCGGAGCAGGCCGGGACTTGGCATTGGCGCCGGCACGCTGACGTTGGGCACCACGATCACGCTGACGACGCCAGGCACCTGCATGCCGGGAAAGTTCGGATCGTACAGCGGCAACGCCTTGGCGCGGGCGATTCCCCCCGCCTGCGTCGCCAGCAATTCAAAATCCGCGCAGGTGACCGCGCGGTTCTGGCTCTTTAGCGCGTTTGGCGCACGATTTGTGGCGTCTTGAAACTTTTCCTCGTCGGCCCCGCCATACGCGGCATAGGGCATGCCGATGTTGCCGGTATCGATGCCGGGGAGGCTGGTCATCAGCGTCAGCGCGGTACCCGCGGCGATGTTGGTGTTCGCGCCGCCGCCGAACTGGTAACTCACGGCGACGATGCTACCGGATGGGTTGTTGATGTTCGCAACCGGAATATGCCCCTGCTTTCCGTTGCCGAGCGTAATCGTGCCGGAGGTCGGGTCCAGCAGATAGACAAGATCGTTCGGGCCGCTGCCGGAGAAGTCGTCGACCTCGTTCCAGGGCAAGGGACCGCTGCCTTCGTCGATCTGCAATTGAAGCGTGCCGTCGAGCACCGGCGTGCTGGACAAAGTGAAAGTCTGGTTGGGCGTGCCGTCGCTGCCGCCGACGACCTCGTTCTGCACGGTTTGCGCCGCGAGCGCAGCGACCGCGTTGGCCTGCACCAGCGACAGTGTGGGCGCCGATTCATAGGACGTCACCGCAAGCCACGCGCGCAGCCAGGCACGCTGGGCGTCGGTTTTTCCCGGCATTGTCGACAGCACGATCTGTCCGGTCGCCGGCAACAGCACCTGCACGAAACCTGGCACCGTGAAGGCGACGGTATTGTCCGACAGCAGCTTCAACGCCTGCCATCCGGTCCCCGCCCAGTATTCCCAGACGATCGTCGCCGACGCATAGACCTGCGACGCGCCACCGCCACATGGCATCGGCGGCGGTATGCCTTGGTTGGTGGTCGGCCAGATGGCAACCGACAATGCCACACCGCCAGGAAACGGCTGCGTCGGCCGAAAACCCAGCATCAGGGCCGAGCCAACGGCAGCGAGCGGCCCGAACGGCGCAAACCCGCTCGAGGTCGTGACGTTGTCCGCCGACACATCGGTATAATAGGTGCCGTCGAACACCATCACCGCGTCCATCGGTGCCTGCAGCGCGGTGATCGCGGACTGAGTCTCGAACACGATCGGCTGGCCGCCATTCGATCCCGCCGCGCTGACCTGGGTTCCCGCCGGAACCGGCACGGTGGACTGCGCAAAACCGCTCTGCACCGGAAACACCAGCACCGTATTGGCCGGCAGCGCAGGATTGAGCTCGATGCCGATCAGTTGCAGGAACTTGATGTAGTTGAGCAACGGCACCTGATTCAGCCGGTAGATCAGCAATTCGGTCATCCAGGCGAACAGTTCCACCAGCGCGGTACCGGGATCGCCGGAATTGAAGTCGGTCCACTCCGTCGTATAGCTGGGGATGCGCGTCTGTGCCTCGTTGACGATGTCCTGGAACATCCGATTGTCGATCACCGGCAGTTCGGCGGAGAGCGGCATGGGTCAGCTCCCCTCGGTGATGAAGAAAGGATAGACCATGTTGGCCAATGCGTTGTTCGCGCGGATGCGGTAATCGACGCGCAGCAGCAGCAGGTTGGCCTCGCCCGGCGGGATCTCGCCCGTCACGTTCAGCACGTCGATCCGCGCCTCCTGTGCGACCAGCGCACGCCGCAGTTGATCGACGATCTGCCCGATGCTCTGCGGTGAGCTCGGTGAGAACACGAGGTCATGGATACCGCAGCCGTAGTTCGGCCGCATGATCCGTTCCTGCTTGGCGGTGGACAGGATCAGCCAGACCGATTGCTCCACCTTGGTATCGTCCGCTGCCGTGGCCAGCGCGCCCTGCGGTGTGACGGCAAGCGGAAACGCCAGGCCGCTGCCGCGGAACGCGCGCGGGTCGGGAGCGCTGCCGGGCTGGATCAGCATGGCAGTGCGTCCGCGACTTCCTGGATCACCGTCGCCACGGTGCCCAGGTCCTGCAGCAGCGTCTGCATTGCCTGCAGGTCGCTCGCCGGCACGGCCGACGGAATTGTGACACTGAGACTTTTGCCGGCAAGCTGCATGAACGTCCCCGCCAGCGTCAGCAGCACGATAATCGGCTGCAGCGACTGCATAGTGCCTTCGGCCGCCGTCGTGGCGTTCTGCTGCGCGCATTGCAGCGCCGCGAGTAAATCCGTGTTGCCGGCTGCCTGCGCTGCGGAGATCTGGATCTCCAGGCCGCTCAGCACGCTCAGGACGCTCTCCAATGCGTTGACCGCGCACAGCAGCATGCTCGCGATCAGCGCCAGCAGGTCCTTGAGAAAGCACAGCGTCGGCGCGAACGGCGGCAGCGCCATATCGAGACAGAGCGCAAGATCACCCGCCGCTGCCACGATCTTCGGAATGGCTGACACGATACTCGTCGGTGAGGTGATCCCTTGGATTATCCCCACCACCGTCCCGATGAACTTCAGCACTTTCAGCAGGCACTCCATGCTCGCCATCATCGGCGCGAGCTGCAGCATCAGGCTGAAGTTCATGGAGCATTCGGTCGGAATGCCGCGGGTGAAGTCGGCGACGCCCTGCAGCGACCCACCGATCGGCAATGTCACCGTCGGCATGCTGATCTCCGGCAATGCCAGGCTGCTGCACACCGGCGGGGTCAGCGCCTGAGTCAGTTCATCCGGAAGAGCGATATCGATCGTGGCCATGCGCGGCGCCTCAGATCGGGTTGTTGGATGGCGTGACGGTGCGACTCCACGGCGCGGTGCCGTTCACCGGCCGGCCAGTGAGCACGATGTTGTCGGCCTCGATCATCAGCGTGGACTGTGCCGTGACGCGCATCACGCCGTTGGTCATGACGACGCGGTTGCCATGCGCGTCTTCCACGATCAGAGCGCCCATGTTACCGCCGCTCGGCGTCGAATTGACGAAGCGAATGGTGTGGCCGTTCTTCGAGCGGATCATGCGCTGGCGCGGGTCAGGCGAGGGCGGGCCGGAGACGCCGTTCCACATCGCGCCAAGCACATAGGCATGGGCGAAGTCGCCGTGCTCGAACGCGACCACCAGCTCGTCGCCGATTTCCGGCATGAAATACATCCCGCGGTCGCCGCCGGCGAATGGCGCGACCATGGACGCCCAGGTGCTTTGCAGCGTGTCGTCCAGCCAGGGAAACGACACCAGCACGCGGCCCTGATTCTGCGGGTCCGTTACGTTGACCACCGTTCCGATCACGATGCCCGGCATGCGCCTGTGCATCATGACGACGTTCCTCCCGCGCCAAGATCTTCGCGACGGCAGTCGAACTCGGTAGTGTAGCCGTTCTCGCCCAACGTGTGGGTCGATTTGGTGACGAAATACGTGCCGGACAGGCGTGCGCCGACTCCCTGAATGTTGACCAGCGTGCCCGCGCGCAGTTTCGGCAGACCCACCGTCTTGCCGTGCGCGGTGACGATTTCCTTCGACCGGTCCAGCATGATCGCCAGCGCGCGCTGCTTCGCCTCGGCCATGGTGAAGACCGGCAGATCGACCTTCTGTTCCTGCCGATCCGGCACCAGGCTCAGCAGATTGCTGTTGAGTTTTTTCACCTGCGGGTCGTCCTGCCCCACTGTGGCGATGATCGGCTTCTGGGTCTGCCGGTCCCAGCCGCGAACCGTCACCGACTTCCATTGGTTGGCTGTGGCGAGCGAGGGCTTGAACGACATCAGTCCCTTGCCCCACTCGAGCTGGTAATTGGTGGGAACCGAACTCTGGCTGGGGCCGAAATAGATCTGCTGCGCCGCCTCGTCGGCCTCCAGCGTGTAGCCCTGGCCATGAGCGAGCTGCAGCAGAAAATCGACGTCGTACTGGTTGTTCTGCGCGACGTAGTCGATCACCGCTTCGGCACTGGCCGCCTGGTTATTGGTCGTGATCTGCCACGGCGACGGCAGGCGCGGCTGGCTGCCGTTGCGCAGCGTGTTGAAGTTCAGCGCGATGGCGCTGGGCGTCTGGTTGCTCCAGGACGTGGTGAACTGCTTCGTGCGCAGGCCCTTCAGGATATTGGACCCACGCACCGTCAGCACCGGTGGCCCGCTCTCTGGAAAACTGGGCTCCATCGTGGTGAAAGTCGCCTTCACCATGCTTTGCAGGTTGCCCGCGTAGCCCAGCGCCAGCACGGCGCTCTTGCCGCCTGGATCGAACAAGCTGAACAACTGCGACGCGCCCGACGTGGCATTGAGCTGTGCCGTCGTCTCCGACCCTATATATTTGCAGCAAAGCGCCGTGGCGTCCCAATTGTTGACGGTCAGCTCGAAACCGTCGATTTCGTTGATGTCGTCGTGATAGGTCACCTCCATCACGTCGCGTAGCACGCCTTGCGGCAGGCCGACACCGTTGATGCGCAGCTCGAATCCCGGGGCGTAGAAATCCCGGTTCGCCGGATCGATGCTTTCGCCGTACAGGGTCATGAACGCGGGCATGACGGTCAGTTCGCCGGCAGTGCGGGGATGGTGAGCTGCATGCCGGGCTGCAGCCGGCGCGGATCGTCGATGCCGTTCGTCAGTGCGATCGGCCTCCAGTTGGTCGGGTCGAAGTAGAAGTTGGCCGCCACCAGCGCCAGCGTATCGCCACGCGCAAGCACATAGCTGTGGGTCTTGTTCGGCGAGGCCAGGTTCAGTGCCTGCAGTTGATCCTGCAGGGCCGCGTATTCCCGCAAGGTCAGCGACAGCTTCGCCCGCACCGGCACGCCGGAGCTGCTCCACAGCGTGAAAGTCTGCCGTATGTTGGTCACCACGCCGGTGAAGCTGTTGCGGCGCTGGTTGCCGAGGTCAGGTGGCAATTCGTTGCCCGGGAAATCGCTGCCCCAGACAAAGGTGACGATGGGCGGCGCGTGCTGGTCGGGCACGATGCGCGACAGCGCGTAGATCTGATCCGTCAGGGTCGCGACGCTGACCGCGGTCACGCCCATCCCCTGGTCCGAGGTGTCGAAGAACAACTCCAGCCGCAACGTCTCTGCATCGCCGCGCACGAACTGCTGCAGCGGTGCTGTCAGCCCGGGGATGGCGATTTCCGCGATATGGACATTCTTCTCCAGGACGATCTCGGTGGGGTTGTACTGCAGATCGACGATGTCCGTGTCACCCGGACCCCATTCGATCACCAGCGACGCCTGACCGGGACTGGGCATGCGCTACCACTCTCCCTGCTGTTCTGGCGGATCTTCGCCGATGCGCGAATCCTCGCGCCGCCGCCGCTCGCGCGCGTTGCGTTCATCCGTGCCGGCGAGTACCGCCTGCACCAGCCGCCGTACCAGCTTCGGATCCAACAGCGCGTTGCTGTCCACCGTGCGGACCGTGGCGACAATTTCATCGACGACGACATCGGTGACAGGCATAGGCCGCGCCTCCTATAACAGCGAGCCGATCGCGGCCGCCGCGGCGACGATCGCAATGCCGGCGGCGCCCCCCGTGACCCTCGTCAACCCCTCATGCGCGATCTCGAGCTGTTCGACGGCGACCTGGCTTTGCATCGCGTTCATCGTGGCACCGGTCCATTTCAGCGGCAGGCCGCGGCGCCAGCTCCACACCAAGGCCGGTGCACCTGTCTCATCCATCAGCGTGATGGTGCCGTCCTTGCGCACCCCCTGGCCGTCGAGGAAACCCTGCAGCCACGTCCAGAAATCCGACGTGTCGGTGATCGGCCGCAGCGCGATAACGCCGCGCTTGAACACCAGGTTCGACCATTTGACACGGCCGGGAAAATGCAGTGTCCCTCCGTTGATCCCGCCGGCGTCGTAGTTTTCCACATCCATCGTCGCTTCAAGACCCGAGACCTCGGAAAATCCCGCTGTCGTCTGCGCACCCGTCAGGCTTATACTGATCCCCGCCAGCGTGCTGCTCGTTGCCGGCTGGCTGTCGCTGATCGCAACCTGGAAGTTGTAGCCGAGCAAAGGATCGCTGCGTTGCTGATCGAATCCCAAGGCTTGCACAAAGCCGGACATCAGCCGCTCCCGGCGGCCAGCACGCCGCGCTCCTGAATATCCAGCGTATCGTCGCTGAGCCCGAGCCGCAGCAGAACGAATTCGAACGGCACCGACGGCGCGAGCGCGATATTGACCAACAGTTCGCCCATCGCCTGCGTCGTCGCCGGATTGTTGCTATCGTCGCAGATCACTTGGTACGCCGCCGCCGCGGTGGCACCCATCAGCGCGCCTTGCTGCCAGAGCTGATTGAGGAACCGCCCGATCGTGGCGGTGACGGTGTTGCGGGTGTGCGGATTGTTCGGCTCGAACACGACCCAGCGCATCGAACGCAGCAACGCGACACGCACCATGCACAACAACCGTCGCACGTTAATAAACCGGAACGTAGGGTCGGAAGAAACCGTCCGCGCTCCCATCACGCGAATCGGCCGGCCGATGTCGCCGCGGATCACATTGATGCCCGCGGTGTTCAGCACGCCGTGCGTCGGCGGATCGACCGGCACGGTCACGTCTTGCACCCAGGACAGGTCGGCATTGGCCGGCGCCTTGTGCACGCCGATCGCGATATCGGTCGCGGCGAACAGCCCGGCGACATGCCCCGAGGGCGGCAGCGCACGCGTCGGCGCAAGCTGCAACGGATCGGGCGCGGCGAGCCAGGGAAAATACAGCCCGCCGAACTCACTGTCGAAATTGTCGCGCCAAGCCTGCACCGGCGCTACCCCGACGCTAGAATCCGACGCCGCATCCCACGGCGGATCCAGCAGGGCGATGCGGTCGCCCAACGCCTCGCATTGCGCAATCATCGCTGCCTGCACCGCAAGCACTGCCGAGTCGGGAAACACCGGCGGCAACTCTTCGGGAACGGTCGGCGAAACCGGTACGGCAGGCGGCAGCGTCGGCGGACATACCGGGCACGGATCGGCCGTCACCGAGGCCGGTATGAACACCGGCGGCTCGATGGGCTGGATCAGGATGTCGGGCACCGCCAGCATCGAAACGTCGCTGGAACAGGCCATCGCGGCGAGGCCGAGCCGCACCGACGGCGCGCCATTTAGGTAAACCGTTCCGACGGGATCGCCAATGAAATCATCCTGTGTAAGCACCGCGACTCCGTCGCGCCCACCGGTCAGCGGCACGACCGCGCCCGAGACGATCGACAGCGGGGCCGGCACATCGGTTGCCGCGATGGGTGGTGGAATCATCGTTACCAACGGCAGCGCGCCCGGCGGCGTGTAGAGCTTCGAAAAGTCGATCGCTTGCAGCAGGACGCCGGCGTAGGTCTGCGCCTCCGGCACCAGCGACAGTCCCTGGTTCAGGCTCGCGACATAGCCCTGGCTGTAAACCACCAGGTCATAGGTCAGGCTTTCCGCCAGCAACGGCACGCCGGGATTGAATCCTGTCACCGGATACTGGCGAGGGCCGCGCTGCGCCGGATCAGGATCGAGCCAATACAAAAACTTCTGTATCGCATCGATTCCCGCCAGCACGCGCACCTGCACCGGCGCACCCGCCTGCGTCAGCCGCACCAGCGAATTGGCGGCAAACCCGGACGTTGATGCCACCACCGCGTACGTCGGCAGCGATTGGCTCTGATCCACCAGAGCCTGTCCCATCGTGCGCTCGACCAGCGCGATGGAAATTCCGTTGCCCCACGCGCCGGGGCTCGACGCGGCAATGGTCCACGGATCGACCCCGCCCAGCACAGGGATGCTGCACGAGGCCGCCGCCGTCCCCTGCGCGGGATCGAGCGACGCGACCCGCACGATGCGCGCGCGCCGGCCACCATTTTCGAAGAACGCACGCACGCTATAGGCCAGAAAGCCGCCGCCGATATAATCGCCGAACACCGCCTGGAACTGCCGGACGCTCTCCACCGCCACCGGCACGCCGACTGGCCCACGCTCCGCGATTCCGACGAACCCGGCGATATCGGTGCGCAGCGCGACAGTCGCCGGCGCCGGGTCGTTGCGCTGCAGATAGGCGCCGGGCGCCGACGGATGTTGGATCGAGAGACTCATTTCGCCAACTTGATGCTCAGCAGCTCAACCACCAGCTCGGCGCTTTCGATCGCGACCTCGTTGCCGCTGGCGGTCATATGCGGACCTTCGATCTTGTTGATGAAGGCGTTGCTGAAATTGAAGAACAGCACGTCCGTCTGCGTCTCGTCCCGCAGCACGATGCTGCCGCTGCGGCGGGCGGTGGAACCGCCGGTCGCCACCGCCGCGTACCAGTCCCACAGCGTGCTGTCCTTGGTGTAGCCGCGCTTCAGCGTGATCACGCTGTATTTGCGCAGGCCGACCAGCTTGCGCACGCTGTTCACCGAGTCCTTGCCCTCGCGATAATCCACCGCATCGCCTTCCGCGGTCAGCCCGCTGACCTCGCTGAACGAGGCGACAGTCGTATTGTCGATCTCGATGCGGAAGTTGAATCCGCGGAACGGATCTAGCCTTCCAGTCGTCCCCGACATCTCCCGCTCCTCTTACTGGCTGGTGGCTGCCGTCATCAGCGCGATCTGGATGATCACGAATTCCGCCGGCATCACCGGTGCAACGCCGACCAGGGCGATCAGGCGTCCGGCATCGATGTCGTCCGCCGTCATCGTCGTCTGATCGCAGCGAACGAAGAACCCCTGATCGGGAGTTGCCCCCTGCAGTGCGCCCGACGCCCAGACGGTGGTCAGGAAGTTGCCGATCAGCCGCTCGACGGTCGCCATAAGCTGCAGACTGATCGGTTCGAACACCACGTCCTGCA
Source organism: uncultured Pseudomonadota bacterium (assembly GCA_963708245.1). GTDB lineage: Bacteria > Pseudomonadota > Alphaproteobacteria > Acetobacterales > Acetobacteraceae > CAVYXK01. The sequence goes on along the minus strand of OY970201.1, from coordinate 2,228,286 downwards.
GCCCGACGTTCAAGGACTGCTCGATGAAGATCAGCAGCCGCCGCACCGGCACGTATCTATAATTGTCGTCCGAAGTGATGACGCGCGCGCCCCACACCCGGATGCCGCGCCCCTGCGGACGGAAGTCGCGGATAACGTTGATGTTGTTCGGCGCCGGGTTCAGCACGTCCTGGTCGCCCTGCGCCAGAGTGCTGGTCAGCCCGGTGATGCCTTGCACGACTTCATTGGCCGGCGCCTTGAACACGCCGCGCGAATCATCGACACGCGCATAGATGCCCACCACATGGCCGGACGGCGGCAGCGGGAAATCCGGCACCAGCGCCAGATTCGCCGGCATCGGATCGGGGATCGTCAGCCACGGATAGTAGAACGCGGCGTATTTGGTATCGAATCCCTGCCGCTGAGCCTGAATGTCGGCGATCGCCGAATCCGGGTACATCGGATCGAGCACCGCGAAGATGTATAGTGAAGTCTCGCAGAAATCGATCATCGCCGATTGAATCGCCGGCGTGCCCTGGCCGGGAATCGCCAGGATGCTGACCTGCGGCGCGTTCTGCACCGCGTAGATGCCGGTGCGGTCCACCGGATCGGTGGCGTCCGCGCCAATATACATATCGTCATCCACGGTCGCTAACGAGTCGTCACCGCCGATATCCAGCTTGTGCTGCGCCGGCTTCGTCAGCCCGTTCGGCAACACGTCCACCAGCGGCTCGGGTCCCAGTCGCGGCGACCAAAGCACGGCCTGCGTCGTCGCCGTGTCCTGCACCCTGATGAGCCACGAGGTGCCTTCCGGCCGGTGGTCGGACAGCCGCAGCGGGCCGTTGATCGCGCCGATCACCGTCTGGAAATACTGGCTGTGCCGTGGATCCATTGCGAGATTGCGGAACGTCTCGGTCTGGATCACCTGTGTGTTGCGCGACGGAACCGCCGGGTCGGGGTGGCGGTACAGATAGACCGTCAGCCGAAACTCGCGCGACCGTACGCCGATCCGCGTGGTAGGCGTGGACGTCCCGATCGCCCCCGCCTGTATCGCGCTGACCGCCGAATCCAGCGTGATCGTGGTGGTCGCCAGATTGACTGCGGCAACTTTCAACGGCGTGGTCGAATCGACCAACGTCCCGTTCGGGTACAGCAATTCCAGATAAGAACCTGGCTGAATGCCCGTCAGCGCCGACAGTTGCAGTTGCGTCAGCCCGACCAAACTCACGACCTGAACGCGGGAAACCAGCCCAGGCGATTCGTCCTGCACCGCGAGCGCGACGCGCTGGCCCCAGGCACCAGCATCCAGTGCCTGCACCTGGATCAGCGGATTGCGCGACACGACCGGCGAACCCGCCGCGTGATTGCGCAGCACCGGGTTCACCAGTTGAACCGCTTCCAGGCCTTGCGCGGCCGGTGGCGCGGCAATCGTGTTGTAGGCGACGGTTCCGTCAGAAAGCGTGATCTGGACGATGTCGCCAGGAATCCAACCATCAGCCCAGGTAACCAACGCGCTGGTGCCCCCGGCCGGCGTGTCGAGCACAAGTTGCGTCGCCCGCCGTCCCGCCGGTGGCGTGGCATTGACACTGCTCGGAATAACCGCGGCGTTGTTAACATAGCTGTTCACGAGCCCCGTGCTCAACAACACTGCGCCCGGATCGGGACCGGCCAGCGCGCGCACGCCCTGCACCGCAATCACCGAGGCGTATTCCTGCGCCGGCGCGGTCCCGAGCAGCAGGACCGTTCCCTCCTGGATGTTGGTGCGGCTGGCAAGCGACAGAAGCTGCGTGCCGGCCGCCGCCGCCGCGGTCAGAGACGTGGCCGTCGCCGCGGTCGGCGCGACCGGCGTAATGACTGACTTTGCCGGCCAGTCCTCGCTCGCCGGCTGCGCGAGCGACAGTTGGCACAGCGCACCTACGGTGCGCACTTCACGCGTCGTGGGATTCGTAGGATCGATGTCGATCAGCTCGCCAGTTGGCGCGGACCACGACAGTGCTACGGTCGTGCTGGTGATGGTGCCCGCCGTCAATGCGATAGGTTGGTCCGGCACGGTGAATGCCGCGCCGGTGCTGACAGTGATGGTGCCAGAGGCTGGGCCCGATCCGGTTCCGTTGGTGGGAATGACCTGGAAGTCATAGCTGGTGCTGGGCTGGAGCCCCGTCACGGTGTAGCTGGTGGTCGCCACCGCGGTGCTCGCCGTTGTCCAGGCCGCAGTGCCCGTGACGCGGTAGTTCACGGTGTAATCGGCTGCGGCGCCGCCGGTGGTCGGCGCCGTCCACGAAAGAGGAACACCGCTCGACGTCACCGAACCGGCGGCAAGCCCGGTGATGGCGCCAGGCGCGGCTGCCGGTGCAGCCGGCGTGGCCACGGTGACGGCGGCCGACGTCGCGCCCGGTCCGGAAGCGTTCGTCGCGACGACCGCGAAATCATAGCTCGTGCTGGGCGCCAGATTGGTGACGGTGTACGAGGTGCCGGTCACCGTCGTGCTCGCCGCGACCCAGAACATACTGCCGCTGACACGGTAATTCACCGTGTACGCGGTCACCGCCCCGCCACTGCTCGGCGCGGTCCAAACCAACGCGATACTGCTGAAGGTGGTGGCACCGGTGCTCAGGCCGATCACCGCGCCCGGCGTACCGGCGGCCGGCGATGCGGTAACGATCGTAACGACCGCCGAGGCCGTGCCCGACCCCATCCAGTTCGTGGCGATGATCTCGAAATCATAGCTCGTTGCGGCGGTCAGTCCGATCACGGTGTACGCGGTGCCGGTCGCTGTTGTGCTCGCCGCGATCCATGGCCCTGGACCAGCGGTGGTGCGGACATTCACGGTGTACGCCGCCGCCGCGCCGCCGCTGGCCGGCGCCGTCCACGACAGCGCGACGCTGTCGGTGGTCGTAGCGCCGGCGGTAACACCCGTCACCTGCCCTGGAACCGTGGCGGCTGCGGCGGTCGTGGAAATCGAGGGCAGCAGCGACGGGGGACTGTCGCCCGCCCCATTGGTGGCAATCACCTCGAAGTCGTAGCTGTCGCCAGCAGTCAGCCCGGTGACGGTATAGCTGGTACTTGTGGCCGTCGTCGTCGCGGTGGTCCACGTCGTTGTGCCGTGCTGGCGAAAGTTGACCGTGTAGTACGCCGGGGCATCGCCCGAGGTCAGTCCACTGCCACCCGCCACGAACAACAGCGCGTCGCCGCCGGAAGCCGGCAGGTCAAGCGTGTTCTGCGGCGTCACCGGCGTAAGCTGTGTGCTGGTGGCGGGGAAACTGTTGGTCAGCGGCGAAGCGATCGTCACCGTATAGTTGCCGCCGCCCAGCGATGTGACCGCGGTCGGCGTCACCACCGCGGTGACCGCACCCGACACGAGTTCCAGCAACCAGTTGCTGAAGGTCGCGAGATTGTCCGTCGAGCTGTTAACCGTCAGCGATGTCGCGCCGACCGCCGCGTTCGCGGTGAGCGTGTACGGCGGATTGCTGCCGACCATCTGGCTCCCGGCCGCCGCCGGCGAGGCAACCAGCGCGGTAACAACAGTCGTCGCGGCGGCGAAGCCGACCGTCAGCGGCTGCGTCAGCGTGATGGAGAACTCACCACTGACCGTAGGCACCACGGCCGCCGGAACAACGATCGCTACCACACCGCCGCCAGCAAGCTCCAAAAGCAGGTCCGGGAACGTGTTCAACGAATTGGCGCTGCTGACGCTGATCACCGCCTGGCCCTGCACCACATCGGCTGTCAGCGTATAGGTGCTGGTACCTTGCGCGACCCGCGCATAAGGCGCGGTTGGCGTCCCGGCGGCATGACTGAGAGCCAGCGGCAGATCCAGCGCCACCAGGTCGGTAACGCTCGCCGTCGCCGCGATCTGCTGATACTCGCTGACACTGCCATCGCCGATGCGGATGGTGGAGATAAGCGCGGCTGTGCTCGCCGGCGGTACCGGCGAAAGCATGATCAATGGCGTCGTCGCGGAACCGTCGCCGACCGCGGCGCTGCGCACCAGGGCACTGGTGACCGCGGTGATTCCGGTGCGATCGTATAGAAACTCCCAGGCCGCGCTCGCCTCATCCGGCAGCACGCGGATCACATACGCAACCTGGCCTGAATTGTTGAAAAACCCGGCAACCGCGTATGGTAGATAGCAATGGAACCGGTTGGAATCGTTCGGATCGGCAAACTCGTCCGGCACCAGCAGGCCCCCGAACCAGCGCGTATAATCGCCGGGACTCGAGCAAAGAATCGGAACGTTGACCGGCCCGCGCTCTGCCATGCCGATGAACGCGGCAATCGAGGTGCTGACACCCACGATCGGCGCCGGCCCCTCCAGTTCCTGGATATAAACGCCCGGCGACAGATAGTTCGAATCAGACATCTTGGCACTCCGGCTGGAGGGTCGTGTCGTCGGTCACGGAAAGACGAAGTCCAGTGTCAGCGTCGTGCTGCCCAGCGGCAGCATCACGTCGCTCAGCAGGTCGGTTGTTTCGACGGGGTGGTGGACGCGCAGCTGAAGCTGCGCGACCCGATGCACCGGCGGCAGGGTCACGTACCCAGATGCATCGCTGGTGCCGTCGATAGGGCTCGCCAGATGGAATTCGGCCGCCGCGCCGCCGCCCGCGATCACCACGGGCGCGTTTGCCGCTGCCAGGCCTGTCATGGCGGAAGGCAGCAGCGTCACGTCGCCGGCGCGCCCCGCCGCCGACAGTGGGTTGGCCGCCCCCGCGGCGCCCGGAATCATCTGGACCGCGGTCGCGCCGAGCACGTGCGGGCGGATCAGCGGGAAGGCCAGCGCCACGATGGCCGGAAAGGTCGGACCCGCACCCAGAGCGGTGATGCCCGTCACGGCCAGGTACTCGGCCCGCCCCGGATCCTGTGGATCAAACGCGATGATACTGCCGACTGCCAGCCCGACCTGATCCGACAGGCGGATCGCGGTATCGCCCACATTGGCCGGCTGCAGCAGTGTTTTCGTCGTCGCGGCGGTCAGCGGCTGCGACGCGATCGTTCCGGTCGTATCGCGATCGGCGTACAGCGGCGACGTCAGCGTAATCAGGTTCGGCGCCGCCGGCGGGTTCGCAAGGTCCGCCAATGTCAGCCAGAACCCGGCCAGGCTGACCGTAGCGCCCACCCGCACGACGTGCGTGCGCGATACCGTGCGCCCGCTGATCGTGATGGGATCGCGATGCAGCGCGACCGTCCCAAGATCGACCGGCACGAAAGAATTCCGATAGCCGGCTTCGGCGCCAATCGCAGCAGTCAGCGTCACCGGCAGGAAACCCGATCCGTACAGCATAAGCTGCAGCGGCACGGCGGTGACGAACCCCGGCAGGAACTCCTGCAACGGCTGTCCCACCAGCCCGGCGAGCGCGCCGCTCGCGCGTGCCAACAAGCCTTGGGTCGTGGTGCTGGCAAGCGGTGTCAGCGTCGGCGGCTGCCCGGTGATCTCGTCGAGCATTGAAACCAGCAGCACCGACTGTGGCCACCATGCGGCGGGCGGCGGCGTCTCCGGCGCCAGCCGCCAGCCCGAGATGGCATCCTTGACCGGAAGCAGGCTCATGCGCTGCCCCCCGGTGCGCCGATCGCGACCTGCGGCATGGCGACCATGACCGGCGGCGCGGAGATTGGCTCGCGCGCCGAGGCGATCACCACGATCGCGACTTCATAGGAAATCGAAAGCTGGTAGGAACGCTCCAGCCCCTCCCAGATACGGCTGGTCTCATCCAGGCCCAGCGTCTCCAGCCGTACCGCGAGCTCCACGGCCGTGCCCTGATACGAGCCGGCAAGATCGGGGCCGGAGATCAGTGGCTCGTCGTAGAAGGTCTGCAACACCCGGCCGATGATCAGTTGTTCCGCTTCCGGCGCGGGAATGCTGGCGCTGCCGGTGATGATCGGCGTCATCAGGTAGTGTGCGCGCACCGGCAGCGACTGACGCCTAATCAGGTTCGGCGCAATGCGGCGCGGCGGCTGGTTCAGTGTCTGTTCGTCGCGGATCAGGCGATACAGCCACATGGAAAGGCCGATATCGCCGGCGGCTTCCATGCCGTCGGGAGTTGCCAAGGATACAATCGCCTTGCCGCCCAGCGACGGGTCGAACATCTGCGCAAGGTCGGGATTGGCGCGGAAGCTCCTCTGCAGAACGCCCTGCAAGGTAAGACTGGCGGCGGCGATGTGGGTGAACATTCAGCGCGGCCTGAGCGCTGCTCCGGCGCGGATGGCGGCGGTCAGGTTGGCATGGACCAGCCGGCCGATCTCGTCATGCGCCGGAACCAGATGATGCAACGTACTATGGTCGCGCTTGCCATCCACCGAAAGCAGGCTGAGCCGCGGGTTTGCGTGCAGCATCAGGATGACTTTGTCCTTGGCAAAATCCTCGTCGCCATCGACGAAAATGACGACGTCAATGCGGCGGTGGCGGGTATAGGCACCCAGATCATCGCGGTGACCATCGATGTCCTTGACGATCGCCATGTCCGGTTCGGCGGCAAGCGTGGCGCGGATGATCTCGTTCAGCATTCTCGGGACTCCGGCCAGCAGGATTCGAATGCGCGACACGCTCCCGTTTGCTCCGCCGATCCTGCGCTGCGATGGCCGCAATGTCGCAGCGTGTGCGCGGCTGCGATATCGGCCCTGAGGATCCAACGATGGTCCCGGACCGATCCGGACCGAATGGCTGGAACCCATCAGCCGGGGTTGGCCTGGATCGCGTGGCTGGATCGGCCAGGCGTTGACGGCGGCAGCCTCATTTCGGTTACGCCGTGCAAACCGCGTCAGGGTTGCTGCAAATCCCCGCTTAGCGGCTTGGCGCAGTTCGGTTTTTTCATCGCAAGATGAAAAAGCCCTGGGACGTGACAAAAAATTGGACCGCGATCCATCCGGCGGTAAGATCGACCTTACGAAAGATGAAAATGGGTTGTCGCTGGAATGGCGTAGGTCGCACTGGGGAGGTGGACATGCCAGGAAACGCTGCGCTGCCCGTAACAAAGCCGGTAGCCGCAAAGTCGGTAACCACGGCTCCTGTACTGGTGTTTCTAATCTGCCGGATCAGACTTTATTATGACGCCGTCCTGACATCGCTCGGCCGGCAGGCTGGCATCATCGCTGTCGGCAGTGTCGATGTCGGCGAAGGACTGTTGCCGGCATTGCAAGAAGTGGCGCCTGATGCGGTCTTGCTCGATATTGGTTCGCCGCAGGCGCTTGTGCTGGCTGCGCGCATCATCAAGGCGCGGCCGAGCACGCGGATTCTTGGCTTCGGCGTGGACGATGTGCCGCCGCAGGTTATTGCCTGCGCGGAAGCGGGACTCCGGGGCTATGTGTCCAGCCACGCATCGATGGTGGAACTGGCCCATGCGGCACGCCGCGTTGCACTCGGTGAGACGGTGTGCTCCGCCGGGATGGGGGACAAGCTGTTCAACCATCTGCGCAGCGTCGCACTGAGCGAAGTTGCGGCCGCGACCGATATGGTACTGACGGGTCGGCAGCAGCAGATTCTGATGCTGATCAAGGAAGGTCTGTCGAACAAACAGATCGCCCAACGGCTGTCACTGGGGACGTCAACGGTCAAGAATCATGTGCATGACCTACTAGGCCGCCTGCAGATAGGCCGCCGAACCGAAGCCGCCGCGCGAGCCGGCCGCCGGAGCGTCGCGCTGAGCGGTGCAAGCAAGGGCGGAGAAGAATGCCGCAACTGTGAGTCGGGGCTCGGTTGAAGATCGCTGTAGGTGCGGTACGATGAGAATCTACGACGCGCTTGGCGAGTACGAGATTGCCGTGACGCCGAGCTTTTCCTCCTGGTTTAGAGGCTGCACCTCCGCGGCATCGATGACCTGCTGCCGTCCCTTGTGGGCGCCGCGCCGCTTGGCGGCGACGACACCGCGAGTGCACCATCCGCACTGCCGGCCCCGTGCAGCCGGGCGCGCTGCGACCATCCGCCGCCATAAATCCCACCCGCGATTATCGAGCCGTTTGCCGACATCGGGGACCTATAGGATGGCCGGCAACGCGACGCCGCACATCTCGACGAAGCGGTGCGTCCGGATCTCCTGCTGCCGGGCGAAACATCGGATCACGCGCATCGGCCGCGATCGCACAGTGCGCGTTCTGTTGCCTCTGGCCTATTGTGGCGTTGTCATGCGCGCTGCACGGATGCAGTAGCCGCAACGTGCTATGAAGCCACCATGACCAAACCCATCAAGTCTTCCGTCAGCACGCTCACGCCTGGCGAACGCGAGTATATCCGCCGTGAACTCGACCAGTTCTTCGGTACGCTGCCCACCGTGGCTGAGGGCTTTCAGCTCAGAACCTGGCAAGGTGGACCACAAAGGGCCAACCGAAGCTGCCGCCGCCCGCCAAGAGCTTGGTTGAGCGCGGGCTGATGCGCCTTGATGGCATTGTCACGTTAATTTCGGTCGGGCGGCGTAGTTCCAGAGGGGAGCGATACCTCACAGATTGTGGCGCATGCGGGACGCACGTCTCCTGCCGCCAGACATTGAAGGCCTCGGACCTGATCGTGCGGTAGGCGGTGGCTGCCATCAGGTGTTGCCGTGGATGGAAGTGGCCATGGATGAACGCGTGAGCGGAGAGGAAGTGTTGCGCCTGACCAGGTGATTTGAACCGTTGCATCTGCCGTTCTCGTCGTCGCGTCGGGCGGTCGGAGTTCTCGGCACGGTTGTTGAGATATTGGCTTTGCCGGTGCTCGACCTGGGGAAGCAGTTCACGTCGTGCCACCCCGTAGCTTCTCAGTTTGTTGCGCGTTGGTCCGCGAATCAACTGCGATCCGAGCCTTCATCTTGGCTAGTCCAGTCACCTCCTCCGAACGGAGACTGGCATACCCAAACCTGTCATTCGATTGAGCACATTGCATCCGATCTTTGCCTCGGTGCGCTGATTGAACAGACTCCGAGCGCAAAGTCATCGGCCAATGATGGTCTTGTAGCGAAAGACTGCTGTCTCAACCAGGCTCCTTCGATTGTAACCCGATCGACGCTGCCAGCCTATGCGGCCATGCTGCGCAATCATCGCAATATGTCCGTCGCGCTGACTCGTCGCTGCCTCGTTCGCGATTGCTGTCGCACGCGGCGGAATGATTACCGCAGCCCCTGGATGGCGTTCGGCCACAGCATCGTAGACTGCCTCACCATCGTATGCACCATCAGCCGTTAGTGACACGACTTTACTGGCGATCTGTTCCAACAGCTCGGTTACTGTGGATACGTCGCCGACATCGTCCGGCGTCAATTCGGCGACCACGACCTCATGCGTATCGGCGTTGATGCCTATGTGCAGCTTACGCCAGCGTCGGCGTGAACGACTGCCATGCTTCGCATCCAGCGACTCGCCTTCACCGTAGATTTTGAGACCGGTGCTGTCCACTACCAGGTGCAGCGGCTCTGTCCGATGGATGTCTCTTGGACGGCCTGTCAGGCCGACACCGCGACGACTGAGGGTGGTATGATCTGGGATGGCGATGTCGACGCCGAGCACATCGGCGATGGATCGTAGCAGTCCTTCGGTCTGACGCAGCGGCTGGTGGATGGCGAGCGCCGAATAGATCGGCTGACCGCCCCGTCTTCCGGTGGCTGGTGCACGCCACGCAGCGATCGCCTCGTCGGTGAACCACACCGTCAGTGCACCCCGCCGTACCAGAGCGGCGTCATAGTCAGGCCAGTTCGTCACACGATATTTCGCGGTGGGGATTTTGTGGCGGCGCGGTTCGTTGAACTTGTACGGCATGGGTTCCTGCACCGGGGCATACGACAGCCTGCCACGCTACCGTTCGGGCCTCAGGATCGCCAATCCGGCCTGCGCTCCTCGATGTACCATCTGTCGCCCGTAATGACGGTCAGTATCTGGGTATTCGCGCACCAACGCGTAGAAACGTGGTTCATGTGGGCACTCCAGAAGACGACAGGGGATCGGGCAGCTCGGAGCGCTGGCGCTCGAACTTGCCGACGATCGAGTAGAGGTAAGGGACGAACAGCAGGGTGGTCATAGTGCCGACCATCACACCGCCGATCACAGCGCGCGCAAGCACTGCGTTTCCTCGCCGCCGGGCTCGCCGATCGCCATCGGCAACATCCCGACAATCATGGCTGCGGCGGTCATCAGCACCGGCCGCAGCCGGGTCGTGCCAGCCGAAAGCGCGGCCTCGAACGCGCTCATGCCGGCTTCGCGCTGCTCGCGCGCGAAGGTGACGAGCAGAATTGAGTTTGCCGAGGCGACGCCAACCGACATAATCGCGCCCATCAAGGACGGAACGCTGAATGTCGTCCCGGTGATGAACAGCATCAGGATGATGCCGCTGCCGGCTCCTGGCAGGGCCAGGATGACCGCCAGCGGGTCGATGAAACTTTGATAATTGACGACCATCAGGGCATACACGAACACCGCCGCGAACAACAACCCGATTGCTATGTTGCCGAAGGCATTGTTCATGCTGGCGATCTGGCCGAGGACGACAATCTTGTCGGCAGGCCCCAGTTGGCCTTGCATCTGCCACACGACACGCTCGATGGCCGCCGCGGCGCTCCCTAGATCACGGTCCTGCACGCCGGCATAGACGTCGTAGACCGGCTGAATGTTGGAGTGATTGAATACCGACTGCACATACGTCCGCGTGGGCGTTGCGACGTTGCCAAGCACATTCGGAACTACCTGGCTTCCGGACATGCTGCCGGTAATCGGCGTATTGTCTAGATCGCTTTTGCTTGCAATCCGGTATTCCGGCGTCTGCACAGCGAAGTAGTAGGGAATGCCGTTTTTCGGATCGGTCCAGAAATTCGGCGAGACCTGCTCGGATGAGCTGAGGCCGATGTTCATATTATTGACGATGCTATTGATGTTGAGGCCGAGCTGTTGAGCACGCGCGCGATCAATCGTGTACGACAACTCTGGCGCGCCCAGCTCCTGCTGCAAATGAACATCGGCCAGCCCCGGGATGTTGGACAGGCGTTGCTGCAGTTGCTCCGCGATCTTCTCGTTCGCAGCGCGGTCGCGGCCCTGCACCTGCAATCTGTGCCGGTATTCCGAAGTTGAGGATCTCTGTCACCAGATCGGCTGGCTGGAAATAGAACAGCACATCCGGGAACGCGGCCGGCAACTCGCGGCGCAGCTTTTTGACGTAGCTGGCTGTCGCGCTGCACTTATAGGGGGTCTGATTCACTTTCGGTGCAAGGTGGTCTCGGTGGCATCGTGGTCGGGGGAAAGGAGGCCCCGACGCGATGAAAGCTCTGGCAACTTGGTCACCTGCGCCATACCTGAACGTGACCGCCGTCGAGCGAGAAGACTCGCGCTGGCTCGTAACGGTGTGTAGCCGGGAGCGCGCTTGCTGTCCGCTTTGTGGCAGGCAATCGGATTCGCGCCATAGCGTCTACCGACGGACGCTTGGCGATCTCTCGGCTCAGGAGACACCAGTTACGATCCGGGTGCGAGTGGGTCGCTGGCGGTGCCGGAACGAGCGTTGCGATCGCCAGATCTTCGCCGAACGCCTTCCAGGAATTGCAGCTCCTTCTGCGCGTCAGACCGACCGCTTGGCGGAAATCGTCAGGCTGTTCGGTCATAGCGCGGGCGGGCGCCCCTCCGAGCGGTTGATGGTCTGTCTGGGCATGCGGGTGAGCGACAGCACGATCCTGCGGCGGGTCAAGCAACACGCCAGGACCAGGCCCAATCGAGCCGTGATCCGAGTCGCTGGTGTTGACGAGTGGGCCTGGCGGAAGGGTACGAATTTCGGCACGATTATCGTGGACTTGGAGCGCCGCCGTGTAGTGGATCTGCTGGCAGATCGCGTGGCCGCAAGAATGGCAGATTGGTTCAGGCAACATCCTGAAGTCGAGATTATCAATCGCGATCGCGATGGTCTCTATGCGGATGCCGCCGGTCAGGGCGCACCACAGGCACGGCAGGTCGCGGATCGCTTCCATCTGTTGAAGAACCTGCGGGAGACAATCGCGCGACAGCTCGGCGGGTTCGAGGCGCCCGTCCGGGAATCCGCAACCGAGGTTGAGGATGACCAGGACACGTCAGCGCAACGGCCTATCGACAGATCAGATCGATACTCAGATACCGCGGAGCGGGAGCGGCTGAGGCGCCGTCGTCGCGCTGCCCGCCAGGCCATGTTCGACGAGATCAGAGCTCTCTATGACGCTGGCAGCACCGTACGGGAGATCGCACAGAAGCTTGGCCTTGGTCACCGACGCGTCTACCGCTGGGTGCGTCGCATTGACATGCCGGAACGCAACGCCATGTCCCCCAAACCCTGTACGCCGGCCTATTTCGGGGCGTTCCTGGCACGGAGCTGGGCGGAGGGGATGACCAAGGTCCGCCACCTGTTCTCTGACATACGCCATCGTGGCTACACAGGTTCGTACAGCCATCTGGCGCGTTTCCTCGCCCCCTGGCGCAACAACGGTCCATCGCAGGACGGGGATGATGGTTTGTCGGCCGACCAGGAGGCGCCAGCTCCGCTGCCGATGCATGTGATAGATCCAACGACCGGCCGCCGGATCTCGCCGCTTGTGGCGGCGGCGCTTTGCGTAAAGCCGCGTCGCCAGATGACCGCGCGGCAGATTGTCAACGTCGATGCACTCAAGGCCGCCTCGGCTGAATTCACGACGATGCGCGGTCTGGCGATGCGGTTTCGCGGCCTGCTCCGTGGTGGCACGGTGGAGAAATTGGACGGCTGGCTGATAGACGCACGCAGGTCAGGCATCTATGGCATGTAGCGTTTTGCCAGAGCATTGCGGCATGACATCGAGGCTGTACGGAATGCCGTGCTGGAACCCTGGAGCAATGGACAGACCGAAGGTCAGATCAACAGGCTCAAGACGCTGAAGAGGGCCATGTACGGCCGCGCTGGAGTTGACCTGCTCCGCGCCAGATTGATGCCGTTACACAACTAAAGCCGGCACCGAAAGTGAGTCAGACCCGCTTGGAGTGAGACAGCGACTACAAGCTAAATCAGAGACATAGGCATTGCCATTAAATCGAGAATATGCTGTTTGGAATGCGAATTTCGTAAGGATGCTGCCGTTAATTTGCGAATATCGAGCTCCCAGGTGGCAGGAGCATTGGCACTCGGCGGCGGTCGAGCGATACCCATGGAATGGCGGAATTCCGCGGTTCGACCGACGAGCAGGCTGGCGCCTGGTGCCAACGCCGTCACGAAGAGAGGCGTGGATGCTCCTACCGCGAAGCTGGCAGCCGACGCGCACGCTGCCTGGATTGGACGGGCCCTCAGCGTATCGGAGATGCACATTCGTCGCGTGCGTGCGCGCCGAGGGCATCACGAGCCATCAGTTGGTCAGCGACCTGCTTCGCAACCGCGGGATCCACGCCACGAGCAACGTAGATCGCCGCCAGTTCTGCATGTTCCCCCTTGTCGTCCATCCTGAGTTCGGTCCGTTCCAGCTCAAGGTCGGCGTGTTCGGCGTCCGACTGTGAGCGTACCGACACGTACTCGCCCGCGGCCATTGCCATAGCCCCCGCGACCAGGCCGGCGACACCCGCGATCCAACACACTGCTGCGGCTACCATGCGCGGCTGCGACACCGAGGACGAGGCTGGCTATCGATAGAATACCGTCATTCGCGCCCAATACCGCCGCACGCAGCCATCCGATCATTCCGGTGCGGTGCCGTTCCCGGCGACTCATTGGCATGCTCGAAGCTTTCCTTGGTGTGTGTGACGATCGGGTTTGCCGTCGGCCGCTGCCCCACGCCGGACGAACGGCATTCCGCTTGATCTATCAGCGTCGCTGGGTGACACGGTAGAACAGGCTTTTGGTAATTTCGACAAGCATAAGATAGGCGAGTGTCGCGCCAGCCAGGAAGACGAAGAACATTGGCGGCGGAACCACGAAGCCAAACCAATGCCCCAGTGGAATAAGCGGAAGAACGACGGCGACGGCGACCGCGGCAAAGGTCATGCAGACGAGGAACCCGCACGGCGTGCTCTGGTAGAACCGCCGCCGCGTTCGGATGCAGAATACCACCAGGACCTGGGTCGTCATCGACTCGATGAACCAGCCGGTCTGAAACAGCCTCTCGCCCGCACCGAAAAGATCCAGCAAGGCGTAAAAGGTGATGAAATCGAAGATGGAGCTGACCGGACCGAATACCAACATGAAGCGCTCGATCAGTTTCACGTCCCACTTCACTGGCTCGACGACAGCTTCCGGATCGACCAGATCGAATGGGATCGCAATCTCGGACACGTTGTAGATAAGGTTGTTCAGCAATATCTGGATTGGCAGCATCGGCAGGAATGGCAGGATCAGTGCGGCGCCGGCCATGCTGAACATGTTGCCGAAGTTTGAACTTGCACCCATCAGGACGTACTTGGACACGTTCTGCACCGTGCTGCGCCCGGCGACCACGGCTTCGCGCACCACCGAAAGGTCATGTTCCAGCAGAATCAGATCGGCCGCCGCGCGCGCGACATCGGCTGCTCCGTCAACCGAGATTCCGACATCGGCCGCGTGCAGTGACGGGGCGTCGTTGATGCCGTCACCCAGGAAGCCGACGACATGGCCGAGCCGCTTCAGGGCCAGCAGGACCCGCAGCTTCTGCTGCGGGTTGACCCGGCACAGCAGATTGACCCGAGGCAATTGCCCGAGCAGCGCCTCCTCCGTGAGGTGCTCCAGCGCGTCGCCCGTGAGAACGCCCGTCACCGGGATGCCGATCTCAGCGAACACATGACGGGTCACCAGCTCGTTGTCGCCGGTGAGCACCTTCACTGCGATACCCGCTTCGGCCATTGCCCGAATCGTTTCGCCAGCGCTGGCTTTCGGCGGGTCGAGGAAGACCGCGAAACCGGAAAATACCAGGCCGCTTTCGTCGGAGGTCGCGATGGTTGGATGGCTGGGGTCAACCAGTCGGCTGGCTATCGCCAGCGCCCGGAATCCCTGGGCGCCGAGCGCGTCGAGGGTTGCCTGGAAGGTGCGGCGCGTTGCTGCGTCGAGCGGCCGCTCCACGCCATCCGCCGCCGCGTAGCGTTCCGACAGCCGCAGTAGGTCCTCCGGGGCACCCTTGACGATCAGCCGGCGTTTGGCGTCGTGCTCGACCAGGACCGAGACTCGCCGCCGCTCGAAATCGAACGGCACTTCATCGATCTTCTTCCAACCCGTCATATCGAACGGATGCGCGGCCAGGATCGCCGCGTCGAGCGGGCTCTTCATGCCGCTCTCGAACTGGCTGTTGATATAGGCGTAAGCATAGGCTGGAGCGCTGTCGGCGCCGGTTCCGTCTATCGTGCGAACCAGCTTGATCGTGGCTTCCGTCAATGTGCCGGTTTTGTCGGTGCAAAGCACGTCCATGGCGCCCAAATCGTGCACCGCGGACAGGCGCTTCACGATCACCTTCCGCTTGGCCATCTGCATCGCCGACCTTGCCAGCGTGACTGTGACGATCATTGGCAGCAGCTCGGGAGTCAGCCCGACCGCCAGTGCCACCGCGAACAACAGCGATTCGAGCAGCGAGCGATTGAAGAATATGTTCACAACCAGAGCGAACAGTACCATGAATACGGTGAACCGCATGATCAGCATGCCGAAGCGGCGAATGCCGATCGCGAATGCGGTGGCCGGCGGCTTTTCGGCCAGACTGGTTGCGAGATGGCCCAGGGCCGTTCTGCTGCCGGTTCGGCAGATCAGGATCGTCGCGGTGCCGCTGATCACGGAAGTGCCGGCAAACACCGCATTGGACGCTCCGGCGGGATTTTCCGCACCCAGCGCCGCATCGCTGACCTGCTTCTCCGCCGGATAGGGCTCGCCCGTCAGAAGGGCCTGATTGACGTAAAGATCGCGGCTCTCGAGCAGACGCGAATCCGCCGGGACAAGGTCGCCGGCGATCAGCTCGACAATGTCACCGGGGACTAGTTGGTCGATGGGCACCGATAGGCGCGCGCCGTCGCGTCGTACGGTGGCCTGGACCGCCACCGACCGGCGCAGCGCCTCGACCGCGTTCTGTGCCCGGACCTCCTGGACGAAATCGAGGGTGATGCTGAGCGTGACAATGGAAATGATGATGACGAAGCTTGGGACGTCACCGGTTGCCGCGGACAGCGCGCTCGCCACCAGCAGGATGATAATCAGCGGATTGCGGAAGCGGGCGAGGAACTGCAGCCAGAGTGGCGCCCGCTTGACTGTCGCGGCGTCGTTAGGGCCATAGGCCGTCAGGCGCGATCGCACCTCCGCGGCGCCAAGGCCCGCGGCGCTCGTCGCGAGCCGGACGAGCAGCCGGGCTGCCGGCTCCCGCCAGATCTCTTCCGGATCAAGTTCGCCATTCACGGGACCCGCGGTGCCGGCGATCCCGTTGGGTGTCGTGCTTGCAACGCTCGTTGCAGCCGCGACGGATGCTCCATTGGGCTTATCGTTCATTCGGTATCGCTTCCATTCGAAGTCCTGGCTGTCCGCTGCTCGTCCGGAACTGCTAGAACATTGTCATCCTGACTGGAATCGCCACGCTCCTCGCAATGACAAGCGGCACCGAAGCTTTTCCGGTCAGGATGAAAATGCCCTAATGCACCGTCCCGCCGTCGCCATCATGGGCGGAGGTTGTTCGCCCACGCTTGGCTTGTGCGCGACATCCAGACACACCTCAACGGCCTCTCGCAATGGGCTCGTGTAATAACCCGCACCCACGGCCGCGCGCAGCCGCTCGTCATGCAGGATTTCCTGCCGGTCCGGCCACAGCCCGACCAGCACGGGCACATCGGGCGGCAACCGCTGGCGCAGCCGCTGCAGCAGGTAGCGCAAATGCGACGGTGTGCCGGACAGCTCCAGGCAGGAGATGCACACCATCGCCACGCCGGTTACATCCAACGTCGCGATCCCGGTCCGGGTGGTCGCCGAATACGGCACCACTCTTGCCGCAAGCGCCTGGTTCCCCAGCACACGCTGAACGCCATCGTCAAGAAGATCGTGACGGTGCTCTTCCTGATCGTCGGCCTGATCAGTAAGCATCCGCCGAGTGCCGCGGTGTTGCACGGCCGTCGACCAAGCATGCGGACGACGCACTGGTGTCGCCTACCTCTTGAGGTCCGCGAGGAGTTCCTTGAGGTTCTCGATACCTTCGGCGGTAAAGGCAACGGTGGACATTTCGTCGATGTCCCAGACGGTGAGGACACCGTCTTCCGGCTCCATATCGAGGGCGATGTCGCGCAAGAGGTCCTCGTCCTCGCCGAGCATCTTGGCCACCCGGCCGATGGTGGAGACGGAACTGGGCGCCGCCATTGATCAGGCCGCGCGGTCGACGCGAGTAGCTCGCGGCCAATGCCAGGGCAGCAGTTCGTGCAACCGCGAGACTGGGTGATCACCGATGCGCGCGAGCACGTCGGCGAGCCAGGCGCGCGGATCGATGTTGTTCAACTTTGCCGACGCAATCAGCGAATACATCGCCGCTGCCCTCTCCCCGCCGCGGTCCGAACCGGCGAACAGCCATGACTTGCGCCCGAGTGCAATTCCGCGCAGCGCGCGTTCCGCCGCATTGTTGGTCAGGCAGATGCGTCCATCGGCAAGGAAGCGCGCAAAGGCATCCCATCGCTTGAGCATGTAGTCCATCGCCTTCGCGACGTCGGCATGACGCGAGAGCTTGCCGCGTTCGACGCGCATCCAGCTCTCGAGGGAGGTGGCGAGCGGCGCGACCCGGACCTGTCTTACGGCCTGCCGTTGGGTCGCTGGCAGGCCGTTGATGTCGCGTTCGACATCGAAGATCGCATCGATCCGGCGCACCGCCTCGATCGCGAGCGGCGCCTTGGCAACTTCGGCGAGCACGAACAGTTTGCGCCGTCCGTGTGCCCAACACGCGGCCTCAATGATCGGACCAGGCTGGCGTGCGGGGTGGTAGAGGTCGTTGAACCCGGCATAGGCGTCGGCTTGCAGAATGCCCGCGTAGCCGGCGAGATGTCGGCACGGATGCTCGCCGCTGCGATCGCGCGAATAGAAGAAGATCGCCGCTGGCGGTGCCGCGCCACCGAACGGCTGGTCGTCGCGCACATAGGTCCATAATCGGCCGGTGACGGTCTTGACCTTGGCCAACACCGGCACGGTGGTCTCATCGCCGTGTAGGCGCTCGGCGGCGAGTACGTGGGCCTTGATCAGCGTCACCAATGGCGACAGCGCCGTCGTGCAGGCACCCACCCAATCGGCCAGTGTGGAGACGCTGAGATCGATGCCCTCGCGGGCAAACCGCTCGCTTTGGCGGTTCAACGGCTGATGCTCGCCGAACTTGCCATGGACGATCGTCGCCAGCAGGTCCGGACCGGCGCGGCCACGGGAAATCGGATGGAACGGCGCCGGCGGCTGCGTGATCGTCTCGCACGAGCGGCAGGAGAACTTCTCTCGCACCGTCTGGATCACCTTGTAGGTCCGTGGAATGCTCTCCAACGTCTCGGTGGTGGTCTCGCCGAGCTTGGTGAGCTGACCGCCACAGCACGGACAGCTTGTCGGCGACGGCAGCACCAGCCGCTCGCGCGGCAGGTGCGCCGGTAACGGTGCGCGCACCGGCTTGGCGCGTGTGAACGGGCGCACGTTCGTCCTGTTCGTGGCCGCATGAGCGGCAGCCGCTTCGTCCTCGGCGGCAGCGGTCTCGAGTTCCTCGATCTGCATCTCCAACTGATCGAGCAGCTTGCGTCCACGCTCGGCGGAGGCGCCGAAGCGGTCACGCCGGCGTCTCGCTCGGAACAGGCGCAATCCGCGCGGGGAAGAGATGCAGCTCCGAGCCGCAGGCAGTCTCGGCTGCAGCGAGGCGACGCCAGCGATAGACCAGGCTCGGGCAGATCCCGTGTCGGCGGGCAACGTCCTGGATGCGTACCCCAGGCTGCACAGACTCCCCCACCACCTTGGCTCGAAACCGAGCGTCATGCGCCCGACGCCGCTCTCCCACGATCTCGATCCGTGGGCTTGCCTCGCCATCTGTGGCTGCCACTCTGGCAGCCTCATGCTTGCTTCCTATCATCCCCCGAAGCAAATCAAGCCGCCACTATTCAGACAAGGCGGTCGTCACCGTAGGGATACCCTGATCATGACAGGGCACGCGATCCTGACCCCGTTGCTGATGGTCATTGTGATGGTCACCGGCGACTTCCTCTCCATGTCATTGACGACGGACAACGTGCGGCCGTCCCCGACGCCGAATGGGTGGCGCATCGGCAGCTTGACGATGGCCGGCGTCATCATGGGTATCTGCCTGCTGGCCTTCTGCGCCAGCGTCCTGGCCGCCGGCAAATTCGGCGTGAATCTCGGAATCGAGGCGCTGAGAACCCTGGCCTTCGTCGTCTTGGTGTTCGGTAGCCAAGCGATGATCTATGCCATTCGGGAACGCCGGCATTTGTGGGGCTCTCGTCCAAGCCTCTGGCTTGCGGTGTCGTCCGTTGCCGATGTGGTGATCGCTTCGCCATTGGCCGTCGGCGGAATCGCAATGACACCGTTGCCGCCCCTGATGTGGCGGGCACGCTTGCCGCGGCCGCTGCCTTCGCATTCGTCTTGGATTTGGTGAAGGTTCCCGTATTCGCTCGTCTCGGGATCGCCCAGAACCCGCGTTATCGCCCGTTGACTAACAAAACCAGGGGCATCGCAAAAACGGAAGGAATACCCATGACGGAACCCCGTGCCGGCCAGCCCAAGGCTTCCGACCCTAAGCCTGAAGCCAGAGCCGAGCCTAAGCCGGAAACCAAGGCCGAGCCCGAAGCCGAACCCAAGCCCGGGGCCAAAGCCGAGGCCAAACCTGAAGCCGAGCCTGAGCCGGAAGCCAAAGCCGACGTCGCGGCATAGCTCAATCCGACGTTCGGTGACATCCTCGTGGCTGGCCTCCTCAAAGACCCGGAGGATGCCGGGCGTCTCATCGCCGAGGGTATCATCCAGACTGAGGCGCGCATCGCGGCCGCGAAGACGCCTGAAGCCGAAGCCGAGCCTGAGCCTGAAGCCAAAGCCAACACACCGCCCGCTCCGACGCCAAAGGCCGCAGAGTGATCCCCTGAACTATACGAGCGGGAAAGGCCGCCGCGAAGCTGAAGCGACGCGAGCCACGCGGCCAGCACCGCCGGAAGGAAGCAGATGAAAATACATTCGAAGGGCTTTCGCGTACGGGAGGGAGACAAGGTGGACCTTCAAAAATGGCCGACGACGGTCGATCCCGTCTACAAGTCCAAGAAGCAATATCATAAGCTGCTGGAAGAGCATGTCGCGTAACTGAGCGTGCTGCAGCAACTGCACTACGCATCCGACCGCTATGCCGTTCTGCTGATTTTTCAGGGGATGGATGCGGCGGGAAAAGATGGCGCCATCAGGCATGTGATGTCGGGAGTTAATCCGCAGGGCTGCCAGGTCTTCAGCTTCAAGCATCCCAGCGCCGCCGAGCTGCAACACGATTTTCTCTGGCGCACCACGCGTGATCTGCCGGAACGCGGGCGGATCGGCATCTTCAACCGATCCTATTACGAGGAGGTGCTGATCGTCCGCGTGCATCCCGAGATTCTCCGCGGCGAAGGGCTCCCGGACGCCTTGCTCGATGAAACGGACGTCTGGCGCAGCCGGTATCGTTCGATCGTGGATTTGGAGAGACACCTCCACGCCAACGGAACCCGCATCGTCAAGTTCTACCTCCACCTCTCGAAGGAGGAGCAGCGAAAGCGTTTCCTCGAGCGCATCGACGAACCGGAAAACAACTGGAAACTCAGCCTTGCGGACATTGAGGAACGGAAATTCTGGGACAATTATATGAAGGTGTTTGAGGAATGCCTCAGCGCGACCAGCACAAGCGAGGTGCCCTGGTATGTTGTTCCTGCCGACGACAAGGAGAACGCCCGGCTGATCGTATCCCAAATCGTCCTCGATACGCTTGAAGGACTCAACATGGCGTATCCCAAGACGACCACGGAACGCCACGAGGAATTGCTGTCGATCCGCAAGCAGCTTACGAAGTGAGGAATCCACTCTGCTCGAACCGGAATAACAACGCAGACGCAAGGGTAGGTGGAGGACGGCAATGTTCAAGCGTCCAGCGCAGCCAGTTCTACTCGCTGGCGAGTTGAACAAGTCCATCTTCCTGGACCCAGCCCGTCCATTCAGGAAGTTTGCGACAGAACCCGCAGCCCTCATTCGATCTGTTGGGAGCGAAGAAGATGCCCCACTCGGCAGTTGTCGCTCGCAATGGCAACTCAGACATACCGGGGATCTAGCCCTCCGTCAGCATGGCGCGGAGTTTCGCCTTCGATACTTTTTGCAGTGTCGCGCGCGGGAACTCCTCGACTACGCGCACCTCCCGCGGCATCTTGAAACCTGCGAGGGACTTCACGCACGCGGCGGTGATGCGTTCGGTCAGGGTCGGATCCGCGACATCGGTTGGCAGCACGAACGCGACAGGCACCTCGTCGAGCAAGGGATCGGAACGGCCGACTATTGCCACTTCGCGCACGCCGGGAACGCCGATGATCACGCGCTCGATCTCCGCCGGTGAGACGTTCTCGCCGCCCACCTTGAGCATGTCCTTGGCGCGGTCAGCGAAGTAGAAGAATCCATCAGGATCGCGCAGTGCCCGGTCGCCTGTCAGAAGGAAACCCTCCTTATCAAACGCCGCCGCCGTTGCCACCGGGTCGTCCAGGTACTCGGCAAACAGCGACAGGCCGCGCACGCCGCCTATGGCAAGGTCGCCCGACTCGCCCGGCTCGGCCGGAGCGCCCGCATCGTTCAGCAGCCGCATCTCGTATTCCAGAGCCGGCCGGCCCATCGAAACCGGCGCGTTGGGAAACCCGCACAGACCCACGATGCCGTGCGTCACCGTCTCCGTCATGCCCCACCAGCCGATGGTGCGGACGCGGAAATGCTGGTCCTCTGGCGGCGCGCAATAGGCGTTGCCCCATTGCCGGAATGAATGCGCCGGGGGCACCTCGTGGGCCAGCAGCGCCTTGGCGCAAAACGGCACGATCGAGGTCCAGGTGCAGCGATGCGCGACAGCTACTGGCCAGAACCGCGAGGCCGAAAAGCGGGGTTGCAGAACGAGCGTGCCACCGGCCCATAAGGTCGCCAGCACGGAGTAGCACTGCGCGTTGGTGTGATAGAGCGGCATCGTGACGAGGTGTATGTCGTCCTCGCGCAGCTCCTCGTGCGCGGCACTCACGCGCGCTCCCCACAGCGCGTTGGCGTGGGTCCAGAGCACCGCCTTGGGGCGGGACGTTGTGCCCGACGTGTATTGCACGCCGAACGGCGCGGCCGGGTCTGCGGCGCGCGGCGGCAGCAAAGCGGGGTCTGCCTCCAACGCCGCGAAACGCTCGCTGGCGGCCGGTGGCGCGGCCGGAGCGTCGCCGCAATCCGTGTCCGTGACCGCAACGAAACCCAGGCCCGGCGCAGCATCGGACAGTAGCGCGCGAAGCTTCGGCTGCGTGATTGCGCCGACGGCGCGGGAATGGCCGGCAAAATAAGCGAGCTCGTCTGCGCTGGATCGTGCGTTCGACGTGACGGCAACGGCGCCGAGAATTCCGCAGCCGAACCAGGCCAGCAGTGCCTCCGGGCAGTTCTCGAGATGGATCAACACGCGATCGCCAGGCCTCACGCCCCGCCGCCACAATCCCGCCGCGACGCGCTCCGCCTGTCCGACGAACTCGCCGTAGGTCCAGCGCTGCTCGGCGCCTTCGAACGGAACCCAGATCAGGAAGGTCTTGTCCCGCCGCGCCGTGGCCTGCGCGCGAAGCAGCGTGCGGATGTCCTGGCCGGCGAATGGCGAGGCGCTGAGATCGAAGTTCATGGCTCAGGCCGCCCGCACAAGCGTTTGCTGCTCGCCGAGATCGAGCCGCCCGTCGCCGCTTCTGATCGTAAGCGCCATGCGGTCGCCCGGCTTGAGGTAGGAGGCCCGCTTCTGCTGCGCTTTCACGAACGCCTTCCACAACACATGCTCCGGCAGCAACTGCATCAGGCGGCGCAGCGGCGGCGGCGGCACGCGCAGCGCGCATCCGGCCGGCGTGCCGGTAAGAATCAGATCGCCCGGGGAGAGGTCCGAGAAGGTGGTCAGCTCCGCCAGCGTCTCGTCCGGCTTGAAAACCAGATTCCGGGTGGTGTCGTTCTGGCGTACCTTGCCGTTCGCCACCGTGTCGCCGGGCTTCACGCCCAGGCTGGCGAGGCCCGAGGCGAGCCTGCCCACTCGCGCGGCGAGTTCCTGATAGGTCATCCGCCGCTTGTCGGCGTAGACGATCTCCTGCTCGGGCGCACGTGCGACGCCCGTCTGCAACAGCTGCCGGATCAGCAACGGGAAGGAGTAGGCCGCGGGCGTCGCTTCGATCAATTTGCTTGGCACGGGACTTCCTCCCAAGCCAGGTGGCAAAGCCATGGGCGGGGTGCCGCTCTGGCGAAACCTCGACGGGGAGTTTACCGATATCCTGAGTGGAGGGCGATCCCCCGGTCGGGGGAATAAGCGCAGCATGACGGCCGAACGCGGGAGGAATTGCGCATGAGCCTCGCCGGGAAGACGGTCTTTATGTCGGGCGGCAGCCGCGGCATCGGCCTTGCCATTGCCCTGCGCGCGGCGCGCGACGGCGCGAATATTGCGCTTGCTGCCAAGACGACCGAGCCGCATCCCAAACTCGAAGGCACGATTTACAGCGCGGCCAAGCTGATCGAGCAGGCGGGCGGGTGGGCGCTTCCCCTGGTCGTCGACATCAGGGATGCGGAGCGGGTAGCCGCGGCCGTGCGGGAGACGGCGGAGAAATTCGGCGGCATCGACATCCTGGTCAACAACGCAAGCGCGATCCGCACAACCGGAACGCTCGACACGCCGGTGAACCGCTACGATCTGATGCACGGCGTGAATGGCCGTGGCACCTTCGTCTGCTCGCAGGCCTGCCTGCCGTATCTGATGCAGGCGGCGAATCCGCACATTCTGACCATCTCGCCGCCGCTCACCCACGATGCGAAATGGTTCAAGCCGCATCCGCCTTACAGCATCGCCAAGTATACGATGAGCCTGTTCACCCTGGCTCTGGCCGCTGAATTCAGGGAGCACGGGATCGCCGTGAACTCGCTCTGGCCGCGGACGGCGATCGCGACCGCGGCCGTTCTGTATAAACTGGGCGGCGAGGAGATGATGCCGGGGACGCGCAAGCCCGAGATCGTCGCCGACGCGGCACATGCGATCCTGACGTTGCCGGCTCCGCGATCGGAGCGGTAAATTCTTCTACGACGATGAAGTTCTGCTGGCGGCGGGCACCCGCGATTTCGCCAAGTACGACACGAACCCCGGCGCGCCGCTGCTCGCCGACTTCTTCACCGAAACGCTTCCCGGCATGAAAGCTCTCTGGGATTAGGGGATTCCGTGCGATGGAGTCGGTTTCACCAGGGATAAGCGTCAGTCGCAGCGGGCCCGTACTGCACATTCACCTTGATCGCGCGGAGAAGCGCAACGCTATAACCAGGACGATGTACGAAGCGATGGCCGATGCTCTAGCCGAGGGTGATTCGGATCGGGCGGTCAGGGTCATCTTGGTCAGCGGCGCCGGCGAGGCGTTTTGTGCCGGTAACGACCTGAACGACTTCCTCGCGGGCCCTCCGAGCGGGACGGAGGGGCCGGGATTCCGCTTCCTGCGCGCGATCTCGACGGCGAAGAAGGTGCAGGTTGCGGCGATCCATGGCTCGGCGGTCGGGGTTGGCACGACGATGCTGCTGCATTGCGACTTTGTCTTCGCGGCACCCAGCACTCGGCTATCGCTTCCTTTCGTCAATCTCGGCTTGGTCCCGGAGGCGGCAAGCACGCTCCTGCTGCCCCGCATCGCCGGGCACTTGCGGGCGATGGAGCTGCTGCTGCTCGGCGAGCCGATCGACGCGGCAACGGCGCTGCAATGGGGGCTGGTCACTCGCGTGATAGACGAGGACTCGCTGATGGATGCGGCCACCGAGTTGGCGATGCGGATCAGCGCGCTGCCCCCTTCCGCGGCTCGGCTGACGAAGCAACTCGTCAAGGACGATCGCACCGGGATTCAGTTGCGGATCGAGCAGGAAGGCGCCATTTTCGCAGCACAACTCCGCAGTCCGGAGTTTCAGGAGGCGGGGGCGGCTTTTTTCGAAAAGCGGAAGGCGGATTTCTCGCGATTCGAGGCCGCGTTGGCAACCGATCTTCCGGGACGCCAGCCGACGTCCCGGTCTCGCCCCGGGCGACATCTGGCTGGACACAACCGGGCGGCGAACCGATCCGATCGGCCTCAGGAGAGGTCGTAAGAGCGCAGGCAACCCTCGGGTGGAGGTGATCACGCGCGGTGAACGCCGGCGGGCTTGGACGCTGGAGCAAAACCGCGAGATCGTGGCAGAGAGCTTCGGGCCCATCCGCCCCGGCGCCGACAGCGCCTTGGCAGCCCGGGCGATAACACGCGATAATCGCCCTTCCCGCGTGTTATAGGCCGCGCTGTTATGCGGCCCATGACAGACCCTCTCCGAGCCGCCCGACGTGTGGCTCCCTTGGTGTAGAGGACGAGGCTATATTACTCATCAGGTCCGGCGGCAGCTCGGCATCGGAGAGCGGCTGGTCAACGGTGGTCCTAAAACTGAATTGCGCGCCGAGGTAGCAGGTTCCGTCAGCCCTTGACGTCGGTCTCCGGTCGGTCGTCGCCCGACGAGAATTCGGTGTGCCAACGACCATCCTTGTCCTCGTAGGAAATGGCGGCCGCATCGCCGGGCACAACTTGTTCCGTCGCCGCTCGCTCCGCCGCGCGGCGTGCGGTGTCATGAGACGGAAATGTCTCAGAGAACACCCCATCGACCCGGTACGCCCAACCGCCGTCATGCTCGACGATTTCATAGATTATCTTGGTCATATGTTACTCCTCACGCTGACGTCAGATGTTAGGCCAATTTCCACGATCGCCGTCGTCGAGGATCCCGGACTGGAGTTACTTGGATAGATATGGTGCGTCGGAATAAACACTTCTATCCGAGGTCGATTCGCCTTATTCTCGCTATTGGACGGCTTTATCGTCCGTCACGGCCCAGGAAGGCATGTAGCTCAGCCACCACTTGTGCACCCTCGCCGACGGACGCGGCGACACGCTTCACCGAACCCGACCGGACGTCCCCTACGGCGAAAACACCCCGGAGACTGGTTTCCAGAGATCCACGATCGCCGCCAGCACCATGACCGCTTACCACAAACCCCTTGGCATCCAGATCCACGCCGGAGTCGGACAGCCAGCCGGTATTAGGTTCCGCTCCTATGAAGAGGAACAGGTGGCGAATGGGCTGGCGCAATTCCTCGCCCGACGCTCCGCGACGCCAGTAGACGGCCTGCAGCACGCCGCCGTCACCTTCGAGCCGACTGATCTGTGTATCCGTCACGACCTTCACGTTGGTAAGTCCGCTGATCCTGTCAACAAGGTAGCGTGACATACTTGCCGCGAGGCTGCCTCCGCGGACCAGCACCCAGACCTTGGAAGCCCGACCAGCGAGATAGGCCACCGCCTGGCCGGCAGAATTGCCTGCGCCTACCAGCACTACTTCTTGCCCCTCGCACAGCTTCCGTTCCAGCGGCGACGCCCAGTAATGCACGCTCGCGCCCTCGAAAGCCTCCAGGTTCTCGACCTGCGGCCGTCGATAGCGGGCGCCGCAGGCGATGACGACTGAGCGGGCGGTGACACGTTCACCATTCGACAAACTCAGGACGAACGGTCCGGAATTCGTCCCCTCCCGCTCGCAGTCGTTCCGGATCCGAAGACTTGTCACTTCGTCTGGAATTGCCATCTCGACGCCGAACTTTTGAGCCTGGCTATACGCGCGCGCCATCAGCGACATGCCGGTGATGCCCGTCGGGAAGCCCAGATAATTCTCGATCCGGGAGGAAGCGCCGGCCTGGCCACCGAACGCGTGGCAATCAAAGACCAATACGGACAGGCCTTCTGACGCCGCGTAGACCGCCGCCGCGAGCCCGGCCGGCCCGGCGCCCACGATCGCCACGTCGTAAAGGCGGTTCGGATCCGTGGGCTCCAACAGCCCAAGGCAGCGGGCAAGTCCCGACTCGCTTGGATTGCGCAGGAGCTGTCCGCTCGGACACAGCACGATGGGCAGTTGCCCCGGGTCGACATTGAAGCGTTCGATCAGCGCCTTCGCCTCCAGATCCGCCTCGGGGTCCAGCCTGACATAGGGATGGCCATTGCGAGCGAGAAAACCCTCAAGCCGAAGCACGTCGCCATTGTCGGCGCGGCCCACAATGGCAGGTCCACCGGCTCCCGTCTCCAGCAGGCCAACGCGGCGCAGGATCAGCGCGCGCATGATCCGCTCCCCGAGGTCCGCTTCGGCTATCAGCAGTGACCGAAGCCTGTCCGGTGGGATGAGCAAGACCTCCACTGGCCCGCGCGCACGGGCGTCCACCAGCGCCGGCCGCCCCACCAATTGAGCCAGTTCACCCATGAATGCGCCTGGGTGGTGGGTAATAATCAGCTCAGGGCTTTCGGACGCGCGGCGACGTGTAACATCCACGTCGCCGGTCAGAACGATTCCCAGGCCGTGTCCGGCGTCGCCGACCGCGACCAATGCATCGCCGGCTCTATAGGCGCGAACCACACCAAAGCGACGCACCCGCTCGATCTCCAACGGATCGAGAATGGGAAACATCTGGTAACTACGTGTGGCGATGATTGCACGGGTCAGATCTGACATTGGTCTTCATAACTCGCTATCTGCGTACGATGGTGGATGCATGCCTGTACAGACTGAGGTCAGTCAGACCGTATTGATCGGTGGCTTCTTGTTCCTTCCCTCGGATTGGGCTCCGGCTGGACAGGAGAGCGCCGCGGTCAAGCTCTCCATTTTATCATCCAGCAAGATACCTAAACGATCAAGGGTATTGTTGCGCAGCGGGGCCAGAGAAGACGATGGTCGATCATGCGGCTGCGCGTGCCAGCCGCGATCGCTGCCTTGGCGATCCCGATCGTCCACATCGCGGCGCCGCCTCAGACGAGCGATCGGGATTGCCTCCTGCTTGATCGTGCGGGCTAGCTTTTCGGCCATGCCAGCCCTTGCTTTGCCCTGACGAATGGCTGCGTGCATGGTTGTCTCCTCGACGTCTGGGCAAGATCGGGGTTGCGATTGCATCAAGAATATATCTTCCCGCCGCTCCCGCGTAGTTGCAGCGAGGAGGATTCCTTCGGTCGGTACGCGGGATGCCCGACCGGAGCGGATCGGCACGATAAGGCCCTAAACGGGCGAGCGCAGCTCCCGCTGCCGTGCGATCCGATTATAGAATTCCCTGTCGACATCCAGGGCGGAACCTTTGGCGGCCTGCTAGACAGGCGGAAGGTCTGGTATTGGCAGCCTCCTGTAGTCGAATGAACCACAGCTAGACATCCTGGCCCATTCAAGAACAGTCGCACAACCTATAGCGCTTTCGTTCGTGCCGGCCACAATCGCAGATTTTGCAGCTGTCCACCGATGCCGTCGGCAAAGGCATTGGGATTGCCGTCGCGTTCGGGCCCTGAATTGACATTCCCATTGCGGGCAGGTGCGATAGCAATCAACAAAACACCAACGGATAGGATTAAAGATTGACCTCGTTCACCAAACGGACTAGTTCCCTCTGTTGCATCCGCGAGATGCATAACAATGTGCTGGAGATTAAGTTGGTTCGCAAACCTAGCCTCAACCAAGTCTTCCGGAACGCCCGGATCGAGCGTGGACTGTCAGTTGCAGAGGTTGCTGCGCGTGTCGGTGTAACTGCACCTTGCGTATATTTCTGGGAGATGGGTCGTACGCGTCCCCGTGACGCCAACCTGACAATGCTTTGCAGGACGCTGAAGCTGCCAATTCGGGCGACGCGGGAACTCGCTGCTATGTAGGGCCGCTGTCGCATAGGCGGTGGCCCGCAGTGGCGGCACGATCCACTTAGACTCGGCGCCTGCGGCCCGTCTGATCGAGCGTCGCGAGCTCTTCGTCGCTCAGGCGGATCGCCGCCGCGGCGACGTTTTCCTCGAGGTGCGCGAATTTGGAGGTGCCGGGGATTGGCAGCATCACGGGGCTCCGCGCCAGCATCCACGCCAATGCAATCTGGCTCGGCGTGGCGCCGTGGGACCTTGCGATGCGGTCGAGCGGCGTTCCGGGTCGAGCTAGGTTTCCCACCGCGAGCGGGAAGTACGGGATGAAGCCGATACCCTCCTTCTCGCAATAATCGAGGACAGCTTCATGCGTTCGGCAGCCAAGATTGTACTGGTTCTGCACGGTCGCGACCGGGAAATGGCGCAGCGCGGCCGGTGACCCTTTCGCGAGGCCGAGACGGCATAGGGGCCCCGCGACACGGCGTGAAGGAGAATCGGTATGGCCTGGCACTCATGACGGCGGCTCCGCTGACGTATGCGGCGGGCATGGGCGGCACGCAGAAGACCCCGGGAGGGCGGACGCCACCACGCCGAGGATTCCCCAGAGGGCGACCTCTGTCGCCTGCAACTAAGGTGGTAAGGTTAACTCAAAGCGATCTCCCGCCGAGAAACACGCCGCGCGGAAGATCGCACATCTGTACGCTCAGGCAGGCCACACGGTCATTCCTCGTAAGAAAACCATGCGTTGGGCCGAGTACTTTCATCATTCCCGCTCGTGGGCAGCGAGGCCGCGTCAATCGCTGGCAACTCTTACAGCCAGCCATCGTGGCGTCGGCGGCGTGGGCAGGGTGCTCGTCGGCTGCAGAACCAGCATCGCGGCGAACTTGCGCTGCTGTGCGCGCGCCTTGTCCAGCGCTGCGCGCATGTCAGCACTCGAGGCGATCGTCTCCTGCTGTACACGCAGGATCACGTCGCCCGCGGCGAGGCCCCGATGCGCCGCGTCCGAGTTCGGCGCGACGCCGGTAACCAGAACCCCTTCCTGGTCTGAATCAAGCTGGTAGCGTGCGCGGGCATCTTTGGTCAACGGCCCAAGGTTGAGCCCGAGATCAGGCGAGACCCGCTCCACGACGGGAGCCGTCATCTCCGAGGCGTTCAAGGCATCCCATAATTTTCGCGGCCATTCAGCGACCTTGATCGAGCGCTCCTTGGTCTGACCGTTGCTCCACAACACGACTTTCACGTCTTCACCGATCGGCGCGTGCAGGATGTCGCGCAGCAGCGCTGGCTCATTGGGCTGCATCTGGTCACCGAACTGTATGATCACATCCCCGACCCGAAATCCGGCCGCGCTGGCGGGGCTGTTATCGAACACTTTCGCGATGATCTCGCCCTGTGGATTCGCCATCCCGATCGCCTCGGCCAGCTCCGGCGTTACCTGCTCCACTTTCACACCCAGCCACGCCGGCCGCACCCAGCCATACTTCTCGATCCTATCGACAACGAACCGCACGCCACTGCTGGGAATGACAAATCCCAACCCGGCCGATCCAGGCGTCGGCGAAATGATGGCGGTGTCCATGCCGACCACCTCGCCCTGCATGTTGAACAGCGGTCCGCCGGAGTTGCCATGATTGATCGCCGCATCGGTCTGGATGAAATGGTCGTAGGGCGTCGCCATGATGTTGCGGTTGAGCGCGCTCACGATGCCCGCGCTGACCGATAGCCCCAGGCCGAGCGGATTGCCGACGGCGAACACCGGGTCACCGGGCTGCAGCTGGTCGCTGTCGCCCCATTTCACGGCCGTCAGAGGTGTCCCGACATTGACCCGCAGGACCGCAATATCGCCGATGCGCACGCTGCCGACCAGCTTGGCGTCTGCAGTCTTGCCGTCCGAGAACATCACCACGATGCGATAGGCGCCCTCGACCACATGGTAGTTGGTCGCGATGAAGCCGGCCGGATCGACGATGAAGCCCGAGCCCTCCATCGTCTTGGGCCGGCCGCCCGCAGCGGCCGTGACCACATTGTCGGAGGGCGCCTCTGTGGTGCCAACATATGATGTGATGTTGACCACGGCCGGCAGCAGCCCGGCAATCATCTCCGGTCGTGTGATTTGCACAAGCTCGTCCGCCAGTCCGATCGCGGGGGCGACGCACGCCATTCCGAGGACGATCGACAGAATGCGCCAAGCTCTCATGACTTCACCTCCTCGGACGATGCGATTGCGCTGCGCTGGTCGGCACGCACGCTAACAAGCCGCCATGGCTAGGTCACGTCCTGTAATCAGCCGCCGGACCCTTGTTTCCACCACGTCCGCCGGGAGCGCGAAGTGCCCGGCGTCGGGCAGGCCCGGCGTCGGCATAGAGGCGGCCAGTCTCCGCGCCGATGCTGCCAGAGCCGCCGACGATGAGCGCAAGCCGGCCGTCGGGGGAATGTGCCATGGCCCCTGCCTCCTACTTGATCGGGGGCACGGGCCGCTTGGCCTCGCCCGGTCGCATGACGAAGCTGTAGTCGAGCGTGTACCAGGGCGCCTGGACGTCCGGCGCCGGCGGCGTCTCGACCGCGTCATGGCGGCGGTAGTTGCCGATGAGGGGCGGGTGACGCCGAAGACGACATCGCTCTGCAGATGCTCGTCGTCGTCCACGAACACCTGGGTGATCAGCGTCCATAGCCGGGTTTGTAGCCGAGCACATGCAGATGCGCCGGGCGGTAAGGGTGGCGGCGCTGCGCGCAGGAGATCGCCGGTAGGGCCGTGGGTCGGCACGGGGTAACCGGCGGGCTTGACAGGGCGGAACCAGAACCGCCCGTCCTCATGCGTGTGGAAGCGCCCGCGCAGGTTCATCTCGGCTTGGTTGGGGTCTTGGTTCTCGTAAAGGCCGACCGGGGAGGCCTGCCAGACATCGACCTCCATGCCGGGGATCGGCCGTCCATCGGGGTCGATAATCCGGCAATCCACAAACAGCGCCGGGCGGGGCGTAGGCTAGCGCACAGGAGTCGCGCCGATGACTGTCGTGCTGGCGGGCATGAACGGTTAACTGCCCCGAAACCGTGGCTCACGCTTGGCATGGAACGCCTCCACGCCTTCGCGGAAGTCGTCGGACTGGCGGAGGCGGCTGTAGCAGTGGCCTTCCAGCTCGATGGCAATCGAGAGCGTCGCATCCTCGGTATCGTTCAGCAACTTCTTCGCGGTGCGCTGGGCGAGCGGCGAGAACATGCGAAGCTCGTCGACCAGTGTGTCCACCGTCGTTTCGAGCTTGTCATCGGTGACGCACTCGGTCGCGATACCCCATTCGAGCGCCTGGCGCCCGGCAATCCGCTTGGAGCGCATGACAATGTCCTTGGTGCGGGTGATGCCGATGATCTTCTGCAGACGTGCGGACCCACCGGAACCGGGGATCTGGCCGAGCCTCTGCTCGGGCAGCGCGTAGAGGCAGGTCTCTGAGATGATGCGGAAGTCGCAGGCGAGCGAGATTTCGAAGCCGACGCCGAAGGTGTAGCCGCGGTTGGCCGCAATCACCGGCTTCGTGCAGCGGGCGGGCGCCGCGATGTTCCAGGCGAGCCTGGAGACGTGCTCCGGAGAGGTTTCGAGGAAGCCGCGGATGTAGCCGCCGGAGGAGAAGTGCTCGCCCTCGGCCCGCAGCACAATCACGCGCACCCGCGTATCTTCGTCGAGCGCCTCGAACGCCAAGCGGAGCTGATCGCGCTGCGGCATGGAAATAGTGTTCATCGGCGGGCGCGCGAGGATGATATCGCCACGCTCACGTTCGGCATAGATCTCGACCCGAAAACCGTCGAGATCGCGGAGCCTGGGATCGCTTGCGTCGTGATGTGCATTCATGCTGAGGAACCTTTCGTGCTGGGGGGCGGTTGATTTGGGCGTGTATTCGCCGGCCGCGAGCTTGCGCCGGAGCAGTTTGCCGACGGGCGATTTCGGGATGTCATCGACGAACACGTAGCGTCGCGGGCGTTTGAAGTTGGCGAGGCCGGAGGCGCGGCAATGCGCGTGTAGCATCTCCTCGGTCACCGCGTGCCGGCGCTTGACGAAGGCGGTGACGGCGCGGCCCCACCGCTCGTCAGGCAAGCCGACGACCGCGACTTCGGAGACCGCGGGATGCAGCGAGAGGCAGCTCTCGATCTCCACGGGCGAGACGTTCTCGCCACCAGTGATGATCATGTCGTCCGCGCGGCCGGTGACGTACAGGTCGCCGTGCGCGTCCACATAACCCGTGTCGCCGGTGTAGTACCAACCCTCATGGAACGATTTCGCATTGGCGTCGGGGCGGTTCCAGTAGCCTTCGAACGCCTCGTCGGAAGAGGCGAGGGCGATGATCTCGCCTTCCTCGCCTTGTGTTGCGGTCGCCGTCGGATCAGTGGTGCCGAGCCTGACCACCCGGATCATCTGGTTGAGGCCGGCACGGCCGGCGCAGCCCGGTATGGCGGCGGCTCGCTGATTGATCGTTAACGTGTAGACCTCGGATGAGCCGTAATGATTGACGAACAGATCCGGCTTGAAAGCGTCAGTAAGCGTCGCGAGCAAGCCATCAGTCATCGGCGCACCGGCGAAGCCGAGCTTGCGAACGGACGACACGTCCGTCTTCGTGAAGTCCGGGTGATGAACGATGTCGTGATAGAGCGTCGGGACGAGATACAAGTTCGTTATTCGCTCGGTTGCGATTAGCCTGAGTGCTGCGGAAGCATCGAAGCGCGGCAAGCAGACGAACGCGCCGCCGACAAGCGACATGGCGAGAAGCGAGCGAACGCCCATCGTGTGGTAAAGCGGCATGACGCCGAGCGTGCGTTCGCCATGCGAATAAAGGTTCTGCGCGATATGCGCGATGGCGGCGGCGCGTTCGGCGCGGTGGCGGCGGGGTACGCCTTTCGGCTTTCCCGTCGTGCCCGACGTATAGAGCATCAACGACCAGTCGTCCGCGCCTGCGCGCGGCTGGGCGAGCGGCGCATCACCAGCGGCGAGCGCCGCGAGGTCCGTCTCCCCTCGGGCGGCCTGGGTGCCGATCGCGATGCGCTTCAGTCCGCGCGCGGCGGCGCTGTTCGCTGCGACGCTGGCTGAGACGGTTTCATAGGCAATCGACACTGCGCCGGAGTTCTCGACGGTGAAGTCAATGTCCTCTCCCGTGGCGCGCCAGTTGATCGGCGTGATGATGATGCCTGCGAACTGGCAGGCCCAGTGCAGCGTCGCCGCTTGCCACCGGTTCTGCAATACCGTGACGAGATGGTCGCCGTGGTGCAGGCCGAGCGCGTCCAGCGCGGCCACGACACAGGAGATCTTCTTGTACCAGTCGGCGTAGCTCAGCCGGACGTCGCCGTCGACGATCGCGAGCGCGTCAGGGTCGCGCGCCGCACTGGCGATGAAGCTGGTGCCGAGATCAAACACGGGCGGCCTCCTGGCGCAGCGTGGCGGCGGCTTCCAACGCGGCGGCGATGATCGGCGTGTATCCGGTGCAACGGCACAGATGGCCAGCGACGACCGCGCGTAGCTCGTCTTCAGATGGATCGGGGCGACGCGCGAGATAGGCGTCGAGGGACATCAGAATGCCGGCGGTGCAGAAGCCGCATTGGAGCGCATGGTGACGACGGAAGGCGGCCTGCAGCACCGAGAGGCGTTCCGGCGACGGAGCGAGGCCTTCAACGGTGCGGATATCGCAGCCCTCGGCCTGCACGGCGAGCGTGAGGCAGGCGCGCGCAGGCATTCCGTCGATGACGATGGTGCAGGCGCCGCAGACACCGTGCTCGCAGCCGACATGCGTGCCCGTCGCGCCAAGCAGGTGGCGGAGCGCATCGGTCAGCAGCATGCGCGGCTCCGCCTCAAACGCCGCCGGCTCGCCGTTCAGCGTGAACCGGACGGTGTGGCGGGACTGTGCGTTCAGGCGCGGCATGCGGCGGCCTTCTCAAGCACCTGCCGGCCAAGCCCGCGCACGAGGTCGCGGCGGTAGCGGGCAGTTGCGTGCAGGTCGTCGCCGGCCTGCAGCTCCCAGGCGAACTGGTTCAGTGCGTCGTCCAGTGCGGCGCCATCGAGGATCGGGAAGTCGCGCGCAGTCGGGCGGTCGGCAACCCCGCCGATGGTCAGGCGCATGTGCGCGGCGTCGACGACGGCAGCACAAGCGACGATGGCAAAGTCGCCCTGGCGACGGCCGACTTCCGCGAAGGCGTAGCCGGTGCCGGGGCGGCGCTTCGGAAAGCTTACGGATGCTATAAACTCGTCGTCCTGCCTGTCGGTGACCATGGTCCCGGCAAAAAACGCTTCGGCGGCGACGCGTCGTTGCTTGCGGCGCGCCCGTAGATGAACCTCACCGCCGAGGGCGACGAGGCACAGCGGAATCTCCGCGCTCGGATCGGCGTGGGCGACGGAGCCGCAGATCGTGCCACGCGCACGAGTTTGGCAGTAGCCGACCGACGGCAGCGCGGCGGCAAGCAGGGGAACCTCATCGGCGAGTGTGGAGCGGTCGAGCGCTTCCTGCTGCCGCACCGCCGCTGGGATGACGATTGCATCGCGCTGCTCGGCGATCCTGGCGAGGGGAGGTATACGCATGATGTCGATCAACACGGCCGGGCGGGCGAGACGCATGCTAAGCATCGGCACCAACGTCTGCCCGCCTGCGATGATCCGGGCATCGGCGCCGTGCGCATGCAGGGCCGCGAGCACCTCGTCCTCGGTGTCGGCACGGATGTAATCAAACAGGGGTGGCTTCATCGACGAAACCCGAGGAGCGCGAGCAAACGAGCGAACAGGCCACGGTGGGCAGGACGTCCGCCCGCCTTGCGCGCGAGCGCAGCGAAGAACTGGTCGATGATGACGCGCGCGGCACCATCGAGCAGCCGGCCGCCGACTGCGGCGATCGTGCCGCCAATCGCGGCCTCGTAGGTGTAGCCAATGCGCGTGCCGTCACCGTCCGGGGCAAGCGTAATCCGGCCGATGCCGTGGCCGCTGCCGAGCGCGCCCCCGATGGAGCCGCTGAGCGTTGCCGCGCGTAGAAAGTGCAGATCCGATAGCTCGATATCGGCCTTGTATCGGCCCCTCACCGGGCCAACGCCAAGTGTGACCTCGGCGCGGAAATGCGTGGCGGAAAGTTTCTGCACGCCACGCGCGCCGGGGATGATCGAGGCGAGCACATTGGCGTCGAGCAGCATCGCCCAGACGGCTTCGGGCTTTGCCTCGACGCGTGCCTCGCCTGCGCCGTGCATGGTGCGCGCGCCCGGCTTTCCCGCCTTAGGTCGAGCGATGCCCTGCGGCGCCGCAGGCTCCTCAGGCACCGCAAGTGCGGCGACCTTGGCAGGGATCAGCGGCAGGTCGATCTCTGCTACGCCGAGCGCGTCGGCCACCGCATTGGCGATGCAGACCGGCGTGGACATGCAGTTTCCCTCGCCCACGCCCTTGGCGCCAAGCGGGGTGAAAGGCGACGGGCTCTCGATATGCAGGATCGAGAGATTGGGCACTTCGGTCGCGGTCGGCAGCAGATAGTCGGCGAACGTGCCGGCCAGGAAGGCGCCGTCATCGCCGTAAACGAGTTCCTCGTATAGCGCCGCACCGACCGCCTGAGCGAAGCCACCGCGGATCTGGCCCTCTACCATGCCCGGATGCAGCACGCGGCCGCAGTCGTGCATGGTGACGTAGCGGTCAATCCGCACTTTGCCGGTTACGCGGTCCACTTCGACGCCACAGAAGTCGAAGATAAAGCCGTGGCAGAGAGAGGAATTGATCTCGTCGGCCTCGGTTGGCGCCGTCAGCTCTGGTGGCGTCCAGTACGTCGTCTCGCGCAGCGTATTGCCGACGTCCTCAGGTACCGTCGCAGGGGACCAGTGGCCCGTACCGGCGATGCGGGCGAACGTCAGCGCTGCGGCAGGGTTGCTGCGCACGGCGATCCTGCCGTCGGCAAAAACAAGGTCCTCGGGACGCGCATTGAGCTGCGATGCAGCGATCTGGGCGAGGCGGTCGCGCAGCCGCGTCGCCGCGATATGGGTGGCGCCGGCGACTGCTGGGGCGAAACGGCTGGAATAGTTGCCGGACGCAATCGACCACGCATCCTTCGCGGTATCCAGATCTGTACCGACGCGAACGTCGTCTGTAGCCAAGCCCAGGACGTCGGCGACGACCTGGGCAAGGACCGTACGATGTCCCTGGCCCTGCGGCGCCGATGCGACCTGCACAGTGACTGACCCGACCGGATCGATCGAAATCATCGCGGTCGCCTGCGCGCCGTTCTTCGGTCCTGCCTTGCGTCGTTCGGCGGCCGTCAGCACGGTCGTAATGTAGCCCATGTTGGAGACGCTGGGCTCGACGACGGCGGCGTAGCCGATCCCGTAAAGCCGACCTGCAGCGCGCGCCTCGTCGCGGCGTTGCCGCAACTCGTCGAGCTTCCCCTCCCGTTCTGCCACGTCGAGCGCTGCTGTGTAGTCACCGGAATCATAGCGGCCACCCGTCGCAGTCGCGTATGGGAACTTTCGGATCAGGTTGTGGCGGATGATATCGAGCGGATCGACCCCGAGCGTAACCGCGATCCGCTGGATCAGTCGCTCGAGCGGGTAATAGACTTGCGGTCCGCCGAACCCGCGCACCAGGCCGGTCGGTGTCTTGTTGGTCAGCACGACGCGGTTGCGCACGCGCAAGTTGCGGATGTCGTAGGCGCCGGTGAGGTTGCCGTGCATGCGATAGAGCGTGGCGGGCTCGGGCGGCCGCAGATAGGCGCCGCAGTCTTCCAATTGGTCCCACTCCAGCGCGGTGATGCGTCCGTCCGCCTCGAAGCCGGCAGTGAGCGTGGTGACGCGGTTGGTCGCGGACACCGTACCGGCGAGATGCTCCAGCCGGTCCTCGATCCACTTCACCGGTCTGCCGACGAGGCGTGCAGCGGCGGCGATCAGCACGATGTACGGGGCGATACCCTGCTTGACCCCGAAGCTGCCACCGGAATCCGGCGGCAGGCGCAGGCGCAGCCGGTTGCCAGGCACTTTTAGCGCGCGGGCGACGACGGCGTGGAGGCTGAACGGGCCCTGAAAATTGGCGAGCACGTCGTAGGCGTTCTCGTGCGGATCGTATTCCGCGACGACGCCGCAGGTCTCGATCGGGCTGCCCGTGTTGCGCGGATAGCGCGTCGTGACGGTGATACGATGCGCGGCAGCCGCGAAGGCCGCATCAGGATCGCCGTAGGCGAAGCTTCGGTCGCTGACCAAATTGCTCCCGACTGCATCGTGCAGCACCGGCGCATCCGGAGCGAGTGCGGCAGCCGGATCGACGATTGCTGGTCGCGGCCGATACCTGACGTCGACGAGATCGAGCGCGTCCTCTGCGCGGTAGCGGTCGCCGGCGACGGCGACGGCGACCGGCTCGCCGTGATAGCGGACGCGGTCGGTAGCAATGGCATGGGCGTCGATCGGCGCGCGCACGCTGGCAACCAGGCTTGACGTGATATCGGCAAATTCGGCGCCGGTGATGACCGCGACAACGCCGGGACTCTGCCGTGCTGTGGCGGTATCGATCGAGACGATGTCGGCGTGGGCGTGCGACGAGCGCAGGATGGCGGCGTGCAAGGTGCCCGGTTTGACGCCGAGATCGTCGATATAGCGCCCGCGACCCGTCAGCAGAGCCGCATCCTCGACGCGTTCAACGGATTGGCCAATCCAGTTCATCGGTCAGCTCAGCGTGACGTGCCAGTTGGCGTCCGGAGTGATGACATTACGCCAATTCCCGACCAGCGCTCTCTCGATCTCTATGCCCCAGCGTGCTCAGTTCGGCCGACGCAGTAAACACTGGATGACGCTCGCACGTCGCTCCGTCAGGCTCTGGAACTGTTGCGCATGACTTGGCAAAACCGCTCGCCGACCAGTGCAGGCAATCCCAGTAGCGGTGGCCCTCGACCTGGACGTGCCCCTTCATCTCCGTCAGGAAGACCATCGCCTCGTCGGCCAGGTCGCATAGCGATACGGTCTCGAAGCCGGCAGCTGCAACGTCGTTCGAGATTTCCTCAGGTGTCGGTAGGAAGCTTGCCGCAGATACACTTGCCCAAGGCTGGGGACAACTTGCTGGCCCGTTCGGGCCGAGGGCAATCTGGCCCCCCGCGAACAAGCCGCCAGGGCGTAGGACTACCTGAACGGAGGCAGCGCTGCCAACCAGGCCGACGGGGTGCAAAAAAGAGAGAGCATCCGAGCGGCGCCGCCCAAAATGGTAAGTGATACAATCAGCAGCGAGCAGGCTTGGCCGGATTGCCAAGCCCGCTTTGGGAAGGAATAGGCATCGTTGGCCGGAGAGGCCCGAAGGGGTTTCGTTCGTCCGAAAGCTGTTTCGCGAGCCAGTCGGCCGCCAAGCTGATACAGACGAGCAGCGGAGGTAGCACATGCAGCGAGGGCGCGTGGTTCTCAGCAGGATGGAGGAAGTGCAGTACGGCCGGCCAGCTGCCGAGGCGGTTGCGGAGCTGGTGCAGCGCTTCGAGGCCGAGCGGGTCTTCCTGATGGTGAGCGGCACGCTCAGCCGGGAGACAGACGAGGTCGATAAGCTGCGCGCAGCCCTCGGCAAGTACTGCGTCGGCACGTTCGACCGCATGCCTGCCCATACACCGCGGGGCGCGGTCATCGCGGCCGCCGAAGGAGCGCGTGAGGCAAGGGCTGACCTCATCGTTACGCTGGGCGGGGGCTCGGTCACAGATGGCGCAAAGGCCGTCCAGCTTTGTCTCGCCAACGACATCCGGGATACCGCGGCACTCGACTGTCTGCGTGCTCCGGCACACGTGAAGCCCCCCAAGGTGCGGCAGATCTCGGTGCCCACCACACTCTCGGCGGGAGAATTCTCCGGGTTGGCCGGCGTGACCGACGAACGCACCAGGGTGAAGGAGCTGTTCAGCCAACCCGACATCATCCCGCGTGCAGTGGTGCTGGACGGCGCCGTGACGCGGCATACGCCGATGTGGCTGTTCCTCTCCACCGGTGTTCGCGCCGTCGATCATTGTGTAGAGGGGATCTGCTCCAACGAGTCCAGCCCGTACGGCGATGCGTCGGCGTTACATGGACTGTCACTACTGACCCGTGGTCTGCCCCGGGTCAAAGCCGATCCCGGCGATCTCGAAGCTCGCCTCGATTGCCAGATCGGCGCCTGGCTCTCTATTGGACCCCTCGCCGCCGGTGTGCCAACCGCAAACCGCGCGCCGGGACCGCAGACCGGCATATCACCTGGCGCCGCATAGCCGCTTCCTGGAGGAGCTGAAAGGTCATCTTGGCACCCGCGATACCCGCCGCCCCTTTGATCGCGGGAACACATTGTGTGGTGGCCCGAGCTAGAATGAACCCAGCCGGCGACAAGCCTAGGGATCAGTCTGGAAGTCTGCGCGCTCTGTCGCATCACTTGATGGCGGACCTCACCGGGCAGCGCCCTGCCGCGAAACTCGAGCGCCCTCGCATCGCCGAGCGCACAGCGCGGGACCGTCATGAGGTTTCAGGAAAGTAAGAGCGGCCGTCGTAGGACCGTTTTGCAGCCACGCGACGGCGCGGTACTGCCTGGATATCGATCTGCTCGAGCGTGCGCCAACCGATCAGGCCCCAAAGCCCCGCCTCGCAGCCGGCATATCGGCGGATGTCGACGGCATCCCACGTCCTTCGCCGGCGCGGCGCTCGACACCGGGCGCCTCGAACGTTTTGGTGTAGGCGGGGATGTCTTTCTCGTCGCTATAATCCGAGGTACGCCGCTTGCACTTGCTTGTGAGCCCGACGTTTCTCGACGTGCCAGGCCAGCACGGGCATCACCGGGCCGTCACCGTCGCGCTGCCCCAGGCGATGGCCCTCGCGGCAGATGCGGGCTGGTGGTGCGGGCTGGCGCCGTGGCGTGTGACGAACGCCTATCTGCCCGCGTTCTCGGGCGGCGGCGGCACGTATGACGACGAAGTTCCGCCGCCGCCGGAAACGGTTTCGATCGATCTCGGGGAGCACAGCGCCGTGCTCGGCGCGAGCTGGGCTCAGGTGGGAGAGTGGTCGCGGCGATTTCACGAGACACAGGGAATGGGGCGCTGGATCCCGGACGGCCCGCGCCGGATGCCACTGCACAAATGGAGCGGACGGGCGGATCGCGATGTCCCGCTCGATGATGCGCCGCATGATGTCGCGTCGCTCGCGTCGATTGTAGGGTCTGCGCGTGCGGCAGGGTCGATCGTAGCTTCAGGGGAGGCGATCGACGCGGCATTGGCGGCATGGCCGAATCGTAGCTCGATCGCCCGGGAGCTCCACCGCGCGCTAGGCGCGCTGGCGGCGGCGTGCCGGGCGCTCGAAGGTGTTCCCGAGCCGGGGGCGGTGGAGACGCGGCGGCTACTGGCGCGGAAACGACTCGAGGCGGGGCGAGCCGCGGCACTGGCGCTTGGGATGTCGCCGCGTCTCATCGTCGCGCCGGATCCGCCTCGGCCCGGCCGCGGTGTTGATGTCGTGATAGAGGGGGCGGGCGGCGTCTCGGTGATGCTGCTTGTGCCGGACGCGTGGCGCACGGCGGATGACCATATCGCAGTGCCGCCGGACTCGCCGCCGCTCGGAACGCTTCGGGATGGGTGGGAGCCCCTCGGAGGCAACGACATACTCGGGGCGAGACTGCGCTGGACGCATGAGGGCATCGAGGGCTCTCTCACGATCGATCCGGTGGTGCCGGTCTGCGTCGCGCCGGCGGTCGATGTCAGCATCACGCCGCCGCTTTTCGTCCGCCGGTTGGCGGACCCACGCCCGGCCGAGTTTTCCGTGGTCGGCGCCGAGCCGCCGAGGTCGTGGCACGCGGCCCGCGGCGACGGGGATACCTGGAACGTG
Source organism: uncultured Pseudomonadota bacterium (assembly GCA_963708245.1). Lineage (GTDB taxonomy): Bacteria > Pseudomonadota > Alphaproteobacteria > Acetobacterales > Acetobacteraceae > CAVYXK01. The sequence continues at coordinate 2,186,775 of OY970201.1, read as the reverse complement.
CTCGTTCCACCGGGCCGAACCGATCTGCCGGTCGTCGGTGCGCGTCTGAACGTTGTCGCGGCCCCTCATATCGGCCGCGCCGCGCGCGTCATTGCCGCCACCGCTTCGCTGCTCGGCATCGACGCCGCGATCGACCCCAGAGCGCGTGTCGGTGTCGTCGCGGGCGAGACGGACACGACGCTTCACTGGCTCGAACAACTCGGCATCGACGCGGTCGCGCTGAACGACGCGGCCCTCTGCGAGGGCGACTTCAGCGGGTTCACGACCATCCTTGTCGGCATGTTCGGCTATCGCCAGCGCCCGACACTCGCGTTGATGCGGGCGACGCTGCTCCGCTGGATCGAGGCGGGCGGGCGCCTGGTGACGCTGTATCACCGCCCGGTCGATGCTTGGGACGCCGAGACAACACCGCCGCGCCGCCTCTGCATTGGGACGCCGTCGCTGCGCTGGCGAGTCACCGATCCCACCGCGCCGGTGCGCGTGCTCGCGCCGGAGGCCCGGCTACTGCGAGTCCCGAACCCTATCACCGACGAGGATTGGGCTGGCTGGGTGCGCGAGCGCGCGCTGTATCTTGCGAGCGGATGGGACGCGGCGTATCGGCCGCTGCTGGAAATCGCCGATGCGGACGAGACACCGCTGCAGGGCGCGCTGCTGGAGGCGAAGATCGGGCGCGGCAGCCATGTGCATGTGGCGCTCGCGCTACATCATCAGTGGGAGGCGCTCGTGCCGGGCGCGTTCCGTCTGCTGGCCAACCTTGTTGCGCGGGAGGGTTAGTTAGCTCGCCGGCCTCATAGGGTCCGTTTAGGCAACGATATGATCCGACTGGGTGGCTCGTGGATAATATAAGGTAGCTCAGCCAAGCCAGTTTCGTGGCCCCGCCCCGGCCCGTCCGGCGCGATCAGCAGGGTTTGCTAGCCTGCTATGAATCAGCACCCAAACGGGACCTCACCCAAGGGTCTTGCAAAGCCTAAGGTGTTGTCCCCGATCTGAGGTGGGGTCCCGTTTGGGTGCTGATTCACACTGTAGTGCCGCAGCTAGGCAACGCGTGCCGCTTCGGCGTGGACTTAAGGGCGCTGCCCCGGCTGCTGGCCATCGAGGCTGCCTGCCACGCGTTGCCCGCCTTTGCGGCAGCAGTGCCGGAGGGGCAAGCGGATGCTGAGTAGTCACGAGACTGTCTCGAACCTGGGCGTGAACACTGGAAGCCGCCAGGCGGGCGAACGATGCCCTTCTCGTCGCGGGTTGCTCAATCCCAGGTTTGAGACGGTCTCATTGGGAGATCACGATAGAAGCGGAACGATCGGGCCATCGTTTTCTCGGTTCCTGCCGCGGGCCGGCGGTCGGCCAGGGTGATGTGACCTCCAATCTCTGCACAGTCCCGGCCACGACGGATGAACCGTCCGCCTGGTCCGGCTCACCTCTTCACGTTCATATCCACGCCTCTCGCCGCCTGGACGTGCTGCGGTCTCTGGAATATCGGGGTGCTGGGCAACGTCTGTTATGAGGTCTGGAAACAGGAATGGAGCGTCCAATGGTCAAAGTGGCGTCACGTCTCGCGTCAGTGGCGGCACTGTTGCTGATGGCGGCGGGAGCGTTCGTGTCACGTACGCATGCCGAATCCGCGCGTGCCGTTCCGCCACCTGCGGTGGACGAGACCACCACGGGCACGACGCGTGAAGTCGCGGTGTTGGCCGGTGGCTGCTTCTGGGGCGTACAGGGCGTCTTCCAGCACGTTGATGGCGTCAGCAGCGCTGTTTCCGGCTATGCCGGCGGCAGCAAGGAAACTGCGCAATACGAGACCGTCAGCACCGGAGCGACTGGGCACGCAGAGTCCGTACGCGTGACGTTCGATCCGCGCCGCATCAGCTATGGCCGCATCCTACAAATATACTTCTCGGTCGCGCACGACCCGACCGAGCTGAACCGTCAAGGTCCGGACATCGGGACGCAATACCGCTCGGCGATCTTCCCACTCGATGCGGAACAGCAGCGGATCGCGAAGGCCTATATCGAGCAGCTTGACCAAGCGCATGTGTTTGCTGCCACCATTGTCACAAGCATCGAATCAGACCGCACTTTCTATCCCGCCGAGACCTATCATCAGGACTTCCTGACGCAGAACCCGACCAATCCTTACATCGCATACTATGATCTGCCGAAGATCAGGGAACTACAGAAGCTGTTCCCCGATCGCTATCGCGCCGATCCCGTGCTGGTCGCCGCTACGCAGTGAGATGTGAGACGTTCTTCGTGACCGTGTAGCACTGCGGGCCTTTGATCCCGCCGCCCTCGCAGCCAAAGCCACTGTCCTTGGCGCCACTGAACGACACCTTGCCGCTCTACGTGCTGCGCCGCGATGAACCGCGAAGTTCTCGTCAACGGGTGCGGTGACATCCTGACCACTTGCATAGCAACTTGCGCCTCTTCGATGACTACCAGGTCACTGACTTCTTCCGCCCGATTGGCGAGCAGGGCCAGCTTGAGAGGCCGTGTGAGAAGTTCCGGGCGGCGACGGCTGGTCTAGCATGCAATCTCAACGCGGCTACGCGGAGACGATCATGCGAACTCAGTGCTACCCCTCAGATCTGACCGACGCACAATGGGCGCTGGTGGCGCCGCATATCCCGGCTGCAAAGTCCGGTGGTCGTCCACGCACAACGGACCTACGTGCCGTGTTCGACGCCATCATCTATCTGCTCCGCACTGGCTGCCAATGGCGGCAGCTTCCAAGCGACTTCCCGCCTTGGCCGACCGTGCACGGATACTTCCGGAACTGGCGTGTGGCTGGTGTCTGGGTGCTGCTGCATCGCGCACTGTATCCTCTGGCCCGCTTGGCGGCAGATCGGAAGCCTGAGCCCACCCTCGCCATCATGGATGGCCAGTCGGTGAAGACGACCGAGCGTGGTGGAGTTCGCGGATTTGATGGGCACAAACGAGTGAAAGGGAGGAAGCGCCACATCCTGGTCGACATTCTCGGCCTTCCGATCACCAATCGCGTCGAACCAGCCAACATGTCGGACCGCCGAGCTGGCGGCCGAATGTTGGCTGGGCTGGCGCCGCTCTGGCCGACCATTCGAACCATCGTTGCTGATGCTGGGCACGAGAGCCGCAAGCTTGCTCGGCAGTTGCGGCGCGACGGGTGGAACTTGCAGATCGTCAAGCGCAAACAGCGATCATTCAAGGTCGCGGGTCTCACCTGGATTGTTGAGCGCAGCTTCGCATGGCTCGGGTTCAACCGCCGCCTCTCGAAGGATTACGAATGCTATGTCCAGACATCAGAAACGCTGCTGGACATCGCTGCGATTCGCTTGATGCTCCATCGTGTCGCTCCGGAATGAACTTCTCATACGGTTTCTAAGCACCTTCGCGCCGTGCCATACCTCAAGGCCGTAGGGTAAATCCGCCGTTGCATGCTGCTGTTCCACGGCGTGCCGGTAGCCCGGCGAGGATGCTTCCCCGGGTTGGAGGTCACGCCCCGGCTCGGGTCGGTAAGACGGTGCACGGCCTCGCCGAGCGGCGCCGTGCCCTTGAGCCTGAACAGCGCGCCGGGGCTAGAGCCGGTGTCCCTGAGGATCCCGATGGAGTGTCTTGCCGCTCCGTTTGCGAGGCGGCTGCGGCGCTTGTGCCTGCTTTGGCTGGCGCCGTCGCGCCCGCAGTGCGGCGGATCGTCATCAGATGGTTGCAGACGTAACTGATAACTCGCATTCTGCAGACTATTTCAACCTTTTGATTCGCTTCAGGGCTGCCCACCCCGCGGCAATGGCTTTGCTCACGTAAACTTGCGCTGACCCTGTCTTCCCACCCATCGTCTTGCGCTTCTGGGCAAACAGGCTAGCGAGCTGTTCCCTAAGGATTAGCCGCGGATGCTTAGGCGGTTCTACCATTGACCCAATATAGCGAGATCGGCCGATCGCGCGAGGGCTGGCAGGCGAATCTGTCCGTCCAGCCTTCTCTTAAGCGGCGTCGTTTCGCGGTACGTGACCACCTGTCCCACAATTGCCACCTCCGAGGCCATCTTTAGCTCGCTGATCGCGACCAATCTCCGCACTGTATGGTAGCAAGTCCAGCAGGAGGCCCACCTGTGACGCATACACCGATCAGGATTTCGAGTGCGGTCCTTTCGGACGAAGGCTTGATTTCGATTTGAGAGGCCGTCCGGCGTGGCCACAGGCATCCGACATTGGCCAGTTACACGCGGGAAGGAAGTTATCGCGTGTTATCCTACGAGGGTGCCGCGGATCATCTGGCTCTGGACGCGTCCGCTGCCCGCCGGCGCGTCGATCCCGACCTTCGTCGCTATCGTAATAGTCTTGGCTGTGGGTTTGCTCATGCGGCAGCGTCCTTCATGCGGCTTGCTTGGCTGCTAGCGCGGCGAACAGGATGATCTCAGATCGCGGACAGGCCGGCGAGGTATGGCCAAGGCTGCTCGAGCGTGTTCACGGTCAACGTGCGTGACGAAGGTGCTATCGAGTGGCCGACGCAGAGGGCGACAAGTAGCGTTAGTCCAGCAATTAGCATGACTGCGATCATGGGGAGCTTTCCTCTGTGCCGCTTTGCTTTCAGATTTCGATCACGTTTCCGCGTGAGCCGGGCTCAAGGACGCGGGCCTGGCTATAGCCAGTAGCGACGGCAGCGCCCGGAGAACGCTCACCAACGGGATGGGCCATGACCGCGGTTGCGATGCTCAGTGTCCCGATCATCATCAAAAGGATTTTCCTCACTGCTGCCTCTCCTTTGATCATCGCCGCCTCGCGCCTTCGCCGGTACCTTGAAGACGAACGACGCCCGCGCCTCCCGACACACGGCGAGCGAAAGGCTCCGTTGCCTGGTGCGCACATGGCGCCGTTCAACGACCGGGATCGATGACGTCGCAGGTCAAAAAGCGACATCGTTTTACCGGCACAACTTGACCTGAGGTCCTAGCGCAACGGCGCAGTCTAGGGCGGACGGACCACCTGTAATTTGTGACCAGGATCACCGCCATACCGTTGCTTGCTCCGACTCATGAGAATTCCTGATCGCCCGATTTGTATGGCACCGCTGCGGTCCGAGCAGCGCAATCTCGCTGCCATCCTGGTTGAGGAAAGCGATCATATCAGAACGTATTGCGTACGTTCACGCTTTGCGAGAAGAGGCAAGGCCTCACCCGCGATAAGCGTCTTGAAGTGATCGCTCGCTTGGTGAGCGGCGAAGGCGGCCTCGTCGGCAAAGAGTTCGTAGAAGAGGAACTGGGCCGCATTTTCCCTGCCACGACCGATCAAGAAGAGCTTCACTCCCGGTTCAGCTTGGGCACGCGGCAGGAAGCGCTGCAGGATTTTGACGATCTTATCGGATTCGCCCTCCTTTGCTTCCCATTGCGCGACCACCAAGACGCCGCCGTGAATGTTTCCTGATTGCATGGTCTGTGCTCCTGAGTTGTGGGTAGGCGCCCGACGTTCGTAGGGGGAAAGTATCCAATCTGCGATGTAGAGTTACCGCTAAAATCTGTTGGCACGATGACGCGATATCAACGCCAATTACTTCGGCCGAAACCGAATTCTTATGAAGAGCAAATTCGGAAAACTCGCCCCGCATTCACTTGAGCGCGGGGAGGTCGGAGGGGTCTCGGGGTGAGTGGGCGCACGCTGCGGAACTACTGCATGCGCACTTCGGGACATCGCCGGCCCGATTCCTGCGTCAGCGACGGTTCATTCATGCCGCATCAGCACGTCCGCCGTTGCCGGGCTCTTGCCCTGCTTGGCAACGCCGATGGTGCGATGGTCCTGTCTGCGCTCACAAGGCCCGCCGGTCGACCGCCGGGCGCCAGGTCAGCAGGATCTCGCGGCCGGGGGTGATCCAGCGCGGCGAAAAGCCGTCGGCGCCAGCGGCGAACAATTCTTCGAAGCGCGCCTCTAGCATGCTGCAGAGGTGGGCTTCGAGGTCGGTGCCGAGCGGCCAGAACGACCATTGTGGGCGGTAGTTGGTGAGCGCGCGGGTGATCGCCGCCTCGCGGGTCGGGGCGGCGACGACCGGCTGCGCGGCATGCGTCGGCAGGACCCGGATGTCGGGCAGGATGCCCATCTCCCACAATACGTTGGCCAGCTCGACGTGCCCTGGTTCGACCGCCTCCGGCTCGCGGTGCAGTGCCTGGAACAGCACGCGGTGCCATGACGGCGGCGGCGGGTCGTTGACCGTGATCACGACCCGGCGCGTCCCCGCCTGCTCGAGCTTTTCGACAAACGGCACGATGTCGCGCGTGTGGTATGCGACGTGGTTGGCCAGCGCCAGTGTGCCCTCGGGCGGCTCGGCGGCGAGCCAGTTGCTTTCGATGACGCTGGTGGTGTCGATGCCGGCGCGCGCGGCGTTGGCGCGGAAGCCGGCGCCCATCGCCGCCGACGGCTCGACATTGACGACACCGCGACACCGCAAGGCCAATGGCAACGATATGCGCCCGGCACCGCCGCCGGCGTCGACGATCAAGTCGTCCGCCTCGACATATTCGGCGATCGCCGCGAGGTTCGGGTCGAGCGGCCGGTGCGGATCGGCGGTTAGCAGCGGATGGTCGGGCGGCAAGCCAGCGAACAAGTCGCCCGGCGGCTCTTTACCACGCAACCGCGTGCGCTGCGCCAGCACCGCATCGACCCGCGCCATGTAGCGCGCCGCCGCCTCGCCCGCCATCGCCCCTCCCGCCGCGCCGTCCGCGATCCTACGATAGCAGGCATGTCCCAGCGGCGCGACAAGAGGTCGCCCATGAACGATGTCGCTAATCCGATCGCCCTCGACTTCGAACGCTACGCGATCGGCCAGCCGGTGCCGCGCAGCGTGGACCCGGTATCCGCTGTCATCGGTGCGCAGCGACCATGCTGCACCGCGCGCTGCCGGCGGCTGATCGTGGCAGCGTCACGATGACCGAGGTCGCAACGCGGTTCGGATTCTACGAACTTGGCCGGTTTGCGGTGCAGTACCGGGAAGCGTTCGGCGAGCGACCGAACCCGGGTCGTCGGGGCCATGCTCAAGCTCTGCCGCCCCGAGACGTTGATCGGCGCGCGCGATCGCGGCTCCTCGCTCTTGGCTTTGCCGGCGCCTTCCGCCGCGCCGAGCTGGTGGCGCTTGAGGTCGGGGATCTGATCGAAACCCCGGACGGACTGCGGGTGCTGATCCGCCGCAGCAAGGGTGACCAGGAAGGGCAGGCTCAGGAGATCGCTATCCCGCGCGGCTGCCGCCTCCGCCCCGTCGAGGCGCTGGTCGCCTGGCTCGCCGCCGCCGAGATCAGCACCGAACCCATCTTTCGCCCGGTCAAGAAGGGCGGCCGCGTCTCAGGAGCCCCGCTCTCGGCCTTCAGCGCCGCCGAGATCGTGAAGCACTACGCTACTCGCGCAGGCCTCGATCCCCGCACCTTCGCCGGCCGCTCGCTGCGCTCAGGCTTCCTCACCAGCGCCGCCGAGGCCGGTGCATCGGCGTTCAAGATGGATGGAGGTACCGAGCCACCGCTCCGTTGACACGCTGCGCGGCTACGTGCGGCGCGCCGATTTGTTCTGCGAGCATGCCGGCACGGCGTTCCTGTGAGCCCGGCGAATATGCACCGCATCGATATCGGTGCGTGCCATCGGCGATCGCGGCGCGGCCGCTGCCCCAATGTCGGCCGCCCGCCAGTCGCTGCATGCACCGTCAGTGAAATTGAGGCCCTTGCCACCTCGACCGACCTCAGCATCTGCCAGATTCAGCGGGAGATTGCCGGCAAAGTCAGCCGAGGCGTCGTCGGGAGATCACCAAGCGCGTTTGAGCGGGACCGTCGCCCGCCTTGCGACCACTTTTTACGCCGCGACAAAGCCCGCTCGAACCAGCGGGCTTTGTTGCGACGGGTTCGGTGCCGGCGCGCGGTCGAGCGGATGTAGCCCACCGATACGTACGTATGCAGGTCACCTCGTTTTCGCCCCGCCGATCGCTTGCACCAGAGCGTGCTGGTTCACCGAACCCGTCCCCGCAAAGGCCCCGGCGCAGCGGTACCTCGGCGAGAGCGAACAGCAAGGCATACAGCTCGGCGGACGAAGCGCTTTCGCCTTCGACCCGCCATAGGATTGTTCGAAGACCAGGCTGGCGTACATCGACATGGGCGTATCCAAGGCGGAGCGACCGGCAAGATAGCCTGAGAGGATGAGAACACCCTTGGAATGAGGCGTCTGCGCACTGACCTGCCCCCCAACTTCCGTGCGTGCACCGCTCTCCCTTGCTGTTTATGTAACCACCGACGCTCCCACCTCGAACGACCGTTGTTGCGGCGTGGCGATGGTTGTCTGCTCAACCCGCGTCCAGGCGGCATACAACGCCGGCAGGAAGCACAGAGTCAGCAACGTGGCGCTCAGCAGCCCGCCCATGATCGCGATCGCCATCAGTCCCCAGAACACCGAGAAAGCGAGCGGCACCAGGCCAAGGATCGCGGCCACCGCCGTCAGCAGGACAGGCCGCGCCCGGCGCACGATCGCCGCGGCGGGGCACCGTCTCACTCAGCCGGGCCGATTGGGAAGCACTGCTCGACGAGCTTGAAGACTTCTCCGATCGCGTCGCCGTCACAGAAGCTGCGCGCGAACGCGAGCGTGAGGCGGGCAGTGAGATCAACCCCGAACGGGATTACCTCACGGCCTGGGAGACGCGCCGTCTGCTCGACGGCGGGCATCCGATCGTCATCTGGCGCGACGAGCGCGGGCTCACTCAGGCTGAGCTCGCCGGGAAGACGGGCATTGCGCCTCTCACCCGTCGGAGATCGAGCGCAAGAAGAAAGGCCCCAGCGTCGAGACGTTGCAAAAGCTTGCAGGTGCGCTCGGCGTGAGCGAGGACGATTTGCTGCCGGCAGGACCCGCATGACGCTGCCACCGGTGCATCCTGGCCGCACGTTGGCATCCGAACTCGCAGCGCGCGAGCTGACGGCGAACGCGCTCGCACTCAAGCTGCGCGTGCCGGCTCGGCCGCTATTTCGGCACCGGCGCCGCATTAGTGGCTGAGCAGGAATTCGGCGCGCAGATTGCCAGAGAGGTCGGAATGACCGAACGTGGCGCCCAGGTGGGCGACTGTCCGCACCGAGACGAGGCGCAGATTCAGAAACGCTGCGATCCTTACTGCCCGGACCTCGCGCCTCGGGTACTCGCTTGGTGGTCGCGGAACAAACCCTCGAGCTAGCGGTCGACCGGTGTGTCTGGCATCCTGCCTTGCCTGCCTGGGACCGCTTGGTAGCCACTGAGTTGTCCACAAAACCCTAACGGGACGCTGACCGCGGCGTGATCGTGACCCACGAGAGTATTCGACACTGGTGCCAGAAACTCGGTGCCGACTTCGCGAAACGGCTCTTGAAGCGGCGACCGAAGCCGGGCGACACCTGGCACCTCGAGGAGATGTTCATCCGGATCAACGGCACGCTGCACTATCTCTGGCGGGCTATGGATCAACACGGGGTTGTGCTCGACATCTTCGTGCAGGATCGACGAAATGCGACAGCGGCCAAGCGTTCTTTAAGCGGCTTCTGCACGGGCTGAAGTACAAGCCGAGGCGCCTGATTACCGACGGTCTGCGGAGCTACGGTGTTGCGCATCGCGAGGTGATGCCCGATCTCCGGCACCAGACGAGCCGCTATCTCGATTATCGTGCCGAGAATTCGCATCGGCCCACGCGAAGGCGAGAGCGGCAAATGCAACGGTTCAAGTCGTCGGTTCAGGCGAAGCGGTTCCTCTCGGCACACGGCATGATACACGGTCATTTCCGGCCACGTCGGCATCTCATGGCAGCCGATGCCTACCGTCGCGCTCGCGCGAACGCCTTCCGGATCTGGAAACAGGAGACCTGCGTCGGATGGCGGCATAGAGTTGCGCAACTGCCGTCACTCTGCCGAACTCGACCTCTCACGCATTAGCTTGGCAATGCCGCTCGCGGCCGACGATGCCGGGCAGCAGCGAATAGCCGATGCGCCAGAAATAGAGGCTAGGGATCAGAATCCAGCGCTCCACCCAGATCGGGTGTGTCGCGTCGTGGATCGCCTGCACGTTGCCGCCGTGTCCGCTGATAAAGACGATCCGGGTCAGCCCGTGACGCAGCAGGCAGTTCAGCACATCGCCGATCACCGCGCGCAGCGTCGCTTGGTCCAGCGCGATGCCGCCCGGCATGGAACCGGAATAATCGGCGCCGCCGAACCGCAGAGTCGGTGCCATCAGCGTGCGGGTGCCGCGTTCGGTCGTCCCGGCGGCGATGCGTTCCGCGAGAGCGTCGGCCAACATCCAGTCGCCCATCGGGGCGTGTGGTCCCTGGTCCTCGTGGCTACCCATCGGCAATAGGATCACTGGGTTGCGCCCATTTGAATTTCCTCGCGCGCCTCCCCGGCCGTGAGTCCGCTCATGCGGAGCTTGGTCATCGATGTTCCTCTTATGCGGTCGGGCGGCGCTTCATGAATGCGGCGCGCGCGCCAGGTGGGCCGAAGGCACCAAACCTAGCAGGATGCTGAGGTGGCTTTCCGTCGCAGCGGTGGCGTTCGCGCCTGCAATCTCACGGCATAGGCGACGATTGGATAGCTGGTTTGCCACGCTGGACCACTGTGCGAAGCTGCCGCATCATCAATCCTGGGTGGTTTCCATGCAGCTCAGCACTTGGTTCCCTACACGCGACATCGGCTCCGACCCCGCGAAAATCCGCGACTGGGCACAGGCCGCCGAAGACCTCGGTTACGACCATATCGAGGTGCCCGACCATGTGTTCGGCGCTACCGCGCGCGGCGACTTCAAGCCTGTCTACAAGGAAACTGATCCGTTTCACGAGACCTTCATGACGCTCGCCTTCCTGGCTGCGGTGACGAAACGGATCGGCCTGACCAGCGGCGTGTTGATCCTTCCACAGCGGCAAACCGGTGTCGTCGCGAAGCAGGCGGCCGAGGTTGATCTGTTGAGTGGTGGCCGGCTGCGGCTCGGCGTCGGCGTCGGCTGGAACCATGTCGAAGACCAGGCGCTCGGCACGGACTGGCGCACCCGTGGCGCCCGCCAGACCGAGCAGATCGAGGTGATGCGCCGGCTCTGGACCGAAGACCTTGTGACCTTCCAGGGCCGCTTCCACGACCTCGAATCCGTCAACATCCTGCCGCGCCCGGTGCAGCAGCCGATTCCCATCTGGTTCGGTGGCTCCTCGGATGCGGTGGTGAAACGCGCGGCCAAGATCGGCGACGGCTGGATGCCAATCATGGCGCCCGCCGATGCCGAGCCGCAGCTCGAAGTGCTGCGCGGACATTTGCGCGCGTTCGGCCGCGATCCCGCGAAGTTCGGCCTTGAAGGCTGGCTCAGGATGCAGGAGGCGAAGCCCGATCTGTGGGGGGCCGCGGCGGAGGGATGGCGGAAACTCGGCGCGCAAATCGTCATGCTCTACCCGGTCTTCCGCGTGACGACCTTCGATAGACACATCGACATCCTGCGGAAGTTCAAGGAGGTCGCCGGCACGTGAGGGCCGTCGGAAGTCGCGCAAATATTCCACAGTCCAGCCCCCATCCACCGGCAGTGATTTGAGGCGGGCGGCCGGTTTCAGCGCAACCTTGCTATCGATGCTGGGATCGACGAAGGCCGCGACCCGCGGGCAAGCTGTTGTGTGCAGAATTAAGACTTCCGGACTTCCCGGAAGGTATGACCGGAATAAAAATGGGTCGACTATCCTACCGCTGATCTTCTTCAATGTGGACGTTGTCGATCCAGTTGTGTGCTCTACGCGAAAGGCGCGATTCAACGTCCTCCCCTTCAAAGTTTGAGTCCGCTCTATGAAGCAGAGACGGGTCGACCCCTTCGAATGTGTTGACGTTGACGACCGCGTACAGACGATTTGCGATCTCGCTGGAAACGAAGGGCACTACTCCGCATCGGGAGCAAACGTGAAACCTGGCGGTTTGCGTTCCGAAAGCATACTTCGATGAAGCTACCCGATCATGAACCCTCACATTCAATGTTGCCCCCGGCTTGGATGTCCACACGCCACCATGTTTAATACAAAAAGAGCAGCCGCACGCCCGCGCTGAGATATCAGCTTCCCCCGGCCACTCGAGTGAAAAGGAGATATTGCCGCAGTGACATTTGCCGTTGATCAGCATGGACTCCTCAAACCATGTTGGTTGACTACCAACCTACCTCCACAGCCACCTACGCCCCTCAGTTGCACAAATCATATGTGGATAGCCCCCGCGTGCAAGGGCTTTCAACGCGATTCCGGCGAATGGTCAGGTGCAGTCATATGTCCCGCCCTTCAGTGCGGTGCATGTGACCGCCGGCCTTGGGCGAGATCGGCAGCGTAGGCGCGCAGCGTCGCGGCTGCGTCGGCCGCAGCCTGGTACGCCTTCTTGGCGATCGTGGGCGCGGCGCGAGGTGCGGGGGGTTCTCGCCATCGGGCCGGCGGGCCAGTTGGCGGGCTTGGGCCGTGCGGACGATAGAAGCACGAAATCCGACACGTGGGCAGGCCACTTATCAGGTGTTATACCAACCGCCCGATCTCTCGACTCTCGGGTGGGGGGCTTCCCTGACTCGCCAAGTTACGATTCGGTGTTGCCCGACATCGATTTGGATGGAGGGGAGGACCGGATGGGGCAAGCGATCATCATCACCGGCACAAAGCACACGGCGGCGGCGCTGCGTGAGGTGGCGGCCAAGAGCGACGACGGCGCGCAGGTCCGCCGCTTGCTAGCGATCGCCCTGATCCTGGAGGGTCGGTCGCGCAGCGAGGCGGCGGAGCAGTCCGGCATGGATCGCCAGACCCTGCGGGACTGGGTGCACCGCTACAACGCGGCGGGGATTGCCGGTCTGGAATCGCGCCACGGCAATGGTCGGGAGGCATTTCTCACGGAAGCGCAGATGAATGAGCTGAAGGAGATCGTGATCAAGGGGCCTGATCCGAAGACGGCCAAGGTGGTGCGTTGGCGCTGCGTTGATCTGCGCGACGAGGTGAAACGCCGGTTCGGCGTGCGAGTGAACGAGCGGACCATCGGCAAATGGCTGCGCAAGTTGGGTCTGACCCGTCTGCAGCCGCGCCCGTTCCATCCGAAGAAGGACGCCGCGGCGCAGGAGGCTTTTAAAAAAACTTCGGCAGTTGCCTGAAGGACCTTCTTCTCTCCACCACGCCTGGTACGCCGATCGAGGTGTGGTTTCAGGACGAGGCCCGTGTCGGTCAGAAGGGCACGCACGCCTATATCTGGGCGCCGATCGGCTCGCGGCCGCCGATGGTGCGGGACAACCGCCACGAGTCCGCTTATCTCTATGGGGCGATCTGCCCCGCTCGCGGCGTCGGCGCGGCGGTTATCATGCCCGCGGCCAACACCGAGGGAATGAATGAGCTACTCGAGGAACTCAGCACTCAGGTCAGCCCTGGTGCGCATGCTGCTATGCTCTGCGACCAGGCCGGCTGGCACCAGCGCGGCAAAAAGCTGAAGGTGCCGGGCAATATTACGCTGGTGCCTCTGCCGCCCTACTCGCCGGAGCTGAACTCGATGGAGAATGTCTGGGAATACCTGCGCGCCAACAAGCTATGCAATCTCGTCTGGGACACCTACGAGGCGATCATTGAGGCTTGCAAGGATGCGTGGAACTTCCTGATCGATGATCCAGACCGCATCCGCTCAATCGGAACCCGCGACTGGGCGTGTGTCACTGTCTAGGGCGGTTGGACTTCCTACCCGTAGTCAAGGAGAAAAAGCGGAGCGGGGCGGTAACCCCGCGGAGAGTGCTTGTTGCGCATAAGGACCATATTTGCCATAGGTAGATAGCTCAGCCTGTGGTCACCGTAAGCATCCGCCGAGTGCCGCGGTGTTGCACGGCCGTCGACCAAGCATGCGGACGACGCACTGGTGTCGCCTACCTCTTGAGGTCCGCGAGGAGTTCCTTGAGGTTCTCGATACCTTCGGCGGTAAAGGCAACGGTGGACATTTCGTCGATGTCCCAGACGGTGAGGACACCGTCTTCCGGCTCCATATCGAGGGCGATGTCGCGCAAGAGGTCCTCGTCCTCGCCGAGCATCTTGGCCACCCGGCCGATGGTGGAGACGGAACTGGGCGCCGCCATTGATCAGGCCGCGCGGTCGACGCGAGTAGCTCGCGGCCAATGCCAGGGCAGCAGTTCGTGCAACCGCGAGACTGGGTGATCACCGATGCGCGCGAGCACGTCGGCGAGCCAGGCGCGCGGATCGATGTTGTTCAACTTTGCCGACGCAATCAGCGAATACATCGCCGCTGCCCTCTCCCCGCCGCGGTCCGAACCGGCGAACAGCCATGACTTGCGCCCGAGTGCAATTCCGCGCAGCGCGCGTTCCGCCGCATTGTTGGTCAGGCAGATGCGTCCATCGGCAAGGAAGCGCGCAAAGGCATCCCATCGCTTGAGCATGTAGTCCATCGCCTTCGCGACGTCGGCATGACGCGAGAGCTTGCCGCGTTCGACGCGCATCCAGCTCTCGAGGGAGCGCGACCCGGACCTGTCTTACGGCCTGCCGTTGGGTCGCTGGCAGGCCGTTGATGTCGCGTTCGACATCGAAGATCGCATCGATCCGGCGCACCGCCTCGATCGCGAGCGGCGCCTTGGCAACTTCGGCGAGCACGAACAGTTTGCGCCGTCCGTGTGCCCAACACGCGGCCTCAATGATCGGACCAGGCTGGCGTGCGGGGTGGTAGAGGTCGTTGAACCCGGCATAGGCGTCGGCTTGCAGAATGCCCGCGTAGCCGGCGAGATGTCGGCACGGATGCTCGCCGCTGCGATCGCGCGAATAGAAGAAGATCGCCGCTGGCGGTGCCGCGCCACCGAACGGCTGGTCGTCGCGCACATAGGTCCATAATCGGCCGGTGACGGTCTTGACCTTGGCCAACACCGGCACGGTGGTCTCATCGCCGTGTAGGCGCTCGGCGGCGAGTACGTGGGCCTTGATCAGCGTCACCAATGGCGACAGCGCCGTCGTGCAGGCACCCACCCAATCGGCCAGTGTGGAGACGCTGAGATCGATGCCCTCGCGGGCAAACCGCTCGCTTTGGCGGTTCAACGGCTGATGCTCGCCGAACTTGCCATGGACGATCGTCGCCAGCAGGTCCGGACCGGCGCGGCCACGGGAAATCGGATGGAACGGCGCCGGCGGCTGCGTGATCGTCTCGCACGAGCGGCAGGAGAACTTCTCTCGCACCGTCTGGATCACCTTGTAGGTCCGTGGAATGCTCTCCAACGTCTCGGTGGTGGTCTCGCCGAGCTTGGTGAGCTGACCGCCACAGCACGGACAGCTTGTCGGCGACGGCAGCACCAGCCGCTCGCGCGGCAGGTGCGCCGGTAACGGTGCGCGCACCGGCTTGGCGCGTGTGAACGGGCGCACGTTCGTCCTGTTCGTGGCCGCATGAGCGGCAGCCGCTTCGTCCTCGGCGGCAGCGGTCTCGAGTTCCTCGATCTGCATCTCCAACTGATCGAGCAGCTTGCGTCCACGCTCGGCGGAGGCGCCGAAGCGGTCACGCTTCATCTTGGCGATTAGCAGCTTCAGATGCGCAACCATCGCCTCGGCACCAGCGGCACGAGCCTCAAAATCACGCCGCGCGGCCTGCTCGGAGATTAGCGCTGCTTTCAGCGCGTCGATGTCATCCGGAAGTGTACCGGCCGAATCGCTCATGCCGACAACTGAAATCACACTCGCCCGTGGTCATGCACGCGAAATCTTCAAAAAAACCCCGGCAACTGTGCAACTAGTCCAATCTTAGCCCGCCAGTTCCGGTCGCCAGGTTCGCTGCGGGTGTCTCCAGTCGATTCCCTCTAGCATGTAGCCGAGTTGGGCCGCCGTAATCGCAACCACTCCATCCGCCGGCGATGGCCAGATGAACCGACCGCGCTCGAGTCGCTTGGCATATAGCGACATGCCGAGGCCGTCATGCCAAAGAACCTTTATCAGATCACCCCGACGACCCCGGAAAACATACGCATCGCCGGCGTGCGGGTTGCGCTGCAGGGACTGTTGTACTTGCAGGGCAAGGCCATTCATCCCGCGACGCATATCGGTCCTGCCTGCGGCCAGCCAGACGCGCATACCCGAGGGTGGCATCATCATCCGCGCAACACCGACAGCACGCGGCGGAGCGCCGCAACGCTCACTCCTTCGTCGATACTCACGCGCACGCTGCCGTTCAGCTCGATCTCGATCAACCCCGTTCGCCGTGGCGTTATCACCCGAGACGGCAACGGCTCTGATGCCGCCGGCGTCTCGCTCGGAACAGGCGCAATCCGCGCGGGGAAGAGATGCAGCTCCGAGCCGCAGGCAGTCTCGGCTGCAGCGAGGCGACGCCAGCGATAGACCAGGCTCGGGCAGATCCCGTGTCGGCGGGCAACGTCCTGGATGCGTACCCCAGGCTGCACAGACTCCCCCACCACCTTGGCTCGAAACCGAGCGTCATGCGCCCGACGCCGCTCTCCCACGATCTCGATCCGTGGGCTTGCCTCGCCATCTGTGGCTGCCACTCTGGCAGCCTCATGCTTGCTTCCTATCATCCCCCGAAGCAAATCAAGCCGCCACTATTCAGACAAGGCGGTCGTCACCGTAGGGATACTGGTCACCCCAACGGTGTCCCATCATCCGATCGCTCATTGTGCTTGCGGGCGGCTGGCCGGCGTCAAGCCCAAGCCGCCTGCGGCGGTCGCTTCGCGAGGCTTGACTCCGGCCAGCCGCCCGAAGGCTGACTCGGGATCGGATTCAGGGACGGATGAGGTCCTCCGTCTGCCAAGTTGCGAACGACACCAGCCGCGGATGGATCGAGCGGAACGAAGTCTTACCCGCACCCAGCGAAATGCGGGTCAAACAGCGTCCCCCGCTGCAGCAGCACGCAAGCCAGCGCCAGCAGCCGGTCCGCCACACCGCGCAGGGCGCGACCGTGCGAGTGACCGCGTCGGCGTAGCGCCGCATACCTCGCCCGACACTTGGAATCGCGCTGGCTGGCGACACGCGCCCAGTGATACACCGTGTTGCGCAACCGGACGTGCGCCGCGTAGCGCATGACAACAATGTGCGACTTGCCGCTGCGCCGGGTGACCGGCGCCGCCCCACACAACGTCCGCAGAGCCTGATAGTCGCGGCTGCCAAGCGGCCCGGAGGCCTCGCAGAGCAGCGCCGCCAGGTTGATCCGGCCGATGCCGGGCATGGACCGCAGGATCAGCACGTCCTGTCGTCGAAGACAGTCTCTCGATGCGGCTCCGGTCTCGCCGATCGTCGTGCACAGCTTGTCGAGTTGGCCTTCGGCCTCATGCAGCTCGCGATTGACCACGCGCAGGCGAGCGACCAGCGAGCGCAAGTGGATGCTGGCCGCTCCGGCAACACCGTCTGCCACCTTGATGGCAGGTTCCCGCAACGTCGCGAGAACCGTGTGTCGGCATCCAGCCGACGGATGCGATGCTCCCGGAGCAACCGCTCGACCGTCGGCTTGCGCAACTGACGTGCTTTCGCCGGCGTCGGCGCGATGGTCCAGAGCTCGAGAAACCACGGCGCGGCCAGGTCGTCGGTGAGCTTCTGCATCTGCGGATAATAGCGCCAGAGCTGCTGACCAACGCGGTTGCTCAGCCGGCGCTGTTCCTCCTTCAGTTCCCCGGCAAGGCGCGACCACGCGCGTAATTCGATGAGCCGCGGATCGGCAACCTGGAGCCGACGGAACAGACGCCGATCGGTGCGGACACCGTCCCCCAGCACATAGGCATCGCGGCGGTCGTCTTTTGCTCCAGCGACGCTGAACCGGTCGCGCAAGCGGTCGAGCTGTTTGGGGTTGATCGCGTGCACGACAAAGCCACGGTCAACCAGCGAGTTGACAACCGGTCCATGCGGCACTTCAATGGCCACCGCAACCGCGTTTGCCTCTCCGGCGATCGAGAGCAGCCAATCGCCGAGCTCCGCTAGACCCGCACCGCTGTGTGGAAATTCGCGCTCGCCGACGACGTTGCCCTGAGCATCGAGCAGGCACGCATGATGCCGCTCCGAACCCCAATCGACACCGGCAAACCAACTCAGTGTTTCTTGCGTCATTTACGTTTCCCCCAGGCTCGTGACACATTGCGAGCCTGTCACGACGCCTGCCGATCCCTGTACTGGCGCTCGAGGGCGCTACTTCCTACTGGGCATCCGTCGTGGCCAACCCGCCGGGGCACATGTCCAACCGTGGTGCTTCGAGCACAGGTATTAGTTTGGTCGCTCCCGGCGGGCCGGCCCGCCCAATCAGGCTACAACAAAGACCCAATCAGGCGCCCTCACGGGTACAGGTATTACACGTCGCGTCTGCAGGTTAGGTGTGCGGTCTACAATGGTGCGCGCTGCGTGGGATTCGGTCACCTCTTCGAGGTAGCCCCCAACTCAGACCGGCCCCTGGCGAAAGCGGCATGACCCCCGATTTCCAGACACTCCCCGGCCGTGGCCGGCAAGATATCGACTCGTCTCTCTATTCTCTCAAGCAGTGTGGAAGTTGGGTCTAAGCCTTGCGCCAGTGCGCAGTTGGTCGTTCCGGCACTGGTCGGCTATGTGATCGTCGCCAGCTGGCCGGACGCACTGATCTGACAGGGCGCCGCCATCTGACCGGCTCCGGCCACATCGGCCGGACCGGATCCGCCGTTGAGGAGACCAGACTGCATGGCCACCGGAGCCACCAACTTCGACATCGCAACCCTGCGCGCCCGCCGCACCAACAAGTGGCACAAGTTCGCCGACGACGTGCTGCCAGCGTGGGTCGCCGACATGGACTTCGGAGTCGCGCCGTCGATCTCAGAAGCACTGGCCCGGCTCGCCCGCAACCAGGAATATGGCTACGCCGCGCGGGACGGCGAGCTCGCCGCCGCCTTCGCGCGTCGGATGCAACGCCGTTTCAACTGGCAGACCGATCCCGCCGACACGCATCCCGTCGGGGACCTCGTGCAGGCCTGCTTTTCGTCGGTAATGGCGTTCAGCGATCCTGGCGATGCGGTGCTGCTGCAACTGCCGTCCTATCCGCCGTTCATGGCAGCAATCAACGACACCGGGCGACGCCTGATCGCCAACCACATGCGCGACAATGGCACGCGCTGGGTGCTCGATCTCGCCGCCTACGAGGCCGCCCCCGATGCGCGCACTCGCGTGCTGATCTTCTGCCACCCGCAGAACCCGACTGGACGCGCGTTCAGCCGGACGGAACTCGGAGAGGTAGCGGCTTTTGCCATTCGCCACGACCTGACCGTTGTGTCCGACGAAATCCATGCCGACATCGTTTATCCGGGCAGCATGCATATCCCGCTGGCATCGCTGTCTCCGGAGATTGCCGCGCGCACCATCACCATCACCTCAGCGACCAAGAGCTTCAACATTCCCGCACTGCGCTGCGCCGTGATGCATTTCGGTACGACGGCGCTGAAGGAGCGCTTCTTCACGCGCATTCCCGCGCGCCTGCTGGGCTCGCCCGGCGTCACCGGCGTCGATGCCACGATCGCGGCGTGGGACGACGGCCAGCCGTGGCTCGACGAGATCCTTGCGCAACTGAAGGCGAACCGCGACTGGCTGGCGCAGACGATCGGCGCCGAACTGCCAGGCATGACGCTGCGCCTGCCTGAAGCCACGTATCTCGCCTGGCTCGACTGTTCCGCTTTGAAGCTGCCGACGCCCGCGGGTCAGTTCTTCCTGGATCGCGCACGGGTCGGGCTGAACTTCGGGGAGGCCTTTGGCGCGTCGTACGCCAACTTCGCACGGCTGAACTTCGCAACGCCCGCGCCGGTGTTGCGCGAAATCGTCGGCCGCATGGCCGAGGCGGCACGCTGGCGATAGCCTATATACAGAACCGATGTTCCCGCTGTACGAGCGCGTCAGCTCTATGGCCGCGTCTGGGCGATAGGGTCAGTCAAAACAGGCTTCGATGAGAGGCCGGGTGTTAGCAGCAGTCATCTTCACGGGATTGCCGTTGACAGAAGGATCTTTCAGCGCGCCGGCCAGGATCGCGTCGATGTCGGGCGCGGTAATGCCCAGGGCACGCAGGTTCGCTGGGATGCCGAGTGAGGCATTCAGTTCCGCCACGAAGCGGCAGAAGCCGTCGAACCCTCCCTCGATCCCGAGATAACGAGCCGCCGCGTTCAGGCGGTCCTCAACCGCCGCTCGGTTGAACTGCAGCACCGGGACGATCACCACGGCATTCGTAGTGCCGTGATGAGTGTTGTACAGAGCGCCGATAGGGTGGCTGATCGCGTGGACCGCACCGAGCCCCTTTTGGAAGCCACGGCGCCCATCAGTGCCGCCGCCATCATCTGCGAGCGAGCCTCCAAGTCGTTGCCGTCAGAATAGGCGCGGCGCAAGAAGTTCTTTATGATCCGCATTCCCTCGAGTGCGATGCCCTGAGACATCGGGTGGAAGAGCGTCACAAATCGCGCAAACCGTGAGCATCTTCGGATGAAAGATGATCTTCTTCTCATGGGTCTCTGAATTGATGAGAACGCCCGCACGTCCGACCTCTGAACCGGTGCCGGCAGTAGTCGGCACGCAGATATTGGGGTAGATCGCGGACGCGTTGGCCCTGGCCCACCAATCGTCGATGTCCTCGAAATCCCAGATCGGCCGGCTCTGGCTCGCCATAAATGCCACCAGCTTGCCGAGGTCGAGCCCAGAGCCGCCGCCGAAGGCTACAACACCATCGTGGCCTCCCGTTTTGAACGCCGCGATCCCAGCAGTGAGATTCCTCTCATTGGGGTTGGGATCAACATCAGCAAAGAGGGCGCGACCAAGCCCAGCGGCATCGAGAATATCGAGCGTCGCTGCCGTAATCGGTAGGCTGGCTAGAGCACGATCGGTAACAAGAAGGGGGCGCCTAATCCTGGCCTCGGCACAGGCCGCAGGCAGTTCCCGAATGCGGCCGGCGCCGAAGCGAATGGAGGTGGGATAGGACCAAGTGGCGGTAAGGCTCATGCTTTATGACTTTCTTCTTCAGACCGAACGATCTTGGGCGAGCCCAGTACGGAGAGACCTGTGCCGCGGCTTGTATCCTGGTGGTGAATACGGATGTGCCGCTTCTGACGGAAGGCGTATTACGTCTCAAAGTCTTCGGAGACGAGGACGGCAGCGGGAGCCTGGCGCCTGCCCTGGCGCTGCGCCAGGTGCAGGACTGGCTCCGCGGTGTGGGGGTGGCCTTCGGTCGATTCAGGTTGCGCATTCGAGATCGAAGGAGCGTGACGCGTTCGTGGGATCAATGAACATCACCAGAGGTGTGACGATGCGACCTAACAAGATCAAGCAGATGTGGCGTGCCGGTCAATACGTGACGTTGGGCTGGCTCTCCGTATCCCATGGGTTCACGGCCGAGGTCATGGCGCGTCAAGGCTTCGACGCCCTGTGTATCGACCTGCAGCATGGCACCGCTGAAATGAAAGACGTCGGGCCCTTGCTGCAAGCGATCTCGCAGACCGACTCGGTCCCGGTTGTGCGGGTGGCCTGGAACGAGCCAGCGGCCATAATGAAAGCCCTAGACCTCGGCGCCTACGGCATCATCGTGCCGCTGGTCAATACCGCCGCGGAAGCGGCGATGGCCGTGGCCGCGTGTCGCTATCCTCCCGTCGGCATGCGGTCGTCAGGGCCCGTCCGCGCCCTACACTACGGCGGCGGCGACTATGTGGCCCACGCCAACGACGAGATCGTCGTCATGGCCATGATCGAGACGAAAGAGGGCCTCGCCAACCTCGATGCCATCTGTGCCACGCCCAGCCTCGACGCCGTCTATATCGGGCCAGCCGATCTGTCGTTCGCGCTGGGCCTGACTCCGCGCGGCGATAACCCCGACCCGCTGCATCTCGCCACCTGCGACAAGATCCTGGAGACAGCCCATAAGCACGGTATCAGGTGCGTCATGCACTGTGCCAGTGCGGCGTTCGCGGCCGGCGCGGTGAAACGCGGCTTCGACATGGTGATGCTGACGTCCGATCTATCGTGCATGATCGCCGGCGCACGGATGCAGCTCGACGAGCTCAGGTCCAAGACGAGCTGAAGTTGGTTCCATGCGATCCGTTCGGCGGCGTGTATTTCTACGGCGTCGACATCGCCGAGTGAGGAGCAGGCGCGCATGTCCATCAAGGTCAGCAGCAACTTCGACTGCGGCAATATCGAGGTCATCGACGCCAGCAATCCGCAGGCGATCCGCCTGAACATCCGCAAGGAACAGACAGGCGAACTGCAGGACTATATCTGGTTCTACTTCGCGCTGACCGGAGCGAAGGGTCAGCGCTGCACGTTCATCATCGAGAACGCGAGTGGCAATCGCTGGGCGCCGGAAGCGTGGAAGGACTACCGCATCGTCGCGTCTCACGACCGAACCGAGTGGTTCCGCATTCCCATCGAGTACGACGGTAAGGCAGTCTCCTGGCGCCACGCCGTTGAGCGCGACCGCGTCTACTACGCCTACCACGCACCGTATCACGCGCACGAACACACCGCGCTGCTGGACCGTTGCGCCGCCAGTCCCCGCGCCCGCGTTGAGGTGCTCGGCGAAACCATCGACGGGCGCGACATGGACCTCGTCACTGTCGGACAGCCGGACGCCGGCAAGCGAGTTTGCTGGATCATCGCGCGACAGCATTGCGGGGAAACGCAAGCCGAGGCCGCGGCTGAGGCGCTGCTCGATCGGCTCATCGACGAATCCGATCCCGTCTCGCGCGCGCTGCTGGAACAGGCCGTGTTCTGCGTGGTGCCGAACATGAACCCGGACGGCAGTGCGCGCGGCAATCACCGCACAAATGCTCTCGCAATCGATCTGAACCGCGCCTGGACCAACACCACGCGCGACAAGAGCCCCGAGGTCTGGCTCGTGCGCGAGCGCATGTTGCAAACGGACATCGATTTTCTGCTCGACCTGCACGCCGACGAAAATCGGCCATTTGTCTGGCCCGTCCATACGCCGGGCATCCCGTCACTCAGCGAGCGGCAAGTGCGGCTATGCGAGGCGTTCGACGCGGCGCTGGTTCACGCCACGCCCGACTACAGCCCGGACGAGCCGAAGAACCGGGCTGGGCCGGCGCCGGGAACCGATCCGTTGGCGATGGCCATTTCCTGGGCTGCGGAGAAATTTGGCTGCCTCGCTCTGATTATCGAGTTCCCGTTCCTCGACAACATCTACGCGCCCAACGAGCGCCACGGCTGGTCGCCTCCGCGCTCCCGCCACTTCGGCGCCGCCTGCCTGAATGCGCTGCTTGCAGTGGTGGGGGATTTGCGAAGCTAACTATGTTCTCGCCCGCGGTCACCATGTGGCTACTGTGTCAAACCGCTGGCAAAGAACTCACCTGGGGTTGGTCGTGGCTGCCGGCGACGAGGCGTTGCTGGGGATTTGCTGCATACGCAAATCGAAAGGCGAGTGTTGGTCCAACACATCATGTGCTGGACTGGTTCCATCTTTCTACGCGAATCCAGCATGTCGTACAAGCGACCAAAAGGGCCTGACGCCACGCCAGAGGATCGCAAGATAGGCACCGGCCTTGCCGAGACGATTGGACGGATCCGTCGGCGGCTTTTGGCATGGGCAGTTGCAGTCTAGCGTGCCTTCCGCGGCAGCGCGCCGCACCTGCGAGCTTTCCGGTTAGGACGCCAAACTGTCGAGCGGGTAGACGATCATCCTCTCGCCGACACGCAGCCACGCGCGGGAAATTTTAACCGGCAGGATTCCGAGTTGCTCGAACTGCCGGCAGGAACCGCTGCGTGACAAGCGGGCTAAAGATCGTCTCCCAGCTTGGGTTGCATGGCGCCCGAGCTTCGGCGCGCTCGCCGCGCTGGCGGCGTCGAGCTGCCGTTGGCTTTGACCTCGACAACAAGGGGTATCGTCATTTGGGGATCATGCCGGCTTTCTGCGGATGCGGTGCATTCGACGGCGATCTTCGCCTGGTACTGCAATACCCGCTTCCGATGCTCGCGCGATTTGGATGACTGGTCTTGCAATCGCCCCTCCTTTACGCGATCGCGTCCGCATTCATGCCCGCTTGCGCGGTGTTTTCGCCGCTGTCTGGCCAGCGACCTTGCCCTTACTCGTCTCCGTGACTGGCTTCGGCGCATCGGCCGGCACCACCTCGGTGGGTTCACTCAGGCTCTTTTTCAAGGCCGCCATTAGATCAATGACGTTGCTGCGATCTGATTTTACCGGCTCCGCGAGATCGATGCCCTGGCCCCGCAGTTTCGCATCGATCATCACCCGCAAGCGAGTTTCGTAATGGTCCTCGAGGTCCGATGGATCGTATGTTGTCGTCTGGCGGTCGATTAACTGCTTGGCCAGTTGCACCATCTCGGAGTTGATCTTCATCTCGGTGGTATCGTCGAAGATCGCACGTGCATCATTGATGTCTCGCTGTTCGTCCAGCGTATGGGCAACGAGACCTCCCGGCATCGCCCGGATCGCTATCGTCCGCTCGCGCTGAGCGATAACGACCCGCGCCAGGGCTACTCGCTCTGTCTCTGCAATCGCTTTGTGCAGCACAGCATAGACATCGCGTCCAGCGTTGCCATCCGGCGCCAGGTAATAACTGCTGGCGTAATAGATCGGGTCGATCGAATTCACCCCCACGAACTTGGCGATGGCCATCACCGATGAGCTTTCGACCTTGATGCTGTCGAAGTCCGCCTCGCTGAGAAGAAGGTATTGGTCCTTCTTGAACTCATACCCCTTCACCAGATCGCGCCGCTGCACCTCCTGGTTCGTGTCGGCATCGATGGTGATCATCCTGATCCGGTGCCCGGTCTCCGGGTTAATCAGATTGAACCTGATCGCCGCGCGCTCGTGCTTGGCGTTCCAGAGCGCGACGGGACAGGACACGAGCGCCAGGCGGAGATGACCGCGCCAAATGGGCCGGGCTGGCATGGCTATGCGGCCCGCACGGGCAGGGTGGAAACGCCAATCGGCGCAGACTTACTTAACATTGGGCTAGCTTGAACAAGCTGCTGACCAGGGAGAAGGGGTCCGAGCGAGGGGACGCGCTCACGATCGCGTGAATTTCCTGCGAGAGGCACGACTCATGGCAGTTCGGACCCCTGCTCCCACGAGCATGTCGCACGGACGCGGGACGGAAGAGGTTGGTTCGATCGGGCGGTCATCGAAAACTTCGGGTTTGCACCCTGACACCCGCCTCTCGATCCGCGAGTCTCCGGGCATCGAGAAGCGCCGTCATAGAACCGGCCTCCCGAGGATCGGGACCATTCTGGTGCGTAACGCCATCTCCTCTACCACGTTGAACGGGAAATGGCTGTTGTCGATCGCCGACGCTGCGAAGCAATGACGATAAGTCCTCGAGTTGTTCAGCCACCACGTGGATGACATCACCTTCCCGTTGCACACGCCCGCGGCAATTCAGCATGCTGGCCGAGAGGACAACGCGGCGCTGCCGGTCGAACAGGCTCGACCAGACGACAAGATTGGCAATACCTGTCTCGTCCTCGATGGTGATGAAAATCACCCCGGTTGCCGTGCCCGGACGTTGCCGCACCAGGACCAAGCCGGCCACGGTCACGCGTTGGCCGTCGTGGCTCGTCAGCAAATCTCCGCATGGCATAATGTGCTGCGACCGCAGGGTCGCCGCGCAAGAACGCGACGGGATGTCGTCGTAGCGTCAGGCCGACGCTCGAATAGTCCTCCACGACGTTTCGCCCCGCCGTCATAGGCACAATCGACACCGAAGGTTCGACGATTTCCGCCTGCGCATTTCGTCTTGCATCTGCCGCGGCAAACAACGGCAGCACGTCATCGCGCAAACCTCGGATGGCCCACAGAGCCTCCCGCCGGTTGAGCCCCAGCCCCCGAAGTGCATCAGCCTCTGCCAGCCGCTGCAGGGCTGCAGCCGGAACACGTGCACGGCCCCACAGCTCATCAACCGAGGCGTAGGGGCGGTCCCCACGCGCGGCGATGAGTTCGTCGGCGTGCGGGTTCGCCAGCCCTTTCACCAGCCGCATGCCAAGCCGAACCGCCAGATAACGGCCTTCTGTGGTCTCCAACGTGCAGTCCCAGCGACTCTGATTGACGCAGACCGGCCTCACCTCAACGCCGTGCGCCACCGCATCCCTCACGATTTGGGCTGGCGCGTAGAACCCCATCGGCTGTGCGTTCAGCAATGCGCAGCAGAACACGTCAGGGTGACGGCATTTCATCCAGCTCGACGCATAGGCGATCAGCGCAAAGCTTGCCGCATGGCTCTCGGGGAAGCCGTAGCTGCCGAAGCCCTCTATCTGAGAAACGGTCTGCTCGGCAAACTCCCGCGTGTAACGACGCTCGACCATCCCCGCGATCAACTTGTCCTTGAAATGCGTGATACCACCCGTGACCTTGAAGGTCGCCATCGAACGCCGAAGTTGATCCGCCTCGCTCGGCGTGAAGCCCGCGCAGACGATCGCTACCTGCATTGCCTGCTCTTGGAACAGTGGAACCCCGAGTGTTTTGCCAAGCACTCTTTCCAGTTCCGGCGTCGGAAAGACAGGCTTTTCCTTGCCTTCCCGACGACGGAGGTAGGGATGCACCATATCGCCCTGGATCGGGCCCGGCCGGATGATCGCCACCTCAATAACCAAGTCGTAGAAGGTGCGCGGTTTGAGTTGCGGCAGCATCGCCATCTGCGCGCGGCTCTCGATTTGGAAAATCCCAACAGTGTCTGCCTTGCGGATCATCGCGTAAGTATCCGGGTCTTCCGGTGGCACGCTTGCAAGGTCGAGCCGCTCGCCGCGATGTTCTGCCAGGAGATCGAAGGCGCGCCTCATGCAGCCGAGCATCCCGAGGCCGAGGACGTCCACCTTCATCCAACGCAGGATGTCGATATCGTCTTTGTCCCATTCGATGACCTGGCGATCCTGCATCGCCGCGGGCTCGATCGGCACGAGCTCGTCCAACCGATCGCGTGTCAGCACAAACCCGCCCGGGTGCTGCGAAAGATGCCGCGGGAATCCGATCAGCTCCCGCGCCAGCTCGAGCGTGAGTTGCAGGCGCCGATTCTGCAGGTTCAAGTTCAGCTCTTCCGCCCGCTCTTCGGTCACACCATCTTCCGACCACTCCCAAAGTTGGGACGCGAGCGCGCTCGTCACATCCTCCATAAGCCCCAGCGCTTTGCCGACTTCACGCACGGCGCCGCGGGCGCGATAGCGGATCACAGTCGCGCAGATGGCCGCACGGTCGCGACCGTAGCGCTGATAGATCCACTGGATCACCTCTTCCCGGCGCTCATGCTCAAAATCCACATCGATGTCAGGCGGCTCCTTGCGTTCGGCCGAGACGAAGCGCTCGAACAGCAGGCCCGACCGCACCGGATCGATGCTGGTGATCCCGAGCACGTAGCATACAGCACTGTTCGCGGCACTGCCGCGTCCTTGACACAGAATGTCCTTTGACCGGGCATAGCGAACGATGCTCTCAACGGTGAGGGAATACGGCGCGTACTCGAGTTCGGCGATCAGTCGCAGCTCGTGTAGCAGTTGCCGCTCAACACCCTCTGGCAGCCCATCCGGATAGCGCTGTGGTGGGCATTGTCACGGTAACTTCGCGTTGGCGGCATCAGGTCGGGGGTTGTGGTGCTATGTCGATCATCATGCGAATTGGGCGCAGGTCTCGTGCTTCCAGAACTTGAAAGCGTCTGACCGGATTGCGCGATAGGCTTGGGCTGAAAGGCGATGACGGCGGGGATGGAACTGACCGTAGATATATGAGTGAGCGGAGAGGAAATTCTGGGCGTGTTCGGACGATTTGAACCGTTGCATCTGGCGCTCTCGTCGTCGCGTGGGCCGATGCGAGTTCTCGGCCCGATTATTCAGATATCGGCTTTGTCGGTGTTCGACGCTGGGAAGCAATTGACGGTGAGCGACCCCGTAGCTCCGTAATTTGTCGGTCACGATCACCCGCGGCACGTATTGCAAACCCCTCAACAATCGCTTGAAGAACCGCTTCGCGGCGGTGGCATCGCGCCGAGGCTGAACGAGGATGTCCAGCACAACGCCATCCTGATCGACTGCACGCCAGAGATAATGCTGCTCGCCCTGGATCCGGATGAACACCTCGTCGAGATGCCACTTGTCTCCGGGCCGAGGGCGGCGGCGTCGCAGGCGGTCGCCGAAACGCGCACCGAATTTCTTACACCAGCGCCGCACCGTCTCGTAGGACACGACGATGCCGCGCTCAGCCAGGATCAGTTCCACATCGCGCAAGCTGAGGCTGAACACGTGGTACAGCCAAACGGCATGACTGATGATGTCCGCGGGAAACCGATGACGATAGTGTGGGTTGGGCGGCGGCTTCATGCCCCCAGTCTCACCCGCCTCCAGGTTGCCGGCCAGACCCGGTTACCGTGACAATACCCGCGCTGCATGCGACGCGTGCATTGGGCCGTTCTCCCCCTGTTCCGTGACGCTCATTCTGTCACGAAAATGCGGCTTCAATGCCATCGGCCGATCAGGGCGTTCGATAATACCTTTTCCTGGACGCATCAGCTGGCGATCCAGGTCTTCACGTTGCCCAGCAGCACGCCACCTCACTCTGAGCTAGATAAGGTCACAGAAGGTAGTTCACTAAACAACGACCGGTAGGTTTCCGCGAACCTGCCAAAGTGCCAGAAGCCAAAGCGAGTGGCGACTTCAGTAACTGTTGTCTCATGAACGGCCGCCGCAAGCAGAGCTCGGTGTGCTAAATGCATGCGCCTCAGCATCAGGTCCACCCATCTGCAGGGATACTGTTAAGAAATCCTGCGCCTGACGGTATGTGGCAACATCAGAATCTGGATGACCCAGAAGGGTTTGCACTGGGGTGCTGGGTTGGTCTTGGGGGCGACCTCTTGATCAGCCCAGACAATTGGCGTTGGTCCAGGCGGACATAGAAGGGGACTCTCCTCCTGGCAGTAGTGTCGTTGGTTACCGTGCCTGGACGCAGTGGGTCCCATATCAGAACAGCTCGGTCGTGGTTTCTAATTTCTCGGTTGCACTGAGTGACCGCGTGCATTTCCTGGTAACTGCCAGCCTGGTTCCGCTACCTTCTGGCTTTGCAGCCACTTATTATTAGACCTGAGCGGACAGGGAACGGGTCAGGCAGCCATCGCATCACCTCACCAGAAATGCCACCACGGACGCGTGCGCGCGGGGGGTATGAAGATCTGCGTTTGCCGGATGTGCCGGTTGACGCGCGCGAGTGTGTTGCCGCCGCCCATCGTCACCAGGACTCGCTGATTAACCAGCCGTGTCTCCTGCGCTCCGGACAGCGTGCCGGTCATCTCGGCGCTGACCTCGTGCTGCCAGCGCCGGATTGCGGCGCGGGTATCGGGACCGAACAGCCCGTCGATCTGCCCTTTGTAGTAGCCCAGCCGCGCCAGCGTGATCTGCACGTCCCGCCGGTGCGATAGCGAGTTGTCCGTTGGTACTCTCTTGGGCGAGTGTGGCGGTCGGCGCGGTCGCCTTGTCGTTCGGCAGACCGAACAAGTCGAGCAGCACCAGCGCGGGGCCCACGTTGACGCTGCCGGCGCCGGCGGCGCCAAGGGCGCGTGCCACGACGCCCTCCGTCAGCGCATCGCTTGGCCTGTTCAGTGCCGCCGAGACGGGCAGGACAAAGTTGCGGTCTTGATAATTCACGGCGTAGCCACAGAAATAGACCACAGCGGCGGTGCCCGGATGGATCGCGACCGCCCGGTCGAAAGCGATGAGCGCTGCCCCCATGGGGCCGTTGGTGGCATCCAGGCGTTCGTCAACGTCGAACCCGGCGGCTTTCAGGCGGTCCGCGACCAGATTGGCCGAAGCGGCGCAGGCAGGCAGGGCGGGGGCAAGCGTGTAGGCGGTATTGCCGATCACCAGCGCCACACGCGCTGGGGCCGGCTGGCCGAGTGCGTCGTCGGCAACTGATGGCCCGGCGAAGGCCGCGATCGCGATCGTGGCGAGCCAAATGCGTCGTGCCGCATGCATCATTGACAGTTTGGGCGCTCTGCGAGTCCCGCAACGGCCGGCGCGATCGCTGTGTTGCGGCCTAAAAAGGCCATCGGCACGGCGGGACATTGTGGTCGCCGTCCACCTACAATCCTCGTAGCGGATCTGCTCGGACATTTCTCTTCCCCACGGGTTTTGAAAGAATCCTCTCGGGTAAAAACAACTATAGCTGAAATCTTTCTGCACCGGTGTGACCTACGTCACTAGCTACGGTCGAGAACGAGTCACGAGCGCTGCTTAACCGACGAGCTCCCCCCGCAGGAAGGCCGGCAGCACATAGTTCGCCATCCTAGGCTGCGCATATAGACAGTTCCACAGAAGGTTCCCTGATGATCTTACAAAAGAGGGAGTGCCAAGATGAAGCCGCCGAATGAACAAGTCGCAGCAGATGCGCTGGTCCCGAAGAGGCGCCGATCTCCTGCTCCAGGTTCGCTGCGCCGTCTACAATGGAACGCTCGGCTCAGGGTTGGGCCACCGGTTTCAACCGCTTGCCAACTACAACGAGCGGTCGGCCAACGCGGCATGATCCCCCCATTCTTTGGACACTCCCTGTCCGAACGAGCCCTGGTAGCTGGCGTTACTGGCCCTCCTCGATGCCCCGCAGGGTCCGCTCACGCGCGAGCAGGCCTCGCGGCTGGACGGCGCGTTACGGACGTAACCTGATTCTCGAACACTGAAATCGTCGCGTAGCTCCACATCGTCATACCTCCGTCCAGGCAAGAGATAGGCTCTGGTCAAGAACGGACGGAGGAAATACCGTGAAAGGCCTTCTAGTTCCTACATTGGTGATGTTTCCGCTGCTAAGCGGGGGGATTCCAACGGAAGCGGCGACCGCCGCAACGAACAACGTACTTGGTAATCCTGGGAGCCAGGCGCCGATCGTGATGGTCGAAGAAGCGTGTGGCAATGGCTATTTTCGTGACGGAAACGGCTGTCGTCCTTGGTACGGCCCCGCGACCGCGGGTGCCCCACACGAGGAGTGCCCATTGGGTAGGCATTTCGTGCACTGGGCTAATCACAGAGGGGGATTTTGCAAGGCAGACTGGTAGAGTCATGAGCGACGCATTCGACACCCCAGATGACACTAACAGCACAGTCGATAGTTGAGCGATGGAACCTCGCGCCGGCTTGGTCCCCTAGCCGGCGCTTTTGTTCTACAGACTCGGACGTTTCGTTACTTCTGGCCTTTCTCAGCGGCCACCGTCGCGGCACACTGCGACCATCAGTTCCGTCCTGGCTTCGTCGGGCGGTTGGAGGGAATTGCTCGGTCAAACGTGCTGGGCCGAGGGAGTGCACTGCAGCCTCCCAGAGGAAAGCCAGATCGGACGTGGTTGATCCCGCGAGCGCCATCCCCCAGGACAACGGGTCCGTCGGCGAACTGATTGATCAGCGATCAGGCAGTCGGTCGGGCGCGGGACGCTCGAGGTTCACCGTAATCGTGCCGAAGCGAAAGCCTCTCATGCCGACAAAATGGTGAGTGTTGAACACGAGCCTACTCTGCCCGCCCGCGTCACCAAAAGTGCGCCAGACCCCGCTCGCGTGCCCATTCACACACTGCGCGCCATCGGGGTCATAAAGGGCTGGAAGCGCGTCGAGGAAGGTACCACCAGGATAAAAATACCCGCGCTTGTGACCTGAGTCACAGCCGCGCTTCTCGAACCGGTTCAAAGGACCGCCCACAGCAGCCGAACCGAAGAACGGAACTGCTCGCGGACAACCGGTCCTCGTGCTTTACCGCGCCGACGGAACACTGCTTGCGACGGTCGACGCCGTCGAGACGGCGGTGGCGGAGGCTGCCGAGCAAGGCCTTGGTTTTGTCGCGGTCCATTGAGCGGAGGCAGGCTGCCATGTCGGTGATCGACGTCGTGATTGAGCCAAAGCGCGTGACGCGGGTGTTCTTCGACTGCCGCGACGCCGTGCCTGACGCCACAGATGAGTGGCGCATCGAACAGCAGGTCGCACGGTCGCTTGCCCTGGCCCAGGCTGATGACGACCAACGGGACACGCTGCTGTGGGCAGCATGACGCGTTCGCACGGCGAGCGCCGTGCGCACCGAGTTCGCATGATCGTCTCCGCGTAACCGCGTTGAGATTGCATGCTAGACCAGCTGTCGCCGCCCAGAACTTCTCGCACGGTCTCTGATCGCTGCCGCCGCCTCGACGATGAGGTTAGGTCCGCTGGCGAGTCTGCTCGAGCGTCTCCAGCGAGCCCTTCATAGCGAAGAACGGGCTCCGCCGGGCCCAGCGGCGTCGGCGCGGCCGTCGGAGAATCAATCGAGGGAAGAACGGTCCGTCGCTCGGTCACATCAGATCCCGAGGGACGGCGCAGTCCCACACGCGGTCGCAAACTTGAACTTCGCCGTGCCATGCGCGTAAGTTCGCGTGGAGGGTAAACGAGTTCTGACTGCAGCTCACCCGTAACCGGGTTTCGACCCGCACCCGCCAATCCGCTCGGGACACAGTGTCAGCTCGTTGGATTTCGGCAACCGCGCTGAGCGGTTCCTCCCCCTCGATGTCGTATCGCGCCGTCCCCGCGGATGCCAGCTCAAGTCCTATTCGCTGGATGCGTTGCGCTCCGGTGTCGGTAATCGTTACCAGTTCGGGCTCCGCTGTCTCCAAGGGCGGAAGGTCCCGTAACTGCGCATCAGAAGACTTTGCAGGCCGAAGACCGGGCTCGGTTCTCGGGCCGGAATATCGATCTCGTCGCAATGACAGCGGCAGTGCCTTACCTGCTTGACCAGCTGCGCGCGCATTTCGATTGGCTGGATCAAATGCTGGCCGACGGCCGCTCGGTCTTGCAGGGCTCCGCCGCCGACCTCGCCGATCCAGTTTGGTTCTTGCAACAGAATTTCGGATCAGCGGCGGAGCCGCTTGACGGCTTTCCGAGGCTGCTGACTTGGGCCAGCGCGTCGCCGCGATCGGCCACGGCTTCCGCGTATGCCGCGAGTAGGTCGTACGGCGCCCGCTCAGGGGTTCTTCGTCACGCGACCAGCGCTGGTCGCAACAATTTGGTCCCGATTATCGCCGCTGTTCGCAGCTTGCTGTAACGACAGACGCTCGTGAGGTGCTGTCACTTGCGTCCGACTGGGTTGTCTCCAAATCGCCGTTCTAGGAACGCCGCGACGGCGCGAACAGACACATCCTGCATCGAAGGAGGTGCACATGAGAAGTCCCTGGCGCCGATGCGGTTCGAACCTCGGGTGTTCGTGTGCCCTTTTGAAGGAACATTGCCCATGACTCACGCGATCGCTCCCTATGCAGTGGAAGAGCGACAAATTCACGGAGATACCTGCTGGATCGCCATCAGGGCAAGAGGTGCCGAATGGTCCTGGCTGACACCGGAGGAAGCGGCAGCGATCGGTCGGCACTGGGCGGAGAAGTACGGCGCCGATCCGCGGCCGGCGCCGACGGTGATCGCAGCTGAATAGTCATCTGCCGGTTAGATCCGCGATGGCCATGTTGGGGTCACGCCATAGAACGGGTGCTGGATTCGCCGTAAGCGAAACAGAGCGCGAACACGCTGCGCTGCTGAAGCCTTAACCGAGGCGCTGACAGCGTATTGGGACCCCCAGGTTGTAACACGCGACACCGCCCTTATCACGCGTTAGTTCTATAAAACGGGTGTCACCTTCCCGGTGACTCCTTCATGAACCAGTCGCTCCGCGCGGCTCTCAATTTCGCCTTGGACCAGCGAGCCTAACCTCTGGCTGCGGCGAGGACGAGGTCGGCGCCCTTCTCGGCCACCATCATCGTCGGCGCATTGATGTTTCCCGCCGTGATGTTCGGGAAGATCGACGCGTCGATGACCCGCAGACCATTGATCGCATGGACCTGCAACCGGGAGTTCACCACCGAAGTCGCCGCGTCAGGACCCATCACGGTCGTGCCGCACGGATGGTAGATCGAGCCGCAGTTTTCGCGAAAGTAGGCTAGCAACTCCTCGCCCATATGCGCGGACGCTGACGGCTCCATCTCCTGCGCCGTGATCGCCAGCAGCGAGGGCGCCGTCATGATTCGGCGCACGAGACGGCTGCCCTGGATCACTTCCGCCCTGTCGTGCTCGGTCGAGAGATAGTTCGGCCGTATGGCGGGGGCTTGCGCCGGATCGACGGACACGGCTGTGACCGTGCCGCGGCTGGTCGGCCGGCACGGGTTGAACGCCACGAGAAAGCCGGAATAGGGTTCCGGCCGTAGGGCTGCCTTCGCGTCGGTCGGAATTCGATATGAGAGCGGGTTGAAGTGGAGCTGGATGTTCGGCCGGGCCTCCTCCCGCGCGCCTCGAAAGAACCCGCCGGCTTGGTTGACGCTCATGGCAAAAGGGCCCTTCTGCGTCAGCAGCCAGCGAAGGGCCAGGCGCGCTTGCCCGAACAGGCTGCCGAATTCATCATTCAGCGTAGGAACTGTGGAGCGATAGTAGAAGCTGGCACAGAGGTGGTCCTGCAGATTCCGGCCCACCGCCGGCAGATGATGCCGAGGCTTGAGGCCGACACTCGAGAGGTGTTCCGCGTCGCCGATACCGGATAGTTGCAGCAGCTTCGGCGTGTCGTATGCGCCGGCGCAGAGGATGACCTCGCGGCGCGCGTTGATTATGAGACGCTCGCCGCCGCGTTTCACCTCTACGCCTGTCGCGCGGCCGTCGGCCAGGACGACGCGACAGGCAAGCGTGTCGGTCATGATGGCAAGGTTCGGTCGCTTCAGCGCCGGCCAGAGGTATTCGCGGCTCGACGAGGATCGCATGCCGCGACGTGTGTTGACGTCGTAGACACCCGCTCCTTCGAGCGTTTGTACGTTAAAGTCGGGGTTCTCCGGCAAGCCCAGGTCGCGGCATGCCGCCAGGAACGCATCGCTGAGCGGATGCGTTCCGTCCCGCATCGGCGTGACGTGAATTGGCCCCGCGCCGCCATGCCAGGCGGACGCGCCGTCGGCATGGGTTTCGAGCTTGCGGAAATAGGGCAGCACATCGTCGAAGCCCCATCCGGGATTGCCGGCGTCCCGCCAATCGTCGAAATCCGCGGCAGCTCCGCGGACGAAGATCATCGCATTGATGGACCCGGACCCGCCGAGCACTTTGCCGCGCGGTGAATAGATGCGCCGACCGCCGAGATTGGGCTCGGGCTCGGAATAGTACATCCAGTTGACGCGCGGGTTATAGTAACTTTTGGCGTAGCCCACCGGAATTTTCAACCAAAACGAATTGTCGCTGCCGCCGGCCTCAATCAGGAGCGCGTGATAGCGCCCGCTCTCGGAGAGTCGGGCCGCGACTATGCAGCCCGCCGAGCCGGCGCCCACAACCACAAAATCGAATTCGGGCACAATCACGCCCGGCGAATGCCGGGCATCCAACGCAACTTGCCGCCCGACCTCTCGTGGGTTGACACGGCATCGCATTCCTTTCGAATCATCAGGTCCAGAAGTTGAAGTTGCACCACGACAATCTCCCTCGCATCCGCTAACAGGCGTTTGCAGAAGGTCATCGTGAACACGGTCTTTGGAGTCGGGTTGTGATGCAATCAATGAAGCAAGAGAGAGGAGCGCTTCCTTACCCAGGCGCGGTCGTTCGCAGATCACGGTCTCGGCGCATTCTGTCTAACTGGCTCCGTGAGTGCGCCCGATGTGGCAATCGGCGGGCTTATAACTGCGGTTACCACATCTCCCACTTCAATTGAGGCGACTGGGTGACGGTAGCCGACGGTCCGTTGCTACCCCCCCGGCTCACCTTGCATGAGGTTTTGATATAGGTTCTCGACCTCATCATTGGCCCGGTTTTGCTGTTGGGGGCGTAGGGCGATCCCGGCCGACTTTTCCTGCTGCACAACCTCGGATTCAGTCGGCTGATGAGCCTTGCCACCCCAGATGTTGTCCTCACGGGGCGGTTGTTGGGCCGCAGCCAGTCCAGGTAGAGCACCGACTATAATGGCTAGCGCCGCGGTACGGATAATGGCGGTGGTTTTGTTCATAGCTTCACCTCCTGTTAGTGGCTGCGGGAATCCGCGCAAAAATGGCGATGAAACTGAGCGGGGCTGTCGGCGTGGCATGATCAACGCGGTTGGAGGTAATGGGCTTTCGGGGAAGAGGCGCTGACGCTGCCTGAACGTGCAGCGACTGCCGACGATATCAGGTTGGCACAACTACTGGCGATCGCGGGGTATGGCTGTGGATATGACGCTGCGCTTGGACAACGCTGGCGCGTTGCCCACATATCCACAGCACCACCACAGCAAGCAGTATGTCCAGCGTGAGGCTGTCAGGAGTTGGCGCGGCGGTACCTCCGACTCAGAAATCGCTCTCGTCGGTGCTCGAAGTGGTGTCCACTTCCGTCGCTGGGCTGGCGTGTTCCGCCTGGATCAAATCGACCAATCGAACGTCATAGTGTGCCCAGATCCGCTCGCGGAGATCATCAAGCAGCTCGACCACGGCGAGCGCTTCCTCGGGCGTCCAGTAGGCCGGAATATCGAAGAGGATTGTCAAGCGGCTGCCAGGCGAAGCTGGCGGTGGCTGTGAGGACTGGCTCATCGTTTGGCGCCGTTTCGCTGCCGTGCCCGCTGTTCGGAGCGTTCGCGCGCTTCCTTCAGACGATAGGACTCGCCTTCGATGGCGATGATCTCGGCGTTGTGGATCAGGCGATCGACGAGCGAGACCACGCAAGCGGCGTTGGGAAAGATGCCGCGGCGCAGTCCATGGCGGCGCAGAAACCCCCGGCGGATGAGCGGCGGGCAGCCATCGGCGGCAAGCACGGCGCCGAGCCCAACTTCCAGGTTTTACCTCAGCGCCGTGCACCACATCGCGATGGAACTGCGCCAGATTTACGCGGATTCCGACAGCCATCGACATCCCACAAGCTCGAACAAGAAAAAGCAATGATCCTCATGATCTTTCCCGGCAAACGTCATATATTGGTGAGAGCTCGAAGGGCTGTTCGCGTGATCTGACGCTCGCGAGCCGCTTGGTCCGTCAACGTGCGTAAGACTTAGCGATGAGCAGATCCTGTCACCTGAATAGCAAGACCGAGTTTTCTGCACCGTCAACATTGAAAGAGAGCCGAGCATGACATCACCGCAGCAGACACCGCATGCCCAACCGCGATTGCCAGGACCACAGCGATCCCACGTGGTGAGCGGATTCCATAGCGCCGGCGCCCATAAATAAGATATGGATATCGCATACCTTTCTGCCCTATCGGCACTTGCCGGATCAGTGGTGGGCGGCCTGACATCAGGGCTCACGACTTGGTTGAGCCAGCGTTCCCAGGTACGGGCCGGGCAGCTCGCCCACGAAGCCTCGCGGCGAGAGGAGCTCTACAAGGACTTCATCGTCGCGGCATCGAAGGCATATGGCGATGCCATCGTAAACAACCAGCCGCAGATTCCGGAACTCGTCTCCCTCTACGCCATGGTCAGCAGAATGCGCGTCCTGTCCTCGCCGCAAACCGTAGCGTGCGCCGAGAAGATCATGATTGCCACGACCGATACCTACTTCGCACCGAACAAGACGATTCGCGAGGTGCACGAACTGATCAAGAGCAAGGCGATCGATCCGTTGAAGGAGTTCAGCGAGTCCGCGCGCGAAGAGCTACGGGAGTTCACCTTGCTATAAGGATCGTCAGCATGGCGCGCAGGCGAACTGGACGCGATCCAAGGGTGAAGACCCCGTCCGGGTGAGGTATGGCGGCCCGCCAGGAGTAGCGAGTGTTGCAGGCATCGTGGAAACGCAGGGTCTGAAGCTCGCACAGTGATTGCGCTGGGTGTGGCACCGAGCCACGAAATGACGAGATTGCGGCCGATGCCGTCGGTCCAAGGCGTGTAACCAATGTGCCTGTCTTGCAGGGTGGTAATCGTCCTACGGCACGAGTTAATTGGATAGCCGCAGGCCTCTGTCAGGGTGCTATCGTCCGACCGGAAGGGTGATCTCGGCGAGAGTGCCGCCCCGTTCGGCCTCCGTGTAGATCAGTGTGTTTCGGCGTGCAATTTTGACCCCCTGAGCCCGGGGGATCGGCGTCCAAAATTGACCCCCTGAATTGTGGCTTGTGGGCTGCCTGCTTCGATTTGAGGTGGGCGGTGGGGGATGCTGATTGTGGAGACGATCGGCCGGATACGACGCGAGCATTTGGTCAAGGGCAAGTCGATCAGGGAGATCGCGCGCGACCTGAACATATCGCGCAACACGGTTCGCAAGGTGCTTCGGTCGGGGGAGACGTCGTTTTCCTATGAGCGGGAGGTTCAGCCACGCCCCAAGCTCGGCCGTTGGAAGGTCGAGATCGACCGGCTGCTGACCGCGAACGTCGAGAGCACGGCGCGCGAGCGGCTGACCTTGATCCGCATATTCGAGGAGTTGCGGGCGCTGGGCTACGACGGCGGCTACGACGCCGTCCGACGCTACGCCCGGACCTGGAGCCGGGAGCACGCGGGCCAGGCGGCGGCCGCTTACGTGCCACTGTCGTTCGCGCCGGGCGAGGCCTACCAATTCGACTGGAGCCACGAGATTGTCGTGATGAACGGCGTGACGGTGACTGTGAAGGTCGCGCACGTCCGCCTGTGTCATAGCCGCATGATGTCCGTTCGCGCCTATCCACGCGAGACGCAGGAGATGGTGTTTGACGCCCACGAGCGCGCTTTCGCGCTCTTCAGGGGCGCCTGCACGCGCGGCATCTACGACAACATGAAGACCGCGGTGGAGACGATCTTCATCGGCAAGGACCGGCAATACAACCGCCGCTTCCTGCAGATGTGCGCTCACCATCTGGTGGATCCGGTCGCCTGCACGCCGGCATCGGGCTGGGAGAAGGGTCAGGTGGAGAACCAAGTAGGCCTGGTGCGCGAGCGCTTCTTTACCCCGAGGCTGCGGTTCAAGACCTACGACGAACTAAACGCCTGGCTCACCGATAGATGCATCGCCTACGCCAAAGCGCATCCGCATCCCGAGCGTCCCGAGCAGACGGTGTGGGAAGTCTTCGAGGAAGAGCGGCCGAAGCTTGTCGCCTATCGCGGCCGCTTCGATGGCTTCCACGCGCTGCCCGCGTCGGTGTCGAAGACCTGTCTGGTGCGCTTCGACAATAACAAATACTCCGTGAGCGCCAGTGCGGTCGGCCGGCCTGTCGAGATCCATGCCTACGCCGATCGGATCATCATCCGCCAGGATGGGCGCATCGTCGCGGAACACCGCCGCAGCTACAGCCGAGGCGAGACGATCTACGATCCTTGGCATTACGTGCCGGTTTTGGCCCGCAAACCGGGCGCGCTGCGCAACGGCGCGCCGTTCAGGGACTGGGTGCTGCCGGCCGCGCTGGAGCGGGTGCGGCGCAAGCTCGCCGGGTCCGACGATGGCGATCGTCAGATGGTCGCCATCCTGGCTGCCGTGCTGACGGATGGGTTGACGGCGGTCGAAGCTGCCTGCGCGCAGGCGATGTCCGAAGGCGTCCACTCATCTGACGTGATCATCAACATCCTCACGCGGCACCGCGACCCCGGGCCGGCGGCCATCATCCTTACGCCGGATGCGTTGATACTCCGCCATGCGCCGGTCGCCGATTGCGCCAGATACGATCAACTCAGGAGCACATGAGCATGGAGCGAACCGAAGTCCTCGACATGATGGGGGAGCTCAAGCTCTTTGGAATGAAGGGCGCCTATGACGAGACGCTGGCCACCGCGATCAAGCGCAAGCACGAGCCGCAACGCTTTGTCGGCGATCTGCTCAAGGCAGAGATCTCGGAGAAGCAGGCGCGCTCAATCAGATATCAGCTGACGATCGCCAAGCTGCCGCTCGCCAAGGACGTGGACGAGTTTGCCTTCAACGGAACGCCGATCAACGAGAGCCTGGTGCGCGAT
This sequence comes from uncultured Pseudomonadota bacterium, assembly GCA_963708245.1. Taxonomy (GTDB): domain Bacteria; phylum Pseudomonadota; class Alphaproteobacteria; order Acetobacterales; family Acetobacteraceae; genus CAVYXK01. The sequence continues at coordinate 2,147,072 of OY970201.1, read as the reverse complement.
CTTGCCGACGGCAACTTCATCGCTCAGCAGCGCAACCTCGTCCTGGTCGGCGGGACCGGCACCGGCAAGACGCATCTGGCGATCGCGATCGCGCGGAGCTGTATCCGCGCCGGATCGCGCGGACGCTTCTTCAACACCGTCGATCTGGTCAACCGGCTCGAGGCCGAAGGGCGGGCAGGCCGCCAGGGACGACTCGCCGATCATCTCACCCGTCTGGACTTCGTCGTGCTCGACGAACTCGGCTATCTGCCCTTCGCACAGGCCGGCGGGCAGCTGCTGTTCCACACCGTCAGCCGGCTCTACGAGCGCACCTCCGTGATCGTCACGACCAATCTTGCCTTCGGCGAATGGCCGAGCGTCTTCGGCGACTCGACGCCTTCATGATGCCTCTCCATTGGAGCGGATGGTCTGTCGAGCGCGCGCCCTAGGCGTCGCCACTTGGTCGGGAGATATCGAGATTTGCCACGGCATGCCCTTGGTCAGCTGCTTTCCCTTCAGCCAGCCTTTTCGGAGCCAATCAAAAATGGTCTGCGGTGTAATGCCGATCAGCGCGGCTGCACCCTGTACTGAGTAGCTTCCGTCGGCCCATCGCGGAGGGTTCACCGCGATGCCGTTGATCTTGACGGTCCGGATCCCCCACCGTTTTCGCAGCACGTGAACCATGTTGCCAGAAAATGGTGGTCCGTGCGCGGTCCGAAACCCTTCCCTGTTGAGGGTGGCGGCAATCTCAGCATCCATCTTCTGCAGCCCGTTGAGTTCGACGATACGCCGTCTCAGTTGTTCCTGATCGGCGTGCTGCGCATAGCCTTGCACGCGTCGTTGCAACCAGTGCTCGCTGGTCGCGCCGGTTTGCCAAATAATCCTGATCCAGACGTAGCCACGCCGCTGCTTCTGATCCAGTATGACCTCCTTGATCACCAGTCGAACGATCTGTTTGCGCTCTGCCGCGGTGGTCGTCGCAGCGTGCCACAGCTTCGGCAAGTCCTCGCCCAGTGCCAGAATCTCTTGCCGATCGCTGTCGGAAACCGAGACGGCCTGCTCACGACGCCATGCCTCGTATTCCTGCTCGATTTGGTCCGCCCGCCTCAAGCGCTCTTCCCAGATCCTCTCGAGTGAGCGAGCCACCAAGCGGTTCTCGGGCTCAACGGCGTCGTACTGGCGTCGGGCGCGCTCGGCATCATAGCGGGCCCGCTCGCGCTTGAGCGACCATTGTCGCTCTATCGCACGGTTCTCCACTTCGACCTCACTCACGGCAGCAACCGCCACCGCGATTTGGTCTGGCGTCAGCGCCTCCAGGATCAATCGTTCTACCTCAGCGTCGACCTGGAGGGCTCGCACCTCTTGGCATTTCGGCCCTCCGTCGAAAGTTTGGTCGGCCACGCAAACGTAGACTGGAAAATCGCCATCAGTTCCGGAATAGCGCAGGCACATGCGGCGGGCACACCGACCGCAACTGACGATGCCCTGCAGCAGAGCACTGCCCTTGCGGGGCGCACCGGATCGGCCCGCATCGTAGCGTGCGACATTATTAGCCAGCTGCCGTTGATTTGCCATGAACTCTTCCCAGTCGACATAAGCCGGATGGGCGTCCTTGAGGCAGATCGACCAATCCTCAGGCGGAACCGCCACCGTCCCGATACGATCGCTACCTGGCCGTCGCCGCAGCGGCTCCGGCCGTCGCCGGCCATAGACGTAAGCGCCAGCATAGGCTGGGTTCTTCAAAATGTGGATCACACGAGCATTGTTGGCCACGCGCCAGACGACTTCATGCGGCGCCGAGCCACGAAGCGGTCGCACAGGGAGCAGCAGGTTGTGGCGTCGTAGATATCGCATGACCGCCTTGGCACTGCGCAGCTCCCGAAATTTCGTAAAGACCAGCCGGAGCCGCTGCTGTACCTCCTCATCTGGATTGAGGGTGACACTGCCGTCTCGGTTGTGGATCAGGCCAGCCGGAAGTGGTAATCGCAGCTCGCCGCGCGCTGCCTTCTGGCGCTCGCCTTGATGGAGGCGGATTTTGATCTGATGCAGCTCCGCCTCGCTCATGATCCCTGACAAGCCCAGGAGCAGCCTGTCGTGATAGGCTGCAGGGTCATACAGGCGCTCGCCGTCTGCGATCAGCACCCCGAACAGTGAACACAATTCCAGAAGCTGGTGCCAATCTCGGTTGTTGCGTGCCAGCCGAGATGCGTCCAGGCTCATAACGAGCCCGGCTTTGCCAAGCCCGACCTCCGCGATCAACGTCTGAAAACCGCGGCGATCACGGCTGTAGGCCCCCGACTTACCAAGATCATCGTCGATGACGTGAACTCGTTCTTGGGGCCAACCGAACAAAACCGCACGCTCAACCAGCCGGTACTGTAGCTCGGTGCTTTCCTGATGATGGCGAACTTGCCCCGGCGATGATTGTCGAACGTAAACGTAGGCAAGCTTGGCGCGGTGCGCAGTCGTGATGCGATCATCGCTCAACGACGTCGTCGTCGACACAGTTTCCCTCCTTTGGCTCGGCGGTAAGCGGACGCAGGCGCTGCAAGAGTTGACCCAGGTGCTGGGCCAGCCGCCGCCGTTCCTCGATTGAAAGTTGCGGCCATAGGCGCGGCGCTGTCGCTAACGCCTTGCCTGGCTCTATCCGGCTCCGGATTCGCCGATGGCCGTTCGGGGTGTCGTCCGCCGGCTTCGAGCTCCGCATGTCTCGAAGCGAGCACAGCACGGATGTGATTTGCCAAAGGCAGAAGCGTGTGCACTGAAATGTGTGCTTGGCGACTCGATACGGCCAGCTGCTCATGGGCCGTTGCTGCGAGATCTGTAGCGAATCGTGATATAGAGCGCTCTCGGCCGTCAGGCAGCCGGACAACGATTAGCCCCGGCCCGCGCCCTGACAGTCGATCGCTGACCGGAAAACGCTTGCCATACAGAGGATGATGCGGGTCGGTGACCCTGACCTGAGCGACTCGCCTGTCGAGCGTTGTGGCATCTCGACATGGTCGGCGATCCAAAGATGACCACCGCACTGCTCGACCGCCTCACTCACCATTGCGACATTGTCGAGACAGGCAACGACAGCTGGCGCTTCAAGAACCGCGCCTGACGCCCACCGCCTCTACCACCCGGGCTTGCACCGGTGGGTCCACAGGAACCCCCCGCGCGCCGCTGCGTCAGCCTCCTCGTGGGGCACTCCGCGGCGCGCGGGTCCCCCCTTTGCACTACCGGCACAAGCCGATATCTGAGGGGTCAATTTTGGACGCCGATCGAGGGTCAATGTTCGACGCCGATTGACATAGATCAGGTCAGATTCGTGCAGCGCTGCGAGATCGAAAGCAATTCCGCGCGGCCGACTATACCTACCGAGTTCTGATACCCCGGCCATCGTCCGAAATGCTGAGCTTCGCATCGGACAATCCCACCCGGCAGAGTCCAACGGTAATGTGCCCCGAGCTAGGTGCGTCAAACGCGTGGCGCAGGGCATTGATCACCAGTTCACTTGCAGCCGATACCAACGCTCTTCGCTTGAACGCGGGCAATGCGAGTCGCTCAACTGACATATCAAGAAGTATGTGCCCAGCGGCTAACCCGAAGAGCTCGACCAAGTTCTGCATAATGGTTCTCAGTGCGTCCGAGCATGGCAGTGGTTTCCCGTCGCCCGCGACTGCCAAAGACCGAAAGCATACCGCGATATTCCGGCTGAGCGACCGTTCCATTCTAACCGCGACAATACTATCAGCTCACTGTCTCCACGTCAGTGGAATGTGGTCTAAGGTAAGCCGCTTACGATTCCCCCAGGCGACTCGCCAGACTTTCATCAAAATCCATGACCACTGGCCCACTGACGTTCCCTTAATCGGCATCTGTCAGGGCTCGCGCCACAGGGACCGTAACGAGCAACCTGGGCGGTGAGCGGAAAGTTCGCCGCAGGCTCACGATCAATTGGGACGCAAAATCCCCGGCCGCGGAGTTGCCGCGTGCTCTTTCAGCACCGAGTCGCTGGCCGGATCGACCTCTTTCAACAGAACGTCATATCCCCAGAGAGCGGCCAAGTGCTGCAGCACGAGGCGGGCGTCGCGCTCTTCCAACAGCACGCGGTTCAGCGCCCGGTGATGCAGAATGAGCCGCCGGTCCGTCTCCAAGTTTACGTCCACCACCTGGATGTCCGGCAGCGTCCAGGCGATATCGTACTGCCGTGCCAGGGCACGCCGGATCTTGCGATAGCCGCGCTCGTCGTGGATCGCCTCGACCCGCAGATTCGGCTCGGTGGCATCGTCCAGGACGTGGAACAGGCCGAACTGCCGGATCAAGCGCGGGCTGAGGAACTGCAGGATGAAGCTCTCGTCGCGATAGTTTGCCCAGCAGTCGCGCAGCACCGCCATCACATCGCCGCTGCCGGCAATTGCCGGGAACCATTGCTGGTCCTCTGCCGTCGGCTCGGTGCAGATGCGTTCGATGTCCTGCATCATCGCGAAGCCGAGCGCGTATGGATTGATGCCGGCATAGCGCGGATCGTCGAAGTCCGGCTGGAACACCACGTTGGTGTGGCTGCGCAGGAACTCGACCATGGCGCCGTCGGTGAGCAAGCCCTTCTGGTGCAGCCGGTTCATGATCCGGTAGTGCACGTAGGTGGCGCAGCCCTCGTTCATCATCTTGGTCTGACTCTGCGGGTAGAAGTACTGCGCAATATTCCGTACGATGCGCAGGACCTCCCGCTGCCAGGGCAGCAGGCGCGGGGCGATCTTCTCAAGCAGGTATAGGACGTTCTCCTGCGGAAGCTGCAGCAGGGCGCGGCGACGCTCCTCAGCCGAGTTGTCCGGCATGCCGCCGTCTTTCTGCGGCACTGTGCGCCAGAGATCGTTGAACACCCGCTCTTCGTGCTCGCGCCGTTCGCGGGCGCGCAGCTCCTCAGACCGAAGATCGGCAGGACGCCGCCGCGGATAGCGGTGCACCCCATGGCTCATCAGCGCATGGGCCGCGTCGATCAGCCGCTCGACCGCTGTCTCGCCGTATTTCTCCTCGCATTGGGCGATATAGCCCTTGGCAAACTCCAGGTAATCCAGGATGCCGTCAGCATCGGTCCACTGCTTGAACAGATAGTTGTTCTTGAAGAAATGGTTGTGCCCGAATGCCGCGTGGGCGATCACCAGGGTCTGCATCGTCGCCGTGTTCTCCTCCATGATGTAGGAGATGCACGGGTTGGAGTTGATAACGATCTCGTAGGCGAGACCCTGCATGCCGGCGCGATACATCGCCTCGTTGCGAGCGAAATGCTTGCCGAATGACCAGTGCTTGTAAAACAGCGGCATGCCGATCGAAGAATAGGCATCGAGCATCTGCTCGGTGCCGATCACCTCGATCTGGTTGGGATAGACGTCCAGCCCGAACTCGCCCAGGGCGATCGCCTCGATCGCGTCATGCGCACGCTGGACGGTGGAAAACTCCCAATCGGCCCCCTCGAACAGCGGACGCACAGCGTTGGGATTGATGTAGTTCATGCGGCCTCAGCAGCGGCGGGGGCCTGCTTGCGTGCAAACAGCTCGCGAAAGACCGGGTAGATGTCGCGCCGGTGATTCGCCTTCCGCATCGCCATCGGGGCGCCAGGGCAGCAGACGTTGTCGTATGTCTGCCAAAGATCGCTGTCGCGGCGAGCGAAGCCAGGCGGAAACTGCTCCGAATCGCGGCCGACTTCGAGATAGGCATAGTACTGGCAGATCGGCAGGATGCAGTTGGTAAGCAAGTCGGCGGTCCGTTCGTTGTCGGAGGCGGTATTGTCACCATCCGAGGCCTGCGCGGCGTAGATGTTCCACGCATCGGGGCTAAACCGCTCGGTCACCACACGTCGCATCTCTTCGAGCGCGGTCGACACCACGGTGCCACCAGTCTCGGGTGCGTGGAAGAATTGATCTTCATCCACCTCGGACGCCTTGTGTGTGTGGCGGATGAAGACTATCTCCACACGCTGGTACTTCCGGCGAAGAAAGATGTAGAGCAGCACGTAGAAGCGCTTCGCCAGATCCTTCATGTGTTCGGTCATCGAACCAGACACGTCCATCAGGCAGAACATGACCGCCCGCGCCACTGGCTTCGGGTTGGCCTCGAAGCGCCTATAGCGAACGTCGATGGGATCGATGTAGGGGATCAGACTGGTGCGACGCAGTTTCCGATCCAGTTCCTCCTCCAACTCGTCACGCCGCGGGTCGCCTTCCGCAAGGGCACGGATCTGCTCGCGCAGTACCTTCAATTCCTCCGTCTTCGGCCGGTGCAATGCGATCCGCCGAGAGAGGCTGTTGCGCACGGTGCGGTTCAGCGCGAGGTTGGCCGGGGAGCCGCTGACTGAGTAGCCCGCCCGCTCCCAACTCAGGCTCTCGGTGTCCACCATGCGCCGCTTGGCGAGGTCGGGTAGCTCCAGATCTTCCAGGAACAGCTCCACGAACTCATTGCGCGACAGGGCAAAGCGAAAATTATCTTGGCCGTCGCCGTCCGGGCTGCCTGCAGCGCCGGCACTCCCGGCCCCGCCGGGCGGGCGCGGAATCGTGTCGCCTTCCACGTACTGCTTGTTTCCCGGCAACAGATGGTCGCGTATGCCGCCCGTGGCGCTGCCGTGAAAGGATGGTTCGTGCATGTCCTGGGCGGGCAGTGAAACATCGCCGGCTTCGTCGACGTCCTTGATGCTTCGACTGGCCGCGCTCTCGTGCACAGCCTTGCGAATTAGCGACTTGGCCCGGCGCATGAAACGCTGCCGGTTGGCGAGGCTCTTGCCGCTGGGATTGAGGCGGCGATCGATGATATGCATGAGCCTGTCTTCCTAGCTGGGGCGCCAGCACTACCCTGCCTGTTTCACTCGCATATACCACTCGACGAGACGTCGGACCTGCCGCTCGGTGTAACCGCGGTCGGTCATACGCTCCACGAACTCGTCGTGCTTCTTCTCCGTGTCGCTGTCCTTCTTCGAACCGAAGCTGATCACCGGCAGCAACTCCTCAACCTGGGAGAACATCCGCCGCTCGATCACTTCGCGGACTTTCTCATAGCTCGTCCAGGACGGGTTCTTTCCGCCGCTGTTGGCGCGCGCGCGCAGGCTGAATTTCACCACTTCATTACGGAAGTCCTTCGGGTTCGCGATGCCGGCTGGTTTCTCTATCTTGGTCAACTCCTGATTCAGAAGCTCGCGGTTAAGCAATTGCCCAGTGTCGGCATCCTTGAAATCCACGTCCTCGATCCAGGCATCGGCATAAGAGACGTAGCGATCGAAGAGGTTCTGGCCATAATCAGAGTACAACTCGAGATAGGCCTTCTGAATCTCGTTGCCGATGAACTCGGCATAGCGCGGCACCAGTTCGCCCTTGATGAACTCCAGATAATGTTTTTCGGTCTCCGCCGGAAGCTGTTCGCGGCGGATCGACTGCTCCAGCACGTACAGCAGGTGCACCGGGTCGGCCGCGATCTCGGTGGTGTCGTAGTTAAACGTCGCCGCCAGCACCTTGAAGGCGAATCGGGTGGAGGCGCCGTCCATGCCCTCCTCGAATCCAGCCACATCCTTGTATTCCTGCAGCGACCGCGCGCGCGGATCCGTGTCCTTCAATGATTCGCCGTCATAGATGCGCATCTTAGCGAACAGTGTGGAGTTCTCGTGTCGGCGCAGCCGGGTCAGCACGGAAAACCGGGCCAACATCTCCAAGGTCGACGGGGCGCAGTGTGCCTCCGCCAGCTCGGAGCTTTTTACCAGCTTGTCGTAGATTTTCTGCTCTTCCGTCATGCGCAGGCAGTACGGCACCTTGATGACGCAGATCCGGTCGATGAAAGCTTCGTTGTTGCGGTTGTTCTTGAAGGTCTGCCACTCGGCTTCGTTCGAATGGGCGAGAATAACGCCGGAGAACGGGATGGCGCCGATATTCTCGGTACCGATGTAGTTGCCCTCCTGCGTCGCCGTGAGTAGCGGGTGCAGCATCTTGATCGGCGCCTTGAACATTTCGACGAATTCGAGCACGCCCTGGTTCGCACGGTTGAGCCCGCCCGAGTAGCTATAGGCGTCTGGATCGTTCTGCGCATGCAGCTCCAGTTTGCGGATATCGACCTTGCCTACCAGCGACGAGATGTCCTGGTTGTTCTCATCGCCCGGCTCCGTCTTGGCGATCGCGATCTGCCGCAGGCGGGACGGATTGATCCGGACGACCCGGAACCGCGAGATGTCGCCCTCGAACTCATCCAGCCGCTTGACACACCAGGGGCTCATGAAACGGGTCAGCCGCCGTGGGGGGATGCCGTAGCGCTCCTCAAGGAAGGCGCCCATCCGCTCCGGATCGAACAGCCCGAGCGGGCTTTCGAATACCGGGCTGATTTCTTGTCCGGCTTTTAGCACGTAGATCGGATGCGCCTCCGCCAGCGCCTTGAGCCGCTCAGCCAACGACGACTTGCCACCCCCGACGGGGCCGAGCAGGTAGAGGATCTGTTTACGCTCTTCCAGTCCCTGGGCGGCGTGACGCAGGAAGCCGACGATCCGCTCGATCGTCTCCTCCATGCCGTAGAACTCGTTGAACGCTGGATAGATCCGAATGGTCCGATTCATGAAAATCCGGCCGAGGCGAGCGTCTTTCGAGGTGTCCACCATCTCCGGCTCGCCGATCGCCGCTAACAGCCGCTCCGGCGTGCTTGCGTACATCATCGGATCGTTGCGGCATCCTTCCAGGTATTCCTGCAAGGACATCTCGGTCTCCCGGCGAGACTCGTAGGTGCGGGAGTAGGCGGTAAAGACGTCATTGGACATGTACATTGGGCTCTCCGTCCGGGAACATCACTACAACGCGCCGTGGCAACGACATCGGTTTCGAGATCAGGCCAGACTGCGGCGATAGTCCGTTGGGGTAAGACCGGTCCCGCGTCTGAAAGCCGCGGTGAACGAGCTCGTCTCGCTATAACCCAGGCTCAGCCCAATCTCGGTGACCGAGGTAGCCGGCGTTGCCAACAGCACCTTGGCCCGTTCGATGCGACGCAGCGCGTGGTATCGGCAAGGCGGCCTGCCGAGCGATTCCTTGAACGCCCGGCAGAAATGATGTGGGCTAAGTCGGGCGAGATCGGCGAGTGTGGTGAGGGGGATCTCTTCAGCGAGATGCTCTTCGATATACTCGATGACCACTCGCTGCTGCCAAGCCGCAAGTCCACCGCGCATCGGTCGCTCGCTCAATGCGTGGCCGGCCACGATCCGGGTCAGCTCATGGGCAAGCACTGCGCCGACTGCCTCGAGATAGTGTCGGTCGGCGGCACCGGCACTCTCAATGAGCGCCTTGAGCTTGGACACCGTCTCCCAAAGAACAAAATCTTCGAACAGCAGTCGCGGAGCGAAGTCCGCCGAGCCTCCGTCGGGGTTGGATCCGACACATAGATGGGACGGTTCGATGTAGACGTAGGTGATCTGGGGAGCCGAGCGTGGCTCGTGCCACTCGTGGAATTCACATCCGGCAGGGACGAACGTCATCTTGTGCTTCAGGTCCTTGAGAGTGGATCTGGGCACACCCTGCGCGTGCGTCTCCCCGTCGCGGCGCAGGCCTTGTTCATATGCAACCAGCAGGTGCAGGGGCGCCTGGTAGCGCATCCCGATCCTCTCGGTGCGTCCGATTTGCACGATCTCCGCTGACATTTCCGCCCAGGCCGCGGTACGCCGTCTCACGATCTCGGGCGGATCTATCTCCACGGCGCGTCGGCGGGCCTGAGAGACGCTAAATGGAGGTATTCCGAACTCCGGCTCTGCTCGCGTCCTGAGTTCGGCCCGCAATTCGTTCCGCTCATCCCTCCAGTGAAATGCCCGCTCCGGCTTGAACGAGGCGCTGTAAGGCTTGAAATCCGCCTCGTAGGAGAGGTCAAGTGCAGTCACACTCATAACTCAAGCCTCCGATACACACGAGTTCATCCTGCAACCCCACGGCAAGCGGGGTCGTGCTTTCGTGCCTAAGGCCAGGAGCGCGGGCGTTTAGTCACTTCGCGCCCATTGCCGCTAGTGCCTCCGCTTCCGATCGGCCTGACACCCGCTGGCGCCGATCAGCAGCCGGTGGAGATATTGTCCTTGTGACCCACTGCGGTCGGAGTAGGTTAGTTAATGGTCATTAAATCCTATTATGCGGGATAAAGCCTGCCAAAGCAGCGCCGCCCGCTGATCGCCACCGGCCCGATTCTCTAGGCAGAGGCCCGGAAACCCACGGCATCGCCACTCAACGGGATGGCGGTTGATCGCAATTGCTGCACATTGGGCGATGCTGCCCAACTCCGGCTGGACTTGGCAATTCTGCTTGTTGTACCGGAAACCTCGGCATTTTATGTCAGGAGTGCTGGTGTATCGCCATATGCATCGCTCGCGACCGAGCAGCAACGCCCAGCAACCAATGAGAGGAGAATTCGAACATGCCCGTTCGTAGCATCGGGGTCGTCGGCGCAGGAACGATGGGAGGCGGCATCGCCCAGGTGGCGGCAGCAGCCGGGCTTGCCGTGACCCTGATCGACATCAGCGAACCCGCGCTGGCGAATGCGACGCAGAGGATTGTCGGAGGCTTCGATCGGCTGGTGAAGAAAGACAAGATGACGGCGGCCGCGCGGGAGAAAGCACTCGCGCGGATCAAAACGGCAACGGGTTTCGGCGCGCTCGCAGAGGCTGACGTGATCGTCGAGGCAGCCACCGAAAACGCCGATCTGAAGGCAAAAATCATGCAGCTCGTCGATAAGGCTGTAAGGACGGATACGATCGTAACGTCAACCACGTCATCTGTATCCATCACAAAACTCGCCTCGGTCATCACCAATCCGGGCCGCTTCATCGGCATGCACTTTTTTAATCCGGTGCCGGTGATGAGCCTTGTCGAAGTCGTGCGGGGGTTGCAGACCACCGACGCCACCCACGATCTAATCACGGCGCTTGCAGAGAAGATGGGCAAAACACCAATCACGGTGAAGAACGTGCCCGGCTTCATCGTGAACCGCCTTCTGCTTCCAATGATCAACGAGGCCTTCTTCGCGCTGGCAGAAGATGATGCAAACCCAGGGGAAATCGACGACGCGATGAAATTGGGCTGCAATCATCCGATGGGTCCCTTGGCGCTTGCCGATCTGATCGGCCTGGATGTGCTGCTGTCGGTGATGGAGGTTCTTCATCGCGACTTCGGTGACCCGAAATACCGACCCTGTCCGCGCCTGAAGGAGATGGTCGATGCCGGGTATCTCGGCCGGAAAACCGGCCGTGGGGTTTACCGCTATTGATCCGCTTTGGCGCGGATGGCGTTGGTGCTGACTATCCACATCGACGAGTTCGAAGGGGAGCCGGCCGGCTGCGTTCTCTCAGGCCGTTGGAGTATCGTCGGCAAGGATGGGATGACCCGCGCGACAATCGCCGGATGCATCGCCGAGCTGAGAGATAGCTCAATTTCACCCGAGCGAGCGCAGTTGGAGGCGGCGCGGATGGTTGCCGCAATAAACCTGCAGGACGGCTTGGACAACGGCCGTCCGTTGATCCTCGGCACATAGGAGTGCGGAGCCGAACATGCGTCGCGAAATTGCTGTTTTCGGAGCGCTCGTGCCCGTTTCTATCACAGCGTGCTACACGCACCACTCGCGAAATTCGGGCTCTTTCTCTGCCTGTTTTCCTGTCTCGTCCTGCTGACCGGATCTTGAGGGTTTCTGATGAAAACAACCGCACGTTTCATCCTTACGTTGCTCATCGTGGCTGCCGCCTGCGCTGGCGCGTACGAGCTCTGGGACTATTACATGCTTTCTCCATGGACTCGTGATGCGAGAGTGCGCGCTGATGTAGTCGATATTGCGCCGGATGTGTCGGGTTTCGTCGCCGAACTCGACGTCAAAGACAATCAGACTGTCCATAAGGGTGACGTGCTCTTCGTTCTGGATCAGGAGCGCTACAAATTTGCACTCGCTACGGCCGAGGCGGCAGTCGCGGCCGCCAAGGCGGTCATGGAAATGCGAGGACACGAGTCCGAGCGGCGCCAGAAACTGACGACATTGTCCACCTCCGTCGAGGCTAGAGAAGACGCTCAATATACAGCGAATTCGGCAATCGCCGCGTACATGCAAACTCTCGCCGATCGTTCAACCGCGCGCCTCAATCTCGAGCATATGGTCGTGCGTGCTCCCGTCAATGGCTTCGTCACCAACCTGACACTGGATGTGGGCCAGTACGCGTCCGTTGGCACCAAGGTCATGGCCGTTATCGACAGCGACTCATACCGCGTCGAGGGGTATTTTGAGGAGACGAAGATCCCTCGCGTGGCGCCTGGCGACGAGGTCAACATTTACATGATGAGCGGGGGGCTGCCATTGCGTGGCCATGTGATGAGCATCAGCCGCGGCATCACCGATATTGACAATTCTGATGGACCCGAGTTGCTTGCCAACGTCACTCCGACGTTCGAGTGGGTCCGGCTTTCCCAGCGGATTCCTGTGAGGATTCATATTGACGAAGTCCCCCCGGGCGTCTTTGTAAGCTCGGGAATGACCTGCACCGTGGTTCTTGCCACGGGCCCGCGCGCATGGGCGATACCCGCTCTAGCCAGAGAGGCGGTGTCGGAAATGCGGAGTATCCTGCTGCCACATATGCTCGGCTCGCGGGCCGCGAACGGCCGCGAAGCCGCATTCCTCAAACACTTGTCCTGAACCATCTCTCAAGACAAATTCGCCCAACGCGCTGGTACGCGGCGTGGCGTCCAGAATGTCGTGCGCCTGGGCAACCGCCAGATCTGTGTTGCGATCGACGAGCACGATCTCCGAACCGACGCCGCGCATCGTCATGGCATAAGCAGCAGTGGCACCGACCTGCCCGGCTCCGACGATCCCGATCTTCATGCTGTTCGTCCTATATCGCGAATGGGATATTCCAGCAGCAACGTGCGAACATAGTGCGCGCGATGCTCCTCCTCATAGACCGAGGCACCGACGATCGCCGCCGCCCCCCATCCCCTAGCCTGCGTATGCCACCGAGGGTCGCGGAAAGCGGCAAGGCGCTGGGATAACGGGATGATGCAAAGACAGGCCAAGATAATTCGTCTGCAGGTTCATTGCGTGGCCTCCGCTTTCGTATCACGGGTGCAGCAACCTGAAGCTATCATGTTTTAGAAGGAAAAGAGCACTATGAGAATTCCCTCAGTGCCGATTTCAAGGACTGTACCAATCAAAATTGTCGAGGTCGCATCGGCGGTGTAGGTCTTGTTCTTCAGCGCGAACATGGCGGCCGCCGTCGCTGTCGGCACGGCACCGGTGATGATGGCCTGTTGGGCAGACGCACCGACGACACCGAACAGCACCGCACCCAACGCCATCATGGTCGGTTGAAGAAAATTCTTGATACCGATATTGGTCAGCACGTTAGCGTTGATCCTGAAGGGCTCGCCGTAGAGCATCAGACCAAGCGCGAGCAGCGCAGTCCCACCCGCTGCCCTGCCGGTCATATCGACGGAGGTGAGGACTGGACCGGGCAGTGTCACATGGCTGAAGCTCAGCGCCGCGCCGAGGATCGGTAGCCAGACGATCGGATTGATCACGGCGGCGAAGAGACTGTGCCTCAGAATGAGCAAAATAGCCTTGTATGCCCGGCTTCTTGTTTGTCCGAAACACTGGTCAAAACAATGGTCAGTGGCAGCATAAGCAGGCTGGTGACGAGATTTCCGATCACGACCGCCAGGAACCCTATGGGTCCGAACATCGCTGCCAATATCGGTGCGCCGAGATACGCCATATCGGGAAAGGCGCACACCAGCGCCTGCATGGTGGACGTGCGCAGATCGTGCTTGAAGACGAACTGACCGACTCCAAGCGCGACAACATAACTGCCCATCAATCCGAACGTCAGACAGAGCGCCAAACCCACGTTGGCGAGCCTGTCCGGTGACGTCTTGACCGCGCCTTCGAACAGCGAGAGGCGCAAGGCAAAGCGGATCACCAGCGTCGCAAACACGTCGGCATCAGCATGCTTCAGCAGGCCGATCCGGCCCGATAACCAGCCGAGCACGATGACAAAGGTCACCGGCAACAGCCCATTGAGGATGGTCCCGATCACCGGAGGTCCCCGCTTTCTCGCCGCACTAAAAGGCCGTGGCTTTGACCCGATGGTACGGCACGTAATGCGGCGTCCAGACCTTGGCGCGAATGCGCCCCTCGATCTCATCGGTGCGGATGCCCTTGGTCAGCCCCTCCTTGTGCGCCTGGAGCGCGACGGCGAGCGCGACCGCGACCGAGTTCTCGCGCAGCGACGTGACCGGCGGCAGCAGGTTCTTCTTGGGATCGTTGCGGGCCGGCCATGCCGCAGCCAAGGCTTTGGCGGCCTCCATGAACATCTGATCGCTGACGCGCGTCGCCTGGACGGCGATCGCGCCAAGACCAACACCTGGGAAGATGTAGGAATTGTTGGTCCGGTCGACCCTGAATTTCACGCCGTCGCGAGTCCGAAGCGGGTACGGGCTGCCGGTGCCGATGACTGCCCTCCCCTCGCTCCACGTTTCCAGATCTTCAGGTGTCGCTTCTTCATGGGACGTCGGGTTCGAGAGTGGAAAGATGACCGGCTGCTTGTTATGCGCGGCCACGGCGCGCACCACCGGCTCGGAAAATGCGCCGGCCTAGGCCTGACACTTAGCAAGGCGGCCCGGCTCCAATATCGGCGCAATTACTCACAAGTCCACGCAAATCCGGGCGAGCGGGAGAGAAAAATATCGCCCACATGTCCCATCCTAGTGATCGGAGGCGCCATTCCTGCCGCGCTACAAAAGGACAGTCCTCCGAAAGGTTTCGGAACGCTTGATTGGTATCGGGGATACCGTCCCAACCTGTAATTTACGGGTTGCTCGGTGCCAATCTGCAGGCTGTCCGCTGATCCCGCCAGCAAAACGGAGATGAGAGATGAACGCGTACCTTACTGGCTTATCCGAGTCGACGAGGTCGATCCACCGTCGGACTGTGGCGATGCTCTTCGTGGCCACCGTCGTATTTGGTCCGGTAACATCGGTCTCTACGCGCGCCGCGCTTTCGGATGTATCAGATCCGGGGGCACCGATCCGGCAGCTCAACACGGCGCTACTGGCGGCCATGAAAACCGGTCAGAGTATTTCCTTCGAGCAACGCTGCGCGATGCTAGCTCCGGCGGTGGACCAAGCGTTCGACCTCGACTCCGTGTTGCAGGCATCCGTCGGGATGCGTTGGTCGGCACTGACTGCAGACCAGAGGGCGGCTCTTGCGAACGCGTTCCGGCGCTATACAATCTCCAGTTACGCAGCGAATTTCGACAGCTACTCGGGCCAGAAGTTCGAGGTGCAGCCCAACCCGCGTCGCCTCTCGAGCGGCGGTGTTGTGTTGCAGACCCAGATCGTCCGCGCCAGCGGCTCGCCAGTCGAGATCGATTATGTGATGCGGCAGACCTCGGCTGGCTGGAAGGCGGTCGATGTGCTGGCCGACGGCGCAATTAGTCGTGTTGCGGTGCAGCGCTCTGACTTCACTACGCTGCTGCAAAGAGGGGGCGTACTGGCGCTGGAGCACGGGCTGGAGCACAAAGTGGCCACTTTGTCGAACGGCAGTGCGACGTAGTGCTTTTTCCCTCCTGTACCCACCGCTTTCGCTTCTCTGGATGCGCCGATGATGGAGCCCAGGCAATCAAGTGCAACACCTCTCCGGTGCGTTTCGCACCGTTTGATCTCGTTGCCCTCGTTGTCAGCGATCCGGTTCGTAAGGTCGTTCGCGAAGCAGTTGCCGTCCGCGGCGTTATCCCACTTCGCCGCCGGTGTAAGCAGCCCGGCAGCAAACAGCGCAAGACCGCCAAAGCCGGAGATGCCGTTGTAGGGCTAGGGTCGGATGTTTACACGCGAAAGCCCTGAACCTGCACTCGGCTTCGGTCGGTCCCTCACGCATCACGAAAGTGAGCAAAGTGACTGAGTTTATTCTGTTTTACACGCGAACTCTGTCGATCATCGGCAACGTCCTCCGAATCGCACTACCAGAGAGCGTGGGCGACAGCCCGTCCTTCGGCGACCTCGCCGAGGTGCGCGACGAGCACGGAGGGCCACGAATTGCACAGGTCGTCAAGCTCGACGATGAGGTCGCATCGCTCCAGGTCTTCTCTGGGGCCCAAGGACTGACCACGCGCGCGAAGGTCCGCTTCCTCGGCCATCCGCCGGATGTGGCCTTCTCTTCAAATATTCTCGGCCTCGTCTTCGGGGGAGACGGCGGCGGCCCGCCCCGATGCGCTACCTGGGTGGCATGCTCGGCGGGAGCTGGCTCACCCGTCTGACAAGCGATCTCGGCAACGGCACCTTCGACGGCGCCTGGCTGATCGCGAACTTCGATTCCGGCAGTCCGTCCAACACCTTTTGGAGCAAGGGGTACAACGTCTGGGCGAATCCGGATCAGCAGGAGAACCGATACCTTCAGTTCGAGAAATGGTGGGGCGATTTCATTCTGCTGAGCGGAGAAGAGCTGCAATACATAGTCGATAACCTCTTTATCGGCAACAAACTATCGACGGCGCAGCTCGTCACGAGCGACGGCATCCGCCTCGATCTGCGTGAGATCAGGTCTCCGATCATATGTTTCTGCTCGAAGGGTGATAACATCACCCCGCCGCAGCAGGCTCTTGATTGGATCCTCGACAACTATGAGAGCGTCGACGATATTCGGCGTGCTGGCCGCTCATCCGGGCGTCACCTTCGCTCGCTTCAAGGAGGCCTTGCGCGATCAGTGGGCGATTCTGGCCATCGATGAGCGTGCGGCGATTGACACGTTACCGGAACTTCTTCCACCAGACGCCGGCGAACGCCGCGCTTTTCTCGATAAGGTCAAATCGATCGTGGCTGCGGCTGGGAGCGTCGATGCGGATGTCCAACGTAAGTTGCGCGAGATTGAGCGGCTGCTCGTCGGCCAGACAACAACCGACACGCGGAGCCGAGCCGAGCTGACCAAGACGATCACCGACCCCATCGCGGCGGCACACCGCTGATCGGTGTCGCTGTCAATGTCGGATAGCCCGGTAGCGCCGTCCGAGCCTGAATACGTTCCGCGGTCGGGTAGCCTGCTGAAGGCGCTCGGGCCGGGGCTGATCACCGGCGCCGCCGTGTGAAGCGGTCGGCTGGGTCGAGGGGCTGGACCGCAAGTGGTACGACGCACGTGCTTTCTACGGCACTATCGCGTTTGCCACGTTGGCAGGTGTGGGGTTGAATTTCACCGGCATCGACCCGATCAAGGCGCTTTATTGGAGCGTCGTGCTCAACGGCTTGCTGGCCGCACCGCTAATGGCGACCATGCTGATGATCGCCACCAACCACACGATCATGCGTGGTTTCGTGCGGTCGCGGCACGCAGTTCAATGAGCGCAGTACTGGCTCGCTGAGCCGGACGCAGTACCCGGTGACGACGGCTGCGCTCCTTAGCGGCCCGTCGGCTTGGACGAGGCGGAGCATCAGCTATACTACGTAGCTATCGACACGGCGGACTTCACAACAGCCCGCGCCGGCGAAACCAAATGATCGTCGTGACCGCACACGCGAACGGCAGCATAACGCCTAGCGCAAGGAAGACCGTCAAGCCGCCGAGATTGTTGGCGATCCAGCCGAAATTCATTCCGAAAAAACCCGTCAGAAAAGAGATCGGCAGGAAAATAACTGATACCACGGTCAGCCGGCTGATCTGGTCGCTCTGCCACTGCGCCAGAGCGGCCCTGTAATTCTGCACTCCAACTGATGCCCAGTCGACGCGTTCGGACAACCGGCTCGCCAGGTCCTCCACCCTCTCGGCATACTGATCCAACTCGTCGACACCGCGCTCGCTGATGCCGGGGATCGCTGCGACGCCGACCGTCGCCGCGCGGACTGCGGCGGCGTAGCGCTCGACCTTTAACCATACCATCCGGAGTGATTCCAGTTTGCGACTGAGATCGGCGAACTTGATTGATCCCGGCCGATCCCTCACCTGCGTGCTCAGCGCATGAATTGTTTCGTCCAGGCCGCCGAGCGCGCGATAAAGCGTACCATGCAGCAGCTGCAGCACGATCGCCGCCGCGTGATAGGGGCGTTCCTGCATGCCCGCGACACGATCCGCGAATGCTTGGCGCGCTTCGTCCAGAACACGGGCATCGCCGCTCCAAATTGTGAATATGTACGTGGGGGACGAACGGAAATGCAGTTCGATCGGGTCGTGCGGCGGGTCGCCCAACCAGGTGACGGCACGGATGCCCTCGCGACCGATCGCGATGCGCCCAGACTGGCCGAACCGGAGCGCCCTGGTGATGCCGCTATCGTCCACGCCCATCTCCACGAGGAACTCCTTCGCGACGGAGGGCTCGGCGCCGCAGATGTCGAGCCAGAAGAGCCGCTTGGCGGAAATCCTCGTGCGCAGGTCCGCGACAGAAGCAGGATGCCGGACGCCTTCGGCGTCGATGATGCTGATCGCGCCTGGAAGTGGTCCATCCTGGGTCGTGCCGCTGATCCGAGAATTCTCCTCGGTGCGGGGTTCTGTCAGCTTTCGTGCCTTCGTGTCGATTGCGGCAGGAGTTGTTGCTTCTTCTAGGCTGCTGCCGGGACACCGATCGGTATCGCCGTCCGACGCATCTGGCGACAATGTCGAGTTGCCGCTGGAACGTGTTGGCAGGCGGCTGACGGCGGGCGCATCGGGCATGGTTGCTTCGCTCAGGAGTGTCCACTCGCCACCGCCGCCGCGACGGAAGCGGTGTCCAGCCCGGCCTCCAAAGCCGCCAGAAGGCCGAGCGCGGACCAGTCGAGCCCGCCCCAGCCGCGCGCCACAACTCCGACGAGCCGATCGCGGACGAGGCTGGCAACCGGCGTCGGCACCGCCTGGTGCTCCGCCTCGGCGAGTGCCAGCCGCAGATCCTTGACCGCAAGCGGCGCTGTCATCCCGGGCGGGCGGTAGTGCCCCTCGACGATCTTGCCGCCATAGGTCTTGTGGACGTGGCCGTCGAACAGCGATCCGGGGAGAACGTCGAAGGCGAGATGCGGGTCGATCCCAGACTTGCGCAGCAGGGCCAGGACTTTACCCATGCCCTGCAGGGTCATTGCGGTGAATGTGTTGCCGGCCAGCTTCATAAGGCTTGCCGCTCCGGCATCATCCCCCATGACGAACACATGCTGGCCGAGGCGTTCGAGGACGGGCCGAGCGCGTGCGACCACCTCATGCCGGCCGCCGGCGATCACGAACAGCTTTCGGGCATGGGCGAGATCCGGGTTCCCAAGCACCGGAGCCGCCACGAAACCCTGGCCGTGGGCGGCGTGCATCTCCGCCAGACGCCGCGACACACCGGGACTGACCGTGCTCATCGAGATGTGGATCGAGCCGGGCGTCAGGATGGCGGCTAGCCCGTCGGGCGGCAGGGCAACCGAAGTCAGCACCTCGTCATTGGGCAGCGACGTTATGACGGCGTCGCACGGAGCGAGATCCGCGAGCCGAGCCGCTACGCGCGCGCCATGGGGCTCCAAGGCCTTCGCGCGCTCTGTGTCGCGGTCCTCGACGATGACCTGGTAACCGTCCGACAGCAGGTTCTGCGCGAATTCATCGCCCATATGGCCGAGGCCCACCACCCCGATGCAGCGGATCGGCCGAGCGACTGCATCTTGTGATGCGCGAGACAGCACGGGGCCACTCGAACCCTCTTGGTGTGGCGAAGCCGGACCGGCTATCGACGAGTTCATGACCAAACCTCCGTTATTGCGATAGCTGCACCCCTCCCCATTTCACAGACGCACCCCTTCTGCAGCCTGCTTCAAAATATCGGCGCTCCGCTTCAGTGCGGCGCGCTCGTCGGCGTCGAGATTCGGCATGAATGTCGTCACCACGCCGCCCGCGCCCAGCACGCGCGGCAGTGACAGGGCCACGTCACGCACGCCGTGGCATTCCGCCGTTAACATGGAGCAGGTAATCAGCGCCCGCTCGTCGTCCTGAATAATCTGAGCGATGCGGGCGATGCCGGCGCCGACGCCGAACCAAGTCCCTCCTTTGCCCTGGATAATGGCATAGGCGGCGCGGCGCACTGCGGTATCAATGCGGCTGCGGTCGGCCTCTGTTAGTTCCCGCCCCATCTGGCGGGCGGCGTCCGCGACCGATAAGTCGCTCGCCACGGCGCCCGACCAGTGCAACACTTCGCTGTCGCCATGTTCGCCCAATACACGAGCATCGATGTATGCTGGGCTGATCCCGAGATTTGCAGCTAGCAGGGTGCGGAACCGCGCCGAGTCGAGGATCGTACCGGACCCGATCACTCGCTTCGGCAAGACGCCGCGCCGGCCGGCGAGGACGGTCACGATATGCGTGATGATGTCGACCGGATTCGACGCTACCAGGAAGACGGTATCTGGTGCCGCCGCCAGCACGGTCGGCACGATCTGGGCAAAGATTTCGGCGTTGCGCGACAGCAAGTCCAGTCGGCTCTCCCCGGGCTTCTGGGCAGTCCCGGCCGCAAGGACAACGATGCCTGCGCCGTCGAGATCGGCCGCCTCCCCGGCGCGGACCCGGACGGGATACGACCAAGGCGTGGAGTCCAGAATGTCGTGTGCCTGGGCGACTGCCAAGTCTGTCTTGCGGTCGACGAGTACGATCTCCGAACCGACGCCACGCATCGTCATGGCATAGGCAGCGGTGGCGCCGACCTGCCCGGCGCCGACGCTTCCGATCTTCATTGTGTTCCTCCTATATCGCGAATGGGATATTCCAGCAGCAACGTGCGAACATAGGTCGCGCGAAGCAGCGCCTCGGGCTCGGCGAGCCGATTGGCACGCAGGCGCCCTCGGATCTCCTCTACCAATTCGGCGCCATGCGCCTCGATCCATTCCGACAAACCCTCCACCAAACGGTCGAGATGGTTGGGTCCGTGACGCAGCAATGAAGACGCCACCTGGACCACGTCCGCGCCGGCAAGCAAGTATTTGATCACCTCTTCGGACCCTTCCACGCCTCGTCCACCGGCGAGACTCAGCGATGTCTTTCCGGCCAGCAGGGCGATCCACATCAGCGGCAAACGGATCTCCTCCGCTGTCGATAAACGCAGGCTGGGATGGAACCTCAGCGTCTCGAGATCGATGTCAGGCTCGTAGCATCGTCCGAACAGGACGAGCCCGCTCGCGCCGGCGCCGGCAATGTCGCCAGCGAGATGAGCCGGCGCGGTGAAGTTCGGGCTGAGCTTGACAGCGACGGGAATCGTTACCGCTGTGCACACTTCGCGCAAGGTTTCTACCAGTCTGGACTCGACCGCGGCGGAGGTCTCCTGCGGGTCGGTGGGGATGTGGAAGAGATTGACCTCGAGGGCCGCCGCCCCCGCTTCCTGCAGAAGGGCGGCAATGCCAGTCCAGCCTTCGTGCGTGATCCCGTTCAGGCTGGCGATCAGCGGCACCGAAATGCTTTCGGCCGCACGCCGGATCATCTCGACATGAGCAGCAAGCGCACCCCGGTAGCCCGGGAGCGGCGGCAGATAGCTCGTCACCTCGGCATGGCTCTCGGCTCCGATCGCGCCGGCGGCTTCGAGCGCCGCCTCCTCGTTTCGGATCTCCTCCTCATACACCGATGCCGCGATGATCGCCGCCGCCCCGCCATCCTCCAACCTGCGTACGCCGTCGAGGGTCGCGGAAAGCGGCGAGGCGCTGGCGATCACGGGATGACGCAACGACAAGCCGAGATAGCTCGTCTGCAAGTTCATTGCTTTGCCTCCGCCTTCATATCATCATGGATGACAGTTTCATCCTGCCAGAATGGGTGGAACCGCGTTCCGTCGCGCGAAGCCATGTCCTCGTAGATGCGGTAGCGCTCGTCCACCGCGGCCTGTGCCTGACGCAGCAATCTCGGCGCTTCTTCGGGTCGTGTCTGAGTGAGAACCCGGAAGCGGAGCTCGCGGTAAGCCAACTCTTCAAGGCGCAGTCTCGGGCGCGTGCTGTCGAGGCGGAAGGGATTCATGTCAGCATGGCGCATGCTCGGATCGAACCGGAAGAGCGGCCAGTACCCGCTGGCAACCGCCCGACGCTGCTGGTTCATCCCGTCGCGCAGATCGAAGCCATGTGCGATGCAATGACTGTATGCGAGGATGAGCGACGGGCCGTCATAAGCCTCGGCGTCGCGCAGCGCCTGGATCGTTTGTTCCGGACTGCCGCCCAGCGCGATCTGCGCGACATAGACGTAGCCGTAGGCGATCGCCTGGAGCGCCCAATCCTTGCGCGGTGTGCGCTTGCCCGCGGCGGCAAACTTTGCCGAGGCCCCGAGCGACGTGGCTTTCGAGGACTGGCCGCCGGTGTTGGAATAGACCTCGGTATCCAGCACCATTACGTTGACATCGCGGTCCTGGGCCAACACGTGATCGAGCCCGCCGGCACCGATGTCATAGGCCCATCCATCACCCCCCACGATCCACAGGCTGCGGCGCACGAGATATTCGGCCAGGGCCAGCAGATCACGCGCCGGCGCATCCGTAGCGCCTGCCAGCGCGCGCCTGATCTCCTCAACCCGGCCGCGTTGTGCCACGATCTCGCTGTCTGTGCGCTGGGGCGCATCAAGGATCGCGTCGGCGAGGCCGGGTCCGATGCGATCGCCCAACGTGCGGACGAGGGCACGTGCCATGGCGACCTGGTGGTCGACCCCGAGACGCATGCCGAAGCCGAACTCGCCATTGTCCTCGAACAGGCTGTTGCTCCACGCCGGGCCGCGCCCATCGGGCCCGGCACGCCACGGCAGCGACGGCAGGTTGCCGCCATAGATCGAAGAGCAACCGGTCGCATTGGCGATCTGCAAACGGTCGCCGAACAGTTGCGACAGAAGCTTCAGATAGGGGGCCTCGCCGCAGCCGGCGCACGCACTGGAGAACTCGAACAGCGGCCGCACGAACTGCAGACCCCGCGAGACATGCAGGTCGACCCCTTCGCGCGTGTGTTCCGGAAGCGACTCGAAAAACGCGAGATTGCGCCGTCCGGATTCGACCAGCGGCAACCGCTCGCTGAGATTGATTGCCTTGATCGCCGGATCGAGCGGATCGTGTGCCGGACAATGGTCGATGCAGATTCCGCAACCCGTGCAGTCCTCGACAGCGATCTGCAGCGTGTAGCGCTGCTCTGGGTAACCGCGCGCATTGACCGAAGCCGACGGAAACCCCTCCGGCGCGTCCTTCAGCAGTGCCCCGTTGTAGGCCTTGGCCCGGATCACACTGTGCGGGCAGACGATGCTGCACTGGCCGCATTGGATGCAGAGGTCTTGCTTCCAAACCGGCACTGAAAAGGCGATGTTGCGCTTCTCGTACTGGGTCGTTCCGCCCGCGTAGGTACCGTCGATCGGGAACGCGCTGACCGGGATCTCATCGCCCCTTCCTGCGAACTGCAGGGCGAAAATGCGCTTCATCTGATCGGGCGCATCCGCTGGGATGAAGATCCGGAACTCCTGTTTCGAGGTCACTTCCTTCGGGACCTTGACCTCCTGCAGGTGCTCGAGCGCCGTATCGACGGCGGCAAAGTTCTTCTGCAGGACCGCGCGGCCCTTCCCGCCGTAAGACTTCTCGATCGAGTGGCGGATGCGCTGGATGCCTTCTTCCCGCGGCAGCACGCCGCTGATGGCGAAGAAGCAGGTCTGCAGGACGGTGTTCACTCGTGGTCCCAGGCCCAGGCGCTGTGCGACGCTGCTCGCGTCGATCACGAAGAGGCGCAGACCCTTCTTGAGAATATGCTCCTGGACCGGTCGCGGCAGATGGTCCCAAACGGACGCTGCATCGTAAGGAGCATTGAGGAGGACGGTCGCGCCCGGAAGAGCACGGTCCAGGACGTCCAGTTTTGTCAGGAAGTCGAACTTGTGAACGCCAATGAAGTCGGCTGATTGCAGAAGATAAGGAGCGGCGATCGGAGCGTTGCCAAAGCGAAGGTGGCTGATCGTCTCCGCACCGGATTTGTGGCTGTCATAGACGAAGTAGCCTTGCGCGTAGCGCCCGGGGTCCTCGCCCAGGATCTTCACGCTATTCTTGTTCGCGCCGACGGTCCCGTCGGAACCAAGCCCGAAGAACATCGCGCGGCGGACACCTTGCGGCTCGATGTCGAACGCCGCCTCGACGGGGAGGCTCGTTCCGCCAACATCGTCGATGATGCCGACCGTGAAGCCGTGACGCGGCTCCTTCTCCTTGAGGTGGTCGAAGACGGCCTTTGCCATCGCCGGCGTGAAATCTTTCGATGAGAGGCCGTAACGGCCACCGACGACCAGCGGCAGAGTGTCGCGCGTGCCCCGCGCGGCGGCATCCGCCAGAGTCTGTGCGACGTCCAGGCAGAGCGGCTCGGCCGGCGCGCCGGGCTCCTTGACGCTGTCGAGCACCGCGACGCGGCGCACATTGGCAGGCAGTACCGCGAGAAAGTCCTTGGCCGACCACGGCCGATAGAGCAGCACCTGAAGCACACCGACGCGCTCTCCCTGGGCGTTCAGGTGCGCGGCCGTCGCGCGCAGGGTATCGGCGGCTGAGCCGATCGCGACGACGACGCGTTCCGCGTCCGGATGACCGTCGTAGCGAAACAGGTGATATTGCCGGCCGGTCAGCGCCGCGAGACGATCCATGGCGCGCTGCACGATGCCGGGCGTTGCGAGGTAGTGCAGGTTTACCGTCTCGCGTGCCTGGAAGAACGTGTCCGGGTTATGCGCGGTGCCGCGGGTCACCGGCCGCTCCGGGCTCAGCGCCCGCTGCCGGTGCGCGCGCACCAGATCGTCGTCGATCATGGCCCGGATATGCTCGTCCGACAGCATCACGAGCGTATTGACCTCGTGCGAGGTGCGGAATCCGTCGGTGAAATGGATGAACGGCACCCGCAATTCGAGCGTCGCCGCTTGCACCACCAGCGCAAGATCATGCGCCTCCTGGACTGATGCCCCGCCGAGCATGGCGAAGCCGGTGCTGCGCACCGCCATGATGTCCGAATGGTCGCCGAAGATCGACAGGGCCTGGGTGGCGATGGCCCGGGCCGCGACATGGAAAACGCAGGCGGTCATCTCGCCCGCAATCTTGAACATGTTCGGCATCATCAGCAGCAGGCCTTGCGAGGCGGTGAAGGTGGTGGTCAGGGCGCCGGCCTGGAGTGCACCGTGCACCGCACCGGCAGCACCCCCCTCCGCCTGCATCTCCTGCACGAACGGCACCACGCCCCACAAATTCTTCTCGCCCTGCGCGGCCCATTCATCGGCGAGCTCAGCCATCGTCGACGACGGCGTAATCGGGAAGATGGCGCACCCATCGTTGACGCGGTAGGCGACGTGGGCGACGGCGGTGTTGCCGTCGAGGGTCGCGATCTTATCCATGATTATGCTTCTCCGTTGGTCTCGCCGCGGTCAAACGCGGAGGCTGAAGCGGTGCGGCGCGAGCGGTTCACCGATCGTGCCGAGCGGTGCGGCCGCCGGCAGGGATTCGGGCTGCATCTCGATGGCGTGGCACGGACACTGCTCGAAACAGATCGCGCAGCCCGTGCAGAGATCGGGCTCGACGCGATACCCCCGTCCAGGACCCTGACGTATGATCGCCTGCTCGGGGCATGCCGCGAAGCAGTTATCGCATTCGAAACAGTTGCCGCAGGACAGGCACCTTCCTGCCTCATTTCGTGCCTGCTCCTGGCTTAGGCCCTGCACGACCTCGGAAAACGTGGCGCGGACCGCGAGAGGCAGTTCCGGTTGGGCACTTCGGAGTGTTTCCAGGTACACTGGTAGATCGAGCATCTCGAAGCTGATCGGCGGGTGCTTCGGCGGCCGCTCGTAGCGTGCGCCGTTGAGATAGCCGTCGATGGCACGAGCCGCATGCTTGCCCATGCCCACCGCTGTCGTCATCGTCCGCGCGCCGCCCACCATGTCGCCGCCGGCGAAAACGCCGCGATGCCCGGTCATGAACTGGTCGTCGACGGTAACTACGTCATTCGGGCCGATCACGACCCCTGGGACGCCGTGGAGGAAGTCGAGCTCGCTGTGCTGGCCCACCGCCAGCACCACACTGTCGGCCGGCAAAGTCTCGAACTTCCCCGTGGGTATGGTGGTGCCGTTCGGTCCCATCTCCACGCCTTCGATGGTCACGCCGTTCGCCCCGAAGCGGCTCGCGACCGACAGCCAGCGAATCTTCACCCCCTCGGCGAAAGCCTCCTGAGCTTCCGCCGGTAGCGCTTCCATATGCGGTTGGTCGTAGCGGAAGATCAGCAGTGCCTCTTCCGCGCCAAGCCGCTTGGCGACGCGGGCGACGTCCATGGCGGTATTGCCACCGCCGATTACGCCGACCACGCGGCCGAGATGCGGCGCCTGTCCCCGCGCCACTTCTTCCAGCAAGGTTACGCCGTCCACCAGGCGGCGCCCATCCGCAGCCGGGATATCGAGCCGATTGGAAGCTTGCGCTCCGACCGCGAGGAACACCGCGTCGAAGCCGCCCTTTTGCTTCTCGGCCAGCACGTCATCCACTTTCTGGCCGCAAGTGATCTTCACACCCATCGCGGTGATGCGGGCGATCTCTTCGCGCACGACGTCGCGCGGCAGGCGATACTCGGGAATGCCCCAGCGCATCATGCCGCCGGGCTCCTCGGTCGCCTCGCGAACCTCCACCTCGTAGCCGAGCCGCGCCAAGTGATAGGCGCAGGAAAGACCCGCGGGACCGGCGCCGACGATCAGGACGCGATGCCCGGTCGGCTCGCCGCGGCGCGGTTGCCATTTCTCCTGCCGCGCGACATCGCCCACAAGGCGCTCGACTGCGTGAATGCCGACGGCGGCGTCGAGCTCTCCTCGGTTACACCGGCTCTCGCAGGGATGATAACAGGCCCGACCATGCACGGCTGGAAATGGGTTGTCGTCGAGGATCTGATTCCATGCCTGCTGCCATCGGCCGGCCCGGGCATGCTCGAGCCAGGTCTGAATGTTCTCTCCAGCCGGACACGCCGCGTTGCAGGGTGGCAGGTGCGCAATCCAGTGCGGGAGTTGCCGTCTTGTTGCTCCCGTGCCCGCGGCTATCGAATGAACGCGGGTGGCATCGGTTGGCTTCAGCATCATTGCGATCCTCCAGCTTCTTGAACGCGCCGCTCCTCAGTCGAACTGTTCGGTCGTCCGTTGCCGAGACAGCGGCGAAGCCATGCCCGTCTCATAGCTTGCTCCCGATCGGTCGCGCGCAGCCACGGACGCCAGGGCCACGGGTCGCGCCGCGACACCGGTCTCGCGCAGGAATAGCGTCAGAAAAAATGACGACACAATGCCAACGACCCAAATCAGATCGGCCTCACGAAACGTCTCCAGCGTCAGCGGATGGCCAGCGGAGAGACGGACGAGCGTGAGCCCGAAAGCCGGCGCCAGGAATGCGCTGAAGCTGAAGACAATGAAGTTCATTGCGCCCGTGGCGCTGCCCTTCACGTGATCCGGATTGACTTCCTTGATCATCGTGTAGGGGATCATTGCCGCGCCGGAGCCGATCCCGAAGGCTAGGCCTCCGACATAGGGCGGGAGGACGCCGTTCGTGTAAACGATGCCAATGAGGCTCACCAGCATAAGGATCATGCCACCCAGCATCACCGGCTTGCGACGACCGATGCGATCGGCAAGGTAGCCGAGCAATGGACAACCGATCACCCAACCGAGCGGCACCATGGAGGATCGTGCTGCGGCTTCCGCAGGCCCTACATGCTCGATGCCGAGAAACGGGACGCCCCAGATCATGGCGCCGATGGTGGTCGGCATGAACAGCAGGCCGCCGACGAAGCCGCAGAGATAGGATTGCGGGTTCGTCAGCACGACCTTGTAGGGCGCGAACATCGCCCAGACAGAGCCGCGGGCCGGCTCGCGGCTCCCAGGGGTCGCCATCAGCACTAAGACCCCAACGATCGCCAGCAGGATGCCGGCATAGATCCAGAACGATTGCCAACTCATCGGGCCGTGCACGAGCGGACTGACAACGAATTGTCCGGCAAAGCCGCCGAGCATTCCGGCGAGCTGTGTGAAACCAATTGCCGTGGCGAGCCAGCGATCGGAAAACCCGTGAACGGCGAGATAGACTGCGCCGGTGAAGGCGAAAGCCGATCCGGCCCCTTGCAGCAGCCGCCCGCTCTCGGCCTCTCCGATCGAGCCGAGTCCGAATAGCACACAGCCTACCGCCACGGCGAAAATACCGCACGAGATCGGCCATTTGGCCCCATACCGGTCGAGAGACGCGCCGGCTATGATGCCGAAGCCGGCGTATGTGTAGTAATAGAGCCCGACCAATGAGCTGATGCCGAGAGCCGTCAAACCGAAGGCGGCTTCCAGCTCAGGGATGGTCACCCCCGGCGCAGACCGAATAGCGTATTGGAGAAAATAGAACACCAGGCAGAAGAGCCAGGCCACCACAAAGGGCCAGGAAATCGCTCTCTCCGCGGACGTTAGTATAGGAGAAGGTGCGGCTACTCCGCTCTGCGCTGACATCGGTTCTCTCCCTACTGACGGTTTATGATTTGGCACGCAGATGATTAGGCGAGGCGCCAGCAACGATCGCGAAGATCGAGTAGCTGTCGTCCCAAAGACTAATCAGATGTACCGCTCGTTGCATTGCCGTCTTCTCCGTCGAGTGAGGTCCCAGACCTGTATTCAGAGTGGGAGTCTGCACCCTTGCTTTAGGTTATGGGACGCAGGCCTGCGCGGAAGCGTGCGGCGTTTTGCACATACGCGCGGAAGTTGCGATCGAAGCCGGCCCGCTCGCCGGGCGGCATGATGCGCTTGAAGCGGGCCGGGACGCCAAGCCAGAGCTCGTTGCGGCCGATCACCTTGCCGGTCGGTAGCAGGGCACCCGCACCCAGCACGCCGCCCTCCTCGATCACGCAGCCGTCCAGCACGGTCGCCCCCATGCCGACGAAGGCGCGGTTGCGCAGGCGGCAGCCGTGGATGATCGCGCCGTGGCCGATCGTGACCTCGTCGCCGATCTCGGTGCGATCCTCGCCCGGATCGACGTGCACGATCGTGCCATCCTGAATGTTGGTACGCGCGCCGACGCGAATGGTGTTGGTGTCGCCGCGTAGCACGCAGAAGAACCAGACGTTGGATTGCGGCCCGATTTCCACGTCGCCGATCACCACGGCGGTGGGTGCGATGAACGCGTCCGGTGCGATGCGGGGCGCGACCCCGTCGAGGATGTACAGCAGGCCTTGGCGGATCGGCAACTCGATCCGGCCGATCTCCATCTGGTCAGGCATGGGCCAGTTCTCCGCTGGAATTCTCGCCCATCGACGACCATGGGTCTGCACGCGGACGTGCGGCCGAAGCCGGGTCAGGTTCAGGGCTTTCGCTTCTTAACGATCCGACTCTAGCCTTGCAGCGGTATCACCGGCTTTGTCGATCTTGCGCTGCTTGTTGCCGAGTTGCGTAAGCCGACGGCGAGGTGGGACAACGCAGCGGGCGGCAACGGCTTCGCGGAGGGTCTTACGAACCGGATCGCCGACAACGAGGGCAAACGACATCAACGGTGCGAAACACCTCGAAGAGGTGAGTCGTCGGGCATGTTAGCCGCGTTGCCGGCAAGTCGATGCTTTCTCCGGCATTTCCTATATGACCCTGCTCTACCTTCAAACACAAGCTGCGTGGACTGGTAGCCTGCGGGTCGCCCTAGGCCGGAGCATGCGCCATTGGGTGGAGCGCATGGGTCGGCGCCTGGTGCGGATCACGGTCGAAAGGAAAGCTGCAACCTTCAGCTACCGGCTCGATCGCGACAAGCTGCGACAGGCGCGCCGCCGCGAAGGTCGTTATCTGTTGCGGACCAACATGACCGAGGACGATCCCGCTCGGCTGTGGAACTATTATCTGCAACTGGTCGCGGTGGAGCAGGCCTTCAAAAACCTCAAGGGCGATCTCGCCACCCGGCCGATCTTCCATCAACTCGAGGCGCGCGTCGAGGCGCATATCTTCGTCGCCTTTCTGGCCTATTGCCTACATGTGACCCTCGGCCGTCGCCTGCACGCTCTGGCACCTGGCCTCACGTCACGCAGCGTGCTCGAGAAATTCGCCGCCATCCAGATGATCGACGTGTTTGTCCCGACAACCGATGGTCGGGAGCTCGTGCTCACCCGCTACTCCGAGCCGGAGCCGGAGCTGAAGCTGCTGCTCGACAAACTCAGGCTGCCAGCCCAACCGCCGCCCCGAAACAACCCCCTAGTGCCGACCTTCAGCACCGAGGACCAGCAATATCAACCACTTGCTGGTCTTCGACCCCGCGAATCCG
The DNA here is from genome assembly GCA_963708245.1 of uncultured Pseudomonadota bacterium. GTDB lineage: Bacteria > Pseudomonadota > Alphaproteobacteria > Acetobacterales > Acetobacteraceae > CAVYXK01. Next base: position 2,116,915 of record OY970201.1, on the reverse strand, counting down.
CGAAGTTGGGCTAATCCTACTGAGTCGCAAACCGGACGGGCTGACGGCCTGATTTAGCCCTTGCTGCGACGCGGTCGCGCTATGGTACGGGTGAAGATTCGAACCGCTCGGGGAGGGCGGCATGGATCTTCGCGATCGGTCTGGCACGGAAGCCCGGTTCAGAGCCTACGCGGCGGATTTGGCCTCGGTGCTCGGCCATGCCGACCGGGTCGCACCGTTTCAAGACTACTGCATCGGCTTGATCTCGACCGAGGGCCGCAAGAGCGTCGAACCGCTGGCGGCGGTGACCGCACCAGAGCGGACCGCGGCCCAGCACCAGTCGCTGCTGCATCTGGTGGCGCAAGCCCCATGGTCGGACCAGGCGATGCTGACCCGGGTGCGCGAGTTGGTGCTGCCATCCATCACCGGCGATGAGCCGATCCAGGCCTGGATCATCGACGACACGGCGTTCCCCAAGAAGGGCCACCACTCGGTCGGCGTGGCGCGGCAATACTGCGGGCAGCTTGGCAAGCAGGAGAACTGCCAGGTGGCGGTGAGCCTCTCGGTGGCCACCCACCAGGCCAGCCTGCCGGTCGCCTATCGATTGTATCTGCCGCAGGACTGGGCTGACGACCCGGTGCGGCGGATCACCGCGGGCGTGCCGGCGGAGGTTACGTTCCAGACCAAGCCGGAGATCGCGCTGCGGCAAATGCGCCAAGCCCACGCTGATGGCCTGCCGGCGGCAGTGGCGCTGATGGACCCAGCCTATGGCAACAACGCTACGCTGCGTGGCGGGATCAGCGAACTCGGACAGCCCTACGTGGCCGGCATCCTACCCACCACAGCAGTCTGGCGGCCGGGCGAGGCAGCAGTGCCAGCCCCGGCATGGTCGGGCCGCGGCCGGCCGCCCAAACGGCCGCGCCGTGATGATGCGCATCAGCCGGTCTCGGCCAAGCAGCTGGCGATCGAGCTGGCCGCCGACGCCTGGCAGCCGATCACCTGGCGAGAGGGCAGCAACACGGCACTGAGCTCACGCTTTGCCCGCCTGCGGGTGCGTCCGGCACACGATGATACCAAACGCAACGAACCTGCGGCGGAAGAGTGGCTGCTGATCGAGTGGCCAGAGGGCGCGAGCGAACCGGACCATTACTGGCTTTCCACGCTGCCGTCGGACATCACGTTCGAGCGGATGGTGGATCTCACCAAGCTGCGCTGGCGGATCGAACGCGACTATCTGGATCTGAAGCAGGAGGTCGGGCTCGGCCATTACGAAGGCCGCGGCTGGCGGGGCTTTCACCATCACGCAAGCCTATGCATTGCGGCCTACGGATTCCTGGTCTCCGAGAAGGCGACGATTCCCCCCTCAGGACTTGCCCGCGCCTGGCGCGGCCAGCGACCTGCCGTTCCCGCAGGTTACCGACCCAGAGGAGCTGCCGCTGCGTTCGCAGCGTCATGTGCCGAACTCGATTGCGACGCTGCGCATCCGTCTCGCACGTACCTTCGTCCATGCACTGCCGCGATGTCCCTGCTGCGGGCATAGGCGCCAGCCCTTAAGCGCGGCATGATGAGTGACGCAGTAGGAATTGATGATCCAGGCCTGGATCGGCTCATCGCCGGTGATGGATGGCAGCACCAACTCGCGCACCCGGGTCAGCATCGCCTGGTCCGACCATGGGGCTTGCGCCACCAGATGCAGCAGCGACTGGTGCTGGGCCGCGGTCCGCTCTGGTGCGGTCACCGCCGCCAGCGGTTCGACGCTCTTGCGGCCTTCGGTCGAGATCAAGCCGATGCAGTAGTCTTCAAACGGTCTGACCCGGTCGGCATGGCCGAGCACCGAGGCCAAATCCGTGGCGTAGACTCTGAAACGGGCTTCCGTGCCCGACCCATCGTGAAGATCCATGCCGCCCTCCTCGAACGGTTCGAATCTTCACCCGTACCATAGCGCGACCGCGTCGCAGCAAGGGCTAAATCAGGCCGTCAGCCCGTCCGGTTTGCGACTCAGTAGGACTAAAGGCCGGAAAAGAAATCAGCCCGGTGTTCGAAAGCCCGCTCGGGCTGTTCGACCCGGAGCAGATGGCGGCTTTCCTTGAGGAGCGCTACGGCATCCCCCCGCGGCGGCTGACCCGCTTCATGTGCCCCTGGTGTGTCAAGCGGCTGGATGAGTTCGAGGGCGACATCTCGCGGTTCCGGGTCGTCCGGATCAATCCGTCCCGCCTGCGGCAGGTCGCGATCGCCAAGACGGAGCCGGGCGATGAGAACAGCCAGGACATCTCGTCTCTGGTCGGCAAGGTCGATATCCGCAAACTGGAGATGCCACGCGCAGAACGATCCGATGATGTACGCGACGGCGACCGAGCGCCTGCTTGCCGCAATCGGCGAGCCAGAAATGGTGGACACGTCCAAGGACGCCCGCCTTGGCCGCATCTTCATGAACCGCACCATCCGGGCTTACACGGCGTTCAGCGAGTTCTACGGCATGGAGGAGACGTTACAGCGATGTTCTCGGATGGAGAGCTCAATGTACATATCCAATGACGTGCCGTGGCAACGACATAGCTTCTGGGTCACGCCAGACTGCGGCGATAATCCATTGGGGTAAGACTGGTCCCGCGTCTGAAAGCCGCGGTGAAGGAACTCGTCTCGCTATAGCCCAGGCTCAGCCCAATCTCGGTGACCGAGGTAGCCGGCGTTGCCAACAGCACCTTGGCTCGTTCGATCCTGACGCCTATAGCTACTCGGGCGGGCTCAACCGCGCGAACCAGGGCGTGCTCGAATTCGTCGAAATGTTCAGGGCGCCGATCAAGATGCTGCACCCGCTGCTCACGGCGACGCAGGAGGGCAACTACATCGGCACTGAGCTGAGAACATCGGCGCTATTCCATTCTCCGGCGTTATTCTCGCCCATTCGAACGAGGCGGAGTAGCAGAACTTCAGGAACAACCGCAACAACGAAGCTTTCATCGAATGGCCCAACGAAAAGAAGAAACCGACACCCAGCGGGTGCTGTCCGTCGTACATCAGCTTGCGGACGACGTTGTCGATCGCCGCAATGTGGTCGGCATCGACCGCGTGTCGCAGCCCGAACACCCAGGCCAGCAACGCGAGGCCCAGTAGCGCGGGCCGGTCCGCGAAGGCGGCCCAGGCCCATAGCCAGGCACCCACGTTCGCGGCAATGAGCACCGTGTAAAGCATCGCCAGGCGGCGCCGGAAAGCACCGGCAGAATCGGCGAGATCGGCGCCAAGCGGCCGGTTCACATCCCTGACCCCACCGTGGCAAGCCGGCTCGACAACCAGCGATACCAGTCCTGCATGCCCTCGCCGGTCTCCGCCGAGAGGTGCAGAATCTGAAGCCTGGGGTTGACCTCTCGCGCATGCGCGGCGCAACGCGCCATGTCGAAACGAACATATGGCAGCAGGTCGACCTTGTTGACCAGAAGCATGTCTCCGGCTTGGAACATGTGCGGGTATTTCAGCGGCTTGTCGTCGCCCTCGGTGACCGACATCACAACTACGCGCGCCTGCTCGCCGAGATCGAACAAGGCCGGGCAGACGAGATTGCCGACATTCTCGATCAGCAGCACCGAGCCGCGTGGCGGCGCCAAACGTTCGAGGCCATGCGCAACCATATGCGCGTCAAGATGACAGCCGGTGCCAGTGTTGATCTGTACCACGGGGGCACCCGCGGCGCGGATTCGCTCGGCGTCGATCGAGCCGGCCTGGTCGCCCTCCAACACGCTGATCGGGACCGTCTGCCGCAACTCACGGATCGTGCGTTCCAGGATGCTGGTCTTTCCGGCTCCCGGCGAACTCATCAGGTTCACCGCCAGCACCTCGCGTCCGCTGAACCAGCCACGGTTGCGCTCGGCAAATAGTTGGTTCTTGGCCAGGATGTCCTGCTCCAGCGACACCGTCCGGCTCGCGGGCCGCGGATCATCGTGGTGATGATCGTGCTCATGTGCGTGATGGTGCTCGCCGTGCGGCGCTGTGCCGTCGATGGTGATCGCGTCCGAGCCGCAGCCGCATGTCGTGCACATCAGGCGACCTCCATCTCCTTCACCCGCAGCTCTTTGCCGGCGATGATTTGCAGCATGCCGCCGCAGCCGCAGCACCCCCACGGCACCGCCAGCGCCACCACCTCGCCACAGGCATCGCACCGGGCGCGGCCCGGCACTTCCGTGATCTCCAACTCGGCGCCCTCGATGGCGGTGTCCTGCGCGCAGACCTCGAAGCAGAACCGCAGCGCATCCGGCAGCACCGCGCTCAGTTGGCCAATCTCCACGCAGACGCGCAGCACGCGGGCTCCGGCGGCACGCTCGGCGCAGGCATCGACGACAGCCGTGGCAATGGCCAGCTCGTGCATCTCAGCAGATCCGCGGCAACTGCTCGCCGACCAGCGTATCGACGATGCGCTCGCCGCCGAAGGCGGTCTCCATCACCACCATCGCATCCGGATCGCGCGTCACCTCGCCGATGATCGCGGCGTCCGCGCCCGTCGCCAATGCACGCATGGCGGCCAGCACGCGATCGGCGTCCTTGCTCGGCACCACCGCCACCAGCTTCCCTTCATTCGCCAGATACAGCGGATCGAGCCCGAGAATCTCGCAGGCTCCACGCACCGTCTCACGGATCGGCAGGTCGCGCTCGCGGATGCGGATGCCGGCCCTGGAGCCGCGGGCGAACTCGTTCAGCACCGTGGCGACGCCGCCGCGCGTCGCATCGCGCAGGCAGCGCATCGCAGGGCAGGCTTCGAGCATCGCCGCTACTAGGCCGTCCAACGGTTGGCAGTCGCTCTCCACCGCCGCCTCCAGCGCGAGCTGGTTGCGCGCGATCAGGATCGCCACACCATGATCGCCGAGCACGCCGCTGACGATGACCGCGTCACCCGGACGCGCGTTCGACGCCGACACGGAGACACCGGCGGGGATGACGCCGATGCCTGCGGTGTTGATGAACAGCTTGTCGGCCGCACCCCGCTCCACCACTTTGGTATCGCCGGTAACGATCGCCACGCCGGCGCGCTCCGCCATGCGCTGCATGCTGGCGGCGACAAGCCGAAGCGTCTCTACCGGCAGACCCTCCTCCAGAACCATGCCGCAAGAGAGGAACAGCGGTCGCGCGCCGCCGGCCGCGAGATCGTTCACCGTACCAGCGACCGCCAGCGCGCCGATGTCCGCGCCTGGAAAGAACAGCGGATCGACCACGTAGCTGTCGGTGGTGAAGGCCAGGCGATCGCCATGCCGGGCAAGCTCGGACAGCGGCAACCGCGCCTGGTCCTCCAACGCATCGGGCCGGCAATTGCCGAAAGCGGGGAGGAATACGCTCTCGATCAGCGCGTGCATCGCCCGGCCGCCGCTGCCGTGCGATAGGTTGATATGGGAATCGCGGATCGTCGCAGTCATGCCGGCACCGGCTCGGCCACGCTCCGCCGGCCATAGCTGTAGTATGCGGCGCAGGCGCCCTCGGACGACACCATCAGCGAACCCAGCGGGGTCTCCGGCGTGCAGGCGGTGCCGAACACCTTGCACTGGTGCGGCTTGATCACGCCCTTCAGCACCTCACCGCATTGGCAGGAGCGCGGATCGGCGATGCTGACATTCGGTATCCCGAATTTGTGCTCGGCGTCGAACGCGGCATAGTCGGCGCGAATGCGCACGCCGGAATGGTCGATGGAACCGAGGCCGCGCCATTCGAAAAATGGGCGCAGCTCGAACACCTCATGAATTGCCGCGAGTGCACGCTGATTGCCCTGCTTCGGCACCACGCGGCCGTACTGGTTCTCCACCTCGCAGCGGCCTTCTGCTAGCTGCTTCAGCACCATCATCGTCGATTGTAGCACATCCAGCGGCTCAAACCCGGCGATGGTGATCGGCTTGCCATAGTGGTGCGCAATGAAACCATAGGGCCGCGTGCCGATCACCATGCTCACATGCCCCGGCCCCAGGAAGCCGTCCAGCCGCAGGTCGGGCGAGTCGAGGATCGCCTTGATCGTCGGAATGATGGTGATGTGATTGCAGAACAGCGAGAAGTTGCGAACCGATTGCCGGCGGGCCTGGATCAGTGTCATCGCCGTGCTGGGCATCGTCGTCTCGAAGCCCAGGCCGAAGAAGATCACCTCCCGCTCCGGGTGCTTGCGGGCCACCGCCAGCGCGTCGAGTGGTGAATAGACCATCCGCACATCAGCGCCTTCGGCCTTCGCCTTCAGCAGGCTCTTGCGCGAACCGGGCACGCGCATGGCATCGCCGAACGTGGTGAAGATCACCTCCGGCCGCTCGGCCAGCGCCACGCAGTCATCGACGCGGCCCATCGGCAGTACGCAAACCGGGCAACCGGGGCCATGCACGAATTCGATCGCGTCAGGCAGCATTTGCTGGATGCCGTACCGGAAGATCGTGTGGGTGTGCCCGCCGCAGACCTCCATCACCTGCAAGGGCCGCCGGCGTGACGTCGGAATGCGCGTCAACAGCCGGCCGATCTCCGCGAGGAGCGTCCGCGCCTTCGCCGGATCTCGGAACTCGTCAACGTATTTCATGGCCGCGTTTCCGCCAGGCCGCCGCGATCCTCCGCCAGCAGCGTGTGCACCAAGTCCCACAGCACGTGGTAGATGGTCAGATGCGTCTCCTGGATACGGTGAATGCTGTCGCTCGGCACCACGAGACAATGATCCAGATCAGGACTGCGCGCCATCTTGCCGCCGTCGTGGCCGGCGAGCCCGATCGTGACCATCCCCAGCTCCTTGGCCTTCGCAAACGCCGCCAGGATGTTTTCCGAACTGCCGCTTGTCGAAAACCCGATCACCCCATCACCGCTCCGGGCCAATGCGATGAGCTGGCGCAGGAACACGTGCCCGAACCCCACATCGTTGCCGACCGCCGTCAGCATCGCCATGTCGCAGGCGAGATTGACCGCCGTGAGCGCCGGACGCCCCGCCGTCACCGGATGCAGGAACTCGACCGCGAAATGCGAGGCGTCGCAGCTCGAACCGCCGTTGCCCATGCTGAACATTCGGCCCTGGTGCCGGTAAACGCCGGCGATCGACTCCGCGACCGCGACCACCGCTTCGCCCTGTTCGGCAAAGAACCTGTCGCTTCACGGTGGCGCTGTCCTCCGCCTTCTGGCGTGCCGAGCCGAGCAGCGCCGTGCGCATTACAGCGGGGTCCTGCCGTTCGCCGCTCAGGAACGGGTAGAGCTCTCGCAGCGTCTGGTTCCCGGACATGTCCGCATGCCCTCAGTTGGACGCGGCGGACTGCATCGTCTCGAGCTCCGCCTGCATCTCCCCCAGCTCCTCCAGCATGCGCAAGGTGCGTGCCGCCTCGTCCGCGTCGATCCGGCTCATCGCGAACCCGACATGAAGCAGCACCCACTCGCCGACGCACGCACCGATCGGGCGGTCACCGAGGATGAAGCTGACGCACACCGGGCGTCGCACTCCGCCGACCTCCACCATCGCCAGCGCGAAGGCGTCATCGATAACGCTGACGATCCGTCCCGGAATGCCGAGACACATGGCTTTAGCCCTCCTGCGTGCCACCGAGCCGGCGCGCCGCCGCGATCACCGCCTGGCCCAAAGCAAAGCCCGCCGTCATGAGCCAGGGTACCGTTGTGCGGAACGAACCCTGGCTTGACGCCTCCACGGCACCGAGATCAGCACACCGTACGACGCGCCGAAGCGGCGTCGGCTCATCCGCCCGACTTCTGCAACGCGATTTCAGAGACGTAGGTTTTGAACTCATTGACGAAGAAGGGCTGCAACGCCGGCTCGATGACCTTCTTGAAGAGATCACTAGCCTCATAGGCCCGCATTGCCTCCAGGCTTTCCCACACTGTGATGGAGTGGCCGCAATCGCGGTCATCCATATCCCAGACCAGGTAACGCGCCCGCAGCCCAGGTATCGGACCGTCGACGACGCGCTTGTAAGCGGCCTCGAATTCCTTCCACGCGCCTTGGCGAATCCGCCCTTGGGTGACCTTCATGTACATGAGCATCCCTTTCTTCTGTCACTGTCCGGGACCGGATTTTCCCGCCGGCCCTATTCCGGGTAGCGCACGGCGAAGCCCGGGCCGCCCCGCGATTGGGCGTTCCCGGCATACCACCTTCGCGGCCGTGCATGTTTGCTGGCCGGTCCAAGGGGGCACGTCTCCTGCGCCGTACCGTGGCCTTGCTATGGCGAACGTGGAGAGGCCCATGCTTTCCTCATTGGATCTCATACCACTTTGACGCGCACGATTTCACTACGCTCCGGTCCCAAAACATGCGCTGCACAGGCGAGGCAAGGATCGAAACTGTGTATCGTGCGCAGGATTTCGAGGGGTTTGTCGGGCTGCGTGAGAGTATGCCGATCAAGCAGCGCCGCCTCGTAAGGCCCATGCTGCCCAGCGGCGTCGACCGGACCCGCATTCCAGGTTGTGGGGACCACTGCCTGATAGTTCGTGATTTTCTTGTCTTGGATAACAACCCAGTGGCCCAAGGCGCCGCGCGGGCCCTCGACGTAACCCACCCCTCGGCAGGTAGCGGGCCAACCGCGCGGTTCCCACGAGCTTGAATTGAATGTGCGGAGGTCGCCAGCTGCGATATTTGCCATTAGCCGATCGCGCCAACCCGCCGGCGAAGGGACTCGTGTGGGTGGCCCATCGTCCAAGCTCCGGCTCGATTTCAAGCAGCCGGTTGCACTTGGCTGTTCGTTCGCTGCGGCAAAGGCAACCGGTCTTGATCTAGCCACCACCCATCGCGACTGTGAGTGCCGGCTGAATTTTCCCAAGGTGAGCGCCTGACGGCACGCCGTTAGACGGCGGGTCGAAGAGACTGCGCAGCGCTTCGCGCGCGCGTTACTCCAGGCCGATCCTTCTTCTCTCCTGGTGTCGCCGGCGGTCTTTGTCACCGCGCCGTCTCCAATGTGCCCTTCAGCATTCATCGTCAGCACGCAAGAAGCTCTTGGTTAAAGTTCCGTCGTTGAGTTGCTGATTACGTACCCCAGCTGCGGCATCCAGCTCAGGCGCTGGAACCGAGTTAAGTCCTTCGAATCCTGACAAACGACGACGGATTCGGCATGGATTGGCATCAGTGCATGCTTCGCTGCCACAAGGCCTCGGCCGCTGGGCCGGCATACCCTCTTCTGGAAATGTCGCATGCGGGACGTCCTCATTGTTATTGGTGACCTGACGCGACTAATAAGTTGGGACGAACCAGGACACAGCCCTTGATCAGCGTTGCCGTTTCTAGGGATCCGTTGCTGAATTGAACTTCAATGAAACTGGGCTATCCAGCGGTTCAACAGTGAGCATCACGTTTTGCCGACACTAAGCGAGGCCACATCGCGGAATCGTCAAGCGCGCAGGCCGCTATCGACGACTGGCAGGCGTGCTAAGCAACACCAACTATGCGCTGTATGCTTCCGATCATCGTCGGACACGATTGCAGCGCCGCCGGCAGGCAGGAAGAGTTGTGATTTTGCGCCAAGCGAGATTGGTGGAGCAAAAGCCTTAATGATCTCAGCCGGCTAAACGCGGCTCTGGTGCAAATGAGCTGGCGGCGAGGCTAGGCGACGCGCGCGCCCGACTTTTCTCTGTGTTACTCCGCCGCCAGCACCGCATTCCAGATGGCGGACGCACTTCTATCTTTGAAACGCAGCCTGCCGAGATTGAACTGTCCCTTGTGGATCCGGCGCAGCAGGTCGATGGCGGCGATCGTGACCACCGTGGTCCTAAACCGCTCAAAGCCCAGCATAGGAGCGATGCGGAACTTCACGCCGCTTCACCAGCCGTTCGCGCAGGTGGTCATTGACCGCTGTGTAAGCTCGGGCGGTAACGTCAGTGTACGCGGGAAGTTGGCGAGGTTGACCGCCGAGACTGTCGCGGCGGCTGTGCTGCAAATTGGCGGCTTCTCTATCCTCGCGGCCTTCTGGCGAGGTGAGGGCAGCGCGATCGGTGGTTCCCGGGTTCGAGGAAGATTTTGCCGGCCGGTTCGCGGCGTGCCCGACCGGAACGGATCGGCACGATAAGACCTTCAACGAGCGAGCGAGCGCAGCTCCAGTTGCCGTGATCCGATTATAGACTCCCTGTCGACATCCAGCGCGGAACCTTTGGAGGCCCGCTAGACTAGACAAGCGGAAGGTCTGGCTTTGGCAGCCTCCCGCAGTCGACTATCAATTACAGCTAGTGTTGCGATCCTATCGCTTCGATCCCCGGCCTCCATCTGGTTCGCGGCCGATCCCGCCATCCCGGTCGGGATCGAAGTGTCAAAGTCAGAACACTAGACATCTGGACCCATTCAAGAACAGTCGCACAACCTATAGTCGGTTTCGTTCGTGCCGGCCACGATCGCAGCTGCTGCAGCTGCCCCACGGATGCTATCGGCAAAGGCGTTGGGATTGCCGCCGCGATCGAGCCTTGAATTGACATTCCCTTTGCGGGCGCTGCGGTGGCAATCGACAACACACCAACGGATAGGATTGAAGATTGACCTCGTTCACTAAACGGGCCAGTTCCCTATGCTGCATCCGCGATATGCATAACAACGTGTTGGAGATCAAGTTGGCTCGCAAACCTGGCCTCACCCAAGTGTTCCGGAATGCTTGGATCGAGCGTGGACTGTCAATTGCAGAGGTTGCTGCGCGTGTCAGTGTAACTGCACCTTGCGTATATTTCTGGGAGATGGGTCGTACGCGGCCCCGGGACGCCAACCTGACGGTGCTTTGCAGGACGCTGAAGCTGCCAATTCGAGCGACGCGCGAACTCGCCACTATTTAAGGCCGCACCGAAGCCCTGAGCGACCCGATCCGAGAGCTCCCCATCTTACAGGCTGGTGTCGTAGCACAAGAGTTAGCTCTACAGGGTTCGATCGACCGACTGGAACCAACCGTGCCCTGCTGGGCCTGGGCTCGATCCTTCAGCGGATCGTCGCACAGCGCGCAGGCGAACTGAGGCGATCCAACGTGAAGACCCCGTCCGGGTGAGGCATATCGGGCCGCCAGGAGTAGCGAGTGCTGCAGGCGTCGCGGAAACGCAGGGGTGTTATCGTCCGACCGGAAAGGTGATCTCGGCGAGCGTCCCGCCCCGTTCCGCCTCCGAGTAGATCAGGTCGGATTCGAGCAGCGCTGCAAGATCGAAAGCAATTCCGGACGGCTGACCATACCGACCGGGTCCGATACCCCGGCCATTGTCCGAAATGCTGAGCTTCGCATCGGACAATCCCACCCGGCAGAGCCCAACGGTAATATGCCCCGAGCTAGGTGCGTCAAACGCGTGGCGCAGGGCATTGATCACCAGTTCACTTGCAGCCGATACCAACGCTCTTCGTTTGAACGCGGGCAATGCAAGTCGCTCGATTGACATCTCAAGGCTTATCTGTCCAGCCGCTAAACCGAAAAGCTCAACCAAGTTCTGGACGATGATTCTCAGGGCGTCCGAGCATGGCAGTGTTTTCTTATCGCCCGAGATTGCCAAAGACCGAAAGCATGCCGCGATATTCCGGCTGAGCGCCTGCTCCATTCTCGCTGTGACGATATCGTTGTGGCACAATGGGGCCCGTTGGTCCAGTGCGAGGGTAAGATTAACCAAGCTATAGGCTCGGTGCATTGCCTCTTCAGTCCAAAGCGGATCGAGGACAGAGCGTCCTCCTGATAAAACCGGCAGCGTCGCGTTGAGAAGTAGCGCGAGCGTGCCAGATCGACTGCGAGATAGCTGACTGGTGCCTGCGGCGATCTGCTCAAATCTGGATGGTGAACTACCATGGTCGAGTCCACGCAATGTCAATGAACGACCCGTAGGATGCGGACTTCGCTCGGCTGCTGCGTACATGGCAATGCTCTCTACCCTCTGGGAAGATCGCGCGCCGTCCGCGCGTGAGTCTCCCCGAATTCGGAACGACTACTGACCAAAGCAAGCCGATTATGCTCCCTATGGGCAGGTTGGATCGAACGCAAATATCGTGTTTTGTTTGACATTGCGCTTAGCTCGCTACCGAACCACCGCGTTCGGGAGAGAGCGGCTACGTCGCGCTGCCGTTCGAAAGAGTGGCCACTTTGTGCTCCAGCCCGTGTTCGAGCGCCAGTACTCCCCCTCTCTGCAGCAGCGCAGTGAAGTCAGAGCGCTGCACCGCGACACGGCTGATTGCGCCGTCGGTCAGCACATCGACCGCCTTCCAGCCAGCCGGCGTCTGCCGCATCACATAATCGATCTCGACTGGCTCGCCGCTGACGCTGACGATCTGGGTTCGCAACACGACACCGCCGCTTGTGAGGCGGCGTGAGTTGGGCTGCACTTGGAATGTCTGGCCTGAGCTGAGTAGCTGTCGAAATTCGCCGCATAACTGGAGATAGTATAGCGCTGGAACGCGCTCGCAAGTGTGGCTCTCTCGTCCGCAGTCAGCCCCGACCAACGCATCCCGACGGATGCCTGCAACACGGAGTCGAGGTCGAACGCCTGCTCCACCGCCGGCGCCAACATCGCACAGCGTTGCTCGAAGGAAATACCCTGACCGGCCCTCATGGCTGCCAGCAGCGCCGTGTTGAGCTGCCGGATTGGTGCCCCCGGATCTGATGCGTCCGAAAGCGCGGCGCATAGAGACCGATGTTGTCAAACCAAGCATGACGTTGGCCACGAAGAGCTTCGCCACATTCCGACGGTGAATCGATAAGCCAGTCAGGTACGCGTTCATCCGCACTTCTCCGTTGGGCTGCCGGCTTCCGCCCGCTCGAAAAGGCCCCGGTAGTATTCGGCGTGGTGGCGCGCGAGCCGTTCACGTTCGCCGCTCGCGGCAAACTTCTCCAAAGCATAGACGCGCGTGGATTCGAGCAGCCGCAGGCGAGGTTCAGTGCCAGTTACATCGTCGGCTCGACCTCTTTGTTTCGGCGTGCAATTTTGACCCCCTGAGCCCGGGGGATCGGCGTCCAAAATTGACCCCCTGAATTGTGGCTTGTGGGCTGCCTGCTTCGATTTGAGGTGGGCGGTGGGGGATGCTGATTGTGGAGACGATCGGCCGGATACGACGCGAGCATTTGGTCAAGGGCAAGTCGATCAGGGAGATCGCGCGCGACCTGAACATATCGCGCAACACGGTTCGCAAGGTGCTTCGGTCGGGGGAGACGTCGTTTTCCTATGAGCGGGAGGTTCAGCCACGCCCCAAGCTCGGCCGTTGGAAGGTCGAGATCGACCGGCTGCTGACCGCGAACGTCGAGAGCACGGCGCGCGAGCGGCTGACCTTGATCCGCATATTCGAGGAGTTGCGGGCGCTGGGCTACGACGGCGGCTACGACGCCGTCCGACGCTACGCCCGGACCTGGAGCCGGGAGCACGCGGGCCAGGCGGCGGCCGCTTACGTGCCACTGTCGTTCGCGCCGGGCGAGGCCTACCAATTCGACTGGAGCCACGAGATTGTCGTGATGAACGGCGTGACGGTGACTGTGAAGGTCGCGCACGTCCGCCTGTGTCATAGCCGCATGATGTCCGTTCGCGCCTATCCACGCGAGACGCAGGAGATGGTGTTTGACGCCCACGAGCGCGCTTTCGCGCTCTTCAGGGGCGCCTGCACGCGCGGCATCTACGACAACATGAAGACCGCGGTGGAGACGATCTTCATCGGCAAGGACCGGCAATACAACCGCCGCTTCCTGCAGATGTGCGCTCACCATCTGGTGGATCCGGTCGCCTGCACGCCGGCATCGGGCTGGGAGAAGGGTCAGGTGGAGAACCAAGTAGGCCTGGTGCGCGAGCGCTTCTTTACCCCGAGGCTGCGGTTCAAGACCTACGACGAACTAAACGCCTGGCTCACCGATAGATGCATCGCCTACGCCAAAGCGCATCCGCATCCCGAGCGTCCCGAGCAGACGGTGTGGGAAGTCTTCGAGGAAGAGCGGCCGAAGCTTGTCGCCTATCGCGGCCGCTTCGATGGCTTCCACGCGCTGCCCGCGTCGGTGTCGAAGACCTGTCTGGTGCGCTTCGACAATAACAAATACTCCGTGAGCGCCAGTGCGGTCGGCCGGCCTGTCGAGATCCATGCCTACGCCGATCGGATCATCATCCGCCAGGATGGGCGCATCGTCGCGGAACACCGCCGCAGCTACAGCCGAGGCGAGACGATCTACGATCCTTGGCATTACGTGCCGGTTTTGGCCCGCAAACCGGGCGCGCTGCGCAACGGCGCGCCGTTCAGGGACTGGGTGCTGCCGGCCGCGCTGGAGCGGGTGCGGCGCAAGCTCGCCGGGTCCGACGATGGCGATCGTCAGATGGTCGCCATCCTGGCTGCCGTGCTGACGGATGGGTTGACGGCGGTCGAAGCTGCCTGCGCGCAGGCGATGTCCGAAGGCGTCCACTCATCTGACGTGATCATCAACATCCTCACGCGGCACCGCGACCCCGGGCCGGCGGCCATCATCCTTACGCCGGATGCGTTGATACTCCGCCATGCGCCGGTCGCCGATTGCGCCAGATACGATCAACTCAGGAGCACATGAGCATGGAGCGAACCGAAGTCCTCGACATGATGGGGGAGCTCAAGCTCTTTGGAATGAAGGGCGCCTATGACGAGACGCTGGCCACCGCGATCAAGCGCAAGCACGAGCCGCAACGCTTTGTCGGCGATCTGCTCAAGGCAGAGATCTCGGAGAAGCAGGCGCGCTCAATCAGATATCAGCTGACGATCGCCAAGCTGCCGCTCGCCAAGGACGTGGACGAGTTTGCCTTCAACGGAACGCCGATCAACGAGAGCCTGGTGCGCGATCTTGCCGACGGCAACTTCATCGCTCAGCAGCGCAACCTCGTCCTGGTCGGCGGGACCGGCACCGGCAAGACGCATCTGGCGATCGCGATCGCGCGGAGCTGTATCCGCGCCGGATCGCGCGGACGCTTCTTCAACACCGTCGATCTGGTCAACCGGCTCGAGGCCGAAGGGCGGGCAGGCCGCCAGGGACGACTCGCCGATCATCTCACCCGTCTGGACTTCGTCGTGCTCGACGAACTCGGCTATCTGCCCTTCGCACAGGCCGGCGGGCAGCTGCTGTTCCACACCGTCAGCCGGCTCTACGAGCGCACCTCCGTGATCGTCACGACCAATCTTGCCTTCGGCGAATGGCCGAGCGTCTTCGGCAACTCGACGCCTTCATGATGCCTCTCCATTGGAGCGGATGGTCTGTCGAGCGCGCGCCCTAGGCGTCGCCACTTGGTCGGGAGATATCGAGATTTGCCACGGCATGCCCTTGGTCAGCTGCTTTCCCTTCAGCCAGCCTTTTCGGAGCCAATCAAAAATGGTCTGCGGTGTAATGCCGATCAGCGCGGCTGCACCCTGTACCTGAGTAGCTTCCGTCGGCCCATCGCGGAGGGTTCACCGCGATGCCGTTGATCTTGACGGTCCGGATCCCCCACCGTTTTCGCAGCACGTGAACCATGTTGCCAGAAAATGGTGGTCCGTGCGCGGTCCGAAACCCTTCCCTGTTGAGGGTGGCGGCAATCTCAGCATCCATCTTCTGCAGCCCGTTGAGTTCGACGATACGCCGTCTCAGTTGTTCCTGATCGGCGTGCTGCGCATAGCCTTGCACGCGTCGTTGCAACCAGTGCTCGCTGGTCGCGCCGGTTTGCCAAATAATCCTGATCCAGACGTAGCCACGCCGCTGCTTCTGATCCAGTATGACCTCCTTGATCACCAGTCGAACGATCTGTTTGCGCTCTGCCGCGGTGGTCGTCGCAGCGTGCCACAGCTTCGGCAAGTCCTCGCCCAGTGCCAGAATCTCTTGCCGATCGCTGTCGGAAACCGAGACGGCCTGCTCACGACGCCATGCCTCGTATTCCTGCTCGATTTGGTCCGCCCGCCTCAAGCGCTCTTCCCAGATCCTCTCGAGTGAGCGAGCCACCAAGCGGTTCTCGGGCTCAACGGCGTCGTACTGGCGTCGGGCGCGCTCGGCATCATAGCGGGCCCGCTCGCGCTTGAGCGACCATTGTCGCTCTATCGCACGGTTCTCCACTTCGACCTCACTCACGGCAGCAACCGCCACCGCGATTCGGTCTGGCGTCAGCGCCTCCAGGATCAATCGTTCTACCTCAGCGTCGACCTGGAGGGCTCGCACCTCTTGGCATTTCGGCCCTCCGTCGAAAGTTTGGTCGGCCACGCAAACGTAGACTGGAAAATCGCCATCAGTTCCGGAATAGCGCAGGCACATGCGGCGGGCACACCGACCGCAACTGACGATGCCCTGCAGCAGAGCACTGCCCTTGCGGGGCGCACCGGATCGGCCCGCATCGTAGCGTGCGACATTATTAGCCAGCTGCCGTTGATTTGCCATGAACTCTTCCCAGTCGACATAAGCCGGA
This sequence comes from uncultured Pseudomonadota bacterium, assembly GCA_963708245.1. GTDB lineage: Bacteria > Pseudomonadota > Alphaproteobacteria > Acetobacterales > Acetobacteraceae > CAVYXK01. Next base: position 2,100,640 of record OY970201.1, on the reverse strand, counting down.
TGGGCGTCCTTGAGGCAGATCGACCAATCCTCAGGCGGAACCGCCACCGTCCCGATACGATCGCTACCTGGCCGTCGCCGCAGCGGCTCCGGCCGTCGCCGGCCATAGACGTAAGCGCCAGCATAGGCTGGGTTCTTCAAAATGTGGATCACACGAGCATTGTTGGCCACGCGCCAGACGACTTCACTTGCATGGCAACCGTTCCCCGTTCTGCGCTGGAATTCGCGTAGCTGTGACAACGCCTCGAGCCCGATCAGAAACCCTGTCTCCCGCTGTTAACGGCTCCGCCCGCCGCACGGGCGCCCGACGAGTTGCTCGCAAGTAAGCTAGGCTTTCTCGTTCGTCGTTCTTGCGCCGTGTTGCTATCAATGTTGTCGGCGACCCTGGAAACTGACCCGCTGGCGAGACGAGGGGTCCCGTCAGGCCTCGGAGGCACTCTCTCACATTAGGCGGCTAAATACGGCAAAGCGGGTGTCGAAGCTATTGGCGTGGCACCGTGTCGAAGACGGGCGGCCCTTTCGCTTGAGGGATCACGACCCCGGCGACACGAGAGGTCAGAAGATCGATAAGGACGAGGCGCACGCCCTGCTGGTCGGCGGCGTCGAGGCGCTGTCGCCTCCTGACCCCACCGCCCGGCTTGGGTATTTCGACCCGCCTAACCGGCTGCGGCTGGTAGGTTCCCGTCGAGCAGTTGAGACCGTATGCTTGGCCAGTGCTCACGCAGATAGATCTTGGCATCGTCGATGGTCATTCCATCCACGCCAGGACTACCCTGGTTCCCTCGAACGCGTCTCCACGCACTTTGGAGATTCTCTCGGTCGCGCACCTCCTCCATTAGTTGTTCCGTTCCGTTCCAGCCGGGCTTTCGGGTGTCGGCTTCGCCGCGAGTGGTTCGGCCCTCTGGAATCAGCTGACCAGGGGTTCACCGTGGCCCTCGGTTCCGAGGCCAGTGAGTACTGGTTTTTCTGCCGCTTTCCACTCATGAGTTGCCGGTCCTACCTGCCTCTCCCAATCGTTCGGGCCTTCAGCCCTCGTTACCGGTTCGCCGTTGGAACCCTGGCACACCTTCATTCCGACGAGCCGCATGCTGCCGAGATCGATCGGCTCGACTGGAACGGTTATGTCGCGGCTGAGGCGACGGTTTTCACCGCCGTCCGCAAGGAGATCACCGACCGGCTGGACGAGCAGGACCGCACGCCGGACGATCGTTACTTCGCGGACAGCCCGGTGTATCCTGGTCATTTCGCGCAGGACTGGAACCGCTCCTACGTGCTGGAGCCTTCCGCTCATGCGGACTTCTCCGGTTCGCGCCACGCCTCGTACGCGGCGAGGTGTTCCTTCGACAAGAACCAACATGGGCGCTCGTCCTTGACTTTAAAAATAGTGTGCATGTGATGCCGTCCGCATCCGCACGCACACACGCACGGTACTAGCCACGACTCTGCCGTCTTGGCCATCTGTTACCTCTTGCTCGATCGGGAGCCGACTTAGGCCCGGCTCGGTTCCTTGTCTGTGACCGCAGTCACTCGCGCCCAAAAACCCTTCTTGGCGCTCATGAAGGCGCACTTTGCATGCCTTGCGACCTGCCGGACTTCACGTTCGGAAGATAGCGCTATCCACGGCTTATAATTAGCGGTGGGATTGTCGAGAGTGTGTTTCTCTTGTTAAAACTCCGCGGAGCTGACTGGCTTCATCGCGATTATCGAGCGTAGGATTTTCGTGAAGGCCGCTGTCGCGCGGAGGTTTCAGTCTCCACGATCAGCCAACCAGTGCGATCGCCCAAGGGGCGTGAAGCGAAGCTGGGCTGCATTCCCCGGCTCATTGCCGCGGATGCCGGCTTCTACTCGACGAAAAACGAAGCCGCGGCGAAAGCAAAGGGAGTGAAGCGGGTCTGCATCCCCAATTACAACAGCAAGAACACAGCCCGCAAACCTGAACAGAAGAAGCGATGGTTCCGGAACGGGCAGCTATGGCGGTCGGGATGCGAAGGACGCATAAGTGTGAGCAAGCGGCGACACGGCCTCAATCGATGTCGTTATCTCGGCGACAATGGCATGAAGCGCTGGGTTGGCCTCGGGGTGATCTCCGATAACCTGATCAATATCGGACACGCGATCGACAATCAGTCAGCCAACTAACAACGCCATCCCGACATCCCGCCCCTGATCGTCCCGCCGAGCCTCTCCGGCGGGACAATTGCTTGCGGTCAATCCCGCTACTTCTCTGCCAGAATTTGAATTCTGCGCCGGAAACTAGCTAGCCGTTCGCGGCAACACAAGCGATTTGTTGGCTCGGTATTTTGAGTTGGGCTCAACGCTCTGCCCGCTCGCGACCCGCGACCTGACCGGGCGTGGGTGCACTCGTCATGCTGCACGTCTATGCGCTCTCGCGGGGTCGTAGAGGTTGCTGACAGCGGCCAGGAACGGCATTGCATCCGCGCGCCGACATAGGCGGTCATTGGCTGGGTTCCCGCGCAGGATTTCATGGGCGCGATTGATGGTGTCTCGCTCGCCGCTCTCAGCGAGCTTTATCCGGGCAAAGGCGCGGGTCGTTTCGAGAAGCCGGAAGCGCGGCTCGGTGTTGCTCAGGTCTACAGTGAGCAACGACTTCTCCACTAGGTCCACCACCTTGGTGATGATCTCACTTTCAGAGTGTGCGGCATCGGCGGCTACCTTGCTAGCAGCGTTGAGCGTGAAGTCATCCGTAAAGATCGCAAGGCGGCGTAAGACCATTTGCTCAACTCGGTCGAGCAGGCTGTAACTCCAATCGAATGTGGCACTCATGGACTGGTGCCTGGGAGACGCCCCGCGGGGACCGCCTTTGAGCCGCCGCATATGCGCGTCGAGGCCTGCCAAAGATCCCCGGACCCCGAAGACTGCGACGCGTGCGGCTGCGAATCCTATCGCGAGCGGGAGCCCATCCATCTTCCGGCAGATGTCCGCGACGCCAGGGGCGTTCGCATCAGTGAGCTCAAATTCGCCTGAATTCGCCACTACACGTTCGACGAATAACTGAACGGCAGGAAAGACCAACGCATCAGCCGCTGCGAGCGATCCTGAAGGTGGCGGGCTTGCGAGAGGAGGCAGCCAGTATAGCCGCTCGTCTTCAACGCGCAGAGGCACGCGGCTCGTTGCAAGGATATGCACACAGGGCGCATGTCTCATGATCTCGGCCACCAATGCGCCGCCGGACCCGATGACATGTTCACAGTTGTCGATCACAAGCAGCATTTGCCTGTCGCGGATTGCGACGATCAGGTCGGGAAGAGGGTTCTCTGAGGAAACCTCGAGCCCCAACGCGTCAGCAACCGCGTTTGGCACCAGGCCGGAGTCACTGACCGGCGCCAGATCGATGAGCCAGGCGCCGTGCTCGTAGGCGTCGATCGATCTTTCGGCCAGGGCGAGAGCAACAGAGGTCTTCCCGATCCCACCCGGTCCGGCGATGGTAAGCAAGCGCCGATGCTCCAGTTGCTTCTCCAGCTTGTCCAGGTCATCGGACCGTCCGATCAGTCGTGTCAAGGCGCGCGGCAGATTATGCTCGCGTCGTGTCGCGGTCGCCGGTGCTGAGCGCTGCCGATCCGCCCGGAAAGTGACTGGCGCCACAAAGCTGTAACCTCGCCCGGGGGTATTGAGCAAATAGCGATTGCCATCCCGGCCATCGCGCAGCGCGCGGCGCAGTGCGGTAACCTGGACCTTAAGGTTGGTCTCCACGACGGTCACATTCGACCACACGCGCGCCATGAGTTCGTTCTTTCCAATCAGTTCCCCAGGACGCTCGACCAGGGCGATAAGGAGATCTAGGGCGCGACTACCGAGACGAACGGGTTTGTCCGATTCCAGCAGAAGTCGTTGTGTGGGCAGCAGGCGGAAGGGGCCAAACAGAATTGCGTTCTCGCGAGCGTCAATGATCCCTTTTTCTTGGACCGACATGAGACGCTCTGGATCCCCGACGCGACGTACGGCTTCGATAGACATCATCATGACTCCCCTTCATCAGTCTTGTGGCGATCGAGGGCCAAACGGATACCTGCGACCAGGTCATCCTTATTGAAGGGTTTCGTCAAATAACAGACTACACCAGCTTTTTTTGCTCGTCTCTGGTCTCGTTCGTTGGGAAAAGCAGTGATCAGAATGGTAGGAATGTCGTGCCCTGATTTCATCAGATGGTTATGCAACTCGAGCCCGGTCATCCCGGTCATTCGCATGTCCGAGATCAGGCAGGATGTGTCGTGAAGGCGGTTGGATCGCAGCAACTCTTCGGCGCCCCCAAATGTCTTAGCGATGTAGCCCATAGACCTGATCAGGTCCGCCGTACCGTCGCGAACCGACTTATCGTCGTCGACGATCGAGATCACCGGTCTATCTGGCATTCGAACTTCCGACATCGCGAACAAAGCTAATCCCGCGCGGCGACGCGACGCTATTGCGCGAAGGTGCGAATCTCGCTTAATTCGGTTGAGTGAGCATGGGCTCACGGGCGACCGAACTCAGCGAACGAACTAGGCCCCTAGTGCTTTGGTTTAGATGGTATGGGGCGGGCGGCGAAGGAATGGCACCATCGTCGCTGCACAGACCGATGGAGCGCCTCATGCTACGGGTGAACGACCTCAGCAGATCCTTAGATCCTTCGTCGCCCTCGACCAGGATAGCACGGTCATTGCGGTGATTGAGATGGGACTTGCCGGCTGGCTAGTTGCTGGCATCGTGCCCGGCGTTCATTGCCATCCGCTGAATCGCGCCGGATCAGGAACTGCTTCCGCAGCTACTCTGCCGATGGAGGCAGGAAGCAGAAAAGGCGGGAAGCCGATCACGCGAATCACCGTTGCCTTTGAAGCCGGTCGCGATGGCTCCTGGCTAGCACGTTGGCTGCGCACTCATGATCGAGGTTTACGTCATTCATCTCGTTCGGCCGAGCCGAGAGGCGGGGCAGCTCACAGACATTGTTGTGGAGAGATGCATCGCAAATTGTGGTCGCCGGCCAATCAAGCCGCAGGCGTTCGCGAGGTCGGGCAGCCATTTTGAGCGTCCGGTCACGGCGTATCCTCTTGATGCAATGGCAGAGTGAACTGAAACATCGCACCCGGCCCGGCATTATTGGCGGCCAATATCTGTCCCCCATGTGCCTCGACAATCGAGCGGCAGATGGATAGGCCCATGCCCAAGCCGCTGGATTTGGTGGTAAAGAAGGCATTGAACAGCCGGTCGGCTTTCTCGGTGGAAATCCCGACACCGCGGTCCTCCACTGTCACCAGAACCTGGCGTGCTTCGTCCTGCTGCGACCGGATTATCAGTTCGTGCGGCCGTTCTGCGACCGATTGCATCGCCTCGATGCCATTCATCACCAGGTTGATGATCACCTGCTGCAGCTGGACACGATCGGCGAGGATCAAGGGTAAAGCAGGCGCGAGCTCCATCCGTAGCGACACAAGGTGGCTGAGCAGCTCAAACTGCACCAAGGCGATGACCTCGTTAATGACGTCATTGATGTCGAGCGGTGCTTTCTGGATGCCGGCCTTGGTCGCGAGCGCATGGACACGCTGAATGATCTCGCTCGCCCGTTTGCCGTCCTTGATGATCCGGTCGACAGATCGTCTTGCCTGTTCAATGTTAGGAGGTTGGCTGGCCAGCCAGTTCAAACAGGCGTAACCGCTGCTCACTACACCGGCGAGCGGCTGGTTCACTTCATGCGCGATAGAGGCGCTCAGCTCGCCCAAGGTTACTACGCGCGCGACGTGCGCGAGTTCAGTTTGCGCGCGTCGTAGCGCCTCCTCGGCGCGCGACTGCACCAGGCTGATACGCGTGTCCTGCAGCTCGTGTGCCGCCTGGACGCGTTCGGTAACGTCGCGTGTGATCTTGGCGAAGCCGATCAACTGGCCATTGTCATCCTTAAGTACGTCGATCACCACATTGGCCAAGAATTGGCTCCCGTCCTTGCACACGCGCCAGGCTGCTTCGGCCTCATACCGACCATCGCGGGCAGCGATTTCGAGCGATAGCTGCGGCACATTCGCAGCACGGTCCTCCTCGGTGTAGAAGCAAGAGAAGTGCTGGCCGACGATCTCTTCGGTGCGGTAGCCCTTGATGCGCTGTGCGCCCCGGTTCCAGTTGGTGACGATGCCATTTGGATCGAGCATGTAGATCGCGTAGTCGATGACGCCTTCGACCAGCACGCTATAGCGCTGCTCGCTCTCGCGCAGCGCCAGTTCGGCTACTTTGCGTGCGGTGATATCCACAATTGCCGACAGCACCATTGTTCCCTCGTCGGTCTCGATCGGGTTCAAGCCGATCTCGACAGGGAACTCGCTGCCATCCTTCTTGAGACCGTAGAGATCGCGCCCGGTCCCCATCGGCCGCGGCTGTGGATCGGCAAGAAATGCCTTGCGCCACTCCGGGTGATGAGTACGGAACCGTTCGGGCACGAGCATCTCTACCGGCTGCCCCACCAGTTCGGCCCGCGAGTAACCAAAAACCCGCTCGGCCTGAGTATTGACCATGACAATCTTGCCGGCCCGGTCGCTCAGCACCATAGCGTTTGCCGCGGCTTCGACGACCAGTCGGAAGCGCCGCTCGCCGGCCGATTCACCTTTGGGGCTCGTCATCGGCATTTCCCTTGTGGTAGGCTAGACTCTAACTCGCTCCAGGGTTTCTGGAAATGCCGAGCTTGTCGGCAATTCGGACCAGATCGACCAAAGACTTCGCTCGCATCTTTTGCGTGATCTGGCTGCGATGGACCTTAACCGTGTTCTCACTCAATGCAAGCTGAGCCGCGATCTGCTTGTTCATCCGACCGGCGACGACAAGCGCCAGAACTTCTCTTTCGCGCGCAGTCAGGGAATTGAAGCGCTCCTGTAGCTCGGTAACGACGTTGGCCTCGTGACGCCGTGCCCGATCGCGCCCGATCGCTGCCTGGATCGCATCCAGCAATGCCTGCTCATGCAAGGGCTTGATCAAGAACTCAACGGCCCCAGCCTTCATCGCCTGCACCGACATGGGAATGTCGCCATGACCGCTGATGAATATGATTGGAAGATCGCTTCCAGATGTGGTCAGCGTACGCTGGAACTCCAAACCGCTTGTCCCTGGCAGTCTTACGTCCAGCACGAGGCAGGCGGGCGCATCCGGCCGTTTGCTCGCCAGAAATTCCTGCGTCGATGCGAACGACTTGACATCCAGGCCGACCGAGCGAAGGAGGTCTTCCACGGCATCGCGCACGGAAGCATCGTCGTCGACGATGAATACGATGGGCGGCTCGTCTCTCATGGCGCTTCGCATCCCTCGATCGGAAGCTCGAACTCGAATTTCACTCCCTTGGGTACGTCGGCCATGGCCCGAATTTGTCCGCCAAGAGCCCCGATGATTGTTCGGCTGATCGCCAGACCCGTTCCCGTACCGTCAGGCTTGGTAGTGTAGAATGCGTCAAACAGGCCCAGCAAGCGCCGTCTTTGCCGAGGAGATCAGTAGATCTCGCTCCGCCTGACCGCTTCCGGTCATGGCTTCGATGGCGTTTATAACCAGGTTGAGAATTACCTGCTGTAATTGGACCCGATCTCCCAGAATGAATGGTATATCGTTCGAGAGTTCTCGTCTGCAGCGAGATGCGGTTTCGCTAAACCTGCAAGCGCCCCGCCAGCGTAATTAGTGACGCCCAGTTCGACATATAGCCCGAATTAAACAGCAGCGCGGCCTCCGTGCCATGCAGATCCGCCAGCTCGTGCTCTAGTAACACATGATTATGGTTGGTCCCAGCGATATTACGCGTCCCGCCAGCTCCCGCGCCGCACCGGTCCAGCGCCTGATGCATCGCTTGCAAAACCGACGGATCTGGCCCATGCCCAGGTAATCGTTCGAGCACCAGACCGTCACTTCCGCCTGGCCACGCTCCTTGTGATGGGTCGCCCGCGGAAAGCTACCCGCCTTGCGTTCCAGGTCGGCGAAAATCCGGTAGGGCCCCTCGCGCCGTAGCTCGGAAAGCTCCGAAAGAAAGCTTCGAAGTTCATGGTGCTCTTCTCCCTCTTATGCGGTCGGCGGCCGGACCGACGAATCTGTGTCCGCGGCAGACCGCAGATTGAGGTGGTTACTCACTCGCAGGGTGAACTGCAAGCTCGCCTACTTCTCGCTCCATCCTGGCCGAATGACTAGCCCGGGTTGTTCTTGGCCAAGCCTCGGCGAAGCCAGCGAGGGTCGCCGCTCCGCACCGGACCCGATCCTGTGCGCAACTTATCGGGAGTGGAAAATCCTGGTCTAGATGAGGCTTGGTCGGAATGATCGCCCGGTGCCGCGCTGGCGCTGCGCTTGGCGGTGCTGGCGACCGCCGGGCGCACGCGCGCGCTGCTGCCGCGCCTACTTGGCTTCGTCGTCGGACTGGCCGCGCTCTGGATCGTAGCGCTAACCGCGCTGTGGCGCCTGCTTGTCTGGCTGATCCTGCCAGCTGCGGATGCGCGGCATCAGCTCGATGCCGAGCAGGTGCGCGAGTCCGAAGATCGCCGCCGATTGCCCGTGCGTGTCGGAATGCACCGTGGAGGGCTGCAGCAGCGACCGGTTCTCGGCCACGAAGTCCAGGATGGCGTGGCCCTCGTAGGCGCCACAGGCCAGGAAGCGCGAGAACAGCGCGATGTAGGTGTCCGAGACGAGGTAGTAGCCGATGCCGCCGTAGCCGCCGTAGCGGAGGTGATAGCTGCTCTTCAGGCTCTCGGGATGCACGTCCAACTTCATCCCGTCGGCCGAGGCCGACTCGCCGCTGCCCGAATTCCGTGTCGTGCGACAGCCGGGACGACACCACCTGGTCGCCATCGCCTCGGAACGGTGGACGGCATCAGATTGGAATAGGTGGACGCTTCAAGTTCAGTATGCCCGGGCGGCATCATTGGAATCCGCAACGGTCTGGACAACCGACAAAGACGGCCCGATCATGGACCTGCTGGCGGCCGCGATGAATGCTCGCACGGGCAAAGACCCGAGCGAGCACTACCGCGAGCTGACGGCGCAGTTCGGAATTCCGAATTGCACACGGATCGATGCGCCGGCGACGCCGGATCAGAAGGCGAGGCTGGAGAGGCTGTCGCCAGAAGCTGTCAAGGCATCGGAGCTGGCGGGCGAGCCGATTATCGCCAAGCTGTCCCGCGCCCCCGCCAACGACGCTCCAATCGGCGGCATAAAAGTCGTGGCCGCGAGCGGCTGGTTCGCGGCCCGGCCGTCCGGGACGGAGGACCTGTACAAGATCTACGCGGAAAGTTTTGCGGATCAGGTGCACCTTGACGCCATCGTGAAGGAAGCGCAGGCGATGGTGAATGCGGCGCTCGAAATGTCCAAGCTAAGCGAGGCGGAACGTGGCGCTGCGCCGTGAGCGTCGATAGCAAGCCGGTAGGTCCTGGCATATTCCCGCCGGGGTATCGCGCTTCGGGCGTTTTGTTGCACATCACGTCGCTGCCCTCGCGTTACGGCATAGGCGACCTTGGTCCCATGGCTGCGTCGTGGATCGATCGGCTTCAAGAGGCCGGCCAAAGCTGGTGGCAGGCGCTGCCGCTTGGTCCGACGGGATTGGGCAATTCGCCATATGGGCCATACGCGCGCCATCAGCTCGTCCTTGCTGACGATGGCCCCGCGCGTGCTTCGATCAGAGCCATCGGCACAATCAAAGGCGCGACCGCCAACCCCGATCGGCTGGCCGTCGGCAACAAGCTCGCGGCGGCGCGGCAAAACCTGGAAACGGCCGAACACGATGCTCGTGGCTGGCCGAGTATTAGCGGACAGTGTCAAGAAGCGCCTTTGCGGCTCTAAGGTCGGCCGTGTCGAACCCCTCGGTAAACCGGTCGTAGATCGGGTGGAGAAGTGCCGCCGCCTCAGCGGAGCGGCCCTGATCGCGCCGCAGCCGGGCGAGGCTCGTCGCTGTACGCAGTTCCCAAGATAGAGCGCCCTGCCGATGTGCCAGGTCGAGGGATCGGCGGAAATGGTCTTCTGCCGCATTCGTATCGCCTTTACACAACAAAAGGACTTCGCCTTTGATGCGGAGCGCTTCAGGCAACCACCACAACGCATTGCTGCGTTCCGCGCGCTGCACCGCCTCATCGGCTGCGGCGAGACTCTCGTCGAGCTGCCCCGCTGTCATCAGCACCTCCGCGAGGCCGGTGAGGAATATGGTGTAAAAAGTCTCGTTTGGGTTCTGCTGCAAAATCTTCAGCCCGGCGCGAAGCAGCCGCTCCGCGGCCACGACGTCACCTTGTTTCGCCGCGAGCTGCCCCTCAAAGCATAGGCCGTGCGCATGGTCGCCGCTTAAACCGTAGCGTTGGGTAAGATCCTGGAGCCGAGCAATCGAACGCTGAGCGGTCTGAAGGTCGCCGCGCCGAAGCGGAATCATGGATCCACAGAAGGCTAGCGCCATACACAGCGAGAAAGGATGGTTTCCAGCTTCGGCGTCGGCCAAGACATTCTGAGCAATCTTGGCCGACCGATCAGGCAGGCCCTGCGCCCAGTAAATGATCGCCATAGTACAGCCTGCGGAGATAGAGCTGTCCCTCCCCAAACGTATGACTTGGGCCCGCCGTACGGCCGGTATCGCGGCACGAACATAATTTCGCTGGGCGCAGGTCAACGCCTCGGCATACTCTCCAAGGAATTGAAGGGAGGAACCAAGAATATAATCCACGGTTGCCAGAGCGATTGGATCGGACGAACCCTTGACGACTTCCTCGGCTCGGCGCCCGAGAGCAACGGCGCCCTGAAAGTCTTGGAAACGTTGGTGGATGGCAGCCAGCCCTGCCAGGCTCCGCAATCGGTAATCGAAATCCGCATGGCGCTCGGCCAGCTCGCTTGCCTTTGTCAGCGCCGCATATGCCCGATTGTTCATTCCTTGTGCGAACATCAGCGAGGTGCCGAGGGCAAATTGCAGAACCATCTCTACATTCGGTCTTGAATCAACTGCATCGAGTACGCCGAGAGCCTTCTCCATCCAGCCGCGACATTCAGTGAGCAATGACATCTCGAACCAGATCGGCACCGAAGCCGCCGCCAGCGCCACGCCAATCGATGTATCGCCCCCGGAGGCAAAGGCCCACGTTAACGCCGCCCGAATGTTGTCGATCTCAGCCGTGTAAGCGGCAGGCCGATCGTCAATGGCCGCCTTATCCTCGGCGGCAGTTTGGAGCAAGTCTCGATAGCACTCGGCGTGGCGTCGTCTAACGGCGTTGACTTCGCCGCTCTCGTCGAGCTTCTCGAGCGCATAAGCGCGGGTCGTTTCGAGCAGCCGCAGGCGAGGTTCGGTGTCACTCACATCTGTTGCCACCAACGACTTGGCGAGCAGCTCGGTCACCTGGTCGATGACGTCGTCTTCCGGGTGGGTGGCGTCGGCGATCACCGCGCCGGCGGCGCCTAGCGTGAAGCCACCGGCGAAGATCGCAAGGCGGCGCAGCACGAATTGCTGGGCCTCGGTCAGCAGGCTGTAACTCCAATCGAGCGTGGCTGCCATCGTCTGATGTCGCGGCAGGGCGGTGCGGTGGCCGCCTGACAGCAGTCGGAAACGGTCGTCCATGTGCGCCACCAGCCCCGGCACGCCGAACGCCTCGACGCGCGCGGCCGCAAATTCGATCGCCAGCGGAAGTCCGTCCAGTTTGCGGCAGATGCCGGCAACGATCGGACCGTCCGCATCGCTCAGTTTGAATTCGTCCGTGGTGGCGGTTGCACGCTCGATGAATAACTGGACCGCCGGATACCGGAGCGCTTCGGCGGCGCTCGGCAAGGTTCCCGCAGGCGGACTCTCCAACGCCGAAAGACGATACACATGCTCGCCCTGTGCACGCATCGGCTCACGGCTGGTGGCGAGGAGCCGTATGCCAGGAGCGCCTCTCAGCACCGCAATCACCAAACTTGTGGCCACCTCGATCACATGCACGCAGTTGTCGAGCACCAGCAGCATCTGCTTGTCTCTCAGGGCAGCAACCACGCCCGGGAGCGGGTTCTCGGAGCGGATCTCAAGCCCGAGCACGGACGCAACCGCGCTCGGTACAAGCAGCGGGTCGCCAAGGGGTGCCAGGTCGATCAACCAGACCCCGTGTTTATAGGCGCCGATCAACTGCTCGGCCACCGCGAGGGCGACGGAGGTCTTGCCGATGCCGGCGGGTCCGGTGATGGTGAGAAGGCGCGTGTTTTCCAACTGACCGGCTAGCCGGCCGACGATGTCCGCACGTCCGATCAATCGCGTCAGCTGTACCGGCAGATTGTGCCCGTGCGCGATGACGGCTGGTTGCGATGGGGCTGGCCTTGGCGTCTCGGCAATCTTGATCGGGGCGGCAAAGCTGTAGCCCCGCCCCGGGATCGTAACGACATACCGGTTGCCGTCGTGACCGTCACCCAACGCCCGGCGCAGAGCGGCCATATGGACCGGAAGATTGCCTTCCACGACGACGGTATCGGGCCAAACGCGGGTCATCAGCTCCTCCCTGGAGATCGGCTCACCGGGGCGCTCGATCAATGCGATGAGGATGTCCCAGGCACGACTGCCGAGGCGCACAACCTTATCGCCTTCCAGCAGAAGGCGTTGCCTCGGAAAGACGTGGAACGGGCCGAACGAGATCTCATGCTCGGCCGCAATACCGGCCGGCTCAACCACCGCTACCCTCGCTTTGGCTATGCGAGATCAGCTTAGACCTGGCTGCCCCAGCCGTCCACCAAGCCGGAATTTTTGGCCGACTTCATGCTCGCGCGCGGTGCGCCCAAGCAGTGACGTCCTTCCGGTAGAAATGCGGCACGGCGAGTGAAGGAGCTGGATCATGCGTTCGCACCCTACAATCGTGGACGACTGGCGCACGAGGTATCGCGCCGCTGGAGGCTCAGGAGCCGATGTTGAACGATGCTTGGACTGAAGAGCCCTGGTTCGCCGGCGCGTTATTGCCGCGGTTATGACGAACTACGAATGTCGAGTGCCTGCCGCGACGCGACGGTGGCGGCATAAGCACAGGGACAGCGATTGTCCTCGATGTCCTGGCGAGAGCTTAGGCGCTGCCACTAATGGCCGAAATGACCCTTGCGTGTCGAGATCTGACCGCGTCACCCGCTATTTAAGCGCATCAAGAAGCTCTTTGGCTGCCTTGAGGTCGGCCGTATCGAACCCTTCGGTAAAGCGATCGTAGACCGGGTGGAGAAGTGCCATCGCGTCATCGGAACGGCCTTGTTCCCGAAGCAGCCGGGCAAGGCTCACGGCGGCACGCAGCTCCCACAAAAGTGCGCCTTGCCGGCATGCCCAGTCGAGCGCCTGCCGGCAGTAATCCTCGGCTATCTCCGTGGCACCGGGAGCGTTCTGTAATAGAAGCAACTCGCCCTGGCCGCGCAGCAAGTCGGCAATCAGCCATCGTTCTTCAGTGTTGTCGAATTGCGCGATCGCTTCCTCAATCAGGCCAAGTCCTTCAGCGATTTGTCCGGCACGGCCCAGGGCCTCTGCCACATCGCTCAGGTACGTCACGAACCGCACCGCGAACTTGGCCTCGCCGAGTTCATCCAAGCCGGCACGCAGCAGCCGCAATCCGCCGACGACATCGCCGCGCTTGATGAAGAGCACACCCTGATAGTAGCGACCCCAGGCCTGCCAGAGGGCCAGAGCGTTTCTTCTCGAACAGTCGATCAGCATCCCCACGTAATGGTCCACTGCGTCTAGATCGCCCACCAACAGCGCGATCGGGCATGCCGCCAGGGCCAGCGCGTAGCACAGAGAGATTGCGTGGTTGGTCTCCCGAGCGTCCTCGACGCTGCTTGCCGCCGCGCCCACGGCCTGATCAGGGAATCCTTGCAGCCACAGAATACGCGCAAGCAAAGCGCGTGCACTCGCCCGCTGGTAAATCTGGAACCGAATGAAATGCGGCCGTTGGTTTGACACGGTATAGTGGCTCAGCATGTGCTCGAGATGCCGGCGCGCGCTGAGCAGATCGCCCAGGAGATACTCGGAGTCGCCGATCATCCGCTCCCCGATCATCCGACTGTTCGGGTCGGGATGCTTCTCGGCCAGGCCACAGAACCTTTGCGCCAATGCGAGTGTGAGGCGATGCTCACCGCTGCGCATGTGGAAGGACCACACGCCCCAGAGCGCCCGTAACTGGTACTCGAGATCGTTGAGGGCCTCCGCAATCTCGAGCGCCTTTGTCCAGGCTGCGCCGACCTCTGCGTCGGTTACACTCCTGGTGTACATCAGCGATGAGCCCCATGCGGCGTAAAGCTTCATCTCGCGGCGCGCATCCGCGTTCGCTCCGGCCGCGAGAGCGGCGAGCGCCCGCTCGACACGGCCGCGGCATTCGTCCAGCAGCGACAAGTGCATCCACAAGGGTACGGCGGCGGCGGTCAACGCGACGCCAACCGACGCATCGCCCTCAAACGACGCGCCTCTGGCGGCGATGGGCGCGCCCGCCGCTTGCGGCTCCAGCGGAAAAAGCTTACAGGAAATATCTGCTGAGCTGACCTGCGTTACGCTGAGTACAAGGCGCTCACGAAGGGGCCGCTGCGATCGGCAGGAACCGATGACGATAGCCGCCGAGGGCGAGAAGCCGGTCGCGTGGTGGCGCGAGCCGACCCGGGAGCAGTGGTACGCCTGGTGGGCGGTCTGGTTGGGCTGGACGCTCGCCTCCTTCGACTTCACCGTGTTCCTGCTGATCATCAAGCCGATCGCGGACGAGTTCAAAGTGCCGCTGACCGAGGTGGCGTTCGTGCTGACCATCACCTTGTGGATGCGGCTCGTCGGCGCCGTCGCCGCCGGCTGGCTCGCCGACCGGATCGGGCGCAAGACGCCGCTGATGATCTCGATCGCCTGGTACGCGCTCAGCAACTTCATCGCGGGCTTTTCGCCGACCCTTTGGTTTCTACTGCTGTTCCGCGCCTTGCTCGGCATCGGCATGGGGGCGGAATATCCGGTCGGCTCTGCGCTCTTGATGGAAAACTGGCCACAGCGCTCGCGCGGTTTGATGAGCGGCATCCTTCAGTCGTCGGGCAATCTCGGCATCCTGCTGTCGGGCATCATCTATGGGCTGTTCTACAACTCGATCGGCTGGCGTGGCATGCTGTGGGTCGGCATCCTGCCGGCTCTGTTGATCATCTACATCCGCTTTTTCGTCAAAGAACCACCGGTCTGGGTCGAGAACCGCCGGCGGCAACGCGCCGAGGGCCGCGAGGTGAACGCGCCGCTGCTTGCTATCTTCAGGCGGCCGTTACTCGGCAACACGCTTGGCGCATGCTGGTTTATGGCGAGCAGTTTTATCTGCTACTATTCGATCAACGCGCTGTTCGCCACGCATCTGCAGGTCGATCTGCATATGAGCCCGGCGCTGCTGGCGACGCCGATCACACTTGCCAACCTGCTCGCCTTTGTGGCGGCCACGTTCTGGGGCTGGATGTCCGACCGTATCGGGCGCCGCTGGGCGATGATCCTGCCTGCCCTGATCGCGATCCCGCTGGCGCCGATCTATCTGTTCTCGGGCAATATCGTGATCATGATCGCGGCGTTTGTCGCGCAGGGCTTCGCCGGCACCGGTGGCATGAACGGACAGATACCGGCCTATTTGAACGAGCGGTTCCCGACCGAAGTGCGGGCGACCGCGACTGCCTTCTGCTTCCACCAGGGCGCGATCTTCGGCGGACTGGTGCCCCCGATCCTGACATTCCTCGCCGCCACCTGGGGTACCGGCCTCGCCCTGCCAATGCTGCTCGGAACCGTGCTCGGCGCCGGCAGCTTCATCATCGCGCTGTTGCTGGGGCCCGAAACCAAGGGAAAGGAGATCGTGCCCGACCTGGTCGGGGTCTGAACAAAAACCGATTAGAGCCGACGGCGCAGCGTAGGCGACCTCGGGATGCATGACGAGCGGGTTGTCGCATATGTTCACCCCGCCGAGATGATCATGAAGGTTTGCCGGGCCCAACTCGTCGCGCCCGCGAGAGCGGGCCCAGAAGGCCCATAACTATGGCGTCGAGCCGTAATACCGCCGGCAGCGACCCCTGGCATATCGACCGAGCGTCGTAAAGCTTAAGACTTCCGTGTTCGCGGAGCGGCCGGCTCCGAGAGCGCGTCGAGCAGCGCCTTCGCGGTTTTGGGATCGGCCGTATCGAACCCCTCGGTAAACCGGTCGTAGACCGGCTGAAGCAGCGCCGCCGCTTCGGCGGAACGGCCCTGATCGCGCAATAGCCGGGCCAGGCTCGTAGCGGCGCGCAGTTCCCAGGACAGAGCGCCTTGGCGGCCTGCCTGGTCGAGCGCTTGCCGGAAGTGATCCTCGGCCGCCGCGGGCGCATTCCGCAGCAGCAGAAGGTCGCCCTTGACGCGCAGCAGCTCGGCAATCAGCCACTGTTCTTCGCTGCGCTTTGTCCATGCGAGCGTCTCCTCGACCGCGGCAAGTCCATCGACGATCAGCCCGGCACGGCTCAACGCTTCCGCGATCAGGAACTCGACGAGCCGCACGACGACGGAGTTGTGGTTACCAAGGTCGTCAAAGCCGGCGCGCAGCAATCGCACTCCGTTGACGGGATCGCCGCGCCTGATGGCGAGCACCCCCTGCTGGCCGCGGCCAATGGCTCGCCAATGCGCCAGAACGTGCCTCGTCGAATTGTCGAGCAGCATCTCGACGTAATGTTCCGCCGCGTCCAGATCGCCCATCAAGAGCGCGATCGGGCATGCCCCCCGGGCCAAAGCGAAGCAGAGCGAGAGTGCGTGATCGGCAGCACGGGCGTCCTCGAGGCTGCGTCCAGCCGTGTGCATCGCTTGATCCGGAAATCCTTGCAGCCACAGAGTCCACGCAAGGAAGACGCGTGCCCACACCAGGAGATCAATCTGAAATCGATTGATGAGCGATCTATGGTCGAGGGTGGCGAGGTCAGCGACGATGCGCTCGAAATGGTGCCGAGCGGCGGGTTGATTGCCCAATAGATGTTGCGACACACCCATCAGTTGCTCGCCCGTCAAGCGATCCGTCGCGTCGAAGCTCCTCGCCGCCAGCGCGCAGAACCTTTGCGCCAGTGCCAAAGCGACACGGCTCCGGCCGCTATTCAAGTGAAAGGTGAACAGACCAACGAGTGCCCGCAACTGCTGCCCGGTATCATCAAGGCCCTCGGCAATCTCCAGGGCGGCCGTCCAGGCCTCGCCAATCTCGGGAACCGCGCCTCTGGTATACAGCAACGCCGCACCCAGCGCGGCGCGCAGTTTCATCTCCCGCCGCGGGTCCGGGCCGGCTCCGGTCGCGATCGCGGCGAGTGCTCGCTCGACGCGACCCCGGCACTCGTCCACCAGGGACATGTGCATCCACAAAGGCACCGCGGCTGCCGTCAGCGCCACGCCGATCGGCGCATCACCTGCCGGCGAGAAGGCCCAGTCGAGTGCCGCGCGCAGGTTATCGATCCGGCGACCATAATCGGCCAACCATTCGGCCGTGGGCCGCCTCTCCCATTCGGCTTCGGCCTGCTCGAACAGATCGTGGTAGTATTCGGCATGGCGGCGCGCGAGCCGTTCGCGTTCGCCGCTCGCGGCAAGCTTTTCCAAAGCATAGACGCGCGTGGTTTCGAGCAGCCGCAGGCGAGGTTCGTTGCCACTCACGTCGGGTGCCACCAG
Source organism: uncultured Pseudomonadota bacterium (assembly GCA_963708245.1). Classification (GTDB taxonomy): domain Bacteria; phylum Pseudomonadota; class Alphaproteobacteria; order Acetobacterales; family Acetobacteraceae; genus CAVYXK01. The sequence continues at coordinate 2,083,078 of OY970201.1, read as the reverse complement.
CGACTTGGCGACCAGCTCGGTCACCTGGTCGATGACGTCACTTTCCGGGTGGGTGGCGTCGGCGATCACCGCCCCGGCGGATCTTGGTGTGAAGCCACCGGCGAAGATCGCAAGGCCGCGCAGCACGAATTGCTGAGCCTCGGTCAGCAGGCTGTAACTCCAATCGAGCGTGGCTGCCATGGTCTGATGCCGCGGCAGGGCGGTGCGATGGCCGCCTAACAGCAGTCGGAAACGGTCGTCCATGCGCGCCGCCAGCCCCGGCACGCCGAACGCCTCCACGCGCGCGGCCGCAAATTCGATCGCCAGCGGAAGTCCGTCCAGTTTGCGGCAGATGTCGGCGACGATCGGAGCATCCGCATCGCTCAGTTTGAATTCGCCCGTGGCGGCGGTCGCACGCTCGATGAATAACTGGACCGCCGGATACCGGAGCGCTTCGGCGGCGCTCGGCAAGGTGCCCGCAGGCGGACTCTCCAGCGCCGAAAGGCGGGACACACGCTCGCCCTGTGCACGCATCGGCTCACGGCTGGTGACGAGGAACCGTATGCCAGGAGCGCCTCTCAGCACCGCAATCGCCAGACTTGTGGCCACCTCGATCACATGCACGCAGTTGTCGAGCACCAGCAGCATCTGCTTGTCTCTCAGGGCAGCAACCACGCCCGGGAGCGGGTTCTCGGAGCGGATCTCAAGCCCGAGCACGGACGCAACCGCGCTCGGTACAAGCAGCGGGTCGCCAAGGGGTGCCAGGTCGATCAACCAGACCCCGTGTTTATAGGCGCCGATCAACTGCTCGGCCACCGCGAGGGCGACGGAGGTCTTGCCGATGCCGGCGGGTCCGGTGATGGTGAGAAGGCGCGTGTTTTCCAACTGACCGGCTAGCCGGCCGACGATGTCCGCACGTCCGATCAATCGCGTCAGCTGTACCGGCAGATTGTGCCCGTGCGCGATGACGGCTGGTTGCGATGGGGCTGGCCTTGGCGTCTCGGCAATCTTGATCGGGGCGGCAAAGCTGTAGCCCCGCCCCGGGATCGTAACGACATACCGGTTGCCGTCGTGACCGTCACCCAACGCCCGGCGCAGAGCGGCCATATGGACCGGAAGATTGCCTTCCACGACGACGGTATCGGGCCAAACGCGGGTCATCAGCTCCTCCCTGGAGATCGGCTCACCGGGGCGCTCGATCAATGCGATGAGGATGTCCCAGGCACGACTGCCGAGGCGCACAACCTTATCGCCTTCCAGCAGAAGTCGCTGTTTCGGAAAGACGTGGAACGGGCCGAACGAGATCTCACGCTCGGCCGCAGTACCGGCCGGCTCAACCACCGCTACCCTCTCTTTGGCTTGTTAAGATCACCCTAGACCCGGCTGCCCCAGCCGTCCACCAAACCGGAATTTTTGGCCGACTTCATGCTCGCGGAGCGGTGCGCTCCAGCAGTGAAGTCCTTCTGATACAATAAGTGCGGCACGCGAGTGAGCAAATCGTCCAGCGCGGAAGGACAAACCTATCACAAAACGGGGGCAAGACGGGGCTTGGTGAGCTACGGTCAGGGTCATGGCCGATCAGCGCCCTAGATTGCTACGTTTGGAAAATGCTGCTGCGGGACGTCCATCTCCTACTTTGGCGCCAGGTCAGGCTGGCAGACGGCTTGTCAATTGCCGACCTGCATCGGGTGATCCAGCTTCTTATGGGGTGGGATGACGATGCGCGACATTCAGTAGGTCCAGAGCTGGCCGGCATCGCGCTTCGCGCAGCCTTTGCCAATTCAGGCGAAAGCTGAAGCCGCCGTATGTGCGACAGGAACACCTGGCACCGATCAAGTCCGCACTAAGGGCACGCTACGCCGTCTATGACGGCGTGGCGGATCTATATGTATATATATTTCTTCGAGCAAGCTCTGCGGCTGATAGGCCTGGGTGGCCGTTTTGCGTGTACTGTGACGAACAAGTGGATAAAGGCGGGTTTCGCCCATCTCTTCGGCAAGGAGATCCTAGATCTAGGTTCACTGGTTCTCTCCTAACCGTGCCCGTGTCAGGGCTAGTTGTTCAGCGATATCCAGGCGAAACGCCACGGATCCTAGCTGCAGCATCTCCTGCAGGATCATCAGCCTAGCGCGTTGCCCTGTGACATACTCTGTGGTCATCATGCTGCCCTCCTGACTCATATCTGTGCGCCCGTGGTGTAGAGGATCCGCCGGTAACGATTGGCGTATGCCTTGGCCGAGCTCAGTATAGCGGAGGATCCCAGGATATATGCCTGCGAGCCATCGGCCGGCTGGCACATTATAAAATACTCCGCGGTCATGACACGGAGACCACGGTATAACCTTCGGCCTGAGCGAGCCGTATGGCATGGGATACCGCCCAGGCATCATACCAGCGGCATGTCTGCTGTCCGTTCCATAGGGTTACGAGGGCATAGGTTCTCATGACGGGATCCTCAGGCCGCGCGACGGTTTCCGTCCGGATTACGTCGTCAATCACGAGCGGCCGATCGTCAGCGTCGCCAGTGAGCTTGATGGTAGTGCCACTCGCCTCCGCCACGAGTTTGGCACGAACTTGTTGGAATCCAACACTTGGCGACGCGATCTTGGATCGCATCGTTCATCGCGCCCACCGCATCGAGCTGAAGGGGCCGAGCTTGCGCAAGCGCCACGCTGTTGATGGTGCCGCCATCGGCAACGAAAGCTTGACGAACGCCAAGGATAAATGACACCAGTTCAACCGTCAGTGGCATCGTCCGCCACCGCGTCGCAACGCCACCTCCGGCCTGCTCAGCCAGCGGTGAGCGCGCGTTCACGATCACCGGAATCGGTGATCACGATCGGCCGGAATGGCCGTTCACAATCAACGGAATGCGCAACCAGGTGGAGATCGGCCGGATCGAGTTGTCGACCGGCCAAGGCCTGCTGTACATCCTTGACGGGGTCGCACCCCGCATCGCACCTGACGCGTTCATCACACCCACCGCCGTGGTGATCGGCGACGTGGAAATCGGGCCGCAATCCGACATCTGGTTCTTCTGCGTGCTACGCGGCGAGGAGGGCGGCGTGCTGGGTGCGGGTGCCCTGCTACCGACCGGCAAGGTGATCGACCACAACGAGCTCTGGGTCGGCGTCCCGGCCCGCTTCAAGCGCATCATGTCAACCGATGAGCGGGCCGGCTTCGATCGCGACTTCCGCGCGTATGTGCAGAACGCCGCACGCTTCCGCGCAGGCCTGCGTCCCATAATCTAAATCAAGGCGGCAGACTTCCACTCTGAGTATCAGGGTCTGGACCCCACTCGACGGAGAAGACGGCAATGCGACGAGCGTTACTTCTGGTTGATCCTTGCAACTACAGCTATTCGATCTTCGCGATTGTCGTCGCCGCCTCGCCTAATCATCCGCGTGCCTCATCGTAAAACACGACTGGGGAGAGAACCAATGTCAGCGCAAAGCGGAGTAACGGCACCTTCTCCTATTTCAGCGCCTGCGGGGAAGGCGATTAGCTGGCCCTTTGTGGTGACCTGGTTCTTCTGCTTGGTGTTCTATTTTCTCCAATACGCCATCCGCTCCGCGCCGGGGGTGAGCATCCCTGAGCTGGAAGCTGCCTTCGGTCTGACAGCTCTCGGAATCAGCTCATTGGTGGGCCTCTATTATTACACATACGCCGGGTTCGCTATAATCGCCGGCGCGTCTCTCGACCGGTATGGGGCCAAATGGCCAATCTCGGCTGGCATTTTCGCCGTCACGGTCGGCTCTGTGCTGTTTGGGCTTGGCTCGATCAGAGCGGCCGAGACCGGGCGGTTGCTGCAAGGCGCAGGATCGGCTTTCGCCTTCACCGGCGCGGTGTATCTCGCCGTGCATGGGTTTTCTGACCGCTGGCTCGCCACGGCGATCGGTTTCACCCAGCTTGCCGGGATGCTCGGCGGCTTCGCTGGGCAGTTCGTTGTCAGTCCGCTTGTGCACGGCCCGATTACATGGCAGTCGTTCTGGCTCTATTCCGGCGTACTGTTCGCTATCGTTGCCGTCTTCGTGCTGATAGCGACTCCAAGGAACCATGAGCCCGGCCGCGGCTCCGTGTGGGCGATGTTCGCGCCCTACAAGGTCGTGCTGACGAACCCGCAATCGTATCTCTGCGGCTTCGTCGGCGGCCTGCTATTCATGCCTACCACCATCGGCGCCATGATCTGGGGTGTCCCGTTTCTCGGCGTCGAGCATGTAGGGGCTGCGGGGCAATGATCCCCTACACGATGATCAAGGAAATCAATCCGGATCACGTGAAGGGCAGCGCCACGGGCGCAATGAACTTCATTGTCTTCAGCTTTAGCGCCTTCCTGGCACCCGCTTTCGGGCTAACGCTCTTCCGTCTCTCCGCTGGCCATCCGCTGACGCTGGAGACGTTTCGCGAGGCCGATCTGATTTGGGTCGTCGGCATTGTGTTGTCATTCGTTCTGACGCTGTTCCTGCGCGAGACCGGTGTCGCGGCGCGACCCGTGGCCCTGGCGTCCGTGGCTGCGCGGCGACCGATCGGGAGCAAGCCATGAGACGGGCGTGGCTTCGCCGCTGTCTCGGTAACGGACGACCGAACAGTTCGACTGAGGAGCGGCGCGTTCAAGAAGCTGGAGGATCGCACTAATGCTGAAGCAAACCGATGCCACCCGCGTTCATGCGATAGAAGCGGGCACGGGAGCAACAAGACGTCAACTCCCCCACTGGAGCCCGGTGACGCTCTAACGCAGGTTAAGTCTGCCCACCAAATTCGCGTTCGCGATGGGTGCAGCAGCGGGGAACGTGCTGTGGCGGTCCCGCTCAAGCTCGGCAGCAGCCGCTTAATGGACTGGCATCTGTTGCTCTGATACGGATCGTTCGCGCCAGTACCAGGAGTATAGCCGTGCGGACGGTTGCTTACACTTGGCGGCTTCATAATCACCGCAAGCTTGAACAAGAGAAAGCAATGATCCTCAGGATCTTTCCCCGCAAACTCCTATATTGGTAAGAGCTCAAAGGGCTGTTCGCGTGATCTGATGCCCGCGAGCCGCTCGGTCCGTCAACATGCGTAAGACTTAGGGATGAGCAGATCCTGTCAACTGAATGACAAGATCCAGTTTCCCGCTCCGTCAACATTGAAAGAGAGCCAGGCATGACATCGCCGCAGCAGATACCGCATGCCCAATGGCGATTGCCAGGACCACAGCGATCCCACGTGGTGAGCGGATTCCATAGCGCCGGCGCCTATAAATAAGATATGGATATCGCATACCTTTCCGCCCTATCGGCACTTGCCGGATCAGTGGTGGGCGGCCTGACATCAGGCCTCACGACTTGGCTGAGCCAGCGTTCCCAGGTACGGGCCGGGCAGTTCGCCCACGACGTGTCGCGGCGAGAGGAGCTCTACAAGGACTTCATCGTCGCGGCATCGAGGGCATATGGCGATGCCATTGTAAGCAACCAGCCGCAGATTCCGGAACTCGTCTCCCTCTACGCCATGGTCAGCAGAATGCGCGTCCTGTCCTGGCCGCAAAACGTCGCGTGCGCCGAGAAGATCATGATTGCCACGACCGATACCTACTTCGCACCGAACAAGACGATCCGCGAGGTGCATGAACTGATCAAGAGCAAGGCGATCGATCCGCTGAAGGAGTTCAGCGAGTCCGCGCGTGAAGAGCTACAGGCGTTCACCTTGTTATAAGGATCGTCGCACAGCGCGCAGGCGAACTGAGGCGATCCAACGTGAAGACCCCGCCCGGGTGAGGCATATCGGGCCGCCAGGAGTAGCGAGTGCTGCAGGCGTCGCGGAAACGCAGGGGTGTTATCGTCCGACCGGAAAGGTTATCTCGGCGAGCGTGCCGCCCCGTTCGGCCTCCGAGTAGATCAGGTCGGATTCGAGCAGCGCTGCAAGATCGAAAGCAATTCCGGACGGCTGACCATACCGACCGGGTCCGATACCCCGGCCATTGTCCGAAATGCTGAGCTTCGCATCGGACAATCCCACCCGGCAGAGCCCAACGGTAATATGCCCCGAGCTAGGTGCGTCAAACGCGTGGCGCAGGGCATTGATCACCAGTTCACTTGCAGCCGATACCAACGCTCTTCGTTTGAACGCGGGCAATGCAAGTCGCTCGATTGACATCTCAAGGCTTATCTGTCCAGCCGCTAAACCGAAAAGCTCAACCAAGTTCTGGACGATGATTCTCAGGGCGTCCGAGCATGGCAGTGTTTTCTTATCGCCCGAGATTGCCAAAGACCGAAAGCATGCCGCGATATTCCGGCTGAGCGCCTGCTCCATTCTCGCTGTGACGATATCGTTGTGGCACAATGGGGCCCGTTGGTCCAGTGCGAGGGTAAGATTAACCAAGCTATAGGCTCGGTGCATTGCCTCTTCAGTCCAAAGCGGATCGAGGACAGAGCGTCCTCCTGATAAAACCGGCAGCGTCGCGTTGAGAAGTAGCGCGAGCGTGCCAGATCGACTGCGAGATAGCTGACTGGTGCCTGCGGCGATCTGCTCAAATCTGGATGGTGAACTACCATGGTCGAGTCCACGCAATGTCAATGAACGACCCGTAGGATGCGGACTTCGCTCGGCTGCTGCGTACATGGCAATGCTCTCTACCCTCTGGGAAGATCGCGCGCCGTCCGCGCGTGAGTCTCCCCGAATTCGGAACGACTACTGACCAAAGCAAGCCGATTATGCTCCCTATGGGCAGGTTGGATCGAACGCAAATATCGTGTTTTGTTTGACATTGCGCTTAGCTCGCTACCGAACCACCGCGTTCGGGAGAGAGCGGCTACGTCGCGCTGCCGTTCGAAAGAGTGGCCACTTTGTGCTCCAGCCCGTGTTCCAGCGCCAGTACACCCCCTCTCTGCAGCAGCGCAGTGAAGTCAGAGCGCTGCACCGCGACACGACTGATTGCGCCGTCGGCCAGCACGTCGACCGCCTTCCAGCCAGCCGAGGTCTGCCGCATCACATAATCGATCTCGACTGGCGAGCCGCTGGCGCGAACGATCTGGGTTCGCAACACAACACCGCCGCTTGAGAGGCGGCGGGGGTTGGGCTGCACTTGGAACGTCTGGCCCGAGTAGCTGTCGAAATTCGCCGCGTAACTGGAGATCGTATAGCGCCGGAACGCGTTCGCAAGAGCGGCTCTCTCGTCTAGTGTCAGCGCCGACCAACGCATCCCGACGGATGCCTGCAACAAGGAGTCGAGGTCGAACGCCTGCTCCACCACCGGCGCCAACATCGCACAGCGTTGCTCGAAGGAAATACCCTGACCGGCCTTCATGGCTGCCAGCAGCGCCGTGTTGAGCTGCCGGATTGGTGCCCCCGGATCTGATGCGTCCGAAAGCGCGGCGCGCATAGAGACCGATGTTGTCAAACCAAACATTACGGTGGCCACGAAGAGCTTCGCCACAGTCCGACGGTGAATCGATAAGCCAGTCAGGTACGCGTTCATCCGCACTCCTCCGTTGGGCTGCTGTGATCAGCGGACAGCGGCAGATTGGCACCGAGCAGACCCGTAAATTACGGGCTGAAGACGGCGTCCCCGATACCGATCGCGCGTTCCGGAACCTCTCGGAAAACCGTGAGCTCACCAGATTACTGCACGCTCGCTGTCCGGCCGCAGGGACGGCCCCGCGCAGGGCATTATCCCGCGCAAGCACCCTACGGTAGTGCAGATGGTGATGCCGCCCCTGTCACTATTGGTGCCACGGAAATCGCCACTTCGACACGGCGGTTCCGCTGCCGACCCGCCGCAGTTGCATTGCTCGCCACTGGATCCGCCGGCCCCAGTCCCTTGGTCTGTATGCGTGACGCGTCGACCCCGTCGCTGACCAGCGCGGCCTTCACGGAATCGGCGCGCGCTTGAGAAAGTGCGGCGTTGAGCTGGGCAGAGCCAGTGCTATCCGTGTAGCCCGTGATGACGGCACTCCGGTCTGGGCGATCGTTCATGAAAGTTGCGAGCTCTCTGGCGGCCTGTAATCCCTGAGCATTCAGGACGGCCTTGTTGGTGGCGAAGAGCGTGCCGGGGAGCGTCATGACCCGGGCTGAATTCGCGGCCGTCGCGGCCGACTGCCGGAACTTGGCGGTCTCCACGGCCGTCTGCGAGTACCGCTGGGCCAAGTATGCATTGTGGTCAACGTTGGACTGGTCGTCCGAACTGAACCAGCCAGAACTGTTCTCCCACGCGTTTTGCGCGATTTGCAGGGATTCCTGCGCGTCCGCCAACTTCTCCGGCGCTGTCCTTTGCACCATCGGGTCGCTCGACGCGGTCGAATACGCCGCTTGCGCCTGTTCCAGGGCCGCATTCGGTTGTGGTGCCGTCGCGCAGGCGGTGAGGGCGAGACCGCCGGCGGCAAGGACGAGGCTGCCGAGCAGATTACGATGTTTCATGAGGGGGTCCTTCCGCGGTCCTGTCACTTGTTGGCTCACTGCTGGAGTTGTTGCTGAAGGTCTTGCAGTTGGCTCGCTCCATTCGCGGCCTTCTGCGCATTCGACACTGCGTCGGCGTAATCGGCATCCGCCTGCGCTTCCTCCGCCAGGTCTCTCGCTTGACGCATGTCGTTATTCTGCACGCTGCCCTGCGCCCTGTTCAGCTTGTCCTGCGACCCCTGAAACGGCTGAGGCGCGAAGTGTGCGGCACCATCGTACTGTGCGCGGGCAATGGAATCCCTCGCGCCGCGCATCTCAGCAGCCGGAGGCGATCCTCCGGCACATGCGACAAGCGCCAGAGTGGAGGCCACGGCTATGGGCAGCCCAACGCGCCGTATCTTCTGTGGTGATTTCATACCCGGATTTCTCCCTCAAGTTGGCAGCCGGAAAGCTGAACATTGCCATTTAGGCCACAGGGCCTGTTCATCACTGACCCTATGCGAACGTTGACGGACCGAGCGTCCCGCCAGCATTTGCCTGAGCGGAACGCCCTTCCGAATCTTCCCAAAATATATGACGTTCCCTGACGATGGTCCTGAGAGTCTGTCCGGGAACATTGCTAGTTCCTGCATAGCCGTCTGACCATGAGACGGATGGAAGCGAGCAACAGAAAGGCACGCGCCTTCACATTGAGATTTTCCCAATCCTTACCCAGTCGACGACATCGGTTGAGCCACGCCAACGTGCGTTCGACCACCCATCGCTTTGGTAGCACGACAAAGCCCTTGGCCTGGTCAGATCGTTTGACGATCTCCACCTCGGCCTGCGACACGACACGCTTCAACGCCTCCTGGAATCGCCGCCCCTGATAGCCGCCATCGGCATAAAGCTTCAGCAGGAACGGAAACATCCCGAACAGCGTCGCCAGCAGCATGGCGCCGCCATCGCGATCCTGGATGTCCGCCGCCGTCACGATGGCCTGTAGCAGCAAACCCTGGGTATCGACCAGGACGTGCCGCTTCTTGCCCTTGATCTTCTTCCCCGCATCATACCCATGCGGATCGATCGAGGCCCCCCTTTTTCGGCGCTCTTCACGCTCTGCGCATCAATCACCGCGGCGGTCGGGCTGGCCTCTCGCGAGGCCTGCTCACGACATTTCACATACAATGCGTGATGCAGTCGCTCCAGCGTGCCGTCCCAGGTCCATCGTTCCAGATAGTCGTGCACTGTGCTCCGCGGCGGCAGGTCCTTGGGGATCGCCCGCCATTGGCAGCCGGTGCTCAGCACATACATCACGCCGTTCACCACCTGGCGGATATCAACGCTCCGCTTGTTGCCGCCCGGCTTGGCCGGGGGGATCAATGGTTCCACCTCGGCCCATTCGGCATCAGTCAGATCGCTCTCATAGCGCAGTCGGGTGCGGTCGTACCGCGTCCGGTTCTCCTTGGTCCACATCCAGTCCTCCGAATCGATGCTCGGGGGAGAGAGAATCACAGGCGATTCAATGGCTTCAAGGGTGACCCGCTAAGCGATTCTAAAGACTCAATTTGTTCCCGGACGGACACTAAGGACGATTGTCATCTCTTGTTTGCGCTTGCGGTTGAGTTAGCTCTTGGCGCAGCGGCGAGACCAAGCCGCACGATTACGCGTTCCTGTTACTGCCGCAAAAGGTCCCCATGCGCTGCGTCGCAAGGGCACGATCGCGCCTCGCGGCCTGTCTCAGGCGAATTCCAAACGCCACTTTTTTGCGGGGTTCTGGGCCTAATCATGATCTGCGGTGCGATCTGGCGGATGCTCATCGTCGCACCTCGCCCGTGGAGACGATCCGGCTGCCCATGCCAAGGCATCCGCAATTACGTGGGACTCTGCGCAAAATCGAGCGAGCGGGAGAGAGCACGTTGTCACATGTCCCCTTCGAGTGAAGCGACGGTGAGCTGGGACAACAACACTAATCTGGCCGAAGCAGGTGAAACGGCAACAGCGGCCCGGCAGCCATGCCCAGGACTGCGGCTGATGGTCGCGCGATTCACGCAATGGTGCGATATGGAGATGCTATATGCCAAAGGTATCAGTAGACAACGTGGTCTCAGGGAGCTTGCCGACCTCACTTTCCGGCGACCAGTTGCTGGTCAATCCACTTCTCAACAAGGGCACTGCGTTCACCGAAACCGAGCGCGATGCCTTCGATCTGCATGGCTTCTTGCCGCCAAATATCGGGACTCTCGAAGAACAGGTGTCGCGTCGCCTGCAAGTGCTGCGCAGCTTTGAGACCGATCTTGAGCGCTACGCCTTCCTGCGTGACCTGCAGGATACGAACGAGACTCTATTCTTCGCACTGGTGGTGCAGAACCTCGAGGAATTGCTGCCAATCGTCTATACTCCGACGGTCGGTGCCGGATGCCAGCAGTTCAGCAGGCTGTTCCGAAAGCCGCGGGGACTGTTCCTGAGCCTGCCGCACAAGAACCGCATCAAGCAGATTCTCGCTCATTCCCGCTTCGACAAGGTCGAAGCCATCGTGGTGACCGATGGCGAACGGATTCTGGGCTTGGGTGATCAGGGCGCGGGCGGCATGGGTATCCCGATTGGGAAATTGGCGCTTTACGTTGGTTGCGGCGGCCTTCATCCGGCCACGACGCTGCCGATTATGCTTGATGTTGGCACGGATAATCCAGATTGCCTGACCGACCCGCTCTATATCGGCTGGCGCCACGAACGGGTGCGCGGCCCGGAGTACCGAGGACTTCATCGACGCCTTCGTCAATGCAGTCATGAAGCGATGGCCGCATGTTCTGCTCCAGTGGGAGGACTTCGCGAAGAACAACGCGACCCGCCTGCTCGAGCGTTATCGCGATCGCTTGTGCACCTTCAATGATGACATCCAGGGGACTGCAGCAGTTGCGACCGGCACACTCCTCGCTGCCATCAACGTGACCGGCGTGCCGCTCACCGAACAGCGGATTGCAATCCTTGGCGCGGGTTCCGCCGGCTGCGGGATCGCCAGCCTTATCCGCAAGGCCATGACGGATGCCGGTTTGCCGGAGAGCGAGGCGAGCCGGCGCTTCTTCATGGTCGATCGCGACGGTCTGCTGGTCCAGGGAATGGCCGACATCACGGCATTCCAGGAGCCCTTCGTGCAAGCGAAGTCGGCGACCGACGGCTGGACGCTCGACCATCCAGACAAGGTATCTTTGCTGGATGTCGTGCGCAACGCCAAGCCCACCGTGCTGATTGGTGTGTCGGGGCAGGCCGGCGGATTTTCCGAGCCAGTGGTACGTGCCATGGCCGCGCACAACAAGCAGCCAGTCATCTTTCCGCTCTCGAACCCGACGTCGCGTGAAGAAGCGACACCAGAAGATCTGGAAACCTGGAGCGAGGGCAGGGCAGTCATCGGCACCGGCAGTCCGTTCCCGCCTCTGACGCGCGACGGCGCGAAATTTAAGGTCGATCAGACCAACAATTCCTATATCTTCCCAGGTGTAGGTCTTGGCGCGATCGCCGTCCAGGCGGCGCGCGTCAGCGATCAGATGTTCATGGCAGCCGCTAAAGCCCTGGCTGCGGCATCGCCGGCCCGCAACGATCCCAAGAAGAACCTGCTGCCGCCGGTCACGTCGCTGCGCGAGAACTCGGTCGCGGTCGCGCTCGCCGTCGCGCTGCAGGCGCACAAGGAGGGACTAACCAAGGGAATTAGGACCGACGAGATCGAGGCGCGGATTCGCGCCAAGGTCTGGGCGCCGCATTACGCGTCGTACCGTCGGGTCAAGGCCGCCGCCGTCTAGTTCAGCGAGAAAGCAGAGACCGCAATGATCGAGACAATCCTCAATGGGTTGTTGCCGGTGGCCTTTGTCATCGTGCTTGGCTGGTTATCGGGTCGGATCGGCCTGCTGAAGCATGCCGATGCCGATGTGTTGGCGACACTGGTGATCCGCTTTGCCTTGCCGCTCTCGCTGTTCGAAGGGGCGGTCAGAACGTCACCCGACAAGCTCGCCAATGTGGGCCTGGCGCTTACTCTAATTTTCGGATTGATGGGCAGCTATGTGGTCGCGCTTGGGGTCGGCCAGTTCGTCTTCAAGCATGATCTGCGCACTTCCACCATGCAAGCACTGGTGGCGGCTATCCTGACATGGCCTATTTCGGCGCACCGATATTGGCTGCGATGTTCGGACCAATAGGGTTTCTGGCAGTCGTGATCGGCAATCTCGTCACCAGCCTACTTATGCTGCCACTGACCATTGTTTTGACCAGTATCTCGGACAAACAAGAAGCTGGGCACACGGATATTTGGCCCATTCTGGGGCACAGTGTCTTTGCCGCAGTGATCAATCCGATCGTGTGGCTGCCGATCCTCGGCGCGGTACTGAGCTTCAGCCATGTGACACCGCCGGGTCCGGCCCTCACCTCCGTCGATATGATCGGCCGGGCAGCGGGTGGGACCGCGCTGTTCGCACTTGGTCTGATGCTCTATGGCGAGCCCGTCAGGATCAACGCCAACGTGCTGGCCAATATCGGAATCAAGAACTTCCTTCAGCCGGCCATGATGGCATTAGGCGTGGTGCTGTTCGGTGTCGTCGGCGCCTCCGCCCAACAGGCCATCATCACCGGTGCCGTGCCGACCGCGACGGCGGCCGCCATGTTCGCGCTGAAGAACAAGACCTACACCGCCGATGCGACGTCGACAATTCTGATCGGTACAATCTTTGGAATCGGCACTGAGGGAATTCTCATGGCGCTGTTTTCCATCAAGGGATAGTAGCTTCAGGTTGATGCGTATCCCGCCCCTCGCGGCATTCTGCTGGCGTCGGCGGGCGGCAAGTAAAGCGGCATCGTCCGGTTGACGGCTTGCTGGGGCAGGTGGGCTGGCGGAGCCGAGTGGAATTGCGTCGAGGGTTTCCGGCGCGTACTCCGTCTCGCAGGAATTGCACCTGACTCGCAGGCCCGGACACCTGGCCTGCCGGCCGCAGTGGTGGCGGCGACCTGGCCCCAAAGTCGGGGTGGTCCGCATCGTGCCGCGGCACCATCCCACCAATGGTCGGGCCGACGAACAGAACGTTCGCCATCGGGATCCCGCTCGGCGTGACCAGGGCCGCTGGCTGGATCACGGGTAGTGACGACCACCACAGCCAGCGACCGGCTCCGCCGCGGCTCGCGCCAGATCCCGTTCAACACGGCATCGCCGGACTTCGGCGCGACCAACCTAACCCCAGGCGCGAACACACCCGAGGGATGCCCGTACCGGCGGATCGAGCGAACTTGTCTCGTGAGATCGGTTCAGGACAAGCGTTGGAGGGACGCGCCTTTACGGCCGTTCGCGGCCCGTGAGGCGGGCATAGGCGCGAAGAGAATACTTCGCATTTCCGACACCACCGCTCTGGCTAGGGTAGGTATCGCCCATGCGCGTGCGCCCGTGGCAAGCACCACAGTGCAGGTCATTCCCGAGCTTACGAAGACACCGGGAGGGACTTCGTCTATATGGATCCTCACTGGAATCCGCTGGGCAAGCCGCACCCACTCGAACGTCGGAGTGACGTTGGCAAGCAACTCTGGGCCATCCGAATTGTCAATATCGGTGATGCCCCGGCTGATGCTCATCACATGGCCACGCAATGGCGGCCCGCCGCTCATCATGTAGATGTTGACCTGGTCGCCAAGCGCTACGCGAGGGATCTTCGTCTCCTCGAAATACCCCTGTACACGATACGAGTTGCTGTCGATCACAGCCATGACTTTGGTGCCAACCGACGCGTACTGGCCTACGTCCAGCGTCAGGTTGGTGACAAAGCCATTGACGGGAGCACGCACAACCGTACGCTCAAGATTGAGGCGCGCGGTCGAACGATCAGCGAGCGCTTGCATGTAAGCGGCGATCGCAGAATTCGCTGTATATTGAGCATCTTCCCGAGCTTCGACAGAGGTCGACAACGTCGTCAGTTTCTGGCGCCGCTCGGACTCGTGCTGGCGCATTTCCATGACCGCCTTGGCGGCCGCAACTGCCGCCTCCGCAGTAGCAAGAGCGAATTTGTAGCGCTCCTGATCCAGGACGAAGAGCACGTCACCCTTGTGGACTGTCTGATTGTCTTTGACGTCGAGTTCGGCGACGAAGCCCGACACATCCGGCGCGATATCGACCACATCGGCGCGCACCCGCGCGTCACGGGTCCATGGAGAAAGCATGTAATAGTCCCAGAGCTCGTACGCGGCAGCGCAGGCGGCAGCCACGATGAGCAGGGTAAGGATGAAACGTGCCGCCGCTTTCATCAGGACCCCTCAAGATCCGGTCAGCAGGACGAGACAAGAAAACAGGCAGAGAAAGAGTCCGAACTTGGCAAGCGATGCGTGCCACACGCTGTGATAGAACCCGATGCGGGACAGAAGTCGGTCGAACACAAGATACAATGGCAGTGACGCCAGGAAGTAGAGAAGAAGCGACGGCACGAGCGCTCCAAAAAGGGCAATTTCACGCCGCATATCTGACTCCTCACTAGTATGTGCCGAGGATCAGCGGGCGGCCGTTGTCCAAGCCATCCCGCACGTTAATTGCGGCAACCATTCGTCCCGCCTCCAACTGCGCTCGCTCGGGTGAAATTGAGCTATCTCTCAGCTCAGCGATGCATCCGGCGATTGTCGCGCGGGCCATGCATCCCATCGCGCTCAGCCATGCTGCGGCGCGGCTCCGCACAAATCGAGGAATTGTGGTTCTTGCAGCGATGCCCGCGGGTGTAGATTGCTGGAACTGGCGCATGCGGATCAACTCTCGTCCGGCCCCAAGGAGCGCAAGGCCCGCGTCGAAAGCCACCAAGTCGCTCGGCTGATCAGCAGGAACTCGGCCTCGAAGCTGGTCAAACGCTTCGGTCATGTCGGCCTGGAAACCGGCTGGCCCGATCCTCAGGCGCGACGCCGTTATTCTCGCAAGCGCGCTTCGCACCGCACGAGCGTACCGGCGCCGCGCCGCGTCCGGTGTTTCCGGCGCGACAATCGCCCACATAGCCAAGGCGGCCACACAAGCAAAGGCTGCCGCAATTGAGGTATTGATGAGTCCGACAGCGTCATACGCCATCCGGTCCTGGAACAAACCGACCGACGCGAACAGCAGCCCCGATAGATATCCGATGAGCATGGTGCGCTCATGGGCAATCAGCAAGGCGCAAGCGAAGATCACGGGCGCGGTGACGAGCGCGAACATGGTAAAGCCCGAAGCCAAAGGCAACAGGACTTCGACTGCAATAAACGCCGGTACCGCCGAAAGAGCAAAGATCAGCGCTCCTGCGCGCGCGATGGGCACAGCGTGACCCATCGTGGCAAGTCGCGCGGTTGCCACGGTGCCGAGAATAGCCGCGATGGATCCTCTCGGCCACGCTGTGATGATCCAGAACCAACTCACGAGAGCGACACCCAGGGCAGCACGCAATCCCGTCCAGGTTGCGCTGACGACATCGTTGGATCGAGCCGGGCTCACCCGGTTCTCCGGTCGCAACTCCCCGACCACGAAGTCCTGATAAGCCATCGCGTAAGCGCTCAGAGCGTTCAGAAACTCCTGCATGTTGCCACGAAGCGCCACGCGCTCGAGCAGCTCTTCCTCCCTGGGGCACCGACTTAGGCACATCTGCTGGATGGATGGTAAGCGCTCAGTTGCCATACACAATTGTTCGGCAAAACTCGCGACGTTCGTGGAGTTGGCCGCCCAGGCCTTGACTGCGGCAACAGCCTGTTCGATCGCATCAGCCGCCCATGCAGCGTTTTGCGGCAGCCCTCCGAGTTGCCGACAAAGCGGCTGCATCGCGCCAGTAGCGTAAATCAGCCCCAGGTTTACACGTCGGAGATGGCCGCGACGTTTGCGCAATTCGGGATCCTCGAAGATCGCCGAAGTGCTGAGATTTTCGATTGCGATCGCCTGACCAAGGAGCTTCACGCGCAGTGATCGTGCATCGGCACCACTGAAAAGTGCCACCGCGCATTCAGCGAGGTCCACTCGTGCCTGAGCGACGGTCTTTCGTAGTGAAGTGCCGATCAAGTGTGGCAGTACGAGATGACTGATCGTAGCTGCCACCATAATCCCGAGACTGATCTCGGTCACTCGGGTCGTCGCAATATAGAAAGCGTCGTGCGGATCGAGTGCGCCCGCAATGCCGACAATCGCAACCGTGTAACCCGATAGAACGAAGCTGTAGGCAGTCATGTTTCGTGCGTACTGGGAGCCGAATGTGCATAGTCCGACCCAGCACGCGAGAGCACCCAGGAACAAGACGCGCTCCTGTGCGAACAAGGCGACGAACAGCAGCGCGACGACGGCACCGATGACGGTCCCAATGATGCGGTAGAAGCTTTTCGCCAGTACCAGTCCGTCCCTCTGGGGCTGAGAAACGATAAAGACTGTGAGCAGGGCCCACTGGGGCTCGTCAAGATTGAAAGTGAACGCCACCAGCAAGGCAAGCAGGCCTGACGCTGTCGTTTTTGCTGCAAACACCCAGGGCACCCTACGCGCCGCATCAAACAGCATCATTGCCGCCCAGGTTCGCGTGGGGTCATGCCCCGATTATAGCGGCAGTCGAAGTGGCCGCTTCGGCGGGATTGCGGAGTTTGGTGCCATGTTGCAGGGATCGGTGCGTCGAAACCACCGTCTCCCTCAGCGCGATTGGCTGAAGCAGCGCAATCTGACGACAATCGAGCCAAGGCTGCGCGAGCAGCGCAACCGGGACCCACATATCTTTGGATCAGAGTAAGGCGGCTATCCTGATCACTTCGAACCACAGCTACGTTAAAGGAGCAGAGCAATGTATCGACTTCGTGGAGGCTTGATCGCTGTGCTGGTGACGCTGGCAGCAGCTCATGCAGCTCCCGCCCAGGAGCCCGGATCGGATGCTTCGATCACGTTTTCCGGCGGCAGTGTCGCTGCGGGCGTCGGATATAGCTGGGGCGGTGGCGTTCTGAATTTCAAGGACAAACAGTATCCCTTCGCCGTCGACGGACTGAGCGTCGTCGACGTCGGGGTCAGTCAGATCGATGGATCCGGTGATGTCTATGATCTCGTGAATGTCTCGGATTTCCCTGGTACTTACGTCGCGGCAGGCGCGGGTGCGGCCCTCGCCGGCGGCGGCTTTATGGCCGTGCTCGAGAACGAGCACGGTGTTGTCATCCACTTCTACTCCCGTGCGCAGGGCCTGAAGCTCACGGCGGCTGGGCAGGCCGTCGTGGTCAGGGTGAAAGAGTAACCGGACCGCTGTTACGACCGTGATGCCCGTCTGGCATGTCAAAGAGGAAGCGGATGATGCGATCCTCCGTCTGAGCGGCGATTGGCTGGTGCGCAAGACGGGCATGCGCACCACGACGGACGTACGGCTCGCGATTGATACCGTGCGCGGCTGTGCACAAGTCCGCTTCGACACAAGGCAGCTCGGCGAATGGGATAGTGCGCTGGTGGCGTTCGTCCTTGACCTGCAGAGCGAGGCGACACTGCTCGATCACTCCTTAGCGCTGAATCTCGCCGGTCTTCCTGAGGCATTGCGGCGCCTGCTTGCTCTTGCGCGTGCCGATCCGGCGGCTCCAAAAGCCGACACGATGCCGGCGAAGGTTGCCTTCGTCGGGCGTGTCGGACTGCGGACGCTCGCGTTAGGATCGGCATTTCGCGCGGCCGCGGACCTGATCGGGCTCATGGTATTGAGCGTCAAGCCTGCCTTGAGCAGGCGCCTCTATGCCCGTGCCGCCGACATCGCCTTGCTGATTTAAGACTGCGGCGCCGGCGCCCTGGGGATCGTCGCTGTGGTCAACCTCCTAGTCGGAGCCATTCTCGCGTTCGTCGGTTCGGTCCAGTTTCGCCGCTTCGGTGCCGAAATATATGTGGCGGATCTCGTGGGCGTGGCCGTCGTCAGGGAAATGGCAGCGGTCATGACCGCCATAGTAATGGCCGGCCGGACCGGTGGCGCCTATGCCGCCCAGATCGCCACCATGCAAGGGGACGAAGAGCTCGACGCACTGCAGGCGCTCGGCGTGCCATTGCACCAGTATATCGTCTTTCCCAGAGTGGCCGCGTTGGTCGCAATGATGCCCGTTCTCTATTTCTACGGGTGCTTCGTCGGACTTCTGGGCGGTCTGGTGGTCAGCGTCGCGATGCTGAAACTCTCGCCCACCCTGTTTCTTGAGCAGCTTCGGCCCGCCGTCGCGGCGACGGAGTTCTGTATCGGCCTGACCAAGAGCGTTGTGTTCGGCGCTTATATTGCACTCGCCGGCTGCCGGATTGGCCTGAGCGCGGGTCGAAGTGCCGCGGATGTCGGCCGCGCGGCAACCGACGCCGTGGTCGCCGGCATTATCGGGGTCATCGCAATGGATGCCGTGTTTGCGGCCTGCACCAATGCCCTCGGCCTATGATCGATGGAACCGAATGACGCTTCCCGTATCTGCTGCGACAGCCTCACTCTTGGGTTCGATTCCAAGGTCGTGCTGCGGGATGTGACGTTCTCGGTACGCCGAGGTTCGATCTTTGCGGTAATGGGCGGCAGCGGCTGTGGCAAAAGCACAATTCTAAGATCGATCATCGGTTTATTGGCACCGTTCTCCGGCTCGGTGACGGTCGACGGCCAGAATTTATGGGCGGCAGCGCCTGAACGACGCATCGAGATCACCCGCCGCTTCGGAATCCTGTTCCAAAGCGGGGCGCTCTGGAGCTCTATGACTGTCGCGGAGAACGTCGCTCTTCCGATGCAAATGTTTACACAACTGCCGGCTGCCGACATTCTCGCACTGGTACGTTTGAAGCTGGCGCTCGTCGGGATGGCATCGGCGGAGCGCAAAATGCCCTCGGAGTTGAGCGGAGGCATGCGCAAGCGCGCCGGTCTGGCTCGTGCCTTGGCGCTCGATCCGGATATCCTGTTCCTCGACGAGCCATCCGCCGGTCTCGACCCAGTAACGTCACGGCGCCTCGACGAACTGATTCTCGAACTGCGAGACGGGCTTGGGGCAACCATCATCACGGTCAGCCACGAGTTGCCGAGCTTGTTTGGCATCTGTGACGACGGCGTCTTCCTTGATGCCGAGGTGAAGACGGCGATTGCACACGGCGCCCCGCGAGACCTGCGGGACCGATGCACGCTGCCCGCCGTGCAGGCCTTCATGCGGCGCGAATTGTCATCGGGGCCGCAGCCTAGGGAAGCGAAAGATGCCAACCGCTAAACCCACCGCCATTGGTGCTTTTGTCCTTGGCGGGATAGCGATCGTCGTGGCCGCTATCTTGTTCTTTGGAAGCGGCGAGGTCTTCACTCGTACGAACCGCGCCGTTGTCTTCTTCGAAGGATCGGTGGGCGGCCTGGCACCCGGGGCGCCGGTGACTTTTCGTGGGGTACGTATAGGTTCGGTTGCGAGTGTGTCCCTCATACTCAATCCGGGCGACTTGAAGGCGCGGATTCCCGTGTATCTGCAGCTCGAGCCCGACAAGGTCATCTTGGCCGGAGCTGCTGGCCAGCTCGGCAAACTGCCGCCCCTGCCGCGCCTGATCCAAGCCGGCCTCCGCGCAAAGCTGGTCTCACAGAGCTTCGTAACGGGACAGATGTCAGTCGAGCTCGATCTCGCTCCCGACACAGCGGGACATTTCATTGCCCCGCCAGGGACGAGAGTGCCGGAAATCCCGGCAATTCCGTCCGACCTCCAACAACTGCGGGACCAGCTTACGCGGGCGCCGATTGCGCAAACGATAGAGCAGGCGCAGCGCACCCTTATAGCTATCGAGCATGTGGCGAGTCGCCTGGACACGGAGCTCGGGCCGCTGACTGCCAGTGCACAGCGGACGCTCGACAGCGCGACCCGCACAATGGACATTGCCAGTGGCTCAATTCAACATGTGGAGCAGGGCGCCTCGGATACCCTCCAGGATATTCAGGCGCTCGCACGCGATGGTCGCCGGCAGCTCGATGCACGGGGGGCCGAACTGAGCAAGGCCCTGCTCTCGTCACAGCAGGCCATTCACTCGGCAAATGAGCTCCTGGCTTCGGCGAATAGCCTAATTGCAGTCGATAGCTCAACCCGCGATGACCTTCAGGCTACGATCCGGGATCTTGCCGCGACTGCTAGTTAGCTCCGTACCTTTTCACGGACGCTTGAACGCGATCCCAGTGTGCTTCTGCTCGGTCGGCTCGGACGCTGAGCCGTGGGCCGTCGGGCGAGCAGTTTGCTCGGAGCTATTCCAGCGATGGCACTTCTGGCGCTGTCGGCCTGCGGCACACCCCCAGCGCCTGATCTCTTTGTGCTTGGTGACGACCCGCCAGATCGGTCAGGCTTCCTCGAGGTACTCAATAAGCCGGTCGTTAGGGTCGCGCAGGTGCGACTTCCCGATTATCTCGACAGCACCGAAATCGTCACCCATCAGGATGGGGCTAAGATCGAGACGAGCACGACCGGCCAGTGGGCCGATCAACTCTCTATCGTCATCACACGCGAGGTTGCGCAATCCTTGGCCGCACAGGACCCGCAGATGGTGGTGAGTACCTCGGCCCCAGTGAAACCACCCTCCTTGCTGCTGACTATCCACATCGACGAGTTCGAAGGGGAGCCGGCCGGCTGCGTTCTCTCAGGCCGTTGGAGTATTGTCGGCAAGGATGGGAAAGAATTGGATGACCAGGAATTTCTGATCACGACGCCTATGAACGATAGTCGTGATGCCGCCGTGGCTGCGGCGATGACAAGGGACTTGGATCAACTGACCATGCGGATCGCGGCGGTGCTGCGAAACCTGGTAACGCTATGACCCGTATGATCCATCGCGTGCGAACCGAAAGAACGGGCATCAGACGCCGCTGCGGTCGGTGCCAGGGTGTCGCAGACGCCGATATCGGTTCCGGCAATGGCGATGAGCGCGGCTGGGTCCAGAACCGTCAGCACATGATTGGCGAGGTGAACCACACCTTGCTCGCGAAGGAGCGTCAGTGTGCGGCTGACATGAATGGCGGTTAGCCCAACTGCCTGGCCAACATGGCTCTGCGTCACCGGCAGATGGACGACGTCCCCCCGCCTGGCGGGGAGTCGACGGCGGGCTCTCAAATAGAGTTCAAGGAGCAGGTGTGCGATACGCTCTCGCGCGCTGCGAAGCCCCAGGTTAACCAGGTGAGCGTGTACGCGAGCCTCGCTCGAGGCAGCCTGACGCGACAGAAGGAGAGCGAGCCTGGGGTTGGCAGCTATGACCGCATCAAGGTCTTGCCGCTTGTATCTGCACACGCGCACGACGGAAAGGCATCTGGCGGAATGATAGAGATGAGCGTCGGGAGCCGATTTGAAGCCCAGCAGCGTACCAGGCAGCACAAAGTCCAGGATCTGAACAGGAGCCATCTTCGAGCACAACCGACAGCGCCACCCAACCGTCGATAACAAGGAAGTAGTTTGGGCAGAGATCGCCCTGGCGATAGAGATCGGTCCCTGGCGAGGCGAGTCGTGTATGGCTCTTCAGCCCGTCCATTCCGTCCAGCTCCCGCTTTATCGGCATCCCGTATACTTCCCAGGTGGTCGGCAAGGGATTGGCATCTACGCCGCTCTACATTCAGCGTCTGTTCGCGTCTTTCGCGACCCTGAGACACTGGCTCGCGCCGGCGTCCGCAGGTCGCGCTGCTGTCATCGCTTTCCTCAGCTTCCCAATCGCCCGGACTTCGATCTGGCGGATGCGCTCCGGTGAGACGCCATGCACCAGCGCCAGCTCTCGCAAGGTAGCCGGCACATCTGTCAGCCAACGCTGACCCAGGACATGGCGCTCACGGTCGTTCAGCTCATGCAGATGCCTGGAGAGCAGGAGGGTGCGAATATTGAGTTCCTGCGCCTCTCCAAGTGCAGCCTCGTGGTTGGCCGTCTCGTCGGCAAGGTTGTCCTGCCATTCGCTCTCGCTATCCCGCCGGACAGGAACGTTCAGACTATAGTCAGGCCCTGAAAGGCGTCCGTTCATTTTGATCACCTCAGCCTCCGGAACGTCGAGCATCTTCGCGATGCCGGAGAGATGATCAGGGTCGAGATCGTCCGTGCCAGCGCTTGCAGTGCGCCCTTGGCCCGACGGAGATTGAAGAACAGCCGCTTTTGCACGACGGTTGCCCCTGGGCGAACCACCGAGTGGTTGCGAAGAACGAAATCCTGAATGGCGGCTCGGACCCACCATGTCGCATAGGTCGCAAGCCGGACTCCGCGCTCAGGATCGAACCGCTCGACGGCGCGCATCATCCCGAGACTGCCTTCGCTCAGCAGATCGCTCACCGGCAGTCCGTAGCCGCGATAACCGTTAGCCATTCTCGCGACCAGGCGGAGATGAGACGTTACCAGCTTGTGGGCAGCGACGTGGTCCTGATGCTCGCGCCAGCGGCGGGCGAGAGCCGTCTCCTCCTCGGCCGATAAAAGCGGGAATCGCGAGATGCGCTGAAGGTACCGGGTGTGAGCTGCTTCCGCAGACGCGATGGAATGCATCCTGTCCTCTCACTGGCTCTGTGGCAGCGAGAGTCGCATAATCTTCGCGCATCCGATTGGCCGGACTTGCCATAATTGTTGTAGTCGGTGCGAATGCGCTGCGGACGGTCGCCGGTGACATCAGGCTCCGAACCCCTCCTGGACAAGGGAGAGCGTGTGGCGAGCAATCATGCGCTCTTCCGATGTAGGGATGACGCACACTTCCACTGCGGCAACAGGTCACCAACGCCATCCGCGCCAAAGCGGATCAATAGCGGTAAACCCCACGGCCGGTTTTCCGGCCGAGATACCCGGCATCGACCATCTCCTTCAGGCGCGGACAGGGTCGGTATTTCGGGTCACCGAGGTCGCGATGAAGAACCTCCATCACCGACAGCAGCACATCCAGGCCGATCAGATCGGCAAGCGCCAAGGGACCCATCGGATGATTGCAGACTGAGTTTGTAGCGGAGCCGCCAAAGCACCACGAGAGCGATGACGTCACTCGGGTATCGCGTTCGATTCAATAGCCCGCCGCTTCGCTCGTTGCATTGCTTCGCGCAATCCAGGCAGCGAAACCGGCGATACCCCCGTGCCGTTCGATCAGGCCGTTCCTTGAGGCGCGCCGACAGGCATTTCGGGCAATGCATCCCGCTATCTCCCCTCATAGGGGTGGATTGTAGCCAAGATACCGGGGAGAGCATCAACCCTGCCGGCGTGATCGCTGACAGAACCGTCGGCATACCTCAATGTGGAGGTGCCAATCCGATCGCTTCCCACCTGGAGATCAATCGTAGGAAGTAGACACCCATTTCCAACGCTGTTTTCCAGTACATCCGCGGGAAGTCCTTTGTCCCCGTCGCGTGAAGGCACCGCTCTACGTCGACGAAGGATCCGGCATGCACTTGCCGATATCACGAAGTCGGTGGGCGCGCTGGATAGTCGATCGGTGAATTCAACAATTTCACTACAGCGACCGTAACAGCGGACAAGGAAGATCGCACAGGCAGACACTAAATCATACCTGGTACTCGCACGGCAGCCGCGCATAGGAGCGCCACCAGACCCCAAAGCCGCCGATGCGTTCCGCCGGCCATATTGCGGGTCTCGCTCAGCATCACGTCCACCAGCGCGCCAGTGCAGTCGACGTACCACGAGCGGCGGACCCGGCTGCCACCACCCCGGCGGCGGCGAAGATTGTCGATCAGCAACGGCGTAAGTTTCGCCTCCCAGTCCCGAACCGCCTCGTAGGTGAATTCGATACCGCGGAGAAGGAACATCTCCGGCAGATCGCGTAGGCTCAGCTTGTAACGCAGTCGCCAGAAGACAACGAGCGCGATGACATCGGACGGATACTGGGTGCGATTCAGGGACCCACCAGTTCGTTCGTTGAACTGCTTGCCACAATCGCGGCAACGGAACCGCCGGTAGCCCTGCGCGGTGCGCTCAGGCCGCTCCGAAATCGCTGCCCCACCGCATGCGACGCATTCCATCCGCCTTGCTCCCCCGTCCAGGAGCTATCATGCCCGAACAGAACCGTCCCTGGAATTGCGATCTGGCCTGAACGCTGACGGAACCGCCTCTACGGGCGTCGCTGGGGAATTGAATGCAGTTTGCGCGACAGCAAGGATCTGCGCTTCGGCATTGGGGCTGGGTACGATCTGTGTCAAATCCCCCGAGCGCCGTGATCGGTTGTGGCTGATCAACGCATTCGCCGTGGTCCTACTGACCTTGCTGGGTGCCGCCAGCGAAGCCTTGGGTTATGATCGGATGCTCAAGATCAACGCCGCCAAACGCCGCACGCATTCGTTGTTCCGCCAGGGCTGCCTGCTCTACGACCTCATCCCGACCATGCGTGACGACTGGCTGCGCCCGCTGATGCAGCGCTTCTCCCAAATGCTGCACGAGCAACCTCTCTTCGCAGACGTTTTCGGATCGGTTTGATAAATGAGGGGAGTCTTGAGCGCTATAACCCCGTCTGCTTAGCCGGAAGAGAAGCGGTTGTCGGCGGCAATTCACGATTTCGTAGGTTCGCGTAGTACTGTGCCCCGGCTCTCTCACGCTCTATGACCCATTGCGCCCGCGACGAGGCGCCGCAGTCCGGCCCATACATGGCGGCGGACTCAACGCACGTGCTCGATGTCTGCATATGTCCTCCCGGCGGATTGTAGGCACAGCCCGCAGCAAGAGCAGCGACGGCGATGGCCTGCAGGAACCTAACTTTCATGTGCGTATTTCCCTCACATTCTTCGGCTCTGGCGCCGAAACTGGTTGCGTGGTATCGCAAGTTAAATGTGAGTTGGTTTCTGCTTTAGCAAGTTCGGTAGCGAGTGCGTCCTACCGCGGCGAAGTGTACACAGCAATCTTGCAGCGTACACAGCAATCTTGTGGGGTCTGGGACTCAGCCACTAGAGACTGTGGGAACGATCATCGTGCGCCTGGTTGGCGCTATCCTGCTTGAGCGAAACGATGAATGGGCTGTGCAGCGCCGCTACATGAGCCTGGAGACACTGGGTACGATCAGCGATACTTTGCGCCCTCCGGCCCAATGGAGACCGCGCGGCAGTTCAATCTTGAATTCCGTGTGACCGATGGTGCCGCGAGTCCGTATCTCGCGCTAGGCGCGGTGGTCTTTGCCGGCGCGGACATTTCAAGCTCCGGGTTATCCGAGCACCAACGCGGAGCGGAGGCCTCCCCGCCGATCGCCGCAACGTCGCCTCAGGCGAAGCAATCTGACAAAAACGCAGCTTGTGCCTGGTCCTATGTAATGGCCACGGGTCCCGGTGGTGCCGCAATCGCAACCCACTGACGGGGTCGACGAAGATGACTGCATACCCATTGGAAAGGTGTTCTCAATGTCCCTTCAAACCGTGCCGTCGAATGTTGACGACGATGTCTATGCGTCATCCGACCTCGCATTGGTCATGCCGAAGTACAAGATGCCGGAGCACGAGCACAGCGCCGCGCATGCCTATCAGGCGGTGCACGACGAGCTGATGCTCGACGGCAATTCCCGCCAGAACCTCGCGACGTTCTGCTCGACCTGGGCCGAGCCGGAGGTGCATCGCCTGATGGACGAGTGCCTCGACAAGAACATGATCGACAAGGACGAGTATCCGCAGAGCGCCGAGATCGAAGGCCGCTGCGTGAACATGCTGGCCGATCTGTGGAACGCGCCGCACGCGACGGACACGATCGGCTGCTCGACGACCGGTTCGAGCGAGGCGGCGATGCTCGGCGGCCTGGCACTGAAATGGCAGTGGCGGAAGCGCCGCCTGGCTGAGGGAAAATCAGCCGACAAGCCCAATCTCGTCTGCGGGCCGGTGCAGATCTGCTGGCACAAGTTCGCGCGCTACTTCGATGTCGAGCTGCGCCAGATCCCCGGCGAGAACGGCCGCGTCCTGATGACCCCCGACGAGGTGCTCAAGCGCGTCGATGAGAACACGATCGGCGTTGTCCCTACGCTCGGCGTGACCTTTACGCTGCAATACGAGCCGGTCAAGGCGATCTGCGACGCGCTCGACAGGCTGCAGGAGAACACCGGGCTCAACATTCCCGTGCACGTGGATGGCGCGAGCGGAGGTTTCCTGGCGCCCTTCATCCACAAGGATGTCGAGTGGGACTTCCGCCTTCCCCGCGTGAAGTCCATTAACGCCTCGGGTCACAAGTATGGCCTGACGCCGCTCGGATGCGGATGGGTGGTCTGGCGGGAGAAGACGGACCTGCCGGAGGAGTTGATCTTCAACGTCGATTACCTCGGCGGCAACATGCCGACATTCGCGCTGAATTTCTCGCGGCCAGGCGGGCAGATCATTTGCCAGTACTACAACTTCCTTCGGCTCGGGCGTGAAGGCTACACGCGGCTGCAGCAGGCCTGCAGCGATGTCGGCGCGTTCATCGCCGACGAGGTCGGAAAGATCGGGCTGTTCGACATTCTCTATGACGGCCGCGGTGGCGTTCCGGGTGCGACCTGGAAGCTGAAGGACAACCTGAACACGGGCTACACCCTGTTCGATCTCTCGGACCGGCTGCGCTCGCGCGGCTGGCAGGTGGCGGCCTACGCGCTGCCGGCGAACAACCGGTCGATCGTGGTGCAGCGCGTGCTGGTTCGCCACGGCGTGAGCATGGATCTGGGTAAGCTGCTCGTCGACGACATCAACCGCTGCATCGCCTGGTTCAAGCAGCATCCGGTGCAGAAGTCGATGTCAAGCGGCGAAGGGACCGGATTCCACCACTAACACTGCGACTGACGGAAGGGAGAGCAGCGCACCGCGCTGCTCTCCGTGCAGCCGCACCTTAGAGGAGGCATGACTGTGGGCTGGATCGTTCATACGCTGCGCGCGTACCCCGAGATCGCGCTGTTTCTGTCGCTGGCCGTTGGATATTACGTCGGCGGATTCACTTATCGCGGCTTCGGCCTCGGCGCCGTGACCGCGACCCTGCTGGCCGCCGTTGCGATCGGCCAGCTCGGCATCACGATTTCGCCGAACGTCAAGTCAGTCTTTTTCCTGATGTTCCTGTTCGCAATCGGCTATGGCGTGGGACCACAATTTGTCCGAGGCATTGCCAAGGATGGCATTCCGCAGGCGCTGTTTGCCGTCGTCGGTGTATTATTCTGCCTCGCGGCTCCGGTCATTGCGGCGAAGATCGCTGGATACAATGTCGGTACAGCCGCGGGCCTGTTTGCCGGCTCACAGACCATCTCGGCATCGATGGGTCTCGCGACCGACGCCATCAACCGGCTCGGGCTGCCGGCGGACCAGACGAAGCAATTGCTGAATGCGATGCCGATCGCGTACGCCGTCAGCTACATCTTCGGCACGGTCGGTTCCGCGATCGTGCTAGCGCAACTGGGCCCCATTCTTCTGCGCTTCGATCTCGCCGCCGCCTGCAAGGACTACGAAGCAAAGATGGGTGGCAAGCAAGAACTGGGCGGTGCCGGCAGCGCCTGGCATCGCTATGAGCTGCGCGCGTTCCGCATTCCCGAATGCAGCAGCAGGACGATTGGCAAAACCGCCGCGGAAGCCGAAGCCCTGTACCCGGATGCGCGTGTCTTCATCGAGCGGCTGCGCCGCGCTGGCAAGATCGAGGAAGCGACCGCGCAGACCAGGATCCAGGCCGGAGACGTTCTGGCGGTGGCCGGACCGCGCGAAGCGCTGGTGCAGGTGATCGGCCACGCCGCCCCGGAGGTCGAGGATCCCGAACTGCTGGCCATCCCCGCGGGGGGTGTGGATATCTACGTGACGAGCCGCGACGCCGACGGCAAGACGCTCGCTGAACTAGCGCACCTGCCGTTCGCGCGGGGCATCTTCCTGCGCAAGATCGTGCGTGGCGCCACGGCAACCGAGATTCCGATGCTGGCCGATACGCGCATTCATCGCGGCGATATCCTCACCGTTGTCGGCCGTGCCAGCGACACCGCCGCCGCGGCCAAGGCGCTCGGTTATGCCGACCGGCCGACGGATATCACCGACGTCGCCTTCGTCGGCGCGGCGATCGCGATAGGCGCATTGTTTGGAGCCATCGTCGTCAACGTCGCCGGCACGCCCTTGACCCTGTCAACCGCCGGCGGCGCGCTGATCAGCGGACTTATCTTCGGCTGGCTGCGTTCCGTGCATCCGACGTTCGGCCGCATTCCGTCATCGACACTGTGGTTCATGAACTCGGTCGGGCTGAATGTGTTCATCGCGGTGGTGGGGCTGACGGCCGGCCCCGGATTCGTTGCCGGACTCCAGCAATTGGGCATCAGCCTGTTCCTGTGGGGCGTGGCTGCGACCACCGTGCCGCTGATCCTGATGATGTTCGTCGGCAAATACATCTTCCGCTTCCACCCGGCGATCCTGCTCGGCTGCTGCGCCGGCGCGCGCACCACCACCGCTGCCCTCGGCATGATCTGCGACGTGGGCAAGAGCACCGTTCCCGGCCTCGGCTACACCGTCACCTACGCCGTCGGCAACACGCTGCTGACCGTCTGGGGCATGGTCGTCGTCATGCTGATGTCCTGACAGGCCGCCCAATCGATCTTTGCAACAGGAGAAACTCACATGCATGCGTTGGATACCCGCGTTTACGAAAAAATGAGCCCCTTCGAAATCAAGGACGAGCTGATCCGCCTGGCGCGCGCAAGCTCGCAGCGATCCGCTCACGTCTTCCTCAATGCGGGGCGCGGCAATCCGAACTGGCTCGCAACGAAGCCGCGCGAAGCCTTCTTTCTGCTCGGGCACTTCGCAATCAATGAGTCGAAGCGCGTGATGGAGAAGCCGGGCCTGGCCGGCATGCCCGAACAGAAAGGCTGCGGCGAGCGGCTGATGAGCTGGCTCGACGCGCACCAGGATTGGTCCGGCGCCCCGGTCCTGCGCGCGATGGTTCGCTTTGCGGTGGACAAATTCGGCTTCGACCTGGACGACTTCGTTCACGAGCTGGTCGATGCCGTTGTGGGCGACAACTACCCGACGCCGGATCGGATGCTGGTGCACGCCGAACAGGTCGTCCGCCGCTACCTGGATTGGGCCATGTGCTCCAACACCCCGCCCTCTGGAAAGTTCGAATTGTTCGCCACCGAAGGGGGCACGGGCGCCATTGCTTACGTCTTCAAGTCGCTGATGGCGAATCGCATCCTGAAGAAGGGCGATACCATCGCGATCGCGACGCCGATCTTTACTCCGTACCTGGAAATCCCCGAGCTCGAAGACTACGCCTTGAACGTCGTTTACCTGCGGCTGAGAGAGGAGGATCAATTCCAGCTCACGGACGAAGAAGTTGCCAAGCTCGCCGGCCCGAAGGTCAAGGCACTTTTTCTTGTCAATCCCGCGAATCCGACCTCGGTCGCCTTGAGCGACGAGTTGCGCGGCAAGATCATCGAACTCGTCCACAGCAAGAGATCGGACCTGATCATCCTGACCGACGACGTCTACGGCACCTTCGTCAAGGGTTTCCGCTCACTTGTCGCCGATCTGCCGCAGAACACGATCGGCGTCTATTCGTTCTCGAAGTATTTCGGCTGCACCGGCTGGCGCCTCGGCGTCATCATGCTGCACGAGAACAACATACTCGACCGGATGATCGCGGCCTTGCCCGAAGCAGACAAATCCGCGCTCGACCGCCGCTATGGCAGCCTGGCCCTCGAACCGCGCAAGATCAAGATGATCGACCGTTTCGTCGCCGAAAGCAAGGACGTCGCGCAGAATCATACCGCGGGCCTGGGCACGCCGCAGCAGGCGATGATGGTGCTGCTCTCGCTCACCCAGTTGATGGACGAAGCGAAGGAATACCAATCCGAGTGCGTGGAGATGCTCAAGCATCGCGTTCAGCTCTGCGCCGACGGCCTCGGCATCGAGCGCATCAGCGACCCCCTGTTCGCGGGCTATTATGGCGAAGTCGACCTGGAGTTCTGGCTGCGCAAGTATATCGGCGAGGACGTCGTCGACTGGATCAAGCAGAAGGTGCATCCGCTCGACATCGTTTTCAAGCTCGCGGAAGACTATGGGATCGTCGCACTGAACGGCGGCGGCTTCCAGGGCCCTGACTGGAGTTGCCGGCTCTCGTTTGCCAACCTCAGCGACAGCGCGTACGAAGACATCGGCCGGGCCATCCGGTCAGTCGCCCGCGGGTACCTGCAGGCGTTTCGGGCAAGCGAGGAGCAGGCGCCAGCCAAAGCCAACGCCGCACTTGCAAAGGCATGATCCGGCGGCCAGCCGTTCCTGGGCTTCTACAGAACGTCACACATTGCTATTGGAGCGGGGCGGAGCACACCTGACGAGGACACCGGATCGGATCGGTATTGGATGTCATGTGCGCCGTGATGGCACAGCGCTCGACAGCGACGGCGGACCAAGACCTAAGCGCATTCGCGGTGGACTTGGACACGTCACCGTGGTCGCCAGTATGATCTTCTCCGGTATGAGCGGCAGCGCCATCGCCGATGCGGCGGGCCCGGGCAAGCTGATGATCGAGATGATGCTGAAGGAGGGGCGCTACAGACCGGGCTTCGCAGGTTCGCTGGCTGCCGCTGCAGCGACCATCGGCTCCATCATTCCGCCTTCGATTCCCATGGTTCTCTATGCCATGGTGGCCAACACTTCTGTTGGTTATCTATTCCTTGGTGGCTTTCTGCCCGGTGCGCTGATGGGGCTGGCGCTCATGGTGGTTATCATGATCGTCGCCCGGCGCGAGAACCTGCCCGTCGAGGCGCCGGTGCCGCTAGCAGAGGTGCCCGGGATTTTGCGGGATTCCGTGCCGGCCCTGATGCTGCCGGTCATTCTACTGGGCGGCATTTACACGGGTGTCGCGACACCGACGGAGGCTGCTGCCGTGGCCACCGCCTATGCGCTCCTGCTCGCCTGTTTTGTCTATCGCGCCATCGGATTCAGGCAGGTCACCGAACTATTCGTCGGTGCGTCGCGCTCGACGGCGATCGTGGCCCTGGTCGTTGCCGGCGCGCTGCTAGTGAATTACGTAGTGGCGGCCGAGCAAATTCCTAACGAGATCGGTACCTGGATCCAGTCGCTCCACGTCTCGCGGTTCGGCTTCCTGCTGGTTATCAATCTGCTGTTCCTGGTACTGGGCTGCTTCCTTGACACCCTGCTCATGATGCTGGTGATCGTACCTATCGCCATGCCGAGCATCGTTGCTCTCGGTATCGACAAGGTACATTTTGGCGTGACGACGACCGTCAATCTGATGATCGGCATGGTCACGCCGCCTTATAGCGAATTGCTGTTCGTTATCACCGGTATTACGGGCATCTCGCTGACCGCCATGTACCGATACATTTGGCCATTCATTCTGGCGCTCACTGCGTCGCTGCTGATCATGCTGGCTCTGCCAGAGGTGGTGCTCTGGCTGCCGATGAAGCTGGGCTACACCCCGGGTGAATGACGATCGGCGCATCCGAGACCTCTTGTGCTTCTCCTACAAAGACTTGGTGCTAAGTCTGTCCGGATTGACCAGCGTGGGATCCCTATAACACGGGGGAAGCGCACTTCCCACGTGTTAAAAATCGTCCTGTTAACCGGCGCATGACAGACCTCCACGCCGGCCGCCAAGGTCCGGACAGCGCCGGAACCGGTCGTACGTGCATCGACGGCCGCTCCACCATGTGGCCGATAGGCTCCTGCAAGGCCGGCGCCGCCAGTTGAGGCGCTGCCACGCCCCAATCCCCTCCGCAGCGGTACCCGCGTTTATTATAACCCCTTCTGATTAGGCGGCAGCCACGCCTGGGGCATCCTCAGATCTAATCGTCCCAGGACAGGGTCCACTGGAGCGGCGCTCGATGAGCCGAGACGCGATCAGGACCCGCCGGGCAGGATGGTTGCTTTCCCCCTTCGTCTCGATCCGCTCGACAAGCAGCCGCACTGCCACAGCACCGAACTCCACGCCCTCCACCCGGACTGTGGTGAGAGCAGGGGAGATCTGCGTCGCGGCCGAGAAGTCACCGAAGCCGACAACCGACGCATCCTCCGGAATGCGGTATCCCAGATGCAGAAGCTCCGAAACCACGGTCAGTGCGAGGCCGTCGTGGGCGCAGAAGAATGCGGTCGGCTCAACGCCATCCTGTTTGAGGGTAAGGAAAGCCTGTCCGAACCCGCCCTCTTCGTCGAATCCAAGCCGGTGCAGACTGACTCCCTGATGTCGCGCGATTTCAACCTCTGCTCCATGAAAGCGTTCGAGACGGCCGCGATAGCCCGGTGCGCCAGCCACAAAGGCAATGCAGCGATGGCCGAGCCCGATCAGATGGCGCGCGACAGCCTGGCCGGTCTCATGGCTAGTCCCGGTGACCTGATCCACGGGTTCGAGCGGATCGACCCAGCCCAGGTAGACAGCTGGAATTGCAAGGGCACTGATGGCCTTTCTGGTTGCAGCGCCATGCGGCCCGACGACCAGAATTCCAGCACTCGCGCGGGCGAGGTCGATGATCTCACCGGGGATGTGGGTCCAGACAACGCGGACGTGCTTCTTCAGCCGCTGCGCCTCCCGCTGCACCCCAGCCTGAACTTGCATTTGAAGCTCGCTATTGACCTTGTCCAGGTCGTGGAAGACGAGGCTGATGCCGCGTAATGCAGGAGGCGCGGGCCTGGTATAACCAAGGCGCAAAGCAGCCTGCTCGACGAGCTGACGGGTTTCTTCGCTGACTCCGTCCTTTCCGGACAGTGCACGCGAGACAGAAAACGTAGATAAATCCGCAAGCTGCGCGATCTGCTGCAACGTAACCCGTCGCATTGGGGTCCCTCCTCGGTTGGCACCAACCTAACGCTTTACCTAACAATAGCAAGATGCGAAGCTTGGTTATCGATAAGAATCTTAGGAAAACGAGCCGCAGCTTTAGGGAAGGAGCGAGTTGAGTTGTTCGAGCTTCGTCGTCGCGCGTTTCTGGCAGCTGGTTCCGCCGCTCTGGCACTCCCGACCATTTCGGCTAGTGCCACGGAGTACAAAGAAGCCGATACCCTGAAACAGCTCGTAGGGCGTGGCGCACTGCCACCCCTCAAGGAGCGGCTTCCCGAGAATCCGCTGGTCATCAAACCGCACGATCGCATCGGCAAGTACGGCGGCGACTGGAACAACGCGCTGGTGGGCGGCGGTTCGCTCTCCATGCTGTTCCGATACCAGGCTTACGAGCCACTGGTCCGCTATAACCCGGAGTGGACGGGTGTCATCCCCAATGTCGCGGAGTTGTTCGAGGGCAACCCCGAATTTGTCGTCTATACAGTCCGGTTACGAAAGGGGATGAAATGGTCGGACGGCCAGCCCTACACCACCGACGATGTCAAATTTTGGTACGACACGGTTTTGACCGACGAGCGGATAGCGTTCCTGGGACAGGACCATTGGAAAACCAACGGCAAGCCCGCCAAGCTTGAGGTCGTCGATCCCTACACGTTCAAGGTGATCTTCTCGGAACCCAACGGGTTCTTCCCGCTTGTGGTGGCATGGGCGAATAATGACCAGACGACGCGATGCCCGAAGCATTACCTTCAGCAATTCCACATCGACTACAATACGAAAGCCAACGAGCTGGCGAAGCAGCGCGGGTTTGATAACTGGATCGCCAGTTTCCAGAGCGCCTGTGGCCTGCAGGATGATAATACGTTCTTCTTGAACTCCTCGAAGCGACCCTCCCTCAATGCTTGGATGTTCACGGTGGCTCCGGGAGAGAACACCGAGCATGCGATAGCGGTGCGCAACCCATATTACTGGAAAGTGGACTCGGAAGGAAACCAGCTCCCGTACCTGGAGCGGATCGTCTATCAAATGGTGGCGGACCCGCAGGTTCTGTTGCTGAAGGCCATGCAGGGCCAGATAGATCTGATGGACCAGTATATCGGGACACCGAACAACAAATCGGTTCTTTACGATGCACGGGATAAGGGCAGGTACGGGTTTTACACGCTGACCTCGACCGAGGCCAATGTGATGACCTTCATGCTCAATCTGAACCACAATGATGAGACCAAACGGAAGCTTTTCCAGAACCACGATTTTCGGGCAGCTCTGTCGCTTGCGGTTGATCGTCAATCATTGATCGACGCCGTGCTGGTCGGCCAGGGCGCGCCGGCGCAGCCGTCCATCAAGAAGGACGACCCGCTGTATAACGAGCAGTTGGCGACGCAATTTACTGAATACGACGCCGCCAAAGCGAATGCGATGCTCGACAAGATCATTCCTAAGCGCGACGCCTCGAACTTCAGATTGGACGAGAAAGGCCGGCGACTCACCATTGTCTTCGAGCTGGACCAGGCTCGTCCGATCTTTTTGGATATGTTCCAGCTTGTGATCCCGATGTTCAAGGCGGTCGGGATCGATGCCCAGATGCGCGCCATGGACCGATCACTATGGGAAACGCGCGTGCGTCAGGGGCGTGACTTCGATGCAACGGCCCACCAATTTGGTGCCAACGGCGGCATCGCTGCGATGCTCGACCCACGCTATTACGTTCCGACCGACCCGAATGCGATGTATGCGCCGGGATGGCAGCTTTGGTACCGTGACAGGACGAACCCGAACGCAATCGAGCCGCCGGATCTGACCAAGCAGCAGTTCGCACTATATAACAAGCTGCGCGGCACGGCGGATGCAGCAGGCCAGGCCGGCATCATGAAGCAGATCCTTCAAATGGCGGCCGACGCGTTTTACGTGTTCGGCGTGTCCTTGCCGCCCGATGGCTACGGGATCGTCCGGAACAACATGCAAAACGTCACGAAGACGATGCCGAACTCCTTCGGCTGGCCAACTCCGGCGCCAACACGGCCAGAGCAGTACTTCAAGGCATAGAAAACCACAGATCGGATAGAGACGATGCTCGACAGCACGCGACAAGGTGTGGGTTCTCTTCGCTCCCAGGACTGGTTCAAGACGGCCACGCGGTGGACGCAGATCACTCTCGCCGAGGACGATCCGGCGAAGTTCGATCCGGCGTTCTGGATCGAGGTGTTCCAGCGCACGAAATCGAACGCCACGTGCATCAGCGCAGGCGGGTATATCGCGTATTACCCGAGCAAGGTGCCACTGCATTATGTTAGCAAGTTCCTGGGCGATAGAGATTCGTTCGGCGCGCTGGTGGAGGGCGCCCGCAGGCTGAACATGCATGTGATGGCGCGGGTGGATCCCCATGCGATCCATGACGAGGCGGCCGAAGCGCATCCGGAGTGGGTGGCCATAGATGCCGAAGGCAGACCGCGACGGCATTGGGCCTATCCCGACGTCTGGGTGACGAACGCCTATGGTGACTACAACAGCGTCTTCATGCCGGAGGTCGTGAAGGAGATCGTCAGGACCTATGATATCGACGCGATCTTTGCCAATCGGTGGCAAGGACACGGGGTGGACTACAGCGAGGATAGCCGCCGGCGCTTCAAGGATTTCTCTGGTTTCGATTTGCCGCTTAAGGCTGATGCAGCCGACCCCGCGTGGCAGGCTTGGCTGCAGTGGCGACGCAAGGTTCTAACCAACGTCATCGCGCAGTGGGATGATGCGGTAAAGGCGATCCGTCCGCATGCGAGCTTCATTCCGAATATGAGTGGCGCCTCCTTGATGGAATTCGATTTATCGGTGATCGCCAAACACTGCCCCTTCCTGGTGGTGGATCACCAGGGCCGGCGGGGGATGGAGTTGGGCTGGTCCGCCGGCCGCAGCGGCAAGCGAATTCGGGCGACCTTCCCCGACCGCCCTGTTGTGCTGATCACCTCTATCGGTCCGGAGGAGGAATACCGGTGGAAGGACGCTGTGACCTCGGGAGAGGAGATTCAGCTTTGGATCAACGATGGCACAACGCACGGCCTATGCCCCTGGTTCACCAAGTTCAATGGTGTGGTGCCTGACCCACGGTGGATCGAGCCGGTAGCAGAATCCTTTGCCCTGCAGGCCACGATCGAACCGTTTATGAACGGAATGACTCCAGTGGCCGAGATCGCCGTGATCGATCCATCCACGACGCTGCGCCATTGGGCGCCGGAAAACCGCCGGCAGGCGGAAACTCATGACCTTGGATTCTATCACGCGCTGATCGAGGTGAAGCTGCCGTTCGAGCTTCTGTCCGATCAGGTGATGACCGAGACGAACCTCGATCGCTTCAAGCTGATCGTGCTGGCGAATGCGGCCTGCCTGTCCGATTCCCAGTGCCAAGCAATCCGCGCCTATGTTGCGCGCGGCGGCAGCGTCGTCGCTGCTCATGAAACGTCCCTACGCGATGACGCTGGAAAGTTGCGTTCGGACTTCGGACTTGGCGATGTGTTTGGCGCCCGTCTGGTCGCCGGGCCACGCGGTGTCGTCAAGAACAACTATATCGCCCTGAACGGGGACCATCCCGTCAACGCGGGCTACGATGGCGCCCGGCGCATCATGGGTGGAACGCGGCTGATCGCTGTTGAACCGCGCGGCCACGTCGCCACACCGTTTCTGTTCGTGCCGGACTTCCCGGACTTGCCGATGGAGGAGGTCTATGCCCGAAAGGATCCGGAAGGCGCGGCGGCAATCGCGCGGGTTACCGGGAGCGGCGGTCGGGTCGTGTATTTCCCGTGGAATATCGGCGAGATTTTCTGGGAAGTTATGACCGTGGATCACGGACGGCTGATCGGGAATGCTATTCGCTGGACGCTTGGCAAGTCACCGCAGGTGATCGTGGAAGGACGAGGCGTGATCGACATGGCGCTGCGTGCGGACACGAACGGCCAGGCACTGACGATGTTCAATCTGACCAATCCGATGATGTTGAAGGGACCGGTGCGGGAGAACTATCCGATTGGCCCGCAAAAGGTCTCCATCGAGCTGCCGTCGGGCAAGACGGTCCGTGATGTCCGGCTGCTGGTAGATGGTCGTGCGCCGCCCTTCACTGTCGAGAATGGGCGGGTTGCCGTGGAGATTCCCGGGATCGAACGCCTGGAGGTCGTCCACATACGCTGGGTATAGGACCAACCGATGCTTCGCTATATCTCAAAGCGCGTTCTGTACATGATCCCGACACTGTTCGGGATGTCGCTGATCTCTTTCCTGATCATCAAACTACCGCCAGGGGACTACTTGTCCTCGATGGTGGCATCGATGAGCGATAACGGGCAGACGATCGATGCCACCCAGATCGAGCGGCTGAAGGCTATCTATGGCCTAGGTGACCCGTTTTATATCCAGTACGGGAAGTGGATTTGGGGCATCCTATCGCGCGGTGATTTCGGGTACTCATTTGAATGGAACCAGCCCGTCGCCGGGCTGATCTGGCGCAGTCTGGGATCGACGCTGGTGATCTCTGTGTTGAGCCTGATTTTCGTCTGGGCCGTGTCGCTGCCGGTCGGAATCTACTCGGCGGTCAAGCGCTATTCGATAGGCGATCATATCTTCACCTTCCTTGGCTTTTTGGGCCTGGCCGTACCGAATTTCATTCTCGGTCTGGTGTTGATGTACCTGGCGTACAAGTATTTCGGACAGAGCGTCGGCGGCCTGTATTCGCCGCAATTCGCCGATGCGGCGTGGAGCCTGGCCAAGCTGCAGGACTACCTCGCGCATGTGTGGATCCCGATCATCATCATCGGCGCATCCGGCACAGCAGCGCTGATCCGCATATTGCGTGCCAATCTGACCGACGAGTTGCACAAGCCTTACGTTGTGACGGCTCGTGCCAAGGGCCTACCTGAATACAAGGTAATCCTGCGATACCCGGTGCGCATCGCTCTTAATCCGTTCGTGTCGGCGATCGGCTGGGTACTGCCACACCTCGTGTCCGGGGTGACCATCGTTGCCATCGTGCTGAACCTGCCGACCGCCGGGCCACTGCTGTTCCGAGCTCTGGTCTCGCAAGACATGTATCTGGCGGGCAGCTTCATACTTCTGCTGAGCGCACTGACGCTGGTCGGCATGCTGATATCGGACCTGCTGCTGGCGCTGCTCGACCCGCGTATACGCTTCAACTGAGCGGAGCATGAGTATGCTGGATACGCTTCCACTCGAAGCCCCGGTCGCTGAAGCTGATCCTGAAGGCCCGGCGATCACGCTGTTGAAGCGCGGCCGGCGAGCGGTAGCGATCAAGGCCGCCGGACCATGGCAATTGATGGCCGGGAAATTCCTTCGGCACAGGCTGGCGGTCGCTGCCGGCATTTTTATCCTGTTGCTTTACCTAATCGGGACGTTCGCAGAGTTCCTTGCACCCGGCCTGCCCGACACGTCACGCCCGCAATACACCTTCGCGCCGCCGCAGGCGATCAGACTGTTCGTACCGAAGCCAGGTGGCGGCACGGAGTTTCTTCCGCACGTCAATGGGTACAAGATCGAGATCGACAAGGTAGCACTACGCCGCATGTTCGTTCTGGATAAAACGAGAGTCGTTCCAATCGGACTTTTCGTGGCGGGACCGGCCTACAAGCTGTGGGGCCTGATCCCGATGAACATGCATCTTATCGGCCCCACCGGCCCGAACCAACCCATGTACCTGCTCGGGGCGGATCGGCTCGGGCGCGACCTGTTTTCGCGGCTGATTTACGCGACCCGCGTTTCCATGTCGATCGGGCTGGTAGGCGTGGCGATGTCGCTGATCTTGGGAGTTGTTCTAGGCGCATTGTCGGGCTTCTACGGAGGTTGGGTGGACACGCTTATCCAGCGGTTGATCGAGGTCGTCAGCGCGATGCCCACCATTCCTCTCTGGCTCGGTCTGGCCGCCGCCATCCCGCTGACCTGGTCCCCGGTTCGGGTCTATTTCATCATTACCCTGATCGTATCCCTTCTTGGATGGACGAGCCTGGCGCGGGAAGTTCGCGGGCGCTTCCTGGCGTTGCGGCACGAGGATTTCGTCGTCGCTGCACGGCTGGATGGAGCGGGCGAGGGCCGGCTTATTTTCCGGCACATCCTTCCGTCCTTGACCAGCCACATTCTGGCCGTCGTCACACTCGCGGTGCCGACGATGATCGTGGCTGAAACCTCGCTGTCCTTCCTTGGTGTTGGTTTGAAACCGCCGGTCGTCAGTTGGGGAGTGTTGCTACAGGACGCACAGAATATCCGCACTGTTGCGACGGCGCCCTGGCTGTTGATGTGGCCCGCCCTGGCGGTCGTGATTGCCGTGCTGGCATTCAACTTCTTCGGTGACGGGCTGCGTGACGCGGCTGACCCGTACGATCATTGAGGCGTGCAATGGATCAGGCTTCACCGGGAGTCGTACTCTCGGTTCGCGATCTCTCAATCGACTTCTATCTGCGCACGCATATCCTGCATGCGGTGCGGCATGCAAGCTTCGATCTGAAGCGCGGATCGACGCTTGCTCTGGTCGGCGAAAGCGGGTCCGGCAAGAGCGTGACGGCACGCTCCCTACTCCAGATCATCGATCGTCCGGGGCGTGTGGTCGGCGGCTCGTTGCTGCTAAAGGATGGCGACCGCGAGATCGATATTGCCAAGCTGGACCCGAAGAGCCGCGCCATGCGGGACATACGGGGACGCCGAATCGCGTTGATCTTCCAGGAGCCGATGAGCTCGCTTTCCCCGGTTCACACCATAGGCTCGCAGATTATGGAGGCGATCCGCGTCCACACAGATGTTGGCGCGCGGGAGGCACGGGCGAGGACGATTGAGTTATTGCGGCAAGTGGAGATCCCCAGCCCGGAGGCGATGGTCGATCGCTACACGTTCGAGTTCTCTGGGGGGATGCGGCAGCGTGCGATGATCGCGATGGCGCTGTCGGGCAATCCGGATATCCTGATCGCCGATGAGCCGACAACCGCTCTGGACGTAACGACCCAGGCCGAGATTCTCGATCTGATCAAGCGGCTTCAGACCAAGCATGGCATGGCGATGCTGCTGATCACGCATGACATGGGAATTGTGGCGGAAGTCGCGGACCAAGTTGCGGTCATGTGGTTTGGCCGGATCGTCGAGCAGGGGATAGCGGATGACGTATTTCATCGGGCTATGCATCCCTATACGCGGCAGTTGCTTGCATCGACGGCAAAGCTGGAAGAAGGCCGTATCAGCCCGCAACATGCAGCGGAACCAGCTCCCATCCTGTCGGCCCGGGGGCTTACGAAGGTTTATGAGGGCCGGCACCGCTTTTTCGGCAAGCGTGGTAGCGACGTTCGCGCGGTCGATGATGCGAGTTTCGATTTGTATCCCGGGGAGAACCTCGGCATAGTCGGGGAGAGCGGTTCCGGTAAGACGACGTTGGGCCGGCTTGTCCTGCGCACAGTGGAACCGACATGCGGAACCGTCACGTATCGCGCCGGGGATGGCACGGACGTTGAGGTCACGGCGCTCAGGAAGCAGGACTTGAAGCAGTTCCATCGGGAAGTACGGCTGATTTTTCAGGATCCGGTTGCCTCGCTCAACCCGCGCATGACCGTGAAACAGGTGATCGGTGATCCGCTGGTGATCAACGGGATCGCCGCGGGGAGGGAGCTGGAGGACCGCGTGGCTTCGCTGATGCGGTTCGTTGGGCTGGATCCGATGATGATGGAGCGGTTCCCGCATGCTTTTTCGGGCGGCCAACGTCAACGAATCGGAATTGCCCGAGCGCTGGCTTTGGAGCCGCGTGTCATCATTGCGGACGAAGCAACATCGGCGCTGGATGTTTCCACCCGCAGCCAGATCCTGGACCTGCTGCTGAATATCCAGGGCCGGCTCGGCTTAAGCTTCATCTTTATTTCGCACGACTTCTCCGTGGTGCGATACTTCTGCGACCGTGTGGCTGTCATGTACCGCGGCCAGATCGTGGAGATCGGCGATGCCGAGCAGATCTGTACATCACCGCAAGAGCCATACACGAAGAGCCTGATTTCGGCGGTTCCCAATCCGGATCCGCGCGAAAAGCGCATGCTGCATCGCCAGCGCTTCAGCGCCGCTGCAGCCTGAACTGTACGGGAGATCACGACAATGCTGAGGAACGATCTACAGCTGCCCTATGGGGCTGTGTATTTCCGGAAATCCAATCCGCCCGAACAGGACTGGGAACGGGACTACAAGGTGGCCGCGGAGGATGGTCTAAACATCTTCCGGCACTGGTTTATGTGGAGCGCGGTCGAGACCTCGCCAGGGGTTTATGACTGGGCGGAGTACGACCGGCAAATGGATCTGGCGGCGGCGAACGGCATCAAGACGATCATCGCCGAGCTGATTTATTCTGTGCCCGACTGGGCTGTGAGGCGCTTTGCCCACGCGCGACAGATCCGGGCAAATGGCAGCAAGCTGAGCTCTCAAATGGGTGTCAGCACCGCCACGGGCGGGTTCAGTGGTAATGGTGGCGGTGCCGGTGCACTGAGCCTGAATTGCCCGGAGGTCAAGGAGGCAGCCGGGCGATTTCTTCGTGAACTGGCGGGGCGGTACAAGGATCACCCGGCCATGTATGGCTATGATGTCTGGAACGAGTGCAACTACGCCGCGGACGTCGATTACAGTGACTTTGCCAAAGCTGCGTTTCGGGAATGGTTACAGCGGAAGTACGGCACGCTGAAGGATCTGAGCTTGGTGTGGCATCGGTACAGCTACAGCACTTGGGATGATATCGAACCGCCGATCCACATGGCGCCCTATCCCGAATGCATCGACTGGCTGCAATTCAAGCGGGACAATTTTTACGGCCAGATGCAGTGGCGAATTGATACGATCCGCAGTGTCGATCCGAAGAACATGATCGTCGCTCATGGCGTATCAGGCGCGATCCCCAACATGGCATCGAACGGCTGCGATGACTGGCTCGCCGCCTCGAAAGTGGAAGTCTACGGCTTCACCTGGGTCCCCGCGCGCAAGGGCGCCGAAGCGTGGAAGAACTGGTACGGCGTGGATATCGTGCGCGCTGCGGCGCGTGGCAAGCCATTTTGGCACGCCGAACGGCAGGGCGGGCCGCTGTGGCTGCAGCCACAAGTGATCGGGCGCGACAAGGAGGATGGGCGGGTTGCTGATCCCGAGGACATCCGCCTCTGGAGCATGACATCGCTTGCGGGAGGCGCGCGCGGCATCATCACTCTGCGATGGCGCCCCTTACTGGATGGCCCGCTATTCGGCGCGTTCGGTTCGTATGGCATGGATGGGTCGCGGACGTCTCGCTCCGAGATGGCGAGCCAGATGGCCAAATGGGCAAATTCCCCGGCACAGGCGCGCTTGTGGCAAGCGCAGCCAGTGCGCGGCGAGGTCGGCATTCTGGTTGTTCGCGAGACGCAGGAGTTCGATTATCTGCTGAACTTCGATCGCGAGCAGAAGCCGTATCCGGCGGCGATGTGGGGAGCGTATCGGGGCTTTCTGGAAAACG
Organism: uncultured Pseudomonadota bacterium; assembly: GCA_963708245.1. Classification (GTDB taxonomy): domain Bacteria; phylum Pseudomonadota; class Alphaproteobacteria; order Acetobacterales; family Acetobacteraceae; genus CAVYXK01. The sequence continues at coordinate 2,040,633 of OY970201.1, read as the reverse complement.
GCGTGCAGCCAGATTGGGTTCATATCGACGACATCCACACGTACGATTTTCTATATTTTCCCTATCCGGTCATGTTGACATCGGAACAGACTGAGCGACTGGCCGGATGGGTGGAGAAGGGAGGCGTTCTGGTTGCTGAGGCTTGCCCGGGATATTTCGGCAATGCCGGCAAGGTTGGCATCAGACAGCCAAACATGGGGCTGGACCGCGTGTTCGGTGCGCTGGAACACGAGGTCGAATTCATGCCCGACATTGGCGATCGCATCCATTTTTCGTTTGGCGGCAAACCCGTGGATGGAGGCGGGTTCCTTCAGTCGTATCGCCCGGCCGGCGGACAAGAGTGCGGCAGATTCGATGATGGCCGGGTGGCCGTGATTGAGCATTCGTACGGCGGAGGGCGAACGCTGCTGGTCGGGACCAATCCGTCAGTCGGGTATTACCGGGCAAGCAGCGCGGATAATCGGCGATTCTTCGCCGATGTGTTTCGTTGGAGTGAGCGGGAGCGGCACGTCCGGCTATCGAACCCTGCGATATTTGCACGGATCCACAAAGGTGAAAGCGACTCCTTCTTGTGGTTGGTGAATCCGACCAGGCAGGATCAGTCAACGGAGGTTTCGTTTGGTCGTATTGGGAATGTCCGATTGCGTGAATGCATGTGGCCGGTTGATGGGTCGTTCGGCGGCAATGCTTTCAATGTGGGAGCCAGAGACGTTCGAATCTTGCGTCTGGAGCAGTGGGTTTAGACAAGCGATTTGGGAAGGAAGATCATTGCGGGCTGAAGCACAAGGAGATCACGGTAGTGCTGAGGACAGATTTGCAGCTCCCCTATGGGGCTGTGTATTTTCGGAAGTCCAATCCGCTCCACTGGGAGCAGGATTATAAAGTAGCCGCTGAAGATGGTCTCGTCCCCGCGACAATAAAGGAGAACTGTGGCTATGGAGATCAACCGCGTTGAGGCCTTCCAGGTGCAATGGGATCAGGACGAAAACCCCGCGCGCCGGAGCGCGTTTGTCCGCATTCATACGGACGACGGGCTCTTTGGAATCGGTGAGGCTTCGCCGATGCAGGGCGGAGCCGCTTCGCTCGGCATCATCGAACGCGACATCGGTCCCTCTCTGATCGGCGCGGACCCGCTCGACCACGCGCTACTGCATGACCAGCTTCTCCATCGATTGGCGAAACTCGGACCGGAAGGAGCTTTGTCGGGAGCCCTCGCCGCAATCGACCTTGCGCTTTGGGATCTGAAGGGCAAGCTTTTGGGGCTACCCATCTATAAGCTTCTGGGCGGCGCATGGCGGACTGCGCTGCCGTTCTATGCCTCCATCGGTCACAACGGCGCCAGGGAACGCGACGTCGACGAGGTCTGCCGGGTCGTCGAGCGGCGGCTGAAGGACGGACCGGCGGCGGTTAAGATCCGGTTCGACAGCGACCGGGTCACCCCAGACCTCGACATCAAGGGCGACATCGCCAAGGCGCGCGCGGTGCGCCGTCTGGTCGGCAACGATTTCCCGCTCGCCTTCGATGCCAACAACGGGTACTCGGTCGGCGGCGCCATCCGCGTCGGGCGTGCCCTCGAAGAACTCGGCTACTGGTGGTTCGAGGAGCCGGCGCAGCACTACCACGTCTCTCGGACGGGCGAGGTGGCCCGTGCCCTGGACATCACCGTTTCCGCGGGCGAGCAAACTTACACGACAGCTGGCGTCGTCGACTTGATCAACGCCGGCATCCGGATGGTGCAGCCCGATATCGTCAAGATGGGCGGGGTTACCGGCCTGCTGCGTTGCGCTGCAGTCTGCCAGGCGCATGGCGTGGAACTCGTGCCGCATCAGACGCAGCCGACCATCGGTCACATGGCCAACCTGCACGTCTGCGCCGCGCAGCCGCAGGCGACGAAACCGTGCGAGTGGGACGATCCGTCATCGCGCCGCCACGTCGTGTTCGACAATCCACCGAAGCCGAAAGACGGGCTCTTCCATCTGCCGACCGCTCCCGGTCTTGGCCTCGCCTTCATCGAAGAAGAACTCGAGCGGAGGCGGGTTCCGCTTTCGAGAGAAAGCACTGGTGAGGAGCGGGGGTAAACGGTGATGAACGCGGGCGTCTCTCTGAATGCAGATCGAGCTGCGACGCACCGGATCGAGCCGATTGAACGCGACACCATGCGCCGCGTCGTCCGGCACTTTCTCCCGATCCTCATGCTCGGCTATTTCTGCGCGGGCCTCGATCGGTCGAACATCGGCATGGCGGCGGCGACCATGAACTCCGCGCTTGGGTTCTCAAACGCGCAATTCGGATTCGGAGCCGGCGTCTTCTTCTTCGGCTACCTTCTGGCGGAGATACCAAGCAACCTGATCATGAACCGAATCGGCGCCCGGCTCTGGATATCGCGCATTATGGTGACCTGGGGCGTGGTGTCCGCGCTAACCGCCTTTGCGTGGAACGAGTGGAGCTTTTACGGAATCCGCTTCCTCTTGGGCATCGCCGAGGCGGGGTTCTTCCCGGGCGTGCTTCTCTACATGACGTGGTGGCTCCCATCATATTACCGAAGCCGGGTGGTCGCGCTGTTCATGGCCTCCGGGGTTCTTTCGCAAGTCGTCGGTCAACCGCTGGGAGGGCTTCTGCTGCGCCTGCATGGCGGGTTCGGTCTTGCCGGATGGCAGTGGCTGTTCATTCTAGAAGCCTTGCCCACGTTCGCTATTTCTTTCGGGACCTGGATGCTGCTGACTGACCGCCCTTCAGAGGCAAAATGGCTCGATCCGGTGCAGAAGTCTTGGTTGATGGACCGCTTGTCATCCGAGCAGGCGCAGCGTGAGGCGGTCCGCAAGTACTCGCTTTTGCAGGCACTCAGCAATCCGAAGATATGGGCGCTTACGACCGCACAGGTTGGCCACCAAGTTATCGGTTACGGCCTGGTGTTCTTCATGCCGCTGATCGTCCAGGGGCTCGGCGTCGCCACAGGATGGATCGGGGTCGTCTCCGCGCTGCCCTATGCGTGCGGCTTCGTCGCAATGATCGCCTGGGGATATCACTCAGATCTCACCGGTGAACGCGTCTGGCACACCGCGGGCACCTGCTTCCTGGCCACCGCCGGCCTGGTCGCCTGCCTCCTGTTCGGTCGGAACTACCCGGTTGCGATGATGGTCGTGCTGTCCATCACTGTGATGGGCAATCAGTCGTTCGCGCCGTGCTTTTGGTCGATTCCCGGCACTATGCTGACCGGTGCCGCGGCGGCGGGAGGTCTCGCAATGATCAACTCGTTCGGAAACCTGGGCGGTTGGCTCGGGCCGTCCGTCTACGGCTTGGTCAAGGATGCCACAGGCAGCACCAATATCGCCTTGCTCTGCTTGGCCGTGGGCCCGCTGGTTTCGGGAATCATCATAGTCCTGGTCGGCCACGATCGGATGGTGGAACGCATTCCAAGCCGCCGACTGACTGGTCAAGAGGCTTGATATGTGTTGACAGACGGAACTACCTGACTTGCGAGGTCAAGCAGGGCCAAAAGTAAGCGTTGCGTCAGGCGGGTTCAGGGAAATCCCCATAGTGAAACGGACAATGCTGTCGACTGGACGGCGCAAAGTTAGCAACGTTCGCTGGCTGCGCGTCCGAAAAAACCGGAGTGGGAGATGTGGAGTATGGAGTACACCCGAAGGGATATTGCCGCGCTGACCGCCGGCGGACTGTTCACAGCGCTGGTCGCGGGCGCTCAGCCGGTCCGCGCCGCCGGTCCGGGCCCAGTGTCAATCGAGGACACGCCATGGTAAGGCAAGATCAAGCGCGTCGGTCAGACCAACTTCAACGAGCGTGACCCCGAGCAAGGCGACGTTGAGGCCTGGGCGGACTACTGGGCCTCAGCCAAGGTTGAGGCCATCGCCTTGTCAGTGTCGGGACCGGTCGCCTTCTACCCGACCAAGGTCCCGTTCTTCCATGTCAGCGCCTATCTGAACGGTCGCGACCTGTTCGGGGAATGCCTGACGGCCGCCAAAAAGCGCGGCATCCGGGTGTTCGGCCGGATGAGCCCGGATATCCAATACACGGATCCCGAACTTCTCGCAGCCCATCCGGATTGGTTCCGGCGTGACCAAAAAGGCGAACTGCAGTCGCCAGCGCCCGATATCGCCTTCACCTGCCAGTTCACTGGTCAGTTCACCGAACAGCAGCCCGCCATCTTGCGGGAGCTGAACGAACGCTACGACATCGACGGCGTCTACATGAATGGCTGGCCGACAATGCAGGTCTGCTACTGCGAGGCTTGCCGAAAGATCGGCGACCCGCATTCGAACGTCTACAAGATGGCGGTAATGGAGGGCGCGGTCAGGCTCACAGACCTTTACCGCCGCATCGTCCTCCAGAAGAGCAAGAACAACTTCTATAGCTGCAATGTCGCCGGCGGCCTCGAAGAGGCTGGACTTGATCAGTGGCAACTGACCCGAGACGCGGTCTGGTACACCTCCGACAACCAGGCACGCTCAGCGATGGACGATCCCATTTGGCAGGACGCCCAGCAGGTCAAGTTCGCCCACGCCCTGATGGGCAAACGGCCGGTCGCCGCCGTGACGGCGGGCTATACGCGGTCGGGCGCAACCATGTGGCGGCAGATCTCCGACAGCACAGCAGAGCCTACGTGCCGCATGGCGCAGACGGCGGCGGCAGGTGGAATTGTCTGGTACCATCAACTCGGCCTGGAGCAGGGTTTCAAACGGGACCGCCGCTGGCAAAAGCACGGGCGCGAATTTCTGGCTTGGCACGCTGCCAACCAGGATCATTTCCGTAATATCCGTTCGCTGGCGAACGTGGCCGTCGTTGTGCCCTCGCGGACATTGAGCCGTTACCGCCCAGGCTCGAATGAAAACCGCGCCGACTACCTGCAGGGGCTCTACGCGGCCTTGATCGAGGCTCGGATCCCGGTTGACCTCGTCCATGAGAACGATCTCTTGCTCGAGCGACTCGCTCCCTATGACCTGCTGATGCTGCCCAATGTCGCGCTGATGAGCGACGCACAAGCGGCAGCGTTGCAGGCCTTTGCACGAAGCGGAGGTTCGCTCCTGGCGACCTTCGAGACGGGCCTGTACGACGAGAATGGCAAGCCGCGTCCGGAATTCGCGTTGGCCGAGTTGTTCGGAATTGCCAAGGCGGAGGGGGCGCGCACAGACAAATCCTCGGTCCTCGGGTTCTCCCGGGTCAGTGCGCAGGTGCTGCGCAAGCGGGATGCGGTCGGCGCGGGCTTCGAGGATACCGACTGGATCGCCGGCCCGACATGGATGCAGCCCGTCCGAACCGTCGCCGACGCGGCAATGACGTTCATCGATCCCTATCCGGTTTATCCGCCGGAAGCGGTCTATCCGCGCAGTCCGCCTGGCGACAGCCCGTCGCTGGTTTTGGCGGAGCGGAACAGAGGGAGGTTCGCCTATCTCGCAGGAGATATGGACGCCACGTACTGGCGGCTCGACAACCCAGACCTCGGCCGGCAGCTCGTCAATACGATCCGCTGGCTCCTGCGTGACAGCGCCGCCGTTGTGGTGGCCGGGCAGGGTCTCGTCGAGGTGATCCCTTGGAAAACCGAGCCAGGCTACGCGATCCATCTGCTCAACTATAACGGCCCGCATGCGCTTCGCGGCCACATGCGCACGCTTCTCGACATCGGGCCGCAGCAGGTCCGGATGACCTTGCCTGCGGAGAAACAGATCCGTAGGGTGCGTTTGCTCTGGTCGGACCAAGAGGTCGAGTTCCACCAGGATGGGCGGACCATCCAATTCACCGTGCCGAAGGTTGGCTTCTACGAGGTTGTTGCGCTGGAGTCTTAATCGCGCGCGATACTGTGCCCCCGCGGCTCCCCACATTCGGCACAACTACGGAGGCCATGAACCGTGGCCTCTTGGCTCGGATCTTCAGAGTTTGGTAGACGCACGGGCGAGCAGTTTCCACTCGCCGCCCTGCTTTTGCCAGATCATCAGGATGTGGAGGTTAGTGGAGCTTTTCTTGCCTTCCGGGAGCGTCTCACCCTCTGCTACCCAATGAAATCGCACGATCGCCTGTCGCCGACTACCCGGATCCAAGGATCTTTATATTCCAGCGACAGGAATTTCGAGTTGTCGGACGTGGCGTTTTTGATGAATGTGGCTTTGTCTTCAATATGGGCGTCGGAGTGGTTGTAGCTCAGTTCCTCGGCGCAAAGCGCGTCGAGCGCTTTCGCGTCGCGAGCGAACTGAGCTGCACGAAATGCGTCGAGACGCTTCGCGACAGCTTCTTCATCGGCCGATGTCGCCTGGGCCACTCCTGCTCCTAGCAGACCAATGGTGACTAGCCCGAGAACCGGCAGGCCTTCGGTCAGATGACGACGACCGATGTTCATAACGTTCCTCTTGCATGGCTTGGTATTAGGGACTTCAGCACTAACAGCTTGGAGGGTGTCCAAGAAGCGGTCAGGGTTGAGTTGTATACTGACGTGGGTTGGCCGGGGAACCAGCGTGAGCAAGCTATAAGTCACTGACCTGAACGATGGGGCACAGGCTCTCGTGTAGCCGCACCTCCCCGCGGCCTTACCGGGTGGACGCCCGCGCACGACCAACTTGCGCCGTCGTCAACGCGATCTTTTATCTGCTCCGCACCGGCTGGGAGTGGCGACCCCTGCTGCGCGAGTATCCGCCGTACAGCGCAGTCTATCACTATTTCAGCATATGGCGAACGCTGGGTGTCTGGATCCGCCGTCCCGCCGGGCTGGCGCGTGCCCGCAGTCGGGGATTTCCACGAGGCGGGCGTGCGGGCAGCGACGCGTCATCTCGGCCGCGGCGGATCGTACGAGCAGGTCGCTATCCACTCCGCACTGCACCAGGGTGGGGCAACTTACCGCATCCCAATAGCTCCAAAGGCTCAGATTGTAGAAGAAGACAGGCAGAAAGGCTGCGGTGACCTCGGTCGCAGAGCGTTCGCCAGGCCGTGCGCGACACTATGGCGGACAAGGTGATCCCATCATCGCTTGCTGAGCCCGCTGCGCTTGTCGTTCTTCAGCACCTGAAGCCACGACGCCATCCAGGCCGCATGGTCCTCGCGCACTTCGGGCGTAATCGTCTGCCTGCTCGGCGGCAATGCCAACGGCAAATCAACGACGATGAAGACGATCCTCGGCCTGATGCGGCCGCGCTCCGGCACCGTCTCTTTCGATGGCCAGATCATCTCCGGCCTCGCCACGCCGCAGGTTGTCCGCCGCGGCATCGGCTCGGTGCCGGAGGCGCGGCGGCTGTTCGGCGCGATGACCGTGCGGGAGAATTTGCTGATGGGCGCCCATGCCCGCAGCAACTCCGCAGCTGTGCGGGCGGATCTCGAGCGCGTGTTCGGCATCTTACCGTGCCTCCGCGAGCGGCTGACGCAGCGGGCCGGCACGCTCTCGGGCGGCGAGCAGCAGATGGTGGCGATGGGGCGCGGCTTGATGGGCCGGCCGCGACTCATCTGCATGGATGAGCCGACCATGGGGCTCTCGCCCCGCTTCGTCGATCACCTGCTCGAACTGATCGCCACGATCAACCGGGAGGGCGTCACCGTGTTGATGGTGGAGCAGAATGCGAGCCTCGCCCTGAAGATTGCGCATCGGGGCTACGTGCTCCAAACCGGGCGCACCGCCTTGTCCGGGCCGGCCGCCACGCTGGCGAAAGACCCGCGCATTCGCGATGCTTATCTTGGCGGTGATCTCGCCGCTTGATACCAGGAGGCCGGAATGACCGCGCGAGCCAGTTCTGCGAGCCGAGCGGATCGCGGTAATGCGCCGCGACGGATCATGCACCGTGGCCGCTAAGACGCTCGGCTTCTTCACCCGCCTGCTCGATAATGTGAGCGCGGGCGAACGCTATCGTCTGGCGACGGAGCAGATCGTCCACGCAGAGAAGCTGGGCCTCGAAACCGCCTGGTTCGCACAGCATCATTTCGATGCGAGCGAAGGCGGTCTGCCATCCCCCTTTCCCTTCCTCGCCCATGTCGCCACGCACACCACGCGCATCCGCCTCGGCACCGGCATCGTCACCCTGCCGCTCGAGAACCCGGTGCGCGTCGCGGAGGACGCCGCCGTCGTCGATCTGCTCTCGGGTGGGCGGCTGGAACTCGGCCTCGGCTCGGGCGGCAACCCGTCCTCCTTCCCCGCTTTCGGCCAGGAGAATGCGCGGCGAGGCGAGATATTCGGCCAAAATCTCTATGTCCTTCTCGCAGCCTTGCGCGGCGAGAATCTCGGCGGCGAGGATAACCGCCTCTACCCGGCGGCATCGCAACTGCTCGATCGCATCTGGCTCGCGACTTTCTCCGCCGATGGCAGTCGCCGGGCCGGACAGGCGGGCGACGGGCTGATGCTCTCCCGCACCCAGCCGCGCTCACCCGCCGCGCCACACGCCTCGCTCGCGGACATCCAGCATCCGATCATCGATGCCTATCTGGAAGCTCTGCCGGCGGGTCGCGCGCCGCGCATCCTCGCCTCGCGCAGCGTCATCGTCACCGATGATCGCGAGGAGGCGATGCAGTTCGCGGAGATCGGCCTGCGCCGCTTCATCCGCCGTGCTGGTAAGGGGGAGCGCGTCGCCCTGGGTGCCTCGGTTAACGAGCTGATCGCCGCGTTTGACGTACATATCGGAACACCCGACGAGGTCGCGGAATCCCTGCGCACGGACAGCACGCTCGATCGCGTGACGGATGTGGTCGTGCAGGTGCATTCGGTCGATCCGCCGCATCCCTTCATCCTGCGCTCCATCGAGCTGTTCACGCGCGAGGTGGCGCCGGCGCTCGGATGGGCGAAGACCAGCGTGCAGCGGCAGAACCGCCTCAGCACAGTGCCATGATGTGCAGAACTGACGGAAGGATCAGCCCATGACCGGACCCGACTTCGACGTGATCGATCATCTGGTCGGTATCGGCCAAATGTCTCGGTCGCCCGGAGGAGATCGCCGGCCCGATGGTGTTCCTCGCAAGCGACGAGTTGAGCTACATCACGGGTGAAACCATCGTCGTAGACGGCGGTGCCCGCCTTCCCGAAAGTCCACTCTTCGCCGGCTGATGCCGTCAGTGGGTGAAGACAATCGGCAAACGCCTCCTATTCTACTACGCCTTTCCGCGGCGACCAGCCATAAGCCTGAGCGCAGGCGCCGCCCATGAGCATCGCCCGTTCAGTGTCGCTCAGGCGGTCAGTGTTACGAAAGGGCTCGACGGCCTGCTCGTAGTTGACGACAGCGAACGCACGCGTCCAGTCCGTGCCCCACAAGCAGCGATCGAAACCCCAGGCATCGAACACGCGGGCAAGCGGGTCCCAAATGTCCGGAAAAGGATACGACTCCCGAGACAGGGTGCAGGCGCCGCTGACTTTGATCACCGCGTTCGGGCGCTTAGCGAGTTCCAGCACCTTCGGGAGGTCGGCCCAGGGCTGCGGCGGCGCGGGCGGCACGCGCGGCTGTAGGATGCCCAGATGGTCAATGATGAATTGCGTGTCGGGATGGCGATCGATGAGCGCAGTGCCCGCGTCCAAGTTGTCCCAGCACAGGATGTTGACCGGAAAATCGTGACGAACGGCCGCACGGAGGATCCGGTCGAGGCCCGGGTCGTTCGGCTCGCGCCTCGCCTCTTTCGGCAGCATGATGCGGATTCCGACCGCGCCTGGCGTCTTCTTCCAGTCAGCGACGACATCAGCCACTGCCGGATCGTCCGGGTCGACCGGCTTAACGATGGCGAACCGGCCGGGATGGGCCCGCTGCACTTCTACCGCATAGCTGGCGTCGTAGCGGTACATGGAAAAGGCGGAGATGAAGATCGCGCCGTCGACGCCGACTTTGTCCATCGCCGCCACCATTTCGTCACCCGTGACGTGATCGGGCCAGTTCGGCACACTGTGCCACGGTCGCCTCGCCGTGTTCGCCTCATAGGCATGGACCTGTGAATTGATGATCGTCATCGGGCAAGCTCCTCTGTGCCGCGCAAGCTTGGCGATCACAGCAGGTTTGTGTCCAGAGGGCCCCGGCTTCGCTGATGGCGACAGCTATGGGAAGGCCCATCACCTGCAGCTGCGTGCCGATGGCGCCGTCAAGGATGATCACCTCGCCGCGGTTTATCCGCTCGGCAAGCTGTTTGTAGTGCGTCATTCTGTTCCTCCCATCACGCGTCCGAGGCCCCGACCGGAGATAGAGTATCCGAACTCGCAGGTCCGCGAAACGTGGTTCGAGGTGTTTCTGGTGGAGGTGCGACTTGGTCCAGGCGAAGGGGCGTCTTGGTTACGGGTTTCGACAAAGACATCGATACTTTCTTAATTTGGACGACACCGCTGACGTCGGCGCCGTAGAGCGACTTGCTGCCGAGGATGGAGAACCAGCATTCGATCTGGTTGAGCCAGAAGGTGTTGCATCGGGGTGAAGTGGCGCGTGCCGCATAAGGCTTGGGCGATCGTTGAGCTTAATGCCCAGGTTCCGCAGATCTTGTGCGAAGGAAGTGCCCCGCGCAGCCAAGGGTATCTGCGTCAGCAGCCAATGAGTGGAGGAACCCATTGCCGCTTGCCGCATTGTGCAAACTAGTCTCGGCCGCAACAGCCGCGATAGCCGCAACATCCGCCCCGAGCCGCAGATTCTTTAGGACGCGGCCCCACTTTTGGGATCAAGGCAACACGTCGAGCCGGACGTGGCCCATGACTTTTTCCTCCCGAGGAGAGGTTGTCTTGGCGATCGAAACTCTGCAAGAGCTTGGGGGAAATCTGCTGAAACGTCAGACTCGGCGCGAGGACAGGCCCCGGTTAATCCCAACAGCAAGCCAAGAGAACCGCCAAGGGACGACAGAGGGGCTGGCCGGCCTCGGTGATGCGACGGACTCATCAGAGGGAGCAAGATAGATGCTGGGCGATCCACGGTCGCATGGACTATGGGAGCGGACTGCACCGCCGCCGCCTCCGACGGAGGCGCTGGCCGGCGACACCGTCGCGGACGTCGCGATTGTCGGCGCCGGCTACACCGGCTGCTCGACGGCGCTGCACCTTGCCGAGCGCGGCCTCGACGTCGCTGTCCTCGAAGCGGTCGAGATCGGCTATGGCGCCGCCGGACGCAGCTCCGGGCTCGTCAATGCCGGCCTCTGGGTCATGCCGTCGGCTCTCAAGGAGGTGCTCGGTCCTGTCTACGGCGAACGACTACTTGGTCTGCTGACCTACTCGCCACGCACGGTCTTCGAGATCATCGAGAAGCACAATATCCAATGTGAGCTGATCAAGGGCGGCACAATCCACTGCGCGGCCGGCGCCACGGGCGTCGCCAATATCAAGGAACGGGCACGGCAATGGCAGGAACGTGGCGCGCCAGTGCGCGTCCTCGATGCCGACGAGGTGCGCTCCAAGACGGGCACTTCGGTCTATCCGGCCGGCCTCCTCGACCTCCGCGCTGGGACGGTCCAGCCTCTCGCCTACGTGCGCGGGCTTGGCCAAGCTGCCATCGGCGCCGGGGCGCGTGTCTTCACCAGGAGCCCGGTAAAAGAGATCGGGCGCGACCGCGGCACGTGGCATCTCGCCGCGCCCGGCGGCAGCATCCGCGCGAAGTGGGTCGTGCTCGCCTCCGACGCCTATACCTCGCGCATCGTGCTCGAGCTGCGCAACGAGCAGGTTGCCGTTCCGATTTTCCAGATCGCCACTGCGCCGCTCAGCGATAACATCCGCAGGAGCATCCTGCCCGAGGGACACGCGACGTGGGACACCCGGACCGTCCCGACAGGCTTCCGTACCGACGCGGCCGGTCGCCTCATCATCAACAGCGTTGGGGCGCTGCGGAACACCGGCCGTGCCGTCCATCGCGCCTGGGCGCGACGGCGTCTCAAGTCCTTCTTCCCGCAGCTTGGTGACATCGCGTTCGAGCACGAGTGGTACGGGTGGATCGGCACGACTGGCGACCATCTCCCCCGGCTGCACGCGCCCGCCGAGAACGTGATCGCGCTTGTCGGGTTCAACGGTCGCGGTATCGCGCCCGGCACCGTTCTCGGCCGCGAGCTCGCCCGGCACGTCACCGGTGACGTGTCGCTCGACGAGATGTTCCTGCCGGTCTCGCCGCTGCGCTCCGCTCCGCTCCGCCAGGCGCGCGAGGCCTACTACGAGATCGGCGCGCAGATCGCGCATATGGCGCGGTTGCATTGACGCGGGATCGAGATTCGGCTCGGAGGATAATCGGTTTGAAGGTAGGACGGCAGTGATCACAGGCGGCGTGCAGGGGATCGGCCTCGCGACGGCCGAGCGGCTGCTCGCTGAGGGGGCTAACGTCTTTGTGGCCGACAGGTCCTCCATCTGCTCGTCGACGACCGCGCCGGCATTGCGCACGTGCCCGGGGTGCGGTTCGGCGAAGAAGTGCGCAAGTTGACTATGTTCTCGGGGCAATACGACTTCGCCGTCACGCTGCTCCTTCTGGAAGATCGGGATCGATACATCGCTCTCGATCCGGAAGAAGAACCCGACACATATGATCGCTTCACGGGCCGGGGGCGCGACGTGAACAACCTGCTGGCGCGCTCTTTCCCCAATCCGGGCGACGAGGCGAAGATCATAGCAATGTTCGACGCTTCGGCGGACGGCCGGTTGGGGATCCCTGAGGTGGCCCCCCTCCTCTGGACAGTTTGGCGGCGGGGTTAAGCTTGGTTCCGGGTTTCGTCAGGCCGCCATTCGCTCCATCTCCACTTCGCCGAGCTGCCGTCTATACGCCTCATCGGGTGTGCGCCCCGATAGAGCGGAATGCGGCCGAGCGGCATTGTAGAACTCCACGCCACAAGACCCACGGTACTGCAGCCGGCGAAGAGATAGCCATTGCCTATTCCTGGCATCCCTGGGCTGGGCGAACTGTTCGTATTCATGAGGTGATCGAGAGGACGACCGGTGCTGCGGCGCGCTGCAGTCTTGTGGATGCGACCGTTGCTCGTGTTCAGGAGATCCCGGTATGGATGTTGGACACGGCGGCCTGCTGTTCGACTCGGCTGTCAGCCGAGCCAACTGTAGCGTTGTCGGCCCTTGCAGCATTGCGAGTCCTGCTCTCGGAAGCGATGCGGCTCGCGGCAACGGAAGCGCCGTCAGATGCGAGGATAGCATCTCCCGATTCCTATCGTGGAGATCGCCATGCAGCAGCTTCGTCGCCGGCCCCGACCGCCACTACATCAACTCGATCTTTGTCTGCTGAGTCCGCTACCGGAATTGGACGGAGCACAGAGATGGAGCGCGCTGCCGGATCAGGCGCGGCAGACGCTGGCCGACCTACTCACCCTATTGCTGATCGCACACGCCGGCGGCGCGCGCCAGGAGTTGGACGAGCCCCCGGAGGGCGACAGCGATGAGCGCTGACAAGATCGGAGCGCAGCACCGGGCGCGCAAGGCTGTGCTCTATATCCGCCAGTCCTCCGCCCATCAGGTTCAGCACAACCGCGAGAGCCAGGTCCTTCAGTACGCCATGCGTGACCGCCTTGTACAGCTTGGCTGGTCGGAGATCGAAGTCATCGATGAGGACCTTGGCTGTTCGGCAGCGGGCGGAACCACGCGCGCCGGCTTCGAACGCATGGTCGCCGAAGTTTGCCTCGGCAAGGTCGGTGCGGTGGCAGCTCGAGAGGTCTCGCGCTTTGCACGCAACAGCCGCGATTGGCAGCAGCTTGTCGAGATGTGCCGTGTGGTTGATACACTGCTCGTCGATCAGGAGGCCGTCTATGCGCCGCGACAAGGCAATGACCGGTTGCTCTTGGGGTTGAAAGGGAGCCTCAACGAGTACGAGCTTGATCTGCTGCGGCAGCGCTCACTGTCTGCGCGCTATGAGAAGGCACGGCGCGGTGAACTCGTCGTCGCGGCGCCTGTTGGCTTCGTTAAGGTGGGCGACCGGCTGGAGAAGGATCCCGACCGTCGTGTCCAGGCGGCGATCATGCTCGCCATCGACAAGGTCGCCGAACTTGGCAGTGTGCGGCAGGCGCTGTTTTGGTTCCTCGAGCACAAGCTTGATTTGCCGACCAGGATCAATGGCGGGCCGATCGAGTGGCGTCGCCCACGGTATTCGACCCTCCACGAGTTCATCGCCAATCCTGCCTATGGGGGCGCGTACGCGTACGGTAAGACGGGCGTCTCGGTGCAATATGGCGGTGCGGGAGCCAAGGCGCGTGCCCGGCGCAAGCCGCGCGCGGAATGGCTGGCGTTGCAGCCGGGTGCGCACCAAGGTTATGTCGATTGGGACCGCGCGGAGACGATCCGGAAGATGGTGAGCGAGAACGTTCCGACTCCCGGAACTCGCGGCGCGCCCAAGCACGGTTCGGCGCTGTTGTCAGGGCTGCTGCGATGCTGTCGTTGCGGTCGGAAGCTCATCGTGCAGTACACGGGGGCCAAGGGTCAGATTCCTCGTTATGCATGTGTTCGTGGAAGACTCGATTGCGGGGAGCCCAATTGCATCGCATTCGGCGGGCTGCGTGTCGATGATGTCGTCGAAGCGGCACTGCTCACCGTCCTACGGCCCGCCGCCGTGCAAGCCGCACGAGCGGCCGAGGCACAGGCCACGGTACAGCGTGACGAGGCGCGGGAGGCCATGGTCCGCGACCTCGAGGCGGCGCGGTACGCCGCCGATCGGGCCTTCCGACAATATGACGCGGCCGATCCCGAGAACCGCTTCGTCGCTGGCGAGTTGGAGGCTCGCTGGAACCGCGCCCTCACCCGCGTGGCCGAGTTCGAGAAGCGGATTGCCGATCATGACGCCGCGGCACAGCCTCGGCTCGACCTCGCGCCGATCTCCTTCACCGCGCTGGCCGAGGACTTCCAGACTGTCTGGTCAGCACCGACGACGGATGCGCGGCTCAAGAAGCGAATTGTGCGCACTGTCATCCACGAAGCCATGGCCGACCTCGATGACGCCACGTCGGAGATCGTCCTGACCATCCACTGGGTAGGCGGAATCCATACTCAGCACCGGCTGCCACGGCGGCGGCGGGGACAGCGCAACAGTACGTCTGCCGACATCGTCAAGGCCGTGCGCGCCCTGGCGTTGATCGCCCGGGACGACGTCATCGCGGGGACTCTCAACCGCAACAGTCTCAAGACAGGTCATGGTAATCGCTGGACCCGGGAACGCGTGACTGCATTACGATCCAGCTATCGGATCCCGGTGTACTGTGAGGCGGCAGACGGCGTTGAACCCTGGCTCAATCTTGGCGAGGCTGCCGCCATTGTGGGTGTTGCGCCGCGCACCTTGCGACTGGCTGTGGAACGGGGCGAGATCGACGCTACGCATCCCCTGGAGAATGGCCCCTGGATCTTCAGCCGCGCTGATCTCGACAGCACCGCCGCCCGCGGCCTTGCCCTGCGCGCCAAGGCCCACCCAAGACACCCCGCGTTACCGGACGCGCTCCAACAAAATCTCTTCTCCTCAACGACATAGCGAAATGTGCGTTGTGATGAGCAATTGTAGTAACCGATCCAGCGCGCCAGCCCAGCTCTCGCCTCCGACCCGGTCTCGAACGCATGCAGATAGACGCACTCGTATTTCAGGCTGCGCCACAGCCGCTCGATGAACACGTTGTCCATCCAACGGCCCCGGCCGTCCATCGAGATGCGCACCGTCGCCGCCTCCAGCAGCCCGGTGAACTGCGGCGAGGTGAACTGGCTGCCCTGATCGGTGTTGAAGATCTCCGGCCGACCGAAGCGTGCCAGCGCTTCCTCTGCAGCTTCAATGCAAAACTCCACGTCCAGTGTGTTCGACAGCCGCCAGGACAGCACCTTCCGGGTCGCCCAGTCCATCACCGCAACAAGGTAAAGAAAGCCCCGATGCATCGGGATATACGTGATATCCGCGCACCACACCTGGTCCGCCCGGTCGATCGCCAGCCCTCGCAGCAGATACGGAGACACCCGGTGGCTCGGATGCGGCACCGTCGTTCTCGGAGGCTGATAGATCGGCGTCAGGCCCATCCGACCCATTAGTCGGCGCATCCGCTTGCGCCCGACCATGCGGCCCTGGCGGCGCAGATGCCGCGCCATCTGTCGGGCACCATACCACGGCGTCTCCAGGAATTGCTCGTCGATCAGCCGCATCAGAGCCAGATTCAGCGCCGTCTCGCCGCGCGGCTGGTAATACAAACCCGAGCGGCTCACCGACAGCAGCTCGCACTGTCGCACCATCGACAGCTCCTGCTGCGCCGGATCGATCAGCCGCCGCCTCCGGTCCAGGCTCATCGACCGGAGGCCTTCGCCAAAAAATCCCGTTCCACCAGCAACTGACCGATCTTTGCGTGCAGCTTCTCGAGCTCATCTTCCCGAGCCGCTTCCGTCGCAGCCTGGTGTCCCGAAAACACCCCGGCCAGCCCTTCAAGAGCCTGCCGCTTCCAGGCCGAAATCATCGTCTGGTGGACACTGTGCTTCGCCACCAGTTGCGATACCGTTAGTTCACCACGCAACGCATCAAGAGCGACCTTTGCTTTAAATTCAGCAGAGTAGCGCTTCCGCTTCCCAGTCATCGGGTCCGTCCTTCTCAGGGCGAACCAAGCTTAACCACCTGTCCGAATTCCGGGGACCACCTCACCCTATGGGCCGGAAGTAACGGAACGCCCGTCGGGTACGCACAAGCGGACAAAGTGGGAACGAGGTTGTCGTCTCGTTCAAGGAAATCAGTCAGTTGGTCATGGGCGGCGGTCGAAGGCTGCGATGGTGCGGGTGTCCGGCACCTGCCGGCGGATGGTCGAAATGTCCTCGTCGGGGTCGAAGAATTTATACGACAAACCACGTCGGAATGAGATATTGTGCGGAAACCCCGACGACAGGGTTTTCCGCACATGCTTGTCGGCTACATACGCGTCTCGACCGCTCAAGACGCGTGGCATCGCATTCCACTCTCTTACCGAGCAGATGGACACCACCACGCCACAGGGCGAATTCCTGTTTCATGTCTTCGGCGCACTGGCACAATTTGAGCGTTCCCTGACCCAGGAGCGCGTCAACGCCGGCCTCGCTGCTGCCCGCCGCCGCGGTCGCCGAGGCGGCCGCCCTGTCGTGATCGATGCTGAGAAACTCGCGGCGGTGATCGCGGCGCTCAACAGCGGTGTCACCAAAGCCGCAGTCTGTCGGACGTTCGGCGTCAAGCGTAGCACGCTTATCGACTCTCTGGACCGGATCGGCTGGTCTGCCGGCCTCGAAGTCCAGGGAGGCATGAGTGACGCGACGCCAGCAGTTGACCGAAGCCCAGATCGCAGTGCTGTTCGATCCGCCGACAGAGCAACGTGAGCTGCTGCGTCATTACACGCTGTCCGCCGCGGATCTCGCGATGATCCGTCGCTCTCGTGGCGATCATAATCGTCTCGGACAGGCACTCATGCTCTGTTATCTCCGTTATCCGGGCCGTCCACTGAAGACGGGCGAGCGACCGCCAGGAGCGCTGCTCTCGTTCGTCGCAGAGCAGATCGATGTTCTTCCTGACTCCTTTGACGACTACCTTGCCGCTGAGCGTAACCGACAGCGTCATGCCGCTGAACTGCAGGATCGGCTTAGATTGTATCCCTTCGGCACGCGTTCCGCGGCCGAATTGGCAAGCTGGCTTCTGCCGCATGCGATTGAGGACGATCGGCTTGCTCATCTCGCTGGGCTGGTGATGGAGGAATGCCGGCAACGGCGGATCGTCGTACCGTTGCCCGGCACACTTGAGCGCCTCTGTGTCGACGTTCGCTACCAGGCGCGTCGAGAGGTCCAGCGTCGGCTGACCGATGGGTTGTCTGCCGCTCAGCGCCGTCGTCTGGACGAGTTGACGCAACACCGAAGGGAGAACAGCCAAAGCTGGCTTGCCTGGCTGCGCCAGATGCCGGAAGCAACGAAGCCGCTTGCGATCCTGGGCTTAATCGAGCGCCTGGCTCACGCCCGGGCAGTCGGCATCGACCCCGGACGCGGCCACCGCGTCCATCAGGCACGCCTCGCGCAAGTCGCACGTGAAGCCGGCCGCACCACAGTGCGGCACGTGGCCGGCTTTGAACGCCAGCGCCGTCATGCCACCCTGGTCGCGGTCACGCTCGACCTCACCGCCAGCCTGACCGATCAGGCAGTCGACCTGTTCGACCGGCTGATTGGGACGATGTTCCGCAAGGCCGAAGGGAAGCACGCCCGGGCGTTCCAGTCCGATGCTCGTGCCATCAACGAGAAGGTCCGCCTCTACGCTCGGGTTGGCACCGCACTGATTGCCGCGCGCGACAGTAAACAGGATGCGTTCGACGCGATCGCCACGGTCATCTCCTGGGACCGCTTCCGCACGACCGTGGCGGAGGCTGAAGCACTGGCGCGATCGGAAGAGTTCGACGCTTACCAGATGCTGGGCGAGCATTATGCTGGCATCCGTCGCTGGGCCCCCACGTTTCTCGATGCATCTGACTTCCAGAGCGTGCCAGCCGCTGCACCGCTCATGCGTGCCATCGACATGTTGCGCGACATGAATCGCGCGGCCTCGCTTGACCTGCCCAAGGCGGCGCCGATCAGCTTCGTTCGAGAGCGATGGGCGCGGCACGTGCTGTCCGATGGCGTCATCGATCGGCGCTACTACGAGCTGTGCGTGCTATCGGAACTGCGCGACCGATTGCGTGCCGGCGACGTCTGGGTGGTGGGTAGCCGGCGATACAGGTCGTTCGAGGAACGGCTCATCTCCCACGACACGCTGCAGGAGTTTAAGCGAAGCGGCACTCTGCCGATCGCCGTTGACCCCGACCTTGATCGCTTCATCGCCGCTCGTCGCGCTCTCCTCGACGAACGGCTGGCGGCAATCGACATCAAGGCAATGGGAGGCTTGTTGCCGGATGTCACGCTCGAAAAGGGCGTGCTCAAGATCACGCCGATCGAGAAGTCAACGCCGCCGGAGGCAGAGGCCCTTGCCGAGCGTCTCTATGCCATGCTGCCACGCGTTCGCGTCACCGATCTCCTGTCGGAGGTGGCGCGATGGACGCTGTTCACCGACTGCTTCACTCATCTGCGGACCGGCGAGACCGCCGCCGATCCGCACATCCTCATGGCAGGCATCCTCGCCGACGGGCTCAACCTCGGGCTGACGCGCATGGCCGAAGCTTGCAGTGTCGCCAGTCTCGGCCAGTTGGCTTGGACAGCAGATTGGCACATCCGCGACGAGACCTATGCCCTGGCGCTTCAGCGCCTGGTCGATCAGCAGCAACGTGAGCCGCTCGCCGCAACGTTCGGCGACGGCCTGGCATCATCGTCGGACGGTCAGTTCTTCCGGGCCGGCGGCTTCGGTCGCAACGCTAGCAGCCACAACGCCCATTACGGCGACGACCCCGGGGTCAAGTTCTACACGCATCTCTCCGACCGCTACGCCCCGTTCCACACCAAGGTGATCGCGGCAACCGCCAGCGAAGCCGTGCATGTACTCGACGGGCTGCTCTATCACCAGAGTGATGTCACAGCTCGTCGTCATCACACCGATGGCGGCGGCGATTCCGACCATGTCTTCGCACTATGTTCGTTGCTCGGGTTCCAGTTCGCGCCGCGTATCCCGGACCTGAAGAGCCGGCGCCTCTACAGCTTCGGCAAGGCGTCGAATTATCCCTCGCTCGAACCTCTGATCGCCGGACGCATCAACGTCGCGCTCATCCGCACCATTGGTCGGACATCCTGCGGGTTGCCGCCTCCATCCGAACAGGTACCGTGACAGCGTCGCTCATCCTGCGTCAGCTGGCCTCATACCCGCGCCAGAACGGTGTCGCCGCGGCGCTCCGCGAGCTGGGGCGGCTGGAACGCACATTGTTCACTCTCGACTGGTTGGAGGATCCGGAACTGCGCCGCGAAACCAGCCGGGAACTCAACAAGGGCGAGTCACGCAACAGCCTGGCCCGGGCGGTCTTCATCCATCGCCTTGGCGAAATCCGCGATCGGACCTACGAGAACCAGCAGCACCGCGCCTCCGGCCTCAACCTCCTCGTCACCGCGATTATCCTCTGGAATACCCGATACCTTGAGCGCGCCATTGCCGCTCTGCGCGAGGTCGAGGAGGTCCCCGACCAGCTCCTCGCCCACCTGTCCCCACTCGCCTGGGAACACGTCAATCTCACGGGTGATTATGTATGGGCCGCCCTGGAGCAGATCACGGAAAACCGTGACGGATTGCGACCGCTCAGGACCGCATCCCACAGCCTCCCAAAGGCAGCCTGATGTTCATGACTTGTCCGCTTGTGCGTACCTGCCGAGCGTTCCGTTACTTCCGGCCCAGTTGAGGGTGAGTCCGAGCGGCGGCGGAGGCAGCGGCGCGCCATTCACGAACCACCGATAGGGTGGTGCGCCGCCGCCCGCATGGAGCCCGATCGGCGTGGGCATCCAAGGCCTCGGCACACGATTTGTTCAAAATTGCACGCTAGCGCGGAAACTCTTGATTTGATAGACCGCGCTCGTATGTGAACGGAGCTGCCGCGCCACGCATTTCCGGGTGGTTCAGGCTTTCACAGACCTATTTCAAAACCGCCGGTTTCTCCGGCATGGGCGCAATGGGCTTACCGTGCAGTTTTGAACAAATCGTCCGATGACCCCTTGTCGATCGCCGCGATGTGGTCCGCATCGACCGCGTGTCGCAGCCCGAACACCCAGGCCAGCAACGCGAGGCCCAGTAGCGCGGGCCGGTCCGCGAAGGCGGCCCAGGCCCATAGCCAGGCACCCACGTTCGCGGCAATGAGCACCGTGTAAAGCATCGCCAGGCGGCGCCGGAAAGCACCGGCAGAATCGGCGAGATCGGCGCCAAGCGGCCGGTTCACATCCCTGACCCCACCGTGGCAAGCCGGCTCGACAACCAGCGATACCAGTCCTGCATGCCCTCGCCGGTCTCCGCCGAGAGGTGCAGAATCTGAAGCCTGGGGTTGACCTCTCGCGCATGCGCGGCGCAACGCGCCATGTCGAAACGAACATATGGCAGCAGGTCGACCTTGTTGACCAGAAGCATGTCTCCGGCTTGGAACATGTGCGGGTATTTCAGCGGCTTGTCGTCGCCCTCGGTGACCGACATCACAACTACGCGCGCCTGCTCGCCGAGATCGAACAAGGCCGGGCAGACGAGATTGCCGACATTCTCGATCAGCAGCACCGAGCCGCGTGGCGGCGCCAAACGTTCGAGGCCATGCGCAACCATATGCGCGTCAAGATGACAGCCGGTGCCAGTGTTGATCTGTACCACGGGGGCACCCGCGGCGCGGATTCGCTCGGCGTCGATCGAGCCGGCCTGGTCGCCCTCCAACACGCTGATCGGGACCGTCTGCCGCAACTCACGGATCGTGCGTTCCAGGATGCTGGTCTTTCCGGCTCCCGGCGAACTCATCAGGTTCACCGCCAGCACCTCGCGTCCGCTGAACCAGCCACGGTTGCGCTCGGCAAATAGTTGGTTCTTGGCCAGGATGTCCTGCTCCAGCGACACCGTCCGGCTCGCGGGCCGCGGATCATCGTGGTGATGATCGTGCTCATGTGCGTGATGGTGCTCGCCGTGCGGCGCTGTGCCGTCGATGGTGATCGCGTCCGAGCCGCAGCCGCATGTCGTGCACATCAGGCGACCTCCATCTCCTTCACCCGCAGCTCTTTGCCGGCGATGATTCGCAGCATGCCGCCGCAGCCGCAGCACCCCCACGGCACCGCCAGCGCCACCACCTCGCCACAGGCATCGCACCGGGCGCGGCCCGGCACTTCCGTGATCTCCAACTCGGCGCCCTCGATGGCGGTGTCCTGCGCGCAGACCTCGAAGCAGAACCGCAGCGCATCCGGCAGCACCGCGCTCAGTTGGCCAATCTCCACGCAGACGCGCAGCACGCGGGCTCCGGCGGCACGCTCGGCGCAGGCATCGACGACAGCCGTGGCAATGGCCAGCTCGTGCATCTCAGCAGATCCGCGGCAACTGCTCGCCGACCAGCGTATCGACGATGCGCTCGCCGCCGAAGGCGGTCTCCATCACCACCATCGCATCCGGATCGCGCGTCACCTCGCCGATGATCGCGGCGTCCGCGCCCGTCGCCAATGCACGCATGGCGGCCAGCACGCGATCGGCGTCCTTGCTCGGCACCACCGCCACCAGCTTCCCTTCATTCGCCAGATACAGCGGATCGAGCCCGAGAATCTCGCAGGCTCCACGCACCGTCTCACGGATCGGCAGGTCGCGCTCGCGGATGCGGATGCCGGCCCTGGAGCCGCGGGCGAACTCGTTCAGCACCGTGGCGACGCCGCCGCGCGTCGCATCGCGCAGGCAGCGCATCGCAGGGCAGGCTTCGAGCATCGCCGCTACTAGGCCGTCCAACGGTTGGCAGTCGCTCTCCACCGCCGCCTCCAGCGCGAGCTGGTTGCGCGCGATCAGGATCGCCACACCATGATCGCCGAGCACGCCGCTGACGATGACCGCGTCACCCGGACGCGCGTTCGACGCCGACACGGAGACACCGGCGGGGATGACGCCGATGCCTGCGGTGTTGATGAACAGCTTGTCGGCCGCACCCCGCTCCACCACTTTGGTATCGCCGGTAACGATCGCCACGCCGGCGCGCTCCGCCATGCGCTGCATGCTGGCGGCGACAAGCCGAAGCGTCTCTACCGGCAGACCCTCCTCCAGAACCATGCCGCTTCTGGCGTGCCGAGCCGAGCAGCGCCGTGCGCATTACAGCGGGGTCCTGCCGTTCACCATGCAGGAAAGGATAGAAAGCCTTCAGCGACTGGTCCTCGGACATCGAAGCTTTCCTATGCTGACGCTTCGGGTCGCATCGCCTGCATCTCCGCCTCTAGCTCGCCCAACTCCTCCAGCAGCGCCAGCGTTTGCGCCGCCTCGGCGGCGTCGATGCAACTCATGGCGAAACCGACGTGTACCAGCACCCATTCGCCGATACAGGCCTCCATCGGACGGTCATCGAGGATGAAGCTGACATTCACCGGTCGTCGTACGCCGGCGACCTCCACCATCGCCAACGCATCGTCGGCATCGATGATGCCGACGATCTGTCCAGGAATGCCCAGGCACATGCGGATCAATCTCCTTGGTGGCCGCCAGCCGCGCGGGCCGATGCGATCACGGCTTGGCCGAGCGCCAGCCCACCGTCATTGGCCGGCACCGCCCGATGCGTCAGCACCTCGACGCCCTGTGCCCGTAGCCGGCCCATCACCTGCTCCAACAGCAGGCGGTTCTGGAATACCCCGCCCGACAGCGCGACGGGGCCGCGGGCGTGCAGCACTCCAACCGTGCGCACAATGGCGATAGCGAGGCCAGTGTGGAAGCGGGTGGCGATGACCGGGGCGGGCGCTCCCGCAGCCAGATCGTCGAGCAGCACCGGCCACAGCGGCGCGGCATCAAGATGCAGCAAGCCGTCATCCCCAGCCTCGGCGATCGTGAACTTGTATGCCGTCTGGTCGGGTTCGACGGTACCGTAGGCTGCCGCCTCTAACATCATCGCCGCTTGGCCTTCGTACAGGGCCCTATCCCGGCAGAGGCCCGCGGCGGCGGCTACCGCGTCGAATAGTCGCCCGCAGGAACTGGCCAGGGGGGAGTTGACGCCCCGCGCGATCATGGACGCGAGCAGCGAAACAGGCCGCTCGGCGAGATAGCGACCGAGATTGGTCGTGCTGTGCGACGCGACGAAGCGCGACCATTCCATGCTGGCGAGGATCTGCGCAAGCGCATTGCGCCATGGTTCGCGGGTCGCTTGCGCCCCGCCGGGCATCGCCACCGGCTTGATGCAGGCCAGCCGTCGGAACCGGCGGTAGTCGCAGAGCAGGAACTCCCCACCCCAGATTGTGCCGTCGCTGCCCCAGCCCAGGCCGTCGAGAACGATGCCGAGCACAGGGCCGGTGTTCAGCGGCAATCCGTTCTCCGCCATGCACGCGGCGAGATGGGCGTGATGGTGCTGCACCTGGATGACCGGCAGTCCCTCGCGTGCGGCCAGCTCCTTACCGAGCTTCGTGGAGAGATAGTCTGGATGGCGGTCGACTGCGATCACACGAGGCTCAAACGCGAATAGCGCGCGATATTGCTCAATCGAACGGCGGTAGTCGGCGAAGGTCGGCGCATTCTCCAGATCGCCCATGTGGTGGGACAGAACCGCCTCGCCGCGATGGGCAAGGCAGAATGTGTTCTTCAGTTCGCCGCCCATCGCCAGCACTGGAGCAGCTTGCTCGAACCCGTCCGGCAGAGGCAGTGGGGCGGGCGCGTAGCCCCGTGCGCGACGCAGCACCCGTGCGACGCCGCCCATCACCCGTACCAGCGAGTCATCGACCCGACGCGCAATGTCGCGGTCGTGCAGCAGGAAATGCTCTGCGACACTGGCTAGTTGCCGCAGCGCCTCATCGTTGTCGATGCATTGCGGCTCGTCGGAGAGGTTGCCGCTGGTCATCACCAGCGGACGGTCGATCTCGTGCAGCAGCAGATGATGCAGCGGTGTCGTGGGCAGCATGAAGCCGACTGTCGACAGGCCGGGCGCCACGCCCGCTGGCGTGTCCCGGGTCAGCGCGTCCAGCACCACGATCGGCGCGGCTGGCCCCTGCAAGACCGCTGCGTCCGCCGCTGTCACGACCGCGAAGCGGCGGATAATGTCGAGATCCCGCGCCATCAGGGCGAACGGCTTGGCATCACGCCGCTTCGTCCGCCGCAGCCGCGCGACCGGATCGGCATTGGTGGCGTCGCATGCCAGGTGGAACCCGCCGAGACCCTTCACGGCGACGATCCGGCCGGCCAGCAGCAGCGCCCGCGTCGCCTCGATGGCATCGCCCTCGGCTGAGGGAAGCAGCCATGCGCGCGGGCCGCATTCGGCGCAGGCGATCGGCTGCGCATGGAAGCGGCGATCCGCAGGATCCGCATACTCGTCCGCACAAGCGGTGCACATGCGGAACCGGCGCATCGTCGTCGCGGCGCGGTCGTACGGGATAGCCTCGATGATCGACAGCCGCGGCCCGCAATGCGTGCAATTAGCGAAGGGGTAGCGATAGCGACGCATGCCCGGGTCCAGGATCTCGTCTCGGCAGGCGGCGCAAGTCGCTGCGTCCGGCACCACGCCAGTGCGGATTTCGCTCGCCTGGCTTTCAATGATGCGGAATTCCCGATCGGCAGGCGCGACCGCTGGCGCGCGCTCAATCGCGTCGATCCGCGCCAGCGGCGGTGGCGCTCGCTCCAGCTCGGCGACGAAGTCCGCGATGCCGTCGGCACTCCCGCAGACGGACAACGTCACCCCGCTACCGTCGTTGCAAACCCAGCCGCGCAGCCCATAGCGGCGGGCCAGGCGCCAAACCGTCGGGCGGAATCCTACCCCCTGCACGAGCCCGCGCACGCGGATCAGTTCGGCAGGCTCTACCCCCGGCACGGCTTTCTGCGTCCCATTCGCCGCGTCACATCGTGCTGATCTTGATATAACGCGCGACGTCCTTCGCGTTGACCACGATCACAACGAGGATCAGCAGGCCAAGACCGATTTTCCACATGACACGCTCCTTCCGGTTTGCATTTCGTCGTGTAGTCGTCGAACCAGCGCCTGCACCGTGCGGATCGCCGGCTCGACCGCGGCCGCGACCGATGCGCTCAAGCCGATGATGCCATCGTCCCCGCCAAAGGTCTGCGGCTCGCAGGCCACCAGGAAGACTGGCGGCACATCGCCCCCCATGCTGCGAACCATAGCCAGCGCCGCAGCCGGGTCGAGCGAATGCGGCGAGAGCAACGGCACGACGCCTGTCGGCAGCTCGGCTTTGGAGTCGACCTCGATCACCGAAACGGTGCCCGGGGTTGCACCTCGCTGAGCAGCATCCACCAGGACCACCGCATCATGATCGTCCATCAGGGCATAGACGAGATCGATACCGCGAATGCCAAAATCAACCGCGAAGACGCCCGGCGGCAGAGCTTGACCACCGAGGCGCTGCACCACCTCCACGCCGAAGGCGTCGTCTCCCTGGAAGATGTTTCCGATCCCGGCGATGAGGATGCTGCTCACGGCAGGGGACCTAGCGCTTCGATTTCGTCGGGAGCGAAGAAAAATCGATGCCCCGGCATCCGCTCCAGCCCCAGATCGCGGCCCGGATCGTCGAGGACGGTCACGGCGAGGTACACGCGGTCCTCGAAATCCCGCTCGATCGCCTCGATCACGGCGACCTTGCCCTGCAGGACGGTGTCCATGATGTCGGCCCGCCGCCGTGGCTTGAGCCGAACGCGATCACCGACTGCGAAAGGCGGGCGCAATGCGCCGTGCATTCGCGCGAAATCGGCCGCGCCAAGCCGCTCCGTCCGCTCCAGCAGCGCCCGCCCCCGCGCATCCGCGGCGGCCATGTCCCGCTTCTCGGCGTCGGTCATGGTCAGTATGCGCAGGCTGAGGATCTCGTCTATCTCAGTGGCATCGAAGAGGTCGCCGGGACTTTCCGCGGCCACCTGCGGATAGTCGTAAAGTATGATCGGCGCGGCCAGCATCATGTCATGAGCGCCGGGTTCCCCGACCAGCACCGGCCAGACGCCCTGGTTGTCGCAACGCGATACCGCTGCGGCGAGCGCCGCCGGCGGATCGATCGATGACACGAACGCACCCGCGGTGACAGCGAGAAGGATGTGCATGGAAGCGAAGCTGCGGTATTGCGCCAGCACCCGGCTTGTTCTTTCGGGCGGCGTGAGCGGCGTCACGTTGTCGATCCGCACGGTCAGGCGAAACGCGTCATCGGCGACGGGCTCGACAACGGCCGTCAGTCGGCCGGAAAGGCTCGCCGCATTGCGCAGCAGCGCGCCGGCGATGCGCCCGTCACGCCTGCGGATCGGCTCGCGAGTGTTCGTTGCGGCTACTGTGAACGGAAATTCGACGGCGTCCGCCACAAGTCGAGCAAGCGGCCATGCCGGCGGTGCAACCTCCTGTTCCGTCGCCTCGTCCCACGCAATGTAGCGGGTGCCATCCACATCGAGTTCCGGCACAGGCGTCAGCGCGTCCGGGCTGTCCGGCAGCGTCGCGGCGGGCGGATCGAGTGCACCGACCGCGCGGGCGGTGATGTGCAGGAACCGTGGCCGGACTTCGATCATGGTGTCCGGACCGCCCCGCAGCACGCATTGCACCTGCAGACGGCACGGATCGCCACCGGCGGTTTCGGCATAGTCGCGCGGGAACACGCCACCGAACGTCCAGCGCTGGCGGTTCTTCACCGCATTCGGGCCGTAGGGATAAAGGATGTATCCCTCATACAGGACCGCAGAGGCGATGGCCGAGACCGCGTCGAAATTCATCGCGGCGCTTCCGCGGCAGCGCCGATGAGTGCGTCGATCGCATGGTCCCAGGTGGCGAGCCCGTGCTGGCGCTTATAACGATACAGCCGCTCGAACGCGTCGCGGCCGAGGCACAGCCAGGCTGCGTTCGGATAATAGTGTCGCATCATGTCATGCCAGACCGAAACCGGCAGGCGAAAGCTCGCTTCTCTCGTCCAAGAGACCTGATCTATCTGCAACCGATCGTCGTGGTCGCGGTAGAAGATCGAGCCGCTGAACAGCAGCGACAGCGGCGCTTCCCCGTCACCTAAGGCGTGGAAATACTTGGTCGCGGCGATGTTGAAGTCATAGCTGCAGGGAACCGGAAGCTCGACGGTGCAGTGGGTCGTGAAAGCTGGGATCTGGACGCTGGCATGTGTCCAGAGAAAGCTGCGCAGCGTCTCGCCCCACCGCGACGGAGCGCCGAACAGGTCAGACAATCCCTCCTGCTCGTCTTGGCCGTAGCGCCGGCGGGTCGGCTCGATGCGCACCTGACACCGCAACTGCACGTTCTCCACCGGGATCGACGGGTCGCGATTGGTCACACGCAGCGCGAAGAGCAGCGTTGGGGTTATCGCGTGGCGGGCGACGCGTGCCTCCTCGGCGGCGAAATCGAGCTCAACCATGTGCCCAGTTCTGACCGGTGTCTCCGGCGGACATAGTCGACCGGCGCAGTCGATCGAAGAACTCCGCAATGACCGCGCGTGCCTCACTGCCGCCGGAGAGGCCACGCCAGTGCCGGCGCATGAGCCCGACCAGAGCATAGCAGCGATCGATCGGCACCTGGTAATAGTCCCGCCGTCCCGCTGTGCGGTCGATCAGCAGCGCTTCGACGTCCGGCTTCAGCGTGGCCAGGATCGGATTGCGCCAGACCAGGTCCGACCACGCTTCCAGGCTGAGCAGTGATTCGGTGGCGCCGGCGGGGCCGGGATACAACGCCACTGTCCGATCTAGCGGCGTGCTGTGGAAGATGAAGGCGAGCCCGATCGGGATTTGCAGACCCTCCCAGTCCCCGTCGCTCAGTTGGACGCCGGTCAGCAAGCGCGTTGTGGTCGGCAGGCGCCGGAACTGGCCGCTTGACGCAACTGATGCGTCGCACGCGCTACAAGCACAGAGCAGGCGCCGTTCGGCGATATCGACAAGGTGAGAGTGTTGCTCGGGAATTGCCGCGCCGCACAGCTCGCATCGTGTCACGGTCGGGCGCTGCACGAAGCGCCGGACCTGTCGCACCCAATTGCGTGACGGCGCAACCACCAACATCCAGTATCCCCAAGGCTTAGTCGACCAGTGCCGACACCGACTTGTCGCCTACGGGCTCCAGTCCCTCAATCAACAGCTCTTCTAGCTCCGGCGCCGCTTCGATGATCGCGGCTTCGATCTGCTGCCGCAATTCGGCTGGGTCGGCCTTGCCATGCCGCACCGACAGCCGCACTGAAGTGGCGGTCACGGCGAGCACTGTCACCCGCGCCGCCATGCCGCCCAACGAGTCGTTCAGCGCCGCGACGGCCGCCGCGATGCGTTCGGCCGGCTCCTGCGGGTGCAACCCATGCAGCAGCAGGACGGCACGAACATGCGGGTCTTCGGCCAGGCGTCCCAGCAACGACGGTCCGTCCGGTTCTGCCGCCACCATGGCGGCGACGCGCGCCAGGGCCAAGCCATGCAGGTCGAGCACCACCTCCAACAGGCTGCGCGCGATCTCCCGTGCTTCCGGATCGACGCTGCTTTCAAGCGATGCGATCAGCGCCTCGATTCGCCTGAGCGCGTCGCCGGCCTCACTCATGTCTGCGCGTGCCGCGCGCCGAACATGGGCGAGTGCACAGTCTCCAGCGTGCGCCCCTGACCGAGGAACATGTGAACGCCGCAGGGCAGGCAGGGATCGAAGCTGCGCACCGTGCGCATGATGTCGATGCCCTTGAAATTGTCAGGCCCGTTCTCCTCGAAGATGGGAGAATCCTGAACGGCGTCCTCGTACGGGCCCGGGGTGCCGAATTTGTCGCGCGGATTCGCGTTCCAGGGGGTGGGCGGATACGGATGGTAGTTGGCGATCTTGCCGTCGCGGATCACCAGATGATGCGACAGCACGCCGCGCACGGCCTCGTGGAAGCCGCACCCGATCGCCTCGTCGGGAACTTTGAAGTCAGTCCAGGTGTCGGTGCGTCCCGCCTGCACCTCGGCAAACGCCTTCTCGAGGAAGTAATAAGCGGCCGCCGCGCAATATGCCTGGAAGTAGGTGCGCGCGCGATCCCGTTCGATTGCGTTGCTCCACTTCGGCACCTTCCATTCAAACTCGACTTCCGGCTTCAACGCGGTTTTGGGAAGATAGATCTTGACGCTGTTGCCGGTGGCCTTGACGTAGCCGATGTCGACCAGGCCGGCGAGCGCGGTGGCCCACAAGCGAGCGATCGCGCCGCCGCCAGTGTCGAGCGCCAGATGATCGCCCTTGTGCAGCCAGCGCGGAGACATCACCCAGGAGTAGTTGCCGGCAAAATCACGCTTCTGCGGACGCGGAATGGTGGTCTGATTCCATGGATGCTCCTGGTCCACATCATTGCCGAGCGGATCCTTGCGGACGAACGTTTCGCGGTTCTGCCATCCGTCGTAATAGGAGTGGCCAAGCAGAATGCGCATGTTCAGGTTAATATCGACAAGGTCGGTGGTCACCAATTCGCCGTCCACCACCACACCGGGGGTGACGTACATCCCGCGCCCCCATCTGGTCATGTTCCGGGTCCTGGTAATCGCATACATCGGGATCTTGGAAAGCGCCCCAGCAGCCGAGCAGGATCCGACGACGGCCGACCTCTTCGTAGCCTGGCAGCGCCTCGTAGAAGAAGTCGAACAGGTCATCGTGAAGCGGCACCACCTTCTTCATAAATTCGGCATACCTGACCAGCCGCGTCATGTACTCGGTGAACAGTTGTACCGACGGCACGGTACCGACCCCGCCCGGATAAAGCGTCGAGGGATGTACGTGCCGCCCCTCCATCAGGCTGAACATCTCGCGCGTGTAGCGGCTGACCAGCAGCGTCTCGCGGTAGAATTCCCCGGTGAACGGATTGAGCGCGGTCATGATGTCGCCGATCGTGCGGTAGCCGTGATCGGCGGCGTGCGGCGCCGGGGCGTTCTTCGCCTTCTCCCATACGCCCGGATTGGTCTCCTTCACCATCTGCTCGCAGAAATCGACACCGACCAGATTGTCCTGAAAGATGTTGTGGTCGAACATGTACTCGGCAGCCTCGCCGAGATTGATGATCCATTCCGCCAATGCCGGCGGGCGGATGCCATAGGCCATGTTCTGCGCATAGACGGAGCATGTGGCGTGGTTGTCGCCGCAGATGCCGCAAATGCGGCTGGTGATGAAATGTGAATCGCGCGGGTCCTTGCCCTTCATGAAGATGCTGTAGCCGCGGAAGATGGAAGACGTGCTGTGGCACTCTGCCACCTTGCGGTTCTCGAAATCGATCTTGGTATAGATGCCGAGACTGCCGACGATGCGGGTGATCGGATCCCAGTTCATCTCTACGAGTTGTCCGGGGGTCCGGGCAGCGGTGCCGCCGGTCCGGGTATCGATGTCGCGCGCGAAGTCGGACATGCCTGTTACTCCGGTTGCAGGCGTTTCACTGCGGATGATAGCCGGTGGTCAGCGCCGGTCTGTTGTGCCGCCATTTCGGCTCCTTGTTCAGCGTCGAGTTGGTGATCTTGCGCAGATTGCGGATCAGCACCCCGTACGAGCGGATCAGGCCGCTGGAGAACACCGCGCCGGGCGGTTCGTCCATGAACGGCATGAACTTGTCGGGGAATCCGGGCATCGTGCAGCCGATGCAGATGCCGCCCACATTCGGGCATCCTCCCATGCCGGAGATCCAGCCGCGCTTCGGCACGTTGCATTGCACCACCGGTCCCCAGCAGCCGATCTTCACCAGGCATTTCGGCGAACCGTATTCCTTGGCAAAATCGGCCTGCTCGTAATAGGCCGCCCGGTCGCAGCCATTGTGCACCGTGTTGCTGAACAGCCATTTCGGACGCAGCGCCTGATCAAGCGGAATCATCGGTGCCAATCCGGCAAGCTGACGCAGGAGATAGAGCAGGGTCTCCATGAAATTGTCAGGCTGCACTGGGCATCCGGGAACGTTGACGATCGGCAAGCCGGCCTTCGAGCGCCAGTCCCAACCAAGGTAGTCTGCAAGTCCCATGCACCCGGTGGGATTGCCCTCCATCGCATGAATGCCGCCGTAAGTGGCGCACGTGCCGGCGCCCACTACCGCGAGAGCGCGTGGTGCCAAGCGATCGATCCATTCGTTTGTGGTGATCGGCTGACCGGTACGCGGGTCGGTTCCCATCGCCGCCCAGTACCCCTCGCCGCTGATTTTCTCGTTCGGGATCGAACCTTCGACTACCAGCACGAAATTATCGATCTCGCCGCGCGCAGCCTTGTGGAACGGTTCCATGAAGGCGTCACCGACAGTGTAGGCCAGTACCGGATTGTGCAGATGCACTTTCGGCAAGCCGGGGATCGCGCCCAGAATCACGTCCTCGATGCTGGGTTCGCTGGCAGCGGTGATAGAGACCGTATCGCCATCACAACCCAGGCCGGCTGTGATCCAGAGGATATGGACTTCCTTGATGTTTGGCGTGTGCTCGGTCTTGCGGCCGTACGGCGCGGGCTCTGTCGCTTGGGACATGGTCGTTGCCTCCTGCGACGCAGTTCAGCACTTCCGAGGCATCGCGGATGTAGCGGAAGATGACACGAACCGGTGAGCGGCGCTTATCTGGCCTCATTTCGCCGTGAGTGCCGGACGTCACACCGGGAGTGCGAGTGTTGGCGGTGGTTGGCACCTGCCTATGTCGCCACCGTGTCGCCGATCGCCCGACCGAGAATTGGATGGGCACGTCGCGGTCCTTAGCGGCGTATTCGAGGTTCAGCAGGCAGTTGCGACACTTGCCAGCCCCCGAGCTTGAAGCGGACGAGATAACACTTGGAGCTATTGATTTATACTACCGGAGTGGACCGCGCTTTGTCCTCCTGTTTCCAACGATTCTTTAGCTCGGCCCCGGTCGGAACCATTCTTTTGTCCCGGCCAGCACGCCGGTGCGGCCGTGGGGCGCAGCGGCGGTCGATCCACGGGAGCACTTCAACGTCGAGTGGCCAAGTCAGCCCGGAACTCGCCTTGGGCGCTGTGCAAAGAGTGCGGACGGACTGGACATTGGCGCCTATCGATCTCTGGGCGGTTTATCCCACGGGCCGAATGCCGAGCGCCAAGGCCCGCGCCTTCGCGGCTTTTGCCGAGGCGGAATTGAAGCTGGCGCAATCAGCATCCGAATAGTCCCGGCCGATCGACGTAACCAGGGACTGCTCCTCCTCAATAGCGGTGCCAATCGGGTTTGGCGCACGACCGCGACTCCGGCCCTATTGAAGGACTGAATCCCGAGGATGGCAATTTCAACCGTCACTATGCAGGCGGGTCATCTGAGTAGCGGATCGCGATTTCGAAGTTCAGCGCCGCCCGCCCGTTTGCCCGCGAAGCTTGTCCATCTCCGACTATTTGGCCCTTGACACGGGAGCCATTTCCTCAATTATTCCGGAACTATGGAAAAGATGCAAGCCTTAGCCGCTCTCGCCGCACTCGGGCAGGAATCCCGGCTCGATATCTACCGCCTCCTTGTGCAGGCTGGGCCGGGTGGGCTGCCGGCCGGTCAAATCGGCGAGCAACTCGGCCTGCCTTCCCCGACGCTCGCCTTCCATCTGAAGGAGCTGAAGAACGCGGGCCTTGCGACGTTCACCCGCAACGGCCGATCGCTCATCTATGCCGCTGTCTATCCCACGATGAATTCGCTGCTGGACTACCTGACCGAGAACTGCTGCCAGGGAAATCCTGCCGCATGCGGTCTCGGTGCAACCGCCTGTTGCGCGCCATCCGCGGCAGCCGAGTGATCTTCGTGCCCCGCCGCAACTTTAACGTGTGTTTCTCTGCATGGGCAACTCGGCCAGGAGCATTCTGGCCGAATGTCTCCTGCGCGAGTTGGGCAAGGGTCTGTTCAACGCTTACAGCGCTGGTAGCTTCCCCAAGGGTGAAGTCCATCCGCTCGCGCTGCGGCTGCTGGCGGAACAGGGCTGCCCGCGGAAGGCTTGCGCTCGAAATCCTGGAACGAATTCGCCGCGCCAAGTGCGCCAGTCATGGATTTTGTATTCACCGTCTGCGACCAAGCGGCCGGCGAAATCTGCCCGATATGGCTGGGTCAGCCGGTGACGGCGCATTGGGGCATTCCAGCGGCGGTGACGATCGCACGCAGTTTCACGGATACATTCGCCGGCATCCGGCCCGTGGACGCGCCGGGATTCATCGTGGCGCAGCTTGCCGGCGTCTTGCTCGTGCTGCCTCCGCTTCGCCGGCAGGCACACACCGTCTAACTAGAGACAAGGAAGGACACGTCGATGGATACTGCCGAGGTCAAGGAAATGGTCCGCGCCCGCTACGGCGGCATCGCAGCCGGCACGGTTTCGGATTGCTGCGCGCCGTCCTGCTGCGCGGGCACAGCGGCACCCGTCGCCGACGGCAAGTCGTTGCAGATGGGTTATTCAGCACAGGAACTCGCCGCCGTTCCCGAGGGCGCGAATCTCGGCCTTGGCTGCGGCAATCCGCAGGCAATAGCCGCGATGAAGCCAGGCGAGACAGTCGTCGATCTCGGCAGCGGGGCCGGTTTCGACTGCCTGCTTGCGGCGAAGCAGGTGGGCCCGGCAGGTCGCGTCATCGGTGTCGATATGACGCACGAGATGCTGGCGAAGGCGCGCGAGAATGCGGCCAAGGTCGGAGCCAACAATGTGGAATTTCGCCTCGGCGAAATCGAGCATCTTCCGATCGCCAACAATACGGCCGACGTGATCCTGTCGAACTGCGTCATCAACCTGGTGCCAGACAAAGCGCAGGTGTTTCGCGAGGCGTTTCGCGTGCTGAAGCCGGGCGGCCGTCTGGCCATTTCTGATGTGGTGAATATCGCGCCGCTGTCGCCCGATCTCGCCGCCGACCGCGCGCTTATCTGCGGGTGCGTGGTTGGCGCAGCGCCGGCACATCAGATCAAAGCCTGGCTTGCAGGTGCCGGCTTCACCGGTATCCGCGTGACGATCAAGCCGGAGAGCCGGGATCTGATCGCAACCTGGGCACCGGGCCGCGGTGTCGAGGATTACATCGCCTCCGCCATCATCGAAGGATCGAAGCCCGGGCCGTGAGGCTCACCGCGCGCGCCGCCCGGACCAGCGATGCGGCCGCAATTGCCGCCATCTACAACCAGGGCATCGCCGACCGCATCGCTACCTTCGAAACCGAGCCGCGAACAGCCAAGCAAATCGCCGGCTGGTTTGACGGCCGTCACCCAATTGTGGTGGTCGAGAATGACGGAAAGGTGGTCGCCTTCGCCTCCAGCTCTTCCTACCGCAATCGAGATTGCTATGCCGGCATCGCGGAGTTCTCGGTCTATGTCGCGCGGCGGGAGCGCGGCGCCGGTGCGGGGCGCGTCGCTGTGGCTGCACTGATCGAGGCGGCGACAAGCGCCGGATTCTGGAAACTCGTCTCGCGCGTGTTCCCCGAAAACGTCGCCAGCCTGGCACTGATGAGACGGATGGGATTTCGGGAAGTCGGCACGTATCGCCGACACGGCAAGCTCGACGGGGAGTGGCGCGACTGCGTCATTGTCGAGCGGCTGCTTGGAGCCGCCGTGTCCGACGTTCAGCTCTCCAGTTCGCTGTCCCAATAGAGGAAGTCGCGCCAGCTCTGGTGCAGATAATTGGGCGGGAAGGCGCGTCCGTTGTCCTGCAGCTCCCACGTCGTGGGCTGGCGCGGGTGGCTGCGCGGGAACATCGCGCATTCGCGCGGCAGCCGAGAGCCCTTGCGCAGGTTACACTCGCCGCAGGCGGTGACGACGTTCTCCCATGTCGTGCGGCCGCCGCGGCTGCGCGGCACCACGTGATCGAAGGTCAGGTCAGGCGCCGGACAGCGCTCCCCGCAGTACTGGCATACGAAGGCGTCGCGCAAGAACACATTGAATTGTGTGAAGGCAGGCCGGCGCGCCGATGGGATGTAATCCTTCAGCGCGATCACGCTCGGCAGCCGCATGCTCATCGACGGCGAGTGCACCTGCTTCTCGTATTCGGATAGCACCGAAACGCGATCGAGAAACACCGCTTTGACGGCGTCCTGCCAAGCCCAGACCGATAGCGGAAAATAAGACAGCGGGCGGAAATCCGCGTTCAGGACCAGCGCGGGGAAATGTTGACCGCCGTCAGGCAAGCGCCGCTCTCCTTCGCCCGGAGCGCGCAGCGGGAGGGCAATCGTTGCGCCTATCCGCCATAGTTTGTGCGCCGCCGAAGATTTCCGACGGTATATTGCAGAGCCGGGCCCGCGCCGCAAGCCACGCCCATGCCGATGTCATCGCAATGTCAGGCACTTGCGAACCATCGTTGCAGGAACAGCGCACCCATGGAGACGCCGGTCTCGTCGATGCCGTGGCCGAGGCCAGGGATGAAGACGGATTCCACAGGCACGCCGGCGGCGGTTAGCGCTGCCTCGGCGTTGTGCGATCGGGCCACTGGCACCACGTCGTCGGCCTCGCCATGCACCAGCAGAACGGGCGCGCGGTTGGCGAGCTCGGCAACCAGAGAGGCAGGGGCGACCAGCGCCCCGGAATAGGCCAGGATAGCGTGGGGGGGGATCGGCCGCCGCAGCCCGGCGAACAGCACCATCATGGCGCCCTGGCTGAAGCCGACCAGAGCATAGGCGTTGGTCGGAAGTGCCTGGCGAGCCAACTCGTCGTCGATGAACCGGTGGAGAAAGGGCGCAGCGCGGCGCGCGCCAGCCTCCATCACCGGCGGGGTCCGGTCGCCGACGCTCCACCATTGGCGGCCGAACCCCGAGTCATGCAGGAACGGCGCGTCCGGCGCAGCGAACACGGCGTCCGGCAACGCCTGCCCCCAGGACGGGGCGAGGCTGATCAGGTCGTGCCCGTCGGCGCCGATCCCATGACAGATCACCACGAGCTGCTTCGGCGCGACTTTGGAGGCAGGACCCCAGCGGGGCCCATCCAGTCGCGGTGCGTCGGGCTCGGGCATGAACCGGCTCCCCTTGTCCGCGCGTGGCGTAGCCGCTTCCTTTGCCGCATGTCCATTGTCACCCGGTTTGCCCCGAGCCCGACCGGGCATCTGCATCTGGGGCACGCTTACGCCGCGCGGGTTGCCTGGCGGCGTGCGCGGGAGGCAGGCGGACGCTTCCTGCTGCGGCTAGAGGACATCGACCCGACCCGCTGCCGGCCGACTTTCGCCGCGGCGATCCAGGAGGATCTGGCCTGGCTTGGGCTGGATTGGGACGGGCCGGTGCGCGTGCAGTCCGAACACTTGGCCGAATATCGTGCCGTGCTGGACGCGCTGACAGCGCGAGGGTTGGTCTATCCGTGCTTCTGCACCCGTGCGGAGGTGGAGCGGGAGGCGGCGAGATCGGCCTCTGCCCCGCACGCGCCCGACGGAGGCCGGCGCTATCCGGGCACCTGCCGGGGGCTGGCGACAAATGAGCGGACGCGACGGATCGCGGCAGGGGAGCGCTACACCCTGCGGCTTGACATGGCACGCGCTCTGGCGACGGTCGCCACGGCTTTGACGTTCGAGGAGGAAGGCGAGGGGACGATCGCCTGCCACCCAGCGCGGTTCGGAGATGTCGTGCTGGCGCGGAAGGACGCCCCGGCAAGCTACCATCTCTGCGTCACTCATGACGATGCGGTGCAGGGCGTGACGCTGGTCACTCGGGCAATCGACCTGAAACCGGCGACTGACCTTCACCGGCTGATTCAGTCGCTGATGGGCTGGCCGACACCACGCTACGCCCACCATGAGCTGCTGACGGATGCCGATGGGCGGCGGCTGGCGAAGCGGGACAGAGCAGCGACGTTGCGCGATCTGCGCGCCCAGGGCTATTCGGCGGCGGAAGTGCGAGCGATCATTGCGGACGCGGCTCAGTAGCGCCCGTCAGCGCAGAGCGATCGCAGCGAGGCCGCCCCGGTTAAGGGCCGCCGCCGGCGGTTCAACGGGCGTATCAGGCATCGACGTTCTCGCGACTGCTGCCCGACTCTATCTCGGAGGTGTCAACGCTCCGTGTGCGCCGATCCGCGCCAGGTGCCCCACAAGGGCACGTCGGGCGCGAACGGCGTCTCCGGCCAGCGCGAGAAGGGCGACGAGCTGTCCCGGCTGGCGTGCCAGCGATCTCAGCACGCGGCCGAGCGCCACGTCGCCATTGGTATCAAGTGCAGCCAATGCGGCCACAGGAAGGGCTCGGACAGCAGGATCGCAGATGGCGCGCAGTACGGCGAACGGCAGGGATTTGTCGCTGGCGACTTCTGCCACAGCGGCGCTTTCGAAATCGACCGCGGCGCATCCTGTCGCCAGCCAGAGTTTTCGTTTCTCGGACGGCTCAGCAACAATCTGATCAGTGCCGAGCACCACATGCGGCGTGCTACCGCCCAGCAAGTGGCACAGTGCCGCATCGGTCGGGACTCTCCGCCCGCCTGCCAGCACAGCGCCAGGCACGAGTACATCGCCGGGACGCAGAGCCGGGTCGAGGCCGCCTGCCAAGCCGAAACTCAGCAAGGCAGTGGCGCCGGACTCCGCCAGGCCCAGAGCCGCACGCCGCGCACCGTCCGACGTACCGCCGCCGATCCCCACCATACCGCCGAGCCGGCGAGCGATCCGGGCCTCGGCCGTCAAGCCAACCACGATGCCGAGCGACAGGCCCGAGGCGGGATTGCTCAGCGCCTCACCAGCTCCCCGTGGCGCTCCTCAACCGGCAGGCACAGGGCGGCGAGCGCCGGGGCGACGTCCGCGGGTTTCGCCAGCCGGTCGGGTAGTTCGCCGGGAAATGCGTCGCGGCGGAGGCGAGTGGCGACCGGACCTGGGTCGAACAGATTCACCCGTAACTTCGTCCCACCTACTTCGTCGGCCCAGGTGAGCACGAGGTGCTCCATGGCCGCCTTGGTCGCCCCGTATGAGCCCCAATACGCCTTGGGGGCGCGGGCGCGCGTGGTGGTGACGAACACCGCTCGTCCAGCAGCAGCAGCGCGCAGCAGTGGATCGCCGGTACGGATCAGGCGCATGGCGGCGTCCAGGTTCACACTGACCGCGTCGGCCCACTCGTGCGGCACCAGATGGGCGACCGGCGCCAGACGTCCCAGCGTCCCGGCACAGTGGACTAGCACATCCAGCCTCCCGAAGCGCTGATGAAGGCTGGGGCCGATCCGATCGACCGAATCGCCCTCGTGCAGGTCGAGCGGCAGCAGGGTCGCCGCACCACCCGCGGCGCGAATGGCGTCATCGGTCTCTTCCAGTCCGCCCTGGGTGCGCGCGGTGATCACCACATGCGCGCCGAGACGCGCCAATTCGACCGCGCTGGCGGCGCCGATGCCGCGGCTCGCGCCGGTGACCAACGCGACGCTTCCGTCCAGCGGTCGGTCGGTCAATGGCTATCCAGCAGGCTGAGCTGGCGCTCCGCGTTGTCCCCCTGATCGGGCAACGGCACCGGATAGTCACCGGTGAAACAAGCGTCGCAGAAATGCGGGCGTGCCGGGTCGCGCGGCTCCTTGCCGAGCGCACGATAGAGCCCGTCGATCGAGACGAAAGCCAGACTGTCAACGCCGATCAGCGCCGTCATCTCCTCGACCGAGTTGCGCGCCGCCAGAAGCTTGCTCCGTTCCGGCGTGTCGATCCCATAGAAGCACGAGAACGTAGTGGGCGGCGAGGAGATGCGCATATGCACCTCCGTTGCCCCGGCCTGACGGACCATCTCGACGATCTTGCGGCTGGTGGTACCGCGCACGATCGAGTCATCCACCAGGATGACGCGTCGCCCCTCGAGGGTGGCGCGGTTGGCCGAGTGCTTCAGCTTCACACCGAGATTGCGGATATGCTCGGTCGGCTCGATGAACGTGCGGCCGACATAGTGGTTGCGAATGATCCCAAGCTCGAAGGGGATACCGCTTTCCGTCGCATAGCCCATCGCCGCAGGTACGCCGGAATCGGGAACCGGCACGATCACGTCGGCGGGGACGCCCGCTTCGCGCGCCAGCTCGGCGCCGATGCGCTTGCGCGCGTCATAGACCGGAGTGCCCTCCATCACCGAATCCGGGCGGGCGAAGTAGATGTATTCGAACACGCAGAACCGCTCGCGCGATCGGCCAAACGGGCGAATGCTGCGCACGCCCTGATCGTCGATCAGTACGATCTCGCCGGGCTCGACGTCGCGGACGAACTCAGCGCCGACGATGTCGAGCGCGCAGGTTTCGGAGGCGAGCACCCAACCGCCCGTCCCGTGAATGCCGATGCGGCCCAAAATCAGCGGCCGCACGCCGAGCGGATCGCGCACGCCGATCAGCAAGTCGTTCGACAGCGCCACCAGCGAGTAGGCGCCGACCACCTGCTTCAAGGCATCGATCAGCCGGTCGGCGACGGTGGAATAGAGGCTGATCGCAATCAGTTGGATGAACACCTCGGAATTGGTGGTCGATTGGAACAGGCAGCCGCGCCGCACCAGCGAGCGGCGCAGCACATGCGCGTTCGTCAGGTTGCCGTTATGCGCCACCGCGAAGCCGCCGAACTCGAAATCGGCGTAGAGCGGCTGGACGTTGCGCAGGATCGTCTCCCCAGTGGTGGCGTAGCGGTTGTGGCCGATCGCACTGGTGCCAGGCAACGAGGCGATTACCCGTGCGTCGCCGAAATTGTCGCCCACCAGGCCCAGGCCCTTGTGGGAGTGAAAACGTGCTCCGTCGAAGGTGACGATGCCCGTCGACTCCTGGCCGCGATGCTGTAGGGCGTGCAGGCCGAGCGCCGTGACCGCCGCCGCGTCTGGCATATTCCAGACACCGAAGACGCCGCACTCTTCGTGCGGCTTGTCGTCATCGACCAGGTGCGGGGCGTCGGCAACATCCATGCCGGGCTCTCCTACTCGCGGGCGGGGGGCTTGCCGAGCGCCCGTCCCTGCGGCGTGGCGCGCAGCAGCGCTTCTTCCGTGGCCGGCCGCCCACCCGGCGGCGGATAAAGCGGCGGGCGATATCCGGCAGGCAACCAGTGCACCACCCACACCGCCCCCTTATAGGCAAGCGGCATGGCTCGCGCGGTCACGACTGGCTCCGGCCAGCGGTCCACCGGAACGGCGATTCCTGCGATCATATAGGCCAACACCACCAGCGCCGCACCCCGCGCCAGCCCGAATAGCAGACCCAGGCTGCGGTCAAGCCCGCCGAAGGGCGAGCGCCGCACGGCCCTGCCGATGGCGTGGCAGATGAACAGCAGCACGATCAGGGCGGCCACGAAGACCACGCCGAAGGCGACCAGCTGGGCGAGGCCGGGCTGATTGTGCAGCCAACGCTCGAAGGTCGGCAGGATGCGGGGGTTGGCCCAGACCGCCAGAGCGGCGGCACCGATCCAGGCGGCGAGGCCCAGTACCTCGTGGACGAAGCCGCGCATGAACGCGAGCAACCCGGAGATCGCGAGGCCCCCCAGAATCACCCCGTCAACCCAGGTCATCGACTCGCCGCGTCCACGACGATGGGGTTTATCGGAGGGATGGCCGGGGGCCAATCCCTATTGGCGCGTTCCGGAGGACTCGCTCGGATGGGCGGGGCATTGTCGGCGCTCGCCAGTGTCCCCAGTCTTCGCCTGTGTGCCGTACGGGGGGTGATCGCAGTTGGCCGGACTTGAGCCGCGGATATCGAAAGCCGCGCTGGCGAGCTAGGGGCGCGCCATGGTGAATTGCCCGCCATTCATGCCGCACGCAGCGAACTTGGCGCCATGAGCGAAATCCGTCCGCTGCGCTGGCGCCGAACGAGGCCGCTCATCCGCCTCGCGTCCTCCATCCCTCGCCTGAGCAGCGTTTTGCCGTCAGGCACCCGAGGTGGGAGCCGTATGCGAAAGCCGCATCTACGGCTCTGTGCCGGGGCGGAGTAATGCGCTCCATTACCTCTGGCATTTGGCGATCACCACCTCGTGGCCGCGACAACGCCACCATCGCCGCCGCTTCAATCAATCGCCGCGTGCACCAGGTTGCTCACCCGGTCCAGCCGCGCGGAATGCCACGGATCGGGTTGCACGTAGTTGGTCAGGTAACTAAAGGATACGCCGCTGCTCGGGTCGGCCCAGGAATAGCTCGATCCCACCCCGCCATGCCCGAACGTCGCCGGCGCGCCGATAGTGCCCAGGCCACGGATGCGGTCGCTCTCGCCGCGCACATGCGGTCCCAGCCCGCGATGCATCGGGATGCCGTTCATCTGCGCATCCGGCATCTCCCCGGTGTGATTGCGCGAGACATAAGCGACCAGTCGCGGCGACAGCAGCCGCACGTTCCCCAGCCGCCCCCCATGCAACAGCATCTGGTAGAACGCAGCCATCGCCCGCGCCGTCGCGAACCCACCGCCGCTCGGCAGCCCGGCGGCGCGGAACTCGGCGGAGTTGTCGCGCTCCTCCGGTGCATAGGTATCGGCGCAGCGTGACTGCTGCGCTGCCGGCACCCCCACCATGATCTCTCCGCCCAGGCCCAGCGGCTCGACCACTTTTTGACGGATCACGTCGCGATAGTCCTGACCGGTGACCGCCTCGATCACCATGGCCTGCACCAGATGTGCCGCGCGCCGGTGATATTGCAGCCGCGTCCCCGGCGTCCATTCCAGCGAGAAGTCGCACACTTCGGCGCGCATCCGCGCATGGTCGGTCCAGGTCTCGCGCGAGATATCGGCGTTCGGGAATCCGCCCTGGTGCGTCATCACCTGGTGCAGCGTGATCTCTCCTTTGCCGCGAGCGGCGAATTCCGGCAGGTGGTCGGCGACGCGGTCCATGAACGACAGCCTGCCTTCTTCTACCAGCGTCCAGATCGCCGAACTTGTCAGCACTTTGGTCTGCGAGAACAG
Source organism: uncultured Pseudomonadota bacterium (assembly GCA_963708245.1). Taxonomy (GTDB): domain Bacteria; phylum Pseudomonadota; class Alphaproteobacteria; order Acetobacterales; family Acetobacteraceae; genus CAVYXK01. The sequence goes on along the minus strand of OY970201.1, from coordinate 1,998,526 downwards.
CAGGAACAATGTGTCGTTGGTCGCGGGTACGCGCGTGCCCTCGGTCCGCGCATCGCCATAGGTGCGAAACAGCGCCAGCTTGCCGTGCCGGGCGACGGCGATCTGAGCGCCGGGATACCGGCCTTCCTCGATATGTGCGCGGATCAGCCGGTCGAGCGCTTCCAGCGGCTTGACCGCCAAGCCCAAAGCCTCGGGGTTGCTTTCGCTTAACGGGAATTCGCTCGGCATCGCCATGCTCCTGATCGGTTCGTGGCATGGTAAGCTGCAATAAGCTTGCCGCCAACCGACGGATCGGGTCTGATCCACCGATCGAACCGATAGGGAGGGACGGCGATGGCGGAGATCCGAACGGCGCATCTGTTCACCTTGAAGCTGACGGTGGCCGGGATGCAGCCAATTGGACAGACGCCGACAGGTAATCGGCGGGTTGGGCTGGTTGCCAGCGGTACCTTCGAAGGCGAGCGGCTGCGTGGCGCCGTGTTACCCGGTGGCGCCGATTGGCTGATCGCACGCCCGGACGGCGCCACCACGCTCGACGTGCCGCTCGTGCTGCAGACCGACGACGGTGCGACGATCGGCTTGACCTATCGCGGCATCCGCCACGGGCCACCGGATGTGATCGACCGGCTCAACCGGGGTGAGAGAGTCGATCCGGGAGCATACTATTTCCGCACCTCCCTGGCCTTCGAGACGGCAGCGCCAAAATACGATTGGCTCAACCGGGTGATCGCGGTCGGCACCGGGGATCGGCTGCCTGACGGGCCGGTCTACGACGTATTCGAGGTCCTGTAGCCGTGGCGACGATCGGCTTCATCGGCCTCGGCAACATGGGTGCGCCGATGGCCGCCAACCTGGTGCGAGCTGGTCATCGCGTGGTTGGGTACGACATCAGCCGGGATGCGCTGCGGACGCTGGTCTTTGCCGGCGGCCACGCAGCGCCCGACGCCGGCGACACGACGCGCGGGGCAGAGGTCGTCATCACCATGCTGCCGGCCGGCGAGCACGTGCGCGAGGTCTGGCTGCACCAAGGCGGCCTGATCGAGGCGATCCGTGCTGCCGGAACAAGCCCGTTGTTTATCGACTGCTCGACCATCGATGTCGAGAGCGCCCGCGCGGTGGAGCAAGCGGCGCGTGATGCCGGCTTCGAGATGCTGGATGCTCCGGTTTCGGGCGGAACCACAGGCGCCGCGGCGGGGACGCTGACGTTCATGGTTGGTGGCTCGGAGGCGGCATTCGCCCGCGGCGAGCCGATCCTGAAGGCGATGGGCTGTAACATCGTGCATGCCGGCGGGCCGGGCGCCGGCCAGGCGGCGAAGATCTGCAACAACATGATGCTTGCCATTAACATGGTCGGCGTGTGTGAGGGATTCCTGCTGGCCCAAAGGCTCGGGCTGGACTGGGACCGGCTGCACCGGATCTCCGCTGCCTCGTCCGGCCAGTCCTGGGCCTTGACCAGCTACTGTCCCGCGCCAGGCCCGGTGCCGGCGGCGCCATCGAACAAGGACTATACGCCGGGCTTCATGGCGGCGTTGATGCTGAAAGATGTGAAACTATCACAGGCCGCAGCCGAAGCGACGGGTGCGCCGACTCCGCTCGGTGCGCATGCCGCCGCGCTGTACGGGAAGCTGGTCGCCGCCGGCCAGGGATCGAGCGACTTCTCGGCGATCTTCCGCTGGTTGGCCGCGCAGGACCGATCGTCGGTCGTGACCTGACAAGGGAGGGGGGAGTGTCGGCTGAACGCTTCAAGGCGGCGCGCGATATTCTGTTCGCGCATCGTGCCGATCCCGACACCGCCTCTCGGGAGTTCCGCTGGCCTGGCCTCGATCGTTTCAACTGGGCGCTCGATTGGTTCGATGCAGAGCTGGCGCGAGGCCCGCTTGCCGATCAGCTGGCCTTGAAGATCGTTGGTGACGGCGCGGCGGAGCTGAGTTTCGCCGAGCTGGCGGCACGCTCGAACCGCGTCGCAAACGGTCTGCGCGCGCTGGGCGTCGCCCGCGGCGACCGCATCCTGCTGATGCTCGGCAACGTCGTTCCGTTGTGGGAGGTGACGCTGGCTGCGATGAAGCTCGGCGCCGTCGTCATCCCGGCCACCACGCTGCTGACCCGGGCCGACCTGCTCGACCGGTTTGAGCGCGGGCGTGTCCGTCATGTCGTCGCCGGGCCCGGGGAGGCGGCGAAATTCGAGGGAATTGGCAAGGGCCTGACGTTGATCTCGCTGGGCGAGGCGCCGTCCGGCTGGCATCGCTATGACTCGCTGTTGGGGGCTGCGGCTGCCTTCACGCCGGACGGACCGACATCGGCCAGCGATCCGCTGCTGCTCTACTTCACCTCCGGCACGACGGCGAAGCCCAAGCTGGTGCAGCACAGCCATGAAAGCTACCCGGTCGGACATTTGACCACGATGTACGTGCTCGGGCTGCAACCGGGCGACATGCATCTGAATATCTCCTCGCCCGGTTGGGCGAAGCACGCCTATAGCTGCTTCTTCGCACCCTGGAACGCGGGGGCGACGGTGTTCATCGCCAACCAGCAGCGCTTCGCGGCACGCGGAATGTTGGACGCCATCGCCACGGGCGGCGTCACCACACTTTGTGCGCCACCCACCGTCTGGCGGATGTTCGTGCAAGAGGACCTGCGATCCTGGAAGACGCAGTTGCGCGAGGTCTGCTCGGCCGGCGAGCCGCTGAATCCGGAGGTCATCGAAGCAGTGCGTGCCGCCTGGGGCCTGACCGTGCGCGATTTCTATGGACAGACGGAAACGACGACCCAGATCGGCAACCCGCCGGGCCTGCCGGTGAAGCCCGGTTCGATGGGCAAGCCGATGCCGGGCTATCGTATCCGCCTGCTCGATGTCGATGGAAACGATGCGGATGAAGGCGAGGTGTGCATCGCGCTCGACCCGAAGCCGACCGGATTGATGTTGGGCTATCAGCGCGACGATGGCACGCTGCCGCCGATGCAGGAAGACGTGTACCGTACCGGCGATGTAGCCGTGCGCGACGCGGACGGGTACTACACGTATGTGGGCCGCGCCGACGACATCTTCAAAGCCTCCGATTACCGGATCAGCCCGTTCGAACTGGAAAGCCTGCTGATCGAGCACGCAGCAGTGGCCGAGGCCGCTGTGGTGCCCGCCCCCGATCCCGTGCGCACCGCGATCCCGAAAGCCTATGTGGTGCTGGCCGCGGGCTGGGCGCCGGACCGGGCTACCGCCCTGGCCATCTTCCGCCATATCCGCGAGCGCGCCGCGCCGTACAAACGGGTGAGGCGCATCGAGTTCGCCGAGCTGCCGAAGACTATCTCCGGCAAGATCCGCCGCGTCGAGCTCCGTTTGGCGGAGGCGCAGCGCGCCCGGGATGGCACGCGCGGCGCCGAGTTCCGCGAGGAGGAGATGCCCGAGTTGCGCAGCGGGTAAACTTCTACCTCTCCCGCTCTGCGGGAGAGGTCGCCGCGTGCAGCGCGGCGGGTGAGGGTGCCGGGGCGCTGGAGTCATCAGAGTGGGCGACCAATCCAACGAAAGGCAGGCTAGCAAGCTGCGCCGCCACCGAAAGTACACCGCTGACTCCACAATACAGAGCCGGCTGCCCACCGCCGACATGCCCCATTCTCGGCGCTATGCAGGGATGGCAGACGTTGTGCCGGCTTCGGGTATCGTGGCAGTCCCAGCATCGGGGTTGACCCTCGAGGCCGCGTGCGACCGCATAGCTTGTGGAGACGCAGCATCCGTCCTGCGGCAGCTTCCGGCGGAATGGTGCGCGTGCGCCGTCACCTCTCCCCCTTATTGGCACACGGTCGATTACGGGATTCGCGATCAGATCGGCCTGGGATCTTACGAGCAGTATCTTGACGGGCTCGATGCCGTCTGGTCGGAGATCGCGCGCGTCCTACTGCCGAACGGCAAATTCTGCCTGAACGTCCCGATATTGCCGCTGTCAAAATCGGTCTCCGAGGCAGCATTCGGAGCGACCCACACCAGGGTCCTCATCGATCTCTATTCCGATATCAGACTCCGGATCGAAGCGCGCACCTGCCTGCGGCTATTCAGCCTCTACATCTGGGAGAAGCAGACGACCGAGAAGATGTTTGGATCGTATCCTTATCCGCCGAACCTGTACGAACGGAACTACATCGAGTTCATTGCAGTTTTCGTAAAACCAGGCACGCCGCGTGTGCTGCCCTCCGCCGTCAAGGAAGCGTCACTGTTGTCTCAGGACGAATGGATGGACCTGACCCAGCAGATCTGGTGGATGTATCCGGACAACATCCCCCGTCAGGACGGGCATCCGGCTCCATTCCCCGAGGCTCTGCCCAATCGGCTGATCGCGATGTACACATTCCGTGGCGTTCCGGAGCTGAGCTTTCCTGGTGACATCGTTCTGGACCCATTCGCCGGTTCCGGCACGACCTGCGTAGCCGCAAAGCGACTTGGACGTCGCTTCATCGGGATCGAGCTGAACCCGGATTTCTGCCGCCTCGCCCAGCATCGCATCGTGTCCACTCCGGTCCGGCCGGTGATCATGAGCGGCCGTCGTCCCGCCGACCGGCCCGAGGCGCAACTGTCGCTGCTCGGCAATTAACCGCCAAGCAGCGCCAGCAGACCCTGCAAAAGCTGGATCGGGCTCGGCGGGCAGCCGCGGATCACCAGATCGACCGGCACCACCTCGGCGACGGCACCGACGCAAGCGGCGCTGTCGGCGAACACGCCGCAGCCCAACGCGCAATCGCCGACGGCGACCACCCATTTCGGGGCCGGTGTCGCGGCATAGGTGCGTTCCAGCGCCTCGCGCATGTTGCGTGTCACCGGGCCGGTGACCAGGAGCACATCGGCGTGCCGCGGCGAGGCGACAAACCGCAGGCCGAATTGCTCCACATCGTAGAAGGCATTATTGAGCGCGTGAATTTCCAGCTCGCAGCCGTTGCAGGAGCCGGCATCCACCTCGCGAATCGACAGGCTGCGACCCAGCCGGCGGCGCACCACCTTGTCGAGCCGCGCGCCCAGCGCCGACAGCTCAGGATCAAGGGCGGGAGCCAACTCCGTTGCCGCCGGACGCAGGCCCTGCAGCAGGGTTCTCAGCATTGCAAATCACACGTCATGGCCGGAATAGGAGCAATTGAACGACTTGTTGCACAGGGGAAAATCCGCGACGATGTTGCCCTCGATCGCGGCCTCCAGCAGCGGCCACTGGAACCACGACGGATCGCGAAGATGGCTGCGCATCACGCGGCCGTCGTCGATACGCACCCAGGCGAACACGTCGCCACGGAATGCCTCCACCAACGCATGCGCCTCACCCGACCCGGCTGGAAGCTCGATCCGGACCGGGCCGCCGGGCAGACGATCGAGAATCTGGTCCACCAGCCGCAAACTCTGCTCGACCTCTTTGATGCGGATCCATACCCGCGCATTGACATCGCCCTCGCTCCGCACCGGAACTTCGAACGCCAGCGCATCGTACGGCGGATAGCCCGGGCGGCGGCGTGCATCGACATCGCAGCCCGCGGCGCGGCCGACATGCCCACCAGCGCCAAAGCGCTGCACCAGCTCCGGCTTCACGATACCGGTACCAACGGTCCGGTCCTGCAATGACGCGGTGCCGTCATACAAGTCCGCAAGCCGCGGAAAGCGGTCGCGCAGTTCGCCAAGCACCATCCGCACGGGGGCCTCATCGGCAAGATCGTGCGCGACGCCGCCCGGGACAACGCAATCCATCATGAGCCGATGGCCAAAACACCCCGCCGACACGCGCAGCACCTGCTCGCGCAGCATCGCGCAGTGCGCCAGCATAATGCTGAGCGACGCGTCGTTGCAAATAGCACCAATATCGCCGAGATGATTGGCGAGCCGCTCCAGCTCCGCCATCAACGCGCGCAACCACACCGCGCGGGGGGGCGGTACGACACCCAGCGCGGCCTCTGTCGCCCGGGCAAACGCAATCGCATAGGCCACCGTGCTGTCGCCGGACACGCGCCCGGCCAGCCGCGCCGCCGCGCCGATCTCCGCACCGGCCATCAGCGCATCGATGCCCTTGTGCACATAGCCCAGACGTTGCTCCAGCCGTACCACCGTCTCGCCGTCGCAGGTGAAACGGAAATGCCCCGGCTCAATGATGCCGGCGTGCACCGGGCCGACCGGGATCTGATGCAGGTTCTCGCCCTCGACCGGCAGGAACGGATAGGCAGTGGGATCAGGACCATGATCCAGCCACGGGCGCTTATCCGGCAGTCCGACCGGCTCTAGGCCGTAAAGGTCCCGCATCGCGCGTTCCAGCCGAATGGCCGGCGCATGCACGCGACCGATCGACGGAAATCGCCCGTCAGGACAATCAATCGAAATCAGCCGCACCGAGGCGTCGAACAGCGCCAGATGCGCGCGCGCCGGTTCCCCCCACACCGAGACAAGCGTCGCCTCGCCCGCCGCCAACCGCGCGGCCGCATCATCCCAGGCGCTCATCCCAACAAGGCCGCCACGTGCTGGAACCAAGCCACCAGCGGACCAGGCAGCCATACCCCGGCGATCAGCACCAACGCCAGATGCGCGAAGATTGGCACATGCGAAGCGCGCACCGGCTCGACCGGCCCGCGCGGCGCGCCGAAAGCGATCGCGCTCGTTCGCAACAACAACGCGCCGAACGACACTAGCAACCCGAATACCAGCAGCACCGCCAGGATCGGCTGACGCGCGAAGCTGGAGCTCACCACCAGAAACTCGCTGGTGAAGACGCCGAACGGCGGCAGTCCCGAAATGGCGACAACCCCGGCGACCAGCGCCCAGCCGAGCAGCGGATGGGTCTCAGTCAGCCCACCCATCTCCGCAATGCGTTGCGTGCCCTTCACCTGCGTCACGTGTCCTACCGAGAAGAAGATCGCCGATTTGGTAAGGCTGTGCATCGCCATCTGCAGGAGTCCGGCAAAATTGCCTAATGGCCCCGCCATGCCGAACGCAAACACAATGATGCCCATGTGCTCAATTGAAGAGTAAGCGAACATGCGCTTGATGTCGCGCCGGCGGTACAGCATGAAACCGGCAAAGATCAGCGACACCAGACCCAGCGCGATCATCAGCGGCCCAGGCGCGATGGCACCGGGCGTCGCCGCCATCAGCATCTTGAAACGCAACAGCGCATACAACGCCACGTTCAGCAACAGACCCGACAGCACGGCAGAGATCGGCGTCGGCCCTTCCGCATGCGCATCCGGCAGCCAGGCATGCATCGGCGCCAGCCCCACTTTGGTGCCATAGCCCAGCAGCAGGAACACGAAGGCGACATTCATCAGCGCCGGGTCGAAGCCGTGCGCGCGGGCCACCAGCACGGTCCACACCATGCCGTCGATCCCCGGCCCCACCACCGGTCGCGCCGCCAGATAGACGAGGATGGTGCCGAACAGAGCCAGCGCGATACCGACGCTACCCAGGATGAAATACTTCCACGCCGCCTCGATTGCCTCATGCGTGCGGTAGATGCCGACCATCATCACCGTGGTCAGCGTCGCCAGCTCCACCGCCACCCACATCAGCCCGATATTGTTGGCCGCCAGCGCCAGGTTCATGCCGAACGCCATGAGCTGGAACATGGCATGGTAGAAACGCAGATAAGCCGGGGTGAGCCGCCCCGTCGCCAGCTCGTGGCCGATATAGCTGGCACTGAACACGCTGGTGGTCAGGCCCACGAAGGTGCCCAGCACGATGAACACCACGTTCAGATCATCGACCTGCAGGTAGCGCCCTGGCGCCGGACGCTCGACCAGCAGCAGCAGGGCGCTTGCAAACGCCACAGCGCTGACCACGATGTTGATGCGCGCCGACAGCCGATACGCCGACACAAAGGCCAGGATCACGGCGCCCAACAGCGGCGCCACGAGCACACCGATCAGCCCGATCACGGTTGCTCTCCGCGGAACCGATCGAGTGCGGCGACATCCACCGTGTCGAAGCGCTCGCGGATGCGGAACAGGAACACGCCGATTACGATGAAGGCTACCAGGACGGAGAATGCGACGCTGATCTCCACCACCAGCGGCATGCCCTGCGCGCCGGTTGCGGCCAGGCTGATGCCATTGTCGATCGCCAGGAACCCGACCACCTGGCTGACGGCGTTGCGCCGCGACACCATCAGCAGCAGCCCGATCAGCACGATCGACAAAGCGAGCGCGATATCCTGCCGCGCGACCGGATCCGCCTGCGCGGTGACCGGCAGCATCACCTCGAGCGACAAAGCGACCAGCGCCATCCCGGCCAGCATTGTCGGCCCGATGCCGACCACCGGCTCGATTTCGCGGTGAATGCCGAGACGGAACACCATCCGCCGCAGCGCCCAAGGGATGAACGCCGCCTTGAACAGCAGCGCGATCGCCGCGGTAATATAGAGATGCGGTGCGGCCTGCAGATGCGCCTGCCAAGCCACCGACAAGCCCAGCAGCGTGGCCTGCAACGCCAGCACGTGCAGCAGCGGATACAGCCGGTCCTGATACAGCATCATCAGCCCGGCCAGCACCATCAGCCCGGCGAGCATATGGGCGACGTCGAAGGAAAGCCCCATCACAGACCGACCGAGACGAATAACAGCAAGGTGGCGAGCAGAGCCAGCATCAGCGCGCCACCCAACAGGTTGGGCACGCGAAAGACGCGCATCTTGGCGATCGACATCTCGAAAATCCCGAGCAACGTACCGGCGACGGCCAGTTTCGCCGCATAGGCGCCGAGACCGACGAAATAGCGACCGGCCTCCGCCGCGCCGGTCACCAGCCCGAACGGGAAGAAGATGCAGGCAATCGCCGAAATCATCAGCAACAGCTTGAGCGACGAAGCGAGCTCTATCATCGCCAGGTGCCGCCCGGAATATTCCAGCACCATCGCCTCGTGCACCATCGTTAGCTCCAGGTGCGTGGCAGGATTGTCAACCGGGATGCGGGCATTCTCCGCCAGCGCTACGATAACGAAAGCAACCAAAGCCAGCGCCAGCGACACCCGCAGCCCGGCCGCCGGCGACAGCATGAATTGCGCGATCGTCGAAAGCTGCGTCGAGCCGGCGATCAACGCCAGCGACAGGATCACCATCAACATCGCCGGCTCGGCAAGCGAGGCGATCATCACCTCGCGCGAGGCACCGATGCCGCCGAAGCTGGTGCCGATATCCATCCCAGCCAGCGCAAGCAGGAAACGCGCGGCGCCAAGCAGAGCGACGATGGTGATCAGATCACCGGTCCAGGAGAACAGCAGGCCGATGGCGAAAGTCGGCACCAGCGACGCGGCGACCCAAGTGAAGGCGAAGATCAGATAAGGCGCGGTACGGAACAACCAGGAGGCGTTCTCCGCCAGCACCACCTCTTTGCCCAGCAGGCGCCGCAGGTCGCGATAGGGCTGCAACACCGACGCACCCCGCCGGCGTTGCAGCCGCGCCTTCACCTTGCGGATCAGGCCGGTGAGCAATGGCGCGGCCAGCAGCACCAGCGCCATCTGGCCGCCCTGCACCAGCAGCGGGCCGATCACTGCCATAGCGCCAGCGCCAGCAACAACGCGACCAAGGCCAGGAACACGAACGCCAGGTAGCGGCGGATGGTCAGGAACTGCAGTTGGTTCAGCGTGTCCGCCGTCGTTGCGACCGCGCGCGCCACCGGCGCATAGAATGTCTCCCACACCAGGTCACGGCTCGATTTCTCGATACGCGCCGGGGCCATATCGCCCGGCGGAGGCATCACAACCGTTTCATGCGTGCGGAACACAACCGTGCCGAACACCCGCCGGATCGGTTGGGCGAAGCTGTCAGCGGTGTATTGCGTGGCCGGACTCGGGTCGGGAAAGCCACAATCCCAGGCCGGCCCGCGGCGCACCGCATGCGAGGCGAAACGGTGGATCGCCCATACCGTCAGCCAAGTGCTCGCGGCAAGGAAGACAAAGATCAGCAACCCGTTATACGAGCTGCGCGATGCCGCCACGGGAATGATCGACAGCCAGGGTAGTGCGAGCTGGGCCGGCATCCGCGCGCCCAGCAGAGCCTGCGTCACGGGCGCCAGTAGATCGATCATGACGCCGGGAAAGATCCCCGCCAGCAGACATAGCGCAGCGAAGCCCAGCATGGCGGCAAGCGACCACTTATCCACTTCGGCGGCGTCGGACGCAGCCGCCGTACGTGGGCGGCCGAGATACGTCACGCCATAGGCCTTGACGAAGCATGCGGCAGCCAACGCAGCCGCCAGCGCCAACAGCGCGCCATCCGCCGGGATCATGATTTTCAGCCCCCATTCGGGCAGATCGGGCCGCAGCAGGATGGCCTGGAAGGTCAGCCATTCGGACACGAATCCGTTCAGCGGCGGCAAAGCGGAAATCGCTGCACAGCCGATCAGGAAGGCGAAGCTGCTGATCCGCATGCGATGGATCAGCCCGCCCAGATGCTCCATGTCGCGCTCGCCGGTGGCGGTCAGCACGGCGCCGGTGCCGAAGAACAGCAGGCTCTTGAACACCGCGTGGTTGAAGACGTGGAACAGCGCGGCAGTCAGCGCGAGCGCCGCGCCGATCGCGAACCCGTTGGCCCGGAATGCCATCGCGAGCCCAAGGCCGATGAAGATGATACCGATATTTTCTACCGTGTGATAGGCGAGCAATCGCTTCAGGTCGTGCTGCATCAGCGCGTACAGCACGCCAAGCACTGCGGTGATGCCGCCAAGCGCCAGCACCACCACCGCGCTCCACCAGCTTGGCAGGCCCAGCAGGTCGAAGACGATGCGCACGAACGCGTAGACCGCGACCTTGGTCATCACTCCACTCATCAGTGCCGAGACGTGGCTGGGCGCGGCCGGATGCGCGAGCGGCAGCCAGGCGTGCAGCGGCACCAGCCCCGCCTTCGAGCCAGCCCCCAGCAATGCCAGCGCCAGCACGAACGCGGCCACCTCCGAAGACGGATGTGCCGATCGCATCGCGTCAAACGCATAGCCACCGGTGGCACCGGCCAGCAGACCGAAGCCCAGCAGCAGGGTGAGCCCGCTGAAGCTCGCCATCAGCAAATAAATGTAGCCGGCGCGTATATTGTCGCCCTCCCGATGATGCGACACCACAAGCGCCCAGGAAGCGAGCGACATCAGCTCCCAGGCGAACAGGAAGGTGAACGCGTCGTCGGCCAGTAACACGAGAAACAGTCCGGCCAGGAACACCGGATAGAACGGCAGTACGCGTTCCGGTGCCTGCTCGTGCCGGCCGTAGCCGAGCGCGTACATGCTAGCTCCTGCCCCACCCAGGCCGACCACGAAGGCAAAGAAGCCCGACAGCGCATCTAGCCGCAGATGCGCGCCGATCCAGGGCAGGCCCACCGGCAGCACGATCCTCGATGGCGCCACGCTGACCGCAACGAGCCCCAGCGTGCCGATCATCCCGCATAGGAGCGCTGCCCCGGCGTAAATGGCGGTCGTACCCCCCGGGCGCGATGCCAAAGCTGCGCCGGCGACACCCAACCCGAACAGGCCAACGATACCGATCAGCAGGGCGATAATCACTGGCGCGAGCCGCCTTCCGATCCTGGGCGCATCAGCCGGACACCTCTGCCTCGACCTTGGCTCGGCGTGTTCTCGCTGATGATCTCGATCCCGGTTTCATTCAACGCGCTGATCAGCTTCATCAGCGAGTCAATGGTGCCGCGCACCACGCCCTCGCTCGCCTCCATGCGTTGCACCGTAGGTAGCGACAGCCCGGAGAGCTCGGCCAGCTCCCGCTGGTCGATCCCCAGCAGGGCGCGGGCGGCCCTCATCTGGGCGGCAGTAATCATGTCTCGAACATCAAGCTCTGCGGTCAGCACATGCATTATCACGCATGCCACGTTCAAATCGCCAGTTCAAGCGCTTTATTACGTGCGCCAATCCCTGCACCGGGGTAGAGTCCACCTCTCCCGCTCTTGCGGGAGAGAGCCTGCCCTGGACTTGATCCAGGGTCGGTTCGCGAAGCGAACCGGATGAGGGTGCCGGGGCACGCACGCAGCAACATGGTGAACGACAAACCGTGCCGGCGACCCGTTTGAATCCTGTGCTGCGCGGCCTGTTTCGGGCGCCGGCGTATCTCTATCGATGGCGATGCGGCTGGCTGCTCGGACGCCGCTTCCTGCTGCTGGTCCATACCGGGCGCCGCACCGGCCTGCGCCAGGAGACCGTCCTGGAGGTCATGGAGTATCGGGACGAAGGGCCCGAGCTGGTCGTCATGAGCGCCTTTGGTCCCGACGCCGACTGGCTGCGCAACATCCAGGCGACACCAGGCCCGGACGTGGTCATCGGTTCACACCGCTTCACCGCTGCCCACCGCATTCTCGAACCGCACGAGGCAGTGAGGGTGATCGCCGGCTACGAGCAGCGCAATCGCCTCATGGCGCCCATCATCCACGCCGTGTTGAGTTGTCTCCTCGGCTGGCGATATGTCGGCTCCGAACTCGACCGCCGCTGGCTGGCCGCGCATTTGCCGTTGATCGCGTTCCGTCCGCGAGCGTGATGCGCGAGGACGCAGTGCCGGCTTGTGCCCGTCATCGGTTCACCCGCTGACCAGATCGATCGCCCCTTCCCCCGCGAGACGGTTGATCCCGCCCACATCGTGCATCACCAGCGCATCCAGCTTGGCGAGCTCGTCGGCGACCCGGGCCATCAGTTCCTGCGACACTGCGGCGGCCTGCGTCGTCGGCGCTGCATCGGCAATCGCTACCATGCTGATCAGGTCCACCGGTGTGTCGCTCAAACGGGCCGGATTGCGCAATGTGTCGCGCGCGGACTGCCGGTAGCGAAGCGAACAGGGTGAGGGTGCCGCACCGGGGCTACGCACCGATCCGCCGACGTGCCAACATAAAGGTGGCCTTTTGCACCGACTAGGGAGGATCGATCCGCGTGCGCGCGCCCGCCGGCACACCGGCGCCGGTGCGCGTCGAAGCCCCGTCATGAGCGCCCGCACCGCAGTCCCAGCCGCCATCGGCGCCCTGCCGCGCCGTCAGGCGCTGGCTTTCCTCAGCCTCTTCTTCGTCCCGTCGGTCGCGCAGGCCATGCTGCTCACCGTTGTGCCGCTGGAGGCGCTGCACCTGCTCGGCACCGCGCGCAGAGTGACGTTGCTGTACGTCGCAGCGGGCTTGGTCACTGTGGCCGGCCGCTTCAGCATCCCGTTGCTCGTGCGGCTGATCCGCCGGCGATTCGTGTTCACGCTTGGCACGCTCTCGTTGACCGCCGCCGGCATGCTGCTGGGCGTCAACAAAGTGCCAGCCCTGGCGGCGGGGCTCGTGCTCAGCACCTTCGGCTTCGCCTGCATTGAGATCACCAGCCAGCTCTATCTGCTCGACCACGTCTCCCGCCATGCGCTGAAGCGTTTCGAGCCGCGGCGCATCTTCATCATTGCCGGGCCCTGGACGATCGGCCCATGGCTTGGCGTCTATCTGCAGCAGAGCGTCGGCTTTGCCGCACCATTCGCAATCGTCAGCGCCACCGCGGTGATGCTGCTGATCCTGTTCTGGCACCTGCGGATCGGCGAGAATGCAGTGCTTGCGGCGATGCGCCGGCCGCCGCCGAGCCTCACGCGCTATCTGCCTCGCTTCTTCGCCCAGAAGCGGCTGCGCTTGGCCTGGACGCTCGCCTCGGCGCGCTCTTCCTGGTGGAGTCTGTTCTACGTCTATGCGCCGATCTTCGCTGTCACGTCCGGCCTCGGCGCCGAGACGGGCGGCGTCGTGGTATCGATCGGCTCCGGCTGGATCTGGCTGGTGCCGCTCTGGGGCTGGATCGGCCGCCGCTACGGCCTGCGCCGCCTGTTGCAGGCGGGCTATGCGCTGGCGGGCGTTTTGAGCATCTGCATCGCCTTGGCGTTCGGCGTCCCCTGGCTCTGCGTTGTCGTGATTGTGCTGGCGGCACTCGCCACCGAGACCATCGACGGCGCCGGCAACCTGCTGTTCCTGCGCGCGGTGCACCCTTATGAGCGGGCGGAAATGACCACGGTGTTCATAAGCTTCCGCGACGTGGCGCAGCTCGGTCCGCCGGCGGTCTGCTCGGTCTTGCTGTCGTTTTTCAGCCTGCCATCGGTGTTCGTTGCCGGCGGAGTGATGATGCTCGCGTCCGCCGCCTTGTGCCGCCACATCCCGCGCCGTCTGTAAGTGGGTTCTTGGCTCGGAAAGGGTTCACACGGACAGCGGCGCAGATCCACCGGAGCGCCACGGAGGTCGTGATGCTGCTCAACGGTGTAGCCCCTCCCGTGGCGCTCCGTGTGAACCCCTTTTACCGCGACGCACTCCGTCTCAGTGGTGGGCGTTGGCAAAACTCAGCAGATCATCCTCAGCCGGCGGCTTGTCGAGCACCTTCTCGATACCGAGCTCAGCCGCACGGGTGACAATCGCCGGCGACGGCGAGCCGGTGATCAGCAGGACGGGGATGGCCGCGCCAGCACTGTGCAGCCTCGCAGCAAGCTCCAGTCCCGTCATCCGCGGCATATGATGGTCGAGGATTAGGCAGGCTGGCCGCGTCGCGCAATCCGCCAAGAATGCCGCCGCCGAGTCATAGGTGGCGACATGGTGGCCCGCGACTTCGAGCAGGAACCTCAATGAATCGAGGACCGCAGGATCGTCATCGACCACTGCTACGGCATCAGAGTGGATAGTCACCACGCACCTACCTGTCCAAATCTCGCCTAACGAAGACCAGATTCTTCGTGAACCGAATTCTTTGTGAAGCAAGCATTGTAGGATGCCGATCGTCCAAGTGAATTGAGGCAAATCAGTAAATTCCAATCGGTCGGGCTTTCCTCGCTGGCCCTGAAGGCGGCCTCCAGACGGGTGGCAGTCCGCCGCCGTGCCCATCGACCCGTACGTAGAAGCGCGTACGCAGCATACCGAATTCCGGTCCACCTCCCGTCGCTGTAACGGGTGCCGCAGCGAAGCGCGGTTCAACGGGCGGAGGACAGGATGCTCGCTACAGTCGGTACAATAGACCAACGGTCAATGCCCGCCATGTGGCTCGGCGCCAGTGGGTCGACGCCCACGGCAGCCAAACCGCATGTTCTGGAGCCGCAGGCAATCACGGTGCGCGCCGATCGCGACGAGGAGATCGTCGCCCAAGGTGAATCGGCGGGATACTGCTACCTGGTCGTGAGCGGGTGTGTCCGGACCGTCAGGCTGATGGAGGATGGACGCCGCCAAGTTGGCGAGTTTTTGTTCCCCGGTGATCTGTTCGGCTGGGAGGCACTGGACGAGCACGATTTCGCTGCCGAGGCTGTAACGCCGGTCACGCTTCGCCGCTACCCGCGCTCCAGCATCGAGGCACTCGCCGATCGCGACCGGGATTTTGCCCGCCGGCTGCCCGAGCTGACGGCGCGCGAGCTCCGCGCCGGTCGGGAGCGCATGGTGCTGCTGGGGCGCAAGACGGCTTCTGAGCGGGTTGCCAGCTTTCTCCTCGAGATGGCGGAGCGGATAAACCCGGATGGTCGTGCGCTGATCGACTTGCCAATGGGACGGGCCGACATGGCCGATTATCTTGGGCTTACGATCGAGACGGTCTGCCGCGGCCTGACTCAGCTTCGCCGGCACGGAACCATTGCCGTCGAACGGGCCAAAGTCATGATCCGCGACCGATCTGCCCTCGGCGTGGCGGGGTGCGAGGTGATGCACTAGCCAGGCGCGGGGCGCCCGTTATCACATATCGAGAGATGCCTCGTGACCACAGCAGACGTTGCAATGCCGGGACAGAGCGCCAGCAACGCACTGGACGCCCTTGTACACGCAGCAGAAGCCCGCGCCACGTTCGGACTGTCTCCTGTCGCACTGGGCCTCGCGTTTTTTGACTGGGCGACCCACCTTGCCAACGCACCGTTTCGGCGGATCGAACTGGCGTATTCTGCGACCCGGCAGTGGCGCCGCTTGTTCGAAGCCGCCTGGGGACGGACGGCGATCGCCCCGGCGTCGGGTGATCACCGGTTCCAGGCAGCCGGCTGGCGAGCCCAACCATTCAACCTGATCAGCCAGGCCTTCCTTCTCAGCGAGGAGTGGTGGGCCACCGCCGCGTCCGCACCCGAGGGGACCGAGCGAGCCGATGATCGGATCGTCTCCTTCGCCGCGCGGCAGTGGGTGGACGTGTTCTCGCCATCAAACATACCCTGGCTCAACCCCGAGGTGATCGACACCACGGTCGCCACGTGCGGCCATAATCTTTTGCGCGGAGCGGCGAACTGGCTGAATGACATTCAGGAGACGCTGGGCGGCTCGCCGGCATCGAGCGAGTTCGCGATCGGGAAAGATCTCGCCGCCACGCCCGGGAAGGTAGTCCTCCGCAACGAGCTGATCGAGTTGATCCAGTATGCGCCAACCACACCGCGAGTGCGCCGCGAGCCGATCCTGATCGTGCCGGCCTGGATCATGAAATACTACATCCTCGATCTCTCGCCGCAGAACTCGCTGATCCGCTGGCTCGTCAGCCAGGGTCATACGGTGTTCGCCATCTCGTGGCACAATCCGGGAGCGGAGATGAGCGACACCTCGATCGAGGATTACCGCACGAAGGGTGTGCTTGCGGCGCTCGATGCGGTCGAGTCGATTTGCGATGGGGCGCGGATGCACGCGGTCGGCTACTGCCTTGGTGGTACGCTGCTCTCGATTGCCGCTGCGGCGTTGGCGAGGGACGGCGACCGCCGGCTCGCCAGCCTCACATTGTTCGCGGCGCAGACTGACTTTACCGAGGCCGGCGAGTTGCAGCTCTTCATTACCGAAGACCAGCTCGACTTCCTCGACGACCTGGTGCGCGTGCAGGGCTATCTGGACAGCCGACAGATGGCCGGTGCGTTCGGAATGCTGCGCTCGAATGATCTGATCTGGTCACGTGCCATTCGCCAGTACCTGCTCGGCGAACGCGAGCATCCCAGCGATCTCATGGCCTGGAACGCTGACGGTACGCGGATGCCGGCGCGCATGCACTCCGAGTACCTGCACCGACTGTTCCTGGACAACGAGCTGGCCGAAGGACATTTCACCGCCGGTGGCAAGCCTGTCTCAATCAGCGATATCCGGGTGCCGCTGTTTGCAGTCGGCACGGAGACGGACCACATCGCGCCATGGCGCTCGGTTTATAAGCTGCATCTGCTGAACGACGGCGACCTGACCTTCGTGCTAACCTCGGGCGGCCATAATGCCGGCGTGGTGAGCGAACCGGGCCACCCGCATCGTCACTATCGGATCCACCGGCGTCGCCCCGGCGCGCCGTATCTGGGCCCGGACGACTGGATCGTGCAGGCCGAGCAGCGTGACGGCTCCTGGTGGCCTGCCTGGCAGGCATGGCTCACCGCCCATTCCGGCGAGAAGGTTGCCCCGCCGCCGCTCGGCAACGAGCGATTCCCGCCGCTCGACGCTGCTCCAGGACGTTACGTCCACGAACATTGATTGGCAAGAAATCCGCGCCGGGATTGAGACAGATCAATGCCCGTCGTGCGGAACGGCTTATTTTAGTAAAATGAATGTAAGACCCGAAGGAGGGATCGATGCCGCTGACCGCAGCCAGCATCATGACGCGAGATGTGGTGACTGCCCGGCCCGAGGACTCGGTGGCCAAGGTCGCGAAGCTGCTGAGCGATCATGAGATTAGCGCCCTACCGGTCTGTGATGAGCAGGGCCGGTTGCTCGGCATGCTGAGCGAAGGCGACCTCATGCGCCCGTTCGGCCGGGAGAATGCCCTGAAGCGCGCTTGGTGGCTTAACCTGCTAGCCGAAGGTACCGATCTTGCGCCTGCCTTCGTTGACTATGTCCGGCTCGACCATCGGATGGCGCGCGATCTGATGATCTCGCCGGTGATTACGGCACAGGACGATACCACTGTGCCGGAGCTGGCTGACCTGTTGGCTCGCCACCGGATCAAGCGCGTGCCCATCGTGCAGGACGGCAAGCTTGTCGGCATTGTTAGCCGCGCGGACGTCGTGCGGGCGCTGGCGCGCGAACCAGATGCCGTCGCCGAGCCGACGTGAGCGGATATTGCGAACTTCCGTATCGTGTCACCGATGCCTGCAACCGGCGGCCGGGTTGTTGCGATACGCGGGCCGGTGATCGATGTCACCTTTGATGCCGGCCCGTTGCCGCCCATCGAAGAGGCATTGCGGGTTGAATGGGATGGACCAGGTGATCTGGTCGCCGAGGTGCAAAGCCATGTCGATCCGACGACGGTGCGCGCGGTCGCGTTGCAGCCGACCGCCGGGCTTCGGCGTGGCATGCCGGTGCGATTGACCGGCAATCCGATAACTATGCCGGTCGGCGACGCAGTGCTGGGCCGGCTGCTCGACGTTATGGGCGAGGTGAGGGACCTTGGTACGCCGCTGCCCGCCGATACCGAGCGGTGGCCGATTCATCGTCGGCCACCGTCGCTCACCGAGCAAACGGAAACAGGGGCTGTGTTCGAGACCGGTATCAAAGTCATCGACCTGCTGGCGCCGCTCGCGCAAGGCGGCAAGGCCGCGATGTTCGGCGGTGCCGGCGTCGGCAAGACGGTGCTGGTGATGGAATTGATCCACGCCATGGTGGAGAAATATCAAGGTATCTCGGTATTCGCCGGCGTTGGCGAGCGGTCCCGCGAAGGCCATGAGTTGCTGCACGACATGCGCGCCTCGGGTGTCTTGGCGCACACGGTTCTGGTCTATGGCCAAATGAATGAGCCGCCGGGGGCACGCTGGAGAGTAGGACTTTCCGCACTGACCATTGCGGAGTATTTCCGCGATCGGAAGCACCAGGACGTGCTGCTGCTGATGGACAACGTGTTCCGCTTTGTCCAGGCAGGCAGCGAGGTATCGGGCCTGTTGGGTCGATTGCCGTCGCGCGTGGGCTACCAGCCGACGCTGGCCACGGAAGTGGCAGCGCTGCAGGAGCGCATCGCCTCGGTGGCCGGCGCCTCGATCACCGCGATCGAGGCGGTCTATGTGCCGGCGGACGATTTCACCGATCCGGCGGTGACCGCCATCTCGAGTCACGTAGAAAGCGCAATCGTGCTGTCGCGTGGCATGGCCGCGGAGGGAATTTATCCGGCGGTCGATCCGCTGGCCTCGTCGTCCGTGCTGCTCGACCCCCTGGTCGTGGGGTCGGAGCACTATGCTATTGCGGAACGCGTGCGCGAAACTCTGGCGCACTGGCGGGAGCTGCGCGACGTGATTGCCTTGCTCGGCGTAGAGGAGTTGGGTGCGCAGGATCGTCTGATCGTTGCGCGGGCGCGAAGACTGCAACGTTTCCTGACCCAACCCTTTGCCGTGACGGAGGCTTTCACCGGCATGCCGGGCCGGTCGGTGCTGCTTCAGGACACACTCGCCGGTTCTCGGGCCATTCTCGACGGCAAGACGGATGAGTGGCCGGAAAACGCGCTTTACATGATTGGCGGCATCGAGGATGCGCGGCAGGCAGTGGGCGCGGGAGCGAAGGTGTCGTGAGACTGCTGATCACCGACCCGACGACGGTCGTCGCTGATCATACCGATGTTACGAGCGTGCGAGCCGAGGACGAGAGCGGCAGCTTCGGCATTCTCGCTGGCCATGCGGACTTCCTGACCGTGCTGACCGTCTCGGTCGTATCGTGGCGGCGCGCGAACGGAGAAGCCGGCTACTGCGCGGTCCGACAGGGCGTGCTAAGCGTTCAAGGCGGCCAGCAAGTCGCGATCGCGACCCGACAGG
This sequence comes from uncultured Pseudomonadota bacterium, assembly GCA_963708245.1. Lineage (GTDB taxonomy): Bacteria > Pseudomonadota > Alphaproteobacteria > Acetobacterales > Acetobacteraceae > CAVYXK01. The sequence continues at coordinate 1,978,905 of OY970201.1, read as the reverse complement.
CGCAGCTTGGCGACGACCTCGAAGACCTTGAGGCGTCTGTCCTGGCTCGGTTCCGCGCTGACGCGGAGGCGGAGAGCAGCGGACGCGTCGCGGCCGTGCGCCTGCACACCCAGGCGATCCGACGGATCGTCGAGGCGCTGCGCCCCAGGCATCAAACGGAGATCAATTCGTGACGGGCGAACCGGACGGGATGTTGCGGTCGGTTCGCCGGCGACGTGCCCGTCACCAAAGCTGGTTGCGGCAGGGCGAGCCATCCTTCGCCCGCTATCTTGCGCAGGTGGGCGCGCTCGGCTGGACGATCGTTGTACCCACGCTGCTTGGTGTGTTCCTTGGGCGGTGGCTCGATCATCGGCTCGGTACCGGAATTTTCTGGACTGGTCCTCTCCTGTTGCTTGGCCTCGTCTTGGGGTGCTGGTCTGCCTGGCGATGGATGCACGGACGATGATCACCGACATCGGCTTCCTTGCTGTCGGTCTGCTCGCCGGTACAGTCCATTTTGCGCTGCTGCGATGGAATACCGCGCTCTTCGCACAGCCACGACGGATCTGGGTGGCTGTTCCGTTGCAGGTCGCGCGCCTCAGCGTGCTCGCCGGCCTGCTCGTAATAGCCGCGCTGCATGGCGCCTTGCCGCTTCTGCTCACCGCACTCGGGCTCCTGATCGCGCGGCCCGTCGTTATGCACCGGATCATGGCGTCATGACCGCCTCACCGCTTGCGCTGGCTGTCGCCTTTCGGCTGGGTCCGATCGCCATCACCATGCCGGTGGTCGCGACTTGGGGGATCATGCTTCTGCTTGCCGGCGGAAGCTGGCTGCTGACACGAAACTTATCGGTGCATCCTTCGCGCAAGCAGGCGGCGCTGGAAGTCCTGGTCGAAGCGATCGAGGCGCAGATCCGGGATACGATGCGCACCGAACCGCAGCCCTATTTGCCGCTGATCGGCACGCTGTTCGTTTTCATCTTCACGGCCAACTGGTCTTCCCTGGTGCCCGGCGTCGAGCCGCCGACGGCGCATATTGAGACCGATGCGGCGCTGGCGCTGATCGTCTTCGTCGCCGTCATCTGGTTCGGCATCCGATCCCGCGGCCTGCGCGGCTATCTGGCAACTTTTGCCGAACCGACTTTCCTAATGGTCCCACTCAATCTGGTCGAGACGATCACGCGCACGTTCTCGCTCGTCGTGCGCCTGTTCGGCAACGTGATGAGCGGCGTATTCGTCATCGGCATCGTGCTGTCGCTGGTCGGGCTGCTGGTGCCGGTGCCGCTGATGGCACTCGATTTGCTGACCGGCGCCGTGCAGGCGTACATCTTCAGCGTACTCGCCATGGTTTTCATCGCCGGCGGCCTTGGCGGTGCGCCACGGGAGCGCCAGCGGCCGGGACCCGAAGGAAAGGCGACCTCATCATGAATCTCTTGCCGATCGTCAGCATTCTGGGTGCGGCCCTGGCAGTGTCCTTCGGGGCGATCGGCCCTGCTCTGGGCGAAGGCCGCGCAGTGGCAGCCGCAATGGACGCGATCGCGCGCCAGCCGGAAGCCGCCAATACGCTCTCGCGCACGCTGTTTGTTGGCTTGGCGATGATCGAGACCATGGCGATCTACTGCTTGGTCATCGCATTGCTGCTATTGTTCGCGAACCCATTCGTGCACTGATGCGGTTCGACTGGTCCACTCTAGCCCTGCAGACGGTTAACGTCCTTGTTCTGCTCTGGCTGCTTCGGCGATTTCTGTTCCGCCCGGTGACGGACATCATTACCGCCCGCAAGAATGCAGCGGAAGAGATGCTCGCCCAGGCCGCTGCTTCGCGCAAGGAGGCGGTGTCAGAGGCTGAAGCAGCCGAGCGTCACGAGAAAAAGCTCGCTGCGGAGAGCGACCGCATCCTCGCCGAGGCTCGCGCGGCCGCCGAGGCGGAACGGGTGCGGCTGCTAGCGCTGGCGAAGGATCAGGCCAAGCAGGCCGGCAACTCGGCACATGCGGCGCTGGAACGCGAGCGCGAGCAGATGCGCCACGAGCTGGAGAAAGAGGCATGTCATCTGGCCGTGACCATTGCCTCTCGGCTGTTAGGTCGCGTGCCGGCACCAGCAGTCAACGCGGCGCTGCTTCAATCGCTGGGGACCTGGCTGGCCGATCTGGCGCCGCATGAGCTTCGGGCTCTGGCACAACCCGAGGAGGCGCTGGAAGTTGTCACAGCGACCCCGCTCGATGCGTCGGCGCAAGCGGCGTGCATGGCGATGCTGGCGCAACGCCTCGGGCGCACGCCGACAGTCAGTTTTGGAACTGATCTATCGCTGATCGCCGGGGTCGAGCTGCGAAACTCACATGCCAGGTTGTGCAACAACTGGCGGGTGGACCTCGACCGGATTGCGCAGGAACTGAACCGGAATGACGAGCAGCTCGCCGTGGCTTGAGGAGGCGGCCCACCGGATCGCCAGGGCGCCACTGGGTCCGGCGATTGAGGAATTTGGCCGCGTGCAGAGCGTGGGCGATGGCATCGCAATGATCTCGGGCCTACCCTCGGCCCGGCTTGACGAAGTGCTGCGCTTCGACCGCGGTCAGTTGGGGTTCGTGCAGACGCTCGACCGCGACCTGATCGGCTGTGTCCTGCTCGACGAGGCAAACTCCATCGAGGCGGGCGAACTTGTGCGCGGCACCGGAGAGGTGATTCGAACGGCAGTCGGGCCGGCGCTTCTCGGCCGTATCCTCGATCCGTTGGGGCGACCGCTGGATGGAGGTCCACCGGTCGAAGCCGCGGCGCGCGACCCGATCGATGCGCCGGCGCCGGCGATCGTCGAACGAGACCTGGTCAGCGAGCCTGTACAGACCGGAATCCTGACGATCGATGCGCTGTTCGCGTTAGGCCGCGGCCAGCGTGAGCTGATCATCGGCGACCGCGGCACCGGCAAGACCTCGATCGCAGTCGATACGATCATCAGCCAGCGAAGCGCCGAGTTGATTTGCGTCTATGTCGCGGTCGGCCAGAAGTCTTCTTCCGTGGCGCGCGTCATCGATGCGGTGCGCCAGCACGGTGCGCCCGAGCGCTGTATCTTTGTCGTTGCGCCGGCAACCGCACCGCCAGGCTTGCAATGGACCGCGCCCTTCGCCGGAATGACGATGGCAGAGCATTTCCGCGATCATGGCCAGCATGCGCTGGTGGTGATCGATGACCTGACGAAACACGCCGCCACGCATCGCGAGATCGCGCTGCTGACCCGCCAGCCGCCCGGGCGGGAAGCCTATCCTGGCGACGTGTTCTATCTGCATGCACGGCTGCTGGAGCGTGCGGCGAAACTGTCGGCGGAGAAGGGCGGAGCCTCGCTGACGGCCTTGCCCATCGCTGAGACCGATGCCGGCAACCTGAGCGCCTACATCCCCACGAACCTGATCTCGATCACCGATGGTCAGCTCGTGTTGAACACGCGGCTGTTCCAAGAGGGCCAGAAACCGGCGATCGATATCGGCACCAGTGTCAGTCGCGTCGGCGGCAAGACGCAGGCCCCTGCGCTGCGCGAGGCAACCGGGTCAATGCGGCTCGACTACGCGCAGTTCCTCGAGCTGGAGATGTTTTCCCGCTTCGGGGGTGTTCCGGATGCCCGCGTGAAGGCGCAATTGGCGCGTGGCGCACGATTGCGAGCGATGCTCTCTCAGCCGCAATATAAACCACTCCGGCTTGTCGATGAGGTCGGGCTGGCGTGGTCACTGCGAGACGGTATGCTGGATGACGTTGCGCCTGCCAAAATCGCTGACTTCCGTTCGGCGCTTCCGGCGTGGCTGGATCAGCATGCCGGGCCGGCTGTCCGGACGGTCGAAGCCAGTCGGCAGGTCCCAGCGGAAGCGCGCGATCATCTCTCTGCGGCGCTGCGCAGCCTCTCCCGCCACTATGCATCGGCGAGTCACGCGCCGTGACGGAGCGACTGGCCGAGACGACCCGGCGCCTCGACAACGTGCAGCAGCTCGAGGCGGTTGTGACCGCCATGCGGGCTATTGCCGCCAGTCGTGCCCAACAGGCGCGTGGCCTGCTGCCGGGCGTTCGCGCCCATGCATCAGTGATTGCGCACGCGATCGGTCTGGCCCTGGCGCTGCTGCCGGACCAATATCAGCAGGTGCAGGGCGGCGCGCAGCGTGGCGCGACCATCCTGTTCTGTGCTGAACAGGGCTTTGCCGGGGCGTTCAGCGATCGCTTGCTGGAGGCGGCGAAGACCGACACGGCGGCGGCGCGCGATCTCTTCCTGGTCGGCACGCGCGGCGTCATGCTGGCCCACGAGCAAGGCGTGCCAGTGGCCTGGTATGCGTCGATGGTGCCGCATGCCATTCTGGTTCCGGTCCTGGCCGGGCGCATCATTGACGCACTCTATGGCTGGCTGTCCGATCGCGCCGGAAATGAGGTGGATGTCATCGTGCCGACGTGGTCAGCGGCAGGCGGTGTGGACGTTGAGCGGCGCTCGCTGCTGCCGTTCGACTTTCGTCGGTTCGCCGTCCAGGCGTTGGGGCAACCTCCCCTGATCAGCTTGTCGCCGCCGGTGCTGCTCGCGCGCCTGGCCGAGGAATACGTTTTCGCCGAGCTGTGTGAGGCGGCGCTGACCGCGTTCGCGGCGGAGAATGAAGCCCGTGTCGCGGCGATGCTGGCTGCCAAGGGCAACCTGGAGCGCATGCGATCGGACCTGGGGACTCTAGAGAGGCAGATCCGCCAGGAAGAGATCACTGCCGAGGTGGTGGAACTGGCTAGCGGAGCTGGTTTGCGCGGTCGATCCGCTTGACATCCGGCACTACGGTCCGTCAGGCAGACTGATCTTGATCAATGGCAGAAGAGCGTCGAGATGCGAAGATGTTTGATATCCTTGAGTGGGGGTCGATCATGACGAATCGTCAGATGGCGGAAATCGTGCGGAACCAGCGTCCACTGACGCTACCACCAGACACGCCTGTTCAGATGGCGTGCAAGCACATGCACGACCGACGTGTGGGAGCCGTGCTGGTGACAGACGCCAAGGGTGAGCTCGTCGGCATCTTCACCGGTCGTGACGCGGTCCGTTGCCTCGCCCAAGGCAACAACCCTTCAGAAGCGCAGTTGAAGCATGTGATGACGCGCAAGCCGCATACTATGCCGCCTGGCTGCACGGCTATCGAGGCGCTCCGGCTGATGCACGACGGCGGGTTTCGCCACGTCCCCGTGGTGGAAGGGGGAATTGTGATCGGCGTGGTATCGCGCGGCGACTTTCGGGGGCTGGAGCAGGACCGGCTGGACGAGGAAACCGGGATCTGGGAGCGGATTTGACACCGCAAAGCGAGTTGCCGACGCGATGTCCCTCCCGATCCCTTCAGCCGACATATTTCTCGACCACCGAGGCCGGGCGGACCTGCGCATCTGACGGATCGCGTCCGAACTCGCGCAGTGCCCGGCGTTGGCGCAACAGGTCCCAGCACTGGTCTAGCTCGACTTCGAGCTTCCCCAACCGGTCGAGATCGGCATCGGATGGCGCCGCGTGGCCACGCAGATGCTGCTCTTCGGCCACAAGCTGCTGGATGTGCTCCAGGATCGGCTGGTCCGTGGTTTGATCTGGCATGACGGAGTCCTCCGCTCCAATGGTCCGGGAATGCGCGAGATGGCCGCGCGAGACAATGGAGACAAGCAGAATTTCGCCGGTACGCCTATCTCAAGGCAACTTGTAGTCGCGAACCGTGCAGGCGGCCGTGCGGTCAGAAAACGCGGCGCCGTAACTTGTATGGTCGCCCGAACGGCGGATTTGCTTTGGCGTAAATGGCAGCGGCCTCTACCGTCTCCCGATCGAGATCGGGATAATCCTCAAGGACTTTCTCGATCCCATCACCGGCCTCGAGCCGGCCTAGAATTGATTGCGCCGTGATACGAGTTCCCCGGATCGTGGGCGCGCCGTCCAGTATCTTCGGATCGCGGACGATGAGTTGCCGTGCGTGGTCATAAAGCTCGAGACGTCTGCGTGCCGCTGCCAACGCCTTGTTGGTATCGATCCGCACAAGGTCGCCGATCGCCAGCTCGCCACGATCGTTCACGTTGCTGTCGCGGAGAAGCAGTTGATAGGCGGCGCCTGGCGGCAGATGCAGCTCGGTCGGCAGTGCCTCGGCAAGCGCGAAGGCAAGCAACGCGGTCTCGTCGAGCTGCCGCCGTCTCGCCCGCCCGACTGTTCGAGCGGGAATCGCCCTCGTGTTGATCGCCTTCTCAATTACCCTCAGATCGGCACCCGAGACCGCCGCGACCTCCCGGGGCGTGTAGGTTGTTGTGGCCATTATTCATGTCCTCGGGTCATGAATTCAGGCGGTGCAGGATGCCGGTGCAATCCGGTACAACGTCGTACCGGCGAGCGCGTTTTCGCTTCGCACGATCAGGCTACCCACCGCCAACGATCGCAGCCAGAAACAGCCCCAGCAACACGTCCGGCGCCATCACGACTCCGGCCTGCACGCCTGTCACGCCCAGCGCCAGGCGGATCGCGAACCATTCGAGCCATAGCGCCCAGCCTTGCCCGACGAGCTGCGTCGTTTCACTCAGCCAGTAGGGCGCACCGAGCACCCCTGGCAGCATCGCCACCAGCAGCATCGCGTATTGCACAACGTTGCACCAGTTCCACACCGCTATGAACCGCGGCCAATGCTGCGCGCGGCGCACCGCTGCGACGATCGGGCGCGAGATTACCGCATAGCCGGTCCAGCCGATCACGTAGGACAAGAATTCCAGTGCCGCGGCGTGTGGCGGGTCGGCGGGATATCCGTTCTCGATCCAGCTCAACCCCAGGACCGCCACAAAGAGGGGGGCACAAATAACCGCCGCCCAGAAGCTGCGCGCCGCGTTGCGCATGTCGTCGGAGACGTAGCCGACGCCCTCGGCCCGGCCTCGTGCCAACAGCAGCGCACCCTGAAGACCCGAGAACACCGAAGCGGTCGAGCTCATCCCAGCCCCTACAACCTCGACCAGCCGCCCGCGACCAACAGCCGCGGACCGAGTATCAACACCACTGTGCCGAGATTGACCACCAGGACCAGCAGCGCTGCCCGCAGTCCGGAGATCATCAGAGCGTGCCGGGCCAGGAACCAGTGTAGCCAAAGAGCATAACCGGCCACTGCGGCGATCACGATGATCCCGGCGGTCTCCGTGTCCGTCGCCCCAAGGAGCGCCGGATACACGAGCGTCAGTAGTACCGCTGCCAGCATAGGAATGGCCCACTGGCACCAGTTGAACGCAGTAGCGAAGCGCAGCCACTGCACCTCGCGATGCCACAGTCGCGCCGGCTCATACGACAGCACTGGGGGCGCCAGCAGAGCGCAGAACGTCGCCAGTAATTGGGTCAGAGCAGGCACGCCGCCGCCATGCGCCAGCATCAGCCCCGCACCGACCAACGGGAACGCGATCAGCGGGGCGAGGCTGGCCAGGAATGCCGAGGGCGTGTCGCCGAACTGCCGCAACCCGTCGGCGCGGCCACGGGCTAGCAACAGGATGCCGCGAACGATGCTCGCCCCGAGCGGAGGCTGCCGGCGGAGCCGACCGCTCATGCGAGCAAGGCTCCGAGCATCGCGCGATAGATGCCCGCCAGCTCCCGCAGCTCGGCTACTGGCACATGCTCGTTCGCCTGATGCATGCTGGCCCCGACAAGCCCGAACTCCGCCACGGGACAAAAACCGGCGATAAATCGCGCATCCGAGGTGCCGCCCCCGGTATCGAGCTTGGGTTCGATCCCGGTCTGCCGCGCGATCGCAGCGCGAAGTCGATTCACCATGTCGCCAGGCTGGGTCAGGAATGATTCTCCGCTGACCGACATGTCGAGATCGAACCGCTCCGCATGCTGGGCGATCGCGGCGCGCAGCCAAGCCGTTAACGCCGCGCCGCTGTGAAGATCGTTGAACCGGATGTTCAGCATCGCCCGGGCGGCGGCCGGGATTACGTTCGTTGCCGGATTGCCCACATCGACGCTGCTGATCTGAAGGCTGGACGGCTCGAACCACTCGCTGCCGGCGTCGAGCGGCGCCGCCGTCAGCGCGGCCAGCGCACGGATTAGCCGGTGAACGGGATTGTCGGCGCGATGAGGGTAAGCGACGTGCCCCTGCGTCCCGTGCACCGTGATCCCTGCGTTCAGGCTTCCGCGCCGGCCGATCTTGATCATCTCGCCCAGGTGTGTGGGGCAGGTCGGCTCCCCGACAATGCAGAAATCTGGGATGTGGCCGTGCGCCTGCATCCAACCGAGCACGCGCACCGTGCCATCGACGGCTGGGCCTTCCTCGTCGCCGGTGATCAGCAGGCTGATCGACCCGCGTAGCGGACCTGCCATGAGGTACTGAGCCGCAGCGGCGACGAAGGCGGCGATCGCGCCCTTCATGTCGCAGGCGCCGCGGCCATACAGCACGCCATCGCGGATCTCGGCGCTGAACGGAACACCAGTCCAGACAGCGGCACCCGGCGGTACGACGTCCGTATGGCCGGCGAAGCAGACATGTGGGCTATCGGAGCCGCGACGGGCGAACAGGTTCTCGATTTCGCCGAAGCGTAGCCGCGTCACTGTGAAGCCCAGCCGTTCCAGTGCGTCGGCCAGTATCGCTTGCGCCCCGGCATCGGCCGGCGTCACCGAGGGACAGCGGATCAGCGCTTGCGCAAGGGGCAACGGATCGGCAAGCGACGCAACCGGGTCGCTCACTCGCGCAGCAACTCGTTGATGGAGGTCTTCGCGCGGGTCTGCGCATCGACCCGCTTGACGATCACCGCACAATAGAGCCCAGGACCGGGCGAGCCGTCCGGCAACGCGCGACCGGGCAGCGAGCCCGGAACCACCACTGAGTACGAAGGTACGCGACCGATATGGATCTTGCCGGTACTCCGGTCGATCACCTTGGTCGAAGCGCCGATGAACACGCCCATCGACAGCACGCTGCCGCGTTCGACAACCACGCCTTCGGCGACTTCCGATCGGGCACCGATGAAGCAGTCGTCTTCGATCACGACCGGGTTCGCCTGCAACGGTTCCAGCACGCCGCCGATACCGACGCCACCCGACAAATGGCAGTTCTTACCGATCTGCGCACAGCTTCCGACCGTGGCCCAGGTATCGACCATGGTGTTGCGATCGACATAAGCGCCGGCATTGACGAAGCTCGGCATCAGCACGACGCCCGGGGCGATATAGGCGGAACGGCGCACGACCGCCCCGGGCACGGCGCGGAAGCCGGCCTCGCGGAACCGGTTCTCGCCCCAGCCGGCAAATTTCATCGGCACCTTGTCGAACACCGGCGCTCCGCCCGGCCCACTCATGGGTACCGAATCGGTCAGCCGGAACGACAGGAGCACCACCTTCTTGAGCCACTGGTTGACCCGCCACCCACCGTCGAGGGGTTCAGCGACGCGCACGGCGCCGGTGTCGAGCGCATCGAGTGCCGCCTCAACAACGCGGCGTGCCTCGCCGCCCGTGGAGGGCGACAGCCCGTCCCGCTGCTCCCACAGCTCTTCGATACGTTGTTGCAACTCATGCACGGGCATAATCGAGTCCTGGACGGGGCACGGTGGGCATAAGCGGCCGGACCATGCGCAGCGGTCCGCACGGTGTCAACGCGCTCAGCCGGTCGGGTCAGTGTCGGGGAACACCGACGGGCGGAAACCTTTCCTTAGTCGTTCTCTGCGTGAAATGGGCACTCTCCGGAACCGCTGGTGCCCATGACTGACATCGCCGCCGCTTCCGATGCGGCTCGCGCCAGCCCAAACGGCAATCCCTTGCGCGGCGCCCTGGCAGAAAGCCGGCAGCGCTGGCGCGACCTGGTCAGCATCGCCGCCGACCTCGTGTTTGAGACGGATGCGGCGCACCGGATCGCTTTCGTGATGCCGGACCCCGCACTCGGTTGGTCGGCCTCAGAACTGCTTGGGAAACCCAGCGACTCGCTCCTTGCCGGCGGCGAGGGGTTGGTCGGCGTCAACCCGTTTCGTCCAGCCACACCGCTCCGCGGCCGGCGCGCCTGGATCCGGCGGGGGGACGGGTCGGTCGCTTGTCTCGTGTTCGCCTCGGCACCGCTGCTGGATGCCGCCGGCCGGATCGTCGGCGCCCGCGGCCTCGGCATGGATGTCACCGATCAGGACGGGCAGGAGGGTTTCGCCGCGGCTGCCCTGCGTCGGGCCGCGGTCATCGACGGCATACTCTCGCGCATGCGTCAGGAAGTGCTCGCTCCCCGAATGATGCGCGCCGTGTTGGAAGAGTTGGCTAACGCCGTCGGGGCCGAGGGCGCGGCCGTGGTGGCAGAGGGCCCGGTGGTCCTGCACCAAACCGGAGCGGGGGCCGGCTTTGTGCTGAACACCATCGCGGCGCTGCTGCAACGCGCCGACGAAGCTGGCTCGATCTTGACCGACCAGTCGGACGGGCGGCCCATCCTTGTGTCGCCGTGCCAGACCCGATTCGGAGAAACGGTCGTGCTCGCGCTGTGGCGGCCGCCTGGCCCACGCGGCTGGGACGCTGACGACCGCATGGTGGCAGGATCGGCGAGCAGCATTATCCGCGTGGTGCTGGAGCATCACTCGATCCAGCAAGCACTTCTGAGAGAAATATTGAGATAAATCAGCATCTTATGCATGAACGAGCGACCAAATCAGGGGCCGAGAGGCTCTGCAAGTGACCCTGCGAGTGACCTTTGGCCGGGCATAAGGCGCCGGAAGCCGCCCATATGCCTCGCGTGACCGACCAGCAGATCAGCCAGTTGGGCCACGTAAAGCTCCGCCCAGGCATCGGGACGCAGCGCGGCAGGAGCGTCGGCGACCCGACCCCCGGCCCCCCCCGGAAAAAATCGCTCCAGCGCACCGGCTGGGGGCGGTGCCCTAGAATGGCGCGCCAGCGGCCACAAGTGCAGCCGCTGCCACAGCCTCGACGGTCCGCTGTAGCTCGCGCCACTCCTCCGTATCGGGCGTTAGGCAGCGGCCGCGCGGATACACGACGCTCATCGGGTAGCGCCTGGGGATCGAGATGGCGGTTGCCATAACATCGATCCAATTCGCCCCATCCATACGCTCGACCGCTTGGCGGACGGCTGCCGCAGCCTCGTCACAGCGGTTCGCCAAGCCGGCCGTCTCAAGCCGCTGGGCACCGATAGTGATCGTGGCATCGAACTCGCACGCGCCGATCGTGCCAGGCAGGTATTGACGGCAGGTAAGCGGCGCGCTGGCATCCCAGCCATTCGTTGCTAGCCCTGCCGAACGTGACCGTGCGGCAGGCGGTTGCGGGCCGCGACGGCGTTCCATGCGAATTGAGCGGGCGTCATGCATCGTTCCTCGGGTTGAGGCCGAGGTCCGGCTGGCGCAGGCACGCGGGCGCCCACCGTGCGCGCAGGCGTCAACCCCAAGAGCTTCGCTGCTCACTCACTGCGGGCAGGCTTTCTCACCAGCGCCGCCGAGCATGGCGCGTCGATCTTCAAAATGACGGACGTGTCGCGACGCAAGAGCGTGGATACTTTGCGCGGCTACGTTCGTCGGGCCGACAGTTTCAAGGACCACGCGGGAGCAGGGTTCTTATGATCGTCCGCGAAAAGTACGAGTGCGGCGACCTACGGAACGAAATATCCGTTTGCCTCGGAATTCTTGGTGCGGCGGGGTTATCAAGTAATTGTAGTGTTCGATGACGACCTCTCTTGCTTCCTCGGCTGTCCGTCCGTACCCAGTCTGCAGCTCAATCCTTCTGGCCATCTCAGTTTTCGCCCTTGGATAACAAATATAGTCAGCACCAATTTGGCATATGCTCAGATCAAAGTCCTCTAGCTTTGGAAAGTCGGTGCCAAACGGGCACGGCCGTTCGACCCACCCGCCCCTCTCAAAACCACATTCAAAACTTTCCACAAGCCCACTATGTTCATCATCCTCGTACGGTGCACGGACTACTAGAGCTGAACCGCAGTGAGGGCACAGATACTCGGCGAGCTGTGCGGATAGTTCCGCGACTTTATCGTCAATGTATTCCTGCAGGTCATCGATCGATGTCAGAGTGATGTTTGTCTTTTGCGAGGCACGAATCGCTCCAGATTGGAAGCCTACCTTCGACACCAACACACCACGATCAGCGCCACAGTCTTCGACGATCTCCCTTAGCACCATGACTTTTTCTTTTGTGACCTTGGTATTCCAATACTTACATTCGACTATCCATAGGCAAGGTATTCCAACCTTGTCGAAGTCGACCCGGACGTCCACTTCGTGGATTCCTCGGGCCCCTTCGACAGTGGCGTTCGTTGTCGCGTCACAACCCTTGGCGCGAAAGACGGCTGCAACTTCGTCTTGATACTGTCGCCAGCGCACCGACTTGGGTTTGCTCACGGCTGCGCCCTCTGAACCCGCGCCCACGTTGCGAGTTGCGCCCACCATCCTCTTCACTCCGCCGCCGAGAATGATACTTATCGCTAGCAATCTCAGCCCGGGCCGGGCTTGTGAAATAGCCGAACCAAGTCCGGGCAGTAAGGGTCGCAGCGGTTCTGCAGCTGCGTGCTGTCCTTGAGCGGGTAATCGCCCAGCTGTGCGCGCATGACCTCGCTCATGGCTGTATTCGGCCCACGCTCGGCGAGCAGCCGGCGACACTGAGCCGGCCCACGCGATCGCACCGCCCGCAGCGAACTTCGATCATCGTCGCCCCACGTGCGGCCACCTCGCCGAGCAGGATCACGTCCTTTCCCATTGCGGCGATGCTCGCCCATGTCGCGCTTGCGGGCAATCGTGCAGTGCTGGCGGGAAGCGAATTTATCGAACGTAGATCGTTGCTGCTTCGAGTCGCGGTGTTATCGCGCCTGAAGGAATTTCCCTGACCCTGAGTCGCCATGCCCGTCGCCAAAGTCCAACCCCCGGTCGCCCAGCGCTTCGAACCGCCGCTCGTGCTGCCGGCCAGGACGTGCCAGTGGATCGAGGCGGGACGCTTCTGCGGTGCGCCGTCCGTGCCGGGCCTGGTGCCCGGAGCACATGCGACGGGTCTTCGTCCGCTCTGGCAGCGGGGCAGAGACCATCCGGCCGCCCACCGCCGGCCCGATCAGCGCGCATCGGACATTCCGCACGGTCTGAGGCACTCGCTGCCCCGGGGCAGCCGTGGCGAGAACTTGCAGGTAATTCCTGCCGACTTGCGGATCAGAGAGATGCCGCGGCTGGTTTCAACCGCGGGCGCACATTATCTCAGAGCTCCGGGGTCGCTCGGCGCCCTATCCCGCCGGCGCCTCGGCGGCGGGAGGTCAGAGCACTGCAACACCGGCCTCCCGCTTGATCTATCGCGCCGCGACGCAGGCCGTCCAGCGCGCATTCCCCGGGCCGGCGCAGCCGGTGAAGAACAACAAAGGCGAGTGGTATGTCACCACGCCGGGCAGCGTCACTGTCCACCGGAGTTATGGTGATCTAGTGCAGCGATTCCATGAAACCAGCCTATTGCCCCGGTCCCGCCGTGGGTCGCCGAGGTCGTGTCGGATAGACCCCGATAGGAGTCGTTCCATGGAAGCGCTGTACCTAGGGCCGCGCTTGGCCCCGCGCCCCTCCTGCCCATCAGCTCGCGCTCGCTCCCCCGGCATTGCACCCGATCCCCCGCCACTGCATCGGGACGCCGCGCGGCAGGAGCGTCGGCGACCCGACCCTGTGCTGCCCCCGGAAAAAGCAATCGAAGGGTGCCACTGGGCGGAAGCCTGACGGCGGAGCAGCGGGCGGAGATTGCCAGGAAGGCAGCGGCGAAGCGGTGGGAACCAAAATACGCTGTTGACATTCCGCTTCGGATTTCGGTATCTGTTTCTCAGAGCATCGGGCAACAGAGACCAAACTGTGGACAAGTCAGTGGATAACCCGGCGCAGGATTTCCTGGACGAGGAATTCCCGGCCAGTTACCGGCATTTGCTGCCATCAGCGCTGCGACGCGCCTACGCTACCGCCAACCGACTGGTTGATGCAGAGCCGTCGCTTCAGACACCCGGTGGCCGTATCCAACGAGGTGACCTCATAGCCCACGCGGCCGAGTACGAGGTTTTGCGTCTCGTGCAGGGCGGCAATCTCCCGTTTGAAGCGACATGGGAACCATTTGCGCGGCCGACCGGAAAGCACTTGGTGGTATGGACGAAGCGCGCGCGGTTAACGATAAGCCAAATCGAAGATGCGGAGAAGAAGCCGAGAGGCGCGGATTTCCGGGACAACTACGCTGTATCCAACCAACCATTTTTGTTTCAGTATATGAATGACGAAGCTCAGAACAAAGCGGAGAGAAAGCACATCCTGTTGATCCATGGTTACCAGGAACTGATGTTCAGCCATTTGGCTATTCCACATGCCCAATTTAACCGATACATCGCCGCAACTCCTACTTTGATGGCGATCCCTCACATCGCGACGCCGGAGCGTGCAAAAGAAGAAGGCCCGACGCAGGCGCCGGACCCCGAGGCGACAGAAAACCTCCTGCGTATCATCCGAGATACCAGTGATGACTAATATTGCATCCTTGCCCGACAGAGCGACGGGTTTCGTGCCACATAGGTTAGTGGAAGCCCGAATGGCGCGGCGTCTGTCCAGACCTGATCTAGCAATGCTGGCCGGGGTCACTAGGCAGGCGATCGGCCACTACGAGCTTGGCGACCGGCGCCCCGATATGCGGATGCTGCTCAAGTTTACGGAGGCGCTTGGACGCTCGCCCTCCTTTTTTCTACACCCAGGCCCTCCATTCGGAGGGAGCCAAGGGACGCGATTCTTTCGGTCGGTCGGGCCGCGCTCGAATCGCGTTAACGACTCCCTGGACGTACGGCTAAAATGGTTGTGGGAAATCACAACCTTTCTTGCTGATCTGGTGCGCTTGCCAGAAGTGGATGTGCCTTCTTCCTCCCTACCATGTGGGGATGGGTATTCGCTCCCGGAAATAGAGCACATCGCAACCCAAACCAGACGCTATTGGGGGTTAGGAGATGGTCCTGTTGCCAACGCGATAGCTTTGCTGGAAACGCACGGCGTCATCCTATCTCGGTTTTCCATGGGTTCCGAGAGGGTGGACGCGTTTTCGTGCTGGTTGTCTAAGCGTCCCTACGTCGTTCTCGGGTCCGGGAAGCAGTCCGCCGTTAGGTCGCGGTTCGATGCAGTACACGAGCTGGCGCACCTAATTTTGCATCGCGATATTTCCCAGGAAGACTTGGAAGTACCCGAAACAAGGGCGAGAGTGGAGAGGGAGGCGAACCAATTTGCGGGGGCGTTTTTGTTGCCGCGCAGTTCTCTGCTCGGTGAGTTCTATTCTACCAGACTGGCCCACGTAGAGGGACTCAAGCGACGATGGCGCGTATCGATGCAGGCGATCGCCCACCGAGCGGCGCAGATCGGTGTCCTTGATGAGGACCAGTATATCAACTTCCGAAAGCAAATGAGTTCTAGGAAGTGGCTGACTTTGGAGCCCCTTGACGACGAAATCCCATTCGAGGAGCCAACCTTCCTAAAGAAATGTTGGGGTCTGGTTATGGCCAACCTAGACAATATCGGGGTTACGGAGTCCGGCCTGGGCCTCGGCCTAGATCTTGTGGCCGAGGTGACAGGGTATTCACCGACGCCACCGCCGCCCGTTCCGAGGCCGACCTTGAAGCGCGTTTTAGTCTGAAAATACGCTTGACGCCAAGCAAACGGATCAGGGCGCGCGGCAACCAACTGGCGCGCGATCGCCGGCGTTGAGCTGGTCTGCGACGCGCTTAGCATCGCGCGCTAGGCATCGGGACGCCGCGCGGCAAAGTGTCGGGGGCGCAGGCTTCCATCGCAACAACGCAGGGCGATTGCACTGCGAAGAACCCGAGCAGCTTCGCTCGCGCGTGAGACGCTTGCGAAACAGCATTCGGCCGGCGGCGTCGGCGCCATGCGCCTGGAAGACGTGCTTCGCGATATCCAGTCCGATCGTGGTAGCCTGCTCCACGGACGCCTCCTTCAGGTGACAGTTCGACACCGTCACCTTGGCACGCCGCCATCGACAGTGCGGGTGGCGGCTCAGCCTCTCAACGCGGCAACCACCCCGTCCGCCGTGGCATTTGCAGGCGTTGTCGGCGTTGTTGAACGGCTTTTTCCGTTTTGGCGCCCCCCGGCGGCGGGGCCGCCGCCACGACGCTACAAGCGGTTCTTGCCCAAGGTGAACCTGGAACGCAGGCGGACGATTGCGAACGATGCCGTAACGAGCATATGATAATAGCGCTGTGCCGAGCACGCGACAGGGGACCCAACTTCCGCAAAAGGGGACCCATTCGGTGTATCCATCAGCCCGAATCGTTCTCCCATCGAACCCAAAGTTCGCCATAACCATAGCGCCGTGAGCGTCTGTCAATTAATCCGTGCGCAGTGAGACGGGCGACCACCGTGAGCCCACCGGGATGGCCTCGAAGGATACCGTTCGCCGCGCCGGGTCCCTCGGTGCCTGGCGACGGGGCGGGGTCGCTTCAATAGAGCCGAAGCTTCGATAGGGGCGGTCCAGCCAGCTCGAAGAACGGTTGCCCGAGCGCGTGCACCTCACCATCCGGGCTCCACCGCCGCACTTGGTGGCGCACATCTCCTCGCCGGCCCTCGATCAGCCACCTCGCGCCATCCAGCCCAATGCGGTCATTCTGTGGTGGAAGTGTCCAAAAACGAGCGGCATCGAGTTGCGCTTGCAGCCGAGTCCATGAGCCCAGCGGCAAACCTGTCTCTTCGCCTGTCTCGGTGGACAGGAACCGATCATAGCGCCAACGAAGGGCCACCGCGTCCTCGTGGTGCCCGATGCGCACCATCGCGCGTCCGTCGAAACTGCTGTCCCGGAAGAAGCACACGACGCGGACCGAGCGTGCCGAAAACGACCCGCTGCGGGTCGGGACAACTTCTGCCCGCGCGCCGACAAAGGCTGATTCGTATCGTTCTGAATCCGGGTAACTCTGGACGGACCTCGACAGCATCTGACGACTCCGCGGCCAGGGTTTCCGTAAGACGGCGGCTAAGAGCTGTATTGATATAAGTCAATCGAAATCGCGGGGATTGCCCGCAATCTGGTTGTGCAACGCGATAGCGGGCACTCCTCGGTGCGGGGGATGCCGCAACGTCTCGGAGGGCAGCTCGCCATACAACTCGCGATATGCACCGGCGAACCGGCCAAGGTTGCCGAATCCGAAGCGTTTCACAACGTCCGCGACACGTACGGTCTGCGGAGTGCCTAGACGTAGTTTGTGGTTCACCAGTTGCATTCTGTCGAGGCGGACGTAACTCATCGGGCTTATCCCCAGATGCTCCGCGCAATATTTGCGCACGAGCCGGTCCGAGACGCCGAGCATTGCTTTGATGTGTGGCACGCTGAGGTTGCCCTCAGGGCGATTCCGGATCAGCTCCTCAAATCGGGCCATCACTTCCAGTCCCCGACGCATCGTTGGTGCGGCCAGGCTGGCCGGTTGCGCGGACAGGCACTCAACCAGAAGGTGGATCAGTTGCTGCTCGAGGCCATGCGCGGCCTCCGCACCGGTGACCGGCCCCGATCGGGCATGGGTCGTTCGTATTGCGGCCAAATAGAGGCGGCGGAACTGCCTCTCCGGACCGGAGCGAGGTTGCCAGCGGCAAACCCCGGGTGGAACCTCTATGGCCGTGCCAGTCAATGCGCGGCTATAGCGGGTGAACTCCTGAACTGGCAGCCATATTACTCCCCAGTGGCAGGGACCTTCGGTCCGCATGTGCGCGCATTGGCCGGCACCCAAAGTTATCAGCTCCTTGCTGTGCAGCCTGATGCCGCCCCAGGTTGGGGGGGCGCTGTACTCGATCGATAGCCCCACCAAAATGGTCTCCGACGGAACTCGCATGAAGGCGATGCGAGGAAGGCTCTCCTCAACAGACACAAGTCGCAAATGATCCAGCTTTACCTCGGTTGACCGCGCCCGAAATCGACCACCTCTGGTGAAAACAAACCCGGTAGCCCCATCCGCAGACATCGCGGCCTGGAATTCCTCTGGTTCGCTCCAGGTCGAGGTCACGCTTCGTCGCACGCTTCCACCGCACTCTGCAGAGCCGCTGTTGTCGGGCCAGGGGGACCCTGCCGCGGACCCGGCGGCTATCCAATTTCGGCAAAAGATTAGTCCCGAGCCGGGGGACTCCACCGATTTGCCGAATTTGGATAGTCGGCTGTGCGACCGGCGCGTAGCGAGAGTACGCCGAACGGGAAAGGGCCAGAATTAGTGCTCAGCGCCCAGGCAGGGCGCGTGGTTGGCCGCGAGACCACGCCGTGGCCGGCCAGGGGGAGAGGGAGGAGCAAGCAATGAACGAAGCAAGCGAGGCAGGACCGCGCCGCATCGACACCTTCTTCTCCACCCCGGCGGCACGCGAAGATCGGTGGCGTGAGCTGGTCGATGCGGCCAGAGCATGGGCTGCAGGCACCGACGCAATGCAGCGCAGGCACTAGCCCGATACAGCGTTCGCGCTTCCGCTGAAGAATACAATCGGAATGAAAAAGGAGACGATAATGTCACAGATCCGAGTAACACGGAGACTCGCAACCGCGGCCGTTGTGAGCCTTTTTGCAGCTTACTCTGCAACAGCTCACGCAGACGGCTTTACAAGCCCGCCAACGAAGCTTTGCAAAGCAGGCAGTACCGTGGTGCCTGTTCCGGATTACTTCACTGTTAGGGATTGTTATAATCTGAATGGAGCTGGGACAGGGCTCGCAGGTTGTTTCAGGCCCGATGGCTCGAAGGCGTTCGCTGCTAGCGCCAATTCCGTGCCTTCTGACAACGATAATCCGTCACCCGGCCTCTCTTGCGGTTGGAAGATCGACTAAGCTGGCGAGGGGCAATCCGGGAGGCGATATCCGAGCCCAATCCCGCGCCAGATCGACGCCTAACTTACCCCCGCGATGGCCGACTTAGCCGTGCATTCGGGGGTCCCGGACAATCGGATTCGAAGGACCATGCACGACGTTACAAGGAGGACCAAATGAAACAGCTGTTCCTGTTGGGGATATCACTCCTATCGGTCTCGGCTTGCGCCCCACAATCACCGCCGCCGCCGCCGGCTCCCGCTGCCGTCCCGGCTCCCACTGCCGTCTTCGATGGAACTTACGGTCATGGTGCCGTCACCGCGATGAGCTCTTCTGGATGTCGACAATTAAGCCTCCCACCAAATTTGACCATAAAGAACGGTTCGGCCATGCTCCAGTGGGACGTTCTTACGTTCCAGGGAAATGTAACTCCTGAGGGCGCATTGGCGATGAACGCGGCCTCGGGTCAGACGTTCCAAGGACAAATCGATCCTCATTTCGTGCTTACAGCTCGTGTGGCCGGTCCGAACTGCACCTACGATGTAACTTGGAGCCGGGTGAGCTAATGTCGGGCGCAAGGGGGCTGAATGAGTGCCCAGCGCCCAGGCGGGGCGCGTGGTTAATCCACGCCGTGGCCGGCCAGGGGGGAGACGGAGGAGCAAGCAATGAACGAAGCAAGCGAGGCAGGACCGCGCCGCATCGACACCTTCTTCTCCACCCCGGCGGCACGCGAAGATCGCTGGCGTGAGCTGGTCGATGCGGCCAGAGCATGGGCTGCAGGCACCGACGACCGGGCCACTTTTGAGGCAGCACTGAACGACGCAGTCGCGATCGAAGAATTCCATGGCTATCCCGGCCCGCAACTGATGACGGCGCTCCGCAATCGCGCGGAGTCCGATGACGCCACTGGGGCGGCTGCGTTCGCTTGGCGTATTTCGTCTGCCTTGTTGACTCGCTCGTTCCGGCAGCATGCCGCTGACTGGGATCCGCATGGCGAAATATCCGGTGCAGTGCCCGACGTCCTGCCGCCGTCGCTGGGCCGGCAAGAGAGGGCACCGCCTTACTTCGAGGTGCTGATCGTCACCGGCGCTCCTGCCGAGCGGTGGCCAGGCATCTGCATGGAGTGGCGCCGCCTTCGTCGGGGGCAGGACGAGTTCATCTATGAGCCAGTGATCGTCGGCAGCGCCGAGGATGCGCTGTGTGCGACGATGCTGAATGCGGATCTGGGCGCGGTGGTGATCCACGAGGGATTTGCCTTCCATTCGCGCCACGACGCTCCGGTGCTGCGCAGCATGATCGACCCGCTTGCGGCGCTGGAGCCTTCGGACGCATCCGCGCTGCGTCTCGCGCGCGTTCTTAAACGGGCTCGACCCGAGCTTGATCTCTATCTGCTGTCCAACCGCCGCGTCGAGGAGATCGCGGGTGATCCGGCGGCCGACTCGGTGCGGCGCGTGTTCTATGCGGTGGAGGAGCCGCTGGAGCTGCATCTTGCGATCCTAGAGGGCGTGCAAGCGCGTTACGAGACACCGTTCTTCGACAATCTAAAGAAGTACGCGCAGAGGCCGATTGGCACGTTCCATGCCCTGCCGATTGCACGCGGCAAGTCGGTGTTCAAGTCCGACTGGATTCGCGACATGGGTGAGTTCTACGGGCCCACACTGTTCCTCGCCGAAAGCAGCGCGACGACCGGTGGTCTGGACAGCCTGCTGGAGCCAACCGGCAACATCAAACGCGCACAGGATCTGGCGGCGCGCGCCTTCGGCGCCGATCGCGTGTTCTTCGTGACCAACGGCACGTCCACCAGCAACAAGATGGTGGTGCAGGCGCTGTTGGCACCGGGCGACATCGCGATCATCGACCGCAACTGTCACAAGTCACACCACTACGGGATGGTCTTGGCGGGCGGGCAGCCGCTCTATGTCGAAGCCTTCCCGATGACCGAATACTCGATGTACGGCGCGGTGCCGCTGCGTTCGATCAAGCAAGCGCTGCTCGCCGCCAGGGCCGAGGGGCGGCTTGATCGCGTGAAGCTGCTGGACCTGACCAACTGCACCTTCGACGGCCACATCTACAACACGCGACGCGTGATGGAGGAATGCCTGGCGATCAAGCCGGACCTCATCTTCCTGTGGGATGAGGCTTGGTTCGGCTTCGCGCGCTGGTCGCCGTTCCTGCGCCCGCGTACTGCGATGGGTGCGGCCGCCGACATCGATGCGTGGCTGCACGACCCGAAGAGCGTTGAGGCCTACGAGCGGCAGCGTGCCGAACTGGGCAACAATCCGTCGGATGCCGCATTGCTGGATAGCCGGCTTGTGCCAGATCCGCGAAGGGTACGGCTGCGCGTCTATCAGACGAATTCGACGCACAAGTCGATGTCCGCCCTGCGGCAGGGCTCGATGATCCTGGTCAAGGATGTGGACTACCACAAGGTGGAAGAGATGTTCCACGAGGCGGTGTTCACGCACGCGTCCACCAGCCCGAACCAGCAACTGATTGCCAGCCTGGATGTCGCACGGCGGCAGATGGAGCTTGAGGGCTACGGCTTGGTGATGAATGCCATCGAGATCGCGCTGGTGATTCGGCGTGAGGTGAACCGGCATCCGCTGATTTCCAAGTACTTCCACGTGCTTGGTGCCGATGGAATGATCCCTGTCGAGTACCGGCAGTCGGGCTTCGTCGATTTTCTCGCACCAGGCGCCAACTGGGCCAGTGACTTGCGCAGCATCCATGAGGATGAGTTCTGCCTCGATCCCACGCGGATGACACTCGTTTGCGGCACCGCAGGTTACGATGGAACCCAGTTCAAGAATCTGCTGGCGAGCCAATACAACATCCAGATCAACAAAACCTCCCGCAACAGCGTCCTGCTGCAGTCGAACATCAACAACACCCGTAGTGACGTGGCGCATCTGATCCGCGTGCTGATGGAGATCAGCCGCGAGATAGATGAACGGCTGGAGCAAGGCGAAGGCGAGCGCGAGGAGTTTGCAGTGCGCGTAAAGAGCCTGATGACGGACGTTCCCGACCTGCCGAACTTCAGTTGCTTCCATGATGCTTTCCGCCACGATGCCGGCGTTGGCACACCTGAGGGTGACATTCGCGGTGGCTTCTATGCCGCATACGATGCGAATGGCTGCGAGCACATAAGGCTGAATGACAAGGAGATTGACCGTCGGTTGCAGGACGGCCCGACGTTGGTGTCGGCGAACTTCGTCATTCCCTACCCGCCAGGCTTCCCGATCATGGTGCCAGGCCAAGTGCTGACGCGCGAGACAATCGACTTCATGCGCAAGCTCGATGTGAAGGAAATCCACGGATACAACGCCGCGGAAGGGCTGAAGCTGGTTCATCCCGACGCGTTGGCCAAACTCGTTCGGGGCCAGGCGGCGTAGGGGGACACGCTCATGTTCGAATGGTTTGCCGCGACACTAAGACACTATCCTGAAATCGCTATCTTTCTGTCGCTGGCCATCGGCTACTATGTCGGCAGCTTCAGCTATCGAGGCATCGGCCTCGGCGCTGTCACCTCGACTCTCATCGCGGCCGTGGTGATAGGGCAGCTCGGCATCACGGTCTCGCCACAGGTGAAGTCGGTCTTCTTCCTGATTTTCCTGTTTGCTGTCGGCTACGGCGTCGGACCGCAGTTCGTGCGCGGCATCGCTTCAGACGGAGTACCGCAGGCGCTCTTCGCGGCTGTCGTCTGCGTGTTCTGTTTGGCCGCGCCGGTCATCGTCGCCAAGCTTGCAGGCTACAACCTCGGCTACGCGGCTGGTTTGTACGCCGGATCGCAGACAATCTCCGCCTCGATGGGACTCGCGACCGACGCTATCAATCGCCTTGGTATGCCGCCTGAACAGGCGAAGGCTCTGCTGGATGCGATGCCGATAGCCTATGCTGTGACCTACATCTTTGGCACAGTTGGCTCGGCAGTCTTACTCGCCCTTTTCGGGCCGAAGATGCTCGGCATCGACCTGGTCGCGGCGTGCAAAGCATATGAAGCGCGGCAGGGCGGCGCGGTGGAGATGGGCGGTGCCGGCTCGGCCTGGCATCGGTGGGAGCTGCGAGCCTTCCGCGTGGCAACCGGCGGTCGCGCCGTCGGCCTGACGGTGGTGGGGGCCGAAGCGCTGGTGAGCGGCGCGCGCGTTTTCATCCAACGGATCCGACGCAACGGCAAAATAGAGGACGCCACCGCAGACACCGTCCTGCAAGAAGGCGACATTGTCGCAGTTGCCGGTCCGCGCGACGTGCTGGTGGGAGTACTCGGGCCGGCCGCGCAGGAAGTCAACGATGCCGAGCTGCTCAACCTACCGGTGGAAGGCGTCGATGTGTACGTTACGAACAAGAAAGTTGACGGCAAGACGCTGGCGGAACTTGCCTCGCTGCCTGCTGCCCGCGGCGTCTACCTGCGCCGGATCGTGCGTGGCGCCATCGCGACCGTCATTCCGATCCTGCCTAACACTCGGGTGGACCGTGGCGATATTCTCACCATTGTAGGCCGGCCGCAGGACGTTGCCGCGGCGACAGAGCTGCTAGGTGTTCCCGATCGTGCAGGCGATGTCGCGGACGTTGCCTTTATCGGCGGTGCAATCACATTGGGTGCGCTGATCGGTGCCTTGGTGCTGAAGGTGGGCGGCGTGCCCCTGACACTTTCCACTGCGGGAGGCGCGCTGATTGCCGGCCTGGTGTTCGGCTGGCTGCGCTCGGTTAGGCCAACCTTCGGACGCATCCCTTCCTCGACCGTGTGGTTCATGAACTCGGTCGGCCTCAACGTCTTCATCGCCGTGGTTGGCATCTCGGCCGGTCCTGGCTTCATCGCCGGGCTGCAAACACAGGGCATCAGCCTGTTCCTGTGGGGTGTCGTCGCTACCTCGGTGCCGCTGATCTTGGCAATGTACGTAGGCAAGTTTCTGTTCCGCTTCGACCCGGCGATCCTGCTGGGCTGCTGCGCCGGTGCGCGCACCACCACAGCCGCGTTGGGCATGATCTGCGAAAACGCCAAGAGCCAGGTACCAGCCCTTGGCTACACCGTGACGTACGCCGTCGGCAACACGCTCCTGACCATCTGGGGGATGGTGATCGTGATGTTGCTGGCTTGATGTCGCACCCCTGATCCCCATCACCCACCAGTGTTCCGGAGATTCCCATGGCAACCATCAGCCTCCGCAAATACGAGACGCTGGGCCCGTTCGAGGTCAAGGACGAACTGATCAAGATCGCCAGGCGCACCAGCTCGCAATCCAACCTTGCCTTCCTCAACGCTGGCCGTGGCAACCCCAATTGGATCGCGACGAAGCCCCGCGAGGCATTCTTCCTGCTCGGTCAGTTCGCAATCACCGAGAGCAAACGAGCCATGGATCTGCCCGCGGGCGTGGGCGGAATGCCGCAGGCTCCGGGTATCGCTGCCCGCCTCGACGCGTGGCTCGCGCATCACACCGACAGCCCGGGCGCCGCGTTCCTTGGCTCAATGGTCCACTACGCTATCGAGAGGTTCGGCTTCAAGCCCGACGCGTTCGTACATGAGCTGGTGGACAGCATTATCGGCGATAACTATCCGGTGCCTGATCGTATGCTCGTGCACAACGAGCAGATTGTCCACGAATACCTGATGTGGGCGATGTGCGGCGAGCCGCGCCCGAGCGGCAAGTTCGATCTCTACGCGGTCGAGGGCGGCACCGCTGCGATGTGCTATATCTTCAAGTCGCTAAAGGCCGCGCGTCTGCTCAATCCTGGGGATACGATCGCCCTCGGCGTGCCGATCTTCACGCCTTACCTCGAGATGCCGCATCTCGAGGACTACGGCCTGAACATCGTCAACATCCGCGCCGAGCGCGAGGATACCTACCAGTTCACCGCAGCAGATTTTCGACAGCTTGAGGATCCAAAAGTCAAGGCGTTCTTCCTGGTTAATCCCGGCAACCCGACCGGTGTCGCGCTCGATGCCAACTCAATAGATCTGCTGGTCCAAATCGTAAAGACGAAGCGCCCCGACCTGATCCTCCTCACCGATGACGTTTACGGCACATTCGTTCACGGCTTTCGCTCGCTGCTGGGCGCGCTGCCGCGCAACACGATCGGAGTCTACTGGTACTCGAAGTACTTCGGCTGCACCGGTTGGCGGCTGGGCGTCATCGCCCTGCATCAAGACAATATCATCGACCAGATGATCGGCGCGCATCCCGAGAGCATCAAAGAAGCGCTGGATCGACGGTATGGGACGCTCACGCTTACGCCGCGCGACGTCAAATTCATCGATAGAATTGTAGCCGACAGCCGCGATGTTGCGCTCAACCACACTGCCGGCCTATCGCTGCCGCAGCAAGTGATGATGACCATGTTCTCGCTGTTCGAACTTATGGACAAGGGCAAGGAATACCAGAAGGCCTGCATGGAGATCGTGCATCACCGTTTCCGCCTCGCCGTCGAAAGCCTAGGGCTCGATATCAAGGCGTGGCCAACCTATGACGCCTATTACGGCCTGTTCGATCTGGAGTTCTGGCTGAAGAACAACGTGTCACCGGAGGTGCTGGCCTATGTGAAGGCCAACGTTCATCCGCTCGACATCGTGTTCCGCCTCGCCGAGGAACACGGCATCGTGCTGCTGAACGGGGGCGGTTTCGCCGCCCCAAACTGGTCTGCACGGGTGTCGTTCGCAAATCTCGACGATGAGGCCTACGCCAATATCGGCCGAGCGGTTCGTTCTGTCGCCACCGGCTATGTTCGGGAATACGAGGCAGCGAAGCGAGCAAAGGGCTGAGCACTGCGCCCCAAAGAGGGTATCATGATCAGTTGGTTCGTCGACGCCTTACGTCAGCACACAGAGGTCGCGTTCTTCCTGACCTTGGCCATCGGTTACATGTTGGGGAGATTGCGCTTCCGCGGCTTCTCGCTCGGCGCCGTCACAGGCACGCTTCTTGCGGGCGTGCTTGTTGGCCAACTTGGAATCAAGGTCTCGCCAGAGGTCAAGCAGTGCTTCTTCGTGCTGTTCCTGTTCTCCATCGGCTACCGTTGCGGCCCGCAGTTCTTTCAGGGATTGCGTAAGGACGGATTAGCCCAGGCCGCCATCTCCTCCATCATCGCTGTCACCGGCCTGTTCACCGCTTATCTTGTTGCCCGTGTATTCGGCTACGATCCCGGAACTGCTGGCGGCGTGATCGCTGGTGCGCTCACCGAGTCAGCCACGATAGGCACCACCGGCGACGCCATCAGCCGGTTGGATATCGGTGATGCCGCCCGCACGGTAATGACCAACCACATTCCCGTTGCCTTTGCAGTCACTTACCTGATCGGCGTCGTCGGCGCCGCCTGGTTCCTGTCGCAGATCGCACCTCGGCTGATGGGCGTTGATCTCGCGAAGGAATGCGCTGAATACGAAGCACGCATGGCTGGCGGCGGTCGCAAACAGCCGGGTATTGTCTCCGCCTATCGGCGCATCGAACTTCGTTCGTACAGCATCCCCGAAGGAAGCAATTTTATTGGCAAACCGGTCGAGGACATCCTGCCCGACGAGCGCTTCTTTGTCGAACGCGTCCGCCGTGATGGCAAGATCATCGAAGCTGATGCCAACACGGTGCTCCGCGCCGGCGACGTCGCCGCCATCTCAGGGCGGCGCGGCGTCCTGGTGCAGCAGGTGGACCCCAGCTTGCCGGAAGTTGAGGACCCGGAACTGCTGGACGTGCCGGCCGAGCAGGTGGACGTATTCGTCACCAACGCTCATGTCGATGGCGAAACTCTGCGCGATCTTTCGGAAGAACCCTTCGCCCGCGGCGTTTATCTTCACCGGGTGCTGCGCAACAGGATCGAAATGCCGATCGAAGCGGAACTGAAGGTGCAGCGCGGCGACATCCTCACCGTGGTCGGCACCCACCGGCACGTGGAAGCTGCGGTCAGCGCCATGGGCGTTGCCGATCGTCCGGGGGAAACCACTGATATGGTGTTCGTCTCCGCCGGCATCGTCGTTGGCGCGCTGATCGGCATTCCCGCACTAGCTTTCGGCAAACTGGAAATCGGCTTCTCGCTCAGTGTCGGCGTCCTGCTGGGCGGCCTGCTCTGGGGTTGGTTCCACTCACTTCGGCCGTTGATTGGCCGCATTCCAACCCCAACGCTGTGGATTTTCGAATCTTTAGGTCTTACTGGCTTCGTCGCGGTAGTTGGTCTCGCTGCCGGACCGGACTTCGTGCGGGGATTGCAGACCAGCGGCATCTCTCTCGTCATCGCCGGCATCGTCACGGTGATTGTTCCCCACGTGGTGGGTGTCCTCGTGGGGCATCGGCTCTTCAAGATGCATCCTGGGATTCTTCTGGGCGTCTGTGCCGGTGCGGGCACTGCCACCCCTGCTCTCGCGGCGGTTCAGGAAGCGGCAAAGAGCTCTGTCCCCACGCTTGGCTATGGCGTCTCCTATGCGGTCGGCAATGTCCTGCTGGCCTTGTGGGGTACCGTGATCGTGGCGCTTCTGGCCTGAATAGGATCGCTGCGCTCCGCGATCCGCAACAACATCAGTTCGACCGATTCGGCTAGACTGTATCGTTCTTGCGTGCAATCGACAATCGGGGAGTATGCCCATGAAGTTCCTTCGAAAGTCCCGCGTGCCGGCTGCTATTCTGGCCACGGTTCTGCTTGCCAGCCTCGCCACGACCGCTTCTGCCCAGAACGAGCCTAAGAAGGGTAGCGATGCCGACGAGGAGTTCATGCTGGGAATTCGCAAGGTCGGCGTGATGTCGGGCGAGGCATTCGTCTGCACCAACGAGGAAGCGCGCGCCCGCGTTGGCCAGGATGCGCTGCAGCTTGCGACCCAGATCGCCACGCATTTCGGCCTGCAAGCGGCGTTCATCTTCAGCGGATCGTTCGGCTACGGCACCGGGCACCCATTCGATAAGGCGACCTGCCCTGCAACGCTCGCCGATTTCAAGGCCCTCCAGCAGAAGTACCTCGGCAAATGAGCGCCCCGGCAGATAGGGTCCCCGCACATGCGGCCCGGCTGCGGATGCTGCTCGCAGCAGCGGCTTTGGGTCTTGTGATCCAGCCCGTACTTGTGTTTCGGCGTGCAATTTTGACCCCCTGATGGAGTGCGCCCCTGCGGGTGGACAGGATCAGGCTGCCGTTTTGACCGTCTTCTGGGCCTGTTGATCCTCGAACTGCACAGGGCTGAGATAGCCGAGCGCCGAGTGAAGTCTTCTGCTGTTGTAGACGTCGTCGATGAACGTGGAAGGTCGGCGGTAACGTCTTCGAACCGTCTCGTAGCCTGCCAGATAGATCGCCTCGACCTTCAAGGTTTTCATGAAGCTTTCTGCCTTGGCGTTGTCGTACGGATTGCCGCGGCGGCTCATTGACGTAGCGACGGCGCCGCTTCGGCTGCAGACCGCGCTCACGCATCAGGCGACGAAGCTTCTTGCCATTCACCACCACGCCCTGATGGCGCAGCGCTGCCCCGACCCGCCGGTAGCCATAACACTCGAACTCGTCGCAGATCGCGCCAATGCGGGCGACGAGCTCGTCAGCGGCCAAAGTAACAGACGCTACGTCATAAAAGGTGGACCGCGCGAGACCCATCAGTTCGCACCCCCGCCTGACCGAGACGTCACCGGGCCGGTGACGACGGAGGTGCTCGCGCTTGTCGGCCGGGGTGCGTGCTTCAAAGCCCCTTTTAGCAGCTCAATCTCCAGCGCCTGGCGTCCGACCATCCGTTCCAGGGCGGCGATCTTGGCCTCATACTCCTGGATCAGGTCCGCCGCCTGCACGTCATCGTCGAGCGCGCCGGCTTCGAACTTGCCGACCCAAATCCGGATCAGCTGCCGCGAGATGTCGTGGCGCGTGGATAACGCGTGCAGCGTCTCCCCCGCGAGGAACTCCTCAGCGACCTGCCGCTTGAATGCCGCGCTGTGAGACCGGTGCTTCGTCATGGCTTCCATCCTCCGAAAGCCCAGCAGGGAGGGTCAAATCCAATCGCTTAATCTGTCCACCCGCAGGGGCGCACTCCGTGAGCTGGGGGATCGGCGTCCAAAATTGACCCCCTGAGATTTGGCCTGTTGGGCCGGATCGGTTGTCCCCAACGCGTTCGTCTCCGATGCGCTGGCAAACTGCGGAGCTCGCATCACTCTGACCCAGTTCGGCACGGACATGTCCCAGATTGGAGGCTTGCTGGCCGCGGCCGTGGCTTTGACTGGCTTCTATCGCTGGTTCTGGATAGTGCATGAGCCACCCCAGGACGTGGCGCTATTCCGGTGGTCGAAGGCACCGATTGCGATTCTTGCCAGAGCCCTCATACTTGCCTCGGTGGTCATCAACATCGGAATTGCGCTGTCCGATATCGCCGGCGACCGCGACCTCGTCGTTGCCTTTCGCGGCATGGATCCGCGACTTTGCCTGGACCTCCGAGACGACCGCGATCCCCCGCTACTACGACACAGCGTTCAACCTGAACGAGGTGAAGGGCGTCGATCTCGTGATGTCCTACTGGGCCGGCGACGAAATCGCCCATGTCTTCGTCAGTTTGACATTCGCTGACGCACGCCATCTGGCGGTCTCCGTGGAGACACTCCGCGCTGCTGGACAGGACTCCTCGAACTCTAGGCGACTTCTTTCGGAACTACGAACTGATCTACGTCATCGCTGACGAAAGAGACCTCATCGGCGTGCGCACCGGCGGCGGGAGCGCGTATACATCTACCCCCTCCATACCACGCCCGGGACTCCTAGGCTGCTGGCGAAGACGCCGCAGTTCTACAATACTCTGACCGACAACTGCACGAGCAATGTGGCAAGCCGCATTGCCGCCATGTTGGGGAGCGGCGGCGGTCTCCGCTATATCTGGAAGCTCTTGTTGAGCGGCTACACGGATTCCTATGCGTATGACCGTGGTCGGCTTGACCAGAGCCTGCCGTTTCCTGAACTCAGTCGACGCAGCCGGGTCGGCCGCGACAGCGGGGCCAGTATCGGACCTGATGTCTCGTCCATGATCCTTGCGGGACGTTCGTGATCCAAGTGGCCATGTGTGTCCCGCGCGGGCCGATGATCGTCGTTGGGTGCCCAAACACCCCAAAGGTCAGTGGCACCCCCGTCGCCATCACGATCCACGCGCATTTTCGGATAGGTGGCGGGCGACAAATGTCCCTCGACACCCGCCGGCGTCGGCTGCTGCGCGGCGCACCTACCTTACTCCTGAGGAATGTCCTAAGGTTCCAGCACGAACTGGGTCGAATAGGCCACGGATGCAGGCATCGTAACGGCACGGACGTGAGTGACATGGGCTGGAACCGTCGGTACGCCATCGTCAGCTATCTGCGTTCCTCGCTCTGGATGGTGCCGCTGTTCGCTCTGGTCGTGGAGCAAATCGGCGTCCGTTTCCTAACGTTCATCGACCAATCCCTCCAGTGGGTGCCCGCGCTGGCGATCACCGCCGCTGAAGCGGGCGACGCGCTGGCGACTATTGAATTGTTAACGATTGCGTTTCTCGTGTTCACGTTCGGCTCGATGCTGGTGGCACTTCAGGTTGCGAGCGCCCAGCTGACGCCACGGATCATTGCGACAACGCTCCTGCGAGACAACACGATCCGGTTCGCCGTCGGCCTGTTCGTCTTTACCCTGCTGCTCGCCGTCGGCACCAAGGCGCGACTGCATCATCCGCTGCCGCTGGAAATGGTGACGGTCGCCATCTTTGCCGGCATCGGATCGATGGCTGCGTTCCTGTTCCTGATCGACTACACCGCTAGGCTGTTGCGGCCGACGGCGATCTGCCAGCGCGTGGCAGAACGCGGGATGGCGGTGATCGAGGCAGTCTATCCCGACGCCATCGAGCACCCGTACGCACCGCGGCAGCGACAACAGACCCCATCCCAACCGGCTAGGACTGTCGTCCATGAGGGCCGGTCCGCCGTGGTACTGGCGCTCAACCTGAAGGCGCTCATCCGGTCGGCCCGGGATGCAGACGGCGTGATCGAGTTCGTGCCGCGGGTCGGCGATTTCGTGGCATCGGCGGAACCACTGTTCCGCCTGTCCGGCGGCGCCGCGACGCTCAGCGATAGCACGCTGCGAGCCCAGGTCGCCTTCGGCCCAGAGCGCACCATGGAGCAGGATGCGACGTTTGCCTTCCGGGTGATCGTCGACGTCGCTGTCAAGGCACTGTCGCGAGCCATCAACGATCCGACCACGGCGGTTCTCGCACTCGATCAGATCCATCGACTTCTGCGCGTTGTCGGTCGCCGCCACTTGCACGACAACGCCCTGTACGACTTCCAGGGGGCGCTCCGGCTGATCCTTCCGACGCCCAACTGGGACGACTTCGTCGACTTGGCATTCAGCGAAATCCGCCTGTACGGCGCATCGAACTTCCAGGTGACCCGGCGGCTTTTCGCGATCATCGAAGACCTGATGAACGTCCTTCCGGAGACGAGGCAAGCCGCACTGCACCGGCAACTTCACGTACTGAACGATACACTCGAGCGGCTGCATCTCCTGCCGGTGGACCTGACGCTCGCCCGGTGTCCCGACCGGCAGGGGCTGGGTGGATCATCCACACTATATGAGCTGCAGCAGTCCCGCCTCGAACGTCCGAGGTGACTGACCACCTTACCGTCGTCCTGAAGATCACGCTCGTGGTCTTCATTGCGAGCAGCCTGCTGGACATGGGCCTACGGCTCGATCCGCCTGACGCTGCCCGAGGACTGCGGAACGTTCGTTTCGTCGGGCTGACGTTGTTTTGGGGCTTCGTTGTCTCACCGGCGCTAGCCTTTGCGATCACGCGGTTCCTACCACTCGCCCCGCCCTACGCGATGGGGTTACTGCTGATGGGCATAACGCCATGCGCGCCATTCCTGCCGATGATCGTGGAGCGGGCGAAGGGCGACGTCGGCTACACTGCGGCGTTCATGCTGCTGACCTCTATTGCAACCATTGTCGTCATGCCTCTCGCGGTTCCGCTGATGATCGAGGGCTTGACCGTCGGCGCGTGGACCATCGCCGAACCTCTGGTCCTGGTTGCGCTGCTACCGCTCGCGATCGGCATGGTGCTTCGCCATGTCAGCACCGTCTTGGCGATGCGGCTGCAGCCCCTGGTGAAGCGGACCTCGAGTCTTGCAACCGTCGCCGTTCTGGTGGCCTGCGTTGTCGTGTTCGGCCGGGGCCTGATCGGCTTGGCAGGGAGCCTAGCGGTAGCCGCGCAACTCATCTACTTCGCCGCGATTACGGCGTTGCCCTACTGGATTGGCTGTGGCCTGCCGCACGACCAGAAAATTGTCCTGAGCTGCGGCATGGCGACACGCAATCTCGGCCTGGCTCTTGCTCCACTATTCTCGTTGGCAGAGGTCGACCAACGGGCAATCGTGATGGTGGTCCTGGGCCTACCCATTACGGTCGCATTCGCGCTGGGCGCGGGCTTGCTGTTCCGCCCCACGGTTGATTGGGATGCCTCGTAAGCGGACGATTTCTGCGCGAGAGGTGAACGATGGACGAGCAACAGACGTTTGATCAGCGGTCGGGCGACGCTGACCGAAGTGTATATACCCTCGATCACAATGGTGATTCTCTCCAGCCTCAAGGTGGCCGTGGGCCTCGCCTTCACGGGCGCGATCGTTGGCGAATTTGTCCCCTCCCGCCGTGGCCTCGGGTATCTCCTGAACTTTGCACAGTCGAGCTTCAATGCGGCACTGACATTGGCGCTGGGCAGCGTAAGTGTAGATGTGGCTACTGGCTGGAGGATTTGGCATGACTGCGCGCCAAACGGCCATCGCCATTATCAGAGCCACTGCTCTGTCGGTTGGATCGCCGGAGCCGGCTCCCTTTCGGCTGGCACGCTCCAGGAGGAAAGCTACATGAGACCGCTGGTCGAGTTCGCCAAGACAACCCTGATCGGCGGAATTCTTATCGTTCTGCCGGTCTACGTGGCCGTACTTCTGCTCGCCAAGGCAGTCAGCGCACTCTTGGCATTGCTAAAGCCGATCATCCCCGCTTCTGTCGCATTTGGTGGGGTCTTCGCAGTTCTCTTACTGGCTATCATCTGCTTTATTGTAGGATTGATGGTGCGCACCGGTCCGGGCTTACGTCTGAAAAATGCCTTTGAGAAGGCTATCCTCTCGAAGCTCCCGGGCTATACGATCTTGCGTGGCCTCGCGGCGCGCGTCGATCAACACCTGATAACGAGGCAGGTGGGCTGGCAGGGCGCCATGATTACGTTTGTGTTTGGCGGCTCGTCGCTGCTGTTGCTCGTTCTCCGCTGGCAATGCAGCGTCCAGGCCGGCCTGCTTCTCGGCAACCGTCTGCTCCTGATCTCACCACTGAGCAGTTGTTTGCGCCACGTGTAGAGCAGGCCCGTGCTGATCTCGTGCTTACGAGCAACCTCTGCCGCCGCCGCTCCAGGAGAGAGGCTCTCCATCGCGATCTCGCGCTTCTGCTCCGCCGTCCAAGACCGTCGGCGCTCGCCACGCGTGATCACCTCGATCCGCTCGTTCCGAGCACTCATACGACTTGTCGTATGACTACTCGCAGCGGGACCCTCTCGCCCCGCCGGGTGGATGTCCAGGTCCATGCGCGGCACGCATCACACTTTCACCGTGTGCCGCAATGTGGCCCTGCCACTCCGCTTACCTTTGTTCGGCTGAAAGGGGCCGTTTCTTCGTCCCGGCCTGACAACCCCCAGGCGCCGCACAGCCCCGGTCAATCGGGCGCCGATATGGCGCGAGGCGTGACAGAACCGCCAGGCCGAGATCAAGTCGGCAGGTGGTATCGATGACGAGATGAAGCTGGTGCGTCCCAACGTCTACGAAACAGTGTTCGCGTTGGCAGGCGCGCGGCTGGTTGTGGTCGCGGATCTCTCGGCCACGCCGAAGACACTGACCGTCACGGACAATAACCGCGGCTGCAAATGGATGGCAGTGCAGCCGTAAGCGGGATCGGCGTGCAATGGGTAATGGCCGCGCTCAACGCCGCCGTGCGAGTGGGTGCAATGACGTGCTGCGCACGTAGTTGGTCAACAAACGGGGCGACGTCGACTGCAATCTCGCTTACATCGGTGCGGACTTCGTCAGCGCCCTAGACCGGGAATTCGACAAAGTTCATATGAACACGTTATATGGCTACGGCCATCAGCAAGCCAAGAGCGGTCACGCTTGGCATAAGACCGCCCGGTCTCGAATTGGCGTGCTCACCGCAACGCGATAGCGAAAGCGAGTTTCGCAATGAATTTCGCGGTTATCGATGCTGGACTCGTGGTCAAGCTGCTTCTGCTCCTGCTGATCGGCATGGGTCCCAAGGTCGCCCTGGTGCCGTTCCTCGAGAAGACCAAGCACCTCGATGCGGAGACGCAGCGGGCTGTCGGCCGGCGGATGGTTGTGACAGCGGTGGTCACGGCCATCGTGCTGTTCGCCACTGGTTGGTTTCTCCTGCGCCTGCTCCACATCAGCGGCGGCGCCGTTGCGGTCGGCGGCGCGATCGTGCTTGCAATCCTCGCCATCAACATGGCCGCCGGGCCGACCAAGAAGGTCGAGGAGGTGGTCGAGATCCGAGAGGATCCGAAGCAGATCGCGGTCTACCCGCTCGCGGTGCCCTATCTGCTGAACCCGGTCGGCATCACGATCCTCATCATTGCGTCCGGCGAGATCGTCTCGGTCGCGACCGCCGCCTTGGTCCTGGGACTCGTCCTACTGGTCGGCGGGGTCGATTACCTGATCTTTGCCAACATCGACAAGCTGTCCAAGCGCCTGAACCCCGTCGGCCTGGTCATCTCCGAGGTCGTGTTCGGGATCCTGCTTGCCGCAGTTGCTGTCCAACTGATGGTGTATGGGCTGGGTGCGCTCGGCATCATACAGACGGCCACTCACTAGCAACGGCGAGCCGAGGACGAGCCCATAGCGGAAGAGCAAGCAGCATCGGATACCCCCGGCGCGCACGCCGCCGGCCATCTCCGAATAACCTCCGGGCCGCACCGTAGCACGTCGCCCGGATAGCCTGCGAGAACGGCGCTTATCATCACCGGGCAACGCCACGAGGCTCGGCCTCGGCACCCCAGTTATCCCAGCCATCGCGCGGATGCGGATCAGCTCGCGCTTGTGGCGCGACAATGCCTCGATCGACTCGTCCCACAACGCTTGCGCAGCTTTCGGCCCATCAACGCTAAGCCGCTCGCCGTTCGTGCTGACGATGCAGCCGGCGACGCGAAGCTTGGCGGCACGCCGGCCCAGCGCCACTGTCGATCGCCAGTCGTATCGCGACGATTGTCTCGGTGCGCGAGTTCGGAGCCGCATCCGGCTCTTCCCGAAGCCGTGCCAGGCCACATCCGACCGTCAGATTATTTCACGATATCAGCGTATTATGACATGTTCCTAAGCGCTGCTCCGGATCGCGATGACACTGGGGCCTCAAGGACGCGGGGGCGGGCAGGCCGGGCTGACCTGCTGATGGCGCGCCGTGCTGGTCACACAGCAGCCGGCGAGCCATCAGCAGCCAGCCGACCGCATCGAGGCACACTTCGACCACGTCCGTGTCGTCGCCTTCGTTCTCTTCTTATTCCCGCCGCTCGCGGAGCAGGCGAGCAAGCAGCAGGCGGCGCAGACGACGACGGCGCATCATCCCGCCCCCGATCAGAAGGCGAGCGAGGCGCCGATCCCGGCCACCCTCATCCTCCTCTTCATCCTCCTCGTCTTCGTCCTCGTCTTCTTCCTCACGCGCTCCCGCGCCGCGCTCCCGGAGCAGGTGAGCGAGCAGCAAACGGCGCAGGCGGCGTCGGCGGGCGATGCCGCCCGCGATCAGCAGACGGACCAGCCGGCGATCC
Organism: uncultured Pseudomonadota bacterium; assembly: GCA_963708245.1. Classification (GTDB taxonomy): domain Bacteria; phylum Pseudomonadota; class Alphaproteobacteria; order Acetobacterales; family Acetobacteraceae; genus CAVYXK01. The sequence continues at coordinate 1,943,438 of OY970201.1, read as the reverse complement.
TCGCTGCCCGCCTCCTCCTCCCCGTCCTCCTCCTCGTCCTCTTCGCCTTCATCGGCTTGCGCGCGCCGTTCGCGGAGCAGGCGCGCAAGCAACAGGCGGCGCAGACGACGACGGCGCATCATCCCGCCCCCGATCAGAAGGCGAGCGAGGCGCCGATCCCGGCCACCCTCATCCTCCTCTTCATCCTCCTCGTCTTCGTCCTCGTCTTCCTCCTCACGCGCTCCCGCGCTGCGCTCCCGGAGCAGGTGAGCGAGTAGCAAACGGCGCAAGCGGCGTCGGCGGGCGATGCCGCCAGCGATCAGCAGACGGACCAGCCGGCGATCCTCGCTGCCCGCCTCCTCCTCCCCGTCCTCTTCCTCGTCCTCCCCGTCCTCCCGCTCGCTCCGCTCCTTGAGCAGGCGGGCGAGCAGAAGGCGGCGCACGCGGCGTCGGCGGATCGCTCCCCCCGCAACGAGCAGACGAACGAGGCGACGCTCTCCGCTACCGCCTTCGTCCCCGTCCTCATCCTCCCGCTCCCGGCCTTCCCGCAAGACGTGCGCCAGCAGCAGATTACGTATCCGGCGGCGCCGCAGCATGCGGCTGCCGATCAGCAGCCTCGCGATCTCCTTCTCGTCTCGGCCGGCTTCTTCCGAGCCAACTTCCTCTCGATCACGTAACAACGTGTCGACCGCCATGGCATCCTCCTCTTGTTGAGACTTAGTTTAGTGCGGCGCCGGCCCAGTCGAGCCGGGCTGGTGCGGCTCCACGGCAGCGCCCGATTTTTGCTGCGCGGAGCTGCCCTCGGCTTCCGAAGCCTGAGGTGCGGTGATCTGCTGCAGCGCGGTGGCCAGGATCGCCTGACCCAGAACGCTGCGTTGAAGCAAAGTCGTCGTGCGGCTCCGTTCCATCAACGCCTGCAGCAGAGTGCGCCGCACCTCCGCTTCGTCTTCCGACTCTTGCGCCTCGTCCTTCTCGTCTCCATTCCCGAGCACGCAGGCTATTCCGGATTCGAAGGCCTGCTCGACGATTGCTTCCAGTGTTTGCCAGGACTTGCTCGACTGCAGGCTGATCTTGTCTTGCTCGGATAGCTGGCGGCGCGTGCCGGCACTATCCACCTTCTCGAGCCTGGTAATCTGGCCGGTGCTCGCATCGATAGTGAACGCGAACAGACCCGGTCCCGGTCCGACAGTCGATGGTTTCTCCTCGTTCGGTCCCTTGAGCTTTTCCACAGCCTCGTGGCTCTTAGCCATTTGCAACTCCCTGGAGTTCGATGTCTAAGGTTGCGGCTCTATGACCCTACATCCCACCACAGCGTGCTCATCCACCACAATGTGCCGACGCCGCATCGCCTACGATAATCGCAGCCATCCTGTTCTGCGACTCTGCCTGTTCATCGGCAGTGGATACAAATGGTAGGCGCTCGCCGGTCCAGTGCAATTGCACCCGGTTCTCTGGCACCTTGTTGGTATAAACAAGAGCCTCGAATATCGCTTCGGCGCGTCGTTGGGATAGGTGCTCATTAAAATCCGCAGAGCCAACCGAATCGGTCTTGCCAACGATCGTGGCGATGAAGGTTGGGGTGCTTTGCATCATTGCGGCCACGTCGCGTATATGGTCTTGGTCTTCGGGCGTTAACGCGTGGCTGCCAGTGGAAAAATAAACAAAATGGGTCGTACACGCTGACGGATTCTGCGTCTGTTGTGCGGTAGCAGCATGAGCTGCAAATAGCCCCATGACCGCCGCAGCAAGGCTCTTCGTTACCGTGCTTCTTGACATTGGACACTCCCTTTTGTGATTTCCCACTATACTTGATTCCCTCCACGAGGGAGTTGACATAGATCAGTGGTCTTCAAGGAAGCTTCGGGATGGCTAGCCCGGATTGTTCACACGAGTTAAGTGCATCGGACTTCTGATTCCTGGTCGTAGATCTGTTCCTCGACGCCCACGAGAAGGCGCCATCACAGATCGTGCTGGACCTCGACGCCACTGATGACCCGTTGCACGGCCATCAGGAAGGCCGGTTCTTCCGGATCAGCCTGGTCTTTGTGATCCGACAGCGCAGACGCATTGCCGCGGCGGTCGCTAAAGTGTGATCGTCGCGTCGAAGCCGCCGTCCGCCATGGGAGGAGCATGGGCTAACATGACTGCCAGGTAATTACTGTAAGCCGGGCGTCGGTGACAATTGCGTGAAGAAGCTTCGCCCAAACGGCTTCGTCTGATTGTGGACGCGGCCTCATGGACGGGTAGCCGAGCCGGTGTGTGAGCCAACGTCACGTCCTGACGAAAGATATCGGCGCAGGTTGCTGGCGTTGGCCTACCAAGTGTTCAAGGGGTGGGTCGAGGAAAATCAGGAATAGAATGCTCCCGTCCCTACAGAAAATCTCATCCGGGTTGGCACAGATGCAGCGATAGGCTACCCTCTCATCGGCATGATCGACCTTTTAAGCTGCTCAGTGGATTGCTCGTCTGACTGTTGAGATCGTATGCAGCTCGCGTCTGCACGCCTTCGCTCGCCGCTGGCTCACTGGTGCAGAACCCGCTGCGCGGTACCGTTGTGGAAATGTCGGTGTCGAAATCTCGAATTCGTGCATTGGTCCGATGCGGCCCACACTTCTACCGTCCAGGCGCAAACAGAAACGTGGGGAAATAATGGAGCTGCTGGAACTCGAGCCGCCGCATTATGGCGTCCGCATCTCAGGAATTTATGTCATCAACGACGATGGAACAGACACTCTCGCCGGACCATTCGACTCCGAAACCGCAGCGATCAGGTGGATCGATCAGCTTCGGGATACATCGACCTCATGCCGTTCGACGCGAACCGGCCACGTCCTGATCGATCAGTCCACACCAGTCTGACGATTTCCGATCCCACTCTAGAGAACATCACATGGTCCGTTCGCTGGCCGAGCGTCTGCGCGCGCATGAACAACACAAGCCCGACTCGCCGAGCAGGAAGCCAAGCTCAAGAATGCCGAGCGCAAGACCCGCACCAGCCGGCCAATCGAAGCCGGCGGCCTGGTGGACAAGGCCGGGCTGCTCGATCTCGGCGCCAATGCCTTCTATGGCGCGCTGCTTTCGCTGCGCGACGCCTGGAACCGAATCTCAATGACGCGTCGGGGTGCCGCCATCGTGCCCTGCCATTCCTTGGCCATACTACAAGATGTGGGGGTCGCTTGGGAATCCGGCACAACTGATCGGTTTCACGGAATCGGTGTACCAGGTCGGCAAGTGGGCCGGGCTCGGCGGGCTCCTGCGCGGCCGGGACCCGGCGAAACTGGATGCGTGACTCGACGACGCGCAATGCGATCATCCCGACGCAGGAGTAGTCCGTTGCTGCAATTGCGCCAGTCTGGAAGAGATTTTCGGTAGGGACAGGCGGCCGAGGAATTGAGCAGTAGTGGCCGAGGTATACGAGCAATATGAGCGCAAACGCGTGAGGCCTGGAGCCTGTTGATCGAGCCGGCCCGGAGCGCGATCCTGGCAATGTCGGAAGGCACGGCCGGGAGTCCGCGATCGGCGGGGAGAGGGTGGAGAGCGATGCGGCCGAGCGGATCGATGCGTGCGCAGATCGGAACGCTGGTCGTCGCGACGAGTACCATCCAGCTCGCCAACGGCTTCTTTGGCACCTTCATTTCTTTGCGGGTGGCCCTTGAGAACTTTGGCGCGAGCATGGCTGGTTTGGTGCTTAGCAGCTATTTCGCTGGCTTCACGCTCGGCGCATTGCGCTGCGGACGAATCATCGAGCGGATCGGGCACATCCGCGCCTACGCCGCGTTTGGCGGCCTCGTCGTCGCCGTGACTGCGGCCATGCCGCTCTGGGTTGGGCCATTGCCATGGCTGGTGCTGCGCGGGGTCATCGGGTTTGGCTGCGCTGGGATCTTCGTCACGACCGAGAGTTGGCTCAATGCCAAGGCCCGGCCGTCTGAACGCGGACGGGTTTTCTCAGTGTCCGTCCGGGAACAAATTGAGTTTTTAGAATTGCTTAGCGGGTCACCCTTGAAGCCATTGAATTGCCTGTGATTCTCTCTCCCCCGAGCATCGATTCGGAGGACTGGATGTGGACCAAGGAGAACCGGACGCGGTACGACCGCACCCGACTGCGCTATGAGAGCGATCTGACTGATGCCGAATGGGCCGAGGTGGAACCATTGATCCCCCCGGCCAAGCCGGGCGGCAACAAGCGGAGCGTTGATATCCGCCAGGTGGTGAACGGCGTGATGTATGTGCTGAGCACCGGCTGCCAATGGCGGGCGATCCCCAAGGACCTGCCGCCGCGGAGCACAGTGCACGACTATCTGGAACGATGGACCTGGGACGGCACGCTGGAGCGACTGCATCACGCATTGTATGTGAAATGTCGTGAGCAGGCCTCGCGAGAGGCCAGCCCGACCGCCGCGGTGATTGATGCGCAGAGCGTGAAGAGCGCCGAAAAAGGGGGGCCTCGATCGATCCGCATGGGTATGATGCGGGGAAGAAGATCAAGGGCAAGAAGCGGCACGTCCTGGTCGATACCCAGGGTTTGCTGCTACAGGCCATCGTGACGGCGGCGGACATCCAGGATCGCGATGGCGGCGCCATGCTGCTGGCGACGCTGTTCGGGATGTTTCCGTTCCTGCTGAAGCTTTATGCCGATGGCGGCTATCAGGGGCGGCGATTCCAGGAGGCGTTGAAGCGTGTCGTGTCGCAGGCCGAGGTGGAGATCGTCAAACGATCTGACCAGGCCAAGGGCTTTGTCGTGCTACCAAAGCGATGGGTGGTCGAACGCACGTTGGCGTGGCTCAACCGATGTCGTCGACTGGGTAAGGATTGGGAAAATCTCAATGTGAAGGCGCGTGCCTTTCTGTTGCTCGCTTCCATCCGTCTCATGGTCAGACGGCTATGCAGGAACTAGCAATGTTCCCGGACAGACTCTCAGTGTACATGGTCGGCACATTCATCGCCCTTGCGATAGGACAGCTCCTGATCGGCCGCGCCGAGATTGAGGCGGCCGCACCGTTCAATGCGATCGTCACCCTATTCGCCGTGGCCTTGGTCATGGTGAGTGCGACCAGGGCCGAGCCGCCTCCGACGATCGCTGCGGCGACACTTCCCTTCGGCCAACTCTCGCGTGCAGCGCCCGTGGCGGTCATAGGCTGCGCGGTTAGCGGGCTCGTCAGCGGTACGTTTTATGCACTCGTGCCGGCGTGGATGCAGGACGAGGCCATCGCTCGCACGACGATTGCGCTTTTCATGCTCGTGGCTGTGCTAGGCGGGCTTGCATTCCAGGTCCCGGTGGGCCGCTTCTCCGACCACTTTGACCGGCGCATTGTGTTGGCCGCACTCGGCTTCGGCTTCGCGGGCAGCGCCGTTGCCCTGGTACTGCTGCCGCGCTCCCTGCCGACAGTTCTGGCAGCGGCGGCCCTGCTGGGCGGCTTCATGTCGACGCTTTACCCGGTCGGGGTCGCCCTCGCCCACGACCGCATGCCGGCCGATCGAGTTGTGGCGGTCAGCGGCCGGCTCGTCCTAGTAAGCGGGCTTGGCTCAGTGGTAGGCCCGCTTGTCGGCACAAGCCTCATGGCGCGTTTCGATATCAATGGTGTTCTCTACTTTATGGCAGCCGCCGCGGTACTCTTCGCTCTCGTGGCCACCGTCTGGAGTATGACGACGTCGCCGCCGTTGCACCTGGAACGGCCATTCGCGATCCTGGCGCCGCAGGCGACAGCGCTCGCGCATGATCCGCCTGGCTTCTCCGACGAGCCCTCGTCGCAGGGCCCGGTCGGGGTCGCCTCGGATGAGCGCTGATCCTCGTGGCCGGGCCGGCGCCGAAGCTCCGGTGAGGTCCGCGCACGCGCGAGAACCTGACCGTGAAGATGAGGACTTTCATAGCATCCGGTGCCTCCCGCGTGGTTTGCCGGCTGGCGCGTAACGGAGCAAGTTGTCGTGCACCCCCGACGAACGCGGTCACAGCGATCGGGTATATCGCAATGACGACCAGCCGGTCGATGTCGTCAAAGGTCAGCAGGCCACCCCGAGTGGCGGTAGCCGCACTGCCCACCCAAACCGCCGGAGTCGACCCAAAGGCGACATCCGCGTGGCGCAAAAATCTCATTCTGTGCCATTCGAGGTGTTACGCTTCCACCAGGCTCGCCACACTAACTTCCCCATCAGTGACGTAGCGATTGACGCGTTCGACGGGCAGATGCTGGCCGGATTTATAGGACGTCACCTCTGCGATGACCCGGTGTTTCGTCAACTCCAGGACCATATAGTCCCGTTCAGCATTCGTATCCGAATCGGTGGAATGGGTGATCTGGAAGGTGAGTTGGGTCAAGGAGAGACCGGTATCCTTGGTGCCGGCTCCGACCCACAGAACGCGCGCATCGTTCGGTGGCCGGTCGGTGTTTAGCCAGAAGGCGGCTGTTCCCACCGTGTCCTCGGCATGTGCAAGCGCCAATGCCCAAAATCGTATGTGATGGCGCTTCCGTGGGCTGTCGTCGATTGACTTCTGGAAACCGATGTCTTGGCCCCGTCCAAAAAGATAAAGCGTGCTAAACGGGGCAGTTGGATAAGGTGCATTCAAAACGAATGTCCTGATCATGCGCCACGAGCTTGCCAAGCCCAACCGATCAGCCTCTGACCAACCGGCAGTCGCAAAGGCCGAGCGAAGCTGTTGCAGCGTGCCTATAAGCACGACATTGACGGGATCGCCGGGTAGACCGTCGCCGGTCATTGTAAAACGAGGCACATGTTTGCGCTGCAGGAATTTAAGGCCCATGCGAACGGCACGCGGCAGGATGACATATGCCGCGAGACCATACGTGACACCCAAAGCCAGAATCCATGGGAGCCTGTGGTCCGCAAATCTGAAGATCACAAAGACAATCAGCCAGACGCTAAAAACTCCCAACCCGATGATCAGCAAGCGCTGCAATAATCGTATTAGTAGCCTCACGATCCAGTCTCCCGAGGCTCGACGATAGAGATTCGTGACGGGAGACTTCTTATTGATACGCGGCCGTCTTGACCTGGCACATTTGGGTTGGACACGCTATCGCTCCTATTACGGCTCTACCTCAGGGCATACGGACCGCTCGCTGAAGTCGTCCATCCATATAGAGCATCAGCGCTGGAGCCGAGCCATCGGTTGCCGGATCGAACGCGACGTAGGCATTGACATCGCGAGCGAAAAAATATGTCTCGTTGATAGGGAATATCTCTGTCTCTTCATGCCCAGTCATCTGCACGATGAGACAGTCATCTCCGGGTGCCACCGTCATGACGGTTTCCGAAGAGAAGGAATAGCGTCCGGCGAAGGCCTCAAGCCTTGCGGGATCAATGGCGATTGGATGACGCTCCGCCGGAGCCTTGAACGCAGGATCGAGCAGATGTCGCCCAAGAGGGAAAGTAGTGCGCCAAGCTCTGGTATTTGAAAGCAGCACGACTGCCACCTGAGTACGCATCGAATAACCAATGTAGCTGGCATAGCCGCCGGTACCACCATCCTTCCACACCAGCTCATCCGTGTGCGCGTCCTCGATGAACCAGCCCTCCGCCGCATACTCGTCCGACCTGTCCGTTTCCCGGCGCACTTTTAGCAGACTCGCCATCGCTGCTTTCAGGCTCGTCTCGCGCCGGCCCCGGCATGCGTCCAGGAAGCGCATCAAGTCGTTTGCCGTTGACCGCAGTCCTTCACTCCCCGCAAGCGTCGGCAGATTCCAAGCTGGGAATCGGTAAAACCCCGGATCATGTCCGGGTGCGAGCCGGTCCCGCATAGCAGGCGTCAACGTTATGCGCGTGTCGTCGAGCCCCAGCGGGTTACAGATCCGCGAGATCAGCAATTCCTCATAAGGGCGCCCCGCTCGTAGCGCGAGCACGTGGCCCAGGAGTCCAAACCCCAGGTTGGAGTACTCGTAATGTACACGAGGATAGAATTGCTGTGAGAACCCAGACAGGAACTCGTAGAGCTGTGCCACCGTATAATTCGTGTAAGGATGCATCGGGTCCGTCACTTTCAAATTTGCAGGTAACCTCGGTAGTCCTGAGGTGTGCGTTGCCAAGTCGAGCAACGTGATCGGCTTGTCCTTGTAAGGACGAGGGCGGCCTTCCGGTGGCAGATATTCCGCCACCGGATCGTCAAGGTGTACCTCCCCGCGCTGCGCCATCTCTGCCATCAGCAACGCGGTGAACACCTTGGTGATGGACCCGATCTCAAAGACACTGTCGCCGTCCAGCGGACGTGCATCCGTGGCGCCAGATTGTCCGTCTGCGATCAGTCGATGCCCACCGCCATCAATGATTCCGGTAACGTAACCGAGACTCTCCCCGCCACGACCGGTGTATCCCTCCAGGAGTGCGCGCACATCTGCGGATGACGGCCCGTTTGCAGCGGCACTACTTTGAGCATGTGCACGCAAGCCGATAGCTGGAATGGTCAGGGTACAGAGGACCAGCCGGCGGCGGTTCAGCATGGTCTGTTTCTGCACCTGCCCGATCTGGCGGCCCTCTCTGCCACGATTGTAGTCTTCCGTGTCAACTGCTCGCAAACACCACCGCACGTACTGCGAAATGTAGGAGTCGGCGGCCAGCCAGTTGATCGCTAACGGCTGGTTTCCACGTGCGCCGTGAAAAAGGCGGCGCTTCTCCAGCGGGTGCAAGCCCCGCCCGGCAACCGCTCCAGCCGGAAGCAACCGGAGCAGGCATGGAGGTGACGAAGTGTCTGAAGCCTTCGGATAGCGGCCACGTATAGGTGACCGCGCGAGTGTGTAGGCCGCAACGTGAGTGAACGCTGAGCAAGCCTCGAAAAGGACAATGTGCAGGCCGACTCGGCAGTGGGACCGGGGAAGGCTGATACGGATGGGTGATTTTTGAGCGACGACTGCACCCATCCGCTGCACCGGGGTAGTGGCGGCGGCATGCGCACAAGGAGAGCGTACGCAACACGGGAAGCCCCGATGCGTGGCCAGGGAGGGCCAACTGGACGCCCGCGAGGGACAGGCCGGGCGCGGCGGGGTGGCGGAGAGGTTCGTAGTACCGCTGAAGCCGGGTAATGCCGGGGGAGGGAAGGGACCTCAGTTCAAGACAGACGCAGCAAGTGATGAGGGACCTGGAGATTGGGCAACCTATCAACTCCGAACAGTGTTCAGAAATTGCAGATGGCGTTACACGCAAAAGCGAAGGCAGAAGCCGGGTATCGCTTCTACACCCTGTATGACAAGATCAGCCGCGAGGACATCCTGGCCCGTGCCTATGCCCAGTGCCGTTCCAACAAGGGCGCACCGGGTATCGATGGGCAGGATTTCGCGGATGTCGAAGCATACGGGGTGGAGCGGTGGCTTGGCGAACTGGCGCTTGCGCTCAAGCAGGAGACCTACCGACCGGACCCTATCAGGCGTGTGTTTATCCCGAAAGCCAACGGCAAGCTCAGGCCGCTGGGCATCTCGACCTTGCGGGATCGGGTCTGCATGACAGCAGCGATGCTGGTGCTGGAACCGATCTTCGAAGCCGATCTTCCATCAGAGCAATATGCCTATCGTCCTGGGCGCCGAGCGCAACAGGCGGTGGTGGAGGTGGAAGAACTGTTGTTCCGTGGCTATCCGGATGTCGTCGACGCCGACCTCACGGACTACTTCGGCAGCATTCCCCATACCGAACTCATGATGTCGGTAGCACGCAGGATCGTTGATCGGCGCGTACTGCATCTGATCAAGATGTGGTTGGACTGCCCCGTGGAAGAAACCGACAAACGAGGCCGGAAGACACGCACGACGGAGGCGCGGGACAATCGACGCGGCATCCCGCAAGGCTCACCCATCTCACCGCTGCTGGCGAACCTTTACATGCGCCGGTTCGTGTTGGGGTGGAAGAAGCTTGGGCTGGAGCGACGCCTCGGCACGCGCATCGTGACCTATGCGGACGATCTCGTGATCCTGTGCAGGAAGGGTAAAGCCGAAGAGGCTTTGCACCACCTGCGCGGGATCATGGGCAAGCTGAAGCTCACGGTCAACGAGGAGAAGACACGCATCTGCAAGGTGCCGGAAGGCGAGTTCGATTTCTTGGGCTACACGTTCGGTCGGATGTATTCGGCGAGAACCGGCCAGGCACGCCTGGGGCAGCGGCCATCGAAGAAGAGCATCACGCGTGCGGTTGAGAAAATCCACACGCTGACCAACCGAGCGGGATCATGGCAAGAGACCACAGAGCTGGTGGACAAGTTGAACAGTACGCTGCGCGGCTGGGCGAACTACTTTAACGTAGGTACCGTCAACAAGGCGCATCGGGCACTCGACAACTACGCGGCTGTGCGGTTGCGTCGGTGGCTGCGCTTCAAGCACAAGGTCAGACGGAGCAGGGGCGGAACTTATCCACTCTCGCACCTCTACGGGTACTTCGGGCTCGTACGCCTGACCCGGCTTGGGCACGGCGTGTCGTGGACGAAAGCGTGACGTCTTGTCCGAGAGCGTGGTGCGGGAAATTCGCACGCCACGTTCGATGAGAGGGGTGTGGAAACGGAGCTACGGTCGAGCCATTAAGGCACCGCCAGACGAAAGGGGCGGAAACGGATATGCCCGACCTAACGCCACCGCGCCACATCCCTACTCTACCCGAACCGGCTGTAACCGAGCCGCCCGGGCACGAACCGCCGCCCGCAATCAGTTGCTAACACGCAAACCGCGATGCCGCTGCGCCCCGCGCAATTCCTGACCCGCGCGACAGGCGATACGGTCCCCACCCATGCCCGGCGACGAACTGGACGGGACCGGCGGCCAGTGTTGACGCGCCCCGATACAGTCGAAAGCGCGAACATGGGTCACCAGCGTCGCGAAACAGCGCTGCTCGCCGGCGACATCCTCGGGATGTGCATCAGCCATGGGCGCCTCAGGCGACACCGTAGGTCTTGAACCACGCCAGCATCCGCTGCCACGCGGCAGCCGCGTCGGCCGCACGGTAGCTAGGACGATAGTCGGCGTTGAACCCGTGCGGCGCGTCCGGGTACACCACGATCTCGACGGTCTTGCCTGCCGCCTCCGCCTTGGCCTGCGCCGCGCGCACGTCGTCGACCTTAATTCCGGTGTCCTGCCCGCCGTACTGACCGAGCAGCGGGCATTTCAACTCGCCGGCGATCTCAAGCGGGCTGTGCGGCTGGATGTCGGTGTCGGGCGTATTGACCGGGCCGTACCACGCCGCTGCCGCCTTCAGGTTCGGGTTGTGTGCGGCATAAAGCCACGTCTGGCGCCCGCCGCGGCAGCACCCCGTCACCGCAAGTTTCGTGGCGCTGCCCTTGCTCTTCGCCGCCCACGCCGCGGTCGAGTCAAGGTCGCTCATCATCTGCCCGTCGGGCGTCTTGGCGATCACGTCGCCGAAGATCGTCGGGATGTCGGTCATCTTCGATAGGTCGCCGATCCGCGCATAATACTCGGTCGCCACAGCGATGTAGCCGTCCTTCGCCAGCCGGCGGCAGAGGTCCTTGATGTGCTCGTGCACACCGAAAATCTCCTCGATCACCAGCACGGTGGGAAACGGTCCGTCCTTGGCCGGCCGCGCGTAGTACGCTGGCAGATCGCCGTTGGTGGTCGGGATCTTCGTCTCCCCGTCCTCCAGTCCTTCTGTATCGGTGTGGATTGCCTGCGCGTCCACGCGCGTCGTCGCCAGGGTGAAGCCGCTAATCAGACCGGTCATCACCAGCCCACGCCGCGCCAGCGGATAGTCCCGCAGGCCGGCCAGTTCGGACAGGTCGTTCATGATGGTCTTCCCGATGAGTTCGGCGGGGGAGAATTGGCAAGAGCGGGAATTTGCGCAATGCGCCTGCCAGGGGGTTGGGGCTGGGTCACCGCCGCACCGCTTGGTATGGGGTTGTGTCTCCACGCCTGCCGGAGGCTGCCGGCCATCGCTTCGATCCCCAGGAACGGCTGATCTCTGCTGCTCTGCGCTAAGCGTTCGGGCGATCACCAGTGTCCGGCTCCCGGTTCTCTCCATCTCATCACACGACACTCGGTCATGCCGCGCAATTTGCAGCGACGGCCATGGTCCACGAAGGTCAGGTCTCCACCCCCAGCGGCGGTAGTCGAACCGCAGAAGTCGACCCCCTTTTGGGACATGCACCCCGAACCTCCGCGCGCACTGATGACCGCAGGCGGACGTGTTGTCGGCGGTCCTTTCTGCAAGCAGACTGATTACATCGGGGGCGCGACCCCTTCCTGGCCGACAATAACCCGGCTGGTTGCGAGCTTGCCCTCACCATTCTTGGTGGCCGACAGGAAGACCGGCGCGCCCACCTTGAGGTCCGCCCGTTCGGCGGGGGCGAAGGTGACAATCGGTGCCTGCGGTGGCACCACCACCTTATTGTTGCCGCCCTTGTAGGAGAGGCTGAGCTCGCGCCCGGAAGTCGCCTGGACCGTGGCGGTGATTGGTCATCATGCTGCCGGGCTCGAGGTCCCAGGGGTAGTGACCCTCGCCGGCACCGCGCATGGCTTCTGGGAATACCAATACCTCGATCGCCTGCAATTCTCCGTTCGCGCCAGTCCTGGTGGCGGTGCCAATGAAGGTGCCGGGGGTGATCGAGGCCAGCTCTACGCGCTTCACCGTCGTGACGGTCAACGGGTCGTTCAGCGTGATGTCGAGCTTCTGACCATCGCGGCTGGTCACGGTCAGGGTGGGGCCATCGATGGCGGCGATGGTGCCGCGAATGCGCGTGGATGGGGCCGTCTGCGCGAGTGCCGCGATGGCGAACAGCGTGGCGGCGCATGCGGGTAGCAGAAACCTTGGCTTCATGGACATGGTCCGTTCCCGTTTCTGTTGATCGCTACGCCGGATGGTAGGGGCAAATCGCGTTTTGTGCACGGAGGGCTTGCCGCGATGACGGGCCGCCATGACCCACTCGGCCCCGGCGATTCTTCCGCGCATTGGAGCTAACCGTCGCCGTGTAGCGGAGGCGCTGGTAACCTGACACAAGCCAGCCCAGCAGGGCGAACGCGGAGCGCATCAGGATTTCCTGATGGCCCACTGCGCGGTCAGCACAGCGGCGATCCAGGTGCGTCGAAAAGTGGGCACGGGGCTGCCAACCGGTACCGGCCGCAGCAGCAGGGTCAAGACGCCAGGAACGCCCCGCGTCAGGGAGACCGACCCGATAGCTACGAACGGGCGAAATCGAAGGCTATCTGGGGCATCCCGGATTATATCGGTGTCTTGTCAGTCGGCACGCACTGTGCTTCATACGAACCTGAACGTCCTCAACGTTAGGGAACCGCGAAGTAGGCCGGAGGTTTAAATGATCAGACGTACGACCTGGCTCGCCGCGTTCACCGCTGGCTTCCTAAGCATTTGCGCGGCGGCTCATGCAGTAGTACTCAATGCGGGCGAAAGCGCACGCATCGTATTCGCGGCGACGACCGCAACGGCACCGTTCGACTTCGTCGACTTCAACCTGATGTTCTCCGCAGCCAATCCGTTCGGACCGAATGAGACGCTCTCCTACTCGACATTCAACTCTTTTGATGCACCACTCACGTCTGACATTTTTTCCTCGGGATCGAGTATCTACACCTCGGGTCTTTTCGGACAGCTCACGAGGAACGCTATTATCCCCTTCAATCCGGCTACCGTGCTGACCACAACATCGTTCTCCGTGGATGTGACCGCAGTAACCGGAAATTTCGATCTTGTCGGCGCAACGGCGGACTTCGAGCACATCATCTACACGTCCGGCATCAATGAGCTCGGCGTACCGGGCGTTTTTGCATCTACCGTCCCCGAACCCTCCAGTTGGGCGTTAATGCTCTCGGGCTTCACTGTGCTCGCCTTTGCTGCACGTCGGCGGAAGCAGAGCGCAGCGGTAGCAGCTTAAGGCAGGGTTCACGTCTCGCGCTTTTGGGACGGCGGGTGCACTAACGCAAGCGTGTGATCCACGCAAAAGCAATGGCCGAAAAGCGCAGCCAAGCACTCCCACGTAACGAGCGAATACCAGCCCATCCCCAGCACGGCGCCAGCCAAACGAGCGTCGCACCGGCAGGCCCGAGGTGGGCCACGAGGAGATCGTTCCAGCCCTTTTCGGCTTCACCTTCGAAGGTCACAACCGGCCTCCCACCGGTCCTCCTGATGCTGACAATGCGCCATAACCGTTGCGAATGGGCAGATGTGGATTGATCGCCTTCTGACGGGTCACCCAGTGCCTATCATTGGCCGATACCTACCATCATCACACTGGGCCGGCGGGTCACTCTCGGGTCACTCAATGGAGTGGTCCTATGCGGGGCTCTCCAGGCTGTCACCGTGTTTCATCGCATAGGCCACCGTGGATACCCTCTACACTGATCACTCATCTGCTGTGTCATCCTCCACGCTCAGTCCTCCAGGACACCGAGGGGCCACCGAGGGGGTAACGGAGAACGATAAGGAGCCGGCCCCAGACTGGACCCCACCGCCCCCGACGCTCACCACAGACCAACTCCAGGACGCCCGCTTGCTCGCCCTGAGCGCCACCCCCGTCTCTCCTCGCGCGGTGGCGCTGGTGGCTGATGTCGCCGCACTGGTCGCGCGCCATGACGCGCACACAGGCGCCCGTAAAAGAGGCCGCGGTAAGGCTGGACTCGCCCGACAGCAGCAGGCGGTTGGTGCAATCATTGGCGGTGTGCTTCGTCGGTGGGGTCGAGAGGAGCCTCAGCCGGCGTTCCGAAGCCGCAAGAGAGATGACTTCACCGGCGGGCCGGTTGGCGTTCGTCAGTATCTCGCCGCTTGTGACGCGCTGGTGGCGCTCGGCCTCCTCAACCGGTCGCGCAGCATTCGCTATGGGCTCGGCGTTTGGGACTTGGGCGGTCCGGAGTCGTTTCTGGGCAAGGCGGCTCGCCTTTGGCCAACGCAGGCGCTGACTGGAGATCGTGGGCCGGCATGGCCTGACCCCGGCCACCCTCGCTGAGGATTTTGGGGACGCCTACCCAACCAAGCCGCCAACAATCCCCGAGCCGATCCAGGCGTTTGCCCTGAAGAAACCCCGGCGCAGCGAGAAGACGCCCCTCATGATCCGGCGGGGTGATCCCGAGGCTGCCCGCATCCGCGAAGAGGTCGAGAGTTACAACGACTGGATCGCGCAGCACGAAATTACCGGTTGCCTGCCGCCAAGGCTCAAGCGGGTGTTCACCGCGTCGTGGCCGCTTGGTGGGCGCTGGTATGCCGTGGGGAATGAAGGCGTCTACCAACGAATGTCCGAGGCCGAGCGGCTGCGCATAACTATCAATGGCGAGCCCGTCGTGGAGGCCGATGTCCGGGCGTCGCACCTGTCGATCATGCACGGGCTGCTCGGACTGCCGCTGCCAGAAGGTGACCCCTACGAGTTCACCGACGTGGCGCGCTCGGTCGCCAAAGCGTGGATCACCGCAACGCTCGGCAAGGGATCGCAACCGAAGGGCAGCGTGAGGCATGGAATTGGTGGATCCAGGCTGGTGAACTGTCCCTATAATTGAACCGAAACGGGACAGTTGGCAACTCGAAATTGGAGCTGCAGGCGGTGTGCCTTATTGGGTGAATTTGACCCGGCGGCCCGCTCGAGCGTCATGTCCCTGTCGTGCGCTGCACCAGTTCCTGCCACAGCCGATCGGCCGCCTCGCGGGCCCGGCGGTGCTCGTCTTCCGAGAAGTCCGCGACCTTGCCGTGATCCGACCACGATGCCCGCCGGCACCGCGGCGCCCTTCGGCTTGTGCCGGATCCGCTTCGGCGGGTGGGCGATGACGATGTTGGGGCGGTTGGTCATCATCGCAATGCGTCTCGGCGTGTCCAAGGACCGTGGCTTCTGGCCATCATCAGGCCGATCGCCCTCGGCCAGCAGTTCGCGCAGCACCCGCTTCGTCGGCGAGCTGCTAGCCGAACGCCACCCACATAGCAAGGCCGTGGCTGCGCTGATCCCACTTGACCTCGGCGATGCGCTCGGGCGCGCGGTGGCCTCTACTCCCTCTGTTCTCAGGCGCGTTGCTCGGGGCACCAGAGCGCCATTGTGCACGCGAGCGCGATGCCACCCCCCGGTTTGCGGTCACATCTCCGGCGGCCAGGTCGCCAGCAATCGGCGCAGCGCACGCCCAAGGCCAGCGGCGTCGGGCACATCGCCCAGGCGCAGATACCCGAGTCGGCGAACAGCGCGTTCCTCGTTCTCGAACGAATCGGTCTGATGCAGCGCTCGACCGTATTGCTGTCCACCTTGATCCGCTCGTCGGCCAGGAACAAGTGAGCCCCTTCGAATAGCTGAGCGTGTAGCGGATCGCACCCGAAAGCGAGGATTTTCCGAGCATCTCCCCGAGGCTTTCCAGCAGATGCGGTGCAGGAGTTGCGCAACAACAGTCCGTCGTAGTAGCAGGAGTGGGTGGGGGTGGATTCAATCGGGCCTGGATGGTTTTCAACCAATATTCGTATCTGATCGCATTTCTGCCGGCCGTGCTGGCTGCAATGGCAGGCATGAACAAACATGTCTCGCTCCGGATACCGTTTCTGGTATTTGTTTCCCTGCTGTTTTACGGGTTCTGGAACCCGGCTTTCGTCCTGCTCTTGATTGGGCAAATCGTTGTGAACTGGCTTGCCGCGCGACTGTTCGCGGCAAGCGGCAGCAAATCCGTGATCACCGGAACAATAATTCTTGACCTGGCGATTCTCGGAACATTCAAGTACGCAAACTTCTTTGCTGACAATTTTGTAGCCCTCTTGCGTCTTCCGATCAACCCGCATTTCGATCTGATCCTGCCCCTCGGGATCAGTTTTTTCACCTTTCACCACATCATGTACCTTGTGGACCTGTGCCGGGGCCGGGCGGAGGTTACGACGCTTGATCGCTACGCCCTGTATATTTGCTTTTTTCCGCAAGCGGCGGCCGGGCCTTTGGCCCGATGGTCAGAAGTGGGGCGGCAGTTTGGGCGAGATTCGTTCGCCCCCGGTTGGGAAAAAAGGTGGGCTCGCGGTATCACCTTTCTTGTCATTGGGCTGATTGAAAAGGCTGTTCTTGCCGACCCTATCGGCCATGTGGTGAACCCGATTTATGGGACAGCAGCGAACGGCCCTTTGCACGATGGCTCGGCGTGGCCGGCCCTCGGCTTCGCTTTTCAGATATTTTACGACTTTGCCGGCTACTCCGATATGGCGATTGGCACTGCGTTGCTGCTTGGAATACAGCTTCCATTCAACTTCAACACGCCGTTCCGTGCGAGCAGCATTCTGACATTCTGGGGATGCTGGAACATGACAGTATCGCGGTTTCTGCGCGACTATGTCTTCATGCCGCTGGCGGATATGCGGATCGCCGGGTTTCGCCATACCATGCCGCAATATGTCGCCGTGATCCTGGTCACCATGGCCCTTTGTGGCCTGTGGCACGGGGCAGGTTGGAATTACGTGCTTTGGGGAACGCTGCAAGGTGTGGCTATCGTCATTGCTCTCGGCTGGCGGCGGGTTTTCCCCCAACTGCCAAAACCTGTGGGATGGGGGCTAACTATCGGCTTCTTCATCCTTAGCGGTGTCCTTTTCCGCACCGGAAACCTTTCGGTCGCCTGGAACGTGTATTCCGGTCTCGGTACGCTGCCGAGTGGCAAGATGGTCGGAAATTCCTGCATCATCTGCCTGGGGGCACTGCTTGCGGTTGCCCTGCCTGCGACACAGGATCTGTGCCTGATGATTACCTTGTGGCCACGCGCCTGGGTACCTGCCGTGCTCGGCCTGATTGGCGTGGCGCTGTTGGTTCAGCTTGGCGGCGATCAGTCGTATGAATTCGTTTACTTCAGGTTCTGATCGCGCCGATATCGAGACGCGCGAGCGCGCCGGCTGGCGCCGCTGGCTTCGTGTGTTTTGTGGCACGTTTTTCGGGGTGGGTGCGGTGCTCTACGTAGCCACGCTGGCGATCGATCCTTACGACACCGGGCGATTCCCAAACCTCGGCATCGTCGGCATCGACGATATCAACCCCCGGACTGCCGACGCCAGTCGCGGGCGGGATCGGCGGTTCAACGCCTCGATCATCGGGGACTCGACCGGTCAGGATATTGATCCCTACAAATTAGATGGCGGCACGGGTTTGCGGTTCCTGCAGCTTACCATTCCGCAGACCGGACCTCGCGAGCAGCTCGCGATGATGCGCTGGATTATGCGGACTCATCATACCTACGGCACGTTCGTGCTGATGACAGATACCCTCTGGTGCTCGCCAGATCCGAAGCTCCCGCTCGTGTATCCTTTTCCGTTCTGGTTGTATCGAGGCGACCTGGAATACCTGGCTAACTTGTTCAGCTTGCACTCGCTGGACCGCGTCGGTTGGCGGATTCGGCTTGCGCTGGGACTGAGACCACCGAAGGAAATGGTGCGCTTCACTGGTTACATGGCGGGGGAGAACCTGCCGTTCGCGCCGGAACCGGCAGAGCCGCCAGGAACGCTGGACAGGATCGGGTCGCCTCCCAGCTTTCCGTGGGTGGGCAAGCTCGAAAGTTTTATCCGGGAG
Organism: uncultured Pseudomonadota bacterium; assembly: GCA_963708245.1. Taxonomy (GTDB): domain Bacteria; phylum Pseudomonadota; class Alphaproteobacteria; order Acetobacterales; family Acetobacteraceae; genus CAVYXK01. The sequence continues at coordinate 1,925,020 of OY970201.1, read as the reverse complement.
CTTCCGCCAGCGGTCGGATTCGTTATCGTCATGCCGCCCGTTTACTACGGGTTTTTGCCCGCGCCCGGCAGCACGATGGCAGCCGGTGTGAGAGCGTGCAAAGATGCTCTTGCCAGAGCGGTCGCCGGTCGGCCACGCAGTGGGTTTCTCGACTTCAGGGTGGACAGCCCGGCGGCTCGCAACCAAGCGAACTGGATCGATAACTTGCATTATCGTATGGCTCTTGCCGCTCCGATCGAGCAAGCGATCATCTCGGTGCTGCGCGATGGCGTGCAACCAGCGCGGGCGCAGTTAACGCTGCGGTCAGAACCCGGCAGTAGCTCACGGAGCAGACCCTGAATGTCCGGACAGCCACAAGGCGTGACGGAAGCCGATATTCAGCTTTGGTGCGCCACTTACCTGCGCAAGGCACTGAGGCTGAATCAGGTCGTTCTCGACATCAACACCGATTTCGCGAGCCTGGGTCTGGATTCGGCTGAGTCGGTTTTTATGGTGTCTGCGATCGAGGACTGGCTAGGATTGGAACTATCGTCGGAGACTATTATGGAACATCACACCATCGCGAATCTGGCAAAATTCGTTGTGGGCAGATTTGAAGCACGGCTTGGCTCGATGAGTGCGAAGGGATAGGCGGGCCTTGGTCGAGCCGTCTCCTGGCCGAGAGTGCTCGTCGCTGATATGCGTTTTGGAGCATCGAACAGCCGAAAGTCCTGACAAGAAGGCGTTCGTCTTTGTGCCAGAACGCGGCGAGGGCGACATCCACCTGAGCTTTGCTGACTTGCGCCGTCGCGCTCATGCATTCGCGGCCCGGATTGCGCAGCGTGCCGCGAAGGGGGATCGGGCGATTCTGCTGTTTCCGACGGGTCTGGATTTCATTGTTGCGTTCTTCGGTTGTCTGGCAGCGGGGGTGACTGCGGTGCCTCTAATAGTGCCCCGCCGCACGGCTGTGCGTGATTCGAGTGAAGCGATAATCGCCGATTGTGCCCCGAGAGTTGCCATTACGACGAACGAAGTCCTCGAAACTCGGCCTGGTGTTGCTGAACGGTGCCGCGAGCGTGGTCTGCATTTGACGACGGTCAGCGCAATGGAGGATGTGCAATCGGAATCTCACGTCTGTCTGCCACGCATTGGCGAGGACGACGTCGCGTTGCTTCAGTATACCTCCGGGTCCACTTCCACTCCCAAAGGCGTCGTTGTCAGGCACTGTAATCTGCTGGCGAACCTCGAAATGATCCGCCTTGCAATGAGCAATACGGAAAATTCGACCAGCGTGGGATGGGTGCCGTTGTACCACGACATGGGCTTGATGATGGGGGTGATGCAGCCGCTCTACCTCGGAGCTACATCGGTATTGATGTCACCTGCCGGCTTTATGCAGCGTCCACTCAAATGGCTGTGGACGATTGATCGCTATCGCGCCGAGGTGGCGAGTGCCCCGAATTTTGCATTCGATCTTTGCGTCACCCGCTTTGATGCCGGGCAGATGGATGGCATTGACCTATCCTGCTGGAAGCTCGCCCTCAACGGAGCTGAACCGGTGCGTGCCGATACGATCGCACGATTTAGGGAAACCTTCGTGCGTTATGGCTTTGCTGCGGGGACGATGTATCCTGGCTATGGCCTGGCGGAGGCGACATTGCTAGTCGCAGGGGGCCAGCGGGGGGCTGAGCCGATCGTCCGCCGGGTCTGCCGTTCGGCGCTTCAGAATGGTGAAATCGTGGTACCGGCGACCGCGAGTGATGTGCAGATTTTGGTTTCGTGCGGCTGCAATGTGGCCGGTCAACAGATTACAATCGTGGATCCAGCGACTCAGACCCGGGTTGCGGCCGGCAGGGTGGGGGAGATCTGGGTGAGCGGCGCCAATGTCACTGGCGGATATTGGGGCAATCCCGCCGCCACACGAGAGACATTCGGGGCGGTGATAGCCGGCACCGCGGGCCCGGAGTGGCTGCGCACGGGAGACTTGGGGTTCCTGGACGAAAACGGGCGGCTTTTCATCACTGGCCGGTTGAAAGATGTTATCATCATCCGGGGATTGAATCATTATCCTCAGGACATCGAGCGAACGGTGCAGGAGAGTCATCCTGCATTGCGGCAGGACGGCGGCGCGGCGTTCGCCGTTGTGGATGGGAATGATAGCGAGAAGCTCGTTATCGTCCAGGAGGTTGAGCGAACATGGCGGCACGAGGTGAACCTGGCGGCGATAAGCAGGTGCATTCGGGAGGCCGTGACCCGACAGCATGAGATAGCCGTGGAGACGATTGTTTTGATATCGCCAGGCTCGTTGCCGAAGACGACCAGCGGTAAGGTTCAACGCAGTCTCGCCCGGAAGCTGTGGCTGGAGGAGGCCCTGGCCGTTGTCGGCCAGACTTGACGCGGTCCAAGCCGAGTGGGGCGAGTTCGAGCTATACAATTCAGGATCCGCAGCTCGACCGTCCCGGCGCGAGTCGCAACCCAATTCTACCCGGGTTCACCACGGTGGCCGCCGCTGTGGGTAAGTGGCCTGCCTGCGCCTGACTCTTGGTGGTGGCTCCGACAGGCCACTTACCCACAGCTCCTACACCACCAAGCGGGACACAACCAGGGCCGTATCCCTACGGTGACGACCGCCTTGTCTTGGTAATGGCGGGTTGATTTCCTTCGGGGCATGACAGCAAGCAAGCATGAGGCTGCCACAGTGGCAGCCACAGACGGCGAGGCAAGCCCACGGATCGAGATCGTGGGGGAGCGGCGGCGGGCGCATGACGCTGGGTTTCGAGCCCGGGTGGTGGCGGAGTTTGTCCAGCCTGGTGCTCGCATCCAGGACGTGGCCCGTCGACACGGGATCTGCCCGAGCCTGATCTATCGCTGGCGTCGGGTCGCCGCAGCGGAGAGCGCCTGCGGCTCGGAGCTGCATCTCTTCCCGGTCCGGATTGCGACTGTTCCGAGCGAGGCGCCGGCGGCATCAGAGCCGTTGCCGTCTCGGGTGATAACGCCACGGCGAACGGGGTTGATCGAGATCGAGCTGAGCGGCAGCGTGCGCGTGAGTATCGACGAAGGAGTGAGCGTTGCGGCGCTCCGCCGCGTGCTGTCGGTGTTGCGCGGATGATGATGCCACCCTCGGGTATGCGCGTCTGGCTGGCCGCAGGCAGGACCGATATGCGTCGCGGGATGAATGGCCTTGCCCTGCAAGTACAACAGTCCCTGCAGCGCAACCCGCACGCCGGCGATGCGTATGTTTTCCGGGGTCGTCGGGGTGATCTGATAAAGGTTCTTTGGCATGACGGCCTCGGCATGTCGCTATATGCCAAGCGACTCGAGCGCGGTCGGTTCATCTGGCCATCGCCGGCGGATGGAGTGGTTGCGATTACGGCGGCCCAACTCGGCTACATGCTAGAGGGAATCGACTGGAGACACCCGCAGCGAACCTGGCGACCGGAACTGGCGGGCTAAGATTGGACTAGTTGCACAGTTGCCGGGGTTTTTTTGAAGATTTCGCGTGCATGACCACGGGCGAGTGTGATTTCAGTTGTCGGCATGAGCGATTCGGCCGGTACACTTCCGGATGACATCGACGCGCTGAAAGCAGCGCTAATCTCCGAGCAGGCCGCGCGGCGTGATTTTGAGGCTCGTGCCGCTGGTGCCGAGGCGATGGTTGCGCATCTGAAGCTGCTAATCGCCAAGATGAAGCGTGACCGCTTCGGCGCCTCCGCCGAGCGTGGACGCAAGCTGCTCGATCAGTTGGAGATGCAGATCGAGGAACTCGAGACCGCTGCCGCCGAGGACGAAGCGGCTGCCGCTCATGCGGCCACGAACAGGACGAACGTGCGCCCGTTCACACGCGCCAAGCCGGTGCGCGCACCGTTGCCGGCGCACCTGCCGCGCGAGCGGGTGGTGCTGCCGTCGCCGACAAGCTGTCCGTGCTGCGGCGGTCAGCTCACCAAGCTCGGCGAGACCATCACCGAGACGTTGGAGAGCATTCCGCGGACCTACAAGGTGATCCAGACGGTGCGGGAGAAGTTCTCCTGCCGCTCGTGCGAGACGATCACGCAGCCGCCGGCGCCGTTCCATCCGATTTCCCGTGGCCGCGCCGGTCCGGACCTGCTGGCGACGATCGTCCATGGCAAGTTCGGCGAGCATCAGCCGTTGAACCGCCAAAGCGAGCGGTTTGCCCGCGAGGGCATTGATCTTAGCGTCTCCACGCTGGCCGACTGGGTCGGTGCCTGCACGACTGCCCTGTCGCCGTTGGTGACGCTGATCAAGGCCCACGTGCTCGCCGCTGAGCGCCTGCACGGCGATGAGACCACCGTGCCGGTGTTGGCCAAGGTCAAGACCGTCACCGGCCGATTATGGACCTATGTGCGCGACGACCAGCCGTTCGGTGGCGCGGCACCGCCAGCGGCGATCTTCTTCTATTCGCGCGATCGCAGCGGCGAGCATCCGTGCCGACATCTCGCCGGCTACGCGGGCATTCTGCAAGCCGACGCCTATGCCGGGTTCAACGACCTCTACCACCCCGCACGCCAGCCTGGTCCGATCATTGAGGCCGCGTGTTGGGCACACGGACGGCGCAAACTGTTCGTGCTCGCCGAAGTTGCCAAGGCGCCGCTCGCGATCGAGGCGGTGCGCCGGATCGATGCGATCTTCGATGTCGAACGCGACATCAACGGCCTGCCAGCGACCCAACGGCAGGCCGTAAGACAGGTCCGGGTGGCGCCGCTCGTCACCTCCCTCGAGAGCTGGATGCGCGTCGAACGCGGCAAGCTCTCGCGTCATGCCGATGTCGCGAAGGCGATGGACTACATGCTCAAGCGATGGGATGCCTTTACGCGCTTCCTTGCCGATGGACGCATCTGCCTGACCAACAATGCGGCGGAACGCGCGCTGCGCGGAATTGCACTCGGGCGCAAGTCATGGCTGTTCGCCGGTTCGGACCGCGGCGGGGAGAGGGCGGCGGCGATGTATTCGCTGATTGCGTCGGCGAAGCTGAACAACATCGATCCGCGCGCCTGGCTCGCCGACGTGCTCGCGCGCATCGGTGATCACCCAGTCTCACGGTTGCACGAACTGCTGCCCTGGCATTGGCCGCGAGCCACTCGCGTCGACCGCGCGGCCTGATCAATGGCGGCGCCCAGTTCCGTCTCCACCATCGACCGGGTGGCCAAGATGCTCGGCGAGGACGAGGACCTGTTGCGCGACATCGCCCTCGATATGGAGCCGGAAGACGGTGTCCTCACCGTCTGGGACATCGACGAAATGTCCACCGTTTGGGGAGTATTCAGCCGGCGCTCACACCACCGAGAAGACACCGAGATGATGATCGGCGACGATCAGGTAGAACGGCTCGGTCGGAGGGGGGTCGGGCATGGGGCATTCTACCCCCGCACGGACACGAAGAAGCACCCGCGGGTCGGTGTGTGCGTTGGGTCAGGTTGGGCGTCGATCCGCGGCAGCGCCGCCCCACAAGCGCCGCCGCTCCTGCTACCGGCGAGTTACTTCATTGCCGAGGCCAGGAGCGGCCGCCCGATTGGAACCCCTCCTGATTGCGGCATCAGGCGGACACTCGCCGACAAGCATTTTTCGGACAATGATCGGACACAAATGGAGAAGCCTCGATCCAGACGATCGGGGCTTCGCGCAAGAGACTGAAATATTGAGGTATTTTGGTTGCGGGCCAGGATTTGAACCTGGCACCTTCAGTTTATGAGCCTGACGAGCTACCGGGCTGCCCCGTCCCGCGCGGGTTAGCTAGCTATGCCGTTCGGACGCGCCCACTGGTTCAAGTCCGGCGGGCAGATTAACGGGACCGGTCGGCTAAGCCCACCACCGCTTGCATTACAGTCGGTTAATCTTCGTGGTGACGTTGTTCCTTGACCCCCGCGGCCTGCCTCCAAGCGAGCACTCGCCCGTCACGCGCTGGGCCTGGAACCCGCGCGGCCGACGCGGCGGGGCCTGGCGGGCTAGGTACACCCGAAGGCGCTGCCGGGCCTCGCCAAGGATCGCGATCTGCGTATCAGCCAGGTCCAGCATAATCTCGGCAACACCGCGCGGCAGGGGCCACCGGCCGCACCGCCAGCGCCAAACGGTTGACCTAGCAACGCGAAAATATCGCGCTGCCGCAGCGCTGCCGTGCCCAAAGAGGATATGCAGCGGCAGAGCCCACTCGCCGCAGTCCTCGGTTGACGTGCCCGGTTTCGGAATTCGGCCCGGCATGGCGCTACATTAATGGTCGGAAAGGCGACTGTCCAGCGTGGACGCAACTGTACCGTTGTGTTTACCGTTTTGGAGGCTGATGACCACACGACCTGGACCGATCTCGAAAAATTCGTGGGGATCGGCCCAGCCCCGCCAGGTCCGCATACCGCGTGCACCCGGTCGATGGTGGATCAGAGGAACACTGCCAGCCCGCCAACAATGCCGTCGGTCTTGGCCACGGTTCGGGCCTGCTCCCAGAACTGCTCCGTGCTCCGGGGCTATAAGCCCCTCGGAGCACTCGGAGCAGGGAGCATTTCTGGAGCGAAACGCGGAGCGGCGCGGAGCAACTCGGAGCACCGCCTGCAAATCCAATCATAATAGCCACACCCAATCGCGAGTGAAGCTTAGAAAGCGCTTGCGTTTGAGCGTTGTGAGGGCGTGGTTTTCAGGGCGATACCCGGCTCGGGTCAGCTCAGTTTTGCCGCTCGGAGCATTTCGGAGCAAATTTTCGAGGAACCACCCGCGGGCAATGAGCCGCTGGCGAAGCTCGGAGCGAGACACGGCGGCAACGAGCGGCATCATCGGCTCCGGTCGAACCGATTCGCTGTGCTCGGCCACCAGGGTCCTTAACTCGCGCAGTAGCAGCGCAGGCGCATCGCGTAGTTTGGCCTCTTTGGCCCGCATGTCGGAAGAGGTTGACCCGACTTCTTCGGCTATAGCTGCGGTGATCGGGTCGCCATCGCTGTCTTTGCCCAGGTATTCGGCTCGGATGCTGAATGTCAGGGCGGTGCCTGACGGCCCGTTTCGGTTCTTGCCGAAGCGAACGATGCGGGGCTGGTCCCCGCTACCTTCAATGATCAGGGTAACATCCGCGTCGCCATTCAACGTGCCATGACCGCGGGGAGTGTTCCCGTCCTTTGGCATATGGTGGCAAATTAACACAGCGGAGTCGCAGATCGCGGCCAGAGCCCGCGCCACTTGAACGACTCTCCCCATCCCATCCGGCGCGTCCGAGTCGTTCTCCTTGAGCCCCGAGAAGGCGCGCGCCAGTGTATCGATCATGATCAGCACTGGCTTGATCGCCTGGACCAACCGCTCAACTTCGGCCAATGACGTGCTGCCGGGTGATCGCAGGTCCACGGGGTCCGGCACTAGCATAAACAATGGTGCGTCGCCCCATTGCTGGCGGAGAGCTCTGACGCGCACCTGCATGCCGGTGCCATCCTCGCACGCAAAATACATAACGGGGCCTTGCTGGACGCGACGGCCGAAGACGCGGCGCCCTTGCGCTACGGCATACCCGAGATGTGGGCCGAGGGCGCTCTTTCCCGTACCAGGCTGCCCAATGATCAACGCTAGGTTGCCCCGCCCCAAGAGACCCTTGACGACGTATGTGCTTGGCTCCGCTGTTTCGCAGTCCGCAGGACGTAGAATGGTTAAGCTGCTCTTGTGCAGCTCAGGGAGGTCAACGCTCCGTTCGGACGTCTCAGAGGCGAGCCGCTCTAATTCCGCGGCTGTCCTGCCAGCCTCAAACCAATCCGATACGTCGCCTTTGGGCGGGAGGTCTGGCAGGTGAAGGATGCGAACGGACCGCGCGATGCCGGTTAGCTTGTGCCGCACGTCGGTGGCGTGCTTCTCGCCCGCTTCGTCATTGTCCGGCAGAATGACCACATCACGGCCGCGCAAGTAATCCGCGAAGTCACGGCGCCACTTGCCAGCACCGCCCGGATTCGTGGTCGCCACCAAGCCGAGCGCGGCCAGGTTGTCCGCGTCCTTCTCACCCTCGGTGATGAATACCGGCTGCGCCGGATCGGCGGCCAGCAGCTCGGGCAGGCGATAGAGCACGTGCCTGACCCCATTTGTATTCCAGATGAAAACATCCGGGTTGCTCGGGCTGGGGCGCCGCTGCAAGAATTGCTTCGGGACCTTGCGCACCACTTGAAACAGCAGCTTGCCGGCTTCGTCCCGGTAATCATACGTCGCGATGATGTCGGCAGCAGTTCCGTTCAGCGGCTCTCCGGCGAGCTTGAACAGCTCGACATAGCCGCCGCCCTGGCCGGCCTCGTGATCAAACCAGGTCAGCTTATCGAGCCTGACGCTTTTGCTGCCGTTCGCGCCGAAGCGTAGCTCATCCCGTTTCGACAATGTCGCATTCGGCTCACCCCACACCTTGCGGGCTGCGCGCTCGAAGTCCTGCGGTGTCGGGACCATGGCGATCTACGCGGCGGGCTGGTGGTCCCCGTCCTTGCTAGGCCGGCGCGGCGGCTGCGGGCCGAGGACTGCGCCGCGCGGCAGGTACTTCGCGCGCGGGCGAGTCTCCATCCACTGCCTGACTTCACTCTCGCGCCACGCCACGGTCCGGCCCCCGAGACGCACTCGCGCCGGGAATTCGCCATGCAGTTCGAGGCGCCACCGCTGCGCCCGGCTGAGGCTTGTCATCAGCGCAACCTCGGCCTCGCGCAGAAATCGGTCGGCGGTGGTGTCGCTCATCCCGTGTGTCTCCATCTCATCCGGGGACGGATGATACGGCACGAATACGGAACGATCACGCCAGCAGAGGAACAATCTGTGTTCCGCTACTGGCGACAGTATGGAGACGTGCTGAGACGGCTGGGGCGCTATGCCGGGCCGGCCGGGGGCACCAGCAGCACGCCGAACATCATCTCCCGTAGCCGGTCCGGGTGCTCTTTCAAGTTGCCAGTGTCGATACCGGCGGCATCCAAACACTTCAGCGCGAAGCCGCGCATGTTCCCTTCGTTTTCCCGCACGTGCGGCGCGGCCCAGATGTCGAAGCAGTGCTGCTTCAGGAACGCGACCGTGCATGCCAGCGCCTCATGCTCCGGCCGGATGCCGCCCATCGCGTCCAGCTCACTCGCGCGCGCAAGGACACGTTCGCGGAAGCCCTTCATCATCGTGGCGAGAGGTTCGGCATCCCCGATCAGCAGGTCGGTCGTTTCGTCCTCCATGAGGTGCTCGGGTTCGGTGATGACGCGCAGCTCACGCATGGCGCGGTTCAGCGCCTCGGCCAGGCGCCGCAGCGCATTGGCGTTGCGCCCTGGTGTAAGCCCTGGCCAATGCGGCGCCAGAGCAACGTGGGTGCCGAGGCCATGCGAAATTTTTTTCGCACATTCGTCCGGCAGGGACGCCAGCCCGAGGAATGCTGCGATTTCGCTGCGCGCTCCTGGATCGAGCGGCACGGGGTGCACCACCGGCCTTGGTATCGGCCGCAGCGGTTGGTGGCGCGACATTTGTCACGCGGCCCGCACCAGCGGGGTGCTGTTGCCGCCTTCCTGTTCACCGGCGGCAAGCTGCTCGATGCGCCGCGCCCATGCTTCGAGCGCGGCGCGCTTCTCAACGGCCCAGTCGTGGCGCTGGTAGATGCCGACCACCCCGGCCCGGCTGCCCGAGATATGGTTCAACACCCCCTCCGTGACTTCCAGCCTGATGCCGAGCTTCTGCAGGCCTGTTGCTGCTGTGCGGCGCAAATCATGCAGCCGCGCACCCGGGACGATCCGCTGCAGGGCATTGAGTAGGCCGCCGATGGTGACGTGTCCGGATCCGCGCGTGGCCGGCAGAACCCATGGCCCGCTCTGCATGGTTGCTGCTTCGTGCAAGACCGCAAGCGCCGGCTCGCTGAGCGGCACAGAGTGATCACAACCGTTCTTGGTGCGGGCTCCCGGGAGCTGCCAAAGCCGCCCGTCAAAATCCACTTCTTGCCAGGTCACACCGGCAACTTCGCTCGCCCTCGCAGCGGTCAGCACCAGCAGCCGCAACGCCCATCGCGTTGCTGGTTCGGCCCCGCCGGCATGTGCCTCCGTGGCGGCCCACAGGCTCGCCAGCTCATCCTCGGTCAGCACGCGAGCTCGTGCTGTCTCGCGCGTCGCCCGCAGCGAAAAAGGGACTTCCTCGATGACGCCACGCTCGATCGCGAAACGGAACAACTGCCGCAACAGTGCCAACGTTCGGTTGGCGAGCACATGTGCGCCGCGGTCGCGGATCGCGTCGACGAGCAACACGATGTCGCGCCGCTCTACGCGGTCGATACGCAACTGGCCTATGGCCGGCAGCACGTCATGGGCAAGCAGTCTTTCATCCTGGCGCCAGGTTCGTTTGTTCGGCTTCGAATGGCGTTCGAGGTATTCTGACGCGAACCCCGCGACCGTGGGTCTGCGTTGTTCCTCTGCCGCGGCGGTTGCCGCTTCGCGGGCCGGGTCACGGCCAGCCTTGATGCGGGCGTGCCACTCTGCGGCGATACGGCGGGCGTCGGCGAGCCCGACCGTCGCGGCGTCGCCGATCGTGCCGACCCGCACCTGGCGCGTCACCTTGTAGCGAAGGATCCAGCGCTTCTCGCCGCTTCGCCAGATGCGGAGATAGAGGTTGCGGGTGATCTCGTCTTTGACATCGCGGAACGGCTGGTCGCCCTCGTGGCGGAGCTTTTCGACGGCCTTGGCGGTGAGCTTCATGCGGCTGGTGCCCTGGATGGCGTGCGAGTGACCCTGCGAGTGACCCCGGGACCATGATAAGAACGGAAACGGGTGGAGACAAGCAGAAACCAACTACCGCGTTTTTGCTAGGACTTCCGGGGAATTGGCCGAGCAACCCGAACCCACCTGAAACGGCCGGAAACCCCATCATGACTGCTGGAGCATCACTCGATCCAGCGAGAAATGGCGCGGCGGGCACGGACCGATCCGCTGACCGGACTGATCAACCGGCGTGCCTTTCTCGAGGAGCTGCCGCGCCACATCGACCGCCTGGAGCGCGAGCAGCTTCCGGGTACGCTGGTCTTTGCCGACCTCGATAATTTCAAAGCAGTGAACGACGAGCTTGGCCACGAGACGGGCGATCTGGTGCTGTGTCGAGCCGCCGAACTGCTGCGCGCGACGGTTCGCCCGACGGACCTGGTGGCGCGCCTGGGCGGAGATGAATTCGCCGTTTGGATGAACGGCGCCGATCATCTGACCGCGGCGGAGCGTGCCGAGACGTTGCGGGTGCAAGGCCCGCGTGCTCTGGCCGAGGTGATCGGCGATGAAACACTGGCGCTCGGTTTTTCCATTGGTATCGCCACGCGGCATTCGGGCGAGGAGGTGGAGAGCGTGATGCGACGTGCAGACCTGGCGATGTACCAAGTGAAGCGGGATGGCCGCGGCAACTGGCGCGTGGCCCACGAATGATGCGAATGCCGGCGCAAGCTGCACGAACTGTTCGGGCGGCGCCTGACCCGGATGAGGCTGCCCGGGTTCGGCTGGGCGCGAGCCCTACCACACCACCTGCCGTCATGGAGCGTCTCGCCGGCGATCCGGCGGTCATGGTGCGTGCCGCGCTTGCCATGAATCCGGCGACCCCACCGCGAGTCAACCAGGTGCTGGCACGCGATGCGGATGAGCGAATCCGCGCGTTGCTGGCTCGCAAACTTGCCAGCGTGGCACCAGAGCTTTCGACCGATGAGCAGGATCACTTGCAGCGTCGGGCCCTCGATATCCTGATCGCCCTGGTGGAGGACGAAGCGGTCCGGGTGCGCGCCGCGATCGCCGAGGTGATCAAGCAGATGCCAGACGCGCCGCGCGGCTTGGTGCTGCGCCTGGCCCGCGACAGCGCGGTGCCGGTCAGCGAACCGGTCATCCGGTTCTCGCCTCTGCTCACACCCGAGGACCTGATTGCGTTGCTCAATGCCCCGTCCTCGACGGCGACCGCGATCTCTGTGGCGCGCCGCCCGCATCTCAATTCCACCGTTGCGGACGTGATCGCTTCCGGGGAAGACAATGCCGCCATCCGGGCGCTGCTGGAAAATCCCTCGGCACAGATCCGCGAGACAGCCCTCGACATGCTGATCGCCCGTGCCGCCGACCATCAGGACTGGCACGAACCCCTGGTACGCCGCCCGGCGCTGCCGCCGCGCAGCGCCCGCGCGCTGTCCTCGATCGTGGCGACCCATCTGCTGGAGGTGCTGGCGAGCCGCGCCGATCTGGAACCTGGCCTGCTCGCCGAGTTGCGACAGCGGCTCGATCAACGACTGGCGGAAGCCGGGCCGAAACCGGCGGCGGACTCGGACACGACGACCGAGCAGGCGCTTGCCGAGGCGCATCGGCTGCTGATGCGGCGCAAGCTCTCCGAGGAAGCCGTGCAGGACGCGATCCGGCGCGGCAATGTGCGACTGGTGGCAGCACTGCTCGCGGTGGCGGCGGAGGTGCCGGTCGCGGTGGTGGACCGCGCGGCGTCACTGCGCAGCGCGAAGGGGTTGGTCAGCCTGATTTGGAAGGCCGGATTCTCCATGAAAGTCGCTGGGCCGGTGCAGGCATCGCTCGCCCACCTGCCACCCTCGGCGATGTTGACGGCTGGACCGAACGGCGGCTTCCCGCTCGCCGTCGAGGAAATGCGCTGGCAGCTCGATTTCCTCCGGAGATTTGCACGCTAAGTCGCTGTTTCGACCGTTCCTCTTTGCGGTCCTTTAACGCTCCTGTGGTCCCCTAGACCGGTCTTGCGAATGGAGCATCCCGTGTCCGCCAGCCGCCTCGTCAACCGCAACGTGGTCGCCGGCAGCGGCCGCACCAGCATGCGCCTGGAGCCTGAGCTGTGGGACGCGCTGCTGGAAATTTGCCACCGTGAGAGCCAGGACCTGCATGGCCTGATCCGGCGCGTCGATGCGCTGCGCAACGAAGGCGGGCGCACCAGCGCGGTGCGGGTCTTCCTACTGCAGTACTTCCGAGCCGCGGCGACTGAGGCCGGGCATACTGCCGCTGGCCACGGTCCACATGTGGAGCGGCGTGTGGCGGCCTAGTCGCTCTGCACTGAGCCTACGCTCAAAATCGGGTCCAGGGGCGCAGTCGAAACATCGCCCCGCCCGGCGAAATGCAGAGCGGGATCATAAGCACCTGACCTCGATGATGGTCGAGGCGTGCGGGCACCATGAGCGATAACTTTCTTGAGGCCGGTTCAGCCGGCCGTCCGTTCGCTGCTGCTTGCTTTGCAATAACGTCGTTGTCGGGTTCTTAGCACCCCACACACATACGTATTTTATCATCTAGGGATCATGCAAATTCCATGATCCGGCACCACCCGTGCGCGGCGCTGCCACTTGTGCATATGCGGACGGCGTATGCCGCAGGCAGCCTGAAGTTTGCCTTCTGGGATCACTGGGTGCCGAAGGCGAACCCGGTGATGCAGAAGCTGGTCGCAGAGTGGGGCAGAAGAATAAGGATGAAGTTACGCTCGACCTGCTGAGCAGCGGCAGTGCGAATTCAAAATTGCCGATCACCCAGGGGCGACGAAGGGGTGATCCACACGACAACGTTCGGGCTTGCGCTCGAGCCGGCGTGGGTCTCTTGCATCAGTTCGCCGCCCAGTTTGGCGTGCCGCGCATGTCGAACCTCTGCGCCCTCTGGTGTGCCCCGAAGGGCACGATCACCTTGCGGGTGAAAGTCCCGCCCGGGCAATGGTCGGCTGGCCCGGTAGCTGGCAGGCGGCTCGGCTGGGCAACCGGCCGGGTCGAAGCCCTGCGACAAAGGCCGCCTTGGGCGGTCGAGCAAAACGACGGGCCGTACTGTGAATGAAGCCTGAGCAGGCCTCGAAAGGGAAGTCGTGGACGCCGACCCATCCAGAGAATGGGGAAGGCAGCATGGTTTGGGGAAGCAGCCGACAGATGCACCCGGGCCGGTCCACCGGGGTAGTGGGCACAGCACGTCGAGACAGGGGATCGTGCAAGCGGGGGAGACCCGCATTGGGCGAGGGTAGCGGCCTCAACGGCGCGGCACGGCGTCGGCCCATGCGGGTGTCGGACAGGGTCGTAATACCGTTGAAACCGGGTAATTCCGGTGGAGGGAAGGACCCTGACTTCTGGTGTGTCTCCGAAGCAAACGAGGTGAGGTGATTGGCGATGAGCCTGCAAACGCCAGATGCGATCCGGACTTTGCAGAGGAAACTGTATGGCAAGGCGAAGAGCGAGCCGAACTATCGGTTCTACCTGCTCTATGACAAGGTCTGGCGGCCGGACATTCTGGACCACGCCTACGACCTGGCGCGCGCCAATCGGGGTGCACCAGGGGTGGATGGAGTGACCTTCGAACAGATCGAAGCGGCCGGGCGGGAGGATTGGTTGGCACGGCTCGGCGAGGAACTGCGCACGCAGACGTATCGGTGTCAGCCGGTGCGACGGGTGATGATCCCGAAGCCCGGCGGCGGCGAGCGGCCACTCGGCATCCCGACGATCCGGGACCGGGTGGTGCAGACCGCGGCGAAGCTGGTGCTGGAGCCGATCTTCGAGGCGGACATGGATCCAGCGGCGTTCGGCTATCGGCCGAGACGCAGTGCGTCCGGAGCGATCCAGGCGGTGCTGGTCCTGCTGCGGCAGGGCCACACCGACGTGGTCGATGCCGATCTCTCCAAGTACTTCGATACCATCCCGCACCACGAGCTGATGCTCTCGATTGCCCGCCGTATCGTCGATCGCGACATGCTGCGGCTGATCAAGCAGTGGCTCAAGGCACCGGTCGAAACGACCGATGCGGATGGCAGGCGGCGCATGGAAGGCGGCAAGGCCAGCACGCGTGGCACGCCCCAAGGGGGTGTGATCAGCCCGTTGGTGGCCAACCTCTACATGAACCGTTTTCTGAAGCACTGGCGGCAGAGCGGCAAGGGCGAAGCCTGGCAGGCGCAAGTCATCAACTACGCGGACGACTTCGTCATCCTCAGTCGCGGTCACGCAGCCGAGGCACTGGCATGGACGGACCGCGTGATGACACGCCTGGGGCTGAGACTGAACCGCGACAAGACCTGCCTGCGCGACGCACGGCAGGAGCGGTTCGACTTCTTGGGCTATAGCTTCGGTCCGCACTGCTTCCGGCAGACCGGCCGATGGTTCATCGGCGCCAGTCCGTCGAAGAAGAGCGTGCGGCGTCTGAAGGACAAGGTGGGTGCGATCCTGGTACCGGGCAACAAGGGGCCGTGGGAGGAAGTGCGTGACACGCTGAACCGCTTGCTGCGGGGATGGTGCAACTACTTCAGCCCTGGTTCTCACTATGTCACGGATCGGGCCGTCGAGGCTCATTTGTATGACCGTGTGCGCAACTTTCTCGCCAGGCGCTGCAAGCTGCCGACGCGCGGCACACGGCACATCACCAAGGACGCGGTGTTCGGCAAGCTTGGCCTGCCGCGTCTGCGCATGTGCCGGAACCCGCACGCCACCTCGTGAGCCTGCCATGAAGCCAGTCGGAAAGCCGGATGCGGGAAATCCGCACGTCCGGTTTGATGAGCGGGGAGAGGAGACGGACTGCTCACGCAGTACCGCGCCTCTCCTCGACTCTACCGCCTCTGCTTGGTTCAAGGGGCCTGACGTTGGGGGGCAGGTGGTGGAGATTGCCCGCTGTTCGACGCGGATTGCTGATCGCGCCATTGCAGGAACTCCTTAAACAAGGCGTCCTTTTGCGACGGCGTGATCTCCCCATTGGAGATTCTGAGAGCGATGAATTTGTTGAAGTCACTCTGCAGGCTGGCATTCGCTGCCGCCGCCGCGGCGTGCTGATCGAGCCAGTCCTGCGCCGCTGTGAAGCGTGTCCAACCAGGCACTTCCGCGGCCAGATTCACTTCACGCCACTTGGGATGGCGGGGCGGCTGCAGGAACTCGTTAAACCGACTGAAGAAGGCGTTCACAAATCGGGCAACCTTATTGTACCGCTCCGTGCGCGGCTGCCAGGCATACACTGCCATCACGTCGCCGACGGCGATCGTGGGTACCGATGCGCCGGCCGAGACGAGCGACGGATAGGTGTCGTGCGTGAACTCTGCCGGCAGGTAGGTTTGCGACAGCAGGGCCTGATCGATCGGGACAGGAAGAAAATGGATCCCGCTGCTCGCGGGGATGTCGGCCAGCAGCGGTATCGGCGCGCCGCCAACGTGGATGATTGCCGCGATGTCTCCATGCTCCAGCTCCTGGACGCCGGTGACCTGTTTCTGGTGCTCGACCTTCGCGTTGATGCCAAGCTCGCCGAGCAGGATGTCGGCGGTCATCGCGGATCCGCTACCAGTCACATCGACGTTGACGCGCTGTCCGTTCAAGTCCTTGAGCTGGGTGATGTCCTTGCGCGCGAGGACATGAACCTCTTCGTTGTACAACTTGGCGATGTAGCGGATCCCCTGAGTGAGACTCGGGAACATGTTGTGCAGCTTGGCGTACGTCAGCGCATCGGCCTGTACGAAGCCGATGTCGATGCCTTTGAGATAGAGAATATCGGAGAGATTTTGCAGCGATCCTTTGCCGAGAACCGGCAGCACGCGGAGCGTATCGTCATCAAGGATCGTCAGGTCCGCCGCGGTCCGCGCGTAGGTTCCGCCCTCCATGCCGGTGATCACGCCGACAGTGCCCTGATTCGCGCGAACGATCAGGTCCTGTGGTTGCTGCTGCGCGATGGCGGATGCAGCGAACAAGACGCACAGCAAAGTTGAGACGATAAGCTTCACGATCCCTCCTTGATGCAATTGGGGTTCCGCGGAACCGAAAGGTTGTTGCCGAGGTCCGGCAGCGATGCGATACCGGTAGCAACTCGTCGCTGCGATCACAACACGGGTAAGAACTTGGGACGGAAGCTGCTTGCAGCTAGGGATCATTGGGCGTCTCCTTGTTGTCATTGCTCGGCCTCTCGGAGGCGCTTCAACATCTTTGATGCCTCGGCGTCACCCAGATCGGCCGCCTTGCGGTACCATTTTGCTGCCGTCTCCGGGTCGGTTGGGGTGCCCGTGGCGCCGATCTTAACCAGAAATGACGGATCATAGGTTTTCCCGAGCTCAGTCTCCGCTCGCGCATCGCCGCTTTCAGCGGCCCGGGTATAGAGCAACCGAGCAGAAGAGATGTCGCCGATAGCGAGCATCGCATCCCCACGTCGAAGCAGCTCGGCCACGATTCCCGGCGGCAGAGAAACGGTTTGTCGGGCGGTTCCGATGCCTGCCGGGATGGCTGAAAGATCAGGCGAGCGCCGCGCGGGCGCGACCGTCTCCGCGGGCGCGGGATTGATTGGGACGGACGGTACCGATGCAGCCGGAGCCGTATCCTCGACCACTAGTGGTGCAGTCCGGGCTGGTAGCGGCGCGGCGTCTCGCTGCGCGGCCGGGCGAGTCCTCCCGGGCGAAGTTGGCGAGATCACGGCCTGCGCGCTTGCGGCCGGTATTGCCGGGGTCGGTTGTAGTTCGGCGCCGTTCGATGGTGACGCAATCATCGGTCGCGTTTCCGCGGACGGGGGTGGTTCGTCCGACCGCTGCGCCGCCGCCTCGGTTGGCGCAGTCGCTTGAGCTGCAACCGCTGCAACCGGAGTGGCGAGAGACGCCGACGAAGCGGCGGGCGACTGCTCCGACGGAGCGATGGCATCGGTTGACTGCGGTGAGACAGCAGCCGATGCGTCACCCGCGGAATCCGCTTGGCGATCCGGCGGTTGCGACGCGGCGAGATCCATCGTTGCGATTGGGGATGGTGGATGAGAGGCCGGCGGGCTGGCCGCGGACTCCGGCGGCGAGTCCTGCGGCCGGTCTGCTGGGGCGGCAACCCCGACCTGCGGCGGTGGAGAACTCATGTCCTGGCTCGAGGTCATCGCCGCCGCGGGTGCCGAAGCTACCGTGGCTGACGATGCTTCATGGTTCGATGCGGGGACATGAGTTGATGATTCGGCGGCGGCAGGTGCCTCGGCAACGGTCGCCTGCTCGGGGTTCGACCTTCCGGTATCTGGAATTATCGGCGCCGATGGTTCCGATTCCGTGGGAGTATCCGGCGACATAGCTAGCGGGCCTGGAGCGCCAGCGGTCCGCACGATGGCCACTCGGATCGGTAAGTCCGCTGGCAGTGTCGACGTTGTCGCCACCGAGCCGTTGATCTCTCGTGGACCCGAGAGAACTGAGGAACGCCAAGTTGCTGTTCCGATACCGCCGACCAGCAAGACCGCCAGACAAACGAGAGCACCCGGATACAGGACCGGATATCGTCGCTCTGGGGCCTTTGGTTTCGCGGCTGGAGGCCGAGGCGGGGCAACCGTTGCCGCGGCGCTCTCATCAGATTCCGCAGGAGCAGCAACTGATCGGCCGGTATTGCCGACGCTACGCGCGATCGCGTCCACCGTCTCGGGTCGCAACTGCCGATCACCGCCCGCGGCGACAAGGGACTTCGTCAAAAGCAAATCCAGCCGACCGGGAAAGCCGGCTCCGTGATGGACCAGCCGGCTCAACGCGGCATCACACACCTGTTGCCTGATGGGGCCGTACGTCTGCTCGAGCCGATAACACAGGAAGTCCCATGCCTCTGCCTCGTCGAGCGGTTCGATCACCGGCCGGACATTTATTCGCTCGACCAGGTCGCACAACTTGGGGTCTTTGAGCAGGTCCCAGAACTCAGGCTGCGCGGTGAAGATCACCCGCTGGTGTCGAATTCCGAGCGCGTGGAGGCTCGATATGATCTGCAAATAGCCCAGCACGTCTGCCTGCAGGTGCTGGGCGTCATCAAATACGAGAACGAGCTGCTCTCCGTTGTTGCTCGATGTAAGAGTATCGAAGAGCCGTTCTACGTCTTGAGTGGTGACGCTGCCTGCCGGGTTGCCGAGCAGTTCGCCGATCATCTGCGGGAGGCGCAACGGTGTTCCAAGCGGGTTGCCGATCCGCCTGATGCGCAGATTTCTCTCATCGAGCACCGTAATAGCTGTATTCAGCACGGTGGTCTTGCCGACTCCAGGCTTGCCGGTCAGGGCGACGAAAGGTTCACCGGCGAGAATACCGCGGACCAGTTCGGTCAACGCCTGCCGATGCGTTCGCGGCAAAAACGGTTGGCCTGCGCGGGGAGGCAGCGTGTACGCTACGTTGTTGCCATCATCCATTCGACCTCCCGCGTTTCATTTCGCCGGCGCCGATTATCGGTACTGGCCCGTTCCGACTTGCGCATTGATGCAAGCACGTGACTGCCTTGTCATGCAATAGTATTTTATGGCACAGAAGTCAAATAATTTCTAAATCGAGCCAGATTAGTGTTAGGGAACGAACGCCAGTGACCGCCGAGACGCCAGCGCGCGGGTGCGGCCCCCGGTCGGATGAAAACCGCTGTCCTTTGTGCCCTCGCCAGCAGGCATCCAGAGGAGGCATCGGGTCGGCGCCTGGGTTCAAGAATGACGGCATGCGGCACGATGAGGCGTTATAGTCATTCGCCCCGCCTCCGCGCGGGCAGTAGCACGCGTCCAAGCGATCCCCTTGCTGATCAAGCTGGCACTGATTGCGGAGATTGACGGCCGGAACAGCAAGCCCGTGCCCCCGCGGCAAGATCCGCGAGGACACGGCGGTTTCATGGGATCGGCGGACTAGGTGCCGATTCCGCCGACCGCGAGGTACTTGATCTCCAGATACTCCTCGATGCCGTATTTCGAGCCTTCACGGCCCAGGCCGGAGTGCTTCATTCCGCCGAAGGGAGCCTCGGCAGTGGAGATGATCCCCTCGTTGACGCCTATCAGTCCGTATTCCAGCGCCTCGCCGACACGGAAAATCCGCCCCACGTCGCGCGCGTAGAAATACGCCGCCAGGCCGAACTCAGTATCGTTGGCCAGGCGAATCGCTTCTTCCTCGGTCTTGAAGCGGAACAGCGGCGCGACCGGGCCGAAGGTCTCCTCACGGAAGATCAGCGCATCGTGCGGCACCTCCGCGAGCAACGTCGGCTCGAAGAAATTGCCACCGAGCCGATGGCGATGCCCGCCGGTCAGTACCTTGGCGCCGCGCTTCGTCGCATCGGCAATGTGCTCCTCGACCTTCTTCACCGCGTCGGCGTTGATCAGCGGGCCCTGCACGACGCCGGGCTCCATCCCGTTGCCCACTTTCATCTGGTCGATCGTCGCCTTGAATTTCTGTGCGAAAGCGTCATAGACGGCTTCCTGCACCAGGATCCGGTTGGCACAGACGCAGGTCTGCCCGGTGTTGCGGTATTTGCTTGCCATCGCCCCGGTCACGGCAGCGTCTAGATCGGCGTCGTCGAACACGATGAACGGGGCGTTGCCGCCGAGTTCCATGCTGGTTTTCTTGATCGTCGGCGCGCATTGCGCCAGCAGCCTGGCGCCTACTTCGGTGCTGCCGGTGAACGACAGTTTACGCACCAGCGGATTGGACGTCAGCTCCGCGCCGGTCTCCGCGGAAGGCCCGGTGATGATGTTGCAGACGCCCGGCGGCATTCCCGCCCGTTCGGCCAGCACCGCGAGTGCCAGGGCCGAGAACGGCGTCTGGCTGGCGGGACGGATCACGCCGGTGCAGCCGGCGGCCCAGCCTGGGCCAGCCTTGCGCGTAATCATCGCGGCAGGGAAGTTCCACGGCGTGATGGCGGCGAAGACGCCGACCGGCTCCTTCAGAACCAAGATGCGGCGGCCCCTGGCGTTCTGCGGGATGGTATCGCCATAGACACGCTTTCCTTCCTCGGCGAACCAGTCAATGAAGCTCGCGGCATAAGCGATCTCGCCCTTGCTTTCGGTCAGCGGCTTGCCTTGCTCGGCGGTCATGATCATCGCGAGGTCGTCGGCATTGGCTAGCATGAGATCAGAGAGCTTGCGCAGAATGGCGCCGCGCTCTTTCGCCAGCATGGTGCGCCAAGCCGGCCAGGCGCGATTGGCTGCCTCGATCGCACGACGCGTTTCGGCGGCACCCATCGTCGGTACTTCGCCGATTGCCTCCCCGGTAGCAGGGTTTTTGACGACCAGGGTCTTCCCGCTGTCGGCCTGCACCCATTTGCCATCGATGCAGTTCGCTTGGCGCAACAGTGTCGGGTCTTTCAGCGGCAACGGCGATGCGGGGTTCAGCATGACATCCTCCTGTGGTTGGCGTGCCCGAAAACGAGCGTGTGCCAAGGGCGTTGCCCTTGGCTGGGCCAGCGGGGGCCCTGGCCTTTTAGATAAGCCCCGTGGCAGCCGGCGTCAGCCCTACTGCGCCGCAGCTACATCGACCCTCTGCTGCACCAAGTGCCCCGGCCGCCCATCCTCACGCTCAAGAGTCAAGCGTTTGTCGTGCAGCGCAGCAACGCTCGGGCGGTGGGCGATCGATATGATCGTCGTCCCCGGCAGGCGCTCCCGCAGCGTCCGATAGACATCCGCCTCGGATTCCGGATCAAGGCTCGCCGTGGCTTCGTCCAGGAACAGCCAGTCGGGCCGGTCTAGCAGCGCACGAGCGATCGCCACACGCTGTTGCTCACCGCCTGAGAGCACCTGCGGCCAATTCGGATCTTCGTCGAGGCGCGAGGTGAGGCCCGGCAGCCCGGCATCCTCGAGTGCTCGTATCACCTCGGCATCGGTGAAGCGCTCCGGCGGATGCGGATAAGTGACGACCCGCCGCAGGGTTCCAAGCGGGATATAGGGCCGTTGCGGCATGAACAGGCACTTCTCCAGCGGCCGCTCGACGTGGCCCTTGCCGAATGGCCAGATCCCGGCGATAGCCCGAAACAGCGTCGATTTGCCGGAGCCGGTGCGGCCGGTCACCACCACAGACGTTCCGGGTACGAAGCTTAGATCCACGTCTTGCAGCAACTTGGTGCCGTTCGGCAGCTCGAGCGTCAGATCGGAAAGCCGTATCGCCCCGTCCGGTGCCGGATCGATGGTCAGGCCGCCGGTCAGGTTGGCGGCGCGGGCCATGACGATGGCGCGGTGGAAGGTCGTGAGCCGCTCGACGATGGCGCGCCACTGGGCAAGCTGCGGGTATGCATTGACGAACCAGGAGAGCGAATCCTGCACGCGGCCGAACGCCCCGGCAGTTTGGGTAAGGCCTCCTAGCTGGATCTGTCCTGTGAAATAGCGCGGCGCAGCCACGACGAACGGAAAGATCACGGCGATCTGGTTATACCCGTAATTAAGGGCGTTCAGCCGCTTCGTCCGCGTCATGATCCCCCACCAGTTGGTGATCACGTTCTGGAACCGGCCTATCAGGTTGTCGTTCTCTTCCGCTTCTCCCTGGTAGAGCGCGATGCCTTCCATATTCTCACGGAACCGCACCAGCGCGTATCGGAAGTCTGCCTCGACCCGTTGCTGGCGGAAGCGCAGCCCAACCAATGGTCGGCCTACGACGTGGGTAAGCCAGGTGCCGACGACGGCATACAGCAGCGCAACGAACACCATATAGCCGGGGATGGTCACGCCAAACAGCGTGATCTGTCCCGACAGGCTCCAGAGAATCCCGACGAAGCTCACGAACGAGACGATGTTGGAAATAAAATCGACGCTCAGCGACAGGGTGGTGACGACGAAATCGCGCAGGTCTTCGGAGATACGCTGATCCGGGTTATCGGTGCCGATCGCAGCGGCGTCGGTGGTAAGGCTGATGCGGTAATAGGCGCGGTCGGCCAGCCATTCATCCAGAAAGCGCGTCGTCAGCCAGCGGCGCCAGCGGATTTGCAGCCACTGGCTCAAGTAAAACGCGTACACGGCTACCATGATGTAGACCGCCACCACCCCACAGAATCCCGGCATGATGCTGCCGTCGGGTGTGCGGCGCCAAGTGAACAGCAATTCCAGGAATGCCCTGTAGTCCTTGGCCTGCAGCGCGTTAAAAAACTGTCGGTTCCAGAAATTCAGCACCACGTTCATGCCGACCATCGACAAATTCAGCACGATGACCGAAATCAACAGCGTCCAGGCTGACCATTTTTCTTCCGAACGGAAATAGGGCCGCGACAACCGCCACACGTCATGCAGGAACGATCCGATGGAATTCATAGAGGGGTTGATCTCTCGGCTGATGGTCTGACCGCGTCATCCAGGGCGGCGAGCCAGATCCTCAGACGCTGGCGGTTCACCCCGAAATCCCCATAGCCGTAAACGCTGCAGGAATACAGCAGAAGCGTGCTGCCGTCGGGGTCATGCGGCATCGCCTGCGCCGTGATGACATCGGGGAAGTTGAATACCGAGCTGCGGATCACCCAATGAAGCTGCCCGGCAACCGGTACAGGCATTGGTGCGGAACGTGCGGGGCTACGCGTCGACCACTTGTGCGACAGCGGCGAGCAGCGAGCACCGGATAGACCGGCGTCACAATGTCCGGCTGCGGCGCCCATCCTTCAGGGGCAGCAAGCGCCGGATTCGGCCTCGGGGGCCGTTCGCTGCGGGCGAGATCGAGCAACGCCGGGAAGGGCAGACCGTTGGCTCCTGGTGTGGCGCAGCCTGGCAAAATCAGCCCGAGTATCTCGGCAAGCGGCCTCATTCGAAGGCGGTGTTCGGCGGCATAGGCCTTCATTGGCTCCGAGATGGCTCGGCCCGACGGCTCTGGCAAGCGGAGGTAGCCAATTGTTGCGACCCCAGCGGGTTTGCCTGCAACCCTCTGATCTTTCGTGTTTTCCTTGACGTGCTCGGGTCGGGTTCTTAGCGTTCGTTCATGAATACCATCACGCGGGCGCACTTGGCCGAGACCATCTACACGCAGGTCGGGCTGTCGCGCAACGAGTCCGCCGACCTGCTGGAAACGGTGCTGGATCGCGTTACGGCAACACTTGAATCTGGGGAATCGGTCAAGATCAGCGGGTTTGGAACCTTTTCTGTGCGCCAGAAAGGTCGCCGCATCGGTCGCAACCCGAAAACCGGAGAGGAAGTGCCGATCCTGCCGCGGCGCGTCCTCGTGTTCCGGCCCAGCCACGTGCTGAAAGCACGCGTGAACGGGATAACGCCTGGGCAAGGGGACGGCCGTGCGTTCGCGCACGATGACGACGAATGAGCGGACCCGATGACCAGGACCGCGAGCCTCCAGATGGGGAACCTCACCTTGGGCCGCCCCACGCCAGCGGACGCGTGCGTCCGAAGAAAGCGCCGACCGCGTTCCGCACCATCAGCGAAGTCGCGGACGAGCTACACATCCCGCAACACGTGCTGCGGTTCTGGGAGACAAAATTCATCCAGGTGAAGCCGCTGAAGCGTGGTGGCGGGCGCCGCTACTATCGGCCGGACGACATTGCCCTGCTGCGGCGCATCTCCGATCTGCTTTATGTCCAGGGCTATACGATCAAAGGCGTGCAGCGATTATTGCGGGAGGGCGGCGGCAGGCTCTCGGACGACATTCCGCCGGCCACACCGGACGAGCGAGCCCAAGCCGAGGCCGAGCGGGCCGGCACGGTGCCGGCCGAGCCGGAGCTACCGCTCCCCGGACTTCCCGCGCCAGTGGCAACCGCCTCACCGTCACAAGGACGGACCGGCCGATCCAGGGACGAGCGCGGATTGGAGCCGGAAGTGGAACGGCTGCGCGCCGTAATGCAAGAGACGTTGCGCGACCTGGAAGCGCTACGTGCGCTGTTGGGCTGAAGGCAAGACGGCGGGAAGGCAGCGGCCCGGGGCGTTGCCTCCGTCGGCCCAACGCTGCTACAGCTTAAGTGCACAATCGGAGCGTAGCGCAGCCTGGTAGCGCATCAGTCTGGGGGACTGGGGGTCGTGGGTTCAAATCCCGCCGCTCCGACCAGCCATCTCCCCGCGGCACCGCCGGCGTCAAGGTTTCGTGAGCGAATACGCGCCCACGGCCACGGCGGCCGGAGCCTTCCTTGTGCAACGCGGCGGCGACTGTGCCCAGGTGAACCCCATACCTGTAGCGACCGGCCCGATGAGCGAGTAAGACGGGTTTCTAGTCCGCACGGCGGATACCGGTGAGGTTCGGAGATGGATAGGCGAGAGGGTTGGCGCAACCGGGAGAGCAGGAAGCGCAAGTTTGACGACGGAGGCCCCGGTGCCCCCGACCCCTGGCGGCGCGCCCCGACGCTAGGGCAGGAGCAGCTCGCTTATCCGTCCTCCCCACAGCGACCGCCGCGAGCGGCGCCCATCGCGGCATCGGGTCCCGAGGTGGGAGCCGTGGTGAAGTGGTTCGATCCAGGCAAAGGGTTCGGCTTCGTCGAGCTTGAGGACGGTTCCGGCGACGCTTTCCTCCACATCAGCGTGGTCGAGCGCTTTGGTGGCGGCACACCGGGGGCAGGCGCTCCGATACGGGTGCGGATCGGGCGTGGCCCGAAAGGCCCGCAGGTAGCGGAGATCACCGAACTTGGTGAGGCAACCGGCCAGGCGCCCGCCCCGCGCCGGCACGCTCCGGGAGGAGCGTCGAGGCAGATGCCTGCAGCAACCCCGGGGCAGGAAATCCGCGGGACAGTGAAGTGGTACAACGCCCAGAAGGGCTTCGGCTTCATCACCCCGGAGAGCGGCGGCAAGGACGTGTTCGTGCATGTCTCGGCATTGGAGCGCAGCGGCTTGGCCGAGCTCGCACCGGGCCAGGCGGTCCGGCTTCAGGTGGTGTCCGGCAAGAAGGGTCCGGAGGCCGGATCGGTGTCGCTCGCCTGAGACGGCGGCCAGCGGTCAACCCGGCGGACGCGCAGGCGGCTCACCCGCTTGTCCTGTCTTGACTAGCGGGGAGGCAGGCGTCGGCTTCAGCGTCTCCAGGTACGCAATAATGTCGCGCCGGCGGATCGCGTCTGGCAGTCGATAGGGCATCAGCGCCCCCGGGACGAGCGCCTGCGGATTCTCGAGCCAGCGGTCGAGCGTCTGCGCGTTCCAAACGACATCGGCGTGCGCCAGCCCGGCTGAGTAGGGGTAACCCGCCACGCTGCCGGCGGCACGGCCGACCACACCCTCCAGCGGCGGGCCGACCCTCGAACGGTCGAGCGCGTGACACTCGGCGCACACCGTGGCGAACAACTCGCGCCCGGCAACCGGATCGGGCGGCCGCTCGTCGAAGCGAGACAGGTCCTCTGATTCGGCCGGCCGGAGCGAGGGGAAGAATGTGTAGGACAGCGCGATGTCCCGCACGTCCGCCGCGTTAGGGTCGGCGTCCAGACGCGGATCGACGAAGAAATCGACCGGCATCTCGACGCTCTGATGCGCCCCTAGCTTTTCTTCGGTGAAGCAGAAGCACTGGATCTTTTTGAAATAGGTGCCGATTTTTGCCGGTGTGACGTTGAAGGTGGCATGGCCGACGATGTCGTGGTCGGAGAGATTCTCGGCCCGGAAGAACACCAGCGCCTCCTGACCGAGATGCACGCGCACCTGCCGCTGCACCGGGCTGAATCGCCAGGGCATACCCGGTGCCACGTTGGTATCGAAAGAAACCGTCACCATGCGCGGTGATTCGGCGGCGGTATCGGCAGCGACGCGCCGGGTGGTGCCCAATGCACCCGTAGCCTGGCAGAACAGCCGGTACAGCGTGACCGAGTAGGACACCAGCGTGGTCATCACGCCGACAGCGAGCAACAGGCCGGCCAGCGTCAGCAGCTTGCCGCGCCGAGCTTTCGGGGCGTTCACGTCTTTGACCTTTCGACGTCTGCGAGGTGTTGCCGGTGCTGTCCCATTCGCTGTTCATAGCTCGCCTGGCTCGTAACGCAAACTGGTGCGCATGGCGTGCTGCTTGCAATCAATCAAGCGGACACGGGGTAACACCGAGTCCGATGGGCTTTCGCGGAGCCGGCCGACGAAAATGCTGACTCATCCCGCCGCGCGGGGAGCCGTCAGCGCCCAGTCAGAATCCTCTCCACGAGCTGCTTCACCGTCGGGATGAAGCCATTCGAGTAGAATGGATCGCGGGCAAAGCGAAAGCCGTTATGCCCGCTGAACATCAGGTTGCGCTCGACGGCATCCGGCTCGTCGCTTTCATGAGCGATCGCCTGCAGCGTCTTCTGGATGCAGAAGCTGCGCGGATCGGGGCGCTTGCCGCTGCTGTGATTTTCGTCGTGTTGGCTCCAGTTGGAGAAGCGGCACAGGCTCAGGCAACCCATGCAGCCGGCCTGATCGCGGATGATCTCCTTCGCCTTCTCCGGCGTCACGAAGATCAGGGTGGAATCCGGCGTGCGCAGCGCCTCGGTGTAGCCCGCCGCCTCCCATTCGCGCACTCGCTCCAGATCGGCCCGGGTGAGGTAAACCGGCCGCTTGCGAGGACCGACGCCGTATTCGGCGACGTGCTCGCCGACCACCTCGGTAGTATAGGCGACCTGCCGCTCGCTGCGTCCGCGCAGCTCCTGGATGAAGCCGTTGTTGACCGCGCTCGACCAGAAGCCGGTTGGGCTGAAGCGGTTGAGGAAGACATCGCCCTCTTTCAGCGTCAGCAGCTTTTTCTTCCAGGCATCGCCAATCGGACTCTCCTTGGTGAGCAGCGGGCGCGTGCCGAACTGGAAGGCGATCGGTCCCAGCTCCGTGTTTTCGATCCAGTCTTGCCATTCGTCGAGCCACCAGACGCCGCCGGCCATGATGATTGGGGTGTCGTCCAGTCCGAACTCGCGCATGGTCTTCCGCAGCGCCAGCACGCGCGGATAGGGGTCCTCGGGCCGCACCGGGTCCTCGCTGTTGGAGAGCCCGTTATGCCCGCCGGCCAGCCACGGGTCCTCATACACCACACCGCCGAGCAGGGCGGACGCCTTGTGATAGGCGCGCTTCCACAGGGCGTTGAAAGCGCGGGCCGACGAGATAATCGGGTAGTAGTGCACGTTGAACCGGGCGGCGATCTCCGATAGCCGATATGGCATGCCGGCGCCGCAGGTGATGCCGTTGATAATCCCCTTAGCCTGCTCCAGCACCTCGGTGATGATCCGCTCGGCGGCACCCATCTCCCACAGGATGTTGGCGTGGATGCGTCCCACCCCGCTGGCGAGCTCGTACGCGCGGCGGGCCTGGGTGAGCGCGCCCTGGATGGCATAAGCCACCAGTTCCTCGTGCCGCTCACGCCGGGTGCGACCGCGGTACTCCTGCGGGATACGGTGGCCATCCGGGTCGAAACTATCGGCATTCACGGCACTGAACGTGCCCACACCACCGGCCGCAGCCCAGTTGCCGCTGGAGATGCCGGTGGAGATAGAGACGCCCTTGCCGCCTTCGATCAGCGGCAGGACCTCGAACCCGCCCATGCGGATGGCGTTGAGGGCTCTCATGGCTCAGATCGGCCTCCCAACATTGCCGATTTGACGTTCTGGTCTGTCCCCGTAACCTTAGGCGTTGGGCCACACCTCGACGCCATATTTAGTATACGGCGCCGATGATGCCCGCTACCGCTCTCCCCGTCATGCAAGCGAGAGCTGGCATCCATGGGCCGCTCCGAATATTCGTGCCTTGGCATGGATTCCTGCTTGCCGAGGAATGACGGGGAAGTGCGAGCAATTTCGCCCTAAAGTCCTACTCGCCCGCCACCACCTGCTCGTGCGGTGTGACCTCGGGCTGGCGATCGCCACGATCCTGCCGGTCCCGATCCCCCCGGCCCGGCTTGGCACCCACCTTGTCGGTGATGTCCTCGCCGGTCGCCTGATCGACCACCCGCATCGACAGCTTAACTTTGCCGCGCTCGTCGAAGCCGATCACCTTCACCTTTACCTTGTCGCCGACATTCACCACGTCGGTGGTCCTGCCGACGCGCCCGGGCATCAGCTCGCTGATGTGCACCAGCCCGTCGCGCGAGCCCAGGAAGTTGACGAAGGCGCCGAAATCGGCGGTCTTCACCACCTTGCCGTTGTAGATCACGCCGATCTCCGGCTCGGCGACGATGCCGCGGATCCAGTCGATCGCCGACTGCGCCTGCGTCACGTCGGTGGCCGCGATCTTGATCGTGCCGTCGTCCTCGATGTCGATCTTGCAGCCGGTCTGCTCGACGATCTCGCGGATTACCTTGCCGCCGGTGCCGATCACCTCGCGGATCTTCTCCTTGGGCACGTTAATGACGGTGATGCGCGGGGCGGTGGCGGCAACGTCGGACCGCGCGCCGGTGATCGCCTTGCTCATCTCGCCCAGGATGTGCATCCGCCCCTCGCGCGCTTGGTCCAGCGCCACGCGCATGATCTCCGGCGTGATCGAGGTGATCTTGATATCCATCTGCAGCGCGGTCACACCCTTCTCGGTGCCGGCTACCTTGAAGTCCATGTCGCCGTAGTGGTCCTCATCGCCCAGGATGTCGGACAGCACCGCGAAGCCGCGATCCTCTTTGATCAGCCCCATGGCGATGCCGGCCACCGGACGCGCCAGCGGCACCCCGGCATCCATCAGCGCCAACGAGGACCCGCAGACCGTCGCCATCGACGACGAGCCGTTGCTCTCCGTGATCTCGGAGACAACGCGCAGCGTGTAGGGGAACTGCTCCTTTTCCGGCAGCAGTGGATGCACTGCCCGCCAGGCGAGCTTGCCGTGACCCACTTCGCGGCGACCGGGCGAGCCCATTCGACCCGCTTCGCCCACCGAATAGGGCGGGAAATTGTAGTGCAGCATGAAATGCTCGCGGTACTCGCCTTCGAGTGCGTCGATGATCTGCTCGTCCTGGCCGGTGCCGAGGGTGGCGACCACCAGCGCCTGCGTCTCGCCGCGAGTGAACAGCGCACTGCCATGCGCGCGGGGCAACACGCCGACTTCGGCGATGATCGGGCGCACGGTCCTGGTATCTCGGCCGTCGATGCGAATCCCGGTATCCAGGATAGCGTTGCGGACGACCTGCGATTCCAGGTCATGGAACAGCCGCTTCGCCGTCTCGACATCGGCGCCCTCGGCGGCGATCGTTGCCAGTGCCTGCTCCCGGGCGGCGTCCACTTTCTCGTGGCGTGCCTGCTTCTCCTTCTCGCGATACGCCTCGGCAAGGGCGGGGCGTGCCAGCTCATCAAGGCGGGCGGCGAGCGCCGTCTCTTCCGGAGTAAGCTCCATCAGCGGCCAGGGGTCTTTGGCGGCCCGCTCGGCGAGCTCGATGGTCGCCTGAATGACGGGCTGGAAGCCCTGGTGACCGAACGTGACGGCGCCGAGCATTACCTCCTCCGGCAGCTCGTGCGCCTCGCTCTCCACCATCAACACGCCTTCGGACGTACCGGCGACCACAAGGTCGATCTCGGAGCCCTGCATTTGCTCGGCGGTAGGGTTGAGGATGTACTCACCGTTGCGCCGACCGACGCGGGCAGCGCCCACAGGGCCGAAGAAAGGAATGCCGGACAGCGTCAGCGCCGCCGAGCAGCCAATCATGGCAACGATATCGGGGTCATTCTCGAGATCGTGGCTCAGCACGGTGGCAATCACCTGGACCTCGTTGCGGAAACCTTCGGGAAACAGTGGCCGGATCGGCCGGTCGATCAGTCGGCTTGTCAGCACTTCGTTTTCCGACGGGCGCCCCTCTCGCTTGAAGAAGCCGCCCGGGATCTTGCCGGCGGCGAACGCCTTTTCCTGGTAATGAACGGTGAGCGGGAAGAAGTCCTGACCGGGCTTTGAGGTCGTCACCCCGACCGCGGTGCAAAGCACGATGGTGTCGCCATACCGGGCGACCACCGCCCCGTCGGCCTGACGAGCGAGCTTGCCGGTTTCCAGGACCAGCTTACGCCCGCCCCATTCGAGTTCCTTGCGGTAGTAATTGAACATGCGTTGTCCTTCGATGCGCGCGGCATCGGCGGACGGCATCCCGAACGATCCATTCCCCAGCCTGGGAAACGGCGTCTCGGGTCGCATGAGGCGCGGTCTCGGCCGAAGCCGGGCCGCGGGCCATGTGGCCGGAAACGCCGTCACGGTTCCCATCGCCGGGATGGCGGGATCGGCGGTCTGTGGTCCGCCGCGTGTCGCGACGGGTGGGGGCGTGCGGCCCCCGGGAGTTGCCCCGCCCCACCATTGGCGCGGGGGTCGTCACCGACGAGCCTCATATAGGGGCACCATCGGTGGATTCAGCGGCGGCGAAGGTTGGGGCGGGGCCCCATTCGCCCTAGCGGCGCAAATTCAGGCGCCCGATCAGTGTTTCGTAACGGCCGCTGCTCTTTGCCTTCAGGTAGTCCAAGAGCCGGCGACGACGGCCGACCAGCATCAGCAGCCCACGCCGGCTATGGAAATCCTTGGCGTGGGTCTTCAGATGCTCGGTCAGGTTGGAAATCCGCTCCGAGAGCAGGGCAACCTGCACCTCCGGGCTGCCGGTATCGCCGGTACCGGTGGCGTACTCCGAAATCAGCGCCGTGCGGCGCTCCGCAGTGATCGACATCGGATTTTCTCCTTTTTGTTGATCCGGCGCGCCCGGCCCTGTCACAGGATCCGCTCAGGCTTCAGCCAGCCGTCGGCCAGCCGACACAGCCCGATCACGCGGCCCCCCGCCATGGCGCGCGCCAACCCACCACCGGGATTGGCCGCCGCCGGAATGCGCCCCATCAGCGCCACCAAGCTGATCGCCTGGCCTTGCCGCAGGGCACTGGCCTCCGCTTCCGTCAGGGCCAGCGCCGGGATGTCGGCCAGCGCGGTCGCAACGGGAAGCAAAAGGTCCGGGGAAGCGGGCGCGATATGGTCCGGCCCGGCGATTTTGTCCAGTGGGATCGCCTGCCGTTCAGTGAACGGTCCGACCCGCAACCGGCGCAGCCCGGCGACGTGGCCGAACGTGCCGCAGGCCACCGCGAGGTCCCGCGCCAGGCTCCGCATATAGACGCCCCGTCCGGACTCCACCTCGAACTCCGCCGTGTCGGCGTCCGGACGAGCGACCAGATCGAACCGAAACACCTGCGCCGGTCGCGGCTCCAGCACGGCGGCGCGGCCTTCGCGCGCCATGTCATAGGCTCGTTCCCCGGCGACCTTCACTGCCGAGAAGGCGGGCGGCACCTGCATGATGTCGCCGCGAAACCCGGCCAGCGCCGCTTCGATGCAGGCATCGGAGGGCCGCACGGGGGACGTGGCCGTCACCTGCCCGTCCGCGTCATCAGTGTCGCGTGCCTCCCCGAAGCGGAGGGTAAAGCGATAGAGCTTGGTGCCGTCCATCACATAAGGGACGGTCTTGGTCGCGGCACCGAAAGCCACCGGCAGTACGCCGGTGGCCAGTGGGTCCAGCGTGCCTCCATGCCCGGCTTTGCGAGCATCGAACGCCCGCCGAACGCGGTTGACCACGTCGGTGCTAGTCAGCCCCGGCGGCTTGTCGATGACCAGCCAGCCGTCGAGCGGCCGACCACGGGGCGTGCGGCGAGGCATTGCGTTGTCTCCGGACGGCGAGGGGCGTCGTTGTGCGAGCTAACGCCGCACCTGCCTGTCCTGCGCAACCCATGCCACGGCACGAGATGCCGAGGCGTCTTTGGGTGTCTGCTTGCGGATCAGCGCAGGCGACGGAACTTGTGAAGCGAACGCAGGTTCGCCGGCCGCGGCTGTTCGGGATAGGTCTGCGGCCAGTTGGTCCACGACACCTCGCCCACGTACAGATCGCCGTGCGAGTCGACCGCCAGGCCATGCGGCGCCATGAACTCGGTCGGACCCAGGCCGGCATGCATCCCGCCGAGGCGCGCGATCCGCTTGCCGGTATGGTCGACGATCGTCACCCTCGGCCCGAGATTGGGCGCAGCGCGGTTCACCGACATGGTGGGGCCAAGCTCGCCGATATAGCAGATCGGGCATTTGCCGGGCGGCATGAAGAGCCCGCACGGCCGGTGCAGGTTGTTCCATTGCGTCTCATACTGGCCGTTACCGTCGAACACCTGCACGCGGTGATTCTCGCGATCGGCCACGTATACCCAACCGTCGGCGTCGCAGGTGATGTTGTGCACGATGTTGAACTCGCCGGGGTCGGTGCCGGACTGGCCCCAGGCGAGCTGCCATCTGCCGTCGGGGCTATATTTGTGCACCCGCGCGTTGCCGTACCCGTCGGAGACGTAGATCTCACCCTTCGGCGACAGCGCGGTGTGGGTGCAGCGATGGAACGGCTCGCCGCTCATATAGGGTGCCGGCTTGCCGGGGATGCCGAGCGTCATCAGCACCTTGCCGTCCAGCGTGCATTGCCGGACAGTGTGGTCGCCGTCGTCGGTCAGCCAGATGGTATCATCCGGTCCCATGTGCAGTCCGTGTGCGCGCGGGAACAGACCCTCGCCCCACGAGCGGAGGAAATTACCGTTGCGGTCGAACACCATCATCGGGTGCTCGCCCCGGTTGAACACATAGACATTGTCATTGCGATCGACTCCGACCGAGCCGATCTCCTTGAACGAGCAACCATCGGGCAGCTTCGCCCAATTCTCGACCGGTTCGTAGACGTATTCGCCGCTGCCAACTGTCGCCATCGTCATTTCCCCCCGCTGATCTATGTGCTGGTGGGGAAGCTTGCCACGAAGTCGGATGGACCGCCACATCCAGGTCGGCAGCCATGACGATGAGCCGTGCCTTGCGCTTCCGGACGCGTTTGCGCAGCATGCGCCGGCGGAGGACCGCGGGAGGAAGCAGCGATGGACGGTTTCGACATTACCAGCCGATTGACCAAGGGGCTTGCCGAACCGGCTGTCAAATTCACCGGCTTCCCACAGTTCAACTTCGTCGGCGGCCACAACGACCCGACCCTCATCCCGATCGAGGGGCTGATCGCGGCCACCGCGTCGGTGCTGCGCCGCGAGGGCCAGAAGCTGGCGATGTACAACCTCTCGCAGGGGCCTCAGGGGTTCATCGGCCTTCGCGAGTTTGTCGCCAATAAAGCGAAGGAACGGCGGGGTATCGACGCCTCACCCGATGATGTGCTGATCACCACCGGCTCTGGCCAGGGCATCGACATCATCAGCAAGCTGATGCTCGAGCCCGGCGACACCGTGCTGCTGGAGGAGTTCTGCTATGCCGGCGCCATCAACCGGTTCAAGAAGCTCGGCGCCAAGCTTGTTGGCATGCCACTCGACGAGGACAGCATCCGCATGGATGCGCTGGCGGGGATTCTCGAAGAGCTGAAACGCGAGGGGACGACGCCGAAGTTCATCTACACCATCCCAACCATCCAGAACCCGACCGGTTCGATCCTGCCGCTCGATCGCCGGCAGGAACTGCTGCGATTGGCCAAGCAGTATGGCGTGCCGGTGTTCGAAGACGAGTGCTACGCCGACCTGTTGTGGCATGGCGTCGATGCGCCGCCGGCGCTCTACGCGCTGGCGCCGGATCAAGTGATGCATATCGGCTCGTTCTCCAAATCACTCGCTCCGGCACTTCGCGTCGGCTACGCCATCGCGCAGTGGCCGGTGCTGCGCCACATGATTGCCAACAAGGGCGACAGCGGGACCGGTGCC
Organism: uncultured Pseudomonadota bacterium; assembly: GCA_963708245.1. GTDB lineage: Bacteria > Pseudomonadota > Alphaproteobacteria > Acetobacterales > Acetobacteraceae > CAVYXK01. Next base: position 1,890,915 of record OY970201.1, on the reverse strand, counting down.
CTCGATCAGATGATCGTTGCCGAATATTTCTCCAAACACTTCGGTGAGCACGTCGATGAACTGTCCACCGGGTTGCGCGGTAAGCTGGACGCCATGCAGGATGCGATCGAGCGCGAGTTCGGCACTTCGATGGAGACCTGGCGGCCGCGTGGTGGAATCTTCCTTTGGATGAAGCTGCCGGACTCTGTTGATGTGCGTACGCTGGTAAAGCCAGCCGCCGAGCGGGGGATTGCGTTCAACCCTGGTCCCGAATGGGCGGTCGATCCCGATGCATCGAAGTCGCATCTCCGCCTCTGTTTCGCCCTGCCGTCGATCGAAACCATCCGCGCAGGCGTGGCCGCGTTCGCGCGAGTCTGCTATGAACAGACCGGCGTGCCGCAGCAGAGCGCCAATATCCGGCACGGAGGACACCCGTGATCCTCGACAATGAAACCCAGGTCACCGAGGCGGTGCTGGCGGATCTCGCCGCCACGCCCGACCGCCGACTGCGCGAAATCCTCAGCAGCCTGATCCGCCATCTGCATGCCTTCCTGCGCGAGGCACGCCCGAGCGAGGAAGAGTACTATGCCGGGCTACGCTTCATCGCCGAGCTCGGCAAGCATACTGGCGCCGACCGGAACGAAACTATCATCGCCGCCGACACGCTCGGCCTGTCGACGCTAGCCTGCCTGCTGAACAACACGATCGGGGCGCACCGCACCGATCCGGCACTGCTCGGCCCGTTCTGGCGCAAGAACGCGCCTCGCCGGCAGAACGGAGATGCGATCGCTTATTCCCCAACTCCGGGGCCGGCGGTGTTCGTCTCCGGCCGGGTGATGGATACCGACGGTGCGCCGATCTCGGGTGCGACGGTCGATGTGTGGCACGCCTCGCCGGTCGGTTTCTACGAGAACCAGGATCCGGAGCAGGCTGATTACAATCTGCGCGGCGTGTTCACCGCCGACGTTGAAGGTCGCTACTGGTTCCGCACGGTCAAGCCCGCCGGCTATCCGGTGCCAGTCGATGGCCCGGTCGGCGAGATGCTGAAAGCAACAGCGCGCCATCCGTATCGTCCAGCCCATTTCCACTACATGGTCACGCATCCCGGTTACAAGACGCTGATCACCCAGGTCTTCGCCGATGACGACGAACATCTGGACAGCGACGTTACCTTCAGCGTCGTGCGTTCGCTGGTCGGGAAGTTCCGCAAGCACGACGGCGAGCCACCAGCCGACGACGTGACCGGGCCCTGGTACACGCTTGAATACGACCTCTACCTGGAGCCCGGAGAGATGCGCATCCCCGTGCCGCCGATTCCCTGATGCCGCTCGCCTCCACACCCCTTGCCGGCAAGGTCGCCGTCATTCTGGGCGGCACCGGCGGCATCGGCTCGGCCACGGCGCTTCTGCTCGCTGAGGCAGGAGCGCGCGTCGCCGTCGTCGCCAGCCGCGATCGCCGGCGTGCTGAAACGACAGCCGCCGGCCTGCCGGGCACCGGCCATCGCGGCTATGCCGCGGCGATCGATCGCTCGGAGGAGCTGAACGCGCTTGCCGGGGCGGTTTCCGCAGACCTCGACCGGGCCGACATTCTGGTGAACTCGGCCGCGGTGACGATAGCGGTGCTACATGCCGACCTGGATGCGATGGACGACGACAGCTTCGACCGCATCCTGCGCGTCAACACGCGCGGCGCGTTCGCAGCGGTGCGGGCCTTCGCTCCTTTGTTGCGCGCGCATGGCGACGGATTGTTGGTGAATATCTCGTCACTGTCGGGAAGCACAGGCGTGGGGTCTTGCGTTGCCTATTGTGCATCCAAGGCTGCGCTCGACGTGATGGGCATGTCGCTCGCGCCCTCGCTCCGGCAATTCGCGTGCTGACGATCTCGCCCGGCATAGTCGATACCGACTTCGTCCCCGGCCGGGACAAGGCGATGCGGGAGAAACAGGGCGCGACCAGCCCGCTCAAGCGCGCCGCCACGCCACAGGACTGCGCCGAGGCGGTGCTTGCCTGCGCCACCACGTTACGCTTCTCGACAGGCTCGGTGATCCAGGTGGATGGCGGGCGCCACCTGTAAAGCCAACCGCTGTTGAAGCCGCCTCGCCGTGCTCGCTGCCATCAAGCGAGCGTCGCGCGGCCTGCGGCCACGCTTGGCTCGTCAGGTCCCGACCAACGCCCGGACGCGAGCAATGGCACCGTCGGTGCCCCAATCCTCGCCGCCAGCAATCGATGCGCGTTGCAGGCCCTTGCGGTCGATGATGAACGTCATCGGGATGCCGCTGACACCCAATGCGCGCATCGCGTTCCCCTGCGGGTCCAGCAGGATCGGCAGGTCCTTGATGTTGTGCGTCTGATAGAATTGCCGCACCGACGTCGCGCCGCCATGGTCCGACGACAGCGGCAGGACGACGATACGCTGGGCCGCCAGCTTGCCCGCCAGCACGCCAAGCGACGGCAGCTCGGCCACGCACGGCGGGCACCAGGTGGCCCAGAGGTTCAGCACCACGCCAGAACCGAGATACTCCTTCAGTGTGTGCGAATCCCCCTCGGCATCGACGAAGCTGATCGGGGGCGGCGCTACCGGCGGATCAATCAGCTTGAGATTGGGCAGTGCCCCCGCGGCGTTCGCGCGCGGTTTGCGCGGCATCAGCGCCGCCGTTAGGGTCCCGACCCTCAGCGCCGCCCGGCGCGTCACCACCAGCATGACGGACCTCTTTTCGTGAGCGACTCGGCGGACCGGAGAAACACGCCGGCCAATGCGCAATGGGGCGGACGGTTCGCCGCGGGTCCCTCGGTCATCATGGAGCAGATCAACGCCTCGATCGGCTTCGACCGCAAGCTCTGGCGGCAGGACATCCAGGGCTCGTTGGCGCATGCCTCCATGCTGGCGAAGGTGGGGGTGATCTCCGGCAAAGACGAAGCTGCGATACGCGAAGGCCTGGCGGCGATCGCGCAAGAGATCGAGAGCGGCCGGTTCCCGTTCTCCCAGGCGCTCGAAGACATCCACATGAACATCGAAGCAAAGCTTATCGAGCGCATCGGCGAGGCTGGCCAGCGCCTGCACACCGCGCGCAGCCGCAACGACCAGGTGGCGACCGATTTCCGGCTCTGGGTGCGCGAGGCGATCGACCGCCTAACCGCCCAGCTCACCGACGTGATGCGCGCGCTCGCCGGACGCGCGGCAGAGCACGCGGCGGACCCGATGCCCGGCTTCACCCATCTGCAGACCGCGCAGCCGGTGACCTTCGGCCACCATTTGTTGGCGTATGTGGAGATGCTGGACCGCGACCGGGGGCGGCTGGCGGACTGTCGGCGGCGGCTGAACGAGTGCCCGCTGGGGGCGGCAGCGCTGGCCGGCACCTCGTTCCCGATCGATCGGAAGGCAACGGCGGCGGCGCTGGGGTTCGACCGGCCGTCGGCCAATTCGCTCGATGCCGTGTCGGATCGGGACTTCGCGCTGGAGTTCCTGGCTGCCGCCGCGATCTCGGCGGTGCATCTGTCGCGCCTGGCCGAAGAGATCGTCATCTGGTGTAGCGCCCCGTTCCGCTTCATCAGGCTGTCAGACGCCTTCACCACCGGCAGTTCGATCATGCCGCAGAAACGCAATCCCGACGCGGCCGAGCTGGTGCGGGCAAAGACCGGGCGGGTGACCGGCGCCCTGGTGTCGTTACTGACGGTGATGAAGGGCCTGCCGCTCGCTTATGCGAAGGACATGCAGGAGGACAAAGAGCCGGTGTTCGAGGCCGCCGAGGCCTGGGCGCTGTCGCTCGCGGCGATGGCGGGGATGGTGCGCGACATGCAGCCGGACACGACGCGCATGCGGGACTTCGCGGCGGCCGGCTTCGCTACGGCGACGGACCTCGCCGACTGGCTGGTGCGCGTGCTGAAGCTGCCGTTCCGCGCGGCGCATCATGCGACCGGCCGACTGGTGGCGATGGCGGAGGGGAAGGGCGTGGACCTCGCCGGACTGTCGCTGGCGGAGATGCAAAGCGTCGAGCCCGGCATCACGGCCGACGTGTTCGGCGTACTGAGCGCCGAGGCATCGGTCGCGTCTCGTACCAGCTTCGGCGGCACCGCCCCGGCAAATGTGGCGCGCGAGGCAGCGCGCTGGCTGGCAGCGCTGGCGTGAGAGCAGTGCTGGTGCTTGCTGTGTTGCTCGGCGTGCTGGCATTGGCGGGCTGCGGCAAGAAAGGGCCGCCGGAGCCGCCGGGACCGCCGAGCCAGGTCACTTGGCCACGGACCTATCCGACGTTTTAGCACCGCGGTTCGGGGATTTCGGTTCGACCCGTTTTGTGGTCGTGTTTGCACCATGCGCTTCGTCATGAACCCCGACATGGTTTACGACTACCCGATCTGGGCAGTCGGGCTGCTGGTGGTGAGCGCGGCGGTAGTCGGCGCCGTGCTGCTCGAACTCTGCGCGCGCCGGTTGCTGCCCATCGAGCTGCGACGGCGACACAACGACGTGGCGGCGGCGCTGCTCTCGATCATCGGCGTGACCTATGCGGTGCTTCTGGCGTTCGTCGCCATGCTGGCCTGGGAAGGGTTCAACCGGGCGAAGGCGGCCAGCTACGCAGAGGCCGCGCTGATTGGTGACCTGTATAACGTCTCGGCCGGATTCGCGGACCCGGGGCAGTCATCGATGCGAGAGCAGATCATAGGCTACGCACGACATGTGGTGACTGTCGAGTGGCCGGACCAAGCCGCGGGAAGGGCAGTCGATCCAAACTCGATCTACTTGGACAGACTGAACAGGATGGCGATCGGTTTTCATCCGTCCAGCGTGGCGGATGGCGATCTGCATACGCTGTTGCTGGAGTTGCTGGCTCGGCTGTGGGATGCGCGACAGGAGAGACTACTCGCCGCACAAACGACCATTCCCGGCATCGTCTGGTTCGTGATGCTCGTCGGCGGCGGGCTCACGATCGCCTTCGGCTCGTTCCTTGGCGCACCAAGCCTGCGCATCCAGCTCGCCATGTCGGCCGTGCTGGCCTCATCCGGCGCCCTGGTGGTGATTCTGATCATTGCTCTCAGCAATCCGTTTCGCGGTGATTTCCGCGTCTCGATGGCCCCGTTCGAGCAGGCCCTGTCGCGGATCGAAAACGCAGGCACGGGACCTTAGGACCGGCTTTCGCCGGAGGCGGGCACGGCGCGGCGATTGTCGCGCGGGCTGGGCGCGGGCAGTCTGGCGTTCCCCATCCGATCGGACCACCTGACAGATGAACGGCGCCGAATCCCTTGTTCACACGTTGCTGGCCAGCGGCGTTGATACGTGTTTCGCCAATCCCGGCACCTCGGAGATGCATTTCGTGGCCGCGCTCGACCCGATCCCCGGCATGCGCTGTGTGTTGGGACTGTTCGAGGGCGTGGTGACGGGGGCGGCGGACGGCTACGGGCGGGTGGCCGGCAGGCCGGCGGCGACGCTGCTGCATTGCGGGCCGGGGATGGCGAACGGGCTGGCGAACCTGCACAACGCGCGGCGTGCGTCCAGCCGAATCGTGAACATCGTCGGCGACCAAGCGACGTATCACCGGCCGCTGGATGCGCCGCTGATCGCCGATACCGAGGGCTGGGCGGGGCCGGTCTCGGCCTGGGTGCGGACGGCGACGGATGCCGTCGCGATGGTCCAATGACCCGGGCTTCGCCGGGCACAGTCTGCTACTAATCCGGTTCCGCCTCCAGTGCGGCGATGTCGGCATCGCTGTAGCCAAAGTGATGGGCGATCTCATGGATCAGCACATGGCGAACCAGATGCCGGAGGTCGATGCCGGTCCGCCTCGCGTGCTCGATGATCGGCTGGCGGTAGAGAAAGATGCGGTCCGGAAATCGCGCAATCTGCCAGACACTGCGCTCGATCAGCGGCGTGCCGCGATAGAGGCCAAGCAATCGCAACCGGCTGCGGATGCCAAGCCGTTTCAGCGTCTCATCTTCCGGCCAGTCCTGTATCACGAAGCTCACATTGTCGATGTGCGCTGCCAAGGTCGGAGGTATTGTGGCAAGCGCCCGCTCTGCCATCGCGGCAAGCTGATCGAGGCTTGGCGGCTCGTGCTCGCGGTCGTTCATCCGCCTCGGATCCTGGGTATCGCTGCAGCCTACTCAATCCAGAACCGTGGACGGCGGCAAGGTATCGGCCGCGTCTGCACGCGCGTCAGCGGGACGAACCAGTTCTGTGAGTGTCGGCCAGTCCGCACTTGCGGGCTCCTGTGTCCCGAGGACGGGATGGCACAGCCTGGCTGGAAGGACCATCCGGCAGAACTGCGATACCGAGGCCATCATGCCGATTGGGCGGCTTCGCTGATACCAAACTGACGTTGGTGTTGGTCTGACTCGAGGCATGTTTCGAGACTTGCCGTCGGCGAATGATCGGTTCACACCCAAGCTGCGCTTCACGACGATCGTGGCAAGCGGCCGAGATGGTGGACTCCGGTCGGTCCGCTTCTGGGGAACTGATCAGAAAATCGGACATTCGTCTGGTGGCTTGGTGTGGCCGGAGCTGCCTGTCTGCTTCTAACCTTTGGGACGCCCGAGCCGACATTCGCGTCCGCTCCAAGTGATGCTGCTACAAATCGACCGCAGACATCTCGTTGGAAAATCAGACGCTGCTCGTGCAGGCATATGTCTTTGATGAGGGCGCGGTTTTCCGCCCGCTTAGGCGCGCCGCACGCTCCAGAAGAACGGTGCCTGACCCTCTACCATGTTTTTCAGATCCGAGCGGTAGGCCGAGCGAATATAGAACTGACCTAGCGGTATCGTGGGCACCTGCGCGAACGCCTCCCGCTGAATAGCATCGGTAATTTTCAGCCGCGCAGCCTGATCCGTAGCCGTGACGAAATCGGTGTTGAGCTGCTCGATCTTCTCGCTGGCGAACCAACCGGGCCAGCCTTTATCGCCCTGACCGCGCAGGATCGCAGACGTAACCGGTGTGTAGATGGCATCGCTCGGCCAAATGGTATGGAAGATCGACCATCCGCCGACGTCCACCGGCTTGCGGCTGTTCCGGCGCTGCAGCACCGTACCCCAGTCGGTTTCCTGCAAGTCGACGTTCATGCCGAGCTTCTTTAGAACGTCATAGGTCACCTCGCCGCACGGGCCGATGACGTTGTCGGTCGGGTTGACGATCACCACCTTCTGGCCGGCATAGCCGGTTTCCTTAAGCAGCCTCCTGCCCGCGTTCAGGTCGCCCTGCATCGCTGAGGCACCGATCTGGGTGCCGAACGGCGTGCCGCAGGGGAATAGCGCCTTGCATTCCTGGTAGGCGGTGGTGTCGCCGCCGGTCACGGCGCGCATGTAGTCGTCCTGGTTAACCGCGACCAGGACCGCACGGCGGATTTGTACGTCGTTGAATGGCGGGTTCAAGTGATTGAACCGCTTGACGCCAAGATAGCCAGTGGGATTGGCCAGTCCCAGCGTCAGCTTCTTATTGCGCTTCAGCAGCGGCACGAGATCGGGTTCCACCCGCTCCCACCAGTCGACCTCATTTGCTTGCAGCGCCGCCGACGCAGTGGCGGCGTCCGGAATGATGTGCCATTCGATGCGTCTAAAGGTGGCGACCTTGCCACCGGAGGCCCGATCCGGCGGCTCCTGCCGTGGCACATAGCCGTCGAACTTCGCGTAAGCGGCCGCGCTGCCGGAAACGAATTCGTTCGACAGGAACCGGAACGGGCCAGAGCCGACAGTCTCCTTGATTTGCTGCATCGGATCGGTCCTGGCGACGCGCTCCGGCATGATGAAGGGTTCGTTTTCCTCCGGCTTCGCTAGGGCGTCGATCAGCAAGGGGAACGGTGATTTCAGCGTTATCTTGACGGTACGATCGTCCTGCACGCCCCAACTATCGACAAACGTCGCGAATGTCTGGCCCATTGTGTCCCGCGCCGCCCACCGCGCCAGGCTCGGCGCGCAGTCCTGCGCGCGCACTGGCTCGCCGTCGTGGAATTTCAGCCCCTCGCGTAGCGTGATCATGTAGACGCGGCCGTCGTCGGACACGGTATAGCCTTCGGCCATCTGCGGCTTCGGCTCCAGCTTCGCGTTCACCGCGAACAGCGTGTCGTAGACCGCGTAGCCGTGGTTCGCCGTCACCGAGGCGGTCGTCCAGATCGGGTCGAGCGACGTCAGATTTTCCTGCGGTACGAATTTCAATGTGGTTGCCGCGGTCGATTGACCGATGGCGACTCGTGGCAACGCCGCCGCAACCGCGGCGGCACCACCCAGGCGAAAAATTGTCCGCCGCTTCATGGCAGCCTTCTTCCCTTTTTGTGGGCAGCATCCTATCCCACCGACCGAGATAATGCATTCAGATTGCTATCCCAGTCATACCGCCCAATCGGAGGCAAAGTGCAGCAGTGCACGCGCGGAGGCCCGGTCTCCTCACCGGCAGTCCGGCTTAGTATGCTCGCATTATGATTTTTCCACCTTGCGCTCGACCACCTCTAAGAGTCTGTCCGGGAACATTGCTAGTTCCTGCATAGCCGTCTGACCATGAGACGGATGGAAGCGAGCAACAGAAAGGCACGCGCCTTCACATTGAGATTTTCCCAATCCTTACCCAGTCGACGACATCGGTTGAGCCACGCCAGCGTGCGTTCGACCACCCATCGCTTTGGTAGCACGACAAAGCCCTTGGCCTGGTCAGATCGTTTGACGATCTCCACCTCGGCCTGCGACACGACACGCTTCAACGCCTCCTGGAATCGCCGCCCCTGATAGCCGCCATCGGCATAAAGCTTCAGCAGGAACGGAAACATCCCGAACAGCGTCGCCAGCAGCATGGCGCCGCCATCGCGATCCTGGATGTCCGCCGCCGTCACGATGGCCTGTAGCAGCAAACCCTGGGTATCGAGCAGGACGTGCCGCTTCTTGCCCTTGATCTTCTTCCCCGCATCATACCCATGCGGATCGATCGAGGCCCCCCTTTTTCGGCGCTCTTCACGCTCTGCGCATCAATCACCGCGGCGGTCGGGCTGGCCTCTCGCGAGGCCTGCTCACGACATTTCACATACAATGCGTGATGCAGTCGCTCCAGCGTGCCGTCCCAGGTCCATCGTTCCAGATAGTCGTGCACTGTGCTCCGCGGCGGCAGGTCCTTGGGGATCGCCCGCCATTGGCAGCCGGTGCTCAGCACATACATCACGCCGTTCACCACCTGGCGGATATCAACGCTCCGCTTGTTGCCGCCCGGCTTGGCCGGGGGGATCAATGGTTCCACCTCGGCCCATTCGGCATCAGTCAGATCGCTCTCATAGCGCAGTCGGGTGCGGTCGTACCGCGTCCGGTTCTCCTTGGTCCACATCCAGTCCCCCGAATCGATGCTCGGGGGAGAGAGAATCACAGGCGATTCAATGGCTTCAAGGGTGACCCGCTAAGCGATTCTAAAGACTCAATTTGTTCCCGGACGGACACTAAGGCCAAAAGCCGTACGCAGCGCCAAGGGTCTATGGCCGCTCTCGAGAAGCGAACCGTACCGGCTGAACGACCGGGTTGGGCGCGAAGCGGCTGGCGCCCCACAGCGCTGAACGTCCGCTTCAGGGATCGGCCCATTGGCCGTCCACTGGCTGACACGGGTCAATACCAGCTGTTGGTTCGCAGGCCGCCAAATGTTGGCTTCTCACCCAGTGTATCAAGCTGACGCACGACCCCGCGGGCGATTGTCGGCGGGGCTGCGCCCAGGCAGTCTGTCGCTCGCCACCCCATCGGAGCACCGGAACAGATGAACGGCGCCGAATCCCTCGTCCACACGCTGCTGGCCAGCGGCGTCGATACCTGTTTCGCCAATCCCGGCACCTCGGAGATGCATTTCGTTGCCGCATTGGACCGCATCCCCGGCATGCGGTGCGTGTTGGGACTGTTCGAGGGCGTGGTGACCGGGGCGGCGGACGGCTATGGCCGGATGGCGGGCAAGCCGGCGGCGACGCTGCTGCACTGCGGGCCGGGGATGGCGAACGGGCTGGCGAACCTGCACAACGCGCGGCGTGCGTCCAGCCAGATCGTAAACATCGTGGGCGATCAGGCAACGTATCACCGGCCGCTGGACGCGCCGCTAACCGCCGATACCGAGGGCTTGGCGCGGCCGGTTTCCGCCTGGGTCCGAACGGCGACGGATGCCGCCACGGTGGGGCGCGACGCGGCGGCGGCAGTGCAGGCGGCACGCACGGCGCCTGGCCAGATCGCGACCCTGATCCTGCCCGCCGACACCGCCTGGACCGAGGGCGGGATAGTTGCGGAGAAACTTGACCCTCCGGATCGGCCGGTGGCCGATCCGCATCAAGTAGCAGTGGCAGCGCGCGTGCTGAGGCGGGGAGAGAAGACGCTGATCCTGCTGGGCGGCGATGCATTGCGGGCGGAGGCACTGGAGACGGCGCATCGGCTGGCGGCGCATACTGGCGCGACGCTGATAGCGATGGGCTCGAACGCGCGGATCGCCCGTGGACAAGGGCGGGTGCCGATTAACCGCATCCCCTATCCGGTGGATCAGGCGGTGGCGGCGCTGGCCGGATTCCGGCACCTGATCCTGGTCGGCGCCCGCAAGCCAGTGATCTTCTTCGCTTATCCCGGCAAGCCGGGGACACCAGTGGCACCCGAGACCGAGCTTCATGTGCTCGCCCGGCCCGAACAGGACCCGGCCGATGCACTGGCGAGGCTGGCCGATGAACTCGGCGCGCCCGCGGTAACCGTGCCGGATGCGGAGCCTCCGCCCGAGCCGGCACGGGGGGCGCTGACGCCGGAGAGTGTGGCTCGCACCCTGGCCGCGATTTTGCCAGAGCAGGCAGTGGTGGCGGATGAGGCGGTGACCTTCGGGCGCGGCTTCTTCCCGGCGACGTATGTCGCGTCGCCGCACGATTGGTTGCAGGTGACAGGAGGTGCGATCGGCGGCGGACCGCCTTTGGCCACCGGCGCGGCGATGGGAGCACCGGGCCGGCGAGTAGTGAACCTGGAGGCCGACGGCTCGGCGATGTACACGCTGCAGGCGCTATGGACGCAGGCGCGCGAACGGCTGGACGTGACGACGGTGATCTTCTCCAACCGGAAATACGCGATCCTGCTGGGGGAGCTGGCGAATGTCGGGGCCAATCCCGGGCGGACGGCGCTGGATATGTTGGACCTGGGCAACCCGGACCTGAACTGGGTGGGCTTGGCGCAGGCCATGGGGGTGGAGGCGGCGCGGGCCGAGAGCTGCGAGGCGTTCGCCGACCTGTTCGGGGGCTCGGTGCATCGGCGGGGGCCGTTCCTGATCGAGCTAGTGGTGTGATGCACATCTAGCGGCTGGTCGGGGCCGAAGCGTTTCTGCTTTTCGTCGTTGCACCCGTCCGCGGTAGCAACGCGTGACCTGCTATCCTAAGTGGGGCTCGCCGTCCGCGGTGGAGATCAGCTCTCGTGGAACCAGCAGGAGGGTCGGGAGGATAAGGGCGTAGACGACGGTGATCGCGATCACACAGGTCTGGAAGCCGCCGAAATTGTCGTACAAACGCGTTCCCAGGATATCGCCGAGGCGCACAGCGGCGACTGCGAGCGCTCCGGACATCATCAGGACCGTTCCCTGCAGCCCCGGCGGGCATGAGCGAATGATCAGGGCCATGTAGGCCGCCGTGGCGACACCTCCCATGAGGCCGATGGCCACCGCCGCAATGAGAGCCTCATTCACCGAATGGATGAGGAGCAGGGGAACCATCTGCGGGACGCCAATCACTGTTCCCCACACCAGAAGCTTGCGCAGCGGGACACTCGTGCAGAGAAAGCCGAATGCGAGGAATGTCGGGATGAAGGACGCCGAGGAGATCGCGTTCCATTCACCCCATTGGGTATCCGTCGCGTGGAACGTCCTCTGAAGGTAGTAGAGGAGCGGTGTGTCCGTGCCCGGAGCGAAGTTCCACAACAGCCAGATCAGCAGAGCCGGGTAAACAGGCCAGTATTTCGCCAGCCTTCGAAGATCCTGGGTGGGATGGTCGCGTCCCCGGCGATTGGCATAATGAATGTTGTCGAACACGACGCTAGGCCTCCACCACCCGTACAAGACCACCCCTGCCACGAAGGCGGCGCACACAAGGAACAGAATATGGAAGGCACTGCCACCACCTTCGGCCTCGAGCAGATCGCTGAGCTTGCCGCCGAGGAGAGGGCTCGCCACGCCGATCGCGGATAAGACGACGTTCCACAACGCGCTGATCTGGCCAGCCATTGTGTGCTGTTGCCCCAGTGTCGCTAGCAGGCCGTTCTCGGCACTTGACACGAGGCGGAATGAAACTCTCAGCAGCAGAATCGCGCCGAGGAGCGTCGCATAGGTCACCGGAAGGAGCGCGAGAAGAATGTAGAGTGCGACAGTGAGAGTCCCGAACAGCAGGATAAGCCCGCGATCCCGCATGCCGAAGGGGTTCCAAATGTCGCGGACGAACCCAAAGAGGGCCGACAGGTAGATCGGGATTGCGGCCAGTGCTCGGAAGTTGGACACCTCGCTCGCGCTCAACTGCAGCTTGTTCTTCAGAAGCAGGCTGAGCGCAATCTCGAACAGCCCCCCGGCCGGAGAGCCGGCGGCTGCCAGCACGACCAGGACACCTAGAAACAAGAAAAGCCGTCGTTGAACGGGCGCGGGCAAAATCGTTGGAGGCATGGCCCGGATCGCGGCCGTGCTGGGCAGTTCCGCCTCTCGGCTTGGGGGAGTCGCATCGGGGCGCATTCGCTGAATCAATAGTAGCGCGTGGCAGTACGGCGGCACCAGTCTTTTCAGCCGCCGACATGATCTCGATGCGGTGTGCCGCGGTAGAGTGCTTGTGGTAGGGCAGCGCGACCTTTCGGGTGTGGTCGGGAACGCAGCGCCCGATGCCGCGCTAAGCCAGCGCGGGATCGAGTTGCTGCTTGTCGAGCTGGGTGAGCCGGAGGGGCCGGAATGGAAGGTCAGATGTCATTGCGAATAATACCAACCGCCCCTTGCGGCTGACTCGCCATGCGCTTCGGTAGGGCGGAAAAGCGAAGCGCATTCCGCCGCCTTTCGCCGTGCAAGGGTCAACATCAAAGGCGCCTGGTATAAGTGCGTCCCCCTAAAAGATCGAGGTGGCCGATCGTATCCGCTATCCCGATGCGACGGTAACGTGCTCGCCTGTTGCCGGCGATGCCGATATCGTGCCCGATCCCGTAGTGGTGTTCGAGGTCATTTTCTCCTGGTACCGTCGGCACGGATCGTATCAGCAAGAACAACGAGTATCGTGCGACGGCGTCGATCCAACGATATGTGATGCTCGAACAGACCCGGATGGCGGCGATGGTGTTCTCGCGGGAGGCGGACGATTGGGTCGGGCATGTGGTGACCGGAGAAACCGTTCTGCCAATGCCGGAGATCGGGATCGAGCTGCCGCTGGCCGAACTGTAGGCCGGCGTGGAGTTGCCGGAGGACGAGGCGGACGTTTGAGTTGTGCGGATCGGTCGTTCTGATCGCAAGCGGCCTGACGCATTTCTCCGCGGCCCCCGGCGACGCATTGCTGAAAGAATGTGCTGGCGCCACCAGTCCCCCGCCTGATACGATTCGTTATTGCCTCAAGCGGTTTGGCCGGGCGTCACGTTCGGGAGAAGCGCGATGGTTGTGGTTCGATGGTGGTTGCCGCTCCTTGCCGTGGTGGTGGCTGGATCGACACTCCATGCGCAGGAGATCAACTGGCAGGAAGCGGTGGCGCGGCTCGCGCGGGAGCGCACGCAGGCCGAGACGTGTGTGCTCGCTCGCAAGGAACAGCCGGCCAGCCTTCCGGACCTGGAGGACCGGCTGCAACGCGGGTTCGAGAAACGCGAAGCTTTCTGCCAGAGCGTCCAGCCGCTCATTCCGCAGAGCAGCGGCCAGAAAGGCGTGATCGATGAGATCGTGAGCGGCGCCATTGGCCCGATCGTTCAGGCGGTCAAGGAGATCTACCTCGACGCCCAACAACAAGACGAGCTCACCCGAAAAACGATCCAAACTCAACTGGAGGCAACGTCATGGCCTGTCTTCGCCTCGGTTACGCCCTCGTCCTGAGCCTGCTGCTGTCGGCTGCGGCGGCGCTCGCCGCGGAGCAGCCTCCGGCTTCGGCGCCGGGGCTGTATGACCGGCCGGTCCTGGTCATCGACCCGGGGATGCACACGGCGATAATCACGCGAGCATCGGCCGATGCGGCGGGCCGCTGGGCGGTGACCGGCTCGCTCGACAAGACGGTACGGGTCTGGTCACTGGCCGACGGCGCTTTGCTGCGGACGATCCGCCTGCCGGCGGGACCGGGCGATGTCGGCAAGGTGTATGCCGTGGCGACGAGCCCGGACGGCGCGCTGATCGCGGCTGGCGGGTGGACCCGATGGACCGATGCTGATCGCCAGGACCAGATCTACCTTTACGACCGCGAGAGCGGGGCTCGGGTCCGGCGGATCGAAGGCTTGCCGAATGTCGTGCCTTACCTCGCTTTCTCGCCAGACGGTCGGTTTCTTGCGGCAACGCTCTTCTCCGGTGGGCTACGGATCTACGGCCGCGATCGGGGCTGGGCCGAGGTCGCCCGCGATGAGGACTACGGTGACCAGAGCTATGGCGCCGACTTCGCGCGCGACGGACGGCTGGCGACAACAGCAATTGATGGCAAGGTGCGCCTCTATGCTGGCGATCCCAAGGGCAACATCCGGCCTACCGCCGTGATCGTCGCACCAGGGGGGCACCAACCGTTAGGCATTGCGTTCAGCCCCGACGGGACACGCCTCGCCGTCGGCTACAACGACAGCACGGCAGTGGATCTTCTGGACGGGCAAACGCTCGCGCCGTTGCCAAGGCCCAATCTTGACGGCATCAGCACCGACAATCTCGGTAGCGTCGCCTGGTCGCGGGACGGCCGGACCCTGTTCGCAGCGGGCCGGTATTGGGCGAACGGCAGTCGTCCGGTTCTTGCCTGGAGCGATGCCGGCGCTGGCGCGCGGCGCGCACTGCCGGCTGGGTCGGATACCGTGATGAGCCTCGTTCCGTTGCCCGAAGGCGATCTGCTGGTCGCGGCCCAAGACCCCTGGCTCGCCCGGCTCCAGCCGGATGGCACGGCGCGTTGGGTGCATGGCCCACCGAAGGCGGATTTCCGGGATCAGTCCGGCAAGCTGTCCATCTCGAACGACGGCACGGTCATCGACTTCGGCCTCGCGGAGTTCGGGAAGGAGCCTGCGCGGTTCGATCTTGCCACCCGTGCACTCACGCTCGATCCGCCGGCCGACCATCGGACAGTCGGCCCGCGTCAGCACGGGCTGCCGATCGACGACTGGCACAATGAGCTCCACCCAACGCTCGGCGGACGGTCGCTGCACCTCGAACCGTACGAAACCTCCCGCAGCCTTGCCATCTCGCCGACCGGCGACCGCTTCGTGCTGGGCGCGGAGTGGACCTTGCGTGCCTTCGGTGCCAAGGGGACACCGCTCTGGACGCGCAAGACGCCCGAGGTGGTATGGGCAGTCAACATCACCGGCGACGGCCGGCTGGTAGTCGCGGCGTATGGCGACGGCACGATCCGCTGGCACCGCATGTCCGACGGCGTAGAGCTGCTGGCCTTCATGCCGCTGCCCGACGAGACCAATTGGGTCGCCTGGACCCCCGAGGGCTTCTACGCGGCGACCGCGGGCGCGCAGGGCATCTTGCGCTGGCACGTCAACCGCGGTTGGGATGCGCCGGCTGACAGCGTCGGGATCGAGGACATCCCAGGCTCATACCGGCCAGCCGTGCTGCCGCTCGTCCTGCAGGAACTGGAGACACCGCGCGCGCTCGGACTGGCCGTTCTCGCCGAGCATAATCGGGATGTCGCGATCCGCACCCACAGCGAACTGCCGCCTGGGGTGCAACTGCATCTGCTCGCGATCGGCATCAGCATATACAATGACGCGTACGCAAAGAACCTACGGCTCCACTACGCCGATCGCGACGCCCATGATCTGGCGAGTGCCATCGTCAACACGCAAGGGAGCCTCTACGCCCGGGTATTGCCGCAGGTGCTGTTGGACAAAGACGCCGACCGAGCCGGTATCCTCCGAGCGTTGGCAACGATGCGGGCGGATATGGAACGCGGCGGCGGCAACGACCTTGCGGTGGTGCATTTCTCCGGCCATGGCGCGCTTGTCGATGGCAAGCTCTATTTGCTGCCATACGACGTCGATGCGCGCGACGACGTTGGCATCGAAGATAAGGGGCTGTCGATCGACCAGTTCAGAAGCGAACTGCTGGAGCTCGCCAAACACGGCCGCGTGCTGGTCCTTCTCGACGCCTGTCATTCCGGCGCGTTCGGCATGGACTCGACGGAGCTGGGCAAAGAGCTTGCCGCAGCAAATGTGACGGTGCTCACGTCCTCGAGCAGTCGCGAGGTTTCGCGCGAGAGCGACACGTGGCAGCACGGCGCCTTCACCGAGGCGTTGCTCGACGCGTTCAGCGACCCTGAGGCCGACGTCGATCGCAACGGCCTGATCAGCACGAACGGGCTTGCTCACTACGTTTATACTCACGTGTCGTCGCTGACCCGTGGGGCGCAGGCCCCAGACATGGAAGTACGCTACGATACCACCGTGTTCGCCGCGGCGCGGTAGTTGGCGGCCGGTGATTGTCCGTTCTTGAGCCGAAGCGGTTGCTTAACCCAACTTCGCGATTCAGCCCCGGCTTATGCCGAACTTTGCCGGCTTTGGGACCCGAGGGGCCCCCCGCTAAGGTGGGCGCGGCGCTGCTGGGGGCTGGCGTTTGGCCATTCATTCCGGACATGTGCGACCCATAGCCGCAAGGGGAGGGGGTGTTCTAGGCTGCGCAGGTGAACCGGGGAGAGCGGATCGCCGCCGGCAGCGTGGCCGTGGGGTGCGTGGTCCTGGCGCTGAAGGCAGCCGCCTGGCGCCTGACCGGCAGCGCAGCGTTCTATTCCGAGGCGCTGGAGACCACGGTCAACGTCGCCGCCAGCCTGATCGCCCTGGTCGCGGTCCGCTTGGCCGCCAAGCCGGCCGACGCCCAGCACACCTACGGGCACGAGAAGGCCGAGTTCTTCGCCGCGGTGATCGAGGGTGTGCTGATCGTGATCGCCGCGCTATCGATCTTCCGGCATGCCTGGGAGACGTTCCTGCTCCCGCGCGAGTTGAGCGCGCCGGCGCTGGGCATCGGCCTCAGCGCTCTCGGCACCCTGCTGAACGCCGGCTGGTCGTGGTGGCTGATCGATGCGGGGCGCCGGATGCGCTCGCCGGCACTTGCGGCGGATGGGCGGCATTTGCTGGCCGATGCGGTGACCTCCGTGGGTATCATCGTGGGGGTGGGGCTGGTCGCGGTGACCGGCGTGCTGGTGCTCGACCCGGCGCTGGCCGTCGCGACCGGGGTCTATGTCCTTTGGTCCGGGGTCAGAATGATTTCCTCCTCCGTCGGCGGACTGATGGACGTGGCACCGGAGCCGGCGATCGTCGCCCGCATTCGCGAACTGGTCGCGACCAGCGCGGCTGGCGCGCTGGAGGCGCACGACCTTCGGATGCGCATCGCCGGACGGGTGACCTTCCTTGAGTTCCACTTGGTAGTGCCCGGCTCGATGACTGTGGCGGAGTCGCACGCCATCTGCGACCGTATCGAGGAAGCGCTGAAGGCCGAGATGGACTTCCTCGTGATCACTATCCATGTCGAGCCCGAGGTGAAGGCCAAGCACACCGGCGTGCCGGTTCTGTGATCCGCGCGCTCCTTGCGCTGCTGCTGTTTGGCTTTCCGGCAACCGGATGGTGCGCGGTCGAGCGGGTCGTGTCGCTCAATCTCTGCACCGACCAGATGCTGGTTCTACTGGCGCCGGAGAAAGTGGCCGGACTGACCCCGCTCGCCCGCGACCCCGCTTTGTCGTTCGTCGCCCGCCAGGCGGCCGGGCTGCCGGTGGTGCGCCCGTCCGCCGAGGCGGTGCTGCGTGTCCATCCGGACCTCGTGTTGGCGGCTCCATTCGGCGCGCAGACAACTGTGGCCGTGCTGGCAGCCTTGGGCCTGAGGGTGCTGCGCGTGGGACTCCCGGATAATTTTGCCGGCATCCGTACCGAGACCAGACGCATAGCTGTAGCGCTCGGTGTCCCGGAGCGCGGCGATGCACTAATCGCGGCGATGGACGCGCGCTTGGCTTCTCTGCCACATCCGGCGAGGCGACGCACGGCAATCGCCTGGGAGCCGCGGGGCTATACGTCGGGGCCGGGAACGCTAATGGACGCGGTGCTCAAGGCCGCCGGCCTGACCAATGTGGGGAATGGTCGGCGGCTAGGGCGGGAGGCTCTGCTGCGGGATCCCCCTGATCTTCTGGTCGTGCCCGCGGCGCCGGATTTTCCGTCGCTGGCTACCGGAATTTTCCAGGATCCCGTTTTGTCGGAGATCCAGCAACGGGCGCTGCCGCCGGCGCTGACCCTCTGCGCCGGGCCGTTCACCGCCCGGGCGGCGTCGATTTTGGCGCGGTGAGTCTGGCCCCACGACTCCGTCCGCCTTCCGCTGGGCGGCCGGGCTATTTTTCTGACGGGCCCCTGCCCCCCTCGCCCTTGCCCCCTCCCACAAGGGGAGGGGGAGTATGGCGCTGCCTGGCGATAGCGACGATCGGGCTGTTTGTAGTGTCCGTCTTAGTGGGCGATGGGTTCGTCGGCTGGGCGCCGGGCCGGATCCTTCTCGATATCCGCCTGCCGCGCACACTGCTGGCGATACTGATCGGGGGCGGCCTGGGCCTGTCGGGAGCTGCGTTGCAAGGCGGGCTCCGCAATCGGTTGGCTGATCCGGGACTGCTCGGCATCACCGGCGCGGCGGGACTCGGGGCGGTGGTGGTGTTTTACTGGGGGCTGGCGGCGCGCTTCGTGCCGGCGCTGCCGCTCGGTGGCTTGGCCGGCGCGGGGCTGGGTGTCGTCTTTCTGCTCAGCTTTGCCGGTCGCGCGCCGTCCGGCCCCTCGGTGATCCTGGCCGGCATCGCCGTTTCCGCCCTCACCGCTGCCTTGCTGGCCCTCGCCTTGGCGCTGGCGCCAAACCCCTTTGCCCTGGCCGAGATCACGTTCTGGCTGCTTGGTGGATTGCAGGACCAGACGCTGTTGCATGTCGGGTTAGCGGCGCCGCCCATCCTACTGGGGACGGCTATCCTGCTTCGTCTCGGGCGCGGCCTCGATGCTTTGAGCCTTGGCGAGGACACAGCAGCGAGCCTCGGCGTGCCGGTCGGACAGACGTTGCGCCTGGCAGCTTTGGGGACCGCCCTGGCCGCCGGCGCAGCCGCAGCGGTTGCCGGAGGCATCGGCTTCGTCGGCCTAGTCGTTCCGAACCTGCTTCGCCCCTTGGTCGGCGAGCGCCCAGGTGCTCTGCTCATGCCGTCCGCGCTGGCCGGAGCAGCCCTGCTGCTGGCCGCCGACCTGCTGGTGAGGCTGTCGGTGTTCGTGCTCCCCCTCTCCGGTCCATTGCCGCTCGGCGTCCTGACGGCCCTGCTGGGGGCGCCCTGCCTGGTGGCGATCGCCCGCAGGGCGGCGCCATGATCGGGCTCGAGCGCGTCAGTATCTCGCTCGGCGGCCGCCCGGTTTTGCACGACATCCGTTTCGCCGCAGAGCCCGGCGAGATGGTCGCTGTTTGTGGCCCGAATGGGGCCGGCAAATCGACGCTGCTGCGCGCCCTGGCCGGCTTGCTGCCACGCACTCCCGCACGGGATCCCAGGCAAGTCGCCTATCTTCCCCAGGGTGCGCGCAGCACCTGGGGCTTGACCGTGGAGCAAGTCGCGGCGCTCGGTCGCATTCCGCATCGGGATGCAGCGACGGCGCCGGTAACCAATGCGATGGAAGTTTGCGGCATTCTGCACCTGCGCGCCGCCCGGATTGACCGTGTGTCAGGCGGGGAAGCGCGCCGCGCCATGCTGGCCCGCGCCTTTGCCACGGAGCCCGAGGTGTTCCTGTTGGACGAGCCGACCGCCGACCTCGATCCCGCCGCCGCCCATGCGGTCATGCGCCTGCTGCGCGAGACCGCGGAGTCCGGGCGCTGCGTTGTGGTGGTGCTGCACGCGATCGACCTGGCCCTGCGGTACGCGCATCGCGCGGTGATACTGGCAGGCGGCCAGATCGCGGCGGATCTTCCCTCCAGCGAGGCGCTGCCAGCAGCGGCGTCTGCCTTCGGGCTGCCCTACGGGTTCGATCCCGAGCCGCGGCTATTGCCGCCCGCCTGATGCTGCGCGCTGCATCCGCATCTCTCGCATTGCACATGTTGCTGCTAGGCGGGCTGGGGCTCTGGATGGGCGGCAAGTCGGCAATCCCAGACGCTGCGGATCAGGGCGTGAAAGTCGAACTGGTGATGTTGGAGAAGGCCGGTGCCGGCCCGCCATCCAGCCCAACACCGCCCACCCCGCCTGTCCCGGCACGCGCTCCACCGACCGAGGCAGCGGCGCGCTCGACTCAGGCGCCCCGGATGCAGGAACCGATCCCTGCCCCGCCCCCGGATGCCCCCGACGCCGAGGCGCTGCCGCCGCCCGCGGCACCATCTGCCCAGCCCGCGGCTCCGCCTGCGATGCCCACAGCGCCGCAGGGGTCCCGCCTCAATCTCGGCGGCACCAATAGCCCGAGCAACGCGGTCGCCCGCGGCAATAACGTGATACCCGCGCAAGCCGATGCGCGGTACCGCAATCGGCCGCCGGCGTATCCCGCCGAGGCGCTCGCGAATGGTCAGCAAGGCGCGGTGACGCTGCTGATCCATGTCTCCCCAGCCGGGCTGCCCATGGGGGTCGAAGTGATGGAGAGCTCCGGGTTTCCGCTGCTCGACCGGGCTGCGCGGCAGGCAGTGGAGACGTGGCATTTCCTGCCGGCACTGCAGGATGGGGCACCTATCGCGGCCGACATGCCGATGAGAGTGCGCTTCGAGCTCGATGGGGGGCAATAACGTCTAGGGCGCGGGGCGAACGCGGCCCCTGAATATGTGCACTTGATTTTATCTATCGCGACCTCTGGCAATTGCATCGCTCGGAGGTTTGGCTGAGTTAGGGAATGGGTCGGCTCGCCGGGAGCTTGGTGTCGGTTTGCCGGTAGCGGAAGCCCGCTCCGGTCAGTCCCGCGGCGTCGGCGAGATCCGCGACAATGAGCTGGACGGGAAGGATGTGCAGAATGGCATCGGCCAGCCCGTTCCCGGTAGCAGGTGCCGCGATGACTGTCAGGTTGCCCTCGGCTTTGACATCCGTCCGATGGGTGATCAGAACCGTCGGACAGCCGAAGCTCGCGACATCGTATGCGAGCTTGCATTCTCGACCGTCACCGAACACGACCAGACCCGTGCGGCCGTCAAGCGGCTCCATCGGCCCGTGCAGGAAGTGCAGCGTGTCGTTCGCCGCTGCCGGGACGCGCACAGCCTCACGTACCAGCAGCGAGGCCTCGCCTGCGGTGCCGAGCGCGGTACCCGCCCCTACAAAATCGATCGCGACCCGGCCGGCCAGACGATCGGCTGCTTGCCGCGCTGGCTCGGCGACCGCGGTCAGCGTCTCCTGAACCAGGGTGGGGAACGTTGCCCATTCCGCCGGGGATCGGTTATGCGCCAGTCGATCGGCCAGCAGCCCGATCGCTTGCAGCGTGGCGGTGTAGCTCGTCGTGCTCGGGCTGCCGTCCTCTCCGCTCTTGATCGGAATCACCGCTCGCGCGGCCTCGGCCAGAGGATTGTCGGTCTCCTTAGAAACAGAACAGCTCGGGATACCGGGCCGGAGTCGCACCGCTTCTACGGTCTCTCGGCTCCGTCCGGATGCCGACACAGCGATGAGCACATCGGAAGCATCGACAGCCGGGTCGAGAAGATCGGTCGCGCAGAGCGCACAGGCCCGTCGGCCACAAGTGCGCAGGTGCGCGGCGGCAGCAACGGCAGCATGCAGGCTAGCTCCGATTCCAGTCACGGCAATGCTGCCGGTGGCGAACGGCTTCAAATCAATGCGATCCAGCGCCGCAGTAACCGCCGCCCTGCTGGTCTCAAGCGCCTCGGGCTGACGCATAACGCTCGCACGATAGCCCATTGTCGATCCTTCCGGGCAGGTGACGATATCCCCACGATGCGTGGCAGCGACCCGCTTCCCACCGGCCGGCAAGATGCGCAAGCGTCGGACCTCCGCGGAGGCAATTACGAGCCTCCGGAGCCGAAGATCAGTCCAGCTTGAGATAGTTGCTCCAGCGCGCGGCATCGTTGACGGTGATCGTGCTGACCTCGTTGTCGGTTAGGCCCCATTTCCGGAAGATCTTGTCATAGGTCCCGTCTTTGATGAGGGCGGTAAGGGTGGCCTGGATTGCGTCGCGCAGGGCCGGATCGGATTTCGGCACGATGATTGACTGATAGCCGACGGCGTAGCGTGCGCCCTTGACCAGTTCCAGGGCTCGACCACCGGCGGCATTCGGTGCCTGATGCTCGAGCGTGTACGCTGCCACGCCGTAGGTGTCCATCATCGCGTCCGCGCGACCGCTGCGTACCGCGAGCACCATCTGATCATTGCTCGGGAATTGCAGTACCTCCAGCGGCTTGTCGGATGGGCACTGCGCCTTCTGCTTGTCGAGGAGTTCAAGCGGGATAGAGCCTTGCACCGCGGCCGCCTTCAGGCCGCAGAGATCACCGATCCGCCGCACGTTATGCGAGTTCTCAGCCGCCACGATGAGACCCGTCGCTTCGGTGGTGTAGTCGATCTCGTCCACCACCTTCTCGCGTGGCGCGAAATCGCCGAACGCCGACATGCCCAGATCGAATCGACCCGCCTCCAGCGCCGGGATGATGCTGGCGAACTGGGCGGGATGGAACTCGAACTTGACCCCAAGCTTCTGGCCCATTGCCGCGGCGAGATCCTGCTCCAGACCGATCAACGTGGTGTTGTCCTTGTCATAAAAATCATAGGGAGGGTTCTGCGGATCCGTGGCGGCGTTGATTACGCCTGCGCTGCGGATGCTCTCCGGCAGCATGGCGCGCAGCGCCGGGTCAACTCCTGACGTGGTCTGTGCGGCGAGAGGTCCCCCGAAGCCGATCGCGATCGTGGCGACCGCCGCCAAGGCAAGCTGTATGTGGTGCATGGATGTGTTCCTCCTCCGGATTGGACGTTCAGTTGATCAGAAAAGCTCGCCGCCGGCGCCTTGCGGACTGCCTGGATTGCCAAGAGCTGCGTCGGCATCGTCGTCAGCCGGGCGCCTCCCGCGAACTCCGCCCTCGGCAAATCCACGGCCGAGCCGGCGCTCGATGTAGTGCTGTCCGATCGAGGCAAGTGTTGTCAGCACCAGGTACCAGATACTGGCAACAATGAGCAGCTCGATGATCAAAAAGTTCTTGGCGTAGATGTTCTCGACCCGGGTCAGCAGATCCTGCGCGGCAACCACGGAGACCAGCGAGGTTGTCTTCAACATCGAGATCGACTGGTTGCCGATCGGCGGCACTATCACGCGCATGGCTTGCGGCAGAATGATCAGCCGCATCGTTTGGGTGCGGCTGAGGCCAAGCGCGCCAGCGGCTTCCGTTTGTCCTTTGCCGACCGACAACAATCCGCCGCGGACGATCTCCGCCATATAGGCACCCTCATTCAGGCTGAGCGCCAGCAGTGCAGCCGTAAACGGCGGGATAAGCGTATTGGTCTCCACGGCGAGCGGGCCGATCTGCACCCTTGGAATGAACAACTGGATGTTGAACCAGAAGATGATCTGCACGAGCAGCGGCGTGCCCCGAAAAAACCAGATGTAGAGACGGCTGAAATTTGCCAGAACAGGGTTGCGGGACAGCCGCATGACGGCGAGCACGATTCCGGCAATGATGCCGAGCAGCATCGAGAGCACGGTGAACACAAGCGTGAGTCGGACGCCGGCGAGTACCGTCGGATCAAAAAGATATATGCCGATCGCACTCCAGCGCACGTTCCGGCTGCGAGCGACCAGGATGATCAGGCCGCTCACTGCAACGAGAAGCAGGACGGCCACGAGCCAACCCTTCCAATCCCGTACCAGCGCGCTGCGCCGGCCAGGACCGAGCAGGACTGCGGCGGCCGCGGTCATTGTTTCGCTCCCAGCCGCCCTGTTTCCGACTTCGTGCGACGGGTCAGCAGGCGTTCGGCGAGGACCAGCGCACCGGCTACCGGCGGCGAGCGAAGCAAGATCACCTCGGTGGACGGTAGAATACGACGCATGGCATCGGTAAACGCCGTCATCAACAGGGGTTGGCTGCTGATCACTCCACCTCCGGCAACAACCCGCGCAGCGGGTGCGCCGCGATGAACGAGTTGCCGGGCGAGCTCGGCAAGCGATTGTCCAGCCATCCTGATGACCTGCGTCGCCAAATCGGAGCCAGCCTGCGCGGCGGCGAACACCGCGTGCGCGTGAGCTCCGACTGCCGCCGCAGTGCCCGCGCGTTGCAACAGTCCGCCGAGCTGCGTCGGGTCCGATCCACCGAGCGCAGCCAGCAGGGCTTCGGCCAATTGATCCGGGGTCTCTCCGCGATCGAGGGAGGCGCGGACTGCGCGCGCGGCCTCTCGGACAAGCGTTGGTGCGCTGCCCTCGTCACCCAAAATCCAGCCCCAGCCGCCGGCGACCAGCATGGTGTCGTCTTCCAGGCGCGAGACAGCGATCGAGCCGGTACCGGCGACGACACCGATGCCCTGCGTGAAACCGGCGGCTGGTACCATCAGCTCGGCGTCATTGACGACATGCACTGCGGTGCCAATGGCGCTTTCAAGCGCCCGCTGAAAGGCGTCGCACTCTGCCTGGGCATCGCAGCCATGCGAGCCAACGGCAACGGCATCCGGCAGCGTCTCGTGCATTTGGCGGAGTAGTTCCGCCAGGCTCCGTGTGTCTGCGGCGAGATCGCGGACGCGCCATTCGGCAGAGTCCATTACGCGCTCGGCAACCACATTGCCCTGGCACGCCAGAACAATGTGTGTCTTGGTGCCTCCGATATCGATGCCGGCGATTGTCACCGAGCTCATCGCCTTTCTTGGACCTCCGACCTGAGCGCTTTCGGTCGGCCGGGCCGGACGATGCGCCTAATTCACCAACTTACCAAGCGCTGCACTCGGTGCAAGCGTGCCCGCATTTGCGCTCGCCGGAACCTGTTCCACGTTCAGCACGCAGGCAACGCAGGCCTAAGAGACGAACGGATTTATCGATTGCAACTATCTTTGACTCTATGTCACTGATCGTCCCGCAATGTGACAATCTCGACGCCGGTCTTGCCCTTGGCCATGTAGTCGAGCGCACACCCCAGTCGCCTTCTTCGACGATCTTCTCCTCCCGCCCGGCCGCATCCCGGTTGGCGGACTGTTGTCGCACAGTGACCATCGGCAGTCTCCTTCGGCGGATAGCAAGGACGCCGAAGACAACCCGTGCAAATGAGCGGGTTTCGCCATACACCGTAGCACCTGATTTGGGCGCCACTCGGCAGGCCCTAGTGTTGCGATCCTATCGCTTCGATCCCCGGCCTCCATCTGGTTCGCGGCCGATCCCGCCATCCCGGTCGGGATCGAAGTGTCAAAGTCAGAACACTAGAATGATGCCATGCCGAACGTTTCGTTGCCCCCAGTTCCCGATGCCGATCCACCGGTCGCGTTGCTGCGCTCGTGCCCGGTGTACGCCCCGACACCTCTGCTGGACCTGCCCGACCTCGCCGCCGCGCTCGGAGTGGGTGCGGTCCTGGTCAAGGACGAAGGGCGCCGCCCGCTCGGCAGCTTCAAGGCGCTGGGCGGGGTGTACGCCGGGCTGCGCGCGCTCGGCCGTGCGGCGGCGCTGCCGGTTGCCGCCCTGCTCGACCCGGCGCGGCCGCGTGTGCCGCTTCCCGCCCTCGTGTGCGCGAGCGACGGCAATCACGGCCTCGCCGTGGCCGCGGCGGCGCGGCTTGCCGGAACCCAGGCGCGGGTGTTCCTGCCTGCAATCGTGCCGGATGCGCGGATCGCCCACATCGTGGCCAAGGGCGCCGAGGTGGTCCGTGTGCCCGGCACTTACGACGACGCCGTGCGTGCGGCCGCGCAGGCCGCGCGGCCGGGATACGCGCTGCTGATCGCCGACACCGGCGAGGACCCGGACGACCCGGTGGTGGCCGACGTGATGGCCGGCTATGGCGTGATCGCGGACGAGATCAGGACGCAGCTTACTTCGGAGGGACGACCCGCGCCAACCCATCTGTTCGTGCAGGCCGGCGTGGGCGGGCTGGCGGCGGCGATGGCGGAGGGGCTGTGCGCCGCGCTGGCCCCGCCGGCGCGTGTGGTCGTGGTGGAGCCGGAGACGGCCGCCTGCGTGACAGCGGCGCTCGTGGCGGGGCGGCCAGTGGCGATTGGCGGCACCTTGGAGACTGCGGCGGAAATGCTGAGCTGCGGTGAAGCCTCGGCGCCAGCGTTGCGCGTGTTGCGCCGCGTTGCCGCAGAGGCGCTGCCGGTTTCGGAGGCGGCGCTGCTCGCCGCGCCGGCGTTCCTCGCCGCCCATGGCGGTCCGGCGACCACGCCCTCGGGTGCTGCCGGCCTGGCCGGGCTCTGCCAGGCGGTAGCGGATGAGACGATACGTGCCCGCCTGGCCCTCGGACCCATGAGCCGTGTGCTGCTTCTCGTCACCGAAGCCGTCGTCCCCTGACCCGGAGACCCGGTATGATCACGCTCTACGGCTTCTTGCCCTCGGGGAACGTGTACAAGGTTCGCCTGCTGCTGGCTCAACTCGGCATTCCGCACCGCCGAGTCGAAGTTAGTCAGCTCACCGGCGATACTGCCGCGCCCGCATTCCGCGCGATCAACCCGATCGGGAAGGTCCCGGCGGTGCGGCTGGACGACGGGCGGGTGCTGAGCGAGAGGGGGGCCATCCTGTATCATTTCGCACGCAGCACGCAATTCTGGCCCGCCGACCCGTGGGAAGCGCGGGCCGGCAAGGAGCAGATGATCGAGGCCAACCGCGCGCGGGGCGTGCATGCGCTCGCGGTGATGGAAGGGCACCTTGCCGCGCATTCGTGGTTCAGCGGTCCGGCGTACGGGATCGCGGATATCGCGCTCTACGCACACACGCACGTCGCCGAGGAGGGAGAGTTCAGTCTCGCTCCGTTCACGGCCGTGCGCGCGTGGCTGGACCGAGTTGCGGCGCAGCCTGGGCATATCGCGCTGCTGCAGGAAACCAGCGCCGAACCAGTCAGGACGTTGCAGTGGACACGGGCAATCTCCAGCTAAGGATCCGCCGCGGAATAACTGCGTCGATCGGGCCTTGGCCGCGCCATCCCCGGCCTGGCTTGGCCCGGCAAATCCACGACTTTCTGCGGTTCCCCGAGGCACAAGGCCGGGCCATTGCGGCGCCCGGACTGGGCTCGCCCCGAGAGTCAATCTTTCAGTCGGCTGGTATTACATGGCACGAAGCGGATGAAATCTTTTGTCTCATCCTTGCGGGTCATGCTGTCGCCGTACCGCCAAGCGAGCGAGGTCGCCTCGTCCAATGACCGCTTCGGGTGGAAACCGGACCTTGGCGCAGTGCGAAATTCAAGAATTTTGAACCACGCCGAGTGGTGATAAAGCACCCTCCCGCAATTCGGCGCGGCGGCTGCTGTCGCAAATGTGAAATCATAACGTCCGGAGAAATCTTGAGCCACTCTTGGTTAACCACATCGAAAATTTATAGGCTGCGGCGTCAGGTCAGATTGTCATGAGTGAATCAGCCCACCCGGCTCCGGAGCATTACCGCGAAACCGCCGAAGAGATCAGGCAGGTTGCCGCGCGCGCAGGTTCTGATGAGATACGCGCCGAACTATTGCGGCTTGCGGAACGCTACGAACGTTTGGCCGACCGTGCTGCACGGCTTCGCGCCTCCGCATAAATGAAGATTTTCGGTGCGCCGGTCAAAACCGGCAAGGAGTAGGAGGTGCAAGTCCCCCACGATGAAGGCGTAGCGAGCCGCATCGGCCCCGAGCCGTGCGCTGCCATCCGCGAGGGTGTCGGCGAAGCGTCGGCAGGGGAGCACACAGGCCAGCCATTGAGCCGCGAAAACTTGAGCAACCCGGGTGCCGACGTGTTCGTAATCACGGAAGGCCACATGGACGGACGCGATAACGCGAGTGTCTGTCCGACCCGGCGTGGTCGGAGACCCTGGCATGTGTGGAAGCTCTTTGTTCGGGAACCGGGAGGTCTCGGGCTTGGCCTGCGGCTGGACACGCAGGTCCGCATCGGAAAGGCGAGAAGCCGAAACCGATGATGCACGCGCCCGAGAAGTCTGACTCTGTCGTAGTAGCCGTGAAGCCGACGAACAAAGCGGAGCGATCCGCCGCGGAGCCGGTGGAGCCAAGGACAGGGACCAAGGGGAACGCGAGCCAGCAAAGCACGCGCCGGGCGCAGGACCGGGAAAGTGTGTCACAGGCGCTGGACCGCGTACGGCTCGCCGCAAGGCGAGGGGAGAAGGAGAGGTTCACTGCGCTCCTTCACCACATCAATCCCGAGATGCTGCGGTCGGCGTTCCACGCGATGAAGCGTGACGCAGCCCCGGGCGTCGACGGCATGACGTGGGAGACCTATGAACAGGGCCTCGATCAACGGATCGCAGACCTGCACACAAGGGTCCAAACAGGAGCGTACCGGGCACTGCCGTCCCGCCGGAGCTACATTCCGAAGGAAGACGGCAGCAAGCGCCCGCTCGCGGTCACGGCGCTCGAAGACAAGATTGTCCAGAGGGCGGTGGCGGCGGTGCTGAACGTGATCTACGAGCAAGACTTCCTCGGGTTCTCGTATGGGTTCCGACCGGGGCGCAGCCAGCACGACGCGCTGGATGCACTGATTGTTGGGATCAGCAGCAGGAAGGTGAACTTCATACTGGACGCCGACATCCGATCGTTTTTCACGGAAGTTTCCCAGGAATGGGTCGTCCGCTTCCTGGAACATCGGATCGGCGACAGGCGCATCCTCCGGCTCGTCCAGAAATGGTTGCGGGCCGGGGTCCTGGAAGATGGAGCGGTAACGATAGAGGAAAAGGGGACGGGACAGGGTTCGGTGATCTCACCGCTGCTCGCGAACGTCTATCTCCACTACGTCTTCGACCTCTGGGCCGAACGCTGGCGACGGCGCGAGGCCACGGGCGACATGATCATGGTGCGGTACGCCGACGACATCGTCGTGGGCTTCCAACATGAGAGTGACGCCCGGCGCTTCTGGGACGCGATGCGTGATAGGCTGCGGGAGTTCGCGCTGTCGCTGCACCCGGACAAGACCCGGCTGATCGCGTTCGGCCGCTTTGCGGCGCAGAACCGCGAGAAGCAGGGGCTTGGCAAACCGGAAACCTTCAAGTTCCTGGGCTTTGTACTCATCTGCGGCAAGTCCCGGCGAGGCGACTTCCAGATCAGGAGGAAGTCGCGTCGGGATCGCATGGGCGCGAAGTTGCGGGAGACCAAGGAGGCGCTGCGGGAGCGGAGGCACGTGCCAATCCCGGAAGTCGGGAGGTGGCTCGCGCAGGTCGTCGCTGGATACTTCGCCTACCACGCCGTGCCGACTAACAGCCCGGCGTTGGCTGCGTTCCGCTACCATGTCGTGATCCTATGGCACCGGCAGCTTTGCCGGCGCAGCCAGCGGGCATACGTGGCGTGGCAGCGGATGGCGAAACTGGCCGACGAGTTTCTCCCCAAGCCCCGTGTCCTGCATCCCTGGCCGAGCGTGCGGTTTGCCGTCAGGCACCCGAGGTAGGAGCCGTGTGCGGGAATTCCGCTCGCACGGATCTGTGCGGGGGGCGCTCAGCAATGGGCGTCCCTACCGCGAACACCGCCCCGCCAATATTACGAGTAA
Source organism: uncultured Pseudomonadota bacterium (assembly GCA_963708245.1). GTDB lineage: Bacteria > Pseudomonadota > Alphaproteobacteria > Acetobacterales > Acetobacteraceae > CAVYXK01. The sequence goes on along the minus strand of OY970201.1, from coordinate 1,861,274 downwards.
TGCGAATTATACTTTAAATGCTCAGCCTTGTCTTGGTTGGCTTAGCATAATTAGGAGCAGTCTGAGAGGATTATTTCGGGGGCGCCCAATCATCGACGCCGTACTTGGCGAAAATCGCTTTGACCGTGCCATCTGCTTCAAGCTTGGCTAGCGATGTGTTTATTTTATCCAGCAGTTCGCTATCCCCTTTTCGCACCGCAATCCCGACCCGCGGTATGGGCGACGGCGACTGGTAGGAGCTCACAATTCTCAGACCTGAGTGTCCGTCCGGGAACAAATTGAGTTTTTAGAATCGCTTAGCGGGTCACCCTTGAAGCCATTGAATTGCCTGTGATTCTCTCTCCCCCGAGCATCGATTCGGAGGACTGGATGTGGACCAAGGAGAACCGGACGCGGTACGACCGCACCCGACTGCGCTATGAGAGCGATCTGACTGATGCCGAATGGGCCGAGGTGGAACCATTGATCCCCCCGGCCAAGCCGGGCGGCAACAAGCGGAGCGTTGATATCCGCCAGGTGGTGAACGGCGTGATGTATGTGCTGAGCACCGGCTGCCAATGGCGGGCGATCCCCAAGGACCTGCCGCCGCGGAGCACAGTGCACGACTATCTGGAACGATGGACCTGGGACGGCACGCTGGAGCGACTGCATCACGCATTGTATGTGAAATGTCGTGAGCAGGCCTCGCGAGAGGCCAGCCCGACCGCCGCGGTGATTGATGCGCAGAGCGTGAAGAGCGCCGAAAAAGGGGGGCCTCGATCGATCCGCATGGGTATGATGCGGGGAAGAAGATCAAGGGCAAGAAGCGGCACGTCCTGGTCGATACCCAGGGTTTGCTGCTACAGGCCATCGTGACGGCGGCGGACATCCAGGATCGCGATGGCGGCGCCATGCTGCTGGCGACGCTGTTCGGGATGTTTCCGTTCCTGCTGAAGCTTTATGCCGATGGCGGCTATCAGGGGCGGCGATTCCAGGAGGCGTTGAAGCGTGTCGTGTCGCAGGCCGAGGTGGAGATCGTCAAACGATCTGACCAGGCCAAGGGCTTTGTCGTGCTACCAAAGCGATGGGTGGTCGAACGCACGCTGGCGTGGCTCAACCGATGTCGTCGACTGGGTAAGGATTGGGAAAATCTCAATGTGAAGGCGCGTGCCTTTCTGTTGCTCGCTTCCATCCGTCTCATGGTCAGACGGCTATGCAGGAACTAGCAATGTTCCCGGACAGACTCTGAGAGTTCCCCCTGTTTCGCGGCATATATTGTGTCCCCTCCGGCAGTTACGCCTGCTTTAACCTGGCCAGAAGCGACTGCCGACCAAACGTCTTTTACCGTGTCGTAGACCTTTAGATTCGAGAAACCGCCGGTCTTTTGCAGAAGCGCATATTGAATGCTCCCCTTCTGCACGCCGACCGGGACATTTTTGAGGTCTGCCAGATTATGGTAAGCGGTCGGATCGCTCGCCAGGACAACGACCGCTTCCCGCGGCGCATTGTATACCGGGATGCTGAAGTCGACTTCCTGAGCGCGGGCTGGCGTGATCGCCATTTCAGTGGCGATGACGTCGATCTTGCCGCTGGTCAGTGCCGGGATCAGGTCGGCGAACGTCATGACCTGATAGTGAACCTGAAGACCCGCATCTCTCGCCATGGCGTTTGTCAGGTCGACGAAGATTCCCGAAAGTTCGGTGGAACCCTTGTCATGGACTACCCAGGGCGCAACGTCCTGACCCGCTACCTTGAGAGACTGCTCTGCCCAAGCGGAAGCGGAGCCAGTGGTCATCGCGAGTGCGACGAACGCCATGATAAATCTTTTGGTGCACCTATTCATCGTCTGTCTCCTGGCCATGGGATCAGCTGCGGTGCTGCGCGCTTGGCACGAAGGTGGCCGGTGACGAAAAGGGTTTGGTTGCATCGTTCACAAACATGACCAACGCGTTTAGCTCGCTGGTCCCGCTGCTGGAGACCTGCATCGGCGTGCTAGGCGGATGACCAGGCATGGACTAACCAGCCGAGACACTTTTCACTCCGTCCGGAGTCCGCTGAGTTAGCTCACCAGTTAGGACGTAAAAAGATTCCGACCCCGGATGCATGTGCACCGGCGTCTTAGCGCCAGGCGGGCCGCCAGACTTGACGACACGCAAGAGGTATTCAGGCGCGGTGATCGAGGGCACAGGTCCTATTTCGGCCATCCTGCTACCCCCGGGCGATGACCCACCGCGCGGCCCGAGCGTAAAGAGCCATGCCTTGCCGTCGACTTCAGCCGCAAGTGCTGTCGGGCCGGCGTCGGCTTGTGCCTTGGCGAGAGTTGGGAAACTGTCCACGCGCCAGAACAACGGGCCGGGCGGAAGTTGCGAGACCTTCTTTTCTGCAACCGGCGTAATATCGAATTTCTGAGCTTGCGCTGCCGTCGACAGCAGCAAACCCGCTGTCACGGCTACCCATGCGAGAGGTGAGCATCGCAACGCCCGCGGAGGGTGGATCGTTGCTGGTCCTCTCTCACCTGAAACAGAGACTAGGGAGGCTACGCCTGACCGACTGTGCTACCCAAACACGATGTGTTGAGGCACTCGCGCCCCATGGCGGTGCCATAAGCAAGCTCGGCAGAACGTCTATGGGGAGACCCTAATCCCAATGAAGAGAATTGCCGTTCTCGCTTCGATTGCCGCCATGCTGCTGTCGCTGGTAGCGGTGGCGCGGGCCGACGAATTGAAGGTGCTGAGTGCCGGGGTCATGCACTTCGCGCTGAAGGACGCGGCCGACAATTTCACCCGGACGGCCGGCACGAAGATCGCGATCACGTATGGGGGCGCGGTCAAAATCAGGAGCGATGTCGAAAAGGGCGCGCCCGCCGATGTCGTGATCCTGCCAAAACCGGATATCGCCGCGCTCGCCAGGGCGGGCGAGATCGCCCCCGAACTCGGTACATGACATCGCGCGCACAGAGTTGTCGATTGCGGTGCGCAAGGGCCAGCCGAAGCCGGATATCAGTTCGCTGGCGGGTGTCAGGAAGGCCCTGCTCGCGACAAAGACGATCGCCTATTACTCAGCGGCCGCCGGTGGCGCCGACGGCATCCTGGCCGACCACGAGTTCGCCCGCCTCGGCGTCGCCAAAGAGATCGCGGCCAAGGCCAAGCTGTGGACGTCCGTGCAGCAGGCGATTGACGAGAAAAACGCCGATCTGCTTGTCGGCTGGCAACCGCCGCTGCTGTCGAAGTCGGCGGATTACGAGTTCGTCGGCACTCTGCCACCGGAATTGCAGGATCCCGAGAATTCCACCTGGACCGCCGGCGCGGCCACCAAAGGGCTTCACCCAGTTTCTCGCCTCGCCGGAGAGCCTCGGCGTGCTCAAAGGCAAGGGGTTCACGCCGCCCTGAGCGGACAAATTGATCCGAACCAGACAGCATCGGCCAGGGGCACCGCGGGGGGTTCTGATTCGGGGCAAAAGCGACCAACGTAGTTAGGTGCCGCGTGAGAGGTCGCGGGCGGGTTGCAGGCACAATTAGTTTCGTCAAAGGTGCAGGGTGGTTAAGAGTATCCCGCTGTGTGCGAAATTGAAGAAATTCGCACTACGTTGCCACGCCCGTGGAATCAATGACTTAGACTGTGCATAAGTCCGGTGCGGAAGTCCCAGTCGCGGTCACGGCAAGGCACACTCCGTGGAGTCCGCAATGGGTGTGCGCCGTGAAAGGCGGCGCTTTCCAGTGGGTGCAAGTCCCACCCGGCAACGCTCCAGCCGGAAGCAACCGGAGCAGTCATGGAGGTGACGAAATGGCTGAAGCCTTCGGTCTAGCGGGTCACGAATTGGTGGCCGCGCGAGTGTGCAGGCCGCAACGCGAGTGAACGCCGAGCAAGCCTCGAAAAGGACGATGCGCAGGCCGACCCGACGACCCTTTCGGGGAAGGCTGACACGGCTGGGTGGGATGAGCGAAGAGTACGCCCAGCCGCTGCACCGGGGTAGTGGCGGCAGCATGTACACAAGGAAAGCGCACGCAACACGGGAAGCCCCAGGGCGCGGTCAGGGATGATCAACCGGACGCCCGCGAGGGACAGGCCGGGCGCCGTGGGGTGGCGGAGAGGTTCGTAGTACCGCGGAAGCCGGGTAACGCCGGTGGAGGGAAGGGACCTCAGTTCAAGACAGACGCAGGACGTAGTGAGGGACCTGGAGATTGGGCAACCTATCAACTCCGAACAGTGTTCAGAAACTGCAGATGGCGTTGCACGCGAAAGCGAAGGCAGAAGCTGGCTATCGCTTCTATGCCCTGTACGACAAGATCAGCCGTGAAGACATCTTGGCTCATGCCTATGCCCTGTGCCGCTCCAACAAGGGTGCACCAGGCGTGGACGGTCAGGACTTCGCGGACATCGAGGCGTATGGGACGCAGCGGTGGCTCGGCGAACTGGCGCTTGCACTCAGGCAGGAGACCTACCGACCGGAACCGATCAGACGCGTGTTTATTGCGAAAGCCAACGGCAAACTCAGGCCGCTGGGCATCTCGACCGTGCGGGATCGGGTCTGCATGACAGCAGCGATGCTGGTGCTGGAACCGATCTTTGAAGCCGACCTTCCACCGGAGCAATACGCTTACCGTCCCGGGCGCAACGCCCAACAGGCGGTGATCGAGGTGGAGGAACTGCTGTTCCGTGGCCACCCGGAAGTGGTTGACGCCGACCTCGCGGACTACTTCGGGAGCATTCCCCATGCCGACCTCTTGAAGTCGGTGGCTCGCCGGATCGTTGATCGGCGTGTGCTGCATCTGATCAGGATGTGGCTGGACTGCCCCGTGGAAGAAACCGACAAACGAGGGCGGAGGACACGCACGACGGAGGCTCGGGACAAGCGGTGCGGCATCCCGCAAGGCTCACCCATCTCACCACTGCTGGCGAATCTCTACATGCGCCGGTTTGTGCTGGGCTGGAAGAAGCTCGGGCTGGAGCGACGCCTCGGCACGCGCATCGTGACTTACGCCGACGACCTCGTGATCCTGTGCCGGAAGGGCAACGCCGACGAGGCGTTGCGACGACTGCGCGAGATCATGGGCAAGCTGAAGCTCACGGTGAACGAGGAGAAGACACGTATCTGCAAGGTGCCGGAAGGGGAGTTCGACTTCCTGGGATACACGTTCGGACGGATGTATTCGGCGAGAACCGGCAAGGCCCGCTTGGGTCAGCGGCCATCAAAGAAGAGCATCAAGCGCATGGTCGACAAAGTCCACGCGCTGACTGACCGATCGGGTACTTGGCAGAAGACCACAGAGCTGGTGGAGCAGTTGAACCGCGCGTTACGCGGATGGGCCAACTACTTCAGCGTTGGCACTGTCAACAAGGCGTATCGGGCGCTCGACAGCTACACGGCGGTGCGGTTGCGCCGGTGGTTGCGTTCCAAGCACAAGGTCAGGCGACGCAGGGGCGGGAGCTATCCACCCTCGCACCTCTACGGGCACTTCGGGCTCGTGCGCCTGAGCCGGCTTGGGCACGACGTGGCGTGGGTGAAGGCGTGATGTCTTGTCCGAGAGCCGGATGCGGGAGATCTGCATGTCCGGTTCGATGAGCGGGGTGTGGAGACGGAGCCACGGCCGGACCAGTGAGGCACCGCCAAACGAAAGGGGCGGCAACAGATATGTTCGACCTACAGCCACCGCGCCACACCTCGACTCTACCGAGACCAGTCATTGGACAGGTCCGCTCGTATTAAATCTGCGTTTTAGAATCTCTCTTTTCCAATGCTGCCGACAGACGATGACGGACTCGTTGACCGGCCAGCGATACAAAGCCAACCCAGCGAATGCGCGCAAATCCTGTGCCTATCTCTCGGCCGACGGCGGCCGCTTTGGCGGTCGAGGAAAATCAAGGGGTACGCCTCGTCCAGTGAAAAATTCAACCGGACAGCCGTGGTCAAGTGCGTCCGCCTCACGCACCGCGGTCCACCGCACGTCGGCACGCCCCTGAAAATATTCCTTGACATCGCCCGCGTTTTATGTTCTTGTTTCGTTCATGTTCGACGCCGCCACCGCCCCGGCCGCCGCCGTCCAACCCGATCCCGATCGGGCTGTGCCGCCTCGCATCGGCCAGGTCCTCGGCCTCGTCCGCACGCTCATCGCCTACGGCCAGAATCTCGCCGACACGCTGCGCCGGCACGCGGCTGACCCGCATGTCCTCCCCTGCTTCGCCTTCCTCGCCACAATCTTCGGTACCGGCGATCTCGCGCTGATCCTCGCCCGTATCGCCCGCGGTCTGCTCCGCGCCGCCGCGCTCGAAGCCAGGCTCAGCCGGCGCGCCGCCCGCGGTCAGGACCTGAAGCCTACGGCCATCCGCCTGCCGTCCCAACGCAAGCCGAGCGCCGCCAAGCCGGCCGCCCCGGCCGAGGCTCCGTGCCTCGCCCGCCTGCCCACCCCCGAGGAAATCCTCGCCAAGGACCGCCGCCGCCCGATCGGCGCCGTCCTCGTCGACATCTGCCTCGATCTCGGCATCGTGCCCGGGCAGATGGATTCTGCAACGTGGGACGAGCTGCGCCGCGAGATCATCGAGTACGGCGGCAGTCTCGTCACTCTTCTGTTCGGGCGCCGGGGCAAGCGGCGCTCTGCCGATCCCGCTGGCAGCCCCAGCGGCAGCCCCAAATTCATTCCCATTCCCATTGCCGGCCAGCCCATCATCACGTTTCCCGCATGGCCGGTGCCGTCTCCACAATCCCCAACTCCCGCCTGCACCGGCCCACCGTAGCGAGTGAGCCAGTGGCCCCTCCCCTTGCGGGAGGGGGTTGGGGGAGGGGGCCGTGCCAGTTGAGGCACCATGGACCCACACACAAGCACGCACGGGGCCGGCCCATGGCCAGCCCCGCCGTCCCGATTCGGCGCCACTCCGGCGAGTCGTCACGCCGCCTCCTTTCCCTACGTCGCGGCCAGCCTCGGCCGGCCTTCCCACGTCATGGCCCGCGGGCCGGCCATCCACGACTTTCTCCGGTCCCGCAGAAACGACTGCTTGCCGAGCGAGGAAAATCAATGGCTGCGCCCGCGGTCGGCGGAATTAATTAAACCGGACAGCCGTGGGCTTGGCCCGGCCATCCACGGCTCTGCTGCTAGCAGAAAGGAAAATCATGTATGGCGCTGCCCGCGCGGGCACTGATGTATTGGACGACCGGGCTCCAAAAGACGATTCGTTTGTTTCTCGGCGGACCCTAAGGGTGTCATAACGCGGGGAGGGCGGCCCATGTGGCCACGGAACGCCTTGTGCGACAGGCTCGGCGTGGAACGCCTGATCATTCAGGCGCCGATGGCCGGCTCGACGACGCCGCAGCTCGCCGCGGCGGTTAGCAATGCAGGCGGCCTCGGTTCGCTCGGCCTCGCTACGAGCCCAATCGAGGCGGCCGACCAGCAGATCGTCGCTTTCAAAGCCCTCTCCAACCGCAGCTTAAATGTCAATTTCTTCTGCCACCCCGATCCCGAAAACCTCGCCGGTACCGGCACCGAAATGCGGGCGCGGCTGCAGCTCTATTACGCCGCCAACGGCCTCGGCGAGGTGCCGCTTCCCAGTCTGCCTTTCCCCAGCTTCGGTCCGGCGCATCTCGATCTGATCCGCCGCCACCGTCCAGAGGTCGTCAGTTTTCATTTCGGCCTGCCGCCACCGGATCTGTTTCATGCCGTTAAGGAAACCGGCGCCTTCGTCCTGTGCAGCGCCACCACCGTCGCCGAGGCGCTTTGGCTGGAAGCGCACGGTGTGGACGCAGTGATCGCACAAGGCTTCGAAGCGGGCGGCCATCGGGGCACTTTCCTCGGCGCCGATCCATCAAGCCAAGTGGGGCTATTCGCGCTGCTGCCGCAGGTCGTCCGTGCCGTCCGCGTCCCAGTGGTGGCAGCCGGCGGCATCTCCGACGGGCGGGGGATCCTCGCCGCCTTGGTGCTTGGCGCCAGCGGCGTTCAGCTTGGCACGGCTTTCCTGCGCTGCCCGGAGGCAAGCGTGGATTCCGCCCATCGCAACGCCCTCGCCGCCGCCAGCGACGATGGGACGCGGCTCACCCGCCTGTTCTCCGGCCGGCCCAATCGCGTCATACGCACCCGCTTCACCGAAGAGCTGCGAGACGCCGAAGACCTGGTGGCGCCCTTCCCCGCCCAGAGGACGCTGATCGCCCCGTTACAGCAGGCCGGCGGCTCGACCGACTATCTGGGCCTGCTGGCCGGCCAAGCCGCCCCGCTCTCGCGCGAGATGCCGGCAGCCGATCTTGTCCGCACCTTGATCGCCGAGGTGGAAGAGCACCTAGCCCGGCTTAACCCAGGAGTGGGCCGCGATCACGCCGGGTAAAGGCGAGATGCGGAATCCGCGCCGATCTTGCCATCGGCGATATCATTGAGCACCTGCCGGCGCTCGCGCTCGGCAGGGCTGCCATACCCCCCGCCACCGGCGGTTGCCACGATCAGCCGATCGCCCGCGTGCAGACGCGCGACGATCTTCGACGGCACCATCTCCTCGGTCCCGTCCGTGCGACGGATCGTCGCTCGGGCGCAAGCACCCGGCAGACCACCCGCCGTACCCGCAGCCGCGCAAAAATGCCGCTCACCGCGATACGTGACGGTCGCTTCTCCCTCCAGCAGCTCGTATTCCCATATGCCGCCAAGGCCGCCGCGGAACCGGCCCGGCCCACCTGAATCGCGGGCCAGCGCGGCGCGGTGCACGCGGATCGGCGCCTCCATCATCAGCGCTTCGGCGGGCACGTTCAGGCAATTGCTGGCATCCGTTTCGATCACGTCCACGCCGTCGCCGGCCGGCCCGGCGCCGCTGCCGGCGACCAGGAGCTGCGAGGTGACATAGCGCCGTCCGTCGGCCCGCTCGCCGCCGAAATGCAAGATGACGATCTCGCTGCCGGAATCCGCCGGGACGCGGTCCGGGGCAGCCTGGCGAAGCGCGCCCAGGATGCAGCCGGTGATGCGTTTGATGGTGGACGTGCGACACCCGGTGGGCGCCGGTTCGCGCGGATTGACCAAGCTCGCCTCCGGCAAATCGAGCGCAATCGGGCGGAAGCAGCCGCCGTTGTTCGGGATGCGGCCCTCGGGGTCGGTGACCGCCCGCAAAGCAAAGCAGGCGGCGGCATAAGGACCGGACGGCACGCAGTTGAACGGGCCGCGCACTTGTCCGGAGGTACCGGCGAAGTCGCAGCGCATCTCGCCATCGGCGATGGTTACCGCCACCCCGATCCGCACACGCTGCGTGAGATCGATCCCGTCATTGTCGAGATAATCGGTGTAGCGATAGGTCCCGGCCGGCAAAGAACGTAGTGCCTGGCGGGTCATCGCCTCGGACCGGTCTAGCAGCGCATCGATCATACCCAGCAGTTCGGTGCGCCCGTAGCTCCCGGCCAACGCGTGCAGCCGGCGCGCACCGGTGGTACAGGCGGCGAACTGGGCCTCGAGATCGCCCATCAGCACGTCCGGCAACCGCACATTCCGCCGCAGCAGCGTAAGCAGCGTCTCGTTCGCCACGCCGCGGTCCCGGAACTTCAACAGCGGGATCCGGATGCCCTCTTGGAAAATCTCGGTCGCATTGGTCGGCGTGGAGCCAGGTGCCATGCCGCCCACATCCTGGTGGTGCGTCATCGCGGCGCTGATCGCCAGCGGCTTACCGTCGGCAAAGACCGGCATCATCAGCGCGATGTCCGGCAAATGCGTGCCACCCAGGTACGTGTCGTTCAGGATCCAGACATCGCCTTCGTGCATGTCCGCCGGCCGCACAGTCGCGATCAGCCGCCCGACCATAGGGGTCAGCGCGCCGAGATGGATCGGCACCGCCAGCGCTTGTGCCAGGGTCTCGCCCTGCAGGGTGAACAGCGCGGCGGAGGCGTCGAGCCCTTCTTTCACGATCGCCGAGAAGGCGCTGCGCACCAGCGTGAGCTGCATCTCGTTGGCGACGCCGTCGAGCTTATTGCGAACGACTTCCAATGTGATTGGATCGATTGTCTCCACGGTTCAGCTCCAAGTGGCGGAACAGACGCAATCAAGCGGACAGTCGCGGTAGTAGTCGTCGGCAAGCTGCTGTCACGTCCCGGCGGCGACCTCTTGCATTGCTCGTCCAAGCAGTTCCAGGCCGAGATCGATTTCGTCCTGAGTGACGGTCAGCGGCGGGGCGATGCGCATCACCCCGCCGGAGGCACCGCCGCGCACGATGTTTGCGCTCAATCCGAGTGCCAGCGCCCGATCCGTCACGGCATCCGACAGCTTGGCCGCGGTCCGCCTCTGGCCGGCATCCTCATCCACGAACTCCAGCCCAAGCAGCAGGCCACGTCCGCGTACGTCACCGATCCAGGGGTAACGCGCCTGCAAGGAACAGAGGCCATTCTTCAACCGTGATCCCATCGCCGCCGCGCGTGCCGCAAGTCCATCGCGCACCACGATCTCCAGCACCTTCAGCCCGACGGATGCGGGCAGCGGATCGTTGACGTGCGTGGTGTAGAATAGGAAATCGCGAGCATCGCAGGCGTCGCTGATGGCCGCGCTGGTCATCACCGCTGACAGCGGCAGCCCGGCGCCCAAGGTCTTCGACAGAACCAGCAGGTCCGGCACGATGCCGTCGCGCTCGAAGGCGAACATCAGTCCGGTGCGGCCAAGTCCGGTCTGCGCTTCGTCCAGGATCAGTTTCATGCCCCGCTCTTCGCATTTGCCCTTGAGCGCGCGCAGATAGCCCGGTGGCAACTCGATGACCCCGCCCGAGGACAGGATCGGTTCGGCGATAAACGCCGCGAGGTTGCCAGTGCTCTGCCGGTCGATTAGCGAGAACGCGTCGTCCAGCTCGGTTTGCCAGGAGACACCGGGAAAGCGTGGGCGAAAGGCATTGGGTGCCGGAATCGCCAAGGAGCCGGCGGCCGCGGGTCCGTAGCCGCGCCGTCCGGCCTTATAGGTCGCGGCAGCCGCGCCACCTGTCATGCCATGCCAGGACTGCGCGAAGCCAACGACCTCCCATCCTCCGGTCACCAGTTTGGCGATCTTGATCGCCGCCTCGTTCGCCTCGCCGCCGGTGGACAGCAGCATGACCTTGGGCAGGGCAGGCACCAGGCTCGCAAGTGCCTCGGCGAGATCGACCACCGGCGGGCTGAGCATTGAAGAAAACAGGTGATCGAGCCGTCCGGCAGCGTCGCATATCGCCTCGACAATCTCTGGATGGCAATGGCCGAGGATCGCACTCATCTGCCCGGAGGTGAAATCCAATACCCGCCGTCCGGCGGTATCGAAGACGAAGCTGCCCTCGGCACGCGCCGGCACAAACGGTACGAAGCTGCCTCCGAAATTGAGCATGTGCCGTCGTGCACGCGTCCAGAAGGTGGTATCAACAGGTACAGCCGCGCCGTCCATGGCGTGTCTCCGTTCTGTCGATCTCAGCCTGCTTGTGTCTGTCGCCAAGGTCAATCCGGACGCCAAAATCATAGGCCTGAGTGCGGGCCACGATTTTGGGTGCGCTGGTAGGATCGGGGCTATCTGGAGACCCGGAGGCTCAACACTGACGCCTGGGCGGGTACGTGTCGTCGGCCCATGCAACCCACGCTTGGAGGATAGCTTAAGCGTTGCGGAATAACTGACCCGGGGCTACGTTGCCTCGCGACGGCCCGATTTCATTCGGGGGATCTCGGAACTCAGGTTCGCGGCCCGCGAAAAGCGACCTTTGACCCGCAAGAAGGATCTGTCATGGGAGATGAAACGCCGGCTGCAATCGGAGGAAACCAACTCCGACCGCGACCTTCGCCGCTACCGGCGGCACGTGCCTGGCCTGACAGCGGATCTTGGCGTTCCGAACTGGGTCTATACCGACCCGGAGATTTTTGCCCGCGAGAACGAACGCGTGTTTGGCGCCAACCACTGGCTGTATGTCTGCCTCGAAGCGGAAATTCCCAATCCCGGCGACTTCAAGCGCAGCCGGTTGGGCACGCGGGATGTTGTTGCCGTCCGCGATGGGGACGGCGCGATCAACGTCCTCGTCAACCGCTGCGCGCACCGCAGCGCGATCGACGATGAGGGCCTGCATCTGACTGCGAATTTCGCACTGTTTCAGACTATGCAAGATCAGCCGAGCGAACTGTTTCTGTGCGGCCACTACCAGGATCGTGTGGTCGATGACGGCGGTGTGTTGCGTTTTGCTGAGCGATTGTGTATCCACGATTCCACGGTCGTCCCGATATCGTTGGTGTATCCGATTTGAGCTACCATGCGGGCGATGAAGATTCGACAAGTGTTGGATAGCGCTTAGTTCACCGAGACGTACCACAAGGAGGACCCGAGCATGGCAGGAGAGTCCGCGCGCTTCGGTTTACGGCAGAGGGCGCCGACGCCGGCAGTCCGTCCATTCGAGCTGCCTCCTCGGCTGAAGCCTATGCTCGACCGGGCCAATGCAGGCCTTGCCGAGCCCTTCCGCGGGATTGCCAGAGGCGGGGAGGTCGTGCCGGGACTCTTCACGATAGAGAAGACCGGTGTCTCACTCGTGCCCGTGGTCGAAGCCGCGCGGTCCTTCCTCGCGGCGCTCACTCCGGAACAACGCAAGGCGGCGTCATTCGCGATCGGCGACGAGGCGTGGCGGATGTGGTCGAACATCCATCCCTGGCTAATGCGTCACGGCGTCTGCCTTGCCGATCTTGGCCACGATCATCGCGAGGCGGCGCTTGGCTTGCTGCGGGAAAGCATGAGCAGTGCTGGGTACCACAGTGCTCGCGATATCATGAAGCTCAACGAGCACGCACTCGAAATCACCGGGAAACCCGAAGAATACAGCGAGTGGTTCTACTGGGTGAGTATTTTCGGCAACCCGTCGCCGAACGAACCCTGGGGCTGGCAGATCGACGGTCACCATCTCAACATCAACTGCTTCGTTCTCGGCGATCAGCTCGTGCTGACGCCCAGCTTCATGGGCTCGGAGCCGGTGCTCGCTCGGTTCGGCAAATACGCGGGAACGCGTGTCTTCGCCGAGGAAGAGGAGCAAGGCCATGCCTTGATGCACTCGCTGTCCGTGGACGAACGCCAGCGTGCCACAATCGGGAATGATCTCCCGTCGGAGTTGCTGACAGCCGCATTTTCCGACAACCGGCGGATCGAGGTCGCCGGGGTCCGGTATGACGAACTGCCGCCAGAGGGGCGCGAGCGACTCGAGGCGCTGCTTGCGGTCTATACCGGTCGCCTACGGCCTGGACATGCCGAAATCCGCTATGCCGAGGCGAAGCGCCACCTGAGTGAGACGCATTTCGCCTGGATTGGCCCATTCGACGACACGAGCCCCTTCTACTACCGTATCCTGAGCCCGGTCATCCTCGTCGAGTTCGATCACCAGTCGGGCATCGTTTATGACAACGACACGCCCTCACGTGACCACATCCACACGGTGGTGCGCACGCCAAACGGCAACGATTACGGCAAGGACCTGCTGCGCCAGCACTATGCGCAGCACGACCATTCGCACCATGGGACGGCTCACCGTCACGGGAGGACCTGACAGAAGCTCATCAGTCCAAACTCATCGAACGCGTGCTGATAAAGCTGCACGATCCCCTCCGAGGGCTCGGCCGGCCGGAACCGAAGTATGCTGCGATAATTGAGCCACAACGGAACCGTCTCTAAACCAGTCTTCTGCCACTTCGAGGTTCGCCGCGTGGCTCGGTTTCACCCCCCACCGAAAATCGCCTCCGGCAGCAGCGCGGAAACCACATAGTTCGGCACATCCCTCTCGCCGTTACAGCCGCTGATTGCTAAACACCACTGTGCCAGAGGCAGCAAACATGCCCCCCACGCCATGACAGACCGAGATTTTCGCACTCTCGATCTGCGCCGGCGCGGTGCCGCGCATCTGCCGCACGCTCTCCTGCAACGCGTACATACCGTACATGCCCGAATGCATGTACGACAGCCCGCCACCATTCGTATTCAATGGCAGCTTCCCACCTGGGGCAGTGTTGCGCGCTTCGATGAAACGGCCGGCCTCGCCCCGTGGCACGAAGCCCAGATCCTCCAGCCCGTACAACGGCAGATGCGCGAAGGCATCGTAAATCATCAGGTGATCGACGTCCGCGTGGGTGATCCCCGCGGCGCGGAACGCAGCCGGCCCGGCCACACGGAACGCGCGCGAGGAGGTGAAATCCTCCATCTGGCTCACCATCGGCGTCTCGACGCTTTCGCCCGTTCCCAGCACATAAACCGGCTTCTGTGGGAAATCGCGCGCCCGCTCGCCGGCGGTCAGAACCAACGCGCCGCCGCCATCGGTCACCAGGCAGCATTGTAGCAGTCGCAGCGGATAGGCGATCATCCGAGAGTTCAGCACGTCATCCACCGTGATCGGCGTACGAAACGTCGCGCGCGGGTTCCTCGCCGCCCATTCGCGCTGCACCACCGAGACCATGGCGAGCTGCTCGTGCGTCACGCCGTAGGTCTTCATGTACCGCAGCACCGGAATTGGAAACAGGCTGGGCGGGCCCATCGGACCGAACGGCTGCTCGAACTGGCCGGCGAGCGACGACGGCGGCACCGAACGCGGCGGAGCACCAACCCGCGAACGCCCGCTCTCGCCATGCGTGATCAGCACCGTCCGGCACAGCCCGGAGGCGATCGCCGCAGCGGCGTGCCGCACGTGAATCATGAACGAGCAGCCGCCAACCGAGGTCCCATCGACCCAGGACGGCGTGATGCCGAGATAATGGGCGATCTGCTGCGGCGTCTCGACCGCCGTAGCCACGCCGTCGATATCGGCCGGCTTCAGCCCCGCATCCGCCATCGCGTTCAGCGCGGCATCCGCGTGGAGCTGGATCTGCGACATGTCGGGAATCACGCCGAGCTTGGTGGTTTCGGCGGCGCCAACCACAGCGATGTCACCTGGCTTCATGGCGGATCAACCCCTCGCCGGCCGGAACAACGGCAGCGTGATCTCTTCGTCCAGCTTCTCGAACGCGACCTCCAGCGGCATGTCGAGTTGCAGCGCCTCGGGCGTCTGCGGGCAATCGATGATGTTGGTCATCATGCGCGGCCCTTCCGCCAGCTCGACCACCGCGATCGCATAAGGCGGCGTGAAGCCGGGCACGGGCCGATGATGGATGACGTAGCTGTAGAGCATCGCTTTGCCGCTCGCCGCAAACACCGTCACCGAACGGGATGCGCAGGCAGGACAAAACGGCCGTGGCGGGAAATAGACCCGACCGCAGGCCTCACAACGTTGCAGGCACAGCTCGCCCTGACGGGTGCCCTCCCAGAAATGCTGCGTCTCCGGCGTGGGCTGTGGGCGGGCGCGGGCGGAGTCGGGCATCGCTATTCCCCTGGTTGGTGAAAACAGGGTGGCGGATCGGTCGTGCGCCGCCAAGTGCCGCCTATGCCCTCAGGTGGCGTTGCTCTCCCTCGCCATCACGCGACTGCTGTAGCGCCAGCTCCAGCCGATCATCAGCAGGAAACAGCAGATCCACATCGCTTCGCTGACCGGCAGGAACACGGCAATCGGCAATAGCGGGATCAGTATCAGGCGCAGCGAGGCCTCGACGAACAGCGCCGCCGCCCAGACGAGCGTGATCCGCCGCATCAGCCAACGAAAAACAGGCTCTGTCTCCCACCGCGTCTCTGTCTCCTCTCGCAAGTCGGGATCAGCAGCCATCGTGGACAGGTAGAAGACGAGCGGGCGGCGGGCTAACAAGGAAGCGGCGAACGCGATTCCGACCGTTCCGGTGATCAGCGAGCCCTTCGCCAACGCGAGAAAGGGGCTGGTAAAGAACAGCGCAGCGGCGATCGAAGCGACGGTCGCCGTCAGCACGATCACTCCGAGTGCCTGCACCCGCCTTTCGCGTATGAAACCCACGATGATGCCGGCGACGGGAAACACCGCACCCGCCGCCAGCGCGTGCACGGTCCCAACTCCGAAATGCTGCAGCAGCAAATAGGTTGCATAGGGCATGATCGCATTGATGGCGATGTCGCGCAGCATTGACCGTTCTCCGTCAACGCCGCAGCAAGGCACGCGTCACCGCATCGGGCTCGGCGGCGATCACTTTGAGGAGCACCCGCGCCGGGCCGGCAGGCTTGCGATGACCCTGTTCATAATTCCGAACGGTCTCCACCGAGAACCCATAGCGAGCCGCGAACTGCTGCTGGCTTAACCCGAGCCGACGACGAATCGCCCGCACGTCATCGGCGGCAGGCGCCGGCACCACCCTTCTCGCGCGTTTGAGCTCACTGGCAGAAAAAACGGGTGCCGTGTCTGGGTCGGCTGCGATCTGGTGTTCAATTTCTGCATCCGTCGTCGCAGCGATTCGGCTCCAATCGACCTTGGTCAGATCGAGGTCAGCTCGGGTACGCCGCACAATACGCATCGCGCTCTCTCCTATTCGCCACTCGCAAGCTAATAATCCGCCGGATCGCAGCGCGGTCCGTGTAAACGCAGACCAAGATCTGCCCGGCCACGGAACCGATCGCCTTCATCCGCTGTTCGCCATAGTCTCGCCTTTGGTCCGGGCTCTCCAATGTCGGTCCGTCGAATAGCGCCATTGCAACCGCGAACGATAGACCACGTTCCTTGACATTCCAGGTGCTCTTGGCTGCATCCCACTCGAACAGCATGGAACAACATAGTGTCCCGGCGACACTCAGTCAACGACTGAGTCAAGTGCCGGGCCAATCCAATGACGCCGCCGCCCACCCCCGCCGTTGATTCGCTGCGCGAGTTGGCGGAGAAACCGCCGATGCCCGAGCTATACCTTCACAACAGCCTGACCCGCCGGCGGGAGCGGTTCGTACCGCTCGATCCGGCCAACGTGCGGATGTACGTCTGCGGGCCGACCGTCTACGACCTCGCGCATATCGGCAATGCCAGGCCGTTTGTGGTGTTCGACGTGCTCGCGCGGCTGTTGCGGCGCCTCTACCCTCACCTGACCTATGTGCGCAACATCACCGACGTGGAGGACAAGATCAACGCCCGCGCCGCCGAAACCGGCGAGCCGATCAGCGCGATCACCGACCGCACCACGGCCGAGTTCCACGCCGACATGGCGGCTCTCGGCTGCCTACCGCCGGACCAGGAGCCACGCGCCACCGGCCACATCCCCGAGATGATCGCAATGATCGAGCGCTTGATCGCCGCAGGCCACGCCTACGCGGCCGAGGGCCACGTGCTGTTCGCTGTGGCGAGCTTTCCCCAATACGGCCGGCTGTCTGGCCGCAGCCCCGACGAATTGCTGGCCGGGGCTCGCATCGATGTGGCGCCCTATAAGCGGGATCCGGGCGATTTCGTGCTGTGGAAGCCTTCGACCCCAGACCTGCCAGGCTGGGACAGCCCCTGGGGCCGCGGCCGACCGGGCTGGCACATCGAGTGCTCCGCCATGTCCTGGCGTCATCTGGGCGAGACGTTCGACATCCACGGCGGCGGCACCGACCTGATCTTTCCGCACCACGAGAACGAGCTCGCCCAGAGCCTTTGCGCCTTCCCCGGCAGTCATTTCGCTCGTTACTGGCTGCACAACGAGATGCTGCTGGTGAACGGCGAGAAGATGGCCAAATCGCTCGGCAATTTCTTCACCGTCCGCGACGTGCTGGCCAAAGCGCCCGGCGAAGCGATCCGTCTTCTGCTGCTGCGCACCCACTATCGCGGCACGCTCGATTTCACCGACGCAGCGTTGCTCGAGGCACGGCGCGAGCTCGACCGGTTCTATCGAGCGCTGGAGCGCTTTCCTGATGCCCCGCCCGCCGACGCGGTGCCTGCGCCGGTGATGGAAGCGCTGTGCGACGACCTCAATACACCGCTAGCCATCGCGGCGCTGCACGCGCTCTCCGACGCGGCACTCGCCGGCGATCCCGTCGCGGCGAGCGGCATGCGCGCCGCCGGCGAACTGCTAGGGCTGTTACAGCAGGACCCGGCCGAATGGTTCAGGGGCGGCGCCGATGCGGCGGCGATCGAGGCCGCCATTGCCGAGCGCCAAGCCGCCCGCAAGGCGCGCGATTTCGCCCGCGCCGATGCGATCCGCGCGAAGCTGGCAGAGCAGGGGATCCTACTCGAGGACGGGCCAGGCGGCACGATCTGGCGCCGCGCATCCTGATGACCGGCCGCGAGTTCGGCGCCCCGCTGGCGCCGATCGGCAATTCTCCGGTGGTGGTCTTGGTGGGGCCGCAGCTTGCCGACAATATCGGTGCCTGTGCGCGCGCTATGGCAAACGGCGGCTTGTTTCATTTGCGACTTGTTGCCCCGCGCGACGGCTGGCCGCAGCCGAAGGCGTGGCGCAACTCCTCCGGCGCGCACCGCATCCTCGACGAGGTCACGGTGCACGCGACGCTGCCCGAGGCGGTCGCCGACCTGCACCACGTCTTCGCCACCTGCCCGCGCCCGCGCCATATCATCAAGCCGGTGATGACCGCCCGCGGCGCCGCGTTCGAATTGCGGGAGATCTGTAGCCGCGGTTTGCGCGCCGGCATCCTGTTCGGCCCAGAACGTGCCGGTTTAGACAACGACGACCTCGCGGTAGCGGATGCGCTGGTCCGTTATGAGCTGAACCCCGCCTTCATGTCGCTCAATCTCGCGCAGGCGGTCATGGTGATGGCCTACGAGTGGTGGATGGCGGCCGATCCCACCCCTCCACGTACCCTTATGACCAACGAGACGCGCGTCGCAACCAAGGCGGAGTTGGAAAATTTCCTAAGTCACCTGACGGACCAGCTCGATGCGTGCGGTTTCCTTCGCAACCTGCCGAAACGGCCCGGCATGGTCCGTAACATCCGGCACTTCTTCCAGCGTGGAGAGGTCACCGAGCAGGAGTTGCGCACGCTGCACGGCATCGTCACCGAGTTGGCACTGGGTCGCCGGCAGTTGGGCCGACTCGAAACCGAGTAAATTGCAGGCACAAGGTCGACCATGACGGTGGGGGCTGCATCTTCTACATTGCCTGTGTCTGGCCCGATCATATGATGACTTCATGGAGATCCGAGATGCCCGCGCCGCAGATGCACCCGCTGCCTGTCAGATCATCAGGCGGTCGATCCTTGAGCTGTGTGCCGCCGATCATCGCAACGATCCGGCGATCCTGAGCAGATGGCTGGCGAACAAGACCCCCCAAATCGTCGAATCATGGATAATGCAGCCCGACAATTCCGTGCTGGTTGCCATGGAGGGCAACAGCATTCTTGGCGTCGGTTCAGTGACCAACAGCGGAAGGATCACCCTGAATTACGTCTCGCCGGACGCGAGATTTCGCGGCGTGAGCCGCGCTTTGCTGAGCGCTCTTGAAGCCCGTGCGATAGAGCGAGGAAACACGCACTGTACCCTCAGTGTCCGTCCGGGAACAAATTGAGTTTTTAGAATTGCTTAGCGGGTCACCCTTGAAGCCATTGAATTGCCTGTGATTCTCTCTCCCCCGAGCATCGATTCGGAGGACTGGATGTGGACCAAGGAGAACCGGACGCGGTACGACCGCACCCGACTGCGCTATGAGAGCGATCTGACTGATGCCGAATGGGCCGAGGTGGAACCATTGATCCCCCCGGCCAAGCCGGGCGGCAACAAGCGGAGCGTTGATATCCGCCAGGTGGTGAACGGCGTGATGTATGTGCTGAGCACCGGCTGCCAATGGCGGGCGATCCCCAAGGACCTGCCGCCGCGGAGCACAGTGCACGACTATCTGGAACGATGGACCTGGGACGGCACGCTGGAGCGACTGCATCACGCATTGTATGTGAAATGTCGTGAGCAGGCCTCGCGAGAGGCCAGCCCGACCGCCGCGGTGATTGATGCGCAGAGCGTGAAGAGCGCCGAAAAAGGGGGGCCTCGATCGATCCGCATGGGTATGATGCGGGGAAGAAGATCAAGGGCAAGAAGCGGCACGTCCTGGTCGATACCCAGGGTTTGCTGCTACAGGCCATCGTGACGGCGGCGGACATCCAGGATCGCGATGGCGGCGCCATGCTGCTGGCGACGCTGTTCGGGATGTTTCCGTTCCTGCTGAAGCTTTATGCCGATGGCGGCTATCAGGGGCGGCGATTCCAGGAGGCGTTGAAGCGTGTCGTGTCGCAGGCCGAGGTGGAGATCGTCAAACGATCTGACCAGGCCAAGGGCTTTGTCGTGCTACCAAAGCGATGGGTGGTCGAACGCACGCTGGCGTGGCTCAACCGATGTCGTCGACTGGGTAAGGATTGGGAAAATCTCAATGTGAAGGCGCGTGCCTTTCTGTTGCTCGCTTCCATCCGTCTCATGGTCAGACGGCTATGCAGGAACTAGCAATGTTCCCGGACAGACTCTCAGCAGGTACAGAGACGGCCCGGCGTTTCTATCTCGCCCTTGGTTACGTTGAGGTTGGTCCTCCGGCAAACGAATTCGGCACTCAGGCGGGCTATCCCATGGCCAAGCCATTGCCCGTCCCTTGAACCTCCCCAGATTTCTCCGGCCGTGTCTGCGCGGAGCTTTTCCTTACGCCGCCCGCCCTTTCACCTCTCGCGACTCCGCCAGATGGTCGAAAACGCGGCGAAAGGTACCCAACCCCTGCGTCTGCGAGCGCAACTCAATGATCAGGTCGTGCAACTCGGCCTCGGGCACCAGCGCTTCAACATCATCCCATCCGGCCCAGTCCGGCCTTTCGGTATAGCCCAGGATCTGACCGCGGCGACCGGTCAGCAGGCGCTGGGCGCGCGCAGTGAAGTCGTTCGGGATGCTGATCGTCACCCGGTCGATCGGCTCCAGTACCACCGGATCGGCAGCCGCCAATCCTTCCTTCATGGCAATCTGAGTTGCGGTCCTGAACGCCATATCGGAGCTATCGACGCTATGGAACTGCCCATCCTTCAGGGTGACGGAGATGTCGACGACGGGATAGCCGAACGGCCCCTTCTTGGCGGCATCCTCGGCCGCCTCGCCAACCGCCGGGATGAAGTTGCGGGGCACCGCGCCGCCGACGATCTTATCGATGAACTCGAAGCCAGCACCGCGCTCGCGAGGCGCGATGTCGATCTTCACATCGGCGAACTGGCCGTGTCCGCCGGACTGCTTCTTCAGTCGGCCGTGCTGGTGCACCGGGCGGCGGATGGTCTCCTTGTAGGCCACTTGCGGCCGATGCGTGGTCACCTTCAACGCATAGTTGGTGGCCAGCCGGTTCACGGTGGTGTTGAGATGGATCTCTCCCTGCCCGTGCAGCACCGTCTCGCCGCTGTCCTGCGTGTGCTCCAGCGTCAGCGCCGGGTCTTCCTCCAGCAGTTTCTGCAACGCGCCGGCAAGCCTCACGTCGTCCTTGCGCTCGACGGTGGCGATCGCCAGGGAATAGACCGGCGGCGGTGGCGCCGGGAATGGCAGCTTCTCGGCCTCGACACCCGGCGAAAGCGTCGCGCCAGTAGCGGCGTTCTCCAACCGGCCGAGTGCCACCAGATCGCCGGCCTCTGCTTCTGTCGCCTTGACGAGATCGCCGGCGGAAAGCCGATAAATGCCGCCGAGCCGAGAACCCGCGAGCGTCACGCCGTCTTTGATGACGCCACGCCATATTCTTGAATAGGACAACTTGCCGGTATGGCCGGCGTGCACGGTCTTGAACACCTGGGCAAGCGGCGGTCCCTCCGGCGCGATGCCATGCTTTGCCGCGGTTTCTTCCGCGCCAGGCGCGTCGTGTCGCAGCGCCTTCCACAGCCGACGAATGCCGCCGCCCTGCTCGGCGGTGCCCAGCATGACGGCAATCATATTGCCCTGGGCAAGGTCCTTGCGCAGGTCGCGATAGATCTCGTCAGTGCTCGGCTGCACATCCTCGAGGACTTTTTCCAGCAGCTCGTCGTCGTGATCGGCAAGCGTCTCCACCAGCTTGGACTTGGCTTCCTCGCGTGCATCCTTGGCGAAGGAAGGAACCTGGATCAGCTCGGAGGGCATGCCGCGGCGGTATTTGTACGCCCGTTCGCTGACCACATCGACATAGCCAGTGACGCTCTCGCCTTCGATGATCGGCACCTGGCGCAACACCAGCGGGCATTTCGCGTAACTCTGCAGGGCAGCGAGCGTATCGCGCAGGCTGCCTTCGAGCGTGTCGATCTTGTTGATGAACAGGATATGCGGCACGCCTTGGTCGGCCAGCGTCTTCATCAACGGCGCGACGGCGATGGCGCGGGCAGGGGTTGGTTCGCAGACCACGACCGCGAGATCGACTACGGTGAGCGCCGCCGCCGTCTCGTGCGCGAATTCGATCGAGCCGGGGCAGTCGAGGATCGACCATTGATCGCCGAGATACGTGCAGTGGCCCAGGCGAAGCTCGGTGGTCATCGGTCGGTTCCGCGGATCGGCGGGACGCTTTACCGGCGCTCCCGCTGCCTCCATCAGCGCCTCGAACAGGGTGGATTTGCCGCTGCTGTAAGGCCCGACCAGGGCCACCGAGCGAGGACTTCTGCCGTTCCGGGTTCCGGACATGCTCGCACCTTTCATCTTGGACCGCGATTGGGGTCGATCCTAGCCGAGATTTCCGAACGGGGAAGCCGGGATGACGGTGGCGTGACAGGGTGGCAGGGTACGCACAATCTGCACGCTCAAGGCGAGCCCTAGGCGAGTGCGGCGGGGAACGAGAGATGGATGTCTACGCGCGTTTCGGCGTGCCGACGGCGATCAATGCCTGTGGCACGGTGACACGGCTCGGTGGCGGAATGATTCATCCGGCGGTGCTGGCCGCGATGGTCGAGGCGGCCAAGGCGTCGGTCGATATGCTGGACTTGCAGGCCGGCGCCAGCCGGGTGATCGCGCGGGCCACGGGGGCAGCGGCGGGCATCGTCACCTGCGGCGCATCGGCAGCGCTGCTGCTTGGCGCAGCGGCGTGCCTGACCGGACTCGACCCGGCGCGCATGAATGCGCTGCCCGAGGTGCCCGACGGCCGATGCGACTTCATCGTCGTGCGCAGCCAACGCAACATGTACGACCGAGCATTGCGCGTGGCCGGCGCGCGCCTCGTCGAGGTGGGGATCGCAGACCGCTACAGCGGCGCTGGGGTGCGTGACGCGACAGCATGGGAGATCGAGGCCGCGATTGGTCCCCACACGGCGGCGATCTGCTGGCTGGCGCAGCCCGCATCGTTGCCGCCGTTGCAGGAGGTCGCGCACGTGGCGCGGGAGCACGGTCTGCCGGTCCTGGTCGATGCCGCGGCGCAATTGCCGCCCCGGGCGAATCTACGCCGCTTTTTAGATGAAGGGGCGGATCTAGTCGCGTTCAGCGGCGGCAAGGCGATCGGCGGACCGCAGGCATCCGGCATTCTCTGCGGACGCGCCGATCTGGTGTCGGCGGCGCTGGTGCAGATGCTCGATCTCGACGTGCTGCCGGAACTGTGGCGTGCCCCGTCGGAGTTCGCGCCGCTGGCGCAGATGCGCGGTCTGCCGCAGCACGGCATCGGCCGGTCATGCAAGGCCGGCAAGGAGGAGATCATCGGCCTGATGGTGGCACTGGAGCGTTTCGTGGCCGCCGATGAGGAAGCGCGATATGCCGAATGGCGCGGTACGCTGGAGGCGATCGTCGCGGCTGCCGGCACGCCCGAACGGATGCAGCTGCGGATCGTCGATGGCACAGTGCCGCTGCTGGAGATCGCCACGTCCGCGCCCGATGAGCTGGCTACGCGGCTGGCCTCGGGCACGCCATCCATCCTGTGCTCGCTGGCACGGCGGCAGGAGGGGGTGCTGCTGATGTCGCCGGCGGCGCTTGCGCCTGAGCAGGCTGCAGTCATCGGTGCGCGGCTGCGCTGAACCAGGCTTGACGAGGCAAGGAAAATCCTCACTTCACGCTGCCATGATAACCAGCAGGCTGACGAGCAAGGCCCAGACGACGATCCCGCAGGCGGTTAGGACGGCCCTCGGCCTCCGCGCAGGTGACGAGATTGCTTATGTCATCGAGGACGGTCGCGCTGTGCTGACGCATGTCGATGAACGCCACGTGGCTGACGACCCGTTTGCCACATTCTCGGAATGGAGCAGCGCCGCCGATACCGAAGCTTATGGCAAGCTGTGAAATCTGGGACGTCGTAAAGGTACCTTTCCCCTATACCAATCGGCCGGTGCCAGCAGCATCGCCCGGCCTTGGTTGTTGCGCAGCATCGGACGGCCGGTTCACCCGCGTTGCTCTGGGTCGTGCGCGTGACCGGGCTCGCGGCGTCGCAGGGCTGGAGCGCGCCACAACTGGTGCCGACATACGCTGGGAAAGCCGTTCGACAATGTTCTCGATCTGGAACTGATCGCTACCCCGCCCGAGCAGTCGCAGGACGCCGATGGCTTCGTCCAGGTCAGCGCCATCTTTCCGCTCGACCAGGGTCATCCGTTCGCGGGCGTGCACGTCCGTGGCTCGGAGAATGCGATTACGGTCCGGCAGATTCCGGGGACCGGCCAGGCGACGATCAGCGTCTACGACTGTGCGAACTGTGTAGAGAAGAAATTCGGCCCTGAAGGCAGCGCGCCACAGTCGCAACAAGGTGCCGTCCGCCAGGAGGATCTTCCGAAACTCCTTCGGATTGTCAAAGCCTCCGACGGTATCCGGGACATCGAGCAGGACCCCAACCGGCTTTCCCGGATCTTCGATGACGATAACACGATCCTGGAGGCGTTTTGGGAATAAAGAGCCTGACGAGCGGGATGCCATCGGCGCGGCATGGTGAGTGATATCTCGGCGTGTCGTGGCCTCTTGATTGGGACCCCGGGTATAGTCGCGGGACTCCGGGCCCACGCCAGCACCGGCGGATGTTGCTAGCAACGAGGCTGTGCGGTGGGAACCGCAAGCTGCGAAGATGCGAGTAAGACCCTCGCCATGTTGCGGCAATCATGGGACCGCCAGTGGCCAAATGCGCACAGTCAATTTCGACACGACGACACTGCAGATCAAGGCCTGATCGGTTGGATCGACCGAGGCACCAACAGCAAGGAGGATGGCCAGAATGTCTGATCTGCTCGTCATCGAGTTTCCGACCGAAGCAGAAGCAGAGTAGGTGCGGCAACGCCTGCTTGGCATGCAGAAGGAGTATCTGATCGAACTGGGCGACGCCGTGGTTGCCGTGAAGCGTCCAGACGGCAACGTCAAGCTGAACCAGCTTTTACAACCGGTGAAGGCTGGTGCGGCATCGGGCATGTTCTGGGGGACACTGATCGGGCTGCTGTTCATGAATCCACTTGCCGGCGCGGCGGTTGGCGCAGCGTCCGGTGCCCTCCGGGGCAAGTTCACCGATCTTGGCATCAATAATGACTTCATGAAGGAGGTCGCCAGCACGCTGCAATCCGGCAAGGCCGCGCTCTTTCTGCTGAATTGAAAGATGACGACCGACAGGGTCATCGCCGAACTGCAGGGCGTCGGCGGCAAAGTGCCGAGGAGCTCCTTCGATGAAACGAAGGAGGACGCGCTGCAGGCGGCTCTGGCGGGTGTGCGCGAAGCGCAGACGGCGGTCGCCGGACCGGCCAACGCGTGAAGCTGGTGCGTTGTTGAACCGAATATACATCGAGCGTATGATGTGGCGTAGCGTGCCGCTACGCCACTTCTCGCGGCTCGTGACAAGAAGCCCGAGTCCGAGGTGTCCGAAATCCGACCCGTCCGGATGGTGATCGCCGCGCCCAGCGAGGCGGACGAGACGGTCGTGCTGACCCACAGATCGCGGCCGAGACCACCTTTTGCGAGATTCCGTGGAGCGCGCTACAACTTCTATCTATAAACTACATGGCAGGGAGATTCAACATGGAAAGACGAAAGGTTCTTGCCGGGGCGGCTACGGCCGCAGCCGCACTTCTCTCTAAGGGAGCCGCAGCGGACCCCCCGAACGCCGATCTCGCAGCCGCATTGGCCCGCTTCCGGGCCTCGATCCCCAGCAATTTCGACCGCGCTTATGTCGAGAACGCGGTCATCCCCTTCTTTTTGACCAGTTTCTACGAGGGCGAACGACCAGCGTTACCGATGATTGACGTCACGCTCACGAAGGAGAACGCGCTCCCGTACGACCTCTGGGGGCTCATCTACGAGGACTGGAAGCCGACGCCCAAGGATGGCGTGACCGTCTTCCTGCAGGGACTTGAGCAGCGAGGACCCGACAATCTCCGCAAGCGGATCTATTTTTCGGCCGTAACTCCGGATCTCTATCGACCAATGTACGGCGACAAGGTCGTTGCTTTCTTCAATCAACTGCTGGACGTAAAATATGCCAGCAAGCCATTTATGCGGCATTATCTCGACCAATACTTCGACATCTACTGGGACCTGCATCTGGGTGTGAAGGGCGATGCAATTCCGCCTCAGGTTCGTGTGATCGGTGAGAGCTTCAACACCGTCCTCGCCTATCGTGACCCGACGCAGCAGATCGTCTACGAGAACTACATGACCGTGCGCGCGCTGCTCGACTTCCTCAAGTCGTGGATTGACGAGCGACTCAACGATATCGCGAGCGGGAAGGTTGCCGACCCCGAGAAGACCTTCGCCTGGTACTGGTTGAAAAATGCAGGGAATGGGGAGCATTTCGCCAGGAAAGACGTCGTCTTCGAATGCTTCCACAATTTTGTTGCACTCAGCCAGTGGGGCAACACGATCTTCGGCATCATGTCACGACTGAGCGAGGACGGCGGCGACCCCGACGTGCGTGCATCATTTGCGAAGACCATGAGCGGCGACTACGACGATGCGAACGGTGGTCCTTATACGCCGCTTGAGCTCTTCGTAATGGAACTCTTCAGGACAATTTCTCCGAACGGTGGTAGCATACCGGCGATCGCGGACGCGAGGCAATCGGCCTATGGCGGGTCGCCGTACCAGAGATTCGGCTTCCCCTATGAACGGAACAGCTACATCAGCTCACCGCACACTGCGACAAGTTTCGACCCGCGGCATTGGGCCGACCCGACGAAATTCAATCCGGACCGCTACCGGAGCGTCCCGACCAGCGACCAGATCGACGAGGCTAGATGCCAGCAGATCGGCTTCCCCCATTGTCCGTTCGATATAACGACGTTCGAGGTGAGCGACGGTCGCAAGGCGGGATTGACCAACAGCGGCTTTGGCACCGTGTTCGGGGTGGCGGATGGCAAGGCGCTGCCGGTCTGCGACTATGCCGGATTTGCGCCCTTCGGGTTTGGCTACCGACGCTGCCCCGGCGAACAGCTCACGATCCAGGTTTTCGAAGATTTCCTGCGCAAGGTCTGGCGCGATAAAATTGTCTTTCGCAGCCTCAATTTGCCTAATCCAGGGCGCGTTCCAATCGGGCCGACTGCGGTGATCGAGGACAATATCGGCTTCAGCACATCGAGCTGAGCTCACGCGGCTTGAGAGTAACTACGGCTTGAAGAGGTTCGGCCGCCGAAAAGTGCGGGTGCAGGCCGCGTTACTTTGCGGTCTCGTGACCTTAGCGGCATTCCCGGGAGCCGGATTGGCCGGCTCCGCGCGCGACTACCTCAACGCGCCAATTGATACTTGGCTTACATTCTACAACTTTGGCTACCTTACGTCTGTCACACCTGAAGACGGATTGGACGTGACATCAAGTGTACGCTCCAACGTCCTCGCGCAGTCTGTTGTGGTCACGCGAACCATGGACGTCTGGGGGCGTACGGGTGGCATCTCTGTAGTGCTTCCCTACGTCTATCTGGACGTAAATTCCGATGCATTTCGTGCCTCAAATCATGGGTTTTCGGATGTCGGCTTTCTTTTGCAGGTGAACATATTCGGCGGGCCCGCATTAACCAAGGAACAGTTCCGGTCGTTTGTTCCGCAAACTTTCTCCAGCTTTCATCTCTTTGTGGGCACGCCACTGGGTACATACGATCCGACAGACCTCCTGAACCCCAGCTCGAACCGCTGGACGTTTGTTCCGACTGTGAACTACAGCTATACGCCCGACAGAGGCTGGACATGGCTCGAAACCTATCTGTCGACCAGGGTGTTCACGACCAATGCCGACTACCGTGTAGGTGGTGCCTCCAGCCTTAGCCAGAAACCGCTGTTCGTTCTAGAGGGACATGCGAGCCGGAATCTTACTCCGGCGCTGTGGGCATCGATAGATGCCTATTACGACGTTGGCGGAGAGACCAGCATCGACGGCGTTGAGCAACGCAACGCTGCTGACACGCTCCGGCTCGGAGTGGGCATGGGCTTGCGTATCTGGTCTGGCGGCGATTTGACTCTGAACTACGAGGGAGTGGTTGCCAGACCCCCCGGACAACCTGCTGCACAAGAGGTCAGCATGACCATCCGCCAGGTGTGGTGAGCTATCGCCGTCCGCCGCGTTGGTGCACGGAGGAACCGGCGGCTTGAAAGACGCCCCAAATCGGGAGCTGGGCCGAGACCTTCCCCCCAATCTACGGCATCATGCGCCTCCACGCCGCCCGGGAGGACCGTCCATGCGCCTGTTCAGCGCCACTCTTGCCACTGAGACCAACACCTTCTCGCCGTTGCCGACTTCGCTGGCAGCCTACCAGGAAGCGGTCTTCTACCGCCCCGGCGAGCACCCCACCGATGCGCCGGGCATGTGCACCGCGCCGCTGTTCGTGGCCCGCCGCCGTGCCGCCGCCGACGGCTTCACCCTGATCGAGGGAAGCTGCTTCGCCGCCAGCCCCGCCGGCACCACCAACCGTGCCGATTACGAGTTCATGCGCGACGAAATCCTGGCCCAGGTGCAGGCGGCGCTGCCGCTTGATGGCGTGCTGCTGGGTCTGCACGGGGCGATGGTTGCGCACGGCTACGATGATGTGGAAGGTGACATCATCGAGCGCGTCCGAGCGATCGTCGGCCCGCGCTGCGTCATCGGCGTGGAACTGGACCCGCACTGCCACCTGACAATCAAGCGGGTGCAACTTGCCGACATCATCATCCTCTACAAGGAGTTTCCCCATACAGACGTAGTCGAGCGCGCGGAGGAACTACTGACGCTCGTCTTGCGCACCATCCGCGGCGAGGTGAAGCCGGTCATGTCGATGTATGACTGCCGCCAGATCGGCAGCTATCCGACGACGCTGCCGCTGATGCGCGGTTTCGTCGATCGCACCGCCGCGATGGAGGGCAAGGACGGCGTGCTGTCGGTCTCCATCGGCCACTGCTTCCCCTACGCCGACGTGCCCGAACTGTCGGGCCGTATCCTGGTCGTCACCGACAACGACAAAGCGACAGCAGACCGGTTGGCGTGCACCATCGGCGAGGAGTTCATCTCCATGCGCGGACGCACCGCGCCCGAGTACATGGAGGTCGATGCCGGCATCGCCGCCGCGCTGGCGTTCAACGAAAGCCCGGTGGTGCTGGCCGACCCCGCAGACAACGCCGGTGGCGGCGCACCGTCCGATAACACCACCATCCTGCGTCGCATGATCGCGGACGACGTGCGGCAGGCGGCGCTCGGGCCGATCTGGGATCCGATCGCGGTGCGGCTCTGTTTCGACGCCGGCGAGGGAGCGAGCTTCCCGCTGCGCTTCGGCGGCAAGACCGGTCCGACCTCCGGCATGCCGGTCGATGCGACGGTCACTGTCGCCGCATTGCAGCGCGATTGCTGGCAGAGCTTCGGTCCGACCCGGGTCCCGTTGGGCGATTGCGCCGCCGTGCGCGTGGACGGGGTCGAAGTCGTCCTGATCACCAAGCGCACGCAAGCGCTGGGACTCGAGCTGTTTCGCAACCTCGGCATCGAGCCGACAACGCGGAAGCTGATTGTGGTGAAGTCGACGAATCACTTCATGGCGGCGTTCGGGCCGATCGCGCGGAAGGTGATCTATATCGATTCCGACGGACCGCTGAGCCGTGATTACCGGCGCATCCCGTATAGCCGGGTGCAACGGCCGATCTGGCCGTTGGACGAAACGACATCGCCCGGGCTGATTGCCTGACGGCTCAGGTTGACGTCCGACACCTCCGGTATTACATTGCCTGGAATGTAATGGGAAGCACATGGAAGCCACTCTTACGATCAAAGGCCAGGCAACGATCCCGAAGGCCGTTCGCGAGCATCTTCGGCTGAAGCCGGGCGATCGAGTGAAGTTTTTCGTGCATCCCGACGGCAGCGTGGTCCTGCTTCCGAAACGACCGGCATCAGTGTTGAGGGGGATCGTCAAGGGCGCGCGCCGGCCGGTTACGATCGAACAGATGAATCAGGCGATCGCTGAGGGCGCCGCCGATGTCAGGCGGCGCACCAGGCGTCGATGATCGGCTTGGATACCAACATTGTTGTCCGCTACCTAGCGCAAGACGATCCGGTTCAGTCGCCGTGGGCCACCGAGATCTTCGAACACCGACTGACCCCGGAGAATCCCGGTTTCGTCAGCATTGTGGCGATGGTCGAGACCGTATGGGTCCTCGACCGCGTCTACGGACTGGCAGACGAGGAAGTCGCCATTGCGATCGAGCGTATGCTTCAGGCCGACGTGCTGGTTGTAGAGAACGAGCAGGAAGTGTTTATCGCCATGATCGCGCTGAAGGAGGGACACGGCTCGTTCGCCGATGCTGTCATCGCTGCGCTCTGCGCCAAGGCCGGCTGTATACGCACCCTAACGTTTGACAGGCAGGCGCTGCGGCTTCCAGGCTTCGAGCTGGCATAGGCCACCCACACTGTGCGACCCAACGAGGCACCCCGATCCAACCAATCCGTGATTACGCTTGGTGGGTCTTCCGGCGAGAAATTTTGCGCACGAGCGTGGACAGCGTAGAAGGGCAGGGGGCTCTGCCCCCCTGCACCCCCGCCAAGGGCGTCGCCCTTGGAACCCATTCGTTGGACTTGGGTGCGGAGGAGCCACCGTACAGGGGAATTGCCCCCTGGCTCTGTTCGCGGAGCAACAGCGTGGAGTCAGTCGATTGCGTCGTAGTCGGCGCGGGGGTGGTTGGGCTTGCGGTCGCCCGTGCCCTCGCGCTGGCCGGACGCGAGGTGATCGTGCTGGAAGCCTCCGAGGGCATCGGCACCGAAACCTCCTCGCGCAACAGCGAGGTGATCCATGCCGGCATCTACTACCCGGCCGGCAGTCTGATGGCGCGGTTCTGCGTTGCCGGGCGCAAGGCGCTCTATACCTATTGCCGCGAGAAGGGCGTGCCGCACAGCAACTGCGGCAAGCTCATCGTCGCCACCAATGCCGATGAGAACAGTCGGCTGGCCGGCATCCGCCAGCGCGCTGCGGCCAATGGCGTCGATGACATGCGCATCCTGTCCGCCACCGAGGCCAGGGCGATGGAGCCGAACATTTCCTGTACCAGCGCGCTGCTGTCGCCGTCGACCGGTATTATCGACAGCCACGCTTTTATGCTCGCGTTGCAGGGGGATGCGGAGAACGCGGGTGCTGTGCTCGCCTTCCTCAGCCCGATGGTTGCGGGGCGCACGCTTCCCGACGGTGGAGTTGAGATCGACGTTGGCGGCACCGAGCCGATGACGCTGCGGTGCCGGCTGCTGGTGAACTCGGCCGGGCTGCATGCGCCGGCGCTGGCCGGACGCGTTGCCGGGATGCCGAGCCAGCTTGTGCCCAGGGCGTATTATGCCAAAGGAAACTATTTCACCCTCTCCGGCCGCTCGCCGTTCTCGCGGCTGATCTATCCGGTCCCGGTACCCGGCGGACTGGGTGTGCACCTGACGATCGATCTCGGCGGACAGGCGCGGTTCGGGCCGGACGTGCAGTGGATCGAGACGATCGACTACACTGTGGATCCCAGGCGTGGCGATAGTTTCTACGCCGCGGTGCGCCGCTATTGGCCGGGGTTGCGGGATGGGGCGCTACAGCCGGGCTATGCCGGCATCCGCCCGAAGATCGTGCCATCCCATGTTGCCGGACAGGATTTCGTCGTGCAGGGGCCGGCGACGCACGGCCTCGCTGGGTTGATCAACCTGTTCGGCATCGAATTGCCCGGCCTCACCGCCGCACTCGCACTCGCCGAGCACGTCACGCAGATAGCGGCCACCCTATAGTGACGCCCAGCGGCGGAAGCCCCGATGCCGCGCGGCAAGCCGCGCGCAGCCGTGCCACCCGTCACGGATCGTCCGGGCGCCGGGCGCGGCCGACCGACCATGGCGCGCTGTCGCAAGCTGCCGCTTGTTCGATCACGGGCGGACCGGCTAGGCTCCGTGCATCAGATACAGGGGCCGTCAACCCCCCTCAGACCAGGATACAGCAATGCGTAATGCCCTAAAGCGATTCCTGGCTGCGCTCCCACTGGTGCTGGGCGGCTGCGGCATCGTGCCCACAACCCCGGTGAACCAGAACAGCTATCACGTAGCCGGCAACGACCCCAACTCGTCGATGTTCGGCGACGGGGGGATATTCGGCAACCTGTTCGGCACCAGGCACAACAACGCTACCGAGCAGGGCGGCGGCGGAGCGCTCGGCGTGAATGCGTATCTCTGGCGCGGCGCGCTGGACACGCTGTCTTTCATGCCGCTGCAGTCCGCGGACCCGTTCGGTGGCGTGATTATCACCGACTGGTACTCGCCGCCCGATTCGCCGGACGAGCGGTTTAAGGCGACGGCCTACATTTTGGGGCGGGAGCTGCGCGCTGATGCGATCCGGGTGACGCTGTTCCGCCAGGTGTTCCAGGATGGCCACTGGAGCGATGCGACCGTCAGCCCGGTCACTGTCGGCGACATCGAGAACAAAGTGCTCGCCCGGGCTCGCCAGTTGCGTATCCAGACGGCGAGCCAGTAACCAACGAGTCTCCCGCATATCAGGCGGGAGTTCCGCGAGGGACGCGCCTCACACCAGGTCCGGCGGCGGCAGCCACAGCACCTGACCGATCCGATCGGCGCCCGCGGCAATCATCGCCAGCCGATCGAAACCGAGCGCGATTCCTGCCGCCGGCGGCATGCCATGCACCAGCGCTGCCAGGAAATCCTCGTCCATCGGCCAGTCCGGACCGGATACCGCATGGCGCCGGGAACGATCCGCCAGGAAGCGCGCCCGCTGCTCGGTGGCATCGGTCAGCTCGACGAAGGCATTGGCCAGCTCGATCCCACCCAGGTAGAGCTCGAACCGCTCGGCAACGCGCGAATCAGCCGGATCTCGCCGGGCGAGCGCAGCCTGCGCCGCTGGCCAGTGCGTGAGAAAGGTCGGCCGGTCGCGACCGATCCGCGGCTCCACGCGCTCCAGCAGCAGGCGGAAAAATAGGTCCTCCCAACTCTCACCGGGCCGCAGCCGTGCCCCGGCGGCCTCCGCCAGCGCTGTGGCGTCGCCCGCCGTGGCGAGCACGTCTGCCTCCGCATAACGAGCGAACGCCTCTGCGACAGTCAAACGTTCAAACCGATCGAGCAGGGTCCGCACGCCGCAACAGCTCACCTCCGGCGGCAATGCTGCCCGCAGAAATGCCTCTGTCTCGTCCATCA
This sequence comes from uncultured Pseudomonadota bacterium, assembly GCA_963708245.1. Lineage (GTDB taxonomy): Bacteria > Pseudomonadota > Alphaproteobacteria > Acetobacterales > Acetobacteraceae > CAVYXK01. Next base: position 1,828,078 of record OY970201.1, on the reverse strand, counting down.
GATCGGTCATATCGGCAGCCGGCCGGTACCACTCCAGCATGGTGAATTCTGGGGAGTGAAGCGCGCTCCCTTCGCCATTCCGCCAGACTCGGGCGAGCTGGAAGATCGGCCCGGCACCGCCGACCAGCAGACGCTTCATGGCGAACTCCGGGCTGGTGTGCAGCCAGAGCGGCTCGCTCCGCCCATCGGGATGCTCGCGGGCGGTGCGGAAGGCGCGCAGATGCACCTCCTCGCCAGGGACGGGGACCGCGTAGGGCGTCTCCACCTCGGTATAGCCGCGCGCCGCGAAGAAGGCGCGGGTGGCGGCCGTAAGGGCGGCCCGTCGTCGCAGGAAGGGCAGCCGGGCGGCCAGACTCTCGGGATGCCAAACCGGTAGGGGGGACGCGTGACGTAGGGGATCGATCACAACCGGTTCCGCCTTGCCGGGCCGCGGCCCGGCCCGTAGAACCCCTCACGGCTCACCAGCGCAACCAAGCAGGAGACGAAAATGACCAAGATCGCCCGCACCGACCCCAACAAGATTCTGTCCAAGGCGGTCGAGTACCATGGCTTCGTCTATCTGCAAGGCTGTACCGCCCGCGACAGCAGTAAGGACATCAAGGGCCAGACCACCGAGGTGCTGGAACAGATCGACCAGATCCTGGAGACGCACGGCACCGACAAGACCCGGCTGCTCTCAGCCCAGATCTGGGTCAAGGACATCCGCGACCGCGAGGCCATGAACGAAGTATGGACCGCCTGGCTGCCGGCCGGCGGTGCGCCCGCACGCGCGTGCGTGCAAGCCGACCTCGCCGATCCGCGGCTGCTGGTCGAGATTATGGTGACAGCCTGCAAGTAACCCATCGAGTTGGGACATTGCCGTATCGAGCCTCGGATTCGGCGGGTTCCGGTCCAATACGGCTCGTCTCACCCCCCGCGTGATTAAATAGGAGAATATTCGGCATCACAGATGTTATCCACAGGGGATACTATGAAAACTGCATATACAAACCCTTGTGGATCATCTTTCCGGGTTGTCATCACTGCAACCCTGAGGTTACCGGACAACAGGTCTGGGGCCGAGAGGGGCAAAGCGGATGCAAGCACGGGGAACCGGCGGCAGGAGCTTGATTATTGTTTCCCTCCTGACGCTCAGTACCACGGTTGCCGTCCCGCCAGCCTATGCCTTTACAGGCCATCATCACCGCAGCCGCGCCGAGACGCGGGCCGCACTCCGGTCCGTTTTCTATTCCGGGCACCTGCATTACGCGATCTGGCACGGTATCTCCTGTGTGCCGTTTGCCCGGGACGAATCGGGCATCGACTTGCCAGGCAATGCCTGGGAGTGGTGGGACAATGCCGCCGGGGTCTACGCACGGGGCAGCGTGCCGCAGCTCGGCAGCGTGCTGGCTTTCCGCGCCAACAGGCGCATGCGGCTCGGCCACGTCGCAGTGGTCACGCGAGTTATTAATCCTCGCGAGATCGAGGTGGACCAGGCCAACTGGGGAACAGGTGGCGGGGTTAGCCACGACGTCTCGGTCGTCGATGTCTCGGAAGAGAACGACTGGAGCGCGGTGCGGGTCGAGCTGGGTGATCGTGAGGAGTTCGGCGCGGTCTATCCGACGTACGGCTTTATCTATGACGAAACGGATACCGGGACGATGCTCGCTTCGACAGCGCCGCCGGCGCCGGCGCCGGCGCTGAACCCTGCGCCGGGTGACCTCCGGACCCCGGCCGAGCGAGACGTCGAGGTAGCCGAGGCGCCCGGCCTAGCTCCGGCGGGCGGCTACCGGCACTATCACCTGCATCATATCCTGAGGGTTTCGTTCGCTGGCCATCACCCGACGCACCACAAGAGGTAAGCGCTGGCCGGGGAGCTCCTCCCCACCTCTCCCGCGCTGCGGGTGGCACCCACACCCGGTTCGCTTCGCCAACCCGACCTCTTCGGCTAGAGCGGGAGAGGGGTCGTCTACCGCGCCTGCGACCTGCGCACCGACTCGGCGATGGCCACCGCGCGGGGCTCCTCAATCCCTTCCAGCGCAGCCAGCACGGCACCGGCCAGGTCCGGCCGCGCCCGGCCGATTTGCCCGAGCAGGATCAGGTATTCCTCATCACCGAGCGTTGCCGCAGCATCGATGACCTCGGCGGACGGGTCCTGGCAGAGCAGCCGGAGCAGCAAAGGCCCGGCCTCTCGTCTTCCCGTCCTGCCGAGAGCGCAAGCCGCCGCCTTAGCGACCTCCGCGTGCAGATCGCCAAGCAACTCGATCATCACTGAAACGACATCCGGCCTGGGTCGGGCGCAGCGGCAGGCAGCCGCCCGCACCCGAGGTTCCGGATCGCGCAGCAACGCCAGCGCACAATCATCCGGCAGGCGTGATCCCAGGCGTGCGGCCACTTCTGCCGCAACGACCAACCCTGGTCCCTGCACCACCCGCTCGACGATTATCCGTTCGACCACACGGGCTGCCGCGATGCCGCCGATCAATGCCAATCCTTCCAGCGCCGCGACCTGCTCGGGCAGCGCTTGCCGCAGGCCAAAGCCCTTGAAACGGCGGCACAGCGTCTCCAGCACTGGAATGGCGGTGTTCAGTCGCCGGCGGCCCGCTTCGGCCGCCAGGGCGCAGCACTCGGCAAGCGATGCTCGTCGGATCCGTTCGAGAAGGGCCTCGTCGCCCAACTCCGCCGGCGGCACGCGCGGCGCATCCGCAACAAGCGTCGCCGGCGTGTCATCCGATCGGTGTCCGGCGGCGGAGAACAGATCGAGCTGCCGCTCGGACATCATTTGCTTACCGCCCCATCAACCGCCGCCACCAGGCTCGGCTCGCCCCGACGGCGAAGCCCATCTCCTGTTCCAGCGCGTGCAGGTCGAGTTGCACAACATCGGCGAAGCGGCCCTTCAGGACAAAATCCGGCACGCTCCGGGCAAACTGGCCGGCCTGGATGGTGTCGCCTCCAAAGCTGATGGTCAGCTCGCCACTGCGCCGGTTCACTGTGATGCGGTCCTCGGCGTCGGCCAGCATGTCGCTGAGCTGGTCGCGGAATTGACGATGCCGAATGCCGAAATAATCGGCAAAGCCGAGCGGTCGGGCCCAGTGCGGCAGCTCGCCCAGCGCGCCGCCCAGTAGCTCCCGCAGCAGCTCGGACGAGCGGGCCAGAAGGTCGGGGAAGTGCTCGGCCTCGGCGTCGATCTCCGCTCGCATCGCCCGCACCTCGGGGATCAGGCGCTGGAGGTAGGCGCGATACAGCGCGGTCCCGATCTCCCGCTGGGCGCGGCGGGCGATCCGTTCGGTGACCGAGCGGTTCTCCGGGATCGCCGCGTCGATGTGGCAGGTGACCATGCGCTTGGTCAGGTCTGGCGGGACGGTGCTGACGTCGCGGTTGGTGGTGAGTACCACCGGGGCGTACTGGCCGGATGTTTCCTGATCGGTGCGTACGAGGTCCGGCACGTGGCTCGAGAACTTGTCGCGCGTCACGTCGTCGATCAACAGCGGGATGGCGCCCAGCCGGTCGCGCAGTCCGAGCGCCCGGTTGGCGGTGAACTGACCGCTGCGGATCATCTTCTCGAAGCCGAACATCGAGCGCGCGGCGATGCGGGTGAACAGCGTCTTGCCGCCGCTCGAGCGCCCGAACAGCACCGCATAGACGGGATACACCCATGGATCGATGCCTACCGGCACCGCGGCCTGCCGCAAATAGGGTGCTGCCGGCGCAGCATATAGCCAGACCAGGAAGGCCCAGTACACCTCGACGGCACCCTCGGCATTGCCGAAGAAGGCGCGGAAACTATCCAGATAATCGACCAGGATGCGGGCATCACGGGCGATGGCTTCGGCCGGGATCGTTTCGTCGGCCGAGAGCCACGGCCTTCCGTCGAGCGACACAGCAGCGGTCGTGAAGTCGATCTCCGCGCGGGGGATCCGCTCTTCGCCGGCGTCGAGCACCGGACGGGCCTGATGGCTGCGGATCACCCGCAACACGCTGGCGGCATTCAGCACGGTGCGTCCTGCCCTGTCCTTGGGGAGAGCGAGGTCCTTCAACTCGGCGCCGAGGGCGGCAGCCCGGCGCAAGGCCTCGGCGGCAAACCCGGCAGGTGCCGGTCGGGGCGGATCATCGACCAGCGCCAGTCCGGCTTTCAGCACCCGCACGATCGGCACCTCTTCCAGCGCCAGAGGCGTATTCCGCGGGCCGGGCTCGCCGCCCGGCTGCGCGCTGATCAACGCGTCCGGTTCCACCGGCACGCTGTCCTGCCAGTCGCGCCGATAATACGAATCGAACAGCTGCCAGGCGGGCTCACCGTCGAAGGCAACCGTGATCTCGTGCTGGCGGCCCTCGAAGGCGGCGAGGCTGAGATTGGCTGAGCCGGTGACCACGCGGTGTCCGGCCGGACCGGACAGCAGGTAGAGCTTCTCGTGGCTAGGCCGCCCGCGCAGCAACCGGAAGCGCAGTGTCCCGGCGACCACCCGGTCCAGCAGTGTGCGACCGCGCTGGCCGAGCAGGCGGGACAGCGATTCCACGAGCGCCTTCTGGTCCGCCAACGCATCGGCGAAGCCGTAGCTCTGTACAGTCTGGCTGGCCTGCAGCAGGGCGAGGTGCTCGCGCGAGAGGATGCTCTCGGCGCCGAAGACGATCTCCATGTCGTCGAGGCGATCGGCAAGGCGCATCAGGAATTCGATGCTGCTGGAGAAGGTGATGCCCTTGAGGGTGGTGAAGCCGGCGAACAATGCCTCCCAGCTTGTTTGCTCATGGCCGGACAGCTCCGCCCGGAACACCGTGAGCGGGGCGGTGCCGGGCCGGATTGCTGTATCGGCGAAGAGGTCGGAATGCATGGTGGAGCAAATACCACCCGTCGGTTGTGAAGTGGACACCAAGTGGCACTGAGTCCCGACGGAGTTTCCCGGAGTCGATGCGCGCCAATGACAGCGACGATTGGCGGAATGCGCTTCGCTTTTCCGCCCTACGCGACTTCCGTAGGGCGGAAAAGCGAAGCGCATTCCGCCACCCAATTGGTGTAATTAACCGCGTCCCCGTGAAACTCCGTCGAACTCCGTGTCAGCCCGTGTCCACTTGATCATTTCGACTGGCACGCTCACCGCGTGCCGAACAGCCGGTCGCCCGCATCGCCCAGCCCTGGGCGTATATAGCCGTGCGCGTCGAGCGCACGGTCCAGGCCGGCGGCATAGACCGGCACGTCGGGATGCGCCTCGGCCAGCAGCTCCACCCCCTCGGGCGCGGCAAGCAGGCAGGCGAAGCTGATCTGCGTTGCCCCTGCCTCCTTCACCCGGACGATCGCCGCCGTGGCCGAATGCCCGGTCGCGAGCATCGGATCGACCAGGATGACGAACCGCTCGCGCACGTCCTCGGGCAGTTTCAGATAGTACTCAACCGGTACCAGCGTGGCCGGATCGCGATACAGGCCGATATGGCCGACGCGAGCCGAAGGCACGAGGTCCAGCATTCCGTCGAGCATCCCGGCACCGGCGCGCATGATCGACACGAAACAGAGTTTCTTGCCGGCCAGCAGCGGCGCTTCGGTCTCTTCCAGCGGTGTCTCGATCGTCACGGTCTCCAACGGCAGGGCGCGCGTAAGCTCATAGGCCATCAGCATGCTGACCTCGCGCGCCAGCCGGCGAAACTCGGCGGTGGATGTGTCCTTGCGGCGCAACAGTGTCATCTTGTGCTGCACCAGCGGATGATCGATCAGCACAAGATTTGGCGGATACGCCATGATTGTCAGCCGGTGAAATAGCCGGCGGCGGTCTTCGCGGCGATCTCGATCTGCGCGTCCGCCGGGATGAGGCCATCCGGGATTGGCACCCGCTCGATCACCTCGATGCCGCTCTCGACGATCGGTGTGTGTTTCAAGTGGCTCATCGACACCAGCCGATCGATCCGCTCGATGCCGAGCCAATGCAGCACGTCCGGCATAAGCTGCTGAAACCGCATATCGGCAACCCCGGCGACGCATTCAGTGCGGAGGAAATATGCCTCGGCGCGATCGCCGCCCATCTGTCGCTTGCGCGCGTTGTAAACCAGGAACTTGGTCACCTCGCCCAGCGCCCGGCCTTCCTTGCGGTTATAGACCACGACGCCCAGGCCGCCTCGCTGCGCGGTCTCGACGCAGACCTCCACGCCATGCACCAGATAGGGCCGGCAGGTACAGATGTCGGAGCCGAACACGTCGGAGCCGTTGCACTCGTCGTGCACCCGGCAGGCGATACGCGTCGCCGGATTTCCGAGCCGCGCGGGATCGCCGAACAAATAGACCGATGCGCCGCCGATCGGCGGCAGGAACACATCCAAATCGGGCCGCGTCACCAGCTCGGGGAACATCCCGCCGGTGTGCTCGAACAGGGCACGGCGCAGCGTTCTCGGGTCGATACCGAAACGCTCGGCCACGCCCGGAAGCCACCACACTGGCTCGATCGCGATCTTTGTCACCCGGACGCTGCCGGTCTCGGTCAGCACGTCGCCGTCTGCGGCCAGCCGTCCCGCACGCAAAGCGTGGGCAATTTCCGGCATGTTGATCTGCGCGCGGGTCACCGCGATGGTCGGCCGGACATCCAATCCGGCGGCGATCTGCGAAGCGAACAGCTCGGTGACCATGTGGCCGAACGGATCGAGCGATACGATCCGGCCCGGCCCACTCCATTGCGTGAACGGCCCGATTGCCGCGGCGGGCGCCGTCAAGGCCAGATCCGGAAGATGATCCTGAGCGAGTTGCCCAGAGGCAACCGCGAGTGCCCGATAGAGCGAATAAGCGCCGGAATGGGTGCCAATGGCGTTGCGCGCCGCCGGATCGCGCAATGTGGCGACGATCGGTCCGCGCCGCTGTGGGTCCGCTTCGCCCCAGCGCACGGGCATGCGTGGCTCGGCCGGGGGGTGCGAGGTCAGCACGATCGGACGCGGGGCAAGGCGGCGGAGCCGAGGCGGACGCGGCGCGTCCGGCATGGTGGTGGTTCCTCGTCAGGTCAGTGGCAGTCGCGGCGCCTCCCGCCGCCCGTAGCCTGGCGATGATCTGACCGAATGGTCAAGATTTCGATGCGCGGCAGATCGTCGCCTTATGCGGCCGGAGACCCGTCAGGGGCCCTAGACCCGGGGTTGCCGCTTCTCCCGGAAGGGGATGACCTTCTCCGTGGCACCGTCCTTGCCCCAGCGTTGAATGGCGTTGCCAAGCGCCTCACTGAGGTTTTGGATGTCGTAGGGCTTGCGCAGCACCACAAATTCCGAAGCCGCTTCCTGCGCAGCCGAGCTGTAGCCGGAGACAAGCAGAACGGGCATGGCAGGGCGCGTGGCACGGATAACCCGCGCAAGTTCGAGCCCGTTCATTGCGCCCGGCACGACCACGTCACTGAGAACCAGATCGAAAGGGGTCTTCTCGAGCTCAAACAAAGCGGATTGAGCGCTGCCGACCACCGCAACATCGCATCCGAGCTGTTCGAGCAGCTCGCGTGTCGCGTCCGCCACCTCGGGATTGTCCTCCACCAGGAGAACACGGCGGCTTTCAACTGGCACGCGCGCGACGTTCACCGGGTCCGCTGCAGCTCCTTCGGTGCCTGCGCAGGGAAGATAGAGCGTGACACAAGTTCCCTTTCCCACCTCGCTGCGGATGGTAACGGTTCCTCCGGACTGATGCGCAAAGCCGTGGACTTGCGAAAGCCCCAGGCCAGTCCCTCTGTCTGCGCCCTTCGTCGTGAAGAACGGGTCGAACACCTTCGGCAGAACATCCAGCGGAATGCCGCTACCCGTATCCGCGACGGAGAGGGCCACAAATTCGCCTTCAATGTCGCCGGGAACGGTGCCGCGCTCCAGGATCACATTTTCCGCCGTGATCGTGATGATGCCTTCTTCGCTCATGGCATCACGCGCGTTAATTGAGAGATTCAACAGTGCAAGCTCGAACTCATTTTCGTCAACGCAGACATGCCATGTGCCTGGTGCAACGGTTTCGACAATCCTGAATCTTCCACCAAGGCTGCTCGCGAGCATCGGGCGAATGTTCGAAATCGTTTCGCGCAAGTCCAGCGCCGTAGGATGCAGGCTCTGGCGGCGCGCAAAAGACAGCAACTGTCGAGTCAGCGACTCTCCTCGGCTGGCCGCCTTCTCGATCGCGGCCGCTGCCCGGGAACCCTTCGGATCATCGGCCAACTTTTCCTTGATGGTGTGAATGTAGCCGCTGATGACCATCAGAAGATTGTTGAAATCGTGCGCGACTCCTCCGGTAACCTGACCGAGTGCTTCCATTTTCTGGACTTGCACCAACTGCTCCTGTGCAGTCTGCAAAGCCTGCTGAGCCTCGCGGCGGTCGGTGATATCGCGGGTAATCTTGGCGAAGCCGATGATCTTCCCTTGCTCATCGCGAACGGGATCGATCACCACATTCGCCCAGAACATGGTGCCGTCCTTGCGCACACGCCATCCCTCGGATTCGAAGCGGCCCTGGGTGGCCGCGAGGTGCAGGGAGTGCGCCGGCAGGCCGGCAAGGCGATCCTTCTCAGGATAGAATTTCGAGAAATGCTGGCCGAGGATCTCGTCGGCTGAATAGCCTTTGATGCGCTCGGCCCCGGTATTCCAGCGGACAATGATGCCATTAAGGTCGAGCATATAGAGGGCATAATCCGTCACGCTGTTCATGAGCAGCCGGAACTGGCGCTCGCTCTCGCGCAAAGCGTCCTGCGCCTTGCGCTGTTCGGTAAAATCACGGGTGACTTTGGCGAATCCGATCAGGGCGCCGCTCTCATCGTGGATGGCATCAATGACAACGGCCGCCCAGAAGCGGGTGCCATCTTTTCTCACCCGCCACCCTTCCACTTCACAGCGGCCCTCGCGTGCGGCGGTCGCAAGAAAGCGCGCCGGCAAACCGGCCGCACGATCCTCCCAGGTGTAGAACCGGCTGAAATGCTGGCCGACGATCTCGGCTTCCGTGTAGCCCTTGATGCGCTCGGCGCCGGCATTCCAGTTGGCCACCAGCCCGCTCGGGTGGAGCATGAAAATCGCGTAGTCGACCACGCTCTGCACCAGGAGGCGGAAGCGGCGTTCGCTTTCGGCAAGCGCGAGCTGGGCTGCCCGTCGCTCGGTCATGTCACGGGTGACTTTCGCGAAACCTATGTGGCGGCCGGACTTGTCGCGGATGGCATGAACGACGGCGAGTGCCCAGAATTCGGTACCATCTTTGCGCCGGCGCCATCCTTCGGTTTCAGCTCTCCCTTCCGCCTTCGCCTTCGCCAGGATCATCTCTGGCTTGCCCGCATCACGATCGGCGGGGCGAAAGAACCGGAAATAGTGCTGACCGATAATCTCCTCCTGGGTGTAGCCTTTGAGGCGTTCGGCGCCGACATTCCAGCTCGTCACATATCCGTCCTTATCCATCATGTAGATGGCGTACTCGGTTACCGAATTGACCAGCACATGAAAGCGTTCGGCACCGCTCTCAAACTGGGCGAGCTCGGATGAAGGGGACGGCGTCGGCATGTCTGTCTGAGGCAGGTCGTACGGTGAGCGCGCTTGCATAGCTCCAGAACCCGCCTTTGCTCTCTCCCTCAGAACCCCGGTGCAAGACAACAGCCCAGGCATCACGCATAAGTGATTTAGGCAGGCAGCAACCACTATTTAGGGGTCCGGCGGTTTCCCAGCGGGAGCCCCGAGCACCGGTGGATTACGCGAATGACTCGGTCATTGCCGAATAGACCAGTGTGCGCAGATCGCGGCGGAGCGTCAGCCGGACATCGCTGCCCATAACCTGCGTCATGAACACCACGGCGAGCTCTTCCTTGGGGTCGATCCAGAAGGCGGTGGACGCGGCGCCACCCCAGAAGTACTCGCCCAGCGTGCCAGGCAGGCGGGTTTTGGCGACGTTGATATTCACGCCGCAACCGATCGAAAAGCCGAAGCCCGAATAACCCGCCTCGCTGAACAGGCCGGGCGGAGCCATGTCCGCCAATTCTCGGTTGTCGGGCAGGAAATTCAGGCTGAACAACGCGACCGTCTTGGGGCTAAGGATCTGCACTCCGTCAAGCGTTCCGCCATGCAGCATCATGCGACAGAACCGCATGTAGTCGTGCGCGGTTGAAAGCAGGCCGCCGCCGCCGGACTCCAGGCTAGGGGGCATGGCGAACATACTGTCGCCCGCATCATCTTGCAGCTTCAGACCCCCATTCTCGTCGGGTTGGTAGCAGGATGCGAAGCGCTCGATCTTCTCCGGCGGACACCAGAAGGCGGTGTCGACCATGCCCAATGGCTGGAATAGTCGCGTGCGCAGGAACTCGCCAAAACTCATGCCACTGAGCTTTTGGACGAGATAACCCAGTACGTCTAGCGAAACGGAGTAGTTCCATGCTTTACCCGGGGAGAACTCGAGCGGCAAGGTCGATAGTTGCTCGATCATGGCATCGAGACCGCCTTCGGCATTGAGCTCCGCTATGCGCGCGCGACGGTACGCGCGGTCAACGTTGGTTCGGTTCAAGAACCCGTACGTCAAGCCTGACGTGTGGGTCACCAGATCGACGACCTTCATGGGCCGCTCGACCGGAGTTGTCATGAAGACGGACGGCGGGCTCGCGACGAGGCTTGGAATACCGGTGGCGTAAACCCCCAGGTTTTTCCACGAGGGAATGTGCGTGGCTACCTGGTCGTCCAGGCCGATCAGACCCTCCTCGACCAGCATCATCAGGGCCACCGCCGTGATCGGTTTGCTCATGGAATAGATGCGGAAGATCGCATCCTCGCGCATCGGTTTGCCACGCTCAAGGTCCATGTGTCCCGACATGCCGACATGGGCGAGCTTGCCCCGCCGATAGACCATGGTCAGCAGGCCCGGCAGGCGGCGGCTATCGACATAGCCGCGCTTCATGACCTCATCCAGGCGCGCCAGCCGCGTCGTGGATAATCCAATTACTTCGGGTTTCATCACTGATCACCGCTCCGGTTATCGTCCTGGCTACTACCCAGGGAAGTGAGGGCGCTTGTCAAATGAACTCACGATATCGCCGGATGGGTCAACCATTCAAAGCGCCAGCACAGGTAGGGAAACTTGGAGCGCTGAGTCAAAGTGCTCAAATGAATATAGTTCCATAAGAAATGGCTCTGTGACAACCTTTCCTCTGATGCGGGCCGGTGTTCGGCGCGTAAGTTCGGTCCGGCGCGGCGGCGCCGGCCAGGCCTCACGGGGGATGGCGGCCGTCCAGGGCCATCCTCGCCTCAGGATTTCAACAAGTTAGACGACGCTTCTTGAAATCTCGGGTTAAGAGTGCTTTAAGCCGTTAAAGCCGGGTTCAGAGCAGGGCGCTGGGCATCCCAGTGGCCGCCCGGGCGTCGCGCGACACCACATCGGGCCAGGAGAAACCGATGCATTACGATAGTCCGTGGACCGACGTAACCAAAGCCAGGCTCCGCAGCCTTTGGGACGAAGGTCTCTCGACAGCGGAGATCGGCCGCCGTTTGAACGTCTCGAAGAACTCCGTGATCGGCCAGGCGCATCGTCTCGACCTTCCCAAACGCCCCTGCCCAATCAGATACAGCGATGGCCAGAAGGGACCGCGGGTCTGCGCACCGCGACCCCCGCATTTGCCCACACGCCTTTCGAGCACGATTGGTCCTCTGCAAACCCCGACCGAAGACAGGGCAAAACCCGACGCCGGGGCCACAGCACCCGCCACAACCCAGACAATGCCGCCGGGTGCGGTCACGCCGTTGGTGCGGATACCGTCATACAGGATCACTGAATGTTGCTGGCCTATCGGAGAACCCGGAACATCCAGTTTCCGCTTCTGCGATGGCCCCGCTCTGCCAGGCAAACCCTATTGCGCAGCCCATGCCCGCTTGGCCTACGTGAAGACGCGTTCCGGTGCTGAACGGGAAATAGCGTAATGCGCCTTCGCCTTACTGGGCACCCCGACCAAACAGCACAAGCTGCCGTGGTTCCGCCGCACTGACCGGCAGGGCACCGAGTTCCTCGCGGATATATGTCGCTAACGCCGACGCCGCCCCCAATGCCGCGTCGGCTGCCGCCCGGGCGACGATCGCCCGATCCCGAAACTCGACCTGCGCCGCATCAAGTGCGAGACGGAGCGCGAGCGGGACACGGTCCGCCTTCGCGGCCTGGACCTCCAGCGCCACCATCCGGTCTGCCGCGCTCTGATAGCCGCGGCAGACGTCGACCGCGTGCCCAAGATGGGCGTCCACCAAATGGCGCAGGCGCACAACCGCGTCGTCCCGATCGCAGCCCAACCCGAGCGTGCGCGCCAGAGACCCGAACGCTCGGGCAAATTCACCCTGCACATCATGAGGCTCCTCGCCACGCTCGGCGATGAGGGTATCCACCAGGGAACGCGACGGAGCGATCCGGATCAGCAGCTCGACACTCGGCCGCTCGCGCCGCTCCAGTGGAAATCGCACAACACTCGTGTGATCTGCGCCCGTCTCACGCGCCATACCATGCCTCATCTGCGATCAGAGTAGGGACCGTAGCACGTGGCTAACCTGTTGAGAACCAACCGGGGTCGTTCACTATTGGTATCGGTCGATCGCGAGCCAAATCCTGTGACCTCGGGTAACGCGCTGGTACTTATGCCGCTGTTGGGGAGGTCGTCACGGCTCTTGTCAAGAAGAGCCACGGCCATGCCGTCCACGATCACGCGTCAGCCACAGAGCCAGCCATCCAAAAAGGGAAAGACCGATCCCGGCCAGAGGCACCACCAGCCAGTAGGTCTGCAGGCTCATCGAAGCCTCCCGAGCCAGAATTGCGCCATGACGATCACATCGGCGCCGAACACCAGCCACTATGTGGTCAGGAGCCCCGACCGTGCCACTGATCGTCGGCGCCAGAACGCCAGCGGCGATCGCACCGCCAAGCGCAAGACACCACTCAGATCGTTCCGACGGTGCGAATGCGGGCGCGCGGGAATATCTCCGCCTGGGAGAGCACCGGGGTGTTGGGCCGGATGCGATCGACGATGGCCCGCACGTGTTGGCGGATGCCACCGCTGGTCAGCAGCACCGCGGATTCGCCGGCGGCCGTCGCCGCCTCGAACGCATCGCGCAACCGTTGCATGAAGTCCTGCAACTGGGTCGGCGGCATGGCTAGCTGGCGGTCCTCGGGTGGCCCGGCCAATGCCTCGGCAAACGCGGTCTCCCACTGTGGGGATAGCGTGATCAACGGGACATAACCGGCCGGGCCCGTATGGCTGTCGCTGATCTGCCGGGCCAGCCGTGCGCGCACATGCGCCACGATCGTCGCGGTGGTGCGCGGCGTGAAGGCGCACGCCTCCTGGATGCCTTCGAGGATGGTTCCCAGATCGCGGATCGATACCCGCTCGGCCAGCAGTGTCTGGAGCACGCGCTGCACACCACCCGCCGTGATCTGAGACGGGATCAGGTCTGACAGCAGCTTGTGCTGCTCGCGCGGCAGCTCGTCGAACAGCTTCTGCGTGTCGGCAAAGGACAGCAGCTCGGCCATGTTGTCGCGCACCGCCTCGGTCAGGTGCGTGGTGAGCACGCTGGCGGGATCGACCACGGTGCAGCCGCGGAACATCGCCTCATCCTTGGTGGCAGGCTGGATCCACAGCGCCGGCAGACCGAAAGCGGGTTCGGTGGTGCGCTCGCCGGGCAGGTCTGGTACCGTGCCTTTCGGGCTCATCGCCAGCAGCATGGTGGGACGCAGCTCGCCCTTGCCCGCTTCGATCTCCTTGATGCGGATCGAATAGGCGTCGGCGGGGAGTTGCATGTTGTCCTGGATGCGGACGGGCGGCAGCACGAACCCCATCTCAGCGGCGATCGCCCGGCGAAGATTCTTGATCTGCTCGGTGAGCCGCGGCGTGTCGCCGCCGGCCAGCGTCAGCAACCCGTAGCCGAGTTCCAGCCGGATCTGATCAAGACGCAGCGCATCGCCGATCGGCGGTTCGGTGGGTGCCGGGGCAGGTGTAACAACGCCCCCGGCCGGCGGCGGCGGGTGCTTGTAGCGCAGCCAAGCGCCGCCGCCGGCCAACCCGGCCAATGCCATGAACGGCAACATCGGCAGCCCGGGCAGCAGAGCCAGCACGCTCGCCGCACCGGCCGCCAGCGCCAGCGGCTTCGGACTGCCGCCGAGCTGGCGGATCAGCGCCACATCGGCCGGCCCCTCCATGCCCGCCTTGGTCACCACGATGCCGGCCGCGGTCGAGACCAGCAGTGCCGGGATCTGCGACACCAGCCCATCGCCGAGCGTCAGCGTGGAGTAGGTCGAGATCGCATCGTTGAGCGGCATGCCATGACGCAGCAGACCGATCGCCAACCCACCGACAAGATTGATCGACGTGATGATCAGTCCGGCGATGGCGTCGCCGCGCACGAACCGTGCCGCGCCATCCATCGCACCAAAGAACGCACTCTCCGCCTCCAGCTCGCGACGCCGGCGCTTCGCCGTCTTCTCGTCGGTCAGCCCGGACGACAGGTCGGCGTCGATCGCCATCTGCTTGCCGGGCATCGCATCGAGGCTGAACCGCGCCGCGACCTCGGCGATGCGGCTGGAGCCGCGGGTGATAACCATGAAATTCACCACCAGCAGGATGGCGAACAGGATCACGCCGATCACTACGTCATCACCCATCAGGAAGCCGCCGAACGCGGCGACGACATGGCCGGCGGCGGTGGGCCCTTCGCTGCCGTGCGAGAGCACCCGGCGCGTCACCGCCACGTTCAGCGACAGGCGGAGCAGCGTGGTCAGCAGCAGCAGGGTGGGGAAGCTGGTGAAGTCGAGCGGACGCTCGAGCAGCAACGCAACCATCAGCACCAGGACGGCGGCGGTGATGGAGATCGCCAGCCCGATATCCAGTATCATGGGTGGCAGCGGCAGCATCAGCACCGCAAGCAAGATGATGACGCCGACGGCTAGCCCGATATCGCTGCCCGGCGCGAACCGCCGCAGCCGGTCAATCAGATCGGTCAGGAAGGGGCTGCCGGGCATCCCGCTTCAGGCGGCGATCCCGGCGGAAGGCGGCGGCACCGGCAGGCCCTGTGCCGCATAGTCGCGCAGCTTGTTGCGCAGCGCCCGGATCGAGATACCGAGGATGGTCGCCGCGTGCGTGCGGTTGCCCAGCGTGTGACCGAGCGTTTCCAGGATCAGGTCGCGCTCGACTTGTTCCATCTTCTGGCCGACCAGGGCGGCCACCCCGGTCGGCTGCTGCCCGCCCGGGAGCAACCCGGCGGGGGAGGCGGGGCCACCGAGTTCGATCGCCTCCGGTCCGATCTCGTCGCCTTCGGCGAGCAGGACGGCGCGATGGATGGCGTTCTCCAGCTCGCGCACATTGCCGCGCCAGGGATGGGACGCGAGCCGCACTGCCGCGGCCGGCGAGAGCGGACGGAACGGCAGGCCGTTCACCTCGGCGTACCGGCGGCCGAAATGCTCAGCCAGTGGCGCGATGTCCCCGGGCCGTTCGCGCAGGGGCGGGATGCGCAGATTGACGACGTTGAGCCGGAAATAGAGGTCCTCGCGGAAGCGGCCGGATCCTGCCTCGGCGGCGAGATCGCGGTTGGTGGTGGCGAGGATGCGCACGTTCACTTTGACCGGTGCGGCGCCGCCCAGGCGGTCGATCTCACGTTCCTGCAGCGCGCGCAGCAGCTTGGCTTGCAGCCGCACGTCCATTTCGCTGATCTCATCCAGCAGC
The DNA here is from genome assembly GCA_963708245.1 of uncultured Pseudomonadota bacterium. Taxonomy (GTDB): domain Bacteria; phylum Pseudomonadota; class Alphaproteobacteria; order Acetobacterales; family Acetobacteraceae; genus CAVYXK01. The sequence continues at coordinate 1,812,464 of OY970201.1, read as the reverse complement.
AGGGTGCCCCCGTCGGCGGCCTCGAACTTGCCGACGCGCCGGGCCACGGCGCCGGAGAAGGCACCGCGCTCGTGACCGAACAGCTCCGATTCCAGCAGGTTGTCGGGGATCGCGGCGCAGTTGAGCGCAACGAACGGCCCCCCCGATCGGCGCGAGCGACGATGGATATGCCGTGCCAGCACTTCCTTGCCGGTGCCAGACTCACCCAAGATGAGAACCGACGCCTCCGAGGCGGCGACCTGCTCGGCACGGCGGATCGTGGCGGCCATGGCAGGATCGCGGGCCACCATGGCGTGGCTCTCGCCGGCGGCGGCTTCCAGGATGGCGGCGATCAGATCGGGATCGGGGGGCAGCGGCAGGAACTCGCGCGCGCCAGCGCGGATCGCCTGTGCCGCGATATCGGGATCCGTGCCGGTACCGCAGGCGACTACCGGCACTGCCATACGCTCGGCGGCCAACCCGCGCACAACGGCAGCGACGTCGTGCGCCACGTCACACAGGACGAGGTCGAAGCGTGCGTCGGCACGCAGCCGCACCAGGGCGGCCCCGAGTTCGTCCGCCTGGTCAAGTCGGACGCCGCGGGCAACTGCGATGCGGGCTGCCTGGCCCAGCCCACCCGCCAATGAGCCGATGATCAGGATGCGCATGGGGCTAATACCGGTAAGCGAAGGGAGTGTCGCTCCGGCGATCACGCGGCCCCACCGTCATGGTCGGTCCCCCACCGTCATGGCCGGGCTTGACCTAGGCTTGACCCGGCCATCCACGCTTCTCCGCGGTGCCGTCGGGAGGTGCGTGGCCGGGCCGATCCCCAGATCAAGTCCGGGGACGGCAACGACGGTGGGTGTTGTCGCAACGCCGCTCCCCTTTCATACCGAGCGATCGGCTTTGACGATCTCGGTCATGGTGACGCCGAGCCGGGTCTCATCGACCATCACCACTTCGCCGCGCGCGACCAGGCGGTTATTGACGTAGATATCGATCGCCTCGCCGAGCTTCCGGTCCAGCTCTACGACCGCGCCGCGGCCGAGCTTCAGTATTTGGCTGACCTGCATGGTCGCCTTGCCGAGCACGGCACTGACAGTCACGGGGATGTCGTACACGGCTTCCAGCTCGCGCGCCCCGCCGCGCGAGAGGGCGGGATCGGAAGGACCCTGCTCCGGCAGCTCGGTCAGGTCGATATCAGGCGGCATCCTGCATCTCCGTTACGAGCTGTTCGTAGCTTAGTCCGGCGTCGGCGAGCACCGCTGCCACCTGCTCCCACAGCTCCATTGCATCACGCGATGCGTGCCCGCTGTTCCAGGATATGCGGATGTCGCCAGGTAGTGCCGCCTCATTGGCGATGATCCTGATGCGACTTGGCTCGTGGGGTTCCAGGGCCTCGATCTCCTCCGCCAGGTGCTGGGCGAGCGCCGGGTCGGCGCGCAACGTAATCGCAGGCTCGCCAGCAAGGCCGGGCAGCACGAGTTTCGCCAGGGCCAGCGCTTCGGCGTCGCCGTGCCTGGCGCAAAGCGCGGGAAACAGGCTGGCTAGGGTGTTGAGCCACAGGCGCGCGAGGGCTTCGGCATGCGCCTCGGCTTGGCGGGACACCTCAGCTCGGATCGTGGCGATCTGTTCGGCGGTCGAGCGTGCCGCGCGGGCGAGCGCGGCACCGTGCTCGGCGGCAGCCTCGGCAAGACCAAGCGCATGGCCTGTGGCCCAGGCCTCTGCCCGTGCGGCAGCGAGCTCGGCCGCGCCATACGTTGGCGGTGGCGGCGCCGGTTCCGCCACGCGCACGGGGAGGTCGAAATCCTCAGCGAACAGCGACACGCGCGACTGCGGATCTGCGATCAATAAATCAGCTCCTCGTCCTTGCTCTCGCCGATCTCGATCTGCCCCTGGGCCGCGAGCTCCTTGGCCAGTGCGACGATCGCGGCCTGTGCCTCGTCCACCTCGCGCAGCTTCACCGGACCCAGCGCCTCGATTTCTTCTCGCAACATCCTGGCGGCCCGCTCCGAGAGGTTGCGGAACATGAGATCGCGGATCTTCTCCGAGGCGCCCTTCAGCGCGATCGGCAGTTTTTCTTTCTCCACCTCCCGGAGCAGGAGCTGGATCGCCTGCGAGTCGAGCCGTTGCAGGTCATCGAAGGTGAACATCAGCGACTTGATCCGCTCCGCCGCGTCGCGGTTGCGTTCCTCGAGCGCCGTGATGAAGCGTGTCTCGGATTGCCGGTCGAGATTGTTGAAGATGTCGGCCATCATCTCATGCGCATCGCGCCGCGTGCTACGCGCCAGGTTCGACATGAACTCGGCGCGCAGGGTGCGCTCGACGCCGTCGAGCACGTCTTTCTGCACGCTCTCCATGCGCAGCATGCGCATGACCACCTCCATCGCGAAGGCTTCCGGCAGCAAGGCGAGCACGCTGGCAGCATGCTCAGGCCTCACCTTCGAGAGCACCACGGCAACGGTCTGCGGGTATTCGTTCTTGAGATAGTTTGCAAGCACCACTTCGTTGACGTTGCCGAGCTTGTCCCACATCGTCCGTCCAGCGGGGCCGCGGATTTCTTCCATGATCTGGGCCGCGCGTTCGCGCGGCAGGGTTTTTTGCAGCAGCCGCTCGGTGCTCTCGTAGCTGCCGACAAGGTTGCCGGCGCTGCCCATATTGTCAGCGAAGTCGAGGCACAGCCGCTCAACCAACTCGGCACGAACCGAGCCCAACTGCGCCATCGCCGCCGAGATCTCCTTGATCTCGTCCTCGTGCATCAGGGCAAAGAGGCGCGTGCAGTGCTCCTCGCCCAGCGCCAGCATCAGGATCGCAGCCCTCTTCGGCCCGGAGAGCACGCGGTAGTCGTCAGATTTCAGTATGTCAGCCATTTTCGCGCAGCATCCAACTGCGGAGAATCGCCAGCGTCTGGTCCGGGTGCTTGTCCGCCAACTCCGACAGGCGGCGTATCGACGATGCGCGCATCTGTCCCTCGATCTGGGCGACGCTGATCATGCTCTCGTCTTCCAGCAGCGCAGGCGCACCGACCGGCTGAGGTAGCGCTGGCAGTGCGGGACCGCCGAGCGCATAGGCCGGCAGTGGGGCAGTGAGAGCGTCGGGGCGGGCAGTTTCCGGCAGGCTGGTGATTCGCAGCACCATTGGCCGCAGGACCAGCAGCAGTGCCAGCACACAGAGCAAGCCAGTAACTCCGAATTCGGCTAGATGCAGCAGGTCGGCTTTCTCCAGCGACAGCCCGAACAAGCCCGTCGGTACCGGCGACGGCAGCTCGGATTCGCTCGCGAATTTCATGCTGATCACCTGGACCTCGTCGCCGCGCTTGCCATCGAAACCGATCGCCGTCTTCACCAGTGCCGTCAGATGTGCCAGGTCGTCGGGCGAGGGTGCTTTGGCGGCATCGACCATGACCGCGAGGCTGATGCGGCTGATCTGCGGCTGCTCGTGGACTAGCGTGCGGACGGTCTTGCCGATCTCGTAGTTGGTGGTTTCTTCTCGGCGGTTGTCGTGCGTGCCCGCACCCTGGGTAGCAGTGGGTGCATTCGGCAGGTTGTTCTGCACCGAGACGGTCGGCGCCGGCTGAGTGGAGTTGTTCTGGTCAGTGATGCTTTGTTCGCTGCGCGGCACTTGCCCGTCCGGGTCGAATTTCTCCTGGGTCTCGTTGACTCGGTCGAAATTCATCTGCACAGCGGCTTCGGCGCGGACGTGTCCGGGACCAAGGGTCTTCTCAAGCATTTCCTCGACCGCCCGGCCCAGCCTGAGCTCGGTCGCCCGGCGTATCTCGTCGGACGACATCGCCGAGCCTTCCGGGGTGAGCGGCTCGCCGGCGCGAGCCAACAGGTCGCCCCGCGAATCGACAATGGCGATGTTCTGCGGCTTGAGGCCCGGCACGGCGGCGGCCACCAGATTGAGGATCGCCTGCACGCCCTGACGGTCGAGACGTGCGGCGCCGACCATTGTCAGCAGCACGCTCGCTTGGGCGGTATCCTGCTCGCGGTCGAAGGCGGCGCGCTGCGGTAAAACGAGGTGCACGCGTGCCGCCCGCACGCCGTCGATGGCGCGGATTGTGCGGGACAGCTCACCCTCGAGCGCGCGGGTTTCGTCGATCCGCTGCTGGAACTCGGTGATCCCCAGCGCGTCCGTGTGGTCGAAAATCTCGTAGCCGATGCTGCCCCCGGAGGGCAGCCCCTGCTCAGCCGCCAGCACGCGTGCGCGTGCTACCTGATCGGCGGGCACCATGATCTCGGCGCCCGACTCGGCGAGTCGATAGGGGATGTGCGCGCGCGTAAGCTGGTCCACGATCTGCCCGGAGTCGCGCAGATCGAGATCGCCGTAGAGCAGCGCCATCGGCTGCGCGGCGCCGTTGAGCATCAGCACCGTCAAGACCGCGAGCGTGCCAAGGCCGACCGCGCCGAGCGCGGCCAGACGGGCGACACCGAGCGCCTGCAATCCGGCGAGCAGGGACTTCATAACGCTCGCTGCCGCGGAGGCAGCCGAATCTGCATACGGGACGGCTCCGACCGGTCGATTTCGCCGCGCCGGAAGCTTGGCTGCGCCGATTTACTGTAGGGTTAATAGGGGTCGGTGATCGGCATCGACATGCCGGGCGCAAGTAGTTCGGCCAGCGCTACGCTGCGTAGGGTGTTGTCGGAGAGCATAGGGTGTTGTCGGAGAGCACAAGCGGGGCGCAAGGGGATAGCTGCTCCGTGAGCGACTTAAGGGAAGAACCCTCTCAGGGGCGGCGACATGGGTTCGCCCGTCCGACAAACGCTATGCCCGAAAAGATGCTCCGGTCACGACGGCAACTGCCAAATTTTTTGGTATCCTTGGTAGAGCGGCTTGACACCGATACCATCTAAATAGCGGTCAACAATCATACCCTTGCCTCCCTCACGCCCCAGCGCATAATCGTCTACCGCGATGATTGTTCGCGCACCTATAAGCCTCCGCGCAGCCATGAACTCGATAGCATGATGTATTGCACTAGGCAGTGGATCCGCTTCATCGAAGTCATAGGAGTTGAGATAGAGCAAGGCCACAGGTTTCGACACAAGGGATCCGATCGCATTCAGAGCGGCGACGGAGTCATTCCAAATGAGCTGAGTGCTCCCGCCACAGGCTCGGCGTGCGGTTGCAATACTTTCCTCGGCAACATCGACAGATATTACGCTTCCGGAAGTCTCCTGCGCAAACGCATCAAACATGAACGTGCTTTGTCCGTCGCCAGCCCAATTCCCGGGAATTCGCAAGCACCCAGTCTCAACGATCACAGGGCAAGCGCCATAGTCTCTCAAAGCATCGAAAATAACCCCAAATCCTTCAGCTCTCTCATTCAATATGGGTTTGAGCAACGTTCTGAAGCGCTCTTCGAAGGACAAGGTCGTATCCCAATGCTCCAGACCAATATACGACGGGTCGCTGGAAATCCGCCGAGCTTGTCCCTTATCAAGAGTACGCGTTTCTTTATACAAGCGCTCGAATGTGGGAGAGCGCCCGATTTCTCGAGCAATCCTTTTTGGAGACTTTCCCGCATCAATTAGTTCTCGAATGACTTCAGCCCCCTTTCCCTCACCGGCAAGTTCATCAAGCAGCTCAACGAGCTTCCGTTTATCGTCCTGCTCCAGGGCTCGAGAATGTTTATGCGACCCTTCGAGTCGAGATCCGACCATGCTGTTCGATCTGCTGTAAACTCCTGTTGGGCAGCGATAGTAAGCTCAAGAAGGGGTAGGAGCAAGTAACTACGTCCACGGCGATGGTCCGCTACCTATGCGAGTATTGGCCTTCGACAACTCGCGTTCCGACTACCCGCCCGTTCCGCTCCCAAGACGCCTCGGATCGTTGTGGTCAGCGCACCGACGCGTCACGGCTTGGTGCGCCCGACGACGGACCTCATGATCGCATCGAACCGTGCGAAGAATGCCGCGTTGCTATAGCGTTCGGCAGTCCGTTGCGCGGCGCGGCCCATTTCATGCCGTAACCTCTCATTGCTGGAATACATGTTCATCGACAGCGCCAGCAGATCGATATGGCCTGGCGGAAACATCAAGCAGTTGCGGCCATGGACGAAGACGTCGCGGTAGCATGGCAGGTCCGAGAGCAGCAACGGCGCGCGAGCAAAGCCGCTTCATAGGCAGCGAGGGATTGCGTTTCGCTTTCGGAAGCCAGGCAAAACATATCGGCGGAGTCGACCCAGCCCAGCACCTCACCATCCGTCAGCCCTTCCAGCAGGCGTGCCGGGCCGTATATCCCCCGCGCTCTGCCATCAGGCCTGCGCGACCCGGTGGCCGCTCACCTCCGCCCCGTCCTCCGGCCGCAGCGCGAGGAATCCGGGCATTGCCGCCAGCGGCAATAGTGCGATCAGCAAGAACACCGCCCGGAACTCCGGCACGGTAGGCACGCGGCCCGGCCCTGCGAGCACGCCAAGCAGCGCGGCGCTGATCGAGACACCGAGCCCCATCGTCAACTGCTGCACGACGCTGCCCAGGCTGGTGGCCCGGCTCAAGCTCGCCTGCGGCATGTCCGCGTAGCTCAGCATCTGCAGGCCGTTGTACTGGAGCGAGCGCACCAGCCCCATCCCGATGATCGCCAGCAGGATTAGCCAGTGAGGCGTGCTTCGCGACAGCGCCGCCAGCCCGGCGATCGCGGCCGCACAAACTACAGAATTGCCGACCAGCAACCGACCGAACCCGAAGCGACGCAGCGCCACGGTCGAGACCAGCCGGATCGGCGCCGCGCCCAGGCTGGTGGCGAAGGTAAGCGAGCCGGATTGGATCGGGCTCAGTCCGAACCCGACTTGCAGCAATAACGGGAGGAGGAGGCTGGGCGCGCTGATGCCGATGCGGCACAGTCCGCCGGCCAGCGAGCCTACGCGGAAGGTACGGATTCGGAACAGCGTCAGGTCGAGCACCGGATTGGAATGGCGCCGTGCATACTGGAGATAGAACAACATGCAGCCGATCCCGACGGCAACGGCCGCGATTTGCGGGCCCGCGCCTACGGCGCCCCGGCCGACCGTTTCCAGAAAGAACTGCAACGATGCCAGCGCCGCGCCACAGATCAGGAACCCGGCGGTATCGAAACGCGATGGCGCCGCGCCGCGGACATTCTCCACTACCCGCGAGGCAACCAGGATCGCGAGCAGTCCAAAGGGGATGTTGACGTAAAAGATCCACCGCCACGACGCATAAGTCGTAATCAGCCCGCCAAGGATCGGCCCCAGCGTCGGCCCGATCAGCGAGGGAATGCTGACGTAGCTCATCGCCCGGACAAGTTGATTGCGTGGAAACGAACGCAGCAGGATCAGCCGCCCGACCGGGTTCATCATCGCCCCGCCAACGCCTTGCAGCACCCGCATCACGACCAGCGTGGGGAGGTTTGTCGCCAGCCCGCACAGCGCCGATGCGGTGGTGAATACGGCAAAGGCGGCGCACAGAACCGAGCGGGCGCCGAACCGGTCGGCGATCCAGCCGCTGATCGGGATGAAGACGGCAAGGCTCAGCAAGTAGCTGGTAATGGCGAGGCTCAGGCGCACGGGCGTCTCGTGCAGGCTGGCCGCCATGTTCGGGATCGCGACGGCGATGATCGTGGAGTCGAGCTGCTCCATCAGGAAGCCGAAGGCGACGACGAGCGGGATCAGCCAGCGACGATTGTTGCGGGCAGGGGGCTGCACGGCGAGCCCGCCTAGCACAGCGTTTCCTTCGAGCGACTCGTATCGACTTGCCGTTTCGGCACCTCGGGTGGCTGCAATTCCATCATCCGATTTCGACCAACATCGAGAATTCTGACACGAAGGGCGCGAAGGCTGCAAAGGTCGCGAAGGCTTTGTTGGGGCTCTGCGTCAGAGTAGGACGGAGTTGCCTGCTCACGGCACAACAATAGTGGTTCTTTGAGGTTCCTATGTCCTCTGTGAGTGGCTCCACTATGAAGCGAGCGTCGAGGTATCGAAGCTCGCCCGCAAGGGCCGCGTCGATTACTTGCTCGTGGAGTCGACGGGGATCTCGGAGCCGCTGCCGGCCGCGGAGCCTCGCCTGGGTCGGCGGACGGTTCTCACCTTCCCGCTGCTTCCGCCTCCGCAGAAGAACTGATCGCCGCCATCGGACTCGAGCCCCGACACGCCCACTCCAGGTGGCATCTCGAGCCTCTCCAGGATCTCTCCCGTTCTTGGATCGACTTGCCTCACATCGCTCTCGTCACCTTCCCAGGTGCCGTGCCACAGCTCGCCGTCGACCCATGTGACACCGGTGACAAAGCGGTTCGACTCGATGGTGCGAAGAACCGCCCCCGTTTGGGGATCGATTTGATGGATCTTCCGCTCTTGCCCCACCCAGAGCGTGCCTTCGGCCCACGCGAGCCCCGAGTAATCGCCGCCGCCGGGCGCCGGGATCGTAGCGAGCACACGCCCGGTCTTCGGATCGATCTTCTGGATGCGATCCTCGGCGAGCTGAAACAGGTCCTGGCCGTCGAACGCCGTTCCTGCATGCGCGGCGACATCGATCGAGCGCAGCGTCTTGCCGCTTGCCGGATCGAAGGCGTGCAGCTTGTCTCCGGACGCAAACCAGACGCGCTGACCGTCAAACGTGACGCCATTCACGCGATCGGCACCGGGAAACGGTCCATGCTCACGGACGATTTGGGCTGCAGATCGTTTCATCCTTGCATCCTGACCGATACGGCGGGTGGCGGCCCCTGCCGCCGCTCAGTCGGCATAGAACTCCTCGACAGTCATCACGATCCCCGGAGGACCGAGCCTGATTTCGCCGGATACGAAAATCTGTGTAGCAACCTCATCATTTGGCATTCGCGAGTGGTGAACGATACGCTGCTCGTCAGGCCAGACAATCAGGTAATGCTGCACCGACGGCAGCTTGAAGTAAGCACGCAGCTTGGTGGCCCGATCCCTGGTGCCACTGTCCGGGGACAGCACTTCGACAAGCACCACGGGGTCGGGCACAGTGGTGGAGTCACCCGGCAGAAGCGGTCCGCAACGCAGGAGAGCATCGGGCTCGAAATCGCTGTTTTCGACCTGAACCGTCATGCCGTCGCCGAAGACCTGGCAGGACGTCAGTCCCGCCTCTCTTATGGCGCGCCGCAAGGCGTCGCGCGCCGACCCCTTGCGCAGGTTGTGCGAGGCCCGCTCGGGTGCCATCGCGACCACGACGCCGTCAATTCGTTCAAACCGGCCGGACGGCTGCTGGTCTACCCAGGCTAGGAACTCCTGTCGGGTCATGGGGGTCTCGGGCTCGTGGGTCTGGACGCGTGCCATAGCGCGACCTCAGGTTTCTCGTTCGAGAGGTAACATGGGGGGACGGACGGTCAACGGGGCAGACAGACCGTTCTGCCGCGCGCCCAATGGACGCTGGGCGCCGGCATGTTCTCCGCGGCCGCCGTGTCATCGTCCGAGACCTCCGCGCTGAGGCCCGGTCATGCTGACGGACTGCTACGACCTCCCCCTCTCACCTGCAACGCTGCGGGGCCTATCTCGGGGCGTAGTCACCCAGCAGTGGAGCGGGGAGCAACAAGGTCGTCGTGAATCCCGGCATGGGCGAGGTCACCCAACGACGCGCTCGCCCGCGACCAAACGACTGCACCTTGCCTGCTGCCGCAAGCGAGTCGAGTGCCCGTTGCACGGTGCGCTGGCTCGTTCCAAGCGCAAACGCCAGAGCGGAGCTCGACCACGACTCACCGTCGGCGAGGAAGGCGAGCACCGCCGCATGCTGCTCTTCGACGGGCCGCGCCAGCACGACGACCTCGCGTGCGCGGCGCGGCACCAGCGCAAACCCCCGCTTCGTCGCGCTCACGCCGGCCAGCGTCTGAAGAACCTTGCGAAGCCGCCCGACTTCGACTCGCAACCGCGCGCGATGTGATTCATCGGCGTGCCTCGCTCGGAATGCCCGCACGACCAGCGTGCCCCTTGGCACGTCGCCGGGCCACGCTTCGCCCAGCGCGCGTGCGAGCGCGAACAACACCGGACGCCTTGCGAGCGAGACCACCATGCCCGCGTGCCGCACGACATGGCGGCACGCGTCCACGACGAGCGCCCCTGACGCCGCCAGCGCTTCGACCTCCTCAAGCAGGACGGGGCGTTCCTCGCCACGCGCGATTAGGCGCGCCGCGAGCGTGTTCATCACGATGGATGCGCTTTCGACCTCCGCCGTCAGCGCCGGGATGTCCGCCTCGCGCGCGGCGTGCTCGGCCCGAGTGAGCGCAGCGCGCGCCGTCTTGGTCTGCAGGCGCCGAATCGCGAGTTCCGCAACCACCAGCTCGTGGGCGACCCTCGACGCGGGCGGGAAGGGCGCGGGGTCGAGCTCGGCAAGTGCATGCTCGGCCTCGTCGAGGCGGCCGATCAGGAGCAGGCGCCGGCTCTCGAGATTCCGCGCATGCGCGGCGTTTACGAGGTCGCCGTGCTGTTCGAGCGTCGCCCGTGCTGCATCGAGCGCCTTTGCCGGCCAGCCCAGGTCGCGCGAGACGAGCGCGATCTCGGCCTCGGCAACGACGCACCTCGCGCGGGCCACCGCCTCTTTCGGACCGAAGGCGCGCGCCGCGCTTCGCAAGAGAGCCTTCGCTCGAACGAGATCGCCGAGCTGCGCCATCGCGATGCCTCGAAGCGCGAGCGCAGGCGCGTCGTCACGCAACGCGACCCGGTTCAGTGCGCCGAGGGGATCACCCGCCGCGAGCGCATGCGCGGCAGCCGTGATCAGCGAGTCCATTTGAATCCCGCCACACTTGTAACTCCCATCATCTCGATATCCGAAGCTAAGTGTGTCTCGTGATTGACAACAACCGACACTGTCGAGACGCGAGTGGTTACCCGAAAATGACGACGCACATAACGGGGAGACGGAAGAGTGGCTTACGGCCGTCGCCCTCGGCGCAGCCGATTGGGTATGCCTCGCGGCCGCGCCGACCTTCGCAATCATGGCGCTACTTACGGGGGTTCTTGGTGGTGGCCCGCAGGATATGTTCTGCTCGGCCGCGCAAGACGCGTCACCGCTGAGCGGAATGGTTGGGATGTACATGCTGATGAGTGCCTTCCATTCGGCGCCTTGGCTGAAGCTGATCTCCAGACGCCGAAGCGGTGCCCACCGGTCCTGATCCAGCGTTCGCCAAATCGAACTCAAATCAACCAGCTAACCCGGCTGCTCGACTAGAGTTGATCGTCCCCATGCGACAAGCCTCTCAACAAACAGGAGGTTAACGATGCGGAATCAAGTAGTTCCTAATAGGCAATGGTTGAAAGCACGCCTTGAACTGCTCCCTGCCGAGAAGGAATTCACGCGCCAGCGTGATGCGCTGACGCGCCGCCGAATGGCGATGCTCGCATTTGCGGGCGCCCGCGCGGCAGCCGGCGTGATGGCTGTAACAACGAAGGAGAGACGAGCGATGACTAACCACAAGACCGGAACACGTGACGAGTGGCTCGCAGCGCGGCTCGAGCTGCTCGAGGCGGAGAAGGAACTCACGCGGCGCAGCGACGACCTTGCGCGCCGACGGCAGCAATTGCCGTGGGTGGGCATCGACAAGGAGTATCGCTTCCAGACCGACCAGGGGAGCGTCTTGCTGGCGGATCTCTTCCAAGGGCGCTCGCAGCTCCTCGTCTACCATTTTATGTTCGGGCCCGACTGGACAGCTGGCTGTCCCTCCTGCTTGATGATCGCAGACGGCTTCAACGGGTTCGCGGTTCACCTGGCCAACCATGACGTGATGCTCTGGGCGGTCTCGCGGGCACCGCTCGCGAAGTTGCAGGCGTACAAACGGCGAATGGGCTGGACCTTTCCCTGGGCGTCCTCGCTCGCCAGCGACTTCAACTTCGACTTCAACATCTCCTTCACCGAAGAGCAACAGCGCAAGGGAGTCGTTGAATACAACTACGAGCGCGGCGGCCACGCGATGGACGCGACGCCGGTCCCGGACCCTGTCGCCCAGTTCGCGGCCATGTGCGGAACCGACGCGCCCACGTACTCGCGCGATAGGCCGGGCATGAGCGCGTTCGTGCTAGAGGACGGCGTCGTCCATCACACCTATTCCACCTATGCGCGCGGAGTGGACGGCCTCTGGGGCATGTACCAGTGGCTCGACCGCGCCCCCAAGGGGCGCAACGAGACGGGCGTCTGGTGGCGCCGCCACGACGAGTACGACAAGCGCTGAGAATGCGAGCCGAGCGGAGGAGGAGCCGGCTAGCGCTGAGCCCAGTCGTGCGTGTCGCCAGCGGAGGGGCCCCCGGTCAGCGGCCGTTTCCGGTCTGGCTGAACGTGCTTTAATAGCCCCGCGTGATGTCGAACCGATTGGGCGGCTCCCGTCCGTCCTGCAAGGCGCGCAAGTTCTCGAAGAAAATGTCGAGGCTACGTGGATTGTAGGTGTTCGGATCGTCGGTGCCGGTATGCGGGGTGATCACCAGGTTCGGCGTCGTCCACAGCCGGTGGCCCGGCGGGATCGGCTCCTGCTCGAACACGTCCAGCACGGCCCCGGACAGGGCACCGCCGTCGAGCGCATCGCAGATCGCGTCCTGATCCGCCAGAGGACCTCGCCCCATATTGACCAAGCCGGCCCCCGGGGGCAGCAGGCCCAGGCGGCGGCGGTCCATCAAGCCACGCGTCGTCGGAGTAAGCGGACAGGCCAGCACGAGGAACTCGGTCGCCGGCAGTACGCGATCGAGCTCGGCGACCGCGACCACCTCGGCACAGGCCGGGTGCGTTCCCGGGCGCGTACGCACCCCCGTGACATGCATGCCGAAGCCTGCCGCTTGCGCTGCGACCGCACCGCCGAGCGTGCCGAGCCCGATGACTGTGACGCGCCGCCCGGTAAGCGCCGTGCCCCACAGTTTCTGCCAGCGCCCAGCCCGCTGGTTGGTGATGATTTGCGGTATTCGGCTGGCCAGCATGAGCAACGCCATGATGCCGAACTCGCCGGCCTTGGTCTGATGGGTGCCGCGGTTGTTGAGCAACATCGTGCCGGGCGGCAGCCAGTCGAATGGGGCGAGGTTGTCGAGCCCGGCACTGGTGACGAACAGGACGCGCAGCCTGGGGGCGGGGCACGGCATCAACGCGCGGATTGCGTCCTTATCGCCGACCAGTGCCTCGGCTTCCGTCATTGCCGCGGTGAACCCAGCTCGATCGTCGGCGAAGCTGACTTCGTGGCCTTCGCCGCTTTCGCCGGCCCGGACAGAAGCGGCCTGCCACATCTCGGGCGAGATGTGGAAAAGCGGATCGTCCCCCGGGTTCTGAATGTGGATGCGCATCGGACTAGCGGACCTGGGCGCCGAGCCGAAGCGCCATGATCCAACCGGGCAAGGCGGCGGCCGGCGCTGCCGGCACCATCAGCAGCCACCCGATGGCATGGCGGGCGATCACCAGGGCGATACCAACGCCGAGCAGAATGCCGCCGACCAAGCCGCCGGCGAGGCCCGAGGCGATGCCGAGCCAGATGATGTCGCCACGCTCGATCATGTCGCCCCTGCTATGGGGCAACGACCGGTTTGACAAGCCTCCGGGCGGCCCCTATAGCCGCCGCCCACTGCCGGGAACGCGGACAGGCCCATCCGGCCTGGGCCCGCCGCGCTGCGTGCGCGGCCTACCGGTGCAACAACCAAGGAAGGGCCGCGCGCCACCGATGACCAAGCGCCTCGAGAGCAAGTTCAAGATCAACCGCCGGCTCGGGGTCAACCTGTGGGGCCGAGCGAAATCGCCGATCAACCGCCGCGACTACGCCCCGGGCCAGCATGGTCAGCGGCGCAAGAAGCCGTCGGATTTCGGCGTGCAGCTCATGGCCAAGCAGAAGCTGCGCGGCTACTACGGCAATATCGGCGAAAAACAGTTCCGCAAGTATTATCAGGAAGCTGTGCGCCGCAAGGGCGACACCTCGGAGAAGCTGATCGAGCTCCTGGAGCGCCGGCTGGACGCGGTGGTGTACCGCATGAAATTCGCTGTCACCCCCTTCGCCGCCCGCCAGTTCGTCTCGCACGGGCACGTGCTGGTGAACGGCAAGCGGGTTAACATTCCTTCCTATCTTGTGCAGGACAACGACACGATCGAGGTGAAGGACCGTTCCAAGCAGCTCGCCGCGGTGCTGGACGCCTCCCAGAGCACCGACCGGGACGTGCCGGAATATCTGGAGGTGGACCATCGCGCCATGAAGGGGCGCTTCGCCCGGGCGCCAAAACTGACCGACGTGCCGTATCCGGTACAAATGGAACCCAACTTGGTGGTCGAGTTCTACTCCCGCTGACCAGGCTTCCTATATGCAAGGTGCGGCGCCGGGCGGGCCTTCCGTCCGGCGCTTTCGCATGAGGAGCATATGACCGACCAGCCTCGTCCCCTGGCCGCCGAGATCGCCCGCCGCCGCACCTTCGCCATCATCTCCCACCCCGATGCCGGCAAGACCACGCTGACCGAGCACCTGTTGCGCGCCGGGGGGGCCATCCAGCTTGCCGGCAACGTGCGGGCGAAGGGCGAGCGCCGGCGAACTCGCTCCGACTGGATGGGCATCGAGCGGGAGCGCGGGATCTCCGTGGTTACCTCGGTGATGACCTTCGAGCATGCCGGCTGTGTCTTCAACCTGCTGGATACGCCGGGCCACGAGGATTTCTCGGAGGATACGTACCGCACGCTGACGGCGGTCGACTCGGCGGTGATGGTGATCGATGCCGCAAAGGGGATCGAGGCACGCACCCGCAAGCTGTTCGAGATCTGCCGGCTGCGCGACATCCCGATCGTGACCTTCATCAACAAGATGGACCGCGAGAGTCGCGATCCGCTGGAACTGCTGGACGAGATTGCTTCGACGCTGGCGCTGGACACTGCGCCGGTAAGCTGGCCGGTGGGGCGCGCGGCGGATTTCGCCGGTACTTACGACCTGCGCCGGCGAGAGCTGCACCTGACCGGCGATTTGCCGCAATCCGATCCCCGATTGGTCGCGCTTGGCGACGAGCTCGACCTGGTGCGCGCGGCGCTGCCCGAGTTCGAGCGGGCGCCATTCCTTGAAGGGCACCTTACGCCGGTCTATTTCGGCAGCGCGATCAAGAGCATCGGCGTCGGCGACTTGCTGAAGGGCCTCGCTGAGTACGGGCCGCCGCCGCGCGCCCAAGCGGCGGATACCCGCATTGTCGAGGCTGGTGAGCCAGCGTTGACCGCGCTCGTGTTCAAGATACAGGCAAACATGGATCCGAACCATCGCGACCGGATCGCCTTCGCCCGTGTCTGCTCGGGGCGGCTGACGCGCGGCATACGGCTGCGGCAAGTGCGCACCTGTAAGCTGATCCCGCTGCATGCGCCGCAATTCTTCTTTGCCCGCGAACGCGAACTTGCCGAGGAGGCATTCGCAGGAGACGTGGTGGGAATCCCCAATCACGGCACGCTTCGCATCGGCGATACGTTGACCGACGGGGAGGAGCTGAATTTCACCGGTGTGCCGTCATTCGCGCCGGAAATCCTCCGACGCGTCCGGCTGGACGATGCGATGAAGGCGAAGAAGCTGCGCCAGGCGCTGGCCGAGCTGGCGGAAGAGGGCGTGGTGCAGCTTTTTCGTCCGCAGGACGGTGCGCCGCCGATCGTGGGCGTCGTGGGCACGTTGCAGCTCGACGTGCTCGTGGCGCGGCTAGGCGCCGAATATGGCGTGGCGATCGGCCTGGAGCCGACACCCTACGCGGTGGCGCGGTGGATCGGTTCGGAGGATCGTGCCGCGCTGGCCGGCTTCATTTCCCAGAATCGCGGCGCGATCGCCGATGACGTGGACGGCGATCCGGTGTTCCTTGCCACCTCGGCGTTCATGATGCGACGCGCTGCCGAGCTTAACCCGGCGGTAGCGTTCCGTGACATCAAGGACGCACACGCCGAGAAAGTGGCGGCCTGATCCTCAGGCTGTTGCGAGTAAGCCACCGGCCCGGCAGCCGGCACGCGATGAGCGAAACGGGCGCGCAGAGTGGCGCACTGCCGTCCGCCCTACGAGCAGTGTGCCGTAGGGCGGACGTTAGTCCGCCGCGTTTCGCCCGCAGTGTCTTGTTCTGACTAACCACGCAGCGTGCCGCGGAAGAATTCCACCACCGGCCCGAACGAGGCTTCAGTCGCGCGCAGCTCCTGCTCGATATACACGAGCTCGATAATGCCGCCCGCCTTGCGATAGTTAGTAACGAAGCGTTCGGGTTCGTTGCCGGGAAACGCCGAATCGGGGTCGTGGTAGTCGTGCACAGGGTCGGGTCTGCCCTGCACCCAGAGCGCCGGCGGGGTCAGTACCTTCTCGCCGCGTTCCAGCGCCAGCATCGGATTGCCCTCGGCCATGTTGGCTTCTGATCCCCAGTAGAGATCGTGGCGCTCTTTCATATTATTGGTCCACGCTGGCGGATTAACGCTTGCATGCAATCGTATGGCGTTCCGATAACGCGAGAGCGGGTTGATCACCGGCCACAGCATCGCTACGCTGCGCACCGTCGCGTCGACCGCCGGCGATCCAGCCGGCAGGGGGATCGCGGCGTAGCGGACATCGTGCGGACGCATCGCGGCCAGCATGGCCAGGTGCCCGCCGCTCGATTGGCCGACGATGCCGACTAGGTCGGGACGCGTTCGAAGATCCGCAGCGCGGGCCTTCAACCAGCGGATGCCGTAATTGATGTCCACCACCGAAGTCGGATAGCCATCCCCGGCATGGCGGAAGTTCAGCGCGGCGACCACGAAGCCGCCTCTGGCGAGTGCCTCGTCGCGAGCTTGGCATTCCTGCAGGTCGCCGCTGTTCCATGCGCCGCCGTGCAGATCGATGACAGCGGGGAACGGGCCCTGACCGACCGGCCGGAACAGCCGCAGCATCAGCCGCTTGTCCCCGTGCCGGATATATTCAACGTCTTCAGTCGCGAACTCGTGGTTCTGCATTGAGACACACTCCTTTACAAGACAGCTAAAGCCACGACCGCCCCAGGCTAACCCGCTCGGTGCTCGCGGACCAGCGGGGAACCGGTGGGTGGGGATATTGACGCAGGCCACGCAAGGCTTACTTTCACCGGTGCTGCTCGCCGGGTATGTTCGCGGGACTCGGATTGGCCGCTGAACTCATTTCGGCTCGCTGATATCGCGCCAGCCAGGGAAACACTCTTCTGTCAGACGATCGACCTACTCCCGAGACGCTGCGCCTTCGTGACGCGGAGGCGAGAATGCGTCGCGCACTCGGCCTTGAGGGCGAGCAACCGCGGCCGCCCGTGGCCCCCCCTGTTGTGGATCGCGTCCCCCTGCTCAACCGACCCAAGCGCCGGTTCGTGGCCGACGGGGAGATCCCGGTTGTGCATGGCCGTCTGCAACGTCGGGACGAGGTCGGCGGGCCACAAACGACGGCTAGCCCGAATCGGGTCGAGGCGGCGGAATCCGCGGCGCGATCCGAACGCGAGTCGCGTGAGAAGGCCGAGCGCTTGCTTGCCGAGGCGCAAGCCACGATCCACGACCTGCAGACCAGGCTGGGGCACGCGCAACTTGCCGCTACCGAGGCGCATAATGCGCTGGAAGCCGAGCGTGCGACGGCAGATGCGTTGCGTGCTTCTCTTCAGGAGGCGGAACAGCAGGTCGCGGCGGCCCGAGCGGACAAGATGGCTGCCGAGCAGAAGCTGCAGGCAGCGCAAGCCGCCGCCGAACGACGGCAGGACCGCCGAGACCCTGAACCATCGGCGCCTGTGACGGCTCCACGGCGGGGGCGCCCACGCAAAGTTGCGATAACGCCGCCGGCCGGACGCCAGCGCGGCGGGGTAGCCAAGAAGACCGCGACTAATGCACCTGAACAGAAGCCTATTAGATGGTGGCTGACGCCGAAGCCGAAGCCGAAGTCGAAACGACGTTGACATCCCAGCATTCGCCCTGGCGCCATCTGCGCTTGCTGGCGGCGTGTGTTGGTCTTCTCCTGCTCGCCTCACCAGCGCCTGCGTTGGCCGCGCATCCGGTGCTGGCGGCGGTGCCCATCTCGCGCATGGACCTCCCCTGGTGGCGAGCGCGGCACGAGCAGAAGCTTGCTGAGCTTCATCGAGGTCCTGTCGATCTGATCTTCCTGGGTGACTCCATCACGCAGGACTGGGAGCGGCGGGGACCGCCCGCCTGGGCAGATTTCCAGCCGATTTGGCAGCGCTTTTACCGCGACCGGCACGCGGTCAATCTCGGTTTTGTTGGCGATACGACCGCGAGCCTGCTATGGCGCATCGACAACGGCGAGATCTCCGGCATTTCACCGAAAGTTGCGGTCGTGCTGATCGGCGCCAACAACATGGGCCGGCCGCATTGGTCGGCCGCCGATACGGTGGCGGGCATCGACGCCATCGTCTCCGAGCTTCGCAAACGGCTGCCGCAGACGAAGATTTTGCTGTTGGGCGTGCTGCCCAGCGAGCGCTCGGCCTGGATCACCGCGACGACGGGCGAGATCAACCGGATGCTGGCCGCGACCTATGGCGAGCATCGGGTCGATGACGTGACCTTTCTCGATCTCACGTCGCTGTTCATGAAGGACGGCCGGTTGGATCGCGACATGTTTCTCGACCCGAAGCAAGATCCTCCAGGCGCGCCGCTGCATCCCGACGCGGCGGCGCAGGCGAAGTTGGCCGCGGCGATGGAGCCGACGCTGGCCGCGCTGATGGGCGACGAGGACCACCGAGGGCGTCCGTAACCCGTTTTTGCCCAGCTCAGGAGCCGCCGGCGGAGATATTCATCCGGCTGGATGCTGGCTGGGGACAGCAGGGCAAAGGAGATACCGATGGCCCAGGCTGAAACGGTTCTCGTCACTGGCGCAACCGGGCAAACAGGCTCGGCTCTGTTGCAGTTGCTGGAAGGACGGCATGTTGCAGTCCGCGCGATGGTACGCCGAGAGGCGGATATCGCGCGCCTCGGTTCTACATCCGCTTCAGTCGTCGTGGCCGACTTCAACGATGCCACAGCTCTCGCAGCGGCGTTGCACGGAGCGGTCCGCGCTTATCTCGTGACGCCATCATCGGCCGAAGCGGAGGGGCAGCAGATCCGCTTTGCCGAGCTCGCCGTCGCGGCCGGGGTCAAACACCTGGTCAAGCTCTCGCAGTTCGCCGCCGATGCGTCTTCGCCCGTCAGGTTCCTACGGTATCATGCGGCAGTCGAACAGCGGATCCGTGAGCTTGGGATCGGCTACACGTTCCTGCGGCCTAATCTCTATTTCCAGGGCCTTCTTGCGTTTCGTTTGTCGATCGCGAGCGACGGGCGCTTCTTTGCGCCGATTGGTCAGGCACGGGTGAGTGCGGTTGACGTGCGGGACATTGCAGCGGTTGCGGCTGTCGTAATGACCGAGTCAGGGCACTTTGGCCAAACGTACACGATCACCGGACCGGCAGCGATCACGCATTCCGAGATTGCCCATGCCATCGGCGATGCCCTCGGGCGGAATATTGCCTTCGTTGATGTTCCCCCCGACGCATTTGCCGCCGCGCTGCGAAGCGGCGGCATGCCGGAATGGCAGGTCGAGGGCTTGGTCGAGGACTACGCGCACTATGCACGTGCGGAAGCCGCCGCGGTGCATTCGACGGTCCAGGAACTAACCGGCAACCAACCTCGAGACATTGTCGGGTTTGCCCAGGATTACGCCGCTGTCTTCGGCTCCTAGCTCCTGACCTGGACGGCAATCGTGCCGTTGCGATACCGTCGCCAGCACGAAACATGCGCCGACGAGAGGGAATGATCATGCGACGGACGAAGCTTGCCGGACTCGCCGCGGCGATATTGGTGGCGGGCGCGTCGGCGCAGGCCGCCGGCACGCTCAGGATCGGCATGCAGGACGATCCGGACGCGCTCGATCCCGCGCAGGGTGGCACGTTTGCGGGGCGTATCATGTTCGCCAGCCTGTGCGACAAGCTGATCGACCTGAATGGAAAGCTCGACTTTGTCCCGCAGCTTGCCACAACCTGGTCGTGGTCGCCCGATTCCCGCGCGCTCACGCTGACGCTGCGCCAGGGCGTGCAATTCCAGGATGGTGAGACGTTCGACGCCGACGCGGTGAAGGCGAACCTGGAGCGTTATCGCAGCGCGCCCTACAGCCTGCGCAAAGCGGAGCTGAAGCCGGTCACCGCGGTGGAGGTGGTCGATCCACATACCGTGCGCCTGGAGCTGTCGCAACCCTATGCGCCGCTGATCGCTGTGCTGTCGGACAGGGCCGGCATGATGGCCGCGCCGAAGGTGATCGCACAGCTCGACAAGAACTTCTTCACCCACCCGGTCTGCGCCGGGCCGTTCAGCTTCGTCGAGCGGGTGCCGCTGGACCACATCACCCTGCAACGCTTCCCCGGTTACTGGAACGCCGACGCAATCCATATCGACCGCATCGAGTTCCACCCGATCGCCGATTCCAGCGTCCGCCTGGTGAACCTGCAAGCCGGGCAGCTCGACATGATCGAGGAGATGGCACCCACGGACGCTATCAAAGTGCAGCAAAACCCGCAGTTGCAGCTCGCCCGGGCCACCGCGCTCGGCTACGAAGCGATGATGATCAATCTCGGCAATGGCGCGGGCGCCGACACGCCGCTGGCGCATGATCCGCGTGTTCGCGCCGCATTGGATGCGACGATCGACCGCAACGTGATCAACCAGGTTGCGGCATCGGGGCTTTTTGTGCCGGACAATCAGTCAGAGCTGCCGACCAGCCGCTATTTCAACACCGCCCTGCCAGTGCCGCCGCGCGACGTGGCGCGCGCCAAGGCGCTGCTGGCCCAGGCCGGGGTCGAGCATCTCACGATAGGGCTGCGCGTGCTGAACACGCCGCTCGACGAGCAGATCGGCGAGATCATCCAGTCGATGGCGGCCGAGGCCGGCATCACCGTCAAGGTGCAGGCCGGCGAAACCAACGCCAACATCGCCGCCTATCAGCATGGCGACTATCAGGCCGGGCTGGTCATCTGGAGCGGGCGTTCCGATCCGGATTTCAACATCACCCAATACCTCGCCTGCGACGGGTTCCAGAATTGGGAGAAATATTGCAGCCGCGATTTCCAGGCGGCACTCGACAAGGCACGCGCGGTGACCGACCCCACCGCGCGTGCGGACCTCTATCACCAGGTGGCAGCAATCTACACAACAGATCGCCCGATGTTGTTCCTGTTCCACATGACATGGCTCTATGCGCTAAGCCGGCACCTGAGCGGCTTCGCCCCGGTGCCGGACGGGCTGATCCGGCCGCAGGGGCTGATGCTTCAGTAGAGCTGCAAATCTCAGGCCGAGACCAGTATCATCCACAATACGCCGAATTGATCGGAGACCATTCCGAAACGCGGTGAAAAGAATGTCTTGGCGAGCGGCATCTGCACCTGACCGCCATCCGCCAGGGCGCCGAACAGCCTGTCGGCTTCCGCCTCGTTTTCCGCCGTGAGCGACAACGCAAAACCCTGGAAGTTCGGCTGACCCATGCATCGACCATCGGAGGCCATCACTACCGTATCGCCGATCCGAAGGGCTGCATGCATCACTTTGTCCTCAGACCCTGGCTGGCGCATATTGGGGTCCGGACTATCCTTGAAATGCATGAGCATCTGCACCTCGGCGCCGAGTGAGCTGCGGTAGAAGCCGATCGCCTCTTCGCAGCGTCCGTCGAAAAACAGGTAGGGTTGGAGTTGCATGATTCTCCTCCTCGGGTTTGGATGCTTGCCATTGTGGACAGCGTCCACTATGCATAGCATATGAAGTGGACGGTGTCCACATCACAGCAATGAGAGCACGACCGGCGATCAGGGCAACAGTGCGCAGGACATACCGCCATGGCGACCTGCGGCGCGCAATGGTGGACGCCGGCATTGAGCTCGCACGCAGTGGCGGAGCCGATGCCGTGGTGCTCCGGGAGGTGACGCGTCGGGCCGGTGTCGTGCCGAATGCGGCGTACCGGCACTTCGCCAATCGGCAAGAGCTGCTGCAAGCGGTTCGTTCAGCTGCGCTGTCGGCGCTGGCCGTCGCTATGGAGACCGAACTGGCTCGCGTACAACGTAGCCAGAACCCTGCCGATTACGCGCGTGCGAGCCTGCGCGCCATCGGCATTGGCTATCTCAGGTTCGCGCGGGAGGAGACGGGGTTGTACCGCACGGCGTGGGCGATACCTGACGCCGCGCCGGGTACCGCGGATCCGGCCAAGGCCGGCAATAGCGGGCTCAACCCATTTCAGTTGCTCAACGTTGCCTTGGACCGCCTCGTCGAGGCAGGCGTCCTTCCCCCTGAACGTCGCCCTGGCGCCGAGTACCTGGCCTGGGCCGCGGTACGCGGCCTTGCCATGCTCATTATCGACGGACCGCTGCGGCGGCTTTCTCGCAAACGGATAGAAGAGGTCGAGCAACGACTGCTCGACATGGTCGAAAAAGGTTTGTAGGGGGTACCGTTACCCTCGGGAGCGTAGATTCGGATCGCGCCGGGTCAACTGCTCGCCCGATCGAGCTGAGCAATCGTCTCGCCGTCGAGCTTGATCTCCGGCGCCGCGGCCAGCTCCGCCCATTGCTCAGGGCTGGTGGCGCTCACGATCGGCGCTGTGATGGCGGGTCGCGCGATCAGCCAAGCCAGCGCGATCTGCGCCGGCGTGGCGTGATGGCGGGCCGCCACGTCGTCCAACGCCGCCAGGATGCGCAGCCCGCGCTCGTTCAGGTACTTCCCCGCCCCGGCGCCGCGCGCGCGGCCCGCAAGGTCCGCTTCGGAGCGATACTTTCCGGTCAGGAACCCGCTCGCCAGCGAGTAGTAGTTGATCACGCCGACCTGCTCGCGCCGGCATAGCGCCTCGAGTTCGCCCTCGAACGCGGACCGCTCGGCGAGATTGTAGAGGGGCTGGAGACTCTCATAGCGGGGCAGGCCTTGCTTGCGGCTTGTCTCCAGCGCCTCGGCCAGACGAGCGGCAGTGAAGTTCGATGCACCGATCGACCGGACCTTCCCTTGCTCGATCAGGCGCTGGTACGTCTCCAGCACTTCTCTCATCGGCGTGTCCGGATCGTCCCGGTGGGACTGATAGAGGTCGATATAGTCGGTCTGCAGTCGGCGCAGCGAGTCCTCGACGGCGCGCAGCATATACGCCCGCGATAGTCCCTTCTTCCCGTCTCCCATGTCGCTGCCAAGCTTGGTCGCGATGACAACCTGCTTGCGCCCGCCGCGCGCCTTCAGCCATGCGCCGATGATCGTCTCTGACTCGCCGCCCGAATTACCGGGGTTCCAGCGGGAATAGACGTCAGCGGTGTCGATCAGGTTGAACCCGCCGGCAACGAACGCATCGAGCAGGCGGAAAGACATCGCCTGATCCGCCGTCCAGCCGAACACGTTGCCGCCAAACGCGAGCGGCGCGACCATGATCCCCGAACGCCCGAGCTGCCGCTGCTCCATCCCATCCTCCATAACTGATCCGTCCGCTTTACGAGGCCGGCGGCAGAATCGCAAACTCACACCGACGCCACCGGCCTAAGCCCGCGCCCCCTGCACCGCCGCCGGTCGGCGATGGATGTCGAGTTTGGCCTCGACGAATTCCACGAATTTCGCGGTCGGATAGCTGATCAGGAAATAGATCGCCGCCACCATGCTGAATATCTCGAAATGCTTGTACGTCGCCGAGGCCAGCAGCTCGCCGCTGAACATCAGGTCACGCATGGTGATGACCGAGACCAGTGCAGAGTCCTTGAAGATTGAAACGAAAAAATTGCCGAGCGGAGGAATGACGATACGGATCGACTGCGGTAGGATGATGCGCCGCATCAGCACCCGCCGCGACATCCCCGATGCGAGTCCCGCCTCCCACTGCCCCTTGGGAATCGCCTGGATGCCGGAGCGGAACACCTCCGCCATATAGGCCGCGTAGTTCAGTGTCAGCCCGATCACCGCGGAGATAAATGGTGACAGCACGATCCCGCCGTACGGCAGCACGTAATAGACGAAGAACAGTTGCAGCAATAACGGTGTGCCGCGGATGAACTGCACATAAACCGCGGTGATCGCCCGCAACGGCGCCAGTCGCGAGATGCGACCCAACCCGGTCAACAGGCCGAGCACCAGCGCCAGCGCGAACGACAGCAGCGAGACCAGGATCGTGAGCCACGCCCCGTGCAGCAGAGTCGGCAGAAAGCCGATCATTTCCTTGATCGAGAACATCGTTCAGGCCCCTGCCGTCATCATGCAATGCGCATGGCCGGCCCGAGCTTGTTCTCGGGCCGGCCATGCCGCGAAGTGTGCCGTCTCGGTTGTGGACGGAGTGCCGGCAGTGTCAGTCGTTGTAGCCCGTAAGGCCCCATTTCGACAGGATTTTTGCCATCTCCATATTATACTCCATCCACTCGATCGCCGCCGAGAAGCCAGTGATAAGTTGCATGTCGCCCTGGCGGAAGACATAGCGGCTATAGCCGTTCGGGTTCTTGAAGGTGCGCGGCTCGTAGTCGGAGACGATCTCAGCCTGCCAGTCCGGGTGCTGCTTCAGCAATGCCGCCATGACCGGCTGGTCGTACAGGATCGATTCGAGCCGTCCTGACGCCAGATCGGGAAGCAGCAACTCCCAGTTCTTGTATGGTTTGAAGATCACGCCGGGAACCGTCTGCAACCACTCCGCATAGTTGGTGCCCAGAAGTGTGCCGCAGGTATGACCCTTGAGGTCCTGCAGGCTGTGCAGCTTGAGCGGGTTGCCCTTCTGCACCACCAGTGTCTCGGCATAGTAATAGGTGGGGAAGCAGAATCCGACGGCCTTGGCGCGCACCTTCGTGTAGTGGATGGAATCGCCCACCATGTCGAAGCGCCCGTCGAGCGTGCCGGGGATCAAACCGTCGAAGGTCACCGTCTGCACGTTGACCTTGGGAATCTTCAGCATCTTGGCGACGAAGTTGATGATATCGGCATCCAGACCGCTCCATTCGTTGTTGTTGGCCGGATCCAGGAATGAATAGGGCCAGTCGTTGGAGGTGCCGATCACCAGCTCGCCCTTCTGCTGGATCTTGGACAGCGAGTTGTCGCAGGAGAATTTCGGCATCACGAAATCGGCAAAGTTGGTATCGATCTCCACCGGTGCGGCGGCCTGTGCCGGCGTCGCGCCGACCGCCGCCAACAGTGTCGCCGCCCCGCCGGCCGCGCCGGAGCGAAGCAGACCGCGCCGTCCCAGCCTGGACGCTTCCGTCGCCGTTGCGTCGCCTTGTTCGCGCTTCATGTTAGTGCCTCCTCTGTTTGCGTTGTGTCCGGCGGTCTCCCGCGCCGGTGCGGGTCACACAGGCTCCTCGGCCGCGGTGTTGCGGTCCAGGACCGATTGCAGGAACTGCCGGGTCCGCGGGCTGCGGGGCGCCGTGAACACGTCGCTCGGGTGCCCTTCCTCGACGATCGCGCCATTGTCCATAAATATTACTCGGTCGGCCACGTCGCGGGCGAAGCTCATTTCATGCGTTACCACCACCATGGTCATGCCCTCGGCGGCCAGCCGGCGCATCACTCGCAGCACGTCGCCTACCAGCTCCGGGTCGAGCGCCGAGGTCGCCTCGTCGAACAGCATGAGTTTCGGGTTCATCGCCAGCGCGCGAGCGATGGCGACGCGCTGCTGCTGGCCTCCGCTCAACTGGTGCGGGTAGGACAGCGCCTTCTCGCTCAGCCCTACCTTGGCCAGCAGGGCCATGCCCTGCGAGCGCGCCTGCTCGACCGGCTGGCGCAGCACGTACACCGGCGCCTCGATGACGTTGCCGATTGCGGTCAGATGCGGATAGAGATTGAACGCCTGGAACACCATGCCGATCTGCGCTCGGATCTGCTCGATCCGGCGTTCGGGGTCCACGACGGTTTTCCCGTTTAGCTTGTAACGATAGACCGGATGCCCATCGAACCAGATGGTGCCGTCGTTGATTGGCTCCAGATGGTTGATACAGCGCAACAGGGTGGACTTACCCGCGCCGGACGGGCCGATGATACAGACCACCTCGCCCTTGCGCACCGCCAAGGAAACGTCGGTCAGAACCTCGGTGTGACCGAAGGATTTCCAAACGTGCTCCAGCTGCACGACCGGACCGGCCGCATCGCCGGCGACCGTTGCATCCGTCATGGCCCGCCCCCTTGTTGCCGCCGTCTGCACCGGCTGTCGCGACCCGCCCACCCGGACTTGTCCTCGCACGGTATGGCCGAGATCGCGGGATACGCAACCCTCATGCCAGGAAACCATTGGTCGATGGTTTCATCCGCCGGCCGTTTGGCTCCGTAGCGGGCGGAACTTTGCTCGCCTTCAATGCAACGTGCCGCCGATGACGGCAGATGCAGCGGCTTGCACCGAACCGCGACCGCGCGCAAGAACCCCGCCGGCGAGTAAGGGAGGATGGAGTGCTGGTTGCAGTCACCGGCGGACTGGGCCGGCTTGGTCGTTACGTCGTCCAGGCATTGGCTGGCTACGACGTTCGGATACTCGACGTAACGGTGCCGCGTGACCCTCCGCCCGGGTTCCGTCAGGTGGACCTGCGCGACCTGGACGCACTCGGCGCCGCGATTGCCGGCTGCGAGGTCGTGGCGCATCTCGGCGCCATCGACCGCTCCTTCGCCATAGACGATGCGCTTACCATGCAGGTGAACGCCATCGGCACCTGGAACCTGTTCGAGGCCTGCCGGCGTGAAGGGGTCCGCCGCGTGGTGCATTGCTCGAGTAATTCCGTGACCGGCCTCGACCGATCGAACCCCACGATGCCGCCCCTCTATTTGCCGGTCGATGAGGAGCATCCATTACGGCCGTCGGACGCCTATGGGCTGAGCAAGCGGTGCGGCGAGGCGATTGCCGAGGCGTACGCAAGGCGCGGGCTGGAAGTGCTGGTGCTGCGGCCATGCCTGGTCGCCTTTCCCGAAATGGCTGATTTCATGGCGGGACGCGATGCACCCGAAGGACGTAGCGAGCCAAGGCCTTATCTCTGCGCGTATGTGGGCCCAGAGGACTGCGCGCGGGGTTTCGCTGCTGCCGTGGCGTTGGTGGACTATGCCTGTTACGAAACGTTCTTCCTTGCAGCAGACGATTCGTTCGCGTCGGAGCCGACTGTCGCACGGCTGGAGGCTCTGTACGGTACCCGCATCACCTTGAAGGATCCCGGCCTTTATGCTGACTTCCCACGCGCATCCCCCATCAGCCATGCGCGGGCGCGGGAACGGCTCGGCTGGTCGCCCACCACGCGCTGGTCCGCCGATGCGGGTTGCTGTCGCTCGCAATGACTCCGGCCTTCGTCCTCCTCGGATACGTGCTCGGCTCCATCCCGTTCGGACTGCTACTCACCGGGGCAGCGGGGCTCGGCGATATTCGCGGGATCGGCTCCGGCAATATCGGCGCAACCAACGTGCTGCGAACCGGACGGCGCGACCTGGCAGCGGCAACGCTGCTGCTCGACGGTGGCAAAGGCGCAGCGGCGGTGCTGCTTGCCGCATGGCTAGGCGGGCCACAGGCCGGTCTCTGGTCCGGCGGCGGTGCGGTGCTCGGCCACCTTGCCCCGGTCTGGCTCCGCTTCCACGGCGGCAAGGGCGTCGCCACTGCGCTTGGCGTACTGCTCGCGGCTGCCTGGCCGGTCGGACTACTCGCCTGCGCAACTTGGCTCGCCGTTGCTGGGCTGGCGCGCATGTCCTCGCTCGCCTCGCTGGCGGCGCTTGGGCTGGCTCCCCTGTTTGCCTGGGCGCTGGCGGGCTCCGGCGTCGTTAAGCTCTCGTTGGTGCTCGCTGTGCTCGTGTCTGCCCGTCACCACGCCAACATCCGCCGCCTGCTTGCCGGGACCGAGCCCAAGATCGGCCGGTAGGGCGAAAGCCAAGGGTAAAAGCTCCGATGCGGCGACAGCCGGGCTCCGAGGATGCGCGCGATCACTTGCGCCTGGCCCAAGCCGAGGGTGTCGGGCCAATTGCCTATCGCCGATTGCTGCGACGCTACCGCTCGGCTGCCGCGGCATTAGCTGCGTTGCCCGAGCTCGCGCGAGCGGGCGGGCGAGCCGCACCCCCAGCCATTCCATCGGTGGGCGAGGCGGGGCGCGAGCTGGAGCGACTTGGCCGGCTGGGTGGTCGGATGCTGGTCCTGGATCAGCCGGACTAACCGCCGCTGCTCGCCCTGCTCGATGATGCCCCGCCCGTCCTGTTTATGCTGGGCGACCCGGCAGGGCTCGCCGGCCGTGCGGTCGCGCTGGTCGGCGGCCGCAACGCCTCGGTGAATGGGCTGCGCATTGCCGAGACCTTGGCCGAGGAGCTGGCAGTGGCGGGCCTAGTCGTCGTTTCCGGCTTGGCCCGCGGCATCGACGCCGCCGCGCATCGGGGGGCGCTCAATGCGCCGGCGGAAGGAGATCGCCCCCTGACGGGCCGCACCACCGCAGTGGTGGCAGGTGGGCTCGACCAGCCCTACCCGCCAGAGCACGCGGATCTGCAACGCCAGATCGCCGAAACTGGGGTGGTGGTCACCGAGGCGCCGCTCGGCACCGTGCCCCAGTCCCGTCACTTCCCGCGCCGCAATCGCGTGATCGCCGGCCTTTCACTCGGGGTCGTCGTGATCGAGGCAGCGCCGCGCTCGGGCAGCCTGATCACCGCCCGGCTGGCTCAGGAAGCGGGGCGCGAGCTGTTTGCGGTACCGGGCTCCCCACTCGATCCGCGTTCCCGCGGATCGAACGACCTGATCCGACAGGGCGCCCATCTCACGGAAAGTGCCCCGGACGTGCTGGCAAACCTGCCGGACCATCCGCTCCGCCAGGGGCTCGCGCGAGATCCGCTGTTTGCCGGCCTTGCGGAGCTGCCCATGCCGGCGCCCGAGCAGGAGGACGATCACCAGGAGACGCCAAAGGACTTGGCGCAAGTCCGCGTCCAGGTTACAGATTTGCTCGGCCCCTCGCCCACGGCGGTTGACGACCTCGTGCGCCGCTGCCAGTTCTCTGCCGCCGCAGTCATGGCGGCGCTCTTGGAACTTGAACTCGCCGGACGCATCGAAACCCTGCCGGGACACCGGGTGGCGCTGCTGTCCGGTCATTCGCCCTTCTAAAGGGCCACCTGGCAGGTGCATTAGGACAATATGCCGGACGTCGTCGTCGTCGAATCTCCCGCCAAGGCCAAGACCATCAACCGCTATCTCGGTGACCGCTACACCGTGCTGGCGAGCTTTGGGCATGTGCGGGACCTGCCGCCCAAGGACGGCTCGGTCCGTCCCGAGCAGGACTTCGCCATGGATTGGGAGTCGGACGCCCGCGGCGAGCGGCAGGTCGGCGCCATCGCCAAGGCGCTAAAGGGCGCACGCACGCTGTATCTCGCCACCGACCCCGATCGCGAGGGTGAGGCGATTTCCTGGCATGTGCGCAACATGCTGGACGAGAAGCATGCGCTGAAGGGCGTCGATGTCCAGCGAATCAGCTTCAACGAGATCACCCGCAGCGCCATCCGTGCCGCGATGGCGGCACCGCGCGCGCTCGACCAGCCGTTGATCGAGGCATATCTGGCCCGCCGCGCGCTGGATTATCTGGTGGGGTTCACCCTGTCTCCGGTGCTCTGGCGGAAGCTGCCGGGCAGCCGCAGCGCCGGGCGGGTGCAGTCAGTGGCGCTGCGGCTG
Organism: uncultured Pseudomonadota bacterium; assembly: GCA_963708245.1. Taxonomy (GTDB): domain Bacteria; phylum Pseudomonadota; class Alphaproteobacteria; order Acetobacterales; family Acetobacteraceae; genus CAVYXK01. The sequence goes on along the minus strand of OY970201.1, from coordinate 1,783,016 downwards.
ATCTGCGAACGCGAGGCGGAGATCGAGGTTTTCCGCCCCCGCGAGTACTGGACCGTCGAGGTCGAGTTCACTACCCCGGCCGGCGCGCCGTTCACCGCACGGCTGACCTGGCTTGAAGGCAAGAAGCTCGATCAGTTCGATCTGCCGAACGAAGAGGCGGCGCTCCGCGCCAAGCAGCGGCTTGAAGCCGGTCGCTTCCATGTCGAATTGGTGGAGCGGAAGCGGGTCAAGCGCAATCCGCCGCCGCCGTTCACGACCTCTACCTTGCAGCAGGAGGCCTCGCGCAAGCTCGGCTTCGGCGCCCAGCAGACCATGCGGGTCGCGCAGCAGCTTTACGAGGGTGTGGAGGTCGAGGGCGAGACCGTCGGGCTGATCACCTACATGCGCACCGACGGCGTGCAGATGGCGCGCGAGGCGGTCTTCGCCATCCGCGACCATGTGAAGGCGGTGAACGGGGCGGACTATGTGCCCGCCGCGCCGCGCGAATATACCAGCCGGACGAAGAACGCGCAGGAGGCGCACGAGGCGATCCGGCCGACCGATGTCAGCCGCACCCCGGACAGCGTCGCCCGCTTCCTCAGCCCCGACCAGCGCCGGCTGTATGAGCTGATCTGGAAGCGCGCGGTCGCCTCGCAGATGCAATCGGCTGAGCTCGACCAGGTGACGGTCGATGTGACCGACGGGGCGGGTCAGCGTCTGCGCGCCACCGGCTCGACCGTGGCGTTCGACGGCTTCCTCAAGCTGTATCGCGAGGACCAGGACGACGCGGCGGAGGACGAAGACAGCCGCGTGCTGCCGCCGATGGCCCAGCACGATCCGCTAGAGCGCGGTCCCGTCAACGCGCTGCAGCATTTCACCCAACCGCCTCCGCGTTATTCCGAAGCGAGCCTGGTCAAGAAACTGGAAGAGCTGGGCATCGGCCGGCCTTCCACCTATGCCTCGATCATCTCGGTGCTGCAGGACCGCAAATACGTGCGTCTGGAGAAGCGCCGCTTTATTCCCGAGGACCGCGGCCGGCTGGTCACCGCCTTCCTGGTGAGCTTCTTCGAACATTACGTGGAGACCGGCTTCACTGCGCAAATGGAGGAGAAGCTCGACGACATCGCTGCCGGCGAGACCGAGTGGCGCGCGGTGATGCGCGCCTTCTGGGAGGAGTTCTCGCGCGCGGTCGAGCAGACCAAGGACCTGAAGATCAGCGACGTGATCAGCGCGCTGGATCAGGAGCTGGGACCGCATTTCTTTCCCGCCCGCGAGGACGGCTCCGACCCGCGTGCCTGTCCGGCCTGCGGTAATGGGCGGCTCGGCCTGAAGCTAGGGCGCTACGGTAGCTTCATTGGCTGCTCCAACTACCCGGCCTGCCAGTACACGCGTCGGCTGGCCATCGAGACCGGCGACGAGCAGGGCGAGACGTTGAAGGAAGGCATCCGCGTGCTCGGGCGCCATCCGGAGACCGGTGAGGAAATCACCGTGCGCCGCGGCCCCTATGGGCTTTATGTGCAGCAGGGGGAGGCGAGCGAGGACAAGAAGGCGCCAAAGCCCAAGCGTACGTCGTTGCCGCGCGGGATGGATGGCGAGCAGATCACGCTCGAGCAGGCGATCGCGCTGTTGAACCTGCCGCGGGTGATCGGTCTGCATCCCGAGACCCACGAGCCGATCGAGGCGGGGATCGGCCGGTTCGGCCCGTTCGTGCGGATGGGCGCAATCTATACCTCGCTCGATCGCGACGACGACGTGCTCTCGATCGGCCTGAATCGGGCGGTCGATCTGGTGGCGCGGAAGATGGCGAGCATCCGCACCCTCGGGGCGCATCCGGGCGACGGGCAGCCGGTGGCGGTGCGCAAGGGCAGGTTTGGGCCATTCGTGCAGCACGGCAACCAGGTCGCCAACTTGCCGCGCGGGACGGCGATGGACGACGTGACGCTGGACGATGCCGTGGGTCTGCTGGCGGAGAAGGGCAAGACGCTGAAACCGCGCGGGGCGGCGCGGAAGAAGGCCCGTGGCAATCGGGCTGGGGCGAAGCACGCCGCATCGCCGCCGGCGACTTCGGAGAGTCCCGCCCGGAAGAAGGCGGCGGCAAAGAAGAAGGCGGCGCCTCGAGGGCGCGCGGCCAAGCCCAAGCGTGCGTCGCCGTCACGCCGGAGGCAGGCGGCGGAGTAACATCGCGCTGTCGATAGCTAATTAAGTTGTCCGGTTTACGTAGCACATCAGTTGTCCGCTTGTTTCCGGTCCGTTCCCAAGAGGCAGGGACAGAACGGCGGCCGTTCTGGCGGCAGGTCAGGCGGGCCGTTGGCTGGTGACGGGCGCGTCTTCTTCAACTCATGAAATCAATTTCCTTCTTTTGCTGATGCGCCTGTGGAGTTGTGGGCAACGCTCTTCCGTTGCCCACAAATCCACAGGCGAGCCGGACCCAAGCGCGATCATGCCGCCGCGTCCAACGCCGCCATCCGCAGCGCCCCCTGCGCGTCATAGCGTCCCAGGCAGCGCGGGCCGTGGAACACCGCGTGGCTCCCGTCGTGATATTGCCGCACCTTCACCCGTGCCTTCACGAAATGAGCACGCAGCGGCGACGGTGGTATCTGCAGCTTCATCCGTCGCCACGAAACCGTGTTGTCGCGGTCCACCTGGCGCTCCTCCTGGATACACAGAATTTCCCGCAGATCGACACCAGCAACGGCGACGAAAGCCGATCCCTCCTGCTCCGCCTTCACCGCAAACTGCGCGTTGTGCGCCGGCAGGTAGCAATCCCGAATGAACCGGTTGGCCTCCGCAACCGTCGTGATCCCAGCCAGCGCCAGCTCCTTGACCAGGCGATCCTGTAACGTCTGAAACAGCCGCTCCGAACGACCACGGGCCTGCGGTGAGTAGGCCGCAATGTGCTCCACGCCCAAATGCGCCAGCGCCCGCCCAACCTGTGTCGGCCGCTTCCGGTCAACCGGGCCGCCAAACTCCGGCGTCACGAAGTAGTGGCTGCCCCGATCCGTATAGAGGCTCAGCGGCAGGCCATGCGCGCCAAACACCTCCAGCAGAGCCTGGAACGTCGATTCCGTGCCTTCCTCCGCTACCAAAAACCCCGAGTAGATCACGTTCGTCGCGTCGTCCATCGTCACTATCAGGTCCAGCGTCTCCCGCCCCGCCAGCCATTCATGGCGCGACCCATCCTGATGAAGCATCATTCCAGGCAACGGCCGTCGCGGCCGCTTGCGCCGGTGTGCGCCGCGCCGCGCGGCGCGCTCCAGAAGCCCCTTCGATTGCAGGAACGCCTTGGTCCACGTGTAGCCCCAGCGGAAACCGTGGCGGCCCACCAAGTGCTCGTGAAAGTGCTTCGCCGTGAACCCGCTGTAACGCATACGATACAGCCGCTCGACCTCCTCCTCCCGGTCGACCGGAACCCGCTTCCCAGACGCCCGACCAAGCCGCCGGTCCAGAAGACCGGCCGCCCCGCACTCTTCGTAGCGCTGTTGCCAACGACGGAATGTCCGCTCGCTGATCCCAAGCAGCTCCGCCGCTTCGCACTGGTTGAGTTCGCTCGCTTCATACCGCTCCAGCACGCTCCCGAACTTGATCACTCGCACACCCTGAAGGGCTTCCGACCGGCGCATCCGGGCTCCCAAAAGGAACCATCATCACCGGACAGATCGTGCGCTACCTAAACCGGACATACCGTGTGCTACCGACACGGAGTAACATCGCGCTTGATAAAACTGTAGTCGCCAGCTATACTACGATAGCGTATTTCGATCGTGTCTCTGCGGAGCCTGTGATGGTCATGCCGGTGTCGGTTCGTCTGGACGACGACGTGAAGAATGTGCTGGAGGAAAAGGCGGCGCACCTTCACATGGGCCTGTCGAGCTACCTCCGACTGCTGGCTTCGGAAGCGGCTGAACGCGTGCGACGCGAGCGTATCCGCCGCCAGAGCGAGGCGGTAGGCGGCTATGTCGGCCAGTCCGCACAGGCGCGCGGCTTCTACGAGGACTGGGGTGGGTTGTTGACGCCTGAGGACTGACCTTGGGGCGGTTCCGGGCCGGGCAGATCGTCGTGGCCGATTGGCGCGATGCCCTGCCCAAGGAGCCCAGCAAGCTGCGCCCGGCAGTCGTCATTGAAGACGACGAGCTGTTCGATGCGTCTTATCCGAACGTCATTCTGGTGCCGCTGACAGACGACGTCCGACTGGCCATCCCCGATCTGGCGGTGCCGATCGAGCCGAGCGCCGAAAACGGCTGCACCAAACGCTTTTGGGCGCTGTCGCACTGTGTGGGGACGACATCGGCGCGGCGGCTTTCGCCGACACGCTCGGCGATCACTGCCGAGCAGCTTGCAATAATCCGGCGGCAGGTCGTGCTGGCGATCGGCGCGGGGCGGATCAACCGCAGGCGAAATCGAGCGTCGGCGCCACGTCTCTCGTCAGTCCTGCGCAAGCAGGAATGTTCGACCTACAGCCACCGCGCCACATCTCGACTCTACCGGTTCCGGCGGTTCGGGTGGGGAGCCTGGCTACCGCCGATTGGGGTGGACAGCGTATGTTGATTAGCGTCGTCCATTGGCCTCAGCCTTGGCCTGGCTCAAGTGCGCTGCGCGGGATGCGGGTGATCGAGGAAGAAACGAAGCATTGCGCGCGATGCGTCGGGCCCACGCGGGTCCGTGTAGGACCCGTTCGAGCTGCCTCCGGACCAGGCGTGGCCGCCGCCATGAACGACCCATTGCTCCAGCACGGGGCTGCCGGTGGCGTCAGCACAAACGGTCCGGCTGTAGCCATGCCCGCCGGGTACTTGGCCGCGTTCGATGGTCGATCGCAGTCCGCCTCCAGCAGACGCGGCCGCTTGCGCCATCACATGGTCACCGTTGGTCGGATGCACTGTGGTGTCGCGGTCCGCGTGGAATACGATTGTTGGGACGGTCCGATCCGACGTCTCGGTAGCTGACTGGCCGGCGGATCGGCGTGGCGCCGCGGCCCCGCCCTCGCGCATGGCGGCGAAGGCGGAGGGGATGTCGCGGGCCACCCCGCAGGCGAGGCCGGAATGAACGCCGACCGCGGCGTACAGGTCGGGATAGGCTGCTCCCATGATGGCGGCCGCAGCGCCGCCGGCTGATAGCCCGGCGACATAGACGCGGGCCGGATCGACCGCGCGGTCGCGCATGATCTGGCGGGTGATGCCGGCGATCAATGCCGGCTCTCCCCGGCCGCGGCCCTGGTCGCCTGGATTGAACCAGTTCCAGCATTTCTGGGCATTGGCGGAAGCCGGCTGCTCCGGGTAGGCGACAAGGAAGACACGCTCCTCGGCGAGTTCGTTCATCCGGGTTCCGGCGGCGAAGTCGTCGGGCGACTGGGTGCAGCCATGCAGCATGACGACCAGTGGCACCGGCTCGCCTCGGTAACGGCTCGGGATGTAAAGCTTGTAGGGGCGGCTTCCGTCCTCGTTGCTGAATGTCGCTGCCACAAACTGCGCATCATTCGGCACCGAGGCAGGCGCATGGGCCGGAGACCGGCCGGCCAGGCCACCGTGCCTCAGCTTCCCAAGCAGACCGTGCAATGCCTGGGGCATCCGCGGGTGGGCCATCCCGCCGGGTTGGCTGACAGGCCGGGCGTCGGTGCCAGACCTGCGCGTCCCTGGCGCGGGGGAGGCGGGATTGGCCTCGTCCACTTTCAAAAGACACGGCAACGGCTGGCTGGTGGGTGCATCTGCCGTACCGCGCGATGCGTGGCCCGCTGTGTTCACCGCTGGCTTGCCGCGGAGCAGGCCTTGCAGCAGTGCGGTCGCCTCGCGGAGCCGCCCTTCACGGGTGAGGCGCGTCACCTCGATCATGTAGGGCGAGGTCATGTCGATGATGTGGGGCATTGCGTGGGTCCTTCGGCATGGGTCCATCGGCGAGGCCCATGCGAAGGGCCCTTGCCCATGTCCCGGTTGGGTTCTGCGGATCAGCGGTGGAGGGTGGCGGTCGTCAGCGCATCCGGTCAGTTAATGCGGACTTCACCGCCGGACTGGCTTGCAGAGCGCCGAGCACGGAAACCGACGCGATTGCGGCACGGGCCAGTTCAGGCGTGACGTCCGATGCGATGCTGACAAGGCCGAGCACCCGAATGGTGAGCGGCCGTCCGCGCGCGCGTGCTGCTTCGAGCTCCTCACGGCTGTACTGGCGCAGGCCGAGGTCGAGGCTCCTGCGCGCGACGGATTGTTTGGCAGCATCGGCGTGTCGCTCGATCTGATTGCGGATGGCGGTACGGATGAAGTCGGTGCGGTTTGAATAAAAACCGTCCTGCACCAGCAGGTCGATATGGCCGAGATCGACGTAGCCTAGGTTGACGGTGATCTTCTCAGTGTCGCTGCCGGCCCTGGGCCGCAGTTCCTGCACGTTGCCGGCCATCTAAACCATCCTCCTACCATCCCAGTGGATGGTAAATAGTGCCTTGCACACCCGTTGCAAGATGACAGGACGTTCTGGGTCACCGAGACGAACAGGCTGCAGTCCACACGGGCAAGTCCTGTGTGGGTCGACCCAGGCGGTTCGGGTGGGCGGCCCGCTACCGCCGCTCGGGGTGGAGAGCAGAGTGCGCCAGGAGACCGGCGAGGAGTAGGAGGTGAAAGTCCACTGCGACGAAGGTGTAGCGAACCACGTCGGCCCCAAGCCGTGCGGCGATGCTCGTGAGGGCATCGGCGAAGCGTCGGTAGGGGGGGATCGCATAGGCCAGCCATTGAGCCGCGAAATCCACGCCAACTCGGGTGCTGACACCGTTCTGCTGGTGGAAGGCAACACGGACAGACGCGCTATCGCAAGCGTCTGGACGGCCCGGCGCGGTCGGAGACCCCGGCATGTGCAGACGCTCCTCGCCCGGGAACTGGGAGATCTCGGGTTTGGCCAGCGAAGCAATATCGTTGGTCCGCATCGGGAAGACGAGGAGTCGAAGCCGATGATGCACGAACCCGAGAAGTCTGACTCTGCCATAGTAGCAACGAAGCCAGCGAACAAAGCCGGGCGACTGGCAGCGGAGCCGGTGGAGCGAAGGGCGGGGACCGGGATAAACGCGAACCAGCAAAGCACGTGCCGGGCACAGAACCGGGGAAGCGTGTCACAGGCGCTGGGCCGCGTGCGATGGGCCGCAACGTTGTGCTGCTTGTCGCCACATAGTCCTGGTAGGAGCCGGATGCCTTAATTGGGCTCGTCCGGATCTGTGCGGGGGGCGGTCAGTAATGACCGTCCCTACCGCGAACATCTGCACCCGTGCGAAATTTCAGGAGTTCTGCAACGCCTTTGATCTGCCGGGCGCGCCGAGCAGAAGCAACGCGAGCAGGGAGAGGCTCATGAGTGCGCCCGATAACAGCAGTGCCGCGAACGGCCCATCTCTGTCCAGCACCAAGCCAAACAAAAGCGGTGCGCCGCCTTGCAGAATGCGGGCCGGTGTTGCGAGGATGCCGGTTCGCAACCCATAGCCAGCGGCTCCGAACAGCGCGAGTGGCAAGGTCCCGCGCGTGATCGTCAGCATTCCGTTGCCGGCGCCATGGAGGAGAACGAAGGGTATGGCCGCAGGCGCACCAATCATCGCCAGAAGGATGGCACCGAGCGGGTGCAGGCCGGTTGCTAATCGTGCGGAGATCATAGGCGAGGCCCAACGTAGCAAACCGAACTCCGCCACCCGTGCGGCGACTTGTGCAGGACCGACGAGCGACGCCGCCGCAATCGCCGCTGCGGGCGTCGCCCCCATGGCTTCCAGCAGCCGGGGCAAATGCGCGGCGAGCGCGCTCGCGACAAACCAGGTTGCCCCAAACACGCAGGCGAGGACGATCATCGTCCACGGGATGCCGCCATCTGTCGTCCCGATCGGCGCTGCCACAGGCGCGGGCGGCGGAGCTTTGGGCACCAGTAGCCGGTTCAGTGGTAAGCCGACGAGCAGTTGCAGCCCTGCCCAGGCAAGTGCGGCACTGCGCCAGCCAAAAGCATCGATGAGCGCCGCGCTTATCGGCCAGCCTACGGTGCTCGCGAAGCCAGCAAAGAGCGTGATCCCCGTTATGGCGCTGCGCGCTTCGCGACCATAGAGACCCGCTGCGGTGGCAAAGGCAGCTTCGTAGAGACCGAAGCCCATACCGATTCCGATCACCACCCAAGCGGCGGCCAGCGTGATCGGGCCGCTCGCGCGCGAAAACAGCAGAAGGCCGACAGCAAAGATCAAGTTCGTCGCCACCAGCACATCGCGGCCGCCGTGGCGATCGATCATTCGGCCTGCAAGCGGCCCGAGCAGTCCGGACAGCAGCAGCGCGGCCGAGAAGGTGCCGAAGAACCAGGTCCGCGATACATGCAGACTGGACGAAACCGGGTCGGCAAACACCGCCGTCAAGTAATAGGTCGATGCCCAGGCAAGCGTTTGTGTAACGCCAAGCGCCGAGACGACGACGCTTTGTCGTCGGGAAGACAGGATTGCGTTAGGCACGATGCCGAGACGACGCTTTGCTCCCGACGACTTCTCCATCCTCTTTGACAAAGCGGCCAATCGCGGGATTGGGCAGGAGATCGAGCACCAGTTCGGAGGGGCGGCAGAGCCGCACGCCCTTTGGCGTTACAACGATTGGCCGATTGATCAGAATCGGATGCGCCATCATGAAATCGAGCAACTCATCGTCGGTCCACTTCGGATCGGCGAGCCCGAGTTCGCCGTAAGGCGTTCCCTTTTCCCGCAGCAGCGCGCGCACCGGAATCCCCATGGCAGCGATCAGCTCGACCAGGCGCGCGCGGCTCGGCGGAGCTTTCAGATATTCGATAACTTCGGGTTCTTCCCCGCTCTGGCGGATCATTGCCAGCGTGTTGCGCGACGTGCCGCAGCTTGGGTTGTGATAGATCGTGACGCTCATAATTGGGCCTCAGCCTTGATCGAGGTGACGACACTAACGGAGGGGCGGAGCAACCAATTCATCAGTGCCAAGGCGCATACTGCGCCGACAAGTTCGGCCACGATGAAGCCAGGCAGATCGGAAGGCCGGATGCCTGAGAAGGTGTTGGTCAATGACCGTGCGATAGCGACTGCAGGATTTGCGAAGGAGGTTGAAGCGGTGAACCAATAAGCCGCCGTGATGTAGAGCCCAACCAGCCATGGCACGGCCGCGTGCGCGAAACGGATACCGGCCAGGATCGTGACCAGCAGGCCAAAGGTCGCGACCCATTCGGCGAACCATTGCGCGTCGCCCATGCGGACGTGCTGTGATGTCTGGATGAGCGGAAGCGCGAACATCAGATGCGCGGCGAAGGTGCCGACAATGCCGCCGGCGATCTGTGCCGCGACATAGAGCACCGCATTCCACCGTTCGAGATCCCCCTTGAGAGTGAAGACGAGCGACACCGCTGGATTGAAATGTGCGCCGGAGATCGGACCGAGGATCGTGATGAGCACAACGAGGATCGCGCCGGTCGCTATGGTGTTGCCAAGCAGCGCGAGGGCGACATCCTTGGTCAGCGTCTCGGCCATGATGCCCGAGCCGACGACGGTTGCGACCAAGAGCGCCGTTCCGAGCGCCTCGGCCGCAAGCCGACGTGAGAGAGCGTAGCCAGCCATCAGCTCGCCCGAGAGCGGTCGAACGTGGAGCCGTCCATTCGGCCGATCTCGCGGAGCTTCGTTCCGAGAGCCATCCTCTCGATGCTGTCGAGCGGCAGGTTAATGAAGACCGTAATCCGGTTCTTGAGGTAACGGAACGCAGTGACGAATGCGGCTTCCTGCTGGATCGCGGTGCCGGTGACGGCGGCGGGATCGGCGATCCCCCAATGCGCCGTCATCGGCTGTCCTGGCCATACGGGGCAGACCTCTCCGGCCGCCTGGTCGCAAACGGTGAACACGAAATCCATCACCGGCGCGCCAGGCGTGGCAAACTCTTCCCAGCTCTTGGAGCGCATGTTGTCAGTTGGGTAGTCGAAGCTTTGTAGCACCTTCAAGGCGAGCGGATTGACCTCGCCCTTGGGATGGCTGCCGGCGGAGAAAGCACGGAAGCGCCCCCCGCCTTCCTTGCGGAGCATTCCCTCGGCAAGGATCGAGCGCGCGCTGTTGCCTGTGCAAAGAAACAGGACGTTATAACTCCGGCTAAGCATGACCCACTGCCTTGGGCGTGCAGCAGGCCGGGTCCGCCGCCAGTTCGGGCTTTGGCTCACAGCACGTTCCCTGCAAGGTTTCGGGCGTGCAGCAGGCGGACGTCGCGACGCGGATCGGACCGAGATCAATACTGTCGCCGTAGACGGTGCTTTCGCCTGTGGTCAGGAACACTTCCCAAGGCACACCTTGCGGATCGCCGACCCAGGTCTTTTCAGACTTCGCGTAACAGCAGGTCGTCGCACCTTCTTCAAGCACGGGGCGATCGGCTTCCTGCAACCGATCATAGACTTCGTGCAGCTCGTCCTGTGTCTCGACCTGTATGCCGAAATGGTCGAGGCCTTTCTCCATGCTATGGGTGGAGATGGCGAAATTGACGCGCGGATCGTCGAGCATCCACTTCGCGTAATCCGGCTTGATTACTGCCGGCTCAGCCGCGAACAGCGTGTTGTAGAAACGGATCGAATGAGCGAGGTCATCGACGGAGACGTGCACGTGCAGACGCTTCATGGCGCACTCCTTGGTTGACGGTTTCAAGATCACAGGCGGGAACGACGCACGCGGCGTTGTTGCCTCGGCAGCAGTTTTCGGTGAGGTAGCCCATAAGGGCGTTCATGGTCGGATAGACGGTCGAGTAGATGAGTGACCGACCCTCGCGGCGGAACGTCACAAGGTCCGCTTGCCTGAGTTGGTTGAGATGGAACGACAACGTTGCGGAAGGCAGCCCGAGTTGCTCCCCAATCTGCCCGGCCGGAAGACCGTCAGGCCCTGCCTGCACGAGCAGGCGGAAGATATCCAGGCGCGACTCCTGAGCGAGGGCGTCCAGGGCCGCCAGGGCGGCTTTCTTTTCCATGATTCCGGAGATATAGAGGCTTGGTGCCGGTGTCAAGGCCCCGATAGAGAATGTTTGGAGACCCAGTGTTTTCTACGGCTGCGACGCGAGAGGCATCAGAGCGATCGGGCGGCCCGCGGGAGAAGGTCCATGGACTTGGCCAGACAATGGTGAAATCCTTTATAGGATCGTCTCGCCAGCTACAGGCACTCCGCACAGTTTTGCGGAAGGTTTGCGTGAGGCCCGCTGCCTATTCGCTTCTGAGCCGTGGCCGGACGGCAGGCCTCACTGACCACGCGTCGCGTAATTCAAGAAAATATGGTGCGCCGGTCAAAACCGGCAAGGAGTAGGAGGTGCAAGTCCCCCACGATGAAGGCGTAGCGAGCCGCATCGGCCCCGAGCCGTGCGCTGCCATCCGCGAGGGTGTCGGCGAAGCGTCGGCAGGGGAGCACACAGGCCAGCCATTGAGCCGCGAAAACTTGAGCAACCCGGGTGCCGACGTGTTCGTAATCACGGAAGGCCACATGGACGGACGCGATAACGCGAGTGTCTGTCCGACCCGGCGTGGTCGGAGACCCTGGCATGTGTGGAAGCTCTTTGTTCGGGAACCGGGAGGTCTCGGGCTTGGCCTGCGGCTGGACACGCAGGTCCGCATCGGAAAGGCGAGAAGCCGAAACCGATGATGCACGCGCCCGAGAAGTCTGACTCTGTCGTAGTAGCCGTGAAGCCGACGAACAAAGCGGAGCGATCCGCCGCGGAGCCGGTGGAGCCAAGGACAGGGACCAAGGGGAACGCGAGCCAGCAAAGCACGCGCCGGGCGCAGGACCGGGAAAGTGTGTCACAGGCGCTGGACCGCGTACGGCTCGCCGCAAGGCGAGGGGAGAAGGAGAGGTTCACTGCGCTCCTTCACCACATCAATCCCGAGATGCTGCGGTCGGCGTTCCACGCGATGAAGCGTGACGCAGCCCCGGGCGTCGACGGCATGACGTGGGAGACCTATGAACAGGGCCTCGATCAACGGATCGCAGACCTGCACACAAGGGTCCAAACAGGAGCGTACCGGGCACTGCCGTCCCGCCGGAGCTACATTCCGAAGGAAGACGGCAGCAAGCGCCCGCTCGCGGTCACGGCGCTCGAAGACAAGATTGTCCAGAGGGCGGTGGCGGCGGTGCTGAACGTGATCTACGAGCAAGACTTCCTCGGGTTCTCGTATGGGTTCCGACCGGGGCGCAGCCAGCACGACGCGCTGGATGCACTGATTGTTGGGATCAGCAGCAGGAAGGTGAACTTCATACTGGACGCCGACATCCGATCGTTTTTCACGGAAGTTTCCCAGGAATGGGTCGTCCGCTTCCTGGAACATCGGATCGGCGACAGGCGCATCCTCCGGCTCGTCCAGAAATGGTTGCGGGCCGGGGTCCTGGAAGATGGAGCGGTAACGATAGAGGAAAAGGGGACGGGACAGGGTTCGGTGATCTCACCGCTGCTCGCGAACGTCTATCTCCACTACGTCTTCGACCTCTGGGCCGAACGCTGGCGACGGCGCGAGGCCACGGGCGACATGATCATGGTGCGGTACGCCGACGACATCGTCGTGGGCTTCCAACATGAGAGTGACGCCCGGCGCTTCTGGGACGCGATGCGTGATAGGCTGCGGGAGTTCGCGCTGTCGCTGCACCCGGACAAGACCCGGCTGATCGCGTTCGGCCGCTTTGCGGCGCAGAACCGCGAGAAGCAGGGGCTTGGCAAACCGGAAACCTTCAAGTTCCTGGGCTTTGTACTCATCTGCGGCAAGTCCCGGCGAGGCGACTTCCAGATCAGGAGGAAGTCGCGTCGGGATCGCATGGGCGCGAAGTTGCGGGAGACCAAGGAGGCGCTGCGGGAGCGGAGGCACGTGCCAATCCCGGAAGTCGGGAGGTGGCTCGCGCAGGTCGTCGCTGGATACTTCGCCTACCACGCCGTGCCGACTAACAGCCCGGCGTTGGCTGCGTTCCGCTACCATGTCGTGATCCTATGGCACCGGCAGCTTTGCCGGCGCAGCCAGCGGGCATACGTGGCGTGGCAGCGGATGGCGAAACTGGCCGACGAGTTTCTCCCCAAGCCCCGTGTCCTGCATCCCTGGCCGAGCGTGCGGTTTGCCGTCAGGCACCCGAGGTAGGAGCCGTGTGCGGGAATTCCGCTCGCACGGATCTGTGCGGGGGGCGCTCAGCAATGGGCGTCCCTACCGCGAACACCATGCTGCCGCACCTGGGGAAGCAATGATTTATACCAGCCGACCGAAAGGTTGACTCTCGGACGCACCCAGGGCCGGCTACGACGGTGGGTGTGAGCGCCGCGAGCCGTCGGTCATTCTTTTGGGCGGCTGGTATTAGACTGTGCCTAAATCCGGTGCGGAAGTCCCGGTTGACGCGTCACGGCAAAGCAGATTCGGCGGAGTCCGCTTTGGGTGTGCGCCGTGAAAGGCGGCGCTTTCCAGTGGGTGCAAGTCCCACCCGGCAACGCTCCAGCCGGAAGCAACCGGAGCAGTCATGGAGGTGACGAAATGGCTGAAGCCTTCGGTCTAGCGGGTCACGAATTGGTGGCCGCGCGAGTGTGCAGGCCGCAACGCGAGTGAACGCCGAGCAAGCCTCGAAAAGGACGATGCGCAGGCCGACCCGACGACCCTTTCGGGGAAGGCTGACACGGCTGGGTGGGATGAGCGAAGAGTACGCCCAGCCGCTGCACCGGGGTAGTGGCGGCAGCATGTACACAAGGAAAGCGCACGCAACACGGGAAGCCCCAGGGCGCGGTCAGGGATGATCAACCGGACGCCCGCGAGGGACAGGCCGGGCGCCGTGGGGTGGCGGAGAGGTTCGTAGTACCGCGGAAGCCGGGTAACGCCGGTGGAGGGAAGGGACCTCAGTTCAAGACAGACGCAGGACGTAGTGAGGGACCTGGAGATTGGGCAACCTATCAACTCCGAACAGTGTTCAGAAACTGCAGATGGCGTTGCACGCGAAAGCGAAGGCAGAAGCTGGCTATCGCTTCTATGCCCTGTACGACAAGATCAGCCGTGAAGACATCTTGGCTCATGCCTATGCCCTGTGCCGCTCCAACAAGGGTGCACCAGGCGTGGACGGTCAGGACTTCGCGGACATCGAGGCGTATGGGACGCAGCGGTGGCTCGGCGAACTGGCGCTTGCACTCAGGCAGGAGACCTACCGACCGGAACCGATCAGACGCGTGTTTATTGCGAAAGCCAACGGCAAACTCAGGCCGCTGGGCATCTCGACCGTGCGGGATCGGGTCTGCATGACAGCAGCGATGCTGGTGCTGGAACCGATCTTTGAAGCCGACCTTCCACCGGAGCAATACGCTTACCGTCCCGGGCGCAACGCCCAACAGGCGGTGATCGAGGTGGAGGAACTGCTGTTCCGTGGCCACCCGGAAGTGGTTGACGCCGACCTCGCGGACTACTTCGGGAGCATTCCCCATGCCGACCTCTTGAAGTCGGTGGCTCGCCGGATCGTTGATCGGCGTGTGCTGCATCTGATCAGGATGTGGCTGGACTGCCCCGTGGAAGAAACCGACAAACGAGGGCGGAGGACACGCACGACGGAGGCTCGGGACAAGCGGTGCGGCATCCCGCAAGGCTCACCCATCTCACCACTGCTGGCGAATCTCTACATGCGCCGGTTTGTGCTGGGCTGGAAGAAGCTCGGGCTGGAGCGACGCCTCGGCACGCGCATCGTGACTTACGCCGACGACCTCGTGATCCTGTGCCGGAAGGGCAACGCCGACGAGGCGTTGCGACGACTGCGCGAGATCATGGGCAAGCTGAAGCTCACGGTGAACGAGGAGAAGACACGTATCTGCAAGGTGCCGGAAGGGGAGTTCGACTTCCTGGGATACACGTTCGGACGGATGTATTCGGCGAGAACCGGCAAGGCCCGCTTGGGTCAGCGGCCATCAAAGAAGAGCATCAAGCGCATGGTCGACAAAGTCCACGCGCTGACTGACCGATCGGGTACTTGGCAGAAGACCACAGAGCTGGTGGAGCAGTTGAACCGCGCGTTACGCGGATGGGCCAACTACTTCAGCGTTGGCACTGTCAACAAGGCGTATCGGGCGCTCGACAGCTACACGGCGGTGCGGTTGCGCCGGTGGTTGCGTTCCAAGCACAAGGTCAGGCGACGCAGGGGCGGGAGCTATCCACCCTCGCACCTCTACGGGCACTTCGGGCTCGTGCGCCTGAGCCGGCTTGGGCACGACGTGGCGTGGGTGAAGGCGTGATGTCTTGTCCGAGAGCCGGATGCGGGAGATCTGCATGTCCGGTTCGATGAGCGGGGTGTGGAGACGGAGCCACGGCCGGACCAGTGAGGCGCCGCCAAACGAAAGGGGCGGCAACAGATATGTTCGACCTACAGCCACCGTATCCCTACGGTGACGACCGCCTTGTCTGAATAGTGGCGGCTTGATTTGCTTCGGGGGATGATAGGAAGCAAGCATGAGGCTGCCAGAGTGGCAGCCACAGATGGCGAGGCAAGCCCACGGATCGAGATCGTGGGAGAGCGGCGTCGGGCGCATGACGCTCGGTTTCGAGCCAAGGTGGTGGGGGAGTCTGTGCAGCCTGGGGTACGCATCCAGGACGTTGCCCGCCGACACGGGATCTGCCCGAGCCTGGTCTATCGCTGGCGTCGCCTCGCTGCAGCCGAGACTGCCTGCGGCTCGGAGCTGCATCTCTTCCCCGCGCGGATTGCGCCTGTTCCGAGCGAGACGCCGGCGGCATCAGAGCCGTTGCCGTCTCGGGTGATAACGCCACGGCGAACGGGGTTGATCGAGATCGAGCTGAACGGCAGCGTGCGCGTGAGTATCGACGAAGGAGTGAGCGTTGCGGCGCTCCGCCGCGTGCTGTCGGTGTTGCGCGGATGATGATGCCACCCTCGGGTATGCGCGTCTGGCTGGCCGCAGGCAGGACCGATATGCGTCGCGGGATGAATGGCCTTGCCCTGCAAGTACAACAGTCCCTGCAGCGCAACCCGCACGCCGGCGATGCGTATGTTTTCCGGGGTCGTCGGGGTGATCTGATAAAGGTTCTTTGGCATGACGGCCTCGGCATGTCGCTATATGCCAAGCGACTCGAGCGCGGTCGGTTCATCTGGCCATCGCCGGCGGATGGAGTGGTTGCGATTACGGCGGCCCAACTCGGCTACATGCTAGAGGGAATTGACTGGAGACACCCGCAGCGAACCTGGCGACCGGAACTGGCGGGCTAAGATTGGACTAGTTGCACAGTTGCCGGGGTTTTTTTGAAGATTTCGCGTGCATGACCACGGGCGAGTGTGATTTCAGTTGTCGGCATGAGCGATTCGGCCGGTACACTTCCGGATGACATCGACGCGCTGAAAGCAGCGCTAATCTCCGAGCAGGCCGCGCGGCGTGATTTTGAGGCTCGTGCCGCTGGTGCCGAGGCGATGGTTGCGCATCTGAAGCTGCTAATCGCCAAGATGAAGCGTGACCGCTTCGGCGCCTCCGCCGAGCGTGGACGCAAGCTGCTCGATCAGTTGGAGATGCAGATCGAGGAACTCGAGACCGCTGCCGCCGAGGACGAAGCGGCTGCCGCTCATGCGGCCACGAACAGGACGAACGTGCGCCCGTTCACACGCGCCAAGCCGGTGCGCGCACCGTTACCGGCGCACCTGCCGCGCGAGCGGCTGGTGCTGCCGTCGCCGACAAGCTGTCCGTGCTGTGGCGGTCAGCTCACCAAGCTCGGCGAGACCACCACCGAGACGTTGGAGAGCATTCCACGGACCTACAAGGTGATCCAGACGGTGCGAGAGAAGTTCTCCTGCCGCTCGTGCGAGACGATCACGCAGCCGCCGGCGCCGTTCCATCCGATTTCCCGTGGCCGCGCCGGTCCGGACCTGCTGGCGACGATCGTCCATGGCAAGTTCGGCGAGCATCAGCCGTTGAACCGCCAAAGCGAGCGGTTTGCCCGCGAGGGCATCGATCTCAGCGTCTCCACACTGGCCGATTGGGTGGGTGCCTGCACGACGGCGCTGTCGCCATTGGTGACGCTGATCAAGGCCCACGTACTCGCCGCCGAGCGCCTACACGGCGATGAGACCACCGTGCCGGTGTTGGCCAAGGTCAAGACCGTCACCGGCCGATTATGGACCTATGTGCGCGACGACCAGCCGTTCGGTGGCGCGGCACCGCCAGCGGCGATCTTCTTCTATTCGCGCGATCGCAGCGGCGAGCATCCGTGCCGACATCTCGCCGGCTACGCGGGCATTCTGCAAGCCGACGCCTATGCCGGGTTCAACGACCTCTACCACCCCGCACGCCAGCCTGGTCCGATCATTGAGGCCGCGTGTTGGGCACACGGACGGCGCAAACTGTTCGTGCTCGCCGAAGTTGCCAAGGCGCCGCTCGCGATCGAGGCGGTGCGCCGGATCGATGCGATCTTCGATGTCGAACGCGACATCAACGGCCTGCCAGCGACCCAACGGCAGGCCGTAAGACAGGTCCGGGTCGCGCTCCCTCGAGAGCTGGATGCGCGTCGAACGCGGCAAGCTCTCGCGTCATGCCGACGTCGCGAAGGCGATGGACTACATGCTCAAGCGATGGGATGCCTTTGCGCGCTTCCTTGCCGATGGACGCATCTGCCTGACCAACAATGCGGCGGAACGCGCGCTGCGCGGAATTGCACTCGGGCGCAAGTCATGGCTGTTCGCCGGTTCGGACCGCGGCGGGGAGAGGGCAGCGGCGATGTATTCGCTGATTGCGTCGGCAAAGTTGAACAACATCGATCCGCGCGCCTGGCTCGCCGACGTGCTCGCGCGCATCGGTGATCACCCAGTCTCGCGGTTGCACGAACTGCTGCCCTGGCATTGGCCGCGAGCTACTCGCGTCGACCGCGCGGCCTGATCAATGGCGGCGCCCAGTTCCGTCTCCACCATCGGCCGGGTGGCCAAGATGCTCGGCGAGGACGAGGACCTCTTGCGCGACATCGCCCTCGATATGGAGCCGGAAGACGGTGTCCTCACCGTCTGGGACATCGACGAAATGTCCACCGTTGCCTTTACCGCCGAAGGTATCGAGAACCTCAAGGAACTCCTCGCGGACCTCAAGAGGTAGGCGACACCAGTGCGTCGTCCGCATGCTTGGTCGACGGCCGTGCAACACCGCGGCACTCGGCGGATGCTTACCAGCCACCGCGCCACACCTCGACTCTACCGATCCCGGCTGTAGCCGCCGCGATCACCTTACAGCCGCTTTGGGTCGAATGCGGCCATGGGATAGAATCGCCGATGTCACACCATCCGATGCAACAACTCCTCGCCCGCTTCAAGCCGGCGGCAATTCTCCAGGGCCAGCGTGAAGCTGCGGTCGAAGGTGCCGGTGGTGAGCCAAGCGATATGCGGGGTCAGCACAAACATTCGGCAGGCGGAGTAGCGGATCGTCAGTAGCCGACGGTTCCTCCGCGAACACATCGAGTCCCGCCCGCAGCAAGCCGTCCACTTGCCCCCGCGCAGCCTCAGACTTCCCCCGGGTAGGGCAATCGATTCCTGCGTACGCACGCATAACTAATACCAGCCACCCTTGTAGTTGACTCGCCATGCGCTCCGGTAGGGCGGAAAAGCGAAGCGCATTCCGCCGCCTTTCGCCGAGCAAGGGTCAACATCAAAGGACGCCTATCAGTGGCGCGTAACCTTCACCCCCGGCTGCAGGCAGCACCCCCGAGCACACAGAAGCTCGCGCAATGCGGATGGTTCAGCGCCACTGGCACCGCGGCTTCCGCCAGCGTGCGTCCCAGCTCGAACTGTTTGTCATAGGCAAGCAGGGTGCAGGCCAGCACCGCCGGTGCATCCGCGCCCGCGCGCTTCACCACCATCCGCGAGCTCGCGCACATTACACTCTCCGGCGATTTCCCCAGGATACCCCAGCACGCCTCGGTGATCTCCGGCACATCGCGCGTCGCGTCCATCTCGGGGAACAGCATCAGCCGCACCCGATCGAACGCATCCACCGGCACGTCGAGCTCGGCGAACAGCCGGGCGAAGCCGACGCGCATCACATCATCCGGCTCGGCAGTGAAGCGGCGGCCCGCAACGTCAATCGAGAACCCGTTGCGCGCCAGCCAGACTAGGCCGTCGATAGTCGGCGCCCAGCTCCGCCGGCCGCGCTCGGCCTCGTGCACCGCCGGCGAGTAGTGGTCGATGGACACGCGAATTGTCAGTCGCGCGCCGTACGCGTCGCGCAACGCCAGCAGCGGCGCACGCAGCTTGCGCATCGGCTTCATCGCGTTGGTCAGCACCAGCGCGCGGAAACCGCGCGCCAACACCTCCTCCAGCATGCCGATGATACCGGGATTCATGAACGGCTCGCCGCCGGTGAAGCCGATCAGGCGGGTCGGCAACCCCTCCCGGGCGATTTCATCCAGATAAGACAGCATCTCCTCGCGCGTCAGATAAGCCAGCCGGTCATTCCGCGGCGATGATTCGATGTAGCAGTTGCGGCAGGTCAGGTTGCACAGCGTGCCGGTGTTGAACCACAGCGTCTCCAACGCGCTCAGCGCGACCCTCGCCCGTTTCTCGCCTTTGGCCGTCAGCTCCGGGTCGCGGAACTTGTGTCGATCGAGCGGTATCGCGTCCATTCAGCGCCCCCTGAAAACCGGCTGGCGCTTCTCCAGGAAGGATTGCGTCGCCTCCTGGTAATCCTCGCTGCGCGCTGCCATCTCCTGCGCGGCCGCAATCTCCGAGGCACGCATCGCTGCTTCACCGCGCGCAATCGCCTCTAAAGTGAGCTTCGAGCCACGCTGCGAGAGTGGCGCGGACTTGATCAGCCGATGCGCCAGTGCGAGCGCTCCGGCCAATGCTCCCTGCTCGCTTACCACGTCAAGCAGGCCCATCTCGCGACAGCGCTGCATTGGAAAGATGTCGCCCGAATACAGCACCAGCTTTGCCGCCGGCAGCCCGACGGTACGCAGTAGGTTCTCGGTATCGAGCACGTCGTACACGATGCCTCTCTTCGCTGCGGGAATTCCCATCTCGGTCGTCGCGTCGCCCACGCGGAGATCGCACGCCAGCGCCAAGCCGCAACCGCCGCCGACGCAATAGCCGTGCGCCGCGGCGATGGTCGGCTTCGGCAGGTCACGGATCGCCAGCGTCGCGCTGTGCCCGGCTTCGCTGTACTGCCGCGATGCCTCCGGGTCCGAGCGCATCGCCGGAAATTCTGAGATGTCGGCGCCGGCTGAGAATTGTCCCTCCGAACCGGTCAGGATCACCACGCGCAGCTCCGGGCGGTGCGCGAAGTCGGTGAACAGCTCACCGAGCCGGCGCCACATCGCGAAATTGATCGCGTTGCGCTTGGCCGGCCGGTTTAGCGTGACGACGACAATGCCAGCATCGACCTGATCGACCATGATCTCGTTCGTCTCGGCCATGCTGATACCTTTGCGTCCGGCCGGTGACCATGCCATCACGCGTTGCTGCCGCCAAGCCGCAGGAGACCGCAGATGCCCGGATCGTTGGAAGGACTTCGAGTCCTCGATCTCACCAGCAACCTCTCCGGCCCGTATTGCTGCATGATGCTCGCCGACCATGGCGCCGACGTGATCAAGATCGAGCAGCCGGGCAAAGGCGATGCTGCGCGCGACATGCCGCCCTTCGTCGCGGGCGAGAGCGCGCCGTTCATGATCTGGAACCGCAACAAGCGTTCTGTGGTGATGGACCTCAAGGCCGAGCGCGATCGCTTCCTCGCGCTTGCCGACACCGCCGATTTCGTCGTCGAGAATTTCCGACCCGGTGTGCTGGATCGGTTGGGTCTCGGCTGGGACATGCTCCACGCGCGCAACCCGCGCCTGATCCTGGGGTCGATCTCTGGGTTCGGGCAGACCGGTCCCTTGGCACGGCGCGGCGGCTATGACCTGATCGCGCAGGCGATGTCCGGGCTGATGAGCATCAACGGCCCCGAGGACGGGCCGCCGTTTCGCCTGCCGATCGCCATTTCAGATGTAACCGCCGGTATGTTCCTGGCCTTCGGGCTGCTGGCGGCGCTGGAGGCACGGCATCGCACAGGACGCGGCCAGCATGTCGAGACATCTCTGCTGGAAGCGGCCACCTCGCTTTGCGTCTATGAGGCGGCGCATTATTTCGCCACGGGCACGCGCCCGCCACGCATCGGCCAGCAGCATCGCGGCAGCTCGCCCTATCAGGTGTTCCAGACCGCCGACGGCTGGATCACCATCGGTGCATCGCAGCAGAATTTCTTCGAGGCGCTGTGCCGTATCGTCGAACTGCCCGAGCTGCCGTCCGACCCGCGCTTCGCCAGTCTGGCTTTGCGCGTGCGCCACAATCACGAGCTGGTTGCCCTGCTACAGGAGCCGTTGCGAACAATGCCGTCCGCGCACTGGCTCGCGGCGCTGGAGGAGGCGGGCATCCCGGCCGGGCCGGTGTGGCATTTCGACGAGGTGTTCGAGGACCCGCACGTGCTCGCGCGCGAGATGGTGGTGGAAACCGAGCATCCGGTCACCGGCCGGTGCCGCACCCTCGGCGTGCCAGTGAAGCTCTCGGAGACACCCGGGTCTGTGCGTCGCCCCGCCCCGCGTCTTGGGGAGCACTCCGGCGAACTGGGGTGAGGCGGCCTTGTCATGGACCATTACATGGGCCAATTCCCGCGTTGGAAATGGACCGCATGTTGGTCCATATTGGATGTGCGATACAGATTTCCGTCACCGAGGCCAAAAGCAAGCTGACAGACCTTGTCCGACGCGCGGAAGCAGGGGACGAGATCATTCTGACGCGCCATGGCCAAGCGGCGGTACGCCTTGTCCCGGTCAGGTCGGTGCCTGACCGGAAGGCGCGGCGGAAGCTTCTTGAAGCGGTCCGCGCCTCCGGCCGCGCAAAGGCCATCTCCGGCCCCGGCCCTGCCCGGAGCCAGGACTTTCTCTACGGCGAGGATGGCTTGCCTGAATGATCGCCGTCGATACGTCGGCGCTCATGGCTGTCGTGCTCGGAGAAGCCGGTGCCGATGCCTGCATGGCGGTTCTCGAAGCCGAGACCGAGGTTCTGGTTTCGGCCGGAACCATGGCGGAGGCGTTGATCGTCGCCGGTCGGCGGAACGTTGCGGAGCAGATGGCCAATCTGATCGACGGGCTCGGCATGAATGTAGTTGCGATCACACGGGCATTCGCGAGCGAAGTCGCCGAGGCGTATGCGCGATGGGGTAAGGGCATTCACCCGGCGGGCCTGAACTTCGGCGACTGCTTTTCCTATGCGCTCGCCAAACAACATTCCTGCCGCCTGCTGTTCGTCGGCGATGTTTTCTCAAAGACCGATCTTCCGGCGGCGCTGAGTGCGGGCTGAAGACGGTGGCACCAGCCATAGCAGCGCCAGAGCATAGCACCAGACCGCGACGTAAAGCGCCGCAAAGAACCAGAGTGGCAGCGGCCAGTAGATCACCCGGTCCACCCACCGCATGATCAGCGGCGGCTCGTTGGCGCCGGCGCCGCTCAGCGCATCCTGCCAAATTGTGAGAAAACAAGCCTGCCCCGCGACGGCTTGCACCGCCACTGCCGCGAGCGCGCCGAGGTGCACGAACCGCCACCAGGCGACGCGCACGAAGCGCCAGCCGCGCCACGCGCCGAGCGGGATCGCCACCAAGCCGAACACGTTGAACAGAATCACGCCCATGTGCAAAGCCAGGATGGCTTCGGCAAGCTTTACGGCGGGAGGGGTAGCCATTGGGCTCGATCCGATCTTCAGGCATATGGCGATCGAGCGTAGCTGTTTCCGTTCTCTGTCTCGCCGGCTGCGTGGCGCCTGATGCGCACGCGCCGCCATTTGCCCGCGTGCCCTACCAGCCTTTCTCCCGCGCGGCGGCGCTGGCCATCGCGCTCGATGAGTGGCGGCTCTGGGGAAGCCGCGTGGAGGATGACCCATCCGTCTATGCTCAGGCGGAGCCAGAGGCGATCCCCGAACGCCAGGAAGGGTTCTGGCAACGCGTCGGCGAATACTGGTGGCAAGGGATGAACGCGGGCGAGCGCGATGCGCACCTGACCGGCAAGTACATTGCCCCCGGCACGGTATTTCCGGTCAGCGAAAAGGGCGACTACGCGTGGTCGGCCGCCTTCATCTCTTACGTGATGCGGATCGCCGGCGCCGGACGGGACTTTCCTTATGCGCCGGCCCACGCGACTTATATCAATGCGGCCGTGCGCGGAGAGACGCGGCTCTTGAGCGCCGAAAATCCGGCGACCTATGCGCCGCAGCCGGGCGATCTCGTCTGCTTCGCCCGATCCCGGGCTGCCGGGCTGCAATTTCAGGACCTGCCGACACAGGGGTTCTTCCCGGGCCACTGCGGCGTCGTGACCAGCACCAGCCCGGGCGAGATCGACATGGTGGGCGGCAACGTCGAGAACGCGGTAGTACTGACGCACGTCCCGGCCATGCCAGACGGCAGGCTGAGTGACGATGCGGTCAAATGGCTCGTCGTGCTGCGCGTGAACTACGCGCAATAGCCCGAACGCTCATGCGCGGCGTGATGAAGCGGCAACTATGCGAACCTGGCCAGGGCGGCGCGGCCGCCGCCCTGGCTTCGGGGTTCATTGAGAAGCAGTGCCGCCGTCGTTGTCGTTGCCGATGCCCTTCTGCTGGCTACCCGAACCGCCCTGATGGTCCATCGATTGGTTGCCGTTAGCAGGTACCGTGGTCAACGCCATCACGGAATTTGGAGTGATCATCATGGTGACCGGATTGCCGTCGCGGTCCCTGGCATGGACGAGGAACGCTCGGGGCATGATGCGAATATCGGTGAACCCCGCTTGTGAAAGGTTCTGATAGATCCGCTGCCGGATATTAGCGGTATTCTGGTTCTGGCTCTGCCAGCCCTGGCCGGCATTGTTCTGATTACCCTGCGGGCTGTTCGCCCAGTTCCGCTGCCCGAAACTGGTGCCGTTGTTCTGCTGATCGTTGGACTGTTGGTTATAGCTGGGGGTGTTGTAGCCCGGGCTGTTGGACCCCTGGCTGTTGTAACTTGGCGATGTGTCGTTGAGATTTGCCGCTGCTGCAGGCAGGGCGAAGCCTACCGCAGTCGCGGCGGCGGCGATGAGAAGGCTGCGCATGTGATGTCTCCCTAGCGCCCCAATGGCGCAAGGGTTAAAGCGGCTGAAGGTGGCTAGGGTTTCAGCCCCGGGCCTCACGCTTGGCTTGCGCCCGCAGTAGCCGGCGCTTGATCGCCTGGGTTTCGGGCGGCAGCCGTCGGTCCGGCGTATTCAGCAGGAAGGCGTCGATCCCGCCCTTCGCCTCCACGGTGCGGATGGCGCGGGTGGAGAGCCGCATCCGGATCGGGGTGCCGAGGATATCGGACAGCAGCGACGCCACCTGCAGGTTCGGCAGGAAGCGACGGCGGGTTTTGTTGTTGGCGTGGCTGACATTGTTGCCCGTCAGCACGCCCTTGCCGGTGATCTGGCAGCGGCGCGACATCTCTGGTACCCGATTGAGGGCCGGCCGGGCCGGCGAAGCGCGGGCTTATGGCCGAGGTCCCGTCAGGCGTCAAGCAGCCTGCGGGCCGCGGCCAGGTTGGAGGCTGCGCTAGGCGCGGAGCGAGGCGATGGCTGCCGACGTGACATACGATCCGGAAGCCGACGCGCTGACGATCAGGTTCGGCAGGGCGGCGGTTGAAGTGAGGCCATCCGTGCGGAAGCGACCCGCAGCGAACTTTAAGCCTTTAGCCGTGGCCACCCCTCACATCCCGTCGCAATTCCCCCGAACGCACGCTGGCGATCGCGTTGTTCAAGACTCCGATGATCGCTTCGTCGGCCATGCTGTGCGCCAGCAAGGCGAGTGCGCCGCCCAACAAAGCCGACGCCATCGCCACTTCGCCGATGCTCTGGCCTGCCATGTATTCGATGGCCTTGTCGATCACCGCGCCGGCACGCGACAGCTCGGCCGGTGGCGGATCGGGAAGGTCCTGCTCGCTCGCCATGCTCGGGCTCCTTTTCGATCAGCTCGCCGTCACCGGCTGCCCGGCAGCCAGCTCCGGCTCCAGCTCGTCCTGCTCCAGCGCCTGCAGCGCCCACATCCGGGCATACATCCCGCCGCTCGCCAGCAGCTCCGCATGCGTGCCGCGCTCGGCGACGCGACCTTCAGCCAACACTAGGATCTCGTCGGCATCCACCACCGTGGACAGTCGGTGGGCGATCACCAGCGTGGTGCGGTGCCGTGCGACCGCACGCAGCGCCGCCTGGATGTCCTGCTCGGTCCGGGTGTCCAGCGCGCTGGTCGCCTCGTCCAGGATGAGGATGCGTGGATCTTTCAGGATCGTCCGTGCAATCGCCACCCGCTGCTTCTCCCCGCCCGACAGCTTCAACCCGCGCTCGCCGACGCGCGTGTCGTAGCCGTCCGGCAGGCGCATGACGAAGTCATGCACCTGGGCCAACCGCGCCGCGCGCTCGATCTCCTGCTGCGTTGCACCGGGCCGACCGAAGGCGATATTGGCGCGGATCGTATCATTGAACAGCACCGTATCCTGCGGCACCACGCCGATCGCCGCACGCAGGCTGTCCTGCGTCACGTCACGGATGTCCTGCCCATCGATCCGGATGCATCCGCCGGTCACGTCGTAGAACCGGAACAGCAGCCGGTTGATGGTGGATTTCCCGGCGCCGGTGGGCCCCACGATGGCGAGTTTGGCGCCGGCTGGGACGGTGAAATCGATGCCTTTCAGGATCTCGTGGTCCGGACGATAGCCGAACCTCACGTTCTCGAACCGGACCTCGCCGGCCGGGCCGTCGGATAGGTGCGCGGCCAGGGCCCGTGCGCCGGGGCGGTCCGTCACCTCCTGCTTGACGGACAGCAGGCGGAACATCTGCTCCATATCGACCAAACCCTGCTTGATCTCGCGATAGACGAAACCCAGGAAGTTGAGCGGCTGGTAAAGTTGCATCAGATAGGTGTTCACCAGCACGAACTTGCCCACCGTCATGGTGCCGGCGCGGACCCCGTGCGCGGCCAGCAGCATGATGGCAGCGAGCCCCACCGCCACGATCGCAGCTTGGCCGAGGTTCAGCATATTGAGCGACACCTGGCTGCGCACCGCCGCCCGCTCATAGTGCGCCAACGCAGCATCAAAACGCGCCGATTTGTACCGCTCGTTGCCGAAATACTTGACGGTCTCGTAATTCAGCAGGCTGTCGATGGCCCGTGTGCGTGCCTCGTTGTCGGACTCGTTCATGGTGCGGCGGATGCGCACCCGGAGATTGGTGAAGGTCAGCGTGAAGCCCAGATAGCAGCCGACCGCGGCAAAGGTCAGCAGCGCGAACCGCCAGTCGAAGATGCCCCAGATGATGGCGGTCACCACGACCATCTCGAGGATGGTCGGGATCACGTTGAAGACGGCGAGCCGCAGCACTGATTGGATGCCGGCGGTGCCGCGGTCGATCACCCGCGACAGCGCGCCAGTCTGGCGGTCTAGATGGAAGCGCAACGAGAGCCGGTGCAGGTGATCGAATGTCTCGAGCGCCAGCCGGCGAGCCGCCCTCTGCTGCACCGCGGCGAACACGGCGTCCCGCAACTCGCCGAAGCCCGTCGAGCCGAGCCGCAGAAGCCCATAGGCCACGATCAGCGCCGCCGGGACCGTTAGCACTGCGCTTGGCGCGTGACCGGCCAGAAGATGGCCTCCTCCGCGCCCCTGCGGCGCCAAAACATCGACGGCGCGGCCATAGACGATCGGCAGATAGACCGTGGCCCCTTTTGCGAGCAGCAGGAAAGCTCCTGCCACGACCACGCGCAGCCGCCCAACTGGATCGTGTTTTGGCCACAGATAGGGCAGCAGCGAGCGGATCGTCTGTACGGTGCCACGCGGCTGCCCCAGGCCGAGATCGACAGTCGGGGATCGTGCCATAGTCTCCGATGTGGCATCTGTGCGTGGTCAAGGAAAGTCATCCAACGTGCACAATCAGCCGGAAATGAGCGGCTTCCTGCGCCACATCCGCGCGTGCAACAACGCGGTGCTGCCCGGCGGCCGGCTGGCGTTCCGCATCGGCGCCGAACAGGTCGGCTGGGTCGAGCCGGCGCTGGCTCGACGGCTGGCCACCTTCCCACAGGTGACGGTTGGCCCGGACAGCGTATCCCTCGGTGATCCGGCCGCCTTGCAGGCGCTCGTCCAGGCGCTGGCCGGGCAGGGGGTACTGCGCTGGCGCGGCGAGGCATTCGACGTGCGCGCCCGCCCGGACGGGCCCGCAATCGCCGAGATCGATCGCGGCGCCTTGCCGGCCTTCGGCATCGAGGCGGTGGGCGTGCATGTGAACGGGATCGTCGAGCGGGCGGACGGCCCGTATCTCTGGGTCGCCCGTCGCGCCGCTGACAAAGCGCTCGATCCAGGCAAGCTCGACCATCTTGTGGCCGGCGGGGTTCCCTCTGGGCTGACGGCGGAGGAGACGCTGGTGAAGGAGGCCGCGGAAGAGGCCGGCATCGCCGCCGCGCTCGCCCGCCAGGCAGTGCATGTCGGCGTGATCCGATACACGATGGCACGCGAGGAGGGGCTGCGGCGAGATCTGCTGCAATGCTACGACCTGATCCTGCCGGAGGCGTTCCGGCCCTATCCGCAAGATGGCGAGGTCGCGGGGTTCGAGCTCTGGCCGCTGTCCCGCGTCGCCGAAACGGTGCGCACATCTGACGCGTTCAAGTTCAACGTGAACTTGGTGCTGATCGACCTGTTCCTGCGCCGCGGCATGTTTCGGCCCGCCGATGCGGCCCAACTGCGTGTGGCTCTGTCGCCGCGGCTATAATACCAACCGACCGAAAGGTTGACTCTCGGGCGCACCCAGGGCCGGCTACGACGGTGGGTGTGAGCGCCGCGAGCCGTCGGTCATTCTTTTGGGCGGCTGGTATAACAGCGTCATGGGCCGGGTCTCCGAGCGGATCATGGCGTGCGCCAGCCCTGTTCGGCCCGCGGGATCGGTGCGACTGTTCACAGAGCTCTGGTCGCGCGGTGTCCAGGCAGATCATCGTCGATAATGGATGGTTCGATTGAAACTCTCCACCTGGAACGTCAACTCGATCCGCCAACGCGAGAAGCATGTCTGCCGCTGGTTGGAAAAGGCGCAGCCCGACATCCTGCTGTTGCAGGAGATCAAGTGCGAGGCAGCCGCGTTTCCCGCGCTATCTTTTCACGGTCTGGGATACGCCGCGGAGGCGGTCGGGCAAAAGGCCTATAACGGCGTCGCGGTGCTGTCTCGCGTGCCGTTCACGGTCACGCACCGTCGCCTGCCGGGCATGTCGGACGATGATGCTCAGGCCCGTTATATCGAGATCGAGGCGGACGGCATCACTGCCGCCGGGATTTATCTACCGAACGGTAATTCCGGCGGCGAGGCTGGGTTTGCGTACAAACTTGCCTGGATGGACCGGCTCGCCGAGCGCGCGGCGGCGCTGCTGGAAGCCGACCGTCCGACCGTGCTCGCGGGCGATTTCAACGTCTGCCCGGCACCGGAGGATGCCGCTCCCGGCACACTGCCCCCGACGGACGCGCTCGTGCGTCTCGAGAGCCGCGCCCATTTTCGCCGGCTGCTGTGGCTGGGCCTGACGGATGCGGTGCGAGCGGTGCACCCGCACGGCCCGATATATACGTTCTGGGACTATCAGGCTGGCGCCTGGCAGCGCGACCTGGGCCTGCGCATTGATCACGTGCTGCTGTCCCCCACACTTGCCGAGCAGCTCGTCAGTGCGGAGCCGGACCGCGCGGAACGCGGCCAGCCGCAACCATCGGATCATGTCCCGGTGGTGGTGGAGCTTGGCTGAATCCTGCGGCTCTTAGGGCTGATCGCCCCTTTATCGCCGCGATCCCTCCGCCTCCCGCAAAGGGAGGGGGTCCTGATGCGCCGCTTGCCTCGACAGCGTTTCGCCTATTCCCAGTGCGCTGGGCGCCAGACCCATTGGCCCACGCGCGCATTCCAGACCCATCGCCCAGGCGCGTAGTGGCCCCATCCCGCCTGCCGGATCTCATAGCGGCCACCGAACCACACGTAGCGGTAGCCGTTCCAGTGCCAGTGGCCGGGGACCCAGACGTAGCGCGCGCCGGGCGGGGGCGGTACTGCCTCGTATCGCGGCGGCGGTACCGGCGGATAGGGTGGCGGAGGCTGGGCGACCGCCGGAGCGACCGAGGCGGCGAGGCCGACCGCTAGGGCGCAAGCCACGATACGTCTCACGGACACCTCCGGACAGTCAGATATCGGCGTAGCAGTGGGTTTCCGCCGCGGCACCGGGATGCGTGACCGCACCGAGATATGCCGGGCCGACGAGCTGGGCGTATTTCCAGATCGCGCCGCTCTGGTAATCGGTACGACGAGGCTGCCAGGCAGCGCGACGGGCCGCCAGCTCGGCCTCGGTCAACACAACGTCGATCGTCCCGTGCTCGGCGTCGATGACGATGCGGTCTCCGTAACGCAGCAGCGCGATCGGCCCACCTACCGCTGCTTCCGGCCCGATATGGCCGACGCAGAATCCATGCGTGCCGCCGGAAAAGCGGCCATCAGTGATCAGCGCCACCTGCTCCCCCATGCCCTGGCCGTAAATCGCGCCGGTGGTCGATAGCATCTCGCGCATGCCCGGGCCGCCCTTCGGCCCCTCATAGCGGATCACGATAACGTCGCCCGGCTTGTAGGTGCGCGCCTGTACCGCCGCGAACGCCTCCTCCTCGGAGTCGAAGCAGAGCGCCATACCCTCGAAGCGCAGTTTGCTCATTCCGGCAATTTTCACGATCGCACCGTCGGGCGCTAGGTTGCCCTTCAAGCCGGTCAGCCCGCCTGTTTGAGAGATCGCCCGTGCCACCGGATAAACCACGTCCTGGCCGGTCGGAAACAACACGTCTTTCAGATTCTCCGCCATTGTCTTACCGCTGACAGTGATGCAGTCGCCGTGCAGTAACCCGCCGTCCAGCAGTGCCTTCAGGACCACCGGAACGCCGCCAATCCGGTGCACGTCCAGCGCCACGTATTTCCCGGCCGGCTTGAGGTCGGCGATGTACGGCGTGCGCCGCATGATCTCCAGCACGTCGTCCATGGTGAAGCGGATGCCCGCCTCATGCGCAATCGCCGGGAGGTGCAGGCCGGCATTGGTGGAACCACCAGTTGCACCGGCAACCATCGCGGCATTCTCGAGCGCGCGGCGGGTGACGATGTCGCGCGGCCTGAGCCGGCGGTCGATCAGCGCCATCACGGCCCGCCCGGATTCAACAGCCCAGCGGTCGCGTTCCTCATAGGGCGCTGGAGAGCCGGCGGAGCCGGGCAAGGCGAGCCCGATCGCCTCGCTCACCATCGCCATGGTGTTGGCGGTGAACTGACCGCCACAGGCGCCGGCCGACGGGCAGGCTACGCATTCCAGCTCGTGCAGTTCGGCGTCGCTCATCCGGCCGGCGGCGTGCTGGCCGACCGCTTCGAAAACGTCGACGACGGTCACGTCGCGATCGTGGAAGCGGCCAGGCAGGATCGAGCCGCCGTACATGAAAACGCTGGGTACATTCAGCCGCAGCATCGCCATCATCATTCCGGGCAGCGACTTGTCGCAGCCGGCGAGTCCTACCAGCGCGTCGTAGCAATGTCCGCGCACGGTCAACTCCACCGAATCGGCGATCAGGTCGCGCGAGACCAGCGAGGACTTCATCCCCTGGTGGCCCATCGCGATGCCATCGGTGACGGTGATGGTGGTGAACTCGCGCGGTGTGCCGCCAGCCTCTGCGACGCCCTTCTTGACCGACTGCGCCTGGCGAGACAGCGCGATGTTGCAAGGCGCGGCCTCGTTCCAGCAGGTGGCGACGCCAACAAAGGGCTGGTCGATCTCCTCCGCGGTGAGGCCCATCGCATAGTAATAGCTGCGATGTGGCGCACGGCCCGGTCCGACCGTGACGTGACGGGAGGGCAACCTGCTCTTGTCCCAGTGCCTGTTCGGCATGGTTCGGCTCCTGATTTCTGTGACGGCGTGAGAGCCGGTTATAGCGCCGGTCGCGCGGAGGCCAAGACTAGCGGACCGATTGATGCGGCTCGATCCCGCAGCACTTCGAATCGAGCCTGACGACGTTTGTCGGCGGGGTTCAGGTCTGCCGCCATCTTGGCGGCCTGAAGCGCGCCCGCGAGGTCGGATGCCCGTTCCAAGATAATGCTCAAAATCTCAAAGTGCTCAGGGTTTTTGGGCTCGATCTCGAGCGCCCGGTTGATGCAATCGGTGGCTTGGTCACGATCGCCGGTGTTGCTGAGCAGGTGCAGCGCATAAGACGTCCACACCTTCGGCAGGTTGGCCTGTTCAACCAAGGCTCGTTTGGCCATCACCTCATCGCGGTTTGTTGGCAAGCGCTTCCGGATCGTTACGCCGCCATAGACGAACTCCATGGAGTTGATTGACTGCGCCAGTGCCCATTCGCTGTCTCCTTCTGTCCCCGGGCAGGATACCAGCCGGGCCAGTCGCAGCATAAATCTTGCGGCACGGTGTCCTCACTCTGACCCCCTTCATACGTTTTGCCGCTGTTGCCCACCGCGTGGTAATCCCCGCCCATGAGCTACTGGGGCAAGATCATCGGCGGACTTGCCGGCTTCGCGATGGGCGGCCCGATGGGCGCGGTATTCGGCGCGGCCATGGGGCACGCGGCAGACAGCGGCAGCGTGCCGAACATGCGTATGCTGTTCGGAGCCGACGACCCCTTGCTCCATCCGGCCCGCGTCGCTGCGCTCCTTGGTCGCAAGGATCAGCTCTTCGCCATCGCCGTCGTCGTGCTCGCGGCGAAGCTCGCTAAATGCGATGGGCCGGTGAAGCGCGAGGAGATTGCCGCCTTCCGCCGCCAGTTCCGCATCCCCGCCGAGGCGACGCGGGACGTCGGCCGGCTGTTCGATCAGGCACGCGATCGGCCAGAGGGTTACGAGGCCTACGCACGCCAGCTCGCTGAGGCCTTTGCCGACAATCGCGGGATGCTGGAGGACGTGCTGGCCGCGCTGTTCCAGATCGCCCAGGTCGATGGGCCGGTGAATTGGGCGGAGCACGAGTACCTCTCCAACGTCCATTGCGCGTTTCGCCTTGATCAGACGGCCTGGGACCGTGCCCGCGGCGCAATCCCGCGCCAGCCGATGATGAGCGACGAGCCTGACGCGTATGCGGTGCTCGGCATCGCGCGCTCTGCGAGCGACGTGGAGGTGCGCGCAATGTGGCGGCAGCTGGTGCGAGAGAATCACCCCGACAGCCTGGCGGCGCGCGGCGTGCCGGCCGACTTCATCGCCCGAGCGAGCGACAAAGTGGCGCGCATCAATGCCGCCTGGGATCGGATCAAGCGCGAACGCGGTATCTGATCTTGCGCATCCGCGACTTGCCGAGCCCGAACCACGACGAGCGGCCGGAGGGAATACCGATCGACATCCTGATACTCCATTACACCGGGATGCAGACCGCGCAGGCGGCGATCGACCGATTGCGCGATCCCGTGGCCGGCGTCTCCTGCCATTACGTGGTGGACGAGGACGGGTCGGTGCTGCGCATGGTTCCGGAGGAGCGGCGGGCCCGGCACGCGGGGGTCTCCTACTGGCGGGGCTCGACCGGGCTGAATGACCGCTCGATCGGAATCGACATCGTCAACCCCGGCCACGAATGGGGGTATCGAGATTTCCCAGTGTTGCAACTCGCGGCTGTCTGTGATTTGTGCTTGTCAATCCTGTCGCGCCATTCGATCCCCGCGCGCAATATCGTGGCGCACAGCGACGTGGCGCCCGACCGTGAACAGGACCCTGGCGAGAAATTCGAGTGGCAGGCGCTGGCACAAAACGGCGTCGGGTTGTGGCCGGACGGCGTGCCCGATCTCGGCACCGGAGGTGTCGTGCGCGACGCTGCGAGCTTGTGGGACGTGCGTGCGGCGCTAGCCGAGATCGGCTATCGCGTCGTTCCCGAAGGCCCGCTCGACCCGGCGCTGGCGGCGGTGCTGCGAGCATTCCAACGCCACTGGCGGCCCGAGACGGTCACCGGCCAAGCCGATGCCGGAACTCTGGCGCGGTTGCTCGCGGTGCGGCAGCTTGTCGGCGAGCCTGGCTCGGCTGGCACTCGGCGCGCATGATGCCCATAAATGTTTCCAATCGCCCGCCAAACAGTCCTCGGGGCGAGGAAGACCGATGGCACTCCAGCTTGGCGCATTAAGGGACACGTTGCTCGATGCCGGGGCGAGCGAGGCGAAAGCGGCCTCGGCGGCCGAGGAACTGGCCGGCTACGAGACCCGCTTCGATGGGTTCGATCGGCGCCTGGATGAGGTCGAGCACCGCCTGGATCGAATCGAACACCGCCCGGATCGGGTCGAGCATCAGCTTGACGGCCTGCGCCGCGAGATGAACGAGCGGTTCAATCAGATCGATGTGCGGTTCGCGCAGATGGCCGGACGCTTCGCCCGCATGGACTGGATGATGGGAACGCTGATCGTGCTCGTCCTTGCCGTGCTCGGGCGGCTGTTATTCATTCACTGAAGCAGGGCGGCTTGACGCCACCCGCCCCGATAGCAATCTCCCGCCTGCCAGACGGCCGGACGGCCGCCGCCGCAGCGATGCGGCGGAGGAAAGTCCGGGCTCCACGGGAATGCGGTGCCGGCTAACGGCCGGCGGGGGCGACCCCAGGGAAAGTGCCACAGAAAACAAACCGCCCACGCACCCAAAATGGTCCGCGGGCAAGGGTGAAATGGTGCGGCAAGAGCGCACCGCGCCTTCGGCGACGGGGGCGGCACGGTAAACCCCACCGGGAGCAAGACCGAATAGGGGCGGCAGGCAACAGCCCGACGGGCTGAGCCAGGAACATTCCCGTTCCGCCGCCCGGGTTGGTCGCGTGAGGTGCGCCGCAAGGCGCATCCCAGAGGAATGGCCGTCCCACACCCTTTCGAGTGTGGACAGAACCCGGCTTACAGGCCGTCTGGCGCCGCGGGTTGCGAACGAAACAAGAATCCCGCGAAGTCTACTTGACCCGATCACGACTCCGGGACCTAGAACACGCATCCGCGGCGGCGAAAAAATTTCCGCACAATAGCCTCGGATAAGGTCGATTCCCTTTGACGCCCATGTTTGCCCATGGTATCCCATGTCATCCCATTACCTGGGCCGTCAACGCGGAGAAGGTCCGGCGAAGAGGCTTCTCTAGGCAGATCGCGAAGGGCGAGCCGGTCGGATGACCCAATTCCTGGGCACCCACCAGAACAAGCTGGACGCCAAGGGCCGTGTATCGGTCCCGGCGGCTTTCCGCGCCGCACTGCGTCAGAACGGCGAAAGCAACGGAAACGGCTCAAGGAACGACTTGTCGGGCAACGGGTCCAACGGGAACTGTCACAGCACACCCCTCGTGCTGCGCCCCTCGCACAAGCATCCCTGCATCGAGGCGTGGCCGCTGGCCGAGTTCCGGGCGCTCTCCGCACCTCTCGATCGCTACGATCTGTTCAGCGAAGAGCATGATGATCTCGCAAACACGTTGTTCGCGAATGCATATCCTGTCGAAGCTGACAAAGAGGGCCGCATCGTGCTGCCCGATCTCCTGATCGCGCATGCCGGGCTCGGCGAATCCGTCGTCTTCATGGGGCTTGGCCGGATCTTCCAGATCTGGGAGCCACAAGCCGCTGAGCGACGCCTGCAGGAGGCGCGCGAACGCGCCCGCTCCCGCGGCCTGACGCTTCGCAGCCCGGGCGTGCAATGACCGGGCACATCCCCGTAATGGTGCATGAGATGCTGGCCGCGCTCGCCCCGCGCGACGGCGGCATCTACCTCGACGGCACCTTCGGCAGTGGCGGCTACGCCAGCGCGATCCTCGAGTCCTGCCGCTGCACGCTGTGGGCGATCGACCGCGATCCTGACGCCATCGCCCGCGGAGCAGAGCTTGTTGCCCGCTATCCCGGCCGGCTGCACCTGCTGCACGGCAGGTTCGGCGATATGCTGGCGCTGCTTGGCCAGTACGGCGTGTCCACGCTGGACGGAATCGTGCTCGATCTCGGCGTGTCTTCGTTCCAGCTTGACGATCCCTCGCGCGGTTTTTCGTTCCGCGCGGACGGACCGCTCGATATGCGCATGGGGCGCGATGGGCCAACCGCCGCCGATCTCGTGAACCGGCTGTCCGAACGCGAGTTGGCCGACCTGCTGCACGAGTTGGGAGAAGAGCGTGCTGCACGCCGTATCGCCCGAGCGATCGTCGCCGCCCGCAACACCGCGCCGATCGTTACCACGTCACGCCTAGCCGGAATTATTCGCAGCATGTTGCCGCCCGATCGGTCCGGTATCGATCCCGCTACGCGCAGCTTCCAGGCGCTGCGTATTCGCGTGAATGATGAGCTGGGCCAGATCGAGCGCGCACTTGATCAGGCAGCGCGCCTGCTCACCCCCGGCGGGCGGCTGGTCGTAGTCGCTTTCCATTCGCTCGAGGACCGGATCGTCAAGCGCTTCATGGTGACGGCCGCCGGCCGCGCCCCGGCGCCTTCCCGCCACGACCCGCGCAGCCTGACGGAGCCGCGCAATGCCGGCTTCCGGCTGCTTACGGCGAGACCCCTGCGGCCAAGCGCGCATGAAACGGCGGCAAACCCGCGCGCCCGGAGCGCCCGGTTGCGCGCCCTCGAACGGCTCGGCACAGCCGTCAACAGGGCGGTGTCGTGATACGCCCGGTCACCTGTGTGTGCTTTCTGCTGGCCTGCGGCGCCGGCCTGTACCTGTACCAGGCGAAGCACCGGGTGAATGTGCTCGACGAGCAGATCAGGCAGACGGTGCGCGCTACCGACGCAGTGCGCGAGCAGATCCGTCTGCTGCATGCCGAATGGACACGGCTCAGCCAGCCGGATCGTCTGCAAAAGCTGGCCGATCAGTTCCTCAACCTGAAGACCACGAGTCCTAGCCAGTTCACCTCGATGGCGGAACTTGATGCTCGGCTGCCCTCGGTGCGCGCGCCTCAGCCGGTGCCGGCGCCCTCGGCAACGCCGCTTGTGGAGGTACCAGTGGCGTCCGTCTCACCCCCGCAAACGCCGGCCCCGACTGCCCCGCCGGCGCCCCCGCCGAAACCAGCGGAGGTCACGTCACCCCCCTCGGTGCATGAGCCGATCGAGCACCCGCGCGTCGCCCCGATGACGAGTGCTGTCGCGTCGGCTCAGCGCTCCACCACGCCGATCATCCGAACACGTCCGGCTGTGATCGAAGCCGCCGATCGTCCGCTGTGGCCGCTACGCAAGTCGTCCCCCGTCCCGGCCGCTGCACTGTCGCAACCGCCTCCCCTGGCAACCGGCTCGCTGCTTGGAATGGCTCATGCTGGGGCCAGCCCCGCTCCGGCGCCCGTGCCGCTCAACTTCCGTTGGGGACCGAACGGCAATTGATGCGCACGGAACGAACATTTGTCGGCAGAACGACTGCCTACTTCGACAGGTTTGATCATCATCTTCGTGATCTGCCGATCGCGGCGCTTCGACGCCGCATATCCAAGATGGGACGCCAGGGGCCCGCGCGATGACCGACGATCCGGCTGGACCGCTTGGCGCCCCTCCCCCTGATTCACCGCCACTGAACGCAGCGCGACGCACGGCACCGGCGCGCCGGCGTGGCGCCGCTCGCGCCGATGCCGTGCCGAGGATAGAGACAGTGCGCGTCACGGCGCCAGATCTCCAGCGCCGCGCCGCACTGGAGACCACGCGCTCGCGCCTTGTGGCGACCGCCGCCGGATTCCTGTTGTTGTTCCTCGCCGTGATGCTGAAGCTGGCAGACGCCACGGTCGTCCAGCCGCTGCGGCCGCACCGGCCTGAGCATCCTATTGCCGCGCTCGTCGCGGCGCCGCAAAACCTGGACGCCGACGCGCTGGCCAAGCGGACGATGATCACCGATCGCAACGGCCAGATCCTGGCGATCTCGCTGCCCACTGCAGAGCTGTTCGCCGATCCGCGGCAAGTGATGGATCCTGGTGCAGTCATCGCCAAGCTCAAGAAAGTGCTGCCCGATCTTGATGAGACCGAGGCCCGCCAGCGGCTGGTGGAGACCAACAAGGAATTCGTCTTCCTCGATCGGCGGATCACCCCGCAGCAGGAGATCGAGGTGAACAATCTGGGGATTCCAGGAATTGACTTCTTGCCCACCGAAGAGCGGCATTACCCGATGGGCCCCGTCGCCGCGCACGTGCTGGGCGGAGTCGATGTGGACGAGCATGGTGTGGCGGGCGTGGAGAAATGGTTCGACAAGCGCTTGATGACCGATCCCACCCCGCTCCGGCTATCCATCGATGTACGTGTACAGGCGGTGGTGCGTGAGGAGCTCGCCGCCGCCATTGAGGAATTCAAGGCGCTCGGCGGTGCAGGCATCGTGATGGACGCCAACAACGGGGAGGTGCTGGCGATGGTCAGCCTGCCCGACTACGACGCCAACGATTTCGGTCATGCCGACCCGGACACACGCTTCAATAATGCGGTGAGCGGCGCCTACGAGCCGGGCAGCACCTTCAAGCTGCAGACAGCGGCAATGGCGCTGGATAATGGTGTGATCCACATCTGGGACTCGTTCGACACGGTCCATCCGATCCATGTCGGCCGGTTCACCATCACCGACTTCGAGCAGGCGCACCACAATTTCGAGGTGCCGGAGATCGTCGCCTACTCCTCGAACATTGGTGCATCTCACATTGCCGTGCTGGTGGGCGCACAGCGCCAGCGCGCCTGGCTCGAGAAACTCGGCTTTTTCGTCCGCTCCCCGATCCAGCTTCCCGAATTGGCTCCGCCGATCGTGCAGCCCGCAAAAAGCTGGCAACTCGCCACAATCATGACCGTCTCCTTCGGCAACGGAATCGCGGTCACGCCGATGCAGCTCATGAGCGGCACTGATGCGATCGTCGATGGCGGCATCTACCACCCGCCCACTTTGCTCGATCTGCCCCCCGGTGCGACGGTGCCCGGCGAACGCGTCATGCAGCCCGAGACCTCGGAGATCATGCGCAAGCTGATGCGCCTCGTCGTGACCGCCGGCACCGGCACGCCCGCCAAGGTGCCGGGCTATCTGGTCGGCGCCAAGACCGGCACATCGCAGAAGGTCGGTAAACACGGCTACAAGCTGCATTCGAACCTGAGCTCGATGATCGCAGCGTTCCCGATCAACGCACCGCGTTACCTGGTGTACGCGATGCTCGACTCGCCGCATGCCGATGCCTCGACTCACGGGTACACCACCGGCGGCTGGACCGCCGGTCCTGTGGTCCGGAATGTGATTTCGCGCGTTGCGCCGATGCTGGGCCTGCTGCCCGCCTCGCCGGAGCAGCTTCAGGTCGAGGAACAGCAGGTGAGCATCCCGTTGCAGCCCGGCCGGCCGACCGGCGCGCCGGTCGCCTCGGCCCGGCCGGGACCGGCCTCGCCGCTGCCGGTCAGCGCTGTGCCGGTCGTCCCGCCGCCTCGCCGGAACTGGCAGCATCAGGCGACGCTGCCTGCCGCTGCCATCGTGGAAGCGCGAGTGGTCGGAACCCCCGCACTTGCGGCTCATTGAGATGATGGGGCAGCTCCCCGACTTGGTCCATCTGCCCGATGCCGCCCGCCGGCGCTGGCACGCGGCGTCCGGGTTGGCGCTGACCGGGGTGACGGCGGATAGCCGCGAGGTGGCGGCAGGATACCTGTTCGCCGCCTTGCCTGGCGCCCGGGCCGACGGCCGAGCCTTCATCGGAGAGGCAGTCGAACGCGGCGCTGCCGCTGTGCTCGCCCCGCTCGGCACAACCTGGCCTCCTGGCGTTCCGCCGCGCCCGCTGATCGAGGATCCCGAGCCACGCCGGCGCCTGGCCCAGTTCGCAGCTCTGCTGGCCGGTCCCGGCCCAGCCGTGCTGGCGGCGATCACCGGCACCAACGGCAAGACCAGCACCGTCGAGTTCCTGCGCCAGATCTGGGCTGCCGCCGGTCGTCCGGCCGCCAGCCTCGGCACCCTCGGCCTGATCGCGCCCGGTTTCCCGCCCGGCGCTGGCCTCACCACGCCTGACCCGGTGCGGCTGGCGCAGACCCTTGCGGCGCTGGCTCGCGCCGGCGTCCAGCATGCGGCGATGGAGGCGTCGTCGCACGGGCTGTACCAGTTCCGGCTGGATGGCGTGCATCTCTCGGCCGCCGGCTTCACCAATC
Source organism: uncultured Pseudomonadota bacterium (assembly GCA_963708245.1). Lineage (GTDB taxonomy): Bacteria > Pseudomonadota > Alphaproteobacteria > Acetobacterales > Acetobacteraceae > CAVYXK01. The sequence continues at coordinate 1,744,038 of OY970201.1, read as the reverse complement.
TGACGCGCGACCATCTCGACTATCACGGCTCCGAAGCCGCCTATCGTGCTGCCAAGCTGCGGCTGTTCGCCGAGCTGCTGCCGGCGGGTGCTCCGGCCGTCGCGAACGCGGACATGGATCCGGCGACCCTGGCCGCGCTGCGCGAGGTTGCCGTCGCCCGGCGACTCAATCTCCGCACTGTGGGCGCTTCGGGTGAAATGCTGCGGCTGGTCTCGGTGGTGCCGCGCGCCGACGGCCAGGACATCGAGGTGCTGGCGAACGGTACCCGGCGCTATATCGGGCTCGCCTTGCCGGGTCGCTTCCAGGCAGAGAACGCGCTGATGGCGGCGGCATTGGCCGCGGGGCTCGGAGAACGGGACCCGCTCGACCGTCTTCCCGCCCTGACCGGCGTGCGCGGTCGCATGGAGCTCGCCGCGCGGCTCCCCAACGGGGCGGCTGCCTACGTCGATTACGCCCACACTCCGGATGCGCTGGAACGGCTGCTCACTGCGCTTCGCCCGCACACCATCGGACGGCTGCACGTGGTGTTCGGTGCCGGCGGTGATCGGGACCCTGGGAAGCGGCCGCTGATGGGCGCCGCCGTTGCTCGCCACGCGGATGTTGCAATCGTTACCGACGACAACCCGCGCACCGAGGATCCTGCCGCGATCCGCGCCGCCGTGCTGGCCGCCTGCCCAGGCGCCCGCGAGATCGGCGATCGCGAACGAGCCATTGCCGAGGCGCTGAATGCACTCAGCCCGGGCGATGTGTTGGTGATTGCCGGCAAGGGCCACGAGCAGGGCCAGTCGATCGGTGGCACAGTGATCCCGTTCGACGATGTAGCGGTGATCCGCCGCTTGGCAGGCCTCGCATGACCGCGCTGTGGACCGCACAGGATCTCGTCGAGGCGACCGGCGGAGTACAGCGGCGCCACTTCGACGCCACCGGCGTGTCGATCGATACTCGCACGCTGGCGCCCGGCGATTTGTTCGTGGCGCTACGCGGCGAAACGGGCGACGGGCACGGTCACCTTGCTGCCGCTTTCGCCGGTGGCGCCGCAGGCGCTATGGTGCATCAGCCGGTCGATGGCGGGGTCTTCCTGTGCGTGGATGACACGCTTGCCGGGCTGACCCGGCTCGGCGGCTATGCCCGTGCACGTTTCCGCGGCCGGCTCGCCGCCATCACCGGCAGCGTCGGCAAGACCACCACCAAGGAGATGCTGCGGGCGATCCTGGCAACGGAGGCGCCGACGCATGCAGCCGTCGCATCATACAACAACCATTGGGGCGTGCCGCTGACCCTGGCGCGGCTGCCGCCGGACGCAGCGTTCTGCGTCGCGGAGATCGGCATGAACCATCCCGGCGAAATTGCGCCGCTCGCTCGTCTGGCTCGGCCGCATGTCGCGGTGATCACCACCATCGAACGCGCCCATGTCGGCTATCTCGGCAGTATCGAAGCGATTGCCGAGGAGAAGGCGGCGATCATGCAGGGCCTGCAGCCTGGCGGGGTTGCCGTGCTGCCGGCCGACTCGCCGTATCTGCCGCTGCTGCAGGCGAGCGCAAGCGCTGCCCGCATCCTGACATTCGGTGCAGACCCGGCCGCGGATGTACGTCTCGTTGCTGTCGAAACTGATCCTGACGGCACCGGGGTCACGGCAAGGATCGCCGGGCGTGTGGTGCGTTTTCGTCTGGCGGCACCCGGACGGCACATGGCGATGAACGCGGTGGCGGCGCTGGCGGCCGCCTTGGCGCTCGACGTGGTGACCGAACGTGCCGCTGCGGCGCTCGACGGGTTCACCCCCGTAGCTGGGCGCGGCGCCCATCGGTGCATCGAGCTGCCGGGCGGGAGCGCCTTGCTACTAGATGAAAGTTACAACGGCAATGGTGCGTCGATGCGGGCCGCGCTTGCCGTCCTGCGGCTGCAGCCGGGGCGGCGGCGAGTTGCGGTGCTGGGCGACATGCTCGAGCTCGGTGCCGAGGGCCCGACGGAACATCTGGCGCTCGCTGAAGATCTGGTCGCCGCGGCCGATAAGCTGTTCACCTGCGGTCCGCTGATGCGCCTGTTGTATGATGCCGTGCCGCCCGATCTTCGCGCCGGACATGCCCCGGATTCGGCGGCGCTTGCCGATCTCGTTGCCGCCGCGGTGCGGCCAAGTGACGCCATCCTGGTCAAGGGCAGCCTCGGCGGCCGCATGAAGTTGGTGGTCTCCGCGCTCGACCGGCTCGCGGAGCTCGCCTGATGCTGTACGATCTCGCCCAGCCGCTCGCCCGGCAGTTCATCCTGTTCAATCTCGTTCGCTACATCACGTTCCGCTCGGGCGCGGCGTGCATGACGGCGCTGCTGGTGAGCTTCATCATCGGGCCCGCTTTGATCCGCTGGCTGCGCCGTATGCAGCGGCAGGGCCAACCGATCCGCACCGACGGCCCGGAGCGCCATGTCATCGAGAAGGCAGGCACACCGACCATGGGTGGCGTGCTAATCCTGGCCGCCTCGCTTGGCGCTACCCTGCTCTGGGTCGATCTGCGAGACCGTTACATCTGGGCGGTGCTGCTGGTCACTGCCGGTTACGGCGCGCTGGGTTTCGCAGACGACTACCTGAAGTTGGCGCGGCGCAACCACAAGGGCCTGTCCGGGCGTGCCAAGCTGGCCGGACAGGCGCTGATCGGCCTGGCCGCCTCGACTTGGATCATGCTGACCACCGATGGCAGCCTGGGCAGCACATTGGCGGTGCCGGTGTTCAAGGACGTGCTGATCCAGCTCGGCTGGTTCTTCCCCCTGTTCGGCATGCTGGTGATGGTGGGCAGCTCGAATGCTGTGAATTTGACCGATGGCCTGGATGGGCTCGCCATCGTGCCGACCATCATCGTAGCCGGCGTGTTCGCGCTGATCGCCTACCTGGTCGGCAATCGTATCTTTGCCGACTATCTGCAGCTCCACCCGGTGCCCGGTGCGGGCGAGCTTACGGTGTTCTGTTCCGCACTAATCGGCGCCGGACTGGGCTTTCTGTGGTTCAACGCCCCACCGGCAGCCGTGTTCATGGGCGACACCGGCAGCTTGGCGCTGGGCGGTGCGCTGGGCGCGGTTGCGGTGGCGACCAAGCATGAGATCGTGCTGCTGATCGTCGGCGGCCTCTTCGTCGTGGAGACCGTTTCGGTAATCGTCCAGGTGTTCTGGTTCAAGCGGACTGGAAACCGCGTATTCCTGATGGCGCCGTTGCACCATCATTTCGAGAAGAAGGGCTGGGCGGAGCCGACCATCGTGATTCGGTTCTGGATCATCTCGATGATCCTGGCGCTGGTCGGCCTGGCGACGCTGAAGATCCGATGAGCGGTTTCCCGCCCGACCTGTTCGCCGGTACTCGCTTCGCCGTGCTGGGACTCGGCCGCAACGGCACCCCCGCGGCGCACGCCCTGGCTGCAATGGGCGCCGAGGTTGTGGCCTGGGACGATGACGCGGCGAAGCGCACTCCCCCTCCCCTTGCGGGAGGGGGCTGGGGGGAGGGGGCCGTGGTGCTCATGCACGACGGCCCCCTCCCCCCAGCCCCCTCCCGCAAGGGGAGGGGGGGCATCATGCTCTGCAACCTGACCGAAGCCTCATTCGACTTCGACGCCCTTATTCTTTCTCCCGGAATCCCACACCATCTCCCCACCGCCCATCCGGTTGCCGCGCGTGCGCACGCCGCCGGCGTGCCGATCCTCTCGGATGCGGAACTGCTGTTCCAGGCAGTGCGTCGCGCCGGCTCGCGTGCGCGCTTCATCGGCATCACCGGCACCAACGGCAAATCGACGACGACGGCGTTGCTCGCACACATGCTGGCCGGTGCCGGGCGCGTGGTCGCGGCTGGCGGCAATCTTGGCCCGGCAGCACTCGCGTTGCCTCTGCTGCCCGACGACGGCGTCTATGTGCTCGAGATGTCGTCGTACATGTTGGAGCGACTCGCCACGCTGCGTTTCGATGTGGCGGCGATGCTGAACCTCAGCGCTGACCATCTCGACCGGCACGGCGACATGGTCGGCTACACGCGAGCCAAGCGTGCGGTGTTCGATCGTCAGACACGCAACGATCTTGCGGTGGTTGGCCTTGATGACGGTGGTTCGCGTGCCATGGCCGAATGGCTGCGCAGCCGGCCGGCGCATGTCGTCACCGTTTCGGGTTGCGCCCCGGCCGACTTCTGGTGCTACGCGGGTGAGGTCCGCGATGCTGACGGCCCAATCCTGCCGCTTGCCGAGGCCCCCGCGTTGCCCGGCGCGCACAACGCTCAGAATGCTGCCGCAGCCGCGGCCATCTCCACCACGCTTGGCCTTACGCGCACAGACATCGCACGCGGCCTCGCCAGCTTTCCCGGCCTGCCGCACCGTCAGCAGCGCATCGCTTGCATCGATGGGATCACCTTCGTCAATGACAGTAAGGCCACCAACGCGGATGCCGCCGCCCGCGCGCTCAGGTGTTATCCGCGCCTGGTATGGATCGCCGGCGGGATCGCGAAAGAGGGTGGCATCGCGCCGCTTGCACCGCTGTTCCCACGCATCGCTCGTACGGTGCTGATCGGCCGCGATGCACCGGCGCTGGCCGCGACTCTCGCCTCCGCCGGCGTGCCGCACGAGCTCGCCGGTACGCTGGAAGCGGCGGTGCCCGCTGCCTTCGCCGCGGCACAGGCTGACGGTACGCCGATCGTGCTGCTGTCACCGGCCTGCGCGAGCTTCGACCAGTTCACCGGCTTTGATGCGCGCGGCGAGCGTTTTGCTGCCCTGGTGCACGCGCTGGCGCGTGAAGCGGCTGCCTGATGGCCCTCTCCCGCGCCGACAATTCGATGCTGGGCCGCTGGTGGTGGACGGTCGATCGCTGGACGCTGGGCGCCATCGGCGTGCTGATCGGCTTCGGCTACATTATGGTGCTTGCCGCCAGCCCCTCGGTGGCCGAGCGCATCGGCGATGCCCGCGACGCGCTGATCCTCAAGCAGGTAGTATTCCTCGCGCTGGCCGGTGCGATCGTCACCGGGGTCTCGCTGCTGTCGCCGCGCGATATCCGCCGCCTCGCGTTGATCGGCTGCATCATCGCGCTGATCCTGACTGCCGCGACCACGGTGGTCGGTGTCGAGATCAAGGGCGCGCGGCGCTGGATCGCGCTTCCCGGCTTCTCGATCCAGCCGAGCGAATTCCTCAAGCCCTGTTTCGCCGTGGTAACTGCCTGGCTGATCGCCGAGGGACGTCGCGCCAAATTGCCCGGCACCCTGCTGGCAGGTGCGATCTATGTGCTGATCGTGCTGTTGCTGAAGTCGCAGCCTGACATCGGCATGACCGCGGTGATCACAGCGGTCTTCTTCGCTCAGCTTTTCATCGACGGGCTCAATCTGTTCCTCGTGGCGATCGGGGTCGCCGCGATCTGCGGGGCCTCGTTCGGGGCCTATTTGCTGTTCCCGCATGTCCAGGTGCGCTTGCACGAATTCCTGCACCCGGTCGGCAGCAACACCTACCAAGTGACCACAGCGCTGGAGGCGTTCGGCAATGGCGGCCTGTTCGGCCGTGGGCCTGGCGAGGGGCGGGTCAAGGACGTACTGCCTGACGCCCATGCTGATTTCGTCTTCGCCGTGGTCGGCGAGGAATTTGGCATGATCGTCTGCCTGATCATCCTCGGCCTGTTCGCTTTCATTGTGGTGCGCGGGTTGTTGCGTTTGCTACGCGAACCTGAGCTGTTCAGCATTCTCGCCTGCGCTGGGCTCGTGGTCGGTTTCGGGCTGCAGGCTTTCATCAATATGGCGAGTTCGCTTGAGCTGATCCCGACGAAGGGGATGACTTTTCCCTTCGTGTCATACGGCGGTTCGTCGGTGCTGGCGGTGGCGCTCGGCATGGGCATGCTGCTGGCGTTGACACGCCGCCGCCATCACGGGGACGTGCCGTGATGACGTTCTCTTTTCCCCTCCCCTTGCGAGAGGGGGCGCCGGAGCAGAGAGCTTATCAGGGGGCATTCGTCTTTGCTGGACGGCCCCCTGCCCCATCCCCTCCCGCAAGGGGAGGGGAGAAGATACGGCCCATCGTGATCGCTGCTGGTGGCACGGGCGGGCATTTCTTCCCCGCCGAGGCGCTCGCGTCGGAGCTGATCCGCCGCGGACAGCGCATCGTGCTGATGACCGACGCACGCTCGCAGACCGACCGCAGCCCGGTCTTCGCAGCGCACGAGCGATTCGTGCTGCCCGGCGCTGGTATCGCTGGTCGCGGCGTGCTGCGCGCCGCCTCCGCCGCGGCGGCGTTGGCCGCTGGCGTGGCGCGAGCGCGGACCATTCTGGCCCGGCTCGACGCTGCCGCCGTGGTGGCGTTCGGCGGTTATCCATCTGTCGCGCCGGTGCTCGCGACACGCCTGTTGCGCAACAGACCACCGGTAATCCTGCACGAGCAGAACGCGGTGCTCGGCCGTGCCAACCGCTTCCTCGCCCGACACGCGACTCTGCTGGCGTTGAGCTTCCCGGCAACGGCGCGCGTGCCGAACAGCGTTGCCGCTGAAACCACCGGCAATCCTGTCCGCCCCGCCGTCATTGCTCTGGCTGATCGCAGCTATACGCCACCGTCCGCCGATTCCGAGGTCCGGCTGCTGGTGCTCGGCGGTTCGCTGGGCGCGCGCGTGTTCAGCGATGTGGTGCCGGCGGCGCTCGCGCGGCTACCGGATGCGCTGTGCGCGCGACTGTCTGTGGTGCAGCAGTGCCGCGCGGAGGATCTCGAGGGGGTACGCACCATTTATGCGGCGTCCGGCATCGAAGCCGAGTTGTCCACTTTCTTCCCCGATGTTGCTGAACGCCTGGCCGCCGCGCATCTCGTCATTGCTCGCGCCGGCGCATCCACCGTGGCCGAGTTGGCGGTCGCCGGCCGTCCGGCAATCCTGGTGCCTCTGCCGGGGGCCATCGACGATCACCAATCCGCCAATGCCGAGGCGCTGGTGGCAGCGCGCGGCGCATCGATGATGGCGCAGCGGGATTTCACCCCCGAAGCGCTCGCCGAGCGCCTTACCGCATTGCTCGCCACCCCGGATCTGCTCGCCCATGCCGCTGCGGCGGCGCGGAACCTCGCCCGGCCCGACGCAGCCGCCCGGCTTGCCGAGCTCACCCTCTCTCTCATGCATCAGGAGGCTGCCCGGTGAGGGCCCTGCCGCTTTCAATCGGAACCATCCATTTCGTCGGCATCGGCGGCATCGGCATGTCCGGCATCGCCGAGGTGCTGCACACGCTCGGCTATAGCGTGCAGGGTAGCGACATCGCCGATTCCGCCAATGTTCGTCGGTTGCGCGAGGCCGGCATCCCCATCGCCATCGGCCACGACCCCGCCAACCTCGGGAACGCCCAGGTGGTGGTGGTCTCCTCCGCGGTGAAGCGCGACAATCCGGAGGTCCTAGCGGCGCGCGCCCGCTTCGTCCCGGTGGTCCGCCGCGCTGAGATGCTGGCCGAGCTGATGCGGCTTCGTTGGTCGATCGCGGTCGGCGGCACGCATGGCAAAACCACCACCACCAGCCTGATCGCCGCGGTGCTCGAAGCTGCGCGACTCGATCCCACCGTGATTAACGGCGGCATCATCAATGCCTATGGCACCAACACCAGGCTTGGTGCCGGCGAGTGGATGGTGGTCGAGGCCGACGAAAGCGACGGCAGCTTCCTGCGCCTGCCGGCGGTCATCGCGGTGGTCACCAATATGGATCCGGAACATCTCGATCACTGGGGCACGCCGGAGGCGATGATCGCCGGATACGATCAGTTCGTTGCCAACATTCCTTTCTATGGATTCGCGGTGCTGTGCATCGACCATCCAGCGGTACAGCAGATGATCCCGCGCCTGTCAGACCGGCGGATCATTACTTACGGCTTCTCGCCGCAGGCCGATGTGCGCGCAGAACGAGTGGTCGCCGACCGGCTGGGCGCCACGTTCGAAGTGGTGCTAACCGACCGCACGCGGAACCGCTCGCGCAAGACCGGGCCGTTCCGTCTGCCGATGCTTGGCCACCACAACGTGCAGAACGCACTGGCCGCGGTCGCCGTCGGCTCCGAGATGATGATCGACGACGACACGCTGCGCAGCGCCTTCGCCGCCTTCCGCGGCGTCAAGCGCCGCTTCACCAAGACCGGCGAGGCCGGCGGCATCACCGTGATCGACGACTACGGCCACCATCCAGTTGAAATTGCCGCGGTGCTGAAGGCGGCGCGACAGGCCGGTGCGCGCGACGTCGTCGCAGTCGTGCAGCCGCACCGCTACACGCGGCTCCATTCGCTGTTTAACGAATTCTGTGCTTGCATGAACGACGCGGGCACAGTGATCGTTGCTGACGTCTATCCCGCCGGCGAGACGCCGATCCCCGGCGTGACGCGCGATGCGCTGGTCGATGGCCTGCGGGCCCGCGGTCATCGCAGCGTGGTACCGCTCCCCAGCCCCGACCTTCTTGCCGAGATGATCTCGGCGATCGCCAAGCCCGGCGATTTCGTAGTCTGCCTGGGCGCCGGCAACATCACCCAATGGGCTGCCGCCCTGCCCGCCGAGCTGGCCGCGTTGCAGAACGCACGGCGCGGAGGGAATGCGGCATGAACGGCCCCGAAATCCACCTCTCCCGCGCTGCGGGAGAGGTCGGTTCGCGAAGCGAACCGGGTAAGGGTGCCGGGCGCGAGGCCCGCAGAGCGGAGGCCCGCGGAGCGGGAGGGGTGGAGTTCCGCGGCCGAGCGCAACCCGACGCGCCGCTCGCACCCTTCACCTGGTTCCGTGTCGGCGGTCCCGCCGAGACGCTCCTTCGTCCCGCTGACGCCGACGATCTCGCCGCGTTCTTGCGCGCCCTGCCGCCCGACGTGCCGGTGCAGGTGATCGGAGCCTGCTCAAATCTGATCATCCGCGATGATGGACTGCCCGGCGTCACCGTCCGCCTCGCCCGTGGCTTTACCACGATTACACCGGAAACCGATGGCATCGTCGCCGGTGCCGCCGCGCTTGACATGACAGTAGCAGAGCATGCCGCGGCAGCGGGTTTGGCCGGGCTCGAGTTCCTCTCCGGCATTCCCGGCACGATCGGCGGTGCAGTGGCGATGAATGCCGGCGCCTATGGCGGCGACATCGCCTCCTGCCTCGACTGGGCCGAGGTCGTCACGAGATCCAGTGAGCTGCTGCGGCTCGCCGCGGCCGAGCTGGCCTTCGCCTATCGCCACGCGCATCTGTCGGATGGCGCGGTGGTGGTGCGCGCCCGCCTCCGCGCGCGATCCGGCACGCCGGCGGTGATTGCGGCCCGCATGGCCGAGATCCGCGCTACGCGCGAAGCCACGCAACCAATTCGTGCCCGCACCGGCGGCTCCACGTTCCAGAACCCGCCCGACATGAAGGCGTGGGAGCTGATCGACGCAGCCGGGTGCCGAGGCCTTGCCCGCGGCGGCGCACAAGTCTCTGAGCAGCACTGCAATTTCTTGATCAATACCGGCAGCGCCACGGCCGCCGATCTCGAGTTCCTCGGCGAGGAGGTGCGGCACCGCGTCCTCCTTGCGACCGGGGTGAACCTGGAATGGGAGATTCGCCGGATTGGGCGCCCGCTCCCGGCAAGCCGCGTCACCGCGGAAAGGACGGACGCATGACTCGCGTGGCGGTGCTTTATGGCGGCATCTCGGCGGAACGGGAGGTCAGCCTCTCCTCCGGAATGCAGGTAATCGCCGCTCTGCGTCAGGCCGGCTTCGAGGTCACGCCGATCGAAGTGAACGCCGATCTGGGCGCCGTCATCGCCGCGCTCGATCCCAAGCCCGACGCAGTGTTCAACGCGCTGCACGGCCGTTACGGCGAGGATGGCGCGATCCAGGGCGTGCTCGACTGGCTCGGCATCCCCTATACGCATTCCGGAGTCCGAGCGTCCTCGCTCGCCATGGATAAGATCGCGGCGAAAGCGATCTTCGCGGCTGCGGGCCTGCCGGTGCCGCGTGGGCGCACCATCGTGCTCGACGAGCTGGAAGCCGCAGACCCGTTTCCGCGTCCCTATGTGATCAAGCCGATAAACGAAGGTTCCTCGGTCGGCGTCGAGATTATGCGCAACGGCGACAACCGGCGCGCCGAGGTCGCGCGCACTTGGCGCTTCGGCCGTACTGCGCTGGTCGAGGAATACATCGCCGGCCGCGAGCTGACGGTCGGGGTGATGGGCGATCGCGCGCTCGCAGTCACCGAGATCATCGCTGAAGCAGGCACCTTCTACGACTACGAGTCGAAATACGCCGACGGCGGCTCGCGACACGTCATCCCCGCCGCCATGCATCCGTCCGCGTACAGCCGTGCCCTGGACGTGGCGCTGGCGGCACATCGCGCGCTCGGCTGCAGCGGAGCGACCCGGGCCGATTTCCGTTACGACGACACCGAAGGCGAACCGGGCCGGCTCGTGCTGCTGGAGGTCAACACGCAGCCCGGTCTCACACCGACTTCGCTTTTACCTGAGCAGGCCGCGCATCACGGCATGAGCTTTCCTCAGCTCTGCACCTGGATGGTGGAGAATGCGACGTGTCGCCCAGGGGAATAGGCGGGGCGCCCACACCGCGGAACTCGGTCAGGGACCGGCCGGCCAGGCTCAAGCTGCTTCTGCGTCGCCAAAGACGACTGCTGCGCCCCACTGGCTGGCTGGTCTTCGCCGCCGCTCTCCTAATGCTTGGCGTGATCGCGGTGCATTCCGCCGAGCCCGGGGGCACGCTCGCGCGCATGCGCGAGCGGCTGCTCAACGCCACTGGCTTCACCGGCCTGAGCGTCGCTGAGATCCGCATCGAAGGCCGCGCCAACACGCCGGAGCAATTGCTGCGTGCAACGCTCGGCGTGTCGGTTGGCGATCCAATTCTCGGATTCTCGGTCGAGCAGGCGGCGCGGCGAATCGAGAAGCTCTCATGGGTCGATCACGCCACGGTCGAACGCCGCCTGCCCGGCACGATCGTGGTGCAGCTCCAGGAGCGCGGGCCGTTCGCGATCTGGCAGAACCAGGGAAAGTTCGCGCTGATCGACCGGGCGGGCCAGGTCGTTGCAAACGAGAACGTGTCTGATTTCCGCCAATTTCCGCTGCTGGTCGGGCCCGGCGCGCCGGACGGCGCCGCGGCGTTGATCGATGCCCTGAACGTTCACCCGGTCATTTCCGCGCGCGTGGTTGCGGCGATCCGGATCGGCGAACGCCGCTGGAACCTGAAGATGAAATCCGGGATGGAGGTTCTGCTGCCGGAAGGCCACGAAGCCGCCGCGCTCGATCGGCTGAGTGCGCTCGAGGAACAACACAAGTTGCTCGATCGTCCACTGGCGCGAATCGACATGCGTCTGCCCACCATGCTGGTGCTGCATCCGCTCGCGCCGGCCGCACCCGACGCGACGGCGGCAAAGAAGCAGACGTAGGGGGTGTGATGTCGAGAGATTCAAGTGCGCCCCCCCTTCACCTCTCCCGCTCTGCGGAAGAGGTGAAGGGGGTGGTCCGCTCGCGAGCAATCCAATGAACGACATGGCGCGCCGCGTGCTGCCGCCGCAGGGCATGGGCCCGGATGAGTCCGAACGCCCGCGCCATCCGCGCAGCGGTCCGTTCGGTGTGCTCGACATCGGCACCACCAAGATCGTCTGCCTGATCGGCCGCAGCGAAAGCGACGGCACACTACGCGTACTCGGTTTCGGTTGGCACAAGGGGAAAGGCGTCCGCAGCGGCGGCATCGTCGATCTCGAAGAGGCCGAACGCGCCATCCGCGCCGCCGTCGGCCAGGCCGAGGACATGGCAGACACCAGGCTGCGCGCGGTGACCGTCAATCTCACCTGCGGCCAGCCGGCCAGCCGGTTGTTCAACGTCCAATGGCCGGTCAACGGCCGCGCGGTCGAGGAAAGCGACATTCGTCGCGTGGTCGCCGAAGGGCGGCTGCGGGCCGAGGAAGACGGGCGGGACACGATCCACGCGCTGCCGCTTGCCTTCTCTGCTGACGACACCGACCGAGTCGCCGATCCGCGCGGACTGTTCTGCACCACCCTGACGGCGCGGCTGCACATCATCGACGCCGCCGCGACCGCGCTGCGCTCGCTCGGCGCCTGTGTTGCCCGCTGCGATCTCGATATCGCCGAGCTGGTGTCGGCGCCGATGGCAGCCGGTCTGGCGGCGCTTGTCGATGATGAGCGCGAGCTCGGTGCCATCGTCATCGATATGGGCGGTGGCACCACCGGGCTCGCCGTGTTCGCCGAAGGCCAGTTGCTGCACACCGGGCAGCTTCCGGTGGGCGGCGTGCACGTGACCAACGATCTGGCCCGGCTGCTCTCGACGCCGGTCGCGCATGCCGAACGGCTGAAGACGCTGTACGGCAACGTGCAGTCGAGTCCGGACGACGAGCGCGAGATGCTGCCGGTACCTCTGGTGGGCGAAGAAGAGCACCAGATCGCCAAGGTGCCGCGCAGCATGGTGGTGAACATCATCCGCCCGCGACTCGAGGAGACGTTCGAGATGGTCAAAGACCGGCTGGAGAGCTGCGGCCTTTCGCGCGCCGCTGGCAATCGCGTGGTGCTGACCGGCGGTGCCTGCCAACTCGCCGGGGTGCGGGAGCTGGCGGCGCGCATGCTTGGTAAACAGGTCCGGCTGGGCCGGCCAGCGGCGCTGCGTGGGCTGCCGGATGCAGCGGCGGGTCCCGCCTTCGCCACCGCGGCCGGGCTGTTGTCCTGGGCGGCAGGCGCCGGACGCACGCTGCACGATATCGAGCTCGAGCCCGGCCGTCCGGCCGGTCTGTTTCGTCGCTTCGTCAACTTCCTGCGGGATCGCGTGTAAGCATCAACACGCGCTCTTGCTCCGACTCGCCAACAACGGCTTCAACGAATCGAGTGGTCTGAGGGACAAGTCGCCATGACACTCAATCTCACTATCCCGCAACAAACTCACACCGACTTCACCCCGCGGATCACTGTGATCGGGGTGGGCGGCGGCGGGACCAATGCCGTGGACAACATGATCACGGCCAACCTGCAGGGTGTGGAGTTCGTGGTTGCGAACACCGACGCGCAGCAGCTTATGCACAGTCGCGCCGACCGGCGAATCCAGCTCGGGCCGCACATCACGCAAGGCCTGGGCGCGGGCGCCAAGCCCGAAATCGGGCGTGCCGCCGCGGAAGAAGCCGCGGACGAGCTGTATCGTCACCTCGATGGCGTGCACATGGTGTTCATCACCGCCGGCATGGGCGGCGGCACCGGCACTGGCGCTGCCCCGGTGATCGCCCGCATGGCACGCGAGCGAAACATCCTGACCGTCGGCGTGGTGACGAAGCCGTTCGCCTTCGAAGGCACGCGCCGTGCGCGCGCCGCCGAGCAGGGAATCGACGAGCTGCAGCAACACGTCGATACCTTGATCGTCATCCCGAACCAGAACCTGTTCCGAATGGCAAACGACCGTACCACCTGGAAAGAGGCTTTCAAGATGGCCGACCAGGTCCTCTACATGGGCGTGCGCGGAGTGACCGACCTGATGATGGCGCCCGGCCTCGTGAACCTCGACTTTGCTGACATCCGCACGGTGATGGCGGAGATGGGCAAGGCAATGATGGGTACCGGCGAGGCTGACGGCGAGAACCGCGCCATCCGAGCCGCCGAGGCGGCGATCAGCAATCCATTGCTGGAAGACACCTCCATGGCCGGCGCGCGGGGGCTGTTGATCAACATCACCGGCGGCGAGGACATGACGCTGTTCGAGGTCGATCAGGCCGCCAATCGCATTCGCGAAGAGGTGGACGAGGAGGCCAACATCATCTTCGGGTCGGCAATCGACGAGGCTTTGGCCGGACGGGTGCGCGTCTCGGTGGTCGCCACTGGTATCGATACGCCGGCAAAAGCCGAGGAGCAGCGGCCGCGTCTGGTCGCGGTGGAGGGGGGCGCCGTGGGAGCGCCCCTGCCTCTTTCGATGTCAACCCACCTCGGGGCAATGCCGGTCGGGATCGGTCCCGCGCCGGTGGTGTTGCCGGCCTCGCTAAGACCATCGATGCCACAGCCCGCGTCGGCGGTCGCCGAAGCACCTGCGGGCAACGTCGCCGAGATGCCGGCCGCAAGTGCGCACACCCCGTTCGCACCGGCCGCCCGCCCGCCCGCTAACTCGCCGTCAGGCGCGACGCGGCCACGCTCCGGCCTGTTCGCTGAGCCGGCTCCTCCTGTCGATGCGGCGGGAGCACCGGTAGCCGAACCGGTGCGCCCCAGCCTGTTCGGCACCGTCACCGGCGTGTTCCGGCGCCGGCCCCCCGGCAGCGGGGCCGCTGGCCATGATCAACCGGCCGGCCGGATCGAGCCGATGGTGGCCGTCGAGCCGCGGTTGGAACACCCGCGCGCGTCTGTCCGTCCGGTTGCCGGCGAGGAGATGGGCATTGAGATCCCGACCTTCCTGCGCCGCCAGTCGTCATGACGGCGGTTACGCTCCGCAACGAAGGAAACTTTCAGAAACAAGCACTTATGCGGTAATATTCGGCAATAAAGAGTGACTCGCGAATCGCGTGGGCCGCGCCCATAGCTTCGGGCAGCCCGCTGCGTTTCGCGGTGCAGCGTGTCGGAAAAACCGAAAGGCGGATGGCCGATGGACGGACTGCCGCTGAGCGCGATCCCACTGACAGCCCCGATGTGCCAGCGCACATTGAAGGCCCCAATTGGCTGCGTCGGAGTCGGCTTGCACTCCGGGAGTCGCGTTAGCCTGACGCTGCAGCCGGCTCCGGCGGATCACGGAATCGTATTCCGTCGCACCGATCTCGGACGGGACATTCCCGCTCGGTTCGATCACGTAGCCGATGGGCGGCTCGCCACGTCACTTGTTCATCCCGAAGACTCGATCGCTCGGATCGGCACTGTCGAGCATCTGATGGCGGCGCTTGCCGGGACTGGTGTCGGCAATCTGCTGGTCGAGGTGGACGGGCCAGAACTGCCGATCCTGGATGGCTCCGCCTCCCCCTACGTGTTCTTGGTCGATTGCGCCGGCATCGAGGAGCAGGAGGCGGCGCAGAAGGTCATCGAAATCCGACGGCCCATTCGCGTCGCTGAGGGCGATTCCTTCGTCGAGCTGCACCCGGCGCGGGCTGGAATGCCCGGTCTCGAGATGACGCTGTCGATCGACTTCGCCGCCGCTGCAATCGGGCGTCAGTCGGTATCGTTTCACCTTACCCCGGCGAATTTCCGCCATCAGCTTTGCCGGGCGCGCACCTTCGCGCTGGCCGAAGAAGTAGAGCGGCTGCGCGCGGCAGGCTTGGCTCGGGGCGGCAGCCTGGACAACGCAGTGGTGGTCGATCAGGCGCGTGTGCTCAATCCCGGTGGGCTGCGCATGCATGACGAGTTCGCCCGCCACAAGCTGCTCGACGCGGTCGGCGATCTCGCGCTGGCTGGCGCTGCAATCCATGGCCGCTTCATCGCCCACCGCTCCGGCCATGCGCTGAACAACCGCTTGTTGCGCACACTCTTCGGCGATCGTTCTGCCTGGCGGGCCGGCTTGGCCGAGCTTCTGTCGGCTGCCGCCTGAGCTGCGGCTCACCGGCCCGCGCGCCGGCCGGCCATGTGGTGCTATACTCCGCGCTTCCGACCCAAGGGGAGTTGCCATGCCAGTCATCACGACCAGCAATCCGCCGGGCGTGCGCGAGCCGTCGAGCCGCTATTCCCATGGCGTACTTGTGCAGGGTGAGAGCCGCCGGTTGGTCATCTCAGGCCAGATCGGCACAGACGAGGATGGCTCGGTGCCCAACAATGGCGAGGCGCAGATCGCCCTCGTCTTCCGCAATCTCCGCACCATCCTGAAGGCGCATGGGATGGGCATCGAGAACGTGGTGAAGACCTCCGCCTTCCTCACCGATCGGGCGCTGCTGCCAGCCTATCGCGCCGCACGCGAAGCGGTCTTCGCCGAGCACGCCCCGGCCTCGACCTTGCTGTTCGTCGCCGGGCTCGCGGACCCGCGTTACATGGTGGAGATCGAGGCAGAAGCGGTCGCCTGAACGCGACGCGCTGATCGCCCGTTTCGCTCTGCGGCCTGGTTGGACGTACCTCTCGCCGGGCCGGCTTGCGTGAAGTCTCGTCCATCCGCCTCGACGGCACGGAAACCGGGGCGCCGTGCTGCGTTGAGACGGCACTTTCCCGTAGAAGGACGAGGCACGATGAACAAACTGGTTTCCCGCGCGGCCCCGGTGCTCATGGCCGCGACGTTTGCGTTTGGCGGTCCGGCTCTGGCGGCCACGCCTGCCGCTAGTCCCGGCACTCCAACCACCGCCCAGGGGGGTCAAAGCTGGTCGATCCAGCAGCTCACACAGCAGCGTCTGAACCGCCTGAGTGACACGCTCCACATCACGGCGGCCGAAGAGCCGGCGTGGAACCAGTTCGCTCAGACCTCGCTGCAGAATGCGGCTAGCCTGGACCAGTTGTACCGCCAGCGCGCCGAGCAAGTGCCGACCGCGAACGCGGTGCAGAACATGGAATTTTTCGCCCGCATCCAGACGCAACAGGCAGAGGATATGCAGCGCCTCGTGCCGGCGTTCGAGAGCCTCTATTCCAAGCTCACGCCGCAGCAGCAGCAGCTAGCGGACCAGACGTTCCGCACCAACGCCGAACGGGCGGAGGCAAAGGTATCGCAGCGGGTGCAGTCAAAGCTGTCGCAGCGATAAGAGGCGCTCGCCAGGGCTTCCAGCCGAGGCCGCCGCCCGCTATAGCGGGCGGCTCGCGCGGCCGGTCGGGATCGGCGGCGCCAGAAGGAGCGAGCCGATGAAGGCGGGAATCCACCCCGAGTATCACGAGATCACGGTCGTGATGACCGATGGCACGCAGTTCAAGACGCGGTCTTGCTACGGAAAGCCCGGGGACACGCTGCGGCTGGATATCGACCCCAAGTCCCACCCGGCCTGGACGGGCCAGCACCGGATCATCGACAGTGGCGGTCAAGTCGCGAAGTTCAATAAGAAGTTTGGAAGCTTGGGAAAATCCACCAGGTAGGCCGATTCTCGGGCTGGCATTGCAGTGGCGCACTGGCCTCCTGGGCTGGCACGCTGTCGTGGCGTGAACCGTCCGCTTCCGGTATCCTTGCTCCCGCGGGTCAACTGACAGTCCGCTAGGGGGATCGCCGCCATGAGATGCTACATACTCGCCGCAACAGCCGCGCTCAGCATCCTGGTGGTGCTGCCGTCAGAGACGAGAGCTGCGACCTGCGCCAACGGCGTCTATCGCGCCGGGTGCGTCGGACCTAATGGCGCCGCGGTCGTTCACAAGCCGCCGCCGGTCACGAGACCACCAGCGACGGTCACCTGCGCCAACGGGGTTTATCGTGCGGGCTGCGCTGGGCCGAACGGCGCCGCGGTCGTTCGCAAGCCCTGAACCCTGCCCGCGAAATCTGACCGAACGGCGCCCCGGCGGGTGCACCGAGCCGAGCACCGCCACGCCGAAGATGCGGCGGATCGGCTCTGGCAGGAAATTAAGCGACGGGGTGGCCGAACAGCGTCGGCCGTAAGGGAGGGGCGTGCCGGGTTGCAGGTCCAGGGCAACATTCCTGGTATGCAACCATTGGTGGTTTTTTTACCGACGTATAGACACGTCTCCGAAAAATTTTCCTATTGACAACAATATATGAACTCTGCATTAGCGAATGGCAGGCGAAACAACTTTACCTTGAGGGTCCATGCCGATCTATATTTCCGTCCTGCTGTGTGCGCTCGGCACGAACCAGTGTCATGTGTGGCTGCCCCGCGAAGCCCCCGTAATCGGTCTGGCCGCGTGTCAAATCGAAGGAGAGGAATTGGCCGCCACGTTTATCAGTGAGCACCCACAGTGGTACGTAAAGGCAATTCGTTGCTCACTCGGAAACAGACCGCGTGCGGAGGATCAAGCGTGAGTATTAGGCCCCTGTGGACAAACCCGAGTCCGGAGGCGAATGCATTCGAGTGGGACAAAGCCCAGGAAGCTGTTGCGGCTTTGTCATATCGGGTAGTGATGCGCCGGTGCTCCTTGAGATGACCGATGAAGCACTCGATGCGTGAGCGCAGCACATAGAGCCGTTTGCCGAGCGAAAGCTGCACTTTGCGATTTCGCTTGGTCGCGATCTGAGGCGCGGTGCGCGGTGGTTGCTGCCGGGGCGTCCCCCACGCGACCAGGGGCTTGCCAGGAAGGGGACGTAACGCTTGGACGGCATGATGGGGGTCGCTCGGCTCCCGGAGTAGCAAGGGACTACCATAGAGCCGCCAGAGAGACCAGCGGAAAGGCGCAGAATTCCGCCATTTCTTGCCCTTTCGCGTTCCAATAAGAAATTCGCCGGTCTAGGCATGAAGAAATAGGATGGCTCCTAGACGAAGTCGACCGGCCGGTCCTTGAAACGACGCTTGGCGCGCGCCAAATCGTGACCATCCGCGCTGCTCGTGATGGGAACGCGGAACACTGATCCAGGACTGGCCCATGAGGGCGGCCCAACTCGAACCTTGCTAATGCAGGAGGTTTGCATGACATACGACTTCACCCCATTGTTCCGTACCGCGATCGGCTTCGACCGCTTGGCGCGTCTCATGGATACTGCCGTTTCCGCCGAGGCACCGAGCTACCCGCCCTACAACATCGAGAAGGCGGGTGAGGACTCTTATCGCCTCACCATGGCGGTGGCTGGCTTCCGGCGTGATGACATCGAGCTGATGGTAAAGGACAACGTCCTGACCATCTCGGGCCGCCTCTCCGGTGAGAATTCGAAGTCCGAGGTGCTCTATCGCGGCATCGCCGGCCGCGCCTTCGAGAGACGCTTCGTGCTCGCCGACCACATCGTGGTCGAGGGAGCGGACCTGCAAGATGGTCTGCTGCATGTGGGCCTGAAGCGGGTGGTGCCGGAGGCGCTGAAGCCGCGCCGCATTGAGATCAACAACGATGCGGCGCAGGCCGTCGCCAACGACGAGCAGGCCAGCGCCAAGGCCGCCTAACAGTTGCTTCGTCCCCCTCTCCCGCGCTGCGGGAGAGGGGGACGAGGTTACGAGATTTCATTTCAGTTCAGCGATCCGCGGACCGCGCGGCGGATCCCGCCAGACTCAGCCGGGTGGTTTGCGCCCAAGCTGGCCAGAGATTGTCTTCAGTACTCGTCCCGAAAGCCGGCCGTTGCGGTTCTTCGGCCGCAGTCCGTAGGAGGCAATCTCGGTTGGCATTGCATCGTCGGGCGTCGTCGAACAAAGCGGTGCAGTGCAGCTGCACTGGGCCAGGGGCGAATGCGAAGCTCCGGCACGCCTACCTCCCAACTGTCATTGAATCGTGGTAGTTCTTCCGCGCCTTCCGTGCGGCACCGCTCCGGCTCCGACGTGGCAGGATGGACCACATGACCGCAGAAGAAGCAGGCCTCAATCTCGAACTGAGTTGTCGGAAGCTCCTCGCCGCAGCAGGCATTGGATCAGCGGCACTGGTAGCGGCTTCCTTCAACGTAATCGGGGACGCACAGGCCGCCGCCCTTCCAGGCCAATCGCCAGATCCATCGGGAACGCCTGCGGTGGCAGGGCTGCATCTGCAGTTCGGGGCGGATGCATCGTCCGAGGTCACCGTGTCCTGGCACACGCTGCAACCTGTTCGCAATCCCCGGGTCGTGCTCGGCCGTCCCGATGGCAAGTTCGAGCAAACGGTGGACGCCAAACCCATCAGTTACACCGATGCGAAGTCGAAACAGGTAGTCTACGCTTACCATGCGAAGATTGGCCAGCTTCAGGCCGACTCCGTATACATGTATGGTGCCGTTCACGACGGTGCGGCACCGGAGTTTGGTACGTTCCGGACGTCGCCGCGTGGCCGTGCGTCGTTCACATTCACTAGCTTCGGCGATCAGGGCACACCGACCACTGGCAAGAAGTATGTCCCGCCACCGGGGATCACGCTGCCTGTCCCATTGTTCGTCAATGACAATCTCGGCTCGCCGGCCGCAGGAGACACGACACTCGGCGTTGAGCAACTGCGGCCACTGTTCCATTTGTTCAACGGCGATCTCTGTTACGCCAACCTAGCCAAAGACCGGGTGCGGACCTGGTGGGACTTCTGGGCGAACAACACCCGCAGTGCGCGCAATCGCCCGTGGATGCCCTCGCCCGGCAACCACGAGAACGAGTTGGGCAACGGACCAATCGGCTATCAAGCCTACCAGACCTACTTCTCGGTGCCGGACGCGGCGGGCCAAACAGATGTGACACGCGGACTTTGGTATGCCTTTACCGCCGGTTCGGTGCGGGTGATCAGTATCGCAAACGACGACGTCACGTATCAGGACGGCGGCAACTCCTATGTGAAGGGTTATTCGTCCGGAGCGCAGAAAGCCTGGCTGGAAAAGGAATTGGCAGCCAGTCGAGATAATCACGATATCGACTGGGTCGTGGTGTGCATGCATCAGGTCGCCATCTCATCGGCCGACAAATTCAATGGTGCAGACCTGGGAATCCGCGAGGAATGGGTGCCGCTGTTCGACAAATACAACGTCGACCTCGTGGTGTGCGGGCACGAGCACCACTACGAACGCTCTCACCCAATCCGCGGTCAGGAGGCCAACCAGACATTGACGCCAAAGCCCACGTCGGTCGCCACCGACGTGATCGATACGACCAAGGGAACGGTGCACATGGTGGTCGGCGGCGGCGGAACGTCTGTTCCGTCGAACGAGCTATTTTTCAACCCGCCGCAGTGTCGGGTGATTGTCTCGGTCGGGTCGCCCGATCCGGCCACGGGGAAGCGGCCGCCTGTCTACGTCAAGGAGGATGCGCCTTGGTCGGCGGTACGGAACGCAGCGCACGCCTACGGCTTCGCGGGCTTCACCGTTGATCCGGGATCGGAGCGCGGCGGGTTCACCATCATGAAGGTCGTTTACTACGACGTTGTGGGACCAGACGGTCATCTGGCGGAGTTCGAAACATTCACGCTACGGCGTCCTCGCCGCGACTAGGTTACGCGGAAAATGCGTGCGCTGGGGATTCCCGACGCCGCCGCGCGGTGTGATTAGCTGCAAAGCGTGTCACGGGCCGAGCCTTTCGCGCACTAGGTCCATGGCGTTCATTTCTCGAGCCGCCGCTTGAAGACTGTACGAGGATCGCCTTCATGCGCACCTGAATAGCCACGACCGGCAGCCAACAGATAGAGCGCGTACGCGATAGTGCTGCTGCCGAACAGGCCAGTCGAGTCTGCGCCGTTGCCTTACTCGATCCAGACCGATCCATTGCCGGCCGTCACGGAGTCGGGCTGGATGCCGCCGACCGCGGTCCCGCTGGCGAACACGGTCACGCTGTCCACCATAGGCGCGGCGTGGACGGTGCCCGGGCGAGCCGCAAACAGCAGTGCCGTGCTCGCACCAGCCAGTATAAGCGTGAACCGTGAAAAGTGCAGAGCCATGTGCATGTCCCGCCGTTCATGAAACGGACTCGGAGCATGCCGCAACCGGCTCGTTCCTTGTGTTATGATTTGCCGACACAGGTTCACAATCAGCTGTGAACTCACGCGCGCCGCGCGCGCCAATCGGCTCAACCTGTCGCAGGTTGATATGCGATCGGGTCGATCTCTGTTGACCTGTTCCTCATTGAGCCGCGGCAAGTCATCAAACGCCGTCCGCCGATGCCAATCCTCGGCACTATGCCGTTCGCTCGATCGTTGGCAAAGCCGGATGCGCCAATATCTTGCCACGTCTCGATCGTCGGTTGATTTCGTGATAGCCCGTTCCCTTATGTGCGCGATCTCCTCACCATGAATCCAGCAACCCTGTTTCATCCGGCGGTCGCGGCATGGTTCGCCGACCGGTTTGCGGCGCCGACGCCGGCCCAGGCTCAGGCGTGGCCGGCGATCGTTGGCGGCCGGCACACTTTGATTGCCGCGCCGACAGGATCCGGCAAGACGCTGGCTGCCTTTCTGGCCGCGATCGATGCGTTGCTGCGTGAGGGGCTGGAGGGCCGGCTCACTGACCAGACGCATGTGGTTTACGTCTCGCCGCTAAAGGCACTGTCCAACGACATCCACCGCAACCTGGACGTCCCGCTGCAAGGTATCCGAGCGGCGCTGCGCGAGCGCGGATTGCCCGATATCGAGATCCGCACCTGGGTGCGCACCGGGGACACTCCGCCCGGTGAGCGGGATCGCATGCGTCGCCGGCCGCCGCACATCGTCGTCACCACACCGGAATCGCTCTACATCCTGCTCGGCTCCGAGTCCGGCCGCGCCATGTTGGCCACGACGCGGACAGTGATCGTCGATGAGATCCACGCCATGGCGCCGAACAAGCGCGGCGCCCACTTGGCCTTGTCGCTCGAACGCCTGGCCGCGCTGTGTGGCGACAAGCTGCTGCGGATCGGGTTGTCCGCGACACAGAATCCAATCGAGGAGATCGCGCACCTGCTGGTGGGTGCAGCACCGGACGGGTCACCGGCCGGGGAGGCCGCCATCATCGACACAGGTCATCAACGGCCCCGCGATCTCGCCCTCGAACTGCCTGAGTCGCCGCTGGAGGCGGTGATGTCGGCCGAGGTCTGGCAACAGGTCTATGAGCAGTTGGTTCGGCTGATCGAGGCCCATCGCACCACGCTCGTGTTCGTCAACACGCGACGCATGGCGGAACGCGTGGCGCGCCAATTGTCCGAGCGGCTCGGCGAGACGGTGGTAACCGCGCATCACGGCAGTCTGGCGAAGGAACAGCGGCTGGCGGCCGAGCAGCGGCTGAAGCAAGGACAACTGAAGGCGCTGGTGGCGACAGCCTCGCTCGAGCTCGGCATCGATATCGGCGATGTGGATTTGGTGTGCCAGCTCGGTTCGCCACGCTCGATCGCCAGCTTTCTGCAACGCGTCGGGCGGTCGGGTCATGCAGTCGGCGGAACGCCGAAGGGACGGCTGTTCCCGCTCTCACGTGAGGACCTTGTAGAATGCGCAGCGCTGCTGGACAGCGTGCGTCGCGGCGAGCTGGATCGGCTCACCATTCCCGATCAGCCGCTTGACGTGCTCGCGCAGCAGATCGTGGCCGAGGTTGCGGCGCGGGACTGGCCGGAGGCGGCGCTGTACCACCGGATGCGGCGCGCGTGGCCGTATCGCCATCTGGCACGTGAGGATTTCACCGATGTCGTCCACATGCTGGCCGAAGGGTTCAGCACCAGACGCGGGCGACGCGGCGCGCTGATCCATCATGACGCAATCAACCACGTGCTGCGTGGGCGGCGCGGCGCGCGACTGACGGCCTTGACATCTGGCGGCACGATACCGGACACCGCCGACTATCAGGTGGTGCTCGAGCCCGAGAACCAGACGATCGGCAGCGTCAACGAGGACTTCGCCGTCGAGAGCCTGGCCGGCGACATATTCCAGCTCGGCAACACCGCCTATCGTATCATGCGCATCGAACGCGGCATCGTGCGGGTGGAGGATGCGCACGGCCAGCCACCGACCATCCCGTTCTGGCTCGGCGAGGCGCCCGGCCGCACTGACGAGCTGTCTGCGTCGGTCTCACGCCTGCGGACGGCGATCGCTGCGCGGCTGCGTTCGGACCCCACGGGCGCCGCAGTGGAACGCTGGTTGACCGCCGAGATCGGACTGACCGGCCCAGCCGCCGAGCAACTCATCGAATTCCTGCGCGCTGCGCACGCCGCGCTAGGCTGCCTGCCCACGCAAGGGACATTGGTGCTGGAGCGCTTCTTCGACGAAGCAGGCGGCATGCAACTGGTGGTGCACGCACCGTTTGGCAGCCGGCTCAACCGTGCCTGGGGCTTGGCATTGCGCAAGCGTTTCTGTCGCAAGTTCAACTTCGAACTTCAGGCAGCGGCCACCGAAGACAACATCGTGCTGTCGCTCACGACGGCCCACAGCTTCGAGCTCGCGGAAGTCGCGCGCTATCTGAACGCCAAGACCGTCAGATCGCTTTTGATCGAGGCCTTGTTGGATGCGCCGATGTTCACCACTCGCTGGCGCTGGGTGGCCGGGGTCGCACTGGCGCTGCCGCGTTTTCGCGGCGGCAAGAAGGTCGCCCCGCAACTCGCACGAATGGAAGCCGAGGACCTGATCGCCGCAGTGTTCCCCGACCAACTCGCCTGCGCCGAGAACTTGGTTGGCGAGCGCGAGATACCGGACCATCCGCTGACCAACCAGACCATCTCCGACTGCCTGCATGACGCGATGGACATCACCGGGCTGGAACGGCTGCTGACCCGGCTCGAAGGAGGCGAAATCCGCGTGGTTGCCTGCGACCTGACCCAGCCCTCGCCGCTCGCGCTGGAAGTGTTGTCGGCCCGACCCTATGCGTTCCTCGATGACGCGCCGCTTGAAGAGCGGCGCACGCAGGCGGTCATGGCACGACGCTGGATGGCCCCGGAGAGTGCGGCGGAGCTCGGCCGGCTCGATGCAGATGCGATTGCCCGGGTGCGCACCGAAGCCTGGCCGGACCCTGCCAATGCCGAAGAACTGCACGACGCGCTGCTGTGGCTTGGCTGCCTGACCGCGCCGGAAGCGCAGGCCATTCCTGAATGGGACGGCTGGCTGGCAGCGCTGGCGCGCGACAAACGCGTCACACGCCTCGACACATCTCATTCGTCCCTATGGATCGCTGCCGAGCGGTTGGCGCAGTTCCAGGCTTTGTGGCCCGGGGCACAGTGTGCGCCCGACATCGCACCACCGGCAGATCGGGCGCAGCGCGTGTGGTCGCCGGACGAGGCGCTGGCCGAGATCCTGCGCGGCCGCCTGGAGGGCCTGGGTCCGGTCACGCAGACCGCGCTCGCGGTACCGCTGGGACTGGAGCCGGACGAGATCGGCGCTGCATTGATTGCGCTTGAAACGGAAGGCTTCGCATTGCGCGGGCGCTTCACGCCCGGCACCAACCAGGACGAGTGGTGCGACCGGCGGCTGCTGGCCCGCATCCACCACTACACCATCCGCCGCCTGCGTGCAGAGATAGAACCGGTCGCGGCGCGCGACTTCCTGCGCTTCTTGTTCGCTTGGCACCATCTGACGGACGAGACCCGTCCGGAAGGACCGGATGCGCTCACCGCCACGGTCGCGTTACTAGAGGGGTTCGAGGCACCGGCCGGCGCATGGGAGACGGAACTTCTGCCGGCGCGCATCGCCGGGTACGAGACGGCCTGGTTGGACGATCAATGCCTGGCGGGACGGATCGCCTGGGCGCGGCTGACGCCGACGTCCAGCCTCGGCAATGGGCGCGAGCGTGCAGCAGCGCCGGTGCGCACGACGCCGGTCACGCTGTTGATGCGGCGACACCTGCCGTTCTGGACCTCGCTCTCGACGCTGACAGAGCACGGCGTGCAGCCAAGCCCGCGGGCGCTCGCGGTGGCGAACTGCCTGCGCACGCAGGGGGCGTCGTTCTTCGATGAGCTGGTGGAAGGGACCGGCCTGCTGCGTCCACAGGTGGAAGAGGCGCTCGGTGAACTGGTGGCACTCGGGTTAGTGACATCGGATAGTTTTGGTGGCCTGCGCGCGTTGCTGGTGCCGGAAGACCGTCGCAAGCCACTCGCCGGTGCGACACGACGACGACGCGTTCTGAGCTTCGACATGGACGACGCCGGCCGGTGGGCGCTGGCGCGTCGCGCCATTCCGGAAAGCGACGCGGCGCAGGCACAGACGCGGCAGGCCGCCACCGAATATGTCGCCCGCGCGCTGCTGCGTCGCTACGGCGTCGTGTTCTGGCGCCTGCTTGCGCGAGAAGCTGACTGGCTGCCGCCCTGGCGGGATCTGCTGCGCGTCTATCGCCGCATGGAGGCGCGCGGAGACATCCGCGGGGGACGCTTCGTTGCCGGATTCTCCGGCGAGCAGTATGCGTTGCCCGAGGCGATCGGCAAGCTACGCGAAGTACGGCGCCAGCAGTCTGGCGATGAGTGGGTCTCGCTATCGGGTGCCGACCCGCTCAACCTAGCCGGTATTCTCACGCCAGGGCCGAGACTGCCAGGGCTGACCGGGAACCGTCTGCTGTTTCATAACGGCTTGCCGGTGGCGTTCCTTATCGGGGGCGCGGTACAGTTTCTCGCGACGGCCGACGCCGCCAGCCAGTGGCAGATGCGCAAGCAGCTTCTGCGTTCCGCTGCGCCCAGGATGCTCGCCGATCTGGCTTGAGATTGGGGCTACCCGTTCAGGTCAGCTATTGCCGATCAGGATGCCGCAGGCGAAGACCAGGGCGCCGCCGAGCGCCACCTGGACCGTCGCCGAGAGCGGGGGCGTGTCCATGTATTTCCATCGGATCCAACTGATCACGCCAAGCTCGACGACCACGACGCCGATGGCGACCGCCATAGCCGTCCAAAAATCGGGGATCAGGAACGGCAAGGTGTGGCCGATACCGCCGATCGTCGTCATCAGGCCGGTGATCGCGCCCCGGACGACCGGCGCCCCCCGTCCGGTGAGGCTGCCATTGTCCGACAGCGCCTCGGCAAACCCCATCGAGATGCCGGCACCGATCGAGGCGGCCAACCCTACCAGGAACGCGTCCCAGGACCGGCCGGTGGCGAAGGCCGAGGCGAACACCGGCGCCAGGGTGGAGACCGATCCATCCATCAGCCCGGCCAAGCCCGGCTGCACCACCCTCAGCACGAACTGACGCCGCGCTGCCCTGTCCTCTTCGTCGCGTACTGGGCCGGGCAAGTTCTCTGCCACCAGCTTGCCGGCGATGCGCTCATGCGCGACCTCCGCCTCGGCCAGATCCCCGAGCAGCTCGCGGATCGAGGCGTCGGCGCTGCGCGTCGCGGCCCGGCGGTAGAACCCCTGGGTCTCCAGCTCCATGCTCTCGGCCAGGTTGCGCACCGCGTCGAGCCCCAGCGGACGCACCTGCCAGACGGGCTTGCGGTGGAGGAAGCCGCGCACGTCCTGGCGCCGGATCAGCGGGATGTGCTCACCGAATTTCTGCCGGTAGAGCTCGAGCAGACGCCGGCGATGCTCGCCTTCCTCCTCCATCATCTCGCTGAACACCTTGGCCGAACCGGGATAGTTCTCGCGCAGGCCCTCAGCGATGTCGGCATAGATGCGGCTATCCTCTTCCTCGCTGGCGATTGCCAGAGCGAGGACCTCGCGCTCGGAGAGTTCGGAGAAATCGCGCATACGCGGAAATGTGAGCCGCCCGCGGGCAACGTCAAGCCGACCATGCAATGGTGCGAATGCCTCGCAGGCTCAGCGAAGTAAACTCCCCTCCCCTTGCGGGGGCCTTGCGGGAGGGGCCGAGGGAGGCTCCCACCCCTGTGCTCCGCGCCATCACCCGCTATAGACCAGCCGGTGAGCGAAGACCGACACGAGATGGACGAGAGCCTGGTGCAGCCGCTGACTGCACACTCGCACCGTGCCGACGACAACGCACAAGCGAGCCGGCTACACGCCGAGCTCACCGCCCTATACGCGGGGCAGGATGCGATCCCCCGCTCTGCAAGCTGGCGGGCCAAGCATATCCTGCGCACAGCATCACGCCTGCTGCCGCGCGGCATCAGAGCCGCCGCCATTCGGTCGGCCCCGCTTTGGCTGATTGATCTGCTGGACCGGTCCGGCTCACACGCATGGGCGATCGCGCGGCACTATGAAAGCTGGATCGAAGAATTCGACCGTCTGAACGAGGATGACCGGCACGGGATCCGTACGCACATCGCGCAATGGTCCGATCCGCCGCTGATCTCTTTACTGATGCCGGTGTACAATCCCGATCCGCGCCACTTGGGCGAAGCTATCGCGTCGGTGCGCGAACAGCTCTATCCGCACTGGGAGCTGTGCATCGCCGATGACGCCTCGACAGATCCGGCTGTTACCACGCTGCTGGAACAGGTGCGCGCCGCCGAGCCCCGGATCAAGCTTATCCGCCGCCGCGAGAACGGGCATATCTCCGTGGCCAGCAATTCCGCGCTCGAACTGGCCACCGGTGGATTCATCGCGCTGGTGGACCACGACGACCTGCTGCCGCCGCAGGCCCTTTATGAAGTCGCCGCGGCACTGGTGGAGCATCCAGACGCCGATATCGTGTTCAGCGACGAAGACCAGATCGACGAGTCCGGGCGGCGGTCGATGCCGTATTTCAAGCCCGGCTGGAACCCGGAGCTGATCCTCCAGCACAATCTTATCAGTCATTTCGCCGCGTACCGCAGCGAACTGGTGCGCCGGGTTGGCGGGTTCCGGGCCGGCCTGGAGGGCAGCCAGGATTACGACCTGGCATTACGGATCCTGGCGCACAGCGCGCGGGACCGCATCCGTCACATTCCGGCCGTGCTCTATCACTGGCGCCGGAAAACCCGCTTGCAATCGTTCTCGGAGACAGAGCCCGATCGTTGCGTCATGGCCGCCCGACGCGCGCTCAGTGATCACCTCGACAGCATCGGCATAGACGGTGTGGTGGGGCCCGCGCCGGCCCTGCCGCAATGGAGCCGCATCTTCTACCCGATCCCCGACCCGCCGCCGCTCGTTTCAGTGGTCGTGCCGACCGGCGATTATGCACACCGGCTGGCACGATGCATCGACGGTGTGCTGCACCGCACAGACTATAGAGAGCTGGAGGTGATCGTCATCGACCACGACAGCAAAGCGCCCGATACACTAGCTCTACTGCAACGGCTCTCCGGCGAGTCGCGCATTCTCGTGCTGCGCCATCCCGAGCCGTTGACCGATGCCGCGCTCATCAATCGCGGCGTTGCGGAAGCACGGGGAAAGCTTGTTCTGCTGCTGAACAACGACATCGACGTAATCCGGCAGGACTGGCTGCGGGAGATGGTATCGCATGCGATCCGGCCGGAGACCGGTGCGGTCGGCGCCAAGCTGCTCTATCCTGACGGCCGCGTGCGGCACGCCGGCATGACGGTGGGCGCCGGCGGAATTGTCGGACACCAGTTCCTGTTCTGCGACGGCGGCGCGCCGGGCTACTGCGGCCATCTGCAGTTGGTACGGAACGTGACGGCCGTGACTGCCGCCTGCCTTATGATCCGCCGCGCTACGTTCCTGGAAGTCGGCGGCTTTAACGAAGCAAAGCTGGGAGCCACCATCAACGACGTGGATTTCTGCCTGCGGCTGGCGGAAAGCGGCCTGTTGAATGTGTGGACGCCGTACGCAGAGCTTTATCATTATGGACCGACGTCGCGCGAGCCTGACGACACAGCGCAGAAGCAGGTGCGATTCAAACAGGAGATCGCGTATATGCGTCGACGCTGGGGTCATGTGCTGGCGGCGGATCCGTTCTGGAATCCAAACTTATCGCTTGATGATCCGCGATTTGCGCTGGCCTTCCCGCCGCGCCGAATGAAGCCGTGGCAGAAGGCCAGGGGGCTCTGCCCCCCTGCACCCCCCGCCAGGGGACAAGTCCCCTGGACCCCTCGGACTGGTTGGGTTTGAAGGGCGCCGGCCCACCCCTGGACAACGAGGTTGCGTCCCGGCCCTACGCAACATGAATTGATGGCGACGCTGCACCAAAAGTGTGGAGGAATCCGGTTGGGAGCCGGATCGCAGACGACTACGACTGGGGAAACCTACCTGCTGCTGTGAGTGGCGGTCTCGTTCGCGATCTTCCAGACGCCGCTGATCCTGAGCAGATTGTGGAAGTCGATCCATCCACTGGACTTGGCAAGGGCCCAAATAGGCCGGGCGCCTTCGCGTCGACCCCCGAGCTTGGTAGCGTGTGGCCGCCGCGACGATTCTTCGCGGCGAAACTCGCGGCAGGCACATGGCGGACCGGTACGTCGTTTCCATACGCATGACAGGTCTTGGTGACCGGATCGTCTGCCTTTGCGCGGCGTGGCTGTTCGCGCACAGCACCGGCCGGGTCTTGGTGGCTGACTGGCGGTATGGGGCCGACATGCAGGCAGGTTCCGGCAGCATCTTTCCCCATTGCTTCGAGCCCGTGAGGGAGATCGCCGGGGTTCCGTTTATCGGCGATAATCTGATGGCGCGCGCATTGCTTCCGCCCCCCCGTCATCCCCCGCTATGGGATGACGACCGCGTCATGACCTGGCCGTTCCTGCGTCCGCCCGGCACGGTGACCGAGGACCGCGACGCGGCGGTCGCCTTGATCCGTTCAGGCCAGGACGTCGATGCCCACACCGTCGTGTTCGATACCTGTGTGAACGATGGCGTCTGGTCCCGAGGCGATGCACATCGCTTTCTGTGTGGCCTGAAGCCAGTCGCCAGTGTCCAGGCGATGGTTGACGCTTTCCAGGCCGCCTATCTGCGGCCAGAACCCATGATCGGCTTGCATATGCGTCACGGCAACGGGGGCGATATCATGGGCCATGCCCCCTATTGGGACTCCTTCGAGGACGCGATTGCGCGCTGCTGTCGGGCAATCGACCTAGCCCGCGCGAGGCTTGGCTCCGAGGCGCCAGTGTTCCTGTGCACCGACAGCGCCGACGTGCAGCTTGCCATACGCGATCGCGTCCCTGGAGTGATCTGCCGGGACAAACGGTTCCGCGAATCCGGGGAGGGGGAATTGCATTTCGGGCGCCATGCGGCACTCGGCCGCGACGATGCCCTGACGGAGATGTTACTGCTGGCGAAGTGCGACGTACTGATCCGCTACCCGCCTGGCAGCTTTTTTTCGTTCTACGCGGCGGTCATGAAGTCGTCCCACACGGCGCCGCCGGATACCGTCTACGACCTGCAGATCCCGGGCGACCCGGCCGATCCGCTCGCTCCAGCGCTGTTGTTCTGATCATCGCGCAATTGCGCACAGACCGTGCCGCCGACCCAGATACCGGGCTGACCGCGTTTCGGCAAGACATCCTCGTCCGTCTCAGGAGGGAAACATGATCCGGCAATACGCGGCGCAGCGCCGCCGTGACGGCCACAACCTGCCCGGCGTGGGGGTCATCCCGGTCGGCACAATATTCTACGTGCAGGACGAATGCTGGTGGCGCGACCGCTATCGCGGCCAGCCGATCTGCCGCAGGCCCCGGGCCGCTCAGGCGGCCTCGCCACGGGCGCAGAAGCAGGACACCGACACCGGCAGATCGGCGCGGGCAGCGGCGAAGTCCACACGCTGACGAATGAGCCTCGCCTCCGCGGTCTCGCCGCGCCGTTCGAGGCAGTCGAGCAGCCCGCGCAGCGCCCACAGGTTGTCCGGATGGATCTGCGCGCGGGGCAGTGCGCCGCCGAGGCCGAGATCCTCGCGATAGACCGCCTCAGCCTCCGCCGCGCGGCCCTGCTCCAGCAGCAGCGCACCGAGCGCGTGGCGGACCGGCTGCATCCAGCCCCAAGGCTCGTCGTAGGGCAGGTCGTCTTCCAGTGCGATGGCGGCGCGGAGACGGGAGAAGGCCGCGTCGTGGTCGCCGCGGCGATAGGCGATCTCACCCTCCAGCATCTGCTCGGCGATGGCCAGCAGTTGCACGCAGGGCACGTTGTGCAGTTGCCGGGACTTGGGCACCCGTTTCGCGGCCCCGCGGAATAGCGCCTGTTCGGCTTCCGCCGCCGGGACGTCACCCAGCGCGGCGTGGGCCACGCCCCTGGCGTAATGCATCATCGCCACGGTGTTGCAGTACAGTTCGTGGTCCGCCGGCAGATCCTGCGCGATGATCTCACGCCATTTGCCGAAGCGGATGAGGACGTGCTGCCTGATGGAAACGTAACTCTCAAAGAAATCGGCCATGGGCGGCGAGGGGATGCGCAGCATCTCCTCGGGCATTGTTTCGATCAGCTCGTCGGCGGCGGCAATAGCGGGCGCGTACTGACCGAGGAACATGGCCCCGTAGGCGGCGAAGTGGTAATTGTGGATCCGGTAGCCCGAATAGAAATTCATCGGCCCGGCGCGGTCGTAGAACTTACGGTCCGCGATGATCGCCTTCTGATTCCAGTGCATCGCGTCGCGGTAGTGGCCGCATTGTATGTCGATGTGGGTGGGCATGTGCACCAGGTGGCCCATGTCGGGGGTCAGCTCGCGCAGCCGGTCTCCGGTGACCAACGCCGCCTCCGGATGCGGCGACATTTCCATCAGGTGGACGTGGAGATGCAGAAGGCCGGGATGGTTCATCGCCCCGGGCAGATCGCGGAAGGCGGACTCGAGTACCTCGCGCGCCTCGAGCGTGCCGGCGCCAGGCGCGGGCTCGCCGGTACGCAGGTCCCACATGCGCCAGGGCGTCCGGTTGAGGATCGCTTCGACAAAGATGCACCGTAGATCGAGGTCGTCGGGATGCGCCTGGTGCGCGCGGCGCATGGCGTCGGCAAAGGCATCGTTCCAGGGGCGCTGGTCGTCTATCGGGTCGCGCTGCGGGTAGCGAGCGGGCAGTGCCTCAATCAGCGCGCGTTCGGGCGCGCTGACCCTGCCGGCCAGCGCCAGGGCGGCGCGGGCGGAGTCATAGGCGCGGGCGAGCGCCGCGGCTTTACCGGCGGGATCCATCAGTTCCCAGGGGAAGTTGTAGTTCGGCCCGGCCGCGTAGCCGATGCCCCAATGGGCCATGGCACAGTTCGGATCGGCCTCCAGCGCCTTCTCGAAGCAGGCGACGGCCTCCTCGTGGTGGAAGCCGAAGCACCAGTTGAGGCCACGGTCGAACCAGCGCTGGGCGTCCGCCGAG
Source organism: uncultured Pseudomonadota bacterium (assembly GCA_963708245.1). Classification (GTDB taxonomy): domain Bacteria; phylum Pseudomonadota; class Alphaproteobacteria; order Acetobacterales; family Acetobacteraceae; genus CAVYXK01. Next base: position 1,711,655 of record OY970201.1, on the reverse strand, counting down.
CTGGTGGTCACCGTCCGGGAGTACCGGCCGAGATCATAGGGATAATCCACGTCGTCTCCTCCGCCATCTTTGGTTGCAGTCGGCAAGGCGGGCCGACGCTCCTCGCACCCGTCACGCGCACCCGCGGTTGGCGCACGCGGAGGTCCTGTTCACCGACATTGCCCAGAGGGGCGACGGTTTCGGGCTCCCACCGAATAGTATCCATCGCCCGCGCGGTGCGCCAACGATTTTATCGTGCCGAGCGCCGCAGAGGTTACTGCCGCGTGTTATGAACGCCGTGACCGCTCGGCTTTCGATCCAAAGCCGATCATTCGACGCGCGTCTCCAGCCGATATGCGGACAGGCCGATGGCAACGCTGCTGCTCAACATCGTTAGCGGGAGTCCAGGGCGACAACCCGTGGCCTCACGTTGCGTCGAACAGGCCCTGGCCGATGAACCCGCCCTGTTGCACGCCGCCCGGGCACGCAAACAACCCGCTCCCCACATGCGTGGTGAACTGGTTCAGCGCATCGAGCTTCGACATCGGCTCGAAAATCTTGATGAAGCCCTGCCGTGGGTCGCGCTGATAGGCGATGAAGAACAACCCCGCATCGTACTCGAGGCCCTGCCGCCATGGCGGCCAGCGCTCGGCGGTGAAGTTTGTCCCGTCATTATAGCCATAACCGCGTCGCAGGATCTGTGCGCCGCCATTCAATTCGACGGCACCCAACCGTAGATGCGCGGTCTCCGGAATCACCGGGTTACCGTCGCGATCGGCCGCCTCGAAATCCGGCGTGTCGAACTCGCCCTCTCCGCCCAGCGGGGCGCCTGAATATTTCCGCCGGCCGACCACCTGCTCCTGGAAATCGACCTCGGTCCGGTCCCAGTGCTCGAGCGCCATTCTGATCCGACGGACGACGACATAGCTGCCACCGCGCATCCAGTCCGGCCCCTCCTCGCCCACGAAGACGACGCGCTGCAGGCTGCCGTTGAACGGCGAGGCCGGCATCCGGCCGGCGCCGGCCACCGGGTTGCGCGTGCCGTCCTTGAACCCCATCAGGTTCCGCGGCGTGCGGCCGGCGCTAAAATTCCCGAGAAACCCAGTCTGGGTCCAACGCAGCGTTGCACTGCCATAGGTCAGCCGCGCGAGTTGCCGCACCGCGTGGAACGCCACCTGCGGATCATCCGCGCAGGCCTGCACCGCCAGGTCGCCGCCGCTACGAGAAGCGACGAGCTGCTCGCCGGTAAAGGCCGGCAGATCGACCAGGGCGTCCGGTCGCCGCGCCGCGAGGCCGTAGCGATCGTGTCCGTCCTTGACGAACAGGCCGGGGCCGAAGCCGAACGTCAGCGTCAGCCGAGCCGCCGGCAGGTCGAGCGCATCGCCGCTATCGCTCGCCGGTACGGTCTCGTCCGTGCTGATCGGCGCTGCGGTCTGGCCCGACGTCATTCGTCCCGCGGCCTCGGTCCACCCGCGCAGCAAGGCGACCAGTTCGCCCGGCTGTTTCGCCGTCAGGTCGAACGCGGCGAAATAGAGGTGCCGTTGCTGAGGTGTGGCTATGCCGGCCTGATGCTCGCCCCAGAACGGTTCCACCTGCGACGATTCGGCGGAGCTCGCTGTGGTCCCGCTCGCCGGGCCGGCTTTCGCGGCAGCGACCAACCCGCCGGCAGCGGCGAGGAAGCCGCGTCGAGACGCGAACGGGCAGCGACCGGTCGAACGACTCAATGCGCAAGCACGAGGGTGTTGACCTCGTCCTCCACGTAATAGAAGCCGTCGCCGGTCGGGGTGACCGCAATGCCGAACAGGTCGCCGCTGCCGGGCGGAGATTGCGCCTTGTTGGCATCCACCCATTGCGCATAAAGCTGCTGGCCGGTCGTTGGGTCTATCTCCACCACCTGACCGTTCAGTCCGTTGGTCACCAGTAGGTGCCCGTTTGGCGCGGTCACCATCGCCAGCGGGCGCTTCAGCAGGCCGTCCTTGGTGAGGTCGCGCCCGGTCCCGGCGCTATCGGTCCGAGTCGCGGCATCCGGGATCGCGGCGATCCGATTGCCGATTGCGTCTGAAACATAAAGCGCACCGTGCTCGCCGAGCGCGAGGCCGGTCGGGCCGATGATGAACACTCCCTTGTCCGCTTGCTCGCCGAAGCCGCTGGCGATCACGGTTTCCTTGGTAGCGACCGGCGGCTTGCCGGCCGGCACCGACAGGTCAAGGCGCAGCACGGTGGCCTGGTTCACCACCGGCGACTCGTCTTCCGGCGCGCCGACCCCGAACCCGGTGTTGCTAACGAACAGCGTCGCGGTCGCTCCGTTGTCGATCACCGCCATATTGCCCCACGGCCCGTTGATGTTCGGGCCGGTGATCGTGCTGACGACATTGCCTTGCGGGTCGAGCACGATCAGGCAGCCCTGACCCTTCGTCGCCGTGGTGCCATCGTTGCTGGGTAGGCTGCCGACGATCACCCAGCCGGTCTTCAGCATCGTCATCGCGGTGGTCAGCCCGACCCCGCCCGGGCATTGCGGCAGATGGCGGGGGATCGACGCGAACAGTGGGAGCGCCCGGGTCGATGGCCGGTAGTCCACGATGGTGGTCCCCAGCCCCTGCAAGTTGTTCTTGTCGTTGAAATTGTCCACCAGCACGTCGCCCTGCTGGAGCTTACCCGCCGAGACCGGCGCCACGACGATCGCGTAGGGATTCTCGTCGCCGTTCGCCGGTACGGTCGACGTCAGCGTAGTGTGCCGATGCAGGCGCTCCAGAAAGCCCGCCTCCCCGGCCTGGGCGGCCGGTGCAGCCAAGCTCGCCGTCGTTACCGCGACCGCAAACGCCACGGCCAGCACGGGGGTACGCCGCCCGCCCGTCCGCATGCCGAAGCCACTCATAGTCTCATCTCCTGTGGCGACCTCGAAGGTGGCGGAGTCCTCTCCCCGGCCCCCTCCCCCAGCCCCTCCCGCAAGGGGAGGGGCAAGTGTAATCGCGAGTGCCTCGCAACTGCAAATGTCGGCCGATAAAGCGGGCCCACATCAGAACGTAACATTCGCGCGCGTCCCAAGGATCACCTCGTTCCCAATCCGCTGGCTCGGATTGTTTGGGTTCGGAATCCCGCCGCCCGGGTTGAACACGTATTGGAAGTCCGGCTGCACCTGCAGCCACGGCGCCACCTGCGCCTGATAGGTCACCTCGATGAAAGTCTCGCTGCTGCGCACCGGATACGGCGTTTGCGTGTAGAACCCGATGTCCTGCGACAAACCGACGGCAGCGCCGCTGAGCTTGGCGACACCGAAGCCCACCCCGAACGTGTCACTGTCGCGTCCCGGAAGCGGTGCTTTCAGCGTCACGCCTCCGTTCACGCTGAAGTCGATCAGGTTGCGGTCGCCCGGCGCACCCATCGCGCGCACGAACACACCGATCGCCCGCGTCGCTTGCGGGTCCGGCTGCCAGACAACCTGGTCCACCACTCCATAGATGCTGAAATTGTGCAGCAGCATCGCCGGTACGCCGTCGCTGCTCGGATTGGCGAGCGACAATCCAGTGTTGTCGAGGCGGGGGCTGGGAAACGATGCCGTGTCGTACCAGAACCCCAGCTTATAGGTGCCAGGAAGCCCCGATTGCTGGCCGGGACGTGCCATCTCGCCAGTACTCGGCTGGTTCAGCGCATCTTGCACCTCGGCGATGAACAGCGCGCCGGTCCGAAGATTGAAATTACCGCCCCACAGCGTGGTGCCCCGCAACTGTGAATCATTGTCGAACGGGCCGCCGGGCGGGTTGTCCTGAAACACCCCGCCCACCACGGTGAAGCCGCCGCCCGGCTGGACGCGCAGCCGCACGCCGAGCGATGACAGCGGATAGGCCGGGCCGCCGGCATAAAGGTCCGCCGACGGCACCATCGGCCAGCCCATCATCGTGTTGATGAACAGGCTCGAGCCCAGGCTGATCATGAACTCCTGGTCGAGGCTCTGCTGTCCGATCTTCACGTCCGCTTTGTTGTCCAGGAAAGTCTGGTCGTACCAGATCTCCCATAGCCGGGTCGTGTCGTCGGCTTCGATGCCGCTCGCCGTCTGCAGATTGTCGAGATGGTCCTGGCTCAGGTCGAGGCCGCGGATCTGCAGGCCGCTGACGTTGAATGTTCCGCCTGCCCAGCCGAACGCATTGAGCGTGTCGAGCTGCACTGTCAGCGTGGTCAGGCCTTCATAGGTGGCGCCTCGCCGGATGCCGCCGGACAGGTTGCCGAGCACTTCGTCGGTGTCGGTTAGGCCGATCGTGATGCCGTACCGGCCGAGCGTCGTGCGCAGCCCGAACACGTCTCCCAGCAGGTTGCTGCGCGACGGGGCGAACAGGCCGGTGAGGAATCCGGGCTCATTCTCCCCGGTACCCGGCGAGGGCTGCACCGATGGCGGGGCGGTGCTGGTCTGCGCATAGCCCGCCGTCGCCGCGAGGAGGGCCCAGACACAGAGAAGGGCCGCCCCGTGCAGCGGTGGGCCGAGGCCGCCGGGGGGAGCCGGCGACGCATGCTTCCCCATCGCCATCAGGTTCCTTCCCGTTCCAACCGGCTGCGCCCCCTGCGGGTCGAGACGCGGCTGCGACGCATTCTCATCTATCTGCAACCGGGGGTCAAGTCGGTACTCGCCTGGCCGCGCCGCTTGTCATCGCTTGGCCGCGACGGCCGCCCCCAGGAGTTCTTCTCCCCGGCCCCCTCCCCAGCCCCTCTCGCAAGGGGAAGGGGGAGCATGATCGCGAGTGCCTCGCAATTGCAAATGTCGGTCAATAAAGCGGGCCTCCACATCAACATTCGCACGGGTCCCAAGGATTCACCTCGTTCCCGATCCGCTGGCGTGGATTCCTGCGGGGCTAGTTGAAGGGGCTCAGCGCGCGGCTGCGCGCGTGGGCACTTGGGCCACTCCTATCAGCACTACCAGCGTGCTGACCGCCAGCACCATCGTCATCGCGGCGCCCTGGAACACGTCGCCGCGGTCGGTCAAGGCGAAGATGCCGACCGGCATCGTCACCCAGCCGGGCGGATAGACCATCACCGTAGCGCCGAGCTCGCCCATCGACAGCGCGAAGCTGAGACTGAACGCGGCTATCATGTACGGCAGCAACAGCGGCAAGGTCACGCGCCGCAGCCGATAGAACCCCCGCGCCCCCAGGCTCGCCGCCACTTGCTCGTATTCGGGCGGCAAGCGCGCCAGCCCGGCGGACAGATTCCCGTACGCGAAAGCGGAGACCAGCACGAGATGGGCGACAATAACGATCGCGGTGGTTCCGTTCAGCAGCACCGGCGGCCGGCTAAACGCCACCAGCAGGCCGAGTCCAACCGAAACTGAAGGCACCGCGCTGGGGACGAAGAACAGCACGCCAAGCACTCGTCGTGACGCCGGAGCGATCTCCCGCAGCGCCAGGGCCGCCCAGCTTCCGAGCAGCAACTCGAAAGCGCTTGCCACGGCGGCGGTGATGAGGCTGACGCGCAGCTCGGAGCTGGATTCGCCCTGTAGCACGGCGGCGTAATTGCCGAACGTCAGATGCGACGGCAGGACACCGTTCCACTGGCCGGTAAAGCTTGCCAATGCAATCATCGCCATCGGCAGTCCGTAGACGATCCCGAACAGCAGGGCGAAAACGCCCCAAACGGCGAAGCGGCCGCGGCTAGACCAGACCAGCACGCGCACCTCCGAAACGGCCGAGCAGCGTGCGATACAGCGCATACAGCGCGAGCGACAGCGCAACGTTCACCACCGCGATGACGCAGGCCGTGGTGTAGTCGAATTCCTGGATCGCCTTGTCGTAGACGAGCAGCGGCAAAGTGATCACGCCCTTGGCGCCGATGAAGAAGACAACGCCGAACTCGTTCACCGTCAGTAGCAAGCACAGGCTGCCGCCGGCCAGCAACGCCGGCATGGCCGCTGGCAGGATGATCTGCCGCACGATCCGCTCGGCACCGGCGCCGAGGCTGCTGGCGACCTCGATCTGCGCCGCCTCGATCAGGGAGAAGCTGGCGAGCAACGGTCGCATGATGAATGGCGTATAGACGGTGATCTCCGCCAAAATCACGCCCCAGACGGAATACAGGAAATCGAGCGGCGGCACGTGACTGCCCTGCACCTGCATGAGCACGCCGTTCACCAGCCCGGCCGAGCCGTAGATGAAGGTGAAGGCAAGCGCCACCAGGAAGGTCGGCAGCGCGATGATGGTACGATCAGCCGCGCCACCAGCCGCACACCAGGGAACGGAACGAAGGTCAGGATCAGCGCGAGGGTGAAGCCAAGCAGGATGCAGCCGGCGGTGGCGGCAAGCGCGATCTCGATCGTGTGAAACAATGCGTTGCGGAACAGGTTACCGCCGAGTACGGCAGCATAGGTTCCGGGTGCGAAGGCGCCGGTGGGTCCGGTCACCGACTGCGCAACGATCAGCCCGAGCGGATAGAAGAATAACGCCCCCAAAACAATCAGCGGCGGCAGCACCCATGCACCGCCCAGGTCGCGCGGGGCAGCACGGGCCGGAAGCGCCAGGTCACTCGGCATCGGGTGGGATCAGGGTTGCCTCGTCCGGCGAAAAATGCAGCGTGACTGGCGCACCGGGCGGCGGTGGATCGCGCAGGGGCATGCATATCATACGCAACGGTACGCCCAAGGCCTCCAGCTCGATGTTGTGCAGATCGCCCTGCCACTGCACGGCCCGAACTGTGCCGGGAATCGCGTTATCGGTCGCGCTGCTACCTGCCAGGGTGAGGGCGTGCGGGCGGATGCAGAGCAGAGCCTCGGCGCCGGGCAGCTTCTCGCGCGGAGCCATCGCTCGCAGCCTGATATCGCCAAGCCGTACGGAAACAAGGCCAGTGTTGGTCGCGGCCTGTTCCACCCGCACCGGCAGCAGATTGGCCCGCCCCAGGAACTCCGCCGCGAAACGATTTGGCGGATAGCGGTACAACAACTGGGACCGACCCTCGGCCATCAGCTTCCCGCCGCGCATGATGGCAATGCGGTCGGCGAGGGTGAGCGCCTCGGTCTGGTCATGCGTGACATAAAGCACCGTCAGCGACGGTAGCTCCCGATGCAGCCGGGCGAGCTCCGCCAGCATGGACCTGCGGATCTGCGCATCCAAGGCGGAGAGCGGCTCGTCCAACAGCAACACGCGCGGACGGATGGCGAGCGCCCGTGCGATCGCCACGCGCTGTTGCTGGCCGCCGGACAACTGGCGCGGGTAGCGCTTGGCGTATTCAGCCATCCCGACCATGGTTAGACACGTCTCGACTTGGCTTCGCACCACCGCCTCCGGCGCGCGGCGGGCGTGCAAGCCGAAGGCGACGTTGTCGGCCACCCGCATATGCGGGAACAGCGCGTAATTCTGCACCACCATGCCGATATCGCGGGCATGCGGCGGTAGGTCGGTCACATCGACCTCGCCGATGCGCACCCGGCCGGCGACTGGCCGCACGAACCCGGCGAGTGCGCGCAACGCGGTGGTCTTGCCGCAGCCGGACGGGCCGATCACCGCCATGATCTCGCCGGGCTCGACCGAGAGGGTGAGCGCGTCGAGCGCCACGCTTCCCTTGTAGGCGACGGTCACGCTGTCGAAGCCGATGCCGCTTGCCGGCGCGGCATCGGCTCGCTCTGCCGCTCGGCTGCGATCGATCGCCGGGGCGAGCGCAGCGCCGGACATCGCTAGCTGCCGGTCACCTCGTGCCAGCGCGCCACATCCGCCGGCAGGTCCGTCAGCACCTGCTGCCAGTCGGGCGTCCAGATCTCCACCGTGCTCATCAGGCCGCGCAATGTTTGATACATCTTGTCGGTCGGATGCACGTCGTCACGCGCTGGCAACCCGTCGGCGACAGCGCTGACCTGTTCCTGCGCCTCCTTGCTGAGCAGGAAGTCGATCAGCTTGCGCCCGGCATCGGCGTGCGGCGCGCCCTGCACCAGGCCGATGTAATAGGGGATCGCGAAGGTGGAGCTCTTGCCGTCCGGCCCAGCGGGCCAGAAGATGCGGATGTTCGGGTTGCCCGGCATCTGCGAGATGTTCATCTGCACGTCGCCGTTGGCCACGTAGATCTCACCCTTGTTGACCAGCGCCGTCAGCTTGCCGGTCGATGACGATGGACCGAGATTGTTGGCCTGCAGCTTGTGCAGATAGTCGAAACCCGCGTCCTTGCCGCCGAAGGCGTGGATCACCTGCAGCATGACCGCGGTGCCGTCGCCGGCCTGGCCCGGGGTGGAGTACTGGATCTTGTTCTTGAATTTCGGATCGAGCAGGTCATCGAACGTCTTTGGCGGTTGTGGCAGCGCCGAGGCGTCGTAGATGAAGTTCAGATAGTCGTTGACCAGCGCGTAATAGTGCCCCTCTGGATCCTTGCTGCCGGCGGGAATGGCGCTCGCGGCTTCGGGTGTGTAAGGCTGCAGCAGTCCGCTTTTGGCCGCGTTCTGGATGAAGGGCGGTAGCGTCACGAGCACGTCGGCCTGTGGGTTCGCCTTCTCCTTCGCGATGCGGTCCACGACGACGCCCGAGCCACCCTCGATATACTGCACGCGGATGCCGGTCGCCTTGGTGAAAGCATCGAACTGCGTCTGATACCAGTTCGGCGAACCGTCATGCAGCCCGTCGGCGCTATAGATGGTGACGACGCCCTGCGCCTGCGCCGGTCCGGCGATGATGGCAGCCAGCAGCGCCGCGCCGAGCGCTAGCGTTGCACGTTGAGTGTGCATGGTCTCTCCCCCGTTTATGGATGGCGTCCGCATCCTTGCGCTGCCGGTTTTCCGGTCGGGGGCGCCGACCGTAAAGTTATGGATTGATGACAGCCGGCGGGGGCAGGCGAGTGCGACTTGACCGCCGGTTGTATTGCGGCCGATGAGAATGCGCCGCAGCCGCATCCCTGCCCGCACCGGGCGCAGGCGGTCAAATGGGAAGGAGCCTGATGGCGATGGGGAAATATGCGCCGCCGGCTGCGGCAGGCGGCCTCAGCCGATGGCTGTCCGAGGCGGGTGTCATCTGCGCCTTGACTTTGCTCGCAGCGACGTCCGCTCATGCGCAGACCAGTGCGGCGCCGTCATCGGATCAGTCCTCCTCGGCCGCGGCCCAAAGCGAGCCCGGGTTCTTGGGAGACCTGTTCGCACCCTCGCGCACGAATTTGCTGGGGGACATGTTCGGGCTGCGCACGGCGCTGGGCCAACACGGGATCACGCTCAGCGTAACCGACGTGGACGAATGGCTCGGCAACGTGTCGGGCGGCTTCCGACATGGCGCCACCTATGAGGGCCTGACCACGGTCACGATCCAGCTTGACACACAGAAGGCAGGCGGCTGGGCAGGCGGGTTGTTCAACCTCAGCGGCCTGCAGATCCGCGGTCTCGACCTGAGCCAGTACTATCTGGGCACTCTGCAGACGGCGAGCGGCATCGAAGCCGACGATACAACTCGGTTCTGGGAGATCTGGTACGATCAGACGTTCCTGGGCGGCAAAGCCGATGTGAAGATCGGACAGCAGAGCATCGACCAGGAGTTCCTCATCAGCGCGCAATCGAGCCTGTTCGTCAACACCGCGATGGGCTGGCCGATCCTGCCGACTGAGGACCTCTATGCGGGCGGGCCCGCTTATCCGCTGTCTTCGCTCGGCATCCGGCTTAGGGTTCAGCCGGGCGGCGGGTTCACAATGCTGGGGGGCGTATTTCAGGACAATCCGCCCGGCGGCCCGTTCAACAACGATTCGCAGTTGCGTGGCTCCATGCTCTGGGGCGCGAACTTCAATCTGCGCACCGGCGCGCTTTTCATCGCTGAGGTCCAATACGCTTTGAACCCGCCGCCGACGGACCAGACGGCGCATCCCAACCAGCAACCGGGGCTACCCGGCACGTACAAGCTCGGCTTCTGGTTTGACACCGCGTCGTTTCCGAGCCCACGTTACGACACCATGGGCGTGTCGCTCGCCAGTCCGGACAGCAACGGCATGCCGCAGATGTTGCTGCACAATTTCAGCGTCTACGCGGTGGCGGACCAGACCGTCTGGCAGCCGGACCCGAAAGCGCCGCGAGCGCTCGGGGTCTTCGCCCGCGTCATGGGCGCTCCCAGCAAAAACAATCTGATCAGCTTCGGCGCCAACGGGGGCGTGACCCTGAAAGCTCCCTTGCCGAGCCGTGACAACGACACATTCGGTGTTGGCTTCGGCATCGTAAAGCTGAGCGGCCCCGCGATCGGTCTACCGCAGGACATCGGGTTCTACACGCAGAACCCGTCGTATCCGGTGCGCAGTAGCGAGACGTTCATCGAGGTCATGTACATAGCGCAGGTGGCGCCCTGGTTGCAGGTACAGCCGGACTTCCAATACGTCTTCAACCCAGGCGGCGGCATCCCCAATCCGAACAACCCTGCGCAGCGGATCGGCAACGAGCTAATCTTGGGGACGCGCCACTATTACCTTCTGATATAAACTGTATGATTCACTGGCGCATGGCGATTTCGAGGTGCCAGGACCGTGCGACTTTGATCCTCGCTACGATCACCGACCGGAGGCGTCGCGACCGGCGCGGAGCCGTGCAAGTCCAGCTCGAACACGGCCCCGCCGTCTTCGCGAGCGCTGACATGCGCCGAGCCCCCATGCGCCGCGGCGATCTCTGCCACGATCGCCAGGCCGAGGCCCGCGCCGGTTGTCCCAGCCGGTCTCCGCCCACGCTGAAACCGCTCGAAAATCGCCGCCCGTTCTGCTTCCGGCACGCCGGGACCACGGTCCAGCACACGTAGCGTGTTGGAGGGCGTCAGCTCCACCTGTACGGTGCTGCCGGGCGGCGCGTGACCCAGCGCATTCTCGATCAGGTTCTGCAGCGCGATAACAAGCGCCGTCCGATTTCCGCGGATCGATCCTCCCGGCGCGCCGGTCAGCTCGAGATCGAGTTGGCGACCCACAGCCAGCGGCGCCAGGGCGCTGATCGCCTCCATGGCCACCGCGTGCAGATCCACTCGTTCGCTGATGTCGAGCGGCACGCCATCGATCCGTGCCATCTGCAGCATCTGCCCGACCAGCCGTGCCATGCGATCGGCATCCTGCCGCAGATGTTGTGCCTCCATGCCGTCCTGCAGCGCATCGATGCGTGCCATGAGCACGGCGAGCGGCGTGCGCAACGAGTGTGCTGCGTCACCAACGAAGCGGCGTTGCGCTGCAAGTGCTGATTCCAGCCGTGCAAGCGCCTGGTTGACGGCGCTAACCAGGGGCGCAATTTCGGCGGGCAGGTCGGTTTCGGGCAAGCGTGCACCGGGCCGAGCCGGGCCGATCGCCGCCGCGGCAGCCGATGCACCGCGCACCGGACGCAGTCCCTGCCGGACTGTCCAGACACCGATCAGCACCGCTATCGTGCCGATGCCTGCCAGCAAGGCGAGCCCGGTGGACAGCAGCTCTGCGAGTACGCCGCGCACAAGCACCTCGCTCTGCTCGCGACCCTGCGCCACCATCACGGTCCAGGGGCCGGTCGTCAGGGCGTAGCCGACCATGCCGTCAGGGTAGCGCTGCGACGGCGCCACGCGGAACAGGCCTGGACTCGCCGGCGTGATACTGGAGAGCACGGATTGGGCGTTGGGATCCGATGCAAACACCACAGCACCGCTTGCAGTAGTAACCAAGAATATGTTGTCGCCGTGGGAAGATCGGAACGCGTCGTCAAGCGGGCGTGGCAGGTCAAGTTTCGGGCGCCCGTCCGGGCCCGTCGCGATATGTGCCGCGATCGCCCGCGCCTGATCCTGTAGCGCCGTATCGTCGAGGTTGCGAACCGCTACCACGGAGCGCCAACCGACGGCCGTAGCGGCAAGGGCGATTGCGGCGATGACGACCAAGGCAAGCCGCCAGGCGAGTTGGTGCGCCAGCGACCTGGGCTGCCGGATCATGAGGGCACGGCGAAGATGTAGCCGACACCGCGGAGCGTATGGATCACCACTGTCGCCCCGGCTTCGGCAAGTTTGCGCCGCAACCGATGCACCAGCACCTCGACAGCATTGGAACCTAGGGTTGTGGTGAAATCGTACACGCTGTGCTCAATCGCCTCGCGCGTCGCCACCCGTCCTTGCCGGCGAAGGAAAAGCTCCAGCAACGCGGCTTCCTTGACTGACAGGGGGAGCGGTCGCCCGTCCACCCTCCCCTGCCGTGTGGCGGTGTCCAGCACAAGGTTGCCGAGTTCCAACCGTACTCCCAGCGCCGCGTTCGGCCGCCGCAGCAGCGCACGCATGCGCGAAACCAGCTCGGCCATATGGAATGGCTTGACCAGATAGTCGTCAGCGCCGGTGTCCAGGCCGGCCACCCGATCTTCGGGCGCGTCCCGCGCGGTGAGGATCAGCACCGGACTGCCATCCCCCCGCTCGCGCATGGTGCGCAACAGCCGCAGCCCGTCACCATCGGGCAGACCGAGATCGAGGATGATCGCATCGTAGATGGCGACCGCCAGGTAATCTTCCGCCGAGGCGATGGTGGCGGCGAGGTCCACGGCGAAGCCAGCGCGCAAGAGGGCCGCGCGGAGAAGGTTCGCCAGTTCGGGTTCGTCCTCAATGACAAGCAGACGCATCTTGTCCCTGTGTTCCCCGGCAGCTTACGGCTCGCCCGGATCAGCGGGGCGGCACATGCGTACCGGCAGCCAGCCACGCCCCCAAGACGGCGAGGAGGACCAACAGCGGCACTGCTCGCCAAAGTGAGACTTGGTAGTTCCTGTCTCTCGGATCCGTTGTGTCCTTGCGTCCGGTGATCATCGAACGAACGAGGTTCTCACGATGCAGCACACTCTCGAACAAGACACCGGCGACATGCAACCCGGCGAGCCACATGATAAGAAAGCCAAGCCAGGCGTGAATATCTCCTAGCACCACGACTGTAGCGGGTGAAAGCAATCCACTCAGCCGCCCTGCTCCGCCAGTTCTGCTTTCTGCGAGCAGTCCGGTCAAGACGATGGCCGATAATGTGACGAGCATGGTCATGATCATCCAGCCGCCAACAGGATTGTGCCCCAAAGTTCGCGGTGGACCGAGGCGTAACAACCCTTCAGCATACGCCCTGATACCCCTCCAACCGTACACGAAAGATCGGAACCGGGCATACTGTCCGCCGATAAAGCCCCAGGCGAAGCGGAACAGCAGCAGCAGCGTCACTGCATATCCGCAGGCGACATGAATCAGGAAAAGCGAACCATGCGGGTGGCTGGAGCTGAACAGAAAGGCAAGGCAGACAGCGAGGACCAGCGACCACTTGAAGATCCGGGTCGGCAGGTCCCAAACCACGATGGTTCGCACAACAGGCCTCACGATGGTTCGCACAACAGGCCTGTTTACACCTAACTCGAATTGCTGATCCATGCTTATCTACATCCTCACTTACGATCCGGTCCGCGAACTATCAGCGTCCAAAGGGACTATTTCGGCTTTCTCGACCAATCGAGTCTCGTATCGTCGGATGGCGATCACGGCCGCAGCCATCAAGGCGAACGCGGTGAAGGTACCGGCGATGGTCGTTGGTCCCAGAACCAGATCGACATGCCTTCCGAGATAGTAAGACCCGCCACCAAAGACCGTCGCCCAGATGACCGCACCAGCGGAATTGCACACGAAGAACCGTTGCCATGTCATCTGACCCGTACCGGCGAGGAAAGCAACGATGGCTCGGAGGTATGGCAGGAACCGGCCGAAAAACACCAGTTTGCCGCCGTGCAGCGAAAACAGATACCGACCGATCTTGATCCGCTTCGGCGTAATGCCGACAAGACACCCAAACCTTAAAAGGAGGTTCAACCCGAACTGTCGGCCAGCCCAAAAGCCAATGCTGCCGCCGCAAACGGCTCCCGCTGTCGCGGCCAACACCACGATGACGATGCTCATGCGATGACTCGCACCTGCGTAAAGGGCGGCGGCGATCAGAGTGGTCTCTCCCGGAAAAGGAACGCCGATGCTCTCGATCGCAACGCCTACTGCCACCGCGCCGTAACCGCAAGATGCGATAACTTGTGTGTCAATGGCGAACATCAGGCCTCCCGGGATGCGAGCGCGCAGCGTCGTAAGTCAAGCGAATGGTTCATGCGAACCCCGGGAAGTAATCGACCCTGATCTGTGAGCGGCGCACGCCGAGCTCCCTCAGGCTGTTCTGGAAGCGCACAACCATTGCCCGAGGACCCGACAGATAGAAGATGCGCTCCATGTAATCCGGTATGTTGTTCTGGATCAGAGCCTCATCGACCAGGCCCTTGTGGACGGCGTAGCCCGGTGCTTCCGGTTCAGCGACTGCATAAACGATGCGCAGGCCGAGCTCGCAGGCCGCCCGTTGGAAAATGTCGGAATAGGCGATCTCGGCCAGCTTGTTGTTGCCGTAGAGCATGACGATCGAGCGCTCTTCCCTGCGGTTGAGCAGCTCCTGTATCATGCTGCGGAACGGCGTGACACCGATGCCGCCGGCGATGAAGGCGAGCTTCTTCTTGGGATCCGCTGGCAGGGTAAAAGTTCCGGCAAGCTGCGAGCCATAAATGATGTCGCCCGGCCGCATCGCCGCGAGAGACCGCTTGAAGGCGCTCCCCCTCTCGTAGAATTTCACCCCAAGCCGCACATTTTTCTCGGTCGGAGCCGAGGCGATGGTGAACGGTCGGCGGTTGCCGCGGTCGTCCGGATTGGGAACGTGAAGTGTCCAGTCGAGATATTGCCCCGGCAGGAAGGCAAGCTGGCGGTCCGGCTGGAAGACAAAATCGTAGCAGCCGCTCGCCGTCTTTTCGATACGCAGCAAGGTAAGCATGAAGCGGCCTTTCGGACTCACCGTGTAGGCGAACAGATTGCCGACGAGAAAGGCCATCTCCGGCGTCAGGTAAAGATCGCCGATATGCATGTTGGGCGACGAGAGCGCCCCGACGATCGCGCCATATACCAGGCGCGACCGCTTCCCGTACGGCGCGGTCAGTGGCTCCGTCAGCATAGCAAATCCGGCAAACAGCAGCGGGGAGTAAAGCATGGCTTGCTCCAGTGCCATGCCATACATGGTAAGCGGATTGGTCGCCAGGGTGGCTGCCAGATTTGCGATAATGTAGATACCCACTGTATCGAAGCGCTGGACCTTACGGGTGACGAGCAAGCCGCCAGCGAGGACGAATGGGAAAAGCGTAAGATTGCCACCGACCCACCACGTTGCCGGCTGATTGAGTATGAACGCAGACGCCACGACTCCGATAGCGACGGGATTGAAAATATGTTTGCGACCGATCGCGACCATGAATTTCGATGCAATGGCGACGACAGAGGCGAGAATGAGGCCACCGACGCCCAAAAGGTTGTGCGCCGTCACCGGCGGCATGATCAGCGCCAGGATGAGTGCTGTGATGGTGAACGACTCGGTGTTTACCGGCACCTGCAGGAACTCGGCGAGCAGGCGGTTGGTCAGCCAGCATGTACCGGTAATCAGCACGAGCGAGAAGGTAAGTGCCGTGGGATCCTCGGGCACCATCCCGGCGAAGCCAAGCAGGAAGGTGATCGCAAGCAGACCGGCAGTGTAATACAGCACCAGCCTGTACATCGTGATGCGATTGAGGATATGATCGATGCTGGACATCATGACACGACGAATGTCCCGAACCGGCTTGTCTGTGTGGCGATGCCATTCATGTCGACCGCATACCCTTCCAGTTGGGGCTGCTCCTCGATAAAATAAATGCCCTGCTTGCCCATGGCGAAGGCAGCAGTGGCATAAAGATCGGCTTGCAGCACGTCGGGTCCGATGACAGTCAGGCTGACCATGTTTGCGATCGGATGGCCTGGCTGATGTGGATTGTAGATGTGATCACCTCGCGCATAGGTTCCCGAGGTCGCGATGCCGCGACCAAGCGGACGCACGGTCTTGATGATTTCCCGATCATCGAACGGATTGCGGATACCAATTTTCCAATCCGTGCCATCAGCCGCTTTACCCCAGCTTTGGATATCGCCACCGGCCTCGACAAGGTAATCTTTCGCACCGGCTGCCTCGATAAGCCGGGATGCATTGCGGATCGCCCAGCCCTTCACGATACCAGACGGGTCAATAAGACCATCAGGACGGCAAATATCGAAATAACCGCGAGTCCGTCGTCTGGTCTGGTCGGCGAGCACCAATACCTCTCGCAAGTCGGAACTTATAGCTGTCGGTGCGAGACGGCCCTGATTGAACGCGGTGATCTCGCTGTCGGGCTTGAACAGGCTGAATTGTCGATCGATCGCAGCAAAATAGGCGAAGACATCGCCGACGAGCCTTTTGGACGCGCAGCCAACGATCTCGACCGTGATGGGCATTCCCATCAGGATTTGCGTCTCGCGCATAGCTGTGAAGGTCCGGGTGCGGTCAGCTACTCGCCTGTCGAAGCGCTTCGTTCATCGAGCGCATAAACGCATCGCTGGTGAGCGTTGCCCCAGAAACCGCATGAACATCAGCGCTCTGGGCACTGATCACTTCCTGCTCGAGCCTCGGCAGCGCCCGGCGGTTGATGGAGCGGCTCGTTGCGCTATGGTAGGGGTAGCGCAGCACGTTGACCGCGACCACACGCCCGCTGCGGATCACGGCTTGCACTTGCACCACGCCGTAATAGGCATCGAACACAGGGCCGGTGGCTCGGCCATCCCGATATCGTGGGAGATAAGCGGCCACCCGTACCGGCGATCCCTCGCTCCCGAAAGTTGTCACCGGAGAGGAGTCCGGCACCGAGGCGTGCGCCACCTCCTTTGGCGCCAGAGCCGATTGCCACAACGGGGCGCCTTCTGGTGTGAGCACAGCCGCCGCGGCGTAAATCGTGGTAACGGAGGTGCCAAGGGCGGCGGCTCGGGCGAACAATCTCATCCTGCGCCTTTCGTGTAAAAGCCGATGGACTCGGCCTGTCCGCGTCTGGTCTGGCGAGCTTGCCTTACAGGAGCCTTACGGCGCCCCTACGGTCTGCTCGGGGATTGACTGACCTAGGATATCGTCTCGAGTGGCCGGGCCGCGGCCACGCTGTGTGTGCGTGCCCGGCGAGCCGGCAGCGACCCAAGTTTACGGTGACAGGGGCTCTGGATGCTGGCATCTTCCGTGCCTTGCTGGAGGTAAAGCCATGAGCAAGGCCGTCTCAATCAGCCGTTTCGTTCTGATTGCCGCTGCAGTTGCGGCGCCAGCTCAACTCAGCCTGGCGCAAGTGCAACAACAGCAGCCACCACCGCGCGAAGACAACATTTGGGGCGGATTGTCGCACCAGCCGACGGAACCAGAGGTCCTGCAGCAGGAGAACGCTGCCGGCTTCGCTCTACCGTCACAACAGCAGAAGGCAACCGACCAGAATGTCGAGCAACTGTATCAGAATCTCATGGAGGGTACGCCATCACCTGGGAGCGCAGCCTCTCAATAGGATGATCCGCCGCTCCCACGAGTAGGTCGGCCGCACGCCCCCTCAACACTGAAGCACTGTGACGAGGGGGCGTCGGGAAAGTTGGAACAACTCGGCACGATCTGGTGCTGGGTCCATTCTTCGTCGCCGAGCCACGGGTGCAACGCCGGCTGGGGCTGCGCCTTCAGTTTACCCGACAGTGGGTGCGGTTGGTCGAGGAGCCGATAAGTGAGCTGCAGCGGCGGGTCGGCGGCGGTCTGCGGTGAGGATATTCAGCAGCTCGAGCATCTTGCGGTGCGCCGCGGTGCGCGGATCCTCGAGTTCGTCGATCGAATGCCGCTCAGTAATGCGGCTGAGTTGCACCAGGGTCCTGATCCGCTCACGGCGGCTCAGCTTGTATTCGCTGCTCCGGTGCTTGAAGAACAGCTTGGCAAGCATTCCGTATCCAAACACCCGGTTCAGCTCACTCCCGGTGGTGTAGATAAAGAACAAGACGAAGATCCAAAGCTGTATGAACACGAAGCGATGCCAGGAGAACTGCTCGTAAAGGAAGGGGAAGAACCCGATCAGGCGGCCCGTATCGATCATGTAGTGGATGTACGCTTCGATCAGACGGGCGATGAAAACGAACACAGTGTAGACGCATGTCTTGAACAGGATCGGTTGGATCAGCGGTGCCGACTCGAAGCGGCGGAGAAAGGGCATTTTGTCGGCGACAAGCACGGCCTTGCCGACGATGAGTGCCGCAGTCGTGGCGACCATGAAGCTCCCAAACCGCAGAAGATATTGGCTCAGGATGAGGTTCATCGAAAAGACGATGAGATTGAAGCCGATCGCAAAGAACACCATCGCCGGAAGCGCGTGCATGAATTCTTCCGCGATGACTTCCCATACCTTGCGTAACCGGCCTTCGCCCCGCGCAATCGCCTGTTCCATCTGGCTGGCTTTCCCTCTAGCCGGGATTTCCCAGATGAGTGCCAGTTCGGCACCCCCGCAGGCAAAGGGTAGCCTCCCACCAGCCTGACCGCAACAGTTTTGGCGGCTGGACTCTGGCCCCTGCTCGCAGGTGGGGCCACTGCTTCAGCTACGATCGCCCAGATGTTGATTTGCGGCCTGGCATGTGGCATCGAGTTTTAATGTGACCAAGCCCTTCGGAGATGCTGAAAATGCATAGGCGACCTTGCTGGCTGGGCACACCGTCGATAAGTTTCGGGTTCATTGTTCGGCGAGTTGGGGTCTAATGCTCAGGCGGATATCAAAATGAATTCTATGGCGGCTCGGCAAGAACCGGCTGACAAAAGGCCGGCGTCCTCCGATATGGTCTGCATTGCGGGCGGCACGTTCCATATGGGATCGGACCGGCATTACCCGGAAGAAGCGCCCGTCCATCGCGTGACGGTCAGCTCATTCTGGATTGACCGCACGCCGGTCACGAATCGTCAGTTCCGCCAGTTTGTGGCGGCGACAGGCTATGTCACCGTGGCCGAGATTGCGCCGGACCCGAAGGACTATCCAGGCGCACTGCCGCACATGTTGAAGCCGGGCTCGCTCGTCTTCACGCCGCCTCGGCACCCTGTCGACCTTCGCGACTGGTCGCAATGGTGGCGATTCGAATTCGGCGCGAACTGGCGGCGCCCGAATGGTCGGGGCCGATCGAACCAGGGCCTCGACGACCATCCGGTCGTGCATGTCGCGTATAAAGACGCCGAAGCCTATGCGGCTTGGGCCGGCAAGGACTTGCCGACCGAAGCCGAGTGGGAATACGCCGCGCGTGGCAGCCTTGATGGGGCCGAGTTCGCGTGGGGCGAGGAACTGACGCCGGGCGGCCGCCATATGGCGAACATCTGGCAGGGCGCGTTTCCGAATGAAAATCTCGCCGCCGACGGTTACGCGCGAACCTCGCCGGTCCGGACTTTTGCGCCCAACGGGTATGGCCTCTTCGACATGATCGGCAACGTGTGGGAGTGGACCACAGATTGGTTCTTGGCTGGGCATACCGCGGATGCACCCAAGGCTTGTTGCATTCCGGAGAATCCCCGAGGTGGGCGTGAGGCGGACAGTTATGACCAATGCGACTCGTCAGTGCGAATTCCACGCAAGGTCGTGAAGGGCGGTTCGCATCTCTGCGCACCGAACTACTGCCGCCGCTACCGCCCTGCCGCACGCCACGCCCAGCCGATCGATACCGGCATGAGTCATGTCGGCTTCCGGTGCGTTGTCAGAACTTGACCAGGCAGCATCAGGCAGGCGGAAGCAGCGCGATGGCCAATGCCCATCCGCAAGAACTAGGGCTGCTCGCCAGGTTGGTCGTCGCGATCGGCATCTTGTTTTTCGTTACCGGCGTGATGTGGCACGGCGTTACCGTGGGGACCTTCCCACGTATCTGGAACGGATTGGTCGGGCGGCTGGGCGCCCCGATGAGGTTTCGCTTCATTTTGCAGCTGTCGACGGCGGCGATCGTCGCGATCCATAACGGTCTCAAGGACGCTCGGACTGGCCGCTCTCCTTATCTATGGACGATACTGCAGAGGCCGAAAGAGCGCGTTGAGCGGCTGCGCGAAGGGTTGAACGCGACTGCCAGGATCATCCTCCTCGCCCTCGTGATGGACGTGACCTATCAGCCACTCGTGCTCAAGACGTTCTATCCGAACGAGGCGCTCATCGTCGCGTTACTGTTTGCGTTTGTTCCGTATTTGATCGTTCGGGGCGTGGCACTGCGCGGCGCGCGGCGGCTGCACGGTGGCGCATCTCGGCACCAAATCCCGTGATTACGCTCAGGTGAATTGTCAGCAAAAAGGCACCAGGCATGGCAGATCAACGCGCCGCCCCGAGCGTGGAGAGGTTCGAAGTCAGGGTAACGGCGGACAGTCATTTCGCCTGGCTGCGCACGCGCGCCAGTCTAGAACGCACGATGATGTCGTGGATACGCACGGCGGTCGCACTGATAGGCTTCGGCTTTACCATCGTCCAGTTCTTCGAACGCCTGCAGGATATCCCTGGGGCCAGGCCCGCCCGTCATCCAGCGGCAACGCTGTACCTGGGGCTTGGGTTGATTTCCTGTGGCGTCCTGGCGCTTGGCGTCTCGATTTGGCAGTATCACTGGACGATTCGTTACATGTGGAGCGGAAGCTTTGCCCTGATCGCAGGAATGAAGAGGGAGGGATTGAATACACCAGTCGTCGCGATCGCAGTCCTTCTCATCTTTATCGGGATGTTTGCCTTCTTCGCCGTGCTGCTGCGTCTCGTGTAGCTGTCCAGGTGGGCAGACGGCGAAGTCGTTCTGAAACTACCAACCCAATAGAAGGAGATCGAGATGGCTAAATCAGACAAGCCGAACATCGTCGTTATCTGGGGCGATGACATCGGCATTACCAATCTCAGTTGCTACAGCGATGGGTTGATGGGGTACCGCACGCCCAACATAGACCGGATTGCCCAGGAAGGCATGCGTTTCACCGACTGCTGCGGCGAGCAAAGCTGCACGGCTGGACGATCGTCGTTCATCACCGGTCAGCACGGGTTGCGCACCGGGTTGACCAAAGTGGGCTTGCCAGCTGCCACAGTTGGCCTGCACAAGGAAGACCCGACCATCGCCGAGTTGCTCAAGCCGTTAGGCTACGCGACCGCGCAGATCGGCAAGAACCACCTCGGCGACCGCAACGAATATCTGCCGACGGTGCACGGCTTCGATGAGTTCTACGGCAATTTGTACCACCTGAACGCAGAGGAAGAGCCGGAACTGCCCGATTACCCGAAAGCGCCGGATTTTCCGGCTTTCCGCGAGATTCGGTCCGCGCGGGGTCATGGACTGCAAGGCCACTGACAAAGACGACCCAACGGTCGATCCGCGGTTCGGCAGGATCGGCAAGCAGACCGTCCATGACACCGGCCCGCTGACGAAGAAGCGAATGGAAACGATCGACGACGACATTGCCGGCCGCGCTGTGGACTACATCGAGCGTCAGGCCCAAGCAGGCAAACCCTTCTTCCTTTGGGTGAACTTCACACACATGCACTTCCGCACTCACATGAAGCCGGAGAGCAGGGGCCAGGCGGGCCGCTGGCAGAGCGAGTACCACGACGTCATGATCGATCACGACAAGAACGTTGGCACCGTGCTCAAGGCGCTCGATGATGCCGGCATCGCGGGCAACACCTTTGTCATGTACAGCACCGATAACGGCCCCAATATGTTTTCATGGCCGGATGGGGCGATGACTCCGTTCCGGAACGAGAAAAACACCAATTGGGAGGGTGCCTATCGGGTGCCGTGCCTGGTTCGTTGGCCCAGCAAGATCAAGCCGGGCAGCGTGTCGAACGAGATCGTGGCGCATCTCGACTGGCTGCCGACGATCCTGGCCATGGCCGGCGACCCGGAGGTCACCGACAAGCTGCTGAAGGGCCACACGATTGGGGACATGACTTATAAAATCCACCTCGACGGCTATAATTTGGTACCGTACTTGACCGGCCAGGCGGAGAAGAGCCCGCGCGCTTCGTTTATCTACTGCAACGACGATCAGCAGGTCGTGGCACTGCGGTACGATAATTGGAAGTTCGTATTTGCGGAACAGCGGGAGCCCGGCACGATGCGGGTCTGGTCCGAGCCGTTCGTCACGCTTCGCATACCAAAGCTGTTCAATCTCCGCACAGACCCCTTCGAGCGCGCGGACATCACGTCTGTCACCTACTACGACTGGTTTGTCAATCACGTCTTCTTGCTGGTGCCGGCGCAGGCTTACGTCGGGCAATTCCTGGCCACCTTCAGCGAGTACCCGCAGCGCCAGAAGGCCGCCAGCTTCAACCTCGACGAGGTGCTACGGAAGATGCAAGAGCATACCCACACGTAACTCAGCCGAACCGGGTACAGGGCGGCCGTTCGGGTTCTGGCGGCCGCCCAGGGCGGCTACGACAAGCAGTCGGTCAAGAATGGCAGGCCCGCGTGCCTTCGATCTGCCGGCAAACTGAGGGGGACGAACAGACTCACATGGCTTGGGACGAGGTGAGAAGAAGGCTCGCCGATCCGGTCGACGAGGTGCGCGCTTTTTACGAACGTCATCCCTACCCGCCGCGCGTGGACGACCTGCAAGCCTACCGTCAAGCCTGGGATGACCGGCGCCGACGCGCCGAATACCATCTCCTCTGGCCCGCCGAGCCCTACCGCGAAGACCGGAGAATACTGGTGGCCGGCTGCGGCACCACCCAGGCCGCCCACTATGCGCTGCGCTGGCCCCGCGCCCAGGTCATCGGGATCGACGTCAGCGCTAACAGCATCGCGTTCACGCAAGGGCTGAAGCGCAAATACTCGCTCGCCAACCTTGATGTGCGCCAACTCGCCGTGGAGCGCGTCGCCGAACTCGGCCAAGGCTTCGAGCACGTGGTCTGCACCGGCGTGCTGCACCATCTGCCCGACCCCGATGCGGGGCTTCGGGCCCTGCACGACGTGCTCGAGCCGACTGGTGCGCTCCATGTGATGGTTTACGCGCCCTATGGCCGCGCGGGGGTCTACATGCTTCAGGACTACTGTCGGCGCCTGGGCGTCGGCGGGACGGCGCCCGAGATCCGCGACCTCGCCGCGAGCCTCAAAGCGCTCCCGCCGGACCATCCGCTCGCGCCCCTCCTGCGCAACTCACCTGACTTCGCGGACAGGGCCGGGCTGGCCGATGCGCTGCTTCATCCTCAAGACCGATCGGTCCTCCGTCCCGCAGTTACTAGACTTCCTCGACCGCGCCGGCCTGACGTTCGGGCGCTGGGTGCGCCAGGCGCCTTACCTGCCCTGGTGTGGGGCGCTGGCGTCCACGCCCCACCGCTCCAGGCTGGTTGGCCTCACGGCCGAAGCGCAATACGCCGCGATCGAACTGTTCCGCGGGACCATGGTCCGCCACAGCGTCGTGGCGTACAGGAAGGACCGGCCGGCGCAGGGTGCACCCGTCGATTTCGATGGTGAGGCGTGGCTCGGCTACACGCCCATTCGGCTGCCCGATACGATCGCCGTGCGAGACCGGCTCCCCCCAGGAGCGGTGGCGGTGCTAATCAATCGCAATCACACTTATACCGATCTCTATCTGCCCATCGACGCGCGGCAGGAGCGGCTGCTGGCTGCTATCGACGGGGAACGCACCATCGCGGAGATCTGCCGCGAGGCGGCCGAACGGAGCCTCGCGCGCGCCTTCTTCCAGCAGCTTTGGCGGTGGGACCAGGTCGTGTTCGATACTTCGCGAGTGTTGGCACAGTGCGTCACCCAAACGTATTGAGACGATGAGCACGAAGCTGATGAGGCTGGGTTCGCCGATTTTGAGCAAATCGTGCGCTAAGGCTTAGAAGAAGATTTTGTTAAGATATCTGGGACGGCGCCACCTAGGCAAAACTCTGCTAGACCTTCCCTCAGGTAGTCGCCCAGCCCAAACCGTTGGCGCCGCTGCCAAATGCGATAAGTCACTCTCGCGAGGGAATGCAACAAGTGGCACAGTCACCGAAACATCCGGCTAGTGAGCATCACCACCAGGCCGCCGCTCACCATCATGCTGCTGCGCACCATCATCATCAAGCGGCCCATCACCACGAGCTCGGCGAGCACGACGAGGCCCAGGAGCACGCAACCGCGGCTCACGAACATAGCGAACTCGCTCAACAACACACCACGACTGCCCACACTCAATCTCACAAATGACGGTGGGGCGAGGGGACGGCGGTTGCCATCTCCTCGTCCTTCTGGTCTTCCCCTCGTAAATCGGAAGCGCTACGGACCGGGCTGTCGCAGCCTACCACGATCTAGATTACGTCCCCTGCAACGCCTCATCCACGCCGGCGCCGAGTCGCTCGACGATCTCGTCGATCTCCGCCGCGTTGACAATATAAGGCGGCGCGACGATCACATGATCGCCGTGCTTCCCGTCGATCGTGCCGCCCATCGGGTAGATCGCCACGCCGTTCGCCAGAGCCGCCTGCTTCACTCGCTCATTCATCTTTATCGCCGGGTCGAACACCTGCTTCGTGCCGCGATCGCGCACGAATTCGAGCGCCCAGAAGAGTCCCCGGCCACGGATGTCGCCGACATGCCGATGATTGCCGAACCGCTCAGTCAGTGTGCTCTCCAGCCGCGCGCCCATCTCACGCACGTTGGCCAGCAGATTGTCCTCGCGGATGATCCGCTGCACCTCCACGGCGCCGGCGCAGGCCACCGGATGCGCCTGATAGGTATGTCCGTGCATGAAGCCGCCGGACCCCGCATTGATCGCTTCGACAATCTTGCCCGCGATCAGAATTCCGCCGATTGGCTGATAACCGGCGCCGAGCCCCTTCGCTATCACCTGCACGTCCGGCGCCACACCTTCCTGCTCCCAGGCATGGGTCGTGCCGGTGCGGCCCATGCCGCACATCACCTCGTCGAAGATCAGCAGCGCGCCGTAGCGGTTGCAGATTTCGCGCACACGCTTGAAATAGCCGGGCAGGGCGGTCACGCAGCCTGTGGTTGCGCCGACAATTGGCTCAGCAATGAAGGCGATCACTGAGTCCGGACCCAGGCGCTGGAACTCGGCGTCCAGCTCGTCGGCTAACCGATCGACGTACTGCCCCTCGGTCTCGTCGTCACGCTTGAAACGATACGCGAAGCAGGGTGAGACATGGCTGAACGCATCACTGAGCAGCGGTTCATAGAGCGCGCGGCGCATCATGTTGCCACCGGCCGCCAGTGCGCCGAGCGTGTTGCCATGATAGCCCTGCCGCCGGGCGATGAACTTCGTGCGCCGCGGCTGGCCGATCTCTACGAAATACTGTCGGGCGATCTTCAGCGCCGCCTCGGTTCCCTCCGAGCCGGACGAGCAGAAATACGCATGCGTAAGCCCGCCCGGCGAGCCGTCCAGGATGATGTCGGCCAGTTCTTCGGCCGGCCGGCTGATAAAGCTCCCCGTATGGGCATACGCGACCGCTGCCGCCTGTCGGGCGATCGCCTCGGCAATGCGGCGGTTGCCGTGACCGAGACAGGCGACCGCCGCACCGCCCGAAGCATCGATGATCTCGCGCCCGTCGGCGAGGCGAAGGCGCACGCCTTCGCCCCCGACCGCCATCGGCGGAACGGCGCCCGAGCGATGAAGGACGCGGCTCATGCCGCGGCCTTTTCGCGCGCTGGCGTCAGATGCCGCACACGCGGTAGCACTTCCTCAGCCAGCAGGCGCAGCGAGTTGCGCCATGCTTCCGGCTTCTCGGCGTAGTCGAAGCCGAACACCAGCAGCCCGCCGAAGCCGCCCACTTCCTGGTGCATCGCTTCCAGCTTCTCCGCCACCGTCGCCGGCGAGCCGATCAGCCAGTTGTGGCGCGCGCAGTATTCCGGCGTCACGTCGCTGTCCGGGACGTCGGGATCGTGCTTGAGGAATTCGAGAAAGCCGAAATTGCCGAGAAGCTGCAGGAAATATTCCCGCATCATCCGTCCCATCATATCGCCGACCGAAAGCCTCCATGCCTCAGCATCAGTGTCGGCGACGAACACCTCGCGCACCAGCCGCCAGTCGGCACGGTGCGGCGTACGCCCAGTGCGGCGCGCGCCTTCCTCTACCGCCTCCCAATGGCTGGCGATGTAGCCTGCATTCAGGTTCAGGCTCAGCGGCAGAAACCCCTTTTCGCCGGCGATTTTCAGCGTATCCGACCCCTTGGAGAAGCCGGCCACGCCAATCGGTGGATGCGGACGCTGCAGCGGGCGGATATGCGGATACAGGAAGCCCATGGAAGGCTCCGGCTTCTCCACATTCCAGAACTTGCCGTGGTAAACGAAATGTTCTTCCGCGCTCCACAGCCGCAAGATGATGTCCAGTGCCTCGCGCGTCATCTCGCGATTGACGCCGGAGGTGCCATCGACCTGGAACATCGCCCAGTCGCTCGGCAGACCGGACGCGGCGACGCCGAAATTGAGCCGCCCGCCCGACAGATGATCGAGCATCGCCACACGGTTCGCGAGTTCCGCCGGGTGGTGATAGGGCAGCAGGAAGCCGCCCGGGCCGATGCGCAGCCGCGTCGTCTCGCGCAGGGCCTGGGCGATCAGCAGATCGGGTGCCGGGTGCGGCTCCCAGATCGCGGTGTGGTGCTCGCCGATCCATGCCTCCTTAAAGCCCAGCTCATCGAGCCAGCGCAGCGTCGCCAGGTCGAAATCGTGGCCGTCCTTCAGGCTCCGCTCGGGCGGGTGGGACGGCATGGCGAAATAGCCGAGCTCCATGGCGGGATCCTCCTGGCATCACCGGGCTTTGGCAGCCCGTCGTCGCAGGCTACACAAGCGCGAAGCCGGTGCAAAACGCCGGCGGCAGTCGGCGCGGAAAGATCGGATGGGCCTCTATCAGGCGTTGCAAGCCTGGCACGATTTCTACGTTGTCATCGCCGCCGCTTCCGGCACGTTGCTGGGGGCGATGTTCGTGGTCGTTTCGATCGGCACCGGATTCCTAACAAGCGAGCGCGCGAGCGCGGTGCGGGTCTGGACCACTCCGACAGTCGTCAACGTGTCGGCCGTGCTGATCGCCTGCGCGGTGCTGCTGACGCCGTTGCTAACTTGGGAGTTGCTGGGAGCGTTGCTCGGGTTGGCGAGCCTGGGCGGGCTGATCTACACCGGCGTCATCGGGCGGCAGATCTGGGCGCGCCAGGTGGATCCGAGCGACCGGATCTGGCACGGCGTCGTGCCGCCGGTGGGCTGCATGACAATGGCTGGTGCAGCGGTGCTGGCGACCCTGCGGCACGAGACTAGCCTCGCCGTGCTCGCCGCCGCCCTGTTGGTTCTGCTGGTCGCCGCGATCCGCAACGCGTGGGATTTGCTCGTCTTCTTTGCTTCGCGCGAACGCGGATGAGCTTCTGTGGCGCTCCGGCGCACCAGGAAACTGGCGCGATCAGCCGGTGCTGGCCGACGAATACCTGCCGCGACCTCGCGTCCTCAGCCCTGGCCTGAGCAGCGTCTTGCCGTCAGGCACTCAGGGTCGGAGCCGTATGCGGGAAAGCCACACGTAGGGTTCTGTGCGGGGGGCGCGCAGTAATGCGCGTCCCCAGCGCGACTGCGAATTTACCCTGCGCGACCGCTAGAGCGCCCAGCCATGAGAGGTAGTCGCAATCGCAACTCTCCTCGCATTCGCCGGGCTCCCGCCGTTGTGCCCGTCGCACATACCGCACCGGGCAAGCCTGCGAATGCCGAGGCTGCCTGCAACCGACTCGGGGAGCAGTCAGGTAAGAACGGCATATGGGTTCCCCCCGCTATCCACACTCTTCACAGCCCTTGAGATCTGTCCGGGTCGGTCGGATGACGGTACGATGACCGAGCCGTGAACGCCCTCGAATCCCCCCTCCTTGGCCTGTCGCAGCGCCTGCCACCCTCCAACCTCGAGGCCGAGCAGGCCTTGCTCGGCGCGCTGCTGGCCAACAACAAGGCTTATGAGCGGGTTGCCGAATTCCTTGCCCCGGAGCATTTCGCCGATCCGATCCACGGCCGCATCTACCAGGCGATCGCCCGGCGCATCGAGGCCCAACTCCTCGCCGACGCGATCACGCTGAAGGCCGAGTTCGAGCATTCTGGCGTGCTGGAGGAGGTCGGGGGCACCGCCTACCTGGCTCAGCTCCTCTCCGCCATGGTGGGGATCATCAACGCCGGTGAGTACGGCCGGGCCATCCACGACGCTTGGCTCCGCCGCCAGCTCATCGACATCGGCGAGACGGTGGTCAACAACGCCTTTGGTGCTGAGCCGGAGCTGGACGGCCAAGCCCAGATCGAGGTGGCCGAGCACAGTCTGTTCCAGCTCGCCACCGACGGCGCCGCAAGCGGTGGGTTCATCCCGTTCGACAAGGCGCTGATCGAGGCGATCCGGGGCGCCGAGCGCGCCTTCAACCGCTCCGGCCACGTCTCCGGACTCAGTACCGGTCTGCGCGACCTCGATGCCCGCACGGGCGGGCTGCACCCCTCGGACCTCGTGGTCCTGGCCGGCCGCCCAGGCATGGGAAAGACCTCGCTTGCGACCAAGATCGCGTTCGGCGCCGCGAGGGCGCTGTTGGCCGATGCCCGTGCGCAGGACCCCAATGCGATGGCGAAATCGTGCGTCGCGGTGTTCTCGCTGGAAATGAGCGCCGAACAGCTCGCCACGAGGCTCTTGTCCGAGGAGGCACGGATTTCCGGTGATCGCATCCGTCGCGGCGATATCGGCCAAAAGGATTTCGACAAGTTCGTCGCCGTCAGCCGCGACATCGCCGCCCTGCCGATCCAGATCGACGACACCCCGGCGATCACCCTCTCGGCCCTGCGGACCCGCTGCCGCCGGCTCAAGCGCACCAAGGGCTTGAGTCTCGTGGTGATCGATTATCTCCAGCTCATGCGTCCTTCCATTGGCACGCGGCCGGAGAACCGCGTGCTGGAGATCAGCCAGTTTACGCAGGGCTTGAAAGCCATTGCCAAGGAGCTGGCGGTGCCGGTGTTGGCGCTCTCGCAGCTCTCCCGTGCCGTAGAAGGCCGGGAGGACAAGCGCCCGCAGCTTGCTGACTTGCGCGAATCAGGCACCATTGAGCAGGACGCCGACGCGGTGATCTTCATTTATCGCGACGAATATTATCTTGCTCAGCGTGCGCCCAAGCAGATGGCCTATGAGTCCGAAGAGAAGTTCCAGGCGCATCTCGACAAGTGGCAGCGCGATATGGAAGCGGTGCACAACAAGGCGGAGCTGATTATCGCCAAGCAGCGGCACGGCCCGACCGGCAAGATCGACCTCTTCTTCGAGGCCGAGTTCACGCGCTTCCACGACCTCGACCAGCAGCATGGCGGATACGGCTGAAGACCGCGCGGGTGCGGTGCTGGAGGTCGATCTCGGCGCCGTTGTCGCCAATTGGAACATCCTGCGCGCCCGCCACCAATCGGGCGCCGTCGCCGGGGTGGTGAAGGCGGATGCGTACGGGCTTGGCGCGCCGCATGTCGCGCCGGCGCTGCACTCGGCCGGTTGCCGCCATTTTTTCGTTGCCGTACTGGAGGAGGCGCTGGCGATCCGCCCGATGCTCCCCGGCGCCATGGTCGCCGGGCTGAACGGCCTGTTCCCCGGCACCGAGCCCGAATACATCGCACATGACCTGATCCCCGTGCTCGGGTCGCTGGCCGAGATCGACGCCTGGGGTGCGGCGGCCCGCCGGGTGGGACGGACCCTGCCGGCAATCCTCCATATCGATACGGGGATGTCCAGGCTCGGAATGTCGCCGGCGGAGGTGGTGATCCTCCAGCAGGACCATTCGCGCCTGAGTGGTATCAAGCTCCGTTTCGTCATGACCCACCTGGTGTCTTCCGAGGTCCGCAACGATCCGTTGAACGAGGCGCAACTTCGTCGCTTCTCCGCCGCTTGGGCCGGCCTGCCGCCGGCACCGCGGAGCCTCGCCAACTCGTCGGGCATCTTCCTGGGACCCGGGTGGGGCTCCGACCTCGCGCGTCCAGGGGCGGCGCTGTACGGCATCAATCCCACCCCGGATGCGGCCAACCCGATGCATCTGCCGGTCCGTCTGCGCGCGAGGGTGCTCGCGGTCCGCGAGCTCTCGCCAGGCGACACCGTCGGCTATAACGCGACTTGGTCCGCCCCTGCGCCGAGCCGGATCGCCACGGCGGGGATCGGCTATGCGGATGGCTGGCACCGCGCCCAATCAAATCACGGAGCAGCGGTCTTTGACGGCCGGCCCGTACCGCTGGTAGGGCGTGTGTCCATGGACCTCACGACCTTCGACGTAACGGATCACCCGACCATCGTGCCCGGCTGCTGGCTGGAGCTGATCGGGCCAGGGCGGACGCCGGACGAGGTCGCGGCGGCAGCGGGGACCAACGGTTACGAAGTGCTGACCTCGCTCGGACGGCGGTTCCACCGGATCTACCGCCCGGCGTGAACGCGGTCCTCGACAGCCTTGCCGTCCTCGGACGCGGCGCGATCGGGGCATGCCGCGTGGCGGGCTCGCTCGTGCTGTTTGCGGCGTCCGGCTTGTCACACCTGCTACGGCCGCCGTTCTACTGGCGCATGTTTCTTCGCGCCCTCATCGAGATGGCCTATTTCAGCTTGCCCGTGGTGGCGCTGACCGCGATCTTCACCGGGATGGTGCTGGCGCTGCAGAGCTACACCGGGTTTTCCCGCTTCAACGCGGAAAGCGCGATTGCCAACGTGGTGGTGATCTCCATCACCCGCGAATTGGGCCCGGTGCTGGCCGGGCTGATGGTTGCCGGGCGCATCGGCGCCGCCACAGCGGCCGAGATCGGCACCATGCGAGTGACCGACCAGATCGACGCGCTGACCACGCTATCGACCAACCCGATGAAATATCTGGTGGCGCCGCGGCTGCTTGCCGGAATCATCGCGCTGCCGGCGCTGGTGGTGGTGGCCGATATCCTGGGGGTGATGGGCGGCTTCATTGTTGCCAATCTGAAGCTGGGCTTCAGGGTGCAGGCTTATCTGTCGAGCACGTTCGACTTCCTGCAGACGATGGATGTCGTCTCTGGATTGGTCAAGGCTGCGGTCTTCGGCTTTCTGATCGCGCTGCTCGGCTGCTATCAGGGCTATCGGAGCCGGGGCGGCGCCGAGGGCGTGGGCTCGGCAACGACCGCCGCGGTGGTGGCGGCATCCATCCTGATTCTGGCGTTCGACTACGTGCTGACCGAGCTGTTCTTCGCCCGATGAACCGGGAAGCGTCTCCTCCGTCCGGCCCCCTCCCGCAAGGAGTGGCGAGCGGCATGGCCGCATCGATCGGCCCGGCGCCCCCACCCCCCTACCGCAAGGCGGGGCTTTCTCTGCCGAAAATTCGCATTCGCGGCCTGCGTAAGTCCTTCGGCGACAAGCTCGTCCTGGATAGCGTCGATCTCGACGTGATGCCGCAGACGTCGACTGTCGTCATCGGCGGCTCGGGGTCCGGCAAGTCGGTCCTGCTGAAATGCGTGCTTGGGCTGCTCGAGCCGGACGCCGGCACGATCGAGATCGACGGGCGCGACGTCCTGCACATGAGCCGCACCGAACGCGAGCAGGTGCGCTCGCATATCGGCATGCTGTTCCAGAACGGCGCGCTATTCGACAGCCTTCCGGTGTGGGAGAACGTCGTCTTCGGCCTGCTGGCGCAACACCGGTTGCGTCGCCGCGATGGGCGGCGACGCGCGGCCGAGATACTGGGCCAGCTTGGGCTCGCGCCGAGCGTGGGCGAGCTTTATCCCTCGGAGTTGTCGGGCGGCATGCAGAAGCGCGTCGCCCTGGCCCGCGCGATTGCGGCGCAGCCGGACATTATGTTCTTCGACGAGCCGACGACTGGGCTTGATCCAATTATGGGCGCTGTGATCGACGGACTGATCGTCGATTGCGTGAAACGGCTCGGCAGCACGGCGGTGGCGATCACCCACGACATGGCGAGCGCGCGGCGCATCGGCGACCTAATCGCAATGCTGCATCGGGGCAGGATCATCTGGAGCGGTCCACCGGCGGCGCTGATGGACAGCGGCAATCCGGAGGTGGACCAGTTCACCCATGGCCGGCGCGAGGGCCCCATCCAGATGGAGCTGCGGCGCTAGGGGTCGATACACCTCTCCCGCCCTGCGGAAGAGGTCGCCGCGCTCTTGCGCGGCGGGTGAGGGCCCACCCGCCGCGATTCCTCTACTTCCCTTCGGCTGGTACCCTTGCTTAGTGTAACAACGATGAATTGGTTCGTTTCGATTCTTCCCGCCGTCGCGGTCCTGGTGTCGCTGAGTGCCGCGGCAGGACCGGCCGGTCAGGTCCAGGATGCCGCCGGCCATGCGGTCAGCCTGTTCATGCAAAGCTGCGTTCGGTTCCCGAGCGACCGGGTAGCGCTGCAAGCGTGGATCAAGCAGGCCGGATATCCCGAAGTCTCGGCGGATCACGCCGACGAGTTCCTTAATGGCCTGCCCGGCGCCGCTTACGACGCGTCAGGCGGCGCGTTCTCCCTGGTAATCGTCTCGCAGGACAGCGGCTCCTGCTCGGTTGTCGCCGACCACGCTAGCAGCCAAGGCGTGGTGCAGGAGCTGGATCGGAGTCTGCATGCGGCGAACATTGCCTTCACGGCGACCGACGATCCGCCTGACCCTCATTCGGCAGACCTGAACAACCGGGAATATACGGTGCCAGGCCAAGACGGTGCCTGGCACATGCTGGTCAGCACGGCGAAGGACCCAGCCGGCGGGGTTGCGTTGCTGACAACCAATCCCTGAGCTTTGGCCAAGCCCGCCATCCGCTATGTCTGCCAAGCCTGTGGCGCCGCTGGGCCGAAATGGGCCGGCCGGTGCGAGGCGTGCGGCGAGTGGAACACGATCATCGAGGAAACGCCGCGTCCCGGTCCAGCCGCCAAGGCCTCGGTTGGTCGGGCGATCGAGTTCGTGCGGCTGGCCGGCAGCGCGGAGCCGCCGCCTCGGGCTACGATCGGGATAGCCGAGTTGGACCGGGTGCTGGGCGGGGGTTTGGTGCCGGCCTCGGCGGTGCTGGTGGGTGGCGATCCTGGGATCGGCAAATCGACCTTGCTGCTGCAGGCAGCAGCGGCGCTGGCTCGGGGCGGGCGGCCGGTGTTCTATGTTTCCGGCGAGGAATTGATCGAGCAGGTGCGGTTGCGCGCTCGCCGGTTGGGTGTGACCGATGCGCCGATCGAGCTGGCCGCCGCGATCAACCTGCGGGACATCGCGGCCAGCCTGGATGGGACGCGCCCCGGGTATCAGCCGGCGCTGGTGGTGATCGATTCGATCCAAACCATGTGGCTCGATCAGATCGATAGCGCGCCGGGGACCGTGGCCCAGGTGCGCGCCGCTGCGTTCGAGCTGATCCGGCTGGCGAAGCAGCGCGGCTTCGCTCTGGTGCTGGTGGGCCATGTGACCAAAGATGGTGCGATCGCGGGGCCGCGGGTGCTGGAGCACATGGTCGATGCGGTGCTGTATTTCGAAGGCGAGCGCGGCCATCAGTTCCGCATCCTGCGGGCGGTAAAGAACCGGTTTGGGGCCACCGACGAAATCGGCGTGTTCGAGATGACCGAGCGGGGGCTCGCCGAGGTGACCAATCCCTCAGCGCTGTTCCTGGCCGAGCGGCGCGGCAACATCGCCGGCAGCGCGGTGTTCGCCGGACTGGAGGGGACGCGGCCGGTGCTGATGGAGGTGCAGGTGCTGCTGTCGGCCAATGCGGGTGGGGCGCCTCGGCGGCAGGTGATCGGGTGGGACGGTGGGCGGCTTTCGATGCTGCTCGCGGTGCTGGAGACGCGCTGCGGTCTGAGGCTGGGGGCGACCGATGTGTATTTGAACGTGGCCGGGGGGTTGAGGGTGAACGAGCCGGCGGCGGATTTGGCTGTCGCTGCGGCGATTGCCTCGGCGGCCGGCGATCGGCCGACCAGTGCGGGCACGGTCTATTTTGGAGAGGTGGGGTTGTCGGGCGAGATCCGGCAGGTGGCGCAGGCCGAGGCACGGCTGAAGGAGGCGGCGAAGCTCGGGTTCGATACGGCGTGCTTGCCGCGCCGGGTGGCCCGTGGAGGGCGTGCTCTGGTGGCGCCGGAGGGGTTGCGGTTGGTGGAAGTGGGGCATCTGGCGGATGTGGTGGCTGAGTTTGGGGAGCGGGTTCGGGGGTAGTTAGTGTCCTGGGCCTGGGCCGCGGGTGGTACGGTTCGGGTGCGGGGTTGGTCTCGCCGGTGTCTCGTTTCGTGATATGTGAGACTTTGGATCATGTGGTGAGATGATTGGGTCGCTCAGGGCGGCGACCATGGGGGGCGGTGGCGTCCGCTCTATTCTCATTGGCGTCTCATTTCGTTGTTGGCGAGATGTTGGGTCGCGGGGTGAGATAATTTTAGCGCAGTGCTGTCTGTCCCCATGTGCTTAGCGCGGGCGATCGGGCGGGTCGTAGAGGCATCTGCTTTATTCTCATTGGAGTCCCGTTTCGTTTCCTGTGGGATTTCGGATTGTGCCGTGGGGCAGAGTTGTACAAGCGGTTAGAATGGGAGAGGCTCGGGTGCATTGCCGTTTTTGGTAGCCGCGCTTCGGTCCTGTCTGCCGGCGCAACGAGATGGTCGGTATGGTGGGCGCGGTCAACCCCAGGGCCGCACGGTACGCCAGCCCGGGCGCGTACGAGGCGTTGGTGGGCGAGCCGAACGTAGCGATTCCTGTTATTCTAGCAACGCTCATCATTACCCGGAGCAGGCGCGATGCCTCTGGCCCATTCGGATTGCGGCTTCGGCGGTCATGATCTGGAGCAGCATCTGCGCGACACGGGGCGGCGCGCTGCCGAGTTCGCCACGGCATTCGGAGCGGAGAGCTGGGCGAGCTTGGCCGGGCTTTGGCACGACCTGGGGAAATTCTCGCCAGCTTTCCAGGCATACTTGCGCCAGGCCGGCGAAAATGTAGCCCTTGCGGCTGACCAGGCGCCAACCCGGAGAGTGGACCATTCGACTGCCGGCGCTATTCATGCCGAGCAACAGCTTTGTGGTCGCGGTCGCCTGCTTGCGTACATCATCGCAGGCCATCACGCGGGATTACCCGACTGGGCTACGGCCGACGCGGCTGGTGCCGCGCTTAGCCAACGATTAAAGCAGGTCGTCCTGCTGGAAGCCGTCCTCGCAACGCAGCCTCCCGCAGCCGTATTGGCATCCACCATCCTCAATGCGTTGCCCCCGGGTACCGATCTATCATTGTTCATTCGGATGCTGTTCTCGGCTCTGATTGATGCCGATCGGCTCGACACCGAGGCATTCTGTAATCCTGAGGTTGCCGCCCAGCGACCGACAGTTCCCTCATTAGCTTCCCTTGCCGACGCACACGATCAATATCTCGCCGCACTAATGGCGCGTGCGCCCGATACAGCGGTCAACCGATACCGGCAGAGGCTCCTTGACGCATGCCGACACGCGGCACACCAAGAGCCCGGCTTGTTCTCGCTGACCGCGCCCACCGGCCTGGGCAAGACCTTCGCGGGTCTTGCCTTCGCGCTGCATCACGCGGTGCGCTACGGCAAGCGTCGAGTGATCTATGTTGCCCCATATACCAGCATCATAGAGCAGACGGCTGAAGCCTTCCGTGCGGCGTTAGGGGCCGAGGCGGTGCTGGAACATCACAGCAATCTGGACCCAGCGAACGAGGTGTCGGCGACAACAGCGCACCGGCTGGCTGCCGAGAACTGGGACGCCGCGGTGATCGCCACCACGGCGGTGCAGTTCTTCGAAAGCCTCTTTTCCGCGCATCCCGGTCGTTGTCGCAAGCTGCACCGGATTGCTGGTGCAGTGGTGTTCCTCGATGAAGCGCAATTGTTGCCCCCCGACTTTCTGCGGCCCATCCTTCGTTGCCTGCAGCAGCTTACGACGCACTACGGTGTCACTGTTGTACTCTCCACCGCCACGCAACCAGCACTCGACCCGCGGCCCAATTCAACCCCGCCTTTTGATGGTCTGCGGGGGCCGCATGGGCGGCGCGAGATCGTGGCGGACCCCGCTGGGTTGCACGCCGTCATGCGGCGTGTGCGGGTGAAACTGCCGGCAGACCTCGATGTCCGCACCGCCTGGCCGGCACTCGCACAAGAACTGACGACCTGTCCGTCGGTTCTCTGCATCGTCGATCGGCGCGCGGATGCGCGGGCCCTGCATCAGTTGCTACCGCCGGGTTCGGTGCATCTCTCGGCGTTGATGTGCGGCGCACACCGCGCAGATGTGCTTCGTGATGTGCGCACGCGAATGGCCCGCGGAGAATCGCTGCGCGTGGTCAGCACGCAACTTGTCGAGGCTGGTGTGGACCTCGATTTTCCGATTGTGTTTCGCGCCCTTGCCGGCCTCGATTCCTTGGCCCAGGCGGCCGGGCGCTGTAACCGGGAAGGAAAGCTTCCCGCGGGAGATCTTCGCATCTTTGTTCCGCCCAATGATCCACCGCCTGGCCATCTGCGCCAGGCCGCCGGGGTTGCACGCCTTCTGCTGCGCGGGAACCCGCCAGATCCTTTTACGCCGGAGATGTTCCGGCGCTTCTTCGAGCAGCTCTATTGGCTCAAGGGAGACGCCCTGGATGCAAAGCATGTCTGTGACCTGTTGCCCGCGCAGCCACGCGACGGCGCCTTAGCTTTCCGTACGGCCGGCGAGCGGTTCCGGATGATCCCGGACGACGAGGCCCCGGTCCTAGTTCCGTACCGCGCCGAAGGAGCGTCGGTGGTGGCAGCGTTTGCTGCGCTCGCCGGCACCGATGCACCCCGTGCCGGGCTGTATCGTCGTGCTCAGCGCTACATCGTCGGCGTGCCGCGCCGCCAGCTCGCCCTCCTCCTGGAGCGCGGCATCATCCGCCAGCTAGACGTTGATTCTTGGGCGGCTATACCTTCGGCCTACCATTCTGACTACGGATTTGATATGACGGCTTATCTTCCGCCGGATAGCCTAATCCTTTGACTATCGACCTTTTCCGTCTGCACGTCTCAGGTCCCTACGCCTGCTTCACCCGTCCTGAAATGAAGGTGGAGCGGGTATCGTACGACGTGATCACCCCGTCCGCGGCCCGCGGCATCCTGGAAGCCGTGCTGTGGAAGCCCGAGATGCGGTGGATCGTCGAGCGAATTGAGGTCCTGAGGCCGATCCGCTTCACCTCGGTGCGGCGCAATGAGGTCGGCGCGAGGGCGGTGGTGCCTGATGCGGCCCAGATCGCCGGCGACAAACCGCCGCCGAGCCTGGACGCTACCAGCAACAGCGTGCGTCAGCAGCGAGCGAGCCTGCTGCTGCGAGATGTCGCTTACGTGATCCAGGCGCGCATCGCCCTGACCGAACGCGCCGGACCGCAGGATACGCTGCCCAAATATCGCGACATGTTCCTCCGGCGAGCTGAACGCGGCCAATGGGTGCGTCCGCCATGCCTTGGCTGCCGTGAGTTCGCTGCGGACGTAGGCTTGGCAGATGCCGGGACGCCGCCGCCGTTGGACCAGGATCGCGATCTCGGCTGGATGCTGCTCGATCTCGTCTGGGGAGGCGGACGCGCTACCCCGCGCTTCTTCCACGCTGAAATGAGGCGGGGTGTGATCGAGGTGCCGGCGCTCGATGCGCCGGGAGTCGCGGCGTGATCCTGGCGCAGCTTGCCGCGCTGTATGAGCGCTTGGCCGCGGCGGGATTGATCGAGCGGGACGGTTACGAACGCCGGCCGATTGCGTTCCTGCTTGTGATTGATAGCCACGGCAGACTCCGGGGCGTGCACGACACAAGAGAGACAGCCGGCCCGGCCAAACGGGGCCGTATGTGCTCGGTACCGCAGGCAATCAATCGAGGGAGCGCCATTGCACCAAAGTTGCTTTGGGGCAACCGCGAATACGTTCTTGGGCTCCCCAACGAAGACAATCCCGACGAGCGCCGCCGTCGTCGTGTGGCGGAAG
The DNA here is from genome assembly GCA_963708245.1 of uncultured Pseudomonadota bacterium. Lineage (GTDB taxonomy): Bacteria > Pseudomonadota > Alphaproteobacteria > Acetobacterales > Acetobacteraceae > CAVYXK01. The sequence goes on along the minus strand of OY970201.1, from coordinate 1,674,056 downwards.
CCCACAACGCATTTAAGGCTCGCGTCTACGAATTGACGGCGAGCGTTCCTGACGATCTGGCGGTTGCAGCCGTCTCTGCTTTTTTAGAGGCTCACGATCCGGCTCGCTTCCTCAGCGCACCATATGCGACTACAATAGAGCCGGGTGTCGACATCTCTTTTGTTTTTGAGCCTGAACCAAACCGACTTGTATGCGAGGGCGAGTCGGTACGTGCCTGGCTCACGGCTCAAGGCGGAGACGTACTGCCACCTGGCCAATGTCTTGTGAGCGGGCGGATTGAGCCTATTCAACGTCTGCACAAGGAGATCAGCGGGCTGGGCGGCGCTTCGCCCGGGCGAAGACTGGTCTCATTCGACGATCCCGCGTTTAAGTCGTATGGCTTCGATCGGGGAGACAATGCACCAGTCGGCGCAGCAACCGCGTATGGCTACACATCCGCGCTCAACTGGCTTCTTGCCGAACCACGTCACCGCCTCCGCCTAGGCCAACTCGCTGTCGTTGCGTGGGCAGGCACAGATACGCCAGCGGAAACTTTCCTCGCCGATGTCTTCGGCGAGCCGCCGCGGGATGAGACCGAGGCGGATCGTACTGCGCGGGTCGCGCGTGTTCGCGAATTACTTGCCGCACCGCGTACCGGCATTTCGCCGGACGCCTTGGAGACGGACTTTTTTGTCCTGGGCCTCGCACCCAACGCGGCACGGGTTGCGGTGGCTCTGTGGGAACAAGGTCGGCTCGCTGATATGGTCAATCGGGTCCGAGGTTGGTTTGCCGATCTGGAACTGGTCGGCCGCCCCTCCTTCATGCCGGACACGTTCTCGCTGCCTGCGCTGCTGCGTGCGCTCGCGCCGCTCGGCGAAGTGGACCACCTGCCGCCACGCACGGCCGCGTCGCTTCTCTCGGCCGCATTAACCGGCCAACGATTGCCCCAGGAACTGCTTGGCTGGGCTCTCGCACGCCTGCGCCTCTCCCGAGGCGCGGCGGCCTATTCGCTTACAGCTCTGCTGCGTGTGCTCCTGCGCCGCAACCACGCCATGGAGAGTACCGTGTCGCTCGATCCCTCAGCCACCGACCGCGCCTATCTTTGGGGCCGCCTGTTCGCGGTGTTTGAAAAAGCCCAGGAAGAGGCCCAGCCAGGCATCGATGCGACCGTCCGCGACCGCTTCTGGGGTTCCGCCGCGGCCACACCCCAACTCGTGTTTCCGGTACTCAGCAGGCTCAACGGACATCATCTTCGCAAACTTGATCAGCCCGCCCGTATTCGCCTCGAGCGCCTGAGCGGCGAGATCATGGGCGGCGTGCGCGATTTCCCTGCCCGTCTGTCCTTAGCCGAACAGGGACGCTTCGCCCTCGGCTATTGGCACCAGCGCACAGCGCTGTTCACACGTCGCGAACCGACTGCAATCCCGGCCGAGAACGCCGCCTGACCTGACGCAAGGAGCTGCTATGACCGACCCCATCGGCCACCGCTACGACTTTCTGCTGCTGTTTGATGTCGAGGACGGCAATCCGAACGGCGATCCGGATGCCGGCAACCTGCCCAGGATTGATCCGGAAACGCAGCAGGGCCTCGTTACCGACGTCGCCATAAAGCGCAAGCTGCGCAACTGAGTGCTGGCTCGCTTCGACGGCGCCGCGCCCAACATGATCTATGTCACCGAAGGCGCAATCTTGCAGAATAAGAAGCGCGATGCGTATGCCGCACTCGACATCCCACTTGATGCCGACGAAAAGAAACGTCGACGCGGTGGTGATGACGTAGAACGCGTCCGTGCGCTTATGTGCAAAAACTACTGGGACATTCGTACCTTCGGCGCGGTGATGGGTATGGGGGTCTCGGCCGGTCAGGTGCGCGGGCCCGTGCAGCTCACCTTTGCCCGCAGCGTCGATCCAGTGGTCAGCGCCGAGCATGCTATTACGCGCATGGCAGTAGAGACACCCGAGGAAGCACAGAAACAGCAAGGTGATGCGCGCACGATGGGCCGCAAGTTCACCATCCCCTATGGGCTGTACATTGCGCGAGGATTTGTCGCGCCACACCTGGCGGCCAGAACGGGCTTCTCCGTCACCGACCTCGAAACGCTCAAGCAGGGACTTTGCGGCATGTTCGAACTCGATCGTTCGGCAGCCCGGGGCTTTATGGCGACGCGAGGCGTCTATGCGTTCCGCCACGAAAGTGCACTCGGCAACGCCGCGGCAGCTCGGTTGTTCGATCTGCTGAAGGTCAGCCGCCGCGAACCCAGTCGGCCTGCCCGTTGCTTCGCGGATTACGTCATCGCGTTGAATGAGCAAGATGTGCCGTCGGGGGTTACCCTGGAACGCTGGTGCTGACAGACCCCATCTCCATCTCCGCCCTCCAGCACTGGGCCTATTGCCCGCGTCAAGCCGCGCTGATCCACCTGGACGGTGTCTGGTCCGACAATCCGTTCACCCGCCGCGGCCATCTGGTGCACGAACGTGCCGACACGCCGGGGTCGGATCGGCGCGGCGAAGTTCGCGTCGAGCGCGCGTTGCCGCTTTTCTCCCGGCGTCTCGGGCTCAGCGGCCGGGCCGATGCCGTCGAATTCCACCCGGATGGAACCATTGTGCCGGTCGAATACAAGTCCGGTCGCCGGCGAGCGCGGCATGCCGACGAGTTGCAACTTTGCGCCCAGGCCATGTGCCTGGAAGAGATGCTCGGCCGGCCCATCCCCGAAGGCGCCATCTTCCATGCGCCGGAACGCCGCCGCCGCACCGTCGTTTTCACCGCGGCATTGCGCCAGGCGGTGGAACGCGCGATCGCGGAACTCGCGGTCACACTCTCGCGCCCCACTCTGCCCGCGCCGGTGAACGACGGGCGTTGCCCCGACTGTTCGCTGCGTCGTCTTTGTTTGCCGGAGCTTTCCGATGGTTCGGCCAATCCCTTCGTACCGGCGAAGGAGACGGCATGCGCGAGTTTCTGAACACGCTCTACGTGCAGACCCAGGGCAGCTATCTGCGTCTGGAAGGCGAGACGGTGATCGTCGAAGTCGAGCGCACCGAGCGGAGCAAGCTGCCGTTGCACCACCTGGGTGCATTGGTGTTGTTCGGCAACGTGATGGTGAGCCCGTTCCTGCTCGGCCGTTGCGCCGAGGATGGTCGCAGCGTGGTGTGGATGACCGCGCAGGGTCGGTTCCAGGCGCGCATGGAAGGCCCGCGCACCGGCAACGTGCTGCTGCGCCGGGCGCAGCATCGCGCCGCCGAACAGGCGGATGTGTCGCTGGCCCTGGCGCGCGGCTCGGTGGCCGGAAAGCTGCAGAACACGCGGCTCTATTTGTTGCGTGCGGCACGAGATGCGCCCGAGCAACCGGCGGCCGCATTGCGGCTCGCCGCCGAACGGATGGAGCGGCACCTGTACGCTGCCGGTCTGGCGGCGGACCTGGATACGCTGCGCGGGGAGGAAGGTGCCGCGGCGGCTGAATATTTCGCTGCGATCCCACACGTGGTACGGGTGCCCGAGCCTGCCTTCGCCTGGACCGGACGCAGCCGCCGCCCTCCACTCGATCCGCTGAACGCGTTGCTTTCGTTCTTGTATGCGTTGCTGACGAATGACTGTGTGTCGGCGGTGGAAGCGGCGGGCCTCGATCCGCAGATCGGCTTTCTCCATGCGGTGCGCCCGGGGCGCCCAGCGCTGGCATTGGATCTTATGGAGGAATTCCGTCCGCTGCTGGCCGATCGGGTAGCCTTCGCGCTGGTGAATCGGCGGCAGCTCACCGCGGCGGATTTTACACAACGCCCGGGCGGTGCGGTAGAGATGGCGGAGGCGGCGCGGCGGACGGTGCTGACCGCGTATCAAAAGCGGAAGCAGGAGGAGGTGACGCATCCATTGCTGGCCGAGGCGCTGCCGCTCGGCCTGGTCCCGCTGATCCAGGCTCGGGTCCTGGCGCGTGCCGTGCGTGGCGACCTGCCGCGCTACACCGCTTTCGTGCCGCGGTGAGCGATGGCGGATTACCTGGTGAGCTACGACGTGGAGACGGTGACGCGTGAGGGCCGTCGTCGGCTGCGTCGGGTTGCTCGGGTGTGTGAGGACTACGGGCAGCGGGTGCAGTTTTCGGTATTCGAATGCCGGCTGGACGACACGCTGTTCGAGACGTTCCTCGCTCGGTTGGTCGAGGAGATCGACGGGCAGCACGATAGCTTGCGGTTGTACCGGCTGCCGGCAGACCGAATGCAGGCGGTACGGGTGCTCGGCCGCGACCGCTGGCAAGATCCGGACGAACCGCTCATATTATGAGCGCGAACCGCCAGTGGTGGCGAACCGTGCGGGTGTTCGCGACGACCGCTTCGCACGGTCGATCAATCGCTCGCTGCTCTTTGACACTGTCTGGCAGGATGCAAACTTGGCCGGTTTCCCGCGCTTCGCGTTCTCGCGTCGGCAGAATGCTGAACAGGAATGGATTCGAGGGCGGGGAGTACGGCCGGGCCTTCGGCCCGGCCGCGGATTGAAACACCTACGGGCAAACGCGATGGGCTGACGGCAGCGTGGTACGGCCGGGCCTTCGGCCCGGCCGCGGATTGAAACCAATGTTTGATGGTCCCTGGCTTCCCCCCGACGAGCGTACGGCCGGGCCTTCGGCCCGGCCGCGGATTGAAACATTCTCCCAATCGGAACGCAACGCGGCCCAATGCAGTACGGCCGGGCCTTCGGCCCGGCCGCGGATTGAAACCCCGCCAAACGGCCTCAGTCTTTCTCCGGCGCTCGGGTACGGCCGGGCCTTCGGCCCGGCCGCGGATTGAAACAGCACGCCCGCATTCCAGCTATTCGAGTACCAGACTGTACGGCCGGGCCTTCGGCCCGGCCGCGGATTGAAACACCCTGTGGGTGTACCGCCATCCCCACGAACCACCGCGTACGGCCGGGCCTTCGGCCCGGCCGCGGATTGAAACTTGTACGCTGCCATCAGCCCATCGCGTTTGCCCGGTACGGCCGGGCCTTCGGCCCGGCCGCGGATTGAAACGCTTGGCAGAGCACGACTTCGGGCAGCCTCGTCAGGTACGGCCGGGCCTTCGGCCCGGCCGCGGATTGAAACTTCGAGGCGGCTGATTATTTCCCGGAGGCCGATGAGTACGGCCGGGCCTTCGGCCCGGCCGCGGATTGAAACTCGATCCAGAACGCCGACCTGGATACGGGCACGCGTACGGCCGGGCCTTCGGCCCGGCCGCGGATTGAAACACATGCTTCGGCCTGGTCTTGCCGCCGAACTGAAGTACGGCCGGGCCTTCGGCCCGGCCGCGGATTGAAACCTGCTCGCCGCAGCGCAGGCTTGGGCGCAGCCTTTGTACGGCCGGGCCTTCGGCCCGGCCGCGGATTGAAACACTTTTGACCCGTGCCCTTGGCCGCTGCCCGTTGGTACGGCCGGGCCTTCGGCCCGGCCGCGGATTGAAACGCCTGCGAGCCGCGGCTGCTGCCGAGCCAGTAGCCGTACGGCCGGGCCTTCGGCCCGGCCGCGGATTGAAACTACTGATCGGCGCCTCAAGCCCGGCTGGCACGGTGGTACGGCCGGGCCTTCGGCCCGGCCGCGGATTGAAACTTCAGCGTCGGTCAGCACGAGGCACTCAACCATAGGTACGGCCGGGCCTTCGGCCCGGCCGCGGATTGAAACCCAAACCTCTTCCCCTCCCATCAGGCTGTGCGTTTGTACGGCCGGGCCTTCGGCCCGGCCGCGGATTGAAACACGATCACGGTGACCAACGCCGCAGGCTACAGTACGTACGGCCGGGCCTTCGGCCCGGCCGCGGATTGAAACCTCCAATGGAACAGCATGTCGCGCAACAGTCGTTTCGTACGGCCGGGCCTTCGGCCCGGCCGCGGATTGAAACGCGAAGGGCGCGGAATGCGACGGCGGCGGGCACCCCATCGCCATCAACTGACGTCGGCGCGTTGTGTTTCCCCCTTTCTCCCAGTCGGGGCCTCAGGCCCAGAGGGTGTTCCAACTGAAGATTGCCGGCGTGCCGCCGGTGTGCACGAAGACCAGCACGTCGTCCTTGCGGTACCGTCCCGCTCGGATATGCGCGATCATTCCGGCCGCGGCCTTGCCGGTATAGATCGGATCGAGCACCACGCCTTCGGAGCGCGCGAACAGGCGCGTGGCCTCCACCGCCGCCTCGGTCGGGATGCCGTAGCCTTTCCCGACAAATCCCATGTCGTTTTCGATCTCTTGTTCCGACACGACCAGATCGAGATCAAGCATCTGCGCCGTCTCATTGGCGATCGCTGCGGTCCGGCTGGGCACATGGAACTCATCGGTGGCTGTCACGCCGTGGATCCCGATACCCGCATTGGTCAAGCGCCGGCCCAGCACCAGACCGGCCTGCCCCTTGCCGCTTGAGGACATGTAGAAACCAGTCGGACGCACGCCGGCCCGCTGCATCTGTTCGAGGATTTCCAGCGTCGTCTCGAGATAGGCGATGGCCGACGCCACATCGAACATCGGATTGTCGTTCAGGATGTGCGGGCGGCCGCCGGCGTCCCGGCACCGTTGCGCGGCAAGGTCAAGCTGCTGGCGCTGCGCCTCGCGGGTCGGCGCGAAGATCACTTCGGCGCCGAGCAGGAAATCGACCAACAGATTGCCTTGCACCACGTCCGGCCGTCGCCCCTCCAACACCAGGATCGTCTTCAATCCCAGCTTATTGCAGGCGCCAACGGTTTGCCGTGCCGAGTTGGACTGCAGGTCGAGCCCGACGATCACCGTATCAGGCTTCTCCGCCATCGTGCGGGCGAGGCGGAATTCCAGGTTGCGCAGCTTGTTTCCGCCGAACGCGACGCCGGTCAGATCGTCTCGCTTGATGAAGATGCGCGGGCCACCAAGCGCGGCGCTGAGGTTGGGCGCCTCCTGCAAAGGCGTCGGCGTCAGCGCGATCTTCACGCGCGGCACCTGCGCAATACGCTCGCGGATCCAGTCGTACTGCCCGGACACGCCCGCATCGACCAATGTGCTTTCGCTCATACCGCATTCCCGCGTCTTATCATTCTTCCGCCAGCAGGAACCCATCGTGCCGTAACGAAATGTCGGATCGATTCACCGGGACCGCCGCAGTTCCGGCGATACCCCGCTCTGGCGACCGACCGCCGCGGACGTCACCGCGATATAGTCGCGCGTCAGCGGCACGGCTGTCTGCTCATGCGCAAGCTGGACCTGGAATACTATCATGTTTTCACGACGGAACGACAGCTCTGCCCCGGCCAGATAGAACTCGAACATCCGGCAGAACCGCTCGTCATAAAGCGAGGCGATCGCGTCGCGATTGGCGGCGAAGCGCCGGCGCCAGTGGCGCACCGTTTCAGCGTAGTGCAGCCGCAGGATCTCGATATCCGTCACCAGCAGCCGTGAGCGTTCGATGGCCGGCAGCACCTCTGACAAGGCCGGGCAATAACCACCCGGGAAGATGTATTTGGTGAGCCACGGATTGGTGCTGCCCGGCACTTCATTGCGGCCAATCGCGTGCAAGAGGGCGACACCGTCAGGGTTCAGACAACGAGCCACGGTATCGAAGAAGGCGCGGTAGTAGCCGACCCCGACGTGCTCGAACATTCCGACCGAGACGATGCGATCGAATTTCTGCTGCACTGCGCGGTAATCGAGCAATTCGAACGAGATCTGATCCGCCAGTCCCTCGGCTGCCGCGCGAGCACGGGATTCGGCGAGCTGCTCGGCCGAGAGCGTAATCCCCAATACGCGCGCCCCGTGATCCCGCGCGAGCGTCAGCGCCAGCCCGCCCCATCCGGAACCGATGTCGAGCACGGTGAGGCCCGGACGGCTGAGGCAGAGCTTGGCAGCGATGTGGCGCTTCTTGGCGGCCTGCGCCTCCTCCAGGGTTTCGTCGCCGCGGGGGAAATAGGCGCAGGAGTATTGCCGGTCGCGGTCGAGGAACAGGCTGTAGAGCCGGCCGTTGAGGTCGTAGTGGTGGGCCGCGTTGCGGCGGGCCCGGTGGACTGGGTTGTGCTGGTCGAGTTGGCGCTTGAGGCGGGCGAGAGCGGCGTGCAGACGTGCCGCCGGTAACGCCGCCCAGTTTGCCATCAGGTTGGCGACCAGCACATCAAGCACATCATAGATACCGCCATCACGGGCCTGCAGGCCACCGTCCATGTAGGCCTCACCGACTGCGAGCCAGGGGTTGAGCAGCAGCCGGCGGATCGTGGCATGATCGCGGAGCGCCATGGACCCGGCGGGTCCGGAGCCGGGCGGGCCGGCATAGACCGTTCCGGTTCCGTCCGGCCAACGGACAGTCAGCCGCCCGACCGTGATGAACCGCCGCAGCACGGCATCCAGTGCAGCTTGCATCGCTCCGACCCCCGAGCGTCATCCGCGCAATGACACGAGAATGACGCAAACCGGCGCGGTGCGTCAAAGCCGGGGCGGCTCTACACGCCACGCCTGCGGGTGCGTAGCAGGGTGGAAGTTCAAGCGTGAGTTGGTATTCTAATCACCGCGAGCAAAGCTCGCTGCGCAAGGGGAGGTACACCGATGGCTCTCACTCCGAACCACGCCAAGCGGAAGCTGGATGCCGGCGGCGTCGTGATCAGCTTCAGCTTGCATCACCTGCGCACCGTCGCTGCACCGCTGATCGCCGCGTCCACCGGACACGACATTCTGTTCATCGATATGGAGCATGGCGCCTTCACGATGCAGGAGGCGACGCAGCTCTGCATCGCCTCGCTGCCCGCCGGCATCACCCCGGTCGTGCGGGTCTGCGCTGGCGCGATCGACGAGGCGACTCGGCTGCTGGATAACGGCGCGCTGGGAATCACGGTGCCGCATGTCGATACCGCCGAACAGGCGCGCGCCATCGCCGCGGCGTTCCACTACCCGCCGCAGGGCAAGCGAAGCTGGGGCGGCCCGCCGGCGGTGTATGCCTTCCGCCCGCCGCACGTGGCCGAGGCGCAGGCGGCGATCAACCAGGAGGTCCTGACGATCGTGATGCTGGAAAGCCCAGCGGCGATCGAGAATGCTCCGGCGATCGCCGCGGTCGATGGGATTGACGTGCTGCTGATCGGCACGTTCGACCTGACAGCGGAGATGGGTATCTCCGGCCAGGTGCGGCATCCGAAGGTGGTCGAGGCGTACGAGAAGGTGGGTGCAGCCTGCCGGGCGCACGGCAAGGTGCTGGGGATGGGCGGGATCAACGACCCCGAGGACATGGCGCGCTATCTGGCGATGGGTGCGCGGTATCTCGGCTCCGGGTCGGACCAGAGCTACATCATGGCCGGTGCGGAGGAGCGCATGGCGTTCTTGCGGGACCTGTTGGCGCGCCATCCGGTGCGGGTCTGATACATCTAAAAACCGGCTTCGTTGGCGTGCCGCACTGCCAGGATCAGCACCAGTTTGACGTCCTGGCGGTCGCGGACAACGTAACCACTGTCGCCGAACGCGATCGGCCAATCCCGAAAGGCGGGCTTCATCCCCTCGATTGGACGACCGATGGCCGGATGCGCGACAAGCAACGGACGACTAGTCTCAAACTCGACCCTGAACTGCGTGGCCGCGTGCAGCGACTGGCGGACGCGCGGCGCCGCAGCCCGCACTGGGTTATGCGCGAGGCAATCGCCGAATACGTTGTGCGGGCGGAGCGGCGCGAGCAGTTCCGAGCCGACGCCGGAGCGGCCTGAGCAAGCGACTTCCGCGGAACAACCGGATCGAGGAGGCGACAATCCGCGCCGGGATCGCCGCTGATCCGGACACGTTCGTGCCGACAGACGCCGAACTCGCACGCATGCGTCGGGCAGCGGAGGTGGTGCCGGAGATTGTGGCGGCTCATCGACGTTGGGTCCGTGGTCGGCAGAAGCGGCCGACCAAGGTGTTGGTGTCCCTTAGGCCACGGCCTTGCCGGGACCCGACCGCGATGTGGAGGGTTCGGTGAGGTGGTTCCGGGGCGGGGGTGAGGTTTTGGCGGCTGCGTTGGGGCCTAGGCCGCAGCGAAGAATCGCCAGATCGATCGTTGCCACGTGTAGGAATTCCGCTGGCGCTTGCCATTTCGCAGCGGCGCTGTCCGATGACCGGTCTCGGTAGAGTCGAGGTGTGGCGCGGTGGCTGTAGGTCGAACATATCTGTTGCCGCCCCTTTCGTTTGGCGGTGCCTCACTGGTCCGGCCGTGGCTCCGTCTCCACACCCCGCTCATCGAACCGGACATGCAGATCTCCCGCATCCGGCTCTCGGACAAGACATCACGCCTTCACCCACGCCACGTCGTGCCCAAGCCGGCTCAGGCGCACGAGCCCGAAGTGCCCGTAGAGGTGCGAGGGTGGATAGCTCCCGCCCCTGCGTCGCCTGACCTTGTGCTTGGAACGCAACCACCGGCGCAACCGCACCGCCGTGTAGCTGTCGAGCGCCCGATACGCCTTGTTGACAGTGCCAACGCTGAAGTAGTTGGCCCATCCGCGTAACGCGCGGTTCAACTGCTCCACCAGCTCTGTGGTCTTCTGCCAAGTACCCGATCGGTCAGTCAGCGCGTGGACTTTGTCGACCATGCGCTTGATGCTCTTCTTTGATGGCCGCTGACCCAAGCGGGCCTTGCCGGTTCTCGCCGAATACATCCGTCCGAACGTGTATCCCAGGAAGTCGAACTCCCCTTCCGGCACCTTGCAGATACGTGTCTTCTCCTCGTTCACCGTGAGCTTCAGCTTGCCCATGATCTCGCGCAGTCGTCGCAACGCCTCGTCGGCGTTGCCCTTCCGGCACAGGATCACGAGGTCGTCGGCGTAAGTCACGATGCGCGTGCCGAGGCGTCGCTCCAGCCCGAGCTTCTTCCAGCCCAGCACAAACCGGCGCATGTAGAGATTCGCCAGCAGTGGTGAGATGGGTGAGCCTTGCGGGATGCCGCACCGCTTGTCCCGAGCCTCCGTCGTGCGTGTCCTCCGCCCTCGTTTGTCGGTTTCTTCCACGGGGCAGTCCAGCCACATCCTGATCAGATGCAGCACACGCCGATCAACGATCCGGCGAGCCACCGACTTCAAGAGGTCGGCATGGGGAATGCTCCCGAAGTAGTCCGCGAGGTCGGCGTCAACCACTTCCGGGTGGCCACGGAACAGCAGTTCCTCCACCTCGATCACCGCCTGTTGGGCGTTGCGCCCGGGACGGTAAGCGTATTGCTCCGGTGGAAGGTCGGCTTCAAAGATCGGTTCCAGCACCAGCATCGCTGCTGTCATGCAGACCCGATCCCGCACGGTCGAGATGCCCAGCGGCCTGAGTTTGCCGTTGGCTTTCGCAATAAACACGCGTCTGATCGGTTCCGGTCGGTAGGTCTCCTGCCTGAGTGCAAGCGCCAGTTCGCCGAGCCACCGCTGCGTCCCATACGCCTCGATGTCCGCGAAGTCCTGACCGTCCACGCCTGGTGCACCCTTGTTGGAGCGGCACAGGGCATAGGCATGAGCCAAGATGTCTTCACGGCTGATCTTGTCGTACAGGGCATAGAAGCGATAGCCAGCTTCTGCCTTCGCTTTCGCGTGCAACGCCATCTGCAGTTTCTGAACACTGTTCGGAGTTGATAGGTTGCCCAATCTCCAGGTCCCTCACTACGTCCTGCGTCTGTCTTGAACTGAGGTCCCTTCCCTCCACCGGCGTTACCCGGCTTCCGCGGTACCTACGAACCTCTCCGCCACCCCACGGCGCCCGGCCTGTCCCTCGCGGGCGTCCGGTTGATCATCCCTGACCGCGCCCTGGGGCTTCCCGTGTTGCGTGCGCTTTCCTTGTGTACATGCTGCCGCCACTACCCCGGTGCAGCGGCTGGGCGTACTCTTCGCTCATCCCACCCAGCCGTGTCAGCCTTCCCCGAAAGGGTCGTCGGGTCGGCCTGCGCATCGTCCTTTTCGAGGCTTGCTCGGCGTTCACTCGCGTTGCGGCCTGCACACTCGCGCGGCCACCAATTCGTGACCCGCTAGACCGAAGGCTTCAGCCATTTCGTCACCTCCATGACTGCTCCGGTTGCTTCCGGCTGGAGCGTTGCCGGGTGGGACTTGCACCCACTGGAAAGCGCCGCCTTTCACGGCGCACACCCATTGCAGACATTCAGCCGGCCCAACCCGAACGGCTGCAAAGCACGATCAGCAGTCAAGTCGAGCGCCACCTTCATCGTTGGCTTTTCTTCTCTGGTTGACCAAAAGCGATCATGTGCCGATCATTGCTCGACCCCAGCTCGGCGGCTAACGCGATGGTCGAGGCGATCGCTTCCATCGCTCAAACGGGACATGTCGGCGTGGAGAGTGTTATCAGGTACGGTCAGATGGACCACAAGCCATGATGCAAACAGCGGAACGGTTCGCGGCGCCACTTGCGCCCAACCTCGTTGCCGCGGATCATGCCGCGCGCCATTGGACGTGGCCGGCCCCTGGAATGTTGCCGATCGGCAGCGATGCTCACCGGGACGCGGTCTGTCGCATGTTTCGTGACACCTTCAACCCGTATCGGCCGTCAATCATCGATTGGCCCGAGCTGTCGCCTGATGCACTGGCACGGCTGACCGGCCTACCGATCTGGGACATCGCGGTGCAGACGGAGGGCAAGGCGCGACTGCGCATGTCCGCCTATGGAAAAAGCCTAGCTGATCCTGCCTGGCGGGAGGCCATCGAGCGCAATGCCGGGAGGAGGGCCGACATAAAGACGTGTTGTCTAATCTTGTTGCCGCTTATGGTATCCGGCTCGCACCGGAGCCTGTCTACCGCGAACCACGTGATCCGGAATGGGCCTATATGGTCACCGGTTTCTCCGAATGCGTGGATAGCTTTTTCGCATTCGGCCTGTTCGAGGTGGCGAAGCGATCGGGCTTTTTCCCGCCGCAGCTGGTCGACACGTTCGAGCCAGTCATCCAGGAAGAGGCGCGCCATATCCTGTTGTTCGCCAACTGGCTGGCCTGGCACCGTCGTCGCCTTCCGATCTGGCGGCGGGTTTGGTTTGAACTGCGAGTCGTCGCAGTCTGGGTCTTTCTTGCCTGGGAACGCATCGGCATCGCGCGTGGGATGGATGCCGGGAATGGCAAGCCGGCAGATCACAACTTCACACTGACCGGCAGCAAGTCAGTGAGCGAAGTCGACATCAGCCCCGCGGCGCTCATGGTGGTCTGTCTGGCGGAGAATGATCGGCGCTTCGCCGGCTACGACGGTCGACTGCTGCGCCCCACCACAACGCCGGCGATTGCCCGCCTGTTCTGTCGGTTCACGCGGAACCGACGCCGCACTAGCGTGGGAGTTGGCTGATGAAGGTGAAGGTTGGGTCCGAGGCCGTTAAGGAACAGTTCTGCCGGCAGTTCCTGGAAACGCACGAACTCTATGATCCGGCGACACTGGCCTGACCAGAGCTCGACAACGCACAGCTCGCCGCCCGCTGGAGGCGTGCCGGAAGAACAAAGGTGACGTTGAGGGAGCCCGGTTGGCTGAGCGGTAAGGTGCGCCGAAAGGCGCCGGCCAGCCCACGGCAACACCCATGCGACCGGTCTGCAAACAGCGAGAGGGACAATCATCGTGGGCGTGGCGCGCATTGGTTGAGAGATGACCTTTCTTGATTCGCTCGCCTGGCTTGTCGGGCGCAGCCAACGCCATGCGCTGATCGTCATGCTGGCCGGTGGCGTGCTGGCGGGTGTCAGCGCGATCACGACGGCGCACGATCTGGGCATCAACACCAACACCAATTTGATGTTTCCGGAAAGCCTGCCCTGGCGCCACAACGCCATTGCCTTCGCACGCGACTTTCCGCAATTCAGCGATCTGCTGGTGGCGGTGGTGGACGGCCGTATCCCTGAGGCAACCGAATCGACGGCCGCCGATCTGGCAGCGGCGCTGGCGCTGGACCACACTGATTTCAAGACGCTGCGCCGCCCCGACAGCTCGCCCTTCTTGTCGCAGGAAGGATTGCTCTTCCTCGATACGCCCCGGCTTGAGGCGGTGCTCGAGCGGATCATCGAGGCCCAGCCCTTTCTGGGCGCGCTGGCCGCCGACCACAGCGCCCGCGGGCTTTTTGCGCTCAGCCAGGCGGCACGGCAAGAGGGACGATCGGGTCCGGCATTGATCCACATCCGCATCGCGCCGGGCTCGCTGGCTGAACTCGGGAGGCCCACGGTCGGTCCGGAAGTCGTCGCGCGGCGCTTCCGGAGCTTCCTCCGCGAGCACCGTGCCCGGTGAGGGTCTCGGCCGTCCTTTCGGTCCTGGCCGGACTTGCCATCGTCATCGGTCTCGTGATGGCGAACGGTGTTGCCGGGATTGGAGCGGGTATTGCAGCAACGGGCTGGGGCATCGTCCCGGTCATCGCCATCCATCTGCCGCAGGTCTTCTGTTCCGCGCTCGGCTGGCGCGCCCTGGCATCCGGTTCCCGGACGCCGTCCTGGCGGGCGTTTTTCGGCCTGCGTCTGATCCGGGAAGGGGTGAACGCCCTGCTGCCGGTAGCGCAGATCGGCGGTCATCTCGTAGGCGCGCGGCTCCTCGCCCAAGCCGGCGTGCCGCTCAGCGTCGCCGGGGCCGGCGTCGCCGCCGACCTCACGCTGGAGATGCTGAGCCAGGTGGTCTTTACCGTGCTGGGCGTCGGTTTGCTGGCGGCGGGTTCGCAGACGGCAGGACTTTCCGGTCATATGGCCGGCGGCGTCCTTGCCGCCATCGCCATTCTGACCGCCGTCTTCGTGGTCGCCCAGCGCTTCGGCCTGTTTCGTGTTCTGGAAGGCGGCCTCTTGCGGTTGGCGAAGCGGCAGAACTGGAAGGGGCTCACGGGTCTGACCGGGCTGCATTTGACCATTGCCGCGATCTACGGATCCCCGCGCCGGCTGATCGTCGGCGGAACCTACCACTTTGCCGCCTGGCTGCTGGGCGGGTTCGAGGTCATGGTCGGTCTGCATGTGCTCGGCGTTCCGGTCGGCTTCCGCGACGCGACGATCATCGAAAGCCTAGGCCAGGCATTCCGTGCGGTCGGCTTCGCCGTGCCGGGCGGGCTGGGTGTCCAGGAAGGCGGCGTGTTGCTGATCTGCACCTTATTGGGAATCGGGCCGCAAACCGCTATCGAGCTGTCGCTGCTGAGGCGCATCCGCGAATTGGCGCTGGGCGTTCCGGCGCTGACGGCGTGGTACTGGATCGAACGCCCTTATGCGAGTGCGCTCGCTTCGCCCCATGAAGACGAACCTTGTCGGGAGTCGACGTCGTGATCGGTGATTCCTGGACGCATCGGCTAGCGCGGCCGCTTGTCCGTCCCCTGGTGGGAACCGGGGTTACGCCCAACCACATCACCACCGCCCGGCTGGTGACCGGACTGATGGCCTGTTGCGCCTTGGTGCTGGGCGATCCGATCTGGACCTGGTGGGCCGGGTGGATGTGGCTGCTTTCGGCGTTCCTCGACCGCGCGGACGGCGAACTGGCGCGGGTCGGCAACATGGCGTCGCCGGAGGGCCAAGCCTGGGACTATCAGGTCGATTTGATCGTCAACCCGGCCCTTTTCGCGGCGATCGGCATCGGTCTTCGCCACTCCGTGCTCGGCGTCGCCGCCATCCCGCTCGGCCTGGTCGCGGGGGGCTCGGTCTTCTTGGTCGCCTATTGGGGGAAAGCCCTCGAGCGTCGGCAGGGACTGGCCGTCAAGGCCTATCCCGGCGCGTTCGGGTTCGATCTCGACGATCTCCTGTACCTGTTCGCGCCGCTGGCCTGGCTGGGCTGGCTGGCGCCGATCCTGGTGGGCGCCGCGATCGGCGGTACGCTGATGGCGCTGCTGACCGCCTGTCGGCTCTACCGCCTGGTGGTCCGCCAGAAAAGGGCGGCCGAGGGGATCGCATCGTGACCTCCAATCCCGGGGAGATGTTCGAGACGGTCTTGCTGACGCTGGGGCCGCTGACCACCAGCCTGGCGACCCGCGAAACGATGCTGCGCGATTTCGGGTCGCGGGACGGGGTCTTCATCGATCTCACCCAGGAGATGCGCCGGCGCCTGCTGAGTGTGGCCAACGGTCACGCTGTCGGCCCGGCATGGCAGCCTTGGGTTTCAAGCTGTTCCTCGACCCGGCGGTGCAGGCGCCGATCATCGCGACCTTCCATTGCCCGGCCGAAAACTGGCTCCGGTTCGAACGCTTCTATCGGGGTCTGGCCGAACGGGGGTTCCTGATATATCCCGGCAAGCTCAGCCATGCCGAAAGTTTCCGCATCGGGTGCATCAGCGCGATCGAGCGGGCCGATTTCCGGTGGCTGCTGATCGCAATCCGGAGGTGGTCGGCGAGATGAAGCGCGTGCCGCCGAAGGAACCAGCCGGATCTTGGCCATGACGGCGGTCCCCGCCCGCGATATCGCGGTCGTCTTGCTGGCCGCAGGGGTCGGAAGGCGATTGGGAGACGCGACGCCGGGCCCCAAGGTCCTGCTGGAATTCAGCGGCCAGACCCTGCTCGAGCGCCATCTGCGCACCCTCATGTCCTGTGGGATCGAGGATATCGGTCTGACCGTCGGCTACCAGAGCCACGCCATCGGGCAGGAGGTGGCGCGATTGGGCCTGGAGGACCGGGTGCGGCTGATCCCCAATCCAGACTTCCGCAAAGGCAGTCTGGTTTCGCTCTCGGTGCAGGGCGACCGCTTGCGCGGTGGCCGTCCGGTCATGCTGATGGATGGCGACGTTCTCTACGATCCGGCGATGATCGGCCGGCTGCTCACGGCGCCGGGGGAAAACATCCTGCTGATGGATCGCGACATAGGGCCCGGCGACGAGCCGGTGAAGATCTGCCTGTCGGGCGAGCGGATCGTCGATTTCCGCAAGAAGCCCGAACATGCCCATGACCGGCACGGCGAATCAGTCGGATTCTTCCGTTTTTCCGCCGCCACCGCCGCGGCCTTGGCGGAGCGCTGCGGGCAGCACGTGGCGGAGGGGCGAAGCGACCTCGAATATGAAGAGGCGATCCGCGACCTGATCCTGGCCGAGCCCGAGCGCTTCGCGGTGGCCGATATCAGCGACATTCCGTGGATCGAGATCGATTTCGCCGACGACGTGACCCGCGCCCGCGAAACAATCATGCCGCGATTGGAGCCTTGTCCGTGAGCATCACCGTGACCGGGAGTCTTGCCGAGCAGCACCTGCCCGACCGGCCGGATGGGCCTTTGCCGGCCGGTCTCGTGGATGTGTTCGATGCCACGGGTTGCGCCGTGGCGCCGGGTTTCTTCGTGATCGAAGACGTCGCCAGGATGTCCGCCTGGATCGACGATCTGCTGGAACGCCCCGAACGACCGGGAGGGCACTGGGTCTATCGTCAGCCGAGCCTGCTCGATCCGACGTCGAAGGTGGTGCAGCGGATCGAAAATTTCTGTCCCCATCATGCCGGCTTCGACGACCTGGCCCGTCGCTCGAGCCTGACCCGGGCGATCGAACAGCTCCTCGGCGGTCCCGCCCTGCTGTTCAAGGAAAAGATCAACTTCAAGGAGCCGGGCGGAGCCGGGTTCGAACTGCATCAGGACCAGCAGGCCGGATGGTCGCGCTACGCGCCGCTCTATGCGACGGCGATGGTCTGCATCGACCCCGCCACCGTCGAAAACGGCTGCCTGGAAGTCGCCGACGGCTGCAAACGCCTCGATCGGTTGATCGCCGAGGAATGGCGGCCGATCGAGGCGCCGGAAATGGGTGGGATCTCGTTGCGTGCCGTGCCGACGCAGCCCGGTGACGTTGTCTTCTTCGACAGCTACTTCCCGCACGCATCGAAAGACAATCTGACCGGCGAACGCCGCCGGATGTTGTTCATCACGTATAACCTCGCCGAATACGGCGACATGCGGGATCGGTATCATCGCGACAAGCGAGCCAGCTACCCGCCGGACATAGAGCGCGAGGAGGGGACGGAATATCGGTTCCGTGTCTGATCAGACGAGCCGGCGGAAACGAAAGAGACCGGCAGGATGAATTCTCTGATTGGCCGCCTGGTCGCGGTTTGCGGCCGACATGCAGCCGTGACTCTTCTGGGTACGGTGATCCTGGCAGGATTGAGCCTCGATTTCTCCGTCAGTCACTTGAAGATCGACACCGATAACAGCCACCTGTTCGATCCCGCCCTGCCATGGCGGCAGGTGGCCATGGCCCAGTCCAGGGATTTCCCCCAGTTCGACAACATCACGCTGACGGTGGTGAAAGGCGCCACGCCGGAAGAGGCTGACGAAACCGCGAACGCGCTGGCCGCTGCTGCCGACGCGGACAAGCTGCATTTTCACGACGCGACAGCGGAAGGAAGCGGTGCCTTCTTCGCCCATAACGGCCTGCTGCTCCTGCCGGAGGATCGCCTGGAGGCGCTGCTGACCAAGATCATCGAGACGCAGCCCTTCCTCGGACAACTGGCCGCGGATCCGTCGGCGCGAGGGCTGTTCAACGCCATCGCGCTGCTAGCGCAAGGCGCCCAGTCGGACCAGGTCGACCTTGCTGCCTACGGCATGCCGCTGAGTATCGTCCGCGACACGCTGAACGATGCCGCCGCGGGGCATCCCACGCCCTTGTCCTGGAGCTCGCTGATCGGCGGCGGGCTTGCCGATTCGACCGTATTCGTGGTGCTCCACCCGGTGCTCGACCACGGCTCGATGCAGCAGGGCCAGGCGGCGACTGCCGCGCTGGAGGCGATCGCGGCGAAACTGCCGGACGTGATGGCTGGGCGGGCCAGGTTGGGGATCACCGGAGAGGTCCCGCTCACCGACCAGCAATTCGCCTCGCTGACCGATGGCCTCGCGATCGGCACCACGATCATGCTCCTGCTGATCACGCTGTGGCTGTTCCTGGCCTTGAGATCGGTCCGGCTGATCCTCGCGGTGCTGGGCACGTTGGTTCTGGGGCTGATCTTCACGCTGTTTTTCGCCACGGTCGCGATCGGCACGCTCAATCTGATTTCGGTCGCGTTTGCGATCCTGTTCGTCGGGCTGGCTGTCGATTTCGCGATCCAGTTCTCGGTGCGATTCCGCGACGTCGCGTTCAGGCACGGAGGAACGGAGGAGGCGCTCCGCCTGACCGCGGATGAGGCGGGCGGGCAGATCGCCTTGGCCGCAGCGGCGACGGCCTGCGGGTTTCTCGCATTCGCGCCGACCTCGTTCCTGGGCGTCGCCGAACTCGGGATCATTGCCGGCACGGGGATGATCATCGCGTTCGTCTGCACCGTTACCATCCTGCCGGCGGCGATCGCACTGTTCGCCATCCGGTCGGCCGCCGTGGAAGTGGCGCTTGCCGGCGGTGCGGCGGTGGACGGCGCCCTGATGCGCCACAGGCGGCCGGTTCTCGCCCTATGCGCCTTGTCGGCGCTGCTCGGGGGCTGGGCGGCGGCGACGACACGGTTCGATGCCAACCCGCTCGATACAATGGATCCGGACAGCCCGGCGATGCGCACCTTGGCAGCGCTGGTGTCGAACCCGGCGGCGAACCCGTTCTTCGCCACGGCCATGGCGCCGGACCTCAAGGCGGCACGCACGTTGGCCGCGCGGCTTTCCGGCTTGCCCAGTGTCGGCATGGTGTTGTCGGGTGCGACCTTCGTGCCCGAGGACCAGGCCGCCAAGCTTGGGATGATCGCGCAAACGCGAACGATCCTGGCGTCGACCCTATTGGCCGTGCCGGATCAGGCCCAGCCCGGGGTTGCGGATCTGCGCGCCGCCATGAAGCAGGCCGCGGAAGCGATCGGCAAGGCGGCGCCGAAGCTTCCCAAGGATTTGCCGTTGCTCGGCATCGGCACCGCCCTGGAAAGGCTGCAGGCCGCACCGGATTCGGTGGTGGAGGCCGCAAACGTCGCGGTCGCCCGGTTTCTGCCGGCGCAACTTGCTGCGCTGACCGACGCTCTGGACCCCAGCAAGATCACGCAAGCGACACTGCCGCCCCAAATCCGGAACGACTGGTTCACGTCGCGCGGCGAGGCGATGGCGAAGATCGTGCCGGTGCAGGCCACCGGGGACACCGTCGAACTCTTGCGGTTTGTTCGGGAGGTGCAGGCGGTGGCCCCGAAGGCTGGCGGCCCGGCGGTCACGACGCTCGCCTCGGCGGCCACCATCCTGGGGGCGTTCCGTACCGCCTCGATTCTGGCGGCATTGGCGATTTCGGCGATCCTGTTCCTGGTGTTCCGGACTCTGCGCGACGTCGCCCTGGTGATTTCGGCCCTGATATTGTCCGCACTGCTTACTGCGCTATTCGGCAAGCTGCTTGGCGTGCAGCTTAATTTTGCCAACATCATTGCGCTGCCTTTGCTGCTGGGCGTCGGCGTGTCGTTCAACGTCTATTTCGTCATGAACTGGCGGTCCGGCATGCGGTCGTTCCTGGGCTCGGCCACTGCGCGGGCCATCCTGTTCTCGGCCCTGACAACCGGTACCGCATTCGGCTCACTCGCCGCCTCCCACGACCCCGGGATGTCGAGTTTGGGCATTGTGCTGCTGTTGAGTTTGGCGTCGGTGCTGATCTCGACCTTTGTCTACCTGCCGGCGTTGCTGCTTGAGGGACGCCGTCCGTAATCGCCGTATCAGTCCTTCAGTACGCCGCCGGACAAATTCGCGATCTTGGCTCTCAGCGCGGCGATCAGCGCTGACGCATCGCCCCGCTTGACCAGTGCGCTGAAATCCGACGTTTGCACGGCGACCTTGCTGATCGTGCCGTCCAACAGCACGTCAGCCACCTGCCAGCCTGTGTCGCCCTCGGCCATCACATAATCGAGCCGGCGCGCCGAACCGTTCGACGAAATAATTTCAGATTCCACGATTTTCATGGGACCTAGCGCCTTCTCGGCGGCCAGGACCTCGATCGTCTGGCCGGAATAGTGGGAGAACCCGTTGACATAGCTCGATACGGTATAGCGCTCGAATGCCGCCGCGAGTTCCTGCTGCTGGTCGGACGGGAGGGAGGGCCAGCGGAACCCGACGGAATTCCGCAGGATGAGCGGCAGGTTCAACGTCGCCCTGATCACCGGCGCCAGGGCGTCATAGCGCCGCTGGAAGCCGATTTTTGCGCTGCCTGCTTTCATGGTGGCGATCAGCGCGGCATTCAGGTTTTCAATCGGCATCGCTTCCGGAGTTGCGGCGAGACCGCCGACGGGAGCCGCAACCATCAGTGCGAGGATGATATAGAATTGCTTCATCCCCGTCTCTATATGAGAGACATATCGGCGGAACGCAAGCACGTTGTCCCTGCGCTACGCATCCTGCGGTAGGCGGGCGGGCAAGGGCTATGTGCTCGGCGTCACCGGCGACCATCTCTTCCAGTCCTGGGACAAGCCGCCTCCGGTCGCGAGATCGGCTGCGGCGATTGCCGGGACGCTGCAACCGTCCGATTGGCACCGCCTGTCGGCGGGAGCGGGAACCAAAGGGCCGCGGCTGCATGACTGGTGCTACCTCGAACTCGCCGATCTCGAGGCTTAGGAAGGTCCATGAAGGGACCGCCAATACCGCCTATTCGATCCGGGACATCTACCGCGCCGAGAACAGTCTTCTGACCCTGATGGCGCCCGAGCGCATCGACGGCATGGTGCGCGCCCTGCTGCAGGACTATGCCGAGGGGGGCTTCATGCCCAAATGGCCCAATCCCTCCTACACCAACATCATGATCGCCACCCACGCCGACTCCCCGGTGGCCGAAGCGGTGGCCAAAGGTTTCGAGGGCTTCGACTTGAAGCAGGCCTATGCGGCGGTCGCCAAGGACGCCACCGTCCCGCCCGACGGCGACACCACCCGGCGCTGGTACGACCGAGAGCCGGATTGCCCTATGAGGCGCACGCCGGCCTCACCTGGTCGAAGGCCCTGGGCTACATTCCAGCCGACAAGGTCTCGGAATCAGGACGGCGTCGTGCTGCTGCGGCGCTTCGTCGACCAAGTGAAGGCCGTGGCACCCGATGCCGGCGGCGCTGCCGTCATTTTCGAGTCGACTGGCGTGACCATCGTGCACGCCTTTCGCACCGCAGCGCTTACCGCCATTGGGACGATATCGCTCATTCTTCTGATCGCGCTGCGGCGGATTGTGGACGCAGCACTGGTGATGGCGCCGTTGCTGCTGTCGGCGCTCGGCACGGTGGTCGTCATCGTGGCGCTGCGCTTGACGCTCAACTACGCCAATATCATCGCCCTCCCGTTGCTGCAGGGGGTCGGCGTCTCCTTCAATGTCTATTTCATCATGAACTGGCGGATGGGACAAACTTCGGTCCTGGGCTCCGCCACGGCCAGGGCGATCCTCTATTCAGCGCTCACCACAGCCAGCGCCTTCGGCGCATCCGGGAACCGCCAGCATGGGGTGGCTTCTGCTGATTAGCCTGGGCTGCACGCTGATCTCAAGCCTTGCCTTCGTGCCGGCTCTGCTCGCAACGGTCGGTGCGCCAACGCGACTTCGGCGCCTTGAGACACGTCATGGCTGAGCGCCCGCTTTGCTCGAATGCTTTGGGTGAGCCCGCGCTGGAGCTGGGGCGACACCGTCATCGGCTTCCATCATAATGCCCCGCCACACGACTTGGTCGCTGGAATAGCTGGTGATGACCTCGACGATCGAGAGGATATCCCGGAAGGGCAGCAGCCAGACAGGCGCCACAGGCGCGAGGCCGAGCGGCGCAAGCTTGGGCTTCAGCGCATGATCGATCCCCCGGGCAGCGGCGGCACGGACCGCCCATGCAAGTCCCAGCAGTACAACATAGGGCAAGGCGCCGCGCGACAAGATGCAGGCCAGCAACGCCCAGCAGAAGGGATACTGTATCGCCGAGAACCCGAACGATACCGGCACCAGCGCTCGAATCGTCCGCGCCCAGCGCATCTCATGGTGCCACAATGCTGTCAACGTCGGCTCGGGCACGGTGGCAGCTGGGACTGTATCGGCGATATCAACCGCGAGCCCCAGTGCCGCCACCCGCTGTCCCAGGACATTGTCGTCGGCAATGTGCTCCGCCAGCGCATGGAGGCCGCCGCTGCGTTCGAGGGTGCGACGATGCAGCGCCATTGTGCTCCCAAGACAGTCCTCCCGCCCCAGCGCCCTTGCCAGCAATGCGCCCGGCAGAAAGCTGTAATTGATTTGGGCGGCGCCGAGGCGTGGCGGCCACCGGCGGCGCGCCGGCCTACCGACATAGAGGGTCGAAACAAGGCCGGTATTGGGCTTCTCCAAGGCCGCGACCAGCCGCACCAGATAATCGGGCGCAAGATGCAGGTCGCTGTCGGAGAACACCAGAACGTCGTAACGCGCCGAAGGCAGCATGTTGATCAGATTCGCGACCTTCCGGTTGCGGCCGTGTACGGTCGAATCGACAACGACGGTGATGTCGCGCTCGGGAAAGTTCTCCTTCAAGTCCCGTACCACGGCGAGTGCCGGATCAGCCGCGTCCTGCACGCCGAAGACGATCTGGAAGACGGGGTAATCCTGGCGGCAGCACGATAGGAGTGCGGCCGCCAGAAGGAGTTCGTCACCGCAAAGCGGCTTCAAGATCGTCACCGGCGGAAGCTGCCGCGGCGCCGGCGCCGGCGCCGCCACAAAGCGTATAACCGCCGCCCAGCCGGCAAAACACAGGACGAGCCCCAGCCCGGCGACGAGCGCCAACGCCATCGCCAGCAAACTCATCCCGGGGTCCCCGAGGCGGCATTCCCGGCCGGGGGGATCAGCGCACCACCGGAGAGATCAGCGGTCTTGCGATGGAGGGTGGCGATCAGCTTCGCGACGCCGCCATCGCGGAGCAAGCCGTAAAACTCGGAGCGCCGCACCGCAACCTGGCCGATGTAACCGTCCAGCATGATATCAATGGCCTTCCAGATGACACCGCCCCCGCCGAGCCTCGCCATAAGACGCATTACGTGGCCTCGATCTGTTTCCGGTCGCTTAGGTTCCCCGGGGCACGCGATCCCAGCGGCGAAGAGGTTTTGTTTTTGGGTGTTGTTACCACCAGCGCGAGCGGGACGATAGGCGAAGCGTCATGATCGGCCCGGCGACGCAAGCGGTCCCAATGTCCGGGTTCCACCGTAGCGGTCATAGGCAGAACCGCTGGTTGATACGATATTTGGATCATCTAGGGAGCCAAAATAACGCTTGACAGGAGGAATGTTAACGGCCATAAGCGCCCGTCATGTCTGCCAACGCCCTCCCGAACCACACCAACCTCGCCGACCAGCTCCCGGCCGAGGTCTACTACCAGCTCATCCACTCGCTATGCCCTACGCTGCCTCCGCCGCTCACCGACAGCCCCGAGGATCTCGCCCGGCGAAACCATTCCGCCATCGCCCGCATCGCCGCGCTCTGTCCGGCCAACGCCGCCGAGGCCGATGTCGCGGCCCTCTACGTCGCCGCCTCCGAGCAGTGGAAATATTGCCTGCGTCTCGCCCAGGAAGCAGACACAACGTCATACTGGGCACAGAAATGCCGCGCCCAGGCCAACAGCATGATGCGCCAGGCGCAGAGTGCGCTCAGACTGCTGCTGCGCATGCAGGCTACGCGACAGAAACTGGAAGCAAACAGCGAAGCCCGCGACCGCGCCGCCTGGACCGAGCATTGTGCGCTCGGCCTGATGACGCAGGCCTTGTCACCGCAGCCGGCGCCCGGCGCGATCACCGAACCGCCACCGCCGCCGGCGTCACGGCCGCGACCCGAACCCCAGCTGGCAAACCAACCCCACCCCGCTCCCCTCCCGGCCGCCCAGCGTGACAAAGCCGTCTCTCCACAAAGGGCCGCGTTGATCCGCCTGATGGAGAGATTGAACGACCTGCCACCCGACGGCGACTTGGTTCAGTCGCTCGTCACCGCCCTGGTCCCGCCTCCCCTTGCGGGAGGGGGCTAGGCCAGCGAGGCACCATCCCGCCAGGCGCGCGCCCTTGCGGGAGGAGGGTAAGGGGAGGGGGCTGGGCTGCCCCAAGCGAACCGGATGAGAGGCCTCGCCCTGGCAGACCCCTCACCCCAACCACGAGCGTCAGCTCGCATCCGTGGTTTCCTCTGAAGTTACCTCACCCACCGTGATCCAACCGTCTCGCGCACAGCGAAATGAGACGGTAATGAGAATAGACCGCATTCATAATAATGGCAAAGCCGAGCCCGGAGCCCCGTCGCGGGAGGAGTTGGGCAGGGGGTGGTCTCCTCTGAAGCTATCTCGTCCCATGATCCGACGTATCGCGTACAGCGAAACGAGACGATGGTGAGAGTCGAACCCATCCATAACGGCAGGAAAGCCCAGCCCACGTACACCTCTCCCACTCGCGCGCCCGCAAGAAGAAGGGGGGCTCGTGCGTCCCTCAGCCGGCGAAACGCACCAAGCGGCCCTGGGGCGAACCCAGCACTTCGTCCTCGCGCATCACGGTGCGCCCACGGACGATGGTGGCGACCGGCCACCCTGTGACGTCCATCCCGGCAAACGGAGTCCAACCGCAGGGCGAGACGATCCAGGATTCCTCGATCCGCCGCCGGTGCTTGAGATCGACCAGCGTGAAATCCGCGTCGTACCCCGCCGCCAGCCGCCCCTTACCGACCACGCCATAGACTCGCGCCGGGCCGGCGCACATCAGATCGACCAGCCGCGGCAGCGATAGCCGGCCAGCAGCGACGTGGTCCAACATCACCGGGACAATAGTCTGCACGCCAGGAAGCCCCGCCGGACAGTCAGGCCAGGGAAGAAGCTTCCTCTCCCGGCTATGCGGCGCGTGGTCAGATCCGACCGTATCGACAGTACCGTCGTTGATCGCCTTCCAGGCCGCATCGTAATGCCGTCGATCGCGGATAGGCGGGTTCATCACGCCGAAGCCTTTCAGCGTGTCGTACACCTCGGGCGCCACCTGGGTCAGGTGATTGACCAGCACCTCGCAGGTGGCGACGTCGCGGAAATCCTTCAGATAATCGAGCTCTTCCTCCGTCGAGACGTGCAGGATATGCGCCGGCCGACCGGTGGCGCGAGCCAGCGCCATCAGCCGCCGGGTGCCGAGGAAAGCAGTCTCCTCGTCACGCCACTCCATGTGCTGCCGGTGCGGATCGCCGCGATGGAACATCGGGCGGCGCGCCTGCAGCCGGTATTCGTCCTCGCTGTGATAAGCGATGCGCCGCCGCCCGGCCCGCATGATGCGTTCCAGGTGCTCGTCATCCTCCACCAGCAGGTCACCGGTCGAAGATCCGGCAAACACTTTGATGGCGCAGACCCCCCGCCCGGTCTCCAGCACCGCAAGCTCGGCGATATTGGTCTTGGTGCCACCGACATAGAGACCGATGTCGCACCACGCGTTGTGCTCGGCAAAGTCCTGCTTCCAGGCCAGCCGCGAGGCATCGGTGATCGACGGGCTGGTGTTGGGCATATCGAACACCGCGGCCAGCCCGCCGAGCACGGCGGCTCTCGTACCGGTGGGGATGGTTTCAACCGCGGCATCGCCCGGATCGCGCAAATGCACATGGCTGTCGATCAGACCGGGCAGCACGTGCAGTCCCGTCGCGTCGATTGTCTCATCCGCTGTGGCGTCGTTGGGAACGCCAAGAGTCACGATCCTGCCCTTGAACACGCCGACACCAGTCTGCTCCATGCCCCAGGGCAGCACGCAGGTGCCGTTGCGAATGATCATGTCGTAATGGGCGGGCATAGGCGTCTCCGCTCTCTAATGCGTCGCCAGGGTATCGAACACGTCTCCCGTCGGTTTCAGCCCGACGATATGCCGCCGGTGCCAGAGCGCATAGAACAGCAGCAGCCAGGCGGCGAACCCGTCGCGCCACTCTCCGTTGACGGTGGCCCCATTGCGGAACAGCGCCTTGACCTTCTCGGGCTCGGCGATTTCTGCCACGCCCGGCTGAGCGGCAACCAGCGGTCCGAGTCGTTCGCCCCGCCCCTTGATCCACTCGCCGACCGGGACCGTGAAGCCCCGTTTGGGCGAGAACGGCGCCGCGACCGGCAGATGCTTCTCCAGCCAGCGCCGCAGCAGATATTTGCCCATGCGGCGGCGCAGCTTGAGCTCGTCTGGCAGGCGAAACGCTGCCGCGGCGACCGCCGGGTCGAGGAACGGCGTGCGGCCCTCCACAGCATGCGCCATCAGGCAGCGATCGAGTTTCAACAGCAGGTCGTGCGGCAGCCAGTCTGCGATATCGGCAGCCTGCGCCGCAGCCAGCCGGGTCCGCCCGCTGTCGGCGGCAAGCTGCTCGCTGGCCGCGAAGCCATCGCGCCAGCCGGTCGGGCGGCGACGTAGCACGTCCACCCGGTCGAAATGTCCGCGCGCCCGCATTATCCGCCCACCCAGCCACCATGGCCGCATCGCTTTGCGATAGCGGCCGTATCCGGCAAACAGCTCGTCACCGCCTTCCCCGCACAACACCACCTTCACATCCTCCCGCGCGCGGCGAGCGAGGAACCAGCTCGGGATAATGGCGTAATCGGCTGCCGGATCGTCCATGCAGCCGACGATCTCCGGCAGGTGCTGCCAGACCATCGCCTCGGTGATCTCGACCGGCTCGTGCGCGGCGCCGGCAGCCTGAGCCACCGCGGCGGCATGCGCCCGCTCGTCGGCGAGGCCCGGCGTGTCGCGGGGCAGGTCCCAGCCGGCGGTGAAGGCGAGCACCGGCTGGTTGTTGAGCCGCGCCATCAGGGCCAGCAGAACCGAGCTGTCGATGCCACCGGAGAGGAACATCCCATACGGCACATCGCTGCGCTGGTGCAGCAACACGCTCTCTTCCAGCGCACGGTCGAGTCGTTCCAGCGCCGCGTCTTCGTCGATCTGCTCCGGCCCACCTTCGGGCAGCGCGGAGATTCGGCGGCGGTCGAGCACGTTGCCGTCGGCACAGGTGAGTGTCTCACCGGGCAGAACGCGGCTGATCCCTTCGAAGATCGTCTCGACGCCCGTGGTGAACTGAAGCTGCAGAAGCTCATCGCGGGCGGCCGGGCGCAGTCGGCGCGGCACCAGCCCGGCCTCCAGCAGCGCCTGGGGCTCCGAAGCGAAGGCCAGGCCGTGCGTCATGGGCGCTATATAGAGCGGCTTGATGCCGAACGGGTCACGGGTGAGGGTCACGCTGCGGGCGACCCGTTCGTGGACCGCAATGGCGAACATGCCGCGCAGACGGGCCGCGTAGTCCGGCCCGTCGCGGCGCCAGAGATGCAGGGCGGGCTCGCAGTCGCTGTGAGTGGCGAAGGCGACCTCCGGCAGTTCGGACCGGAGCTCACGGTAGTTGTAGATCTCGCCGTTGGCGACCAACGTTGCCGGCCCGGCAAACAGCGGCTGATCGCCGGTCTCCAGGTCGATGATGGCGAGGCGGTTGTGCACCAGCGCCACCCGGCCGATGACGCTGTGCCCGCTGCCGTCCGGCCCACGATGGGCAAGGGCGCGGAGCATGCGCGACAGCACGGCAGGGTCAGGCGGCCGCGCCGTGGACGACAGGATCAAACCGGCGATGCCGCACATTCAGCGCTTCTCCACGCTCGCCAGGAACCGTCGCCACAGTGCGACGACTGGCGCCTCCGCGAAGCAGGCTTCGTAGCGGGCGCGTCCTGCTTCGGCCAGGGCTGCCGCCTGGGATGCGTCCTCGAGCACGGTGGCCAGCGCATCGGCGAGCCGGGCGGGATCGTCAGGAGGGACCAGGAGTCCGGTCTTGCCGGGATCAATCAGCTCGCTCGGGCCCTCAGCGGAGGCGGCGACGACGGGGCGGCGGGCCGACCAGGCCTCGAGCACCACGTTGCCCAGCGGCTCGGTTCGGGACGGACAGACCAATACATCGGCGGCAGCCAGGAGGGCACCGGTATCATTCCGCCAGCCCGTAAGATGCAAGCGGTCGGCGACCCCTTGTCTGCGCGCGAGCCGGGTCAGGCGCGCCCGTTCCGGGCCTTCGCCGGCGATCACCGCGTGCGCGCGGGGGAGCCGGGACAGAGCGCGGATCAGCACGTCGAAGGCTTTGGTGGGGTGCAGGCGCCCGAGCGCCAGGATCATCGGGGCGGTGACTGGGACGCCGAGGGCGGCGCGCGGCGCTGGGGTCGTGCCGGCGAGGTCAGGGACGAAATTGGGGAGATAGTGGACGCGCTCGGCGGGCCAGCCTTGGGCGGTGATCCATTCCACGATGCCTTGCGTGTTGCCAGCAAGGTGGTCGCAGCGCCGAAAATAGGCGAGGTCGTAGAAGCCCCCGAGCCGTCCGACCAGTACCCAGGGGCCGCGCGGGGCGAAGCGCGCAGCGCGGCTCATCCAGGCGACCGCGACCTGCGGGCCGAATTGACGCAGTGCGACCTCCAAGCGCCGGCCGGTGAAGAGATCAAGAGGACCGCCGAAGCTGAATTGGATAGGCGCAGCGCCGGCCGTCCGAAGCCTTGCGGCGCGCGGAGAATCGCGGCGGATCACCGGCAGCACGGTTTCCCCAGCCCGGAGCAGGGCGCCGGTCAGCCGCTCGAAGAACAGCTCCGCCCCGCCGGCGGGGGCACCGGCCATGATCTGGGCCACTCGCATTGCTTACCAGTGGTCAGTAGTCGGTTGTCAGAAAGAACCCGCGATCCGCCTGAGCGCTGACAACTGACCACTGACCACTGTCTGCGGAGACACGCAAGTGTTAACGAGTTGCGATCGCGGCGGACCCAATCTGTTTGTTCGGCGCCGCCGCGGACGCGGCGCATGGGAGACTGGCCATGGTGCGCAAATGGTTTCCGTTTCTGGGCCTCGGCTTTGCCATTGCCGGCGCCGATAAGTTGCTGGGCTTGGGCGCGTACGAGCGCCTGTTCGCGAAATGGGGTTGGTCGGACGGTGCCCGTCAGCTTGTCGGGGCGAGCGAGTTTGCGGGCGGGGTGCTGGTGGCCTCGGATCGGTATCGGCATATGGGCGGGTGGCTGCTGACGACGGTCTCGGCCGCCATGCTGAGCGCGGAGATCGACCGCGACGAGCGCGACCTGGCGCTACCGCGGTTCGTACTTATGCTGGCCGCGGCGACAGCACTGTTGCCGGGGCGGGTGCGGGGTAAGCCATCAGTGAAGCCACGCGCCTAGAGCTTGCCCCTGTTGGGACACAGTGCTTCGTGCCCGGGGGACGCGTCGGAGCAGTCGATCCGCCGATTGCCGCGAAACGATGCACGCAATTGTCAACGAATGTCCTGCGGTATGGCCCAAAACGCCAGGAATGCCAAAACATGCAGGAACCGAGGTGATCCGTTCTTGAATGCCCGGAAAAGCGGTGGGACAAAGCCCGAAAGGGCGCCTTCCTTTGCGGCTCTTGGTCCCACGACGCCCAGGCAGAAACCGCTATAGCATGTGGCGTAAGTGGTCTTATACTGTCGATCCAGGCTAGGCACGCCTTCCATGTTCGGCCCTTGCCTGACGAGGGTCGCTGTTCCTCAAAATACAGCTTAACAAGCACCTCCGGGATGGTTTCGATCCTCGCATGGAATTGCTTGGACAGCCGCAATATGAAATCCCTGTCGTCGTGTGGCGCATCAATGCGGAATGGACATTGTTCGAAGAGGGTACGCGGTATCAGATAACTCGATGTCTATACGAAGCCGGAGCCCGCGAAGAAGGTTCGTCTGTCGAACAGGTAGTCATCGAGGGGCTGGGCGTTGTCAGTAGATGACTTCCGGCCATATATAGGTTGCGGTAGGCGTGATTACCTGGCTCAGGCAGCTTATGAGCGCAATGTCCCCGGTCATGGACTTGGGCGAATGCCGTCTGTCTTTGGAGTTTTTCCACCAGCCATTCGTCATCATCGTCGAGAAATGCAACCCATTCTCCCCTCGCATGGGCAACGCCCCGAGTGCGAGCTCCGGCGGCACCCAGCGGATCGGGGTTTACAAGAACCCTGCAGGCGCGGATCGAGGGTCGATCGGGGCGCATCGATGGTATCCTGATCGGGTCCGTCCACGATTACCTCGATCTGCGAATAGGTCTGGGTAAGGGCGCTGTAGAGTGCACGCAGAAGAAAGCTGAGGACGCCGCAATGTTGGGATGACAACGGAAACAAGCGCCCTTCCGGCATCTATGATCCCTTCACAGCGAAGCCGTCTCGGGCTGTTACGGGAATGATCTTCACGAAAGTTCCCCTACCGTGTCAACTGAGCAATGAGATCCAGCATCGATCCTGAGTTGACCAAACTTTGTGGCGGACCGCGACCGGGCAACCAGAAAGCTATATGCCCTGGCACACACTGGACATCGGGGCGTACTCATCGGCTGTGCTTTTTACTTGGTGTTTACGGGTGGAGCCTATTATCGATGATTGCAGACAGCAATGGCATATCTCCGATTGCATTGAATGCGGCCAGTGCACGCAGAAGTGGAGGCCGAGCCTCACACAGCCGTCAATGCCAACAACCCTCATGGAGCGCGCAACCACCAGATGATGAAGCGAAATATCGAAGAGCGCCTCTTCGTCGTCACGCCGGTATGTTATTCGTAACCGCAACGGCAATGCCGGCCAAAAGCAGAGCGACGGTCACAGCCGGCCATCGCTCGCCGCGGTGGCTCCGGCGATGTGCCAACACGAGGAGGAATGCAATCGCTAACGACATGCAGTTGCACGGCCCGGGTGCCAAGGCGGTTTGCCGAACAGACCCGGCCAACGACCCCGAACTTCCTCACCGCCTCGCGGCGGGCGATCGTGCGCTTCAGCTTGTGCGCTGCGGTCTCCCCAGGCCTCTCGGCGGCCAACGTGACCTATTCTCCAGCGACGGAGCAGGGTTTCTCGCCGCCGGTACGCTGAGGGGTAGCAACGAAACGAGATACCCAACTATAGCCTCGCAGTAAACTCTTGATTCTATGACCGGAAGGGTGGCATATCATTCCGGCTATTGAACTCGTTGCAGGGCAATGAAAATTGCTGTCCTCATCGGCGGGCTTGCCGCCGTAGGTCTGACCGGCTGCACAACCATCCCAACGGCCGGGCCTACCGCCTCCCAGGTTGCGGACCAGGCGGCGAAGGAGCCTCGACGCTTCGACATGGTCGAGATCGACAGCCGGGTGGTTGCGGCAGTGGCGACGCAACCGGCGGCAAGCCTGCACGACCGGTTCGAACATTACGGTAAGCCCCCGAGCCCGACAATCGGGATCGGCGATACGGTCTCCGTCTCGATCTGGCAAGCAAGTGGTGGAGAAATACTCGGGCCCCCGCCGGGGCAAACCGCAGCCGGAGCGGCGCCGGTCGAAGCCGGTCAGGGTTCTCGGGCCGAAGTCATTCCGGATCAGGTGGTTGGCGCCGACGGAGGGATCAGTGTTCCGTACGCCGGACGCGTTCCTGCGGCCGGCCGCACACCGCTTCAGGTCCAGCAGACGATTGAGCAGCGCCTGTCGGAACGGGTCATCGAACCCCAGGCGATCGTCACCGTGACGAAAAGTGCGTCCGACTCAGTCACAGTGTCCGGCGAGCAGGTCAGCGGGGCGCGGGTTCCGCTTTCGGTCGGCGGCGATCGCCTGCTGGATGTGATTGCTGCCGCGGGGGGAAGCAAATCGCCGCTCTACGAGACATCCGTCCGCCTCTCCCGCGAT
The DNA here is from genome assembly GCA_963708245.1 of uncultured Pseudomonadota bacterium. Lineage (GTDB taxonomy): Bacteria > Pseudomonadota > Alphaproteobacteria > Acetobacterales > Acetobacteraceae > CAVYXK01. Next base: position 1,641,750 of record OY970201.1, on the reverse strand, counting down.
GGGATGACGGCGACAATTCCAATGGCAACCCTGGTGTCGGATCCCGCTGAGAACATTTACGCTTGGCCTGGGGACGTCATCACGCTGATCCAGGCGCCGGAAACCTTTTCAGTTTTCGGCGCGACGCTGAACAATTCACAGGTACCGTTCGGCGAGGAGCGGCTCAATCTGGCACAGGCCATCGCCAAGGCAGGCGGGCTACAGGACATGCGCGCCGATCCGGCCGGGGTGTATCTATTCAGATTTGAGCCTCCGCCAGTGGTCAACGCGTTGGGTGCGCCCGATCTCGCGAAGGCGGCGGGGGGCGATTTGCCGGTCCTGTACCACCTGAACCTGCGGCAGGTCGATGGCTATTTCCTGGCGGAGCGTTTCCCTATGGAGGATAATGATCTCATTTACGTCGCGAACGCGCCGTTGACCGAGCTGCAGAAGTTCTTCACATTGCTGGGCACGATCACCGGACCGGTGATTAGCGGAGTGGTGATAACCCACGGTAATCACTGATGCGCAGTGACTACGGTTGTGCCGAAAATCCAAATGGAAGGCCTTGCCATGGGCGGAGTACCGACAATTTGGATTATCCCTCATAGATCGTAGGGATATACGGCCACATAGCCATAACGGCGCAACTGCTCTGGCGCCACTTTGTTGAACACGATCCCGGCGACGCGACGAGCTTCCGGCCGGAGCAGTCTGAATGCCTCCGTGATGCTGTCGTGATGGCCAAAGCTGCCGTCGATGGTCACCAGAATTTTGTCGGCCATGCCGGCGAGAGCAAGCGCATCGATAACAGACAAAAGCGGCGGTGTATCCACAACGACGTAGTCATAGCTTTCGCGCAGACGCGCGATGATCTCGGCCATCCGGCGGGAGGCCAGCAGATCCCCGGGGTTTCGCATCCGCGATCCCGCCGCGATCACGTCGCAACCGGTATCCGGGTCGTGGACGGTGACCGAGGCCAGGCTGGCGGTACCGGACAACAGGTCCGTCAGGCCGGAGCGCTGCGGGGCGAAATCGCGCGAAATACTCCGACCGCGCACGTCGCCGTCGAGCAGGATCGTACGCTGGCCGGCACCGGCGCTCGACGTGGCCAACAGGGCGGCGAGCGTTGACTTGCCTTCGCCCGGCAAGGACGAGGTGACGAGGATGACTTTCGGGTCGTGCTCCCGATTTGACAAGTGCAACCCGATACGGATCCCGCGCACCGCTTCGTTGAGCGGTGACAGCGGGGTGCGGAGTGCGGCCTCGACCAAGCCGCGGGCACCAGCGCGCCGACCCGCTCGCCACGAACGCCGCCGGGGCAGAAACGGGACGTTGCCGACCACCGGGTAGCCGAACATCTGCTCTGCCTCGGCCCCCATCCTGACACCTTGCTGGAGATACTCGGCGACGTATGCCAACAGCACGCCGAGAGCGATGCCCATGCCTCCAGCCCCCAGATAGAAGAGGCTGGGACGGGGGAAGACCGGCGCGGTCGGCACCGTCGCCGGCGAGATGATGCGCTCGCTCATGTTCTCTAGCGACTGACGAGTTACGATATCGTTATATTGTGAGATATAAGTGTCGTAGAGCTTGCCGTCCGCGTCGGCGTTCCGCTGCAACTGCTGGAGCTTGGCAAAGGCATCGGCGTTGCTCGGGGCTGAGGCCAGGCGTTGCAGGCTGGCCTCCACCGATTGCTCACGGCGGACGGCAATGTCGTAGCTGTTCTGCAGGTCGGCGAGTATATGCGCCTCCTCGTCGTGGATTGCTTTGTTGACGCCCGCGAGTTGCGCGGCAACGGCAAGAACCTCGGCATGGCGGTCGCCCAACCTGGCGCGAAGCTGTAGCTCCATCTGGGTCAGCATCGACTTCTGCAAGCGAAGCTGGCTAATCAGCGGCGAGGTCACTGCCTCCGGGATATCGACCAAGGCGCCGTTGTCGGCGGCGAGCTGACGCGCCTGCTCGAGCTGGGCGCGCTTCTCGGCCACGTCCGCACGGACTGCTATCAATTGTGTATTGAGATCTGCGATCTGCTGCTGGTTGACGGTGCCCTTGCTGGTGTCGGTGATGCCGGTCGCAGCTTTTAACTTCTCGATTTCGGTGTCGGTCTCCACGATGCGGGTCTTGAGCTCGGTAAGTTTGGCTTTCAGCCAGAGTGCCAGTTGGTCGAGCGCCTTCTGCCAAGCCTCGCGCTGGCCGGTGAGATAGTCGTCGGCGATTTGTGCCGCCAGCCGCTGCGCCAGTTGCGGGCTGCGCGATGAGGCGGATACGACCAGCACATAGGCGAGTTGCACCTGCTCGATGCGGATATGGTTGCTCAGAATGGCGGCCGCGGTGGCGATCCGCTTTTCGGCGGCGGCAGCCGGATCGGCGGTGCGCTCGCTATGCGTGCCTGGCTGATCAGCGAATAACGCCGCGAGGTGCGTGGCGATCCAGCGGTTGCGCGACAGGCCAAGCTGGTCGAGCAAACGTGCTAGACGGGTTTGCGCCTGGAATTCCGGGTACTCGTCGAGCTTGAGATCCCTGGCCACGCGCTGCATCAGCGCGGCCGATTTGATGATTGCTATTTCGGTATTGATGGCGACCGTATCGAAATCCTGCGCCGAGAGCGACTCTTGTCCGATCGCGGCCCTACCCGGCTGTTGCGGGTTGAAGATGAGGATCTGAACGCTCGACTGATAGACCGGCGGAACCAGTCGCAGCCCACCGAAGACCGCAAGCAGCAACAGCAGTGGGACAGCGATGATCCGCTTCCACCGACGCAGCAAGGACCCGATCAAGGCGCGGAGATCAATGGGAGCCGATGCCGAAAGCTCCTCAGGCGGTAGAGCCGGAACGTTTAGCGAGGGCAGCAAGCTTCCAGACGGCAACACCTACACTCCCTCGCGCGGCGGCAGAGACATGGCTCGGCACCGGCGTCCTCCCATACGGTGGCATTTGCCGCGTGTCTGGGGGAGCCCGGTTGGTGATACTTTTTTAACGAAAGGGACGATTACAAGCAAGCAGTAAAATGTTCGGAACTTCTCGTCGGCGGAGACTCTCGCAGAATCTGACCGTTTTGTGCCGGCGATCCCGCTCGTGATCGCCGGTTCCGGTAGGGTGTCAGTCCGCGGTAGTATTCATTGGGAACCGCCTGCAGCAATGGCTGTTGGGAGCAGCAGTGCGCTGATTGGTTGTGTTTGGACAGCCCCGTCAACCGGCTAACCTCGCTACGCGCAAATTAAGGCGAGTGTCGAAAGCGCCGGATGGACTGGCGCAATCGAACGTGCCTACCTACAGTAGCATAAATTGTGATAACATATTCCTCCGGTTGAGGCCCGGAGATCATCTGCATCGACTCTTCACTCGAAAATAGACTTGTCACAGACGGCACAGGTGCGGTAGTTGGTGTTTGCTAACAAAAGTGCTCCGATATCGATACGACGTAGGATCGCCGACAGTGCCAGTTCGCTGGATCGCCTCGCCAGGTTCGCAAGGTTGGGACAGGGCAACGCGCGATCGCGTGGGCTGAATAATGGCCGTCCGAATCAAACCATGATGAATTGCTCACCTCGCGGAACGATCGCCTCGGTATGCGCTTCAGCCGCGCAGATTTGGTCGCACGTGTGGCGCACGTGACGCTCCTGCACACATCGATCTGCACCCTGTTTGATCGTAGCGTCATTGCGTATGGCGACTGCACTGCCCTGGTGTGCGGACGGCGGCAGATCACCTACCGGGAGCTGGACGAGGCGAGCACACGCATTGCCCTGCGCCTGCGTGAAGCCGGCGTTGGCAAAGGAGAGATCGTCGCGCTGGTTGCGCAGCGCTCCGTCGAGGCAATTGCCGGCATTCTGGGCGTCGTCAAGGCAGGGGCCGCTTATCTGCCACTGGATCTGTCGTACCCGCCGGAGTGGTTGCGCTATATCTATGATGATAGCAGACCGAAACTTACGCTAGTCCAGCACAGCTTCTCCGACTCCACGGGAATTCCGCCGATCTGGACCGGACAGGCAATCTATCTCACTGCCGATTGTTTCTCACGCGAGCCCGGCGAGACGGAGCCCGGAACCGGTGTTCAGCAAGTCGACCTTACAGCGCTCGAGCCACCGATCGGGGCAGAGGACCTCGCCTATCTCATGTACACCTCCGGATCGACCGGGCGGCCGAAAGGCGTCATGATCCCGCATCGCGGGGTCATGCGGCTCGTCTCCGACTGCGACTTTGCCACACTCGAACCGGCGGAGGTCATTCTTCACCTGGCACCGTTGTCGTTCGATGCCTCGACGTTCGAGATCTGGGGCGCACTGTTGAACGGTGGCCGCTTGGCGGTGATGCCAGCATCACACCCGTCGCTCGACGATATCGCTGAAGCGATCGGGGTTCACGAGGTAACGACACTGTGGCTGACAGCGGGACTGTTCAATCTGATGGTCGAACGGCGTCTCGACGCGCTGAAGCCCTTGCGGCAACTCCTTGCGGGAGGTGATGTCCTGTCGCCGTCGCATGTTGCGAAGGCGCTGGAAGCGCTGCCCTCCTGTCGCATCGTCAACGGGTACGGCCCGACAGAGAACACCACCTTCACGTGCTGCTACACGATCCCGCGCGATCGCCCCTGCAATGGATCGATCCCGATCGGTTCTGCCATCCGCGGGACGGTCGTGCATGTGCTCGACGAGGCGATGCAGCCGGTCCCGGACGGTGAGGAAGGGGAGCTCTATGCAGGCGGCGCCGGGGTCGCACGCGGATACCTGAACCGACCGGAGCTTACAGCCGAGAAATTCGTTGCGGATCCTTTCGATCCGACACCGGGTGCCCGATTGTACCGTACCGGCGATCGAGTCCGGCGGCGGCCGGATGGCAATCTCGAATTCCTGGGGCGGGTCGACCGGCAACTGAAGATCAACGGCAAGCGCGTGGAGCTCGACGAAATCGAGGCATGTCTGCGCCGAGCGCCGACCGTCCGCGATGCCGCGGTGGTCAGCCGCACCGACGGCACCGGCCGCCGGTCCGTCGCTGCCTTCGTCACCCCCTGGGAAGGAAAGGCCGTCGATGTCGCCGAACTGCGCGCCTTCCTGCGTTTGGAGTTGCCGGATTTCATGGTACCGGCCGAGATCGCTCTTCTAGACGCACTGCCGCTTTCGCCCACCGGAAAAGTCGATCGGGCTCAGTTGTCGCGCCTTTTTTCACCGCCCGCCATGCCGACAGGAGCTCGTCCTTTGCAGCCAGACGACTGCACGCAAGGAAAGTTGCAGACGATTTGGAGCAGTATCCTCGGTCGCGATACGGTGGGCGTGGATGACAACTTCTTCGATCTGGGTGGCACGTCGCTCCAACTGATCGAAGCCCACGCACGGATTTCCGACGCCTGTGCTGTCCCGATCTCGCTCATGGATCTGTTCGAGCATCCCACAATCAGGGGCGTGGCGGCGAAGATCGACGGCAACAGCTCGGCGAAGCAGACCTTGATGGCCACCGATGAACGGGCGCGCCGACGCAGCGCAGCCCTGGCGCGTGCCCAGGGCATAACGCGCCGAATGGGGGCACCGTGAGCGGGCAGCAGGACCTCGAAGGCCGAATTGCCATTATAGGGATGGCAGGCCGGTTTCCCGGCGCGGACAGTATCGCCGAATTCTGGCGTAATCTCTACGCCGGGGTAGAGAGCGTCCGTTTTTTCGCCGATGAGGAGCTCGACGACTGGTTCGATGGCGATGTGCGCGGCGCATCGAATTTCGTCAAGGCACGGCCGATCCTGAACGACGTCGATCAGTTCGATGCTGGTTTCTTCGGCATGCATGCCAAGGAGGCGGAGCTGACCGATCCGCAGCAGCGGATCTTCCTGGAGTGCGCTTGGCAGGCGCTCGAAGATGCTGGCTATGACCCGGCGGCTTATGCGGGTGCGATCGGCGTGTTTGCTGGCTGCAGTATGAACACGTATTTCCTCAACAATATCTGCCGCGACCGCCGCGTGATCGAGGAATTTACCAGCAATTTTCAGGTCGGAACCTACGCGACTTTGCTCGGCGCCGGTCGCGAGTTCCTGGCGACCAGGGTATCGTATAAGCTCGATTTGAAAGGTCCGAGTTTTACAGTCCAGACCGCCTGCTCGACCTCGCTCGTTGCCGTCGCGCAAGCCTGTCAGAGCCTGCTTCTCTACCAGTCGGACATGGCGCTTGCCGGCGGAGTATCGATCAGCTTTCCGCAGCAGCGTGGCTATCTGCATCAGGAAGGGGGGATGGTGTCGGCCGACGGCCACTGCCGTCCTTTCGATGCTGCCGCCAGTGGCACGATTTTCGGCAGCGGTGCCGGTGTTGTTCTGCTCAAGCGGCTCGATGAGGCCATTGCCGATCGGGATCATATCTACGCCGTCATTCTCGGTTGCGGCCTCAGCAATGACGGTGCGGGCAAGGTGGGGTTCACGGCCCCCAGCATCGACGGCCAGGCAGCGGCAATCGAACAGGCGCTGGCGCAAGCCGGGATCGATGCTCGCAGCATCGGCTACGTGGAATGCCACGGCACCGCGACGCCGCTCGGGGATCCGATCGAAATCGCTGCCCTCAGCAAGGCCTTTCGCAAGACGACATCGGATCGGCAATACTGCGCGATCGGCTCGGTCAAGGGAAATATCGGCCATCTCGATGCGGCCGCCGGTGTCACTGGTTTGATCAAGGCGGCGCTGATGTTGAGGCACCGCCAATTCGTTCCCAGTCTGCACTTCCGGCGACCTAATCCGCAGATTGAATTCGATAGCAGTCCGTTTTTCGTCGCGACGGAGGCGTGCGAGTGGTCGGCAGGAGCTGAAGGCCGGCGTGCCGGTATCAGCTCGTTGGGCGTCGGCGGCACCAATGCGCACGCCGTGCTGGAAGAGGCTCCGCCCCTGTTCACGCAGACGCCAGCCGCGGAGCATGAGCTACTCGTGTTGTCGGCGCGCTCGCCATCCGCACTGGCCGAGATGCGGTCGCGACTGGCCCAGCATGTACGCACCCATGAGGAGCATACGCTCGCCGATATTGCCTTCACCTTGCAGCAAGGACGGCGGCATTTTGTCCATCGTTGTGCTTTTGTGTGCAAGGACCGTGCCGAAGCAGCGCAATTGCTGTGCGAGCGTGATGCCGCCGGCGTTCATTGCGGGGAAGCTGCACGCGACGTACCTCCGGTCGTCTTCATGTTTCCAGGTCAAGGCGCACAGTACCCCAATATGGCCGGCGGTCTGTATCGTCGCTTTCTAGTTTTTCGCCGCGAGATGGAGCGCTGTGCGGAGATCCTGGCATCGCATGGCGTGAACCTGCTCGATGCTCTTTATGGACCTGATGAGGCGGGAAAAGCCGAACGACTGGCGCTGACCGGAACCGCACAGCCGGCGATCTTTGCGGTGGAGTTTGCGCTGGCTCGGCTGTGGAAGAGCTGGGGGATCGAAGCTCAGGCGTTCATCGGGCACAGCGTCGGCGAGTTCGTCGCCGCGTGTCTCGCTGGTGTCTTTTCGCTGCCTGATGCGCTCGGCCTTGTCGCTGCGCGTGGCCGGCTGATGGAAGCGCTGCCGCGCGGCGGCATGATTGCGGTGCGTCTCCCTGAGGACGAGATCGCGCCCTTGCTCGGGCCAACCGTGTCACTCGCAGCGATCAATGGGCCGGCGCATTGCGTCGTCGCCGGACCAATTGAGGCGCTTGCGGAGATCGAGGCCTTGCTGGAGCGGCGCGGAGCCGCTTACCGGCGGTTGCATACTTCGCACGCCTTCCACTCTGCAATGATGGACCCGATGATCGGGCCGTTTGCCGAGCATGTGAATCGAATTACCCTCGCCGAGCCCCGGATACCCTACGTCTCTACCGTCACCGGCGAGTTGATCCGGCCAGAGGAGGCAACGTCGCCCGTATATTGGGCACGGCATGCGCGCGAACCGGTGCGTTTTGCAGCAGGGATCAAAACCCTGACGGCGTCTGCATCCCCGATATTGTTGGAGGTCGGTCCCGGCAATACGTTGGCCACTCTTGCTTCGCTGACGGCGCGCAACTGCGCTGGGCGCATCGTTGGTTCGCTGCCGGATGCGACCGGGCAACCTGCGGATGATGAGGCCATACTGGCTGCGCTTGGAAAGCTCTGGATCAGCGGCATTAGTCCCGACTGGCGGGCAGTCGCGGACGAGCCGCGCGCGCGGGTACCACTGCCGACCTACCCGTTCGAACGCCGGCGCTATTGGATCGAACCACCCGCCCGATGCGAAACGAGAGACGTAAATATCGAGCCTGCCATCGCCCCTGTCGTTGACGCGAGTAACCCTGCAGCCCACGAGCTATCCATGAACGGAATTTCCATGAATGCTGGCCAACAGCCCGCGGCCGAGCTGGTCGATGGGGTTCGCGATACGATTGTCGAGATCCTTACGGACGTATCGGGCGAAAGCATAGCGCCGGCTGCCGCATCCACAACGTTTCTGGAAATGGGTTTCGACTCGTTGCTGTTGAGCCAGGTGGCTCAGCGGTTGCAGAGCCGGCTGAAGGTCAAGATTGCCTTTCGCCAACTGCTTGGCGAACTGTCCACGATCGCAGCGCTGGCGCGTTTCATTCGTGAACAGAATCCGGCCGCCGCGATCGCTGGGGCACCGACGGCCGCCGCGACGCCAGCCGCGGCACAGTTGCCGGTCATGGCGCCAGCCCCGGGCGTCGCAAGCAAGGGCGGCGAGCCAGCGGACGGCATCGCCAACATCATGCGTGCCCAGGTCGAGGCGATGTCGCATCTGATTCAGCAGCAACTGGACACGCTGCAACGGATCGGGTTGCCGGCAACCAGTACCTTGAGCGCCGCCTCGAGCGAGAAAGCGCCTCCTGCGCCGCCACCGACAGCACCGGAGCCAGAGCAGCGCCCGTCTCGGTTCCAGTCCTATCGCTCGATTCAAAAGCAGGGGGACAGCGGCCTTACCCCCGGCCAGAAACGCCACATTGACGAGCTGGCTGCGCGGCTGACCGCGAAGACGGCGGGATCGAAGCGGCTCACGGCGACCTATCGCCCGGTACTCGCCGACCCCCGTGCGGCGGCGGGCTTTCGCCTCGAATGGAAGGAACTCGTCTATCCGATCGTCTGCGTACGTTCCCATGGTTCGCGGATCTGGGATGTCGATGGCAATGAATACATCGATGTCGTCAACGGCTATGGCCCGACGGCATTCGGACATACCGCCGATTTTGTGGTGGACGCGCTGAAAGAGCAATTGGACAAGGGGTTTGCGACCGGGCCACAGGCGGAATTCGCTGGCGAAGTTGCCGCGCTGTTTACCGAGATGACCGGCAACGAGCGGATGACCTTCTGCAACACCGGCTCTGAAGCAGTCATGGCGGCGCTGCGCGTGGCGCGCGCGGTCACCGGGCGCACCAAGGTTGTGCTGTTCGGCGGCGCCTATCACGGCCAGTTCGACGAAGTTCTCGTCAGGGGTTCAAGACGTTCGGACGGCACACGGCGCTCGGTGCCGGTCGCTGTCGGAATCCCCAACTCCGCGGTCGAGAACGTGGTTGTGCTGGACTACGCCACGCCAGACTCCCTGCAGTGGATCAGGGACAATGTCGACGACCTGGCGGCGGTTGTCGTTGAGCCGGTGCAGAGCCGGCACCCCGACCTGCGCCCATTCCAATTTTTGCGCGAGCTCCGCGACATCACCGCCGCCGCCGGCGTGGCGTTCGTCATGGACGAAATCGTCACCGGCTTCCGGGTGCATCCTGGCGGCATGCAGGCGGTCACCGGGATCCGGGCGGATCTGGCGACCTATGGCAAGGTCATCGGCGGTGGCATGCCGATCGGAATTCTTGCCGGTAAGGCAAAGTTCATGGACGCGCTCGACGGTGGCGCGTGGAACTATGGCGACGATTCGGTGCCGGAGGTGGGTGTCACGTTCTTTGCCGGTACCTTCGTTCGACATCCCCTCACGCTTGCCGCGGTGCGGGCGGTGCTGACGCACCTAAAGGCGCACGGTCCGGAACTGCAGGAGCAGGTTGCCGGTCGCGCAGCCAGTCTGGCCGAGACGTTGAACAGCTTGTTCCGCCGTTACGGGTTAGCGGCAAAAGCCGAGCACTACTCAAGCTTTCTCTATTTCAGCCTGCATGCCGACAACCCCCTGGCGGGCCTGTTGTTTTATCATCTGCGCGACCGCGGAATTCACATCCAGGACGGCTTCCCGATCTTCCTGACAACGGCGCACACCGAAGGTGACGTTGCCACGATCGTGGCTGCGTTTGCTGATAGCCTCGAGGAAATGGCGCGCGCCGGTATTATCGGCACGGCCGCTGTCGAAACGGAACCTGGGCCTCGGGCAGCAACGGCGGCTGGTGCGGTTCAGGCCGCGCCTTTGACAGAAAGTCAGATCGAAATCTGGCTTTCGGCGCAGATGGGAAACGACGCGTCCTGTGCCTTCAACGAGTCCGTCACTTTGCGGCTGAAGGGGACGCTTGATGCTAACGCGTTGGGCACTGCAATCGCCCGGGTTGTGGCGCGCCACGACGCTTTACGGGTCCGTTTCGCCCCGACTGGCGAGGAGATGTCGATCTCCGAGGATAGCGCCTTTGTCTATCCCACCACCGACGCCACTGAGGAGGCGCTCGCCGCCTATATAGAGGAGGATGCGCAGACGCCCTTTGATCTCGTCGCCGGTCCGCTGATACGGGCACATCTCTTCAGGTTCTCACCCACGTCTCATGCGTTGGTGCTGACCGCGCATCACATCATCTGTGACGGCTGGTCGATGAATGTCATCATCGCCGAAATAGCTGAAATCTATGCAGCATTGCGCGAAGGCAGACAACCTGATCTGCCACCAGTGCTGCCGTTCAGTGATTATGCGTGCGCGCAGGCGCGGCGCGATCCGGCTGAACGGGCCGCTGTCGAGTCCTATTGGGTCGGGCAGTTCGAGGCCGACGTGCATCCGATCGATCTGCCTACGGACCGGCCCCGTCCAGCCTTGAAGACCTATCTCGGTGCGACACGCTGCCGCCGGATTAACGCCACCCTGTATCGAGCGGTAAAGACGGCTGGTACCCGCCACGGCTGCACGCTGTTTGTCACTCTGCTCGCTGCATTCGAGGCGTTGATGGGGCGGCTGGCGGGTGGCGAGGCGCTGGTGGTCGGCGTCCCGACTGCCGGGCAGTCCCTGGTCGAGGACAAGGTGCTCGTCGGCCATTGCGTCAATTTCTTACCGATCCGCGGCGGCTGGAGCGCAGAGACGTCGCTTGCCGACCATCTGCAGACTGTCGGCAAGCAGGTGCTCGACGCCTATGAACACCAGGACTGCACGTTAGGTACCATCGTCCGGAAACTGTCTCTGCCACGCGAAGCGAACCGGCTCCCACTGACCGAGATCCAGTTCAATCTCGAGCGACTGACGGATGGGGTGCATTGTGCGGGTCTTGACATTGATGTCGAGCCGAATGCGAAGGCGCGGGTAAACTTTGACATCTTTTGGAATATCATAGAGTTGGCTGACAGCCTGCGGATCGATTGCGACTATAATACCGATCTCTTCGATGCAGAGACGATCGATCGCTGGCTGGAATGCTACGAGGTACTTCTTGAGGCGATTTCCCGTGATACGACCGCACTCGTGACACGTGCCGCCTACATCCCCGCGACCGAGCTTCACCGCATCGTTAGCGATCTCAATGCGACTGCGGCCGAATACCCGCGCGATCTATGCGTCCATGAACTGATAGAGCGCCAAGCGGCAGCGCGACCTGACAAAACGGCCGTCAGATTTCGCGGCAGTGCCTTGAGCTATCGCGAGCTCGATGAGAGGGCGAATCGGCTCGCACACGATCTGCTAGCGCGGATCGGGCCGTCTGGTGGTCGGATTGGCGTTCTCGTCGACCGCTCTCCGGAGATGATCATTGCGCTGCTTGCGGCATGGAAGGCGGGCTGCGCCTATGTGCCTCTCGATCCGGCCCACCCGATTGGACGCTTGCGCTTTATTCTGTCGGATGCTGACGTCGCCCTTGTGCTAACCGACGGTACGCGCCGGGAACTGCCGGTTGCGTCTCGTGTCGGCGTGGTCAATCTTCAGACGGACCGGGAGACGATCGAGGCCAGGCCGTCAACGGTGCCCGCCAGCGCCCTAACAGGCGAGGCGACCGCCTATCTGATCTATACGTCCGGCTCGACCGGGCAGCCGAAGGGAGTCGAGGTCAGCCATCGCGCCCTCGTAAATCTGTTGTGCAGCGTGGCCCGACAGCCTGGCATGATTGATACGGACACGTTGCTGGCGATCACCACAATATCGTTTGACATCGCAGCGCTGGAACTGTTCCTGCCGTTGTCAGTTGGCGGCACCGTCGCCCTCGCCGCCTCGCAGGATGTCGCTGATGGACACCGATTGCTGGCATGCCTGGAGGCAACGTCCACGACCGTTATGCAAGCGACGCCCGCGTCTTGGCGCATGATGGTAGAGGCGGGCTTCAGGTCGCGACCTGGCTTGAAGATGCTGTGCGGCGGCGAACCGCTGCAGCGCGACCTCGCCGACCGCCTGTTGGAGGGTGGTGGCGCTCTGTGGAACATGTATGGGCCGACTGAGACAACGGTTTGGTCATCATGTGCTGAGGTCCGCGCCGACGATGCTCCGATCACCATCGGCCGGCCGATTGCAAACACACAACTTCACGTGCTGGACAAATACGACCAGCCGGTGCCGATCGGCGTTCCGGGTGAGCTTCACATCGGCGGCGATGGTGTCGCCAAGGGATATGTCGGGCCAGATGACCTGACGGCCGGCAAATTCATTGTCGATCCATTCGGCCTCAGCCCGCGCCTTTATCGAACGGGCGATATAGCGCGCCGTCTTGCCAACGGCGAGATCCAGATCCTGGGGCGGAGGGATTTGCAGGTCAAATTGCGCGGGTTCCGCATCGAGCTTGGCGAGATCGAGGCAGTACTTTCAAGCCGTGCGGGCGTGATGGCTGCGGCGGCCTTGCTGCGCGAGGATATCAAAGGGAAGCCACTGCTGGTCGGCTACGTCGTCGAGCACCCGGAGCAACCGCGATCGGACGAAGAACTGCGCAGCCGTATCGCTGATGCCTTGCCGGACTATATGATCCCGGCCGTGTGGGTTCGGCTCGAGAAACTGCCGATCTCGCCCAACGGAAAGCTCGATCGTGCAGCGTTGCCGGCGCCGGCACCGTCTCCGGTGGAGACGTTTGCGCCGCCGGAGACGCCGCTTGAGACGACGCTTGCCTCCATATGGGCCGAGGTTCTGAAGGTGGAATTTATCGGTCGGCACGATGAACTGTTCCGATTGGGCGCGGACTCGATTCATCTCTTCCAGATCGCGGCCCGTGCCAACCGACAGGGAATACGCCTCAGCGCGCGGCAGTTGCTGGATCACCGAACGGTGGCTGGCCTGGCGACAGCGTTAGAGCAGGCCAGCGGTGCAAAGTCCGCTAATGGGCGGTTGCGAACAGCCATATCGCTGATGCAGTTCCAGAGATCACGTCAGGGCGGGACTTCAGCTTGAACTGGAACGAGGTGGAACAGGCGTGGTGTTGATGTCACCGGTTGAGGCAAGCACGGTAAGCCCTGAGGCTGATCCACTCAGCTCGCCGACGCGTGCCGTTCAATACCCGGCTTCGCTCGGCCAACAACGATTCTGGGTGTTGTACAACTCGACCCCGGTAATCGATCGCTCAACGTCGGTCGGCCCGACTGCATCGCCCCGCAGATCTTGCCCATTTCCTCAGCCGGGAGACCGATTGACCAGCCGTCGCATATAGCGTGATGGGCAGTCACCAGCAAAATCGCCACATCGGCGCTTCAGCCGGGATATTTTGAGCTGACGGCCGACCACCCATGCCGTGCCACTGATGCAATCCCCGCCGAAGTGCCTTCCGATTTGCTTGCGCACGGGAATTGCGGCCGCCATGGCTACAGCCTTCATGGCGTCGCGGGTTGGGCTCATGCCGGGGCGGGCCGGCTCGATACGCAGGCGCCGCAGATAATGGTTGAAGAGCACACACGCGCCCGACTGCGTGCCTCCCGCGTCTCATAGACGAACGTATATGACACCGACCGCGAACCCTCGTCTCCCGGCGAGTCCTGCCTCTGATGGAGGCCAGTTTCCGGCAGCAGCCGGAAGACATGTTCACGTGCTGGGTGCCGACGGTTAAGGTCAACCTGCCCGATATCGACCGCAGCGCGCACGTAAAGAGGTTCAACCTCGTCCTCTCCGAGCGCGCTCGGCTCATCGAGGTGATAGATTTTCTCGCCGTCAATCTGGGTGAAGAAATTGACCTCCGGGTCGAAGTGGAAGGGTGTGGTTGCCCACGGCGCGCTGATGAGTATCGACGATTCCAGGCGCACCATCTCGTCACAATAGGCATGGCGCTGCAACTGCGCTTTCACCAGGCCAAACAGAGCGTGCAGCAGATCGCGAAAGCCCTGGTCGTACCGCTCAAGCCGCTTCAACAGGATCTTGTACGATCCGCCTGTTAACTGATCGAAGGCCTCATGCGGCTTGAGCGGGGTGGTGGGCACCGAGTAAAAAAACGGTCCCGGGTGTCGTGGCGCTCCGCGACACGAAGTAGTCTTCCAGATGATCGGCATAAGCCTGGCACAAAGACCGCAGAGGCTGGTCCCTGAACAGATCTAGCTTGTGCAGATTATGGCCGAAGCCGAACGGTATCCGGTTATAGTCCGTCGCGAAGGTCGCGTCGCTGAGTGCGAGCCTAGGGGTTAACAACTCTGACGCCATGATGCTGCGATCCGACATCCGTTCGCTGCGGCAGAATGATGGCGTTACCTACGCGCTTCGCGCCGGTTTTGGTATTCACATTCCGAGTACAGCCCCGCACGGGGCTCAAAACGGAGACGATGTCTCGGCGGCGTTGAGCCTCAACTACGACCTGCGTTCGGTCCAGCAGAACGGCCGAATCCATGCTTTGAACCGGCGGCTGCGACGCCTCGGGATGGATCCGCGGCTGCCCGGCGTCTCGGCGTGGCGAGACCGCGTGAAACTGACGACCGCAACGACGATCCGCACGATGCGGCATCTCGCCGGCGGTGCCCGCGCTACGCCGCACCCGCTGGGCTGGAAGCCTCCCGCCCCGTACCCATAGCAGCGTTCGCGGGCACTAGACTAATTCAGTGGACGCGCCGCACCAGCATCGTTGTGGACCGCTGGCTATCAGGTGAATGCGCAAGCAGCATTCGACCGCGTCTGCCGTTCGATCCATGCATAAGTGACTGCCAAGCCCTCGGACAGCGGCAGCGAGGGCGCCCAACCGAGCTTCTGGCGAATCAGGCGATTATCGGAATTTCTGCCGCGCACCCCGAGAGGGCCGGGGATATGCCGCTTTTGCAGCCGCTTGTTGGCAATCCGCATGATCAGATCAGCGAGCTGGTCGATCGTCACCATTTCTTCCGAGCCGATATTTACCGGCCCGGCAAATCCCGAGCGCATCAGACGCACGGTTCCTTCAACGCATTCGGACACATAGAGGAACGAGCGGGTCTGGCGCCCATCACCCCAGATCTCGATGCATCCGCGATCCTCGGCGACGGCAATCTTGCGACAGAGGGCTGCCGGCGCTTTCTCCCGTCCGCCGCTCCATGTTCCTTCCGGTCCGAAGATGTTGTGATAGCGTGCGAGGCGAACATCCATCCCATGGCAACGGGCGTAGGTCATATAGAGCCGTTCGCTGAACAGCTTTTCCCAGCCATACTCGCTGTCCGGGGCGGCGGGGTAAGCCGAGCTTTCCTCACAGTTTGGTGAATCCGGATCCTGTTGATTATGCGCGGGATAGATGCACGCAGAGGATGAGTAGAAGATCCGGCTTATCAGGCGTTTGTGGCAGGCATCCAGCACATTGAGGTTGATGGTACCTGAATTGTGCATGATATCGGCGTCATTCTCACCGGTGAATATGAATCCGGCTCCGCCCATATCGGCCGCCAGTTGGTACACCTCATCGAACCGCCGGTCGATCACATGCCGACAGAAATACGGATCGCGCAGGTCGCCGATTATGAAATCATCGGCCGCCGTTTCGGCGTATTCATGACGCTTCAGATCTGCGCCACGCACCCAGAAACCTTCCGCCTTCAGCCGCTTCACCAGGTGCCCACCGATGAACCCCCCTGCTCCACATACCAACGCCGATCGCATCAGGACCTCTTGCAATTTGCCAATGGTGCACAGCCGTTTTTCTGGAATGTCCCCCTGGTGGACGGCTGGCGGGCTTCTGTGTGAGTTCGGAACCAACTCTGATCGCCAGTAGCATTGATATCGATGGATAGCACTTTTAATGCTGACCGGCAACACACTTTTATACCTAACCGAGCTCAGGAACTTCCCGTTGCAGGTTCGCTTGTAGACCAGAAACAACCAATAGTTGCATCTTGGGGGGTCGTAAAATCGGCCTCACCGAGGAACCTCCCGCCGCACAGGCCAAGCTGCAATGGCTGGCTCTTGCATCGTTACGAAGCACATGCTACTCGGCACTATGTGGCTCGCGCGCCAACACACGCATCCGCACCGCCGCAGCTTGGCAGATCATAGATCCTGCCAGCAAGAATTATCTCCCATCGGCACAGTCGTCATTGTCTGTCCCGGTGGACTGGAGTATGGCGGTGGGATCGGCCGGCAGATGGGATATTTTCTGCAGGCGCTTGCGGATCGCGCGCCTGGCCTGGCCTACCGCGTCGTCGATTCACGCGGACCGTGGTTCCTCGGCGCCTCTCCCCTGTGCATCGGATTATCCGGCCTCTATCTCGCCGGCGGGATGCTGAAGCTGCTGGCGGCCCGCCTGTTCGCTTCGCCATGCATCGCTCATATCAATATCACCGGGCGCGGCAGCACGGTGCGCAAGGTCTTTCTTGCCACATTCGCTCGGGCGATCGGGCTGCGCTACCTGCTACACGTCCACGACTACGATTACGCTGACGAGTACCACCGCCGCGGTATGTCCATGAAGCTGCTAATTGCAGGAATCTTTCGTCGGGCTGCCAAGGTTTTGGTGTTGGGTGCGCGCGACCAAGTGCTGCTTTCGCAGGTGCTGGAACTGCCGCCGGGCCATGTGGCTGTCCTCCACAACGCGGTGCCAGACCAGCAGCTGGAGGCGACGGTTCCGCGAGGAACGGGGCAACCGTGTCATCTGCTGTTTCTTGGTCATCTGAGCGCACGAAAGGGCGTGCCGGAATTATTGCGCGCACTCGCCAGCCCGGCGCTGACCTCCCGACCCTGGCACGCCACACTTGCCGGAGATGGCCCGATCGACGAATTCCGTAAGCTCGCCGCTGATCTCGGCATCGCTCAACGAGTTGATTTCCCGGGCTGGGTTGATCAGGCCCGGGTCAGAGCGCTGTGCACGGATGCCGATGTTCTGGTCTTACCCTCTCATGCCGAGGGCTTAGCAATGGCGGTGCTCGAGGGTTTGTCGCATGGGTTGGCGGTGGTCACGACGCCAGTCGGCGCGCATATGGAAGTGATCGAACCGGAGATATCGGGGATATTGGTTCCCGCCGGCGATGTGGAGGCCTTAGCCGATGCGCTGATGCGGGTCATCGACGACAAGGAACTGCGAGAGCGGCTTCGCGCCGGGGCGCGTCATCGCTTTATCGAGAAGTTCAACGTGCGCTCCTACGCAGAGCGGCTGAGTGGCATCCATGCTAGCTTAATTTCGAGTCAACCCTTTCCCGGAGGCGCGCAAACAGAGCAGACCGTCTCGCGCACTGCCCGCGGGGCGGACTTCCGCGGGCGTTAGATTTAGACCGCCTCAATTGAAGCGATGTATTTATTATAAGATACTCCGCGGAAATACTCAAGCTCTCGTCGTACTCTCGAATGCGCGTTAGCCGCCCTCCCGGAAGTACTCTGTAGATTTGATAGCTATGGCTCCTCAGACTGAGGAGATCCCAATAATCGCGAAAATAAGTTCTGGAGTTGACATTCCCACTGCCGAACTCGAATGAGAGAGCTTTGATTGCCCCGGACGCAAGAGCATTGGTCGCGCCATGCAGGGCAGATAGTTCGTGGCCTCCGATGTCTATCTTCATGAACTCGACTTTATCTATGCCGTTGCGCTCAGGAACCAATCGATAGAAACCACATCTACCTCGGATGGCAAGAAGGTCTGCTCTGAGAAATAGCTGTCCTTCCCGACAGTGGAGCGAAGCATTTCCCGCGGTACCACCCGGTGAGTACAGGATCGCCTTACCCTCAGTTGCCCCAACCGCAGCTCTTACCAAAGCGACATCGCAGCCGACTAACGTCTGTAAATGGGTAAAGCACGCCTCCTGTGGCTCGAACAAAAACAGACGGATCTCGCCCTTTAGCTTTTGGCTGATCGCGCCCGTGACCAGTCGCCTAGGTTGGCTCCTACGTCGAGCACCGTCGAACCGGGGCTAATGAACCTTAGGGCAGCGGTGATTTCGCCAGCGGGGTCCCATCCCGATCCCGCCCCTTTTCCCCGAAGCATCGCCGCGGCCACCTCGGTCAGCCAAAGGCCTGATTGCGCAGGCCCTGATGAGAGGATCCCTGCCGCGCTGGGGAGCAAGAGTTTCGCAACTCGCGCTGTTTTCCTGTAGCGGTGGCTCTGCAACACCGTAGCTCCAAACTGTGTTGAACCGTCTTTCCGACACCGGAGCACGCGTTGTTACCCGAATGATTGTAAAGCTTGCAGCTCGGGTGTTCGGCGTTCCGATCCGTCGCTCCGCTTATCCAGAAGGCCGATGAAGTCCGCCGCATAATCATAGAAGCTCGCGACGCGATCGTGGAGCACGAATTGGCTGGCGCGAGCGATGGCTCCTTCAGACAGTGCGGACAGACGTGCGGGCGCAGCGGCAAGTCGGGAAATCTCATCCGCCATTACTTCCGCAGCCCGCTCAGTATTGAGGCCCGTGGTGTCTATGACGATGCCGGAGTCCGGCGTAACGACATACCGAGGCCCCCCGAGGGCAAGGCACATCACCGGTAGGCCACGGGACAATGCCTCGACTACCACTAATCCACCGCTGTCGTGCAAACTTGGGAAAACGAATAGATCGTGGCTGCTGTACAGGTCAAACAACTGCTCCTGAGGCAGCCAAGGTATAAACCGGATTTTCTCCCCCAGGTGATGTGCTGCCGCCTGAGCTTTCAGCCGACCTTCCTCTGGCCCTCTGCCGACTACCGTAAAGTGCGCGTCAGGCATCCGGCTTGATACCTGCGCAAACGCGCGAATTGCGATGTGTACACCTTTCCAGTAGAGCAACCGACCGGCATACAGCAGCTTTAATGGTTTCTCTCGAGCCATGCGAGGTACGCAGGCCTGCTGAGGCTCCAAGCCCAGATCGAAGAACGTAATTGCCTTCTTCCTCATTGGCCGACCTAAAATCCGGAGCGTATCGGGCGTTCTGAGAAATATGACCGCCGACTTGGTGAGGCCGCTGCGGACGATTGGATTCATCTTAATGGTCGCGTTGGATAGGTCTCGAATTGTTTCGGTTACCTTGGCCCTAAAGTGGAACCCGTCCCGCAGCGAGAGCGGAGATGTTTCTCCGCCGCCAAGCGGACCCATGATCAGAGGTGGCCCGAGCGAGCCGAGAAATGTCGGCGCCCGCACTCCACACCAAGTAAGGTGGTGGATAGCGTCGAAGCCCACCCGTGCCTGTAGCCCTCGCGCGTGACCCAGCGCTGCCCTCTGCCACAACAGATTGTAGGTCCTCTCCCATGTTGGCTCCACCCCCGCTTGCAGGGGCCATGACGCCACCTCAGGAAACGTCCAATGAATTCCGCCGAGACCAGAATCCTGACGGCATGCAACCTCGACCGCCTCCCGATGCGCCGGCGAGGCGAGCACCCAGACCTGATGCCCGAGCCGATGCGCCTCGGTCGTCCAGTTCCAGCCGACGGCATGCTCCGACCCACGATGAGGCGCACACGCATAAGCCGAGATCAAAAGCTTCATGTCATGCGCACTCTCACCAGTCCCGTGCGTACGACTTCTGCCCCGTCAGTTGCTGAACTGTACGAGCGACAAAGATCGTATTATCAATAAGATAACGGTGGGCCAGGCGACGGGGTTCGCTGGCCAGCCGGAACAGCCATTCGAATCCCGAACGCTGCATCCATGCGGGCGCGCGCGGCTTCGTCCCGGCATGGAAATCGAACGCGGCACCGATACCCAGAAGGGCGGTCGCATCAATCCGTCCAACATGCGACGCCATCCATTTCTCCTGCTTCGGCATCCCCAGCCCAACCCAAACGTAGTCGGGTCGGGCCTCGTTGATGGCAGCCACATCGGCCGCGTCTTCCTTCTCGGTCAGCGGGCGGAACGGCGGCGATCGATATCCGGCCACAACAAGGCCGGGAAAGCGCCGGGTCAGACGCGATGCCAACTGCTCGAGAACGAGCGGGGTTCCGCCATAGAAGTAGTGGCGGTGACCACGTTGTGCCCCCAGCGCGCACATCGCATCGAGCAGATCGGACCCGCAGACACGGCCCGCCCCCGCAAAGCCCGCGCGACGGCACCACCACACAAGCGGCATCCCGTCTTCGGTCGCTAGCCCGGACTGGTTGATGGCACTGCGAACCGCCGGGTCCCGCTGTGCCATCACCAGGCCATGCACCGACACGCAGCACACATAGTCGCGCCGGCCTTCGTTGCGCCACCTGCCGAGCGTGGCGACCGCCTGATGAAGGTCGATCGGCATCACGCCAACACCCAGGATGTTCACTCGCTGAATCCGGTCCTGATCGCCGGTCAGCCCGCTACTGCAACCTCGATCGAACCCATCCATTGCAACCCTGATCCTTCCCGATTTGTTGGTTCGACATCAGTAAGCGTCCGCGTCGAACATCAAGAGAGCGAACGTGCGGATGATGATCCACACATCCAGAGACAACGACCAATGGTCGATGTAGTAGCAATCCA
This sequence comes from uncultured Pseudomonadota bacterium, assembly GCA_963708245.1. Taxonomy (GTDB): domain Bacteria; phylum Pseudomonadota; class Alphaproteobacteria; order Acetobacterales; family Acetobacteraceae; genus CAVYXK01. The sequence goes on along the minus strand of OY970201.1, from coordinate 1,620,919 downwards.
GCGACACGCGGCGGCGGAGCTTCTCGTGCGAATCCAGTTCGCCGCGACAACCGTTCACCTGCGCCCATCCGGTGATGCCGGGCTTGAGCCGGTGCCGGCCTGCGTATCCCTCCAGCACCTGCGCCATCGGCAAACCGACAGATGTCATGCCGAGCGCATGGGGGCGCGGGCCGACGATGGACATCTCGCCACGAATGACATTGATCAATTGCGGAAGTTCGTCGAGGCTGAAACGCCTGAGCACGCGCCCCACCCTCGTCACGCGATTATCGTCCCGCGAAGTTTGCCGCACGGCCCGCTCGTCGCGGGCCTCGTGGTACATCGTGCGGAACTTCCAGACCCTGAATATCTTATTATGATAACCTTCCCGCAACTGACCGAATAACACCGGACCTGGGCTGTCTAGCTTAATGGCAATCGCAATGGCGACAAACAGAGGCGCCATCAACAGCATGACGAAACTGCCCAAAAGCAGATCCTCGGCACGTTTTAGCGCCGCCTGAATCGCGCTAAGCGGACGCACAGCGAGGTCGATCGTCGGCAAGATGCCGATACGATCGACGTTCAGCACAGGTGCCTCCAGTCCGGCGAGATCAGGGATCAGGGTGACATCCACGGCAACCCGTGCCAGTCGCGCCAGAAGGGCATTCGACTGCGCCACCGCCTCTTCGAATTTAGCGACGATGATGCGGTCGATCATGCCCTTGCGGACAGCATCTTCGACCCAGTCGATCGAGGGACCGTCAGGTGTGCCGGGGATCGCAGTCGCGGAGACGACGCCGATCTGCCCGCGGCTTTCCCGTTCGACGTCATGGCTCACGCGGTGCGCCTGCCTCGGCGACCCGGCGAGAACCAATGCTCGGTCGAGACAGCTTCCCTGGCGCAGCAGACCGCGCAGGCGATGAGCCCACAATATCCGCAGGCCACCCACCCAGATGAAGACTCCAGCCGCCCAGGTCAGCAGCCAGACGCGTGACACGCCGCCAATGAATTTCAGCGCGAACCCAAGCAGCAACACTATGCCGAATGCGAGCGCGCATGCCACCAGCCCATGCAGGCCGTGCACCCTGGCACCCGCGAGGAGTATCTTTTTGTTGTACAGGTTTTGCGTCCACGCAGCCACGATCCAGCCAACGACAAAACTGCCGAGGCCGGCCCACAATTGCGTCCAGTTGTAGTTGAGTGGCCCGGCATACAGGCGAAAGACGAGCAGGGCGAGCGAGATCGATCCAATTATGTCGCCTGCTGCCAGCGCCGCGACCCACCGGGTCAGCTGGACATGATTGTAACAGGCAATGGCGGGAGAAGACGGCTCGCTCTGCCGGACATCGAAACGCAGGGCGGCGGTGGTGGCTATGTCCGACAGGCGAGTTGTCTCCTAAAAGAGAAAGGTCGTTAGTTACGTGACGACCTGGCCCCATCTCATATCAATAAGTGCACAATCGGGTCAATCACTTTCGAAAATTATGCCTGCGCGAAATATTTTATATCACACGCATACACGATTGCCAGGGACACAGAACGATCGCGCAATGGTTGTCTCGAATGTCGCCCACAACCTACGGCCGCGCCGGCGCAGCCGCTAACAGCCTAGTACAATCGAGCGTTAGGATGGGCCTGGAGGATGGCAGCAACCGGCGCGTGTCCGACACGTCGCTAGGTGCGAAGTGTTTTCAGCGATACGCGGCGAAATAATCATTGCGCCGCGACATTCCACCTTTGCGCGAAATAAAATCCGCGGTACGGGTCAATTTTGTATTCCGGTTAAGTGGGATGCGGCAGCTCATCCCGGGGTTGGACCATTCGTAACCCAACTGGGTGCGCCGGTCGAGAAAAGGGGCCCGGTTGCACAGATAGTAAGGGCGAAAGCTTCATTCCGGGGAACGTATAGGTGATCACCGCAAGTTGCTAATTGACAAGTGTCCAGCTGATCAGCACAAGACGCGGAGCTGGCGACGCGGATCGCAGCACCGCGGCCCAGTTCCAGGAATTGCAGCACGCCGGACGGAGGAAGGATATCCAGCGCGGTCAACCTTGGCAAAGCCGGCGGTGTAATGAATGCGACAGCAACCTCTTGGTTGCGATCCCGTGCTAACAGGCAACCATCGCTTGCGTGTGATGTTTTTCACGAATCAGTCGCTGGGTAAGGCGCAGCGCCGCTCGTCGGTAAGCAGGCGTGCCGTCGCGTCGTTGTCATAGCGAATCGGACTTGGGCCTGGCAGAAGCAAGGAAGTTGCGCAGTCAGGATGGACCCACGGAACAACCACGCCGGCGGATGGCCGGCGCTATCGAGCAAGCTCGGGCAGGACCGGTTCGGACCGGATACCGAGACCGTAGATCTGCGTCCGAAGGGCGCTTCCTGTCAACGCCTCCGCGTTGTCACTACTGGTGCGGGATCCGTACAGCGTCCCAGCGATCGATCGAAGCGTGTCGTAGACGCCGCCGCAACTGGATCAGCCTATGCCCAGAGCACCGGGTCCGCAGGCGGTCCACGTTCCGAGCCGTAGTCCAGAGGAGCATTGGGCTTGCGCAACCGTATGATTTTTTGCTTGCGCGGCTGATCCCCAGCTTGCTTGGGTTGGTAACCACCGCGGTGTTGACGCGACTGTTGGAACCGGCAGAGTATGGTCTATACGCGCTGGGTCTGTCGATCATCTTTTTTCTCACCATCGGTGTCTTCGAGTGGCTTGGCCTGAGCCTGCTACGGGTGGCACGAACAGCCGAACAGCCTGATCTGTTCTTTGGCACCGTACTGACGTGCTTTCGCACGCTCGCGGTGGCATGCACCCTCGCCGCCACGTTGGTCCTGGGGTCCTCGGTGGGCTGGGCGGATACGCAGCACTCACGACAGGATGCCTGGTCGCGACCTCAGCCTGGGTTGAATTGAAGCAAAAATTGCATTGGCGGAACTGCGTGAAGCAGACTATTTCCTGACCAATGCAGGGCGCGGCGTGCTCACAGCGACCCTGGTTGCGGCCGCCGCGTGCGTTCGGCATCATCGCGCCCGGTGCGGTAGGTATAGTGGTCCTGTGAGCAATTTGGCGCACCTGATGGTCGGCCATGCTTATTGGCAATCAGTCATCCTGCTTGACCCATGGCTGTCGGCGTCGGTGGTGCTATCGAGCGTTCGCTCCTTCTATGTCGACATTGCATTCCAACTCGCCCACAAGACGGCTCCCCTGATCTGGACGATGTTGATTGCAGTAACCGTCAACGTTGCCCTGGACATGTGGTTGATTCCGATGCTGGGCGAACTAGGGGCGGCGATCGGCAGCTTCAGCGCCTTGTTCGTCGGCCTCGCCGTCGCAGCGATCGCCAGCGTGCGTGTATTTCGTCTGCCGATCCCTTTTGTGGATACCGCGAAGATCGTGACCAGCACCGGCATTATGTTTTTCATTCTTCATGAGGGCCATCGCATGAGGAAACGCAGTCGAGCCCCTCTCGGATGCCGGCCTCTCTTTAGTCATAGGCCGCATTCAACCCTTGCCTCCGCCAGTCCCCAGCCGAGCAGCAAGAAGAACCAGCCGCCCATCGGCATGTTCACGAAATCACTGGTCGAGGCGATCGGCCAGAGCTGGATCAGCACCGAGGCGAACAAAGCCACGCGTAGCGGCGGAGCGCCACGCCACAAGCCGCGTGCCAGCGGCACCAGCCAGCCGCATGCTGTGAGGCAGAACAGGGCCAATCCAGGAAACCCGCCATCGGTCAGGGCCTGGAAATAGAAATTGTGCGGGTGGGCCGCGCAGATCGCCGCTCCGCCGTCCACCTGGCGCCCGTCAAAGGTCGGGCCGAAATATTGCGGCAATGGACAGCCGGTGCGGAACCCGTCGAAGCCGCGCCCGACCAGCGGGCGCGCCAGCGCGATACGCCACGCCCGAGCGTAGAGTTGCCCGTACGCGCTGGTTGGGAAAGCCTGCATCTGGGCGAGGAATTGCACCACCAAGCGGTGATAGGCGGGCGGTGAGACCACAACCGATGCGCCCACCAGCACCAACCCACCCACGCCCGCAGCCAGCACCACGGGGCGGAGCCGCGGCAGTAGCAGCCCGGCGGCGAGAAGGCCGAGCCCAGTCAGCATCAGCGGCATGCGTTGACCGATCAGCACCATGACCAGCACGCCGCCCACCAGCAATGCATAGGCGCCCAGTGTCGCCGAGGTGCGACGACGCTCCAGCAGCGCCGCCACGGCCGGCACGAGTGCGGGGAACAGGATGCGGGACAGCGTCGGTCCGGCGCGTGGCTTGGCAAACGGCCCGGTCAACTCGCCTGAGACACCGCGCGGATGGCCGAACAGATTGTGCCCGGTGGCGAACTGCAGCAGCACCTGTGCCGCGACCCAGATAGCCGAAGCGACGATAATCCCGAACAGCCAGCGCCGCGCGCGCGGATCGCGCAGAGTCCAGTGTTCCAGAGCGGCAGCGAACAACAGGAACCGGATCACCGCGATGCCCTGGCCAACCGAAGCCATGCCACCGGGGCCCAGGCCCAGTGCGGGGAGCGGCAGGGAGCAAACTACGATCCATGCCCACCAAGCGAATGCCAGCCGCACCCAGCCGGTCGCAAGCCAGCGCCAGTCGTGCGCCGCCGCTGAATGGGCGAGGAAGAAAGCATCGGTGACGGTGATCGTCGCCTCGGCGAGGCTCGGCGCGTGTAACAGCGCGATTGGTGTCGCCAGCAGGGCGAGCACGGCAGCCCGATCCAGCATTTGGCTTCGGCCGGCTGCGCTCAGACTGCGGCTCGGATCAGGGCGAAGGCGCGGGCGACCGTGGCCTCGCGGATTGCGGTGCGATCGCCTGGGAAGATGTGGCGTTCGGCGGCGGTCGGGTGGCCGCGCCGCGCGAGGCCCAACCACACCAGGCCCACTGGCTTCGTCGCTGTCCCGCCGCCGGGCCCGGCGACGCCAGTCACCGACACGGCGATGTCGGCGCGCGAATGGGCGATCGCACCCTCCGCCATGGCGCGGGCGACCGGTTCGCTGACCGCACCATGCTCTGCGATCAATGCGGCCGGCACGCCGACCAGCTCGGTCTTCGCGGCATTCGAGTAAGTGACGAAGCCGCGCTCAACCACATCCGATGACCCGGGGATCGCCGTCAGCGCTGCGGCGATCAGCCCGCCCGTGCAGCTTTCCGCGGTCGCCAGCATCAATCGTCGGGTGCGGCAGGCTTCGAGCAGCGCGGCAGCGTCGTCCAACAGGGTGGGAGCGAGGAAGGCCATGGCGGGAGTATGCGGCAGCCACCGATCGGCTGCCACCCGCCAGGGTCGATCAGCGCTTGCCGGCTGAGCGGGAATTGCTCCGGGTCGATTTGCCGTTCGTTGCGCGCCGACCGCGCTTATCCTGGCGAGGCTGTGGAGTTTGCTGGCGGTCGCCCTGATCCGTGAAACGGTCGGGGAACTCGCCGTAATTCGCTTGGATCTCCGCCTCCTCCACGCCCTCCGGCTGACCGGTCGCCATGGTGGGGTGAGTCATCGGGTTGGGCAGCAGGCCGGCACCTGGGTTTTCCTCGAAAGCGACCAGTTCACGGGCACGCTCCCAGAACTCGACATCGCGACCGTAGGGACGGCCGTCTCGCTCCCATAGATGGTAGGCGAGCTCGCGGACGCGCTGGTCGTGATCAGGGCGGTCGGTCGCTGGTGTGTCGACCATCAGGCAACTCCTTGGGGCTGATGTGTGGGAGAGCGCGCCAACCTCTCGCACGGTTGCGCGTCCACCCCCACATCACGACTTGCTGCAATGCAGCAAAGTCAGTCAGGCCGCCCCAATATCTCTGCCTCTCCGATTCTCCCGCAAGGAGTATTTTCGTGAAACATCAGCAGCTTGACGGGCGTTCCTGGGTCTCACTTGGGCTCCAGGGGGGCGGATCATTCGGCGCCTTCACCCGGGGCGTCCTGGATCGCCTGCTGGAACCGGACGGGCCCGAGTTCGACATGATCAGCGGGGCGAGCGCGGGGGCGGTGAACGCGGTGGTGCTCGCCGACGGCTTGGCCTCCGGCGGGCGCCCCGAGGCACGAGCCAAGTTGGCACAACTCTGGGAGCGAGTGGGGCAGGGAGTCTCCGCCGGGGGCACGGTCGCGGCGGCGGCCGTGGAGTGGGCGCGGTTTGCTTCGCCCTTTCAGCTCAACCCACTGGGCTTCAATCCGCTGCGCGACCTGCTGACGGAGGTGGTGGATTTCGAGCGCTTGCGCACCCGGTCGCCGGTACGGCTGTTGATTGCCGCGACCCGGGTGCGCGACGGGCATCCGCGGCTGTTTCGCGAGCACGAGATCACGCTGGAGGCGGTGCTGGCGTCGGCCTGCCTGCCGTTCCTGCATCGCGCCGTGGAGATCGACGGCGAGGCGTACTGGGATGGCGGCTACAGCGCCAACCCCCCGTTGCGGCAGTTGGTGGTGGATACCAAGGCGGCCGATATCCTGCTGGTGCGGCTGGTGCCGGAGATGCACGAGGCGGTGCCTCAGCTCTCGCACGAAATTGCCAAGCGGGTCCGGGAGATCGGGTTCAATGCCTCGTTGCTGCGGGAGCAGGAGGCGGTGGCTGAGTTGCGGCGGGCCTGCGAGGGGCAGCGGCTCTTCCGCTCCGAGCTGTGCCGCAAGCTGGATGGGCTGCGGTTCCATCAGATCGCCGCGCCTGAGGTGATCGACGGCTTGGCGCAGGAGAGTGCGCTCGACACGTCCTGGCCGTTCCTGCAGCGGCTGCATCAGGGTGGACGGGCGGCGGCGGAGCAGTGGCTGGAGGGGTCGGGAAGCGGGTGCTGAGCTCGCACGCGAACCCTCACCCCGGTTCGCTTCGCGAACTGACCACGGGTCGCAGCCCGGGGGACAGGCTCCCTCTCGCAAGGGGAGGGGGAATTGGGGTGTCGCCCCTGGGCTACCCTGTCTCGGCCTAGGCGGCGGGGCGTGTCAGGGGGGTGAGCGCAGTTGTGCCTAATCCTACTGAGTTGCAAACCGGACGGGCTGACGGCCTGATTTAGCCCTTGCTGCGACGCGGTCGCGCTATGGTACGGGTGAAGATTCGAACCGCTCGGGGAGGGCGGCATGGATCTTCGCGATCGGTCTGGCACGGAAGCCCGGTTCAGAGCCTACGCGGCGGATTTGGCCTCGGTGCTCGGCCATGCCGACCGGGTCGCACCGTTTCAAGACTACTGCATCGGCTTGATCTCGACCGAGGGCCGCAAGAGCGTCGAACCGCTGGCGGCGGTGACCGCACCAGAGCGGACCGCGGCCCAGCACCAGTCGCTGCTGCATCTGGTGGCGCAAGCCCCATGGTCGGACCAGGCGATGCTGACCCGGGTGCGCGAGTTGGTGCTGCCATCCATCACCGGCGATGAGCCGATCCAGGCCTGGATCATCGACGACACGGCGTTCCCCAAGAAGGGCCACCACTCGGTCGGCGTGGCGCGGCAATACTGCGGGCAGCTTGGCAAGCAGGAGAACTGCCAGGTGGCGGTGAGCCTCTCGGTGGCCACCCACCAGGCCAGCCTGCCGGTCGCCTATCGATTGTATCTGCCGCAGGACTGGGCTGACGACCCGGTGCGGCGGATCACCGCGGGCGTGCCGGCGGAGGTTACGTTCCAGACCAAGCCGGAGATCGCGCTGCGGCAAATGCGCCAAGCCCACGCTGATGGCCTGCCGGCGGCAGTGGCGCTGATGGACCCAGCCTATGGCAACAACGCTACGCTGCGTGGCGGGATCAGCGAACTCGGACAGCCCTACGTGGCCGGCATCCTACCCACCACAGCAGTCTGGCGGCCGGGCGAGGCAGCAGTGCCAGCCCCGGCATGGTCGGGCCGCGGCCGGCCGCCCAAACGGCCGCGCCGTGATGATGCGCATCAGCCGGTCTCGGCCAAGCAGCTGGCGATCGAGCTGGCCGCCGACGCCTGGCAGCCGATCACCTGGCGAGAGGGCAGCAACACGGCACTGAGCTCACGCTTTGCCCGCCTGCGGGTGCGTCCGGCACACGATGATACCAAACGCAACGAACCTGCGGCGGAAGAGTGGCTGCTGATCGAGTGGCCAGAGGGCGCGAGCGAACCGGACCATTACTGGCTTTCCACGCTGCCGTCGGACATCACGTTCGAGCGGATGGTGGATCTCACCAAGCTGCGCTGGCGGATCGAACGCGACTATCTGGATCTGAAGCAGGAGGTCGGGCTCGGCCATTACGAAGGCCGCGGCTGGCGGGGCTTTCACCATCACGCAAGCCTATGCATTGCGGCCTACGGATTCCTGGTCTCCGAGAAGGCGACGATTCCCCCCTCAGGACTTGCCCGCGCCTGGCGCGGCCAGCGACCTGCCGTTCCCGCAGGTTACCGACCCAGAGGAGCTGCCGCTGCGTTCGCAGCGTCATGTGCCGAACTCGATTGCGACGCTGCGCATCCGTCTCGCACGTACCTTCGTCCATGCACTGCCGCGATGTCCCTGCTGCGGGCATAGGCGCCAGCCCTTAAGCGCGGCATGATGAGTGACGCAGTAGGACTAAGGCGACGGCGGGGTCATGCCTGGTGGCGACGATGGGCTGGGGGGCGGGGTGGGATAGTGCCACTGGCATGGATTGTGGTTGCGGCTTTGTTGCCGGTGTCGCTGGCTTGGCTGTCGGCGCGGGCGCCGGCTGGGGGGACAACGCCTGGGTCATCAGGGTGGTGGCGCAATGCTCGCTGTGCGCGGGCGCGGGCTTCGGTGTTCGCTTCCAGCTTCTGACGGGCGGCCTGCATGCGAAACAGCATTCTCAGCGCACCTTGCGCCTGGCGCATCATGGCATTGGCCTGGGCGCGGCATTTCATGGCGCCGGATGGCGATGTGTCCGGTTCGTGGGCGATGCGCAGGCACTCTTTCCACTGCTCGGAGGCAGCGACGTAGAGGGCGGCTTGGTCGGCCTCGGCGGCGTTGGCTGGTTGCAGCGCGGCGATTCGGGCGATGGCGAAATGGTTGCGGCGGGCGAGGTCTTCGGGACTGTCGGTGAGTGGCGGTGGCAGCGTGAGGCAGAGCGTGTGGATGAGGTAGTGGTCCACGCCGACCGGGAGTTGGTCGGCGAGGTGTCTGGGGCTTAGCGGGGTGCTATGTGACATCCGCGCGATTATATCGCTGATCGATGTGCAGTCAAGGCTTTTTTTCCTAGGAGTGAGGGGTCCGTGTATCGGACCGGGTGAGGCCTTTATTGTGCCGGCACCCTCACCCGGTTCGCTTCGCGAACCGACCCCGGGGTCGGAGCAGGGGGAAGGCTCTCTCCGCAGAGCGGGAGAGGTGTTGGCGGGCCCGGTGCTGCGCGCGGCGACCCTCGGGTCGGACCCCGAGGGGCAGGCCCCTGGGTCAAGTCCAGGGCAGGCCTTGGTCTGCTTCGCAGCCCAAGCCCGCAGGGCGGGGTTCTCGTCCCCCAAGCATGAACAACCTAATACTAAATCGGACTGAGCTGGTCGTAACCAACTGGAGAAATCTCCCAGGAGCGGGTGGGTTGCATATAAGTGTAGGCAACATTGTTCCTGCCGAAGAGGCGCAGCCATTGGAAAAAAGTTTGGCAAGATGGAAGAGTCTCTTGGTAAAGGGGGACAGATGCGCTTCACGAGTACCCTCGCGAATTCACAGGCACACAATGCTAGTCGTCGCGGGGGTTCATCTCGTCGAGGCCAAGCGAAAAGAAAACCTGAGCGCAAGCCCAGGCGTCTGATCCCGCGCTGTGGGCATTGTTTAGTGGAATACGGAAAAGCCGCTCGTAAACATCGGCTAGCCTAGCGCTTTCTCCGGGCCACCTCCTTCGAGCGGCAAGCATGGTGCAGTCCTTGCGGAGCCGCGAACATCCGCTGACCATTCTTAGCCTTTCGAATTCGGCGAGAATAATCGGAAGATCAAATGCGACATTATGAGCGACAATCGCTTTTGGCTTCAGAGCTGACAAATCCTGCTCAAATTCTCGTAGAATTTCGAGCATCGGCTGACTTCTTCTTGCGCTCGCTCAGTAGTAATACCGTGTATCGTTGCAACACAACTTGGTATTTTGAAGCCATCCGGCTTGACTATGCTGTGCTTGAATACAATGGGCTGTTTAGGACTGCTGGCTATGGCCCAGGCCATTGAGACTATGCGGGGCTGGACTCCAGCATTGGGAAAGCCAGTCGTCTCCGTGTCGATAAAGGCGAACATTCAGGCCACTGTTTTCGCAATAATAACACAATCGCGAAGACGCCAGAAAGTCGGAAAATCCTTCCGCGGGCTGTTTTAACCCCTAGCCCCGGGATGCCCTGACGACCGTGCCAGTACCATTGCAATCGGAAATGTAGAGGAACGACAGTGACAGCGTCAGAACGACCTTGTAATGGTTGCGACACAACATAGGAGGTTGAAATGAGCTCGCGGCATGCCCCGCCTCTTTTTGTGGCCGACAATGGCCTGGCCCAAACGCTTGTTCGCCTGGAACTCAGCCAAAACGACGAGGACCGCAAACGCCGCGAAGGCTTCATTCAGGACCTGGTGCACAACCATCCCGCCATCATTCCGATGGCGGAAATCGAGCCGGCGATGGCACCATTGGTATCAGTGTGCCGTGAGCTGCCGGTGGACGGCTATTCCGCCGACAACCTCTGGATTACGCCTTGGGGTGGGGTGGTGATCGGGGAATGCAAGCTTGTCCGAAATCCCCAGGCCCGACGCGAGGTCGTGGCACAAGTTCTCGATTATGCGCAGATCATAGCAGGCTGGTCGTACCAGAATCTCGAAAACGCTGCGAGACAGGCCTCCAAAGATCCCACGCTTCAGCTCTGGAGTCTCGTAGAAAACCATACTGATCTTGATGAGTTGCAATTCCATGATGCCGTAGAGCGACGTCTGCGCATGGGGCGCCTGCTATTGCTCATTATCGGTGACGGTATTCGGGAGGGCCTGGAAGCTTTGACCTCATATCTCCAACTCCATGCTGGCATACATGCCGGACTGGCGCTGCTGGACCTGTCAGTCTGGCGGGGACTGGAGGGCGGCTTGCTCATTGTGCCACGCATCCCAATGAAAACAGTATTGATCGAACGCGGCATTGTGACTTTGGAGCAGGCTGGGACCATTCGCATCGGGCCAGGCCAAGCGGCGCCCGCCGCAAGTCCTCCGGTAGCTCCCACACAGTCAGAAGACCAGTATTTCGATACGTTGGAAAGGAGGCGCCCCGAGGTGGTCGGACGACTCAGAGCATTCTTGGCGAGCCTCGGCGAAATCGGTGTCTCGCCCGAGTATCAGAGGTCCGTTGTGCTTCGGCCTTCGTTCTCGCCTGCTGTGACAGCGTCAGCCGGATATGTCCGCGCCGACGGAAAAGTCTCTGTCGCCGACTCATACTGGTGGGCGGACAAGCAGGGACATGCTGAGGTCGCCCAGCGCTACCTGGAGATGGTTGCGGCAATCGTGGGCGGAACAATCCGGCAATCTGAGAAAAACCCACCGGAAGTGCTGAACAAAGATGGATCAATGCTTGACGTGACGTCTCTCCTGAAGGACCCCGCCGCGTGGAAGAAGGCGATCGCGCAATTTGCGGAGGACCTACGGTCTGCCACAACTGCGTAGGTTCCGACATAGCCGAGTAGCCTCGACAGGCCGGTATCTCGAAGACCTGGGCATTGTAAGGCGTGATGATGACGATATCGTCGAGCGTGATCGGCCGCTCTTGCCCCTCGCGATCGACCCAGGTCGCATTGCTTCCAAGGATCGCCTTCACGAGATGGCCGACTGCTTCGGTGGCTTCGAATACCATGCTGAAAACGCTCAAATTCCTTACCGTCACTTTTGGCACGTTGTTGGGGACGAGAACCCCAGGGCGGGAATGGTGTTCGGCGGGCTCGGCGCTGCGCGCGGTGGCTCCCGGGGGGCACTATGCGCGGTGGGATCACCATGCCGCTTCCAGCAGCTCCCGGACGACCGCCGGGCTGTCGATCTTCCGCGGGTTCGTGTGCACCCAGCGGTCGTGCATCGACTCCCGCGCGATCGTATCGAGTTGGTCCCGGGTCACCCCCACATCGCGCAGCCGTCCTGGCAGACCAAGGCCTGACACCAGTTCGCTCACCGCATCGGTGGCCGGCACGCCGGGCCGGCCAAGAGCCTCGCTGACCCAGGCCTGGCGTTCGCCGTTCACCGCGGCATTGAATCGCAGCACGTGAGGCAGCATCACGCAGGACGTATAGCCGTGCGGCACGCCGGCGGTGCCCCCGAGCACGTGCCCGATGCCGTGGCTCGCCCCCTTGGGGACGCCGTTCTGTGAGCCGAGGATGGAGAGCCAGGCGCCCACCTGACAGTCGAGCCGCGCCGCAAGATCGGTTGGGTCCCGATGCACGTTCGGCAGCCCGTGCGACAGCAGACGCAGCGCGTGCAGCGACGTGGCATCCGAGAACGGCTGCGGTGCGACTGAGCAGATGTCCTCGACCGCATGATCAACGGCGCGGATGCCGGTGGACAGGAACAGCCACTCCGGCGTGTGTCGGGTAATCGCCGGATCCAGGATGACGACGCGCGGCACCATCAGTCGGTGGCTGTAGCTCTCCTTCACCTGCCGTTCGGTGTCGGTGCAGCCGGCGGAGGCGGTGAACTCGCCGGCCGATAGCGTTGTGGGTACGGCGATTGAGCGCAGGCCGGGCGGCTCGATCGCAGGCCGGTGGGTGCGGCCATCCGCTTCCACCCGGTTACGGAGCCGATCTAACTGGGCCGGCTCGGTCACGTCGTTACCGAGACAGAGGCCGACCATCTTCGCCGCGTCGGTTACCGAGCCGCCGCCGACGGTGACCAGCAGGTCGGCCTTCGCCGCTCGCGCGGCGTTCGCGGCTGCGACCACGTCGGTGCGCGGCGTGTGCGCGCCGATCCTGGCCCAGACCCCAGCCATCCGATTACCGAGCGCAGCGCGAAGCTGATCGAGTGTGTCGGTCTCGCGTGCCAGTGTGCCGCTGGCCAGCACAAAGACCGCATGCGCATCCAGCCGCTCGATCTCCCGGCGAAGGGCCGCGGCGAATGGTTCACCATGGACCACGCGGTCCATGGCGGGGAACTGATGGACGCCGGGCATGGCCGCTATCGGCAGAAGGCGGCGAGGTCGTCGGTCTCGCGATGGTCACCTGCGTAATCTTCGGCGATGCGTTCGTAGAAGCGTGCGGCTGCGTCGAATAGCTGCCGTGCCGCCGCGTCCTCGCCAGTGAACCCGGCGATCTCTTCCATCTCCGCGACCCAGCGATAGGCTTTCGAGAACATGTTGGGCGTGCCGCGCATGAGCCAGGCGAGAAGCTGCGGCTGGCTCGCTTCCAATTCGCGCCGCAGGAACTCGGCGGTGCCGCCGCGCCTCGCGGCCAGCATCATCATCGAGCCGAGGGCGGTGAAGCCCTTGGTTATCCCGGCATAGGACATCTTCATCGCCGAGGCGACGCCGACCGGCCCCGGCAATATCGGCGTCACCAGCCCGTACTGTCCGAGCACCGCAACACGTTCGGCCTCCGGGCCGGAGAGGTAAATCTTCGTGGCACGGCTGCCCGGCTTGGGCGGGCCGCCGATGATGCCGCCATCGACGAACGGCGAGTTTGTTGCCGCGATCACCTCGGCGATGCGCCCGACAGTCTCGGGATTAACCGCGTTGCAATCGACATAGATCGGCCGGCGCGGTGCCCGTCGCAGCGCTGGTGCTAAACGTTGTGCCAGCGCCACCGCGTCGCCGGGCGGCAGGATCGACAGGATGATGTCGGCCTGGGCTAGCCCCTCATCGGTTGCGGCAAGCATGCCGGCTTCTTGTGCGCGCGCAGCAGTTGCGGCGCTGCGGGCGGCCAGTGAGGTCCGTACCTCGATCCCGTTTACGGTCAGGCAGTGCGCGACTGCGCTGCCCATGGCCCCCGGGGATATGACCGCGACGATCGGTTTCATGTCTGCCTCCTGCAATCCGTTGGGCAAGCTTCAGGATCGGCGCGCGGAAAGCAACCGGCCCGCTCGGCGCTCGGTCGCGAACAGCAGGGCTCCGGCACACAGGATCAGCCCCGCTCCGGCAAACGTGGCGGGCGAAGGGATGTTGCCCCAGATCGCGTAGCCCAAGATGAATGCCCAGATCAGCGCCGAATACTCGACCGTCGCTATTACCGAGGCGGGGGCATGTCGCGCCGCTTCGAACAGGCTGAACTGCCCGGCGCCGCCGAACACACTAAGGAGCAACAGCAACGCGAATTTGCTGCGGGACGGCGTTTTCCATTCGATCGCGCAGGCGATCCCCGTACCGACTAGAAAGATCAGGTTGGTGTAGAAAATCTGTAACAGCGATGTCTCTTGCCGGGCGATCTGGCGCATCAGAATCACCGCGTAGCCCCACTGCGCCGCGGCGAGCAACACCAGCAACGTCGGTAACGAGATGCGCACGGCCCAGGGGTTGGTTACCACGAGCACGCCGGCAAAGCCGACCAGCACAGACAACCAGCGGGCCGTGCTGACCTGTTCGCCCAGCAACGGCACCGCCATCAGCGTCACCATCAATGGCGCAGCGAAATACAGGCTGAGAAGCTCCGCGAGCGGCAGCGTGCGGGCGGCGGTGTAATAACAGAGCCAGGCCGTCAGCGTGATCAGGCCGCGGAACATCAGCGCGCCCTTCATGGGTGTGGCGATCGCTCGCTCCAGCAAACGGCGCCGGCCGATCGCCAGGGAGGCGAGCCAGATGACGGCGCTGCGGACGAACAGCACTTCCCAGACAGGCAGGCTGGTGACCAGCCATTTGATGCTTGCCTCGTGGACCGAGAACAACGCATAGGCCAGAATGCCGAGCCCGATGCCGAGCATGCGCGATTGTGGGCTGTCCGGCCCGTTGACGCCCCGCCAGCCGAAGCGTGGAATGCGGATCATGGAGGCGCGCATCGCCAAGCTCTACGTCATCGCCGCCACGGCCACGATCCCCCGTTCGCGCTGATCCGCTATTCCATGCCCCGTCCCCACCGGAAGATTGCCTTCGTCCTGGCCTCGTCGGACCACGGCGCCATGATCGTGAACCGTTTCGACTATCGGCCGGCCGGCAGCAACGCCGGAATCGGCGTCGGCTACCAGATACTGGAACAGTCTTCCTACGACATGTCGGAGGTCGAGATGGCCCTGCGGCTGCTTGATCTTCGCAGGGAATATCACGGCGCCGGCGTTATGGCGGTCGATTGCGGCGCCAATATCGGCGTGCATTCGGTGGAGTGGGCCCGGCATATGGGCCAATGGGGCGAGGTGCTGGCGATCGAGGCGCAGGAGCGGATTTACTACGCGCTGGCGGGCAATCTTGCGCTCAACAACTGCTTCAACGCACGCGCGATGCATGCGGCGATCGGCAGCACAGTAGGTACAATGCGCATCCCTCGGCCGGACTACCTCGCTCCCGGCAGTTTCGGTAGCCTGGAGCTGCGGGAGACCGAGAAGACCGAATTCATCGGGCAGCCGATCGATTATCAGAGCCATCTGACGGAGGTGCTGATGGTGACGCTCGATTCACTTGGGCTCTCTCGCCTGGACCTGCTCAAGATCGATGTCGAGGGCATGGAGATCGAGGTGCTGGAGGGAGCGCGTGCGCTGATTGAGTTGCAACGGCCGGTCATCCTCGTCGAATACCTGAAGACCGATCGGCAGCGACTGACGGGGATGCTGAACGACTGGGGCTATCGGCAGTTCACCATCGGACTCAACGTGCTGGCGGTGCACGAGACCGATCGCACCGTCGCCCATATCTCGGTCAACGAGGTAGCACAAACGCAAGGAGGACCATCATGATCGTCGATCTGCGTATCTACACCTGCAAGCCGAACAGGATGAACGACTTCGTTGCGCTATACAAGGAGATGGGCTGGCCGCTGCAGCAGAAATATCTGGGCCGGTGCATCGGCTGGTTCACTACGGTGGAGGGGCCGCTCAATCGGGTGGTGCATCTTTGGGCGTATGACAGCCAAGCCGACCGCGAGGCCCGGCGCAACGCCATGGCAGCCGATCCTGCCTGGCAGGCGTTCCTGAAGCGCGGCGCCGAGCTGGACGTGTTGGTGAATATGGAGAACCGCATCCTGCGCCCGACGGATTTCTCGCCGCTGCAATAGGTGCGGTGGCGATTGTGGCGGGAGACACGCCGATACGATGTCCCGCCAGGGCGAACGGGAGCGAACGTATGAGCGACCTGATCACGCCCGACGAACTGCCCCGATGGGTCCCGGGAGAGCTGACCATGGACAGCGCCCCACTCGGCTGGGACGGCGTGCGGGTTCGTGGCTATCGCTATGCAGCCCTGGATGTGCCGATCCCGGGGCTGCAAGACTATCTGGTCGTCGCCTATCAGGACGGCGCGACCCCGATGAACCGGCGCTGCACAGGTGATTGGCGCCGCGAGCAGGTCGTCCCCGGCAGCATCTCTCTCCTCACCCACGCCGCGCAATCCCACTGGCGGTGGAGCGACAACATCGAGGTCACGCACCTCTATCTGTCCGTCGGGGCAGTGGCGGACGTCGCCGCGCAGGCCTACGAGCGCCACGTCCGGGACGTCGAGCTGCGCGACGTTTTAAGGGCCGACGACTCCGCCCTCTCCGCAATCGCTGCCTCTCTCGCGCAGGAGTCGCGCCAGGGCGGACTGGGCGGCCGGCTCTACGTGGACTCCTTGAAGAATCAGGCCTGTGTCCACATGCTGCGCCACTATGCCAACGTGATCTTCCGCGAGCCGACTACGTGCGGCGGGCTCTCGCGCGCCCAATGCCGCCTGCTGGTCCAGTATGTCGACGAAAATCTCGACCGGAACATCTCGCTCGCCGATCTCGCCGGGGTGGTGCAGCTCAGCGTCTTTCATTTCATGCGTAAATTCCGCACCGAATTCGGCTGCCCGCCGCACGCCTATGTCATGCGGCGGCGCATCGAGCATGCCAAACGCCAACTGGCGCGCCGCGCCATCCCGCTCAAGGTTGTTGCCGCCAACTGCGGCTTCTCGGATCAGAGCCACATGACGCGCCTGTTCCGCCGCCTGCTGGGCACGACCCCGGCAGAATACCGCAACTCGGTGATCGGGTAGGGCATTTTCAACTCGACCAAGACCGTCACGTCATGGTCCGGCTGGTCCACAGGTGAATCCGGACAAGAGAACAGGGGGCAGTCTTGGCATGTTGGCAAGCTTGTCGATCGCATCTTGTGCTCACTTGCCATGAGAGGTGCCGGTGGATAGGGCAATCCAACACGAAGGTCACGAAGAGCGCGAAGCTCACGAAGGGATGTTTAATGATAGCACCGGCCGGATCATCGGTCTCGCCATCAAGGTGCATCGCCGGCTGGGTCCCGGGCTTTTGGAATCGGCTTATGAACAATGTCTCTGTTGGGAGCTGGACAACAGCGGGCTGAACTACGCGAGACAAGTAGCGCTGCCGCTCATTTATGAGGGAGTCCGGCTTTCCTGCGCCTATCGCGCCGATATCATCGTCGATCAGCAGACCATTCTGGAAATAAAATCCGTCGAACACATCCTGCCGATGCATGAAGCACAGATGCTGACGTATCTTCGCCTGAGCGGCTGCAAGTCTGCGCTGCTGATGAACTTCAACTCCGTCAGACTGAAAGACGGCTCACGCCGCTTCGTGCGATAGCACTTGGTGCAATCCTTCGCGGCCTTCCGACCTTCGTGACCTTCGTGTAAAGAACCAACGCGCCACCCAGCCCAGTCCTCACCGCAAAGCCCCGGTCTTCCCTTGAGCTTGTCGAGTTGAACCGGATCGCCCGGGGTCGCCGAGGTCCCGGCCCAGCAATTCTGGACAACGCGACCCGCCAACCCTGTTCAAGACCCTGCCCAGGTCTCTCTGTTGAAAGAGCCTAGCTGCGCACGTCCGGAATCCGCGACATCGCGCCGCAGCAAGGATCGACAAACAGGAGGCGAAGACGATGGCTGAAACAGCAACGACCAAGAAGGCAACAAACGGCGCGCAAGCCCCCCTCACGCTCGACGCGGCCGTCGTCGGCGCCGGGGTCGCGGGGCTCTACCAGCTCCATCTGCTGCGCTCTCAGGGATTGGCGGTGAAGGCGTTCGACGCCGCCTCCGACGTCGGCGGAACCTGGTACTGGAACCGCTATCCCGGCGCACGGTTCGATTCCGAGTCGTATATCTACCAGTACCTGTTCTCCGATGATCTGTACAAGGGCTGGAGCTGGAGCGAGAAGTTTCCCGCCCAGCCGGAGATCGAGCGCTGGCTGCACTACGTCGCCGACAAGCTCGACCTGCGCCGCGACATCCAGTTCAACACGACGATCAAAAGCGCGCATTTCAACGAGACGACCGGACGCTGGACGATCACGACCGACCACGGCCAGGTGATCGACGCACAGTACCTGGTCACCTGTTGCGGGATGCTTTCCGCGCCGCTGTCGTCGCTGTTCCCCGGACAGGAGACGTTCAAGGGGCGGCTGTTCCACACCGCGCGCTGGCCGAATGAACCGATCGATCTCGCCGGCAAGCGCGTCGGCGTCGTCGGCATCGGCGCGACGGGAATCCAGGTGACTCAGACGATTGCCGATAAGGTTGGCCACCTGACGGTGTTCGTCCGCACGCCGCAATACATCATTCCGATGAAGAATCCGAAGTTCACGCCGGAGGACCAGGAGGCCTACAAGTCGAAGTTCGAATGGTTCACCAAGCGCCTGCCGCATACCTTCACCGGCTTCGAGCACGATTTCGAACACACCTGGGCGGACCTGACTCCTGAACGGCGCCGCGCCGTGCTGCAGGAGACCTGGGAGGACGGTTCGCTGAAATTCTGGCTCGCGTCCTTCGGCGAACTCTTCTTCGATGCGGGGGTCAGCGAGCAGGTCTCGGATTTCGTGCGCGAGAAGATGCGCGCGCGGCTGAAGGACCCGCGGCTGTGCGACATCCTGATCCCGAAGGATTACGGCTTCGGCACTCACCGCGTTCCGCTCGAGAACGGCTTCCTGGAGGCATTCCTGCGCCCGAATGTGGCGGTCGTCAGCGTCAAGGACAATCCGATCGAACGTGTCACCCCGAACGGCCTGCAGCTGAGAGACGGCACGGAGTACGAGTTCGACGTGCTGATCTTCGCCACCGGCTTCGACGCGGGAACCGGCGCGCTGACGCGGATCGACATCCGCGGCCGCGGCGGCCGCTCGCTGAAGCAAGACTGGGGCGGCGAGATCCGCACCACGATGGGGCTGCAGGTGCACGGCTATCCGAACCTGTTCACCACCGCAGCACCGCTCGCGCCATCGGCCGCGCTGTGCAACATGACCACCTGCCTGCAGCAGCAGGCCGAGTGGATCAGCGACTGCATCCGGTACATGCGCGAGCACAGCCTGAAGGTCTGCGAGCCGACCAGGGAGGCGGAGGATCAGTGGATCGAGCACCACGAAGAGATCGCCGCCGCGACGCTCGTGACGAAGACGAATTCCTGGTACATGGGCTCGAACGTGGAGGGCAAGCCGCGACGTCTGCTGTCGTACATCGGCGGCGTCGGCGCCTACCGGCAGAAGTGCGACGCGGCCGCCGCAAAGAACTACGCGGGCTTCGCGATGCACTGAGCATCCAATTGTGGCGCACACCGGCTCCTGTCGTGGTGCATCAGCGTCGCCGCGCAAGCGTGCGGCGGGAGCCGGAGGTTCGTCAGCAAGGAGGGAGCAACGAGAGATGGCCGAAGACTTCAAGGTGTCCGCCGACGCGATCCTGAACCGTGTCGTGACATCCGATCCGCGTGTTCCGGGCGTGGTCGCAATGCTCACCGACCGGCATCGGACCATCTACGAAGGTGCTGCCGGCAAGCGCCGGCTGGATCGCGACGCGGACATGACGGTGGACACTGTTTTCGCGATCTTCTCGACCACCAAGGCGATTACTGGCACGGCGGCGCTGCAGCTCGTCGAGGAAGGCAAGCTCGACCTCGATGCGCCCGCCAAGACCTACGTCCCCGACATCGGCAAGCTACAAGTGATCGAAGGCTTCGATGCCGACGGCGAGCCCAGGCTGCGCGCGCCGAAGCGCGACGTCACCACCCGCATGCTGCTGCTGCACACAGCCGGCATGGGCTACGATTTCTTCAACCAGACCTACGCCCGCCTCGCCCAGGAGAAGCGCCAGCCCAGCGTCATCACAGCATCCAAGGCGGCGCTGATGACGCCGCTGCTGTTCGATCCCGGCGAGAAATGGGAGTACGGCAGCAACATGGACTGGTGCGGCCAGGTGATCGAAGCCATCACCGGAAGGCGGCTCGGCGAGGTGTTCAAGACGCGCATCTTCGAACCGCTCGGCATGCGCGACACCACGTTCGAGCTGACTGACGCGCTGCGCCGGTGTGTGGCCGGCATGCACGCGCGCAATGCCGACGGATCGTTGGCGCCGATGGACTTCGAGCTCCCCTCCGCACCCGAGGTGCACATGGGCGGCCACGGGCTCTACAGCACCGTTGGCGACTACATGCGCTTCATCCGCATGTGGCTGAACGACGGCAATGGCGAGCATGGGCGCGTGCTCAAGACAGAGATGGTGCGGATGGCGGCGCAGAACCATCTCGGCGACAAGAAGGTGACGATGCTTCCCGGCGTGATCCCGTCGCTGTCGAACGATGCGGAGTTCTTCCCCGGGCTGTCGAAGTCCTGGGCGTTGACGTTCATGGTCAACGACGAACCCGCACCCACCGGCCGCCCGGCCGGCGCGCTCGGTTGGGCGGGACTGGCGAACCTGTTCTACTGGATCGACCGCCAGAACGGCTTCGGCGGCTTCTGGGCCACACAGATCCTACCTTTCGCGGATCCGGTGTCCTTTGTGGGCTACATAGATTTCGAGACCGCCTTCTACCGGAGCTTGCGGCAGCAGCAGGCGGCCTGACGAATCATGTCCAACCGGCGCCGCACGATCGCCGAGATCTGCCCCGGCTGGACGGGTGGCTGGTGGCAGTTTGGGTAAGGCGCGGAGACAAACGCGGTGCGGTCGCCGACTTTGGCGCACGCGGTCGCGCCCTCTGGCCTCATGCAGCCGGTTCCAGCTCGAACGCCGCCGTCATCAGGTCGCGCGTGTATTTCTCGCGCGGATGAGCGAACACCGCGGCCGCATCGCCTTGCTCCACGATGTGGCCACGGCGCAGCACCACGATCCGATGCGCCAGCGCGCGCACCACCTTCAAGTCGTGGCTGATGAACAGGTAGGCCAGATCGTGCTCGCGCTGCAGCCGGCGAAGCAGATCGACGATCTGCGCCTGCACGGTCATGTCCAATGCGCTGGTCGGTTCGTCCAGCACGACGAAGCGCGGCTTCAGCACCATCGCGCGGGCGATCGCGATGCGTTGGCGCTGGCCGCCGCTGAACTCGTGCGGGTAACGCTCCATGCAGGCGGCCCCGAGCCCCACTTCCTCGAGCTCGGCCGCCACCCGCTCGGCGCGAGCCGACAGGCTGAGCCGCGGTTCGTGCACGCGTAATCCCTCGGCCACGATGTCGCCCACCGTCATGCGTGGCGACAGGCTGCCGAACGGGTCCTGGAACACCACCTGCATGGAGGAGCGCAATTGGCGCAACGACCGCTTGTCCAGCTTGCCGAGATCTTGCCCGGCAAAGCCGATGTAGCCCTCAGAGTGAACCAGCCCCAGCATGGCGAAACCCATCGTGGTTTTGCCGGAGCCCGATTCGCCCACCAGCCCGACGGTCTCGCCCTCGCGCACCTCGACCGATACGCCATCAACGCCGCGCACTTCGCCGACTCGGCGACGCAACACGCCGCGCCGGATCGCGAAATGCACCTTGACGTCCTTTGCTTCCGCTAACACGGGAGCGTTCGTCGCCAGACGCGCCGGCGCACCCTTCGGGACCATCGCCAGTAGCATGCGCGTATAGGGATGGCGCGGGGCGGCGAATATCTCCGACACCAGCCCGGACTCGACCACCCGTCCTTCCTTCATGACGCAAACGTGGTCCGCGTAGCGGCGCACGATTTGCAGGTCGTGCGTGATCAACAGCAGGGCTAGGCTGCGCGCTGCTTTGAGCGAGGCCAGCAGCTCCAGAATCTGCGCCTGGATGGTCACATCCAGCGCGGTGGTCGGCTCGTCGGCAATCAGCAGTGCCGGATCGTTGGCGAGTGCCATGGCGATCATCGCCCGTTGTCGTTGCCCGCCGGAGAGTTGATGGGGAAATGCTTCCAGCCGATGCTCGGCATCAGCGAAACCGGCCTGACACAGTGAATCGATGACTCGCGCGCTCAGCGCCTCACGGCTGAGTGGCCGGTGCAGCGCGATCGCCTCGGCCACCTGTTGGCCGATCCGGTGGAGCGGATTGAGGCTCGTCATCGGCTCCTGGAAGACCATGCCGGCCAGAACGCCTCGGGCGCGGTGCAGCACCGCCGGCGGCGCGCCGATCATGCTTTCGCCGTTGAGCAGAATGCGTCCGGTGGGATTGGAGCCGCCGTGCGGCAGAAGCTGCAGCAATGACAGAGCGGTCAGGGATTTGCCGGACCCGCTCTCGCCGACCAGCGCGAGCGTCTCGCCGCGATCGAGGGTGAACGACACACGATCAACAACGCGGGTCTGCCCGAATGCGACCGACAGGTCTTCGACCTCGACAAGCGGTGCCATTACTTCGTCAGTCGCCGCGGATCGAACGAATCGCGCACCGCCTCGCCGATGAAGATGAGCAAGGTCAGCAACCCGCCGAGCACGAAAAACGCGGTGAAGCCGAGCCAGGGCGCCTGCAGGTTGTTCTTACCCTCGGTCACCAGTTCACCGAGCGAGGGCGATCCGGGCGGGAGGCCGAACCCTAGAAAGTCAAGACTTGCCAGGACAGTCACCGAGCCCGACAGGATGAACGGCAGATAAGTCAACGTGGCCACCAGTGCGTTGGGCAGGATGTGCCGCCACATAACGCCGAGATCAGAGACACCAAGCGCCTTGGCGGCGCGCACGTAATCGAGATTGCGTCCGCGCAGGAATTCCGCACGCACGACGCCGGTCAGGTTCATCCAACTGAACAGGAGCATGAACACCAACAGCACCCAGAACCCGGGGGTGATGATGCTGGCCAGAATGATCAGCAGATAGAGCTGTGGCATGCCGTTCCAGATCTCGATGAAGCGCTGGAACAAGAGGTCGGTCAGGCCACCGTAGTAGCCCTGTACGGCACCAGCGGCGACGCCGACCACCGAGGAAAGCCCCGTCAGGACAAGGCCGAACACCACCGAGATACGGAACCCGTAGATCACGCGCGCGAGCACGTCGCGGCCGAGGTCGTCGGTGCCGAGCCAGTTCTGCCACGTGGGCGGCGATGGCGCTGGCTGGGGCAGGTTCTTGGCGATCGTATCGTAGTGATACGGGATCAGCGGCCAGATCATCCAGCCATGCGCACGGATGGCGCTTTGCACGCCGGGATCGGTGTAATCGGTCTCGGTCGGGAGGAAATCCGGTCCGAACGTGTCCTCGGAATAGTTCTCCAGCACCGGGAAGTACCAGTGGCCGTCGAAGCGCATCAGCAGCGGACGGTCGTTGGCGATGAATTCGGCGAATAGACTGAGGACGAACAGGACCAGGAAGATCCAGAAGCAGACGTAGCCGCGCCGATGCTGCTTGAATATTGCAAGCCGACGCTTGGTGACTGGCGAGAGCCTCACGCGATGTGGCACGACCGCCGCGGCGGTCGTGCGGGGTATGCCGCCGCGCGGGGCGCGGCCGGCGGGTGCCGGCTTCTGCATCACTTGCCCCAATCGCCGCCTACCACGCAAGCGAGCATGCCGCCGTTCGCGCGGGCGTCAAGCACGGCGGCGCTCTGACACCCGGTACCGAAAAGAATGACGCTCGGGCGACGGCAATGATGGGAGGGCGGCACCAAATTCGAGGCAGCCGAGGCGGGCAGCCGGCACGACTAATCCGCTGTCGCCCCCATCTTCGCCGCCAGCGCCGGAATCCGGGCCCGCTGCGGCGCAAGCCAGTGCTGCAGCCGATCGAGGTACAGATAGATCACCGGTGTGGTGTAAAGCGTGAGCACCTGCGACAGCGCAAGTCCGCCCACCATTGCGTAGCCCAGGGGCCGACGCAGCTCCGAGCCGGCCCCGGTGCCCAGCATGATCGGCAAGCCGGACAGCATCGCCGCCATCGTCGTCATCAGAATCGGACGGAAGCGCAGCAGACATGCCTGGCGGATCGCATCCAGGGGCTCCAGCCCGTCGCGTCGTTCGGCGGTGATGGCGAAATCAACCATCATGATGCCGTTCTTCTTGACGATCCCGATCAGCAGGATGATGCCGATCAGTGCGATGACCGACAGCTCGGTCTGTGCAAGCAACAATGTCAGCAGTGCGCCCACTCCCGCCGACGGCAGAGTGGACAGAATAGTCAGGGGCAGGATGTAGCTCTCATACAGGATGCCAAGAATGATGTACACGCTGATCAGGGCGGCCGCGATCAGGTAGGGCTGGCCGGCGAGCGAGGCCCGGAATGCCTGGGCGGTGCCCTGGAAGCTGCCCTGTACGGTATCCGGCAGCCCCATCGTCGCCACCGCCTTGGTCACCGCCGTCACTGCCTGGCCGAGTGCCACGCCGGGCGCCAGATTGAACGAGATGGTCACCGCCGGAAACTGGCTTTGGTGCGCGATCGAGAGTGGTTGCACGGGGGCGGTGGTCCAGCGCACGAAGGTCGAAAGCGGCACGACAGCACCATCGGCGGCTCGCACGTAGAGTTTGGACAACGTTGCCGGATCGCCCTGCTGCGCCGGCATCACCTCCAGGATCACGTGATAGGAGCCGATCTGGGTGAAGTACTGCGTCACCTGCCGTTGACCGAAGGCGTCATACAGGATGTCATCGATCTGTTGCGGCTGGATGCCGAAGCGTGCCGCCATGTCGCGATTGATCGCCAGGGTCGCGGTGGTGCCCGACATCTGCTGGTCGGTGGTGACGTCTCTAAGCTCAGGTAGGCGTCGCAACCCGTCCAGTACCTTGGGCGCCCAGTGAAACAGCTCGTCGAGGTCGGGATCCTGCAAGGTGTATTCGTACTCGGTCTTCGACAGCCGGCCACCGACGCGAATGTCCTGCGCCGCCTGCAGGAACAGCTTGCCGCCGACCACCTTTGTGAGCTTCGGCCGGAGCCGGTTGATGTAGTCCTGCGCCGAGCCGCCGACGCGCTGGTCCCATGGCTTCAGGCTGATGAAAATGCGGCCGTTGTTGCCAGCCTGTCCGGCGATGCCTCCACCGATCGAGGACGAATAGCCGCTGGTATCTGGGTCGGCGGCCACGATCGAATTGATCTCTTGCTGGATGCGCGACATCTCCTGGTAGGAGACATCCTGGCCGGCCTCGCTAATACCGATCACCGCCCCGGTGTCCTGCGGTGGGAAGAAGCCCTTCGGAATATAGGCATACAAAACGATAGTGGTGGCGACGGTGCCGAGGAATACCAGCAGCGTGATGAATTGGTGTTGCAGCGCCGTTTCCAGAGTGCGGCGATAGAACGCCGCCAATCCCACGAAAAAGCGCTCCATCATACGGTACAGCAACCCGTGCTTGCGGGTATCGTGATGCAGGAAGCGCGAGCCCATCATCGGCGTAAGGGTCAGGGACACAAAGGCGGAGACCACCACCGCCGATGTGACTGTAATGGCAAACTCACGGAACAGTCGCCCGACGATGCCGCTCATCAACAGTAGCGGGATGAACACGGCGATCAGCGAGAAGCTGATAGATATAATGGTGAAACCGATCTCTCCGGCACCTTTCAGGGCCGCATCCATCGGTTTCATGCCTTCTTCGACGTGGCGGTAGATGTTCTCCAGCATCACGATAGCATCGTCGATCACGAAGCCGATCGAGATTGTCAGCGCCATCAGCGACAGATTATCGAGGCTGAAGCCGAGCAGGTACATCACGCCGAACGTGCAGATCAGCGCCACCGGCACCGTTATTGCCGGGATGATGGTGGCCCATAGGTTGCGAAGGAACAGGAAGATCACCATCACGACCAGACAGGCCGCGATCAGGAGCGTGAACTCCACGTCGCTGACCGAGGCGCGAATCGTGAGCGTCCGGTCCATGATGGTGGTGACGTGTACCGAGGGCGGCAGCGACGCCTCAAGCCGTGGCAGCAGCGCCTTGATATGCTCGACCGTAGTGATGACGTTGGCGCCGGGCTGCTTGAAGACCAGCAGCACGAGGCCGCGCACGCCGTTCTGCCAAGCCGCCATCTCCTGGTTTTCCGGCCCGTTCACGGCCTGGCCGATATCGCGTACCCGCACCGGGGCGCCGTTGCGGTAGGCCAGGACCACGTCGTTCAGGGGGCCGGCAGTGATGATCTGGTCGTTGGCATAGACGGTGTAGGACCGCTTCGGTCCGTCGATGCTGCCCTTCGGGGAATCGACGGTGGCGTTCACCAGCATGTTGCGCATGTCTTCCAGCGTCAGCCCCATGGAGGCGAGCTTCGCCGGATCCACATCGACGCGAATGGCGGGCTTCTGCTGGCCGCCGACCAGCACCTGCGAGACGCCGGTGATCTGCGATATCTGTTGTGACAGGTACGCTTTCGGCGTACTCATCGACCTTGTAAAGCGGTAGCGCCTTGGAGTTTACCGCGAGAATCAGAATCGGCGCGTCCGACGGATTGGCCTTCCAGTATGTGGGCGGACTCGGCAGGTTCTTCGGCAAGTTACCGGAAGCTGCGTTGATCGCCGCCTGAACGTCGCTTGCAGCGGCATCGATGTTGCGGTCGAGATCGAACTGCACGACGATCTGAGTGACGCCGAGCACGCTCACAGAGGTGAGCTGCGAGACGCCCGGAATTTGGGCGATCTGCGTCTCCAGCGGCTGCGCCACCGTGCTCGCCATCGTCTCCGGACTGCCACCCGGGAACTTGCCCTGCACCACTATCGTCGGGAAATCGACGCGCGGTAGCGGCGCGACCGGAAGGAACGGAAAGGCGGCCAAGCCGGCCAACACCAGCGCCGCCATCAGCAGCGAGGTGGCGATAGGCCGGCGAATGAAGGGTGTGGAGATCATGCCTGCGGCCGCTCCACCGCGACCAGGGTGCCGTTGTCGAGGCGCGACTGGCCGCGTACCACCACTTGCTGCCCGGCCTGCAACCCCTTGCTGATTATCGCCACGTCGCCCCGGGTCTCGCTCTCCACCGCCTGCCGCTCGACCGTAGAGTCGGGCTTGATGATGTAAACATAGAGCCCGTCCGGCCCGTGCTGCACCGCCTCGGCGGGGATGGTAACGACGTGATGCGCCGTGCCGATCATCAACTGCGTATCGACGAACTGTCCGGGCCACAGTGTATCGTGCGGGTTGGGAAAGCTCGCCTTCAGTTTGATGGTGCCGGTGGTGACATCGATCGTATTATCCGGCGTGAGCAGAACCCCACGGTCGAGTTCGATCTTGTCATCGCCCGAGAGTGCGGTGACCTCCAGCTTGTGGTCCGCCATCGCCCGGACGATGGAGGGAAGGTGCTGCTGCGGCAGCGTGAAGATAACGGCGATCGGATGATCCTGGGTGATTGAAACGATGCCGTTCGCGTCGGTGGCGTGGACGATGTTGCCGGGATCCACCAGGCGCAACCCGACCCGGCCTGGGATCGGCGAGGTGATATAGCAATATGCGAGATTAAGCTGCGCCGCCTCGATCATCGCCTGATCCCCGGCGATTTGGGCGGTGGTCTGCAGCACTTGGCTTTGCTGGGTGTCGTATTGCTGCCGGGACGCGTAGTCCTGCTTCATCAGGGAGGCGTAGCGCTCCAGATCCTGCTTGGCGTTGACGAGGTGCGCGTCGTCCTGCTGCCGCTTCGCCATCGCCTGATCCAGCACCGCTTGGTAGGGCCGCGGGTCGATCACTGCGATCAGGTCGCCGGGTTTGACGACCTGGCCCTCGGCGACCGGAATCTGCATCAAGGTGCCATCGACGTGGGTGCGGATCAGCACAGCATTAAATGCCTGCACCGTGCCTATGCCGCTCTCGGTGATCGGAACATCACTGATCTTGGCGCGTGCTGCGGTCACCGGGATGGCGTTCGCCGGCGGTGCAACTGTTTGCGCCTGCGGCCGCGTGGTGGTGAGAAGCACCGTGGTTGCGGCAAGCGCCCCGAATGCCGCCAGATATAAGACTGCCCGTGCCGTCCCCCGGCTCAGCACCTTCTTCACTCGCCCAAAGCCTTCCTTGACGTGCGGCCACCCGCCAACCCGGCATCTTCCAGCAATTGGACCACGGACGCCAGCCCGAAATGGGACGCATCCGCGGGGAGGCGTCGTTACATTCCGAAACAGTCCGTCCTCACGATTCGGCGACCCCAAGCGCCCGACGGAACCGGTCGGCGAGATGCGCCCCGTCGCGCGGTGGCAGGACGCGCGGGGGCTCTGCGGGCGAAATGTTGATCACGGCGAACAACGGCTCGTTACGCAGCCTTGGGCGCAACGCCTCGACATCGGCCACGGTTGCGGCGGTTGCGGTGGTTGGCCAGCCACAGCCGGCCGCCACGGCGGCCAGATCAGTGCGCTGCCCCGTGTGGCTGAACTGTGCGCCGGTTTCCCCGTAGCGGCCGTTGTCCAGCACTGCGATTGCGAGATTAGGTGCGCCGGTTACCGCGATGGTTGCCAGCGAACCGATGCCCATCAGCATCTCGCCGTCACCGGTCAGCACGAGCACGCGCCGGCTGGGCTGGGCCAGCGCGAGGCCGAGGCCGACCATCGCGGCACCGCCCATCGCCCCCCAGAGGTAGAAATTGAGCGGTCGGTCGCCCGCCGCGCCGGCGTCGTAGCTGGCCGCGCCGAGCCCGGTGACCACGAGGAGGTTGCCCGGTTCCCGCAGCAAGGCGGCGACGACGGCCCGGCGGTCCAGAGCGTGTGGCGCGTTCATTGAACGAACACTTTCGCGCCGATCAGCCGTTGGCCGAGCAGCACCGCCACCGGCACCGCGCTATCGAAGGCCAGGGAAGCGGCCGCGGCCACCGTCTCGGCCGCCTCGGCGGGATGGTCGGCTCGATGCACGTGCACCCCGGCGGCGGCCAGCACCGAGGGCGTAGCCCTGCCCATTGGCACCTGCCACGGGTTGAACTCGCCCCATTCGCCTCGCATGGTAACCAGCGCCAGCAGCGGCATCCGGCAGCTCACCGGCAGTGAGAACATGTTGATGCAGTTGCCCACGCCGGAGGACTGCATCAGCAGCACTGCACGTTGGCCGCCTAGCCAGGCGCCGGCGGCCAGTGCGATCCCCTCTTCTTCGGTGGTCAGCACGACGGCGCGCATCTTGGGGTCCGCGATGGCGGCCTCGATCAGATGCGCGTGGCCGGCATCGGGGACATAGCCGACCTGGCTGATCCGCGCGGCTTTCAACGCGGCATAGACCGCTTCCTGCCAGGATTGCTGCTGCATGGCCCCTCAGGCGGCGGCGAACTCTCCGCGGCCGAACATCCTGTCGAGATTGGCGGGGCTCGCCTTGTCGAACTGGGTGGTTTCTGTGCGCACCTTGTCCACCGCAGCGAGGGCGCGCTGCACCGCCGGGCGCGCGCCGATCGTCGCCACCCAGCGCTGCACGTTGGCGAAGCGCGAAGCGGCGTCGCCGATCAGCATCGTCCCGTTGCGCAGCCAGGGGAAAGCGGCAATGTCGGCGATGCTGTACTCGCTGCCACCGACCCAGGGCTTCGCTGCGAGCCGTTGGTCGTAAATCTCGAACAGGCGGTGCACCTGGGTGTTGTAGCGGCTGACCGCATAGTCGTTGCCGGCGGGGGCAAAGCGTTTGAAATGCACGAGCTGTCCGCACATCGGCCCGATATTGGTCATCTGCACCATCATCCACTGGATCGCTTCGGAGCGTGCCGCCGGATCGGGGGGCAGCAGCTTTCCGGTCTTCTCGGCGAGGTAGAGCAGGATGGCGCCGGATTCGAAGACGTTGACGGACTTGCCGCCTGGTCCGTCGGGGTCGGTGATGACCGGAACCTTGGCGAGAGGGTTCAGCCGTAGGAACTCCGCGTCGAATTGCGCGCCGGCAAACACATCGACCGGACGCACGGTGTAAGGGAGGTCAAGCTCTTCCAGCGCGACGTAAATCTTCACCACGTTGGGGCTGCCCATGCCGTAAAGCGTAATCATGCGGTTCACCTTGCCTGCCGTTTGAAATCCGAGTTCCAGATTCCTACACGGCAGTAGGCGATGTCAATGTGCGTCGGCAAACCGAACCGCGCAGGCTATCCCTTCAGTGCGCCAAATGTCAGGCCTGCTACCATGTAGCGGCGCAACGCGAAGTAGATGGCGACGGGCGGCAGCGAATAGATAATGGCGATCGCCATCATGTAGTTCCAC
The DNA here is from genome assembly GCA_963708245.1 of uncultured Pseudomonadota bacterium. Lineage (GTDB taxonomy): Bacteria > Pseudomonadota > Alphaproteobacteria > Acetobacterales > Acetobacteraceae > CAVYXK01. The sequence goes on along the minus strand of OY970201.1, from coordinate 1,590,703 downwards.
GGCGCTTCGTCGCTGTCGAAGAACTGGTCGATCGTCACCGCGACAGTCATGTTGCGGGTCGATGAAAGCAGGAGGAACTGATAAATGTATTCATTCCATGCGAGCATCAGTGCATAAACGCCAACCGCGACCAGCGCAGGTGCCATGAGCGGCACGTAGATGCGCAGATACACCTGAAGCGGCGACGCACCATCGATCTTCGCAAACTCGTCAAGCTCCATCGGAATGAGCTTGCCGTATTGGTTCAGAATCAGAATCGCGTATGGGGTTGCAAACGTCACCTCGGCGGCAATGACGGCCCAGAGGCTGTCCGACAGACCATAGAGATGCATGATGTGGACGAATGGGATGGCCAGGAACGCCGTCGGCAGCACGTAGGTGAGCAACGCGAAATCGCTGACTATCCATCCCTTGCGCAACTGCAAGCGGCCCAAGGCGAAGGCGGCGAGCGATCCGATCAGCACGGTCAGCGCCATGGTCGCCACACTCATGTAGATGCTGTTGCCGAAATGATGCCAGAAATGGTCCAGCAGCCAGTAGTCCTCGGTCCAGACCGAGCGGAAGCTGGAGAAGTCGGGGTCTGGCGGCCAGATGCTGCCGGTGAACTCGTCGGCGTCGGAATCGAGCGCCATCAGCGTCATGTTCCAGACGGGCAGCAGCGTCCAGATCAGCAAGATGATACCGAGCACGATGGCGGCCGATTTGGCCAACAACCGCCGGCGGCGGTGGCGCGGCCAGAATGGCCGATGGCCCGAGGTGAGTGCGATGCTCATAGCTGCACCCCCGTCGCCCGCACCCGCCGCATCAGAATGATCACAACCGGGATGAGTATTGGTAGGGCGGACATCATCGCGGCCACACCGAGGTTGACGTAGCCGAAGTCGAAGGCCTCGTGGAAGCCGTACGTCGCCAGTACGTTGGTCGACATGCCCGGTGCGCCGGTGGTGACGAAATACACGGTGGGGAAGTCACCAAGCGTCCAGACAGTGGAGAGCAGCGTGGAGATGAGATAGACGTTCGCGAGCAGCGGGAAGGTGACGTAAATCAGACCCCGTGCACCCGTGGCGCCGTCAATCGCGGCGGCCTCATAGATGTCCTGCGGGATCGCCATCCGGGCGGCGATAAACACCAGCGTCCAGAACGGCATCCATTTCCAGATGTAGGAGACGATGTTCGCCCCCATAGCGATCCATTGGTGGATCAGGAAAAGCGGTCCATCGTGACCGGTTATTACCCGAATCAAGCTGTCGAGCAGGCCCCATTGCGTGACGAGCATGAAGTGGATGGAGGTGAAGACGACCATCGCCGGCAATGCCCAGGGTATCAGGTAGATGGCCAGAAGCGACCTGACCCACCAGCTTCGGATGATGAAGAAACCGGACAGCAGAAAGGCCAGGAACATCTTCACGTTCACGCCGATGCCGACGAACAGCAGCGTGTTGATGGCCGTGGTGACATATTTCGGATCGGAGAAGAGCAGCGCGTAAAGCGATGGCCGGCTGCCCATCCATAAGCCGAAGACGACAGGATAGATGACGAAGGCAGCGAACACGGCGACGTAAGGAACTATGAAGGCGATCGCCCAGGTGGAGTCAGAGCCCTGCAGGCCGAAGCGCCAAGGCGGGCGATGCGATTGGCTCGCCTCTAACGGCCGACCAATAGTTAAAGCCTGCTGCGTCGTACCCATAGCCAAACTCCAGGCGTTTTGCCGCCGCTGCCTTGCCTATCCTTTCACGCCGCCCATTGTCAGACCCGCGGCCATGTACCGCCGGAACCCGTAATACAGAATCATCGGCGGCAGCGCATAGATGATGGCGGTCGCCATCATGTAGTTCCACGGCGCTTCATCGCTGTTGAGGAACTGTGCCAGCGCGACAGCCACTGTCATGCTCCGCGGCGTGGACAGCAGCAGGAACTGGTACAGGTACTCGTTCCATGCCAGCAGCAGCGCATAGGTTCCGACCGCGACCAGAGCTGGCGCCATCAATGGCAGGTAGATTCGATAGTAAATTTGCAGCGGGTTGGCGCCATCAATGCGGGCCGATTCATCGAGCTCCATCGGGATGGATTTACCGTACTGGGAAAAGATGAAGATCGAATAAGGTGTGGCGAACGTCACCATCGCCGCGATCACCGCCCAAAGATTGTTCTCAAGACCATAGATCTGCATGATCCGGTAGAAGGGTATTGCCAGGAAGGACGCCGGGATAACATAGGTCATCAGCGCCGCGTTGCTCAGCAGCCAGCCCTGGCGCAGGTGCAGCCGCCCGACCGTGAAGCTCGCAAGCGAGCCGATGAGCAGGGTCAGGAACATCGTCATGAAGCCGACGTAAAAACTGTTGCCGAACTGATGCCAGAAGTTTTCCAGATACCAGAAGCCCTGGGTAAAGACGATGACAAAGCTGTGCAGCGACGGATGTTCCGGCCAGACCGTACCACTGAACACGTCGTCGTGGCTGGAGAGACCGACCATTATTATATTGTAGATTGGCAGCAGTGACCACACGAGGAGCACGAGCCCGAAGGCCATGCACCCTGCTTCCGTCACGTAGTGCTGGATGCGGTAGTGGCGCGGGGACGCTAACCGGCGGCCGACAATCGTAGCGCTCATAGCTGCCTCTCCGACATGCGAAGCTTACGCATGAGAAGGAAGACGAGCGGGAGCATCACCGGCAGGGCGGTCATGACTGCCGCTACGCCGAGGCGTGGCATCGCCAGGGTAAAGGCGTAGCGAATGCCAAGCGTGGCGAGAACTTCGGTGGACATGTTCGGCCCACCGCCGGAGACGAAATACACAGCGTTGAAGTCGCCGAGCGTGAATATGGTCGAAAGCAGCGTACAGACGAGATACAAATTTGCCATCAACGGCAAGGTCACATTCGCAAACCTGCGGAGGCCGGTTGCGCCATCTACATCGGCGGCTTCATATAGTTCACGCGGGATCGACATCCGGCCAGCGAGGAAAATGATCGTCCAGAACGGCGTATTCTTCCAGACGTAGGCGGCAATGTTACATCCCATTCCGAGCCAGCGGTAATTGAGATACACCGGGCCGTCAATGCCGAAGAGCCAGTAGAGCAGATTGTTGAGCAGTCCATACTGGCCGTCGAAAAACCAGTGGATGGAAATGAACGCAGGCAAGGCCGGTGTCGCCCAAGGCAGGATAAAGGCGACCAGCAGCGGCTTAACCCACCAGCCTTTGCGCATGAAGAAGCCCGACAGCAGGAAGCCCAGCAGGATGTGCAGGTTCACGCCAATGCCGACGTACACCAAGGTGTTGACAAGAGCGGTGCTGTAGCGGGGATCAGCAAACAACTGACCGTACAGTGCGGGCTCACTGCCCAGCCACAGCCCGTATATGATTGGATAGATCACGAATAAGAGGAAAATGGCGACGTAGGGTATGGCAAAGGCAAGCGCCCACGCGTAATCGGAACCTATCAGGCCGCCGTGCCAGCTCAGATGCCGCGGTCGGGTTGCCCCGACGGCCCGGCCGATCGGGATGGCCCGCTGTGTTGTGCTCATGCTTGCCTCGCAGCGCTAGTCCGACGAGAATTGCGAGAAAATCACCCCCATACGCTTGAACGCCTTATCGACCGCCTGCGTCGGGGTCATGCCGTTCTTGACGACATCAGCAACGGTTCCCTGCTGGAGTTGCTCGGCGGCGACCTGGCCCCACGCGGGTGTGAAGCCCTCGAACGGCGGCAAGGTCGCGCTCAGGATACATTCGTGCACGTAGGGGGCGAGGCACGGCTCTCCGCTGTTGAGCCACCACGGGTCGTCCTTCACGACTTGCGGCATAGCCGGCACCCACCGACCCAGACCAGCCTTCAGATTCGCATTCATCACCTGCGGCTGCATCCAGTACTTCATGAGGTCCTTCGCGACCTCGGCGCCCTTCGCTCCCTTCGGGATGAAGCCGCCGCCAACGCCGACCTGGTTCGGGATCAGCGTGCCGTCCTTGAATTTGGGCATGCCGAGCGTGACCATGTCGTGATAAAAGGCTTGCTTGTCACTGATCATCGCCAGTTCGGTCGAGAGTGTGCCGTCGAAGTCTACGATGAAGAGCTTCTCATGGAAGCCGTTGTTATCGTCCGCATCGTTCCAACTTAACGCCTCAGGCGGGACAACGCCTTGCTTATAGAGGTCAGCCAAGAAGGTGGTTGCCTTGACGGCCGCATCATGGACCTGCGGATCGTCGGTGTGCAGCTTACCGTCCGGGGTAACCATGCCCCTGCCGCCATTGGCTATCATCATATGTTGGTACAAGTTGTTGCCGTCGTTGGGCCCGACGGTGGTGACCTGGAGGCCGAGAGCGTAGATGCGCCGCATTCCCTTGCCGCGCAGGATTTTCTGCATCGGCGGGAAGAATTCCCATCGCGCGTCCCAGGTATCCGGTATGTCGGAAACCTTAAAGCCAGCCTTTTCGACCAAATCTCCCCAGATGTGGAAGGGCGTGCCGCCTTGCTTGATCGGGCAGAGATAATAGCTGCGCTTTTTTGCAACTTTGTTGTAGAAGGTGGCACCCAGCTTCGCTGTGTCGCTGAGCTGACTTTCGTAAGGAGTGACGACGTCAGTTACGTCGATGAACTTGTCATTCCAGGCGTTCTGCGCGATGATCGTTGCAGGCGCGTCCATGAAGATCAGGTCAGGGACATCGCCGCTGGTCAGGGCCGAGATCGTCTTCTGGTTCTGCGCCATGAACGGCATAATGCTGTAGTCTAGCTTATTGCCGCTCTGCTTCATGTAGTCGTCGGCCAACTTCTTGAATGCGGCGTCCTCTTGGGGAATGAAGCCCTGATTCACCCAGACGGTCGCCGTTTTCGCCTGCGCATTAGCGATATAAGGCCGCGCCAAACTGGCCGCGGTCAGCCCCAAAGACCCAGTGAACACTGAACGCCGGCTCATGCGGGCCATGGCCGTTTCTCCTTCCCTGTTCGCCGGGCAACTGCGCTCCGGACCGTTTAATTCGACATCGTTAGAATGCACGCTACCACGCCAGTTTGCCAGCCGCAAGCCCCGGCTGCGGCCCCCTGGCCTTTCCTGACCCGGGGGAATACTCCTCCCGCGGAGGCACAAGATGGACCAGCCAGCCGCTGTCGGCGCCCATGCCGAGATCCGCGACGAGGTGCGCAAGCTCTGCGCCCGCTTCCCCGGGGAGTACTGGCGCCGGCTCGACACCGCCCGCGCCTATCCGACCGAGTTCGTCCAGGCTTTGACCGAAGCCGGCTATCTCGCGGCTTTGATCCCGGAGGAATATGGCGGCGCCGGCCTGCCGCTCTCCGCCGCCGCGGCGATACTGGAGACGATCCACGCTTCCGGTTGCAACGGCGCCGCCTGCCACGCGCAGATGTATATTATGGGCACCATCCTGCGGCACGGATCGGCGGAGCAGAAACGGGCCTACCTGCCGAAGATCGCCACCGGCGAATTGCGTCTGCAGGCTTTCGGTGTGACCGAGCCCACCAGCGGCACCGATACCACTGCGCTTCGCACCTTCGCCCGCCGCGAGGGCGATCGCTATTTCGTCAACGGCCAGAAAGTGTGGACCAGCCGGGCCGAGCACTCGGACCTGATGCTGCTGCTTGCCCGCACCACGCCGCGCGAGGACGTAAAATCCCGCACCGAGGGGCTCTCGACCTTCATCGTCGATATGCGCGAAGCGATCGGTCACGGCATGACCATCCGGCCGATCCGCACCATGATGAACCACAACTCGACCGAGATATTCTTCGACAACATTGCGGTGCCGGCCGAGAACCTGATCGGCGAGGAAGGCAAGGGGTTCCGCTACATCCTGGACGGCATGAACGCCGAGCGGCTGCTGATCTCCGCCGAGTGCATCGGCGACGCCAAATGGTTCACCGCGAGGTCGGTCGCCTACGCCAACGAACGGCGTGTGTTCAACCGGCCGATCGGGCAGAACCAGGGGGTCCAGTTCCCGATCGCCCGTGCCTACGCGCAATACCGAGCGGCCGAGCTGCTGGTGGCCGAGGGCTGCCGCAAATTTGATGCCGGTCTGGCCTGCGGCGAGGAGGCCAACATGGCCAAGATGCTCGCCGCCGACGCCTCCTGGGCCGCCGCCGAGGCGTGCATCCAGACCCATGGCGGCTTCGGCTTCGCCGAGGAATACGACGTCGAGCGCAAATTCCGCGAGGCGCGGCTTTATCAGGTCGCGCCGATCAGCACCAACCTTGTGCTGTCCTACATCGCCGAGCACGCGCTGGGACTGCCGCGGAGTTATTGAGGTACGATATTGAGCCCGCATCGGCCAAGCACGAGTTCATCGCCTGCCTGCCGTGCTCTGCGCGCCCTGCGCCTCTGCGGTTGATCTTTAAGAAAGTCGAACCGCAGAGGCGCAGGGCGCGCAGAAGACTTTATTACCGCCGCGCCTCGAAATCGATCCGCGGATCCACCACCGTGTAAAGCATATCGCCGACGATCTGCATCAACAGTCCGAGCAGCGTGAAGATATAGAGCGTCCCGAACATCACCGGATAGTCGCGTTGGATCGCTGCCTCAAAGCCGAGCTGACCAAGTCCGCTGAGCGAGAACACGATTTCCACCAGCAACGCGCTGGTGAAAAGAATGCCGATGAACGCCTGCGGGAAGCCGGCGACGATCAGCAGCATCGCATTGCGGAACACGTGGCCGTACAGGACGCGTTGCTCGCTCGCGCCCTTTGCTCGGGCAGTGACGGTGTACTGCTTGCGGATCTCCTCCAGAAAGCAGTTCTTGGTCAGCATGGTCAGGCTGGCGAACCCGCCCGCTACTACCGCGATGATCGGCAGTGTCATATGCCAGGCATAATCGGCAATGCGGGCCGGCAAGCTCCAGTTGGCCGCCCCCTCGCTGGTCAGCCCGCGCAGCGGGAACCAGTGGAAATAGCTGCCGCCGGCAAACAGCACCACCAGCATGATGGCGAACAGGAAACTCGGCACGGCATAGCCCACCAGCACCACCGCGCTGGTTGCGATATCGAAGCGGCTGCCATCGTGCACCGCCTTGCGGATCCCGAGCGGGATGGAGATCGTATAAATCAGCAGCGTTGACCAGAGCCCGAGCGAGATCGACACCGGCAGCCGCTCCCAGATCAGCGACAGCACGCTCTGTCCGCGGAAGAAGCTGCGGCCGAAGTCGAAGCGCAGATAGCCGCCGACCATATCGATGAAGCGCGTCAGCGGCGGCTTATCGAAGCCGAATATCTTGCGGATATCGGCGAGGATGTGCGGATCGAGCCCGCTCGATCCGCGGTACGAGCCCTGCGTGCCCGTCTCCGAGGTCGCGCCTGAGATCACCGACATAGTGCTGTGGCCACGCAGCTCGGCCACCACCTGTTCTACCGGACCGCCTGGAGCGAACTGCACCACCACGAAATTGATGGCAATGATGCCGAACAGTGTCGGGATCACCAGCAGCAATCGGCGCAGCAGATAGGCGGCCACGGCCCGCCTTTATCCACCTGCCTTGCGTGCGGCGTCGGTGGTCGCTGCTTTCGCCGCTTCCACCCACCAAGTATCGAAATCGAAGCCCTCGCGGATCGGCTTTCCCGGCTGGCCAAAGCGGTTCCAGTAGGCGATGTGGAAGCTCGTGCTGCCCCAGCCGGGCACCACGTACCAGCGCCACAGCAGCACCCGGTCCAGCGCCCGCGCTGCCGTTTGCAGATGCGGCCGGTCGGGCGCCGTGATCACGTCGCCGACCAGCGCATCGACTGCCGGATCGCAGATGCCCGGCAGGTTCATGCTGCCCTGCGCCTTGGCCGCGGGGCAGGAGAAATAATCGCGCAGCTCGTTGCCCGGCACGTCGCTTTGGGGATACACCATCAGCGTCATGTCGTAGTCGAAGTCGTCGGTCAGGTGCTGATACTGCGCCGGATCAACTGTGCGCACGGTCACGTCAATGCCGAGATGCTTGAGCGTCTCCGCGTAGGGAATCGCCACCCGCTCATAGGACGGGTCGGGCAGCAGGATGGCGAAGCGCATCTGCTCCCCAGCCGGATTCTCGAGCTTCATGTCCTTCACCCGCCAGCCGGCCTGCCCCAGGAGCTTCAACGCCTCCATCAACTCCGGGCGGTCGTTGCCGGAGCCGTCGGTGACCGGCAGGGTGAATGGCTTGGTGAACAGCTCGGGCGGCAGTTCCTCGCGGAACGGGTTCAGCAACTTGAGCTCATCAGCCTTGGGAAGGCCGGACGAGGCCAGGTCGCTGTTGCTGAAATAGCTCGTAGTGCGGGTATATTGGTCGTAAAATAGATTCTTGTTGGCCCATTGGAAGTCGTACACCCAGGATATCGCCTGGCGGACCAGCGGGTTGCTGAACATCGGACGCCGCGTGTTCATAGCCCAGCCTTCCATGCCGGTCGGCAGGTGGTGGCGGATGTCCGCCAGGGTCACCAGCCCCTCGTGCACAGCCGGGAAATCGTAGGCGGTCGCCCAGCGCTTAGCGATGTTCTCCGCGCGCAGATCTATCGAGCCCGCCTTGAATGCCTCCATCGCGATAGCGCTCTCGCGGTAGTACTCGATTCGGACGGTGTCAAAGTTGTTGGTTCCGATCGAGGTCGGCAGGTCACGCGCCCACCAGTTCGGATCGCGCTGATAGGTGATGCTGCGGTCCATCGAGAAATCGGCGATCCGGTATGGGCCGGAGCCGATCGGGGGGTCGTGCAGCGGTTCGCTGAAGTCGCGACCTTTGAACCAGTGCTCGGGCAGCACCGACAGCTCGCCCAGCACCAGCGGAAGGATCCGGTTATCGTTGGATTTGAAATGATAGACCACCCGCTCGGGGCTTTCCACTGTCACATCCTTCACGTCTGCCATCTGGATGCGAAAGCTGGGGCGGCCCTCGGCCAGCAGGGTGCGAAAGGTCCAGGCGACATCTTCTGCGGTGATCGGCTGCCCGTCCGAGAAGCGGGCCTCCGGGCGAAGATTGAATGCGAGCCACATGTGGTCGGCGGGCATCTCAACCGTCTTGCAGATGTGGCAATAGGCGGTGGCGATCTCGTTGGCCGACGGCGTCATCAGGCTTTCCCAGACATGCCCTATCGTCGATCCGGGCTCGGACCCGCCTGGCATCGCGACCCACGGATCGACCATGCCCTCGACCGCGGTGCCGCGTAGGATGAACGGATTGAAGCTATCGAAGCTGCCGACCGCGCCCAAGGTTACCTGACCGCCCTTCGGCGCGTTCGGATTGACGAAGGGAAAATACGGGAAGTCGGGCGGCAGCGCCGGTGTGCTCAGCACGGCGATGGCGTTGCTTGTCGTCACCCCCTGTTCGGCACCGGCCGCGACACTGCTCACGCCAGTTATAAGCGACAGCACCGCCAGGGTGCGCGCGATGGACGTCCTCATCCGCAACTTCATGCCCGCGCCGCGGCGCCGCGCATACTGAATTCGCATTCAGGCTTCCTCCCTGAGCAGTGCCACCGCCTGCGCCAGCAGCGCCGGATCGCCGACGGCCAGTACGCGCCCATCGCCGTCGGGCCGCAGCGGAGCACCGCTCCAGTCGGTGACGCGCCCGCCCGCCCCCTCGATCACCGGCACCAGCGCCGACCAGTCCCACGGCTTCATGGTGGCCTCGGCGATCACGTCGATCTGACCCAATGCCAATAGGCCGTAGGCGTAGCAATCGCCACCCCAGGACACGCGCCGCACCGCATCTGCCAGTCGCTGCCAGCGGCCCATGTCGGGACCGAGCAGAAACGGGCCGGTGCAGGAGAGCTCGGCTTCGACCAGGGCGGGGCAGGGCCGGCACCCAGCGGTGCCCCCGAACGGGCCGCGAAACTCGGTCGGCCGGCCGGTCACGCCGATCCAACGCTCGCCGGTGACCGGCTGGTCGATGATGCCGAGGATCGGCCGGCCAGCATCCGTCAGCGCTACCAGCGTGCCGAACACCGGCCGGCCGGTGATGAAGGCCCTGGTGCCGTCAATCGGATCGAGCACCCAGCGCAGTCGCACGGCCGGCCGGTCGATGCCGAACTCTTCGCCCTGAATTCCGTGATCGGGAAAGCGCTCTGCTAGCACCGCGCGCATCGCCTGCTCGGCGCTGCGGTCGGCGATGGTAACCGGCGTGCGGTCGGATTTCAGATCCGTCCGAAGCCCGGAGCGGAACAAGGGCCGAATCACGGCGCCGGCCACGTCAACCGCCGCCGTCGCCGCAGCCACCAACTCGTCCACGTGCGTGCCTATGGGGCCTTGGCGGGCGCCGCCGGTTGAGCCACCGGGGGCCCTGTGTTGTTGGCGGCGGGAGGTACACCCGGCTTCGTTGCCACCGAGGCGCCATTGTTCGGGGCACCGGTTGGAGCCGCTCCGCCCGGTGCCGGTGAGGCCGCAGCCGCCTTGGTCGCCGTCTCCGGTCCCGGCAGCGGCTCCGGATGGTCGGACAGCGTGCGCAGATAGTCGATCACGTCGGCCCGCAACTGCGCTTGTGGAATACCGGCGAAGGTCATTCGGGTGCCAGGCGCATACTGGGTGGGGTTGTCGAGCCAGTGATTCAATGCGTCATAAGTCCAGGGCTGGCCCTTGAACTTCTCGAGCGCCGGAGAATAGTCGAACCCTGCCTCATGGTCGTGCGGCGCCCCGACGATGCCGTACAGGTTCGGCCCGACGATAGGTTTGCTGCCCTTGTTGAAGCTATGGCACGCGGCGCAAACGGTGCTGGCGAATTGCTGGCCCTTCTGGACGTCGGCCGACACCAGCAGCGGCGCGATCGGCGGCAATTCCGCGGGCTTCGGGGCGCCGCCCGTGGTGGCCGCCGGCTGCACGCCCTGAATGCTAATCGGCGGCTTGGCCGGCTCGGTTTGGTAAATAAGGTTATCGCCGATCAGGCCGGTCAGGAAAAACGCGATGCCGGCGACCAGGGCGGCGGCGACCGCCTTGTTGACCTCCATGCTATCCATGCGACGCGACTTTCTCCGCCGAAATGCTCGTTCCGGGTGCACACGCCACCGGCCGCGTGTCGTTGCGCCCGGCTGCGCGGCTGCCTTAAGGTGCCGCGCACCATAAGGAAGCCCCACGGCCCCTGCAATCCGTCCGCCCTGCGCACCGACTAATGACCCCGATCATCGTCATCCCTTCCCGCATGGCCTCGTCCCGGCTGCCCGGCAAGCCATTGGCCGACATTCACGGCCGCCCGATGATCGTGCATGTGCTCGCGCGTGCATGGGAGGCGGATCTCGGCCCGGCGGCGGTCGCGTGCGGCGATCCCGAGATTGCAGCAGCGGTCCGCGCCGCCGGCGGACGGGCGGTGCTGACGCCGCCCGAACTGCCAACTGGCTCGGACCGCGTGCACGCTGCGCTGGCCGAGCTGGACCCTGACGGACACCACGACGTGGTCGTGAATCTGCAAGGCGACACGCCCACCGTCTCGCCCGAGCAGATCCGCGCCGCGATCGCCCCGCTCCGGGACGCGGCGTTCGATATCGGCACGGTTGTCACGCCGATCACCTCGCAGCATGAAGCCGACACGCCATCCTTCGTGAAAGCAGCCTGCGCGTTCGAGCCGGGGCAGACCATCGCTGCCGCACTCTATTTCTCGCGTGCGGCGATCCCGTGGGGGGAGGGGCCGCGCTGGCACCATGTCGGCATCTACGCGTTTCGCCGAGCAGCCCTCTCCCGCTTCGTCGCACTGCCGCGCAGCCCGCTGGAGCAGCGCGAGAGCCTGGAGCAGCTTCGGGCCTTGGAGGCTGGGATGCGGATCGGCTGTTCCGCTGTGCCGCACGGGCTGTTCGGCGTCGATACCCCGGCCGATCTCGAGCGCGCGCGCCGACTGCTTGCGCCCGGCGGGGCCGCCGCATGAGCCCGCTGTTGGAAGTCGAGGGCCTGAAGAAGCATTTCCCGATCCACGGTGGCCTGTTCGGCGGTGTCACCGCCAAGGTGCTGGCGGTAGATGGCGTCAGTTTCACGATCGCCCGCGGCGAGACGCTGTCGCTGGTGGGCGAATCGGGCTGCGGCAAGTCGACGGTCGGTCGGACGATCCTGCGGTTGATCACGCCGACCGAGGGCGAGGTGCGACTGGACGGGCAACGCATCGACAATCTGCCCGCCGCGCAGTTGCGCCCCCTGCGCCGGCGTGTGCAGGTGGTGTTCCAGGACCCGTTCAGCAGCCTCAACCCGCGTATGACCGTGCGCGATCTGCTGGCCGAGCCGATCACCAATTTCGGTCTGGCGCGTGGCGCGGAGCTGGAAGCGCGGATCGGTGAGCTGATGGATAAGGTGCGGCTGCCGCGCGATGCCGTCACGCGCTATCCGCACGAGTTCTCCGGCGGGCAGCGCCAGCGCATCGGCATTGCCCGCGCGCTGGCACCCGGTGCGGACCTGATCATCTGCGACGAGGCGGTATCGGCGCTCGACGTGTCGGTGAAGGCGCAGATCGTCAACCTGCTGGCGGGGCTGCAGGACGAGCTGGGGTTGGCGCTGCTCTTCATCAGCCACGATCTGGCGATCGTCGAGCACCTGACGCACCGGGTGGCGGTCATGTATCTGGGCAAGATCGTCGAGCTGGCGGACCGGGCGACTTTGTTTGCTTCGCCGCACCATCCTTATACGAGGGCGCTGTTATCGGCGGTGCCGGTGCCGGACCCGGAGGCGAAGCGGCAACGCATCATCCTGACCGGCGACGTGCCGAGCCCGATCAATCCGCCGAGCGGATGCCGCTTCCACACCAGGTGTCCCTACGTGTTCGACCGCTGCCTGACGGAGGAGCCAAAGCTGCGGGCGGTGGGGGAGGGGCATGTGTCGGCATGCCATTTGCAAACCGTGCCGGACGCGAAGGTGCTGCCAGCCGCCGTCCCGGTGACAGTCGGCTGACCATCGGGCGTTTCTGGCGGGACCGGAGCTAGGCGCCGTTCAACGGATTCTCACGGAAGACGATACACGGAATGCCAGCATAAGCTCGATCAACTACCCGCCATGGTTGTGTGAAGGCGCTATGCTTCCGTAAAGAAACTGTCTCTCTGGTCGTGTGATCCATATCTCAGCTAGGCTACTGCTGCGGTGATATGCAGCCGGGTGCATACCCGCAGGCATGGGAGCGACCAAGTCACATTGGTCGAAGGGGGCACCGTGGACGAATGGTTGAGGTCCATCGGCCTCGAAATCTGGGTCGATGTGTTCCGCCGTCACGGGATCACTACGGACGATTTGCCCGGTCTGACCGAGGCGGATCTGCGCGAACTCGGCCTGACGATCGGCGAGCGCAAGCGCTTCCTGCGAGCGGTCGCCGCACTGCACCCGCAAGCCCCGCCCGCGACGCCAGCGGAACCCGCATCGCCGGATCCAGAAGCCACTCGCGCCGAACGCCGGCCAATGACTATGGTATTTGTGGACCTCGTGAACTCCTCCGGCATTGCCGAGCGGCTGGAGCCCGAGGACCTTCTTGAGCTGATCCGTCGATACAGGGAGTTCTGCGGCGCCGCGATCATGCGCTATGGCGGCCACATCGCCCGTCTGATCGGCGACGGGATTCTCGCTCACTTTTGCTATCCCGTTGCACATGAGAATGACCCTGAGCGCTCAGTGCGTGCTGCGCTCGACATCGTTCGTGGCATCGGGACAATCGCCACGCCGATAGGGGATGCGCTTGCTGTGCACATCGGAATCGCCACTGGACGGGTGATCGTTAGCGACTTGTTCGCGGGCGGCGAGGATCGGCGATCGATCATTGGTTCGACACCAAACCTGGCCGCAAGACTGCAGGGTCTCGCACCAGCGGACGGCATTGTCATCGCCGAAGAGACACACGCGCGGGTGACCTCGCAGTTCACCTTCGAGGATCTTGGCGTGCGTACGCTGCCCGGCTTCGCTGCACCGCGCCATATCTGGCGCGTGATCGGCGAAGCCCCGCCGCAAACGCGGATGCACCCAGGCCGTCGAGGGGACCGCATGACCCCTTTCCACGGACGCCAAGCCGAGCTCGCTACCCTTGCCGATCTCTGGCAGCGCGCACGCGGGGGGGACGGCAACACGGTACTCATAAGTGGCGAGGCCGGCATCGGCAAATCGCGGCTCATCGAGCACTTCGTTTCAACCCACATGCACGAGACGACCCGTGTCGTGCGCCTCGCCGCCTCGGCGCTCGATCAGGACAGCCCGCTCTATCCAGTCATCGCGTTTATACGTGCCGCATCTGGCCTGGTTGCGGACGACCCGCCGGCCGCGCAGCTTGAAAAGCTACGGTCCGTGCTGGCCGGCGACCCTGCCGGTCGATCCGCCGCCCTGCCGCTTCTGGCCGAGCTGCTCGGCATCGCGTCTAATGATGCTGCAGCGCAAGTCCTGCCGCCGGCAGTACTGCGCGAGCACATCTTGCAGGTGTTGGTCCATCAGGTCCTGTTGCCGCCAGACGACGAGCCGCAGTGCATTGTATTCGAAGACCTGCATTGGCTCGATCCAACGTCATCCGAGCTGTTGGAGCGAATCGTCGAGAGCATGGCCGACCGGCCGATCCTTTTGCTGCTGACTGCCCGAGACGGCACTGACCCACCCCGGACCGCGCGTGGTCCCGTGGAGATGCTGCGACTCGCGCCATTGGACACCGACCACGTTGCCGCGATGCTGGGGAGCTTGTTCACAGGCCGCGCGGTTCCGCCGGATCTGGTCGAGATCATCGTCGAGAAGACCGACGGCATCCCGCTGTTCATCGAGGAAGTCGCGCGGTCGCTATTACAATTATCGGAGGTGACAGGGTCAGACGAGTTAGAGCCGTTGCAGACAATCCCGATATCGCTCGATGAAACCCTGATGGCGCGGCTGGACCGTTCCGGGACATCGAAACGGATCGCGCAGATCGCCGCCGTGCTCGGCCGGTCGTTCCGGCACGACGTGCTGCGGGAACTGGCCGCCAGTGAATTGATTGATCTCGACCAACTAGCGGCCGATCTGCTGGAATCCGGTTTGCTGGCTCGCGAGAAGGCCGCCAACGACGAGATATACAGTTTCCGCCATGCGCTGCTGCGGGATGCCGCATACGAAAGTCTATTACGGGCTGATCGGCAGCGACTGCACCTTCGCGTCGCCCGAGTCCTGCAGGAGATTGACCCCGAAACCATCGAGCAACAGCCGGAATTACTAGCGCTGCACCTGACCGAAGGGGGGCAGCCGCAGGCAGCGGTCCCATATCAGATCAAGGCGGCGCGACGCAGCCTGGCCCGATGGGCACTGACCGAGGCGACGCGCCTGTTGCGACGGGGGCTCGCCGCGCTCGCCCGATTGCCGCCCACCGATGAAAACTCCGAACTTCGGCTGCAGATCGCGGCCCTGCTCGGCCCAGCGCTGATTTCCTTGCAGGGCCTCGGCTCGCGCGAGGCGCAGATGCTTTACAATGACGCCTACGCGCTCTGCAAGGCCGCGCCCCAGCGCCGGTCCAGTTTTCCAATCTACTGGGGATGGTGGCGAGTTTCACGGGATTTCAACGACAGCTTAGTGCGCGCGAGACTGCTGCTGTCCCGAGCGGATGATCGAGGGGATGCCGAGGCGCTAATGCAGGCCCATCACTGCAATTGGGCGGCCGCCTACTTCGTGGGCGACCTCCGCAGCTCTCGTATGCATGCCGAAGAGGGGTTGCGGATCTATGCTTCGCACGACTGCACCGATCACGCTTCGATCTACGGCAACCACGACCCGAAGGTGTGCGCTCATGGAGAGTTGGCGCAGATACTCTGGATGCGGGGCGAGACACGCGCGGCGCTAGAGCAGGAGCGGCTCTCGATGGAATGGGCGGAGAGGCTCGCGCATCTCGGGAGTCTTGTTCACGCGCGCGACATGCGGCTTTTGCATCGGATATACCGCCGGGAATTCGGCATTGTGTTCCGCGAGGCGACGGAATTCATCGAATTCACCAGCAAACACGGACTCGCGGATCACCGCGCCAAGGGTCTGATCTTCCGCGGCTGGGCTGTAGCGATGATGGGAGACGTTGCGGCAGGTCTGACCATGCTGGAGGAGGGCCTTAGGGAGGAGCGGGAAATCGCGGGGCTCGAGGATTTTCCGGTATACACGGCCCTTAGGGCGGAGACCCTGATACGGGCAGGAAATCACGATCTCGCGATCGAGGCGCTCGCCAAGGCTCGAGGCGAATTCGAACAGATTGGGCTACGTTTCTGGATGCCAGAGCTCATTCGCCTGGAGGGGGAGGCGATGATCCCGATGGCCTCCTCCGCCTTGACGCTGTTCGAAAAAGCCATGGATCTTGCGCAAGCTCAGGAGGCATGGATGCTTCGTCTGCGCGCCGCGGTGAGCGCCGCCCGCGCCCACGAGGCCCGCGGATGCGGCAAAATCGGGGCCGAGTTGGTGCGCAACGCGCTCGCCAGGGTCAGTTTGGAGAGCGACGACCAGGAACTAACAGACGCGAACGCAATTTTGTCCCCCTTGCGCAATTAGGTGACGCCGGATACACTACGTTTTGCTTCGTTGGTGGCATTCGATTGGTCACGTAGCGAGAGGAGCTCGGCCGTGTCACAAACAATCGTCCCTCCATTTCTTAATGAGAACTCTCCTGGCACATGCGACGGTTCAACTCTTTGGCCGCCTCTTTGTTGGCCTGACGATCGTGACGACGGGGATAATCCCGCCCGGTGGTAGCGGGACGCAGGAAAACCCGGCGCCAGATAACCCGCTGACTGCGCAGTTGGAGGCTGGGAGGGATCCGCGGCTGGCCCGCATCTACGGGTTCAGCTATCAAGGAAACTACTTCAAGATGGCGGCTCCCGCCGTTTTCCTTGTGCAGGGCCCGGGCGTTCCCGTGCCGCCAAGCGTTAATCCGGTCGATCTCCTCCTCGCAGGGGTGGAGTTCAAGGACGAGACCTTTGCGGACCAAGTACTTGTGTGGGGTATGCAGGACATCGACTTCTCAATTCGCATCGACATTAGTTCGGGTTGGCTCGCCGACATCTTGCTGGCCCCGGAAATGAGCAACGCTAACAACATTACGGGGGGGATGCTCGCAGACGGCTCCGACGGGAGCACCGGATTGGTCGGCCGATCCGGCCTTGTTGGCCGCTCGGGCCTTGTGGGGCGTTCCGGCTTCGTCGGACGGCCACCGCGATCCTGAGTTGACAGCGCGGGAGGCGGCCGGCGGAGTCCACGGATCGATACGTGCCTCGTCCACTGAACAGCGTGTCTGGCTTGGGCGATCTTTCTTGCGAAGAGGCCTGCGATAAGCGTTATTTGCACGGCACGCATCGCACGGCCGACCCGGCGACAACCTTAGCGCGAGTTGGCCCGCTCGCCCGTCGGATGGGGATTACACGCGTCGGCGTACTCACCGGCCTTGACGTCGTCGGCATTCCCGTCGCCGCCGCATACCGACCGAATTCGCGGACGATTGCCGTGCATCAGGGCAAAGGACCGACGCTTACGGGCGCACGCGTATCCGCGATCATGGAGGCGGCAGAGTGTTGGCACGCCGAGAACCCCAGCCTATTGCTGCGCCTAGCGAGCTACGCCGAGCTCGCTCCTCATGATCGTGTGGCCGATCCCCAATGCCTGCCGCGCAGTGCGCCGGGCGACTTGCAGGCGCAGCCGGAAGCACGGTTGCTCTGGACCAAGGCTGTGGATCTCCTGTCGGGTGGCCCGATTTGGGTCCCCTACGAGCTCGTCTCGGCCGATTACACGGCGCCCGAACCGACTGGATTCGGCCTGTTCCAGGCCACGACCAATGGGCTTGGCGCAGGCAACACTATGGGGGAGGCGGTCCTCCATGGCCTCTGCGAAGTGATCGAGCGCGATGCTGTAGCGCTCTGGCACGCCGTTCCCGAGGAAAGGCGTGCCACTCGCACGATCAACCCTGCGACCGTGGATGGACCGGCTAGCACAGAGCTGCTGACGCGCTTCCGCGCGGCCGGACTCGCAATGTGCTTGTGGGACGTGACCTCCGAAATTGGCGTCCCCACCTTCCTGGCATTAGTGACCGGGCGGAACGACCAGGAAGGTGTCGAGCCGGAACTGGGATCAGGTTGCCACCCCGATCCGGATATCGCGCTCGCACGCGCGCTTGTTGAGTGCGCGCAAGCCAGGCTCACGCGGATCTCCGGTGCGCGCGACGATTTTGTGCCGGAAAGCTATGACAGGCCGGCTCGGCTCTACCGGCACAGGCTTGCCACCCGATGGCTCGAGATGAAGTCGTTCGGCGACTTCCGCCAGATACGGGGGTGCGCCGGCCCGAGTGTGCAGGGCGACATCGCAGCGGTCCTGCAGTGCTTGGAGCAGGCCGGCTTCGACCAGGTGGCGTTCGTCGATCTCAGCCGGCCCGACATCGGCCTGCCCGTCGCGCGTCTGGTCGTGCCGGGTCTTGAAGGACCCTGGGAGCCGGACGGTCCGCATGTTCCGGGTCCGCGCGCTCGTGCGGCAACATGATATCCGTCGTCTTCAGCGGCCCGACCCTGCCAGCCGTCGAAGTCGCCAAGCACATCGACGCCATCTGCCTGCCGCCCGCTCGCCAGGGTGACGTGTGGCGGGCTTTGCGCGAGCTACGACCAGCTGCGATTGGGTTGATCGACGGCCGCTTCCTCGACGTCCCGGCCGTCTGGCATCGCGAAATCCTCGCCGCTCTGGCCGAAGGAGTTCATGTGTTTGGCGCCGCCAGCATGGGGGCGCTCCGCGCCGCCGAGCTCGACAGTTTCGGGATGCGCGGCATCGGCAAGATCTATGGTGCTTATCGGGACGGCGTCTGGCCAGACCTCGAAGACGCCTTCGCGGACGACGACGAAGTTGCTGTCATCCATACTCCGGTTGAGTCCGGCGCGATGCCGCTTTCCGACGCGATGGTCGATTTACGCGCCACGCTAGCTGTTGCCGTCGACGCCGGCGTGATCGAACGCGAGGCGAGTTGGAAGCTCGTTTCGGTCTTGAAGGACATGCATTTCTCTGAGCGCAGTTTCCAACGGATGGCAGAACTTGCGCCGTCGGTGGTCGGAGCCGCCGACGCTGCCCGGCTCGCTTCCTGGCTGCCGTCCGGGCGTGTGTCGCAAAAGCGGTGCGATGCGATTGAGATGCTTGACGTCATGGCGGACTTCTTGGCCTCGCAGCCACTACCCTTCGTGCCCGAATTCACCTTCACTCGGGCACTCGTGTGGGAGCGCTTCGTGGCCAGCGAAGCGGCAAGGCTCAGCGCAGACGAAGCCCTCGTCCTCGAGGAACTCCGGCTTGATCCCGCGGCATGGCGGAACGCGGCACACGCCGGGCTGGGACGGCTCCATTCCCTGCGCTCGGCGGCTGCACCCGCAGGCGGAGACGTGCGCGCGGAGATGGATTGCTTCCGCCTCGAACGTGGCCTTGGAAGATGGCAGGACATCGAGGCCTGGATGAACGCCAACGCGATCGACAAGGCCGGCCTCACCCGTCTCCTCAGCGAGGAAGCGGCGCTCGAAGCCTTGAGCGCCACCAACTTGCAGAACTGGGAGCCAAGGGCGCTCGATCACCTTCGCCTCTCCGGTCGTTTCGCGCCCCTCCTCGCGCGTGCGCGGGCGAAAGCGCGGATGTTCGCCAGCGGCCTGCCGCCACCGTCGCCACTCGAGCTACAGGCAGCGCTTAGCTGGTATGCTGAGAATTGCCTCGGGCAGAAACTTCCCGATTGCCACGAGGGCCGCGTTCCCAATACCGGGATCGCGGGAGAAGCCGACTTTGCTGCCGCTGTATGGCGCGAATACGTTTTCAGCCGCACCGAGGAGCGGTGAGATGGACATCCACCAGCCACTGACGCGTATTGGCACGCGTTTCCTGTTGTTCCCCGCATATTTCGAGAACATCCCGCCCGAGATCATCACAGTCACGATGCCCGCCGGCACTATCGGTCCCGGTCCCTCCGACCCGACGATCTATGTCGCCAACGCCATCAACAAGGAAACACCCTACGATCCGCCGATCTACGTTCCGCCGTATACAGGCGCGACCCGCCCGCCCGCCTTTCCCGATGCCGATGGAAACTTCGACCACATTCCGCCCGAAGCGCCTCAATTCCTTGCGGCCCATCTTTACGGGACCGTGCGCCACTCGCTCGATGTGTGGCACCGCTACCTGAAGCGGCACATCGTCTGGTGGCATGTGAATGAACATCCACAGATCGAGCTGATCCCAGTCGTGCGCTGGCAGAATGCGCAGAGTGGACCAGGGTTTCTAGAAACGGGTCTCTGGCCCGACGACACGGGCGAGCTGCAGCCTTTCGCGCTGAATTTCGACGTGATCGCGCACGAGACTGGCCACACTATGCTCTTTTCCCTGCTTGGTGTGCCGTCGCCGGACATGATCGGCGTGCCTTTCCTCGCATTTCACGAATTGTTTTCGGACCTTGTCGCGCTTATCGGTGTGTTACATTTTGAATCTGTTATAGAACGACTTCTACAGGAGACGGCCGGCAATCTCTATGTGCTGAACGTCGCCGACCGCCTCGGCGAAACCTCCGTACATAGCCAGCTTCGGCTCGCCTCAAACGAAGCGACGATGGCAGACGTTGTGGACATTACGCTCACACCTGATGGCCGCTGGCTGGATGCCAAAGGTCTGGGGCGGAACCAGCATGCGATCGCCGAGCCGCTTACCGGCGCCATCTTTGATGTGCTGGTCGAGTTATTCCAGGATCGCCTCGCGTCTGATGGCGTGATCCCGCCTGAGCTCGATGCGCGCGGCTGGACCCGCGAGGATGTAGAAAATTCCTTCGAGCCGCTGCAGCGGGAAATGGGGCAGGTGCGCCGCATCTTTCATGCTGACTTCGTATC
This sequence comes from uncultured Pseudomonadota bacterium, assembly GCA_963708245.1. GTDB lineage: Bacteria > Pseudomonadota > Alphaproteobacteria > Acetobacterales > Acetobacteraceae > CAVYXK01. The sequence continues at coordinate 1,570,002 of OY970201.1, read as the reverse complement.
CGCAATCAAAGACAGCCGCGATCTTGTCGGCCACGCCATGGCGCATGTGATGCTGACCATGCATCCGGATTTGTTGACCTTTGGCAAGGTGGCCGCGCGCTTCATTGAGGCTCTTCTGTTGCGGGGGCAGGGAGTGCTGCTACCGGCGCTGCTCGCCCACTTCCTCTATCGCGGCATTGATCCGAGGCCGTTCTTCGAGGTTGGGGCCGTTGTGGCTGCGCCACGGCGGTGGACCCCAGCGCGCCGCGCGGCGAATTGGTTGCGCGCACGTCGGCCTGGTGCCGGCGACCGATGCTGCGATCCGAGTAGCTTTATCTTTGCACGCAGCCTGATGCGGCACCTGCATCGCGAGGCACCGCCTGAGGTGGAGAACTGACTGAATGCGGTCGCCGGTCACGGCTGGAACGCCGAATATCCTTGGCAGGACTCGCCGAGGATCACCATCCCCCCGCCGCCCCAACCACCTTGACCATCCGCTAGCCGCCCGCTCATTCTCCGCCCACGCCGCCGGCCGCTGCGCGGACCGGTCACAACGCGCAAGACGAAGGGGGACACGATGCCTCAGGTAGCCCTGACGGTGAACGGCAAGCAGCACACGGTCGAGGTCGAGAACCGCACCCTCCTGGTCGAGCTGCTGCGCGAGAAGCTTGGCCTCACCGGCACCCATGTCGGCTGCGACACCAGCCAGTGCGGCGCCTGCGTCGTCCACGTGGACGGGGTGTCGGTGAAATCCTGCACCATGCTCGCCCTGCAGGCCGACGGAGCCCAGATCCTGACGATCGAGGGCCTCGCCAAGCCGGACGGCACGCTGCACCCGATGCAGGAGATGTTTCGCGAGCACCACGCCCTGCAATGCGGCTTCTGCACCCCCGGCATGGTCATGAGCGCCATAGACCTTGTGCAGAGCCACCCCGAAGGACTGACCGACCGGCAGATCCGCGAGGGGCTGGAAGGCAATCTCTGCCGCTGCACCGGCTACCACAACATCGTCAAGGCGATCGCCGCGGCTTGGCCGCTGATGCACGGCAAGGCAATGCCGGCGGCCGCAGAATAACCAACAGGGGGAGCGCAGCATGGCTCACGAGGGGATCGGCGCCGCCGTCCGCCGCAAGGAGGACGCGCGGTTCCTGAGCGGTCGCGGCACCTACACCGACGACATCAACCGCCCCGGCCAGCTCTACGCCTATATCCGCCGCTCGGACCGGCCGCACGCACAACTCGGCCGGATCGACACGGCGGCAGCGAAGGCCTCGCCGGGTGTGGTCGCGGTGTTCACCGGCGCCGACATGCAGGCCGACAATGTCGGCGGCCTTCCCTGCGGCTGGCTGATCCACAACAAGGACGGCTCACCGATGGCCGAGCCGCCGCACCCGGTGCTGGCGGTCGGCAAGGTGCGCCATGTCGGCGACCCCATTGCGGTGGTGATCGCGGAAACCAAACAGCAGGCCAAGGACGCTGCCGAGACGCTGGAGATCGACCTCACCGACCTGCCCGCGGCGGCCACGCCGCGCGAGGCGCTGGCAGCCGGCGCCGCAGCCCTTCACGATGGCGCGCCCGGCAATCTCTGTTACGACTGGCAGCTCGGCGACAAGGCGGCGGTCGATGCCGCCTTCGCCAAGGCCGCCAAGACGGTGAAGCTCGAGCTCACCAACAACCGGCTGATCCCGAACGCGATGGAGCCGCGCGCCGCGATCGGCGACTTCGACGCGACCTCCGGCGACTACACGCTGTACACAACCAGCCAGAACCCGCACGTGATCCGGCTGTTGATGGGCGCCTTCGTGCTGCACATTCCGGAGAGCCGGCTGCGCGTGGTCGCGCCCGATGTGGGCGGCGGCTTCGGCTCAAAGATCTATCACTATGCTGAAGAAGCCATCGTCACCTGGGCCGCCGGCAAGCTCCGCCGGCCGGTGAAATGGACCGCCGAGCGCACCGAGAGCTTCATGTCCGATGCGCACGGCCGCGACCACGAGACGACCGCCGAGATGGCGCTCGACGCCAACGGGAATTTCCTGGCGCTGCGCGTCTCCACGCTCGCCAATATGGGCGGCTATCTGTCCACCTTCGCGACCTTCATCCCGACCTACGCGCACGCGCCGCTGCTTGCCGGCGTATACAAAACGCCGGCGATCTACTGCGAGGTGAAGGCGGTCTTCACCAACACCGTGCCGGTCGATGCCTATCGTGGCGCCGGACGGCCCGAGGCTACCTTCCTGCTGGAACGCCTGGTCGATGTGATTGCGCACGATACCGGGATGGACAAGATCGAACTGCGGCGGCGTAACTTCATTCCGTCGAACGGCTTCCCGTATCAAACCCCGGTGCTGATGCAATACGACAGCGGCGACTACGAGGCGACGCTGAATACGGCGCTGAAGGCGGCCGATTACCCCGGGTTCGAGGCGCGGCGCCAGGAAGCCACCGCCCGCGGCAAGCTGCGCGGCATCGGCATTTCGACCTATATCGAGGCATGCGGCGTCGCGCCCTCGCAGGTCGCCGGGGCGCTGGGCGCGCGAGCGGGTCTTTACGAGTGCGCGAATGTTCGCGTCCACCCGACCGGCAGCGTCACCGTGTTCACCGGAACGCACAGCCACGGCCAGGGCCACGAAACGACCTTCTCCCAGCTTGTGCACGAGCAGCTCGGTGTGCCGCTCGACCAGATCGAAGTGGTGCATGGCGATACCGCCAAGATTCCGTTCGGCATGGGCACCTATGGCAGCCGCAGCCTCGCCGTCGGCGGCAGCGCCATGGTCAAGGCGATGGACAAGATCGTCGCCAAGGGCAAGAAGATCGCCGCCCACCTGCTGGAAGCCTCGGTGGAGGATATCGAGTTCAAGGGCGGCAAGTTCTCCGTCGCGGGTACCGATCGGTCGAAGACGCTGACCGACATCTCGCTCGCGGCTTATATCCCGCATAACTACCCGATCGAGGAGTTGGAACCCGGCCTCGAGGAAATGGCATACTACGACCCGAAGAACTTTACCTTCCCCGGTGGCTGCCACGTAACCGAGGTGGAGATCGACCGCGACACCGGTACGGTGGACGTGATGAATTTCGTTGCTGTCGATGATGTGGGCCGAGTGATCAACCCAATGATCGTCGAAGGCCAGGTGCAGGGCGGGGTGGCCCAGGGCATCGGCCAGGCGCTGCTGGAACACGCCGTGTACGACGAGTCAGGGCAACTGCTCAGCGGGTCGATGATGGACTACACGATGCCACGGGCCGACAATGTCCCCAACATCACCGTTGGCACCGAAACCACGTTGTGCACGCACAATCCCTTGGGCGTGAAGGGCTGCGGCGAAGTCGGCGCGATCGGCAGCCCGCCGGCGGTCATTAACGCCGTCATCGACGCGCTGCGCGACTATGGCGTGCGACACCTCGACATGCCCGCCACGCCGCAGAAGCTCTGGTCCATCATCCAGGCCGCCCAGCCGAAGATGGCGGCGGAATAGGCCACAGGGGGAATACCACGATGTACGATTTCGCTTACCAGAAGCCCGCGAGCGTCGATGCGGCAGCCAAGCTGCTGGGCGCCGACTCAGAGGCCAAGGCCCTGGCCGGCGGCATGACGCTGATCCCGGTACTTAAGCAGCGGCTGAACCGTCCCTCGACGATCGTCGATCTGGCGAAGACCGGGATGGTCGGCATCACCGTCCGCGCCGACGCCGTCACCATCGGCGCCATGACGACCCATGCGGCGGTCGCGCATTCGGCCGAACTGCGGGCGAAGATCCCGGGGCTGTCCGACCTCGCGTCGTGGATCGGCGACGAGCAGGTGCGCCATCGCGGCACCATCGGCGGCAGCCTGGCGAACAATGACCCGTCGGCCTGTTACCCGGCCGCGGCGCTCGCGCTGAACGCGACGATCAAGACCAACAAGCGCGAGATCAAAGCGGACGATTTCTTCAAAGGCATGTTCGCCACCGCGCTGGAGCCGGACGAGCTGATCACGTCGGTCAGCTTCTCGGTGCCGCAAAAATCCGCCTACGAGAAATTCCGCAACCCGGCCTCGCGCTATGCGATCGTCGGCGTGTTCGCCGCCCGGTTCCCAGCAGGCGTGCGCCTCGCGATAACCGGCGCCGGACAGAACGGCGTCTTCCGTCACCGCGAGATGGAGCAGGCGCTATCGTCGAATTTCTCTCCCGACGCGATCGCGAAGATCACCACCCCGGCGACCGGACTGAACAGCGACATCCACGCCAGCTCCGAATATCGCGCCCACCTCATCGGCGTTATGGCACGCCGCGCCGTTACCAAAGCCGCGTGAGCCGTCGCCGGTTTCGCCACTTACTCAACCTCTCCCGCTTTGCGGGAGAGGTCGGTTCGCGAAGCGAACCGGGTGAGGGTCCTGCCGCCTCCGCCTTCCTCGCCGCGCTCGGCCACAACGGCGGTCCCCCTCTCGACCCCGACGAAGACCCGGGCGTCCTCTCCTGGCGCCATTGGTGCTGGAAGCGCGCCCACAAGCGCGCCTGGAAAACACCGCCGCGGGAGATCGCTCTACGGCGGCTCGCACGCGCCGAGAGTTTGGGCATCACATATCGCGCCTACACGCTCGAGATCCTGGAGCGCGGCATCTATCTCTAGCAACGCACAGCCGGACGCATGCCCTGCCACGTTGTCGTCACAGGCGCCGGCATCATCGGTGCCGCCAGCGCGGCGGAGCTGCTGCGAGACGGGCATCAGGTCACGATCCTCGAGCCCGGCCCTCCCGGCGGCGAGCAGGCCGCCAGCTACGGCAACGGCTGCTGGCTCAGCCCGAGCTCGGTGGTGCCGCTGTCGCTTCCCGGCATCTGGCGCAACGTCCCGGGCTGGCTCGCCGATCCACTAGGACCGCTGACCATACGCTGGCACTATCTGCCGCGCTTGGCGCCGTGGCTCGTGCAGTTCCTTCGCGCCGGAGCGACCGAGGCGCGCGCTGCGGCGACCGCGCGTGCGCTGCGCCCCCTGCTGGCGGACGCCCCCGAGCGGCACCGGCGCCTGGCAGACGAAGCCGGCGTCGGAGCCCTGATCCAACGCCAGGGGCAGCTGTACGTCTTCCCCGACCGCGCCGCCTTCGAAGCTGAAGCGTTTGGTTGGCGCCTGCGCCGCGAGAACGGCGTGCAATGGATGGAGCTCTCGGAGGATGAGCTGCGGCAGCGTGAACCCGGTCTCGACCGTCGCTACAGATTCGGTGTGTTCGTAGAGGATGGCGGCCACTGCCTCGATCCCGGCGCGTATGTCACGGCGGTGGTCGAAGCGGCGCGCACCCGCGGCGCCGAGCTGCGGCAGGCTCGCGCGGTCGGCTTCCGCATCGAGGACCGGCGGCTGCAGGCGGTCCGCACCGACAGCGGCGAAATCGCCTGCGATAAAGCGGTGATCGCCGCCGGTGCGCGATCCCGTGCGCTGGCAGCCGCCGCCGGCGACCACGTGCCGCTGGAAACCGAGCGAGGCTATCACGCCGTGATCGAGCACCCCGAGAGCGGTCCCCGCCACCCGGTGATGCCGAGCGACGGCAAGATGTCGGTCACCATGACGGCACATGGGCTGCGCATCGCCGGACAGGTGGAGCTGGCCGGCCTGGATGCGGCACCGAACTGGCGGCGAGCGGAGATCCTCCGCGATTTCGCGCTACGCATGTGGCCGGGCCTGCCGCGCGATCTCCCGGCGGAGCGGGCGAAGCTCTGGATGGGCCATCGTCCTTCGACCCCGGACGGGCTGCCCTGCATCGGCCCGGCCTCCGGCTGTCCCGACGTGGTGCATGCGTACGGGCACGGACATATCGGCCTCGCCGCCGGCGCGCTCACCGGCCGTCTGGTGGCGGATCTCGTTGGCGGTCGGGCACCGGTGGTGGATCCGGCCCCATATTCACCGCGTCGTTTCCGCGGTTGAACGAGGTTTCATGTGCCGCTGCTATGCCGTGCATCGATCCCTCCTCTATAAACGACCCTGTCATCTGTCGGAGGCCTGAAACAGTGACCCGATCTGCAATCCTGGCGGCCGCTCTACTGTTTTCCGGGTTCAGCGCCGCCTCGGCGGAAACGCTCCGCGTGGGCGCCGAGCAGGAATACAAGATGCCGAGCCAGGCTCTCGCCCGTGCGCATGACGGCGATACGATCGCGATCGAGCCCGGTACCTATTTCGATTGCTCTCTTGTCAATCAGAACAACCTCACCATAGAAGGCACCGGCCCCGGGGTTGTGATGACCGACAAGACGTGCCGCGGCAAGGCGATCCTGATCACCAACGGCAATGATATCACTATCCGCAATCTGACGCTGCAGCGCGCCCGCGTGCCCGACCAGAACGGGGCCGGCATCCGCGGTCAGGGTGGCAATCTGACCGTCGTGAACTCCCGATTCCTGGACAATGAGGACGGGATTCTGGCTGCCGAGAAGCCCACTGCAGCGATCCGGGTCATCGGCAGCGAGTTCGTCGGCAACGGCAAGTGCAGCGGCAGGGGCGGCTGCGCCCACGGCATCTATGTTGGGTCAGTGGCCTCGCTCGACGTCGAAAACTCGCGCTTCCTCGATACACATGCCGGACACAACATCAAGTCGAATGCGGCGAGTACCACCGTACTGAATTGCGAGATCGAAGACGGCCCCAACGGGACATCCAGCTACCAGATCGACGTCCCGAACGGCGGCACCGTGCGCATCGAAGGCAACAAGCTCGAGAAAGGGCCGCACGCGCAGAATTACGCGACCGCGATCATGATCGGCGAGGGTGGGGTCACCCATCCTTCCGATGGTTTGATCATCCGCAACAACACGCTGATCAACGATACCGGCCACGAAACCACCTTTGTCCACAACATCACGGCGACGCCAGCGCAGTTGTCGAGCAACGTGTTCAGGGGCGGCAAGGTGACCCCACTCGCCGGTGACGGCACCGTCAGGTAGAGACGTGGCCACGACGCTTACGGGTATGAGCGGGGAACCGAATTCAGACCGACTGACGCCAGCTAGACAACTTCTGAAAGCGCCGCTCGATCGAGTTTTCCGCTGGGCAGTCGCGGCAGGCTCGCCAGAAAGCGGAGCCGGGTGGGTCGCATCGAGCCCGGCAGCCGCTGGCGGACACGAGCCATTATCGCGGTTTGCAGCAGATCCCGATCCACCTGTGCTACGGGCACGATAAACGCAACCAGTTGCATCTCACCGGCGACTGGCTTTGATATGACGGAAGCTTCGGCAACGCCGTCCACGCTTCGCAGCACCTCTTCGATTTCCGCTGGATCTATCCGATTCCCACGGATCTTAAGCTGCCGGTCGGCGCGGCCGTGAACCTCTAGAAGTCCATCCGCGCGGACTCGCACGACATCGCCGGTGCAGAAGATCCTGCTTTGCCGGTCAAGGGGATCAGGCAGGAAACGGCCGGGGAAGCACCGGCCATGCTGCCACTCTCCCAGAGAGATGAACCGACCTCGAAGCCAGAGCACTCCTGGCTGGCCGTCCGGACAGCGACCACCATCCTCGTCTGCGAGAGCGTAATCATGGGCAAGGTCAGGATATCCGGCCGGCAACCTGGCACCGCATTGCGGAAGGACCAGCGGAACGAACCACTCCCCGATTGGGGTTACTTCCGTCATAGCGTAACCTGCCGCGATGCAGCAGTTATCCGGAAGGACGCGGCGCCAATCCGTTATGTCCGCGCGGAGGAGCGGCTCTCCTGTCGTGAAAACGGCGCGTACGCTGGCCAATTTCTCGCGTGACGCAAGTTCGAGCGACAGCCGGAGCACGGTAGGTGTTCCCATCAAAAGGGTGATGCACTCGCGTTGGATGTAGTCAAGCAGGGTGCGCATGCCGATCGCACCGATATCGATGACATGCACTGAGGCACCTGTAAGCAATGCGACCTGCCACGCCATCAATCCGGGCGTGAATGCGCAATTGAACAGCGATAAGATCCGATCATCGCTGTGGAGATGAAGCTGCAGGATCTTGCCGACAGCTCGCATCAAGGTCTGTCTCTGCGACCGGACGATTCCCTTTGGCCGCCCAGTGCTTCCGGACGTGTAGAAAACGAATGCGGGCTCATCCAACCCGAGCGATGAACGTTCACCGGCAATCGCGTCGTCGCATTCTAACGCGATTGCAGGCAGGCCGAGGATCTCAATAACCTCGGCCGCTCCATCGATGCAAGCAACGGCTCCGGAGTTGGCGAGCATGCTGGCCAGCCGCTCCGCAGGATTGCTCATGTTAGGGATGAGACTGACCACTCCCGCGGCGACGCAGGCAAGCTGCGCAACGATCGAGCCGACTCCGCTTGGCGACAGCACAGCTACCGCCGCGCCGGCCGGAACCTTGGCGGAAAGCCGAGCGGAGAGCCGTGAAACCCAGGCGGCGAGGTCTCTGTAGGAGAGGCGATACTTGCCGTCGTAAACGGCGATCTTGTCTGGCCGCTGCCCTGCGACAAGTGCAAGCGAGCTGATCAGTGGCCGCTCGGTGATTTCGCCGTGGGTCGGATCGACGAATGCGCCCGTGGGACCGTTCAGGTCTGAGGGTGGAGCAGACCATTTTCGCCAGGCAAGATCGGGGTGGCCTGAATACATGAGTGGCATCCGGTTGCGTCACGCTTTGGCAAGGTTTATTGTCGTCGTTGAAATGAGTCTAGCAGGATATGGGGTACCGGGCAGGCCCGACGCTCCGGTCGAGCGGGTTCGAGGTCAGATAAGAGAGGCCATCTCTCATGCCTGGACCAGTGTTCTGACCCACCAATCGCTGTTGAAGGACCAGCCTTTCGACGAAGCCGGTGGAGATTCGCTCCAGCTTGTCAAATTTGTCTTCCTCCTGGAAGAATCGTGTGGTGTTCGGATCCCAATGGACCGGTGCCGGGTGGATATGCGTCCGAGCGACTTTGCTCGGGCGTTGCAGGACCTCCACGCGCCTGCGGAACAGCCGCCTGTGGTTCCGCAAATATTCTTTTTCCCCGGAAGAGGCGGTGATTCTCCTCTTATGGCTGATTTTCGCAATGCCTGTGCGCCGCTGACCTTCGTGACCCTGGATACTCCCGATTGGCCCGAGGTTGTCAGGGCGGAACTGGATCTTGAGGTTCTGGCGGATAGGGCTGCAAAGCGCATTGTGGAAATGTGCCCTTCAGGTCCGCTAATCCTTGCGGGGGCGTCCATGGGGGGCTCGCTGGCATTTGCCGCCGCACGAAAGGTGAAGCGCCTGGGTCGAGACGTGCGGCTCCTGTGCATATTCGATGCGGACGTCACCCGCCCAGGCGATATGGACGGCGCGGAGGGCAAATCAGTTCGCCACTTGTACTGGGACGTCGCCGCGCTTGGCGCCGCCTTCAGGCGGCGTCATGTTTGGGAACCTTTGGCAAACTTCATCGTTCAGACCTTGAACAGACCACATCGGGGCGACCTTTTGCGCCGGGCCACATGGCTGAGGCATGCGCGCCTGCCCGATGAGTTGGCGTATTACCTCAATCGTTACATGCGGGAGGAGGTGCATGGCCGAACCCATTATAGGTGGCGTGTGAGGGCCGCATCGGGTCCTCCGACCGAAATTCCGGCGGTCCTGTTCCGATCTGAGCAGGGCGGCCCCGACTCTTCTGATGATGAGGCTATGGGGTGGCGAGTACTCTGCCCGGGCATTCGGATTGTTCGCGTGTCCGGGACCCACGACACAATGTGGCGGCCGCCGAACCTGGCGATATTGCGGAACTGCTTCGTGGCCGAAGTCACGAGGACAGCGATCGGGTGCTGCCAGGGTCAGGTATGACGCAAACCTTGCAGACGGGGACGACAAGCATCGCCGCGCAGTCGTTACGCGCCATTCGAGCAGCTAGACTAGCGCCGGATTAGCAGGGGCCGCGGAGGCCGAACCCCTCACTTAGGATGCTTCGGTAACGGTCCGCGAGAACCGACGGCATCCGCGCGTCGCGCGCTCGGCGCATCGCGGCAGCCTGCTGCCGGTATCGCTCGGGGTCGGGTCCGGTTACGATTTTCTCCAGAGACACCCGCATTGCGTCCGGATCGTCACAAAGGTATCCAATATCGCCAAAGCGCGAAAAGAGGTCGGAGACGATCGGCAATTGCGTTGCAATGATCGGCTTCAGCCACGTGATGGCGTCGAGCAGCGCGCCGCTCGCCGACAGGTTATAGTAGCCGGGCTTGTACGGCAGGAAGAAGTAATGCAGACGGGCGATACGCGCCAGGAACTCCTGCCGGGATAGATGCTGATCGGAGACCGGACTGTCCAGTACAGCGAAACGGTCCGGGTTTGTGCCCGGCATCACCCGGCCGATCAGATGGAATTGCACGAGGCCCGGATAGCGCTCGCGGAACGGTGCCGCGGTGTCAAGGAAGGCGGTAATCCCCTTCGCCTCGGTCGCCTGGCCGACGAAACCGATTTGCACCGGCCGGCTCAATTCCGGCTCGGGCACCATCGGAAGCTCGCCCAGATTGACTGGCAGTGGCAGCACGTCGGTCCGCTCCGCAGCCTGCGGCGCGATCCGCGCGAGCTCCCGGCGGATCGCTTCCTCCAGAACCAGGAACCGCAGCCGGGGATCGTGCCGTCGGCGCAGCGCGGAAGCAAAGTCGAGCGCACGTGCGAACGGATTGCGCGGCCGCCAGCCGAGCAGGCTGTGTAGCTCTCCATGCAAGCCCACCTGAACGACCAAACTCCGGCGAGCGAGTCGCAGGATCAGCAGCGCGACGAAGATCGCCGTCGATGTCGCCGAAAGGAACATGACCAGGCACGGCTCGCGGCGCGGCGCTGCCCGCAAGGCCGAGCGGACTGTGTTGAACTCCCGAACCATCCGGCGCATCGAGACGATGTGCTGGCGATAGCGGAACCACGGCGCCAGAGGCATCTCGTAAAACGAGATGCCAGGTCGGCCGCGCAGCGCTTCGTCGCGTTGCAGCTCTCGCAGGTGAGATGCCTCCGCATAGACGCGGATCTCCTCGTCGGGACAGGCACGCGAGATGGTCTGGATGGTGACGCTGTTTCCTGGCGCATGGTAGGTGCCGGTCCAGGTCAGCTCGAAAATCAGGATCACCGAGTCATGCTCTCGGGCTTCACGCCTCCGAAATAGCGCGGGCGAAGTCCCGCATGCAGCCAAGTAATCAAGGAATAAATGTCGAAGATGGGCACGCCGAGCGTCCGCCGCAGCGCAACCGCGTAAGGCGGCATGTTGGTGCATTCCAGCACGATGGCGCCGATATCAGGATGGCGGGCCATCAACCTGTGTCCAGCACCAAGTATGTCGGTTTCCGCCAGATCGACGTTGAGGTCCTCGCTCTCGCCAAGGATCAGGACGCGGAAGAACTCTTGCCCTTCTTCGGTGCCGACGATCGGGGTATCGAGTGGCACGCCGACGGCCTCGAGATGGCGGGCCGTGAGCGATCTGGCAGCCACCGTGATCACGCCCACGCGCCGACCGGGCGGCAGCATCGCCTGCACCCAGGGCACCTGCATCAGCGCGCTGGTGGCGACTGGCACCCGCACATGCGCCGCCAGCTCACGCTGGAACAGCGACAGGAAGCCGCAATTGGTGGTGATCGCCTCGGCGCCGATCGCCACGAGCTCGGCTGCGGCATCCAGGAAGTTGTCCAATAACCCGGCGGCGCCGCTCAGCACGACGCGTTCCGGGCTTGCCCCGCGCACCACCCGGTACAGTACCCGGGAATGGCCAGGTCGTCGCGTTCCCCATATCACCCGGAATGCGCGGGAACTTCGCCTCCAGCATCAGAATACCGAGCGGCGCGCCATAGATTGCTTTGCCCCCCGAAGCAATGCGGTCCGAGGCGTGTTCGGCATGTCCAAAGCTCATGCTGCCATCACCTCTTGCGGACTTCGTTTGGTACACGCCTCAGGAGACAGGCGGTCTCGCACCCGGCGCCATGTCGCCGGATGGCCGTGCAGCTCGCCGATGAAGAAAGCATAGAATTAATCCAGCCAATTGAGGAACCGAACCAGATCTTCTTGAGTCCGCACATATGGCGTGCAGCCCGGTAGCAGCACTCCGACAATGCCGGGCCAGCCACGAACCTACCGCCATGATAATCGCAACCCCTGATATTCATGTCAGATTCGCCCGATTCGTACGAACAGAATGTCGTTCATCCGGGAAATCCGGGCTGAACCCGCTGAAATTCTGTGACACGATTTCTCGGTATTGCCGGGCCAGGGCGTCCGGGAGCCGCGAATCGCGGGCCCGGCGAAGAGCATCGAGCTGAACCTCATAGCGGCCCTCATTCAAGTTCTTAATAATTTCCTGCAGTGCCGAGCACATTCCCTCTATGTCGTCGCAAAGATAGCCAATGTCTCCGAACTGTTCGAACATGTCGGCGACCACCGGGGTACAATTCGCGATGATCGGCTTCAGCCAGGTGATGGCATCAAGCAGGGCGCCACTGGCGGATAGATGATAGTATTCTGAGCCGAAGGGCAGGAAGACATAGTGCATCTGAGCGAGCCGTTCGACGAACGCCTTTCGCGTCAGATGCTCATGGGTCACCTTGCTTGCCAATCCCGAGAAGCGTTGGAGGTCATCGCCCGGGTAAGCGCGCCCGATCACATGGAACTGGATATGCAACTCGTAGCGATCAGAAAATTCCTTGGCCACCTGAAGGTAGGTGGAGATACCCTTCGCCTCGGTGGCCTGCCCAACAAATCCGATCTTCAGCGGATAGCAGAGCGGCACGCGGGGAACCGACGAAACTTCGCCAATATTGACCGGAAGCGGCAGCACGTCCGCGGCCAATGCAGCGCGAGGAGCCAGGTCGGCAAGCTCGCGCTTGATGGCTTGCTCCAGCAGCAGAAACCGAAGCTTGGGCGAGTGAGGCGCGTATAAAGCCGAGTGCGTGTCGAACGTTCGTACCATAGGGTTGCGAGACCGCCATCCGCGCACGTCATTCAGATTGCCGTGCAATCCGACATGGACGGCAAGCGGTCTGCGGGTCGTCCGTTGAATGATGGAGATCGCAAAGATCGAAGTCGACGTTGCCGACAGCAACAAAACCAGGCACGGCGAGGATCGGGGAACGCTCCGCAGCGCGGCACGTAAAGTGGCGAATTCCCGGATCATGCGCCGCAGCGAGACCATTCCAGGGCGGTGCCGATACTGCGGCCCAAGCACGATCGGATGGAACGTCAGCCGCTTCAACCGGGTCAAACTCGGGTCGCGACGAAGCTCCGCTAGATGAGAATTGTCGGCAAAAACTCGCACCTCGTGTCCAGGCAACGCTTCGGCGACTGTCTGCAGCGTGGCGCTATTGCCTGGGGCGTGGTGGGTGTCAGTCCACGTCATTTCAAACGCAAGAATCACGGCATCGTCCGATCATGACCTCCAGTCACGCGCAGTCTGGAATCGCCGGTCACAACGGTCTCATGGCTGGCTTCGTGAGTTCCGGGAGTGCTGTTCAAGGCGCTTTCGTGGAGATCCGCAGTTGGCAGCTCACCACGGGCCTCGCACAGCGCGGCGAGCCGCCGATGCACGGCCATTGGCGTGGTGAACTCCCCGTCGAGTTCATTCCGAAAGAACGAGAGATATGCGTCGAGAACAGCGATCATCCGACTGAGATCTGCAGCAGTGCTAACGTATGGCGTCTTACCCGGCCTAAAGGACGGGCTGTGCAGCGTCAGAGTGAACACCCGCAGGCCGCCATGATAAAGGTCGCGGGTCAGACGCAGCAGCTCGGCCAGCGTGTTTCCTTCCGGCGAAAGCCTGCGTGGGTGCAGCAGGTCAAGCCGAGCCGCCAATCGCTCGAGGCCCAGCTGGCGCGCCGGCGCGGAGGTTAGGTGATTGGTGAGTGGTGCCAAGGCACCCCGCAGCAGCCCCCAGCGTCCCGCCGTGGTCGGCAGCGACAGCAATTGCCGCGACCGGCCGAACCAGGAAGGGTGGGAGTCGAAGACACGGAAATCGGGGCCGCCATCGCTGGAATAGTCATAATGAGGGCACACGCTGAGGTCGGTCTCAAAGCCAAGCTCCTCGATCGTCTCCAGTGTGTTGGAGCTGATTCCATAGCGCCCTGCTTTGAACAGGGTTGGCGCCTGACCGAAGACCGCACAGACCTGGTTGGTCAGATTCCTTATCTTCAGCGATTCCAGAAGCGGACCGAGATTGCCTCCGTAGGAGTGCCACGCCTCCCGCGGTTCGACGGCGGGCGGCGTGCTCCAGGGCTGCATATGCACGCCGACCTCGCAGCCATCGTGATAAAGGCTTTGTATCACGCGCGCGCTGGAGTCCTGGCTGGCGACCGGCCAATCGACCACCAGGGCGGGCTTGAGACCATGACGCAGGAAAACTTCGACGCCGCGTGGCAGATCGGCTATCGCGGAGACCTGCCCGGCATCGGCTCCGGTACCCTTCTGCCAATCGAATTCGGCCTCGGTATCGATGACGACCAGCAGCATCGGGCGTAGCTCGGGCGGCAGTTCAATCCGCCTGAACCCGAGTGACGTTGGACCGCCTTGCACCGTGTCGCAGAATTGTACCCGGAACTTTGGCGTCGTTGCCGCAATCGGCACTGCGCCGACTTCCTCCGCGGTAATCCATCGATAGACCTCAAAATATTGCATGGCAATCGAGCGTATATCGAAATATTTCTCTACGAACCGGCGCGCTTCCTGACCCATTCGGGCGCACGCCGCCGGGTCCGAGATCAAGGTCCGCAAGCAATCGATGAACTGGTCAAGGGTGTCCGCGAGCAGCCCCGTGCGCGCATGATCGATCACATGATCGCAAAGCCCTGGCAGAAAGCGGGATACGATCGGCCGACCGCTCGCCATTGCCTCGAGAAAAACGTTCGGGAAGCCCTCGATCAGGGAGGCAAACACGAAGGCGTCGCAAGCGTCATAATATACGTAAGGATCGTTGCAATATCCGGGAAGCAGAACCTGATCTCTGACCCCCTCTGCGGTCGCAACTGCGAGCACCTCCTCGTGATAACGGGCATCCAATATCGGACCTACCACGATGAGCTTGACCCGGCGGTCCGCCACACCGGCAAGCGCCTGGACCAGGAACAACGTGTTCTTCCGCCGCAACACAGATCCAACGTTGAGCAGGACGAAATCGCTCTCAGCAAGCCCCAGCAATCGGCGCGCCGTCTGTTTGTCGCGCAGCTCGCTCGTCGGCCGAATAGAGACACCTTGCGGAATGAATTGCAGGCGCTGCGGTCGGATCGATTCCAGCGACCGGCGGAGCAAATGTGGACTTATAACTATGAACAGGTTGATCAGCCGACTGAGGAGCCTGACAATCCCCCGGTATCGTGGTCGGTAGCCTTCGATCAGATCGGTCGGACTGTCATTGAGAGATGACGAAAAAATCACTTTCCGACCACACAGTCGTACAAAGAGATAGCTGACGAACCAGCGATCGACGTGACTGTGGGCGTGAACGATATCGAACCGCCAGATGTTCCGCCGGAGCCACGAGACAACAGCGCCTACACCCGAGCGTCCGCATTCGTTCGCCAGGTAGTGAATCGTGATGTCCCCAACCCTCTTCCGAGGTTCCCCGTCGCGGGTTGTGGTCTCCAGGACGAGAATTTCGCCCTCGATCCCTCGTGCCACGAGCATCGCGATCAGTTTCGTGAAATATATTCCATCGCCGGTATAGTCAGGCTGGAAGCGGCGGTAGATGTGAAGGACGTTAATCACCTTCCGCGGCCGCTCTGCCGGCACGGGTAATCTCCTTCGATTTACCGGCAACGCCGCGGAGCTTTCGTCGCCGTTCCGACCGAGCGACGATATCCTGGATGGCAGCTCGCCCCCGCGTATCGCGGGCGATGCTGCGCCCGACGCAGAGTCGGTCACGTGCTAAGAGCCGCCGGCGAGGCAGCACGCTTCCTCCCGTCCAACATATCAGAAAAATATTCCACCGTGCGCCGCAGCCCAGTCTCCAGATCGACCTTCGGCTCCCAACCTAGCAATTCACGAATGCGTGTAATGTCGGGACAGCGCTGCAACGGGTCGTCCTGCGGTAGCGGCCGATGCACGATCGTCGAGCGCGACCCGGTGAGACGAATTGCCAGTTCGGCGAGGTCCAATACTGTGACCTCATTTGGATTGCCGATGTTGATCGGTCCCACGACCTCGGTGCTCGTTGCCATCAGCCCGATCAAGCCCTCGATCAGATCATCGACGTAGCAGAACGCCCGTGTCTGGCGGCCGTTTCCATACACCGTGATCACCTCGCCACGCAGCGCCTGGACGATGAAGTTCGAAACCACCCGCCCGTCATTGGGATGCATCCGAGGGCCATAGGTGTTGAAGATCCGCGCCACCTTGATGCGGACCTTATGCTGGCGCAGATAATCGAAGAACAGCGTTTCGGCGCAGCGCTTGCCCTCATCGTAGCAGCCGCGTGGGCCCAGCGGGTTGACGTTGCCGCGGTAATCCTCGGTCTGCGGATGAACCGTCGGATCGCCATAGACTTCGCTGGTAGAAGCCTGCAGGATCGTCGCACCGACGCGCTTCGCCAGCCCCAGCATATTGATCGCGCCCAGCACGCTGGTCTTTGTCGTCTGCACTGGATCGAACTGATAGTGCACAGGCGAGGCGGGGCAGGCCAGGTTATAGATCTGGTCCACCTCGACATAGAGCGGGAAGGTGATGTCGTGGCGCATCGCCTCGAAATGCGGATTACCCATGAGATGGGCGATATTGTCTTTCCGCCCAGTGAAATAGTTGTCCACGCACAGCACGTCGTCACCCGCGCGCAACAGGCGCTCGCAGAGATGCGAGCCGAGGAAGCCGGCCCCGCCCGTCACCATCACGCGTTTGCGCGTAAACGCCATCAGGTCCGCTCCTTCATTGGTGGCCGGCAAATTCTCAGACTGATGCCGGTAACGCAAGGAATAACAGGCCCACGCCCTCCCATCACTTGCCGCCGCCCAGCCCTGCGAGCCATGCTGCCTTCACCACGCCGCTGCGTTCGAAGGAGAATACCCCATGCCCGACCGGCCATTCACCCAAGCTGACCTCGAAACCCTCAAGCAGTGGGATACGCCCACCATCTGCAATGGGCTCGAACTCGTCGTGCCGGAGCGCCGCGCGATCGGCTTCACGGTCGAGCCCATGGTGCCGATCGAGCCGAAACTGCCGCCAATCGTCGGCCTCGCCCGGGTCGGCATGATCCGTGCCAAGGAAGCGCCGCGCGGCAAAGTGGCCAGCCGGCTGGATTGGTACGATTACGTGGCCGACGCGGATCTGCCAACGATCATCGTGCTTCAGGACCTGGACGACCGACCCGGGTACGGCGCCTGGTGGGGCGAAGTCCACTCGACGGTGCACAAGGCGCTCGGAGCGCTGGGCTGCGTGACCAATGGCTCCTATCGCGACCTGGATGCCTGGGCGCACGGCTTCCAGATCATCGGCGGGCGCGTCGGGCCAAGCCACGCCCATGTCCACATGGTCGATTTCGGCAAGCCGGTGAACGTGTTCGGCATGCAGGTGGCCCACGACGACGTAGTCCACGCCGACCTGCACGGCGCCGTGGTGGTGCCGGCCGAGGCGGTCAAGAAACTCCCCGCTGCCATCGAGCTGATCGCCCGGCGAGAGAAAGTCATCCTCGATGTCTGCCGCGACCCCGGTTTCACCGTGGCGAAGCTCCGCGATGCCATCCGCCGATCCGGTGAGATCCATTAGACACAACGCTTCGGTAACCTGTAACGCGTAACGTGTAGGGCGGAAAAGCGAAGCGCATTCCGCCAACCCGCCGCCTGCATCGCCATGCCGAACTACCGCCGCAACCGCATCCCGGGCGGCACTTATTTTTTCACGGTAAACCTACTCGACCGCCGCTCCGACCGGTTGGTCGCAGAGATCGACGCACTGCGCAAAGCGATCCGGAGCGTCCTGGCGCAGTCGCCGTTCCATATCGACGCCTGGGTGGTCCTGCCGGATCACATGCATTGCGTCTGGACACTGCCTGACGGGGACACCGACTTTCCCCGGCGCTGGCACGCGATCAAGACGGCATTCTCGAAATCCATCCCCAAGACCGAGCGGAGGTCGAAGGTCATGCTTCGGCGCGGCGAACGCGGCATCTGGCAGCGCCGGTATTGGGAACACACGATCCGGGACGATCGCGACTATGCGGCTCATGTCGATTACGTGCATTTCAACCCAGTCCGGCATGGCCTGGTGCAGAGCCCGGGGGAATGGTCGTTCTCGTCCTTCCATCGGTGGGTGGCGAAGGGGTTCTACCCGGCGGATTGGGCGGGCAGCGCCGACGCGCCGAGCGACGCGGGCGAGCGGGCATGAACCCGGCGAGGAGTGGCGGAATGCGCTTCGCTTTTCCGCCCTACGGCTTTCGCCTTGACCCCTTGCAAGGCGGACCCAATCATCGCGCCCCATGTATCGCGACATCCGTTCATCCGTCTGCCCGCACGACTGCCCCTCGACCTGCGCGCTCCAGGTCGAGGTGCTCGACGGCACGCGCATCGGCGCCGTCCATGGCGCGGCCGACAACGATTACACGGCCGGGGTCATCTGCGCGAAGGTCGCTCGCTACGCCGAGCGCATTCATCACCCGGACCGTCTGACCCAGCCCCTGCTGCGCACCGGCCCCAAGGGCTCCGGCCAGTTCCGCCCGATCGGCTGGGACGAGGCCCTGGACCGCACCGCCGCCGCAATGGCCGAGGCGACAACGCGGCACGGAGCCGCGGCTGTCTGGCCCTTCTACTACGCCGGCACGATGGGCCTGGTGCAGCGCGACGGCATCAACCGGCTGCGCCACGCGATGCGCTACTCGCGCCAGAAGCTCACCATTTGCACCTCGGTCTGCGAGGCGGGCTGGTTCGCCGGCGTCGGAGGCTACCGAGGCCCAGACCCGCGCGAAATGGCAAAATCCCACCTGATCGTAATCTGGGGCGGCAACCCCGTGGCCACCCAGGTCAACGTCATGACCCACGTCACCCGCGCGCGAAAGGAGCGCGGAGCGAAGCTGGTGGTCGTCGATCCCTACCGCACCGGCACCGCGGCCGTAGCCGACATGCACCTGACGCTGCGGCCCGGCACCGACGGCGCGCTCGCCTGCGCCGTGATGCACATCGCGTTCCGCGACGGCTGGGCGGACCGCGCCTACATGGCACGATTCGCCGACTGCCCCGACGCACTCGAAGCGCACCTCGCAACTCGCGGCCCGGACTGGGCCGCCAACATCACCGGCCTCCCGGTCGAGCAGATCGAGTCCTTCGCGCGGCTCTACGGCGCGACGAAGCGGAGCTACATCCGCCTGGGCTACGGCTTTGCGCGCTCCCGCAACGGCCCAGCCAACATGCACGCCGTGACCTGCCTCCCCACCGTGACCGGCGCCTGGCAGCACGAGGGCGGCGGCGCGCTATGGAGCAACCGCGGCATCTACCACTGGGACAAGACCCTGATCGAGGGCCTGGACGTGCGCGACCCCTCGGTCCGCGAGATGGACATGAGCCGCATCGGCAGCGTCCTGACCGGCGACCGGCGCGAGCTGGGCGACGGACCTCAGGTGCACGCCCTCTTCATCCAGAACCAGAACCCACTGACCGTCTGCCCGGACAGCAACCGGGTCCGCCGCGGCTTCGCTCGCGACGACCTGTTCGTGTGCGTGCACGAGCAGTTCCTGACCGAAACGGCGCGCTGGGCCGATATCGTGCTGCCGGCCACGATGTTCATGGAACACGACGACCTCTATCAGGCCGGCGGCCACACCTACATCCAGATCGGCCCCAAGCTGATCGATCCGCCCGGCGAGTGCCGCTCGAACCACGAGGTGATCAATGCGCTCGCCGTCCGGCTGGGCGCCCGGCATCCCGGCTTCGAGATGACCGCGTGGGAGATGATCGACGCCACCCTGCGCGCCTCCGGCTGGCCGGATGCCGCGACGGTGCTGCGGAACCGCTGGCACGACGCGGCTTTGCCCTTCGAGCAGGCGCATTTCCTGACCGGGTTCCCGCAGCCGGGCGGACGGTTCCGGTTCGCGCCGGACTGGGCGCGGATCGGGCCGGATCATGCGCGCATGCCGCGTCTGCCGGACTATTTCGCCGTGGTCGATGCGAGCAGCGGCGAGTGTCCGTTCCGCATGGTGACGGCGCCGGCGCGGCAGTTCCTGAATACGAGCTTCACCGAGATGCCGAGTTCTCGGCGGCGGGAGGGGCGGCCCAGCGTGCTGATCCACCCGGCGGATGCGGCCCGGCTCGGCGTGCTGGACGGCGGGCGGGTGCGGTTGGGGAATGCGCGCGGGGAGGTGGTGGTGCACGCCCGGCTGTTCGACGGCGTGCAGCCCGGGGTGGTCGTGGTCGAAAGCATCTGGCCCAGCGAGTGCTACGAGGGCGGGATCGGCATCAACGCGTTGACCAGCGACGACCCGGCGCCGCCAATGGGTGGCGCTGTATTCCACGACACGGCGGTGTGGGTGAGGGCCGAGGCGGCGACGATGCCGCTGGCGGCGGAGTAGTGGGGGGTCTTGGATAATGCTGGCGGCGGCGTGCTGCTCGGCAGCTGACGGAACAGTGGCGGCAAAGCTACACCGACAGCCTGAAATAGCCTGCCGGCGCAGCGGGGCGCCTGGGGTCTAAGCGCATAGCGCTTGGTGCTCTGCTCGATGGTGATCTGCTCGACGCGATCGAGATCGCGAACCTGTCCTCTACACCCGTACAGTGGGCGCCGCTTCGAGGGGCTCTGGCGCTGATGCCCCAGTAATTGCCGTGCAGGGTGTTCCATCATGAAAGCCGGTTTAGAAGCCAGACGATTCAGCCTAAATCCGGCAGTTGGGTCCGATCGTCGCCGGTCTGAAGTGACGACCCACAACCTGGGGTAATTGCTCAGGCCGGGCTCAGGCGAAGCGGTGGCTGCAGTTGCCGGCCATGCAAGAAGTAGCGGAGCGCTTCACTGAGGATGCGATACCAGCGTTGCAGCGGATCCAACTGCTCCGCACTTTTTCGCAGCCGGTCAAGAAAGCCGGCGATGCGCAGGTAAGCTTGCCTCGCCTTGTCGCGCGCGCCATGCGCGCTGCTGATCGTCAGCCTCACCTGGCCGGCGTGTTGGGTGCGCTGCGCGATCGCCGACAGCAGCAAGGGTCGGGTGGTGATCGCCTCCCGATGGTGCTCCGGATCAGCCAGCCGGACGAACAGGCTCCACCAGTTGTAGATCAGTGCAACGATACCGGCCAGCAGCCGACACCGCGTGAGGTCCTGTGTCGTGAAACCGCCCCAACCCCATTGGTTCTTCAGCTCGTCAAAAACGTTCTCGCAATCCGCCCGATCGCGATACAACTGCCCCAGCGTCAGGATTTCATCGTCCATTGAGGTGACCAGCGCAGCGTAGTCCCACGCCTCCTGATCGGGGCCCACCTCGACGAAGCCAAGTCGCCGCTGAGCCGGATCGCCATGATCGACGGCCGGCGGACCAGCCAGTTGGCGGCGCAGCAGAATGACTTTCCGCTGCCGGCTCCAGCCCTCCAGCCGCAGGCTCGTCTCCTTGCCCTGCCAGCCCTGGCCGGCATCCTTCCAGTCCGATGCCTGCATCGCCCGTTGCAGTGCCCGCGTGACGTTTTTCGTCATGCGCAGACGGAACAGATACGCCAGCTCCTCCCGCTCGGCCCGCGCCATCACCGGCTCGATGCCCCACGACTTGTCTCCGCGCAGCAGCCACGGCCGCTGCCCCGCTCCGAGATGATCCAGCAACTCCCACAAGCCGCCCGTCGCGTGTCTGACGTTGTGCTGATCGCCGGGCAATACCTCGACCCGTAGCACCAGCCGCAGGTTCGACAGCATGTAGCTGTGATAGCAGTGCGACGGCCGACCCGGCTTGTGCGGATTATAGTCCAGCTCGGCGCCTTCCTGGTGCCCATACAAAGGTTTGATGGTGGTATCGATGTCGAGCACCCACGGCTCGCCGAGCAGCGGAGCGGTGCAATAGTCCAGGTGGTTTTGCAGCCAGGCCGAGCCTTGCGCTTCGTCGATCTTCTCCAGCCCGCGGCGAACCGAGTCCTCGCTGACCACCTTGCGCATGCCGAGCAACGGCGGGTTCACCGGATCGCAGCGCAGCGCGGTCACATGGGCATAGCGCCGGTGACCCGCCAGAACAGACAGCAGCACGGTGCCAAGCAGATCGCGTGTACGCGGTGCATTCGGGCTAGGGCCTGTCGTCAAATCCCGACCAGTGGTTCGCCAGTTAGAGCGGGCTTGGTGAGTCCGGATTGCAACACCGTTCGGTAATCAGCAGGAGATGGCGAGATAGCCGATTCCGGCGCGACGCATTCTTCGATTCGTAGACGGTCAGCTTTGCAGGAGCTGACCGATGCGCCGCTACGGACTTCGCGACGACCAGTGGGACCGGATCAAGGACCTTTTGCCAGGCCGCAAGGGTTCGGTCGGCGTGACCGCGGCGGACAACCGCCGGTTCGTTGAAGCGGTGCTCTACCGCTACCGGGCCGGCATTCCCTGGCGCGATCTGCCGGAACGCTTCGGCGACTGGAAGAACACCCACCGGCGCTTCAGTCGCTGGGCGAAATCCGGCGTCTGGAAGCGAGTGTTTCAGCATCTTGCCGTCGATGCCGACAACGAATACGCGATGATCGACAGCACCATCGTGCGGGCCCATCAGCACAGTGCGGGCGCCCAAAAAAAGACGGCGAGGACCAGGCCATTGGGCGCTCGCGCGGCGGACTGAGCACCAAGATCCATACCATGGTCGATGCGCTGGGCAATCCGGTCGGCTTCCACCTGACCGGCGGCGAGGCACACGACCTGGTTGGTGCCGACCACCTCTTGCCGGACATGCAGGCCGACATGCTGATCGCCGATAAGGCATTCGATGCCGACGAGCGGGTCATCGAGCCGTTGGCGGCAGCGGGCAAAACCGCGGTGATCCCGCCGAAGGCCAACCGCCGGGCGCCGCGGGCGTTCGATCGGCATCTCTACAAGGAACGCCACCTGATCGAGAACTTCTTCGCCAAACTCAAGCAGTTTCGCGCCATCGCCACACGTTATGACAAGACCGCACGCAACTTCCTGGCCGCCATCTACCTCACCGCCAGCGCGATTTGGCTCAATTGACGACAGGCCCTAGTGAACCGCAGCGGACAGTCGGCAACCCAATTGTCGAACAACCCGGCCTGCTTCAGGTAGTCGATGAAGAATGGCAGTTGGCCGAACGGCGTCACCGGTGCGGCGGCGTCCCACTCCACGTGCACGCGCCCGGCGAAGGTATCGGCAATCGCCGAATGCGGCGCAACTTCCGGTTGCTCACCCGCGGGGTGAACCGCCAGACATCTCTGTTCTGTGCTCATGCCGGCCAAATCTGCCGATTCAGCCGCGGCGCGCAATCACTCAACTGCCGGATTTAGGTTCAGGGCTCAGGCTCTTGTCGAACCACACCGGGCTGGATTCTGGGGATCGTCTCTGGTCAAAATCTTTGATGGCGACATCGAGATCGGTGAGTATAAACGGAACCATCCGGGCTGGGCGGAACAGACTTTCGAACCGTTTGAGTCCAATGGGGCATGGTACGCACTCTATTCGCGGGACTACACCTCAACCCGGGTGATGAGCCTACCAGACTGCACGGATCTGGGTGGCGAAGAGCCTGCCCCACACGGCTTCTGTCCAGTAGAGTTCTATGTGCCTCGTTACAAAAAGGTCACACGAAAGGATCGGGCTACAGGTCAAGAGACAGAGGACTGGCTATTTGAAGCTAGCGCTGAAGGGCGTTCCGGACAGACCACGAACCAACATGGCTACGATTTAAGTTTTAGTCACTGGCTGTCCCTGACAACAGGTTTCATTGCCGGATGCGTGTGGGGTGATGATAGTTCGTGGAAGTTAGAGGTGCTGGATCTATCGAAAGTCGAAGAAGGAATTATCAGCCGTTCAGCTCGGTTCGGTCACCTCGAACTCGCCAATGGTATGTCCCTGGCTCACTCCCTCCGTTTTGACCGGCACACGCCACACTGGGAGTTGCGGGCCACGGTGATCCGGCAAGAGCGACGCGATGTTGCCACGGGAAAGCTTATCGATCCCTACGATGAATAGTTGATCGACGCGAGGACAACCCGTGGCAAGGGCTGGCCAATGCAGTGCATGCTCCCGCAATTTCTGGCGGACTGACGATGATTGCAAGTAGCGACAGGTGGGCCAGCGGGGGGCTGACCGGCATCGGTCACCAGCTGCACCGCCGCGAGCCTCGCGGGCGACCGCCGCTGCCCCTCGGTGCCCGAGCGGTTTAGCTCATTCGGCAGTTTGAGAGGTTCGGCTCTTTTGGCTTCCCGCTCTCTTTCTCGTTACAATCCTCGCTCAGCAGGAGAATCGGATGGCCGCTTGGGGATTCTGGGAGTGGGTAGCGTACGGCGGCATAGTCGTGGCGGCCCTGCTCATCGCTGTTGATGGGGCTATAGCCCAGTCGGAGCACCTTCGAACGCATTTTCCACGGCTGCTCAAGGGCTACATGGCCTTTCTTCCCTTGGCTTCAATAGTCGTGAGCGGGTGCGTGTTCGGCTATCAGCAACTCCATCCGGCCAGCATTTTGGATCTACCGCCCAACGCTCGTGAAGGCTCGCCGTTTGCATTGGTTCAAGCGTGGGGTCTCGACAACAATGTTTTCTACATGGTCATCAAAACAAACAGCTTGCTTTCAGATCGGAAGCTTCGCAAATTGGTTTTGATTGTGAGGGTCCCGTTTAGTGATATTGATCAAATGACCGATATGGCCATAAAGAAAAGCCAAGCGTACACGATCATAGATGGCTTTATGACCTTAGCGGTCCCTGTTAATAACGGCGCTCCTTGGAGGGTTCTTGCTAACGGACCCACTCCAATACAATTCATTTTGGCTGAAATCCCTTTCTTATTTTCCTCTGACCAAATAAGGTCTCTTTCCGACGTAGAGACGTTGGGGGGAAAGATATTGGCAACGACAGCAACAGAAGCGCCGTTAGTGCCGGGTCCAGCTACAAGTCCTTCAAACGTATGCCCTCCAACTCCAACACCGCTAGGCACGCTAGGAAAAAGATGACCGCGAACGGGATGTGCAGTCCGGTCGGGTCGGAGATATGCATCGGGGACGGCGGAAGGGCGCAGATGTACATCTGGCTTCAGGAGATCGTTAACCTGGCGGGTTTGCCACCTCGCGGTGAGTGGAGCTGCCTGACTCGCCGCAAGTGCATTACGACCGCTTTCTTGACGGGGCGACCCGCAGCGAGCGGGGGCACGCGGGGGTCCTTATCGGAACAGGTGCGGTGGTCCCGGTTGTTTGGACAGGTCCCGGGAAGAATAAGCTAAGGCTGGTTGCCGGTTGAAGGTTACACCTTTCCCGGAATCAAATTCAATCCTTGCTGTTGTTGGTGCGCTGTAGAGCTTATGGACAGCCGCCGACCTGTGGGCAAGGTGGGGGAAACGCAGAGCGTTTTCCCCGGCTTGTCCATGGGGGACCGCGCTCGCGCGGTCAGGCGGGCATCGGCGCAGCCGACTGTCCACAAATCCACAGCGTCGATGTGCCATCGCGTTATGCCGCCTCCGCCACAGCCGGCCCGGCGTTGCCGAAATAGGCCTCGTCCGGTGTTTGCCATCCAAGCGCCTGGTGCGGGCGTCGCCGGTTGTACCAGTCGAAGAATTCAGCAAAGCTGCGCCTTTGCTCAAGCCCGTTGGCCGCCGGGCGCAGGTAGACCCATTCGTACTTCACCGTCCACCACAGGCGCTCGACAAAGATATTGTCATGGCAGCGCCCGCGCCCATCCATGCTGATCTCGATCCCATGATCCAACAGCACCCGCGTGAACGTGTCGCTCGTAAACTGTGAGCCCTGGTCCGTGTTAAAAATTCCGGGCTTGCCGTACCGGACAAGAGCTTCATTGAGTGCGTCGACGCAGAACCCGGTCGTCAGGGTGTTCGACAACCGCCAGGACAGAACCCGCCGCGTCGCCCAATCGATGATCGCAACAAGATACAGAAATCCCCGGCGCATCGGGATGTACGTGATGTCGCTCGCCCACACCTGGTTCGGCTGGTCGATCGTTTTGTCGCGCAGCAGATACGGATAGATTTTATGCTCAGGGTGCGGCTTGCTGGTGTCCCGCTTCGGCCTGATCGCGCACAGCCCCAGCTTGCGCATCAGCCGTCGGACGCGCCGACGCCCCACCGAAATCCCCTCGCGCGACAGCGCCACTTGCAGCCGCCGGCTGCCATACACTGGATGTTCCGTGAAAATCCGGTCGAGCCGGTTCAGCAGACCGAGTTCCGGCGCAGAGATCGGCCGAGGCTGGTAATAGAAGCTGCTGCGCGCGATCCCGAGCAGCGTGCATTGCCGGCCTACGGACAGCCCCGCCTCCGGCGCGATCATCGCCCGCCTCTCAGCAGTCGGGAGATGGCGGGCTGCCCGGCAAGAAAATCGCGTTCGACCTGCAACTGACCGATCTTGCGGTGCAGATCGTCGATCACTTTCTGTGTGTCCTCGGCTCCCGCCGCCTTGTGGCCACGCGCAAACAGCTCACTCGCACGCTTCATCAGCTCCTGCTTCCAGGTGCTGATCATTGTCGGATGGACACCGAATTCCGACGACAGCTCCGCCAGGGTCTTCTCCCCCGACAGCGCCGCCATCGCCACGCGCGCCTTGAAGTCCGCGCTGTGCTGCTTCCTCATTACACCCACGTCTCGCCTCTTATGGAACCGGTCAGCCCTAAGCTTATCCCGCTGTCCAGAAAACCGGAGCCGCCGCAAGGGTCGCTCGCGAGTTCGGTTCTCGAGTCGCCGCCAGCGCATAGGCACCGGCCTGGGAAGCCCGCTTCGTGTCTCGCAACAAACAATTGGAGTCGCTGCTATTTCAGCGGCTAGCCTGCGAGGAGCCTGCTCATGCCGCTGTTAGCATTTTGGGCCTCCAATCCGCAGGCGGTCGAGGAGTTGACGATAGAGCAGGTCGTCGCCTCCGCGGGCGATGGTGCGCTCAAAGATGGCTCCCTCTGCTCTCGGGAGCTTCGGGAGTACGTGGCTCAGATCCCTAGCGGGAAGATCGCAGGGTACATTGACCACTGTTTATCCTCAGGGTTCGGCAGAAGCGGGATGGTTCTCCAAGACCTCATCAATGAGCTTGGACGCCGGCTCGACTATGACGTGACCAGCGGGAGATATCAGGGGACCCAGAATGCGATTGGTTTCGATGGGATCTGGGTGTCGCCGGAGGGTCACACGATCGTCGCCGAGGTGAAGACAACCGATGCATATCGGATCTCTTTGGACACAATCGCCGGCTATAGGGACAAGCTTGTCGCGTCCAATCGTATTTCCGGGCCCTCCTCGATTCTAATTGTGGTCGGCCGCGAGGAGACGGGAGAGTTAGAAGCCCAGGTTCGCGGCTCTCGTCATGCATGGGACATACGTTTGATCAGCGCGGACTCTCTGATCAAGCTTGTTCAACTGAAGGAAAACGCCGAAGCCCCGGACACCGGTCGGAAGATTCGAAGTCTGCTAACTCCTATGGAATACACGCGGCTCGATGAAGTAATCGACGTGGTATTCACGACAGCGAAGGATGTCGAGACAGCGACGGTATCGGAAACTGCCGAAGAGATTTCCGATCAGGAGGCCGCTCCGTCGCCCGAGAAGTCGAAGGGCGTCTGGCATTTTACCGACAGCCGTCTGCTGCAGGCCAAGCGGGAGGAAATAGTCGCCCAATTCGGGCGTGACAGAGGTGTCGCGTTCGTCAAGAGCAGTCGTGCGCTCTTTTGGGACGCTGGGCACCAAAAGCGTCTGGTGTGCACGCTCTCAAAGCGATACACGAGGCGCTCCTCCTATCCATATTGGTACGCTTACCATCCTGGCTGGGACGACTTTCTCCGGAACGGTTCCGAGTCATACGTTATTTTAGGATGCATGGATCTCCCGTTTGCATTTGCGCTGCCCTGGAAAGTTCTCCACGACTGCTTGGATGCGCTGAACACGACCACGACCAAGGATGGTGAAACGTATTGGCACGTCCATCTGACCGAGGTCGTCGCCGGCCGATACGCGATGCTTCTCCCAAAAAGGTCGAAGTCTCTGCCTTTGGACGACTACCGGGTAACGGTCGGATCGTGACGACGCGGAGACGGCAACGATGGCCGTGGGGTGAGCCGATACACTACCTAGCCCATAGCCCGCTCCCCCCTCCCGCAAGGGAGGGGCGACCAGAGTTGGGACGGTGCTGACATCACTGGCGGCCGGTGGGGGGAAGATGTCGGAGCACGCGACGCCCGTGCGTTGTTTGTTCTGCTCCGTCTCCTGCGTAAGGAGGCGAAGCGCAGCGGCGTGGGGGCGGCGTTGCCGCAACCAGGATAGCGTCGCTGATAATTGCTCATAGCGATTTGCCATCGGCAACCCCGGGTAGTCCTCGCCGTCGAAATTCAGACCCGGCTGCTTTATGAAAACGTTGTTTCCATCGGCAGCATGGCCGCTCGCGGCGATGGTGCCATACGGTCAGTAAGCCGGTCGGAACACAAGGATGGCAGCGTCCGCCCCCAGCCCGGCGGCGGCGTTCCAGGGCCGGGCATTTTTATCGCCTTTATATCGCGGCCCCGACTTCCGCGAGCAAAGAGGCCAAGAAGACCGGCGAAGAGCAAAGCGATCCCCGGCGGCTCGGGGATGGCCGCCACATCGACCGACAACGCACCTGCGTCGGCAAAAGATGGCGGATCAAAGGGTGATATATCGCAAATATAACCCGAACATTCCTGATCGATGCCAATGTCCGTCGTGTAGCTGCCAGCGGGCAGGGCTGAATTGGCCACGATATGCCCAAGATCAAGATGCAGCGACGACCCTGGATCCAAGTTCAGGTTTTCCAGCTGACTGTGACTTCCAGGAACGAATTCCGTGTTCTGACTAAACAAGAAGGCTGGTGTTCCGTAGAAAAGGGAGTTGATGTCCAATTGTTGTACGAAATCGAGACGTCCAAAAATCATGGTGATTCCGCCGTTGCTCACTGTCTGAATGCCTGAGCCATCGGTCGTCAGGCCGAAGCTTCCGACCGTAAGCGTTGCACCGATATCCACAGATCCACCCGGCGTAAGGCGGACAGTTGCGCTATCATAGGAGAGGCCAGGAGGCTCAAATAAATCGAAAGCTGCACGCGCAGGATTGCTCCCTCCCTCAGCGGTTAGCGTCCCAATCACCAATGTCGTGCACATAGCGGAAGTCCGCAGGTGCCGGATCGTCTGCCGCAACATCATAACCTCCATACGGTCATCTTTGCTTCAGGCTCAGCCACATCGTGTCTGTAACTAGAAGCGTTCGAACCAGGATGATCGGCGTCAATCACCGGCAGCTACCGCTTGTGAGGCTGGGCTGGCATCGCTCATCGGTTTCCCTCCCTTTTGGTGGGAAGAACCGCATCTTTCGCACAGAGCACCAAACCAGGCTGTGATGGAGCTCACACTTTGATCAAGATTTTGCATTCCCGCCCGAGGTGATCGATCGGTTGAAGTAGTATATGTATCGCCTGGCCGATTCTCGAAACGGCGAAACCTTCTATGTCGGAAAGGGCAACGCACGCGGAGAGGTCGTGGGGCACATGCGGCTGTTCGACGGCGTGCAACCGGGCGAAGTCCTAGTCGAAAGCATCCGGCCTGGTGACTTCCGTTAAAGCGGGATCGGGATCAACGCGCCGACCAGCGACGATTCCCGCCAGCGAACGGTATTGACAACGAACGTGGTCCCATACAAGGCAGGGAGTTTGGGCCATTCCTCAGCCACTTCGGACCGAACGTCATTTTCCGCCCGCAATGATGACGTGATACAGATTAGGGGCGTCATGTCGCCCATAGGTGCTTCCAGCGCGGCTTATATCCGGCGCTGGGGAGAGCGACGCTTAGGCGTCATGCCAGCTCTATCTGCAACGGCCCCGAACTCCGTGCGCTTGCGTGGATTCCTGATTCGCGCAGGAATGAGGGTGGAGAGTCGGTTGCTCGGGGCGCTGGTATGAACTCCGCAGCCATACCGATTATTGAAATATCTGGAGGAGCATCAAATGAGATGGCTTGTTCGGCTCTTGGTGGCCGTTGCGCTGTGGGTCGGCGCGTTTACCGCCGGGTACGCCGACCAGCTTGACAATATCCGCGCAACGGGCGTGCTCAGGGTCGCCGTGAGTGACGGCAACCCGCCGTTCAGCTTTGTCGACCCTCTCTCAGGCACGATCATCGGCTACGACATCGACTTCGCACGTGCGATCGCCGCCGGCATTGGTGTCGAGCTTCAGCTTGTCGTGGCAACGTTGGCCGACCGGGTCGCCCTGCTGCAGTCCGGCAAGGTTGATCTGATCGTCGCGGAGATGACGATCACGCCCGAGCGGGCCCAGACGGTCGCGTTCTCAATCCCATACTTCGTGGTGGGACAACAATTGGCCGTGCTCGCGTCTGGTTCTGACCGAGTCGAAGACTACGGCAGCAGCCGCATTGGTGCGGCAAGAGGGAGCACGGAAGCGGAATACCTGGCAAACGACTTCCCTGGGGCGAAGGTGTCGCTATTCCGCGAGGGACCTCAGGCCTTGCAAGCCTTGCGGGATGGTACTGTCGATGCCGTCATAGGGGATAGCCCGACGTTGGCCTCCCTGATTGCACTCGCCCCCGATCACGAGCGGTTCAAAATGCTTCCCCAGCAGTTGTGGCAGGAGAACATCGGCATTGGTATGGCACGAAATGAGCCCGCGCTGCTGGCGGCCGTGAATTCCACGCTGCTTACGCTCGAGAGCACTGGAGAGGCCGAGCGCATCTATCATATTTGGTTCGATCGGTTCGGCGAGGCGTCGCAAGTACGCCCTTTCAAAATAAAAGTGCCGTGCAAGGCCATCAGCGGATGGACGACTGGGGACTGCACGACCAACCCGCTGCCAGGGTGATTTGATGAGCCAAACGAAGTAGCCCGAGCAAAATGGCTGGTTCAGCGGCTGGACCGGACGAGGCTTGTTCATGCCGCTGCTACCTGGGCCGCGCGAGCGCGGCGAGCCAGGCTTCCGCTACGATGAGGCCCTCCCCGGTTTAATGTTCCGGTCCATGGTAGTAATAATGACGTTGACCAGGAAGGCCGATAACGCTATTATCCTCACCATGCCCCTCAGCGCTCCCCCGAACCACACCAACCTCGCCGACCAACTCCCGGCCGAGGTGTACTACCAGCTCATCCACTCGCTATGCCCTACGCTGCCGCCGCCACTCACCGACAGCCCCGAGGATCTCGCCCGGCGAAACCATTCCGCCATCGCCCGGATCGCCGCGCTCTGTCCAGCCAACGCAGCCGAGGCGGACACTGCCGCCCTCTACGTCGCCGCCTCCGAGCAGTGGAAGAAGCTCCTGCGCCTCGCCGAGGAGGCAGACACAACGTCATACTGGGCGCAGAAATGCCGAGCCCAGGCCAACAGCATGATGCGCCAGGCGAACAGCGCGCTCAGGCTGCTGCTGCGCATGCAGGCAGCCCGAGAAAAGCGCGAGGCGAACAACGAAGCCCGCGACCGCGCCACCTGGACCGAGCATTGTGCCATCGGCCTCATGATGCAGGCGCTGTCACCCCATCCACAGCCCGCGGCGACCGCCGAACCACCCCCGCCGCCGGCGCCAAAGCCGCGACCGCAACCCCAGCCGGCGAAGGAACCCCAGCCCGCCCTCCGCGCCGCCGAGCATGACACAGCCGTCTCCCCACAAAGGGCCGCGCTGCTCCGCCTGATGGAGACATTGAACGACCCCCCGCCTGACGGCGACTTGGTTCAGTCGCTCATCGCCGCCCTTCTCCAACCTCCCACCACGCCGGACCGCCAGTTCGCCGAGGCCTGCAAGGCGTAGCTCGCCGCCCGGGCCTTGCGTCCGCAAAGAACCTATGGCGACGCCTTCAACGGAGAGGCGCAGAGCTCGCCGAGGAAATCGCGTACGGACGAAGTCCGCGCCTCAGCAAGGCATCGCTGAATTTGCATGTCGCACCTCTGCGCTGTCTGCGCCTCTGCGGCACGACTTCGTCAGAACCGGTAAGCAGTTGGTAAAGAGGCGACCAGCCAAACCGCGTTCGCCAGGTTGGCGCGAGCATACAAGCGCTGCCCAAGCGTCATTTCTTTGGCGACTGGTTTCCACTCAAGGTTGTCTCACCATATGATCCCACTTCTCGCATACAGCGAAATGAGATGGCGATGACACGCGACAAGACGCGGCTCGCGGCTTCCTTGGATACGTCGCGCTACGATCGCCGTACCGAGAACGCCCAGTCGCATCCTTCGCCGACGATCGTTCCGTTGATCTGATTTCCGGTTACCTGACCCGACATGGTGGCGTTCATGCTGCCGGCCGCGGAGAAGGAGCCATCTGATGCGATCGGGACGGAGAAAGTTTGAGTTACAGTAATGGCTCCGTAAGCCATCGAGTAGTTGATAGATCCATTGCTTACTCGAAATATAACGCGATTGCCAGTCGGCTGGCACCAGTCGCGAGGGATCTCCGGTGCTGCCGAGGTAATTTGGATGGCACCCTGGTACACGCCATCAAACTGCGTGCCCCCGTACTGTGTGCTGGCCGGTGAGGCCAGCGCTGTGTCCGTAGGAGGTGTAACAGGACGGTTGGCGCAACCGAACGTCGTCAGTCCCAGGCCCACGCAGGCCGTCAGTACACGCCACGCACCCATCATTATCCTCCAATGCACTTCCGGCACTTTTTATCTGAAGGTCCCACGTCGTTCTACCCGGGTCATGGTCCAAGACCCTGGAAGAACAGATCGGAGAGGAAGAGGTCGTGGCGACTGTAGATGCGTCGCGAGGGCGAGGAGATCGGTCAGGCCACGGATCGCAGGAAGCTGGGAATCATGGTCTGCTGGAATGCCGATCTCTGTTAGGGCGTCGCTGGTCGCCATTGTCAATATCGCCCGAAAAATGTCAGCTTTACACGAGGAATGTCAGGCTCGCCAATCCGCATCGTGGGCCAGGCGGCGTATCTTTCCCATGTCAGACGGTTCGGCTTCCAATCAGCGAAAAGGATCAAAGGCATGCCTACGATCACCACCAAGGACGGCGTCGAGATTTTCTACAAGGACTGGGGCGCGGGTCAGCCCATCGTGTTCAGCCATGGCTGGCCGCTCTCGGCAGACGATTGGGACGCGCAGATGCTCTTCTTCCTCGGCAAGGGCTTCCGTGTGATCGCGCATGACCGGCGCGGCCATGGCCGCTCCACCCAGACTGGCGGCGGCCACGACATGGATCACTATGCCGACGACCTCGCAGCGCTGACCGCGCATCTCGATCTGAAGGGTGCGGTGCATGTCGGCCACTCCACCGGCGGCGGCGAAGTGGTGCATTACCTGGCGCGCCACGGCGAAGGCCGGGTGGCAAAAGCGGCAATCATCAGTGCGGTGCCGCCGCTGATGGTGAAGACAGCGGCCAATCCGGGCGGGCTGCCGAAGGAGGTTTTTGACGGCTTTCAGGCGCAGGTCGCCGCCAACCGCGCCCAGTTCTATTATGATGTGCCGGCTGGACCGTTCTATGGCTTCAACCGGCCCGGCGCGAAGCCCTCACAGGGCGTGATCTGGAACTGGTGGCGCCAGGGTATGATGGGCGGCGCCAAGGCGCATTATGACGGCATCGTCGCCTTCTCTCAGACCGACTTCACCGAGGACCTGAAGAAGATCACGGTGCCGGTGTTTGTGATGCACGGCGACGACGACCAGATCGTGCCTTATGCCGATTCGGCGCCGCTATCGGCAAAGCTGCTGAGAAATGGCACCCTGAAAACCTACAAAGGCTTTCCACATGGTATGCCCACCACCGAGGCCGATACCATTAACGCTGACCTGTTGACTTTCATTCAAGGCTAGAAATTGCGCGATGCCGGGACTTCGGTCCCGGCACCAGGCTCGGCACCCCTCATCGCGAGCATTCGGAATGTTAGATAGATGGCGATCGAGGCCGGAATGACGAGACGCCCCACCGCCACTCGGCCACGAGCATCAGGCAGCTCGCCCGGATCCAGAACACGGGAGCGGCTTGCTCCCAGTCTACGGGCAGTGACATGACAGGGGCGTGCCAAAACCCGGAGCCCAGTCCATCGGGGGTCCCAAATGTCCGCTATGCGGATCATCTCAACAATCGTGCTTGTTTTAACTTTGGCAGGCTGCGAGGCCTATCCCTTCTATCCCCTGCAGAGCACAACCCAACCGTCGCCGGGGACCATCAGGCCCTTCATTGGAGAATCTGCGCCGGTCGGCGCCGGAATCGGCAGCAGCTTGAAGTGATCCGGAAGTCATCACTTGCCTAAACAGGGGACGGGCGGCGGTCATTCCCTTGCTTGCGTGGGTGCAATACAACTCGTGCCGTTCTCGCGTGGCCGGTACCTGCGACCGAACATTTGTGGGGTGCCTATCAGGCATCCCGCGCTCTTGGCAGGCCGGGGGTGGTCGGGACGCTGGCAGCCATCGGGGCCGTGCAACTCGTCCGCGGACGGGTGCTGAGCCCGGCCGTGTCGCTGTTGTCCTACGCGCTGACGGCCTATGCGCACGCTCGCCGGGATGCCTGATATCACTGAGTCCGAGTTCACAACTCTGATGGCGCCGCTGGGGCCGTTCGGGCCGGCGCCGCGGCTCGCCGTGGCGGTGTCGGGCGGCGCCGACAGCTTGGCCCTGGCCGTGCTGGCGGACGCCTGGGCTCGGGCCCGCGCGGGTTCCTTGCTGGCGCTGGTCGTCGATCACCGGTTGCGCGACGAGTTGGCGCGCGAGGCGGCCGAAGCCGTCGCGCGGCTGGCCGCGCGGGGGATCGCCGCACGCGTGCTGAAGCTGACCGGGCTTGCGCCGGGGGCGGGCTTGGCCGAGCGCGCGCGGGCGGCACGCTATGCAGCGTTGACCGAGGCGTGTCGGGTCGAGGGCATCCTGCACCTGCTGCTCGGTCACCATGCTGCGGACCAGGCCGAGACGGTGATCATGCGAGCCTTGGCGGGCAGTGGCCCCGCCGGGCTGGCGGGCATGGCCTCTGTGGTGGAGACTACGTTCGTCCGGTTGATCCGTCCGCTGCTGTCGGTTCCGCCGATCCGGCTGCGCGAAACGCTCGGTTCGCTGGGGATGGGCTGGGTCGAGGATCCCTCTAATGTGGACGCGCGGGCCCTGCGGCCCCGGCTGCGTGCCCTGCGGGCAGATCGGGACGGGACCGGCGCGGCAACGACGGCGCTGGTGGCTGCC
This sequence comes from uncultured Pseudomonadota bacterium, assembly GCA_963708245.1. GTDB lineage: Bacteria > Pseudomonadota > Alphaproteobacteria > Acetobacterales > Acetobacteraceae > CAVYXK01. The sequence goes on along the minus strand of OY970201.1, from coordinate 1,534,919 downwards.
GCCAATGCCATGGGTCGCGAGCGGTCTCGGCGGGAGGCAGCGGCCGGATCGGCGCTCGCAGCCGCAGTCACGCTACGGTGCGAGGGATTTGCGCTGATGCCTGCTGCTCCGCTTCCCGCCGAGGCTCTCGGCGCGCTGATCCAGATGATGGCCGGTGCGAACTTCCCGCCGAATCCCAGCGCTGTGGCAGCCCTGGCCGCCGCCCCGCGGCCGGCGACCCTCGCGGGAGTGCGCCTGCTCTCAGCCGGCCGGCTTGGGCCAGGCCTGCTCATCGTGCGCGAGGCAGCAGCCATGCAGGTGGAGACTGCTGCGGTCCCCGGCGCGGTCTGGGATCGTCGATTCCGCCTCGCCCAGCACGCCACGCCGCCGCCCGGCAGCACGCTCGGCGCGCTCGGTGGCGATGCTGGTCGTCTGCGGCATTGGTCGAACCTGCCGGCTGCGGTGTTGTGCACGCTTCCGGCGCTGCGCCGCGGCGGGGACCTGGTTGCGGTGCCGCATCTCGGTTACCCGTCGTCCGAGGCATGCGCCGCTGCGTCGATCCTGTTCAGCCCACCACGCCCGGCCGCCGTTGCGCCTTTTTTCGCTGTATGAACGCAATCGGGCGACCACTGTGCGTTCGGGGATGCGCGAGGGCGCGCGACGTCCTATGTTGTGATGGTAACGGGGAGCCGGCTCGACGCTTGCAGAGGCAGGTGACGAGCATTTCGGGTCCTGGAGAGACGACGAGCAGGCACACATGAGCAACTTCGGTCGCAACCTTGCGCTTTGGGTGATCATCGCCCTCTTGCTCGTGGTGCTGTTCAACCTCTTCCAGCCTGGCACCACGCATACGTCGTCCACCCAGGTGGCCTACTCGGACTTCATCAACGAAGTGAACCAGGGCCATGTCCGGGACACGGTCATCCAGGGCCGCACGGTGTCCGGCCAGTTCAGCGATGGGCGGACGTTTGAGACCTACACGCCGGATGACCCGACCCTTGTCCACCTGCTGACCAGCCACGGTGTGCGGGTGATCGCGAAGCCGCAAGACGCCGACGTCAACCCGCTGCTGCACTACCTGCTGTCCTGGTTCCCGATGCTGCTGCTGATCGGCGTGTGGGTGTTCTTCATGCGCCAGATGCAGGCCGGCGGGGGGCGGGCGATGGGCTTCGGCAAGTCGCGGGCTCGGCTGCTGACGGAAAAACAGGGCCGGGTGACGTTCGAGGACGTGGCCGGCATCGACGAGGCCAAGGGTGAGCTGCAGGAGATCGTCGAGTTCCTGAAGGACCCGCAGAAGTTCCAGCGGCTCGGCGGCAAGATCCCCAAGGGCGTGCTACTGGTCGGCCCGCCCGGGACCGGCAAGACGCTGCTCGCCCGCGCCATCGCCGGCGAGGCGAACGTACCGTTCTTCACCATTTCGGGGTCGGACTTCGTCGAGATGTTTGTCGGCGTCGGTGCCTCGCGCGTGCGCGACATGTTCGAACAGGGGAAGAAAAACGCACCCTGCATCATCTTCATCGACGAAATCGACGCGGTCGGCCGGCATCGCGGCGCCGGCCTGGGCGGCGGCAACGACGAGCGCGAGCAGACGCTGAACCAGATGCTGGTCGAGATGGACGGGTTCGAATCCAACGAAGGCGTCATCCTGATCGCCGCGACCAACCGGCCGGACGTGCTCGATCCGGCGCTCCTGCGGCCCGGCCGATTCGACCGCCAGGTGGTGGTGCCGAACCCGGACGTGAACGGGCGTGAGAAGATCCTGCGCGTGCATATGCGCAAGGTGCCGCTGGCGTCCGACGTCGATCCCAAGGTGATCGCCCGTGGCACACCAGGGTTCTCGGGTGCCGACCTTGCCAACCTGGTCAACGAGGCGGCGCTGCTGGCGGCGCGGATGGGCAAGCGCGTGGTCGCGATGCTGGAGTTCGAGAACGCCAAGGACAAGGTGATGATGGGCACCGAGCGACGCTCGCTCGTGATGTCCGAGGCCGAGAAGCGGATGACCGCCTATCACGAGGCGGGCCACGCGCTGTGCGCCATGCACGAGCCTGAATGCGATCCGGTGCATAAGGCGACGATCATCCCGCGCGGACGGGCCTTGGGGCTGGTGATGAGCCTGCCGGAGGGCGACCGCTACTCGAAGTCGAAGTCGAAGCTGCTGTCCGAGCTGACCATGGCGATGGGCGGCCGCGCGGCGGAAGAGATCATCTTCGGCCCTGAGAAGGTCTCCAACGGCGCGGCTGGGGATATCAAGATGGCGACCGACCAGGCTCGGCGGATGATCACCGAGTGGGGCATGAGCGACAAGCTCGGCATGATCGCCTATGGCGACAACAGCCAGGAGGTGTTCCTCGGCCATTCGGTGACGCAGGCGAAGAACGTCTCCGAAGCGACCGCGCGCGAGATCGATGCCGAGATCAAGGACATCATTGACCGGGCCTATTCGAAGGCGCGGCGGTTGCTGACCGAGAACATCGAAGAGCTGCACCGGCTGGCGCGTGGCTTGCTGGAGCACGAGACACTCACCGGTGACGAGATCCGCACGGTACTGCGCGGCGAACCGGTAATCCGCAAAGTGGTCGATGAGCCGGCCCCCGAGAGCCGCCGCGCCTCGGTGCCCACGACCGGGCGACCGACGGCGTCGCCGACACCGCCGGCCAGCGGGCTGGGACCGGCGCCGCAGCCGGGATAGGCTGGCGTTTGCACTTACCCGTCAGCTCACCTCTCTCGCAAAGCGAAAGAGGTGGACTATGGGCGGGTCTGAGTATCGACCGCCCGCGGATAATGGGCATCCTGAACGTCACCCCTGACAGTTTCAGCGACGGCGGGGCGCATCTCGATCCTGACCACGCGATAGCGGCCGGGCTGGCGATGGCCGAAGCCGGAGCGGACATCATCGACGTGGGGGGCGAGAGTACGCGCCCGTTTTCCTCGCCAATCGATCCGGCGGACGAGCGCACGCGGGTCATCCCGGTTGTCGGCGCCCTTGCCCGGGCCGGCCTGACCGTCTCGGTCGATACGCGCAACAGCGCCACCATGGCGGCCGCCCTGGATGCGGGCGCGCAGATCGTCAACGATATCTCAGCGCTGGCGCACGACCCCGCTGCCGCGCCGCTGGTGGCGGCGCGTGGCTGCCCAGTCGTGCTCATGCACATGCGGGGCGTACCGGCGACGATGGACGCTCATGCGTCATATTCCGATGTTATTGCCGAGGTCGCAGCAGAGCTCGCCCAGCGCATCGAGGCTGCGCTCCAGGCCGGCATTCGGCGCGAGCAGATTGCCATCGACCCCGGCATCGGCTTCGCCAAGCGGCCCATCCACTCGGTCGAACTGCTTCGGCGGCTTCGGGAGCTGGCACCCCTTGGCTTTCCGATCCTCGTCGGAGTGTCGCGCAAAGGGTTCATCGGGCGCCTGACCGGCGTGAGCGAGCCACGCGATCGCCTCGCCGGCTCTCTGGCAGCTGGGCTGTTGGCCGTGGCCCGAGGGGCCGCGTTTCTTCGCGTGCATAACGTTCCGGAAACCGTCCAGGCGCTACATGTTTGGGACGCACTCGCGGGCGGTTGACAGGACGACTCCTTCCATTTCGGCCACGGTATCGCTACAAGCGAAAAAAACACCGACAGACGAAGCAACTTCTGGATTTCGCATGAGCCAGGCTCGACGGCTTTTCGGCACTGACGGTATCCGGGGCACGGCGAACGCCGAGCCGATGACCGCCGAGACAGCGCTGCGACTCGGTCAGGCTGCGGGGTTGCTCTTCACCCGCGGGCCACACCGCCACCGCGTGGTGATCGGCAAGGACACCCGGCTGTCGGGGTACATGATCGAGCCGGCGCTGACCGCCGGCTTCATCGGTGCCGGGATGGACGTCACGCTGGTCGGGCCCCTGCCGACGCCGGCGATCGCGATGCTGACGCGCAGCCTGCGCGCCGATCTCGGCGTGATGATCTCCGCCTCGCACAACCCATTCCAGGACAACGGCATCAAGCTGTTCGGCCCGGACGGATTCAAGCTGTCTGACAACACGGAGCGACAGATCGAGGCGTTGATGGACGCCGACCTCGGACGGCGTCTCGCGTCGGCGGCCAAGCTTGGGCGTGCCGCCCGGCTCGACGATGCCGCCGGCCGCTACATCGAGGCGGCGAAGGCGACGTTCCCCCGCGGCCTGCAACTCGACGACCTGAAGATCGTCATCGACTGCGCCAACGGCGCCGCCTATCGCGTCGCGCCGACCGTCTTGTGGGAGCTGGGGGCCACCGTGATCCCGGTCGGTGTCGCGCCGGACGGGTTCAACATCAACTGCGGTTGCGGCTCGACCAAGCCGGAGTTTCTCTGTTCCCAGGTGGTCGAGCATGGGGCACATCTCGGTCTGGCGCTCGACGGCGACGCCGACCGATTGCTGATTTCGGACGAGCACGGCGAGCTGATCGACGGCGACCAAATACTTGGCCTGATCGCCCGCTCGTGGGCTGGCACCGACCGGCTGCGCGGTTCCGGCATTGCCGCGACGGTGATGTCGAACCTCGGACTGGAGCGCTTCCTTTCCGGCCATCGGCTTGTGTTGGAGCGTACCCAGGTCGGCGACCGCTACGTGGCCGAACGCATGCGCGCGCAGGGCATGAATGTTGGCGGCGAGCAGTCGGGCCACGTGATCCTGTCGGATTTTGCGACCACAGGCGATGGGCTGGTGGCCGCGTTGCAGGTGCTGGCAGTGGTGGTTGAGCAAGGAAGGGCGGCGAGCGAAGTCTGCCGCGTATTCACCCCTTTGCCGCAACGGCTGAAGAACGTCCGCTTCGCCGGTACGTCGCCGCTCGGCGACGTGCAGATCCAGGCAGCGATCCGCTCGGCCGAGGCGACCCTCAACGGTCACGGCCGACTGCTGATCCGGGAAAGCGGCACTGAGCCGATGATCCGGGTCATGGCCGAGGCCGAGGATGAGGCGGTGGTGACGCGCGTGGTCGATGATCTCTGCGCGATCATCACCAGCGCGGCCGAGTGGCGCGCCGAACCGGCCTGATCCGTTGGCGGCAGCATTGGCGCGGGTGCTGGTAGTCGCCGGATCCGATTCCGGCGGCGGGGCGGGGATCCAGGCGGACATCAAGACAATCACCGCGCTGGGCGGTTATGCCGCGACGGCGGTAACTGCGCTTACGGCGCAGAACACGACGGGAGTTTACGGTGTGCTGTCGGTCCCGGCGGATTTCGTGCGCCGGCAGATGGCGGTCGTGCTGGACGATATCGGTGCTGATGCGATCAAGACTGGGATGCTGGCGGACGCTGCCATCGTCGAGGCGGTCGCCGCGGAGCTGGCGTCCCGGGCACACCGTCCGCCGGTGGTGATCGATCCGGTTCTGATCGCCAAGAGCGGCGCGCGGTTGCTGACTGAGGATGCCATCGCCGTGCTCAAGCGCCACCTGCTGCCCATAGCTGCGCTGATCACTCCGAACCTGCCGGAAGCGGAGGCCCTGGCCGGCATGGCGATCCCCGATCTCGATGCGATGCACCGTGCCGCGGCGGCGTTGCTGACGCTCGGGGTGCCGGCAGTGCTGCTGAAAGGCGGACACCTGCCAGGTGATACGGTTGTCGATCTGCTGGTGACCGAGTCCGGGGTGGAGGAATTTGCCGCGCCACGGATCGTGACGCGTCATACGCATGGCACGGGCTGCACTCTGGCCAGCGCTGTGGCTGTCGGCCTGGCGCAGGGGATGGGCCTGAGCGCTGCGGTGCAGCGCGCGCGAGCTTACGTGCAGGCGGCGATCGCGGCAGCGCCTGGGTTTGGTGCCGGGCATGGGCCTATGAACCATGCCGTCTGGCCCAGCTTGATTAACACGAAAGACGCATCGGGGTGTGTCAGCTTGTGACGAACCGGTCTCTGTCATACAAGTGACACACAACGATTCCGAGGTCGGCGAATGCTGGACAAGCAGGTCCCTCGGGCGCCGCGAAGCGGAGCCGCGGAGGTTTCAAACGGTGCGGGGTCAAACGCGAACGAAGAGGTCGAGCTGAAATTGCTCGCTCCGGCTGGGGCGTTGGAACAACTCCGTGAGGCATCAATCATCGCCCGGCGTGCCCGCAACGGAGGCGTGAGCCGCCGGCTCGAAACGGTCTATTACGACACGGCGGACCGCAACCTGTTCAGCCACGGCATGTCGCTGCGGGTGAGGCGCGACGGAAAAAGGTACGTTCAGACCCTCAAGCGCGGATCGGTTGATGGGCAGCCGTTTGTCCGCGGAGAGTGGGAAACGGCAGTCGACAGTTTTGTGCCCGATCTCGCGTTGTTGCCGGTGTCCGAAATCGGCGCCCCGCTTGACAACATCATGCCCGCCGCGCTCGACGAGATCTTCGTAACAAAGGTCCGTCGCCGGACTCAACGCCTTGATTTCTTTGGGGCCGTCGTTGAAGTTGCCTTCGATGAGGGCTCCATCCAAGCCGGCGAGCGTCGTGAGCCGCTGAGCGAAATCGAGCTCGAGTTGAAGTCCGGTGCCCCGTCGGTGCTGTACGACCTTGGAGTTGAGCTGCTCGATATAGCGCCGGTCAGGATCGGTACGCGGAGCAAAGCAGAACGAGGCTACGACTTGGCGTTCGGTGTGGCGCTAAAGGCGACGAAGGCGAGTGTACCAGCAATCGGCATCGAGCACACGGTCGATGACATCATCAGCATATTGCTTGCTACCTGCCAGAATCATCTGCTCGCGAATCAGGCCGTGGCTGAAAGCGGGGGTGATCCTGAAGGAGTACATCAGATGCGAGTTGCATTGCGCCGCATGAGAACGGCCTGCGCATTGCTACACCGCGAACTCGGCTCACCAACGCTCCAGACTTTCAATGCGGAAGGGAAATGGTTGGCGGATTTGCTCGGCGCGGTGCGTGATTGGGATGTGTTGATCTCGGAGACACTGAACGGGCCCTTGGAAGCCCTCAGGTCAGATATCCTCGATTTCGACGGCCTCCGCCAAGCTGCGGAGCCCCATCGCCTCGCGGCTTATGCTCCCTTGCGGGAGACGCTCGCGAGCCAGCGCTACAACCGGTTCCAGCTGTCCTTGCGGCATTGGATTGAGTCGCGCGGTTGGAGGAATGAGTTGCACGACCGATCGCTCGCGGCGCTGCTGGAACCGGCACCGAGATTTGCTGGTCGAGTCCTGACGCGGCTGCACCGCAACGCCCAGAAACGTGGCGCACATTTCCGGCATCTGCAGCCCGAGGCCCGCCACGACGTCAGAATAGCCCTGAAGAAGCTTCGTTACGCGACGGAGTTCTTCCAGAGACTACTTGGCGGGAATGACAAAGCCCAAGATTACGTTGGCTGCTTGGCGCGTCTTCAAGATGCACTTGGTCATGACAACGATGCCTCGACGGCGTGGCCATTCCTCGACGCGCTTGCGCGCGATCCAGTCGCGCCCGAGGTACAGCGGACTATCGGCGTGGTGATGGGTTGGCAGGCGCGTGACCGTATCGCAGTCGGGAAGGCGCTCCCCAAGCTTTGGCGTCAGTTCAGGACCATGCCGATACCCTGGCCCAAATTGACCGATCCAGGCTTTTAGGGGGTTGTGCCGACGCGGACGAGCATGCTTTGGAGGTCGGGAACGCATCTGTAGGTCATATGGCCATCACCAATAACGCGGTGCTGTACCAACATGGCGCCCTGCCGTTCTCGATCGCCGCGGAGGGGGAGATCAGGGTCCTGCTTGTGACGACCAGAGGCCGTCGCGACTGGATCATTCCCAAAGGGTGGCCCATCCGAAAGCTGACGGCCGCTGCCACGGCCGCACGGGAGGCATACGAGGAAGCTGGGCTGATCGGTACTGTCGTCGGTGATGAGCCCGTGGGATTCTACCGCTACGAGAAGCAGAGGACCTCGCTCGGCGTGGTAGTCTGCGAGGTGTCGGTGTTCCTGTTCGCGGTGGAACGGCAGCTTCGCAAATGGCCGGAGAAATCGGAGCGGGTAACAAGATGGTTCGCGCCCGAGGAGGCTGCGGCCATTGTTGCTCCGGCAGGTCTTGCGGATGTGCTGCGGAGTGCAACCCGCCAGGTGCTATTCGGTGTCGAGTGAGCGCTAATCGCAATATTGCGCGTAGGCGCCTGCTCTCATACCTCAATCCGTGACCGGACCGACGGCGGTCGCGAGATCAGAGGCCGCCCACCGGCTGCAGCGGCGCTGCTGAGTTTGGTGAATGCGCTGGGCTTGCCAGCCAAATATTCATGAGATGCCGCGCGTTCCCGGCGCCGAATGGAGCGGCGCGCTGGCACGGCGCCAACAGGCATCTTCGCCAAAGTCCGTAAATTCTCCGACCAAGCCGACCGCAACCATCGCGAGCTGGCCCGGCCATCTGCCGCGCCGATGTACCTGTGCACAGAGGTTTTGACCGGTTGCGGCAGCGATCCTCCGGCCTTACGGCTCCACGCCGCCCCGGCTCGGCCGCAGAGTATGTCCCAATTGGGCAGCCGCTTTGGGTGGATTCCGGACGGAAAAATCTACCCTGTCTCAGGTCCTTGGCGATTAACTTGTGGCTGTCGCAATCCGTCATTCCAGACGACGCAAGTTGTCCGGATCGTGAGCGAACTGAGTGATCACATCACTGCTTCCCGACCACTTTTGCCGCGATCACCGCCAGGAAGTCAGGCTTCCCCTCCCCGCCCGGGCCGAGACCACGACCGCACGCGGGCGGCTGATGCCGTGCGTCGGGGCGACGCGCTCGACTTCCTCGAGAGCCAAAGCGGCAACGCTCGTCCCACGGAAAACGACGACATGATGAACTGTGGCCGTATGCCCCGTTTTGCCGTTGAGGTGTGACGCAACTCACAGCCGTGCCGCCATCGTCTGCGTGATTGTGGCTTCAGATTGCGGACGTTCACCATTTGCGGCCTGCGCGCCGAACACGACAGCGCGTCGCGCCGCTCCAAAGGAGCGCTGCCCGTGGCCCATACCGCCTCCGCACATGCCGCGCTCAGTCGGATGTCCTTTGTCCGAGCGACCGTGTGCGTGCTGCTGCCGTTCGCGACAGGGTACTACCTGTCTTATCTCACCCGCACGATCGGGGCGCTGATCTCCGGCCGCATGGTCGCTGAGGTGCATCTGACGCCGGCCGATCTCGGTATGCTCACCTCGGCCTATTTCTTCACGTTTGCCGTCGGGCAATTGCCGCTCGGCTTCGCGCTGGACCGATACGGTCCGCGCAACGTCCAGCTCGTCCTTCTACCAGTGGCTGCGGTGGGCGCCGGACTGTTCGCGGTTGGGCATGACGCCGCGACGCTCACCCTCGCGCGCGGATTGATTGGGCTTGGTTTCGCGGGCGCGTTGATGGCCGGGCTGAAGGCGGTGACGCAGTGGTTCGCGCCAGAGCACCTCGCACTCGCCAACGGCGTGCTGATCATGCTGGGTGCGCTCGGGGCGGTCACCGCCACGGCGCCGGCCGAAATCCTTCTGCGCTTCCTCGACTGGCGCGGCATGTTTGGCCTGCTCGCCCTGGCCACCGCCGGCAGCACGCTGCTGATCGCGGCGGCTGCTCCCGGTCGCGTCGCCCAGCCTGCCTCGATCGCGGCCAAGCCAAAGCTCGCGCTGCGCAACATTTACTTGGACGTTCGTTTCTGGCGCCTGGCACCGGTATCGGCGAGCGTGATCGGTACCTCATTCGCGATGCAGGGGCTGTGGGCCGCGCCGTGGCTGGCCGACGTGGCGCGGCTCGACAGGCAAGAGGTCGTCGGTGCCCTGTTCGCGATGTCGCTGGCGCTGTGCGGCGGCGCGTTGGGGCTTGGCATTGCGGCTGACCGACTGCGCCGCCTTGGCGTGCGATCGCGCCACATGCTGGCAGCGATGGCTGCTCTTTCGATGTTGGCGCAAGCGGTGCTCGCATTGCGCCTGTCCGTGCCGCCGATGCTGCCCTGGCTGGTGCTCGCCGTCGGCGCCAGTGCAACGGTGCTAAGCTACGCCGCACTGGCGGAAATCTTCCCGAAGGAAGCGGCGGGCCGAGCGAACAGCGCGCTGAACGTGCTGCATATCGGGGGAGCCTTCGCTATCCAGAGCGGGATCGGCCTCATTGTAGGCCTTTGGGCTGTCGACGGGGCCGCGCATTCGCCCGCAGCGGCGTACGGGACGGCATTCGGCATCAACCTCGTGCCGCAATGCCTCGCCCTAGTCTGGTTCCTTATTATGCCTGTGGTCTTCCCGAGGCAGACCGTCGGCTTCGGCACCGTCGTCAGCGAAGCCCCCTGAGGCTCTCGGAACGTCTTGATTAAAACGTGCAGGCCCGCGCCTACACCTCGGCGGACAGCGCGGGCGGGATCACGCCCACACCGGGCTCCTGCCGCCGCTTCCGCTTGGGCGCGATCAGGCGCCCTCAACCCTTGACGCTATCTCGCGCATTCTCGACGGCGATCTTGTCCGTTCTCTCGCGGGTAGCGAATGTCCGCCCTGGGTGTGCGCCGTGACTCGGCTGTAGAAGCCGCCGGAAACCCTGAATTGAACTTTCGGTTCCGCCGCTACCGGAAGCCCGCTGCGCGGGCCGCCCCCCAGAGTGCAGTTCTCAGCGCCGTGATGAGAGTGCCGTGACCGCGTCCGCCAATCCCGCCACCGATTGTGTGCCGTTGCGCTCTCGGAGGGTCACCCGTGCACTCGCTTTCTCGTGCCGCCCGACGATGGCCATGACCGGAATCGCAGCTTCGTGAGCCGCCACAATGCGACGAGAAAGCGTCTCTCCTCCATCGTAGCAGACCGCCCTCAGCCCGTCGGCCCGGAACGCCTCAAGCACCTCCATCGCGTAATCGGCCTGATCGCGCGAGATCGGCGCGACCGCCACCTGCTCCGGCGACAGCCAAAACGGAAGCACACCGCCGTAGTGTTCCAGCAAGATCGCCATGAAGCGGCCGAGCGAACCAAACACCGCATGATGGATCATCAGCGGAACAGCGCGGCTGCCATCTTGCGTCACATAGGAAGCGCCAAGCCGATCTGGCAGCACGCAGTCGAGCTGCACGGTGCCGCACTGCCACGACCGCCCGAGACGGTCGCGGAGGGCGAACTCGAGCTTGGGACCATAGAACGCGCCTTCGCCGGCCTGAACGGAGAAGGAAAGCCCACACTGGCGTGCAGCCTCGCCCAGATTTTCCTCCGCCCAGTCCCACATCCCGTCGGACCCGGCTCGCAACACCGGTCGAGTGGACAAGGCCACATCGTATTCGGGAAAGCCAAGCTCGGCGTACACTTGCGTCAGCAGTCCGACGAACCGCACCACTTCGCCCTGAAGGTGCTCTTCGCGGCAGAATACATGGGCATCGTCCTGCTCAAATGCGCGGGTCCGCATCAGGCCGTGCAACGCGCCCGAGGGCTCGTTGCGGTGACAGGGCCCGAACTCGGCGTAACAGATGGGAAGGTCTCGCCAGGAGCGCAGACCCTTGTTGAAGATCTGAACATGACACGGGCACGACATCGGCTTGAGCGCCATCCGGCGCCCATCGTCGTCCACGCAGAACATGTTCTCGCCGAACTTCTCCCAATGGCCACTGCGGACCCAAAGCTCGTGCGGCATAAGCTGCGGAGTCTTCACCTCGGCATAACCCAGGTGGCGCATCTTCCCGCGGATGTAGTCTTCCAACACGCGATAGATCGCGTAGCCTCGCGGGTGCCAGAAGACCATTCCAGGCGCATCGTCCTGGATGTGCCAGAGGTCCAGCCTGCTTCCCAGGCTCCGGTGATCGAGATCGTCCATACGCTGTGCTCCCGAGTTCGGGGGGCGGCGAGGACGGAACCTATGGAAACGAGAAGGGCCCCGTCCGTCACCGGCGGGGCCCTTTCTGGTAGCGGCGGCTTGTCTTTACCGCATGCAACCAGGGGACGAACCGCCGGGGGCGGTCGTCGTCGTGGTCGAAGCGGGGAGGAGAAACCGGTCCATGAGGATATTATGAGGTCCAGGCTCTCGATCGTCAACCGGCATGGTTACGTCTGTCGGTAGCACACGGTATGTCCGGTTTAGGTAGCGCACGATCTGTCCGGTGATGATGGTTCCTTTTGGGAGCCCGGATGCGCCGGTCGGAAGCCCTTCAGGGTGTGCGAGTGATCAAGTTCGGGAGCGTGCTGGAGCGGTATGAAGCGAGCGAACTCAACCAGTGCGAAGCGGCGGAGCTGCTTGGGATCAGCGAGCGGACATTCCGTCGTTGGCAACAGCGCTACGAAGAGTGCGGGGCGGCCGGTCTTCTGGACCGGCGGCTTGGTCGGGCGTCTGGGAAGCGGGTTCCGGTCGACCGGGAGGAGGAGGTCGAGCGGCTGTATCGTATGCGTTACAGCGGGTTCACGGCGAAGCACTTTCACGAGCACTTGGTGGGCCGCCACGGTTTCCGCTGGGGCTACACGTGGACCAAGGCGTTCCTGCAATCGAAGGGGCTTCTGGAGCGCGCCGCGCGGCGCGGCGCACACCGGCGCAAGCGGCCGCGACGGCCGTTGCCTGGAATGATGCTTCATCAGGATGGGTCGCGCCATGAATGGCTGGCGGGGCGGGAGACGCTGGACCTGATAGTGACGATGGACGACGCGACGAACGTGATCTACTCGGGGTTTTTGGTAGCGGAGGAAGGCACGGAATCGACGTTCCAGGCTCTGCTGGAGGTGTTTGGCGCGCATGGCCTGCCGCTGAGCCTCTATACGGATCGGGGCAGCCACTACTTCGTGACGCCGGAGTCTGGCGGCCCGGTTGACCGGAAGCGGCCGACACAGGTTGGGCGGGCGCTGGCGCATTTGGGCGTGGAGCACATTGCGGCCTACTCACCGCAGGCCCGTGGTCGTTCGGAGCGGCTGTTTCAGACGTTACAGGATCGCCTGGTCAAGGAGCTGGCGCTGGCTGGGATCACGACGGTTGCGGAGGCCAACCGGTTCATTCGGGATTGCTACCTGCCGGCGCACAACGCGCAGTTTGCGGTGAAGGCGGAGCAGGAGGGATCGGCTTTCGTCGCCGTTGCTGGTGTCGATCTGCGGGAAATTCTGTGTATCCAGGAGGAGCGCCAGGTGGACCGCGACAACACGGTTTCGTGGCGACGGATGAAGCTGCAGATACCACCGTCGCCGCTGCGTGCTCATTTCGTGAAGGCACGGGTGAAGGTGCGGCAATATCACGACGGGAGCCACGCGGTGTTCCACGGCCCGCGCTGCCTGGGACGCTATGACGCGCAGGGGGCGCTGCGGATGGCGGCGTTGGACGCGGCGGCATGATCGCGCTTGGGTCCGGCTCGCCTGTGGATTTGTGGGCAACGGAAGAGCGTTGCCCACAACTCCACAGGCGCATCAGCAAAAGAAGGAAATTGATTTCATGAGTTGAAGAAGACGCGCCCGTCACCAGCCAACGGCCCGCCTGACCTGCCGCCAGAACGGCCGCCGTTCTGTCCCTGCCTCTTGGGAACGGACCGGAAACAAGCGGACAACTGATGTGCTACGTAAACCGGACAACTTAATTAGCTATCGACACCGGCATGGTTACGTCTAGAGCTGGCTTGTTCTGATCCGCTCCTTTGCTGCGCACACCTTCTCGCCCGTTGTCTCGCTCAAGCGCCCCTCTTCCAACAACTCCTTCATCGGCGTCCAGTGGGTGTCCACCCGCCGAGCCAATGGTCCTCATACCGATGCCGCGGGCGCCGACCTGGGTGAAGCGGAGTTCGCAGCCGTCGTCCACATCGGAGGGAACCTGTTCGGGTCGAGCCGGCGCTCTGTCGGTTGGCTTGTATTCAACTTTGAACTCAGGCTAAAACACGAACGCGACGAGCATGCCCCAGATCATTGGGGAAGCACGCGCCGATGCAAGCGGGAGGGGAATGAGCGGAAATCAGAGTCCAGACCTCGGTCGGCTTCCCAGCAGCCCGCGACTGAACACCGTCGCGAAGGAGAGGCACGAGGCGCAGGCCAATCTCGACGATCACATCTATGAACGCCTCAAGTCGATGATCGTCGATGGCACGCTGTTGGCCGGCGAGCGCATTGTCCCTGAGCAGCTCGCCGGGCAGATGGGTGTCAGCCGCACACCCATGCTGAGCGCCCTCAAGCGCCTTGCGCAAGAGCGCCTGATCATTTGGCGTTCACGCCGCGGCGTCTTCGTCCGGCGACTAACCAAACGCGAGCTCGCAATGATCTTCGAGGTGCGCGAAATGCTCGAAGGTCTCGCTGCCCGACGCGCGGCGACGGTCATCGAGCCGCACCAGGTCAAGCAGTTGCGTGCATTGTTCGCCGGCATCGACATCGCGGATACACCGGAAAATCGCCGCGCATATATGCACCAGGATTATTTGTTCCATGCCGGCATTCTCGACATCGCCGCGAGCCCACCGCTGGCCCAGACCATCCACTCGGTCAACATCCTCGTTCTTGCGTTCGGTGCCGGCCTGATCAAGTCGATCCAGGACGGGCTGACCGAGCACGAGGCCATTCTTGAGGCAATGCTTCGGCGCGACGCCGATGCCGCCGAGGCAGCCATGCGGGCCCATATCCACCGGTCCGTGGTGTGGCTTCATCATGAAGCTGATGTGCTCGAGCGCGCGAGCGCTGGAGGCTATACGCGGATTGGGGCGGCCGATAGCACGGCGCTGATGAATGCCGATGCCGATTCACCTTGTGCAGCACGCATTTGTCGGAACCGTGGATGATCGCATCAACTGTCCGGAGGGCAGCGTCAGCGTCACTTCTCCGCCCGTCATTTCCCGCTCTACGCACACGTGCCGGCAACCGATGCCGTACACCCGCCCTGCGGGAGAGGTCGCCGCGCAGCAGTGCGGCGGGTGAGGGTGCCGCGCCGAGGCTGCGACGGGCACGGCCCCGACCACCCTCCTCCGCTATTCGCGTCTCGCCCCGTCGCCGGCCTGAATTTGCTGCGACTCCCGCTGGGCGAGCGCCTCCAGTAGCTCGCCCAGTTCGACCTCGCTTGCCTCGCGCCTGTAGGTCCGTCGGAACCACCCGCGAATCGCCTCGGCGGAGACCGGACATCCCTCGGCTGGCAGGATCACGTTCGCCTCCATCGCGCTGCCGCGGGACTGGAACCGTTCGTCGCGCCAGCCGGTTCCCGTCCGGCGCCGCGCGAGGTTCAGAGCAGCAGCAGCGCCAGGCTGCCGGCACCGACCAGGAAGCAGTAATAGGCGAAGGGATCGAGCGCCCAGGCGTCGTGGCGGCGGAAATAGCGCATCAGGAATGCCGTGCTGGCGAAGGCGGTCGCGCCGGCGACGATCGCCGCCAGCACAGCGTTCGCCGCCACACCACGCGGCACCCCCCCATGCAGCAGCTTCGGCACCTCCAGGACGGTGGCGCCAAGGATGATCGGGGTCGCGATCAGAAACGAGAAATGCGCTGCGCCCTCGTGGTCAATCCCGCGCAGCAGACCGCCGACGATCGTCGCGCCGGAGCGCGAGATGCCGGGAACCAGCGCTGTGCATTGCCAACAGCCAATCGCCAGCGCATCGGGGATCGACAGGCTGGACAGCGGCCGCTGCCCTCTGGCGCGCAGCCGCTCGCCGCCCATCAGCAGCACGCCGTTGATGATCAGGAACACGGCCGCCACCGCCGGAGCGCCGAACAGCCCGCGGAAGAAATGCTCCAGCAGGAAGCCGATGACCACGGCCGGCAGGGTGGCGACGACGATCAGCCAGAACACTCGCCGGCTCTCGCGGACCTGATCGTGGCTATCGAGTCCGAGCACCCCGATGGCGAGCGTCCACCAGTCGCGCCAGAAATACAGCAGCAACGCCGTTGCGGTACCGAGATGCAGCATGACCAGGAACGGCAGGAACGACGGTGCGTGTTGGTCGATCGGCCAGCGCAGCAGCGCCGGCAGTACGACAGCGTGGCCCAGGCTGCTGACCGGGAACAGCTCGGTAGCGCCCTGCAGTACGGCCATAATGATCGACTGGAGTGTGTTCATAATCCGGTTGGGTGGCCGAAATCCGGGAGTGATTGCAACCCTTCAATCGTTGATCGGATACGACGCCATTAGTCGCTTCTGCTGGCGCCATAACCGGAACACTTCGGCCACCGACGCCGGCCGGTGACCGCGCGCACGGTTGGCAGCGCCGATGCGCCAAGCCTGCCCATAGTGGAAGAATTGCGCCCGCCAGGCCTCGGTCAGGCTGGTGGTCGGGTCCCATACATGCGTCGCCTCGGATCCGGCGCCGTTGATCTCGATGATGCGGAAGCCTTCGCCCCGCGCCAGCGCGGCGAGCGAGGAGAACCGCACATCTATTCGGCCGAAATGGAACTCCGGGATGGCCCGAGCGATGCTCTCGAAGCAGGCGGTCACGGCGGCGCTGGCGTGCCGGGTGCCATCGCGGAAGATCGAGCCCTTGCAGTGGTTGCCGACGAACACCAGCCGCACCGTCTCGCCTTGGGCGGGCACCTCGTGCAGGCGGTGGGCGAGCCGCGGCAGATAAAGATGCGGCACCCGCCCGGCACGCGGGTCGGCCAGGATCAACTCGCGCAGGGTGGAACGGCCGTCGCCGATGACTGAGGGCGGATATTTCAGCGTGATCGAGGTGATGCGCCCGACCGGCTCATCGGGGTGGCGCACGTAGAAGATGCCGGCTTCACCCCTATCAGGGACATATTCTTGCAACAGCAGCCGCTCCTTGCGCGGAAACGCGG
The DNA here is from genome assembly GCA_963708245.1 of uncultured Pseudomonadota bacterium. Classification (GTDB taxonomy): domain Bacteria; phylum Pseudomonadota; class Alphaproteobacteria; order Acetobacterales; family Acetobacteraceae; genus CAVYXK01. The sequence goes on along the minus strand of OY970201.1, from coordinate 1,518,346 downwards.
CGAGGTAACGGAAGAGGTCCGCCGGCCCGCGGATCAGCCGGACGCCTGTGCCGTTGCAGCCGATATCCGGCTTGGCGATGATCGGGTAGCCCAGTTGCGCGTCGGTCAGGCGGTCCTCGGCTGCGGCAAGATCGATATGCGCATTCCAGTCATGGGTGCACAGGCTGGTGTAGCGGGCGAGTAGCGGGCGCGCCTCGGGGCCGACCTGGTCCAGGATGTCCAGCTTTGACTCGCCGCACAGGCCGCCGGCCGTGATCATCGGATTGGCCGCGGCCAGTGCCAGCGGAGAACGAAAGCGCACGGCCATCGCGATGCAATGAGCAATTACCGGGCCATAGAACAGCCAGCTCGGCCAGAACTCGAAGAAGGAAACAGGCGGATCGGCGGGGCGGGCCGGCTGAACCAACCGAAGCGCGGCGTCGAGCTTCATTCCTGGTGCGCGTCCTTCCAAAGCCAGGTGGCGAATCGACCTGCCACGATCACGAATACAATCATCCCGCCGACCCCCGCCCAGCGCCAGACCCCGAAATGCGCCATCAACACATCGCCGATCTTCATCGACAGGGCGAACAGGCCGGAGGTCCAAAACATCGTGGCCGTCATGCTGGCGAGGATGAATTTGCGGAAGCTGGCGCCGAGATAGCCGCAGGTGGTGTAGGCCGGCAGCCGCACCCCAGGCAGGAAGCGGCTGATCAGCACCACCTTGAAGACCCGGCCACCCAGCCAGGCGCGCACCACCGAAGTACGCTGGGGCGGCAGGGCGCGGTGGATCCAAGGCACCAGGGTCGCCAGCCAACCCAGCCCGTACAGTCCGGCGTCACCCAGCACAATCCCGACATAGAGGGAACCGAGCGCAAGGGGGATCGAGACGAGGCCGGCGGCGGCCTGCGTGGCGGCCAGTACCGTCGCCGCGTCCTCCAGGATGAAGGTCGCCAGAATGATGGTACCGGCCTGCAGCGCCGGATGACGCAGTGCCAGATCGAGCAGTTGGGCGACGGAGACGCCGATCATGGGTTCTGGCCGTCGATCCCTCTGCCCGTGCACGATTGCCGGCAAGCAGCCGGATTCTGCAAGAAATAAGTGGTGGCGGGCTATTAGGCTATAACCCCTTCGTGAGCAAATCCGGTCGGTAGCGAGGTGCTGCCCACCCCTGTAGCCTCTCCAGATGGCGCACCATGATCACCCCCACGACCACGATGCACACGCCCCAGTGCCGGCCGGCCGAGCCTTTGCGGTCGGCGTAGCGCTGAACGCGGGCTTCGTCCTGGCGGAGGTGGCCGGCGGTCTGGCGGCCAACTCGGTGGCGCTGTTGGCGGACGCGGTGCACAACCTGGGCGACGTTCTCGGACTGCTGTTGGCCTGGGCCGCCGCTTGGCTCGGACGCCGCCCGCCCGCAGCGCGCCGAACCTACGGATGGGGACGCAGCTCCATCCTCGCGGCGCTGGTGAATGCCGCCGTCCTGCTGATCAGCGTTGGTGCGATCGGCGTGGAGGCGGTCCGGCGCCTTGCCTCGCCCCAGCCGGTCGCCACTCTCCCGGTGATCGTTATCGCCGGCGCCGGCATCGTGATCAACGGTGTGACCGCGCTATTGTTCGCGCACGGCCGGGCGCACGATCTGAACATTCGTGCGACATTTATGCACATGACAAGCGATGCCGGCCTGTCCTTCGGCGTCGTCGTGGCGGCGGTGTTGATCCGCATCACCCATTGGCTGTGGCTCGATCCGGCGGCCAGCCTCGCTCTCGTCGTGGTGATCACCTGGGGCACGTGGGGGCTGCTGCGTGAGAGCGTCGACCTGGCGATGGACGCGGTGCCAGAGGGCGTCTCACGCGAGGCAGTGCAGGATTATCTCGCCGGATTGCCGGGTGTGGTGGAAGTCCACGACTTGCACATCTGGGCGCTGAGCACGACCGAGACCGCGCTTACCGCGCACTTGGTTTGCCGTGACGATGTGGACCGCCGGCGCTTGCATGAGCTATCGGCCGAATTGCGGGCCCGCTTCGGGATCGGGCACTCGACGGTACAGACGGAGACGGGAACGGAGGCAGAACTCTGTCGACTCCGACCGGATAATGTCATTTGACCCTAATCGGTCATACTTCTATTGCAGGTGAAAGTATTGTGGCAGAGGCTTGATCTCGACCTCGGCACGCGCACATCGGCACCGTCGAATCAACGGCGGGGTCGGGGATGCCGCACGACGTGGAAGGTCGCGCGTAGCTAAACGCACATCCCGCCTTATCCCCCCGAATTACGTTCCTGAGCGCGGTAGTGACCGCCGCCATCGTTCTGACCGGACCGACCGCTGGGGCGCAGACCTCGCCTGCTGCGGACGACACCAACGCGAAAATCCGTGAAATTGAGCAACAGATTCACCGGCTCGAGAACGGGCTTGCTCAGGTGCGCGGCGACCTCGCGCGACGCGACGCGGAGGTGCGGGCGGCGCGGCAGGAAGCGGCGCGCGCGCGACAGGAGGCACAGCAAGCTCGCGCTCAGCCAGCCCAGATCGCCGCGGCGCCCCCGCCGGCGGTTCTCCGCTAGGCAAAGCCGGATTTCGCTGTTGATGACCGGCAATCCCGATGCGGATACCGAGGTGCAAGCATATTTCGAGACGGACTTTCAAGGCGACTCGCCGACGGTAAACTCCAATCAGAGCAACAGCTATACGCTTCGTCTCCGCCAAGCCTACGCCACCTATGCGCGTACCGACTGGGGTCGGGCTTGTCGGGCATCCCACAGACAATATCGATCTCTACACCTACGCCGGCACGGAGCAGGAGTTGGGGCGAGACTTCGCAGTGGCAGGCAAGGGGTACGGCTACGGCAGTCCTCTGTATGACAACGCAACCTGCGACATCGAGCTCGGAGCGTGGTTGCGTCGGCGACACGTCCGGAGTCTGGCAGGTGACCCTGGGCGGTTGGTGGCGCTTGGTGCACGGCTGGTACGGAACGATGGAGCTTGGCGGCCAATATTCCTACACACATCGGCAGATATTCGAGGGTATTGGTGGCGCACCGAGCACGAACGAGCAGATTTTCATGACAAGTTTCCGCTATCTGCCGTTCCAGTAAACCCCAGGCTCCGCTCCTAGCGCTCGTTTCTGATGTCGATAGCTAATTAAGTTGTCCGGTTTACGTAGCACATCAGTTGTCCGCTTGTTTCCGGTCCGTTCCCAAGAGGCAGGGACAGAACGGCGGCCGTTCTGGCGGCAGGTCAGGCGGGCCGTTGGCTGGTGACGGGCGCGTCTTCTTCAACTCATGAAATCAATTTCCTTCTTTTGCTGATGCGCCTGTGGAGTTGTGGGCAACGCTCTTCCGTTGCCCACAAATCCACAGGCGAGCCGGACCCAAGCGCGATCATGCCGCCGCGTCCAACGCCGCCATCCGCAGCGCCCCCTGCGCGTCATAGCGTCCCAGGCAGCGCGGGCCGTGGAACACCGCGTGGCTCCCGTCGTGATATTGCCGCACCTTCACCCGTGCCTTCACGAAATGAGCACGCAGCGGCGACGGTGGTATCTGCAGCTTCATCCGTCGCCACGAAACCGTGTTGTCGCGGTCCACCTGGCGCTCCTCCTGGATACACAGAATTTCCCGCAGATCGACACCAGCAACGGCGACGAAAGCCGATCCCTCCTGCTCCGCCTTCACCGCAAACTGCGCGTTGTGCGCCGGCAGGTAGCAATCCCGAATGAACCGGTTGGCCTCCGCAACCGTCGTGATCCCAGCCAGCGCCAGCTCCTTGACCAGGCGATCCTGTAACGTCTGAAACAGCCGCTCCGAACGACCACGGGCCTGCGGTGAGTAGGCCGCAATGTGCTCCACGCCCAAATGCGCCAGCGCCCGCCCAACCTGTGTCGGCCGCTTCCGGTCAACCGGGCCGCCAGACTCCGGCGTCACGAAGTAGTGGCTGCCCCGATCCGTATAGAGGCTCAGCGGCAGGCCATGCGCGCCAAACACCTCCAGCAGAGCCTGGAACGTCGATTCCGTGCCTTCCTCCGGTACCAAACCCCGAGTAGATCACGTTCGTCGCGTCGTCCATCGTCACTATCAGGTCCAGCGTCTCCCGCCCCGCCAGCCATTCATGGCGCGACCCATCCTGATGAAGCATCATTCCAGGCAACGGCCGTCGCGGCCGCTTGCGCCGGTGTGCGCCGCGCCGCGCGGCGCGCTCCAGAAGCCCCTTCGATTGCAGGAACGCCTTGGTCCACGTGTAGCCCCAGCGGAAACCGTGGCGGCCCACCAAGTGCTCGTGAAAGTGCTTCGCCGTGAACCCGCTGTAACGCATACGATACAGCCGCTCGACCTCCTCCTCCCGGTCGACCGGAACCCGCTTCCCAGACGCCCGACCAAGCCGCCGGTCCAGAAGACCGGCCGCCCCGCACTCTTCGTAGCGCTGTTGCCAACGACGGAATGTCCGCTCGCTGATCCCAAGCAGCTCCGCCGCTTCGCACTGGTTGAGTTCGCTCGCTTCATACCGCTCCAGCACGCTCCCGAACTTGATCACTCGCACACCCTGAAGGGCTTCCGACCGGCGCATCCGGGCTCCCAAAAGGAACCATCATCACCGGACAGATCGTGCGCTACCTAAACCGGACATACCGTGTGCTACCGACACTAGCGCTCGTTTCTGATTGCAACTCGCACGGTAGCAAGCGATAATGACCTCCGCTCGTGGGTATGTTGAACTCGCGGCATTTGGTCCGGGCACGGCAGAAGCACCGCACCACCAGCGGGGAAGGCGAACCCATGCAGCGGCGCACATTTCTTGCGGGCACATCGGCCACATTGGCGGCGCCGATGATCGGCCGGGCCGAGGCTTCCCAGGTCCTGAAGTTCATTCCGGCGACCGACCTCACAGCGCTCGACCCGATCTGGACGACCGAGTACCGAACGCGGAACCACGGCTTCGCCGTCTTCGACACGCTCTATGGCCAGACCGGACCGTCACAGGGGTTCAAGACGACTCCACAGATGGTGGCCGGCCACACCATCGAGGATGACGGACGGACGTGGCGGCTGACCTTGCGCGATGGCCTGATGTTCCACGACGGACAGAAGGTGCTGGCACGCGACTGCGTCGCGAGCATCCGGCGCTGGTCGGTGCGCGACTCGTTCGGCCAGTCGCTGATCCAACGCACCGAGGAGCTTCGCGCGGTCGATGATCGGGTGATCATGTTTCGCCTGAAGCAACCGTTTCCGTTGTTGCCGGACGCGCTCGGCAAGACGGCGAGCAATATGTGCGCCATCATGCCGGAACGGCTGGCCGCGACTGATCCGTTCAGGCAAGTGCCGGAGGTGGTGGGCAGCGGCCCGTTCCGCTTCAAGGCTGACGAGCGAATTCAAGGCTCGCTCGTGGTTTATGAAAGGTTCCGCGAGTACAGACCACGCGAGGATGGCACCCCGGATTGGACGTCAGGACCCAAGATTGCGCATTTCGACCGCGTCGAATGGCACGTCATTCCCGACGAAACGACCGCGCTGAACGCGCTGACGCTGGGCGAAGTGGATTGGTTGGAGATCACGCCGTCCGACCTGCTCGATCAACTGCGAAAGGAGCGCGACATCAGGGTTGAGCGGCTCGACCCCACCGGGTTCTGCGCGGCGCTGCGGCCCAATCACCTCTATCCGCCGTTCGACAATCGAGCAGTGCGACATGGATTGCTCGGTGCGATCGACCAGACGGACTTCATGATCGCCGCGGTAGGCACCGACAGGTCGCAGTGGCAGGCGCCGATTGGTTACTTCCCACCCTCCTCACCGCTGGCAACCGAGGCGGGCATGCCGACGCTGACCGGGAAGCGAGACTATGCCAAGGTCCGTACGGCACTTAAATCTGCCGGCTACAAGGGCGAGAAAACCGTGCTGATGGGTCCCGGCGATTTTCCCATCCTGACCGCCCTTGCCGAGGTCGCCGCGGACATGCTGCGCAAGGCCGGCATGAATGTGGATTATCAGACAACCGACTGGGGTACGGTGATCCAGCGACGTGCCAGCAAGAAACCGCCGGATCAGGGCGGCTGGAACATGTTCTGCACCAGCTTTGCCGGACTCGACGTGTTCAGCCCGGCCGGCTACCAGGCGTTGCGCGGCAACGGTGCTGCGGCATGGTTCGGCTGGCCCACCGATCCGGATCTCGAGCGCCTGCGCGATGCGTGGTTCGCAGCACCCGATCTCGCATCGCAGAAAAAGATTGCCGCGGCAATCCAGGTGCAGGCGTTCGAGGACGTACCGTACTATCCGCTCGGCCTCTATTATCGGGAGGCGGCGTATCGCTCCGACCTGTCCGGCGTCTTGCACGGCATTCCGGTCTTCTGGAACGTGCGCCGTAGCTGATCCACTTCGTGCGACCCATCAGTCACGGCAGCGGTAGTGGGCCAGTTCGAAGTTCCGTCCCCGACCCATTCCGGACCTTCGCAGTTTGCCTGCACGTCATGACAATTGCATGGTAGGCAGTGGACGGTGATTGTGAGACGGCTTGGTATGCGCTTTGCCTCCGAAGGATCGCTGGTAGAGTTGGATGCCCGGGATAAAGGTCATCTGGACGCACACCCGGACTGACATCTAGGCCGGGCCGCCGCGTCACACTGGGATATGAAGGAAAGTGATATGTTCCCTACGCCAACCCGCATGTTCTTGACCAAAGGTGTGGGCATCCATCGCCATGCCCTCACCGCATTCGAGTTCGCTTTACGAGATGCGGATATCGAGCAGCAGAATCTAGTTTATGTGTCCTCGATTTTTCCGCCGCGCTGTGAGGTTATCGCCCGCGACGCAGGGGTCGAATTGCTCAGGCCTGGGGATATCACATTCTGCGTCTTGGCCCGCTCAGAGACCAATGAATTCGGGCGCCATCTGTGCGCCAGCATCGGTTTGGCGCGACCGGCGGATCCGGACATGTATGGGTATATCTCGGAGCAACATGGATACGGCATGACCATCGAGGCCGGCGGCGAACAGGCCGAGGACCTCGCCGCGACCATGTTGGCCTCGACACTCGGCCTGGATTTTGATCCCGAGGCCGCGTGGAACGAGCGCAAACAGATATACGAACACAGCAACCTGATCATTGAGAGTACGTCGATTACGGCCGCGGCCGTATGCGGGCCAAACAATCAGTGGACCTGTGCGGTCGCCGCCGCCGTGTTCCTGTTTTCTTAGCTAGCGCTCTGCCGATCTGGCGCGAAGATGGCAATCGAAATAGAGCGAAAATTCCTCGTTGCCGACGAAGGTTGGCGCAGACTTTGTACAAAAAAGCGTTCGATTAAGGGATGGGCTGATTGCAACCTCAAACGATTGTAAGCTTCCGGTGAGGATGTACGAAACGCGAGCCACTCTCACAGTAAAGACAAAGCGAGCGGGATCGAAGAGATTCGAATTCGAATACGACATTCCCGTTAAGGATGCCGAGGAACTCATCAGTTCCCACTGCGGCGAGAACGTACTGGTAAAGACCCGCTACTACGTCCCCCATCAGGGATTCACTTGGGAGGTGGACGTTTACGAGGGCATTCTCAGCGGGGTGATACTGGCGGAAATTGAGCTCGAAAGTGCCGATATCAAGGTGCCTCTGCCCCACTGGATAGGTCGCGAGGTGACAGGCGATCCCGAATACAAGAAAATCAACATGCAAAAAGCGCGATTAGGTCAACTCAATCTATCTTAAGAGGGCTTACAGTAAGTTCGTATGATGGCGGGTGCCGGCCGTAGGTCACGCCAAGCGGGAAGGTCCGCTCCCCTCCCTTTGCGGAAATTCAAACCGACCCACTACCGGGGTAGCCCCGGATTGGACAAACGCGGCTACTGGTGAGTATCCTCGCGGGGCACGGCGTTCATCAGGGGGACGCATGACGGCAAGCGCGGCCTGGACCGATACGGCGATCACAGTTGCCGGGACGAAGATGCATATCTCGCGCGGCGGTAGCGGCCGCGCGCTCCTGGTGCTGCACCATGACATCGGCACGCTGGACCGACTGCCGTTGTACGACAAGCTCGCGCAGCACTTCTCCGTCCTGTTGCCGCACCACCCGGGATGGGGCCAGTCGGAACGACCACCATGGCTGCGCAGCGTGCGCGATGTCGCGGCGATGCACCAGTGGCTGCTGACCGAGCTCAGCATCGACGACTGCTCACTCCTGGGGCTCGGCTTCGGCGGCTGGATCGCGGCCGAGATGGCTGCTGGCGCGCCACGTCAGTTCCATCGGTTGGTGCTGGTCGGGCCACACGGCGTCAAGCCGCCCGAGGGCGACATCCTGGATCAGGCGATCATCAGCTACATCGCCTATCCGCAGGCTGGTTTCCACAACCTGGATGCGTTTCATGCCACCTATGGCGACGTTTCCACCGACCAGCTCGAGCAATGGGACATCGCCCGCGAGATGTGCTTCCGCATCGCCTGGAAGCCGTACATGTACAGCCAAACATTGCCGCATCTCCTGGGCGGCATTCGTAGCCCGGCCCTGGTGGTGTGGGGCGACGACGACCGGATCGTCCCGCGCAGCGCCGGCGATGTCTATGCCAAGGCGCTGCGCGATGCCCGGCTGGAGGTCGTGCGGGACTGTGGACATTTCGTCGATATGGAGAAGCCGGACGAGTTGGCAAAACGAGTCCTGTCCTTCGTGACCCCAAGCTGATGGTCATCACCGACCGAGGGAGCGCGCCATGCATCTGATGTATTTCACCGAGCAGCCGATGTCGGCCTACGACGCCAAGGAGGGGTTGAAATACGGCGCAACCGCGCTGACCTTCTCGAACCGACATTTCGACCCGGTGGCCGGCAGCCGGCTCTATAACCAATATATCGAGGACTATATCTACGCCGAAGAATGCGGCGCCGACGGAATCATGCTGAACGAGCACCACAACGCGCCGTTCTGCATGCAGGCCAAGTGCAACGTGTTCGCCTCGATCCTGGCAGCGGTGACCAAGCGGGTGAAGATCGTGTTGCTGGGCAACCCGCTACCGTTAGCAGAGAACCCGGTGCGTCTCGCTGAAGAGCTGGCGATGATCGACATGATCAGCAAGGGCAGGCTGGTGTCGGGGTTCGTGCGCGGCGGCGGACAGGAGCAGCTCGCGACCGGCGTGAACCCGGCCTATAACCGCGAGCGCTTCGAGGAGGCGCACGACCTGATCGTAAAGACCTGGACGCAGACCGGGCCGTTCCGTTGGGAAGGAACGCATTACCAGCATCGGGTGGTGAACCCCTGGGCCGTCCCGCTGCAGAAGCCCTATCCGCGCGTCTGGATTCCCGGCGTGCTGTCCAAAGAGACGGTGATCTGGGCGGCCCGGCACCGCTATCCCTACATTGCGCTGAACACGGCGATCGACGCCACCCGGACGATCTGGGATCTGTATTCGAAATCGGCCGAGGAGGTGGGCTACACGGCAGGGCCGGAGAATTTTGGCTACCTGATCCGCGTCCATGTGCAGGACAACGAGGAGAAGGCGCTGAGAAACGCACGGCAGTTCATGTGGATGCAGGGCGAGTTCACCGGCCTCGCGCACCCGGTCTGGGCCAACCCGTCCGGCTATTTTTCGCCGTCCGGTCGGCGCAGTTTCGTGGAGTTCGCGGTGGGACGCGCGAAGAACCCCCGCGGGCAACCGACATTCGAGGAGCAGGTGGCAAACACGATGATCATCGCTGGTACGCCTGATCAGGTGATCGCACGGCTGAAGTCGCTGATCGAGCAGACGCGGCCCGGCATTATGGGATTGTGGGGAAACGACGGCACCGTTAGTGCTGAAGACACGCGCACCTGCATCCGCCTGCTGTGCCAGGAGGTGATGCCGGCAATACGCGAGCACGGCAAGTCGCTGGGGCTGAAAGACCCGTTCGAGGCGGACGTGCCCGTCAGCATCGATTATTCCCGCGACCTGTCGCGCGCAGCAGCAGAGTAGGGCGGAAAAGCGAAGCGCATTCCGCCACTCCGCACTCTATTCCGTATCCGGAACTATCGCCGGGAATTCCCGCATGATCCCGAGCCCCCGCTCGAGATCTGCAATCAGATCGGCCGGATCCTCCAGCCCGATATGCAGCCGCACCAGCGGCCCGTCGAACTGCCCGGAACCCGCCGTGCGGGTGACGAACCCGGTGGTCGGCAACGCAAGGCTCTCATACCCGCCCCAGGACGCACCAATCCCGAACAACTCCAATCCTTCAGCAAAGGCGTGCGTTGCCTCGACGCTGAACCGCGGCTGAAACTCGACGCCGAACAGGCTGCACGCGCCGGTGAAATCGCGCTTCCACAGCTCGTGTCCCGGTGCCCCAGGCAGCGCCGGATGCAGCACCTGCTTGACCTCTGGCCTCGTACGCAGCCAGTGCGCCACTTGGATCCCCGCCTCCATCTGCGCCGCCAGCCGCACGCCCAGAGTGCGCACCCCGCGCAGACACAGCCAGCAATCGTCGGGGCTCGCGTACTGGCCAAGCGCGCTCGCCGTGCCACGCAACCGCTGCCAGTCGGCATCCGAGTTCACCGTGATGCTGCCGATCAGCAGGTCGGAGTGCCCGCCCGGGTACTTGGTCAGCGCCTGGATCGACACATCGACCCCATGTCGGAACGGCTGGAAGAAATGGATGCCCCAGGTATTGTCCATCAGCACCTTCGCGCCGCGCGCATGCGCCGCCCGGGCAAGCGCCGGCACATCCTGTACCTCGAACGTGTGGCTTCCGGGGCTTTCGGCGTACACCACCCTCGTGTTCGGTCGCATCAGGTCGGCGATACCCGCCTCATCGATCTCGGGATGATAGAACGTCGTCTCGATGCCGAAGCGCGGCAGAGTGCTGGTGGCGAAATTGCGCGCCGGGCCGTAAACGCTGTCTGGCATCAGGCAGTGTTCGCCGGCATTGAGGAAAGCCAGCAAAGGCACGGTCACCGCAGCCAGGCCGGACCCGACGATCTGGCAACGCGTACCGCCTTCAATTTCGGCGATCGCATTCTCGAGCGCCCAATGTGTTTCGCTGCCGCCAAGTCCGTAGGTCAGAACCTGATCACCGCGCCGGGCGGCAAGCGCCCGTCGCTCCGCCATGGTCGGGTAGAGCACTGTGGAGCCGCGCAACAGCGGCGGGTTGACGAAGCCGTGCACGCGCTTGCCCGCCCGCCCGACATGCGACAGGCGGGTGCGGAAATGATCCCCGGATCTGTCCCCCGGCGTTTCGTCGGCCATCTCAATTCGTCTCCACTGGTGTGTCGGGGCGACCGCCCCATTCGGTCCACGACCCGTCGTACACAGCGCCCTGTGGCAACCCGGCAAGCACCAGGCCGAGCGTGACGATGCAGGCTGTCACCCCGCTGCCGCAGCTCGTCACCAACGGCCGCATGCCGTCGGCGCCTGCTGCCGCAAAGCGGGCGCGCAGCTCGCCTGATTCCCGGAATGTTCCATTTTCGTGTAACAGGTCGGTGTACGGCAGGCTGCGTGAGCCTGGGATGTGGCCGCTGCGCATTCCGGCGCGTGGTTCCAGCACCTCGCCGGTGAAACGGCCGGCGGCGCGGGCGTCCAGAAGTAGCTCAGAGCGGGTCTCGACATTCCGCAGCACGTCGCCAATGCCGCGCAGGCGGGTGGCACGAAAATCCGGACGGAACGCAGCCGGACGGGCAGGGGAGGGGGCACCCACCTCGACCGGGCGTCCCTCGCGCCGCCATTTCGGCAAGCCGCCGTCCAGCACAGCGGCACGGTCGTGACCGAACAGGCCCATTAGCCACCAGCCGCGCGCCGCCGAGGCGAGTCCCTTCTGGTCATAGAACACGACCCGCGACTCGTTCCCGACCCCCATGGCGCCGATAAGTTTGGCAAACCGTCCCGGACTCGGGACCATGTGCGGCAGGTCGGTGTCAGGGTCCGCCACTTCGTCGATGTCGAAATAGCGTGCGCTGGGAATATGTCCGGCGAGAAACTCGGTCCGTCCGTCCTTGCTTTCATTCGGAAGGTATTTGGTCGCATCGAATACGACCAAGTCCGGCTTGCCGAGCTGGGCGGCGAGCCACTCGGTTCCAACCAGCGCTTGCATCCTCTACTCCTGCGACGCCGGCGCCAGCACGATGCGCCGGTTCTGCCTACCCTTGCTTTCCATCTTCAACACCTGCATGCGGCCGATCTCGCCGGTACGGGCGACATGCGTGCCGCCGCAGGGTTGCAGATCGACCGGCGGCTCGCCGTTGCCGATTTGCACCAGCCGGATGCGGCCAGTGCCACGCGGCGGCTTGACCGACAGCGTGCGCACCAGCCCCGGATCGGCATCCAGCACTGCCTCATCGACCCATTCGGTGCTGACCGGGTGATCCGCTTCGATCAGCGCGTTCAGCCCAGCCTCGATGGCCTCTTTCGGCGGCGGGTTCGGCAAGTCGAAATCGAGCCGGGAGCGATCCAGGCCCACCGAGCCGCCAGTAACGGCCGCCCCGCGCAACAGGCTCGATAGCAGGTGAAGCGAGGTATGAGCGCGCATCAGCCGGTACCGGCGCGGCCAGTCGATCACCACCTCGACCGAGGCACCGACCGGCGGCAGCGTCTGCCCCGGCGCCGGGACGTGCAGGATGGCGTCGCCCTCGCCCTTGATCGTATCGGCCACTGCGATCTCACCGCCTTCCCATCGGATGACGCCGGCATCGCCAGGCTGGCCGCCTGACCGGGCATAGAAGATGGTGCGGTCGAGCACGATACCTTCGTCGCCGCTCGCCAATACCGTCGCTGTGGCCGTAGCCAGACGCGGGTGGTCGAGAAAGAGCCGCTCGGTCATGCTGTCATCCATTGTTCCCGCAGCGCCGGCCGCCGGGCGTTGAGCCATAGCAGCGCGATCGCCGCGACGGAATTGGGCACGCGTCCCGCCAGCACGGCGTCGATCGCCTCGGTCGCCGGCCAGAGACGGATGCGAATGTCCTCGTGCTCTGAGGCCAGTCCGGCCTGTCCCAACAGACCCTCCGGTCCGGCCGGCGGCGCCTGCACGCGTCCGGCGAACAGCGAACAAAGCTCGTCGGAGCCGCCCGAGGTGAGAAGGAACTTGCCGATCGGTTCGAGCCGGTCGGCACAGAGCCCCGTCTCCTCCTCCACCTCGCGGCGGATCGTCTGCTCCGCGGTCTCCGTCCCGTCGCACAGCCCGGCCGGCACTTCGATCATCACCGGATCCAGTCCGGCGGCGAGGGCCGGAAGCCGGAACTGCTCGATCAGCACCACCGCGTCGCGTTGCGGGTCATAGGGTAACAGCGCAGCGGCCGGGCCGCGCCGCCACAGCTCCCATGTCCGCACCGCCGAGGTCGTGCCGTCGAAGCGGCGATGCCGGAACCGCACGACATCAAGAGGATAGCGGCCGTTCCACACCCGCTCGTCGGAGTCGATCCAGACATCGGGGTAGGCGGGAAAGGGAGGAGTAGACATCCTCCCAGCATAGGGTGCTTGCCGCTACACACCAGTGCCCAACCACCTCTCCCGCGCTGCGGGAGAGGTCGCCGCGCGTCAGCGCGGCAGGTGCGGGTGCCGGGTGCGAGGCCTCACCCAGTTCGCCCGCTTACCTTCGCCGAAGCGAACCCTCAGCTTCGCTCAGACCGGCGAACCACATCCCCCGCAAAGCGGAAGCAGTGGATCTGATCAGTTCACGACCGTGGCGCCTAGAAGCTGGCGCAGGCGGCTGGCACCGGCGGCGCCCTTCAGCGCCTCGCGCCAGCTAGCTTCCGCGATCCGCTGATGGGCAGCGATCGCCTCATCCGCACCGGTAATCATCGCCACCCCGGTCTGGCCGGACGGTTGGGCGTCCGCGCGGAACGGGTTGATCGCCAAGCTCACCCGGTCGCGTGCCCGTAACACCATGAACAGCGAAGTCGGTTCGGCGCCGGCGAGAAGGCCGAACTGCAACCCCATCGGTTCGGCTTCCATCAGCGCGGCCATGTTCTCGATCTCGGTCTCCGCCACCTGCCGGCACATCCGCCGGACGCGGTCGGAAACCGGCAGACCGGGTGCGATTCCAGTTTCCAGCAGGCGGCGCACGGATTGCAATGGAACGATACAGATGATGCCTGGGCGGCGCAGCCCGTACATGCGCTTCCGCGCAGCAAGGATCCCCAGCACTTGCTCGCCTTGGGTGCGCAGCCCCACACGTTCCGTGGTTGCCTGCGCCGCTGCTTCGTCGAACGCCTCGGCCAGCGTCGCGTCGTACGCGTCAGACGTGGTGAGGTAGCAGAGCGGCCCGAAGAGCTGCAGGATCTGGTCGGCGGTCTCCTCCATCTGTCGCAGCCGCTCGAAATACGCAATTGGTCTATTATAATATTCGACGCCGATGCCGAGCAGCGACAACGGAGAGATTTTCAGCAACTCGGCCAAGCGCTTAACGGTGTCGAGCTTGATGACCTCGCCCTTCTCGTAGCGGTAGAGCGCTGCGCGCGAGACGCCGAGCCGCGCCGCGATCTCCTCCGCTCGAAGACCCAACTCCAGCCGATAGGCCCGGAGCTGCTGGCCGATCTCCGTGAACCGCATGGACATTCGACTACCCCGCCCCACCCCCTGCTCGTGAGAAGACACACTCTTTCTCACGATTCGGTGATGGGTCCAAAGGTTATGGCGGCTGAGCGGCGGGATCAACCATTTATATTCGGCACCGGTCCTGATCGGGCGCTATTTTTTGTTCCTGATGGAAAAATCGGCCAAGCCCTCGGTTGCCATGACAAGGGCCGAATGGTCGAGGTCGGCGCCGCCGTGCGCGGCGCAGGACGTGAATAGTTGTTGCGCCACCGCGGTGTTCGGCAGGGCAAGGTCGAGTTCGCGGGCCGCCGACAGCGCCAGGTTCAGGTCCTTCTGGTGCAACCGGATGCGGAACCCGGGATTGAAGGTGCCGTTGATCATTCGCTCGCCGTGCACCTCGAGGATGCGCGAAGACGCGAACCCGCCCATAAGGGCGGCGCGCACCTTGGCCGGATCGGCACCGGCCTTGGCGGCGAACACCAGCGCTTCGGACACGGCCTGGATATTCAGCGCAACGATGATCTGGTTCGCAACCTTGCAGGTCTGACCGTCGCCGTTCTCGGGCCCAACGTGCGTGATATTCTTGCCCATCGCCTCGAACAGCGGCTTAGCGCGGGCGAAGGCCGCGTCGGGGCCGCCGACCATGATGGTAAGCGTAGCCTGCTTGGCGCCGACCTCGCCGCCGGACACTGGAGCGTCGAGATAGTCGCAGCCCTTCGCCTTAATCTTTTTTGCGAATTCCTTGGTGGCGATTGGGCTGATCGATGACATGTCGATCACCAGCGTGCCTCGCTTGAGCCCGGCGGCAGCGCCATTTTCTCCGAACAGCACCGTTTCGACGTCGGGTGTGTCAGGCACCATGAGGATAAGCACGTCGGATTTGCCGGCGACTGCGGCGTTGTCCGGCGCCACCTCCGCAGCGGCACGGATTTCTTCGGTGAGGCTCCGGCGCTCCGGGACTATCAAGTCGTGGCCGGCTTTTTTCAGATTGAGCGCCATCGGGCGGCCCATGATGCCGAGGCCAATGAAACCGATCTTCATGCGTTGTCTCCTTCGAGCAAAACCCACCTCTCCCGCTCTGTGTGAGAGGTCGCCACGCGGAGCGTGGTGGGGTGAGGGTGCGGCGGCAGGCGAACCCCTCATCCGGTTCGCTTCGCGAACCCGGTGAGCCTATACCAGCCGCTTGAGCCAGTTCAGGCCGGCTACCGTCTCGCCGGCCGGCCGGTATTCGCAACCGATCCAGCCGCGATAGCCCAGCTCATCAATGCGGCGAAACACGAACGGCCAGCCGATCTCGCCTGTGCCCGGTTCGTTGCGCGCTGGTACGTCGGCGATTTGCATATGCGCGATCACCGGCATGAATTGTTCCATCCGCTTGGTGATGTCGCCTTCGGTGACCTGCACATGATAGACATCGAATTGCAGCCCAAGCCGGTCACGCCCGATCGCCTCGACGATAGCGGCGCCTTGCGCCTGAGTGTTCAGAAAATAGCCCGGCATGTCGCGATGGTTGATCGGCTCGATGACGATCCGGGCGCCAGATCCCTGTGCGTACTCCGCCGCCCAAGCGAGATTGGCGGCGTACACTGCCGCCGCCGTCGTCGCCGTCACGTTCGACGGCACGATCCCCGCCATGCAATGAACCAGCGGACAGCCCAGCGCACCGGCATAATCGACCGCCTGCTTGACGCCGTCGCGGAACTCCGCCTGCCGGCCGGGCAAGCAGGCGATCCCCCGCTCGCCCTTGGCCCAGTTCCCAGGCGGCATGTTGAACAGGGTCTGGCTGAGCCCGTTGGCGTCCAGGCGGCGGCGGATTTCCCCAGCGGGATATTCATAGGGAAACAGGAATTCCACCGCCTTGAAGCCGGCCTTTGCGGCGGCGTCGAATCGATCTAGAAACGACACCTCATTGAACATCATCGACAAATTGGCGGCGAAGCGTGGCATGGGGTGGGCCCCTCCCCAGAAGTGCAACCGGAGAGTAGAAGCGCGCCGGAGGCTTGACCAGCCGCCCCGGAAGCATGTCCGTCCGGGCCTTCGCGGGGCTTAGTCAAAAGGGGAAAACCATACCCGAACGCGTTCTGCTGGGAGTGTTGCTGGGCGGGCTCGCCGTCGGTTGCGTCCTTGTGCTCTATCCGTTCTTCTCTGCGTTGCTGTGGGCCGCGATCCTGGCCTTCACAACTTGGCCGTTGTTCGAGTGGCTGACCGTTCGTCTACGGCTGCGGCGGGGGCTCGCGGCTCTGATCATGGTGTTGATGACGGCGGTTGTCGTGGTGCTGCCGCTCGGGCTCGTCGCACCCGGCAGTGCGACCGACGTCATGCACCTGCGTCACAGCATCGAAGCGGCCCTGCGCGATGGCCTGCCGCTGGCGCCTGAGTGGGTCCATAGCGTGCCGGTGCTGGGCCCGAGCCTAGCCGATCTGTGGGATGGCTGGGCCGCCGACCTCAGCGCTGCCGCGGTATCACTGAGGCCCTACCTCGGCATCGTCCTGGAGGGGCTCTTCCACCTGCTGCTCGGCATTGCCGGCGGGGTGCTAATGTTCGTGCTGGCGCTGTTCATTGCGTTCTTCTTCTACGTCTACGGCGAGCCGATGGCGGAGCGGGCGCGGGCGATCCTGCTGCGAATAGGCGGGCCGCGCGGGGAGCGCATGCTGGTGATGGTCGGGCTCACTGTGCGCGGCGTCGTCTATGGGCTGCTCGGCACCGCGGTCATGCAAGGCGTTTTGGTCGGGGTCGGGCTGGAGCTCGCCGGCGTGCCGCGACCGGTGCTGCTGGGGGCGCTCGCCGGCTTCATTTCCGTCTTCCCCGTAGGCGCGCCCGTGGTCTGGGTCCCTGCTGCGCTCTGGCTACTGGCCAACGACCATCTCGGCCACGCGCTGTTCCTGGGCGCCTGGGGTCTCGTATGTGTCTCGGGCTCGGACAGCGTCGTCCGGCCGTGGCTGATCGCCCGCGGGTCCGAGCTACCGTTTCTGCTGACCGTGCTGGGCGTGCTCGGCGGCGCCGTGGCGTTCGGTCTGCTGGGTATCTTCCTGGGTCCGGTGCTGCTTGGCGTCGGCTACACGCTGGTCAACGAATGGGCCGGCGAGCCATTGCCGGTGCTCACCCCCGACCACCGCGAGCCGGATTGCGACCGGGAATGACCGCGTTCGTGCATGCGGGCGAGCGGCTGGTAGCCGGCACGCGGCCGGGGAAGGGTGGGTACGAGGCTGATGTCCGATGACGACGACGATTCTCAGCCTTCGCGTCGAGGTGCCATCGTTGCGTTCGCGGTGATCGCGGTGGCAATTCTGGCAGCGATCTTCATCGTGCGCCAGTTGCATCAGGCTTCGGTCATCCAGGACTGCGTGATGTCCGGCCGCACAAATTGTGCGCAGATCCAGACCCCGCCGCGGTAGGCGGCCACCGTCATGTCATCAAGGCCCGCTCCTCGACTGCACATTGGCATTGGGGCGCATCAGTTCCTGAAGATTGTCCGGGTAGTGGCGTGGGATGCGGATGCTGCCGACTGGTACGCCGACATCCGATACCAACTGACCAACGCCGGTAAGCCGATCAGCGAGATGGACATGATGATCGCCGCACACGCACTGGCCGTCGGGGCCGCGCTGGTAACAATCAATACCATGCATTTCCGCCGCATCTCGGCGCGGCTCGCATGTGCCAACTGGTACGAGGGCCGACACGACGCCGGTCAATCCCCGTCCAACCGCCGCTCCGCCATCGGCCGCCACGGCGCATCCGGCGGCGCATCGGCCAGGGCACGACGGAACAAGGCCGCCGCCTCATCGGTCATGTGCCCATTGGCTTCCGTCATCGCCTCGGCCGTTTCCACAGCCAGCGTCGGATCGAACTTCGCCGCCAGGGCGCTCTGCCACGCCGACGCTGCCGCCGGGATATCGCCCAACCGCGCCTCCGCATTACCGAGCAGGATGTATCCCTCGCGTGCCTTGTCCGAATGCGGGTCAAGACCGCGCAGCACCTGCTGAAGCCGCGAGATCAACGCCTCCTCCTCGCGCACTCTCTGCTGCATCGCGGCCAGACGCTGCTTCAGCGGAAGTGCGGGCAGATCCGGCGATCCCCCGGCGAGATAAAGCAAAACCGCCGCGACGGGCACCAACGCCAGAACCGCCCAGATCGCCGAGCACGAGGACAGGGTCGCCACCGGATCAGCGGTCCCCGCCGCCGCCAACAGCCGCCGCTGCACCTCCAGGACCGCTGCCGCATGCTCAGTCGGACCGATTCGGGCATCGGCAAGGTTGCGATCGAGCTCTGCAAGCTGCGCGCGGTGCAACGCCAGCGCAGCCTCCCGCCGGCCCCGCGCGCTCACGCGACGGCGCAGCGACAATGCCAGCGGCGCCAGCGCTACCGCCGCCAGTGCGGCAATCGCAAGCCAGAGTGAACTCATGCGGCCCGGCTCAGTCCAGCAACTGCATCAGCCGTTGCCGCTCGGCAGCCGACAGCGGCGGCGGCTCGCCAGGGCGCTGCCGCCGAGCCAGAAGGACAACCCCGGCGCCGACCGCCAGCGCGATGACCGGAGCGCCCCACAACGCGACTGTGCGTCCTTCAAGCGGCGGGCGCAGCCGGATGAAGTCGCCATAGCGCGCTGTCATCCAGTCGATGACCTGCCGGTTCGATTGGCCGGCAAGGACGCGCTGGCGAATGATGCGGCGCAGATCGCGTGCCAAGTCCGCGTCGGACTGCTCGACGCTCTCGTTCTGGCAAACGAGGCACCGGAGCTGCTCACCGATCGCCTCGGCGCGGTGCTCCAGCACGGGATTTGCCAGCATCTCACCCGGGTCGCTGACCGCCCAGGCCGGGCCGGCAAGCACAAGCATCACGGCGACTGCGGCAAACGGCCGGATCATCGCGCCAGCGATTTCAGCAGGGGCGCGATCGTGTCGTGCACGATGGCATCCGAAAGTCCACCCGCCCAGCGCAACCGCACCACCCCACCGGGATCGACCACATAGGTCTCAGGGACGCCATACAGCCCGAAATCGATCGCCACACGCCCTGGCTCGTCGCGGGCGACGCGAACATAAGGGTCGCCGTGCTGTTGAAGAAAAGCCGCCGTCGCGTCCAGCTTGTCCTTGTAGGCAATCCCCCAAATCGGCACCCCCTCGTCCTTGAGTTGCATCAATGTCGGCGCCTCTTCGATGCAGGGGACGCACCAGGAGGCGAAAAAATTCACCAACGCCGGACGGCCCCAGGCAATGACGTCGAGGTTGGAGAAGCCCGGGGACGGCGGCTGCCCCGACAACGCGAATGCCGGCAGGTGTTTGCCGACCAGCATGCTCGGCAGGCTGTGCGGGTCGTAGCTGCCCTCTTGCATGCGCATCAGCAAGCCCCAGAACCCGCCTCCCGCCGCCGCGGCAAAGGCGAGAGGGGTCAGCATCAGCAGCCGCCGGCGCGTGATAGCGTCCATGCCGCGACCTCAGGCCGGGACCGTTGCGGCGCTGCGCCGGGCCGGGGCACCAACTCGCAGCCTCCGATCCGCCAACGACAATCCTCCGCCCGCCGCCATGACCAACGCACCGAGCCAGATCCAGGGGGCGAGATAGTTGACGTGCAGCCGCAGTACCACCTGCCCGTCTCGCTCGTCACCCATTACGGCGTAGAGGTCACGAACAACATTCGTCTCGATTGCCGTATCGCTCACCGTCTGCTGCTGTTGCGCGAAAGCCCGGCGGGAGGGATGGAACAGCGCCACCTGCCGCCCGTCGCGCGTCACCCGGATATCGGCCACACGTGCCGTATAGTCAGGACCCGGAGCATCGTGCAGGGCGAGCAGGGTCCAGTTATAGCCGCCGAGCTGCACAGTGGAACCCGGCGCGATTGAAACGATCGTGCTCGTGGCCAGCGACATGCCGGCAATTCCGGCCACAGTGATCCCCATTCCGGCATGCGCGACCGCCGCCCCCCAGACCGACAGCGGCTGCGCCGCGGCGCGCGCCCGCGTCGAGGCAAACGGAATGCGAAACAGCCGCACCCGCTCGACCAGCTCAGCAAATGCGCCGGCAATGAGCCACGCGGCCGCGGTGAACCCGCCCGCGGCAAATGCGTTGCGGAAGCCGGCCTCGGCGCCGATGCCGACCAGCGCCGCCAGCGCCGCTGCCCACCACAGCCGCGTGAGCGCCGGCAGCAGGTCGGCGCGCTTCCAGGGTAGCGTCGGCCCGACGCTCATCGCCGCGAACAGCGGCACCAGCAGCGGCACCACCGTCAGGTGGAAATAGGGCGGCCCGACGCTGAGCGCCGCATTGAACAGCAAAGCGGCGATCAGCGGATAGGTCGTGCCGGTCAGGACCACAGCCGCGATCGAGCAAAGCAGCACGTTGTTCAGCACCAGCGCGCCCTCGCGCGACACCGGCGCGAAGATGCCGGACGCCGCCAGCGCGGGTGCGCGGAGCGCGAACAACAGCAGGGACCCGCCGATGACGATCGCCAGCAGCGCCAGGATGAACACCCCCCGCGTCGGGTCGCTGGCGAAGGCATGCACCGAGTTCAGGATGCCCGAGCGCACCATGAACGTGCCACACAGGCTGAGCGAGAAGGTGCCGATCGCCAGCAGAATGGTCCAGGTCTTCAGCGCCTCCCGCTTCTCCACCACGATGGCCGAGTGCAGCAGTGCCGTACCGCAGAGCCAGGGCAACAGGCTGGCGTTCTCGACCGGGTCCCAGAACCAGAACCCGCCCCAACCCAGCTCGTAGTACGCCCACCATGAGCCCAGCGCGATGCCGCCGGTCAGCAGGCACCAGGCACCCAGAGTCCAGGGCCGCACCCACCGTCCCCAGGCGGCATCCACTCGTCCTTCCAGCAGCGCCGCGACCGCGAAAGCGAAGGGGATGGCGAAGCCGACATAGCCCGCGTAGAGCACCGGCGGGTGCATCGCCAGCCCGGGATCCTGCAGCAATGGGTTGATGTTCCGCCCTTCGACCGGCGGCGGCCAGACCCGCAGGAACGGGTTGGACACCGTCAAGGCGTAGAGCAGGAACCCCGCCGACGTGAAGCCGAGCACCCCGATCACCCGGGCGCGCAGGCCGGACGGCAGGTTGCGCCCAAAGGCCGCCACCGCGCTGCCGCAGCAGGCAAGGATCAGGCACCACAGCAGGATGGATCCCTCGTGGTTCCCCCAGGTGCCGGTGATCTTGTAAATCAGCGGCTCGGTGCTGCTGGAGTTCTCCGCGACGTTGAAGACGGAGAAATCGTCGACCACCGCGCTCCAGATCAGGCAGCCGAATGACGTCAACAGCGCGAGGAGCTGACCCACGGCCAACGCCGGGGCCGCCGCCATCATCCTGGCGTCGCGGTTGTGCGCCCCGACCAGCGGTAAGACAGCTTGCGCAGCGGCGATGGCAACGGCCAGCGCGAGTGCGAAGTGACCAAGCTCGGGTGTCATCCGCCGGCGCTCTTGACCTTCAGCGTGTCCCACGTGGAGGCGGGCGGCGGCGGACCAGCCGCCGGGTTCCAACGCCCGCTCTTCTTTAGCGCCTCGACCACTTCCTTCGGCATGTAGTTCTCGTCATGCTTGGCTAGCACCTCGTCGGCGTGGAATGTGCCGTCGGGTTGCACGGCGCCGATCGCCACGATGCCCTGTCCCTCGCGGAACAGGTCCGGCAACGCACCGGTGTAGGTCACCTCGACCGCCGACTTGCCGTCGGTGACGCGGAAGCGCACCAGGGGATGCCCGTTCAGCGCGCTGTGCTGCACGCTGCCGGTCTCCACCAAGCCGCCGAGCCGGACAGTACGGCCGGGCGTCTCCGTCCCGGCCGCGATCGCCGACGGATATACAAAGAACTCGACGCTGCTCTGGAACGCGGTCAGCGCCAGCGCCGTGGCCGAACCGAGGCCGACCCCACACGCCAGCAGCAGGATCAGGCGACGGCGCTTGCGCGTCACCGGGGCGACCCGGCGCTGCGTCGGCCGCCCACTGCTCGGCGCCCCGCCCGCGGAATCGCAGCGAGCCGGCGGCCGGCAAGCTGCATCCGGCGCCACGCAGCGATGGCATAGGCGGCCGGCACCAGCACCCCGAACGAGTATGAAGCGACGACGAATGGAAGATGCGTCATCCGCCTGCCTCGTGCGCCTGCGCCATTAGCAAGGCGCTGATTCGTCGCTCCATCACCGCGGCGCGCAGGCGGGCGATGGTGATGGCGGCAAAGCCCAGCGTATAGCCCAGCGTGGTGAACAGCAGCGGCCAGAGCATCGAAATGTACATCGTCGGCGCGCCGGTGAGCGTGATCGTGTCCGGCTGGTGCAGCGTGTTCCACCAATCCACGCTGAACTTGATGATGGGCAGATCGATGGCTCCTACCAGGGCAAGGATGGCGCCGGCGCGATAACCGCGCTCCGGATTGTCGAAGGCACGCACCAGCGCGATGTGGCCGAGGTAGAGGAAGAACAGCACCAGCACCGATGTCAGCCTGGCGTCCCAAACCCACCACGCTCCCCACATCGGCCTGCCCCACAGGCTGCCGGTGACCAGACAGAGGGCGGTGAAGCCGGCGCCGACCGGGCCGATCTCGACCGCGGCAAGGTCGGCGAGCGGATGCCGCCAAACCAGCGAGATAAGGGAACACAGCGCCAACGCGAAATACCCGGCCGAACCGAGCCAGGCCGCGGGCACATGGATATACATGATCCGCACCGCGTCGCCCTGCTGCCAGTCGGCGGGCGAGAAGAACAGTCCCCAGATCAGGCCGACCGCTGTCAGCAACAGCCCGGGGATCGCGAGCCACGGCAGAGCCACTCCGGAGATGCGCAGGAAGCGCCCGGGGTTCGCAAAGCGGTGTAAGCTGCGCCGCTGCGGCGCTATGCTGATGGTAGCGTCCAACGCGTGCGGTTCCCTGGCTGTTCTCTAACGCAAGCCGGCCCGGCTATGAAGCCACCAGCGCATGTCGTCATCGTAAACAGGGCCGATGGCCGGAATAGCTGCGGGTGATATATGGGTCGAGGTCTCCGGAGCGCGGAAAAGAGATGAGCGAGGCAAGATTGCACCTGTGGACGCTGGAGGAGTTCCTCGCCTGGGAGGAGCGTCAGCCCGCCAAGCACGAATTTGTAAACGGCGAGCCGCGGCTGATGACCGGGGTGACGCAGGGTCAGGACCGGATCGTCACGAATCTCATTGCGACCTTGTCCGGCAAGCTTCGTGGGTCGCCGTGTCGCGCGGGGGGGTCCGATCTGCGCGTCATGACGGGAAACGGAAATGTCCGCTATCCGGACGTCGTCGTTGATTGCGGTCCGTTCAGGCGCGAGGCCCGCGAGGCTTCGGAACCGGTGGTCCTGTTGGAAGTGCTGTCCCGCACGACCGCTTGGACGGACCTGCACGATAAGCTCCGTGACTACGACGCGACGCCCGCAGTGCGGCAGTACGTGGCTGTCGCGCAGGACGAAGCGAAGCTGGTACTCTGGGAGCGGGACCCCAGTGGCCGCTTGGCGCTCGCCTCGAGTCTCGAAGGGCTGGGCGGCACATTGGCATTGGCGCCGATCGATGCGACCTTGCGCATGAACGAGATCTACGAGGGGCTCGGCTTCGAGCCCAAGGTGACGGCGCCGTGACGGCCCACTGGCTGGTGAAGTCCGAGCCGGACTCGTTTTCTTGGGATCAGCAGACGGCGAAGGGCGTCGAGCCCTGGACCGGCGTGCGCAATCATACCGCCAAGAACCACCTGAAATCGATGAAGCGCGGCGACCGGGCATTCTTCTATCACTCGAACGTCGGCAAGGAGATTGTCGGCGTGGTGGAAGTGGTGCGCGAGGCCTATCCCGACCCGACCGCGGAAAGCGGCGATTGGGTGTGCGTCGATATGAAGGCAGTGGCCCCGATGCCGCGGCCGGTCAGCCTCGCCGAGATCAAGGCTGACCCAAATTTTGCCGACATACCCTTGGTGCGTTACTCGCGGCTGTCGGTCATGCCGATCTCGCCTCCGCACTGGGACCGGATTTGTCAGTTGGGCGGGTGGAAGGAGTAGGGCGGAAAAGCGAAGCGCATTCCGCCATTCCCCGCTCGTCCCAGCTTCCGTCGGGTCCGCGCCAGTCATATGCTCTTCCTCCAGCGGCCCGGCGCGGGGTCAAGAACGAACGAGGGAACATGCCAATGCCTGATACGATGCCCCATGACGGCCAGATCTTCCCAGTCCGTCCGGAAATCGCCGCTCACGCTCATGTCAGCGCCGCCCGCTACCAGGACATGGCCGAGCGCGCCCTGCGCGACCCCGACGGGTTCTGGGCCAATGAGTTGCGCCGCATCGCCTGGATCAAGCCGCCGACCAAGACCAAGAACGCCAGCTTTGCCGGCAACGTCTCGATCAAGTGGTTCGAGGACGGAGTGCTGAATGCGTCGGCGTCATGCCTGGACCGGCATCTCGCCGCGCACGCCGACCGTGCCGCGATCATCTGGGAAGGGGACGATCCGTCGGTCAGCAAAAAGATCACCTATCGCGAGCTGCATGAACAGGTATGCCGCCTCGCCAACGCGTTGCGCGGGCTCGGCGTGCATAAGGGCGATCGCGTCACGATCTATCTGCCGATGGTGCCGGAAGCCGCCGTGGCGATGCTCGCCTGTGCGCGGATCGGGGCGATACACTCGGTGGTGTTTGGCGGGTTCTCGCCCGACAGCCTGGCAAACCGCATCCGGGATTGCAGATCGGAGCTGCTGATCACCGCCGATGAAGGGCGGCGCGGCGGTCGCAAGGTGCCGTTGAAAGCCAACGCCGATGCCGCGCTCGAGAGCTGCCCCGGTGTGAAGAACGTGGTTGTCGTCCGGATCACCGGCGCCGAGGTGCCGATGCAGGCTGGGCGCGATCATGACTACGCCAAGCTGTGCGCTGCCGCCTCTCCAGATTGCCCGCCCGAGCCAATGAACGCTGAGGACCCGCTGTTCATTCTCTACACCTCTGGCAGCACCGGACAGCCTAAAGGCGTGCTGCACACCACTGGTGGCTACCTGGTCTGGGCATCCTTCACCCACGAGCTGGTGTTCGACTACCGGCCGGGCGAAATCTATTGGTGCACTGCCGATGTAGGCTGGGTGACCGGGCATACTTACATCGTGTACGGACCGCTGGCGAACGGCGCCACCACACTCATGTTCGAGGGCATCCCAAATTATCCAGACAGCAGCCGCTTCTGGCAGGTCGTCGATAAGCACCAGGTCAATATCTTCTACACGGCGCCGACTGCGATCCGCGCGTTGATGCGCGACGGTGAGGCGCCGGTGACGAAAACCTCGCGCAAGTCGCTGCGCATCCTCGGCACCGTGGGCGAGCCGATCAATCCGGAAGCTTGGCTTTGGTATCACCGCGTCGTCGGCGAACATCGCTGCCCGATCGTCGATACTTGGTGGCAGACCGAAACCGGCGGGATTCTGATCAGTCCGCTGCCGGGTGCGACCGCCCTGAAGCCGGGCTCCGCGACCCGGCCGCTTCCCGGAGTGCACCCGATCATCGTCGATGGCGACGGCCACGAGCTGCACGGGCCATGCGAAGGCAACCTGTGCATCACCGAGCCTTGGCCCGGGATGATGCGCACGGTGTTCGGCGATCACCAGCGCTTCGTGCAGACTTATTTCTCGACCTTCAAGGGACTCTACTTCACCGGCGACGGGGCGCGACGCGACGCCGACGGGTACTACTGGATCACTGGACGCGTCGATGACGTGATCAACGTCTCGGGCCACCGCATGGGCACTGCCGAGGTGGAGAGCGCATTGGTGGCGCATCCGAAGGTCGCGGAAGCCGCTGTGGTGGGCTTCCCGCACGACCTCAAGGGCCAGGGCATCTACGCTTACGTGACGCTGAAGCTAGGCGAGGAGCCGAGCGAACCATTGCGCAAGGAGCTGGTCGCCTGGGTCCGCAAGGAGATCGGACCAATCGCGGCGCCCGATGCGATCCAGTGGGCGCCCGCCCTGCCCAAGACCCGCAGCGGCAAGATCATGCGCCGGATCCTGCGCAAGATCGCTGCAAATGAAACCGACAGCCTAGGTGATGTCTCGACGCTTGCTGACCCGGCCGTCGTGGACGAGTTGGTGACAAATCGGATGGCGTAAGGAGCGGATGACGGTTTCGCTGTCCTGGTGAACGGCCCTGTGGCGGACGAGAGTCCGCCGTCTGATCTCCGCGCTGGATTGCGGCAAGAACCGGATGGCCGATGGACTCACCGCATCGCTATGAGCGGCGACAGCCTCGACTCGAGGGAACATGCCGCCGCCGCTCCGCATGGGGACCGCCGAATGGGCCCTGCTGATCCTGCTGTCTGTGTTGTGGGGCGGGTCGTTCTTCTTCTACAAGGTGATGGTCGCGGTGCTGCCCCCGTTCACTGTGGTACTTGGGCGGGTCGGGCTTGCGGCCCTGATCCTGAACGCTTGGTTGCTCGCGCGGCACGATCCGCTTCCGCGTTCGCGATGGCTTTGGGCGCAGTTCCTGGCGATGGGGCTGCTGAACAATGCGATCCCATTCTCGCTGATCGCGTTCGGGGAGGTGCGAATTGCCAGTGGTCTTGCCTCCATCCTGAATGCCACGACCCCGATCTTCACGGTCATCGCCGCGCATGCCTTGACGGACAACGAGAAGGCGACGCCGAGCCGGCTGGCCGGCGTCCTGTTCGGTTTTGCCGGAACCACGGTGCTGGTCGGGCCCGCGGCGATGCGTGGCTTCGGTTCAGGGAGCCTTGTGGGCGAGGCCGCGTGCCTGCTCGCCGCCATCTCTTATGCGTTCGCCGGGATCTATGGCCGCCGGTTCAGCGGGCTTGCGCCGCTCGAGGCGGCGACCGGCCAGATCACCGCCAGCACGGTCGTGCTGTTGCCGGTCGCGGCGGTGGTCGATCGGCCCTGGACGCTGCCGCAGCCGGGCATCGCCGTCTGGCTGTCGGTGCTTGGCATCGCACTGTTGTGCACAGCCCTTGCGTATATCGTCTATTTCCGCCTGCTGGCGGCAGCAGGTGCGACTAATCTGCTCCTGGTGACGTTCCTGCTGCCGATCAGCTCGCTGCTGCTGGGGTGGTTCGTGCTGGGCGAGACGGTTGCACCCTCGGCATTCGCCGGCATGGCGTTGATCGGGTTCGGTCTTGCCGCGATCGATGGCCGGCCGGCGCACCGTCTTGGGCAACTGATGCTGGGTGTCCTTGCCCTGCGGTGAGCGCTTCGGCGCGCGCTTGTCTATGTTGTGCCGGGCAGACGGAGAAGAGGTGATGGCGGGTGGCAAGCCCGAGGTGCCGGAACTGACAGTGCCAGCCTATAGCGGGCGGCTCGAGCCGTTGCCGGCAGCACGCCGGCGCGCCTTCGCGGCGCATCTGCGCACGATCGTCGCCGAGGCGTTCGCCGAGCCGGCGCCGCGGGTCCGGAGCACCTCGTCGAAAGCCGTGCCGCTTGGGGCAACCGAGGCCGCCTGCGCCACATGTCGCGGCCAGTGCTGCGCGCATGGCGGCGAGCACGCCTACCTGGACGAGGACACCATCCGGCGAGTGGCCCGCACTTGGCCGGAACTCGGAGCCCGTGGCGTTGCGGCGCTGTATCGGGCGCGGCTGGCGAAAGAGAGCTTTGCCGGATCCTGCGTGTTTCATGGCGCGCAGGGATGCCGGCTGCCCCGCGAGCTGAGATCTGATCTCTGCAACGACTTTTATTGCAACGCCCTGAAGCTGTTTGTGCGCGAGCACGGGTCGGCGGTTCCACGACGGTTGCGGATTCTGGCGAAATCGGCCGACGGGGTGCAGCGGTCGGTCATGGTGGAGTTGCGGGCATAGTCCTTGTCATGACCGCCCTTCTGCCTCGTCCGGCTATCTCCCGCGAATTCTACCGCGCCGGTTATTACCCGAACGGCCACAGCTTCATGGGACAGGCGCTGGACCGACGGAGATCCGCCGCCGATCGATTGAGCCCGTATATCAATCGCAACTACCTCGACTACTGGACCTCATTTGCGCCCAGAAATTCTCCGCGCCGATCTTCAACCGACACTTTCCTAGTGTTGTGACTTTAACGCTTGTCGCCCACGTGCGACCTTCTCGAGGATAGCGGCAGCGGAGGCGGTCCACACGAAGGGCTTGGGATCGGCATTATGACGCTGCAAGTAATCCCGGATCGCCGTGACCAATGCCGCGACACTTTTAAACACGCCACGGCGGATGCGGTCCCCGGTGATCAGGCCGAAGAACCGTTCGACCTGATTGAGCCAGGAGGCCGAGGTCGGGGTAAAATGCATGTGAAACCGCGGGTGTCGCTTTAGCCAAGCCCGGACCTTGGCGTGTTTGTGTGTGGCGTAGTTGTCCGCGATCAGATGCACATCGAGGTGGTTCGGTGTCTCGGCGTCGATCCGGCGCAGGAATTTAAGCCACTCCTGGTGACGGTGACGCGGCATGCACTGGCCGATGACCCTGCCAGTGGCCACCTCCAGGGCGGCGAATAGCGTGGTAGTGCCGTGGCGCTTGTAATCATGCGTCATGGTGCCGCAACGCCCCTTCTTGAGCGGCAGGCCGGGCTGCGTGCGGTCAAGTGCCTGGATCTGGCTCTTCTCATCCACCGAGAACACCAATGCCTTCTCCGGAGGATTAAGGTAGAGGCCGACGATGTCCTGCACCTTCTCGACGAACCGCTTGTCGTTCGACAGCTTGAAGGTCTTTACCCGATGCGGCTTGAGCTCGTGTGCCTTCCAGATGCGCTGGACGCTGGTGTAGCTGAGGCCGCTGGCGGCGGCCATCTTGCGGATGCTCCAGTGGGTGCCGGCCGGCGGCTTCTCGTGCAGAGTCTTGTGTATGACCTGCTGGATCGTCTCGGCCGTCAGCGGCGGCTTACGCCCCGGGCGGGTGGCGTCGCGCCGCAGGCCATCGATCCCCTTGGCCAGGTAGCGCTCCTGCCAACGGCTGACCGTCACCTTGCTCTTGCCGACCGAGCGCGTGATCGCCATCAGGCCAAGCCGCGCTGCCGACAGCAGCACGATCTGCGCCCGCCAGACCAACTTCTGCGGCGTGTTCCGCCCGGAAATCCAACCTTGCAGCGTCGCCCGATCCGCAGGCGACAGCCAGATACATGCCTCTGTCTTGCTCATGCCAACAGAATCGCACGGTCGCGCCGACTTGGGAATCGTCCGTTAGGATCAGAGCACTAGCCACTTTTATTCTACGAAGCTGGCGAACTCTGCCTGTGGCGACTGGTTGCTGACAAGATCGCCGAATTCTGCGGCACCCGCGTCAATCGCAGGATGCGGACCAAGCTCGCCATCTCATCTGAGAACAGCTCTGGGTGGGGTTGGGGGCGGCCCTGTCAGGATTTCTTCAGCGACAGGTGGAGGGCGCACCTATCGCTGGCCATGTCAGCCTCTAGGCTC
Source organism: uncultured Pseudomonadota bacterium (assembly GCA_963708245.1). Classification (GTDB taxonomy): domain Bacteria; phylum Pseudomonadota; class Alphaproteobacteria; order Acetobacterales; family Acetobacteraceae; genus CAVYXK01. The sequence goes on along the minus strand of OY970201.1, from coordinate 1,488,593 downwards.
GCGGCGGCGATCTTGCCCGTGATAGTAACAGTCGCCTTTCTACTACGACCCATGTCATAGGAAGCCGTGTTGCTGAAGGTTCCGTCGCCGGCGACATCGACGCTAACCGGCGTATTCGCCCAGAGGCGGGTGAATCGGTTGTTCTGGATGATGAGCACGATGTCGTTACGAGAAGTGCATAGTTGGTAGTTGTTGTTGCGCACCACTGTCTGACTGCCCTTGTACGTTCCGTCGAATGCACCCCCCGCAATAGCTGTTCCGGCCACGGCGAAAGCAATACCCGCCGGCACAACGAAACGCAGATGGTTCAGTGAACGGGTTCTCCTGATCGACATGGCGTGCTCTCTCCTGAAGCATTGCTTTCCGGCACTTTTTTGCGTAGATTATCGTGGACACGAATTATAATCGCACGCGCGACAATTGTCAAGTTCTCTGCATTTCTGTGTCGGTAGCACACGGTATGTCCGGTTTAGGTAGCGCACGATCTGTCCGGTGATGATGGTTCCTTTTGGGAGCCCGGATGCGCCGGTCGGAAGCCCTTCAGGGTGTGCGAGTGATCAAGTTCGGGAGCGTGCTGGAGCGGTATGAAGCGAGCGAACTCAACCAGTGCGAAGCGGCGGAGCTGCTTGGGATCAGCGAGCGGACATTCCGTCGTTGGCAACAGCGCTACGAAGAGTGCGGGGCGGCCGGTCTTCTGGACCGGCGGCTTGGTCGGGCGTCTGGGAAGCGGGTTCCGGTCGACCGGGAGGAGGAGGTCGAGCGGCTGTATCGTATGCGTTACAGCGGGTTCACGGCGAAGCACTTTCACGAGCACTTGGTGGGCCGCCACGGTTTCCGCTGGGGCTACACGTGGACCAAGGCGTTCCTGCAATCGAAGGGGCTTCTGGAGCGCGCCGCGCGGCGCGGCGCACACCGGCGCAAGCGGCCGCGACGGCCGTTGCCTGGAATGATGCTTCATCAGGATGGGTCGCGCCATGAATGGCTGGCGGGGCGGGAGACGCTGGACCTGATAGTGACGATGGACGACGCGACGAACGTGATCTACTCGGGGTTTTTGGTAGCGGAGGAAGGCACGGAATCGACGTTCCAGGCTCTGCTGGAGGTGTTTGGCGCGCATGGCCTGCCGCTGAGCCTCTATACGGATCGGGGCAGCCACTACTTCGTGACGCCGGAGTTTGGCGGCCCGGTTGACCGGAAGCGGCCGACACAGGTTGGGCGGGCGCTGGCGCATTTGGGCGTGGAGCACATTGCGGCCTACTCACCGCAGGCCCGTGGTCGTTCGGAGCGGCTGTTTCAGACGTTACAGGATCGCCTGGTCAAGGAGCTGGCGCTGGCTGGGATCACGACGGTTGCGGAGGCCAACCGGTTCATTCGGGATTGCTACCTGCCGGCGCACAACGCGCAGTTTGCGGTGAAGGCGGAGCAGGAGGGATCGGCTTTCGTCGCCGTTGCTGGTGTCGATCTGCGGGAAATTCTGTGTATCCAGGAGGAGCGCCAGGTGGACCGCGACAACACGGTTTCGTGGCGACGGATGAAGCTGCAGATACCACCGTCGCCGCTGCGTGCTCATTTCGTGAAGGCACGGGTGAAGGTGCGGCAATATCACGACGGGAGCCACGCGGTGTTCCACGGCCCGCGCTGCCTGGGACGCTATGACGCGCAGGGGGCGCTGCGGATGGCGGCGTTGGACGCGGCGGCATGATCGCGCTTGGGTCCGGCTCGCCTGTGGATTTGTGGGCAACGGAAGAGCGTTGCCCACAACTCCACAGGCGCATCAGCAAAAGAAGGAAATTGATTTCATGAGTTGAAGAAGACGCGCCCGTCACCAGCCAACGGCCCGCCTGACCTGCCGCCAGAACGGCCGCCGTTCTGTCCCTGCCTCTTGGGAACGGACCGGAAACAAGCGGACAACTGATGTGCTACGTAAACCGGACAACTTAATTAGCTATCGACAGTTCTCTGCATTTCTGCCTAAGCCGTCGCCGAAAAGAGTTGTGGCCGTTCCACACAGGGACCGATCGTGTTCGCGGAGCGGGGCCACGCACTCATGGCTCGGGCTCCCGAAAAAACGGGAGAGCAACAGCACTTGAACTAGCGCTCGAATACGAGCAGCGAGCGGACGCCACCGCTAGCCGCGAAGCACCGGACTGCGCGGACCCGTCTGCGGCTTAATCGCCATTGGCCACCGCGTGGACGGAATCGCGCGCAAAAGGACATGCAGGGGTGTATCTCCCTGGTCACGCCCCGATTTCCCGGCGCCTCCTCCGATCTGAGGGCTTCATGTAGAACGCGAGCCCAGTCCTTAATCTGCAATTTCAGGTTGCTTCACGAGCTTGTGATATGCGAGGATCCGAGTTGCGCCGTTCCTCCGCGGCGTTTTCTCCCCGATCTGCAACCTAGGCGCGCGCCTTCTGCTTGGCGCGCGCTCCTTTGCCAGCATGAGAGACCGGCTCGGTGCCGGCCTCCCTCGACGATGCGTCTGTGATCCAGATCACACCCCTGACCGATCCGCGGTTGCTGGACTGGGCGCGGCCGATCAGCATGGCGCTACTGCGCAGCGTTCCGTCCGGCCCGGGGACCGACAGGACCCCGCTGCGCCCCGCTTTTCGGCAATCGCGCCAGAGACCCCCGGCCCCCTGATGGTGCCAGAGAGGACCCGCGCCGATCACTCGGCGGGCGCCGCACGACGAAGGCCGAGGCCTCAATCCAACCAACAACAAATGCGAAGCGCCGACTTTGCGAACCGCTCTTGATGGTCCCCAGTGGGTCATGGTTGCTGCGATGGAACCATAAATCCGCGTCGCGCGCCGCACAGTGAACGATGACGATATGCGGGTTATCGGTAAGCACAGCAAAGAGATGGGCGCGCCGGGTCGAACGGGGAGGGGCCAAGGCGCCTTGGTCTCCAACGGTTCAAGGACGAGATGCGCGCGCTGCCCTACTGTCACCTCGCTTGTCAGCGGTGGCGGTGACGCATCCGGATCCTCTCGCAGGTATGGCGGTAGATGAGCTGCGCCACGCGATTGCCGTGCTCGAGCAGTCCATGCAGTTGTCCGACTCGGGCGCAATCTGGCAATCCTCCACCATTCCACTGCCGGGACCTGCAGATAGGGAAGAAACCGGTGTTATGTAGCAACAAGCACCATGCGAAACGGCACAACCGGGGGCAGCTTCCTAATTCATTTCTCCTCAACCGATACGTGTTATGCTGACCGGAGCCGGGTTCTTCCCTCGCCGTGCGTTCGGGGCGCACGGGCGAGTGCGTCTTGTTGGCCCAGGGCGCGCTCGTTCGATGCCGGGCCCCGCATTCACGCGCAAGTGGCAAGTAACCGGCACTGCATGGCGGCTTGCCTTGTCGCCTGCACTATTGCCGGCACGGGCCGCGCCGACGCCCAGCGTCCGGATGGCGACCGTCGCAAGAAGCAGGGTCTTCATTGCTCGTATCCTCCTTCCCGATCCGCTCGCTCCTCTCGGCGGGACCGGCCGCCGGCGTCAGACCTGGATGACTGTCTCCAAACGCGAGCGCGACCTTTCGGGACGAGCGGGCGTTTGCTTCTGTGGATGATCTGGCAGCGCTTGGAGAATGTGCCAGGCGGCGTCTTTGGCACCTATTGACGCGCGAATGCGAGGCGATGGCTCAGCATGCGTTCAGCATGGGCCACATTATACCGATCGAGGTGGTAGAGTTGCTCGATCACGCGTTTTCATCGCTCGACACACAAGCCGCGCTGCGGTTGCCCGCGTCGGCCGCGCTGGATCGGGATGAGTCGAAGGCCGGTGCCTCACCACCTGACGTTCCGGCCCTTGTGGCACTTTCCCGCGCCCATACGGCTCTAGCGGTCATCATCGCCCCGGCGACACCGGAAGCCGTTCTGGCGATTTCGGATGAACGCATCAGGCATCCGCGGATGACTACCTTTGGTCCCGTTCCGGTCGCAAGGCAAATGCTGGGACTGGCGCTCGTGTCGTTGATAGTGTTGCTCGGGGTGAGTTTGTCAGCGGATATCAACAACGCTAATATGAGCAAGACCCTGCTCGACTTGTCCGGTGTCCAGCTGTTAGTTGTTGAGATCTTTCTCCTTTCGGCTAGCTCTCTTGGCAGTTGCTTTGCAAACCTACAGCGCGTCAACAGATTCGTTTCCGATGGAACATACGATCCGAAGTATCAGAGCACTTACTGGACGCGCTGGGTCATGGGCGTCATCTCTGGAATTGTCCTTTCCCAATTAGTCTATGACGTCTTTGTCGAACCGCGATCCGCACCGACGGGTGGCGGCACAATGCCCGGTGTGATCGGACAACCTTTGCTTGCTCTTCTTGGTGGCTACTCTGTCGACGTCGTGCACAGCATTCTCAACCGGATCATAAACGCTGTTAGCTCCGTGTTTCGGAGTCCCGAGAACGACTCGTCTGGGAGCCGACGAAGCTCGGCCGATGCCAATCGATCAATACAGGATCGGCTGAACACGGCTACCTCGATCGCCGCGGGTCAGCCGGTCAACGCCCTCCCGGCCATGAGTGGCCGATCGCAGTCCCCGCCGCAACCGGGCGCACAGGACCGTTGCTAGAAGGCGTCGGGGAAATTGGCGGTGCGCTCACGGTCCAGCCAGTAGGCGTCGTCGAAGAGCGAGGCCAAGCGTAGGACTTGCTCGCGGATCTGCGATTGCGCGTCAGCGAGGGCGAAATCCATGGCACCGTCCCGGGCTCTGGCTGCCCGGCGGCCCGGGCGCGATCATGTTCTCGGCACGTACAGTCAGGGGTTGCAGCCGGTCGAGGCGGGCGCCGAGCTCGCCCGCGTATTCCTCCATTTCCTTGGGACTGTTCTCTGCAAGATCACGCCGAAGGCTCTCTTGCGCGTTCCGAATTGCGCACAAGTCGGCATCGGCGGCGGCGCCCGGATCACCAGGCTCCCACCAAGACCATAACCCGGAGTGCCCGTCGGGCGCTCCATGCGTTGCTCAAGGCGAGGATGAGCCTTCCGGCGTTCCGCTGCCCGACCCGATGAATCCGGTCGAGGAACCGCCCGAGAAACCGAAGTCACGAAGCCTCGCAGAGCAGATCGCGAAGCTGTGGGAAAGCCCGGTCGTCACCTCAGCGACGAAGGCGGCCGACGCTTATGTAGCTCGCTCGCCAAGCTGAATAAATTCCTGGCGTGGCTGAACGCGAAGAAGTAGCCCGCGCCGCAGAGCCCCAAACGGCGGCGCTGGTCGAGAACCCGACCGGCTGATCTCCACGCGTTCTGCACGGGGCTTGCCATTGCCCCCGCAGAAGCGTCCCCTCCATCGTCTCCTTTCCTGGGACTCGGCGCGCCGTCACCAGGCGCGCCTTTTCGTTCGATCCGGGCAGCAGGGGGCACACCGGCCCTCACTCCAGTGTCGCCTGGGGTCGAGGGAGACTGCCTAGTGTTGTGACTTTAACGCTTGTCGCCCACGTGCGACCTTCTCGAGGATAGCGGCAGCGGAGGCGGTCCACACGAAGGGCTTGGGATCGGCATTATTCCTACTGCGTCACTCATCATGCCGCGCTTAAGGGCTGGCGCCTATGCCCGCAGCAGGGACATCGCGGCAGTGCATGGACGAAGGTACGTGCGAGACGGATGCGCAGCGTCGCAATCGAGTTCGGCACATGACGCTGCGAACGCAGCGGCAGCTCCTCTGGGTCGGTAACCTGCGGGAACGGCAGGTCGCTGGCCGCGCCAGGCGCGGGCAAGTCCTGAGGGGGGAATCGTCGCCTTCTCGGAGACCAGGAATCCGTAGGCCGCAATGCATAGGCTTGCGTGATGGTGAAAGCCCCGCCAGCCGCGGCCTTCGTAATGGCCGAGCCCGACCTCCTGCTTCAGATCCAGATAGTCGCGTTCGATCCGCCAGCGCAGCTTGGTGAGATCCACCATCCGCTCGAACGTGATGTCCGACGGCAGCGTGGAAAGCCAGTAATGGTCCGGTTCGCTCGCGCCCTCTGGCCACTCGATCAGCAGCCACTCTTCCGCCGCAGGTTCGTTGCGTTTGGTATCATCGTGTGCCGGACGCACCCGCAGGCGGGCAAAGCGTGAGCTCAGTGCCGTGTTGCTGCCCTCTCGCCAGGTGATCGGCTGCCAGGCGTCGGCGGCCAGCTCGATCGCCAGCTGCTTGGCCGAGACCGGCTGATGCGCATCATCACGGCGCGGCCGTTTGGGCGGCCGGCCGCGGCCCGACCATGCCGGGGCTGGCACTGCTGCCTCGCCCGGCCGCCAGACTGCTGTGGTGGGTAGGATGCCGGCCACGTAGGGCTGTCCGAGTTCGCTGATCCCGCCACGCAGCGTAGCGTTGTTGCCATAGGCTGGGTCCATCAGCGCCACTGCCGCCGGCAGGCCATCAGCGTGGGCTTGGCGCATTTGCCGCAGCGCGATCTCCGGCTTGGTCTGGAACGTAACCTCCGCCGGCACGCCCGCGGTGATCCGCCGCACCGGGTCGTCAGCCCAGTCCTGCGGCAGATACAATCGATAGGCGACCGGCAGGCTGGCCTGGTGGGTGGCCACCGAGAGGCTCACCGCCACCTGGCAGTTCTCCTGCTTGCCAAGCTGCCCGCAGTATTGCCGCGCCACGCCGACCGAGTGGTGGCCCTTCTTGGGGAACGCCGTGTCGTCGATGATCCAGGCCTGGATCGGCTCATCGCCGGTGATGGATGGCAGCACCAACTCGCGCACCCGGGTCAGCATCGCCTGGTCCGACCATGGGGCTTGCGCCACCAGATGCAGCAGCGACTGGTGCTGGGCCGCGGTCCGCTCTGGTGCGGTCACCGCCGCCAGCGGTTCGACGCTCTTGCGGCCCTCGGTCGAGATCAAGCCGATGCAGTAGTCTTGAAACGGTGCGACCCGGTCGGCATGGCCGAGCACCGAGGCCAAATCCGCCGCGTAGGCTCTGAACCGGGCTTCCGTGCCAGACCGATCGCGAAGATCCATGCCGCCCTCCCCGAGCGGTTCGAATCTTCACCCGTACCATAGCGCGACCGCGTCGCAGCAAGGGCTAAATCAGGCCGTCAGCCCGTCCGGTTTGCGACTCAGTAGGATTATGACGCTGCAAGTAATCCCGGATCGCCGTGACCAATGCCGCGACACTTTTAAACACGCCACGGCGGATGCGGTCCCCGGTGATCAGGCCGAAGAACCGTTCGACCTGATTGAGCCAGGAGGCCGAGGTCGGGGTAAAATGCATGTGAAACCGCGGGTGTCGCTTTAGCCAAGCCCGGACCTTGGCGTGTTTGTGTGTGGCGTAGTTGTCCGCGATCAGATGCACATCGAGGTGGTTCGGTGTCTCGGCGTCGATCCGGCGCAGGAATTTAAGCCACTCCTGGTGACGGTGACGCGGCATGCACTGGCCGATGACCCTGCCAGTGGCCACCTCCAGGGCGGCGAATAGCGTGGTAGTGCCGTGGCGCTTGTAATCATGCGTCATGGTGCCGCAACGCCCCTTCTTGAGCGGCAGGCCGGGCTGCGTGCGGTCAAGTGCCTGGATCTGGCTCTTCTCATCCACCGAGAACACCAATGCCTTCTCCGGAGGATTAAGGTAGAGGCCGACGATGTCCTGCACCTTCTCGACGAACCGCTTGTCGTTCGACAGCTTGAAGGTCTTTACCCGATGCGGCTTGAGCTCGTGTGCCTTCCAGATGCGCTGGACGCTGGTGTAGCTGAGGCCGCTGGCGGCGGCCATCTTGCGGATGCTCCAGTGGGTGCCGGCCGGCGGCTTCTCGTGCAGAGTCTTGTGTATGACCTGCTGGATCGTCTCGGCCGTCAGCGGCGGCTTACGCCCCGGGCGGGTGGCGTCGCGCCGCAGGCCATCGATCCCCTTGGCCAGGTAGCGCTCCTGCCAACGGCTGACCGTCACCTTGCTCTTGCCGACCGAGCGCGTGATCGCCATCAGGCCAAGCCGCGCTGCCGACAGCAGCACGATCTGCGCCCGCCAGACCAACTTCTGCGGCGTGTTCCGCCCGGAAATCCAACCTTGCAGCGTCGCCCGATCCGCAGGCGACAGCCAGATACATGCCTCTGTCTTGCTCATGCCAACAGAATCGCACGGTCGCGCCGACTTGGGAATCGTCCGTTAGGATCAGAGCACTAGGTTAGGTCCGTATTTGCCCAGCAAATCACGCAAGTTCCATAGCCACGATCAAGACTGCCGTGCCATCCCTCACAGAACCCACGATGACATTTGGCACAATAGCGCCTGGTTTGTGTGCGGCGCCGGAACACGTCTTCGCATATCCAGCAATCCGCCCACTCACCTTGGTCGATACGGTCTTGGCTGCTTTGAGACGGCTTACCGGTCTCGGCTGCTTTTGCCTCTAATTCTGGCCTATCGCTTAATTCTGGTCTATCGCTCATTTCGCCTTTGCCTTGTCCTCTGTTTGCACCTCTGGTCTGCCCGTTTGCGGACGCTCGCTGTCGGGCCTCGCCATCCTGGCGATAGTGTTCGCGCTCTATGCACTCTGGATGATCGGTATGGCGCCTATGGCCGGCTGTTGTAAGCCAGGCATTCATTCCCGGCGCGTCCGCCCCATCTCGCGGCCCAAGCCGAAGTCCACGCCGGGGTCGACCATCGTGGACACCAGGAAGGCATCCCCGCCGATAACTGCTGACGAGCACGACGCCAGGCGCGCGGCGGCCGATCGGCTGTGGCAGAAATCAAACAGCGGGCAAATTTGGCGTATCTCTTCCCTTTCGGGAATGTTCAATACGGTGACGTCGCTGTTTACGTAGTCTTGGGGCCGTAGGTGTACACGAGACCCGAATCCGCCCCTGTCTTCGCGCCGGGAACCTTCATCGGAGGCGACGACACCATTGGGCTCGGGGGCATCCTGACGGTCAGTGCGATTCCCGAGCCTGCGGGTTGGTCCTTGATGCTCGCTGGCTTCGGCGCTCTCGGCCTCGTGCTTCGCAACCGCAAGGTAGTCTCGGCGAGCGCTTAAGCCGAACGTGACGCCGGTGCAGCCGGAGCGGCGTCAGGGCCGCACGTGTGCCGGGTTGCCAAAGGCGGTGGCCCCAGCGGGCACGTCGCGAGTGACCACGCTACCCGCGCCGATCAGCGCGTCGTCTCCTACGGAGACTCCCGGCAGGATGATCGCCCCGCCCCCGACCCAGACGTTGTGCCCGATGCGGATCGGGCGCCCGAATTCCAGGCCGGAGGCTCGCCCCTCTGGGTCGCGCGGGTGGTCGGCCGCGAGAAGCTGCACTCCCGGTCCGATCTGCGTGCGGTCGCCGATGATGACCTCCACCACGTCGAGGACCACGCAGTTGAAGTTCAGGAACGTGCCCGCGCCGAGGCGGATGTTGAAGCCGTAGTCACAGTGGAAGGGCGGCCGGATCACGGCGCCCTCGCCGACTGCGGCGAGGCGTTCCAGTAGCAGCGCGCGCCGCTCGGAGGCCGACATGCCGAGCGAAGCGTTGTAGCGGGCGAGCCACCTGTGCGTCGCCTCCAAGTCGGCTTGGATTTCGGGGGCGCTAGGGTCGTAGGGCTCCCCGGCCAGCATCTTGTCCTTCTCCGTGCGCATCATGTAGCACCCGCTTGCGGCCCGACTGAGCGGGCAGCGATGGTGCCAACCGGCTCGGCCCTGGTACCATCCGTAAGGTTTTGACCATTAGCAAGCACGGCGTTGGCCGCGAGATCGTGGTGGATGCTGCCGTGTGGCAACGGATTGCGGCGTGGGACGGGAACCGCTGCGGTATCGTCAAGTCCTTCCGAGTCTCACTGCGCGATTTCGATGATATGGCTGCGGTCGTTGCTAACCTCGGTCTGGCATCTCCATACCGCCCGCTCAAACGGATGACCGCTCTCGGACCCGTTCCAGTCATTGCGAACGCTGGCGCGGACGGCGGTGGACCTGTCGACCAGCAGCACACCCCAAGCCCAGGCGCGCTAGCGTAGGCGACCGCCGTTCACAGTCAAAGGAGCCGCGGCCGTAACGTCCGCGGCGCCCTCGGGCTGGCAGCGCGGCTTGCCCGCAATCAGGCGTGTGGAGGCTTGTATTCGGTCTTGGTCTGGTTGGCCTGCTTCATCGCCGCCTCGGCTTCCTGAGCCGTCAGCAGCGTCGTAGTCTCGAAACGGGAAAACCCACCTGTGGCCGTAGCCGACATCGAGCAGGCGACGGCTGATTTGTTGTCCGGAAATTCACAGATCGCAACACCGTCGAACTCACCTAAGGCGAGGTAGTAGCTATTTAGCTTGCCACCGAAGCCTTCGACGAGTGCCTTCGCCGCGCCGGTGCGATCGTGTGGCTTGCCGACAAGAGCCTTGGCCGATGTGCTGGTAAATTGCCACCGAATCATGAAGTGAGGCATCGCATCCTCCTTGTTTCCGAGTTCAGGCGAGATTGCTCACTAGCAACGTGCTCTTTGCGCGCAGGTTAGAGGGCAGGCCCGGTTCGCGTGCGGGTGTGGTTAGCGCGAAGAGGCACTCTCATCCAATTCCGCTACCCGTTCCCTGTCAATCGATATCCAACCCAGAATGCCTCCGCGGCGGCTCAGCGCCAACACCTGAGGGGATGGTCCGGGTGGCTAGCGATGCCGTCGAACAGCGGCCCCAACGGCAGAGCGGGCCTTGCACCCACTGGAAAGCGTCGCCCTTCACGGCGCACACCCGAAGCAGACCGCCCAGGCGGCCGGAATGAACCCAGGCCGGCTAGTCAAACGCAACCGCACCACGCGAGGGCACCACAGTTACGAGCCGCTGCTCCTCTTGGGCTTGGGCAGTCGCAGCGTCAGGAACGTCGCCGCGGCGATCACGACGGCGACGTCGTAGGTTCCGAACCCCACGGCGAGGCCGATCGCGGCGGTGGCCCACAGGCTTGCGGCGGTGGCGGTGCCGCGCACGCTCAGCCCCTCCTTGAGGATCGTTCCGCCCCCGATAAACCCCATGCCTGCGATCAGGCCCTCGACCGCTCCAGAGACGACGTTCGAGCCACTGCCGGCGTGCTCGCTTGCCTGAATGAAGCCGCAGCTTGCAATCGCGACCAACGGGAAGGTGCGCAGGCCCGCTGTGCGCTCCTCCCGTTCCCGGTCCCATCCGATCGGCACGGCGAGGCCGTAGGCGATGGCAAGATCCCTGACGTGAGGCGCCAGATCGAACGTGTCCATGGCTGTCTCTTACCGCGGCCGCCGGGAGCCGGTCGAACCGAGCGCATCCGGGCCGCGCATCGTCTTCTCCACCGCGGTCCGGTCAGGCGATATCCTCCGCCCTAGGTGAAGGTCCGGAGTCCCCCGAACCGCTCATTGGCCCCAAAGCGGTCTCACCGTTGCATCGCGGGCGAGTGGGAAGCTAAGGTTTGTTACGGCCGTCGCGCGCGCACCTCACCAAGCAGATCGCGACGTGATGGATCGTGGCTACAAGCCGCCGCCGACCTGATCGGAGAGAACCTCATGGGAATAATAGCGTGGCTGATCCTTGGCCTTATTGCGGGTTTCATTGCGAGCAAGGTTGTCTACAAGACGGGCCAAGGCGTGATCCTCAACATCGTCCTTGGCATTGTCGGCGCGGTAGTCGGCGGCCTCCTGTTTTCTGCATTAGGCGCCAGCGGGGTCACTGGGCTCAATCTCTATAGCATGGTCGTCGCAATCATCGGCGCGATCGTGGTGCTCGTGATCTACCACGCCATCGTCGACCGAGCCTCCTGAGTATCATTCTTCCCCAAGCTCAGGGCCTTTACTCGGTCGAGCAGCCGCCTGGCTGAACGCTGAGCCGGGCACCTTCCTCGCAACACGGCCCGAACCCCGAGAAAATCGGACACTCCGGGCCACCTCTGTAGGCCCGCTTAACCAAGGAGGCGACTGATGAGCGAAAAAGTCGAAGGCATGGCCCGGGGGATGGGCGGACGTGTGCACGAGGCCGTGGGCGAGGCGACTGGAGACACTGGGATGCAGGCACGAGGCATCTACAACCAGGCAGCCGGCCAAGCACAGGAACAACTCGCCCGGCTGAGCGAGGTAATCCGCGATCAACCGCTTACCGCCGTCCTGGGTTACCCTCAGCCTCGGCTACATCCTAGGCCGCTTGACGGCGTGAATAGTCGCAGGGCTGCGCATGACCCCGCGCGCGGCTTCAAGTCCACTCGTAGAAGACACCACGCCACCGTAACGAATTCGAGCAGCACCCCCCGGCCCCCGGCCTGGGGCCCCCTGTGGCTGAACCACGCCCCCGGTTCCTGGGTGGACTTGATGAAGGGGGCTCCGCCCCATACGCGCTAAAATAGGTGGTGGACCGGATATCGGATAGCGGGCCTTCGTCTTCGCGGTGCGTTAGCGAGGTGACGATGAACGATTGCTGGTGCGGCCAGGAAGCTGGCGAGAGAGATTGGACCGAGGATGATGGCAATCAGCACCATCAGCACGGTCTTCTGCACGGCCCAGAGGGACGGGACATAGGCCGCGTCGAGCACGTCCTCAGGGGGAAGATTCCAGGAACTCCTGGCTGAGATCGTCACACAACAAGGCAAGGATGAGGTGGGCATACAGCTAACTTCGCGATCCGCGTTCGGTCCACGTTGGCAGCTGGTCGATATGCAGCAGAGACTTCAGGCGCTTGAACGCGAGTTCGATTTGCCAGCGCAGCCGATAGACCGAGAGGACCGCCTTTGCGCTATATCCGCTCTTCGGCAGGGATGTCGCCAGGATCATGAATTCCGCCGCGATCAGGCTGCGCGTGTCGAGCACCTTGCCCTTTCTGGCTGCGGCACGGCGCAGCACCACCCGTGTGGCTTCGGCCGCCTCGGGCGTCTTGCGCTGCACGATCAGCCGCACCGCCAACGCGGGCTCATCGCGGCTGACCGGCGCGCGCAGGTTCACCTCGTGCGGGCTCGAACCGGGCGGCAGACATTGCAGATAGCCGATCAGATCGAACGGTTTGCCGGCCGGGTTGGTCAGTTGCAGCGCATTCCAGCCCAGCCGCACGATGAAGTCGGCGGTGGCGCCGCTCTGCACGCGGAAGCGCCGCAACACCGGTGCTCGGGCGTAATTACGATCACCGATGCGGATTTCGCCCGACCGCGGAGCGCCCCGCTCCAGCGCTTCGGCGCCATGTTGGTCGGTCAGTTCGAGATGCGCGAACCCGCCGCGTCCGAGATCGAACACGCCGTGGACGCGCCAGTCGGTACCGGTGCTGCCGGGTTTGCTCACGCAGCTGCCGTCGGCGAGGCGCAAAGTACGACCGGGCCAACGCAACTCCGCGCCAGGGGCTTTCGCCGCCAGCAGGCGTTCCACCAGGGCTGCGAGAAAGTCCGTCGCCTGGTTCAGGCGGTATTTGACGGCCGGGTTGCTGAGTTCGGCGATCCCCAGCATCGACGCCCAGGCCGAGGTTTGCCGCAATGACAGTCCGCCCGGTCCGCGTGCAAGGGCGATCCGCAACAGGCTCGCGCCATCGACAACCTCACGCCTGCGCTGGATCGCCTTCGTCTCCAGCGCCAGACGATCAAGGTCGAGGCCCGGCGGAAGTCGCGCCAGCAGATCGGAGAACTGGTCGGTCAGGACAGATGCGGCGTCGTGCATCTGCCCCCAGAATCAAGCCGATTCGCGTCGGGTCAAGCATTATTTTAGCGCCTATGGGGGGACGGGGTCCGCCACGGGATCATCAAGATTTCCCCGGACTCGGCTCACCCCACAGCACAGGTCGGGCCCCGATTTCTCAACAACAACGCAGCGAAGCGCCGATCCTTGAAACGGGTTCTGAACAGGGGGACCGGGGTCGATCAGCCGTATGGGACCCACGCTGCCGCGGCGCCGCACGCGCTTTGCGTGTCGCGTCGCGTTTGCGCGGTGACATCCCATCGCGAGCTATGCAGCGCCTTGCTGACCATCCCACGGTCGGGATGGCTCGATCGGTGGGGTTCACCCCCGCAACGAGGTTTCCGGCGTTCGCCTCTCGGGACGGGTGGTGTGAGGGTCAGCTGAGCAGGCTGACCGTCCCATCCTCGAAATTATAGTAGCCGGCCGCGATCTTCAGCTTGCCATGGCCTACAAGCTCCGCAAGCACAGGAGAGCCGGTTCGCAGGAGATTCGCCTGAATCTGAGCGTTCGCCTTTACGGTGGCCTCGACATCCGGGCCCGCGCGTTCGACAGCGGCGCGTAGCGGTGGAAACAGCGAGGCGATTACACCGGGTTCCTCGTGCCCGGCGATAGCCGCCTTTACGGCGCCGCATCCTTGATGGCCGAGCACGAGGATGAGTGGAGTGCCGAGCACAGCTGCCCCATACTCCAGGCTGCCGATGATCTCTGGCGTGCAGATATTGCCGGCCACGCGCGTGACGAACAGTTGGCCGATCGCCTGATCGAATAGAATCTCAACCGGCACACGGGAGTCCGCGCAAGAGAGGATCGCGGCAAAGGGCTCTTTCTGGGAAATCGTCTTCTGCCGGAGCATCGCGAGGTCGTCGCCAAACGACTCCAACTTGTTCGCGATAAAGTGCTTGTTGCCCTCCATCAGCTTTGCAAGGGCTGCGTCCGCTGACAGCGTGGTCTGCGCAGAGGCGCGCCGACTGGTAGCCGCGATCAGCAGCGCCGCACCGCCCCCCGCAAGCGCCGAGCGACGGGACAGACGCGATGGAGCACCGGCCGAGCACGCCCTGCACCAGCAGGCGAAGGGTTCAGCGAGACTGTTTGTGACCATGACGGACTGCGGCGGCTCCGGTTTTCTGGACAGCGGGATAAGCTTAGGGCTGACCGGTTCCATAAGAGGCGAGACGTGGGTGTAATGAGGAAGCAGCACAGCGCGGACTTCAAGGCGCGCGTGGCGATGGCGGCGCTGTCGGGGGAGAAGACCCTGGCGGAGCTGTCGTCGGAATTCGGTGTCCATCCGACAATGATCAGCACCTGGAAGCAGGAGCTGATGAAGCGTGCGAGTGAGCTGTTTGCGCGTGGCCACAAGGCGGCGGGAGCCGAGGACACACAGAAAGTGATCGACGATCTGCACCGCAAGATCGGTCAGTTGCAGGTCGAACGCGATTTTCTTGCCGGGCAGCCCGCCATCTCCCGACTGCTGAGAGGCGGGCGATGATCGCGCCGGAGGCGGGGCTGTCCGTAGGCCGGCAATGCACGCTGCTCGGGATCGCGCGCAGCAGCTTCTATTACCAGCCTCGGCCGATCTCTGCGCCGGAACTCGGTCTGCTGAACCGGCTCGACCGGATTTTCACGGAACATCCAGTGTATGGCAGCCGGCGGCTGCAAGTGGCGCTGTCGCGCGAGGGGATTTCGGTGGGGCGTCGGCGCGTCCGACGGCTGATGCGCAAGCTGGGGCTGTGCGCGATCAGGCCGAAGCGGGACACCAGCAAGCCGCACCCTGAGCATAAAATCTATCCGTATCTGCTGCGCGACAAAACGATCGACCAGCCGAACCAGGTGTGGGCGAGCGACATCACGTACATCCCGATGCGCCGGGGATTTCTGTATCTTGTTGCGATCATCGATTGGGCGACGCGGCGGGTTCTGTCCTGGCGGTTGTCGAACACCCTGACGACCGGGTTCTGCGTCGACGCACTCAATGAAGCTCTTGTCCGGTACGGCAAGTCCGGAATTTTTAACACGGACCAGGGCTCACAGTTTACGAGCGACACGTTCACGCGGGTGCTGTTGGATCATGGGATCGAGATCAGCATGGATGGGCGCGGGCGCTGCCATGACAATATCTTTGTCGAGCGCCTGTGGTGGACGGTGAAGTACGAATGGGTCTACCTGCGCCCGGCGGCCAACGGGCTTGAGCAAAGGCGCAGCTTTGCTGAATTCTTCGACTGGTACAACCGGCGACGCCCGCACCAGGCGCTTGGATGGCAAACACCGGACGAGGCCTATTTCGGCAACGCCGGGCCGGCTGTGGCGGAGGCGGCATAACGCGATGGCACATCGACGCTGTGGATTTGTGGACAGTCGGCTGCGCCGATGCCCGCCTGACCGCGCGAGCGCGGTCCCCCATGGACAAGCCGGGGAAAACGCTCTGCGTTTCCCCCACCTTGCCCACAGGTCGGCGGCTGTCCATAAGCTCTACAGCGCACCAACAACAGCAAGGATTGAATTTGATTCCGGGAAAGGTGTAACCTTCAACCGGCAACCAGCCTTAGCTTATTCTTCCCGGGACCTGTCCAAACAACCGGGACCACCGCACAGAGCCGGGAGTGGCATTGTCCTGGGCGGCTGGGAGGGTGGCCCGAATGTGGACGGCCGGCTAGGCGCCGCTCAATCGGTGGCTCGGCGCTAGGGCTGCTCAATGCAACCGCTTTACCGTTGATTTGGATCAACGCAGCTTTGCCTTAGCTATGATCACGTTCTCTCAACGGTGCCTGAAATCAGAGGAGAATGTCATGAGCGAGCGGCAAAATGGAGCGTTTGTGTACGCAGGTTTCTGGTGGCGCTTTCTTGCTTGTTTCGTGGATTCCCTGATCCTTGGGGCCGCCGGGGGCGTCGTCCACGTAACCACGAACGTATCAACTCCTCGCCGAGTGATGGCAGCGCCCCTCGACCAGCTAATGACCGCCACGCAGCCCGGCCCCAGCAACTGGGTGATTATCCCTGTATTTTTCGTGTTCGCTGCAATTCTCGCTTTAATTCTTTTACTTTTGTTGGTAACGGTACTTTATTTTGTCCTGTTCGAGTGCTCTCGCTTCCGCGCCACTCCAGGTAAGATGTTATGCGGGCTAATCGTTGTCGATCTTCACGGAAACCGGATCAGCTTCTGGCGAGCGGTTGCGCGGAATCTCGCCAAGTTACTCTCCGTGATGACATTGGATATCGGATTCATGATGGCGGGCTGGACCGAGCGCAAGCAGGCCCTCCATGATATGCTCGCCGGCTGCTTGGTCCTCAAGAAAGTTGAGGCCGCCGCCACCGTTGAGGTACCGGGCTGAAATGACGCGACGCCGAGAGCAGCGTCGTTTCTTAAAACCGCGCCGCCCCAGAGGCGCGGTTTTGCCACTCCTGGTGCGGTGCCGTCTGGCTGCCTGCGGGGTATCTCGCTGCGCTGGCTGCGGGCACTTGTGAGAAGTCCGTTGGCGTAATCGGTCAACCTGGGCGTGATGACCTGTTGGTCAGGAGCCGTAGGCGACTGCGCCAGCGGCTCTGCTTCGCCGTCCCTCTCGCTCCGGGGCGTGGCAGTCAGTCAGCATTGCGGTTCGGCACCGTTCGGCCTAGCGTCTAGCTCCGGCCTTCCCCCGTGCTTCTCAAGCGTGCCGCTTGGCGACCACGTGTGGCCTCCGGCGGGCTAGCCGGGGCTGAGAAGGCACGGAATTCTGCGGGTTTCAGCGCCGCGGTGGCTGGGGGACCTGGATTCGAACCAAGGCTGCCCGGTCCAGAGCCGGGAGTTCTACCGCTAAACTATCCCCCACCGGGACGCCTCGCAAATAGCACGCGCTCCGCGTCCAAACAACCAAGCGGCAAACACCCTCGCGGCACTCCTCCGCACCCGCTACGTTCCCCGCATGCCCGATTTCCTCCCGGCCCCCGGAACTCTGCCGCCCGACACGCGCGTTTATGCCATCGGCGACGTGCACGGATGTCTCGACAAGCTCGCCTCCATCCACACCGCCATTGCCGAAGATCTCGCCGCCCGTCCGATACCCGAGCCCTGGCTGGTCCATCTCGGCGACTTCGTTGATCGTGGTCCAGACAGCGCCGACGTCGTCGCCCGCCTGGTCGATGCCCCGCCCCCTGCCGGGATCAGTGCCGTTGTCAACCTTATCGGCAATCATGAGGAGCTGATGCTCGCCGCCATCGATACGGCGACCGACGCCGCCGTGCAGACGTGGATGATGAACGGCGGCGCCAATTCCCTGCATAGCTGGGGCATCCCGCTCGGCACCGAACCCGCCACCTGGGCGGCGCAGCTCCCGCCCGGACATCTCGCCTTCCTGCGCGGCCTCGCTCTCCATCACACGATCGGCGGCTACCTCTTCGTCCATGCCGGCCTCCGGCCTGGGGTACCGCTCGCCCAGCAGTCCCGCCACGACCAGATCTGGATCCGCGAGCCGTTCCTCTCCTCCACCGCCGATCACGGAAGTGTGGTGGTACACGGCCACACGCCCCGCGCACGGCCGGAGATCAGGCGCAACCGCATCGGCATCGACACCGGCGCGGTGATGGGAGGCGTGCTGACCTGCGCCGTGCTGGAAGCCAACCGTGTCGCTTTCCTGCAAAGCGAGCCGGACCGATAACTGCTTCTTGCACCGCAGCGTACCAGTTGTTACGGCACCCCGCATGGACCAGAGCATTCCGCCCCCCCTGCCGACCGTCGCCGCGGATCTGCCTGACGCGATCCACCGCTTGGCCCGAGCCAGCGTGCTGGTGATCGGCGACGCCATGCTGGATCGCTACGTCTATGGCCGCGTCGGCCGCGTCAGCCCGGAGGCGCCCGTGCCGATCCTGGCCGAGGACCGGGAGCTCGCCATGGCCGGGGGCGCCGGCAATGTGGTGCGCAACCTCACCGCGCTGGGTGCTGCGGCGGCCTTTATCTCGGTGGTCGGCGACGACCAGGCGGGCTCCGACCTCACCGGGCTGGTCGGCGGACAGCCAAACGTCGAGCCCTGGCTGCTGGTCGAGGGCGGCCGGACGACCACGGTCAAGACCCGCTACATCGCCGCCGGCCAGCAGCTTCTGCGCGCAGACCGCGAGCAGGTCACCCCGATCCCCTCCAAGCTCGCCGAGCGCATACTGCGCATCGCGCGCGACGCCATGGCGGCGACTGGCATTACCGTGCTGTCGGACTATCGCAAGGGCGTGTTGTCGGGCGGCCTGTCGGCCCAATTGATCGCCGCCGCGCACCAGGCCGGACGCTGGGTGATCGTCGATCCCAAGGGGATCGACTACACGGCGTACGCTGGCGCCGACGTCATAACCCCCAACCGCGGCGAACTCGCTGAAGCGGCCCACATGCCGGTCGAGACCGAGGCCCAGATCGCCGCCGCCGCCCAGGCGCTGCGCGAGCGGCACGGCTTCGGCGCGGTGCTGGTGACCCGCGCGGAAGACGGCATGACCCTGGTCGATGCCGCCGAGGTGCAGCACTTCCCGGCCGAGGCAGCCGAAGTCTACGACGTCTCCGGCGCCGGCGACACCGTGGTGGCAACTCTCGCCGCCGGCCTCGCCGTGCACTTGCCGCTGCCAATCGCCGCACGCCTCGCCAACATCGCCGCCGGTATCGTGGTCGGCAAAGTCGGCACCGCGGTGGCGCATGAGGCCGATCTGCTCGAGGCGATCTCCCCGCGCGGCGGCGCGCTGCGCAAGATCGTCACCCGCACGGCGGCGGCCGAGCAGGTCGAGCGCTGGCGCCACCGCGGCTGGCGCACGGGCTTCACCAACGGGTGCTTCGATCTGCTGCACCCCGGCCACGTGCACCTATTGGAACAGGCCCGCGCCGCCTGCGACCGGCTGGTGGTCGGGTTGAACAGCGACACCAGCGTACGCCGCCTGAAAGGCCCCGCCCGCCCGGTGCAGCCCGAAGCCGCCAGGGCCGCCGTGCTCGCCAGCCTCGCCAGCGTCGATCTCGTCTGCATCTTCGAGGAGGACACACCCGAGGCGCTGCTGACTGAACTGCGTCCCGACGTGCTGGTGAAGGGCGCTGACTACGCCATCGACGAGGTGGTCGGTGCCGACTTGATGCGCCGCTGGGGCGGTCGCGTGATGCTGGCCGACCTTGTCCCAGGCCACTCCACCACCGCCACCGTAGAACGCATCCGCAGCTAACCCGAACCACGCAAGGCGAGGTGGCCACGGAAGCAATTCAGCCCTGCAGCTCCCGCTCCCAAGTCTCGCTGACCAGGTCCTTGCCGAAACTGTGGTGCGGTTCCGAAGCAATCAGCCGGAACCCCTCCGAGCGATAAATCGCGCGCGCCGCCACCAGCACATCGTTCGTCCACAGCGTCATGCGACGATACCCGACGCCAGCGGCGAAGCGCAGGCACTCGCGCACCAGGAGCCGCCCCAATCCTGCGCCCCGCGCTGCAGGCTCCACGTAAAGCAGCCGGAGTTTCGCGACTTCTTCCGAGTGGCGAACCAGGAACACCGACCCCAGGATCGCCTCGTCCCGCTCGGCGATCCAGCAGCGTTCTCGCTTCGGGTCGGCGGTGCGCAGGAAACCCGCCGCGATCTCCGCCACCAGTGCCTCGAACGTCTCGTCCCAACCGTATTCGGCGGCATAGAGCGCACCATGCCGGTGCACCACCCAACCGATATCGCCCGGCCGCGGAGGCCGCAGCACCACCGGCGCAGCCGCCGGTGCCGGACCGCCCAACAGCGTCTCCGCCGTGCGCAACGCCGAACAGAGCCGGGCCTGCTCCGCCGGCGTCAGATGTGCGAGCAACGTGCCGATCTCTTCGGCCGACCGGGCATCGATGGCTGCGAACAGCACCCGCCCCGACGCGGTGAGCGAGAGGATACGCTGCCGCCCGTCCGTAGCGGACGCAGTCTTCTCGATCAGACCGCGCTCCTCGAAACCACGCAGCAGCCGGCTGAGATACCCCGGATCCAAGTCGAGCTCGGTGCACAACGCACCGGCCGTGGCACTGCAGCGACGGCCCAACTCATAGACGATGCGCCCCTCGGCAAGCGACAGCTCGCTGCCGAGCAGGCCGTCGTGCAGCAGGCCGATCCGGCTGGTGTAGAACCTGGAGAAGCGGCGGACCGCCTCGACCTGGACCGACGGAGGCATGCGGAACCAGTCAACCAACTCCTTGATTTTGTCAAGCAACTGCTTCGGCTAAATTGCCTCTCATGATCGCATTTGGTCGTGTCGGTCCTGTCATCATGGCCGAAGGCCGGCCATCCGCGTCTTGTCCCCGCGTTCCTTCGCCGCCCGTAACGACGGCACGTTTTGTAGCCTTCCGGCGAGTAGCAGGCGGCGCAACGTCACGGAGGCGTAATAGGCGTCCGGATCGTCGAGCGGTGCCGGCAGCGGGCTACGCATCAGCATCTGCCAGGCCCCTAACAGCACCGCCGGCAGGAACAGGCCGAAGGCAACCCAGAAGTGACAGAGCGTCAGGCTCTTAGCGTTTCCCACAGCTTGTCCTTTGGAGAGGGCTCTGTTCCGCGAAACGGTCTTGGGGAATAACCACGTGATGACCGAGGCCGCAGAAATCGTTGCATGGCATGTCGTACTCGCCTAGCCGGGCGAAGCTCGTGCGCACCTCGGCGACGAAGCCCGGCACAACCATCGTATTGATGTTCGTGTCGGGAAGCAGGAAACCGTGAATGACGTCGCGCTGGTCAGTCGGAATTTGACCCGCGTCTGCGCTGGCACTTGGACGCAATGCGGCACGAAACTATTGTTCGCCAATCATCCTCACTGTGGCGGAGCCGTCAGGCTCGATCGCCGTGCCGAGATTGCTCTCGACGAACTCGCCGGTGAGATACAACGTCCGCGGATCGATGACCTGGACATTGCTGGCCGGGTGTAGCGCCCCCACGACACCGGTTATGACGACGACTGCCAGCATGACGACCAGCATCGTAGCCATCGTAATGACCCAGCGCCTCTCGGTGCGTGCGACCACCTCTTCGGGAACGATGCCGTCCGGAAGTGGCCGCGGCGCGTTACGCCAGTCCAGGCAATCCGATGATCGCTCGCGACCCTTCTCGACCGTTTATTTGATTGTGCCGACGGGTCCTCCCCGATCCGAACCGGACCCGTGGCCGCGGGCGTCCGCGACCGAAACCGCCTCGGGCGCCGACGAGACAGGTTCCGATGGCCGTGCTTTCATGCGATGTCCGGAGTCACGGCTGTCCTTGGGAGGAAACGGCGATGCCAACCGCCTCGCAGCAGCGCCACGTCGTCGTCGCAGCGTATCTCGGCTGGGCGCTCGACGCCTTCGACTTCTTCATCATGGTCTTCGTCCTGCGCAACATTGCGGAGACCTTCTCCACCACGATCACCGTGGTGACGGTCGCGATCACGCTGACGTTGGCCATGCGCGCACTCGGCGCGTGGATCTTCGGTCGGCTCGCGGACCGGTTCGGGCGGCGGCCCACCCTGATGGCCAGCGTTCTGCTGTATTCGCTGCTGGAGCTGGCGACCGGCTTCTCACCGAACCTGACCACGTTCTTCATCCTGCGTGCGCTCTTCGGCATCGCCATGGGCGGCGAGTGGGGCGTCGGTGCATCCCTTACGATGGAATTGGTGCCTGCCAATTGGCGCGGCTCGGTCTCCGGTCTGCTGCAAGCCGGTTACCCGAGCGGCTACCTGCTCGCCTCGATCGTCTATTGGATCGCCTTCCCGCTGGTCGGCTGGCGCGGCATGTTCGTCATCGGCGCGCTCCCTGCGCTGCTGGTCCTGTATATTCGGAGCTCGGTACCGGAGAGTCCCGACTGGACAGCGCGCCGCGCGGCCGGACCACACCCGTCGATCTGGCAGGTGCTGGGGCGGAACGTCGGGCTGACGGTGTACGTCGTCGTGCTGATGGCAGCGTTCAACTTCTTCAGCCATGGCACGCAGGACCTGTATCCAACCTTCCTGCAAGTGCAGCACAAGTTCTCGACGAGCACGGTGGCGACGATCGCCATCATCTACAACATCGGCGCCATCCTCGGCGCCATCCTCGGCGGCATCGCCTTTGGCAGCCTCTCGCAGCACATCGGCCGGCGAGCCGCCATCGTGATCGCGGCGGTGGCCGCATTGCCGATAATCCCGCTCTGGGCCTTCGCCGCTTCGCCATTGGCGCTCGGTCTCGGAGCATTCCTCATGCAGATCTGCGTGCAGGGTGCCTGGGGCGTCATCCCCGCACATCTCAACGAGCTGTCACCTCCCGAGATCCGCGGCACCTTCCCGGGCGTAACGTATCAGCTCGGCAATCTTCTCGCCGCGGCGAACGCAACCATCCAGAGCGCCATCGCATCCGGAATGGGAGGGAACTACTCGTGGCCGTTGGCCGGCGTCGCGGCGATCGTCGCGGTGATCATCGCCGTGATGGTCGGCTTCGGCCGCGAAGCGCGCCATGTGCAGATGCACGGTGCCGGTGCGGCGGTCCGGGAAGCATAGCCGCAGAGACGCAGAGGAAAGTGGATAACGGCACCGTCGGTCTCCACTTCAGGACAGCGCCCGCAGATTGGCTCGCAGTCGATCCGGGTCGTCTCCGACCAGACGCCCTTCCATCGCCGCATGAGTCCGCTTCCAAACCGGCACCGCCGAAATAAGTACAGCTCGGCCCGCCGGCGTCAGCCTCAACCGCCGGCTCCGCCTGTCCTCGGCATCCACGACCACCATCACCAGACCGCGCCGTTCCAGCGGCTTGAGATTGGCGGTCAGCGTCGTGCGATCCATCGCCAGCAAGCTCGCGACATCGCCGATCCGCGGCGGCTCGGGACGATTGAGCGACATCAGCAGCGAGAATTGTCCGCTGGTCAGACCGACCGGCCGCAGCGCCTCGTCGAACCGCCGCGCCACGGCGCGTGCCGCCCGCTGCAAGTGAAGGCACAGGCAGGCATCGCGGACTGCCAGCGTCACCTCGAACGGGACCACATTCCGATTTGACATACGCCGTAGTATGTTGATATCAACCTAAAGGCACAAGAGGCAAAACGTCATGGCGACCGTCTGCTTCACCGCCGCGCTGCAGCGCTTCCTGCCGGCATCCTCCGCACAGGTGGAAGCCGCCACGGTGGCCGAGGCATTGGCCGCCGTGTTCGCTCAGCAACCGGCGCTGCGCGGCTACGTGCTCGACGACCAGGGCACGTTGCGTCGTCATGTCGCCGCCTATGTCAACGGCCGACCGATCAGCGATCGCCGGTACCTGAGCGATCCTGTCGGCCCAAGCGACGAGATCTACGTCTTCCAGGCACTGTCCGGTGGTTGAAGGAGAAACGCATGTCTGATCGGCTGCATGTCGGCACCCGCAAGGGCCTGTTCGAGTTGGCGCGCCGCAACGGCGGCTGGGACATCGTCGATGCGCATTTCCTCGGCGATCCCGTCTCCGCCGTGCTGGCACGCAGCGACGGCACGGTTCACGCCGCACTCGATCTCGGACACTTCGGCGCCAAGCTCTGGCACCGCGACCGCAACGGCACGTGGCACGAACTAACAACTCCCGCCTTCCCGCCGAAGCCCGAGGACGCAGAAGACGATCCCCATCCCTGGTCGCTCGGCAAGATCTGGTCGCTCGAGCCGGGCGGCGTTCCCGGCCGCATCTGGGCCGGCACGATGCCTGGCGGCCTCTTCCGCTCAGACGACGACGGCGCATCCTGGTCGCTGAACGAGAAGCTGTGGCTGATGCCCGAGCGCCGCCAATGGCTCGGCGTTGCTGGCGGCGAGCAGCCGGGGATCAGCGCCGTACTGATCAACCCGCGCGACCCCTCCGACATCCGCCTCGGCGTATCAACTGCCGGCGTTTGGGCCAGCACCGACGCTGGCGAAACCTGGGACATCATCAACCAGGGCATGTACGCCGAATACATGCCGCCAGAGCGCCGCGGGGATCCGATCGTGCAGGACGTGCACATGCTGGCGCGCTGCGCCGCGCGTCCCGAGATCATGTGATGCCAGCACCACAACGGCGTGTTCCGTTCCGAAGATGCCGGCGCCACCTGGCACGAGATAACAGCGATCCGCCCATCGAAGTTCGGCTTCGCCGTCGTCGCCCATCCGCACAACCCGAACACCGCATGGTTCGTACCGGCGATCAAGGACGAGCGGCGCATCCCCGTCGACGGCAAAGTCGTGGTCGCCCGCACGCGCGATGGCGGACAGAGCTTCGAAGTGCTGAGCAATGGCCTGCCGCAGCGCCACGCCTACGACCTGGTCTGGCGTCACGCGCTAGCCACCGATGCCACCGGCGAGCGTCTCGCCTTCGGCTCGACCAGCGGCGGGCTGTGGATCTCCGAAGACGGCGGCAACTCCTGGACCATGCCCGACGCGCGCCTGCCGCCGATCGCAGCCGTGCGTTTCGCGGCCACGCAATAACCGAAACGACGGAGAACTCAGACGATGGGCACTGGTGGATTCTCCAAGCCGCGGCTCGCCCGCATGCATGACGTGACGGCGGGCTACATCGAGCGCGGCGAAGTGCCCGGCCTCGTCACCGCCATCAGCCGGCGCGGCGAGCTGCATGTCGATGCGATCGGAATGCAAGCTATCGGCGGCGACACGCCCGTCCGACGTGACACGATCTTCCGCATCGCCTCGATGACCAAGCCGATCACCGCTGCCGCGGTGATGATCCTGGTGGAAGAATGCAAACTGCGGCTCGACGATGCGATCGACACGTTCCTGCCCGAGCTCGCGAACCGCAGAGGTACTATGCCGCCTCGATGGCCCGCTGGACGATACGGTGCCCGCGGACCGCGCGATCACTTTACGCGATCTTCTGACCTTCCGCTGCGGTTTAGGCGCGGTGATGCTGCCACCCGGCACCATTCCGATCCAGAGAGCGATGGAGGAAGCGGGGCTCGCGCCTGGCCCCAATCCAACCACGCATACGCCCGACAATTACATGAAGAGCCTTGGCGCGCTGCCCTTGATGCATCAGCCGGGTGAGAGGTGGATGTATCACACGGGTTCGGACATTCTGGGCGTGCTGATCGCCCGCGCATCCGGGCAAAGCTTCGCGGATTTCCTGCGGACGCGCATCTTCGCGCCGCTCGGCATGAACGACACTGATTTCCATGTGCCAGCCGAAGAGCGACACCGGCTCGCCACAAGCTATCGGCGCGATCCTGCGGCCAATGGGCTCGTCGTGCACGACGATCCGCGAGACAGCCGGTGGGCCGAGCCGCCCGCCTTCGCGTCGGGCGGCGGCGGGCTGGTTTCGACCGCCGATGATTACCTCGCCTTCTGCCGCATGATGCTCGCCAAGGGCCGTCACGGGGACACGCGTGTCCTCTCGCGCGCCTCGGTCGAGCTCATGACCATGGATCATCTGACCGATGCCCAGAAGGCGGGCGCGGAGATGTTCTTCGGTGACGGCCAGGGCGGGTTCAAGGCGGGCTGGGGATTCGGCATGGGCATCGACGCCAAACGCACCGACCTTTCTTCGGTGCCCGGGCGGTTCGGCTGGGTGGGCGGCATCGGCACGGCCGGCGCTTCGGATCCGAGCGAAGATCTCGTCGGGATCCTGCTCACGCAGCGCATGATGGAGTCCCCGGCGCTGCCCAAGGTGATGGCGGACTTCTGGACCTTGGCCTATCAGGCGATCGACGACTGACACCAGAAACACGCCCTTACCTTTGCGGGAAGGGGTGGGGGAGGGGCGAGGCGGCAGGGGGCGGTCCGTCCCCAGCGTCGTTCGTATAACACATCCCGCCGCTCAACAGGCCCCCTGTTGGCGCAGCGTCCGCGCGGTCTGATATTGTCCCATCAGGCGACAACACCAGCGCGAGGTCGCAGGCATGGCGGAGCCACAAGTTCTGGAGCGCACGACAGCCGCGCCATCGCGCGGCGCGCGAATAGCGCGCTTTTTACCAAACCTCCTCGCGCTCGTGCTGGCCGCGGCGCTCTGCATCGGCATCGCGACGAACTGGGACCGCTGGATCGGCGGTGCCGCCGACCAATGGACAGATGACGCTTATCTGCAGAGCGATCTGACGCCTCTTTCGGCGCTCGTGCCTGCCCCGGTGCTGAGTGTGCCGGTCAGGGACTTCCAGACTGTGCACAAGGGCGAGTTGCTGGTCCAACTCGACGACAGTGTCTATGCCGCTCAGCTTGCGCAGGCAGACGCCAACGTCTTTGCGGCTGCGGCCGCGATCGGGAATTTGCTGGCACAAGAGAAGCTGCAGCAAGCCAATATCACCGCTGCCCAGGATGCGCTCGCCGGCGCGGAGGCAACGGAATGGCGCGACTCGTTGGAGGCGACACGGCAGGAAAAGCTGCTAGCCAGCGGCATCACCGGTACGGAGCAGCAAGTGGAGCAAGCCCAGGCCGCGAACCGCGTTGCTGAATCCCAGCTGGCGCAGTCGCAGGCTGCGCTGGACGCCGCACGGCTCCAACTCAAGGTGCAGCAAAGCCAGGAGGCACAGCTCCAGGCCTCACTGAAGGCAGCCGTGGCGGCACGCAACCTGGCCCAGATCAATGTTGGCTACACCCGCATCAGCGCGCCGGTGGACGGGATGGCAAGCCAGCGTCGCGTCTATCCCGGCCAGTATGTCGGGATCGGCACCCAGGTGATCGCGGTCGTCCCGCTGACGGACATTTATGTGATTGCCAACTACAAGGAGACGCAGCTCACGCGAATTCGGACCGGCCAGCCCGCCGAGGTGCGCGTGGACAGTTTCCCCGGCGTCGTGCTGCACGGTCACGTGCAGTCGTGGTCACCGGGAACCGGCTCGCAATTCGCACTGCTGCCGCCCGACAACGCGACTGGGAACTTCACCAAGGTCGTACAGCGCATCCCGGTGAAAATCACGCTCGATTCCAAAGGCGGGCTGGGGACGCTGCTGCGTCCTGGCATGTCGGTCGAGACGACGATCCATACGGGTGACACCCCTGCGCCACAATGAGCGCCGCAATGAGTGCTGCCGGTGCGATGCCGCTTGCGCCGGCAGCGCATCACAACGCGCCGGCACCAGCGGCCTGCACCCACCCGCTCGTCGGCATCGCCGCTGTGCTGCTCGGCTCGGTGATCTCCACGCTCTTTGGGCGAGTCACCAGCTACGGCCTCGCCGATATCCGCGGTGCGGTTCATGCCGGGTTCGATGAGGGGGCATGGATTCCGACCGCCGCAACCGTCGCGCAGATGTTCGTCGGCCCGCCCGCTGCCTGGCTCGGCGCCGCGTTCGGCGTACGCCGCGTGCTTCTTGTCTCGGCAAGCCTCTTCGCCGTCGCCTCGGCGCTGATCCCCTTCGCTCCCAACCTGCACTCCATGCTGCTCGGGCAGGCCATGGCCGGGCTGGCCTCCGGCACATTCATACCGCTGACGATCGGCTTCGTGCTGCAGAACCTGAAGCCCGCCTGGTGGCCCTACGGCATCGCCGCTTACGGGTTGAACCTGGAATTTTCCTTGAACATCCCCGCCTCGCTCGAAGGCTTCTACCTCGACCACTTGAGTTGGAAATGGATCTTCTGGCAAGGCACGCTGCTCGCTCTGCCCATGATCGCCTGCATCGCCATCGGCATGCCGCGCCAGAAGGTGAACCGAGATGTGCTGCGGACGGCGGATGGCTGGGGCATGATCCATGCCGGCGCGGGTTTCTCCATGCTCTACGCCGCGCTTGACCAAGGGAACAGGCTCGACTGGCTAAATTCCGGTACTATCCGCGGATTGCTCGCCGGAGGCGCCGTACTGCTTTCAGCCTTTCTGGTGCGCGAGCTGACCGCCACGCATCCTTGGATCAATCTGCGCTTCTTGTCGGGGCGCAATATCCTTCTGTTGGTCGCGGTGCTGACGCTGTTCCGCTTCGTGATCCTCTCAACCTCCTACCTCATCCCGAATTATCTGACGACGGTACAGAATTTCCGCAGCCTGCAAGTGGGAGAGGTGCTGATCTGGATTGCCCTGCCGCAATTCCTGATCGCGCCGCTGATCGCGAAGGTGCTGACTTATATCAACCCGCGGATCATATTGCCCCTTGGCGTCATACTCGTGGGAATTGCTTGCCTGATGGCGACCAATCTGACCTCGGAGTGGCAGACGGACGATTTCCTGCCCTCTCAGATTCTGCAGGCAGTCGGCCAATCCGCTGCGCTAATCGCAATGTTGTTGTTCTTCGTACGGCACCTCCGTCCGGCGGATGCACTCACTTTTGGCGCGGTGCTGCAAGCCGCGCGTCTGTTTGGCGCCGAGCTCGGTAATGGGTTCATGCAGACGTTCGTGCGAGTGTCGGAGCAGAGGCAGTCGTATCTTTTGGGCCTGCACGTGCAGAGCGGTGGCGGCATGGTGACGCATCGCCTGACGGAGGTCGCATCGGCGCTCGTCGGGCGTTCCGTCGGCGAGGCAGATGCGTCGGCGCGTGCCACCGATCTGCTGGGTCAGGCAGTGCGGGTCCAAGCGAACGTACTCTCCACGATTGACGGATTTTACGCAATCGCCTTCGGGGCAGTCGCGATGCTGTGCCTCCTCACTCTGCTGCGCGAACCCCCTTGATTCGGAACGCCGACGCTCAGCGCCTGAGACCCCTCCGTGGCACTCAGTGGCCTTCGCACGTCATCCGTGTTCAAAAAATAGCGTCTGACCACCCGCTCATGCGAGCACCATTCTGCCCAGCAAAGCGGCGTCGGCCTGCCACCGCTCGCCAGTCCACCACTCGCCGCCGCACCGCCGGCGAAACAACCGAGATCGCCTCGTCGATCGAAGACACGGTCGTGGTGCCATGCCATCCGCTCGCCCCCATCGTCATGCCCTCCGGTAGGGCGGAAAAGCGAAGCGCATTCCGCCACCTTTCACCGCGTAAGGGTCAACCTCAAAAGCGGCTGGTATAATATGAGGCAAACGGCACTTCATGCCGCCGTTCGCAATCGGTGCGATGATTTTTGTAATGCGCCTGACTAGGCCGCAGAGACCTAACTCGTTGACTGAAGTGCTCACAGCACAAACGTACACGTCAGGGATGAGACCCTCCAAGCCGCGGATCCGCATCTCGCCTCTGATCTCCTCATAACTGGGATACATGGCGGCCGTCCTCTCGATGTTGAACACGCGCTATGGGGATCTACCAGCAAGGAACGATGCTTATTCCCGCTCCGGTGTCGCTGCGTTCATGCGTTCGATTCCGGGGTTCATGTTCCGCCGGCGAGCCGGACAGCATCATCGCCTGGCCTCGCTCCTCTGGTGCAAGCGAATCGCAGACGCGGCCCGCGCCGGATCGCCGCGGGGCCGCTTCTGCAACATCAGTTCCGAACAACGATCTTGCCATGCATAAACGGATGCAGGCCGCAGATGTAATCGTACGTCCCTGCCTTGTCGAAGCGATATGCGAAGCTCTCGTCCGTGTCCATCGGATGCGAGTGGACGCCGAGTGCCGGCACGACGATGCTGTGGGGAATGTCGTCGCGATTGAGCCAGGTTACCGTCGAACCAACCCCCACGGTCAGCGGTATCGGAGAAAACCGGAAATTGTCGACCATAACCCGCGCATCATCGGCGGCCGCGGCGATGCCGCCGATCACCACGATCAACCCCGCCGCGAGCGCGCCGCGCACGGCCCGGCTCCGGGCGAAATCGCCCGGCCCTTTCTTCCCAGGCATGAAGACCTCCTTCAGGCCGCTAGCGGCGAATCGACGATCGCCAGCGGCGCCGATGCGGACACCAGGCTGACTCGAGCCACCCCGAGATATTCTCTCAGCTCACCGGCCGGCACGACCATCGGGCCGGGTCCTTTCGCTGTTCCAGGGACCGGCTGCGGGAACGCCGTGGACCGAGCAGTGTGGAACGCGACGTTGCCCTCCACCTTCTGCAGCACCTGATGGATGTGCCCGTTCAGCACGGTGACCGAACCGAAACGCTTGAGGTAGCTCAGTGCCTGTGCGCCATCGGCGGTGCCCCAGCCCCAGTCCTGGTACGCGATCCACAGCGGGACATGTGCCATCAGCACGATCGGTGTGCTGGCGCTGCGCCCTTTCACGTCCTTCTCCAGCCATTCGAGCTGTTCCTGGCCGAGATTGCCGAGCCCGTTGCCCTGTAGATTCACCACGTTGACCAGGCCGATGAAATGCACGCCATGGGAGTCAAAGCTGTACCAGCCGTCGCCCTTGGTGCCCTCGCCGAACCGGTTGAGGTAGCTCTTGCCGTCCTCTTCAAGGATGTCGTGCTCGCCCGGCACGGTATAGGTCGTGAGCCCCGTCTCGCTCATAAGCTGCCGCGCCGTGTCGAATTGTGCCGGCTTTGACAGATGACTGATATCGCCGGTGTGGATCATGAAGGCCGGGCGCACCGGCATCGCCTCGATCTTGCCGAGGGCTTCCTTCAGCGTGGCTGTTGTATCGGGGTTGGCCGCCTTGTCGAAACCCAGGTGGCTGTCGCTGATCTGCACGAACATGAAGTCCTTGCTCGGCATCGCCGCTTCGGCGCTGCTGATAAGACGTGACCGCGGCACCCCGCCGGCGATCGTCCAAACCATCGCGCCACCGGCCCAGGTCATGCATTTCAGAAAGCCACGGCGCTGCGGATCGACGTCGTTGTCCTGGTTGCTCATCCTGCTCTCCTCATTTGCCGCGGTCCGAATCTCGGGCACGGCTGCAGGCTAGACCGCACCTTGAGGACGAAAATTCCTGGAGCAGCCGATTCTTTTTTCGCTCGCACACCCGTACCGACGGGAATAGACTGGCTTGTCACCGAGTTCTCAGTTTCAGCGGACCGCATGCACGGGAAGGGGATCGCGCCTTGCCTCCTTTCAGTGATGATCGATGTGACCGATGCTGCCGTGGCGCTTGGTGCGATGCAGGTCGCGCTCGATGTGTTCGGACGGCTTGAGGTGGTGGTGAACAACGTACGCCACGGCAAGATCGCGCCCTTCGAACAGGTCAGCGAGGCGGATTTCCTTGCGTTGCCACTGGGGGCGCAACCGACCACACGGTTTTTTTGCAGCACGTCGTAGAAGAGCTACGCTAGCTTCTCGCAATCGGCTCCTGTCGTCTGCTTCTTTACGAAACTGGTGCTTAGGAAAAATCGTGCTCAGCCGGATTCTTAACGCGTCGGCTTGATTTGCTGACATGCTCCACCCGCTAGGGCGCGTTCATCCTGACCGGAGACGCCGAGCTCCGTACACCTCTCCCGCCCTGCGGGAGAGGTCGCCGCGCGGCAGCGCGGCGGGTGAGGGTGCCGGGCCGGAGCTGCGATCTGCTGCCGATTCCAGTCACCCTAAACGTGCTCTAGTCGCATCCGAAGCATCGGTTGCAGAGGAGGGAACGCGCCACGGACATTGGTCCACAAACTCAACCTGGCCCCTCCGGAAGTACACCAAATACTTCCGCAGGATACCGAACCAACCCGCCCCCAGCGTCCTGACCGACCCAGCCGAGCCAACGCCATGCCTCCCCGGCGACCTGGATCACCCGGTTGCCCGTCAGATCAATCGAAGCCAACCCCCCCCGACAAAATGCTGCACGCGGAACCCGGTCTCCTGCCCGGACACTGCGTCCCACAACCGCAGCGTGCGGTCTTCGCCGGCCAATGCCAGCCGCCTTCCGTCCGGCGCGAAGGCGCAGGCCCGCGCCCAGCCCTCGTGCCCGCGCAGCACGGCAAGGAACGCGCCGGACGCCGCGTCCCGTAACCGCAGCGTGCGGTCATCACCGGCCGAGGCCAGCCGCCTTCCGTCGACCAGATTCGGCTCTCCGCCTTCAATCAGGCCGCTGTCGTAGAGATAGTCGAAGACAAACCGTGAAGCCGCCCACCGCCCATTTTGGCGGCGTGGTAGGATGCACTGCCGCGGGTACCCATGCGACCGCTTACCGACGATATCTGAATGATGAGACCACCATTGGCTGCGCATGATCGGCATTGCGACGCGCTAAGTGTCCGTCCGGGAACAAATTGAGTTTTTAGAATTGCTTAGCGGGTCACCCTTGAAGCCATTGAATCGCCTGTGATTCTCTCTCCCCCGAGCATCGATTCGGGGGACTGGATGTGGACCAAGGAGAACCGGACGCGGTACGACCGCACCCGACTGCGCTATGAGAGCGATCTGACTGATGCCGAATGGGCCGAGGTGGAACCATTGATCCCCCCGGCCAAGCCGGGCGGCAACAAGCGGAGCGTTGATATCCGCCAGGTGGTGAACGGCGTGATGTATGTGCTGAGCACCGGCTGCCAATGGCGGGCGATCCCCAAGGACCTGCCGCCGCGGAGCACAGTGCACGACTATCTGGAACGATGGACCTGGGACGGCACGCTGGAGCGACTGCATCACGCATTGTATGTGAAATGTCGTGAGCAGGCCTCGCGAGAGGCCAGCCCGACCGCCGCGGTGATTGATGCGCAGAGCGTGAAGAGCGCCGAAAAAGGGGGGCCTCGATCGATCCGCATGGGTATGATGCGGGGAAGAAGATCAAGGGCAAGAAGCGGCACGTCCTGGTCGATACCCAGGGTTTGCTGCTACAGGCCATCGTGACGGCGGCGGACATCCAGGATCGCGATGGCGGCGCCATGCTGCTGGCGACGCTGTTCGGGATGTTTCCGTTCCTGCTGAAGCTTTATGCCGATGGCGGCTATCAGGGGCGGCGATTCCAGGAGGCGTTGAAGCGTGTCGTGTCGCAGGCCGAGGTGGAGATCGTCAAACGATCTGACCAGGCCAAGGGCTTTGTCGTGCTACCAAAGCGATGGGTGGTCGAACGCACGCTGGCGTGGCTCAACCGATGTCGTCGACTGGGTAAGGATTGGGAAAATCTCAATGTGAAGGCGCGTGCCTTTCTGTTGCTCGCTTCCATCCGTCTCATGGTCAGACGGCTATGCAGGAACTAGCAATGTTCCCGGACAGACTCTTTGCCCTTCGCTTGCGCGAGAGTTCCGGCCCTGCACGCAGACTGCGGAGTTGCCGCATCTACCGTCCCGCCCACTCGTCCGCGTTGCCGCTCCAATGAGAGGCGACCCAGAACAACCGGGAGATAGACAACTACTTACCCTGCGTGTCCAGGAGGCAGATCTAGTGTCGATAGCTAATTAAGTTGTCCGGTTTACGTAGCACATCAGTTGTCCGCTTGTTTCCGGTCCGTTCCCAAGAGGCAGGGACAGAACGGCGGCCGTTCTGGCGGCAGGTCAGGCGGGCCGTTGGCTGGTGACGGGCGCGTCTTCTTCAACTCATGAAATCAATTTCCTTCTTTTGCTGATGCGCCTGTGGAGTTGTGGGCAACGCTCTTCCGTTGCCCACAAATCCACAGGCGAGCCGGACCCAAGCGCGATCATGCCGCCGCGTCCAACGCCGCCATCCGCAGCGCCCCCTGCGCGTCATAGCGTCCCAGGCAGCGCGGGCCGTGGAACACCGCGTGGCTCCCGTCGTGATATTGCCGCACCTTCACCCGTGCCTTCACGAAATGAGCACGCAGCGGCGACGGTGGTATCTGCAGCTTCATCCGTCGCCACGAAACCGTGTTGTCGCGGTCCACCTGGCGCTCCTCCTGGATACACAGAATTTCCCGCAGATCGACACCAGCAACGGCGACGAAAGCCGATCCCTCCTGCTCCGCCTTCACCGCAAACTGCGCGTTGTGCGCCGGCAGGTAGCAATCCCGAATGAACCGGTTGGCCTCCGCAACCGTCGTGATCCCAGCCAGCGCCAGCTCCTTGACCAGGCGATCCTGTAACGTCTGAAACAGCCGCTCCGAACGACCACGGGCCTGCGGTGAGTAGGCCGCAATGTGCTCCACGCCCAAATGCGCCAGCGCCCGCCCAACCTGTGTCGGCCGCTTCCGGTCAACCGGGCCGCCAAACTCCGGCGTCACGAAGTAGTGGCTGCCCCGATCCGTATAGAGGCTCAGCGGCAGGCCATGCGCGCCAAACACCTCCAGCAGAGCCTGGAACGTCGATTCCGTGCCTTCCTCCGCTACCAAAAACCCCGAGTAGATCACGTTCGTCGCGTCGTCCATCGTCACTATCAGGTCCAGCGTCTCCCGCCCCGCCAGCCATTCATGGCGCGACCCATCCTGATGAAGCATCATTCCAGGCAACGGCCGTCGCGGCCGCTTGCGCCGGTGTGCGCCGCGCCGCGCGGCGCGCTCCAGAAGCCCCTTCGATTGCAGGAACGCCTTGGTCCACGTGTAGCCCCAGCGGAAACCGTGGCGGCCCACCAAGTGCTCGTGAAAGTGCTTCGCCGTGAACCCGCTGTAACGCATACGATACAGCCGCTCGACCTCCTCCTCCCGGTCGACCGGAACCCGCTTCCCAGACGCCCGACCAAGCCGCCGGTCCAGAAGACCGGCCGCCCCGCACTCTTCGTAGCGCTGTTGCCAACGACGGAATGTCCGCTCGCTGATCCCAAGCAGCTCCGCCGCTTCGCACTGGTTGAGTTCGCTCGCTTCATACCGCTCCAGCACGCTCCCGAACTTGATCACTCGCACACCCTGAAGGGCTTCCGACCGGCGCATCCGGGCTCCCAAAAGGAACCATCATCACCGGACAGATCGTGCGCTACCTAAACCGGACATACCGTGTGCTACCGACACAGGAGGCAGATCTAGTTGCGAAAACCGAGCAGACCGGCGAAAATGCGTTTGCCGACGTTGCCCGCACTTGGCCGGGAGAACAGACGTGGCTGCCGAGGATCATCTCGTCCATCTAAAGCGAGGACCTTCCGCCTGGAATAAGTGGCGCGAGGAGGCGGACCTCAGCGAGGCGGACCTCAGCGAGGCGGACCTTAGGGGGGCGGACCTCGGCAGGGCGGACCTCAGCAGGGCGGACCTCAGCAGGGCGGACCTCAGCAGGGCGGACCTCAGCAGGGCGGACCTCAGCGGGGCGGACCTCAGTCGGGCGAACTTCAGCAAGGCGAAGCTCGGCGGGACGAACTTCACCGGGGCGAATCTCAGCGGGGCGAACCTCAGCAGGGCGAACCTCTACGGGACGAACCTCAGCGGGGCGAATCTCAGCGGGGCGAACCTCAGCGGGGTGAGCCTTCGCTGGGCGAACCTTACGGGGGCGGACCTCAGCGGGGCGGACCTCAGCGACGCGAACCTGCAGGAGGCAAACCTGCACGGGGCGAGGTTCAGCAAGGGGTCGAGCCTCAGCATAAGGATCGTCCTGGCGGACCTCAGGGGGGCGAACCTCGCCAGGGCGGACCTCAGCGACGCGGACCTCCATTCAATGAATCTCAGCGGGGTGACCCTCAAACCGGCGAGTCTCGGCGGGATGAATCTCAGCGGGGCGAACCTCAGCGAGGCGAACCTCACCGAGGCGGACCTCAGCTCGGCAAACCTCACCGGGGCGAACCTCCACTCGGCGAACCTCGACCGGGCGAAGCTCTACAAGGCAGACTGCCGTGATGCCGATCTTCGACAAGCATCGCCAGTCGACAGCCGCTTCGACGGCGCTGACATTACTGGATTGAAACTATGGGAGGCACAGCGCGGCGGCTGGTCAATAAAGGGCATCATCTGCCAGCGAGTCTTCTGGGACAGAGACGGCAAAGAACCGACCAATTATGGGGTTGATGACTTCGAGCGCATCTTCACAGAAAGGCCGCGCATCGTACTGCACTATCCCGGCGGCATGTCGCTGGTTGAACTTGCCATGTTACCTCTGACCGTCGAACACCTCCAGGCCAAGTATCCAAACTGCGCGCTCTACTTTCGCTCAATTCAGGACGATGGGACCCGCGCCACCGTGACAATTACCGTCGAGGACACCGCGAACCGTGACAGTGGCAGCTTCAACGACGAGGTCAAACGGCTTCAGACTGAGCTAAAGTACATCGAGGGCCAGCGTGATATTCTCAAAGATCAATTCTTGCCAATCTTCCGAGAACTTGTCTTGAGAAGTGGTCAGACAATTATCGGTCAGATCGCCAACCCTGCAATAGTTGAGGGCTCAATGTGCCGAGACACATACAACATCCAGGGACAAGCGGGCGCGGTCGGCCCGAAAGTGCACGCCCATGACATGACCTTCCAGCAAAACAGTCCCGATCTTCCGCGGCTTGCCGAGGAGCTCGCGCGGCTGCACGCTGCCATGAAGCGGGAGACTGCGGGCACGGCCGAGCAGGACGAGGCAATTGACGCCGTGGCTGCGGCGGAGGATGCAGCGAGACAGGGCGACGGCCCGACCGTACTCCGGCACCTCAAGGCTGCCGGAAAGTGGGCACTCGGCGCCGCCGAGCAGATTGGCGTGACTATAGCGACAGAAGCAATCAAGAGGGCGATATATTGATTAGGCAACGATACGACCAGCCGGATCCGGCGCCCTGACCGACCCAGCCGAGGCAACGCCGCGCGTCGAGAGGCCGGACATATGGCTGCGCGTGACCATGTTGCCTGAACCGCCTAGAAAACCCTTGCACGCGGGGGCAGTCCAATTATGATGCCTGACTACGCTTACACCACCATGGTTTGATGACCACAAAACACTTCACATATATTGCCAACAAGATTGCGGCGGCTAAGCTTGGCGCCGATGGCCTGGCTGCTGGAATAGGGCACCATGGCATTGAGGGAGATATTAGAGAAATTGCCACTCGGGAGTGCGTGGAGCCTTTTCTAACCCAAAGCTACCAGTGCGGCACAGGTAAGGTAATTGACTCGTTCCAGAATATATCTGATCAGATCGACTTAGTTGTTTATCACAGAAAGGTAGCACCGCCAATTCTGATCAATCGCGACCTAGGTCTTTTTCCAGTTGAATGTGTTCGCTACACATTCGAGGTCAAAGCAAGACTAACCGCGACTGAAGTAAAGGATGCGAACAGGAAATTCAGATCGATCCAACGGCTCGTCTCGTTCCCTACTAGACAAAGTGATGGAACGATAAAAGGGGGTGGCCTTCCGTCTAACGTTATTTTTGCTTTTGGGTCCGATATATCTGGGTCGGAATTGGAGCGATACAGGAAGCATACGGATGACGACCGTCCACCATGCGCTGCCATGTGCGTTTTGGGTAAGGGTTATTGGTTCTATGACTACAAATCAAAAAATTGGTATGGAAGGGAGGCTTCGCCCGAACTGCCTCCTTTTACAGAGTTTTGTGCGTTTATCACGGGGTTCATGAATACATTGGCAGCGGAAGAGACATCTTTGAAGCCGTTCCGGCCCGGGACCTACGTGTGGGTAGAAGACGTTCACCTCAAGCCAATTCAGTGGAATGCTGCCCAAAAAGGAATGGAAGCCGACACCCCGCCGGGATAGGCCGATCCAGCGCCACGCCTCGCCGGCGACCTGGATCACCCGGTTGCCCGCCGGATCGATCGAAGCCTCCTAGGTCCTGCGCCAAATCAGATGTATCAGCCCCGCCGCGTATCGCGCCCGTCCACTCCGGGCGCTGTGCCCACCCCGCCGCGCTGAGGCATAGAGACATCGTTACATCCGCTACGCCTGCTTCAGCTCGATCAGGCTGCGCCGGATTTTCCGCCCGCGCTGGACCTTGTCCTCGATATACCCCGCGTCCCCCCACCGCACGGCGCGAGCCATCGCCTGCGCATCCTCCAGGAACCGCGACAGCATCTCCAGCAGCGCCTCGCGGTTATTCAGGAACACGTCCCGCCACATCGTGGGATCCGACGCCGCGATCCGCGTAAAGTCCCGAAAACCGGACGCCGCGAACCGCAACACCTCCGACCGGCTCTCATCCGCCAGGTCATCCGCCGTCCCGCAGATCGTGAAAGCGATCAGGTGCGGCAGATGCGACACGATCGCCAGCACCTTGTCGTGGTGCCCTGGCTCCATCCGCTCCACCATGGACCCGCAGCGCCGCCACAACTCGCCGATCTTCTCCACCGCCGCCTCGTCCGTCCCCGCCGGCGGCACCAGCAGCGTCCAGCGTCCCTCGAACAGCGTCACGAACCCGGCATCCGGCCCGGAATATTCCGTGCCAGCAACAGGATGCGCCGGCACGAAATGCACCCCCGCCGGCACCAGAGGCCCCACGTCGCGGATCACCGACTGTTTCGTCGACCCGACATCCGTCAGGATGCATCCCGGCGACAGGTGCGGCCCGATAACCCCCGCCAGCTCCGCGAACGCACCGACC
Organism: uncultured Pseudomonadota bacterium; assembly: GCA_963708245.1. Classification (GTDB taxonomy): domain Bacteria; phylum Pseudomonadota; class Alphaproteobacteria; order Acetobacterales; family Acetobacteraceae; genus CAVYXK01. The sequence continues at coordinate 1,450,082 of OY970201.1, read as the reverse complement.
GGCGCGCACAGCATGACGCAATCCGCCCCCTCGACCGCGCGTCCCGCATCGCGCTCCACCCGATCGACGATCCCCAGCTCCGTTACCCGCTCCAGCGTCGCCTCAGTGCGCGCGGTGGCCACGACCTCGCCGGCCAGATCGCCCCGCTCGCGAGCAATGCGCGCCACCGAGCTGCCGATCAGCCCGATCCCGATCAGCGCCAGGCGATTGAATAACGGCGACTCACGCATCGCCGCGCGCCATGAACTCCGCAAGCGTCTCGACCACCCGCTCGACCTCCTCCGCAAGCCCCACGGTGATGCGCAGGCAGTGCGGCAACCCATAGGCACCCACCGGGCGCACGATGATCCCCCTCGAACGCAGGAACCCGTCCGCCGCCTGCGACCGCGCGGCAGTCCCGAAATCGGCCAACACGAAATTACCCTCGCTCGGCCAGACCTTGATGCCCGCCGCCTCCAGCCCGCGCGTCAGCCGCGCACGGTATTCGCGGTTATGGATACGGCCCTTCTCCACCCAGCCCGGCTCGGCCAACGCCGCCACCGCCGCCGCCTGCGAAGCCAGAGTCACATTGAACGGCGCCCGCACCCGGTTCAGCACATCGATCACTGCCGGCTGCGCATAGGCCCAGCCGATGCGCATCCCGCCCAGCCCGAAGATCTTGCTGAAGGTGCGCGTCATCACCGTGTTGTCGCCGGCCTTTACCAGCCGGATCCCCGGATCGTAATCGGGCCGCTCCACATACTCGGCATAGGCCGCGTCCAGCACCAGCAGCACGTCCTCCGGCAGCCCGGCCCGCAGCCGAGCCACCTCCTCGAACGGCACCATGCTGCCTGTCGGATTATTAGGATTGGCTAAAAACACCAGCCGCGTCGCCGCGGAGACCGCCGCCAGCATCGCGTCCACATCCGCCGTCAGCGCCCGTTCCGGCGTCTTGATCACCCGGCTCCCCGCATAAGTCCCGGCGATTTGGTAAATAGCGAAACCATGCTCCGACATGATGATGTCTCGCCCCGGCCCGCCATAGGCAAGACAGAGCTGGTAGATCAGATCGTCCGACCCCGCCCCGCACACGATGCGCTCCGGCTCCAGCCCGAACCGAGCGCCAATCGCCTGCCGCAACTCCTTCGCATCACCGTCAGGATAGCGAAACAGCTCGCCCGCCACCGCCGCATACGCGGCCTGGGCGCCGGGCGGCACGCCGAACGCCCCCTCGTTCGAGGACAGCTTGCAGGCACGGTTGATCCCGGGAAGGTTCGATTCACCCCCGACATAAGGCGAGATCTCCAGGATCTCCGGACGCGGCCGAGGCCCACTCATGCCTCCCCTCCGACCGCCACGGCATAGGCGCCGAGCACCACCGGTGGCCGCAGCACGGAGCCCAAACGCGCCAGCCGCGGGTCATCGTCCGCGACATACCCCTGCACGTCGACCAGCGCATGCGCAGCCGGCACGCCGGGATCGCGGCGCAGGGTGATCTGCCCGGGACTGAGTTCGGCGCTGCTAAGCGCCGCCGTCAGCCGCGCCCGACTCACACTGGGATCGAGCTCCAACCCCAGCAGCGAACGGTCCGCGCCGCTCGGATCGGGCGCAACGGCCGCCACCACCAGGGCCTGCGTCGACGGCGCACCCTCGGGGCGGCGCGTCCAGAACGGCAGGCGCGCCACCACGTGGATGCGCGGCTCGTCTTTCTGCAACAGCGCCATCCACCAGGCGTCGCGCGGCGCCTCGGTCTCCGAGGGCAACGCCAGCACAGCGACCGTCGCGCGCCCCGCACTGACGTCGGCGATTGCCTGGGCGGCGCTGCCATGCACCCGCAGCGGAGTCAGCGCACCGAACTGCTCGCGCGCCGCCTGGATGAACCCGGCCCCCGGATCGGAATTGCATACGGCGATGACGAACGGGCCTTGCATGGCCGTGGTGCCGGCTAGCAGCTCCCGCCATATCCGGACCACCGTCTGCGGCGGCAGCGCGCCCGCATGGCGCGCCAGCAGCCGCCGCAAAATCGCGGCTTCGCGGCCCGGCCGCAACGGCACCCCGTTCTTCGCTCCCGATGCAGCGAGCTGTCCCACCACCTCGGCCCGGCGCATCAGAAGGTCGTGCATCTCGTCGTCGACGCGATCGAGCTCGGCGCGCAACGCACCGAGATCCCGAGGCCAGTGCGGCTCCGCCGATTCGGCCGCGGGCGGGTCTTTCTCGGCGGTCGGGACGTATTGGGGCATGGACCCGGACGAGCGCTTTCTGGCCGGTGGAGGGCCGGAACAGATAGCCGAAGCAGGCGGGCATGCAAACCCGCCGGTTGCGGCAATCGCCCGGCTCGGCCTAACTGCGCGTGCAATGGACCAGACAGCCCTGCTCACCGGCATCCCGCACCAGCACGTCGTCTTCAACGAGGGCATGGTGCTCGACTGCGGCGTACGGCTGCCGAGCATGACGGTCGCCTACCGCACCTACGGCGAGCTGAACGCCGCGCGTTCCAACGCCGTCCTGGTCTGCCATGCCCTGACCGGCGACCAGTATGTCGCCGAGCAGCACCCGATCACTGGCAAGGAAGGCTGGTGGGAGATGATGGTCGGTCCCGGCCGACCGGTGGATACCAACCGCTTCTTCGTCGTGTGCGCCAATGTGCTGGGCGGCTGCATGGGCTCGACCGGGCCGCGCAGCGCCCGCGAGGACGGCAGCCTCTGGGGCACCGATTTTCCGCCTGTCACCATCCGCGACATGGTGCGCGCCCAGAAACGGCTGATCGACTATTTAGGTATCGAGCGGCTGTTCGCCGTGCTTGGCGGTTCCATGGGCGGGATGCAGGTCCTGCAATGGGCCGCCGACTATCCGGATTCGGTATTCGCCGCCCTGCCCATTGCCTGCGCCGGCTATCATTCCGCGCAGAACATCGCCTTCCACGAGGTCGGGCGGCAGGCGATCTTTGCTGATCCGGACTGGGACGGCGGCCGCTACTGGCAGAGCGGCAAGGTCCCCGCCCGCGGACTCGCGGTAGCACGGATGTGCGCGCACATCACCTATCTGTCGGAGCAGGCGCTGACCCGCAAGTTCGGCCGCCGCTTACAAGCCGCGCCCAAAAACTCCGGGGAGGCGATCAGCCTGTTCGGCGAGATGTTCGAGGTGGAAAGCTATCTGCATCACCAGGGCAGCACCTTTGTTCGCCGGTTCGATGCCAACGCGTATCTTACCATCACCCGGGCAATGGATTATTTCGATCTTGCCGCCGACCACGATGGTGATCTTGCTAACGCGTTCCGTGGCACCAGGACACGGTTCCTGCTGGTGTCCTTCACCTCAGACTGGCTGTTCCCGACCGAGGAAAGTCGCGCGATCGCCCGCGCGCTGAACCGCGCCGGCGCCAACGTCAGCTTCGTGGAGATCGAGTCCGACAAGGGCCACGACGCTTTCCTGCTCGACGAACCCGACTTCCACCGCACCGTCGCCGGCTTCCTGGCCGGCTGCGCAGCGCACGCCGGGCTGTGAGGGTCTTGGGGCAAAAGGCCAGGGGGGCTCTGCCCCCCCGGACCCCCCGCCAAGGGCATCGCCCTGGGAACCCATCCGTTTTGGTTTGGTGTGAAGGGGGCCGGCCACGGCCCCCTTCACACCAAACCAAGTCCGAGGGGTCCAGGGGACGACTGTCCCCTGGCGGGGGACCAGGGGGCTGGGCCCCCTGGTCTTTGTCCCCATGACCACCCACGACCCGGTTCGCTTCGTAGCCAAGAACATGCGGGTCGATCTGCGGCTGATTGCCGACATGATCGAGCCGAACACCCGCGTGCTGGACATCGGCTGCGGCGACGGCATGTTGATCGACCATCTCTTCCAGACCAAGGGTTGCGACGCACGCGGCATCGAGATCGACATGGCGCTGGTGACCCGCGCGGTTGCACATGGACTGCCGGTGATGCACGGCGATGCCGACGTGGATCTGGCGCACTATCCCGACAATCTGTTCGACTACGTGGTGTTGTCGCGGACCTTGCAAGCAGTTGAGCGGCCGCTCTTTGTGCTGCGCCAGATGCTGCGTATTGGCACGCGCGCGGTAGTCAGTTTCCCCAATTTTGGCCACTGGCTGGTGCGCTGGCAGTTGCTGCGGCACGGACGGATGCCGATGACCGCGACCTGGGACCGTCCGTGGTACGAGACGCCGAACATCCACCCTTGCACGATCCATGACTTCTTCGACCTGTGCGCCACCGAGGGCTACGCCGTGGAGCGGTGGTTGGCGGCGGACGAGGGCGGCCGGCGCGCGCCATGGCGCCGGTTCCCCACCCTCGCCAACCTGTTCGGAGAGCAGGCCCTGTTCCTCCTGCGGCGCGGCTAGACCTCACGCAGCCGCCACGCCCTCCAACGTCAGCTCGCGCGCACGCAGAATAGCCACGGTGCGAGCAGGCGCTCCATCCGCAGTACTGGTGGACTCGGGCGGTGCTCTGCTACTTCGATGTGGTGCCGACGTTCCGGTTGGAAAAGCAGGCGGGCGGGCGTGTCGCCGGCGTCGATGAAGTGGGGCGCGGGCCATTGGCCGGCCCGGTGTTCGCCGCGGCCGTGGTGTTCCCGACCGGGGTGCCGCGTCAACTCGTGGCACTTATCGACGATTCGAAGAAACTCACCGCCGAGGAACGGCTGATCGCGTTCGACGCGATTCGCGCCTCCGGTCGCGCAGAGATTGCGGTCGGCGCCGCCTCGGTGACCGAGATCGGCCGGCTCAATATCCTGCACGCCGCGTTGCTGGCGATGCGCCGGGCGGTGGCGCGCCTGCCGGCGGTGCCAGACTTGGTGCTGGTCGATGGCAACCAGCCGCCCCCACTCGGCTGCCCGGTGCGCTGCGTGGTGGGCGGGGACGGGCTTTCGCTCTCGATCGCCGCTGCCTCGATCATCGCAAAGGTGCTGCGCGATCGTGCCATGGCCCGACTTTCGGTGCGGTTCCCCGGCTACGGTTGGCACGAGAACGCGGGGTATTCCACGCCGGCGCATCGTGCGGCATTGGCCGCACTCGGTCCGACCATCCACCACCGGCCCGAATTCGGCGCGGTCCGCCAGCTTTCGCTGCTGCTCGATCCGGCCGATTGACGCGACTTCGATGCCGCAGCCACGATGTGGGCCGTCGCTGTGCCGGCAGGTGAGACGTTGGAAGTCGTCCGTGAACTGCCCCTGGACCAGGTCCTGCTGGGCGACTGCATCACCTTGATGCGCATGTTGCCGCCAGCCTCGGTGCACTGCGTCTTTGCTGATCCGCCGTACAACCTGCAGCTCCGCGGCGAGCTGCGCCGACCCGATGACAGCCTGGTCGATGGAGTTGATGAGGAGTGGGATCGGTTCACCGACTTCGCCACCTATGACGCGTTCAGCCGCGAGTGGCTGACCGAGTGCCGGCGACTTTTGCGCAAGGACGGCACGCTCTGGGTGATCGGCGCCTATCACAACATCTTTCGGATCGGCGCGATCCTGCAGGACCTGGACTTCTGGCTGCTGAACGACGTGATTTGGCGCAAGGCCAACCCGATGCCGAATTTCCGCGGCCGGCGCTTCACCAATGCGCATGAGACGCTGATCTGGGCGGCGCGGCAGCGGGATTCGCGGCATCGTTTCAACTACCAGGCGATGAAGGCGCTGAACGACGATGTGCAGATGCGGAGCGACTGGTGGATCCCGCTGTGTACCGGCGCCGAACGACTACGCAACCAGCACGGGCTGAAGCTGCATCCGACGCAGAAGCCCGAGGCGCTGCTGCACCGCGTGTTGCTGGCCGCCACCGCACCGGGAGAGATCGTGCTGGATCCGTTCATCGGCACTGGGACGACGGCGGTTGTGGCCAAGCGGCTGCACCGGCATTTCATCGGGATCGAGCGGCACCCGGCCTATGTCGAGGCCGCGCTTGGCCGGATCCGGCGAACCCGGCCGGCGCCTGCGGACGGCGTGGCGACGGCGCCGTCAAAGCGCGATGCGCCGCGGGTGCCGTTCGGCAGCCTGGTCGAGCGCGGGCTGGTGCCGCCGGGCACGCGGCTGATGGACCGGCTGCGGCGGGTCGTCGCCACGGTCGCCGCTGACGGCACGATCGTGGCCGGCAAGGAACGCGGATCGATCCACCAGGTCGGCGCGGCGGTACAGAACGCGCCGTCATGCAACGGCTGGTTGTTCTGGCATGTCGAGCGCGGCGGCACCCTGGTGCCACTGGACCGCCTGCGCAGCGATGCGATAGAATAAAAGAATTGTGGGGGAGGTCGCCGTGATCGCATCCGTGGACCGTTTGTTTACCGCGCCCGTGCCATGTGATCCGCTGGGCGTGCAGCGGGAGGCGGGCGGCAACAGCAGCGACGAACCGGATCTCGGGCAGGTGCTGGCATTGCTAAAGGACGTGTTGGCGACGCAGCGCAAAATCCGACTGGAGCTGATTGATCTGGGACTGGAATTGAAGAAAGACATTGAGGTTATGCGGGTTGAGCTTGGGCACCGTCTGGATGGCCTAGCCGGTCAGGTCGCGTCTTTGCGCGAGGAACTCGCCTCCTACCATTCCGCGGTGGTCGGGCGTGGCGTGCTGATCAGCGAGCTGAATGCCCGCCTTCGGGCCGAGCAGCATCCCGACGTGATGCCACCCGCTCAGAGCTAATCCCGTCGAGACTGACTTTGGCCCTTCACCTCGCCGTTGCGATCCGCTCCACCGAGCGCAGCCAGTCGTCTTTCTCCCGATCCTCCGGTTCGATCAGAAGGTGCTGCACCCCCGCAGCAGCATAGGCCGCAAACCGTTCCTTCGACTCGCCGTCGTCGTGTCCGTTCCACCGGCACCGCACGGAGATCACGAATTCCGGCTCCTGCCGCTCCTTGCGGAGCCGCGCCACGATCGCTACCGCCTGCTCCGGTGACACGCGGCTGCCGTGCCAGCCGTCGTGTCGCACGGCGCGGGTCAGTGCTGCCTCCGATGATCCCCCGATCCAGACCGGGATCGGCACGGCGGGCCTCGGCTGCATGCGCATATCGCTGATCTCCGCCGGGATCCAGCGCGTCCGGAAGGTCACCGGGTCCTCGGTCCAGACCGCGCGCATCATCGCCAATCCCTCGTCCATGCGCCTCCCGCGTTCTTTGAACGGCGCACCCAGCGCGGCGAACTCCGCCTCCAGCCAGCCAACGCCTGCGCCGAGGATCAGCCGTCCGCGCGACAAGTTCTGCATTGTCGCCAACTCTTTCGCCAGCGGCAGCGGATGGCGCATCGGCAACACCAACACCGAAGTGCCGAGCCGCACGCGCGTTGTGAAAGCTGCCGCCCAGGTCAAGGTCAGCACCGGGTCATAGAACGACGGCGAGGGCGGATAGCTTGCGCCACACGGCACGATGATGTGCTCGCTCACCCAGACGTCGTCGAAGCCGAGTTGCTCGGCTTGCACTGCGGCCTCACGGATCGCCTCCGGCCCTGCCTTGCGGCCGACATGCGGCAAATGGACGCCGAACTGCATCACGTCTTCCCCTTTGCCAGTTTCCGTTCATACCACTGCGCCACCATCGTGCTCGGGAACAGCAGCGCGAAATAGATCAGTGCCACGACCGTGTACACCTCCAGCGGCCGGTAAGTCGTCTCTGTGATGATCGTGCCCTGATATAGCAGGTCAGGCACGGCGATTGTCGAAACCAACGACGTGTTCTTCAACTGCGTGATCGACTGGTTGACGAAGGGCGGCACCATTCGCCGGATCGCCTGCGGCAGGATCACAAGCCGCATCATTCGCCACGGCGACAGTCCCAACGCGCGTGCCGCGTCCCATTGTCCCGCTTCGATCGACACGATGCCACCACGGAAGATCTCGGCGTAGAACACGCCCGTGTAAAGCGACAGCACCGCGACAGCCGCCGCGATCGCCGGGATTTGGACGTGCAGCAAGACTGGCAATGCGTAGTAGAACCAGACGATTTGGACCAGTAGCGGCGTGCAACGGAACGCCTCGATCAGCGCGACCAGGGGCACGTTCAGCAGTTTCGAACGGGTCAATCGCCCGAGCCCAACCAGTAGCCCGATCACCAGCCCCAGGAAAATCGTTCCAATGGTGAAGGCCAGGGTGACCAGCGTGCCCCACTCCAGCAGCGGGATGTACTGCCGCAGGAAGCCGAAGCTCCACTGGTAGTGCACCGGCGGGTCGCGCTGGTCAGAACGTCAGGGCGGATGGGATTTGCTCGCGCGTCACGCCCATCTTCGCCAGCCCATCGATCAGCCATTCGCGCAACTGGCCGATGCCGCGATTGAAGTCGAGCCACGCGTTCAGCACGACTTCGAAGCGCGTGTCCGGCTCCTGTGGGATGCCAAGACAGGTCGGCAACGCCACCAAGGGATCGGTCAGCAGATGATAGGGACCGAGCGACGGGTTCTTGCCCACCGCCGACAAGCCGAGCAGGGCGGCCAGCACATCGGCATCGACGCGACCCGATTGCAGCGCCAGGATGCACTGGTCGCGCGTCGCGAACCCCATAAGCTGCGCCTTCGGGGCGAAGCGCTTCGCCACCACCTCGTGCACCGAGCCGATGTCGAAGGCGACGCGGATCTCAGGCTTGTTCAGGTCATCCCACGTCTTCGGGTCGAACCCTTGCTTCGCCAGGCATCCAAACGGGTGTACGATCATCGGATGGGTGAAGCCAATCGACAGCGCCCGCTGGGGCGTGGGGTTCAGCGCAAAGGCGAGATCAACCTTCCCACTCTGCAGGTCGAGCACCGAGGTGCCGTAGGTCGCCTCCACGTATTCCAGCTTCGCGTCGAACACTTTGGCGATGCTCGTGGCCATCTCGATGCAGGCCCCGCTCCATGCGCCGGTGGTAATGTCCTTCTGGAAATAAGGCAGCTCTCCCGGCAAGGCGGCGATGCGCAGAACTTTGGTGCGCTGGATTCGGTCGAAGGTGTTTTCGTTGGCCTGGCCGGTCCCCTGGGCGTGCGCGCTTGCCAGCAGCGCGGCCGCGGGCAGCATCGCGGTGCCGGCGGCGAGTCCGCGCCGGCTTACTCGACTGGTCATCGATTCCCGTCTCCCTGTTGGGTCTCCCGAACGAGCCTCAGCCTAGCAGCCGCTCAATCGGGCTGGGAGGCCTTGTGCGACAGCAGCGCCATCAGCCGCCGGTCGCGCCACTCCTGCCGTACCGGCAGCATATTGGCGGGCAGCTCCGAGCGGCGCGCGGCATGCAGCTTCGCCACGAGTTCCGCGTCCCACTCGTGCGGGGTCATCTGTCGTTGCAGCTCGGCATAGAGCTCGCCATAGCGGGCGCAGTAATCGGCCAAGCCGCCTGGCGCATTGAGATCGATCGTCTCGAGCGGGCCCATGAACGACCAGCGCAGCCCAAGTCCGTGCTTGACGGTCGCGTCGAGATCCGCCGGCGAGATGACGCCGTCCGCGAGCAGCCGGAACGCTTCGGCGAGCAACGCACCTTGCAGGCGGTTGAGCGCGAAGCCGGCCACTTCCTTGTTCACCGTCACTGGTGCCTGGCCGGCGCGGCTCATCAACGCACGCGTACGATCGACTATTGCCGGATCGGTCCAGGGCGCCGGGCAGAGCTCGACCAGGGGCACGAGGTAGGGCGGGTTCACCGGGTGCGCGACCAGGCAGCGGGCCCGACCGGCGAGGCCGTTGGTAAACTTGCTTGCCGGAATGCCGCTGGTCGAGCTGGCCAGCACCGCATCGGGCCGGGCCGCCTTGTCGAGCGCGACGAACAGCTTCTTCTTGTCGGCGAGCTTCTCCGGGCTATTCTCCTGCACGTGCTCGGCGTCTTGCACTGCCGCTTCCATCGTTGCCGCTGGATGGATGCGGGCCAGTACGGCGCCGGGCTCATCGGCAAGCAGCCCGGCCTCGCGCAGTTCGGGCAGGCGCTCGCGAATGAAACCCAGCGCGGCCTCAATTGCCGGCTCGGCTGGATCCCAGAGCGTTACGTCGAATCCGGCGCGGGCAAACACAATCGACCACGCTCGCCCAATCAGTCCCGCACCCACCACAGCAACCTGGGTCATCGTCCTGCCTCCACTGCCAGCGAGGGTTCTAGCGTTAATCTTCGGTTGACAAACCGGGCCGCCTCGTACAGATTCTTGTACGATGATGGAACCGCCGATGGCTAATGTTTCGTACACCGATCTGCGACAGAACCTGGCGCGCTACCTGATGAGATCCCAAGCTGCCATCTGGGGCGTGAAGGTTCTCTTCACCGAAGCGGCTGACCGCGTCCTTGCGCGCGTGACGATGGTTGCTCACGCCTCAAGCGCAGCGTGGACAAACCGGCAATGGGCGACAATATTCGGCTGGGACATGAGAAAGCTCTTCAGCGGCGTGTCAATCTCATAGAAGCAAATGTTGGCGGTGAATCCATAGACGCCAGCATCGATGCTGCTGGGCCTTGTGCCAAACAGGAATCCGCTCTCTGGGATAATGTGCGCCAGGACCTGCAGGTCTGCGAGGCCCCTGGCGTAGACCGCGTCGGGCTCGTAGCGCCCAATTCCCTGGTAATGGTAGCGCTTAAAATTGTAGTCTCTAGCTTTATCCAGTTCCTCCGCGGTGACGCCAGGATGGCTACGGAGGATGGCATCTCTGAACAGTGGCCAGAACCGTGTGTCCTTCCATCGCGAGAATGATATCACCCAATACAGATCATCAAGCATTCGCCGGACAAGAAGGTGGGTATCGAGCTGACCCGGCGTCAATCCGTCGTCGATCGGAAGCGCATATTGCCGGATCACATACGAGATGATCGCGTCGCTGTCGCCAATAATCTTGTTACCGTCAGCGATATAGGGAAGCTGACCGCGTGGCGCGTCTTTCGGGTCGAGGATGTGTTCGTGCTGGAAAGCCATGTGGCACAGCCTCAGGAATGCGAAGACCTTCAGGCCATATGGGTTGTTATCCGCAACACCGTACAGGCCCGGGTACGAAAACAAAGTCAGCATGCAAATGCGCTCCGAGATAAGGAGCCCTACCGGCTGATTGCCGCGGTCGTCAATCCCGGCGCCGACCGGCATGTCGAGATTGCCGCCCGCCGCCATGACGGCGACTGATCGTGCGCTTGCGCGAATGCTGCCGGCATCCCACCATCGGCGCAACCGGCGGAGGGGCGCATGACAAAGGTGGCGGTGCTGGACGATTGGCAGGGTGTTGCGCGCAGCTTTGCCGACTGGTCGAAGCTTGAGGCGCGCGCCGAGGTCGTGTTCTTCGCAAAAGCCTTCGCGAATGAGGATGATGCCGCGGCCCGACTGGCCGATTTCGAGATCGTGCTATCGATGCGCGAGCGCACGCCTCTGCCTCCCCCGTTGATCAACCGCCTGCCCAAGCTGCGAATGTTGGGAATCACTGGCAGGCGCAACGCGTCTTTGGACATCGCCGCCTGCACCGCGCGTGGGATCGTCGTTTGCAACACCGTAGGTGGCGGCAGCGAGGCAGCTACCGCCGAACTGGCGCTCGGCCTATTGATCGCCGCAGCGCGGGCAATCCCAGCCGGCGACGCCGGTATCCGTGCCGGACGTTTCCAGGATGGCATGCCGGTCGGCATCGGGCTCGCTGGCAAGACGTTGGGGCTGATCGGCCTGGGGCGGCTCGGCAGCGATATGGCCCGCTACGGCCGCGCGCTGAACATGACCGTGCTGGCCTGGAGCCAGAACCTCACCGCCGAGAAGGCACAGGCCGCCGGCGCCGAGCTGGTCTCGAAAGAGGACCTGCTGTCCCGATCGGATGCAGTCAGCATCCACTTGGTGCTGTCGCCGCGCACCCGCGGCCTGATCGGTGCCGCGGATCTTGCTCGCATGAAGCCGGGCGCCATTCTGGTGAACACCTCGCGCGGCCCGATCGTCGATGAGGCGGCACTGATCGAGGCGGTCGAAGCAGGCCGCATCATCGCCGCGTTGGACGTGTTCGACCGCGAGCCGCTACCGCCGGACCACCGGTTGCGGCGCGCACCCAACACGGTGATGACGCCGCATCTCGGCTATGGCGTGCGCGAGACGTGGGAGAATTTCTATCCGCAGAGCGTGGAGAACGCCCTGGCCTTCCTGGACGGCAAGCCGGTGCGGGTAGTCAATCCGGAGGTGCTGACGAAGTAACGCGCGACGAGAACGTGAGCGGGAGGGCGTATCAGTTGGCAACGAGCATAGTTCCCCTGAGCCGTCTCGAAGCGGTGTCGTTACGCGATGCCTGGCCTGACGAAGCGGCCAACTTCACTCCTTGGCTCGCGGAAGAGACGAATCTCGCACAGCTCTCGGAGACTCTAGGCCTGAGTTTGCAACTAGAAGCAGTTGAAAAGCAGGTGGGTCTTTTCGCCGCCGACATTCTCGCCAGATGCAGCCGGCCAGAATTGGGTATTGATCGAGAACCAGCTTGAGTTTACCGACCACCGGCACCTGGGACAGTTACTGACTTATGCGGCCGGCCTCGACGCTCGCACGGTAATTTGGATCGCCGAGAGCTTCCGAGACGAGCATCGAGCGGCGGTAGACTTCCTGAACCATTCAACGACAGCCGACTATAATTTCTTCGCGGTGCAGATCGAGCTGTATCGAATTGGGGATAGCCCGCTGGCACCACGATTCACGCTCGTCGCTAAGCCCAATGACTGGAATAGGCAGGCGCAGGCTGCTAAGCAGATAGCGAAGGCGACCTGACCGAAGTTCAGAAGCTTAACCTCCAGTACTGGAGCGCCCTTATCAAAGCTGCGTCTACTCGGTATCCCGCATTAGCTGAGCGCACACCATACAAGCAGAGTTGGCAACGCTTCGAAACGTTACGCTCGGGAGATCCGGGTTTCGTGGTGAACGCAGTCTTCTCTTGGGACAAGGGTCTCCGCATCGAAGTGTACGTCGACGGCTTGCTCGCGAAGGCTGCTTTCAAAGCCCTTCAAGCCCAGAGCCAACAAATTGAAGCGGCATTTGGGCAGTCGTTGACCTGGGACGAACTGCCGCAGGCAAAGGCGTCTCGCATTGCCTTTTTCATGCCAGGCAAAGAAGCGCGCGATAATCATGCGCGTTGGGCGGCGCAGCACGAATGGCTGCTAACCTGGGGGCGAAAGCTCGCAGATGCCGTAAGACCGTTCGCGGTCGCATTGGACGCTGCGACACTCCAGAACCAGATTGAGGAGTAACTGGCGGTCCGCCGCGTTGTCGCGTGGGATCGGCAGAATGGCCTCTCCCAGAGTGCGAACCTGGGTTCTGGACATGCGGGGTTCCTTCCGGAGTCAGAGATGGCACCGGGGAGGGATCGGGCGAGTGGACAAGTGCCTTCGAGCGCGCTACATGTAACGCACCATGGCACATCCGAAGTCCAGCCGCGAACGAGTCGAGCGCCGCCGCGCCAAGCTTCGTGCCGCGGGGCTGCGGCCGATTCAGATCTGGGTTCATGACGCGTCAGCGCCCGGTTTTACGGAGGAGTGTGCACGCCAGGCCCGACTAGTCGCTGCGAGTGAGACGCCAGAGAGCGCCGCCGAGGATGTATTCTGGGAGGCACTGTCCGCCGAGGCGCTTGATGATGATGATGATGCAGGCTCCGGTCAGCCATGAAGCGCGGCGACATCGTCGTTGCCGCGATGCCGGGCGACTATGGCAAGCCGCGCCCCGCCCTTGTCATTCAGGCCGACCGATTCGATGGCACCCCATCCCTGACCGTGTTGCCGATCACCAGCACCATCGTTGACGCACCACTGCTCCGCATCGACATCGGGGCGGCTAATGGCCTGGAGAGGCCGTCGCAGATCCAGATCGACAAGCTCCACACACCGCTGCGCAAGCGAATCACGAAAGTGATCGGCCACATCGATGCTGCGACCATGACAGAGGTTAACCGGGCGCTGGTGTTGTTCTTCGGCTTGGCGTGATGATGCTGCGGAGGCCGTCACCCTTCTCTATGGCGTGCATAAGGATCGGGGAATCTCTGGCAGCTCCGTCGACCTTGTCGTACGGCATCCGCATGGTCCACTTCCGCCAACAGCTTGACGCGACCTATGTCAGCGCTATCCATTGCAATCTTAGCTGAGAAAGGACCACCCCCCATGCGCGCTTGGGCCGTCGTCGAGAACGGAGCGCCGCTGCAGCAGATCGAACTCCCCACCCCGGAGCCTAAAGGCACCGAGGTGCTGATCGAAGTGACGCATTGCGGCGTCTGCCACTCCGATCTGCATATCTGGGAAGGTTATTACGACATCGGCGGCGGCAAAAGGATGTCGCTCAAGGATCGTGGCGTCGTGCTGCCGCTTGCCATGGGTCACGAGATCGTGGGCCGCGTCGCCAAGCTCGGCCCTGACGCCACCGGGGTCAAACCCGGCGACCTGCGCATCGTCTTTCCGTGGGTCGGCTGCGGCACCTGCGCCGCCTGCCGCGCGGAGGAGGATAATATGTGCCTCACGCCGCGCAGCATCGGTGTCTATCAGAATGGCGGCTATGGCACGCACGTGATCGCGCCGCATCCGCGCCATCTGGTCGATCCCGGCACCCTCGACCCGGCGGTCGCCGCCACCTATGCCTGCTCCGGCATCACGGTCTATTCGGCCATCCGTAAGTTAATGCCGATTGCCGCGGACGAACCGATCGTCCTGATCGGCGCCGGTGGACTGGGGCTGAACGCGCTCGCCGTGCTGCGCGCGCTCAAGCACCGCAACACCATCGTCGTCGATATCAGCGAAGAGAAGCGGCGCGCCGCGCTCGAGGCAGGCGCCACGAAGGTTGTGAACGGCAGCGGTCCGGACGTGGCGAAGCGCATCATGGAAGCGGCGAGTGGCCCCGTCCTCGGGGTCGTCGATCTGGTCAACGGCACCGCCACCGCGCGCTTCGCCTTCGATGTGCTGCGCAAGGGCGGCAAGCTGGTCCAGGTCGGGTTGTTCGGTGGTGAGCTGACCTTGCCGCTGCCCTTGATGGCGATCCGGGCCCTTACGGTCCAGGGCAGCTATGTCGGCAACCCCAAGGAGCTGCGCGAGCTGGTGAAGCTGGCCCAGGAAGGCACGGTGCCGCCCTTGCCGGTCGCCACGGTGCCGCAATCGCAGGCGAACGACGCGCTCATGCGGCTGCGCGACGGCAAAGTGACAGGCCGGCTCGTGCTGCGGGCCGAGGCGGCGTGAGATGAGCGAGTCCGCGATACGTCGCTCGGTTGTGCTGAAGCGCCGGCCGGTCGGCAGCCCGCGGCCCGAGGATTTCGACATCCGGGAAGACGCCATACCTGCGCCCGGCCCTGGCGAGGTGCTCACCCGTACCATTTGGCTGTCGATCGATCCCTACATGCGCGGGCGGGTATCCGACCGCAAATCCTACGCACCCCCGGTGCAGATCGGCGAGGTAATGACTGGCGAAACCGTGGGCGAGGTGATCGCCTCCGCCGATCCCGCCTTCTCGCCCGGCGATGTCGTGGTCGGCGCGCGCGGGTGGCAGACCCATTCGCTGACGCCGGCTGTCCGGCTGACCCGCATCGACCGCCATGGGCCGCCCATTTCGGCCTATCTCGGCGTGCTCGGCATGCCCGGCACCACCGCGTATTCCGGGATCACCGATATCGGCCGGCCAAAGAAGGGCGAAACCGTGGTCATCTCCGCAGCCTCCGGAGCGGTCGGATCGGTCGCCGGCCAGTTGGCCAAGCGGGCCGGTGCGCGCGTCGTAGGCATCGCCGGCGGGGCGGAGAAATGCCTGTTCGTGCAGGACGAGCTGGGGTTCGACGACTGCGTCGATCACCGTGCGCTCGACCTGCAGGCGGAGTTGGCCGCGGCGTGCCCGCAAGGTATCGACGTTTATTGGGAGAATGTCGGCGGCCGCGTGCAGCAGGCCGCCTTCGAGCTGCTGAATCCCTATGCCCGCGTGGTCATGTGCGGGATGGTGTCGCAGTACAACGAGGCCACGCTTCCGCCCGGGCCCAACCTGGGCTTCATAGTCGGCAAGCGGGCACTGATCCAGGGCATGATCGTCTCCGACAAGCCGGAGCGCTTCGCCGAATGGCGTGCGCTGGCAGCTCCCTGGGTGGCGGACGGGACGCTCCGGTACCGCGAGGATGAGATTGACGGGCTGGAGAACGCCCCAGCCGCGCTGAGCGGTATTCTAGGTGGCCGAAATTTCGGAAAGTTGCTAGTACGGGTCGGACCGGACCCAGTATAGATTGCGTTCGGTTTGAGGAAAATGGCAATGGACGATCCTCTTGTCGGCAAACTGAAGGAGTGGCGCCGACATCTGCATGCGCATCCGGAGCTCTCCAATCAGGAATCGGAAACCGCGTCCTTCGTGTGCGACCGGTTGACCGAGCTCGGCGTGCCTTTTGTTACCGGCGTAGGCGGGCACGGCGTAGTGGCCACGATCAGCCGCGGCCGATCGAACCGCAGCGTCGGGTTGCGAGCCGACATGGACGCGTTGCCGATCACCGAAACGACGGGGCTGCCCTATGCCTCGCGCAATCTCGGCGTGATGCATGCCTGCGGTCACGACGGCCACACCACCTCACTGCTTGGCGCCGCCGCGCTGTTGGCGGGCGACCCGTCCTGGACGGGCACCGTCCACCTTGTGTTCCAGCCTGCCGAGGAAGGCGGTGGTGGGGCGAAGAACATGATCGCCGACGGACTGTTCAACCGGTTTCCGATGGAACGGATCTTCGGCTATCACAACTGGCCGGGACTTCCGGTTGGGACCGTCGCCGTGCACGACGGGCCGGTTATGGCGGCTGGCGGCAGGCTCGAGTTCCGGGTGAAGGGCCGTTCCGGCCATGCTGCCATCCCCCAACACGCGCGCGACCCGATGGTGGCGGCGGCGCATCTGTTGATCGCGCTGCAGTCTCTGATCTCGCGCGAAACCAGTGCGCTCGACGCCGCGGTGATCTCGATCTGCACGATGGAGACAGGGCGGGCCGCGAACCAAATTCCCGATGAAGCGGTGATGCGCGGGACAATGCGCAGTTTGCGCCCGGAAGTCCGCTCAGCGATGGATATGGGCATGCGCCGTATTGCGGCCGGTGTAGCGCAGGCCTTCGACGTAGAGATCGATGTCACGATCCGCCATAGCAACGTCGTCACCGCGAACCACAAGGCGGAGGCCGATCTGGCTGCTGCCGCGGCGGCGGGTGCCGGGTTGGCGGTGCGGCGCGACCTGCCGCCCGCGATGACCGGCGAGGATTTCTCCTGGTACCTGGTCGAGAAACCCGGCGCCTTCGTATGGATCGGCAACGGAGCCAGCGCCGAGCTACATAGTTCCGGCTATGACTACAACGACGGGGTGCTTCCCGCCGCGGCGACCTATCTCGCCGCCGTGGCGCGCCGGGCATTGGGGCAGTGACGGGCGGGGCTGCTCCGTGACGTGAGGATGTTCGGTGAGTATCTCGCTCGTTGGGCACTGACGCCTGACGGCGATCCGATCGCAACGCGAAACAGCCGTCTTTTGCCGGTGCGCCGCCAGGGTGTGCCGGCCATGCTCAAAATCGCGGTGGATGCCGAGGAGAAGGTTGGCAACCGCTTGATGACATGGTGGGATGGCGACGGTGCGGCACAGGTTCTCGCCCAGTCGCGGGATGCGATCCTTCTTGAGCGGGCAGAGAGCACGATCGGGTTGGCCGAGCTTGCGCGAGTGGGGCGCGACGATGAGGCGACACGCATCATCTGCGCAGTGGTCGCGACGCTTCATGAACCGAGAGACAAATTGCTTCCGGACCTCGTTCCTCTTGATCGGTGGTTCGAGGCATTGGAGCCCGCTGCTGCAACTCACGGCGGTATTCTATCCGTTGCCGCCGCTACAGCACGTGATCTGCTCGCGAGACCCCGCGACATCGGGGTACTGCACGGAGACATCCACCACGGCAACGTCCTGTGGTTCGGAGAGCGCGGCTGGCTGGCGATTGACCCTAAGGGCCTGACCGGAGAACGGGCCTTCGACTACGCCAACCTGTTCTGCAATCCGGACCCTCAAACGGCGACCGCGCCGGGGCGCCTCGCACGGCAAGTCGAGGTTGTCGCTCAGGCGGCACGGTTGGACCGCACGCGTCTGCTGCTATGCATACTGGCCTGGGCAGGGCTTTCGTCGGCGTGGCTGCTCGACGAAGGGCTGCCGCCAGACCCTGGTTTCACGGTCGCGGAACTGGCTTTCGCGGAGCTTAACCGGGCACAATTGTAGCCTGGGCCGCTCCGAATTCCCTGCCGTCGTCTGGGTCTTGCTTGCGCAGAAGTGACGAGGAAAGTGTCATCCTCGTGGAAGCCGAGTATTGCAGGTAACGATGGCGTTACATGGTTAAGCCAAGCTCCCGGAGCCATGCGATCGACCACGCGAGGCCGGCGACCAATCGAACGTCGGGGTTCCCGCTTGACGTAGTGGCGGGAAGATTTAAGCAAGAGCGGAAATGGCGCACCTGTCTTACGACCAGTGCGTGATCCGATGGAGCCCATGCAATGATACAAACGAGCGACATCACCCGCCCCCCGAGCGAATGGGCCGAGGCGCTTCGGCTTATCGGCACCGCAACCACGACCAGCACGCTTTACAAGATGGGCATCCGCAATTCGCATATCTGCGGCCCCACATCGCGCACACCGGGCAGGACAGTCGCCGGACCAGCGTTGACGCTTCAGTTCATGCCGATGCGCGAAGATCTATATGGTGCGGATGAGTATGAGCAGCCCGAAAAGCAGCTACACCGGCATGTCCTCTATCACACGCGACCCGGCGACATCGTTGTGGTGGACGCGCGTGGAGATATGCGGAGTGGTGTCTTCGGGGAGATGATGCTGACTTATTTCAAAGGCAAGGGCGGGATCGGCGTGGTCGTCGATGGATGCCTGCGCGATTATCAGAACGTGAAGGGTCTCGGTCTCGGGCTTTGGATCTGCGGGCTGACCCCCAACTTCCATACCCAGACCGGTATCATGCCGTTCGGGGTGAATGTCCCGATCGCCTGCGGCGGTGTTCTGGTCATGCCCGGCGATATCATAGTAGCGGACGACGACGGCGCCGTCGTCGTGCCAGTCAAGCTGGCGCCCGAGGTCATCGAGCAGGCGAGCAAGCATCACGAGTGGGAGGAATTCTCTCGCATCAGGCTGTCGGAAGGCGGCGATTTGCGGCGCTATTATCCCTTGTCCGACGAAGCACGGCCCGAATACGAGGAATGGCTGCGGACTCAATCCAGGAACCGGTGAGGGCGCAGCCGCGAAGATCACGAATATTCGGACCGCAGTCATCCAGGGAAATTTCCCATGGGTGCTGGTGAAGGTGGAGACGGATGCCGGCGTCACCGGGCTTGGCGAAGCATATTGGGGTGCCGGTGTTTCCGAGCTCGTCCACCAGGCAAAACCGCTGCTGATCGGACAGGATCCGGTCAATATCGCGAGGCAGGTGGAGGTGATGCGATCTGGCGGAGGCGAAGAAAGTCGCCGACCATGCCGACCTCTATTACATCCCGATCGCGCCGCACAATGTCGCAAGCCCTGTCGGCACTGTCGCCGGCACCCATGTCTGCACTGCCATGAACAATTTCCTGGTCATGGAATTCCACGCTCACGACGTGCCGTGGTGGGGAAGCCAGGTGCAAGGAGGACCCGTGATCGTCGACGGCAATATCCATCTCGACGACCGCCCGGGACATGGACTGGCGCTGGACGAAGACATCGCCCGCACGCATCTGAAGCCGGGCTCGAGCTATTTTGGCGACCAGCCGTATGCCTGAGTTGGAGGCGGCATGGGCGGTTCAATCGGTGTGCCAGGCAGTCAGGGGTCGGACCTGCAATCGCGGCAACTGGGCGCCTAAAGCCTGCAGTTATGCCTCAGGCCTTGTCATGTGGCAGCCGGTCTGCGCCACCGACATATTCGCCTTGTCACCGGGCACGATGTCCCGGACAGTGACGAGGTCGGCTGGATTGCCACCCTCTGGCGGGTGCGGAGTGCCGACGAAGATGTTCGACATGAGCTGATGATCGCCCGCGCGGAAGGAGACGGGGCCGTTCTGGCACTCACATCGTCAGGCAGCGGTTCATCCTCCAACGCCTTGGCCATCTTGATGGCGTCGAGGCTCTCGGCCTTCTCGGCGGCGAGTCTGACTGCGTGGACGGCGACCCAGCCGAACCAGTTGTGTGCTGAGGCGGCTGGCTTGTTGTACGCCTTCGTGATCGCCTCGTTGAACCGGGCAGCGGACGGCGGCGAGCCGGGCTGCTTCCACCACCACTCGTATGCCCACCAACCGGTCAGCGCCGAGGGCGGCACAGACAGCATTGACTCCATCTGGTACAGCGCGCCGCCGAGCGCCATGTCCTTGGTCATGCCGAATTGCACGAACTGTTTCATGCAGTCGATCTGCGCGAGCGCGACCATGTTGTTGAGGAGCACGTCGGGCTTGTAGGCGTGCGCTTTGATCAGGCTTGCCGAGAAGTCGGTTGTCGTCAACGGCAACAAATCGGCCTGGTACTCGCCCACCCGCTGCCTCCAGGTTCTTGACGAACGCTGCCTGTAGGGTTCGACCATAGGCCTAGTCTGGCGTGATGAAGTACCATTTCTTGCCGAATTTCTGGAGAAGTACGCCGGAGACCGCATTGGCGTCCATGCTGGTCGTGTTGCAGACGCGGAACACATTCCACTTGCAGTCCTTGCCGGTGATCGGATCAGTGTGCCCGCCCGGCAATATTTGGAGGATTTTGCTCATTGGTGACCTGGGTCAGGGCGTAAGCGGTGGCCACACAGCCATCCGAGGGGGCGCCATTGTCTCCTCGAGCCCACGCTTTTCAGCCTCCCGAATCTCGCAGCAGCGGCCGCAGATGCGCGGCGGCCAGCAGCCCCAGACGCTTGAACGACGGCTTCACCGCCACGGAGCGGCGCATTGCCGACAGGCCCGACTTGGGCCTGCCCTCGCGAAGCAATTCGCGCCCGGTGATCCAGAGCGTCTCCGCCATCGCCCGCATATGCATCCGGAGCGCCTCGCGCCGCCCCAGACGCGCGGCCAGTGCCGGATTCTCGAAAATTGCTTTGATACAGGGGACGAACGCGATGGGGTCGCTGGCCCGTCGCAAATAGGCCCCTTCGGCTCGTTCGCGCACGAACAGTACCGGCCGCCCGGGCGCCGAGGCGATCGGCCCGAGCGCGGCGAGGCGGGTCCAATATTCCCAGTCTTCTCCGAAGTCGAGATCGGAGCGGAACAATCCGACCCGCTCGATGGCGGTGCGCCGGATCAGCAGGTGGCCGCCATTGGCGAACAAGTTCCGTTCCAGCAGCAGCGCCAGCAGCTCACCCGCCGGCGGCCGCTTTACCTTGCGCGCACGATCCCCAGGCTGCGCGTGCTCCGGCACGAAGCCACATGCGCCGGCCGCAGCCACAGCGGAAGGGAACGTCTCCAACGGCGCGAGAAGCCGCTGCAGGGCGTCCGGCGCGAGCCAGTCATCGGCATCGAGAAACAGCACCGCATCGCAGTCGGGCAGCTCAGCGATGCCACGGTTGCGCGCCGCTGAGACGCCGGCATGCGCCTGCGGGACCAGCACGATGCGCGGATCGGTCAGGCGCGCCACGATCGCTCCGGTGTCGTCGGTCGATCCGTCATCGATCACGACCGCAACCCATCGCCGATGCGTCTGGGCGAGCAGAGACCGGAGACAGGTCTCGATCCAGGCGGCCGCGTCGAAGGCAGGGACGACAATCCCAACTCGCCGGAACGACACATCTGGAAGGTACGAGGACACGAAGGCTCCTCCCGCGCTTTTCCCCACCTCTTTGGCACTGCTTCGGTGAATGACTGGTGAACCGATCAGGTAGCCTGTGGCGCAGTCGGGCAACTCTCCAGCCATTCCCCGGCGGCAGGCGTTTGGTGAATGCACAAATTCATCTTCCTTGCGCAGGGATGAAATTTGCCGGATACTGCACAGTTGTAGTCGACACGACGGCAATCCCACCCGTCCTTCCGGAAAATGATTGTGGCCGATTGCAAGTCACACTCTGCCTTCGCTGCCATTGCGGCCCGCTGCGAGTCCCTTGGTCGCAACTGCGAATTTGGTCTGCTTCAGCGCTTCTATGGGTGCGAACCGATCGGCCTCTTGCGCTGGGCATCGTCGCCAGTGGAGGCCGTCATCCGCGGCTTGCGTACACGCTTTGCCGGCATCGGCCAGGACGTTGACCTGCACGTCGACACGACCGGCGAATGGCTCGTTACTGATCGTTCAACAGACCTGATCTTCCACTCCAACCTCAAGGCAGATCGGGCCGAAGCCGAAGTTCGCCGTCAGGAAGCCCGACGGCTGCCGCGGCTGGCCGGCAGGCTCCTCGAAGACATCACGGCAGGCGAGAAGGCGCTGGTGTACAGCTCGGCCGATTGGAGTCGCCCAACAGAGGGATATGCGCTGCTGGCCGCCATCCGCGATATCGGCTCTGGGCCCGTCCTGCTCGTTGCGCAGAATGAAGCGGGCTTTGACTCGTTGGACTGGCAGTGCTGGGGCGCGACGCTGCCACGCCTCACGCATATCGAGGCAGCGCTGTACTTCGACGTGGCTGGGTGGGGCCGCATCCTGCAGACGTTTGGCGATGCGATCGCATCCGCTCAGCGGCCGGACGGCGGATGACGTACGTGAACCTGCCGCGCAAGCGATCCTCCGAATCAGCGCCGGTAGCCGAGTCTTGTAATCGTCGGCCTCACCTGCGGACCGTAATCGTTCTACCAGTCACCTCGTCATCCGCTCGATCGTCTCGACCAGTTCCTCGACCTTGTGCCGCTGCTCGATTGGATCTCCGGACGCGAAGGCGTTCGCCACGCAGTGCGAGACGTGATCCCGCAGAATCTGTTCCTCTACTCGATGCAGGGCTGATCGGACCGCATTGATCTGGGTCAGGATGTCCACGCAATAACGGTCGTTTTCGACCATGCGGAGCAACCCCCCGACCTGGCCTTCGATCCGCTTGAGCCGCGTTGTCACGTTCGTCCGTGTGGCCATGTGCATAGGTTGATACCATACCCGAGAGGGGTATATAGGGCAAGACTGGATTGGAGCCAATGTCCCGTCATGAACGAAACGCAGCCGCCCGGCGTGCATCACGCCGTGTGCGATCGTCGCCATTTCCGTCGCGAATGTCATAACGATACAGCGGCGGAATCGGGGTCTGCTCGGGCGCCCGCCGTCCCACTCGATGCGGTCTGGACCTGTCCGATGCACCCGGAAGTCCGCCAGCATCAGCCGGGAAACTGCCCTATCTGTGGCATGGCGCTGGAGCTCATGGTGTCCCGCCTCGAGGCGGGTCCGAACCCGGAGCTGGCCGACATGTCGCGTCGGTTCTGGATCGGCTTGGCGCTGACCGTGCCAGTGTTTGCGCTGGCGATGGCGGACTTCATCCCGGGCGGGCACTCACCACACTGGTTGATCTGGCTACAATTCGCGATGGCGACGCCGGTGGTGCTATGGTCGGGCTGGCCGTTTTTCGTGCGCGGCTTTCAATCAGTGATACGCCGCCATCTCAACATGTTCAGCCTGATCGCGTTGGGGGTTGGCACCGCCTATACGTACAGCGTGGTAGCGGCGCTTGCGCCTGGCAGTTTCCCAGCCGGATTCCGCGGTCGGGACGGCGCCGTGGCCACGTATTTCGAAGCCGCGGCCGTGATCACGGTGCTCGTTCTACTGGGCCAACTCCTGGAACTCATGGCGCGCGAACAGACCGGCAGCGCGATCCATGCTCTGCTCAACCTTGCGCCGAGAACCACATGGCGCATCCGTGCCGACGGAACGGACGAGGAGATCGCGCCCGATCGTGTGCGCCCAGGTGATCGCCTGCGTATCCGCCCTGGTGACGGCGTGCCGGTGGACGGCATCGTGCTGGAAGGGCGGAGCCGTGTCGACGAGTCCCTCGTCACTGGCGAGTCGTTGGCGGTCGCCAAGGAGCCCGGCTCGAAGCTAATCGGCGGCACGGTGAACGGGACTGGCGCGTTGATCATGCGCGCCGAGAAGGTTGGTGCGGACACCATGCTCGCCCGCATCGTCAGCATGGTCGCCGAGGCGCAGCGCTCGCGTGCGCCTGTTCAGCGACTCGCTGATATGGTCGCCAGTTATTTCGTACCGGCGGTCATCGGAATTGCCGTCGCTGCCTTCGTCGGCTGGGCAGTCTGGGGGCCTGCGCCCGCGCTCGCCCACGGACTGGTGGCGGCCGTATCGGTGCTAATCATCGCCTGCCCTTGTGCCCTCGGTTTGGCGACTCCGATGTCGATCCAGGTCGGTGTCGGCAAGGCCGCGAGTGTCGGTGTGCTGATCCGCTCCGCCGAAGCGCTGGAAAGGATGGAGCGGGTGGACACGCTGGTGGTGGACAAGACCGGTACGCTGACCATGGGAAAGCCGCGTGTCACACGCATTGTGCCGGCGGACGATTTTGCGGAGCAGGACGTGCTGCGCTTTGCGGCGTCTGTCGAACGATCGAGCGAGCATCCGCTCGCGGTTGCCATCCTTGCCTCCGCACGTGAGCGCGGATTGCCGGTTGAAGAGCCGTTGGATTTCCAGTCGATTACCGGACAAGGCGTGCAGGGACGCGTCGATGATCGGCATGTTGCGCTGGGCAACGCCAAGCTGATGCAGGCCGGACAGGTCGATATCCGTTCGATGACCGCCGCGGCGGAGGCGCTGCGCGCAGCTGGAGCAACGGCGCTGTTTGTCGCCGTTGATGGCCGGGCGGCAGGAGTGATCGCGGTGGCCGATCCGATCAAGGAGACAACGTCGGCGGCTCTGGATGCGCTCCATGAGGATGGCGTGCGCATTGTCATGCTCACCGGCGATAATCGCCGGACCGCCCAGGCGGCGGCGAGTCAATTGAAAATCGTCGATGTCGAGGCGGAGGTTCTGCCGGAAGACAAGCACCGCGTCGTACGCCGACTGCGGTCGGAGGGCCGGGTCGTGGCAATGGCCGGCGATGGCATGAACGATGCGCCGGCATTGGCCGAGGCGGATATCGGCATCGCCATGGGGACAGGCACCGAGGTGGCCATCCAGAGCGCTGGCATCACCCTGGTGAAGGGCGATCTCATGGGGATCGCACGCGCCCGGCATCTCAGCCGTGCTACCATGCGCAATATCCGCCAAAACCTGTTCTTTGCGTTCGTTTACAACGCGCTTGGCGTGCCGATCGCGGCTGGTGTCCTTTATCCGGCATTTGGCATTCTGCTGAGTCCGATGCTCGCCGCACTGGCGATGTCGCTTAGTTCGGTCTCGGTCGTGACGAATGCGCTGCGGCTTCGCCGCGTGGAACTATAGGCACGCTGGTTTGCTGGCGCCCGAAGCGGCATACCATTGTCTGCGGGACTTTTTCAGCTTTGCCCTCACCGGTCTTTCCGGCGAAACTGTAAGCGCGGCGACGCTCAGCGTCAGCGCCTTCGAGAGCGTCTCGGATTCCGGGTGTACGAGCCAGCAATACACGCTCTATGGGGTATCTATGCCCGCCACCGTGCTGGACAATCCCAACGGAACCAGCGCCGCGATCTATGCTGCGCTAGGCAGCGGCACGGTCTTTGGCAGCTACTCTGTCCCGGACACCGGATTTGGGTTCGGCAGCGACACGTTCGCGCTGAACGCGGCTGGCGTTGCAGCCGTGAATGCGGTATCGCCGGCGGGCTGGTAGCTTCTCGGTCGGCGGCAGCCTGGGGTCTCCTAATCCTACTGCGTCACTCATCATGCCGCGCTTAAGGGCTGGCGCCTATGCCCGCAGCAGGGACATCGCGGCAGTGCATGGACGAAGGTACGTGCGAGACGGATGCGCAGCGTCGCAATCGAGTTCGGCACATGACGCTGCGAACGCAGCGGCAGCTCCTCTGGGTCGGTAACCTGCGGGAACGGC
This sequence comes from uncultured Pseudomonadota bacterium, assembly GCA_963708245.1. GTDB lineage: Bacteria > Pseudomonadota > Alphaproteobacteria > Acetobacterales > Acetobacteraceae > CAVYXK01. Next base: position 1,424,368 of record OY970201.1, on the reverse strand, counting down.
AGGTCGCTGGCCGCGCCAGGCGCGGGCAAGTCCTGAGGGGGGAATCGTCGCCTTCTCGGAGACCAGGAATCCGTAGGCCGCAATGCATAGGCTTGCGTGATGGTGAAAGCCCCGCCAGCCGCGGCCTTCGTAATGGCCGAGCCCGACCTCCTGCTTCAGATCCAGATAGTCGCGTTCGATCCGCCAGCGCAGCTTGGTGAGATCCACCATCCGCTCGAACGTGATGTCCGACGGCAGCGTGGAAAGCCAGTAATGGTCCGGTTCGCTCGCGCCCTCTGGCCACTCGATCAGCAGCCACTCTTCCGCCGCAGGTTCGTTGCGTTTGGTATCATCGTGTGCCGGACGCACCCGCAGGCGGGCAAAGCGTGAGCTCAGTGCCGTGTTGCTGCGCTCTCGCCAGGTGATCGGCTGCCAGGCGTCGGCGGCCAGCTCGATCGCCAGCTGCTTGGCCGAGACCGGCTGATGCGCATCATCACGGCGCGGCCGTTTGGGCGGCCGGCCGCGGCCCGACCATGCCGGGGCTGGCACTGCTGCCTCGCCCGGCCGCCAGACTGCTGTGGTGGGTAGGATGCCGGCCACGTAGGGCTGTCCGAGTTCGCTGATCCCGCCACGCAGCGTAGCGTTGTTGCCATAGGCTGGGTCCATCAGCGCCACTGCCGCCGGCAGGCCATCAGCGTGGGCTTGGCGCATTTGCCGCAGCGCGATCTCCGGCTTGGTCTGGAACGTAACCTCCGCCGGCACGCCCGCGGTGATCCGCCGCACCGGGTCGTCAGCCCAGTCCTGCGGCAGATACAATCGATAGGCGACCGGCAGGCTGGCCTGGTGGGTGGCCACCGAGAGGCTCACCGCCACCTGGCAGTTCTCCTGCTTGCCAAGCTGCCCGCAGTATTGCCGCGCCACGCCGACCGAGTGGTGGCCCTTCTTGGGGAACGCCGTGTCGTCGATGATCCAGGCCTGGATCGGCTCATCGCCGGTGATGGATGGCAGCACCAACTCGCGCACCCGGGTCAGCATCGCCTGGTCCGACCATGGGGCTTGCGCCACCAGATGCAGCAGCGACTGGTGCTGGGCCGCGGTCCGCTCTGGTGCGGTCACCGCCGCCAGCGGTTCGACGCTCTTGCGGCCCTCGGTCGAGATCAAGCCGATGCAGTAGTCTTGAAACGGTGCGACCCGGTCGGCATGGCCGAGCACCGAGGCCAAATCCGCCGCGTAGGCTCTGAACCGGGCTTCCGTGCCAGACCGATCGCGAAGATCCATGCCGCCCTCCCCGAGCGGTTCGAATCTTCACCCGTACCATAGCGCGACCGCGTCGCAGCAAGGGCTAAATCAGGCCGTCAGCCCGTCCGGTTTGCGACTCAGTAGGACTAACGCCGTCCCGGAACCGACCTCACCCTTGTCGCTCTGGGCCGGGGCTATTGGGCCTCGGGCTGGCGCGCCGGCGCCACCCGGCCTGACCCGGCCGGCCGGTGCCGCTGACGGCCGCTTGATTTCGGTTACCGGACTAATCTAATAGATACGCGTAGCTCACGCGGCTGTGAGGCACGCGTTGGGGTGGGAATAGAGACAAACGAAGATACCAGGATGGGGCTTTTCTCCGGTGGACGATGGCGCATTCCTCGCCCGCCCAGCTGGGCTGTGGCGTCCGTGCTCGTCCCACTCCTGGTGTTCGTGGGGGCCTGTTGGTACGACCGTGGTGTCGTGCTGGACCAGGAGCGGACGCAGATTGCCGCTACCCTCGACGTGCTTGCCCAACACGTCCAGTCGATGCTGCAGAATTCCGCTCTGGCGCTCGACCTGGAGCTGAACGAGACGAAGGAAAGGGAGTGGCCGGCGATCCGGCAGTCGGAGGAGCTGCAGGCGCTTCTGCGCCGGCTCTCGGTCAGTTTGCCCGAACTGGCCGATGCATACCTGGTCGGTCCTGACGGGATCGTCGCCGCTGCCAGCGGCAGCGACGAGCCAATCGGGGCCGATGTGCGCGACCGTGACTTTTTCCGGGAGGCGCGAGCAGACCCCGGCGCGATCGTTATCAGTCCACTGACCACGCCGGCTTCCCGCCAGGAGCAGGGCGCCATCTTTGTCATCAGCCGCGCTCGCGTGACCCATGGTCAGTTCGATGGTGTGGCGGTGGTCTCTGTCTGGTCTGCCTATTTCAGCAACCTCTTCGAGCCGATCGTGGATACACAACGCTCTGCGATCACTACGCTACTACGCGCCGATGGAACCGAGTTGTTTCGCAAACCCTATCTGCTCGTGCCCAGCGACCCGACCGGCTCTGACAGGACAGCCCTGAATCGGGCAGCAATCGGGCCGGGGGTGCGGCCGTTCATTTTCCTCTCGGAGAGTGATGGGCGCGCGAAGATCGGCGCCGCCGAGGCAATCCCCGGCTGGGGCCTGACCCTGACGTACGGGCTGGACAAGCAACAGATGCTTGGCCAGTGGTACGAGGACATTTCGTTCTTCGCCGTCATCGCCGCGGCCAGCGCTCTGGTGCTCCTGTTCACCACGTGGCGCGCAGTCCAGGCCGAGGAGCGCCGCCGCCGCGCCGAGACAGCGCTGCTGCAGGCCGGAAAGATGGAGGCGCTGGGCCGGCTGACCGGCGGCGTCGCGCATGACTTCAACAACCTGGTGGCCGCTATACTCGGCTCTCTCGAGGTGCTGCGGCGCCGCACGACGGACCCGCTCAACTGGCAGCAGCTTGCGATCGCCGAGCGTGCGGCACAGCGCGGCGCCAAGCTGATCGCGCAAATGCTTGCCTTCGCCCGTAACAGCTCGGTGACGCCGGTCGCGGTCGACGTGAACGCGTTGGTGCACGACTCGAATGAGCTGGTGCGCCGCACCGGCGGGCCAATCGCACGCGTGCGACATGACCTGCAGCCCGGGCTGTGGTGGGCGCTGGCGGATCCTGTCCAGCTCGAGCTCAGCCTGTTGAACCTGGTCGCCAATGCACGTGACGCCATGCCGAAGGGCGGCGATATCACCGTGTGCACGCGCAACCTCTCCGCCGGAGAGGCGCGATCGGCCCGGCTCCCTGGACGCGACCATGTGATCCTGGAGGTGAGGGACACTGGCCACGGCATGACGGAAAAGGAACGCAACAGCGCCTTTGAGCCGTTCTTCACCACCAAGCAGCAGGGGAAGGGAACTGGGCTCGGCTTGTCCATGGTATATGGCTTCGCCCGACAGCTCGGCGGTACGGTGACGATCGACAGTCGGCCGGGGGCTACGACGGTGAGTATCTGCCTGCCACGGACCGCGCCCCCAACGAATGAGGAGCACTCCCCGGCTGACCTGGTGCCAGTCGGCTCCGACCAGGCACCCGAGCCGGTCCCACCCCGCTAGCAGCGACGTGCCGGACCACGACAGCGGCTGCGGTGGCTTGTCCGACCAAGGCCTCGGAGGCAGCATGCGGGCATGCGACTTCGCCACCCGACGATCCGACCCACTGGCGATCGCCTTGTCTTTCATTTCGATGAAGCTGCCATATCGGCGCTAGCCGGCGAGACGATCGCCGCGGCGCTCTCGGCGGCTGGCATCCTAGCCTACCGGCGTACCGGCACCGGCGCACCACGCGGCCTGCATTGCGGGATGGGCGCCTGCTACGACTGCGTGGTGACGGTCGATGGGCGCATCGGCCAGCGCGCCTGCATGACCAAAGTCGCGGACGGCACGGTAGTGACGGGCGCGGTGCCGTCGCAGCCCGCTCCGCTCGCCCCGCCGCCCGATTCCGCGGAGGTCGCGGACCGTGTATGCGACATCCTCGTGGTCGGCGCGGGCCCGGCGGGCTTGTCCGCCGCCATCGCAGCCGCCGAGGCGGGCGCGGACGTCGTGGCGTTGGACGAGCGGTCGGCCCCCGGCGGCCAATACGCCAAGCCGCTTGCCGTGAGCCATGCGGACACGGACCCCGACCCGCAGTTCCGCTTGGGGATGGAACTGCGGCGCCGCGCCGAAGCAGCAGGCGTAGGGATCGAGACCGACGCTGCCGTCTGGGGCGCCTTTGGTCCCGCTGAGATCGCCGCACTGGTCTGCGGTCGCGCGTTCACCTTCCGCCCGCGCCTGCTGATCCTGGCCACTGGCGCGCATGAGCGGCCGGTGCCGCTCTCCGGCTGGACCCTGCCCGGGGTGATGACCACCGGCGCATTGCAAACCCTGGTCCGCACCCAGCGCGTCTGCCCCGGCGAGCGCGTGCTGATCGCCGGTACCGGGCCGCTGAATCTCCAACTTGCATGTGAGCTGCTGGGGGCCGGGGTGAAGCCCGTGGCGGTCATCGAGGCTGCGCCTCGTCCTAGCCCTGCCGCCTGGCCCGTTCTTTGGCGGATGTTGCGCTCGGCGCCCGACCTGCTGCGCGAAGGGATCGGAATGACCGCCCGGCTGCGGCGCGCCGGCGTGCCGATCCTGTGGTCGTCGCGGGTCGCTGCGCTGGAGGGCAACGGGCGTGTGGAGCGTGCCCATGCCGGTGGACGCGTGATCGCGGTGGATGTCGTCGCCCTCAATCTCGGCTTCCAGCCGGAGGTCGGGCTGGCGCGCGCCCTCGGCCTGCCACACCGGTTTGTCGATATCGGGGCTGGGCATTTGGCGACCGAGACGGACGAGAACGGGCGGTCCGCATTGCCCGAGGTCTTCGCCGTCGGCGACGGCGCTAGCCTGGGCGGCGCCCGGGTGGCGATGGCGCGCGGGCGACTCGCCGGGCTGGCGGCGGCGCGGGATCTCGGTCTGGCCGCTCCGGACGAGCCCGCCACACGAGTCGCGCTGAGGCGAGCCCTGGCCTTCCAGGACGCGCTGTGGACGTTGTTCCGTCCGCCGCCATTCGATATTGGTTATATCTCCAATGATATCATAATCTGCCGCTGCGAGGAGGTGACGGCCGGCCGCATCCGTGCCGAGTTGGCCGGCGGCCTGACTTCATTGCCGGCGGTGAAGAAGGCGACGCGGGCCGGCATGGGCCGGTGCCAGGGCAGGTTCTGCGCCGCCACGGTCGCTCGCCTGTGTCCTGAGACACCTGACGATTTCGCCTTTGCCGCGCCGCGCGCCCCGGTGCGTCCCACCCCGGCCGCACCTCTGATGTTCGAGGCCCCGGAATTCGAAGCGCCGCTGCTGACATCTCCGCCCCCGCCGTCCCGGTTGCATCCGGTCGCATCACTGTCAGCGGAGACGAGGCATTGCGATGTGCTGGTCATCGGTGGTGGCCTCGCCGGGCTGTGCTCGGCGTTGTTCCTGGCGCGAGCCGGCGCCGACGTGGTCGTGGCCGAGCGCGACGAGGCCGGCATGGCCGCCAGCACGGCCAACGCCGGCAGCCTGCACGTGCAGCTGCTGTCCTATGATTTCGACGACGCCACGCCCGAGGATGGCGGCCCCGCGGCGTATACCCTGCCGCTCGGCCCGCGCAGTATTGCGCTGTGGAAGGAGATCGCCGCGGCGGCCGGCGAGGACCTCGGCATTCGCACGGAGGGCGGGCTGATGCTGGCCGAGACGGCCGCCGACCTCGACTGGTTGCGGCGGAAATCGGCGATGGAGCGGCGCTGGGGGATTGAGAGCCACGTGCTGGGCGCGAATGAACTGCGCTCGCTCGCCCCGGCGTTGTCCGAGCGCATGCTCGGGGCTGATTTCGTCCCTGCCGAAGGTTACGGCGACCCACTGCGCGGCACGATGGCGGTGCTTCGGCTGGCGCAGCGGGCGGGTGCTAGGGTGCTGCGCGGCGCCGAGGTCACGGGCCTGGCCCGCGAGGGGGTGCGCTGGCGGGTGGAGACCGCGAAAGGCCCGGTGCTGGCCGGCCGTGTGGTGAACGCCGCTGGCCCGGCGGCAGGCTTTATCGGGCGCAAGGTCGATCTGGAGCTGCCGCTGACCGGCACGGTGCAACAGGTGATCGTGACGGAGCCTGTGCCGCCGCTGACCCGTCATCTGATTGCGCTTGCCCACCGGCATTTGTCGCTGAAGCAGCAGGCGAGCGGCGGGTTCCTGATCGGCGGTGGCTGGTTCGGCGACTTCGATCCCGAGAGTGGTCGCAGCCGCAACCTGCGGCGCAGCATCGAGGGGAACCTGTTCGTTTGCGGCCGCGTGCTGCCGGCGCTGGCTGGCCTGCATTGGATCCGGAGCTGGACCGGGATGAATGCGTCTATCGACCGCGCGCCGATCCTGGGCGAGGCGCCGGGTGTGCCCGGTTTCTTCAATGCCGTCAGCGCCAATGGTTACACGCTGGGGCCGATCATTGGGCGGCTGACGGCGGACGCCGTGTGGCACGGTGAAACGGTCGATCCGCATTACACGCTGGCGCGGTTCGGGTGATTCACTGAAGGGCGTTCAGCCAGATTTGAAACGGGCGGCCCCAGTCCGCCATGCCCGCGGGCGGGAGTGGCGTTTGCACGACGGCGGTCTATTCTCAGCATCGTCTCGTTTCGCTGTACGCGAGACAGTTGGATCACGTGGTGAGATAAATTCAAGGGAAACCACAGATGCACGCTGACGCACGCAGATGGCGCGTGGTTGGGTGAGGGTCTGACGCGGCGAGGCCGTCAGGCATTCATGAGGCGCGTCGCTTCGTCATCGGTGAGGTACCGAACCGACCGGGGCATCCACGTCGTGGAAAGGCTGCACGCGCCGCCATACGTTATCGCTCGGCACGCGACCTTCGCGAAAAGCGAGATTGAACTCTTGGGTCATCGATACCAAGTCGACGTCCACCTTGCGCAGCTTGTGGATATAATCTCGCTGAGGAACTGCTCGCGAAAAGAACCGCGACATCGAGTGCACGAGAACCATGTCGAACGGACGCGCTGCTGTTGCAGATGCCGAAAAACGCTTTAGAGACCGTGTTGCGAGGTCATTGCGCGCGTTGAAACCAAGCCAGGCGAAACCGCGCTCCACGATCCTTGTCAGCTCAGCGACCTTGAAAGCACGCTGCTTGCAGTTGAAGAACCGTAGCTCACACCGGTCGCGGCGGAGCGGACGGCCCGCAAACCAGCGGACCGCCGCGAGCGGTCCCAGCAGCAGGGTAGGCGGCTGATCACGAGCATCGCGTGCTGGTTCGGCTCGCCGAGCTGCCAGCGGAGGTCAAGGTGCGCATCGTTGCCGGCCGCGGCTGCTGTTTGGGACGGTAGGTCTAGCACCGGGACGGATTGCGCTACCCGGTGAGCAGCCGAATCACTAAGCTGACGCATAGCGCTTGGCATCAAAATGCCGAAACTAGCAACGAAGAGCCGGCTCCTAACACGCGAGTCAAGCCGGTATAGGAGCAAACAATAGACCATCTCTAGGAGAGACGATGTCCGAACTCGATGCCGTGCTTGCTCATATCGAGTCCAATATAAACTCGGCGCTCAAGCGATTGTTTGCGCTGTTGCGCATCCAGTCGATCTCGACGGATCCCCACTATGCCGCGGAGTGTCGCGCTTGCGCGGATTGGCACGTCAACGACCTTCACAGCATGGGTTTCAGCGCCAGTGCGCGCGATACGCCGGGTCACCCGATCGTCGTTGCGCACGACCGCAGCGCCCACGGTACCTCAGCGCTGTTCTACGGCCACTACGACGTTCAGCCGGTGGATCCGCTGAACCTTTGGACGCGGGACCCATTCGATCCTGCGGTCGAGACGGGCGCCGATGGCGCGCGCGTCATTCGTGCGCGCGGCGCCTCGGACGACAAAGGCCAGGTGATGACGTTCATCGAGGCCTGCCGGGCGTGGAAGGCGGTCACCGGCAAGTTGCCAATTCCCATTTCGATCCTGATCGAAGGTGAAGAAGAGTCCGGTGGCGCCAGCCTGCCGCAATTCCTGCATGCATATGCCGATGAGCTGCGTGCGGATATCGGTTTGATCTGCGATACCAATATGTGGGACAGGTCCACCCCGGCGATCCAAACCATGTTGCGTGGCTTGTGCGGCGAGGAGCTTACCATAACGGCTGCCGACCGCGATCTGCATTCCGGCTTCTATGGCTCGGCGGCGGCGAATCCGAATCGAATCCTCGCCCGTGTTCTTGCCGACCTGCATGATGCGGATGGCCGGGTTACCGTCCCCGGCTTCTATAATGGCGTGCCCGAACTGCCCGAGGCGTTGCGAAAGCAATGGGCGAGCCTGAAATTCGATCCTGCCGCATTCCTTGGCGCAGTTGGATTGAGTGTGCCCGCGGGGGAGCGCGGCCGCAGTGTGTTGGAGATGATCTGGTCACGCCCGACGTGCGAAATCAATGGCATGGGCGGAGGCTATCAGGGCGAAGGTTTCAAGACTGTCATCCCGTCCCAGGCGTCGGCCAAGGTATCGTTCCGGCTGGTGTTCGATCAGGATCCCCATGCTATCCGCGCCGCCTTTCGGGACTTCGTGCGGGTGCGCGTTCCGGCGGATTGCCGAGTTGAGTTCAAGGAGCATGGGTCAGGGCGCGCAATCAGGTTCCCGATCGATCATCCAGCATTCCAGAGATCCCGCGATGCCTTGACGGCGGAGTGGGGCCAGAACGCGGTATTCGTTGGTGGCGGCGGCTCGATCCCGGTGACGCATGAATTGAAGCAGGCACTGGGCATGGATGTGATCCTTGCCGGGTTTGCCCTGGAAGACGACCGCATCCACAGTCCTAACGAAAAGTACAACCTGGAGAGCTTCCGCCGAGGCATGCGTTCCTGGGCCCGCATTCTGGACGCACTGGGTCATTGAGCATGCGGGACGCGCCAGAGCGACCGGGTGCGCAAACAAGACGAGCGCAGCGCACCGGCGCCGATGCAATCGACCGTTCGCCAGAGGATATCGCTCCATGGCTCAGGTAAGCGAACCGCCGACGATCTCGGCCCAGCGCCCAGGTCCCCGCAAGCCCTTCATGGAGCGCTTTCTCGACGCGGTGGAGCGGGTTGGCAACAAGGTTCCACACCCGGCGATGATATTCGTGATCCTGATCGGGATCGTCATTGTTTTATCGCACCTGTTCTATCTGATGGGATTGCACGTGAGTTACGAGGTGCTCAATCCCGAGACTGACAAACTTGAAAACGCAAGCACCGCCGCGCGCAGCTTGCTGACCACGGACGGCATCCGCTTCATGTTCACCGGAGTGGTGCAGAACTTCATGAGCTTCAATGCCGTCGGCGTCATCATTGTGGCGATGGTCGGTGTCGGAGTAGCCGAGAGCGCCGGGTTGGTGAACGCACTGATCCGCAAGCTTGTCATTGTAGCGCCGCCGAGTGCCCTTACCTATATTCTGGTGTTCGTCGGAATTATATCGAGCATCGCTGCGGATGCCGGCTACCTGGTCCTGATCCCGCTGGGCGCGGCTGCTTTCATCAGCGTCGGGAGGCATCCGCTCGCCGGCCTTGCGGCCGCGTTCGCTGCGGTGGCCTCGGCCTTTACCGTCAATATCCTGATCACACCGACTGACGGCATCCTGACCGAATTGGCCAATGACGCCATTCACCTCGTGAATGCGAATATCTCGATCGACCTTACCGCAAATGTCTGGTTCTCGATCGCCTCGGTCGTGGTACTGACAGTCGTGATCGCGCTGGTTACCGAGAGAATGGTCGAGCCGCGCCTTGGTGTGTACCGGCACAAGGAGGAAGCCCAGGACAGCAACATCTCGACCGAGGAGACGCGCGGCCTCCGCTTCGCTCTGTACGGATTGATCGGCGTTTTCGTCTTCATGCTGCTGCTGACGCTCCCCCCGGGCGCCCCGCTCCGCAATCCGACCACAGGAGAGATATTCGGCAATTCTCCATTGATGAACAGCCTGATCGTGGTCATCGCCCTGGTCTTTTTCGTCTGCGGAGCGGCGTACGGGCTCGGGGCGGGAACAATGAAGAACTCAGTGGATGTCATCAGCGCCATGACCAAGGCGATCGGCAGCCTGAGCGGGCTGATCCTGCTTCTGCTGGTCATCAGCCAGTTCCTCGCTTATTTCAACTACTCCAACATGGCGACGCTAGGGGCCGTTTCCCTCGGAGATGTGTTGAGTCGGGCAAACCTCGACGCCCTGTGGCTGCTGATCGGTTTTGTCTTTGTGACATTTATCGTCAATTTCATTGTCTCCGGTGCGGTTGCGAAATGGGCGCTGTTCGCGCCGATCTTCGTGCCTTTGCTGATGCGACTGCATATCGCCCCAGATGCCATTCTGGCCGCTTTTCGGGTTGGCGATTCCCCGTCCAACTCGATCACGCCCCTGAACGCTTATTTCGCCATGATCGTGACCTTTGCCCAGAGATACCAGCAGGATGCCGGCGTCGGCACCGTTATCGCCCTGATGCTACCCTATGTCGTGATCATTCTGGTCACGTGGACGATCCTGCTGGCGATATGGCAGGTGCTGGGGCTCCCCTGGGGACTGTGACCATGTCCATCCTGTGGGCCGGTGGGCGTGGATGAACAGTATCGCGATCACCTTCGCGGTCATCGGCGTGATGGTCGTGCTGTTCATCTCCAACCTGGTACCGGTGGCGATCACCGCCTTCGGCGCGGCACTTGCTCTCTATGGTACTGGAGTCCTCGATTTGCACGAGGCACTGGCCGGGTTCAGCGACCCTGTCGTGCCGTTCATTGCATCGCTGCTGGTGGTCAGCGGGGCGCTTGAAGCGGCGGGAGTTACTGCATGGACCGGCCAGGCGCTGATCGACTGGTCGGGCAAGAGCCAGGCGCGGCTTCTCGTTTTCACCATGCTTCTGGCCGCGCTGCTGACGGCGTTCATTGGCGTGAGCGGCGCGGTGGCCGCTTTGTTGCCCGTGGTTGTGCTGGTCGGTGTCCGGATCGGCCTGTCTCCGTCCCGGTTGCTCATTCCCCTTGTCTTCGCCGGACATGCAGGTTCGACCCTGGTCCTGACTGGTGGGCTGACGAACCTGATTGCCTCCGATGCGGCAACCGAACTCGGACTGCGCCCCTTCGACTACTTTGAGTTCACGCTCGTCGGCCTACCGCTGGTTGCGGGAACGATCATAATCATCCTGCTGTTCGGAGAGCGCCTGCTTCCCGACAGAACAAGCCGGACGATCCCGGGGGATCTCAGCGGCCACCCAGGAATTCTGGCCGAGCAATATCATCTGTTCGACGACCTGTTCGCCCTCGAGCTTCCCCCGAACTCGCCTTGTGTCGGCGTACCCGTACCGCGATCAGACTCGAGGACTATCCGGAGCTAAGTCTGATCGCCGTCCACGCCACGGATGATGCCCGCCTGCCAATTCGTTCGGGTACTGATGGCCGGAGACACGCTGCTTGTGCGCGGCGCAGCGCAGGCGGTCAGCCAATTCGCCGAGGACAGAAGCCTGATCGTTCGTAAAACACCGGCGGGCGCCGACATACGCGACTGGCTCTTCAACAACACCACCGGTTTCGCCGAGGTTGTGATCCCGCCGCGTTCGGGGTTGATCGGGAAAACGATGTTTCCCGGTATGATCACCCCGAGCGGCGATCTGATTGTCCTTGCAATTCAGCACATGGGCGAGATGGCAGGGCCGGGCGAGACCACGCTCGCCGCCGGCGACACGCTGCTGCTGCGAGGGAGCTGGATGGCGCTCGATAAGCATCTCCGTGACCCGGACGTGCTCGTTGTCGATCATCCAGATCTGGTGCGCCGCCAGGCGCTTCCGATGGGCGTGGGGGCCAGCCGCGCCATCGTTGTGCTGGTGGTGATGGTCCTGCTGTTGGCGACCGGTGCGGTTCCCGCCGCTATTGCCGCACTGATGGCGGCCGGCGCGATCGTGCTTCTCGGCGTGCTGACGATCGAGCAGGCATATCGGGCGATCAACTGGACTGCCATCATCATGGTGGCGTCCCTGCTCGCCCTCTCGACGGCAATGTCCAAGACCGGCGCCGCCGCGCTGATTGCAGACACCCTGGTGGCGATCGCCGGCAATGCCAACCAGTACGCGATTTCGGCGTCCCTCTTTCTGCTGACCGCTGTGCTCAGCCAGTTGCTGAGCAGCGTAGCGACCGCGCTGATCATCATTCCCATAGCCGTTGCGGCAGCACACGACATCGGCGCGTCACCACGGGCCGCCCTGGTCACCGTGGTCATAGGCGCCGCCTCCTCGTTTCTGACGCCCATTGCCTCCACGGCGAACATGATGGTGCAGGGGCCCGGAGGATACCGCTTCGACGACTATTGGAGGCTAGGGCTGCCGTTGATGCTGTGGTTCCTCATGGTGGCCACGTTCCTGGTGCCGGTGTTCTGGTCGTCATGAGACGTTGAACCGGATGGTTGAGCGATGATGACACCGTTTCTGCGCTGGTGAGCCGCGATGAGCACTGATCTGGTTGTCGTCCTTGTCCTGCTGGCTGCCGCGATCGCGATGTTCGTGATCGACAAACCACGCATGGATGCAGTCGCGCTGATTATGTTGGTGGTGCTGCCGTTCACCGGCGTCATCACGATGAACGAAGCCCTGGCGGGATTCAGCGACTCCAACATCGTCCTGATCGCCGCGCTGTTCGTGATCGGTGAAGGCCTGGTACGCACTGGGGTCGCCCGGCGCATCGGCGACTGGCTGAACGCCACGGCAGGCGGCAGCGAAACGCGGCTGATCGTGCTGCTGATGCTGGCTGTGGCTGGTCTCGGTGCGTTCATGAGTTCCACGGCGGTGGTGGCGATCTTCATCCCAATCGTGCTGAGAATTGCGCAGAACACGGGCATGTCGCCCAGTCGGCTGATGATGCCCCTGAGCTTTGCCGCCTTGATCAGCGGCATGATGACCTTGGTGGCCACCGCGCCGAACCTTGTCGTGAATGCCGAACTGATGAGACACGGGGCGAGCGGTTTGGCCTTCTTCAGCTTCACGCCCTTTGGCGTGCCGGTACTGATCCTGGGGATCGCCTACATCCTGCTTGTCCGGCAGTGGCTGGTCGCACGTCGGGACCCGGGCTCCGGGACGGCGGCGCACCCGCGCCTGCACGATTGGATCGAACAATACAAGTTGGCAGACCGCGAGCATCGAGTTCGTATTAAGTCCAGCTCGTCGCTGGTGGGAAAGCGTATCGACGAACTGCCACTGCGCACGACCGGCCTGGACCTGGTTGCCATCGAGCGCGCACGCAGATTTGGTACCGAGATGATCCGCCCGAACGCCAGCACAGAGTTGCAGGCTGGCGATATTCTGCTGATCGATTTTCTGGCGCCTCAGGTAGAGGTCGAAGCCTTGCGGGAACGGTATTCTGTGGAGGAGCTGCCACTCGAAGAGAGCAGGGCATATTTCACCGACTTATCGCAGGAGCTTGGTATGGCCGAGTTGATCCTGCCAGCCAACTCCGAGCTGATTGGCGAGACCGTGCTTGAAGCGCGGGTGCGCACGGAATACGGGCTATCCGTGATCGGGCTGAGACGCGGTCAAGCAGTGCACGGGCAAGGGCTGCTGAATGAGGAGCTTCGGGTCGGCGATACGCTGCTGGTCGTCGGCTTCTGGAGCGACATTCGCCGCGCCCAACGCGATGCCAAGGACTTTGTCGTCCTGAACATGCCGGCCGAGTTCGATGAGATACTTCCGGCCGCCTCCAAGGCCCCACACGCAGTGGGCGTCCTGGCCTTGGTGGTCGTGCTGATGGTTAGCGGCCGCATCCCAAACGTGCAGGCGGCCCTTATCGGGTGCCTGTTGATGGGCCTGTTCGGTTGCGTCGATATGGTCAGTGCCTATCGTTCGATCAATTGGAAAAGCCTCGTCCTGATTGTTGGTATGCTGCCCTTCGCGATCGCGTTGGAGCGCACAGGCGGCGTTGATCTTGCAGCGAACAGCCTGATCGCGCTGGTCGGCAATGCATCGCCACGGCTGGTGCTGGGAAGCCTGTTCGTGATTACGGCCCTGATCGGAATGTTTGTCTCCAACACGGCAACGGCGGTGCTGATGACCCCGGTGGCGCTGGCGATCGCGCACGACCTGGGCGCGTCACCTTATCCCTTTGCGATGATCGTGGCGCTCGCTGCATCGACCGCATTCATGACGCCTATCTCGTCGCCAGTGAATACCCTCGTTGTCGGACCTGGCAACTATGTATTCGGGGATTTCCTCCGCATCGGCGTGCCGTTCTCGCTGCTGGTGCTGGTGGTCAGCGTCTTTCTGGTGTCGTGGCTGCTGCCGCTTTAGCGACATATCATTTGTCTTGGAACTGCGCGGAGGAAACCACCATGGTACGATCAGTCTTGGGCTCCATGGCTTTGGCGTCGCTCCTGCTGCTTGGAGCCTGCGCCCAGACGCCGATGGGGCCGACCGTTCAGGTCATGCCCGGCCCCAACAAGTCGTTCTCGAACTTCCAGAGCGATCAGGCTGTTTGCAGGCAGTTCGCTGAACAGGCCGTGGGAGACCAGGCGCGGAACGCGAATCTCCGAGGGCTTGGAACGGCGGCTTTGACGACGGCCCTAGGCGCCGGACTGGGTGGAGCGATCGGGGGCGGTAGCGGTGCAGGGATCGGTGCGGCCGCCGGCGCGGTTGGCGGCGCCGGGCTGGGAGCGCTGAGAACCTCGAACGCGCAGAATTCCATCCAGGCGCTATACGATAACGCCTTCGCCCAATGCATGTTCAGCCTTGGCAACGCGGTGCCGAGCATTGGGCCGATGATGGTTCGACCTCAGACGCCCGGGGGTTCGACCGCGCCCTGACCGGCCCACGCCGCAGCACATGGTGGACGAGCCGATGCGCTTGCAGGTTGAGCAGGTTACTCAGAATCGCCAGCCGGCCTTGAACACAAGGCCGGCGACCCATTGTGTGTACGTGCCGCCCTGGGTATTCGACCAATTCCGCTCATAGGCCACCAGCAGATCCACGGCGGGCCTGCCGAACAGTCGCGCCGTGTCGGTGCCGCCCAGCCAGCGCGCCGGCAAAACGTATTCAAGGACCCCGATCGGTTCGACTGTCAGGGTGCGCGTGTTGAGCCCGGCATTGGGATCGAACCAGCGCCGGGTTATATCGATAACGATTTCGGCGTTCCAGTCCTCTGATATGACATAGGCCGCAGAAGGGATCAGGAAGAACGCGTAGGATGACGGGGCGGGATCTCGCCATCGCCTCTGGACGCCGGCGGTGAAGCCGAACGACCAGACGGTGGAAGCCGAGGAGCTGCCCGAGAAGGGAACCCGGTGGAAATCGCCATCGAAGTTGAACACCTTGTTGACGCCGAGATTGAGGTCGTAGCGCGTGGCGAACTCGGTCGCGAAGGTCGGTTCGAAGTCTATTCGCGGAACGAAAGAGACGAACGGCGAGAAGTCCTGATCGTTGCTGGCGTTGACATACTGCGCCCGCAAGCTGGGCCTGATCTTGTCGAAATCAGCGCTACTGGCGTTGGCAAATCTGTCCCACTCGGCGCTCACGCTGCCGGAAAGCCGGATCGGCAGACCGCCGAGCTGACCAGCCCACGACAGACGAACCACGGGGCTTCCTTCCGCCGCGGCTGTGCCGCCGGAACTTGCCGACTCAGCGTTGGAGTTGAAGAAGATCGGCGCGAGGCCGTTTACCGTGAACTGCGGTGTGGCGGTTTGCTGTTCCAGACCGGGAGCGGTGGCGATCGCGTTGTCTTGCGGAACCGGCGTAATCAGGTTCGGTGTTGCCAGCAGCGCGTCGATCCGGGCGGACTCGGCGTCCGCCGCGGCGTCACTGTCTGCGCCTTGTGCCATAGCCGCCATGGGCGCGCCGAACATACAGGCTCCCAAAGTCAGCGCGGCAAAGACATGGAGTTGTGACGGGCGGCGACAGCAGACGTGTGCCCGGGCTTCGCAGTGATCGATTTTAGCCGACGGAGAGTTCTGGCTGCAAGGGGCGTATGCTCCGGTCAGGAACGCGAGACGCCTTAACATACCTCTACACCTACGTTTCTGCCCCCGGCCCTCGTAACTGCGGCTCGTTCATATTGATGCGTCTATATCCTATCGGGCATATACGGCGGAGAGCAGTACATCGCGTCCCATATCCGTCCCGACAGTCTCAAAATGGTTTGTTTGCCTTGGGATCGGCTTACACGGGACCACGCATCATCCTACACATCGATCGTTGCCAGCACCCAAGTGAGGACCCAAGCCGTGAAGCGCCTGGCGGATCAGCGCAACGTTGACCAAACTGCCGGTAATCAAACACCCCCGGCCGCGCTGAATGTGAAATCGACGAGCCTGGCTCGCCGGTTGCCGGCAATCTGCGACGTTTCAGTCACGAACGTCTGCAATGCTGCCTGCGACTTTTGTGGTTTTGCCCGGGACAAGACGCTTGTCGGCCCGAGACGATACATGGATCCGGATGCGTTGGTGCGAGCGCTGCCGATCCTGCACCGCCGCGGCGTTCGTTACATGACGCTCCAGGGAGGTGAGCCGTTGGTGCATCCCGACATCGTGCGCCTCGTTTCGGAAATCACCGCCGCTGGCATGCAAGCCGCCCTCATCACTAATGGCTCGTTCCTTCCGCGCTATATTGAACCGCTGGCGTACCTCACTCGTTTACAGCGGAGAATCGCGTCTGGTCGATCTCACTCAGGACGAGCTGCTTGATGCGTTGACCGCGATCGGGCGGCTTAAGAAGCGCTTCCCGGTTTTCAATTCCATGGCCTCACTATCAGAGGTGGCGCGTTTCGTCCGCGGTGAGCGGCAGCATGTCCCCTGCGTTGGTGGCTACAAGTATTTCTACCTTGACTGGAACCTCGACATCTGGCGCTGCGAAGCCTGGAACGACCCACTCGGTTCGGTCTTCGACCTCGACCACATTTCGGATCCGCGCGATACCTGCAATGCCTGCATGATGGCATGCTACCGGAATGCGAGTGTGCTGATGCACGCCGGTGTCGCGGCGGCAGACGCTGTGGGAGCGCTCTCGAGGGGCGATGTCAGGACGGCCGTCGAATTGCTGTTCCGGCGCGGCGTGGGACTATCGCTCTGGGCGTTGATCGAAGGGGCGTCGCATATACGCCGCCTGGCTCGTCGAAAGAGACGGGCGCAAGTTCTCGGCAAGCCGGTCGGTGAGCAAATCGACACTTTTGTGGCTGCGGGGGTCGTGCGCGGAACGCATCCCAGCCCCACGGAAGCCGACTAAGGTGCAGCAGACGCCCCTCGCAAGCGAATGGTCTGAGCGTCTCTACAATCCGCGCAGCACCGCGCCGAAATCCGATTCATCGGGGTCCCCGCCCTTTTCACGGGTCCCAGGAAGCACCAACCCGGCGACAGCCGCGGAACGAACCTCGCTGGCGCTATGTCCGAACATCGTCCGGAAGGCCCTGCCAAAACTCGATGCATCAGCGAAGCAGAGCTCCTCGGAGATGGCGGAAATCGATCGCGTGTTCTTCGTATTGCTCAGCGTTGCGCGGGCCTCAAGCAGACGCTGCCGCTGGATATATCGTGTTACCCCGCCTTCAGCCTCCAACAGCCGATAGAGATTGGATCGGGACATGCCGACAGCGCGGCACAGCGTATCGGGCCCCAGCCTTGGCGAGCGCAAGTGGGTGCGAACGGTTTGCCGAACACGCTCGAGCCGACCATGATCTATCTGGCTTTTGGCACTGGCGATGCGATCCGCCGAAGGGGCAACACAGGCGGCGATCAGTGCCCGTGTGGCAGCCGTGAGGCGCGGCATGTCCGTGATCGAAAGGCCCTGCAACCGGTGTTCCAGGGAAAGCATGAAGTCGCCGAGCAGACGTCCGAGCGGTGTATCCAGCACGGCGCCGCGCGCAGCATCCAGCACTGGCGCGATGTCCGAGAACACATCGCGCGACAGAAAGACCTGTAGCCGTTCCGTGTCGGTACGCTCGGCCTCGGACGCCTCGGCCAGCGACCACAGGAAGGGCACACCGGCGCGGGCTTGCAACGTGGCCGCTTCTGTTCTGATCGCGATTTGGCCACGCAGGCAATAGCTCAGAACCCAGTGATCGATTGGGTTCCGTCGGATGTGGATCGGTGTCCGCCGCACACGCACGGCCGGCGCGGACACCCGGCTCACCACGAGATTGTCCAGCTTCCAGACCGTGTTCCTTGCGGGAAAGCTAGCGGCCCCGGGATCGCGGAGAGTTACCTCGAATACCGGTCGGAACCATTCCCGCCACGCCTCATGCTGATCCCGCGGGCTCATAAAACGAGTGGTAAAGGTCTCCGGTGACATTCTCTGTCCCTATTTCTCCCCCCTCTTCGGCCATCACCGCCCCGCAAGCGGGCCTACAAGCGGCATTATTTTATTCGCGGCGGACCCAAAAGTCCTTGTCAATCTTATTATCGGCGCCATTCTCACGCAATCGTGAGCGGCCGTTGGCACAGCCAAGCGGGTGCCCCTTCGCATTTTAAAGAGCGCAAAAATGGGCTCGATGAGATCTGGTTCCGGGTCGGTCAACCAACCATTGCAGCGGGCACAGATCATGTGTTAGCTATTGATATGAAAGCAAGCTGATTACCACCCGGGGGGAGGAATGCAACGGAAATATCTCAAGGTGATGTCGGGCCTCGTTCCAATGGGAGCGGTTGGTGCATCCTTGCTTCTCGGCTCGGTGCTCCCGAGTATCGCCGCGGAGCGTCCGGTGTCACCTCAGCCGCACGTTTCTGAGCGGCTAACCGCCATCCGCGAAGCCGTTCTGGTCGTGGTCGGGCCGGGGGAAATCTCCAAGCAGTCTGACCGAAACTTTCACCTGACCTGGGGCAATCGTTGGAACAACTGGGGACGGCGCCGCGGCTGGGGTTGGGGGCGGCCAGGCTGGAATAACTGGCGCAACGGCTGGCCCAACTGGAACAACATCTGGCGCAATTGGTGAAGGAGCAGCCGGGCCCTGGCGGACGGTGATGACTGCCATGCCCAGAATTGAGCTGCTCGTCGTCCAACCCACCCCGTTTTGTAACATCGACTGCTCATATTGTTATCTTCCGAATCGAAGCTCGAAGGCTGTCGTTTCTGCGCAGACACTCGTCAACCTGTTTTCGCAAATCTTCGCATCAGGCTGGGTACGTGACTGTCTCTCAGTGGTGTGGCATGCCGGGGAACCGCTGGTGCTTCCTGTGGAGTTCTACCGCCATGCCTTCCAGACAATCGACCGCCTGAAGCCGGCCGGTGTGGCGGTTAGCCATGCCTTCCAGACCAACGGGACGCTGATCAACCAGGAGTGGTGCGCGTTCTTTGCCGAGGAGCAGGTCAATGTCGGCGTCAGCATCGACGGACCCAGGCGGTTTCATGACCTGAACCGGCTGACGCGTGCCGGGCGCGGCACGTTTGACAGGACGATCGCCGGGATACGCCTGCTGCGTAGGACTGAAGTCCCGTTCCATGTGATCTCGGTTCTCTCATCGGCAAGCATGGCGGCTCCCCGCGAGATGTTCGAGTTCTATGTGGAGGAAGGGATCAAGGAGGTTTGTTTCAACGTGGAGGAATCGGAAGGAGACCACGTCTCCCGGTCGTTCGCGGATACGGGGATTGAGGCAGCCTACTACCGGTTCCTGAGCGAGTTCTGGCGGCTTTCCGCCAGCCACCCCGGCGCCATCACGTTCATTCGCGAGATTGAGCACGCGATGAGGCAGGTGATCCGGCCTAATGACGCGCTATTCGCGAACCAATTGGTTGAGCCGTTTGCAGTCACCAGCATGGACTGGGCGGGAAACATCTCGACCTTCTCTCCTGAACTCCTTGGGCTGAAGAACCCCGGCTATGGTGACTTTCTGCTTGGAAACATCAATTATGACAATCTGACAGACTTTCCTAAACGTCCGAATCTCGCGCACATGTTGAAGGACATCCAAGCGGGCGTGCAGATGTGCCAGGAGACCTGCCAGTATTTCAGCGTCTGTGGTGGTGGCGAGCCGGTGAACAAACTGGCTGAAAATGGTAAGTTTGCCAGCACCGAGACGACGTATTGCCGCCTGACAAAGATGCGGGCGACGGATCTCGTGCTCGATGCGATCGAACGCGCGCAGCAGGGTGGCCAAGGAACGGACGGCTCCGAAAGTTATCGTCTCGATTTGACCCGCCAGATCGCTGGCGAAGGCATAGAGACACATAGGTGACGACTCGCAACTTGGAGGCTGGAATGCACCTGACAATCCGCCCATTGGCCGTCTTTGCCGTCGCTACCCTGATGCAGGGTGGTCCGATCGGATTTGCCTTGGCCCAGAATGCCCCTGCCGCGCATCCGCCGATCCCGGGCGTGGCGCCCCCATCGTACGCGGGTCCGGGATGGGGGCCTGAGGAGGAGCCGGTACCCACGCCCGAAACCACGGCGCCGGCGGATCTGCCCGTGCTCTACGTGACCAGTGTGGAAATCCTGCGCGCCTCCGCCGAACCTGAAGTGGACATCGTGCGGGTGACCGGGCTCGCGGCGTCGCAGGGCTGGAGCGCGCCGCAACTGGTGCCGACATACGCTGGGAAGCCGTTCGACAACATTCTCGATCTCGAGCTGATCGCGACCCCGCCTGAGCAATCGCAGGACGCGGATGGCTTCGTCCAGGTCAGCGCCATCTTTCCGCTCGACCAGGGTCATCCGTTCGCGGGCGTGCGTGTCCGTGGCTCGGAGAATGCGATTACGGTCCGGCAGATTCCGGGTGCGGGGCAGGCGACAATCAGCGTCAACGACTGTGCGAATTGCGTGGGGAAGAAATTCGTCGCTGCCGGCAGCGCGTCGCAGTCGCAACAAGGTGTCGTCCGCCAGGAGGATCTTCCGAAACTCCTTCAGGTTGTCAAAGCCTCCGACGGTATCCGGGGCATCGAGCAGGACCCCAACCGTCTTACCCTGATCCTCGATGACGACAACACGATCCTCGAGGCGTTTTGGGAATAGAGGCCGTCTCGCAGGCGCGGATGCCGCTGATTGGGACGCCGGGTATAGCCGCGAGACGTATGGCTCATGTCAGGACTGGGGGATGCTGTTACTAACTGAGGCTACGCGGCGCGATGCCGCGAGCGGCAATGCCCCAAGCAGAATACTCGTCGTGTTGCCGCCGTGATCGAGAGACAGGAATCGGAGCATAAACCATGGCTTTGCGCTCGAAGGGTTATCTTGGGATGGCGGCGGCGATCGGCACCGCCGTATTGGCTGCGTCGGCCAGCAACGCGCAGGTCGCAACCACGCTGGAGCAGGCCGAGCTTGCCGGCCTGAATCCTCAGACGCGTGCTGAGGTTGAAAGCCGCATGAAGCAGGGCGGGCAGACGGTAAGCGAAATCCTGCAGACAATTCTGTTGAACAGCATCAAGCTGAAACATCTGGGCAGCCAAATTGTGGCGCTGGACTTTAATAATGGTATCGCCGTTGTGCGAACCGCCAGCGGCCAAATGCGCACAGTCCATTTCGACACGACGACGCTACAGATCAAGAGCTGATGCCCGGTTAGCCGAGGTCCGCTCCACGGCCCAGGGCGCTGCACCGCACCCGGCCGCGGGGAAGGACCGGCAAGCCTCGCGCGGGTGAACGGCTTGCATGGATATAGGACAATAGATGCGGGGGCTCTCATGGGTACGCACTGTGCGGGGGGCGTTTCTGCAGGACCACACTATGTCTCAACAGGCCATCTACCGCCGCCCGAACTGGTGACGGAACTCGTCAGAGAGGCGTATCAGCGGTTCAAGAGCAAGACCGACGGAGAGAACTCAACCGTTTACCCGGCGCTTGCGCGTGTCGCGAGAGACCTGTTTGGGATTTGTGTGGCAGGCACCGGCGGCAACATTTATTCGGTTGGCGACTCGGACCACGAATTTTCGATCATGAGCGTCTCGAAGCCATTCGTGTTCGCGCTGGTCTGCCAGTTGACCGGTCCCGACGAGGCACGGCGGAAGCTCGGGGTCAACAGCACCGGGCTTCCGTTCAATTCCCTGACCGCTATCGAGCAAGGTGGGGATGGGCGAACCAACCCGATGGCCAATCCGGGGGCGATCGCCACGACCAGTCTGGTTCCCGGTGCGACGCATGACGAGAGGTGGCAGTTCATCCATGATGGGTTGTCACAGTTCGCCGGCCGCACGCTTTCCTTGAACGAAGAGGTGTATGCGTCAGCCTCCGAGACCAATTTCCGCAACCAGAGCATCGCTCGGCTGCTGCAAAGTTACGGCCGGATTTATCTCGATCCGGCACAGGCGACCGACCTCTATACCAAGCAGTGCTCGCTTAATGTCAGCGCGAGGGATCTGGCGATCATGGGTGCAACCCTGGCGGATGGGGGCATGAATCCGATCACCAGGAAGCGGGTTGTCGATGCCGCGACCTGTCATTACGTACTTGCGGTTATGGCGACCTCCGGCCTCTATGAAACTTCGGGGGAATGGTTATTCGACATAGGGTTGCCGGGCAAGAGCGGGATCGGCGGCGGCATCGTTACTGTCGCTCCCGGCAAGGGCGGGCTCGGCACCTTTGCGCCGCCCTTGGATTCCGCGGGGAACAGCGTCAAGGGTCAGCTTGTCGCCAGGTTCCTGTCCGATTGGCTAGGGATGGACCTATTCGTCTCGAAACCGGAGGAGTGATGCCATGGCAAGCATGCCTGCCGTCTCCGCCGGCACGGTTGGCCGCACACGCATAGGGAGGGCGGCTCTGTGACAACAGAAGCAACAACTGCGACGCTGCTGGAAACCGAGCGTCAAGAATCCTGGGTGCCGATGATCGCCATAGCGCTCGGGCAGGTTCTGATGTCCTATAACGTCGCCTCCTTGCCGGTCGCTCTTGGCGGCATGGTCAGGAGTTTCGGTGTTCCGCCGACGACGATTGCCACCGGGATCGTCATGTATTCGCTGGCTGTCGCCGGATTCGTCATGCTCGGTGCCAAGCTCAACCAGCGCTTCGGCAGCCTGATCGTGTTTCGCTCAGTGGTGGCACTGTTCGGGGCAGCGCAGGTGCTGATGACCTTCAGCCCGACGGCGACCGCGATGCTGGCCGCTCAGCTTTTTTGCGGTCTAGCTGGGGCGGCGCTCGTGCCATCGCTCGTGGCGCTCATCGCAAACAATTATCATGGCCGGCAGCAATCCGTCGCGTTGGGTGCTCTTGGGTCCGCCCGCGCGGGCGCCGGCGTGGCAGCCTTCCTGATCGGCGGCATTCTCGGCACGTATATCGGCTGGCGGCCTGCCTTTGCGATCTTGATTGCATTGTCCGTGGTGGTGTTCTTCCTCAGCTTCCGGCTCAAGCCCGACCAGGCACGGCCAGAGGTGCAGATCGACATCGTCGGCGTGATACTGGCTGCATTAGCGATCATACTGATCTCCTTCGGCTTCAACAATCTGAACCGCTGGGGTTTGGGCATCGCGCAGTCCGGCGCGCCGTTCGACATTTTCGGCTTTTCTCCCGCCCCGGCGATGATCGTGGTCGGCATCGCGCTGCTGCAATTGTTCTTCGTCTGGTGCCGCCGGCGCCAGGAAACCGGGAAGACGCCGCTGCTCGACCTCCGTGTTGTTCGGTCGGGCCAGGAACGGGCCGCCGTATATGCCATGTTCACGATTGTTGCGCTCGAGGCAGCCCTGAATTTCTCCGTGCCGCTCTACATCCAGATCATCCAGGGCCGTACCCCGATCGAGACGGCGATAGCCATGCTGCCCTTCAACCTGACCGTGTTCTTCGCGGCCATGTTGATCGTTCGGTTGTATCAGACGTTCACGCCGCGGCAGATCGGCCGCTATGGATTCATCGTCTGTACCGTGGCACTGTTGTGGCTTGCCTGGGTGGTCCACAACGACTGGAGCGCCGTGGCCGTGTTGGTGGGACTTATCGTGTTCGGCATCGGTCAGGGCTCACTCGTCACCCTGGTTTTCAATGTGCTGGTGACCGCCTCCCCGAAGGAGCTGGCCGGCGATGTCGGCTCGCTGCGCGGCACCGCTCAGAATCTCGCCGCCGCGGTCGGCACCGCGGTGATCGGGGCACTGCTGGTCGGCTTGTTGAGTGCCGCGGTGTTGAGTTCACTGGCTAGCAACCCGGTGTTGACGCCGCAAATCCAGTCCGAGTTGGACCTCGATAACATCAACTTCGTCAGCAATGACCGACTGCTGTCCATCATGCAGGGCACATCCGCCACCCCCGAGCAGATCACGGAAGCGGTGCGGATCAACACGGAGGCGCGTCTCAGGGCACTGAAGATCGGCCTATTGATTATGGCGGGCTTGTCGATGCTGGCGATCGTCCCCGCCGGCCGTCTTCCAGATTACAAGCCCGGCGAGATTCCGGCGAATCCGCCGCCACAACGGGCGGCGACCGATGATATGATGCTGCGACCTGCAACTTAGAGAAGGATTCGGGCCGATCCGATGCGGAATGCGGAACGGCTCAGCCGAATAGACCAATAGCAAGGAGGATGGCCACAATGTCTGATCTACTCGTTATCGAGTTTCCGACCGAAGCGGAAGCAGAGGAGGTGCGGCAACGCCTGCTCGGCATGCAGAAGGAGTATTTGATCGAACTAGGCGACGCCGTGGTTGCCGTGAAGCGCCCAGACGGCAACGTCAAGCTGAACCAGCTTTTTCAACCGGTGAAGACGGGTGCGGTATCGGGCATGTTCTGGGGGACACTGATCGGGTTGCTGTTCATGAACCCGCTTGCCGGCGCGGCAGTCGGCGCCGCATCCGGTGCCCTCAGGGGCAAGTTCACAGATCTCGGCATCAATAACGACTTCATGAAGGAGGTCGGCAGCGCGCTGCAATCCGGCAAGGCCGCACTCTTTCTGCTGATCCGCAAGATGACGACAGACAAGGTCATCGCCGAACTGCAGGGTGTCGGCGGCAAAGTGCTGAGG
The DNA here is from genome assembly GCA_963708245.1 of uncultured Pseudomonadota bacterium. Classification (GTDB taxonomy): domain Bacteria; phylum Pseudomonadota; class Alphaproteobacteria; order Acetobacterales; family Acetobacteraceae; genus CAVYXK01. The sequence goes on along the minus strand of OY970201.1, from coordinate 1,399,784 downwards.
AGCTCCTTTGACGAAACGAAGGAGGACGCGTTGCAGGCGGCTCTGGCGGGCGTGCGAGAAGCGCAGGCGGCGGTCGCCGGACCAGCCAACGCGTGAAGCCGACGTGTCGTCGGATCGAACGTACAACGAGCGTGTGATCAGGCGCTGCGTTCCGCTCCTGGCCTGCGCCGCGTTATTTCTCGCAGCTTGCAACAAGAAGCCCGAGGCCGAGGCGCCCGAGATCCGACCCGTCCGGACGGTGATCGCCGCGCCCAGCGAGGCGGGCGAGACGGTCGTGCTGACCGGACATATCGCCGCCGAGACGGAGGCGTCCCTCGGGTTTCGCATCGGCGGGCGTGTGATCGAGCGGTTGGTGAATGTCGGCGACCATGTGGACACGGGCCAGGACCTTGCCAAGCTCGATCCGCAGGACGAGGTCAATGCGCTCCGGTCCGCGCAAGCCGCCTTGGCGGCCGCCCAGGCGCGGCTCACTCAATCGCGGGACGCATTCGAACGACAGCGCCAACTGCTCGCAAGCGGCCACACGCCGCGCTCGGTGTTCGACCAGGCGCAGAAGGAGCTGCAGACGGCTCAGGCTGGCCTGGACGATGCGGAGGCACGGCTGAAGAATCAGGCGCTGCGCGTGTCGTGGACCATTCTCCAGGCGGATGCGCCCGGAACAGTGTCGGCCGTCGGTGCGGAGCCGGGCGAGGTTGTGCAAGCCGGCCAATTGATCGTGCGGATCGCGCGCCGGGATGGGCGCGACGCTGTCTTCGACGTACCCGGCCGACTGCTTCGCGAGGCACCGAGCGACCCTGATATCACTGTCCGGCTGGCGGACGACCCCTCGATCGTGGCGATCGCACGCGTGCGGGAGGTGGCAACCCAGGCCGATCCGGCGACAAGGACCTTCGAGGTCAAGGCGGGCCTGACGGACCCACCTGCAGAGATGCGCTTGGGATCGACCGTGACCGGCACCATGCAGCTCACATCCGAATCGGTGATGGCAATTCCGGCCTCAGCACTGACCAGCCAGGACGGCCAACCCGCGGTCTGGATTGTCGATCCGCAGAAGCTGACGGTCTCGTTGCGTACCATCCAGACGGCCAGATTCGATCCTGATACGGTCATCATCGAGCACGGCATCAGTATCGGCGACATCGTGGTGACCGCCGGTGCGCATGCACTGCATCCGGGCCAGGAGGTGCGCCTGCTCGCGCGCCAGTCGTAGATGAGCTTCAACGTCTCCAAGTGGGCGCTGGAGCACCGCTCGTTTGTGATTTTCCTCATGCTCGGCTCGGTGGTTCTGGGCGTGCTCTCGTTTCTGCGACTTGGTCGCGACGAGGATCCGGCATTCGTCATCAAGACGATGGTCGTGCGCGCCGCCTGGCCTGGGGCGACCATTGAGGACACTCTCAACCAAGTCACTGAACGGCTCGAGCAGACTCTGCGGGAAACGCCGAATTTGGATTTCCTGCGCAGCTTCACCAGCCCTGGCCTGACGACGATCTTTGTCAACCTCAAAGGATCGACCCCGCCGAACGAGGTGCCGGACATCTGGTACCACGTCCGCAAGAGCATCGGCGATATGCGGAGCACGCTGCCAGCGGGCGTGGTTGGACCCGGCTTCGACGACGAATTTGGCGACACCTTCGGAATCATCTATGGCTTCACCGCCGACGGCTTCACCCATCGCGAACTGCGCGACTACGTCGAGAAAATCCGCTCGCGCCTGTTCCAGGTCCCGGACGTCTCCAAAGTGGACATGCTCGGCGCGCAGGACGAGACGATCTTCGTCGAGTTCTCGACCCAACAACTGGCTGGCCTCGGAATCGACCGCAACACCTTGGTTTCGGTGCTGCGCGCACAAAACGTGGTCACCCCCGCGGGGGTCATTCAAACTGGCGACGAAAGGCTTCTGCTGCGCGTCTCCGGCAGTTTCCATTCCGTGCAGGATGTGCGGAACGTAAGCTTCGTCGCCAATGGCCGCCTGGTCCGCCTGAGCGATATAGCCGAGGTGCGGCGAGGCTTTGTTGACCCCCCCCAACCGCTGTTCCGGGTCAACGGGAAACCAGCGATCGGGCTTGCGATCTCGATGCGTGAAGGCGGCGACGTGCTGGCGCTCGGCCGCAACGTCGCGCAGACGATGAAATCCATCGTTGCGGACCTGCCGATCGGCATCGATCCGATCCTGGTGTCCGACCAACCGCAGGTCGTGGACAGCGCGATCACCGACTTCACTGACTCGCTGTGGCAGGCGATCGTCATCATTATGGGGATCAGTATCCTCTCGCTCGGTCTGCGCGCCGGCGCTGTCGTCGCGCTGTCGATCCCGCTGACTCTCGCCATCACCTTCCCGATCATGCAGTTGTTCGGCATCGATCTGCAGCGGATCTCGCTCGGCGCCTTGATTATCGCGCTGGCGCTGCTGGTGGACGACGCGATGACGATGGTTGATGTCATGACATCGCGACTGGCGGCGGGAGATAGCCGGGAAGACTCCGCGACCTTCGCGTATAAAAGCGTCGCCATCCCGATGCTGACGGGAAGCTTCGTTACCGCGGCTGGCTTCATCCCGGTCGGCTTTGCGCGCAGCTCCGCCGGCGAATATACCTTCTCGCTCTTCGTGGTCGTCACGATCGCACTGATCGGCTCGTGGTTCATTGCCGTCCTGTTCGGCCCATTGCTCGGGGTGGCGTTGCTCAGGGCGCCGAAGAAGATCGCGGCCGGGCCAAGCAGAATCATGCGCGCCGTTCGGGGGTTCGTTGTCCTCGCCATGCGTGCGCGTTGGATCACGATCGGAATTACGGTCACCGGCGCGGTTCTCGCGGTGCTGGCATCGCCGCTCGTGCCGCGGCAGTTCTTCCCGCCATCCGACCGCCCCGAGCTTATGGTGGACCTGCAACTGCCGCAGAATGCTTCAATCTACGCAACAGACGATTCGGCCAAGCGGCTCGATACCTTGCTTGCCGCCGATGCGGACATATCACACTGGAGCACCTATGTCGGTCGCGGTGCAATCCGGTTCTACCTGCCGCTCAACGTCGAGCCGCCGAACGACTCCTTCGCCCAATCCGTAGTCGTCGCCAAAGACGTCGCCGCGCGCAAGCGCCTACAGGCGCGGTTGGAAACGGAACTCGCGGAAACTTTTCCCGGTGCCGTGACCCGTGTCTATCCGCTCGGGCTTGGACCACCAGTGGGTTGGCCGATCCAATATCGGATCAGTGGGGCTGACGTTAACAAGGTACGCGACATAGCTATGCAACTCGCCCAGGTGGTCTCGAACGGCCCTGGCGCTCGGGACGTGAACTTTGACTGGATCGAGCCGGCCCGGACAGTTCGGGTACAAATCAATCAGGAGAAGGCCCGCCTGCTTGGGCTGAGCTCTGAGGCAATTGCCGGCGCACTCACCGGCGTGGTGACGGGCGCGCCGGTGACGCAGGTTCGTGACGATATCTATCTGGTCAACGTCGTTGCGCGGGCCACCGATGAGCAGAGGATTTCGCTGTCCACGTTGCGCAACCTGCAGATTCAGTTGCCGAACAAGCGCACCGTGCCGCTCAGCCAAGTGGCGACGTTTGAGTTCCAACAGGAATATCCGTTCATCCTGCGCCGCGACAGCGTCCCAACGCTTACCGTGCGCGCGGACGTCATCCCGGGCCGGTTGCCGGAGGCCGTGGTCACCGCGCTGGCACCGGCTGTAGAGAAACTAAGCGCGACCCTGCCCGCGCCCTATCGCATCGATGTCGGCGGCACGGTAGAGGAGAGTGCCAACTCCCAGGCCTCTGTCATCGCGGTCGTGCCGACGATGGTGTTCGTGATGATCACTCTCCTGATGATGCAGTTGCAGAGCTTCAACCTGCTGTTCCTCGTCCTCAGCGTCGTGCCGATGGGCGTGATAGGCGTGATCGGGGGGCTGCTGCTCTTCCAGCAACCGCTCGGGTTCGTGGCAATCCTCGGGATACTGGCGCTGCTTGGCATGATCGCCCGCAATGCCGTTATTCTGATCGAACAGATCGAAATCGAGCGAAGCGAGGGCAGACAGCCATGGGATGCCGTGGTGGAGGCAAGTCTGTCCCGGTTCCGTCCGATCGTGCTGACCGCGATCTCGACCGTGCTGGGTTTGATCCCGATCGCCATCACGATCTTCTGGGGGCCGATGGCGATCGCCATCATGGGCGGCCTGCTCGTGGCGACGCTGCTGACGCTGGTGTTTTTGCCGGCGCTGTATGTCACCTGGTACCGCATCAAGGAACCACGCGTGCCCACCGAGGCACCCGCACTTGTGCACGGGAGCTGATCGGGATGCGCCGGATGGATCCTGTCATGACCTGGGCGCCACCGGCGATTGCACGCTGGATAGCTTTGCTTGCGGTGTGGATACTGATTGCCGGCGCCAGTCCAGCTGATCTCCCGGCAGGCATGATAGCGGCTGCCTTGGCGAGCTGGGCCAGCCTCACTCTGCATCCGCCGCGAGCGCAGCGCGCCAGGCCGGTGCCGCTGATACGGCTTGGCCTGAGACTCCTGTTCGACTCCGTGGTCGCCGGATTCGATGTTGCGCGTCGAGCGCTTGATCCCCGGCTGCCGCTGAACCCCGGCTTGATCCGCTATGACACGCGCTTGCCTCCAGGACCCGCTCGTGCTGCCTTCTGCACGATTATGAGCCTGGTGCCCGGCACATTGCCCGTGGGGTCCGCGCCTGACGGCACGCTGCTTGTGCATTGCCTGGATCAAGCGAAGCCCGTGGCGGCCAGCCTTGAGCGCGATGAGGCGGTGTTGCTCAGCGCGCTGAGCAAGGTGCGAACCAATGGCTGAATTTATGCTGGCCGCCGGGTTTTTTGTGCTGGCGACCGTCGCGGCTGGATTGCTGCGGCTCCTTTATGGACCGGCAATGGCGGATAGGATAATGTCGGCTCAGCTGCTCGGAACTGGCGGCATTGCGGTGTTGCTGCTTCTGGGCGCTGCGACGACGCTGCCCTCGATGATCGATGTGGCGCTGACGCTCGCCCTGCTGGCCGCCTTCACTTCAGCGGCTTTCGTAAAGGCTGCAACTGAGCCCAACAACGCCATGCCGGAGGATGACACCGAGGCATGAACCTGGCCCGCGACATCCTGACGATATGCGCCGTGCTGGCCGGTGCATTCTTCTTTCTCGCCGGTACGGTCGGATTGCTGCGTTTTCCTGACACGCTGACACGCCTGCACGCGCTCACCAAGGCGGACAATCTTGGCCTGGGACTCGTGGCTCTTGGGTTGATGTTACACGCCGAAAGCGTCCTTTCCGCCCTGAAGCTGATTGCGGTCTGGTTGCTCGCGTTGTTGGCGGGAGCCACGGTTTCACAACTCATCGCGCGGACGGTCCGTCCTGCCGTCCCGCCGCACTAATCATGGGAACCGCGTTCGATTTCCTGCTGGGCGCCCTGGTTATTGTGGTCGCCGTCTCGACCGTCGTTATACGCGACAGCTTCGCGTCGGTCGTCGCCTTCGTTGCATATGGCCTGCTCCTGGCGCTGGTCTGGGTCCGCATTGCCGCGCCCGACGTGGCGCTGACCGAGGCGGCGATCGGCAGCGGTATCACCGGAGGCTTGCTGCTGTCGGCGACCACTTGGTTGCGGCGCGCCGAGCCGTCCAATGCGACCGGGCGGCCTGGCCCACTGTTGCGCGCGTCGGCCATGGCGTTGTGCATTCTTGTCGCGGCGGCGCTCGCCGCGGTCGTTCTGATGCTGCCCGACCCGCCGCCGACACTTGCTCCGGCCGCCGCAGCTTCCTTACCGGCGACAGGTCTGGGCAACCCGGTCGCTGCGGTGCTTATCACCTACCGTGCTATCGATACGCTTCTCGAATTGGTCGTGCTGGTTCTGGCTATCCTCGGCGTGTGGTCGTTGGCGCCGGATCGGTTCTGGGGCGGTTACCCCGGAAGGAAATCATCTGTCGATAACGGCAGCGCATTGACACTCCTCGCCCGATTCTTGCCGCCACTCGGGATCGTAGTCGGTCTCCACATCTTCTGGGTTGGCAGTCGGGCGCCTGGGGGCGAGTTTCAGGCCAGCGCAATTCTCGGGGCGATGTGGATACTTGCCATGATGGCCGGTCTCGTCGATGCGCCCGCCATCAGCCGGCGATGGCTGCGTGCGCTTGTTGTTCTTGGGCCGACCGTCTTCATGGCGACCGGCTTCGCCGGCTTCGCGGTGGCGGACGGGTTTCTGGCCTATCCGACGAAGTTCGCCAAACCGGTCATTGTGGTGATCGAGGTCGCTCTGATGATCTCGATCGCGGCCATGCTGGGATTGCTGGTTGCCGGACCACCGCGACGGTGGGAGCGGCCATGAACGCCGCCACCCTTTTCGGATTTTGCGGTGCCGCGCTGGTAGGGCTCGGTCTTTATGGCCTCATCATCGACCCAAAGCCGCTGCGCAAGCTGCTCGCGTTCAACCTGCTGGGTGGCGGAGTATTTCTGTTGTTCGGCATTGTCGCGCGTCGCGGCGCAGCAGCGGGGATGGGCGGCGATCCGGTTCCGCAGGCGATGGTCATCACCGGTATCGTCGTGGCGTTCGCGGCCACTGCACTGGCGGTCGCGATCATGCTGCGTCTGTTGCAGGAGACGGGCGAGACCAGTCTGCGCGACGCTGCGCCTACCCCGCCACGCATGCACGGCGACAGTAGGTAATGCCGAGTTCGGCAGCCTTGGTTGATATGCCGACCTCGGGTGGCTTTCTGCTCGTGTTGGCTATCATGCTGCCGGCCGGTTGCGTGCTGCCGGCGTTCCTGTTTGGCGGGCGCAGTGCTGAACGCATCGCGATGGCGATGATGCCGGCGGGTGTTGCCGTCGCGCTGGCGATCGTGACCTTGATCAGCCGCACTGGCCAACCACTCGTGTATTTTCTGGGCAACTGGGCACCTCCGCTCGGAGTCGCGCTGCGGGCCGACGGACTGTCTGCCGTGATGCTGGTCACAACCTCGCTGTTGATTTGCGGCATCGGACTGTTCGCCCGGGCCGATTTTCAGACACGGTCGGGAATGCCGGAGGCGCGGGCGCCGCTCGCGTTCTGGGTCCTGCTGCTTGCGCTATGGAGCGCGCTGAACGCGGTGTTCATCGGCCGTGACCTGTTCACTCTTTATGTCGCCCTTGAATTACTCACATTCGGAGCGGTGCCGTTGGTTTGTCTGGACGGCCGGGCGGAAACACTGACGGCAGCACTCCGCTACCTGCTGTTCGCGTTGCTTGGGTCCGTCCTCTATTTGCTCGGAGCGGCGCTGCTCTACGGGACATATGGAACGCTCGACATTCTGCTGCTGTCCGGCCGGATACATGGCGAACCCGCTGTCTGGATAGCGGCAGCTCTGATGACAGGTGGGCTGCTCGCCAAGGCCGCTTTGTTCCCACTGCATCTCTGGCTGCCGCCGGCCCATGCTGGCGCTCCGGCACCTGCCAGTGCGCTTCTGTCGTCCCTCGTGGTGAAAGCGCCCTTTTTTCTTATTGTTCGGCTGTGGTTCGACGCCATGCCGGGTTTGCTGGATCGGCTTGCGGCGCCGTTACTCGGCGCAATGGGCGCAGGGGCGGTGCTGTTCGGCAGCGTGCTGGCGTTGCGGCAGGCACGCCTGAAGCTTCTGATCGCCTACTCGACCGTGGCGCAGATTGGCTATCTGTTTCTTATGTTCCCGCTTGCCGGCGGCGCCGCGACCGGACAGCCCCTCAGCTCGGCGGCCTGGACTGGTGGGGCGTTACAGGCGATCTCGCATGCCTTCGCCAAGGCGGCGATGTTCACCGGAGCCGGGCTGATTGGTCAAGCGCTCGGCCATGATCGGATTGTCGGGCTGCGCGGGATCGGACGCGCGCTGCCGATGACCGCATTCGGTCTGGCTCTTGCGGGGCTATCGCTGATGGGCTTGCCGCCGAGCGGCGGGTTTCTTGCCAAGTGGTTGCTGTTGGTTGCTTCCATCTCTACCGATCAGTGGTGGTGGGCACTGGTGATGCTTGCCGGCGGATTGCTCGCCGGGGGATATATCTTCCGCGTCGTGGCACCGATCATGTTGGCCGCCGATGAACCGCTGGTGTTGCGTCAGGCAGTACCGACCCAGCGGGAGGCGATCGTTCTCGTCCTGGCCATCTGTTCGGTGCTGCTCGGCGTCTTGCCGCTAGGACTGCCCGATCTGCTGCGAGTTGGGCAGCCTGCTTTCGCCTCTCTCCCTCTGCGATGAGCACCTTAATCAGCACCGTGCTGCTCGTTGCCGCACCTGTGTTGCCGATCTTGCTGGTCGCCGCCTGGCTCTTACCGTTCCTGCGGGAGCGGATGTCGGTCCTGTTAGTGCTCGCACCCTTGCCTGCGCTGGCCGCCTCGCTGACAGTGGGGGGAAGCCCAGCCGTCACGTTCTGGCGCGGGCTTGTGCCGATCACGTTCGCGCTCGACGTGTCGGGAGCCATGCTGCTTGGGGTTTCCTCGTTGCTGTGGGTCGCCGCCGCGGCTTATGCGGCGGCGGCGTGGCGTGGCAGCTCGATCGGCTCGCAATTCGCGATATGCTGGCTGCTGACGCTGGCCGGCAGCGTCGGCGTGTTCATTGCGGCGGATCTGGCGAGCTTCTTCCTGTCCTACGCGCTGGTCAGCATCCCCGCCTACGGTCTTGTTGTATATGACGATACGCCGTCGGTTCAGCGCGCCGGCTTGATATACATGGCTTATACCATCCTCGGCGAGACAGTACTATTGGCAGCGTTCGTGCTGCTCGCGGTGGCGATACCGGGTGGCAGTCTTTCGATTCATGACGCGCTGACGGCGCTGCCCGGATCTCCCTGGCGTGGATGGACAGTCGCGCTGCTGATCGTTGGCTTCGGCATGAAGATCGGGCTCGTACCGCTGCATGCGTGGATGCCCTTGACGTATAGGGCGGCGCCGATCCCGGCTGCAGCGGTGATGAGTGGCGCGGCTGTGAAGGCCGGGGTCATCGGGCTGATCCGTTTCCTGCCACTCGGTGCAGCGATGCCTGGTGCCGGCACGGTGCTCGCCGGGTTGGGGCTGGTCGGAGCGTTTTACGGCGTCGCCGTGGGCATCAAGCAACCAAACCCGAAGACTGTTCTGGCCTATTCCAGCATTAGCCAGATGGGGCTGATCGCGGCCGTCCTTGGCATGGGGCTATCGGTCGGCGACGTCGGGGCAGGGATGGCGACCGCGTTCTATGCCGCCCACCATGTCCTGGTGAAGGGTGCGCTGTTCCTCGCGGTCGGCTTGGCCGGCGTGACGCTGTCGCGGCGTGCATTGCTCGTGCTGGCGCCGGCTGTGGTGCTCGCGCTGTCCCTTGGAGGGTTGCCGCTGACCGGCGGCGCACTGGCCAAGCTGGCCGTGAAGGCGCCGCTTGGCGATGGCTTGGTCGCAAATCTAAGCAATCTGGCGGCGGCCGGCAGCACAATGCTGATGCTGCATTTCGTGCGCCGCCTGATGGTGGAGCCTAAGCCCGGTACGAAGGCTGTGCCGTCCCGGCTCGCCGGTCCCTGGTTCGTGCTGGTCGTCGCTTCGGTTGCGATTCCATGGCTGCTGTATCCGCTGGCGACCGGGGCTCCCCGGTCGGATGCGCTCGCTTCGGCCGCGCTCTGGGCTTCATTCTGGCCGGTCCTGCTGGGAGCAGTGCTGTTCGCCATGCTGTACAGGCTGCGGAATCGTATTCCGCTCGCGCCCGAAGACAATGCCCTGCCGGCTGGCAGCGATCTGGCGCGCGCGGCGGCACTTTGGGGCGAAACGATCGAGCGTCTGGAGGGCGAACTACGACAGTGGCCAGTTGCGAGCCTGTGTCTTCTCGTGGTCGCGATTTTGCTTTGCGCGACAATGTTGGTCGCTCGCTGAGATGGACATGACGAAGCGCGAGATGCTGACGTTCAGGAGACCGGACCACGTGCCCACTGCTCCCACCGGCCCGCTACTGTTGATGCCTCTACTTCTCGTGGCGATCCTGCTGAGCGGCTGTGCCTCGCTGGTCGTCGCCGACACGACGCCGCTGGCTCCCTCGCAGATGGCGCCGCTCGGCAGCGAGAGCATCTCGACCGGAGGCTTCCGTCTCAGTGCCCTCACCGCGGCCGAAGCGACGCCCGACCTGCTCGTGCTAGTGGCGATATCTGGCGGTGGCAAGCGGTCCGCTGCCTACTCCTATGGCGCATTGGAGGGCATGCGGGATGTTTCAGCGCAGACGGCTGGCGGTCCGCAACCCTTGCTCAGCCTTGTGGACGGCATATCTGGGATTTCCGGCGGGAGCTTCACTGCCGCCTATTACGGGCTCTATCGGGACGCCGCATTCGGCCGGTTCGAGAAGGACTTCCTGTACGCCGATACCAACGCCTATGTCTGGGGCGTATTCCTGCTTCCCTGGAACTGGGGCTGGCTGGTGGACCCTACGGTCGGCACCAACGATTACATGGAACAGGTGTACGATCGGACCATGTTCCACGGCGCGCGGTTCAAGGACCTGGCAGCGCGCGGCAGACCTTTGATCGTCATTGGCGCTACCGAACTCAGCAGCGGCAAGCCGTTCGTTTTCACGCAGGAGAATTTCGATCTCATCTGCTCCGACCTGGCCCAGTTTCCGGTTGCGCGCGCCGTTGCGGCATCGAACGGCTTCCCTGGTCTGTTTTCTCCCGTCACGCTGACCAACCATGCTGCCAAGTGCGGTGGGCGTGAGCCGGGATGGTTGCGCCGTGTTACCCAGGCAGAGCTTAGGGACCCGTTATCGCGTATCGGCGTGGAGGCGCAATCCGCTGCTCGGTACCTCGATCAAAGCGATATGCGTTATGTCCACCTAAACGATGGCGGTATCTCCGATAATCTGGGGCTCCGGGCGATGGGCAGCATGATGCAGAACGTTACCCCCTCACGGGAGGCACTTGCCGCGTTCGGCCTTGACCGTTTGCGTCGCATCCTGGTTATCAGCGTCGATGGTCAGAATACGCAGGATCTGTCGGTGTCTCAGCGCCGGATCGTTGGTGGCCTGTTCGCGCTGTTTGGGCTCGTCGCCGGTGGCACGATCGACAGGTTCAACTTTGAGACGATGGTTACGTTCGACCAGCAGCTCAGGAACGTGACGGAGGCGATTCGTGCTGCGCGCTGCGCGCAAGGTCCTACGATCGATGGATCGCCTTGTGAGGATGTCCAATCGGCGTTCGTGCAGGTCTCGCTGTCGGCCATGCCTCCAGGCGCCGACAGAGATCGGCTGCTGGCGATTCCGACCGGGCTCACCATCGAGCGCACCAGCGTGGACGCGCTGATCCGTGCCGGTCACGATGCGATCACGACCTCGGACCCGCTCCGGCGGTTTCTGCGCTCTTATCCGGCGCGAGCCTCGGTGTATCTCCGCGATGTATCCCGGGACGCAAGGATGACCGGCCGATGTTATTAACAGCAATAAGAGGTATCTCATGCTAGCGAACACTACTATCGGAGGAGACTCGTCTGCGGTCGCCAGGAAGTGGGGATGGTTCATCGCTCTCGGCATCGTCATGATCGCCTTGGGCGTGATCGCCTGGCTCGACGTTGTCGCCGTTACCGTTGCCAGCACGATCGTGATCGGTGCGAGCCTGCTTGTCGGCGGCGTATTCCAAATCATTCACGCCTTCATGACCAAACAATGGCGGGGCTTCATATTTGGCCTGCTGTCTGGCGTGTTCTATCTTATCGGCGGCCTCCTCATCATGAACGAGCCTGTGCAGGGCGCGATCGTGCTGACGCTTCTCCTTGCGGCCGCCATCATCGTGGGCGGGATCGTGCGTATCGTTCTCGCGTTGCGTCATCGGGAGGTTCGTGCCTGGGGGCTGGTTCTGCTCAGCGGGCTCGTGAGCTTCGTGGTCGGGTGCCTGCTTTATGCGAACCTGCCCTGGTCTGGCCTTTGGGTCCTTGGCACTCTGATCGCGGTAGAGCTGCTGGTGCAGGGTAGCGGCTGGCTCTATTTCGGGATTGCGCTGCGGTTCGCTCGTGACGCGTTGACCGGAGGCGGCGCCGCTACCGCTTAGAGCGAATAAGGATCGAACCAGTGAGAATCCCGACAAAGCGCCGCCGGCGCGGCATTGGGCCTGATCATGCTCGATCTCAGGCTGCCAGCGGCGCGCACCGTGCGTCGGCTATGACCGTTTTGGATGCGATCGCACCGGAGGCCTGAGCGATGGGGCTGCTCGGAATCCTGATCGGACTGTTGCTTCTGATCTCGCTTGCATATCGCGGGTGGAGCATTCTGCTGCTCGCTCCGGCCGCGGCGCTGATCGCCGCCGCTGCATCACGCGAGCCGCTGCTTGCGCACTGGACGCAGACCTTCATGGGCAGCGCCTCCCACTTCCTGGCGCAGTTCTTTCCCCTGTTCCTGCTCGGTGCGCTGTTCGGCAAGCTGATGGAGGACAGCGGTTCGGTTGCAGCCATCTCCGCCTTCGTCACCGGCCGGCTTGGAGAGCGTCGGGCGATACTGGCGGTCGTACTCGCCGGTGCGTTGGTGACCTACGGCGGTGTCAGCCTGTTCGTGGCGTTCTTCGTCCTGGCGCCGATGGCCCAGGCCATGTTTCGGGCGGCCGACATCCCGCGCCGGCTGATGCCGGCCGCGATCGCGCTCGGCACTTCCACCTTCACCATGTCCGCCATGCCGGGAACGCCGGCGATCCAGAACGCGATCCCGATGCCGTTCTTCGGCACCACGCCGCTGGCAGCCCCAGGCCTCGGCATCATCGCTTCGGCGATCATGCTCCTGTTCGGCCTGGGGTGGCTCGGCCGTGCCGAAGCCGCAGCTCGCCGCGCCGGTGAGGGCTATGGCACCGATCAGAGCGTCCGCGTCGATGAAGCAGCCGAGGATCCGACGGTCCGCGAGCGCGCGACCACGGCGCGCGAGTTCGATCCTGCCGAGATCCATCGTGGCCATCGCGCCGACAGCCGACCTTCGACGGCGGCGGCCATACTGCCGCTTATCGTGGTGGTCGGCGTCAATTTTCTGATGTCGCTATTCGTTCTGCCGCGCCTCGACGTGTCGTTCCTTGCCGAGCCGCGCTGGGGGGCGACGTCGCTCTCGGCGGTGGGCGGCGTGTGGGCGGTGATCGTGGCACTCACCGCCGCCATCCTCACGCTCATCATCATCAGCCGCCGTCATCTTCCGGCATTGCGTGAAAGCATGGATGCCGGTGCCAATGCTTCGGTGCTACCGGCGGTCAGTGTGGCCAGCCTGGTCGGCTTCGGCGCGGTCGTCGCGGCACTGCCGGCCTTCGCGATGGTGCGCGACTGGGTGCTGTCGATCGAAGGCGGTCCGCTCGTTTCGCTGGCGATCGCGACTAACCTGCTTGCCGCCCTTACCGGATCGGCCTCAGGCGGGCTGACGATTGCGCTCGATGCGCTCGCCAGCACGTACCTGCGGCTGGCGAATGAGACCGGCATCAGCCCGGAGCTGATGCACCGCGTGGCAGTGATCAGCTCGGGCACGCTCGACAGTCTCCCGCATAACGGGGCGGTTGTGACTCTGCTCGCCGTGTGTGGGCTGACCCATCGCGAAAGCTATCTTGATATCGTCATGGTCGCGATCGTCGGCGCGATCGTCGCACTTGTAGCCGTGATCGGGCTGGGCACCGTGTTCGGCTCATTCTGACCCGGATGGGCGGGCAACCCATAATGCGTGAGCGAACAGGTAGGGTATGAAACCGAGGATCAAGATCGCGATTGCCTGCCAGGGCGGGGGAAGCCAGACGGCCTTTACCGCCGGCGCGCTGAAAGCGTTGTGCGAAGCGGAGATCGATGACCAGTTCGAGGTCGTTAGCATCAGCGGGACGTCCGGCGGCGCCGTCTGCGCCGCGCTGGTGTGGTTTGCCTTCGAGAAAGACGAGAGGCCCCTGTGGCGACGGCTGATCGATTTCTGGCAGGACAATACCGCGCAGGGCTGGCTTGAGCAGGCGTTCAATATGTTCGTCGTGGGGTCGCTGCGGATGGCCAATATCGGCCTGCTTCCGACCCTGCAGCTCAGCCCTTCCTCGCCGCTGATCCAATCGGCGAGCAGCATCGCCACGCTCGGCCATCGCGAGAATTTCCGGAACTTTCGCTCGCTGCTGGAAACACACCTCGACTTCGATGAAATCGCGTCCTGGGGGCCTCGAGCGAAGCGCCCCGTCCTGATGATCGGTGCCGCCAATGTCATCACCGGCAAGCTGACCAAGTTCATCTCGGTCCGAGAACCGATCCGCGTCGAGCATATCCTCGCCTCCTGCGCGGTCCCAAGCATCTTCCCCGCCGTGCAGATTGACGGCGATGGCTATTGGGATGGACTGTTTTCCGACAATCCACCGCTTCAGGAGCTAGTCCGGCCGGGGAGTGTCGGCAACGAGAACCTGCCAGAGGAAATCTGGCTCATCAAGATCAATCCGACTACTTGCAAAAAAGTACCGGAGCTGCCGGACGACATCGTCGATCGGCGCAATCAGCTCGAGGGCAACATCTCGCTCTTCCAACAACTGCGCCACCTCGAGATGTTGAATGATCTGCTTCTCGGTAATGCATTTCGACCCGAACACCTGGCTCAGTTCGACATCAAATCGCCGGTCCGCATCCCGAGGTCGTTTTCGGCAGACGGCGACAAGCCCTATCACATTCCCTGCATCGAGATGCCGGCGGAATTGCAGGACAGGTTAGACTATGAAAGTAAGATTGACCGCAGTTCCGCCAATATCGATCAACTGATCGCGGCCGGCGAGGCCAGCGCCCACCGGTTTCTGCAAGAACGTGCCGCCGCCGTATCCGGGCGCACGTAGCGGGCCGCCGCAGCCGCGGCACCGAAGCTGCACCCATGACGCCGTCCTCGGCCTTCATCGCCACCCTGCGCCGCGCCCTGTGGCCGTTGCTGGTGTTCGAGGCAGCGATCGGCCTTGCCGTGCTGGTTCTGCTCGACCCGCTGCTGGTCCTGTTGACGGAGCGGATCGTTGCACTGAGCGGCGATCCCGTCATCGGCAATACCGCGCTGATCACTTTCATGCTGTCGCCGCTTGGTATGCTGGCGCTGCCGACAGCTGCCATCGGCACGATTCTGGTGAACGTCATTGCCCTGGGCGGCGTCAGCCTGATTCTGTGGCACGCACGCCGGGGACTGCCGACGCGCCAGCCAGTGATCTGGCGGTCGTTGCTACGCCGCCTGCCGGCCATGGTGACGCTCAGCGCGTGCACGTTCGCCGCGATGCTGCTGCTGGCGCTGCCTGTGCTGCTGGTGGCTGCCGTCGCTCGACACTGGTTTCTATCTGCGGGTGATCTCTATTTCTATATCTCCACCCGTCCGCCGGAGTTCCTGTGGGCAATCGCGGTGATCGCGATTGGCGTCGTGGCGGCCGTCCTTGCCGGACTTTATCTTCTGCTGCGCACTGGCCTCGCCTTGCCGATCTGCCTGCTGCGTCCGGTCAGTGCCGCGCTGGCGCTGCGCCTGGCGGTGCTGGCGACCGCCGGGCGCACGCGTGCGCTGCTGCCGCGCCTACTCGGCGTCGTCGCCGGACTGGCCGTGCTCTGGGTTGCAGCGCTGGCCGCGCTGTCGCGCCTGCTTGTCTGGCTGCTCTCGCGGCCGGTGACCTCCCCGTCCTTGAATGCGGGTGCCATCGGCTTCATCACCACAACCGCATTAATTTTTGCAGTGCTGGCAGCGATCTCGCGCGCCGGCGTCGTGCTGGTCCTGATCGCCGATTCGGCCGCCGACCAAGCGTTGCCAGAGGCTGTGGAGCCGGAACCCGCGCTCCGCACAGCAGCGCGCTTGCGGCTGGCGGCGGCGGTGCTGCTTTGTGTCGCCATCCCTGCCGTGGCGATCATGGAGGCCGTGCGGGCTGGCCGGACCGCGTTGTCCGACCGTGCAATCACCATTACGGCCCATCGTGCCGGTTCCGCGCATGCGCCCGAGAACACGCTTACCGCCCTAATCCTACTGAGTCGCAAACCGGACGGGCTGACGGCCTGATTTAGCCCTTGCTGCGACGCGGTCGCGCTATGGTACGGGTGAAGATTCGAACCGCTCGGGGAGGGCGGCATGGATCTTCGCGATCGGTCTGGCACGGAAGCCCGGTTCAGAGCCTACGCGGCGGATTTGGCCTCGGTGCTCGGCCATGCCGACCGGGTCGCACCGTTTCAAGACTACTGCATCGGCTTGATCTCGACCGAGGGCCGCAAGAGCGTCGAACCGCTGGCGGCGGTGACCGCACCAGAGCGGACCGCGGCCCAGCACCAGTCGCTGCTGCATCTGGTGGCGCAAGCCCCATGGTCGGACCAGGCGATGCTGACCCGGGTGCGCGAGTTGGTGCTGCCATCCATCACCGGCGATGAGCCGATCCAGGCCTGGATCATCGACGACACGGCGTTCCCCAAGAAGGGCCACCACTCGGTCGGCGTGGCGCGGCAATACTGCGGGCAGCTTGGCAAGCAGGAGAACTGCCAGGTGGCGGTGAGCCTCTCGGTGGCCACCCACCAGGCCAGCCTGCCGGTCGCCTATCGATTGTATCTGCCGCAGGACTGGGCTGACGACCCGGTGCGGCGGATCACCGCGGGCGTGCCGGCGGAGGTTACGTTCCAGACCAAGCCGGAGATCGCGCTGCGGCAAATGCGCCAAGCCCACGCTGATGGCCTGCCGGCGGCAGTGGCGCTGATGGACCCAGCCTATGGCAACAACGCTACGCTGCGTGGCGGGATCAGCGAACTCGGACAGCCCTACGTGGCCGGCATCCTACCCACCACAGCAGTCTGGCGGCCGGGCGAGGCAGCAGTGCCAGCCCCGGCATGGTCGGGCCGCGGCCGGCCGCCCAAACGGCCGCGCCGTGATGATGCGCATCAGCCGGTCTCGGCCAAGCAGCTGGCGATCGAGCTGGCCGCCGACGCCTGGCAGCCGATCACCTGGCGAGAGGGCAGCAACACGGCACTGAGCTCACGCTTTGCCCGCCTGCGGGTGCGTCCGGCACACGATGATACCAAACGCAACGAACCTGCGGCGGAAGAGTGGCTGCTGATCGAGTGGCCAGAGGGCGCGAGCGAACCGGACCATTACTGGCTTTCCACGCTGCCGTCGGACATCACGTTCGAGCGGATGGTGGATCTCACCAAGCTGCGCTGGCGGATCGAACGCGACTATCTGGATCTGAAGCAGGAGGTCGGGCTCGGCCATTACGAAGGCCGCGGCTGGCGGGGCTTTCACCATCACGCAAGCCTATGCATTGCGGCCTACGGATTCCTGGTCTCCGAGAAGGCGACGATTCCCCCCTCAGGACTTGCCCGCGCCTGGCGCGGCCAGCGACCTGCCGTTCCCGCAGGTTACCGACCCAGAGGAGCTGCCGCTGCGTTCGCAGCGTCATGTGCCGAACTCGATTGCGACGCTGCGCATCCGTCTCGCACGTACCTTCGTCCATGCACTGCCGCGATGTCCCTGCTGCGGGCATAGGCGCCAGCCCTTAAGCGCGGCATGATGAGTGACGCAGTAGGACTAAGGAGCGCCATCGCCGAACGGGCGGACGTCGTCGAGATCGACGTGCAGGAAACCGCCGACGGCAAGGTCGTGGTGCTGCACGACACGGATCTCCGGCGGGTGGCCGGTGTGGCACGATCGATCTGGGACATGCGGCTCGACGAGCTTCAGCAGCTCGACGTCGGCTCCTGGTTTTCCCCGGCGTTCCACGGCGAGCGGATCCCGACATTGCTGGAGTTTGCCTCCGCTGCGCGGGGCAAGATTCGGCTCAACGTCGAGATCAAGAACAACGGGCGTGGCGAAGACCTTGCTGTGCGCACCGTCGCCGCCTTGCGCGAGGCCGGAACCGCCGATCAGGCGGCCATCTCGTCCCTTGATACGGGCCTGCTACGCCAGGTGCGGGGGACGGCCCCGCAGATCAAGCTGGGCCTGATCCTGGCGACCGGCGTCGGTAATCTCCGCCGCGCCGACGTGGATTTCTTCGCGCTCTCGCGGCGGCTGGCGACGCCGGCGGTGATCCGCCAACTGCATGCGAGCGACCGGGAGGTGCATGTTTGGACGCTCGATGATGAGGCCAGCATCACCCGCGCCATGCTCGACGGCGCCGACGACATCATCACCGGCAATCCGCGGCTTGCGGTCTCGGTGCGCGCCTGGTTCGACGAGTTGAGCGAGCCAGAACGCGTGCTACTCAGCATCGGTCGCTCGCTCGACGTCGGATGGCTGCGGACGAGCGGCCCAGTCGGGCAGCCGCGAGGCGGTGCCGATCTGTCCGGGGCGGACGATCCCTGATACTGGCCGCCAACTTTTGCAACTACATGCGCGACAAGGCCACCACCTCAACCTCGGAGTAACGTCGGTCGACTTCCTGATCGGGCGTCGGCCGGGACCGGGTAGAGGATCCGCGCACAATCCGTGGCCCCAAGAAAGCGCTGATTCGCCTCGCCAGGATTATCGATTTCGCGTTTAGCGCCGCGGGCGTGTTTGGCCACGGGCAGCTTGGTCTAACGCTGCAGCGGTTCAGTGGAAAACACGGCTCTGGTCTCCTAATGGCAGCCGCTTACGAGATCGAACATCTGATTGGCTCTGACTGGACGGAAGCGGCAGGCCCGCCGTAATCTGGTAATCACTAGCTGGCGAAGAGCATTCTCCGTCGCTTTGGTGTGCCGCCGTCTCGTGGAGATCGACATGCCGATGAGCACGGTCCGAAGCTTCAGCGATCCCGACGACTATTGCTCGTCTGTCCGAGGCTTTCAGTATGACCTTACCGTGACAAATCGGGGAATTTTTGAGGCCGATCTCGTTCGCATCGATCTGCACAAAGTATGGATGCATCGGTATTCCACCAATCTTCCCTTTGTCGCTCACGCGTCTGTGATGAGAGGTCGAGCCGCCTTCGCGTTTCGGGTGGAGGAAGGACCAAGCCTGTTACGGGCCACCGAGGAGATTCGGACGACCGATATTCACCGGCTGCCTGACGGTCACACGACCTATACCCGTGCCTCTGGTGCGGCCTCGTGGGCTTCGATGACGCTTCCCGTTGACGAGCTTGCGGCCGTAGGCGCGGCCACAGCCGGGTGTGATTTCAAACCGCCGCTCGACGCGATGGCAGAGACGCCGCTGCCGGCAATGATGACGCGCTTGCAGCGCTTGCACGCAGCCGCCGGACAACTTGCCCGGACGGCCCCGGAGATCATCGCCAACCCTGAAGCTGCGCGCGGACTGGAGCACGAGCTCATGCAGGCGCTGATCGCCTGTCTCAGGCCGGCAAATGACCAAGAGGACACAGCCGCGAAACGCCGCCATGCACTCGTGATGCGGCGCTTCCATGCGGCGGTGACCGACAGCGGCGACTGTCCCATCTACCTGTCGGATTTGTGCTCGACGATAGGCGTGTCTGACCGGACGCTGCAGACCTGTTGCCAGGAGCAGTTGGGGATGGGTCCTCGGCGCTATCTCTGGTTACGGCGGATGCAGCACGCGCATCACGCACTCGCTCTCGCCGAACCAACGGGTGCGACCGTGACCGAGATTGCCACCGCCCATGGCTTCTGGGAGTTGGGCCGCTTCGCGGTGGCGTATCGCTCGTACTATGGCGAATTGCCGTCCGCGACCCTTGCTCGGGCGCCCTGATGGCGCGGGGTCACAACACTATTCGACCGGCGCGCCGAAATTTTCGGAATTTGCATAGTCAGACCGTCGCCCTCCCGCCAGGATGTCTGACCGTCGGATAAGCCAGTCAGATAGGCATTTATAAGGAGAGGCGGCTGATCGAAGCCGCTCCGAAAGGCGTGAACGATGCCGGAGGGTGCCACGGGTCGGTTCACCGATGCCGAGGACTACCAGACCAGCCTGGCCGAATTGAAATCCGTAATCGTCGTCACACAGGCGGGTCCCTTCTATGTGCAACTGACCTCGGCAAAGCTGCCCAACGTGCGCCTGCTGCACGCGCAGGAGACACTTGCGCGGGTGGCCTATATCACGCTTCCGGCGGCGCGGGCTTTTGTCTCCTTCTCGACGAGGCCGGATCGGGGATTGATCTGGAACGGTGTCGAACTGGGACCGGGCGATGTGGTGTTTCACAGCCGCGGCGAGCTTCTGCATCAACGGACCGCCGGGCCAAGCCACTGGGGCTGCCTGTCCATCGTACCGACGTTCTTGACCCAGAAAGGTAGCGCGCTTGCCGGTCGCCACCTTACGCCACCAACGCTCGGCCGGATCGTGCGGCCGAGGCCCGCGGATCTAGCGCGATTGCTGCGCCTGCACGCCCGGGTCGCTCATCTGGTCGAGACGAGGCCGGTCACGGTTGGCCATCCCGAGGTCGGGCGGGCCGTCGAGCAGGAATTGCTGGAGGGGCTCGTTAAATGTCTGAACGATTCGGACACAGACGACGGGCCGAGCCCGCGTTGGGACCATGTGGCGATCATGGCCCGACTTGAGAAGGTCCTCGCGGTCGAAGGCGATCGGCCCATGAATGTCCGGGAACTGTGCGCAAGCGTCGGCGTGGTGGAACAGACGCTCAGGACATGCTGCGATGCGTTTCTGGGGATCAGCCCCGGGCACTACCTGAGGTTGCGTCGGCTGAAACTGGTCCGTGCCGCGATGCTTTGCGCCGATCCGGCGACAGTGCGGGTCGGGGAGCTCGCCAGGAGCTACGGATTTGCTGAGTCCGGCCGTTTCGCGGCGGCATACCAACTGGCTTTCGGCGAAAGTCCCTCAACGACCCTGGCGCGTCTGCGAAATCTCACCCGATAGTTTCGGATTTGCGGAATCTGCATAGCGCAACGGCCGGCAGGCCATAAAAATGGTTGGCGCGCGGGGCCTGAGCCGTTTGACCGGACAAAGGTCGATACGGCGGAGCTGGCCCGGCGTCAAGACGATTGATCCTAAATCCGGCAGTTGGGTCCGATCGTCGCCGGTCTGAAGTGACGACCCACAACCTGGGGTAATTGCTCAGGCCGGGCTCAGGCGAAGCGGTGGCTGCAGTTGCCGGCCATGCAAGAAGTAGCGGAGCGCTTCACTGAGGATGCGATACCAGCGTTGCAGCGGATCCAACTGCTCCGCACTTTTTCGCAGCCGGTCAAGAAAGCCGGCGATGCGCAGGTAAGCTTGCCTCGCCTTGTCGCGCGCGCCATGCGCGCTGCTGATCGTCAGCCTCACCTGGCCGGCGTGTTGGGTGCGCTGCGCGATCGCCGACAGCAGCAAGGGTCGGGTGGTGATCGCCTCCCGATGGTGCTCCGGATCAGCCAGCCGGACGAACAGGCTCCACCAGTTGTAGATCAGTGCAACGATACCGGCCAGCAGCCGACACCGCGTGAGGTCCTGTGTCGTGAAACCGCCCCAACCCCATTGGTTCTTCAGCTCGTCAAAAACGTTCTCGCAATCCGCCCGATCGCGATACAACTGCCCCAGCGTCAGGATTTCATCGTCCATTGAGGTGACCAGCGCAGCGTAGTCCCACGCCTCCTGATCGGGGCCCACCTCGACGAAGCCAAGTCGCCGCTGAGCCGGATCGCCATGATCGACGGCCGGCGGACCAGCCAGTTGGCGGCGCAGCAGAATGACTCTCCGCTGCCGGCTCCAGCCCTCCAGCCGCAGGCTCGTCTCCTTGCCCTGCCAGCCCTGGCCGGCATCCTTCCAGTCCGATGCCTGCATCGCCCGTTGCAGTGCCCGCGTGACGTTTTTCGTCATGCGCAGACGGAACAGATACGCCAGCTCCTCCCGCTCGGCCCGCGCCATCACCGGCTCGATGCCCCACGACTTGTCTCCGCGCAGCAGCCACGGCCGCTGCCCCGCTCCGAGATGATCCAGCAACTCCCACAAGCCGCCCGTCGCGTGTCTGACGTTGTGCTGATCGCCGGGCAATACCTCGACCCGTAGCACCAGCCGCAGGTTCGACAGCATGTAGCTGTGATAGCAGTGCGACGGCCGACCCGGCTTGTGCGGATTATAGCCCAGCTCGGCGCCTTCCTGGTGCCCATACAAAGGTTTGATGGTGGTATCGATGTCGAGCACCCACGGCTCGCCGAGCAGCGGAGCGGTGCAATAGTCCAGGTGGTTTTGCAGCCAGGCCGAGCCTTGCGCTTCGTCGATCTTCTCCAGCCCGCGGCGAACCGAGTCCTCGCTGACCACCTTGCGCATGCCGAGCAACGGCGGGTTCACCGGATCGCAGCGCAGCGCGGTCACATGGGCATAGCGCCGGTGACCCGCCAGAACAGACAGCAGCACGGTGCCAAGCAGATCGCGTGTACGCGGTGCATTCGGGCTAGTGAACCGCAGCGGACAGTCGGCAACCCAATTGTCGAACAACCCGGCCTGCTTCAGGTAGTCGATGAAGAATGGCAGTTGGCCGAACGGCGTCACCGGTGCGGCGGCGTCCCACTCCACGTGCACGCGCCCGGCGAAGGTATCGGCAATCGCCGAATGCGGCGCAACTTCCGGTTGCTCACCCGCGGGGTGAACCGCCAGACATCTCTGTTCTGTGCTCATGCCGGCCAAATCTGCCGATTCAGCCGCGGCGCGCAATCACTCAACTGCCGGATTTAGGTTGATCCAAAAGGGGAGCAATGATCGTGCTAAACAGAACGACGGGTCGCGCCATCGTGGCGGCCGTGGTGACTACCCCGTTACTGACGGGATGTGTTGTCTGGAAAAGCGACTACGATGCGCTCCAGGAACAGAATCAACAGCTTCAGCAACAGGTTGCGTCGCAGCAGCAGGAGATTACTGCCGGCAAGGAGCAGATCAGCCGATTGCAGGGAGCCATCAAGTACACAGTCAATAGTGACTTGCTGTTTGCGCCGGGAAGCTGGACCATGAGCGCTCGGGGGCAGCAGATCATCTCCACGATGGCAGCGAAGCTGGCACCGACGCAGCAGAATAAGCTTCTGGTAAGCGGCTACACCGATAACACGCCGGTTGGCCTGGAGCTTCAGCGGCAGGGCGTCACGTCGAACCAAGACCTGTCGCAAAAGCGTGCCGATGCCGTGATGCAGTTTCTGATCTCGCAGGGCGTGAAACCAGAGCTCCTAGCGGCGAAGGGTTTCGGCGACACGGATCCAATCGCCTCAAATGCTACAGCGCAGGGTCGGGCAAAAAATCGGCGCGTCGAATTGTCAATTGCAGAGTCCTGACGGTCCAGTCCGCATTTGCGCCGGCTGGCGGGTGCCAGCTGAGTACACGTGACGACTTCACCTCGTCGGCCGAGCGCGAGCAATGGCAGCAATGGAGGTTGGACACATGAAACTCACACGCAAAGCCATTCTGATTTCGGCGGCGGTGGCACTGGCGAGCTGGCTGCCGGCAGCCCCTCAGGCGGCTGCCGCCGGGGTCACGGAGCCCGGCCTTTCTGAGCTTGTCGCCACTCTGCTGCCAAGCGTGGTCAACATCACCACGATACGCTACGAAGCCGTTCAGGTCCCGCCAGGCCAGTCCGTCATGGCGCAGGTCGCCACACCCGATAAAAGCATCTGGTTTGGCACCGGGTTCATTGTGACCTCCGACGGGTACGTCATCACCAACAAGCATGTCGTGCATAACGGGGTCAGCTTCAAGGTTACCCTCAGTAGTGACGGCAGCCAGTTTCCCGCCCACCTGATCGCCGAGTCTGTTTGCTGCGACATCGCGGTGCTCAAGATAAGCGCCGACAGGCCTTTCCAGGCGGTCAAGATGGGCGACAGCGACGCGCTGCGCCGAGGTGATTTCGTCATCGCGATCGGGAATCCGCTCGGCTTCAACAGCACGGTCAGTACCGGCGTCATCAGCGCCCTTAATCGCGATTTCCACTTCACCCCATTCGACGATTACATACAGACCGACGCCGCGATCAATGAGGGAAACTCCGGCGGCCCGATGTTCGACGCCAACGGGGAGGTGGTGGGGGTCAATTCCGCTCTCTACACGACCGCCTCCAGCACAGGCAATATCGGTATTGGGCTTGCCGTGCCCATCGACGACGCCAAGTTCATTGTGACTCATATGCGAGAGATCCAGGCCGGTAAGCTCCAGACCGGCTATCTGGGTGCACAGATCCAATCGCTTACCCCCGATCTGGCCGATGCCTACGGGCTCCCGGGGCCGTGGGGATCCATCGTGGTGAAAGTGACGGATGGCAGCCCCGCCGCGCAGGCGGGCCTTCGCCGCGGCGACATCATCACCTCGTTTGGACCTAAGTTCGCGCCAGACAGTCGTGCCCTGATGCGTGACATTGTCATGACGGCTCCGGGAACAAGCTTGGCTCTGGGAGTCTTGCGCGGAGGCACGGAGCAAACGGTGCCCGTCACTCTGGCCGGACTGCCCGGGAACCAATCGTACCCTACCTTCCTGGGCCAGCCTGGTGTACCCAAACCGAAACTGCCGCCGGAGGCAACGACCAATTTCGGCCTGGAGATGGCGACGATCACACCAGAGCTTCGCGACAAGTACAAGCTTGACGCGCAGCAACAGGGCGTGGTGGTCGCTGGTGTTGCGATCGGCAGTGCCGCAGCAAACGGCAAGATCAATGCGGGGTCGGTAATCTTGCAAGTGCGCGACGTGTCGGTAATGTCACCTGACGAGGTCATCCACGCTGTGGATCAGGAACGTAACAGCCGGCAAACGGTCGTTCCAATCCTGCTTTCGGATCCGTCAGGATCGCGCTGGTTGGCGCTGCCGCTTGGTTAGTCAGGGGACCCGCGCCCGTCGGTGTTATCCAGGAGCAGAGCGGCTCGGTGAGATGGTCGATATCCGAGCCGCGGTTGGGGGCGATCGCTCGCGTCTCGGCGCCAGCGCAGAGTCTCTATTTTCCGGTGCCCATGTGCGGGAGCGGGCCTTCCCTGTGTAAGCCGTGCCAGGCAAGGAGGCTGTCTGCGATGAAGGCGCTCAGCGCGCCAACTGTGCAAGTCAGCGCAATGCCGAATAGCAGGAACAGGCCCGTTGCTACGGTCGCGCTGCGCAACGCCCCGACAAAGAGAGAAAATGCCGCGCCGCAGGTACTTGCGCCCGCGAGCGCACCAAGGATCATTGCAGTATCGAGGACTACGATCCGTTGCCCGAGCCGCCGGAGTTGAACGCGCAGTCGAGGTGCGTTATCCCCCTCAGCGTCCGCTGCCAACAATTCCGTCATATGCGCGATATGGCTGGAAGCGTCGGTGAGCCGGGTGTTGAGCAAATTGAGCAGGACGCCAATGCCGGACAAGAGAAATACCGGCGTCAATGCCACCCGAACCACCTGAGCAGTGATGTCCAGTGGCAAGTCTGCAGCAGAGAGGGCCATCGCTCTAACCCGCAAGCTGCACGAGTTGGTTGGGCATTAGCGTTTTCCGGTGGGATGTTAGCAGCACACCTTGAAGATACGACATGCGTTGCGCCGACGCCAGGGCGCAGTTGCGTAAGTGGGGCCGCTCGGTCCTCGGCACTGTCCCGGGCGGAAACGGAGAGGCAATGCCTGTTGTCGAATGTGAAATTAGCGCGAAAGCGCCGCTCCTCGACCAAGTTTCCGTTGACACCTACCGCTTATAGGAATACGCTGGTTACTACACCGACGCAAAGGTCAGTCATGCCTGCCGGTCAACCGTCGAAGCGCAAGACCCATGTGCCCACGGAGCGACCCCCGTTCGAGCGCATTGCACTGATCCTTCAAGGCCGGGGCGCTCTTGGCGCCTATCAAGCCGGAGTTTATCAGGCGCTGGCGGAGGCAGACCTGCATCCCGATTGGGTCGCCGGCATTTCGATCGGCGCGGTGAACGCGGCCCTGATCGCCGGTAATCCGCCGGAAAAGCGTGTTCAGCAATTGCGCACGTTCTGGGAGACCGTCACTACGCCCCCGTTCGGGATTGGTGGTATCCCTGGCCTCACGATCCACGGCGAGTTCATGCACAGTGCTGTCAATCAGGCACGCTCATTGGGCATCCTGCTCGGCGGCGCGCCTGGCTTCTTCACACCGCGCGTGCCGCCGCCCTTCCTTCATCCGCCTGGCAGCTGTGAAGCGCTCAGTTACTATGACGTCGCCCCCCTGAAAGCCACGCTTGAGCGCCTGGTGGACTTCAACCTACTCAATGCCGGCGCGATGCGTTTCAGCGTCGGCGCGGTGAATGTCCGCACCGGCAATTTTGTCTATTTCGACAGTACCACGCACCAGATCTGCCCGGAGCATGTGATGGCCAGCGGCTCGCTGCCGCCTGGGTTTCCGGCGACCGAGATCGAGGGCGAGCACTATTGGGATGGTGGCTTGGTGTCGAATACGCCTCTGCAATGGGTGCTCGACAGCAACCCGCGTCGGGACACGCTGGCTTTCCAGATCGATCTTTGGAGTGCCCGTGGCGAGTTTCCACGCAACCTGATCGAGTCCGAGTTGCGCCAGAAGGACATCCGCTATTCGAGCCGCACAAGGGCAGCGACAGATCAGTTCAAGAGAAGGCAGTTGCTCCGTCGCGCGGCCGCCCAACTCCTTGAAAAACTCCCGAAAGATGTGCGGCAAACGCCGGAAGCAGAGTTCCTCGCCGGGGAAGCCGATGAGAAGGTTTATAACCTAATCCAACTGATCTACCACGCCAAAACTTACGAGGGCACATCGAAAGATTACGAATTCTCGCGCCTAACGATGGAGGAGCATTGGAAATCCGGCTACAACGACGCCGTTCGCACGCTGCGTCACCCGGAGGTGCTCCAGCGCCCGAACGGAAGCGACGGCGTTTTCACCTTCGATCTCGCCGTGCAGGGTCGCGAGTAGGATGAGTCGGATGCTTGTCACACTTCGGATTGCTGTCGCATGCACACCACCGCCAATCGGGAGACAAAGCCCATGAAGCTCACCGAAGTTCGCGAGAAGGCGTTCGCGATGCCACTAAACGATCCCGCTTATCCGAAAGGGCCCTATAAGTTCTACAACCGTGAGTTTGTGGTCATCACCTACCGCACGGACATCGATAGGCTGCGCGAGGTGGTGCCTGAGCCGCTAGAGGTGGCGGCTGACACGGTCGCCTATGAATTCATCCGCATGCCGGATTCAACTGGCTTCGGCGACTACACCGAGACCGGCCAGGTTATCCCGGTGCGCTTCAAGGGCTCGGACGGTATGGTGCAGGAAGGCAGCTACGTGCATGCCATGTACCTGGACGACAATTCGCCAATCGCCGGGGGGCGCGAGATCTGGGGGTTTCCGAAGAAGCTGGCCAGTCCGAAGATCTCGCATGAATGTGAGACTGTCGTCTGCACGCTGTACTACGGCTCGGTGCTCTGCGTATCGGCCACGATGGGCTACAAGCATCACGAGCTCGATCCGGCGCCAATATTGAAGAGCTTGGCGCGACCAAACTTCATGATCAAGATCATCCCGCACGTGGATTGCTCGCCGCGCATCTGTGAACTGGTGCGCTATCACTGCGAGGACGTCACCGTGAAGGGGGCCTGGTCCGGTCCGGCCTCCATCGAGCTCTTCGAGCACGCGATGTGCGATGTCGCGCGGCTGCCGGTTCGTCAGGTGGTCTCGGCCAGCCACTATATCACCGATCTGACACTCGGCCTTGGCACTGTCGTGTTCGATTATCTGAAATAGTCACCCCATCTCTGGGCAGATTGAAAGGGAACTCAGTCATGTCTCACTTCGACGGAAAGGTCGCCATCGTTACCGGCGGCGCCAGCGGTATCGGCAAGGAAATCGCACTCCGCTTCGCTGCCGAGGGTGGCATCCCGGTGATTGCGGATCTCAATCTCGATGCCGCCGCCGCGACTGCTCGGGAGATCAAGTCAAAAGGACCAGATGCCTTTGCGGTGGCGATGAACGTCATCGACGAAGCCGCGGTCGAAAAAGGTGTCGCCGACACGATGGCGAAATACGGCCGCATCGACATCCTGGTCAGCAATGCCGGCATTCAGATCGTCAAGCCGATCGTCGACTTCCCATTTTCCGACTGGAAGAAGCTGCTGGCGATCCATCTGGATGGCGCATTCCTCACCACCAAGGCCTGCCTGAAGCACATGTACGCGGCCAAGTCAGGCAGCGTGATCTACATGGGCTCGGTACACTCGAAAGAGGCGTCGGTCTTGAAGGCGCCCTATGTCACTGCCAAGCACGGGTTGATCGGGCTCTGCAAGGTGGTGGCGAAAGAGGGCGCAGAACACAACGTCCGGGCCAACGTGGTCTGCCCTGGTTTCGTGCGAACGCCACTGGTCGACAAGCAAATCCCTGAGCAGGCCAAGGAACTCGGCATCAGCGAACAGGACGTGATCAAGCACGTGATGCTGAAGGACACGGTCGACGGCGAGTTCACCACCACGGACGATGTTGCCGATGCAGTCCTGTTCTTCGCCGGCGCTCGGAGCAACGCGCTGACTGGCCAGTCGATGGTGGTAAGCCACGGGTGGTTCATGCAGTAGCCGGTTCCTCGGGAGGGCACGTACGGTGGAACAGCGTCAGCGGACCGATTGAGTAGATGCGCGCTAAAGGCACTTTGTCGCGCCGTATCGACTCTTACGCCGGTGCCGAAAAGTGAGATGACGCGGGATCACTGGCAGCAGGTGTCACAAGAAGCGCGATCCATGTCGCAAGGAGACGATCAATGTCGCAAGGACAGCCGAGTGTAACGACTGGCGCGAGCAACCCAGTCCCGGCCGGATTCGACGCACTGCCGGTTCTCGACATTCGCGATCCCAACTTCACCGTTGAGGGCAACCGCATTTTGGCCGAGCTGCGCGCCAAGGGACCGGTCTGCCGCGTGGAACCCTTCGGTGCGCTCGGCTTCCTGCGATGGGCTGACTGCGATGCGGTTCTCCGCGACTTCAGGACGTTCTCTGCAGCCTTCGCGCGCAACCTGCCGGTCCCTGGAGCGGAGGAAGAGACAAAAATTGACACGCTGCTGCGGGAAGACCCGCCGAAGCACACGCGCGTGCGAGCCCTCATGCAACAGGCCTTCACGCCCGAGCGCGTGGCTGCAATGGAGCCCCATACGCAGGACATCACTCGGAACCTGATCGACGCCATCATGGCCAGTGGCAACGAGTGCGATTTCCTCCATCAGTTTGCGTTGCCGCTTCCCTCCACGGTGATATCGGGCCTCCTGGGCGTTGATTCATCGATGAGGGAGACGTTCGCACGCTGGGCTAATTCGATGATGGGTGCCAACACCGCTCATGCCATCAAGGACGAGGCGGCGCGACAGAAGCGCTATGAGGAAATCGCGCGTGATGCGAAGGATATGGAGGCCTTTCTGAAGGCGCGGATCGAAGAGCGTCGCAAGTCGCCCCAACAAGATCTGATTACTTACCTCATCCAGGCTGCGGAAGGCGGCGACCGGCTGACGGACAAGGAAGCCCTGACCCTGATGAAGCTCGCCATGATCGCCGGCAATGATTTGACGACACAAGCGCTCGCGCTGACGCTCGATTGCCTGCTCGAACACCCGGATCAGATGCGTCTTCTCTCCAACGACCTGTCGCTGGCCGCCAATGCGTTTGAGGAGGGCCTGCGATTCAATGGCCCGGTCGTCGTTCTGCAGCGCAAGGCACTTCACGACGTTGAGAAGGCGGGGGTCAAGATACCTGCGGGCTGCGTGGTGGCCGCGGTTGTCAGCTCTGCCAATCACGACGAAGCAGTCTTCGAGAACCCAGAGGTTTTCGACATACGCCGCAAGATCCCGCGGGTCCTCAGCATGAGCAGCGGGAACCACCAATGCATCGGCCAGCCGCTCGCCCGTCTCGAGGCTCGCATCGCGTTCGAGCAGTGGTTCGCGCGCGTCTCGTCCTTCGAGCGCAAGGGTCAGCCAGAAGTGACCAAGCAGATTGGCCTCAGGGGCTTCAATAAGCTGCCGGTGACCTTTCAACGCCGTGCGGCCAAAGTCGTCACGGCGCCGGAAGACAGCGTCACCAAGCAAGTGGCGACAGCGGAGAAACTGGCTGGCATGTCCGACCAGCAGCTTGGGCTGGACAAGCGCCAGAGGATGACGGTGAAGGTCGTCGGCCTTTGGAACGTGAGCACCACGACCAAACTCTTCGCGTTAACACATCCAAGCGGGGGTCTGCTTCCGCGGTTCACGCCTGGAAGCCACATCGTTATCCACATGCGGGATGGCGATAAGGTGTATAGGAACAGCTACTCTCTCATC
The DNA here is from genome assembly GCA_963708245.1 of uncultured Pseudomonadota bacterium. Classification (GTDB taxonomy): domain Bacteria; phylum Pseudomonadota; class Alphaproteobacteria; order Acetobacterales; family Acetobacteraceae; genus CAVYXK01. The sequence continues at coordinate 1,369,812 of OY970201.1, read as the reverse complement.
AATGGCGGTTACGGAGAGGGTCTAGTTTACTTCATCGGCGTGCAGCTCGCGCCTAACTCCAAAGGCGGCTCGAAGTACCTGCACGAAAAAGTCACGCGCGGCTCCGAACTCACGATTTCCGTGCCTGCAAACTATTTTCCAACAGCCGAGCACGCGGTCAAACACCTGCTGATTGCGGGCGGCATCGGCATTACGCCGTTGCTCGCGCACCGCTCCCATCTCAAGCTGCTCGAACAATTTGTCGAGCTGCATTACACGTTCCGCAGCGCCGAGACGGCGGCCTTCGTGCCCTTCCTGGGGTTCCAGGGCGACCCGAACGTTCATCTCTACGACGACAGCCTGGGACAGAAGCTTGACGTGGCCGCGCTCATCCGCCGCCAGCCTGAGGGGACGCATGTCTACTCCTGCGGGCCGGCGGGACTGATGGACGCCGTGGTAAACGCGGCGGAAGCGCTTGGCTGGCCGGCCGAGTTGATTCACGTCGAGCGCTTTGGCGCCGGAGTTACGAAGGGCGATGGACCGTTCGAGGCAGTGTGCCAACTTTCGGGCAAGACGGTCGAGGTCGGAGCAACCGAGCATCTGTTGGACTGTCTGGAGCATGCCGGTATTGAGGTTCCGTTCGGGTGCCGCGCCGGTAGTTGTGGGACCTGCGAAGTTGAGGTGCTGGCTGGGAAGATCATCCATCGCGACACGATTCTTTCTCCTGCCGAACGGGCTGAAGGCAAAAAGATGCTGGTCTGCGTCTCGCGCGGACAGGGCAGCTTGACCCTGGCCCTCTGATCTCTAACCGTAGCGGCGCAGCGCCGAGGATGGGTAGGGAGGTGGTATGAACGAAAGATTCCAATATTCGGTCCCCTGGGCTGCGTCCGACATCGGTTAAGAGAACTCGGCTGTCGCGCTCTGATTGACAAAAATCATTGTCATAAGGATCGGGGAAGACTATCCTGTGCTCTGGTCTAGCAAACTGCCGACCATCTGGGAGATGTCGGATGATTCCTCCAGAGCGATGAGAAGACATGAGTGCAAGAAATTGGCGCAACAGGCTGATCGCGCTTGGCTACGTGATCGGGCTCGGCGGTTGCGCTGCAGGCGCGCCCGCGCCGTTGAGCAATGCCGTTCCGGCGACGCCGAGCATCTCATTCGACGGGTCCTATCAGGGTTCGATCCAGGTCACCTCGACATCTTCGGCGTCAGCTATGCAACGGAACTGGTGTGAAACGGATAGCCACGTGGTGCTACAGGTAACGAACAACACTTTTAGCTATGCGCTGCCGCACCCGAATCTTCCCCGCGATGTGCCAACTTCGGTCTACTCCACTTCAATCGCGCCTGACGGCTCATTTCAAGCCGTGAGCGACCAGCAAACCACGATGACGGGTAAGGTAATCGGCACCCACATGACGGCGGTCATCAACGGTCTTGGTTGCGTTTACTCCCTCACTGCCGATCGGGTCTGAGTTTCTCTTTCGCCCGGCGTGCGTCGTTGCTGTCCCGGTCGCGGCTTCGCGCCGTGCTAGCGCTGCTGCTGCGATTCGCTGAAGGATCAAGCTTTGTTCATCTGCGGCAGGGACGGATGCTCGGGATGGCATCCCCAGCCGGCGCGATCGGTACCTATTGCACCAACGCTTGGCTGCGTACCAGCCGTGCATATAGCCCGTCCCGCGCCAGCAGCTCGGCATGCGTCCCGTGCTCGACCGCGCGGCCGTCCGCCATCGCGATGACCAGATCGGCGTCGCGCACCGTCGAAAGCCGGTGCGCGACAACGATCGTGGTGCGGCCCTGACGCAGGCGCGCCAACGCGACCTGCACTGCGGCCTCGCTTTCGGTATCCAGCGCGCTGGTCGCCTCGTCCAGCAGCAGGATACGCGGGTTCCGCAACAACGCCCGCGCCAGCACGACACGCTGGCGTTGCCCACCGGACAGCCGCTGCCCGCCGGGTCCGACCCTGGTGCGATACCCCTCCGGCAGAGCGGCAATGAACTCCGCTGCGGCCGCCGCTTCCGCGGCGGCCTCGATCTCCTGTTCGCCGGCGTCCGCCCGGCCCATGCCGATATTCGCCGCAATGGTATCGTCGAACAGCAGCGCGTCCTGCCCGACATAGGCGATGGCGTCGCGCAGGCTGGCCAGACGCACGTGCCGCACATCCACCCCGTCGATGCGCACCGCCCCGGCCGACGCGTCGTGCAAGCGCGGGATCAGCGCCAGCGCGGTAGACTTCCCCCCACCGGACGGGCCCACCAACGCTACGGTGGTCCCTGGCGCGGCATCGAAGCTCAGCCCGTCCAAGCCGATCCGCCCGTCCGGATAGACGAAGCGGACCGAGGCGAATATGACATGACCTCGCCCCGGCGGCAGCGGGACGGCGTCGGGCGCATCGACGATGGTCGGCCTCTCGTCGATGACCTGGAACACTCGCACCAGCCCGGCCAGCCCTTCCTGCAACGCGGCGTTCAGCGAGCCGAGTGCGCGCAACGGGCGCGAGGCGATCAGCAGGGCGGCGACGAAGCCGGTGAAATTGCCGAGCGAATGCCCCCCCGCCGCCGCGCGCCAGCCGGCAAAGCCGATGACCAAAGCGACCGCGGCGCCGCCCAGCACCTCCAGCACCGGATCGACGGCGGCGCGGCCCTTGGTCATCCGCATCAGCGCCCGAAAGAGCTGGGTGAACGCGGTCTCGGCGCGCTCGGTCTCCGACCGCTCCAGCCGATAGGCGCGCACGGTCCGGGCCTGGGCGAAGCTCTCATTCAGCAGCGCCGCGGTCTCTCCCATCCGCTCCTGCATCCCGCCCGATGCGCGTCGGACGCGCCGACCGATGCGCTGGATCGGCACCGCCGCCAGCGGATAGAGCGCCGCGCCGATCAGGCTCAACAGCCAATCAAGATAGACCATCGACGCCATCAGCCCCACCACCGTGACCGCGTCGGCCACCCCCTGTACCGCGCGGGTAAGCGCATCGCGGATGACGGTGGCATCGGTGGTGATGCGGGCGGCGAGCCGTGCGGGCGACTCGCGCTCCAGTCGCGCGAGGTCGGCATGCACCAGGTGAGCGAACATGCGGCCCTGCAACTCGCGGATCACGACCAGCACCAGCCGCTGCACCTGGACGGTCTGGAAATACTGCGCCGCCGCCTTGACTGAGGTGACCGCCACCACCAGCGCTGGGACCTGGTAGAGGATCCGAGGGTCCTTGGCGGTGAACATGGCGAAGGCGTGGTCGATCACCACCGGGTAGAGCGCGGTGGTGCCGGCCATGACGGCGGTCAGCACCAGCACCAGAAGGAGCCGCGGCTTATGGTGGCGGATATGCTCACGCCAGAGCCGCCGCAGCAGCGCCTGCGTGGTCTCATCCGCCTGGGTGAGCGGGGCGGAGCCAATAACAGCGTCCAAGGTGTTCAGCGCCGAGCTATGGCGCCCGAGCCGTGCCCGGCCCGTGATGCGCCGAGAACAATAGCCGGGGCCGGCCGCTCCGGACTCACCTTTTGTCGCTTCGGTTTGGATGCATCCATCCTCCCTCGCACGGCGGGGCGTGCGCGGGCAACAGCGTCGCGACTTCCCTATGCGGCCCGCGTCTTCCGCCCGGCAAGGCAGAAGGGCCCTACCGCCCGGACGAACCAAACCAGCGCCCCTTTATGCGGGAGCGCCGGATTGGGTCCGTTTGGCGCCCAGTGCGCCGGATGTCGGCTCTTATGAGATCCGATTTCCCCGGCCCGGGCGTTCAATCAGCCGCTTCGCTCTCAGGCTCGTCGATCGCCTGGACGTGAGCACCGAGCCGGAACAGCGCCTTCTGCAACGCGGCCCATTCGGTGCGGCTGAGGCCGTCGGCAAGCTCGGCTTCCAGTGATCGGGCGAGCGGGATGGCGCCCTGGAACACGTTGGCCCCCTTGCGGGTAAGACGAAGCAACCGCCCGCGCCCGTCAGCCGGGTCCTGCGTCTGCTTGATCATGCCTCGGGCGACCAGGCTCGCCGCGGCGCGGCTGACTTTCACCTTGTCCATCGCCGTCCGCTCGCCGACGAGGCTGGGCGACAGCGTGCCGAACCGGCCCACCATCGTCAGCACACGCCATTCTGCGATCGAAATGCCGTAGGCCTCCGTCAGCCGCCGCGACATGAGGCGCGACACGCTCGACGCCGCCACCGACAGGCGAAAAGGCAGGAAGTCCTCCAGCTTGAAGTCGTCATTCGCGACCTCCACCACGGAGTCGCGGCTGGCAGGTTTCGTGCTCATTGAAGGATCATTACCCTCCCATATCAACAGGCCTCCGCGCCCCCCGAGTTGGCTCGCGCGCATTCAGACCGGGAGCATCTATAACAGTTTTTCTTTGCCGTGAAACCTCCCACCTGGAAAAATGACTCGGCCGGCGCATCGCGGCCGTTGCCCCCCGGTGGTCCGGCCCGCCGGCACTCCCCGACGTAGCCGAAGCTGGACCGGGGAAGCGGACCAACGAAATCCGCCGCCGGCCCGAAGAATCGTTGGCACACCGTCATATAAAGAATAACCGTTTCAATTGATATATGCCAACTGCTATGTTTCCGCGTCATCAGGTTCAACACTGTGGGAGCCCCAGCGGGAACGCCGGCGGACCTGGAGGAGATGGCTCGCCTAGCCTATCCTCCTTTCCAGACGCCTGGCGGCGAAGTCAAGCCACCAGAGAACGATTCACGAACGAGACGGACGGAGGAGGAAGGCCATGCGGCTCTACACGTATTTCCGGTCCTCGGCGGCTTGGCGGGTGCGAATTGCTCTGGCGCTCAAGGGCATAGGCTGGACGCCCGAATTCGTTCATCTGCTGCGGGACGGCGGGGAACAGCTTCGTT
>OY970201.1:0-1355000 GCA_963708245.1 uncultured Pseudomonadota bacterium | reverse complement strand
GGTACAGCATCGGATCCGATCGGCGCCGTGGCTGTCGCCGCCGCGTCGCTGGTCGTGGCGCCGGCCGGGAGCCGCCCAGCCTCGGTCGGCGGCGGCGTGTCCGGGCATGTGTTAAGGCGCCTTAACAGATCGGCGTCAGGCGATGGCGGCTCCGGCTCCAGCCTTGGCGCGGAACCCGCTCGCCGGGGAGGCGACCGCGGGCGCCGCTCCATCCAGCCAGTGGCGAACGGGTTTGATAGCGAGCATGCCGAGGTGCGCTCTTGAGCAGGGGGTCTTGGTCGTGCTCTCGGCGGGGCCGATCGCCGCGGCTAGGTCGGCGAATCCGACATTAGCCTCGCTCAGTCGCGGTCGCACCTACTAGGGCGGAGCTCCTGCCAACCCCGATGCGTGTGCCGCCCTGGCACCTTCTGTGCCGAACCATTCGGCTTCGAACGCTTGGCCCAGGTTTTCGCTTCCCCAGCCCGGTCTGCGAAAGCGGGGAAGCGTGGGGGAAGCAGCCGGAATCAGTTTCTGGCGGCCGCGCGGCCGCTTCTGGCATGGGTAAAGCTCCGAATCTGTCGCAGCCGCGCGCTGTCAGCGAGTGCTCAAGCGCGCTGGATACCTTCTCGTTCGGCGCGGGCGTGGACGCTTCCCCAGAGACCGACGCCGGCTTGGTTCTGCTTCCCCGGCATCAGCAATAGACGCAAAGGCATCATCGTTCAGCCTCCACACCAGCCTGACGGATCGGCAGAACGAGGCGCAGCGAGTCCGGCAGCCGCATGGGGTTCCGCTCACGGAGCATCACGCCCTTGTGAGGCCCTGCTTCAGCTTGCTAAGACTTGTCAACAAGTCGAAGCAGTAGGCCGTCCATGAAGCCACTGGCACCGGCCGGCAAGCCACAGGCAGGGGTGAAGGCCGACAAGCGTCGCCACACGATCCTCGGGATACGGATGACGATCGAACGAGCGCGTGAGGTGAAGGTCGAGGCCGTTAAGCGCGACATCTCCGTCGCCACCCTCTTCGAGGAGGTGTGGCAATCCTACTGCCGCGGCCAACGTCCATGAACGTCGAAGTTGCCGTGCAGCGGCACGAAACGGACAAGGTGATATCAACAATGCCAGTGCTACAGCTACGGCCGGAATTTCAAACGCAGTACATGCGGGCAACCGCCATCGAGCTGTCCAACCGCCAGAACACGGGTTGGACGCAGCGAAAGGCGGCTACAGAACTCCTCGACATCACCTACCCAACAGGGGACGTTCGACGCGCTCTCGATGCTGTATCGGCCACATCGGCGGGCAAGCCGATCGTTATGATGGGACAACGCGGAAGCGGAAAGTCTCACATCATGGCTCTCGTTCATCACGCCTTTGGTTCGCCGGACCAAGTTGAATCGTGGGCGGCTTCCTGGGGCGAAAAACTGCAGGCGTCCAAACTGACCGCCTTGAAGCTTCAACGCGGCTTCATGCCGCTTTCCGAGACGCTTTCAAATCAGGAGTACCCGAACCTTTGGGATTTGCTCTTCACGCGTCACCCCAAGGGGCAGTATTACCGCGGGAAGTTTGAGCAATCCGGAAGTCTCGTCCCGGCAAAATCGCTGCTTCAGGACATGTTCGGAGAGCAGAAGACAGCTCTCATCCTTGATGAGCTACAAACCTGGTACGACGGATTGCACGATGAACCGGGTCAGGAGGGAAAGAAGCGGCTTCACTGGGCCTTCAATTTTATCCAAACTCTTTCCGAGCTTGCGGAGGATCGCCCCGATCTGTTCTGCCTTGTCGTTTCGGTCCGCGACAACACAACCGACGCCTTCCAGCAGATTCATCGGAAGGGTCCTGTCGTGATCGACTTCAAAGGGGAGACGGCGCGCGAAGACCGCAAGAAGCTCGTCCTGCATCGATTGTTCCAGAACCGAGGCAATGTGCCTCCGGCGGAGATCGAGCAAGCCGTTCATGTCTATGCGACTGAAAGAGTAAGGCTGCTTCACGCGGACAAGACGCAAGCAGATAAAGCGCGGCTTCAGCAGGAGGTCGCCGAATGCTGGCCGTTCGCTCCAGAACTCCTGAGCCTTCTTGAAGACCATATCCTTATGGCAGCCGCGGCCCAGGACAGCCGCGATTTTATCCGTATGCTCGCAGAAGTCTTTCGCGTCCGCGGGCAGCACGTGACTGTCATCACCTGCGCCGATTTTTCAGTCGACGACGATGATTGCGGCGTGACGACGCTCATCGATTCGTTCGCCACCAGCGCCGATCAAGAACGGCTTCGAGAAAAAGCGATCCGCAATCTAAACGTAATTCGTGACGCGAATGTTGGAGCGCCGCATGCGACTGAAGTGATTTCAAGCATCTGGGTCCGCTCCCTTTCCGCCACGCAGGACGCAGGTGCCACGCGAAACGAGGTGCAACTCGACATAACACACCACAGGCCGGTAGACGACAATGCTTTCACCGCGGAGCTCGCAACTATCGTCGAGAACAGTTTTAACATTCACGAGGTCGGCACTCACGACAGACGGTATTGCTTCAGGCTGCCCGAGAACCCCGAGTTGAAGCTGAAGGCGTGGGCAAGGAATGACCGAGCATTTGATTCCCAGTCCGCTCCTGTTCCCGGCCTGCTCGCTGTGCGACGCGACCAAGAGTATCTGAAACAGGTTTTGAATTATCAATTGAAAACGCCAGATGGCGCGAGCGAACCGCCCTCGCAGCCGGTGGTGCTCGATCCAAACTGGGAAAAGGCACCGTGGGCGAACCTGCCTCACAGCGACCAACCGGTCGGATGGACAGAACGAGGCAAGCCCGTGCTGATCGTTCTGCCGGTCGGTCCGAAGTCCCTGAACGAAGTTCTTGGTCCCTGGCTTGCAGAGCACGTTGCTCAGAACCGGAACATGGTCAGGTTCCTGTTGCCCAAAGCGGGCTCTTTGAATTTCTACTCAGACCGCAACCTACTCATCACCGCTCGCTGTGCTTTGCTTGCGAGCGAGTGGAAGGAAAAGGAACAGCAATACGCCAAGCTGCACACCAAATTCGAGGGCGCTCTGAAGGCAGAACTCCGGAATCGCTTCGATCGATACGCCCTTCTTAAGACCTGGGACTTCCAGACGCCAAAAAACTGCACTTTCGATGAAGAGGCGCATGGCGCTACGGGTGCGGACATTCCAGCCGCTGTTGAGCAGCATGTGACCAAAAATCATTTTGCGCCCGAAGACTTCGAAGCATTTATCGTGCAGGCCGCGGCTCGCGGTGACACGATGCGGCAGGTCATCGCGCTCTTGCGCGAGCCACCTCTGCCGGGCCAAATCACGATCCCGTATCTGGGTGATCTTCACATATACGAGCAGGTTCTGGCAATCGTCGCGAAGGACAAAGCCGCTCTAAACGAGGGAGGTCGCTGGTGGCACAAAGAGCCCGGCGAATCTCCGACGGAAGCCCTCGTTCGGCTAAAGCAGCGGGCCTCCTTCGGCGGGCAGGCCATGTTTGCGGTGCGGTTGGGCGAAATCTCGCAAGTCGGCAGTAGCGGCGTGGCGGCGACGCCCCAGATCACCCCCAGCCCGTCTCCCACACCTTCAGGATTGCCGGCTCCCAATCCATTCACTCCAAGCCCGCCAAGTGGCGGTGAGCCGGTGCCGCTGACCCCCAGTGGAAGTGGGCAGCCACAGCCCGTGATCCACCGGTCGCTTGGAGCCAAGACCGGCGTCAATCTCCTTGGCGAGTTGGAGAAGTGGGCATTGCCGGACGCGCAGAGAGTGACTCAAGCGGTGCTCACCTTGAACGGAGTGTCGGTTAAGGAGCTTCGCGATTTGTGCGTGAAGCTCCCGCCCAAACTGCAAGCCGAACTTCAATTGAACCTCCCGCCCGGTTAAGGCTGTACACAATGACCGGCACAGCGTCCGAATGGGTGGATGCGATTGTGGGCGAAAGCGATCCCGCAAGTGCATGGAAGAAAATTCTGGCTGCTCTTCGCGAGCTTGCTCTGTCGTCTGCGAAGAGCGGCGCTCTGGACCGCGCTACTGTGGCGCCGGATCGGCTCATTGCAAATACTGCTTGGAATTTATGGGATGATTTTCAGCTCAATGCTCCCACAGCTATCGACGAACTTAAGGAATTCTGGGTGCAGACCAGAGCATCCGGCACGGCGGTCCTGTTGCTAGACGCTCTCTCCTTACGGGAGCTGGCGATAATCGTGACGGCGGCCGAAGAGCGGGGCCTTAGCCCCACGCGGGTTGAGGCGCTTGGTTCTCAAGTACCTTCAGATACCGACCGCTTTGCTGCGGCACTGGGACTCTCCGGGCGTTCGAAGCTGTTCAACAACCAATTTCCGGCATCGTTTATTTTCAGCGGACCCGACGTGCACACTGACGTGCTTGACGCTCCGTTTGCCGATTGCACGGACATGATCCCCTCGAAGCCTCGGCTGTTCCTTTGGCACAAATGGCCTGATGAGCCGCTCATCCACCTCCATGCAGCGCAGGACGACGGCCCCGACATCGTCGCATCCCAGATTAGGCAGCAACTTTCCTCGTCGGGATTCTGGCAATTTATCGATCGAATCCGCCAGGGCCGGCGGCTCGTCATAACCTCCGATCACGGTTATGCCGTGAGCCGGTTCTTCTCGGATGAGATAAGCGACTCAGACACGGTCTACCTGATGCGGAGTATCTTCGGCGCCAAACGCTGTGCGGCCGAATCTCCAAGCGCCCCGTGGCCGCGCCGCCACCTTCCGCCCCTCGTCAGCCGGCACAATGGCCGGCTGGTTGTGCTGGGACAGCGCAAATGGGCGGTGCAAGGCGGATTCCCGCACTTGTGCCATGGCGGGTTGTCGCTGCTGGAAGCAGTGGTTCCCTTAATCGAGTTTTCGGCGAAGTGACGCAAGTGAAAGTAACCAAACTCGCGGCCAAACAGCAGATATTTGCCGGACTCGATCCTGGTCAAAAAGCAGGTCTTGCGTCGGACGGAACGAAGAATGGTGCTGCCAAGAAATCTGGCCCCAGTGTCGGGCCTGCAAATTTGGGGAAGGCGGTCCGGGTTCCCGTTCCGGATTTCTCAAATCCCAAGCGCGCCAGGACGTGCCTCGAAGTGGATTTTCCGATTGTGCCGATTAACGCATTGTCGCAGCTGGAGGGCAACGCGGGAAAACCGATCTATCAGATGAGCAAGTGGTGGGCCCGTCGCCGGGGCAGCGTCTTCCGCGCTATGCTGATTGCTGCCGCGATGCAGGCTCCTATCCGAAAGAATGCAGACGGCTCTCCAGCACTCGATGCGGAGGGTATTCCTTTTCCAGATGAAACGGAGGCCGCAAAGGCTGTCTGGGATGTCTACTACGCAAACCACCAGGAGGCTGGGAGTTTCAAAGACCTAAGAGTCCTTGATTGCTTTATGGGTGGTGGCACGACGTTGGTCGAAGGTTCGCGTCTGGGCTTTCATGTCGCCGGCGTGGATCTCAATCCCGTCGCTTGGTTCGTGGTAAAAAATGAGCTCGCCTGCACTGACCCTGGTAAAGTCCGCGCGTTCTTCGAGAAGATCGAGGCTGAAGTAAAGCCGGTCATACAGCCGTTCTATGTCACAGAGTGTCCCCGCGGTCATACAGGCGGGTGGTACAGCGACGCCGAAACCGGAATCGCATCCGCTGACAAGCAGATGCCGGCCGATTTCGACCCGCTCTGGTTACTGCCAGGTGAGCGAACGAAGTACAGATATAAGGGACCCGAGGCCATCTATACATTCTGGGCCAAGCATGGCCAGTGCTTGAAGCCAGGCTGCGGTCATCGAACGCCAATCTTTCGATCCCCTGTGATTGCCGAGAAGAAGCTCGGCGTGAAGTATATCGGACTGACCTGCAAAACGTGCAAGACGCCTTTTCACGCTGAGCTTGGGGCCGCTCGAATGGCTCCCGCAGCCGAGCGGATCATACTCGATTCGGAGTCACCCTTTACTGAGTTATCAGCGCCATTTGCAAAGCGCTTGTTGAATTACAGCAAGGGTACACCGCCAGAAATGCGTCAGAGGGCGGCTGAGCTTTATGGCATGGTGGAGTCAGAGCCGGGCCTCAAATGCCCAAAATGCGGCGAGTTTGCGGGTCAGTACCTTCGTGATGTGCTTGGCAAACACAGCAATGCCACGCGGCGTTCCGAAATCGACAAGAAGCATCTGAAAATTCAGCCTGCACGCAACGCCAAGAAGCCGGTATATGCTTATCTCTTGATAGACTCCGACTGGCTTAAGGGCGGTGCGGGCGTGCTCAACCGTGACGAACTTGGGGGCTATGCCGAGGCGACTCTTGAGGCAACGAACTGCTGGTATGAGCAGAGGTTGGAGAACCTTCGATTTATTGAGGTTCGTGGTCGTATCAAGCTTGCCGAGGATGAATCATTTATTGGCTCGGCTGATATGGACCAGGGGCCTATCGAAATAACCGATGAGCAGGAGTTTGGTAAAACCGACGATGCTGACCGCAAAGAATTCGGGCTGCCGCAGTTTATCACATTGACGGACGGCCGACGGATTGACACTCAGCGTTCAACGGCAAGATCAGTAAAGAAGCAGCTTCACTTCACCTGCGGGAGCTGCGGGCTTGAACAACCCTTCAATGAAACCCTCGAACGCACGGGGCATGGCGCGCCGGCCGCACCCTACGCGGTTCAAGGTTACTGCCCAACATGCGATGACGATGGCCAGATATACGATGGCAGATTCTTCGCGAATTTCACGCGATTGGAGCAGCGTCGCCTCGCGGCATCTGAACAGGAATGGGCCGCTAGGAAGGATACGGATCTCGAAGGATATTGGCCGAGAGAAGAGATTACGCACAGTTATATGACCCACCATGCCAACTTTGCTCTGCCTAAACAGGGCTATACGCATTGGTGGAAAATGTTCAACGCGCGGCAGCTGCTGCTGCATTCCCTGCTGCTGCAAGCGGTTTGCGAGATTCCCGACGTACCCATAGAAGTGCGGCATCAGGCTCTAGGGGCCGTCCAACAGTATCTTAGAAACCAAAACGGCTTCGTCTTCTGGAATATTCAAGCTGACAAGGTCGAACCGTTTTTTAGCAATTCGAATTACGCCCCGAAGACTCTCACCGTGGAAAATTGCGCGTTTGCCAAACTCGGGCGTGGGAATTGGAAAAGCGCGGCCGACGGGGTGATAGAAGGGCTTACGTGGGCGACCAGCCCGTGGGAAGTTGCGCCGCCTGATCAGGTTGGCGAGAACAATGAGAAGCGGGTCACTCTTAATGATCCTGTTTTGCCAGGGGCGCAACTGCTCTGCGGATCTTCGTCCGATCTGCCGCAGTTTTCCGATCGCTCGATCGATCTGATCATCACCGATCCTCCTTTCGGCGATAATATTTTCTACTCGGACCTGTCGAACTTTTTCCATGTGTGGCTTAGGCTCCCCCTTCGGCACGAATATCCCGAGCTGTTCGGCCCGATAAAAACACCGAACGCGCAGGAAGCGCTCGCTCCCCGGCTTCTCTCCGAAGAGGAAGCCAACGAGTACGATAAAGTTCGCCTCACCGCGTGCTGGGCCGAAACGTGCCGCGTGCTGAAGGACGGCGGCTTGCTCGCGTTTACGTTCCACCACAGCGAGGAATCGCAATGGGCGATCGTTCTCGAAAGCCTGTTCGAGGCCGGCTTCCTGCTCGAGCAGACATTCCCGATCGCGAGCGACGAGCAAAAGGGAGAAGGGGGCCAATTCGGAGCCAAGGGAACCGAATACGACATCATACATGTCTGTCGTAAACGTCTTTCCGAACCCGCCGCTGTAAGCTGGGCCAAGATGCGGCAATGGGTCAAGAGCGAGTTAATCCGCCTGAAGGTGCTACTCGCCGCATACAAAGCGAATGAACTTTCAGACGCGGATATTCGCGTAATCCTCCGCGGAAAGGCGCTGGAATTTTATAGCCGCCATTACGGCCAAGTATTCACGTCGGACAACGAACCCCTACCCATTCGCCTTGCCCTATCCGGAATCAATCAATTGCTCGATGAAGGTTCCGAAGCGGCCGGCAACAACCCCCCGTCCATCGTTTATCCGGTTGCCTATCAGTATCTGCGTCTCTTCACACCCAAGTCATCAAGGACAGCCAACGAGGTCAGCAAGAGTTTTTTCGGGACAGCCGTTCGCCAGCGCGACTTCGAGGATCGCAGGTGGGTGGAAGAGCGCAACCGCCATGTCACGGCGATTCCGATTTGGCAGCGGTTTCAGGAGTTTCGCAGGCGGCCTCGTAAGGAGATGAAAACGGAGATCGATCAGGCGCATTTCCTGATCGGTGCAGCCAGCCCCGATAGCGGAGTCAATTTAGAGCAGGAGTTATCGAAGGACACATGGATGGTTCGCCGAAGCGTCGATGCCGTATTGGAATGGTACGCGATGATGTCCTCCGATCCGGAAGTCCGCGCAGCGTCGACATTGGCGCGGACCATTCTTAGGCAGACCTTGGACAAGCTGCGCCAACAGCCGATGGAGCTGGAACGCCAGCTTAGCTTTTTTAACGATTGGGACGAAGGAAGCTGATTGCCACGATTGCTTCGACAAAGGACGTGACCATGCAGGAGATGACGGCCCAAAGCTGGAAGCGACGCGGATGCAGCATTGTATGGTCGCCCGAGCTGCTGAGCGGCCTTATCACGGAGACGGAAGCAACGCCGCTTCGTGTCGTGCTCGAATGGCGGCAACAGGGGTTGCCTGAATCGCCGCCCGGCGGCGGAAGGACCGTTCTCGTCGGCGGCTTACAAACGGTCATGGAGGTCATGCCTGGCTCGGACGCCGCTTATGCGTGGCTTCGGGCAAACATCCTGCCGCTTTGCCGCACGTGGAGCAATCACTGGGGTGGCGTTGGTCTCGTATTCTGCATGGACGGACCAGGCAGGCTGTTCCAGATCAATGAATCGGATGACCTGGTGTACTTTGGGCGAGGTGCTGACCGAGATAGCAAGATCTGTCTCACGAGGGCCATCTGGAACGGCGCGGCAACCGGCAAAGGGGTCTACAAACTGATCGTCGAAAGCACCAGAGACGTTGGCGGGTTTCATGTCGTACGCGTCTCCTAATCTAGCAACAGGCTCCCGCGTCACGCACCCTGAGCTGGGAACGGGCGTCCTGATCGGCACGGAGCCCGGCGGGTACGCCCGAGTTTTTTTTCAAAGACACGGCGAGCGTCAGGTTTCGGCGTTCACTCTCGCGTCGGTGTTGAGCTGGGATGAGGAAGTCATCTCGCGTATTCGTCCTGCCACCCCGGAGTTGCTGCTACGCTTATGGCTGGCGCTCGAAGCAGAGCAGCTTCCGCTTCTTGAGAACTCGGCCACCTTGACCGCCGCGAAAGTGGACCTGCTGCCGCATCAGATCGTCTTGACCCATCGTATCGCGAATGCCTCTCCTCGCAGGTTCCTCATCGCCGACAGCGTGGGGCTCGGCAAGACAATCGAGACGGCCCTTGTGCTGCGCGAACTTGCGTCGCGGAACGAATTGACGCGGGCGCTGGTGGTCGTTCCGGCTGGGTTAGTAAACAACTGGCACCGCGAGCTAAACGAGACATTCCACCTTGATTTTGAAGTGTTTGGCAGCGAGGGAGATGTCACCGACCGCAAATCGAACGCCTTCGCCAAGCATAACAGGTTGATCGCCAGCATCGATACCCTCAAGCGCACCGCCCGCGTCAAAAAAATGCTAGAGGCGCCCCGCTGGGATCTGATCGTTTTCGACGAGGCGCATCATTTGACGGCGTATCAAACCGGAACGAAAGTGACGAAAACACAGAACTTCAGGCTTGCAGAAGCGCTTCGCGACCACAGCCGCGACCTGCTGTTGCTTTCGGCAACGCCCCATCAGGGCGATCACTTTCGGTTTTGGATGTTGGTTCGGCTGCTCAATCCGTCTTTATTTCTGAACACTGCCGATATGCTCAGCAACCGCCATCGGCTTAATTCGGTTGTCTTCAGGCGCACCCAGGCGGATGCTTGCGATGCGCATGGCAATCCGCTCTTTGCCCGGCGCCAGGTTCACACTTCGACATTCCCTCTCTCCCAACCCGAATTTCGATTTTATGAGTCATTGCTCGCCTATCTCAGAGACGGTTACAACCTTGCGGAAGCATCTGGCAACAAGGGTCGCGCCCTCGGCTTCGTCATGACCATCTTCCAAAAGATAGCCGCCTCTAGCTTCGCGGCTGTCCGCGCAACGCTGCGTCGGCGGCTGCTTAATCTCACCATTCACGAGGCGATTATCTGCGATCAGAAGCTTGACGTAGACGGGCGCGAGCGCGCGTTGTCCGACGCGCGGCTTCAATTCCACGAGATGTCTGGTCTTCCGACCGATTCTTTCGGTCGTGCGCAGGTGGACCGTCTTCTGGCGGACGCCCGTGTAAAATTGCTCCGCAAGCTTGGCGAAAAGCTCGAATCCGAAGGGACAGATATGGAGTTGCAGACCGCGGCAGACGAAGAGTCCGCGGTGATGCTTGTTTCAGTTGCGCTTCCCGCTGAGCGGCAAAGAATTCGCGATCTGCTAACGCTTATTCCCGAAGGGGAGGAGAGCAAGACTCGCGAATTGCTTCGTGCTTTGGGCGATCTTTGGGCCGTTCATCCGCGTGAAAAGATCGTTGTCTTTACGACGTATCTCGGCAGCGTCGATTCATTGCAAACCGCTATCACAAGCGCGTTTCCCAGTGCCGGTGTGGAGGTGCTCAAGGGAGGCGATCACGGCGCCAAACTCGCTGCTGAACGCCGGTTCAAGCGGCCCGACGGCCCCAGCGTGCTCATTTGCACTGCTGCTGGACGCGAGGGGATAAACCTGCAGTTCGCCCGCGTCCTCTTCAATCACGATCTTCCCTGGAATCCGATGGACCTGGAGCAACGTATTGGGCGCATTCACCGTTATGGGCAGGTTCACACGGCTCAAGTCTATAACCTTGTGTCGGCAGATACGATTGAAGGCCAGATATTTCTTCTGCTGGAGCAAAAGCTTTTCGAGATTGCCAAGACTCTTGGCAAGGTCGACGAGTTCGGTCAGGTGGCGGAGGATCTGCGCGGGCAGATTCTCGGCCAGCTCTCCGAGCGGTTGTCGTACGACAGACTCTACCAGGATGCGGTTCGCGACCCCCGGCTGGTGCGGACACGTCAGGAACTAGAAGTCGCCATCGACAACGCCCGCGTGGCGCGGCAGATTGTGTGGGAGTTATTTCAGGATTTGGAAGGCTTTCGGCTCGACGACTACAAGCAGATGGACGATGGCGGAGAAGCCATGGCGCGCCTAGTGCGCTATTTTCAAGCGGCTTTGGTACGGAAGGGCGCGAAGTGCATTCGAGTTTCGGATACTACCTTTGAGGTCCAGGACGCGGGCGTACCTGCATTCCGCATCACCACCGATCGGGCAGCAGCGAGGGGAGATGAGCGACTGTCTCTTTTTGGTTTTGAGCACCCTGTCGTAAAGCAGCTCTTGGACGGAGATCAGAAACTCGAAGCCACCGCACGAGCCTTAATCGCTTCTCAGGGTGATAATACTAAAGGCGTTCTTACCGTCTGGCATGTTTCGCTTCAGGACGCAGTTCAGCGCTTTGTCCAGAAGGTCATCCCCATCGGGTTGGACGATCAGGGACAGCGCAGCAAGGCGATCGAGGTCATGCTTCCGTTACTTGGCAATTTGTCTCCGAAATCCGAGTCCATGATCTCGCCCACCAAGCGAACAGAACTCGTTGTGTCCGTGATACCTGACATGCTGCGTCGTGACCTAGCTCACAGAGGGCTGCTCTCTGAGTCCGTTACCATGGATTGGCGGCTGCTTGCTTGGATCGAGCTTGTCTGAGCAGAAGCAAAGGCCAGGGCCGGACGCACTAGGTACTGCAACATAAGGGTTCTATGTGGGAACGATGATCGCATGTTCCTGGTACGCTTTCGATCGTCGTCAATTGCATCGCAAGGAGGAATTCGATGCCGCCCACACATTCTGTATCTGGCCAAGACGCCACGGTGTAGGCATCGCTGGAGCTGAGCCATTCGGACATGGCTCGTGAAGTCCCTGTCGCGTACCTAACTGACCGACGACGGCGCAGCCATTTCCATCCAGACCTGCAAGCCGAGCTCGAATTAGGCATCGATCAGTCGACGAACGTCGACGCCAACACGATCCAAGAAAACCTTGGCATTTTCCTGGAGCATGAGGCCGAATGGGAAGAAGCGAACCAGGGGATATTCTCGATGCCCGTGATAGGACGATCCAAGAAGAGTTTCCCGCGATGACCGAACTTGCCTCGGCAGTACGCCACGAAATTGCTTGGCAGCGCGCGATGTGGGAAGGCGACTACGCCAAGGTCCTTCGATGCGGGGCGTGAGGTGCTTGGCACGATTGTCGATCCCAAGCTGAGGGGCTATCGCGCGCTGTGGCACTATCTAGCTGGCAGCTCAGAGGGACTTGCGGTGGCAGACGGAGACGAAGCACTGGAGGGAGCTGTCCGCGCTCAGTTCCGCATGGCGAAGGATGCGCCATCGGGCATCACATGGCTCGTTGGCCTTGCCCGGGGCAACGGGGCGGCTTCTACGCCAGAGGATCAGGCGCAAGCGACTGTGCTACTCCAAGTTGAGCGTCTCGAGGCCCATCTGCACAAGCTTGGAACAGTCCACAATAGGAGGTTCTCTGCAAAGGAAAGGGAGATCCGTGAGGGGTTGGTGACGCACGACAGGTGCCCTGACTGTGCGTCAGCAGTGGTGCGCCCTGTCCCCGTTAGATCCCCGGCTGTCGGCTGAGCTATTCCGTTCCGGCTTCGCTTAGAGACAGGCTCTGATGAGCTTCAATCTTTTGGTATCGTTGCGTCTCGCAGCTTTTCCAGGATGCTGACCGCCACGTCGACGGGGAGATCGCCGCTGGTGCCCATCAAGAGCTGTGCGAGCGCCTTCATCTCGCGTTCGGTCAGCGGAATTGGTGTCGTCGGCTCCGGCGGCATTTGCGCGAACAGCGCGCCGAAGCGGCCGAGCACACGGCGTTCGGTTGTGCCGTCCTCATCGACGAAAATGGCGACCGATGCCGGCTCCGACGCGTTCGCCTTCGCCCAGGCGTCGGTCTCCGCGCGCGAGAGAAACCGCACGATGGCGGTAAGATCGGCGACCGTTACGATCGGATCGGCACTGCCGAGATACTCGCCTTCGCGGTCGTATCGGTCGCCGCCGACCACCACGCCGTTGCCGGCGAGCGGCTGCGCATTGCCCTCGATGCGGAAGAAGTGAGCTTGCGGCTTGAACAGCCCCCGTCGTCAACGAACAGGACGTCACCGCTGTCCCACATTTTCGCCGTTTCGATATAGCCGCCAACCATGCGTTGCAGATCGGTGAGGCCGGCATATCAACCTCGCTGATCGTGCGCGCCGCGGCGTCGATGAAGAGTGCTTTCATGACGGGTTCCTCACAGCGCCAGATGTTGCTGCACGGCCTGCAGATGAGCTGGCAGCGGAATCCGATCGACCGGGCCGCGCGCCAGGGCCTCGCGCAGCCAGGCGCTCTCGGGCTCCTGCAAAATCCGCCGGCACTCATCCGCCGCGTCTTTCTCGAGCTGCACCAGCTTGAACTTTTTGTCCCGCGTGAAACGCTCGATGGTTTGGCGGAAGTAGGCGCGCACATCGACCGCGCTGTCGCCGATCGCCTCGTAAAACGAGCGATACCCGGTGGGGCTGACCCAGAGCCCGTCGGGATTGGCTGCCACGATGCTCGCGTTGAACGCAAATCCGCCCCAGATGCAGCGGATCGGCACGTAGTCGAGCCAGAGCAGGAACGTGCCAGGCCGGGCCCATGACGGGATCTCTCCCGGCTTCGCGCCAAGCTGGCGGGCAATGAGTTCTCTGCCGTCGCCGCCGTCCCAATCGCGCAGCTCGTCGAGCTGCTCGATCAGGCGGCTTAGCTCGGTGCCCAGCCATGCCGTCGAGTTGACCGGCAGCTTGCCGGCCCGCTGCGCCATCCAGGCGGTATCGACGGCATCGAGCCGCGCGGCGATCTCGGCGAGAAGGCTTTCGCGCGTCGGTGCGGCCTGGGATTTCGCGGGCTTCGTGTTCACCGGCTTGCTGACTGCCCGCTTGCTGGGCTTGGCGGCTTGGCGCTTCGGCTTGGTTCTCATGTGCGTCACTCCTGGTTCGCGGCTGGGCGGGGATGCCCAACGGTCTGCGCGCTCTGGCGCAGAGAGAAGCCGCCGCCGGCGACGGCTTCCCCCTGGGTCAGCCGTTCAGCCTGGCGGCCAGCGCATGATAACTCGGCGGAAAGGCCCGATATGTGCGCTTGTCGATCGTCGCGCCGCCTTTCTCCTGCGGCAGCAGCTCGAAGCCGTGCATCACCAGCCAGCGGAACCGTTGCGTCAGGTTCAGCCGCTCCGGCGCCGCCGTCACGTTCGGATGCGAGCGGATCGTCCCGCTCTGCTTGTGCCAAATCGCGATGCCGCGGCTCTGCGCCTGCTCGACCGCCGCCAGCAGCCACTCGCGCTCCATGAGGCGCGCCTGTGGGCCGCTCTCGCCGCCGGTGATGACCCAATCGAGCCCGCTGAAATCGAGCTGATCGGTCGGGCCCACGATCGGCTCCACCGAGGCGAATACCGTCATCGCTCCGCCGGTGCGCTCCTTGATCGTGCGCAGGATGTGCAACCGCCCGGCAACCCGATTGTCCTCGGCCGAGACGCCAAACCAGATGTTCGGCGGCGCACCGGAGCTGGCATAACGATCGACCAGCAGCTTGCGCGCCCTGATCTGCCGCTTGGTCAGGACCTGGAAGATCGTATCAGGCGCGCCTTCCATCACCTCGAGCGTCTTACCGATGATTTCGTCCGATACCTGCTCGAAGAACAAATCCGAGAGGCTGTTCACGAACACCAGGTGCGGTGCGCGGCGGCCGTCTTGGTCGACGATCGGCCTGAAGCGCCGCACGTGATCCAGCCGATCGAGCCGCAATTGCACCTTGCTGAAGTCCTGTTGCCAGCGCCGCTCGACCAGATACTGCGCGTAACAATGCTCACAGCCGGCGCTAACGGCCTTGCAGCCGACCCACGGATTCCACGTGCTGTTCGTCCAACTGATGCCGGTGCCAATGACTGTCACGATGTTTCCTCCGAGGGTTCATCCTCCAGGAGCAATGGCGATCGGATCAATGCGCGCTCATAAACGCGACGCCTCTGCTCATCTGTAGCGGCAGTCATGAGGCGTTCGACCTCGGCGGCACTCAACCTCGTGCCCTCTGGCAAGTCTTCCCAAATGACGTGCTCAAGATGAACCGCCAATTTCTCGTCGCGCGTCATCTGATCCTCCCTGACCGATGAGCGCTGCCGCCGACGCCCTGATTGATCGCGACCGATTCCGCAGCATTGCGGCCGGCGACGAAGGCTTTGCCGTCCCGGATCGACCGCCCCGCCCGGGGGCGCCCGATGACAATCCCGAGCGCCTCCAGCGCCTCGTCGAGCATCGGCGTCTTGATCAACATGAGGTCACGCCCGCTCGATTTGACCGCGAAGTCGCGCTTCGACTTGAGCTCGCGCAGGCGCTCCCCAAGCCGGCTCGCCATGCCGACGCTGAAGCTGTGCAGCATTTCGTTCTGGCCGCGGCGATCACTGAGCGCGTAATCCGCGTTGAACATCGTGTAGCTCGTGCCCTCGCGATCGATCGCGCGCTTGAACACCAGGGTCAGATATTCGGCGATGCGCGTGTCGAGGTCGAGGCCGAGATAGACTATATTGCCTTGTTGCGACCAGCAGCGGCAGTCGGTGAAGCGGGCGATCTCCGTCACGGCGAAGCGCACGTGATGTCGCGCCACGGCGATGTCGAGCTGGATGACCTCCTGCTCTTCCAGGCTGATCTCATCGAGGGTCAGCTCGTAGACCTCCAGCAGCCGGTCAACCGCCGCGGCCGCCGCCTTCGCCTCTTCCTCGGTGCAGCCGTTCGCCACGGTTTTCGCCATCAGGGCGCGGATGCGGGCGATCATCGCATCGCGCTGGCGCGTAGTGTCGTCCATTGTTGTCTCCGTTACGAAAGCGGGGAGCGGTTGCCCGCTCCCCTCGCTTACTCAGGCGCTGCGCTTGGGCGCGCGGTTCTTGATCGCCACGCGCCGCCGCGTGACCTTCGGTTCGTCATTGGCCGGTATCTGATCCTCGCTGGCCGCTTCGTCCTCGGCCGGCTTGTCCTCGACCTCGTTCGATTCCGCGGTACCGCTCGCGTCGTCTTGCGCGGGCGCTTCGCTCTGGTCCTCGAGCGCGGGCAGGCCTGGCGCCCGCTTGAGAACCTCGGCGATGCGCTCGTTGAATACCTTGGCGTTCTCCAGAAACTTGGCTTTCCCCGCTGGGTCGTCGGTCTGCTCGGCCCACACCCGATTGCGCGTGGCATGCGCGCGCAACGCGGCGACCGTGAGCTTGACCGCAGGCGCCAGCAGCGCCGCCGTCTCGTTCGAGGTTTCTGGCGAGGCGAGCTTGGCCGGCATAATGATCAGGATGGCGCCCGGCCAGGTCGAGAAGTCGAATACCATGGGCGCCGCCTGATCGCCGTTCGAGTTGTACGCGCGCACGACCATGCCGTTCTTGGATCGAAGGTCCTTGGGCAGCCCGGCATCGAGCAGCTTGGCGATCTCGGCGCAGTGTTTCAGATACGCCGAGTTGATGCCGACCGGTTCCCACTCGCGGCCGATCGGCCTGCCGTCCTCGTCGAGCCCGCCGAAGGAATCGGCCTGCAAGACCCGATCGTAATCGGGAAACGTGCCGGTGCTCAGCGCGGCCTGGAAGACGATCGAACGGGTGACGTCGGTCAGCTCGACCTTCGCCGCGCCGCGCGCGTAGGAGATGCGAACCGCACGCGCCTCATGCTCTTTCGCGATCATGCTGAGGCGAGGCTTCAGCCCGTCGTTCGAGATGATGAGGCCGCCGGCGAGCCATGACGGTGCGCCGTCCTTGGGCAGCGGAAACGAGGCGACGAACATCCGCGTCCCGTCGGTGGCGGTCGCCCGGCCGACCCCATCCTTGCTGTGCAGGAAGACGCCTTGCAGCCATGGCCGGCCGGCGTCGTTGCGGGCGCTCACTGCCTCGGCGGCGAGTAGGATGGCGCCCGGCACCACCAGGTGCTCGGCCGGTGGCAGCTTTTCGACCTTGGACGCGCGCGGCCGCGGCTTGTGGTCGATCACCGCGAGTGCGGTGCCGTTGTTATCGCTCATGATCAGTCTCTCCGGGTTCCAGGCGAGCGGGTGTGCTCGCCAGCTCTGCGCTCTGGCGCATGGGGATCGGGCATCGAGCCGATGCCCGCCCGCCCTATGGGTCAGCAGTCCTCGATGGGCTCGTCGTGCCAATAATCAGGATCGCTCAGCACGTCCGATCGAAACTCGCGCATCCTGCGCTCATGGCACTTTGCGCAGGTGAAGGTCAGGAAGATGCCGCGCGCGTCGTGCTGCGCTTCGCGCGAAAGGCCGCTGCCGCAGGAACAGGTCATGGCCCGTAGCCTTCTTCGCGATCCGCGCACTCGTCGCACTGATAGCCGAGCTGGCGATCCGCCGGCGTCAGGCGATTCGGCTGGCCGCAGGTCGGGCACGGCAGGTTGCGCGGATTGCGCCGCGTGGCCCGGCGCAGCGCCGAGCGCCCGCCGGGATCCGCGAAGTCGAAGCGATCGTCGTCATGATCCCAGCCCATGGTCACGCGCGCCGCTTGCACATGACATTGAGCGCGAGACTGATCGCGTAGCCGTTCGGCGAAGGCACGGGCACCGCGCCGCCGGTGCTGGCGATCAGCAGGGTCTTGCCGGATGACGATGGTGGTGCCGCTTGGATCGCGGCGGGCGAGAGGTCGATCTCGATAACGAGCTTGCCGTTTTTCACGGCATGCGTGACGTTGTGCATGTAAAGCCTACACTCCGGGAGCGGGCGGCGGGCGGGACTGCCCGCCGCCCTTGGTCACAGCCGGCCGGGGCGGGATTGCCCTGGCGGTCCGCCCGGGCGGGATTGCCTGGGCAGAGGTCAAGATGACCTCATGGTGAAACTATATCATATCATATCGGAGTGTGCACGATATTTCCGGCGCCAGACACCGTTAAACAGTCGTAATATGTGTGTAGGGATGGCGTGAAAGGCCGTGTGATGATGCGCGAAAAAGCCGGACCACTCGCGAGAGGTCCGGCCTAATGTCGCTCTGGTCTTAGGATTCTCGCTAGCAGAGCTGAACGCCGATCACCGCGCAAGGTGTACCCGCGCCGTAAAGCTCGGCGGCTGGTCCCTCGGCCGGCCGCACGTCGAATGACGTGATGATGCCCTCGATCCGCGTGCGCGTATAACCGAGTGCCAATGCCACGCGCCGACCAGGTCGGCAGTGCTTCTCATTCCAGTGCGGGCCGTAGCGTCGCCACTCGGCGGTTTTCTCGCCGCTCGCGAACGCGTGGAACCATTGTGCCTTGAGCGGCACGAACAGGGGTCGGTCTTCCATTGTCGAGATGCTCCTGGGCGAAGGGTAAAACAAACGCCGACCTCTCGCGAGGCCGGTCTTGGTTTGGGAAGTGTCGAGATCAGCTATGCTTCGCGATGAAAGCTTCCGCGATGCGATGCGCGCTGATGTAGGCCGCGCCCCGCTTGAATGTGATCTCGCTGCCATCGTCCTGCACGTGCACGATGCGCGTGGCGCGGAGATGGGCCGCGATGCTGTTCACGGTCTGAGCGAAGCTCGGATCCTCGGACTCCTCGTGTGCGAGGCTCACGAATTTGTCGAGCTTCTGCATGAAGCCGAGCACTGCGCGGAGGCTCGCCGCGTTCGCGATCGGGCCGCAGAAGAGCGTCCCCGCGTGACCGACGAGCTCGCCATCCTCGAGGCGGGCGCGGACACTGAGATCGAGCAGAGCGCGTTCGAGGTCGGGCGTATTCACGCGCGAGAGCACTTCGCCGTCCTGCACGAAACGAAACGTGAGCACGAGGTCGAGATTGTCCTCGCGGATCACGAGGTCGAGCGAGACGTTCGCGTTGCGCGCGGACGCGGTGTTGTCCGTGCTGGCCGTGTTCGGGACGAACCCGGCCTTGCGGGCCGCGCGCGTCGCCGCCGCGCGCTGGGCGGGCGAGAGTAGTGTGACGTTCATCGAAACAAGTCCCTCTGCACTGAGCGAGCACGATTGCTCACCCCATGCGTCCTGGCGGAGCGCATAAGGAGCGTGCCTCGCGTGGGCGAGGCACGTTCCTTCTGAGCTACGCGGCGCGCTTGGCGGCACGCTCGGCCTTCGCGCGCTCGGCGGCGCGAACGTTCGCGCGACGGGTGCGAACGGCCTTCCGCGCGACGGCGCTCAGGTCGAGACCGGCGAGCCTCTTGGTCCGCGCGGCCTTCTGGCCTGCGGTGAGCTCGACCTTGCGGGTCTTACGGGCGGCGGGGGCGATCTTGCGGGTCATGGGCGGGTCCTCTCGCGTGAGGGGGAGCGGGATTACTTCCCCCGTTGCAATAGTGAATATAAGAAGTTGCATGCGATACCACAAGGATAATCGGCAGGTAGGGCATTAACCTGCCGTAATTCCACTTGAAAGGGAGAGGTCAGGGAGAGGGGAGAGGAGAGAGAGGGTCAGGGGAGGTCAGGGAAGGTCAGGGGAGGGTCAGAGAGAGGGGGGAGAGGGTCCCGGGGGGGGAGGTCTGGGGGAGGTCAGGGGAGAGGTCTCATGAGATGAGGCGGGCCACAGGGGGCGCGGATCGCCACCGAGGTGGAGATTCTCGCGGGATGCGGCGGGCCGCCTGGTGGGCGGATTGTCTCGTGGGCTGCGTTGCCGGGGTTTCACGTTCCGATCCAGGAATAACCTTGACCCAGAGGGTCGAATTGTGTTATGCGCGCGGGCGCTCACATTTTCGGCCATCCCGCCGGAAAGGATCAGATGAAATGTTCGACGCGGCCAATATAGAATTGCCGATGCGCCCCGAGCGGGTGCTTGAATGCCTCGCCGCCATCGGCTGGTCGCAAGCCGAACTCTCCCGCCGGCTGCAAATGTATCACGACACCGGGCGGCAATGGGCGAAAGGCAAACGAAACATCCCGTATGCCGCCGCACTCTGGCTTGAGCTGCTCGCCGCGTCGTTCACCGAGGTCGAGGCGCCAAAGAGTCCCTGGGATATACCGTGGGCTGATAACATGACGGCCGAGAACCTGGCGACCGCCTTGCGCGATCTAAGCTGGACCAAGAAAGAGCTGGCGCACCGGCTGAATTGCAATGTCGGCGCGGTCAATCACATGCTCGCCGGCACCCGGCCGATCGGCGCCGACGTCGCCTCGTGGCTGTACAACCTGATCGCCATTCTGCATATCAACCCGATGCCGGACGGTTGGAAGGCGGCCGAGGCGGCATGAAGCAGCCTGCCGAAGCCCACGAAAGACAAAGCCGTCACCAAGGCGGTAGAGCTGCGGCGTTAAGCGGGCGATCTGGATCGAATGGCACAAGGCGGGCTGCTGGCCCGACCGAGACCTGCGCGGGATCCGTGCTGCAGGTGATCCGCTGGCCCTGCACCAGCACTATCAGCGGGGGCGCGACGCGGCCGGACGGGGCAGCTTCCCCGATTGGCTGACCTGTCGCGATATTGCCGAGATCGCCGTCGAATTGCCGGCGGTGCCCCCGACCCCCGCGCAAAAATGAGCCTTGGTACGAGGGGGCCTCATGTGAGGGACGAACAGGGGCGTTAAATCGCTAGTGTCTGGCCGAGGAAATTGCTTCGTTTTCGCGTTCAGCCAGGCGGGTCAGGCATCGGCGCACCGCTCCATCCAGGACAGCCAGCACGACCGCCGGGTTGAGGCCTCGCTCGGCCGCCAGGATTGCCGCATGACGGGCCGGCGCGCTCATGAGCTGGTCGCGCACCCGATGCGCGAAGGCGTAGACCATGGCGTCGAATTTCGAGGCCTCGACCAACTCGCCGCGCGGATCCGCAGCAACAGGTCGTTCATCTGCGCGTTGGCGAGGGTGATCTTGGTCGAGACCCGTAGCCAGGTCTCGGCGTTGGGCTCGATCGCCATCAGAGCGCCTGCGCGGTCGCCTCGGCCTCGCTGGCGAGGTCGCCCAGCTCGCCCAGCGCCAGGTCAACGAACTCCGCCAGCAGGTCGGCCGCCACGGCGGTGTCGATGCCGAGGGCAGCGGCGACCGGGGCCGCCTCCGCTGCCGCCAGTCCGCGCAGCTCGGTGAGCATGACCTCCACATCCGCCAGCATGTCTTGCATGGCCTCCTTGCGATCGAGATGCCGGGCCTGCAGGCGCTCGAATTGATGACGGATCAGCCGCAGCTTGGCGATCCCGCCGGCGATCTTCGCCCTGGCCGATTGGCGGCCGGCATCGTTCTCGTCCTGATCGGTGACATGCACGCGCCGGAGGCTGGCCCAGGAGCGGTCGGCCTGCTCGCGATCGATCACGCCTCGGCTGAGCTGCTTGATGACGCCGGCTCGGATTTGCTGCTGGATCAGGCGCGGCGTGACACCATGAAGGCCGGCATAATCGACGATCGAAATCGGCTCGGCCATGAGTAATTATAAGCTCTCCATTACCTGTTGCCGAGGCCGACCTGGCGGTGTCCGAATGGAGCCGACGAGCACCGCGTGCTGACCTCGCGCAGCGCCTCCGAGCCCGGCCGGTACCGGTCGAGCCGCACGCCTTGCCTGCGGGAAATCATGAACGACCTGGCGGTGACGTCCACCGTGCAGATCGTGGTCTTGAAGAAGGCGGCGCAGATCGGCGCGTCGGAGGCCGGCAACTGCTGGGTCGGCTATGTCGTCGATCAGGCGCCCGGCCCGATGATGCTGGTGCAGCCGACCGTCGAGTTGGCAACTGGTCCGCGCGGCATTGCGCGTGCCGGCGGCCTGATCGCCCGACCGAGCGGCTGGCGGTCAGGGCGTCGCCTTCCGAGCTGGTGGGCATCGGCACATGGTCGCCGGCGCCGGGCTGTGACAGGGGCAGGAACGTCCTATCCAGGCACCCATGGCAGCGGCGCGCCCGGCTTCTTCATCACCACGTGGCCGGACCGCTCGAGATGCTCGACAAGGCGGTCGGCGGTTATCCTGGCCATCGCCATGTGGGCATGCTTGGACACGTCCGTCCGGCTGGCCGAAGCACTCAACAGACTTCAGCGGATCGAACGGTTTCACGCGGCGGTGATGGAGGACTCCAGCCGTTGCGGATCAGCCGTAGCGTCCAGGTCAGGAGCCCAAGCCCGCGCATGGCGGTGATGGCGCGGCGGACTGCGATCGCTACAACCGGCGCCCTGCCGGCGTGGCGTGGCTCGGATCGCACTGACCGTCCTCCCCGAGCCGGCGCAGCAGCGCCATGCCAACGTCTTTCGGGGCGGCGCGCGTCGGCCGTCGAGCTCGACGATGGGCGTTCAATCCCCGGTCGAGCGGCAGCACTCGCGCGCTTGACCGTCCCATGCCGCCGGCTTCTGCGGGGCTGGCATTCATCCCGACCTTAGATCTCCTTCAACACGGCATGGACTCGCGCGGCGGGCATAGCCGCGCGAAACTGGCGGCCCACATGCCCCCGGCGAGTCAATCCTTCTACGCATTGCGCCACCGACATCCCCGGTTCGCGACTTGGCGTGGCGAATTGTGTTTCGCTCAGCGTTTCCAGTGGCCTGTTGCTGGCGGTGGTTGAGGCGCGCACGGCATGAGGGTGCGCTGGTGGCGGTGTATGTGAGCTCGGCACTGTTACTGGTGCGGTCTTCTTATCGGAGTGCCTGGAATTTTCCTGGCGGCAGTGTGCGGCCGGGAGAGACGCCCGAAGCCGCTGCGCGGCGAGAGCTCGCGGAGGAAACCGGGATTGCGGCAGGGAAGCTGGTGGCGGCCGGCATCGCGTGCGGGACTTGGGAAGGCCAGCGCGATCGCGTGCACCTCTTCGAGCTGAGACTGTCGGAGGACCTGCCCACGCTGCGTCTCGATAACCGCGAGATCATCGGCGCGCGATTGGTATCGCGAGACGGGCGGCGGGGGATCAAGCTGACGGGACCCGTGGCTGCTTATCTTGGCATGTCCTCAAGGCAGTCCACGCAACGGCCATGATCGCAGGGCCAAGCCGGTCGCCAGCCAGGGCAACGAATAGCTGGCCCGTTCGGCTTCCCCGCGGGCCACGCCGGTCCAACCTTCCGGACCGATGTGTGGTCGATACGCTTGGAGCCGGCCGGCTGGCCGGTATGGCTGGGCGAGGCGCCTGGCGATCCGGCATCACTGCTGCGTCTCTCGCCGGACGGGACGCTGCGCGTGTGGCCAGTCGACCGGCGCGCGAACCGCCCGAAGAACAGCGGACCGGAAGTTGTTGGCAGCCATCGAGCTAGCTGGACAAGCCATGCCCCTGGGGCTCCGTCTTGTACCCGGCGATCCTATCCAATGACGGCTCTCGATCGATTCTGTTGAAAAAGTCCCCCGTAGATTGGGGCCGGCCCAGCAACATCCGGGGTCGAGTAGCGACTCGCTATGATACTCTGCTGCTCGCGTGCGAGATGCTACGACTTAAGCTTTCGCTTATTGGTCGTCACCCCGACTTTTTCAACAGAATTGATCCGAATCTGACTTTCCAAGCCATCAGCTCCAGGTCCGCTGTTGGCCGAAAACAGAATGGCGGCTTTGGGCAATCGGAATGTCAGAGCGGACATTCGCTGTCGCACGCGCCCTGGCAGGTCTCGGTAGAGTCGAGGTGTGGCGCGGTGGCTGTAGGTCGAACATATCTGTTGCCGCCCCTTTCGTTTGGCGGTGCCTCACTGGTCCGGCCGTGGCTCCGTCTCCACACCCCGCTCATCGAACCGGACATGCAGATCTCCCGCATCCGGCTCTCGGACAAGACATCACGCCTTCACCCACGCCACGTCGTGCCCAAGCCGGCTCAGGCGCACGAGCCCGAAGTGCCCGTAGAGGTGCGAGGGTGGATAGCTCCCGCCCCTGCGTCGCCTGACCTTGTGCTTGGAACGCAACCACCGGCGCAACCGCACCGCCGTGTAGCTGTCGAGCGCCCGATACGCCTTGTTGACAGTGCCAACGCTGAAGTAGTTGGCCCATCCGCGTAACGCGCGGTTCAACTGCTCCACCAGCTCTGTGGTCTTCTGCCAAGTACCCGATCGGTCAGTCAGCGCGTGGACTTTGTCGACCATGCGCTTGATGCTCTTCTTTGATGGCCGCTGACCCAAGCGGGCCTTGCCGGTTCTCGCCGAATACATCCGTCCGAACGTGTATCCCAGGAAGTCGAACTCCCCTTCCGGCACCTTGCAGATACGTGTCTTCTCCTCGTTCACCGTGAGCTTCAGCTTGCCCATGATCTCGCGCAGTCGTCGCAACGCCTCGTCGGCGTTGCCCTTCCGGCACAGGATCACGAGGTCGTCGGCGTAAGTCACGATGCGCGTGCCGAGGCGTCGCTCCAGCCCGAGCTTCTTCCAGCCCAGCACAAACCGGCGCATGTAGAGATTCGCCAGCAGTGGTGAGATGGGTGAGCCTTGCGGGATGCCGCACCGCTTGTCCCGAGCCTCCGTCGTGCGTGTCCTCCGCCCTCGTTTGTCGGTTTCTTCCACGGGGCAGTCCAGCCACATCCTGATCAGATGCAGCACACGCCGATCAACGATCCGGCGAGCCACCGACTTCAAGAGGTCGGCATGGGGAATGCTCCCGAAGTAGTCCGCGAGGTCGGCGTCAACCACTTCCGGGTGGCCACGGAACAGCAGTTCCTCCACCTCGATCACCGCCTGTTGGGCGTTGCGCCCGGGACGGTAAGCGTATTGCTCCGGTGGAAGGTCGGCTTCAAAGATCGGTTCCAGCACCAGCATCGCTGCTGTCATGCAGACCCGATCCCGCACGGTCGAGATGCCCAGCGGCCTGAGTTTGCCGTTGGCTTTCGCAATAAACACGCGTCTGATCGGTTCCGGTCGGTAGGTCTCCTGCCTGAGTGCAAGCGCCAGTTCGCCGAGCCACCGCTGCGTCCCATACGCCTCGATGTCCGCGAAGTCCTGACCGTCCACGCCTGGTGCACCCTTGTTGGAGCGGCACAGGGCATAGGCATGAGCCAAGATGTCTTCACGGCTGATCTTGTCGTACAGGGCATAGAAGCGATAGCCAGCTTCTGCCTTCGCTTTCGCGTGCAACGCCATCTGCAGTTTCTGAACACTGTTCGGAGTTGATAGGTTGCCCAATCTCCAGGTCCCTCACTACGTCCTGCGTCTGTCTTGAACTGAGGTCCCTTCCCTCCACCGGCGTTACCCGGCTTCCGCGGTACTACGAACCTCTCCGCCACCCCACGGCGCCCGGCCTGTCCCTCGCGGGCGTCCGGTTGATCATCCCTGACCGCGCCCTGGGGCTTCCCGTGTTGCGTGCGCTTTCCTTGTGTACATGCTGCCGCCACTACCCCGGTGCAGCGGCTGGGCGTACTCTTCGCTCATCCCACCCAGCCGTGTCAGCCTTCCCCGAAAGGGTCGTCGGGTCGGCCTGCGCATCGTCCTTTTCGAGGCTTGCTCGGCGTTCACTCGCGTTGCGGCCTGCACACTCGCGCGGCCACCAATTCGTGACCCGCTAGACCGAAGGCTTCAGCCATTTCGTCACCTCCATGACTGCTCCGGTTGCTTCCGGCTGGAGCGTTGCCGGGTGGGACTTGCACCCACTGGAAAGCGCCGCCTTTCACGGCGCACACCCAAACCAGACCTTCACGACCCTCGCCAGCGGGTGGTCGGATCGGCTGAAACCGGCCATTCGCATCGGGCTCACCCCTCTGCGGCAATCGCCGGCTAAGTCAGTTTGTCGAGCAGCGCCTTCGCCTCTTTCAGGTCGGCGGTGTCGAAGCCTTCGGTGAACCAGGCGTAGATTGGGGCGAGCAGATCGCGCGCCTTGGCCCGCCAGCCCTGTTTGCCCCATACCCGGGCGAGGCTCACCGCGGCGCGCAGCTCAAAGAGACGGGCCTCTTGTCGGCAGGCTGTGGCGATTGCTTCGGCGAGATATTTCTCGACAACCTCAACGGGAGCCAGCTCGGATTGCAGCAGCAGGGCCTCCAGCCGCTCGATTTCCGCTGCAAGATATTCTTCGCCGTAACTCGCGCTGTGTGCTCGTGCACGATCCAAGTGCGCCCGAGCCGTGACGGTCTGACCCTCTCGCAGCAGGCTCTCTGCGAGAATGACCTCGCAATGTGTCGTATGGAGCGCCGCTCCGGTCTCGTACCAGCGCCTCACGCCCTTGTGCTGCAGGTCCAGCCCCGCCGCAAAATCGCCGAGCTGGTGGATCGCCCAGCCTTTGCATCGCTCGCCGAGCGCGAGCCACTGCGGCAATCGATGCTCTCGTGCGGTATCTATCGCGTCCGATGCGAAGCGGACCGTGGCCTGTGTCTCATGCTGTGTCACGAAGCTATGGGCAGCAACAGCCAACGCCCAGGCGATGCTGTGTGTTTTTCCTTCGTGACGCGCACGCTCTATTGGGTCGTGTCCCAAGTGATGGTGTAGGAGCTGTGGATAAGTGGCCTGGCGGAGCGACCGCCGAGAGTTTGGCGCCGGCAGGCCACTTATCCACAGCGGCGGCCACCGCGGTGAACCCGGGTAGAATTGGGTTGCGAATCGCAACTCTGACCCAAGGACACCGCGATGACCAACGACAAGATTGCCCTTCAAGGCCTTCTGGAAAAGAGTTCTGACGCCAGCTTGCTGCGCGAGATGATCGGCTTCGCCGCACAGCGACTGATGGAGCTGGAGACTGATGTGCTGTGTGGCGCAGCGCACGGCGAGCGCAGCCCTGACCGCATCAATCAGCGCAATGGGTTCCGTGACCGCGACTGGGAGACGCGCGCCGGGACGGTCGAGCTGCGCATTCCGAGATTACGCAAAGGCAGCTACTTCCTCGGCTTCCTTGAACCCCGCCGCACCGCCGAGAAGGCGCTGACCGCAGTGATCCAGGAAGCCTACGTGCACGGCATCTCGACACGCAGCGTCGATGATCTGGTGCAGGCGATGGGCGGAGCTGCCCAAGGTTCCGGCGGCGAAGCCGCTGGAATGGCAGCGGAGGGTGCGCCGGGGTCTCCAAGAGCCAAGTCAGCCGGCTCTGCGGCGAGATCGACGAGCGCGTGCAGGCGTTCCTGAACCGGCCAATTGAAGGCGAATGGCCGTATCTTTGGCTGGATGCGACATATGTGAAAGTGCGCGAGCAGGGGCGCATTGTTTCGGTTGCCATCACTGTGGCGGTTGCCGTGAACAGTGACGGCCGACGTGAAGTGCTCGGCCTCGCAGTCGGCCCCAGCGAAGCGGAGACGTTCTGGATCGAGTTCCTGCGCAGCCTGGCCCGCCGCGGCCTGCGCGGCGTCAAGCTGGTGATCTCCGACGCCCACGAGGGACTGAAGGCCGCGGTTGCCCGCGTGCTGCACGCCTCCTGGCAGCGCTGCCGGGTGCACTTCATGCGCAACGCTCTGGCGCACGCCGGCAAGAGCCAGCGCCGCATCGTCTCGGCCTGGATCGGCACCGCATTCGCTCAGGACGACGCTGAGGCCGCACGCAAACAATGGCGCGAGGTCGCCGATCAACTCCGCCCTCGGGTGCCGAAGCTCGCCGGCCTGATGGATGAAGCTGAGGCGGATGTGCTTGCTTTTATGGCATTTCCCAAAGAGCATCGCGCTAAGATCCACAGCACCAATCCGTTGGAACGGCTGAATGGCGAGATCAAGCGGCGCACTGACGTGGTCGGCATCTTTCCCAACGAGGCGGCCATTGCGCGCTTGGTCGGCGCCATCCTGCTCGAACAAAACGACGAGTGGGCCGTGCAGCGTCGCTACATGAGCCTGGAAACACTCGGCACAATCAGCGATACTATCCCGATCGGTCTGCCTGCCGTGGCAGCCTGATCACGCAGCCAACGCTGCTCGGGAGCACCGCTCCTACACCACGTGCTGGGACACGATCCTCTATTGCCGCTTCGATGAGCCGTGCCCCCGTTTCCGGCAACCCCATTATGATTTTCGTCTGCCCCGCATAGATTCGGCAGACCATGCCGGGATGTTCGCCATAGACTGCGAACTCCTGATCCGACAGAGCGTCAGCAAGCGCTATCCCTCGATCGAGGAGCTCGATGGCTTCTCGAAATTCAGCCGCGATGAAAAGCGAATAGCCCAGCGCCCGGTGAGCCACGGCAAGCTTTGCCAGGTTATCGTCACCCTCGGCCAATTCGACGAGTTCTCGGGCCAACACGACGGTCCTCGGAACCGGCTGGCGCATCAAGCAGGAATTCCAGGCGACCCGCTGGGCGGCAAACCGGCGGGACGACGGGAGCTCGTCCGAGAGCCCTTTCGCGCGCAGAGCGCAATTCTCGACGCGTAACGATCCAAAACCGTGGACGGCAATCAGGGGTACGGAGAGGGCAAGGGTGAGTTCCAGCTCGCGTTCGTGGCGCTGTTGACTTGGTGCCAGCTTATTCAACAGGTCGAGCGCACTCTCAAAATGACTGATCGCCTCGGAATGGGCCGATCGGGCGATGCTTCGTGCACCGGCGCGGCTCCAGAACTCGATCGCCGGATCCACCAGGCCCGCTCGCGTGAAATGATGGGCAAGGAGTTCGGGCTGGCTGTTGACGAGATCAGGGAAATGCTGTTCGAGAATTGCTGCGACGCGGGCGTGCAATTCCTGGCGCCTCGCTCGCAGCAACGTGTCGTAGGCGGCGTCCTGGACCAGCGCGTGCTTGAACAGATAGGAGGCGTGCGGAGCGGTGCCGCGGCAGAACAGGAGCCCGGCATCGCTGAGCTGATCCAATGCTGCTTGCAGCTCCTTCTCATCACGCTGCGCTACCGGCTCGATCAGCTCATAAGCAAACTCGCGGCCTAGCACCGCGCCGGTCTGTGCGATCTCCTTGGGCGCCGGCCCGAGCCGATCCAAGCGAGCCATCAGCGAGGCCTGCAACGTCGCCGGCACGCCGAGCCATGTCGAGGGCACCGACGCGGCAATCTCCCGGCCGCGCTCGGCGCCGGCTTCGACGACAGCCTTGGTCATCTCCTCGACGAAGAGCGGGACCCCGTCAGTGCGCTCGACGATCTCGGCGATCACATCGGGCGGCAGCAAGGCGGCGCTGCCGACGACCCGCTCGACCATTGCCGCACCGTCGCCCCGCCCGAGCCGGTTCAGCGACATCACTGTCACATATGGCTGACCGGTCCAGGGCGGTTGGAACTCGGGACGGAAGGTGGCGACCAGCAGGACCGGCAGATGGTCGTCGGCGAGACACCGAACCTTGCGGCCCGGCTGCAAGCTCTAGCCGCGCCGAACACGCTGGTCATCGGCGAAGCGACGCGCCGGCAGGTCGGCAGGCTGTTCGAGCTCGCCGATCTCGGCCCGCAGGCGCTCGCCGGCTTTGCCAAACCGATCGGCGCCGGACAACGACAACAGCTCCACCAGCAGGGAGATGTCGCCGGCCTCGGCCGCCGGCGCGAGCAGCGTCGCCAAGCAGTCGAGTTTTGTCTCGGGTTCGTCTTCGCGCACGAAACCGGCAGCTCGCTCCAGCTGTGCGATCAAGGGGTAGAACGCGCTGTCCTGATGGCATATTGAAGCCGAGCCCCATACCCGACTGCGCTATTTCTGCTCGCCGCACCGATCCGCGCAAGAACGAGGTCGAGGAGTTCCCGCGAGGTCGGATCGATCCAGTGCAGATCCTCAAAGATCATTAATACCGGTTGTTGTCGGGCCAAGCCTTCGAGCTGACGCAGCAGCGCTGCAAAGGTGCGTTCCTTTTTGAGCTGTGGGCTTAGATCGAGCGGCGAGAAACCCTTGGCCGCTCTTCGCCTGCTGCCAACGGCGGATCAGCAGCTCGACTTCCTCGTCGCGCCCGACGAGCGGCGTCTCCCCCGAATGCAGGGCCTCGAACCGGCTCAGCATCCCGCTCTCGCCAATGACCCGCCAGGCCGGCTGTGGTTCGCCGAGGGTGTTCATTCTCTGGTTGATACGGTCAACCAGATCCTCCTCCTGGTCGGCATCCGGCGGGCGGCGCGAGCGGCCGACGAGAGGCATCCGTTCGGCTATGGACGCGAGGTGTACTTCTTCGCGTTCGTCGTCGCGCTGTTCATCTTCCTCGGCGGCGGCGTCTTCGCGATCTACGAAGGCTGGCACAAGATCAACCACCCCGAGGCGGAGGGGTCTGCGACGATTGCGGGATACGTCATTCCGGGGTTTTGGCTCAATATCGCCGTCCTGTCGTTCGCCATCGTGACAGAAGTCTACTCCGGGCTCGTCGCCTTGCGGGCCTTCCGAGCCGAGGTGGGCGGGTCGCCCATCCTGCGTTCGATCCGGCAGAGCAAGGATGCGGCGCTCTTCACGGTGCTGCTGGAGGATGCCGCGGCGCTCGCCGGCCTCTGCATTGCGATGTCCGGCGTGGTCCTCGCGCGTGTCTTCGAGATGCCGGCCCTTGACGGGCTCGCTTCCGTCGGGATCGGCCTGCTGCTGGTGGCGGTCGCAGTCCTGCTGTTGATCGAGACGCACGGTCTGCTGATCGGGGAGGCGGCCGACCCCGCCCTGGTTGCCGCGGTTCGCGCCGCCGTCGCGGAAAACGCGGGCGTGCAAGCGGTGCATGAGGTGCTAACCCAGCACGTGGGGCCGCACGACGTGCTGCTGGCCGTCAGCGCCGACATGGACGACGCGATGACCGCCGGTCAGATCGAGGCCTGGGTGTCGGCGCTGGAACGCCGCATTCGCACCGATTTCCCGCGCGTGACTCGCGTGTTCATCGAGATCCAAGCTCAGCCGGCTCCAACTGATCCGGCCGTCGAGGGCCGCCTCGCCCCTTCCGTCTAGGCAGAGATGCGGTTTTCGTGCCCGACGCGACCTGTCGGGGAAACCGCGTTGGTTGGCAATACCCTGTAAACCTTAGAGCCCTCCTCGCAGGACCCCACCGACCGTAGTCGGCGCCGGTTCCAGCCCGGCCGTACGCGGACGGGCGACGGACGTCGATTGGTATTGGGTCGGCTTTCACCAAAGCACGCATCGGCCTTCGACCGCGGTCGACCCCAAACCGGCCCTTCGTACTTGGCTGTCGGGTAATGGCGACGGCATGAAGTCGATTTCCTTGGCCTGCCGCCGATGACCTGGGCCGTTCATACACTGTCACGTGAGATCGTGGCACGCGTTGTTACCCGGAACCGGCAAGACGCGACTGCGACAGTATTCGTGGGCCATCCGAGACAAGTTGGAGGAATAGCGACAGTTGAGTTTAATGAAATGGCTGTGAAGTTGTCAATGAATGATGCCGTTGCACAACGATGCCGGATCTGCCACGGCTTCCTCATCGCCCGCTACACCACTCGCCTCTGCTCCAATGCCTGCCCAAGGGTTGAGCCGGGTTACAATCGGGAATTATGGCTCAGGTGGCTTCGGCCAGTCCGCGCTCTTCTTCAGTGCCATTCTTTACGCCGATTGCCGCACCGAACCGAGCAAGAGCCCGCTCCAATGGGCTGTCCGGGTCGCTGGCCGGTGCCAGTACAGACCAGTTCGGGGAATCATGCCGGGGTTACGTCGGGGCCTCCGTGCGCTATGACTGCACTGCAAATCTCTGGGCAGGAAGTCCTCATGGCCGACCTCATCATCATCGCCTACGACACCGAAGCGACCGCAGAAGCCGCACGGAAGAAGCTCCTTGAGTTGCAAAAGGAGTATCTCATAGAACTTGGCGATGCTGTCGTGGCGGTGCGCCAGCCCGACGGGCATGTGAAGCTGAATCAATTGGTCAGCATGACGGCTGCTGGTGCTGCCTCCGGCGGTATGTGGGGTGCCTTAATCGGCCTCCTGTTCCTCAATCCGCTGCTCGGTGCAGCAATTGGCGCAGGAGCTGGCGCCCTTAGTGGCCGGTTCACCGATATCGGCATCGATGACAACTTCATGAAGGATGCCGCGGCGGCACTGACGCCCGGCCAGGCGGCGCTGTGCGTGCTGGTGCGCAAGGTCACAGCCGATAAGGTGCTGCCCGTCATGGCGGGCTTCGGTGGCAAGGTCCTGCGGACGAACTTGACGACCGAACAGGAAGCCAAGCTGCAGGAAGCACTGAAGGCCTGACGCCTGGTTCGCCAGGCTGCCAATGCGACCTTCCACGCCGTCACCATTACGCCGCGGCCTGCAACCCGCGGGCGGTGGCACTACGTTCAAGGCGGTGATGCACACGCCGCAGCGCCGAGGATCATCGCCTTGAGGTCGGCCTCGCGACGCTCCCGCGCAGCGGCATGCCTTACTCTCGCAGCTGCGCGTCCCCCTCGGCCAGGCTGGGGCACAGCATCATGGCGCGCCGTCCCGGCCCGTGTAGCAGAGGCGCTTATGCTCCGGGCAATATACCGCGCCCGGACGCTCGACAGTACGACCGCGTCGGACGCGCTAGCGATAGCATCGATTCCTGATACGGCGCGTGCAGCCGTCGCGGCCGAAAATGCGCTGCGGGTGCTGAGGCTCAGCCCGACAGCACCGCCTCCAGCTGGACCGTCACGCGACTGATTTCAGCCCAGCCTCGGTGTTTCGTACAACGTCGTGCCGGCGACCTTGATCTCGACATCGATAAGATAATTGCGCATGCCAGCGGGGTTGATCCTGATACCGAGGCCCGGAGCATCGGGCGCGGCGATCTCACCGTTGCCATTGCGTTGCAGAGGGGTGGCTACGAAATCCCCCGGGAGTGATTTCGGCTGGAACGGAAACTCACAAGTCCGGTGCTCCAACAAGCCGGCGAAGGGTTGCAGCGATGCGCTGAGAGCGAGGTGCGAGGTGAAGGTGTGATTGACGAAGGTCACGCCCTTGGCGACGGCGTAGTCAGCGACACGTTTGGCCGGGCCGATACCGCCGATGCGGCCGGTGTCGATCTGGATAAAGCCGACGCCGCCGTAGTCGATCAGGTGTTGCGCCATGGCGAAATTATGCACGCCTTCGCCGCCAGCGAACTTGACCCTAGGGCTGCGACGCGACAGGGCGCCGTAGGCCTCCAGCGCGCTGGTATGGAACGGCTCCTCCAGCCAGGTGGCGTGGCGGGCTTCGAGTGCAGGGATGCGCGCGGCGGCGGCCTCGACGTCTTCGCCCCAAATCTGACCCACATCGACGAGAAGGATGCCATCGGGACCGAGCCCCTCGCGGGCGGCGGCCAATTGATCGGCGTCGTCACGGACGCTGCCTCGGCCGATCGGGCCCCATCCGAACTTGGCGGCGGAATATCCCGCGGTGCGTGCGGCAAGGCCCTGCTGCAGCGTCGCCTGCGGCGTGTCGCCGAACAGCAAGGAGGCATAGGGGCGTTTCGGATGCGAGGCGCGGTAGCCGAGTAACCGCCAGACCGGTTCGTTATGAGCGTGGCCCAGGAGGTCCCAGAGCGCCATTTCGACGCCAGACCAAGTGTGGGCGGCCTGCAGCAGATCCATGCTGTCGTAGTCGGGGCCTTCGATGGTTTCACCGAGCACGGAGGCGCCGACCGGGCGGCAGACGCCGTGCGACATCGGGCAAACAAAGGCGGCGATGGAGGGCAGCGGGGCGGCCTCGCATTCGCCCCAGCCGATGTGGCCGCCGGCAGCGACGCGGACCAGCAACGCGTCCTGACTGCCGTCGGCTTCCGTCGTGATCTCGGGCATGGCCAGGTAAAAGAGATCGACGGCTTCGATCTTCATGGCGGACGTCGGTGCGGCGTATCAGGCCGGACCGATGCGGAAGATGCAGAGCTTGTTACCATCCGGGTCACGGAAGTAGGCGCCATAAAATCCGTCCGGATTGGGGCCGCGCACACCAGGTGCGCCTTCGTCTTTGCCGCCCAGTGCCAGCGCCTTCGCATGCACTGCGTCCACGATCGCCCGGCTTGCCGCCGGGAGTGCCACCATGGTGCCGTTGCCGACAGTGGCGGGCTTGCCGTCGTACGGCATGCCGATGGCGATCATGGGCTTGCCGGCACCGACGGTATAAAATGCGCGCTTGTCCGAGCTGTAGGCCTCAAACACGGACGCTCCGAGCAGGGTGAGGATCGGGTCGTAGAACGCCTTGGCACGCGCCACATCGTTCGTGCCGAGCATGCAGTAGCCGATCATGGTGGTCTTCCTTCCCTGATTGATGGACGAACGTCGAACGCTCGCCCGAGGCATGTCAATCCGGGTGATGGACGCGGGGGCGGTTCGCCGGATCGAACTGAGCGATGACAGCCTGCGTCAAGCTGTGCGCCGCAGCTTGACCGCGCTCGGTCCATCGTGACATGAGCGAACTTGACCTGCCGAGATGTCACCAACTGGACAGCAGTCCGAACGAGAGGTTGGGATGCTGACGAACACGCGCGTGGCCTGGTTCAACGGAACGATCATGCCGGAGGGGCAGATCATGATCCCCTACCGGGACCGTAGCTGGAAGTCCGGCGATGGTGCCTTTGACATGACGCGCACGTTCAATGGGGCGATCTTCCGGCTGAAGGAGCATATTGATCGGTTCTATCGCTCCTTGCGTTATGTACGGATCGACCCCGGACTCTCGCCTCAGGAGATGATCGCGGTCAGCGAGGAGGTCGTTGCCCGTAATGAGCATCTCCGGGAGCCGCACGGCGACTGGTGGGTGGGCCAGCGGGTCAGTCGCGGTGTAGATGCAGTCGGCGACGAAGGCTGGGAGCACACCGGCCCGAACGTGGTCGTGGACGTCACCCCGCTGCCGCTTGCCAGCCGTGCCACCCAGTATCGCGACGGTGCCGAGGTGATGACCACTACGATGCGTCGCACCGCGCCCAGCATGCTGAGTCCTCGGGCCAAAATGAACAATTATCTCAATATGATTGTGGCTGGGCAGCCGATCAAGGCGGCCCGCCCCGATGCGTGGCCGCTATTGCTCGACGAGAACGGCAACCTGGCGGAAGGATCTGGCAGCAATATTTTCATTGTACAGGATGGAGCGCTGCGCACGCCCAAGGAGCGTTATGTGCTGCCCGGGGTCAGCCGGCAGATGACGATGGATCTCGCGGCGAAGCTGGGCATTCCGTGCACAGAAGCAGACATCGATCTGTTCGACGCCGCCAATGCGGACGAAATGTTCCTGACTGCCACCAGTTTGTGCATCCTGCCGGTGCGTTGCTTCAATGGTGCGCCGATCGGCGCGCATCCCTGGGCTGGCGCCGGACCGGTCACGCAACGACTGATTCGCGCGTATGTGGCAGAGGTCGGATGCGACTTTGTTCAGCAGTACCTGGACCGCATTCCGACCTGATCGGACTTCGCGCGAACGCATCGCCATATGTCAGCCGCCGTGTTGGTGGGATCGAGCACCTCCAGCCCGCGTGGTTGAGGGCTTTCGAATTGGCCGATTGACACCGGCCCGATGAGTGATCGATCAAGTCGAGCCCGACGCTGAAGCGGGTAATGTCGAAGGAAAATGCACGATGCCTGTCATCGACGTCCACACGCACATGTTTACAGCTAAGTTCATGGAGCTGCTGAAGGCGAAAGGCGGCATCTACAACCTGCAGACGCGGCCGGACGGGCAGGTGGAGATCTTCCGCCACGACACGCCTGTTGCGATCCCGCAGCGCGGCCATTTTGACTACGAGCTGCGTCTGCGCGACATGGACGCTGCACACATCGACATGGCGATCGTCTCGCTGACATGCCCCAACGTTTACTGGGGCAAAGAGGACGTCAGTTGTGAGGCAGCACGCGAGTCCAACGACAGCATGGCCGCGGCACAGAGGACGTGGCCCGACCGCATCCGCTGGTTCACCTCGCTGCCCTGGGAGTACCCGGTGCGTGCGGTGGACGAACTGCGGCGTAGCTGCGACGCCGGCGCGGTCGGGGTGATGGTGCTGGCCAACATCGCCGGCCACAGCCTGACCGATCCGTTATTCGCGCCGGTGTGGGAAGAGATCGATCGACGCGCACTGCCGGTGCTTGTGCACCCGACCGACCTGCCTGGCATCGATCAGATGGACATGAAGAAATACGACCTCAGTTGGTCGGTTGGCTTCATCGCCGATACCACACTCGCCTTCACCCGCATCATCTTCGACGGCTTCCTGGACCTCTATCCAAACCTGAAGCTGATCGCCTCGCACGGTGGCGGCGCACTGCCCTACCTGGTCGGCCGGTTCGACAAGGGCGACGAAGTGGAAATCCCGTCACGGCGCCGGGTCAAGGCGCGGCCGTCGGAATACCTCAAGCGCATCTGGTACGACTGCATTACCTACCATCCTGCGGCCTTGCAGTTCCTGGTCTCGATCGTTGGCCCCGACCGCGTGCTGTTCGGCACCGATTATCCGCACCAAGTGCATGACATGAAGGGCTCTATGACGAACACCGCAGCCCTGCCAGCAGAAGTCTGCCACGCCATCCGCGAGGGCAACGCGCGGGCGATCTTCAGGCTCTGACACCGCCGGGTCAATTGACATCCGACCTATGTCGACACCGACGAGTTCAAAGTGCCGGCTCGGTAATGGCAACGCCCGTATCAATCGGTCCAGCTGTCATGACCCAGGCGCATCCTCATGGTCGGGCCTTGGCCATGCGTGGAACCGAGAGTCGCGGTTGTCGGTCCCATCACACAATGGGTCAGCGCGGCCCTTGCCTATGCCGCCATTGGAGGAACCCGCAGGTGCCAGTCGTGCGCGGCCTGGTAGGCATAGCCGATGCTTAGGGCCAGAGGCTCAGTATAGCCTCGGCAGACGATTTGCAGCGATGTGGGCAAGCCGCCGGCGGTGAAGCCGTTCGGCACCGCCACCGCACACAGGTCAAGAAAGTTGACCCAACGCGTGAGCATCGCCGGCGTCGTGTTCTGGTCGATCGACGCCACCGGCAGGGCGGGTGTCACAGCGGTCGGAGTTAGCAGTGCGTCAACGCTTTCGATGGCAGCGTCGAACGATGCCTTCATCCTCTCCCGCTCGGCCAGTGCAACGAGATAGTCCCTCGACGAGACCGTCGCCCCTGCGCGCACGCGCGGTCGCACGTCCTGGTCCAGCGGTTGAACATTGTCGTCGACCAGTTCCGCGAGCGCCGCGTACGCTTCGGCGGACATGATGCGCGCGTTGATCGCGCCGAGATCGGCAAACCGCGCGGGCAGTGCGACATCGACGATCTCCGCACCCAAGCTGGCGAGTGCATCGACCGACCGGTCGTACGCCGCCAGGACCTCCACATCGATACCGTCACGTTCGTCGTTTGGCAGCCGTGCAAGACGCAGTCCCGTCACGCCGCGACGCAGGTCCGCCATCGGCTCCACGTCGTGCACGCCCAGAGTACGCCGGTCGCGCCGATCTTCACCCTGCAGCACCGATAGCAGCAGCGCCGCATCCTCGATGTCGCGCGTAATCGGGCCAGGCGTGTCCAGCGTTGGGCTGAGCGGCAGGATGCCGAACGTGCTGATCCGGCCGATGGTGGTCTTCAGCCCGGTGACGCCGTTCCATGCTGCCGGAATGCGGACCGAACCGCCCGTGTCGGTCCCGATCGCGCAGGGTGCCATCCGCGCCGCGACGGCGACGCCGGAGCCGGAGGACGAGCCGCCCGGCGTGCGGTGCGTGCTATCATCCCAGGGGTTCCACGGTGTCCCCAGATGCTGGTTAGTGCCCCAGCCGCCATAGGCGAACTCTACCGTGTGGGTCTTGCCGAGGTTGATCATGCCGGCCGCCATGAGCCTGCACATAAGCGTCGCAGTGTGTGGCGCGATTCGGTTGCGCCAGGCCGCGGTACCGCCCATCGCAACCTCGCCCTCGATTTCCACGAGGTCTTTGATCGCTATCGGAATGCCATGCAGCGGTCCGACGGCGTGGCCGGCCCGGATCGCCTTGTCCGCCGATTCGGCGGCGAGTTGAGCGTTGGCGGCGTTGACCGAGACGAAAGCCTGCAGCCTGGGTTCCAGGCGCTCGATGCGCGCGATGCACTCGTCCACCAGATCGACCGGCGACAGGCGGCGCGCGCCAATCTCCGTGGCCAGCGTGTGGACGGGACGGAAGGCGGCGGAGGTCATGGCACACTCCCCACTATGACGGCAGCGGCGATCATGCGGTACGCAAGCGGCCAGCGACAGGGGTCCGACCCGCCAGCGCCCAGGGTGTCAAGCTGGCCGGCGCAACTCGCGGCCTCCGGCTTTTCTGCGATTGACCGCTCTCGACCGATTCTGTTGAAAAAGTCCCGCGTAGAGTGGCGTCCAGCAACATCCGGATTGAGCGGGCGCCCGCGGTGACCCTTTGTTGTCCCGGGCGGCGATGTCACTCAAACTTTGGTTCGATCATGGTCACCCGACTTTTTCAACAGAATCGAGCCCAAGCGGACATTCCGAACTGTCGGCAAGAAGTCCGATGTTGGTGAAGATGCTATGGGGCGGGCGGCGAGGAGATGACACCATCGTCGCTGCAACCTGATGATGGAGTGGCCCCAATGCCTCAGCCGAAAGATGACCTCAGCCGGTCCCTCGTCGCCCTCGAGCAGCATAGAACGCTGATAGCAGCTGTTGAACTCAGTTTGGCAACTTGGTTGGTGGGTGGAATAGTTCCTGGTATCGAGCGAGATCCGCTGAAGAAACTCGTACCTGACGAGGAAGGCCTACTTAAGCTGCTGCATCGCTGGCGTGATGAAGCCCTCAAAGCCGGCCACAAGATCACGCGCATGGTCGTTGCCTTTGAAGCTGGTCGTGACGGGTTCTGGCTGGCGCGCTGGCTGCGCGCCCGAGGGATCGAAGCGTATGTCATTCACCCGACCAGCGTCGCGGTGTCGCGCGAGCAGCGGCGGGCGAAGACCGATCGGTTAGATATCGTGCTTCTCAAACGTTCCCTCCTTGGTTGGCTGCGCGGTGAGAAAAAGCACTGCACCATGGCTGCGATCCCTACTCTGGAAGAGGAGGATGCGAAACGCCCGACCCGCGAGCGCGAGCAACTGGTCGGCAAGCGCACGGGCATCGTCAACCGCATGAAGGCAGCGTTGGTGCGCCTCGGCATCCGCGGCTTCAATCCAAGATTGCGCAAGGCACCGGAGCAGCTTGCCGCCCTGCGAACACCGGAGGGATGCCCTATTCCGCCCAACACACTGGCTGAGCTCGAACGCGAGATCGCGCATTTGCGCTTCATTGACGAGCAGATCCAGCAGATCGAGACCGCACGTCTGAAGCAGCTGAAACAGGCGCCGCAGCAGGGGGCAAATGCCAAAGTTCTGCAACTAAGCCGAGTCAATGGCCTTGGCATTGAGACAGCGAACATGCTCACCAGTGAAGTACTTTCGCGCGACTTACGCGATCAGCGGGCGGTTGCTCGATACGCCGGGCTCACGGGCTCACCCGACGAGAGCGGCCAGCGCCGACGAGAGAAAGGGCTCGCCAAGGCGGGCAACGCACGAGTGCGTCGCGGCATGATCCAGTTCGCCTGGCGCTTTCTGGTCCACCAGAAGGAAAGTGCCTTGGCGCAGTGGTATCAGGCGAGCGTGGCCGCCAGCAAGAAGCGCAAGACCATGATTGTGGCACTCGCCCGCAAGCTGCTCATCGCGCTGTGGTGGTTCGTCATGATGGGCGATGTACCGCAGGGCGTGGTCCTGCGCCCGACATCATAACTCACGAGC
The DNA here is from genome assembly GCA_963708245.1 of uncultured Pseudomonadota bacterium. Lineage (GTDB taxonomy): Bacteria > Pseudomonadota > Alphaproteobacteria > Acetobacterales > Acetobacteraceae > CAVYXK01. The sequence goes on along the minus strand of OY970201.1, from coordinate 1,315,610 downwards.
TCAACGAAGGAGCAATCGCAAACAGTTTCGGCGCTCGTCTCCTCGCACGAGCCGCCGATGACGATCCGAGGTGGCAGCGACCCGACGGAACCCTTGGCTTTCGATTGCCGTTGTGAAGAATGGGACTGCTGCCCCGGAGCTTCGCCGCCGATGCGCATGGTTGCATCATGGTCCGGGTCCGCATGGATCCACCGAATGCAAGGTTGTTGGCGCGATGCCCGCGCCACATGGCGAGCTCCCTCTGATCGTCCCGCACAAAAGGAGCACCATCGCGTGGCATAATTGCGCTTGACATTCATCGCCTCATGCAAGGGTTCCGGACGCCTCGGGCGTTGCGGTGTCCGGCGAGCGATGAAGGAAGGCCGTGAAGGACCAGACCTGACGGATATAGTCGTTGCGCGTCTTCTCGATGAAGTTGCGCACCGTCATGTCCTCGATCATGCGCTGACGTAGCGGGCTGATGGACTTCTTGCTCATCGGGGTGCTCCTCATCTTGAGGTTGACGACACCCCGATCGTCGGTTCACGCCGCTGCCGTCACACTCCCTTTCCGGTCGTCATACCGGCCCGGCGCTACACGCAGCACTCTCCCGCGCAAGCGGGTTCGTTCATGGCCGAAACCGGACCGTCCGCTTTGGGAAATTGGATCAGTTAAGCAGACGTTCGCGACCGTACGGTTCGTCAGCTAAAGGCGCATCGATTGGGCGGCCGGCGAGAGGTATCGGGTGGGACTGACGATCGAGATGGAGGTTGCTATAATATCGTGCGTAACAGCCGACTGATCGCCGCCGACCAGAAGAGCGTGACCTTCAAGGTCAAGGATCCATCGCCGGCCATCGCACGAGATGCCGCCGCCAGGCACGATCATGTGCACGTGCGGGTGGTGTGTCATCGCCGAGCCCCAGGTGTGCAGTACCGCGGTGACGCCAATGTTGGCGCCCAGATGCTTGGGATCGCCGGCGATCGTGAGCATGGTCTCGGCCGCGGCTTTGAACAGCAGGTCATAGACCACTGCCTTGTTGTGATAGGCGATATCGGCGATCGGGCTTGGCAGCGTGAAGACCAGGTGGAAGTAAGGCACCGGCAGCAGCTCCGCCTCGCGCGCTTGCAGCCACTCCTTGGCCGCCGCTGCCTGGCATTTTGGACAGTGCCGATTACGGCAGCTGTTGTAGGCGACTGTGGTGTATGCACAGTCCTCACAGCGTGCGACATGCCCGCCGAGAGCCGCCGTGCGGCAGCTCTCGATTGCGCTCATCGCCTTCAGCTGGCCGAGACTCATATGGCCGGCGTTGGCACGACGCCAGGCGGCTCCGTGGTCGCGGAAGATATCCGCGACCACGAGAGCAGGGCGGGTCACGAGCGTCGCGCGTTACGCCGGCGGCTGATCCCTCTTGGGACGCAGTGGTGCGAGCCGATCGAGCGGTCTGATGGAAGCGCAGGGCTGCTACTGCGGCATTGATGCTCGGCGGGCGTACGCCGGTTTGCGTCTGATGCAGTTGGAAGCGGCGCAGATCTGACCTATCGGACCTCTGCATAGTCCGACGCTTGTGCCGTGAGACGATCCATTCCCAAGATTATGTCCGACGGTCCCGCGCAAGCGCCTTAATAGGGAACACCGTGCGCTCCCGCCCCATAACGGTCCGGGGCAAGTCGGCGGCTGCTCCCGCAACTTGTGAGCGACACGTTCGGGTCCCACGCCACCCGGGCAAGCCACTGGACCGTTTCGGTCTGGGAAGGCGAGCAGCCGAAAACTCCGGTGCAATGCGCACCAGGGGCGCCGGGAAACGAGGCCGGAGTGCCTGTCTGCTGGACTTCGGCGACAGCCCATTTGATGTCGGGCCGGCCGAAATTGTGTTGGTGGATGAAGCAGATCGAATGAGCGCGACGCGGCTCGACGAACTCCGCAGCCGCGGTGACGTTGCCATCATCCTTGCGGCACTGCCCGCCAGCGAAGAACGCTTCGCACACTACCCCGATGTCACCGTCGTCCGGCTGTCGCCGCTCTCACCGCATGAGGCGCGCGCATTCCTGGTGGAGCGCCTGGCACAACTAGGACTTCCGAACAACTGCCTCACCGAGGCAGCGTGGACGCAGCTCATCGCCTGTGGCCGCGGAGTGCCACGCCTGCTCCTGATCTTGCTCGGGCTCGCATTGTTCGTCGCCGGCGAGGAACAAGCCGAACGAGTGACCGACGCTCACGTGGAACAGGCCGTCGAGGTGAAGGGTGGTAGCACGGACGCCAGCACGGTCGAGCCCGGCCACATCGAAGCGAATCCCACACAATGCAGCATCACCGAGACCACTCTCAAAGGGGGCACATCCACCGAGACCGCATTGGACTGGCTCAGCGAGGTGCCCCCCTATCTGTGGCGTAACCGGGTGGCGGCGACAGCGTTCGCCGCGATGTATCTCGTTGCAGTGGCGATGCTGCTGACCTGGGGCCATGCGCACATGAACGAGCGAACCGCGTCTGGACCCGACGCACCGAAGGTCATCCAAACGACCCCGGGTCATGGGCTGGCGCAGGAAACTAGCGGTTCGCATTCAGTCAGCGATGCACCTGCCTCAGCGATGATTCCGACTCCAATTCTTGTTCCCAAGATCGCGACCGCCAGCGCCCAGGCCGACCCCGCATCATCGGCAAGCGCACCATCGTTTGAAGAACAACCGACCACGACGAGTCGACTACCCGCCGTCGCAGTCGCAACCCAGCCGTTTGGCGCGAATGTGTCGGCCCCGGCCTGGGCTGCCGATCATCCCCTACGCTGCAACGACGGCAACTGGACGTGGGATACGTGCCGCGCCCATCCCAGACGCGTTGTTTGGCATCGGGTCCGACGCTGCTTCATCGCTCTCGGTAATCTTTGCCTCGGTGCCTCGTATCATTACGTGCGCGTCAAAGTTAGAGCCTGAGTTATGCCGATATCTCGCATCAGCGTCGCTCATCGGGCACTTCTGCTTAGGGTCAGCCGACATCTTCAAAGTCATCGCTGAACGTCCGAAATGGGCGCACAGCGAACCTCAGTGTGGCCAGACCTCTACGTCGGCTTACCACCCGAGCGGTAGCCCGAACGGGCCACGATGAGCAACGCCATTCTTTTATCGGCCGAGGAGCTGGAGCGGGTCCTTTCCACCCCAGCGCCTCGCGCCTGATGTCGGCACCCTCTATGTCCTCGCCGACCGCTACAACACCCTGGCCAAGATCGGTTTCATCCGGACCGGCACGCCGGACGTACGGGCTGTCGCCCGAACTCGGGACTTACTCGCCGTCGCGTACTGATCCGACAGGCGCCGCGAAGGTATCGGCTTCTGTCGCCTATCCGTTGATGATCTGGCTCTGATCCGCTGCGACACCTGGTGCAACGAACTCGATGCGCAGCAGGTTGATGCCGTCTTCGCCCTCGACCTGCAGGACTTCACCGGCCGAGGGTACGGCTTGCCTTTCTTGCCGAGTTGGCTCTTGGCTTTGGGTTGGGAGGTCCCCGATGCGTCGTCTTGCCCCCCTGGTCGTCGCGGCCAGCACATTGAGCTGCTCGAGTCCGCAGAACGTGGCCGAGCAGTTCGTGCCGCCGGCGCCGATGCCGCCCACGATGCGTGCCCCCATCTGCGCGCGTCCGGCGGAGAAGGGGGCCGTCGACGTCAGCGCGCTGGTAAGCCAGCTTCAGCTGATCACCATGACCTGCGGCACCAGGGACAAATACAACGCGCTCATTCGACATTTGCGCCCGGCGCTCGTGACGAAAGAGAAGAATCTCAGAGCCTTCTTTGCTCGCGCGTATGGCAAGCGAGGCCAGACGGAGCACGACAAATACATTACTGAGCTGGCGAACCTGCAGTCGGCACTCGCGTTGAAGTCCGGCGACCGGTTCTGCAGCATCAGTTCCGGCATGTTCGACCAGGTCATGCAGCTGTCGACCATCGAGGAACTAGCGACGTATACCCAAAGCAAGCCCATTCAGCAGGCGCTCGCGGTCGATGAGTGCCCGGCGGCAGCGAGACCAAAGATGACACCGCGTGGGAAGGGACAGCAAAGGGAGGCGGCGACGCCGATGCCGGCGGCCAATCCGCCACCCGGCTACACCTGGGGGCCAGGACGCGCGTCATTCGTGCCGCTTCAGCAAGCCGTGCAGGCGCCATAGGTGACGCCCGGGACTATCTGGCGCCGGTTGTTCTACAAGTTCCCAGGCTATCGATATGCCAAGCCGCGGCGCCATCGAAAAGCTATACACCGAAGACTGTACGGTTCTTCTTCCCATCAGCCGTTATGTCGGCCTACCATCATTCGAAGCGGCTCCGAGGTTAACCGAGCATGCTCGTGGCTAGAGAGAGGAGATCGATTCCACGACTTCGCTTGTGGTAACTATTGCACTGGCGTAGTTCGGGATATTGACGTCGAGGGCTGCCTGCATCTCCCTATCAGAGTAACTCGCAGTGGCGTCTTTCACTACCGTGACCTCGTAGCCTAGCTCAGCGGCGAAGCGTACCGTCGCCTCAACACAGGTGTGCGCTATGAGCCCGATGACGATGAGCTGATGGATGCTGTGCTTCTTCAGCTGCAAATCAAGATCGGTGTTGGCAAAGCCACTGGAACACCAGTGCTCGAGGGCCACGATGTCGCCTGGTTGCGGCGCAAATTCGCTCCGGAACTCGCCGCCCCAGGTTCCGTATTCGAAGGTCTTTCGCGACCAGGCCGCCTTCTGGATAGGGGCGATGTACTTCCAGGTCTCGTAGTCTCCCGGACGGTATCGGCGATGCGGCGCATAGAAGATGCGCAGACCCGCCCTCCGCGCCGTATTGAGAACTTGCAGCATATGGGGAACACAAGCGTTTGCTTCTGCAACAGCTTTGAGGCGGTCCCACACCTTCCCCCCCTCGGAGATGAAATCGTTGTACGGATCGATAACCAGAAGTGCGGTGCTCTGCTTGTCATACGAGACTTGCAACATTGTCTTTCCTCCAGACTAAGGTGGCGATCGCATGGCAGGAAATGCACCTGTTGAGCGGTTACCCGAGGAGTTTGCAAGGCGGCTGGCACTCACCTGTCTTGACGAGTTCAACGGGCGCATCGCTTCGGTCGTCTGGCTCGGCGGCCTCCACCGCCAGCACGTTCGGATAACCTAATCGGCGGAGAGGAAATCGGTGGCCTGCGGCGGCTTGCAATCACGCTCCGGCAGCCTAGCATGGATTGCGTAGCTCACCCTACAGGAGCTCAGTCATGGAACTCACGGTGGTGCCCATCGTCAAGCCCGATGCTGTCAACTTCATCTTTGGGCAATCGCATTTCATCAAGACGGTGGAAGATCTCCACGAGGCGCTGGTCGGCGCGGTTCCCAGCATCCGCTTCGGGCTGGCCTTCTGCGAGGCCTCCGGTAAGCGGCTGGTGCGCTGGTCGGGTAATGACGAATCCGCCCTCGCCCTCGCACGCGACAACGCATTGGCCATCGGCGCCGGCCACACTTTCCTGATCTTCCTGGGCGACGGGTTCTTTCCCGTCAACGTGCTGGCTGCGGTGCGCGCGGTGCCGGAGGTTTGCCGCATCTATTGCGCGACCGCCAATCCGACACAGGTGATCGTCGCGCAAACCGAGTTGGGCCGCGGCGTCCTCGGCGTGGTGGATGGCGCCTCGCCGCTGGGTGTCGAAACCGACGCCGACATTGCGTGGCGGAAAGACCTGCTGCGAAAGATCGGCTACAAGCTGTAGTAGCTGGCTGAGGCCGAAGCCGGCTGGGCTGCAGCATCCGCGAAGTTCGCCTGTCGCCGCACGGCGCCAGCTCCCATGAGATTTCGATACCGGCTATGCGTACGTTTTCGCAGAAATGGGCCTTCTACTCCTGACCATCAGCGGTTCAGCGTGCTTACGGTTATTTGCCGCTGACCTCCGATGCCTGGTCGAGCCACGCCGCCCGCGGTGCGACACAATACGAGAACCGACCGGATGAGTGCGGAACGCTGGGGGCGTAAAGGCTCCTGTATTTATTCATCATAGCCGTCGCCGTCCACACCTACACATCGGCGCCATGTCTGCTCTGGCCATGGGGCACTCCGGAAGCGGTCCGTCGGCTCTCCACCCCGGCGGCCGTAGCCGAGCAGCCCACCCGAACCGCCGGAGTCGACCCAAAGCTGACATCTGAGGCGCGCGAGCTGGTGTCCGGACGTGGCCGAAACCGGAATGGCTGGTTTGGAGTGCCCAACCGCGACAAGCAGACGCTCTTGCTTGTAGATCGCCGACGGGAGATAGCGACCCAATTCGATGTTTGGCATACCGCCGGGACTGCTCGCGTTGGCGGCCATTGGACCTGACCCGACGTGGAGGTGCCTCGCGTAGAAGCTATCGTCGAAGCGTGGGATTTCCGAACACGGTCATCGCTAGTCCCCTCGCCGGGTCTTGGGCGAAAGTCCGATCGACTAGCTTGTTCGCGGCGAAATTTGCCTCAATGAGGGGGTGGCCCTGCCACCAGTTTTCCAGGAATGCGGGCAGCCAGTGGGAGGGTACCCGAACGTCAAGAGGCCACGGCGAGGCGATCACGGCTTGGCATCCTCGATCCAAGATTTGCTTGGCCAATCCGAGAGTTGTGTTAGCCGCCGGATGCTTGTCAGCCCGACCGCCGCTGCAAACGAACAGAATCACCGTACTAACATTGCGCAGCGCTGCGGCCAGAGCACTTGCCGTCACTTTCAACGTCCCCTCGTCAGAGACGACCTGGAAGTAGCGTCCTTCGGGATGAATGGCCCCGTGTGCCGTGACTACCGCCATCGTCGCCCCAGCGAATGCTCCCGGGAGCGTCGGGCCGGTATCAACCAAAAAGCTGTATTGGTCGAACGTCGGCTCGAGCCGTTGCGCGATCATCAGCAGGGTTTGACTTTCTGACCCGCCCGCTGCTGTCGAGATCCAGGCGCAGAGCCGGCCATCGCCGATCGGTCCTTTCCGACGTGCGGCACGGAGCCAGGCGAGCGAGGGCACGGCCGCCATAGGGCGCGCCCGTCCTGCAAATTCCCCATCCACATAGAAGATGTTTGGCGGAAACGGCTGGAGACTCGCGTCTGCCGCGATAATCACGGGTCCGTCCGGTAGGCCTGACAACCTCAAGTGGGCCGTCGTCGTATAAAACAGGTTAGGCGTGCTCTCGTCGATGCCATACGCATACGGGTGATCGGCTGCCCAAACCCTGAACCGATCCTCATTGATGACTTCGTCGGGCTCGCGCACTGGGTATTGGAGGTGTCCGCCCACGGAGCTGACGCGCACGAGCCGTCCAATGGCGTCGAATCCGGCTTGGACGATGCTCAGACCCTCTTGCGAGATCGAGCAGGCGATCTCTCCTGGCTCCTCGATCCAACTCGGAGCCGGAGGCGGCTCGGCCGCTTCATCCCACCCCGGGACCGCAACGCCGCGGTCTGCCAGCAGCTCTAGAGCAAAGGAAGTGTTGACCGCATTCCGGATGTACTCATCGCTGGCGAGCGCCCGGCGGCCGGCGATTGCGGCATTGTGCATGTCGTAGCCAACATCGTCCGAGTAGCGCGCGGTGCCGGTCATCTTCAGGAGAATGAGAAGATGTTTGGCGGACACCGTGTCTGCCAAGGCAGTCTCGATGAAGGAGGCGATGCTTCCGCTTGTCCGCTTGCGGAGTTCCGCGAGAGTAGCCTCGGCATCCGGCGGGATGTTCGCCCCCCGGTCCCGGGCAATGCGAAGAAGCTGTCCGAGCATGGCCGCCGCCGGCGCTGTCATGTCGCGCTGCTCGAGCACCTCCGCACCGTTCCTGACGGCATCCGCAAGTAGAGCCTCAAGTTCGGCATTGTTCGAACCTGCGACAGTCAGGGCGATCTGGCGTATTTGTATTTCGATGGTGTCCAGCCGATGGCGGTAGCGCTCTGAAAGCCCCATGCGGTGGAGAAGCTGCCGTGCCTTCCCAATTGCTGACCGGGCCTCATCGTGCAGCCCGAAATCCCGGAGAAAGCGCGCGAGGCCAGTAATCTCCTGCCAGATCTGCTCTTCGTCGCCTCGGTCGTCCGCTGCAAGCGCGCAGGCGAGGGCCAACAGACCCTCAAGGTGATTGTGGCAACGATGGTATACGTCGGCCATCGCGAACCAGCCGAGCCGGCGACGCCTCGGCGTGCTGGTGCTGTTCAGGAGGGCCTGTTCCGCCAGATCCCGCGCAAGCTGAGGGTGACCAGAGCTCGCCAGCCTCCCCGCGACAAGCCGCATGAGCCGCAGGTCCCAATCCGGGTTGGAACTGTGCGGCGTGACCGACGCCGCGAACGCCAGCCAGAGCTGAAGCGCAGCAGCATCTTCGTGGGAGGCGAGTGGCCCGCCCGAGAGGTAGTCTGTGACTGCGGACACCACCTCGTCCGGCGGCTCGGTGAGCAGCCCCTCAGGGAGAACGGACCGTCCGATCACCACGGGCTCTTCGCCCCTTAACCAAGTGAAGACTGCGTCGAGAAAGGGCCTGCGCTGCCAGAGCCAATCGAGATCCGCCTCAGCTGGAGCGTCGCGCTTCTCGATCTGCACCGGCCTTGAAGTGAGATTGAGCACGACCGAAGTTATCAAACCCAAACCCGTTGTCCCGCTGACAGACGGCTGTAGGAGGCTGACAAGACCGACCCTGAGCGCCTGATTGGCCGGATCGGCGGACAAGTGCTCGACAAGTGCGAGCACGGCCGCCTGCAACCGATCGATCGTTATGGAAAGTCGGTCACCTTCGCCGACTAGAAGGAAGACCTTTTCAAGCACTTGCAGAAGAAGCCTTTCACCTCGACCGACCTGAGCGGGGGTCTTCGGGATCGGCATCACGAGCTCGAATGCGTGAAGTACGAGCTGCCGTTGGAGCGCATCACTGACGCAGGCCATGCGAAGAGCGTCCGCGACGCTGACGTCGCCTCCGGCCGTAGCGATGAGCGCATAATAATCGGGCGTCCCAGGGACCGACAGGTACTGAGCTAGTCTCCCGTAGAACTCGCCGCTCGAGCGGCCATCGGGCTCGCCTGCCAACAACGCCGACAGCCCGCCGTAATCGCGAGCGTCGAGCAGGGCACGTCGCCGAAGTAATCGAAGTCCGGGGCTGTCCGGGAACAAGGTAGCTAACCGCCCCGCAACCCTTTGCTCCAACTGCGCAGAGCCAGTGTCGTGCGCCGTAGCGAGGGCACTCTCGAGGTCCTCCAAACTGACAAGTTCGTCGACCGCAGAGCCGAGCACCTCACTAGCCAGCCGCGACGCGTTCGCGTCCTGAGCGATGCGGGCAAGCTTCACGCGCGACGGAGCGTCCAGCTTGCGGCCCGACGCCATCTCCTCGCGAATGGCTTGCAGCGCTTGCGGACGATGCCCAGCTCTGTGCATCAGCTGGATACGAAGGAAAGCCTTCTGATCCGCGAGGCTCGGCGGTAGCTGCTCAACATCGCGAAGCACCCGCCCGAGGCGACCTTCTCGGATCCACACATCCCACAAATCGACGTGCGCCGCCAGGATCGCGGCAGGATCCTCGTCGCGGCTCGACCCCATCACACCGCAGCCGTCAATGGAGCGCAACAAGTCCGAGAGGCTCTCTCGGGTCGGGCTAAGCTCGTTCGCATCGAGCGCAACATAGAGGACGCGTTCGTGCGCCACCTCAACCGCCGCGACTGCGAGGGCGTGTAGCTGCGGTACCCAGACGTCCTGGGGAAGCCGTGGCGTCGAGGCGCCCGGCGCGATGTATGGTTCAACGTTGTCGTCACGGTACGCTGCCGCGTCAGCAACGATCACAGCAGTCCGTTCCTGCTTGAGCCTCGATGAGGTTGAGCAACGACCGGCTTCGCCGATCGGGTGCCGCGATCATCCTGAAGCGCGCCCTGAACCAAGACTGCTCCTGCAACGTCAGCTCCCGCCCGGCAAGCAGGCGGAAAGTGGCAAGCATCTCGTTCCAAGCCTCTGCTTCTCCCTTCTGGACGTCCAATCCAGGCGGCACAATGATCACAAACTCCCGCACGGTGGGGCGGTGGTCGGCGTCGATGAGACCAGTCAGAACACCCGCAAGCGTGCCGGCCCGTTCCTGCGGGCTCAGGAAATCGATCGCGAAAATGTCCGCCCCGCCGAAAATGTGCGGGTTCTTGACGATAAACGAGTGAAGGCTGCTGACGAGATCGGTGCGATCCCTCAAGGGCTGGCCATCAGCTGCTGCTCCGCCAGCGTCCAGCTGACACACGGCTTCTTCGTCTCCCGACATATTTGGTTAATCCTGAGACTCGCGCTTCTTCCGAAGGCGACAAAGTGGTCCTGGTCCCAATGAGCGGTCAACCTGAACGAACGGCCGCTCTCGCGGACTGCGGCTTGATCCGGGAACGGCGGGTATGGGCGCAATCCTGCCGGTGAAGCAGCACGGTGACCGTCTGCTGTCGGGAACGGCTCAGTAGCCGCCCAATGACAAACTCGGGTCGACTGCGGCGGTTCGGGCCGGCCACCGCGATAGCGACCGAAGGCTGCCCGTAGAATGCGGCTCCTCCTCGGGCTCGTTACCGCCCGGCGCAAGCGCTATCGCGGGCCGCTCGATCCGCCCCGAGACCCTGACGGACATCGCCCGATCCCAGGACTTCGCCGGCGAGCGGCGTCACCTGCGACAGCACAAGGCGGCATTCGTGTATTTGCACACTGCGCGGGCCGCGCCGCTGCATGCGCAACCAAAGCCGGTATTCATGTGGCAGCCCGAACCACCCCGGGCAATGTCGGTTATCATTTCGGCCCGCGCTAATGCCGGCGACGCGGCCGACGAGTAACGTCGCCAACTGCCGTGCGAACGGCGGGGCCCCGCGAATAGACGCGAGGCGCGAGGTTGTGCGCGAGGCGATCAGCAAGCCCCACCTCCAACGCCGCGCGGTCCGCTGCCGCATGCCGTCGATCACGTAGTCGCTTCCATCGTCGGCGCGCGTGCGTGCGCCGGCGCCCCCGGTGTGGGACCACCGCGGTCGAGGATTGCATTGACGAACACCGCCAGGAACAACGCACCCACACCAAGCAGCAGCGCGAACATGGTCGCCTCCAGTTCAGCCCCAAGGGGACGGGACGGAGGTAGATGGCGAGGCGGCGGCCAAAGCGCAGTGAAGCGCTTCACACCAATACACCGAAGCGTCGATGACGGCAGGGCAGTCGGCGAGGCATCTTGTCTAGTAGAATCCGGATCGCTGCTTTCCTGGTGCCCGACGTCGGGACCTAGTTTCGGCGCTGAAACCGCCGATTGCCACCGCAAGAAGCACGCATAGCTTGCGTGACTTGCAGAGACGCCGCCGGGCGTGCTGGTCGAGCGAATCGGCGGCACTGCCCCAGATGCCCGCACCAAGTCGGGCCGGGGGTGTTCTCGCTCAGCCAATCGGACCGAATGAACAGCTCTCTGATCGCGCGTTCGATCTTGCAGGGGCCGTGTGACATGGCGCTAAGTGTTGCGTGTTGCCTCCCGTCGGCCCTTCCGTTTCCGCCTCGGTTGCGCGCCTCAAGGCGTCGCGGCTGGTGACAACCCTTTGCCCGTCACGCAGGAACCTTTGCCCGTCACGCAGGAACTCAATCAGACAGGAGTTGAGCGCGCCACGCAGCAGCGCCCGGCAAAAGTTCACCGCGCCGTTCCGGAAGCCGCGCGCGCCGGTAAGCTGGAAGTGCTGCAAGAAGACGAAGACGCGCCGCTGCGTTTCGGATTGCCGGCTTAACGGCCCCAGGGATCGCCGCCGGCTTTGTCGGCCGGCGGGCCCGACGTTGCGACTCGTGTGCTGTCCACGAGCTGGATCCCCGGTGCTCCTTGCGGTTCGCCTGGAAAGCCTGCGCACAGCCGGCGGCGGCCGTCAAAGGGAAAAAATGCCGCTGCGTGACGTGATCGCCGCGGTGGTCGCGGCGCCGCCTACCTGATCGCCCGGCGCCGGCGAGGGGGCGCGGTTATGACGCATCGTCCTCCTTCCCGTCGTCGTCGTCATCGTTGCCGGGCGATAGTCCCTTGATCGCCTGCAGCTTGCGCGTTGCAGTCACGAAATCGTCGGCGCTGTCGAACACCGCATCGTCAGAACTCGGCCGCGGTGATCTTGGGCTTGATCTTGACCGGCGGCAGCTTCGGCCTGTCCTTCGCGGCAGCAACGGCCTTGCGTAGCGCCTCGATGGCCTCGGCCGAAACTTGGTTCAGGCAGGCAGCCGCCTTCTCGGCCGGCTCATATGCCGAGCGGATCGCCTTGACGGCCGACTTATAGGAAGGTTGTCGCTGAAACCACGATTGCAGATGGGGCGGCAGCTTGGTCGCCGCGGCGAACCGGGACACGAGCATCGAGTCGAAATAGGGTTTGATCGCCGCGCGGGCAATCCGATCGAGAATATCCGGGCGCAATGCTGCCAGCGCGTCGATCTCAACTTGCTCGCGTCCCCATCGCTCGCGCCATGCTCTGGCGCGCTTTTCAGTCGGTTTCAGCGGCGCGTCCGGCAGGTCATATTTGACGACTTGGTCAATCGTGAGCGCGACCCGGATCAGACGCACGCCGAGATCGGGAAACGCGCGCGTTCGATGCGCTTGCAACTTCCGCGCGACCGAAATCGGCATCTGCCATCCGGCCGGATCGAAATCGCTGAAATACAGAATGCGCAGCGGCCGGCCGTCTGCAGCGGCCCGCTTGGCGATGCCATAGACCGCGGTTTCCGATACCTCGCCGGTTGCGAGCAGCAGCTCGGCATGGCCCGTCTTGGCGATCGGGCGAAGCACTTCGCCAAGGGAACTTTTCTCCCCCATCATGCATATACGAAATAGCTGCCTCGGCACCGCCGGCATGGTCGCGCTGATCGTCGGCATCAGCGTCTTCAGATCGGGAACCGATATCGTCTCGGCGCCGCTGCCCAAGATAAGATGCCGCTGCCCTATATCGAGCGGATCAGCGCGCTCGCCTTCGGTATCGTAGAACTCCGGCGGCGCCGAGCGCTCGTCAACGATCGTGTCGAACGGCACTAAACCAAGCCACCTGGCGGCTTTGGCGCTCTCTTCGATCAGCTTCGCGGTCTTGTAGATGCCAATGAACGGCGCGCCGTTTGGTAGGCGCACGTCCCCGGCAGAGAGTGCGCGATAATATAATCCCCGTGCATGAACGCGGGTGCCTTCTGGCAGAAACCGCTTTGCCAGCTCGGCGAACCATTCCGCATCGCGCCGGCTCGCCTTCGTTTCGTTGAAAGGATCGTGGCGTGGCGACAGCACAAGAAGATCGCGCGGCTGCACGCCGGCGGCTTCGGCTTCATCCGCCAGACTGACCGCGAGCGTGCCGCTCGGTTCGTAGGGCGGCGGCGGCGCTGACTTCGGCAGCGGTTCCGACTTCGGCGGTTTCGGCATCGCCGGATCGGGCGGCAGTCTGTTGCGTGATCGATTGAATGCCCGGCGCAGAGCCTCGGCGATGTCGTCTTGTATTATCGAAAGGTCTGGCTGCTTGGCGAGCGAGGTGGTCGGAATCAGCGGCGCGGTGATAGCGACGATCAGCTCGCAGTCACCGCCTGCAACTTGTACAACCTCTCCAAATCGGGAAAGGCCAGCGCCGGCCAGGCTGATGCCATGACCGTCGGATTGCACCGCCTCGGCTCCGCCAACTGCCGGTGTGCGATTGATAAATAGTGACAACCGGGCTTCACGGCCGCGCCGGCTGTTGACGGAAGCCCATGCTTCGATCAGCACCGGGATATAGCCGTAGGGTTCGTGCGTGCCGACGCGGAGATGGTTCTCGGCGATGATGTGACCGTCAAACCTCTCGCCGAACGCATCGGCGCCGATCAAGCCGAGGCTGCGGGGCTTCACCACGCGCGCAGTGGCTTGCGCGGCAGTCAGTAGCTCGGCGATCTCGGTTTCGCTCAGATCGCGACATCGGCGGTTCTTGCCGTACGATGCGGCGAGCTTGCCCGCCATTGCGCCAGAACAACCGTCCAGCCTTTCGAGAATTTGCCGGATTGTCGTTTCAACCGGCTCGATCGTGGCGAACGTCTCGGCCAGGTTGTTAAAATCGAGCCAATGTGGCGACGGGCGGCGGGCGTAGGCAGGTCCGGCCGCGCATGCCAGCGCGATCGCTGCCTTGGCGTCCGTCAAGTCATCATCATCCGGTGGGATGATCTTTGGCAAGAGTGTGTATTGCAGCAACGTGCCGACTGTCCGCGGCGACGGCGTGACCTCGAGTACGTCAGTCGATCCGGTCCGCCTCGGCCGCAGTACGGTGCGCCGGCTATGCGCCTCGATCCTAATCGTTTCGCCGCACAGTGCGACCGCGGCCACTGCGACGCGCAGCCCATTGCCGAGTGCGCCTCTTTGCGGCAGCCGCAAGAATTTCCCCGAGAGCATCGCCCGGCTGCTACAGAACAGATCGGCCAGTGCCGCAGCATCGCCAGGAATCCCGCGACCCTGATCTTCGACGGTGTAGCGGTCGCCATCGCGCCGGATCGAAGCTTGTCCTGGTTGTCCGACGCGGTCGCACTCGTCGAGCGCGTTGTCCGTGATCTCCTTGGCGATTAGCCGCCGGAGCCGGTGAGGCGGCACGCCGGCCATGCGGCAGACGCCGTCAATCGACGCAAACTGTAGGGTGTCCGGGCGGCGGACTTGAAAAACTGAGCCGTTTCGCTCGGCGCCCTTGGTCGCGGACGCCATGCCGTATGAGGCCGCCCTTTTATCGGCGGCGCTCATGGGCGGGTCGGCCTTGCTACTTGCGGTTTAGCGGGCGACCAACGGATCGGGGCTGAAGATGATCCGGCGATCGAGAATTTCCCTAAAGGCGGGGTGCAAATGGCGGAAGAGCGGAAGACGCTCAGAGAAACCGCCATTGTTCGCATGTGTAAATGGCGGGAGACGGATCCCGCGCTGCCGCCATTTACATCCCGAAAGAATTGCAGACACAGTAGGTGCCTTCCGTCCTTCCGCCATTTGCAGGGGGGAGAATGGCTTTCACGCATCGAGGTAGCGCTCGAAGGCGTTCTCGAAGTCGATGAGCCGATAGACCCGAGGTCCCGCTTCCTCTGTCTGAGCATCCCAGGGTCGATTCACGCTAACCCCGAACCGGACCAACATCCGCGCAAGCCGGTTCTTCGTGAGCGGTCGGCGGCTCTTGCCCATCTCCGGCCAAGGTCGGTTCAGCATGGCGGTGAGGCGCTCGAGCAGGGCATCAGGTGTCAGCGCAATGGCATCAGGTGCCAGCGTGGTTTCCCCGAACTCCTCATTGAAGATCCGCCTGATGTCGGCCAAGAGCTGCTCGCCGAGACTGGCGGCCTCATCACCAGCCACATCAGCAATCGCCCGCACAGCCTCGCGGGCTAGCTCCGGCCACTCGCCGCCGGCGATCGCAGCGACGCTGTAGAGGGCGCGCCAGCGATCGGCGGTGCGATTGAACAACGTGCCCATGTCGGGGCGGGCGTCGCGCAGCTCGGTCAGATGATCGGCCACCCACCGTGCGGCCTGCCGACATAAACGCTCGCCAAGCTCGCGTGTGGCATCCTCGATCGGCTGAATGGCCTCGCCCCGCGTCCGCCGCTGCATCCAAATTTGGATCGAGCGGTCCTCGATCGTATCGGGCAGGGCACCGATGCCGGCCAACGCCACCGGTGCATGGCAGGAGAACATGCGCGGTTCCTGGTTATCGCCGACGCATCTTCCCGCCTGGCCGCCGGCTTTGACGCCGGCGTTGACCAAGCCGCGCAGCTCTTCGTCCTCGCGCAGATAAGTGTCGGCCTCATCCATCAGAACCGTCGGGCGGATCAGCTCAACGGCGCGGAATAGAAAGGCGGCAGAGACAGTCTCGACCTCCAAAGGTCGTGGCACGACCTCGCGCAACAGCTCGATTACGGTTGATTTGCCGGAACCCCTGACCGGCGACTTCAATTGCAGGCGTGGCGTGAAGCGGAACGCATCGAAACAATGGCAGTGTACTGTCCACAAGGCGAGGGCATAATTCGCACTCTTCGGCAGCACGACGTGATCGGTGAAGTACTTCGCCAGTTCATGCAGCAGCGCGGCGCCATCGATAGGCTGAGGCCAGCGCTCCGGTAACGGCAGGTCGAGCGGCCGGCCCTGACCTTTGGTATCGGCGCCGTCGCCGCGTTCAAGTGCAACAAGCTTATCGAGCATGGCGACGGGAATGCCGACCAGCTTCGCGGAGGCGCTGCGGGTCTGCGCATACTTCAGCAATGACAAGCGCGCGAGTTGGGCGATCTCTGCCCTGGCGTCGGCCTCGCTGATCTCGACCTCGCTGGTGTGACCAGCTTCGCCATCTCCCGCCAGCGACACGTCCGGTGCTTTTCCACCAGGCCGTAACTGCGGCCGATCCTTGCCGTTCGATCGGGCGGGGCGCTGTCGTTCCTCGAGTTCGATCGGACGTTCCCGGCCGGCCCGCAGGCCCCAAGCCGCCGTGGCCTCGGCCCCCTTCCAGTCTTCAACGGTGGCCGGCAGCGCCTCGATCAACCAACTGATCGCGGCCTCATCGCTGAACCCCGCGACCTCCTGAATGCCGCCCAGGGAAAGCGCGGCATTGCGCAAGAGGAAGTGCTTCTGTCCCTCGGGTGCATGCCGCACCCGATCAATCACTTTGCTGATGAAGCCGCTCAGTCGTTTGTCATTGAGCGGCTGTCTTGCAGCCGAGCTGTGCGGTCTTTGCGGCCGTGGTGGTATGCCTGCTTTCAACACCAACTCGAGCAGCCAGCCCGGCCAATGCACGATCTCGGCGTCCGAGATCACCCGATAACCTGGTGAAGGTGGCATCACGATGTATCCACCCCGGCCGCGCACATCGACGCCTTCGGCAATCTTGCCTTCGCTGTTACAGACGCCATGCGCGTGGATGAACAGCAGGTGACGGCCGCGATGTTGCGTCTCGTGTGTGCGGGTCTCGGGAAGTCGGTGTCGGTTCGCTCTCTCCCAGGCGGCGGCACCCTTGCGATAATCCAGATCGAGCACGTCGAAACCGGAGACCTCGCCGGTCGGCGTGCCGATCATTCTGGCACCCTGATGCGAGAACAGCTTGCGCAGAGCCTCGGGATCGCGAGTTGCGTCGTGGAACCCTCGGCCGCCGTCACGCTTGGCGATGCAGGGTTTTTTGTTGTCTCCGCAGGGGAATACCGGCAGTCCGTTTGCCGCCGTTGACAGAGCTGCAGCGAGCAGTTCGCCGGTTGTCATGCCGCCGTCTCCGGCACGGCATCACGGAGTGCATCGGGATAGGCATCGTGCACGGCTTGCACGACTTGTGCTGACCAGGCATCCCTGACGTTTTTATTGGCGAAGGTGATAAGCGGTTGCCAGCGGAACTTTCCGTTACTGTCGCGCAGCACCAGGCCTGTCGCTGAGTCCACCATCTGACGGCTCCGCGGCGAGGCCCAGGCGCGACCATTGGCGATGCGAAGACTGACCTCGTGAATGGTCAGGCCGGAAGGGAAACGCACCCGCTCGAACCCGCGAAGTGTGTTTCTGATGACAGGCCTAAAGTCCTCGATGACGACTGCCATGGCAGCCGGCCTCAAACCGACCTGGATGCAGGCTCCGTGGTGGTGGTGGTCTCTGCTGCCAGTCGTGCGGCTCGGCGGGCCGCCTTGGCGTCACGAGGCAACATACGGCGTGCCTCGCAGGCAGCTCGCAGTTCCCCCTTGCGCCAGCGTGGCGCGCGGCTGCTGATGTAGTAAGGCGCGGGCAATACCTGTCGGCCAACTGCACGCCAGAACGAGACAAGGGCGATGCCACAGAAGGCGGCTGCACTAGCTGCATCGAGTGCATCGTCGTCATCGTCGCGACCCAGGACCGGCCCTTGATTGTGGCCCAGGCCGCAGGAATGTTGAGACATTGCCGGACCACCCCGAAAATTCGGGGCATAACAGATGGCACGCATCATCCGCTCGCCAGCGAAAACCAACGCGGCGTGGGCACAAAATCACGCCGCGTGCTCAACCCGAGGATTTCGGCAGCCTTTGCGACGGTGAGCGCAAATTATGTGGCGTGATTACTTCGGCTTCTGGCTGGCTTTGAGACGGGCCAACAGCGCGCGGATTTCGTCGCGGCTCCGGCGCGTCTGTCGTGTCACCGTTTGCACGATCGTGTCGTATTTGGAGTTCGGGTTGGCTGCGATGTACTGTTCAAGCAGTTGCATGAGTTCGGCATCAGACCGGCGGCGCAGGCGCACATGAAGGTCATAATAGACTTGCTGCGATGTGCGATGCAGCAGGCGCGCTTGTCCGACCAGGTCCAGCGCAAAATGGGCCGGGCGCCGCTCTGCTTTGGGATAGGCTATAACAGCAAACGGGGCGTCCGGACGCCCCAATCGCCCGCCGAATTCAATCTGATCTCCTACCCACAGAAACAAGAGCACGAGGCGCCAGTCGGTGACTTCGTCGCCGGGCGGGCAAACTAGGTTGTAAGCAGCAACGGCCTGCTCGAACGTGTCAAGTATGTCGAATAGCGGCGTCCAGTCGTCTGGCCAGTCGATAATGACTGGCGGTAGACTGCGCGCAGGCTTGGCCATCGCGGGGGCTCCGCATGGTTGAGACAAGGCCCGGTGCGGAGGTCACAACTCCCGCCGGGCCGCTCATCTTACCTCACGCGGCATGCAAGCCAAGCTGTTGCTGCTGTTTCGCTTCGGCCTCAGCGATCAGTCCGGCGACATGGTTCTGCCAGACCGTCAACGCAGCAACGGCTTCGGCCGTATAGTCGTATCGATCGTAGGTTCTTTGTAGCGCACTGCCAACGACGTGATTGAGCGCGACCTCACCATGCAATGGGCTGACGCCGAGCCGCCCCATGCCGGTGCGCGCTGTGCGTCTCAGGTCGTGCCAGCACCATGGCTGCATTTCCCGCGGCAACCGCTCGTCGAGCATGCGTTTCAATTTGCTGAAACCAGAGAAGCCGCTGCCCTTGACCGCACCGAGCAGGCGGTAGTTCTCCCCCGCCCGCCGGTCTGGCCAGATCGCCTGCAACTCGGTGATCAGTAATGGATGCAACGGCACGCCATGCGCGCGCCGGCTCTTCGTCCGCGAGGCCGGCAGGTTGATGCGAGCGGCCATCAGATCGACCTCACCGACCGCAAGGTTTGCCGCTTCGGCCTGACGTAGCGCGGTCATCATCAGCAACCGAATGAAGGCGCGTGTCTTGGGGGATAGTGTCTCCGATGCCTGCCAGACCGCGATCAATTCCGCATCGGTCAGGCTGCGCTCACGCGCCGCGCGTCGCGGGGCAATCACACCGAGCCCTTTGCGCGGCAGCAGCGGCCTGTCGATCCAGCCGGCAGCTTCCGCGTGGTTCCCGAAGCTGCTGATTATGCTGTACAACCACGTCGCGGTGCCCGGCGTCCGTTTGCGCAGTACAGAGGGTAGTGCAACCCAATCCTCGCGCGTGGTGTCCCTCAGTGGTCGATCGCCCAACTTGGGCTCGATTACCTTGGTGCACAGCCGCTCGGTCTCGCGGCGATAACTTTCCGACCATTCGGGATGCGCGTCCAACCATTCGCCCAGCCGCGTCTTCACCGTGGGCATGCTGGCCTTGGCGGCTTCGGCCTCGCGCGCCTGACGCCGCTCGGCCACCGGATCCCGCCCCCCGGCGATCTGGCCCACCTTGATCCTGCCCTGCGCCCGTGCCTGCTTGATCGACATTCTTGGCCAGCACCCGCCCAGGGTGGTGCGTATGCGCTTGCCCTTGGGCTGGCGAGCCCGCACTGCCCATTCATCGTATTTCCCGGTGGGGGCGAGGCGGATCGATAGCTCCCGGACGATGGTATCCCAGACCTCGAGCCGGTCCTTCTCGGGTGGTCGTAAGGTGCGGAGGAGAACGTCGGTGATCTCAACGCGCATGATCGGCATTGACTGTTTTTCCATCGAAACGTCTCTGGGGACCCAACTGGGGACCCAAAATCAGCGCCACCGTGGGATATTACCGGATACCAAGGGTTACGGCCAGACATCACAATGCGTTGAGATCACTGGATTTCCACTCGGCTGACCGGCCTGCCGAGCCATGGATCGGGCTACTCATAACCTGAAGGTCCCAGGTTCAAATCCTGGCCCCGCAACCACTTTTACCGAACTCGATTTTCCAGCCTCTCACGTTGTAAATATGGGTTCGAATCCCGTACGGGACGCCAGCTTCCCGGATCGGCGCCCGCGACAGCGCCAGGATGGCAACAGTGATCAGTAGAGTGACATGGCGCGCCTGCTACGCACTCTGAAAAACCTCCCCTCAGGGAGTCATGTCGTCGCATTCGCCCTGGACAGCCCTGGCGGCAACCTCAGTGAAGCTACAAGATCGCTATGTTCGTCTCGGCGGAGCATCTCCTGGTGGCCGTGCCGACCGGCGCGACATGCGCCTCTGCGTGCTTCCTGATCTTTGCGGCCGGCGCAACGCGAGTGGCCGCACCCGACGCCCTCATTGGGGTCCACAGCACCTCCGTCAGAGGTCAGGAAACACCGGACACACTAGCCGGATATGTTGACGCAGACAGCTCAGATCAGATTGAAGAAATCGCTGACTTCACGTGTTCCCACGCATCAGAAGAATTTCGCGACGATGTCGGTTGTGGAACGCCGGCCGATTGCATCGAAGTGCGCGTCCAGGAATGCCTCAGTCTTGCCGACACCGAGTGTATGCAGCCGCAGAAGGAAAGCCTTGTCCGCATTCAGCTTTGACGGCGGGCTGAGCGCGGCGAGTTCCGCTTCTGCATCGATCGTGTGAATGTTGATCCTCAAGTACTGCCCGGGGGGAAGCTTACCTTGGTCGATCAGATCGGTAACGAACTTGATCATGCGCATCTCCCGCATCAGGGATGAATTGAAGGAGAGAGTGTTGATGCGGTCGATGATGCCGCGGACGTCCTGCGGCACGGCGGGAATGTTGATCGGGTTGAGCTGGACGATTAGTACGTCGGGGCCACCACCCATGTAGATAAGCGGAAAGATCGGTGGATTGCCGCAAAAGCCGCCATCCCAATAGTGCTCGCCATCAACCTCGACCGCCTGGAACAATGTTGGCAGGCAGGCCGACGCCATCACGGCGGCGCTGGTGATTTCACGCCGGTCGAACACTCGCAGACGCCCGGTCAGCACGTTGGTTGCGCAGACGAACAACCCCGGCCCGTCACTCTCCCGCAGGCGCTCGAAATCCACTGTCTGCCCCAGAAGGTCCCGCAATGGATTGTTGTTCGCCGGATTCAGCTCGTACGGCGAAAATACCTTGTTTAGCACATCGGCGACCCGCCAAGTCGGCGAGAAATCCATGTTGCCAAGGCCGAGCATGCGATCGAGCGGACTGGGCTGGAGGGGCGACGAAGCGGCCAGCGCCGCCACGCCATCCCAGAACGCCTGCAACTGCTGCCGAGCCCCTTCTGGGCCGCCTCTTGCCAGCCCGTCAACCAGCACGGCGGCATTCATCGCGCCGGCGCTCGTGCCCACCACGGCCTCGATCTCCAACCGCGGGTCGGCGAGCAGTCGGTCCAGCACGCCCCAGGTGAAGGCGCCGTGTGCGCCGCCGCCCTGCAGCGCAAGCTTGATCTTCTTGCAGTTGCCGGCATGCGTCATCGGCATTTCCTCGTCGGTCACTTGACAGTCGGCCGCTCCGCGGGAGACCAACCAGGCGGGGCCATGCTGCCCAATTGCGCCAGGCGAGCGGCGCAGATTTTGGCAACCGGAAACCCTGACTTGCATCGCATCGCCGCCAGCGCTGCGCGCGCATCATCAAACCGGCCTTCGCGGTACGCCTCGACGCACGCCGTCCACGTCACCAGTGACGCGATATCAGCGTCTCGCACGCGCAGCTCTGCGGGCGCCTCCGTGTCAGCGAAGCCAAGCAGTTCATGCACCGGCATAGGTGATGCGGTACCCTTCGCGATGACGATATCGACGGGTCGGAACACGAAGCGCCGCCCAGCGGCGGCGCGTGTCGTTTCACTCACTAGGATCTGGGTACCATAGAGTTTGTTCAGACCTTCCAGGCGGTTGGCAAGATTCACCACTCCGCCCATGGCAGTGAAGGTCATACGATCGCTCGAGCCGACATTGCCCACAACCGCCTCACCCGTATGCACGCCGAACCGTGTCGGCAGCGCGGGCCAGCCGCGCGCGACGAACTTCTCAGCCAGCCGTACGGTGACAGCGCGCGTGCGCAGTGCCGCGGCACAAGCGTGTGCGGCATGTGCGGGGTCCCGGCGCGGCGCATTCCAGAACGCCATAACGGCATCGCCGATGTATTTGTCTATCGTCGCACCGGCAGCCAGTAGCTCGCTGGTAACCTCCTCGAAATAGGCCGATGCGATCTGCGTCAATTCCATCGGATCCAGTTTTTCCCCGATGGTGGTGAACCCCTGGATATCGGTGAACATCAGGCTGAGCGGAATCCGCTCGCCGCCGAGGCGTGGCTCCGTGCCGGCGGCGAGATACTGGCGCACCAGATCGCGCGGCAGATAGACTGCGAAGCTGCGGAGAGTTGCCTTCATCGCTGCGACCGCCTCAGCCAGGCGTTCCACCTCGGTGATATGGCTTTGCAGGACCACGGGAGCGGCAAACTCCAACCGCCGGATTGACTGCGCCTCGCGCGTGAGCACGCGGAGAGGTCGAGCCACGCGCCATGACACGATAACGATCGCGACTATGCCGATCAGGAACGCGCCAAGAGCGAGCAGCGCGCCATAGCGCACGGACGCATCCACTGCCGAGGTGAAGTCGCTGCGTGGTGCCGTCACCGCCACCAGCACTGGCGTATCGGCGAGACCCTCGATCGCTTCCAACCGCACTAGAGTCTCGGTGCCATTGACGTTGAGAAGGGTTCCTTGTCCCGGCGCGAGCCGGGTGGTCGCGTATGCGTCCCACACCGCATGCAACAGGGGGTCGCCCGAGGCTTGTAGCGTCGTCCAGGTCACGTCGCCGGCAAGAGCCAACCCGACTGCACGCGCATCATCGGGGTAGGCGAGCAGGATACCGACATCGCTGAACAGGAACGCGAGCGTATGCGGCGTCACCTGCTGCGCGCGCAGGAACGCCCCAAGACTGGCGAGGGTGATGTCAAAGGCAACGACGCCACCATTCGTCAGCAGGCTGCTCACACTCAGTCCTGGACGATGCGATAGGCCGAGCATGTAGAGCGTCGAAATGTGCATTCCGGGGGTTTGGGCCTGCAAGTACCACTGCTGGTCGCGCGGATCATCAGGACGTCCGTATCCGGTGGCGGTGATCGGCGTTTGATCGGCAGTCAGAAACACCCAGGTCGCCGCTTCGGCATGAGGGCGGTAGAAGCGCAGCACGAAGGCGGCCTCTTTGGGGACCTCGGGGCTGATCGAGCGCGATACAGCATCGACCGGCGCCGCCTGAAACAGGGTCCCGTCGGGCCAGCCAACCGATACGGTGCGAACCTCCGGCTCCGCGGCCAGCATGGAGAGCAATGGCGCGGCCGTGTCGGCCATGATCGGTGTCTTGAGCGCTATCCCAGTGCTGGCGACGTAACGGAGGAGCGTAAGCACTGGCCGGACGAGGGCGTCGGCGCGCGCAGAGACAGTGGCTGCGACCTCAGCGAGGCTGGTATCGGCTGTGGTCACGGCGGCGCGCTCGCCGGCGCTGAGAAAGCCGAGGACGGCCAACCCCAGGCCCGCAGTGAACACCACGGTGAACGCGATCAGGATGGTGACCGTGAAGCTCAGCCGTGGCCTGAGCCTCATTCCGGCACCACTGCCGCTAGCGCCGCCACGTAGTCTGCCCTTGCGCGTCCGGGCGGTAGCGCGTCCAGCCACGCGGCCCCTCGCTCGGCATTGCCATCGCCAAACACGGCCATCGCCGCGATTTGGTCCGCGACGGCAGCCTCCAACCCAAGTTCCCGGCCGGCCTGGGTGGCGATCCGGTGCTGGAGCAGCAGCGCCTGCCGGCCCGCGTAGCTCGCAACCGGAGGATCGAACCAATGTCCAGCGGCTTCCGCCTCGAGCGCAAGGGCGTGGCTGAGTTGCCAACCCAGTTCCGGCGTCAGGCTACCGAACACGTCAGCTTCCTGTGCGAGCCGGCAAAGGAGATCGTCCGCATCCCGTTCGGCCTGCGGGCGGCCCGGATCGGTGGCGAGGATTACACGACGAATTGCCGCCAATGACGCCGCATCGAGTCCGGCCTCGGCACCTAGCGCCACCGTGACGTCAGCTGACCGCGCCTCCAGCACGCCCGCAGCGGGCCAGGTACCGTTGTGCAGCAGGTCATGCCCTGCCATCGCAAGCACACCAGCCACGGCGACCTCAGGCGTTAGAAGACCCAGGCGGCGCGCCCGGGCGCACAACCATCCCATAGCAACGGTCGCTTCGGCCTGATGGTGCTGATCATGATAGGCCGGCTCGCTCGCGGGAGCGAAGGACGCGGCATGGGCTGTAACCGCCGCAGCGATGGCGCTTCCTGTCGCGACGGCATTTTCAGGCGCTGGGTCGCCGCACAACGCATCGGCGAGCGCAACCGAGACGGCCGCACGCATATCTGGCGGCCTCCTCCGACGTTGGAGCATTTGTTGTTCTGCCACCCCGAACAGAACCCTCGGTGGACCTACGAAGCAAAATTGACGTTCAGGCACCGCTAATCCGTCTTCTGATGTGAAATGTATAGAGGACCAAATGGCTGCATTCGCATGTGTCGCCAAACTGTAACAACAATAGCGCGAGGCGCTGGCGTAAGACCCTCGTTGGGGAGCCGCAGGACACTGGGCCCAACAATCACTCAAGGCGAGGCTTATCATTCATTGGGGGTACGTGCCTTGTCGCAATCCATTGACAGCTTCCGACACATTGTGCCCGATCCTCGGCAGATTGAAAAACTGGCGGGTCGTGTCGGAGAAGCGGCCACGCTCGGTCAGTCACTTGGCCTGCTGGCGCTCGATCATCTCCGACGCGTGGCTGATGTTCATGGCAAACTCATGCGTAAGCACGTCGAGGCTCAGCGTGCGCTGTGGTCGCAACCGCGCGCGCCCCAGGAGTTGTTCGCGGCGTGGTCCGATTATGTCGGCGACGCCGCGCAGCGCATGATCCTGACGCTCGATACCTTGCGCGAAGTCGGCAACGGCGCGGTGGCACGGGAACAGACGCGCGACATAGCGGAGCCGGTGCTGCTGTACGACTACGCCATCGTCCTGGACGGCCACACGCTGCCGCGTCCGGTGAACTATCTGCTGGTGCAGATACTGCCGGAATCGGGAATGACGATTGATCCGACGAAGCGCCCCTACATGATCATCGACCCGCGTGCCGGCCACGGCCCAGGGATTGGCGGCTTCAAGTCGGATAGCCAGGTCGGCGTGGCGCTGAACCATGGCCACCCGGTGTATTTCGTGATATTCCGTGCGCAGCCCGAACCGGACCAGACCCTGGCCGACGTGACCGCTGCCGAGGGCCACTTCGTGCGAGAAATCGCCGCACGCCATCCCGCTGCACCGAAGCCGGTGGTTCTTGGCAACTGCCAGGGCGGGTGGGCGGCGATGCTGCTGGCCGCGTCGAACCCGGACGTGACCGGGCCGGTCATCGCTAACGGCGCGCCCATGAGCCTCTGGGCTGGCGTGCAGGGACACAACCCGCTGCGCTATCTCGGCGGATTGACCGGCGGCGCATGGACAGCGCTCCTGCTCTCGGACCTCGGCAACGGCCGGTTCGACGGCGCCAACCTTGTGCTCAACTTCGAGACAATGAACCCGGGCAACACATGGTGGCGCAAATATTTCAATCTGTACGTCAACGCCGATACTGAAGGGGCGCGCTTCGCTGGCTTCGAGCGCTGGTGGTCGAGTTTCTATTTCATGAACGAAGCCGAAATTCGCTGGATTGTAGAAAATCTGTTCATCGGTAATCGGCTGCAGAAGGGCACCGCGATCCTGGCCGGGCGCGGCCCGGTGGATCTGCGCAAGATCAAGGCACCGATCATCGTATTCGCCAGCCACGGCGACGATATCACGCCCCCGCAGCAGGCGCTGAACTGGATTCCCGCAGTGTATGAAAATGAGCAGGAAATCCGTGCCTGCGGCCAGCGCATCATCTACATGGTGCACAAGGATATCGGTCATCTCGGCATCTTCGTCTCTGCCAAGGTGGCGAGAAAGGAGCACGACCGCATCGTCTCCACGCTGGAAGCGATCGAAGCGCTTGCGCCTGGCCTTTACGAGATGCGCATCGAACAGAAGATCGGCGAGGGCGTGAATGCGGAGTTCACCGTGGGCTTCGAGGAACGCATCATGGCTGACCTCAGCCAACTGGGCGACGGCCGTGATGATGAGACGCCTTTTGTGCTGGTCGATCGGATGTCGCAGATCGCCGTGGACACATACGAAATAACGGCGCGGCCCTTTGTGCAGGCCATGGTAAGCCCGGCCTCCGCAGAGGCGATGATGCACAGCCATCCGCTGCGCCTGCGACGCTACCTGCTCAGCGACCGAAACCCTGCGATGCAGCCGGTGGCGGCTCTAGCCGAGGCCGTGCGTGGGGCGCGGAGGCCGGCCGATGCGGCAAACCCGTTCGTCCAGGCGGAGCGGCAATTCGGCGACATGGTCGAAACTGGCATGAAGTTCTGCCACGACATGCTGGACGCTTGGCAAGAATTGAGCTTCTTCGCTATCTGGGGTAATCCGATACTGTCGCGGCTGGCTGAGGCTGGACGTGCCGGCGTTGGTGCGCAGATCGGCCAGACACTGCGCGAACTGCCGGCGGTGCAGGCGGCGCTGATGAATGTAGATCGCGGCGGCTACGCCGAGGCCGTGATCCGGATGCTAATTCTGATCGCAAGATCGCGCGGCGAGGTTCGGCAGTCCCGGCTGGAACGGTCGAGTGCTGTCCTGAACAGCACGGAGCCATTCCGCAGCCTGGGGCCCGAACAGCGCGCGCGGGTGATCGCTGAGCAGACGCTGATCGTGGATTTCGCGCCCGAAGCGGCCGTCACATCGCTGCCGGCGCTAATTCCGCTGCAAGCCGATCGTGAGCGTGCCATCGAGACGGTGCAGGGCATCGCTGGCGACGCGGCGGAGATGAGCGAGGCGACGCTGCGGATGCTCGTGCGCCTGCGCGACGTTCTAAGCTTGGCGCCACTCACTCTCGGCGCGCCGGCAGTGCCGCAAGCGCCGCCGGCCGCGCGCCGCAGGAGTCGCGCCTCCGAAGAAGAGAGCGTCGCAGGCGAGTGATCGATCACCACGAGTATCGATCAGCATGGAGATGATTACCCATTCCGGCTGAGGCGACAGAAAAGGTCGTTGCCAGGCGGTTCACCGGAATTGACGATAGGACCTTCAATGTCTGAACAGACTACTCCGCCCAGACTACGCGTGATCGACCCTCTGGCGACAGTCTGGGACCCGCATAGTCGGGTTGGCGACATGCTGCAAGGCCTGCACGGGCTGGTGGTAGGAATCGCCAATCAGTACAGCATCGCTTATGGCTGCGCGGTGAAGCTGCGGGCCTTCGGCGCCGATCTCGCGGTGACCTACCCAAACGAAAAAGCCGAGCGTTATGTTCGCCCGTTGGCGGAACAGCTCGACGCGACGCTGATCCTGCCGATGG
The DNA here is from genome assembly GCA_963708245.1 of uncultured Pseudomonadota bacterium. Classification (GTDB taxonomy): domain Bacteria; phylum Pseudomonadota; class Alphaproteobacteria; order Acetobacterales; family Acetobacteraceae; genus CAVYXK01. The sequence continues at coordinate 1,288,152 of OY970201.1, read as the reverse complement.
ATGTCGAGCAGCCGGGTCAGATGGAGGCAATGTTCGAGCGCATTGCCATACAATGGGGCAGGCTCGATTTTGTCGTTCATTCGATTGTGTTTGCCCCGCGCGCTGATCTTCACGGGCGTGTCGCGGACTGTTCGCTCGCCGGCTTCCAGCAGGCGATGGCGGTGTCCTGCCATTCCTTCATCGCCATGGCGCGTCTGGCCGAGCCGCTGATGACGCATGGTGGCACACTGCTGACGATGAGTTATTACGGCTCCGACAAGGTCGTGAACCACTACAACATCATGGGCCCAGTGAAGGCGGCGCTCGAGGCCACGGTTCGCTACCTCGCCGCCGAACTGGGCGACAAGGGCATCCGCGTGTTCGCGGTGTCGCCTGGCCCGCTGCGCACCCGTGCAGCAAGCGGGATCGCCGCGTTCGATGAACTGGTCGAGGCGGCTATGTCGCGCGCACCGGCGCGTCGCCTGGTGGATATCGCCGAGGTTGGTCGGGTGGTGTCTTTCCTCGTTGGGGGCGCCGCCTCCGGCATGACCGGCGACACGATCTATGTTGATGCCGGCCTGCACATCATGGCCTGAAGAGCGAGAAAGGAATGCGTCTGGCAATCTTAGCCGCCGATGCGGCGACCCACCAGAGCGGGAAGTACTGAGGCGGTTTGCTTGGCTTGGGCACAGCCAGAAAACCGCTGGCCGATTGACAGGTTCCGGGCCGCTCTTCACGTTCGCCGAAAAAGAGGTCGGGCATGCGCAACGCGGTTCTGTTCGACCTGCAGGTGAACGGCTTTGCGGGGGTCGACTTCAATTCGACGACGATCACCGCCGAGGCGCTGGACCATGCGCTGGACGCGATGGCACGGACTGGCGTGGCGCATTGCCTGCCGACCGTCATCACCGCGCCGGAGGGTCTGTTGGCTGATCGCCTGGCGGCGCTTGACCGCGCCGTTGCGGCGAGCCGACTCGGACCGGCGACTGTGCCGGGGTATCACCTGGAAGGACCCTTCCTCAGCCCGGAGGAGGGCTATGCCGGCTGCCATCCGCCGGCGGCCATCGTGCCGCCCGATAGCACCCTGGTCGAGCGGATCGAGGCGTCGCTCGCTCGGCCCATCCTGCTGCTGACCCTGGCGCCGGAGCGTCCGGGTGCAATGCCGCTGATCCGTTGGGCCCGGGCGCGCGGCAAAGTGGTGGCGCTGGGCCATACCGCCGCGTCGTTCGCTGAGATTGCTGCCGCAGTCGAGGGCGGTGCGACGCTGAGCACGCATCTCGGCAACGGCCTTCGCCGGATGCTCTCCAAATTCAACAATCCGATGATAGCGCAGCTTGCCGAGGACCGGCTGTGGGCGAGCTTCATCGCCGACGGGATTCACATTCCACCGGCGGCGCTTAAGGTGCTGCTGCGTGCCAAGGGGCTCGATCGCAGCATACTGGTGAGTGATGCCACGGCGGCCGCGGCCGCGCCGGCGGGACGATACGAACTGGCCGGCATGGCCATCGAGCGTGCCGCCGATGGCGCGGTGCGGCTTCTTGGCAGCACAACGCTGGCTGGCTCTTCGCTGACGTTGGATCAGGCGGTGCACAATGTCGTGGAGTGGGGATTGGTATCGCCCGAAGCCGCTATCCGGCTGGCGTCCGACAATCCCGCTGCGCTGATTGCGCCGGCGCTTGCGGCGCATGGCATCCAAATGCCATCGGGGTTGAGATGATGGTTGCGCGTGGTTCGTGCCGCCTCTCGCCGGCCCCCTCTACCAGCCGCCTCACGCAAGGGAGGGGCAGGTGGGGGTCAATCCTTTTTCGTCCGTGCCTCGGCGACGGCGGTTTGCAGTTCGGCGAAATCGGCAGCACCCGGGATGAAGCGTTTGCCGATGACGAGCGCCGGCGTGCCTTCGAGGCCGATCTCGCGCGCAAGCTGAAGATTGGCGCTGAGCCGTTGGCTGATCGCAGCGTCATCCATGTCGTGATGGAGCCGCGGCCAATCGAGCCCGGCGTTGATCGCGGCAGTGTGGATGCTCGCTTCGGTGATGTCGGGCGGCGCCTGCATCAGCAGGGTTCGGAGTTTCTCGTAGCCCCCCTGCTTCTGTGCCGCGAGCAACGCCCGCGAGGCCAAAACACTCGGAGGGCCAAGGATCGGCAGGTCCTTATAGACCACCCGTATCGAGTGGTCCGTGGCCAGCAGCCTCGTCATCTCCGGCTCCATGTGTCGGCAATACGGACAGCGGACATCGAAGAATTCGACGATGGTGACGTTGCCGGCGGGGTTTCCGCCGACCGGGTCGGCCGGATCGATCAGCTTGTCCTGGTAAGCGAGCACTGCCTGCGCCTGCCGTTTGCCTTCGTCGTCCTGCAGTGCCGCGAGCGCATCGCGCAGGATCGATGGATCCCGGATCAGCGCATCGCGAAGGATCTGCACGATCTGATTGCGCTGGTCCTGGGTGAACGGATCGGCACTGGCCGGACGAAGAAGAGCAGAAAGAGTGAGGACAAGGCCGACCACCAGGGCGGCCGAACGAAGCGGAAGGCGAAGCGGGAGCCGCATGATGGATCCTGTCTGCGATCGCTGTGGAGCCTGCATGGCGGAATGCGGGCGGGGCAGCAAGCCCGATCCCTTCCCCGATGTTTCCGGGCGTTGCCGGTAGGGGGGAACGCGTTTATGGCACCGGCGGGACGACGCAGGGAAACGCCTCGTTGCGCAAGACGGTTTCGGTTTCGGCTGCCCGGCGCGCTCGTGTGGCCGGTGTCGTCGCGCTCAGCCTGCTCACCACTAGCTGCGGATCACTGTTCGGGAACGCGCCGCCGCCGGAGGGCGTACCCGGCCACGTGACCGGCTTCCTGGGGGCGGTGGTGGCCGACGAGCCGCGTGCGGCGCTGATCGGCCGCGAGATGCTGTCGGAAGGCCACAATGCGGCGGACACCGCCGTGGCGGTGGGGCTGGCATTGGCGGTGACGCTGCCATCCCGGGCAGGGCTGGGCGGCGGCGGAGCGTGCCTGGCCTTCGCCGCCGGGCGCGATTCGATCAACAAGGGCGTCCCCGAGGCAGTGCTGTTTGTGCCGGAGGCGCCGTCGGGGGCTGCTGGTGCGGCGGACCGGCCGGCTGCCCTGCCGATGCTGGCCCGTGGGATGTTTCTGCTGCACGCGCGTTACGGGGCGGGCGACTTTGGACAGTTGGTGGCGCCGGCGGAGCAGCTTGCCCGGCTGGGCATACCCGCCTCGCGGGCGCTGGTGGAGGACCTTCGGCTGGTGTCGGGTCCGCTGTTCGCAGACCCGCAGGCCCGGGCGGTGTTCAGCGTGAACGGCGCGCCGTTGCAGGTCGGGCAAACCCTGCAGCAGCCGGCGCTGGCGGCCACGTTGGCAGCGATCCGGGTCGAGGGCGTGGGGGATCTCTATCAGGGCGGCCTGGCACAACAGATCGTGCAGGGCTCCGCGCTCGCCGGCGGCCCGCTGAGCCTGGCGGCGCTGCGCGCGGCACTGCCGCGGCTGGCTCCGCCGATCGATGTCGATTTTCGCTACGATCGGGTCTCGTTCCTGCCCCCGCCGGCCGATGGCGGACTTGCGGCGGCAGCGGCGTTCGCGACCTTGGTGCAGAACCCGCAGGCGATCGAGCAGGCGGGCGCACGGGCGCTGGCCGTGGCGGCGCGCTGGCGGGAGGGAGGCGGTGATCCGCAGGCGCTGCTGTCGGCGCCGCTTCCGGCGGGCAGCCTGCCGCCGCTGCCGGCTTCGACGACCTTCCTGGTGCTGGATCGCGACGGTAATGCCATGGCCTGCGCCCTGACCATGAACAATCTGTTCGGGACCGGGCGGATCGTGCCGGGGATAGGGTTTCTGCTGGCGGCGTCGCCGGCGAGCGTGCCGCCTCCGTTGCTGGCCGCGGCGATTGCCTGGAACCGGCCGACGCATGCTTTCCGCGCTGCGGCCGGCGGGTCGGGACAGGAGGGCGCCCCGCTGGCCGCGGCGCTGGCGATGATGAACACGCTGCGGAGTAGCCAGGCGATGGGAGCGCTCGTGCCCGAACCTGGGCGGGCGAATGTGATTGCCTGCAGCCGTTATCTGCCGGATCAGAGCGGCACCTGCGCCTGGGCAACGGACCCGCGCGGGTTCGGGCTGGCGACCGGGGGGACGTGAGGTCTTTCGCGTAGTTTGCGGACAGACTACGTTCGGGCTTGGCGGATGTTGCATGAAGGAGAGCATGCGAGCGAACGCACAGTCGACGTCTGCGAGGGGAATTTCCGTACCTCCACCGTGCGGCGCGAGCATCTCCTTGGCGATTGCCAGGCTGCCGCCAACGCGTTCCTGCTGTGGAACAAGGCCACCATCAACGGCGAGCGCCACTCTATTTGGAACCGACCTAATGAAAGCGACCCTCTTATATTAGCCGCTTGCCTCATTCTTTCGGCAGCTCCCTCCGTCGCCGCACCCTGCCGGGAGACGGTCGGCCCGATACGCGCCGAGACTTATGTCCACCAATGCCTCGAGGTTTCTCCTGCAACGCACCCACCCTGCAATGCGGCGAACTCGTGCGGTCTGATCGTCAGCGAGATCCAGCGTGGCTGCCGCTTGCTCATGGCGTCGGAACGCCCTGCCTTCTGCGCCCCTTACATGCACTAAGAGCACGCCTGCGGACGCAAAATCATGCGGGCGGACCCTTGCCGGAGACCTTCGATGGGTGCGTGCAGCTCTTGCGGTCCGTCATGCGCGCCCTATGCCGGCGCGTCGGACGGGATTAGTGCCTGGCGACGGCGTGGCAGGATCAGGTGCATGAGCCCGACGGTGATTAGATACGCTACGGATGCCCACGCGAACAGGACCATGTAACTTCCGGTGTATTGCAGCACGTATCCGACGATCTCCGCGGTAAACATGCCGCCGATGCCGCCTGCCATACCGCCGATGCCGACCACCGAGGCGATCGTGTTGCGCGGCATGATATCCGAAACCAGCGTGTAGTTGTTCGCGGAGAAACCCTGATGGGCGGACGCCGCCAAACCGATCAGCAGGGTCGCAACCCATAAATTCTCAACTCGCGGTGCCAGAAAGATCGGCACCACCAGCAGCGCGCAGAGAAGAAGCGCCAGTTTGCGTGCGGTGATCACCTCTACGCCGCGCTTGACCAGGGCCGACGACACCCATCCACCGCCGACGCTGCCAATGTCCGCCATGAGATAGATGACGACGAGCGGCGGCCCGATCTTTGTCAGGCTGAGCCCGTGCGTCTTGAACAGGAAATCGGGAACCCAGAACAGATAGAACCACCACACCGGGCCCGTCATAACCGAGGCAACGACGAACGCCCAGGTTCCGCGATACCGCAGCAGAGACAGCCAGGGCACGGATTGCAGGCGGGCAGCCGGGTCACTGCGGATATAGGCGAATTCCTGTCGCGAAAGCCGCCGATGCTGCTCCGGCGACTGATAGATGCGCAGCCAGAACACCAGCCAGACGAATCCCAGTATCCCCATAAAGTAGAACGCGGCCGGCCAGCCGAGTGTGACGGTGAGCCACGGCACGGCCAACGGCGTGAGCATCGCCCCGACGTTGCTTCCGGCATTGAAGACACCGGTGGCCAGAGCGCGCTCTCGCGCCGGGAACCAATCGCCGACAGTCTTGATCGCCGCCGGGAAGTTCCCACCCTCGGTGATCCCCAGCGCGAACCGCGCAATGCAGAACCCGGCGACGGTGCGGATCAACCCATGGGCAACGGTCGCCAGGCTCCAGCCGATGACCGCCAGGCTCAGGCCGAGGCGCACCCCCACCCGATCCATGAAACGGCCCATGGCGAGATAGCCCGCCGCGTAAGAGAGCTGGAAGAAGAAGATGATGTTGCCGTAGTCGATTTCGGTCCAGCCAAGATCCTTCTGCATCACCGGCTTCAGCACGCCGATGACCTGCCTGTCCATATAGTTGATCGTCGTAATGAAGAACAGCAGGGCACAGATCGTCCAGCGATAGCGACCCACTCTGGTGGCTGGAGCCTCCGAGGCTCCGCCGGACCGTGCTGCGTCGGCGGTCGTGGACATTTTCTCGACGTTCCCCGTGCGGGCACGCGCCCGCCTGCACGGCGAGGGTAGCGCCGGACCAACTGCGTCGCAACGCGGGCTGGTCCCCGTGCTTCACCGGGATTATTCTCGCCTCTCGCGAAGCTGACCGCGGGAAAGTCACACGGACATGATATCGGTCAAACGTGCCAGCCGCAGCGAAGGTGTGCGGGAATGAAGGGGGCGTTCATGGTCGAGGGACCTACAATCATCTCACGCAAGCGCTTTCGGATGGTCGCCTGCTTAGCGTTTGTCGTCGGCCTCGCGGCCAGCCTGGCGGCAACGCCAGCGCCAGCGGTGGCGCAGTCGTCCGGAGGCGTTGCGTTTCTGCTGCCAGCTATCAACGCCTATCGGTGGGAGAACCAGGACCATCCGGACTTCGTCAAGGCGATGAAGAAATACGCGCCTGACGTGCCGGTTCAGGTGGTGAATGCGCTCGACGATGCCGCGAAGCAGCAAGCCCAGGCCGAAGCCGCGATCACCAACGGCGTGAAGGTCCTGGTGCTGTCGCCCGTCGATGCCAAGGCGGCAGCGAAGATCGTGACCAGCGCCCGCGCGCAGGGCGTGACGGTGATCGGCTACACCCGTCCGCTGCCCGACGCCCCGATCAACTATTATGTCGGCGGCAACGTCGTCGCGTTGGGTGAAACTCTGGCGAATTACTGGAAGCAGCACGTCAAGCCCGGCGACAATCTTGTCATCATCAAGGGCGATCCGGGCGACGACAACGTGCCGCTCTACTACCAGGGCATCATGAACGTGCTGAAGCCGCTGGCCGACGCTGGCAAGATCCACATCGTCGGCGACGTCTTTACCCCGCATTGGGACGCCGCCACCGCCGAGCGCGAGATGGATCAGATTCTGGCCCGCACCGACAACAACGTCCAGGGCGTGATCTCTCTCAACGACGGCATGGCCGTAGGCGTCCTGGCCGCACTGCGGCAGCAGGGGTTGGAAGGCAAGGTGCCGGTGAGTGGCGGCGACGCCTCCATCCCCGCGCTGCAGGAGATCCTGAAGGGCAATATGGTCATGTCGGTCTTCTTCTCGATCAGTGACATGGCCGACCACGCCGCCCATCTCGCCGCCTATGTCGCCAAAGGCGAGAAGCCTCCCGCGAACTTCTTCAACTCGACGTTCAACAACGGCCTTGTGACGGTGCCGTTCTATTACGTCAGGAATGAGGACATTACGATCGATAATATCGATGACGTGATTAAGGACGGCGCGGCGACCAAGGCGCAGGTTTGCGCCGGAATCCCGCACGGCAAGGGACCCTGCTGACACGCATCACGGTCGATCGTCACCGGAGTGCCAGAGGCCGACGGACGATATGCTCCTTGAGATCAAGCATCTCTCGAAGCATTTCGGTGGCGTGATGGCACTGAATGATGTCTCGTTAGCGGTCGCAGACGGCGAAATCGTCGGCCTCGTCGGTGACAACGGCGCCGGCAAATCGACCCTGATCAAGATCATCTCCGGCGTGCTTCGTCCAGATGGCGGCAGCATCCAGATCGGCGGCCGCGAGGTCGCGTTGCATTCGCCGAACGACGCAGCCCTGCTCGGAATCCAGACCGTGTATCAGGATCTGGCGCTATGTGACAATCTCGACGTCGTCGCCAACATGTTTCTCGGTAACGAGCAGGTATCCGGACCCGGTCCGTTCCACCTGCGCCGCCTATCCGAGGTGACGATGGAGCACCGTGCGCGGGAATTGCTCCGCAGCCTCAAGATCACGACGCTCGCCAGCCTGCGCGTCCCGGTCGGATCGCTCTCCGGTGGGCAGCGCCAGGCGATTGCGATCGCCCGCGCCGTCACGCGCGCGGCGCGACTGCTGCTGCTCGACGAGCCGACCGCCGCACTCGGCGTGGCGCAGGCCGAGACGGTGCGGCGTCTGATTGGCGAGCTGAAGAGCCGGGGAATTGCCGTTGTGCTGATTTCGCACAACCTCGAGGACGTCTTCGCCACCGCCGACCGTATCGAAGTGCTGCGCCTCGGTCGCAACGCCGGCAACTATCCGGCGGCGGCGACCACACCGCACGAGATCGTCGCGGCGATGACCGGCGGTCGGGACATGTCGTGGCTGCGCTGAACAAGGCGCGGCCAGCGGCGCTGACCGACAGAGCGGCGGGACGCGAACGCTCGCTGCTGCGCGAACTCACTGCAGCCACCGGCGGCATGCTGCCGATCGTTGTGGCGCTGGTGGTGGTGTGGGCGTTCTTTCAGACGCTGAACGCGCATTTCCTGTCGGCCCGCAACCTAACCAACTTGCTGTTGCAGATCAGCTCAACCGGGATCATCGCCACCGGCATCGTGCTGGTGCTGCTGATTGGCGAGATCGACCTTTCGGTCGGTTCGGTCGCCGGTGTGTCGGCCGCGATCCTGGCGCTGCTGATGTCGGCCTATGCGGTGCCGTGGTGGCTCGCCGTGTTCGCGATGATTGCTGTTGGAGGTGGCATCGGTGCACTGCAGGGCACTTGGCTGGTGATGTTCGGCGTCCCCTCGTTCATCGTCACGCTTGCCGGGCTCCTGGGTTGGTACGGATTGCAACTTTACCTGATCCAGACCCAGCACGTGGACACGATCATGGTGGAGGATCCCCATATCGTCGCCATTGCCTCGACCTTCCTGCCCCGGTTCGCTGGTTGGGCGCTGGCGGGGTTGCTCTTTCTGACAGTCTCGGCGGGGCGGGTAGTGAACTATCGGCGCCGCCAAGCCGCCGGCTTCACCGCTGAGCGGGCCGGCGAGGCGGTGGTGCGCACCATCGCTATCCTGGCTGCCATCGTCGGAGCGACCGCGGTGCTGAACCAGTGGCGAGGCATACCTGTCGCCGCGATGATCTTCATCGGCCTGATCGCCGCGCTGTCCTGGATCGCTCAGCGCACGCCGTTCGGCCGCTACATGTACGCCGTTGGTGGCAATGCCAACGCCGCGCACCGCGCCGGGATCAAGGTGCGAGCGGTGCGCATCGTGGTCTTCGTGCTGTCCGGAACGCTGGCCGCGCTCGGCGGCTTGGTCGCCGTCGCGCGTCTGGCCGCGGCCGATACTGGCACCGGCGGCGGCACAGTCCTGCTGGAGGCGATCGCCGCGGCGGTGATCGGCGGCGTCAGTTTGTTCGGCGGACGCGGCAGCGTGTGGGGCGCCTTCTTCGGATCCCTCGTCATCGGCAGCGTCTCGAACGGGCTCGACCTCACCGGCAACGAGGCGACGGTGAAATACATGGTCGAGGGCCTGATCCTGCTGATCGCCGTGACCGCCGATGTCGTGTCACGCCGCGGCCGCCTCCGAGAAGAGACCCGCGGCTGAGTCCCCTCCGCTTGCGGGAGGGGGAGGGGGCTGTGGAGCAAAGGCTCAATAGTATCAACAGCCACCAACCCGCCCCTCATCCGTAATCCTAAATCCGGCAGTTGGGTCCGATCGTCGCCGGTCTGAAGTGACGACCCACAACCTGGGGTAATTGCTCAGGCCGGGCTCAGGCGAAGCGGTGGCTGCAGTTGCCGGCCATGCAAGAAGTAGCGGAGCGCTTCACTGAGGATGCGATACCAGCGTTGCAGCGGATCCAACTGCTCCGCACTTTTTCGCAGCCGGTCAAGAAAGCCGGCGATGCGCAGGTAAGCTTGCCTCGCCTTGTCGCGCGCGCCATGCGCGCTGCTGATCGTCAGCCTCACCTGGCCGGCGTGTTGGGTGCGCTGCGCGATCGCCGACAGCAGCAAGGGTCGGGTGGTGATCGCCTCCCGATGGTGCTCCGGATCAGCCAGCCGGACGAACAGGCTCCACCAGTTGTAGATCAGTGCAACGATACCGGCCAGCAGCCGACACCGCGTGAGGTCCTGTGTCGTGAAACCGCCCCAACCCCATTGGTTCTTCAGCTCGTCAAAAACGTTCTCGCAATCCGCCCGATCGCGATACAACTGCCCCAGCGTCAGGATTTCATCGTCCATTGAGGTGACCAGCGCAGCGTAGTCCCACGCCTCCTGATCGGGGCCCACCTCGACGAAGCCAAGTCGCCGCTGAGCCGGATCGCCATGATCGACGGCCGGCGGACCAGCCAGTTGGCGGCGCAGCAGAATGACTCTCCGCTGCCGGCTCCAGCCCTCCAGCCGCAGGCTCGTCTCCTTGCCCTGCCAGCCCTGGCCGGCATCCTTCCAGTCCGATGCCTGCATCGCCCGTTGCAGTGCCCGCGTGACGTTTTTCGTCATGCGCAGACGGAACAGATACGCCAGCTCCTCCCGCTCGGCCCGCGCCATCACCGGCTCGATGCCCCACGACTTGTCTCCGCGCAGCAGCCACGGCCGCTGCCCCGCTCCGAGATGATCCAGCAACTCCCACAAGCCGCCCGTCGCGTGTCTGACGTTGTGCTGATCGCCGGGCAATACCTCGACCCGTAGCACCAGCCGCAGGTTCGACAGCATGTAGCTGTGATAGCAGTGCGACGGCCGACCCGGCTTGTGCGGATTATAGCCCAGCTCGGCGCCTTCCTGGTGCCCATACAAAGGTTTGATGGTGGTATCGATGTCGAGCACCCACGGCTCGCCGAGCAGCGGAGCGGTGCAATAGTCCAGGTGGTTTTGCAGCCAGGCCGAGCCTTGCGCTTCGTCGATCTTCTCCAGCCCGCGGCGAACCGAGTCCTCGCTGACCACCTTGCGCATGCCGAGCAACGGCGGGTTCACCGGATCGCAGCGCAGCGCGGTCACATGGGCATAGCGCCGGTGACCCGCCAGAACAGACAGCAGCACGGTGCCAAGCAGATCGCGTGTACGCGGTGCATTCGGGCTAGTGAACCGCAGCGGACAGTCGGCAACCCAATTGTCGAACAACCCGGCCTGCTTCAGGTAGTCGATGAAGAATGGCAGTTGGCCGAACGGCGTCACCGGTGCGGCGGCGTCCCACTCCACGTGCACGCGCCCGGCGAAGGTATCGGCAATCGCCGAATGCGGCGCAACTTCCGGTTGCTCACCCGCGGGGTGAACCGCCAGACATCTCTGTTCTGTGCTCATGCCGGCCAAATCTGCCGATTCAGCCGCGGCGCGCAATCACTCAACTGCCGGATTTAGGGTAATGCCTCGCTGCCTGGCATCCTGGTCGCCGAAATCAGGACGTGGTTGCAATCGAGATAGTCGCCAACGTGCCAGGCACGTCGATGTTGACTCACCCCCCAACCGCCAGATCCAGCCACCCGCGTCGATCGAACCGCCCGCTGTCCCCCCGCCGCAGCAGCACCGTCGTGGTATCCGACTCGACGATAGCCGGCCCGGCAATCTGCTGCCCCGCCCCGAGAGCGGAGAAATCGAACACCGGCACCTCGACCCACGCCCCGAGATACACTCGCCGCCATGCCTTCGGGGCCGCCTCCGCGCGCTCGGGCATAATGGCGTTCGCCGCCGCCGGCAGCCGCCCCACCACCGAGGCGCGCGCATTCACCAACACGACGTCCTGCCCGTGCATCGAATAGGTGTAGAGCGCCTCGTGCCGACGGTGGAACGCTGCCTCGATCTCGGCGGCGAGGCTTGGGCCTTCCCAATCCAGCCCGTCGAGCGGCACCGCGATCTCGAACACCTGCTCGCCGTAGCGCATATCCGCAGACCGCCCGATCTCGATGTCGCCCTCGAACCAGCCCAACCGCGAGCGCCCTTCCTGCTCCATCTCGGCGAACGCCGCCTGCACCGCAGCCGCGTCGATCACCCCGCCCTGCGGCAGGCTGCGCAACAGCTCGATCCTAAGATCGGTGTTCAGCATCCCCCAGGCCGACAGCACCGAGGCCACCAGCGGCACCACCACACGGCGGATGCCAAGCTCGGCCGCCACCGCGCAGACATGCAGCCCGGCCGCCCCGCCGAAGGCCAGCATAGCGTAGCCCCGAGGATCGACCCCGCGGCGAACCGTGGCCACCCGCACGCCGTCGGCCATCCTTGTGTTGATAAGGCGGTGCACGCCTGCGGCGGCCTCAACCGGTTCAAGCGTCAGCCCCGCCGCCAGCCGTTCTACCGCCGCCAGCGCCGCGCCCGCATCGAGCCGGCGCCGACCACCCAGGAACGCCCCCGGGTCCAGATAGCCCAGCACCAGGTTCGCGTCCGTCACGGTAGCTGACTGGCCGCCCAAGCCGTAGCAGGCTGGCCCCGGATCGGCCCCCGCGCTTTGCGGTCCGACCTGCAGCAGGCCCGACCGGTCCAGATGGGCGATCGAGCCGCCGCCGGCGCCGAGGGTCACTATGTCCAGGCCCGGCAGCGCGATCCGCGCATTCGCCACTGTCCGCCCGCCGGCCAACGTCGCCTGCCCGTCCTGCACCAGAGCGATGTCCGTGCTGGTCCCACCCATGTCAAAGGTGACCAGGTCGCGAGCCACCCCAGCCTCAGCCAGCGCGACGGCGGCCGCGACCCCGCCCGCCGGGCCAGAGAGCGCGGTGCCCGCCGCCAGCCGCGTCGCTTCGGCCACCGAGGCGACCCCGCCGTGCGACAGCATGACGAACAGGTCCCCGCGAAACCCGGCTTGCCCCAGTCGCTCGGCCAGTCGCTGCAAATAGGTGTCGATCACCGGGCCGACGGCCGCGTTCGCGACCGCGGTGGAGAACCGCTCGAACTCCTTGATTTGCGGCAGCACCTCGAATGACGACGTGACGTAGGCCTGCTGCAGGCGCGCCCGCGCCGCCGCTGCCGCCTCGCGCTCGTGCGCCGGATTTTGCCAGGAGTGCAGGAAGCAGATCGCGACCGCCTGCACGTCCTCGGCTGCCAGGCAGTCGAGCGCCGTTTCCAACGACTGCCGGTCCAGGCTGGTCTCGGTACTCCCGTCCGCCCGCATCCGCTCGCGGACGGGCAGGCGCAGGTGCCGCGGCACGAGAGGTTCCGGCGGAGGGAGGCGCAGGTTGTAGCGATCGGGCTTCAGCCCCTCGCGCATCTCGATGATGTCGCGGTGCCCCTCGGTGGTGAGCATGGCGACGCGGGCCGCCTTGCCCTCCAGCAGGGCGTTGGTGGCAACTGTGGTGCCGTGCACGATGCGTTGGGTCTGTGCTAGCAGCCCTTCGGGGGTCAGCATCAGGGCTTGGGCGGCGAGCGCGATCCCGTCCAGCACGCCGTCCGACTGGTCGTGCGGGGTGGTGACCGCCTTGGCGATGACGCTCCCGCCATCGGCCGCGGCCACCACGACGTCGGTGAAGGTGCCGCCGACGTCGATGCCTATTGTGAAGGTCGTTGGGTGGGGGCCGGGGGGCCTCACCGTGCCAACCCCTCGGCCACATCCTTTGCCCGCGCCGCCGGGTCGCGTTGGGCGGGTTCGCCCCAGCCGCCTCCCCCGCCCGACAGCACGTGGAACACGCTACCGGGTGGCACCGCGATCCCGACCTCCTTGCTCTTCAGCTTGCGCGGCGCCTCCCCAGGAGCCAGCAGTGAGTAGTCGTGCGGCGCCCCATCGCGCCCGCCCAAAATCCCACGCGCACCGTGAACCGTCCCCTCACCCGCGGTGTTGGCCACTGCCGGCCCGTCGGTCTCGACCCGAAGCCGCATGTCGCCGCCGTAGCCGCCCCGGAACCGGCCATCTCCGGCCGAGCAGGGACGATATTCGTGGGTCTCAAAGAACAGTGGGAAGCGCGTCTCCGCGACCTCGATGCTGCCGAACTTGATTCCGCCTGCCGAGTGCCACTCGCCGATCGTGGACCAACCATCGCCGGCCGACGAACCACCCCCGCCCGGCCGAGCCTGGAACATGTGCCAGATGAAGCGGCGGCCCGTGCGCGGATCGCGCCCATTGATCGCGATGCGCAGCCGCCGCCCCCAGCCGCCCATCGCCCGCTCGGGGCAGGCGGGAGCTAGGGCGACAACGATCGCCTCGATGATCTCGTTGGAGCAGTGGCTGGTGCACATCGTCACCGGTGCACCCTCGTTCGCCCAGACGATGGTCCCCGGCTTTGCCACCACGTGCAGCGGCCGGAACGCCCCTTCGTTGCGGGCCTGGTTAGGATCGAGCAGGAACGCAAAAGCCATCGTCACCGCCGCCTGCATGTTGGCGTGCGACGAATTGACAAAGCCGGTCGCCTGCGGGTCCGACCCGGTCAGATCGACGGTAAGATCACTGCCGGCCACAGTGCACCGCGCGTGGATGCGGATGTTGGTCTTGCCAAATCCGTCATCGTCGAGCCAAGCCTCGCCGTCGTAGACGCCGTCTGTCCAGGCGCTGACGATCGATCGCGTGTGCCGTTCGGCGGCGTCCAACATCGCCTCGACCGCGTCGGCCAGTACGGCGCCGCCGAACTCGGCAATCGCCGAGTTCAGTCGGTGCTCGCCAAGCCGTGCGGCGCCGATCTGGGCCGCGAGATCGCCGCGGAAATCGCGGGGATGGCGGACATTCAGGGCCAGCATGTCAAGCAGGTCCTCTCGCAGGACCCCGTTCTCGGTCAGCCGGATCGGCGGGACCCGCAGCCCCTCATGCCAAATCTCGGTGGCGGCTGGATTGTAGCCCCCGTGCGTGGCGCCGCCGATATCGCTGTGATGCGCCCGCACCACCGACCAGAACATCAGCCGCGCGTCGTCGAAGACTGGGACGAAGGCGGTCAGGTCCGGCAGATGACTGCCGCCACGATACGGGTCATTCAGCAAATAGACGTCGCCGGGCGCGGGGTTGGGGAACACCTCGACCAATGCGCGGGCGGCCCATGGCATCGCCCCGACATGGACCGGTATGTGGTCCGCCTGCGCTACCAGGCGGCAGCGCGCATCGATCAGAGCGATCGAGAAGTCCCGCGACGAATTGAGAATTTGTGAGTAGGCGGTGCGCAGCATCGCCTCTCCCATTTCCTCGGCGATAGCGTTCAGCCGGCTTTGCAGCACGGCCACCGTGATTGGATCGGTCATGACCCGATCGTGGCAAATCCCGGACGAACGCGGAAGCCCGCTCAGCCGAGCGCGCCCGACGCGCCGAGCGCCGCCGCCGCGGCCAGCACCAGCAACGGATGCAGTCGCGTCGCCAGAAACAGCACCGTCGCGACCGCTGTCAGCGCCGCCGTGCGCCAGCCGCGAGAGGTCGTCTCGATCAGCAGCGCGGCGCCTGTCATCACCAAGCCCGCGGTGACCGGCATCAGCCCGGCTTGAATCGCGGCCCGCCAAGGCTTGCCCTGGAATCGCGTCCACAATCGGCTGGTGAAGAAGGTCAGCAGCGAGGACGGAGCGCACAGCGCCCCCGTGGCGACCAGCGCCCCCGGCACCCCGGCAACTCGCCAGCCGATCAGCGTGGAGACCAGCATGTTCGGCCCCGGCGCAGCCTGCGCCAGCGCATAGAGCGCGGCGAACTCCGAGGCGGTCAGCCACGGATGCACCGAGACCACTTGGCGCTGCATCTCCGGCAGGATGGAGTTGCCACCGCCGAACGCCAGCAACGAGAGCTGAGCGAAGATGGCAGCCAGCGCCGCGAGCCGGTTCACGGCCGGAATCGCCGGCGAGCCAGCACCGAGACCGGAACCATGACCAGCAGCACCGCCGGTAACGGCGCCCGCAGGATCGCGATCGCCCCGAAGGTCACGGCTGCGATCAGCACCCCGATCGGCCGGTCCCGCAATGGCGCCGCAATCCGAAGTGCCGTCGCCAAAACCAGCGCCGAGGCCGCCGCCGCGAGCCCCGTGAACAGGTGCTGCACCACCGGAAGCTGCCCGAACCGTCCGTAGACCGCGCCCAGCGCAAGCACGATCGCCATCGGTGCGCTCATCAGCCCGACAAACGCCGTGACCGAGCCCACTGCCCCATGGAACCGCGCGCCCAGGGCCACTGAGAGATTGATGATGTTCGGCCCGGGCAGGAATTGGCAGAGGCCGAGCAGTTCAGTGAACTCGCCGGCCGTAAGCCAGCGGCGTTGCTCCACCACCATTCGGCGCGCCCAGGGCAGCACGCCGCCGAACCCGCAGATCCCGATCGACAGGAAGCCGAGAAACAGAGCGCCGAGGCTCGGGACAACTGGCGTATCGCGCATCCGCGGTCGATACTGCACCAAGTGAACGCGAACAAACCCAGGGTAATCTGTCTCACCTCTCCCGCCCTGCGGGAGAGGTCGCTGCGCGAATTGCGGCGGGTGAGGGTGCCGCGGACGATGCGTGCCGCGTTGTTCGGCCTGTTGCTGGGCGCGGTTCCGGCCGCGGCCTGCCAGGTTCAACCTCGGGCCAGCGTGCCACTCGACCTGGCGTCCCGGCACGCAATCGTAACGGTAGAGGTGAACGATCAGCCGGCGAGCTTCATCCTGGATACCGGTGCAGAGCGCACGATGGTGACGGTCGCCGCGGTGCAGCGCCTCGGGCTCGCTCTGGACCAATGGACCGGCACTACCGTGATGGGGATCGGGGGTCTGGTTCGTCACCAGAATGCGCTTCCCCGCTCGCTGACGTTCGGCGGCGTCGCGCTGCGCCATCCCACCGTGTTGCAGGACGATACGCTGGCGGTCGGTCCGCTGCCGATCTCGATTATAGACGGTCAGCGGATTGATGGACTGCTCGGGCGGGATTTCCTGTCCGCCTTCGATTTATCGCTCGACATGCCGGCGCGCCGACTGACCCTTTACGACGTGCACGATTGCCGGGGCGCGTTCCTGCCGTGGACCACGCCCTATCGGGTGATCAAGGCGCTCCCGGCCGACCGCAAGGCGCTGGTGATTCCGACGCAACTCAACGGGCAGTGGCTGCGGACATTGATCGATAGCGGCGCCGGAACCAGCATTCTGACGGCCGTCGGCATCAGCCGGCTCGCGCTCAGCCCCGAATTGCTCGCCGGAGACCCGGTGGCGATGGCCCATGGAGTTGGGGATCGGCCCGTTCCCGTGAGGCTGCATCGCTTCGGTGCGCTCGACGTCGGGGGGGTCACGATGCCGGAGCCCACGCTCCTGGTCGCGCCGGTGCGAGTGGTTCCGATTGTCGATCTCGTGCTAGGCACCGACTGGCTGCAGTCCCATCGGGTCTGGCTGTCTTACACGACGCTACAGGTGTTCGTCGCGGCTGAGTGACGCCGGCACCCCAACGTCATGCCCGGCCTTCCATTGTCATGGCTGGCGAAGCTTGTTCCTCCGAAACTTGTCCCTGCGGAAGCAGGGAGCAGCGAGCAGGCCGGCCATCCGGCTCTCTCTGTTGCTCAATTCCGGTAGGCCACGTCTCGAAATCCGGCGGATTGCCAATCAGCTTGTCGCTATCTGCGTGCATCAGTGTGCATCCTCTTATACGAGCCGGCCTATCCAATGACCGGTCTCGACCCAAGCACGAACCCGCTTCGCGGGATTGGTGCTGCGGGTGAGTTTTACGCGGCACCCGAACCATTGACCGATGAAGCAAGTAAGGTTGGGGCGCTGCCCCAAACCCCGCCAGGGGCCGAGCCCCTGGACCTCAATACTTATGCGCGTTTTCGATGAAGTCTTGAGCGCGGCGTAGTTGCCTCTCGAGCATGGAGTTCCCTTCATCATGAGAGGAACTTCCGATGCCTGTTCCAACTATCGACCGCCCCGTCAGTGCGCTGCGGCAGCGCATGATGGAAGACATGGCGATGCGCGGCCTGCGATCAGATACGCAGCACGAGTATATTCGTGTTGTACGCAGCTTCGCGGCCTTCCTCGGTCAGCCGCCCGATACGGCAACGGCTGAGGATATTCGCCGGTTTCAGGTGCACCAGCGCGAGAGCGGGGTACAACCGCCCACCATCAACTGCTCCGTCTCAGCGCTGCGCTTCTTCTTCACCGTAACGCTCGACCGGCCGGATCTGTCGCGGCGCCTGGTCCTCGCGCGCTATCCGCGCAAACTGCCAGCGGTGCTCAGCGTCGAGGAAGTCGGCCGGCTGCTCGAGGCGGCACCGGGCATTAAGTACAAGGCCATACTTGGCACCGCCTCTGGCGCGGGCCTGCGCGTTTCGGAAGTGGCCAGCCTCAAGGTCGATGATATCGACAGCACGCGCATGCTGATCCGGGTCGAACAGGGCAAGGGACGCAAGGACCGCAATGCCATGCTGTCACCCCAGCTGCTCGCGCTGTTGCGGCTGTGGTGGAAGGAAGGCAAGCGGCGCAGCGTCATGCTAGCTCATGGCTGGCTGTTCCCCGGACGCAGTGCCACCGATCCGATCTCAACCCGGCAGATCAACCGCGCAATCCATGAGGCAGCGGAAGCCGCCGAGATCAGGAAGCGGGTGTCGCCCCATACGCTGCGCCACAGCTTCGCCACCCATCTGCTGGAGCAGGATGTCGATATCCGTGTGATCCAGGTCCTGCTGGGGCACAGCAAGCTTGATACGACCGCGCTCTATGCGCGCGTTGCCACCAAGACGATCCGTTCGGTGACCAGTCCTCTGGAGCGTTTGGCGTCGTTGATGCAGGGCGAGGATCCCGGCGGCTGACGCGGCTTGCGCACCTCGATCGAGGTCGCCAATATCTTCCGCGCTGAAGGTGCCAGCTATCGTGCCGCCCAGGCCGGTCACCTGAACCTGACCCAGCTCAAGGTCATGTCGGCGATTGAGAACTGCCGCACGGCAGCACTCGGCGGTCACGTCGATGCCTGCGAGGACTGCGGGCATCAGCGCATTGCCTACAATAGCTGCCGCAACCGGCACTGCCCCAAGTGCCAGGGCGCCGCCGCGCGCACCTGGTTGGCCGAGCGCGAAGCCGACCTGCTGCCGGTCGGCTATTTCCATGTCGTCTTCACGCTGCCCACCGAGGTGGCGGACATCGCCGGGCAGAACAAGGCGATCGTCTACGATCTGCTGTTCCGCGCAGCGTCGGAGACGATGATGACGATCGCGGCCGACACGAAGCACCTCGGCGCCCGCATCGGCATCACCGCCGTGCTCCACACCTGGGGATCGGCGATGACGCACCATCCCCATATCCACATGATCGTGCCAGGCGGCGGCATCTCGCTCGATGGGCAGCGCTGGATATCTTCGCGTCCGGCCTTCCTGCTGCCGGTGCGGGTGCTGGGCGCGCTCTTCCGCCGCCGGTTCCTCACCCGGCTGATCGAACTCCATGAGGCGGGACGACTTACCTTCTTCGGCACCCAGGCCGGTCTCGCTGACCGCCGCCTTTTTCTGCGTCATCTCGCTCCGATCAGGAAGAAGCGCTTCGTGGTCTATGCCAAGCCGCCGTTCTCCGGCCCCGAGGCTGTGCTCACCTATCTCTCGCGCTATACCCACCGGGTCGCCATCTCCAACCGGCGCCTGATTGCGTTCGACGAGACTGGCGTCACCTTCCGCTACAAGGACTACCGCCGCGATGGTCCCGAGCGACAGCGCGTCATGACGCTCACGCCGCACGAGTTCATCCGCCGCTTCCTGCTCCATGTCCTGCCACATGGCTTCCACCGCATCCGCCATTACGGCTTGCTCGCCAGTTCCGCACGCAAGGCCAGTATTGCGCGTGCCCGCGAACTGCTTGCCGTGGCACCGCCGCCGGAGCCTGTCGAAGGGCCAGAACCACTCGATTGGCTGCCACCCTGTCCCTGCTGTGGCGGACGCATGACCATCATCGAGACCTTCGGGCGATGGAGGCAACCCCGCGCGCCACCTCACGCGCCCGCATCAACCGGGAGCACCCCGTCGTGACCCGGCACGGCTTGCGCTCACCTCACGCCGCAACACCACCGTTACGACGAATGCCACCAGGCACGCCCTTCGCCAAGATCAGCGCCACACGACTGAATATCAGCCGTGGCCGGTTCCCGATCCACGCTCCGCCTGGCAAAAAATCTCACTCACCAATTTCCCGCCAACTCCAGCGCCGAGCGGGTTCCGCCATCACCACAACAAGGCAAAACTCGAAATCCCCATAGACCACCGCCGCAGCCACGCGGGTTCGTGCATGGGCGGTTTTCGTACGCCGGCCCATGGCCCAGACGCGCGGCGTACGATGGCCGGCGTCCGAAAACCTTCACCGTTTCGGACGGATCGCACCTTGCGTGCTGTTCCGCGAAGCGGCCATCCGGGCGAGTCGCGGTTGCGCTTCGGCTCAGGCAGCACCGCGTGCGACATAGCTTCTGCGGGCTTCCTCCACCTCGTTAATGTGCGTCTCGGCCCAGTCGCGCACCTGGGAAAGGAGCCCGTGGAGGCTGCGGCCGAGCGGGGTGAGCGCGTACTCGACGCGCGGCGGCACGGCGGCGTGCACTGTGCGCGTGACATAGCCGTCCGCCTCGAGCTCGCGCAATGTCTGCGTCAGCATCTTTTGCGAGACGCCACGGATGCGGCGGAAGAGTTCGGAAAAGCGCATCGTGCCGTCGCCGAGCAGGTCCACGACGAGCACCGTCCACTTGCCCGCGATCCGGTCGAGCGCCGCGCGTGTCGGGCACGTGTCGCAGTAGGCGTCGGCCCTGAAGCCCGAGGTCTGGACGATTGTCGGCATAGGGGCACCTCCGGCTGTGCTTGTCACCCGAAGGTGCCTACTTACCAAAAGAGAGCGCTGAGGGCATGTCTCCTTGAGTCATCGACGAGGAGTGCCCTGCTATGAGGATTTACGACTACCCCAGCTTCCCAAACCCGCTGCGCGTACGGATCGCGCTCGCCGAGAGAAGGGTCTTACCGACGATGTCGAGTTCGTGACCGTCGACGTGCCCGCCGGGGAGCACAAGCGGCCCGAGTTTCTCGCAAGGAATCCAGCCGGAGCGGTGCCCGTGCTCGAGCTCGACGACGGCACGCATATCGCCGAATGCACGGCCATCATCGAATTCCTTGACCATCTAGTCGGCGAGCCGGTCCTGACGGGTCAGACAGCCAAGGAGCGCGCCGTCGTCCACATGATGCAGCGCCGGGCCGAGGCCGGCCTGCTCGAGGCGATTGCCGCCTACTTCCACCACGCGACGCCGGGCCTCGGGCCGACGCTCGAGACCTACCAGAACAGGGAGTGGGGCGAGCGCGGCCGGGAGCGTGCCCTCGCCGCCATGGCCTACCTGGATGGCCTCCTTTATGATCGGCCCTACCTCGCGGGCGAGCGCTTCACCGTGGCCGACATTACCGCCTACGCTGGCCTCGCATTTAGCGACTTCTGCGGTGTCGAGGTGCCCGGAAGAAGCGCGAACCTGAAGGCGTGGCGTGGGCGCGTCGCCGCACGGCCGGCAGTCGCCGCGGCATCGGCATGAGGGGCCAGGCCATGGAGGTCAACGCGGACTTCACCGCGCGTGCTGTCGTGCACGCGGCCGAGCTTCCCTGGGTGCCCTCGCCGTCTCCCGGCGTCGAACGGCGCATGCTCGATCGGCTGGGCGGCGAGGTCGCGCGCGCGACCTCTATCGTGCGCTATGCGCCGGGCTCCCGCTTCCCGACGCACGTTCACGGCGGCGGCGAGGAGTTCCTTGTGCTCGACGGCGTGTTCTCGGACGAGACCGGCGACATGCCGGCCGGCACGTATGTGAGGAACCCAGTCGGCACGGAGCACGCGCCCTCGTCCGTGCCTGGCTGCACCATCTTCGTCAAGTTGTGGCAGTTCGACCCCTCCGACCGCTCGCCGGTCCGGGTGGACACCCGCGCCCTGAGGTTCGCCGATGGTGAAGGGCGAGCGGGTGTCGAGACCGCCTCGCTGCACGGCCACCGTGCGGAGAAGGTTCGGCTGGAGCGCTGGGCGCCCGGAGCGCGGGTGCGCCTGCCGCTTCCGGGCGGTGGCGAGTTCCTTGTGCTTGGGGGCGGGTTCGAGCAGGTTGGGGAACGCTGCGGGCTCATGTCGTGGCTGAGGCTTCCCTCTGGGTCCGAACTAGAGGCGATCGCCGGTCCACAGGGCTGCCGACTTTGGGTCAAGACGGGGCACTTGGCGGGCCGGTTCGTCGCCCCCGATCCGACCTGATTGTGGGGCGGGCAGTCGCCTACGTCGGTTTGACTCCAACGCGGGCCGACGAAAGCTTTGATTGATAGGCGTGAAGCCGACCCGGGCTATATCCTGCTCCGGCAACGTCTGCTTCTCACGCTTATTGCTTAGAAGCCGACTTTCCGCTCCCGGCCAAACTCCGCCGCGAGCCGAATGACCGGAATCAAGGCGGCCAAGCCGGGAAGCGGACCGACCGGAGTCCACCCAAAGCGGTCACCGGACGAGGCGGCCAGCATAACATCTGCGTTTAAAAACCTTCCCTTTGCAATGATACGGACAGACGATGACGGACCCGTTGACGGGCCGGCGATACAAAGCCACCGCAGCGAATGCGCCGCCCGCCTCACGCGCCGCGATCTACCCCACGCCGGCGCACCCCTGAAAATATTCCTTGACATCGCCCGCCGTTCTATGTTCTTGTTCTGTTCATGTTCGACGCCGCCACCGCCCCGGTCGCAGCCGTCCAACCCGATCGCAATCGGGCCGTGCCGGGGCGCATCGGTCAGGTCCTCAGCCTCCTCCGCACGCTCGTCGCCTACGGCAAGAATCTCGCGGACACGCTGCGCCAGCACGCCGCCGACCCGCATGTCCTCCCCTGCTTCGCCTTCCTCGCCACAACCTTCGGTACCGGCGATCTCGCGCTGATCCTCGCCCGCATCACACGCGGTCTGCTCCGCGCCGCCGCACTCGAAGCCAGGCTCAGCCGGCGCGCCGCCCGCGGCCAGGACCTGAAGCCTGCGGCCATCCGCCTGCCATCCCCACGCAAGCCGCGCGCCGCCAAGCGGGCCGCCCCGCCGGGCGGCCCGGCCGAGGATCCGTGCCTCGCCCGCCTGCCCACGCCCGAGGAAATCCTCGCCAAGGACCGCCGCCGCCCGATCGGCGCCGTCCTCGTCGATATCTGCCTCGATCTCGGCATCGTGCCTGGGCAGATGGATCATGCGACGTGGGACGAACTGCGCCGCGATCTCATCCTGTACGGCGGCAATCTCGTCACTCGCCTGTTCCGTCGCGAGGGCAAGCGGCGCCCAGCCGATCCCGGGAGCGATCCGAGGCGCGTAGGCCGGAAAAGCGAAGCGCATTCCGCCACTGGAGACAGCCCCAGCCCAAACCCCAGCGACAGCCCGAGCTTCAATCCCATCCCCCTAACCCGCCCTCCCATCTTTCCCCCCTGGCCGGCGCCATTCCCACAATCCCCAGCTCCCGCCTGCACCGGCCCACCCTAGCGAGTGCCCCCTCCCCTCGCGGGAGGGGGTTGGGGGAGGGGGCCGTGCCAGTGAGGCACCATGGACCCACAGAAGCACGCACGGGGCCGGCCAACGGCCAGCCCCGCCGTCCCGATTCCGCGCGTGACCGGCGGGGGCGGGCCATCTCCCGCCTCTGTGGCACGCTCGCCCAAGTGTCATTCTTTTCACCGCCGGCCGCGAGTGTCAGTCTGCCGCCATGCCTACCCCTTTGAGATTACGGACCGCGATCGGCCCTTACCCGCATGTGCGGGAGCTTCGAGATTCCGAGCGCGTCGCGTTCGATTTCGTCGAGATCACGCCGATTACGCGTGCCTTCCGGCGAATGGCGCGCGACCTGGAGTTCGATTTGTGCGAGATGGCAGCGGTTACGCTGGCGCAGGCGCATGCTTACGGCAAGCCGATCGCCGGGTTGTCAGCGGTGGTAACACGCGGCTTTCGTCATTCCGCGCTGATCTGCCGGCGCGATTCTGATCTGCGTGGTCCGGAGGATTTGCCGGGCAAGCGGGTGGGCGTGCGTGCTTACTCGCAGACGACAGGCGTGTGGGTGCGGGGGATCCTGCAACACAACTACGGTATCGACCCGGCTTCCATGACCTGGGTGACCGAAGAGGACGCGCACGTGGCCGAATATCACGACCCGCCTTTCGTGGTGCGGGCACCGGCGGGACGCGACCTGTTCGCCATGCTGCGCGCCGGAGAGATCGACGCAGTGGTGACGTTGCAGAAGGCGGATCCGGCAGCGATGCGGACGGTGATTCCGGACGCGGATGCAGCCGCGGCCGATTGGTTTCGACGCACTGGGATTCATCCGGTGAATCACGTGATCACTATCACGCGCGAGAAGCTGGCAGCGCATGCGTGGCTGGCGGACGAGCTGATGCGGCTGTTCGCCGCCGCCAAAGCTGCCGTGCCGTCGCCTGCGACGACCGACGAAGCGTTGCCCTATGGGCTGGAAGCCAATCGCGCCGCGATCGAGCTGTTGACGCGGTTCGCTGCCGAGCAGGGCCTAACCCCGCGTGCCTACGCGGCTGATGAGTTGTTCGCGGCGTAGCTGCGCACCGCAAGGGAGGAGTCAGAATGTCAGAAATTCCCCGCCTGAACGGCGCCATTCGCGCGCTTGAGTTTGGCCAACCCGCGTTTGTGCCGTTCACCAGCGCCGAGATCGCCAACGCGCTGACCTTCAGCACCTCGGCCTGCGACGGGGTGGTATTCGAGATGGAACACAACCCCTATGACATCAAAGCCCTGCGCGACTGCCTGCAATACATGCTGAACCGGCGGCAGATCGCGACCGCGGGCAGCGTCGCGCCGGTGGTGACGCCCTTCGTGCGCATCCCGCCGAATGGCGGCGAGCAGAGCCAGTGGATCGCCAAGCAGGTGCTGGATGTCGGCGTCTATGGCGTGGTGTGGCCGCATGTCAGCACGGTGGAGGACGCGCGCAACGCCGTCGCCGCCTGTCGTTATCCGCGCCCATCCGACGCGCCGCGCTTCGAGCCCGCCGGCCAGCGCGACGATGCGCCGACTGCGGCGGCGCGCTACTGGGGATTGACGGCACAAGAATACTACAGCCGGGCCGATGTGTGGCCGCTCGACCCCGCCGGCGAGATCCTGGTGGTGATCATGTGCGAGGAAAAGCGCGCCATCGCCAACCTGCCGAAGATGCTGGAGCAGGTGCCGGGAATCGGCGTGGTGCTGATCGGCGAAGGGGACCTGTCGCAGGATCTGGGTCATCCGCGCCAGTACGAGCACCCGACCGTGGCGTCGGCGATCGACGAGGTGCTGGCGATCTGCAAGCAATACAACGTGCCGTGTGGGCATCCGCATGTGGATGTGAAAAATGTCGTGCCGCTGCTGGCGAAGGGCTTTCGCTGGCTGATGCCGGCGCCGACGACATCGTTCGCCGCGCTGGAGCATGGCCGACGCGCATCCGGCCGCGCCTGACGGGAGGACCAGGAGATGATCATCGATGTGCACGCGCATTACACGCAGGCTTCGCCGAAGCTGGATGCCTATCGTGGCCGGCAGGTCGGCTCGCAGAACAAGCCGGCGAGGGGCTCGCTTGGCATCAGCGACGAGGAGATCGTCGAATCGCTGGCTGGCAACATGCGGCAGATGAAGGATCGCGGCATCGACCGGCTGATGTTCTCACCACGTGCCGGCGGGATGGGACACGATTTCGGCAACGAGCTGATCAGCCGCTACTGGACCGAGGTGAACAACGACCTGATCGGCCGCGTCTGCAAGCTATTCCCCAAGCAGTTCTCGCCGGTCGGGCAGTTGCCGCAGACGCCGGGGGTCAGTCCGAAGAATTGCCCTGAAGAGATCGATCGTTGCGTCAAGGAGTGGGGGTTCGTTGCGTTCAACATCAATCCGGACGTGTCGGGCGGGGCGGCGCCCTTCACGCCGTCATTGGGCTCGGAGTGGTGGTATCCGCTGTGGGAGAAGATGACGGAGCTGGACGTGCCGGGGATGATCCATGCGAGCTCGACGCTGAACCCGGGGCTGCACGTGAACGGCTCGCATTATGTCAACTGGGACACAGCGGCGGTGGTAGAGCTGTGCAATTCGCGGGTGTTCGACGATTTCCCGAAGCTCAAGCTGATCATTCCGCATGGCGGCGGCGCTATTCCGTTCCAGTGGCGCCGGCACTCGGCTCTGCACGAGCTGGCCCGCAAGCGGCCGTTCGAGGAAATGGTGAAGCATCTCTGGTTCGACATGGCGATCTACGACCAGGACTCGATGGAGCTGCTTGTGCGGCGGATGGGCGCCGACAATCTGCTGTACGCGAGCGAGATGTTCGGCACCGCGAAGGCCACGGACCCAGCGACCGGGCGATGCTTCGACGACACGGTGCCGTTTGTGAAGGCGATCCCGTTTCTGTCGGAGGAGGATCGGTACAAGATATTCGAGGGGAATGCTCGGAGGCTTTATTCGCGCGCGAAGTTTTGATACCAGATCGCCCGAGCGAGCGACGGTACCCGTCATGCCAGCGGAAGCTGGTGTCCAGCCGCTTCATGGATTCCTGCTTGCGCAGGAATGACGGCTGTGGCGTCAACACTTCTGCCGTCTGGGCTGCGCGCGGAAGCAGCTCGCCAGATGGTCATCGACCATGCCGGTGGCCTGCATGAACGCATAGCAGATCGTCGTGCCGACGAAGCTAAAGCCGGATTTTCGTAGCGCCTTGCTCATCCGGTCCGACGCCTCCGTGCTGGCCGGCACCTGCTCGGACGTCCGCCACCGATTCGTCACCGGCGTGCCGCCGACAAAGGGCCACAGATACGCGTCCAGGCTGCCATGCTCAGCGATCGCCTCCAGCGCCGCACGTGCATTGCTGCGCACCGATAACACCTTCATCCGGTTGCGGATGATGCCGCTGCTGCGCAGTAGCTTCTCGAGCTCAGCATCCTTCATCGCCGCGACGCGGGCAATGTCGAACTCGTGGAATGCGTGGCGGTATTCCTCGCGACGGGCGAGGATGGTGCGCCAGGACAGTCCCGCTTGCGCACCTTCCAGCGTCAGTAGCTCGAACAGCCGGCGATCGTCGTGCTGAGGCGTGCCCCATTCCGTGTCGTGATACGCAATCATCGCCGCGCTGCCGTTTGCCCACCAGCAGCGCGGTATCGTTGACGCCGGCGATGGGGGATCGGTAGCGTCCGGGCTGATCGAAGGGGTACGGGTCATGGCGCGCGATGTACGATTTTACGGTGAATCGCCGGACGACGCCAGTCTGCGGCTGGTCCGCGAGCTGCGGCGGATGATCGAAGAGGCGCGCCGCGTCGTGGTGTTCACTGGCGCCGGCATCAGCACCGAGTCCGGCATTCCCGATTTTCGCAGTCCGGGCGGGATATGGACGAAGCAGTCGCCGATCTATTTCGACGAGTTCCTCGGCTCGGAGGAGGCGCGGCGGGAGACGTGGCGCCGCCGCTTCGAGGGCGATGCGGTGCTGCGCACCGCACGCCCAAATCGTGGCCACGTGGCGGTTGCGGAGCTGGTGCGGGAAGGCAAGGTCCGCGCGGTGATCACGCAGAACATCGACGGGCTGCACCAAGCCTCTGGCGTGCCGGCGGAGCAGGTGATCGAGCTGCACGGCAACACCACCTATGCGACCTGCCTCGATTGCGCGCAGCGCTACGAGATTGATGCACTGCGCGCGAAGTTCGAGTTGCACGGGACGGCGCCGCGCTGCGACGGCTGCGGCGGACTGGTGAAGACGGCGACGATCTCGTTCGGACAGTCGATGCCGGTCGAGGCGATGCGACGGGCGGAGCAGGAGACCTTGACGGCGGACCTGTTCCTCGCGATCGGATCGTCGCTCGTCGTGTATCCGGCTGCGGGGTTCCCGGAACTAGCGAAGCGCAATGGGGCGGCGCTGGTGATCATCAACCGCCAGCCGACCGGGATGGATGCGATCGCCGATCTGGTGGTGAACCAGGAGATTGGCGCGGTGCTCGGAGCGGCGGTGGGAGTGCAATAAGAAGCAAAGCTACCCACAGAGACACGGAGGTTACAATTACATCGGAGATCTCCTATGCCAGATGAGCCGCCGACCATCGCGCTCGCTCTGCAAGGCGGCGGTTCGCACGGCGCGTTCACCTGGGGCGTCCTCGATCGTCTTCTTAAGGATGTCGCGGCCGATCGTCTCCGCTTTGCTGCCATCAGCGGGTCCAGCGCGGGGGCCCTTAACGCCGCACTGACGGTGAGCGGCCTCGCGCAAGGCGGCGCCGATCTCGCGCGGCGCAAGCTCGAGGATTTCTGGCGCGCCCTGTCACGGAGCGGCTTTGTCGCCGGCAATGCGTTCTTTTACAACGACCCCGGCATGTTCGGTGGATTCAACCTGGACAGGTCCCCTGTTGCGATCGCTTTGGAGGCGCTGGGCCTCGTTGTCTCGCCGTACACCAACCCGTTCTATACTGACGCTTTGGCGCCGCTGATCGAGCGGACCTTCCTTGCCGCCGACCTCGCCGCGCCGAACGCCGCTGCCGCACCGCGGCTGTTCATTACGGCCACCGATGTGGTGAACAACGGCAGGGCAATCTTCACTCAGCCC
This sequence comes from uncultured Pseudomonadota bacterium, assembly GCA_963708245.1. Taxonomy (GTDB): domain Bacteria; phylum Pseudomonadota; class Alphaproteobacteria; order Acetobacterales; family Acetobacteraceae; genus CAVYXK01. The sequence goes on along the minus strand of OY970201.1, from coordinate 1,260,065 downwards.
AATATCTCGACCGCCGTCCTCCGCGCGTCCTGCTGTCTGCCGACCGACTTCAAGGCCGTCACCATTGGCGGGGTCCCTTACTGGGACGGCGGCTATCTCGGCAATCCGTCGCTGTCGCCGCTGCTCGACCACGCGCAGGATCTGGTCCTGGTGCTGGTCAATGCGTTTCACCGTGACGGCATGCCACCGCACAGCGCACCGGCGATCCTGGACCGGCTGAACGAAATTACCTTCAATGCCTCGGTGGTGCTCGAGGTCAACGCCATTGAGGCAATCAACAGCATTCTCGTTGAGATGGCAGCATTGGACGTGCCGTACCCCGGTCGCTACAAGCCGATCCATCTTCATGCCATCCGTGATGACGCGTTTGTTGAGAAACTCGGTTTTGTCTCCAAGAACAGTACTTCCTGGGCATTGCTTTCCGACCTTCACGACGCCGGCTACCAGACTGCCGAGCGATGGCTCGCTGCGCACTGGGATAAGCTGGGTGTGCGATCTTCTTTCGACGTCAAGGCGGAGCTGACCAACAAAGTGCTGAAGGCGCCGATGCCGCCCGCTCAAGGAACGTAGCGGATTCGCTTCGGAAACCGGCCATGATCGGGTAGGTCGGGCGGTTGGTATCTGTTGTCTGCTACAGGATTGTTCCGCTCTCACGCAGCGCCGCAATTTCATGCGCGGCAAAACCTACATCGGCCAGCAACTCGTCGGTGTGTTCTCCACGGCGCGGCGCGACACGGGCCGCGGGCGGAGTGCGGGAGAAGCGCGGCGCCGGCGCGGGCTGGGGCACGCCCTCGATATCGACATACGCGTCGCGCGCCGCCGCGTGCGGATGGTGCGGCGCCTCGGCGACCGACAGCACAGGGGCGAAGCAGACGTCGCTGCCCTCCATGACCGCGCACCACTCATCGCGTGTCCTGGTGCGGAAGATCGCCGCCAGACGGTCCTTCACGGCCGGCCATGCGTCTTTGTCCATCTGGTCAGGCAAGTCCGCATCGGTGAGCCCGGTCTTCTCCAATAGCAACGCATAGAACTGCGGCTCTATCGAACCGATTGCAACGTACTTGCCATCCTTGGTTTCGTATGTGTCGTAGAAATGCGCGCCGCCGTCCAGCATGTTGGCGCCGCGCCGGTCGGTCCACAGACCCGCTGCGTGCATGCCGAACACGGCGCCGAAGAGCAGCGCCGCGCCATCGACCATCGCGGCGTCGATCAGCTGACCCTGGCCGGAGCGCGCCGTCTCGAGCAGGCCGCAGACCATGCCGAGCGCCAACAACATGCCGCCGCCGCCGAAATCACCCACCAGGTTGAGCGGCGGTACCGGCTTCCCGCCCGCCGGGCCGATTGCGTGCAGGGCGCCAGTCAGCGCGATGTAGTTGATGTCGTGACCGGCGGCCTTCGCCAGCGGCCCCTGCTGGCCCCAACCGGTCATGCGGCCGTAGACGAGCCTGGGGTTGCGGGCGAGACAGGGCTCCGGCCCGATGCCGAGCCGCTCGGCGACGCCGGGGCGGAACGGCTCCATCAGACCGTCGGCGTTGGCCACAAGCCGCAGCACGATCTCCGCCGCGCCCGGCTTCTGTAGATCAACGGCGATCGAGCGACGGCTACGGTAATGCACGGCGTAGCGTGGGTCGTTGAACCGCTCGGGCCCAGAGGGACGGACGCGATCCACCCGGATCACGTCAGCGCCCAGATCGCCCAGCATCATCGCCGCCATCGGGCCAGGGCCGATGCCGGCAATCTCGATCAGCCTGATCCCGGCAAGCGGACCCATCGCGTCTCTCCTGTCAGTGCAGCGGCCATCGAAGCACGATCAGCAGGGGTCCGACCAACGCCACCATGATCGACAACGGCAGGCCGAGCCGCCAGTAGTCGCCGAACTTGTATCCCGCCGGGCCCATCACCAGCAGATTGTTCTGATGCCCTATCGGCGTGAGGAAGTCGCAGGAGGCGCCCAGTGCTACCGCCATCAGCAGCGACTCCGGTGCGTAGCCCAGATCGTGGGCAAGCGCGGCGGCGATGGGTCCGATGACGAGCAACGCCGCGGCGTGGTGCAGGAAGGGCGTGACCAGCATGGCGATCACTAGCAGCAGGCCGATCGTCCCCAGGCCGGGCAGGTGCGATGCCACGAGGTTCAAGCCGCCGGCAAGCAGGTTCGCCGCGCCGGTTTCGTGCAGCGCCTCGCCGACGGAGATCAGGCAGGCGAGCATGACGATCAGCGGCCCGTCCAGCGCGTCGTACGCCTGCCGCGGCGAGACCAGGCGCAGCAGCACGACCAGCACCGCAGCAATAAAGAACGCCGCCTCTGCCGGCAGCACGCCAGCCGCGACCAGCACCAGTGCTATCAGCAAGATGGCCGGGGCAGCCCAGCGCGGCCGTTCCTGCCCCAATGTCAGATTGCGCTCGGCCAGAGGCAGGCAGCCCAGCTCGCGGATTGCCTCGTCGAGTTGCGATCGGCGTCCCTGGAGCACCAGAACATCGCCGATTCGGAAACGGCTCTCGCGCAGTCGCGCCATGATGCGCCGGTCGCCACGGCTCAGCGCGAGCAGGTTGACCTGGAATTGCTGACGCAGATGCATCGTTTCCAGCGTATGTCCGATCAGCGGCGAGTCGACTGAAACCACGGCTTCAATCGCCAATAGTTCGTCGTCTTTTTTGTGCGGCGAGGCGGTTGTCGCCGGCTCCGATCCGGCCAGCTCTAGCCCGGAGCGAGCGAGCAGCGATTGCACCGCAATCGGATCACCTTGCAGCAACAGCAAATCGCCAGCGAACATCGTCCAGTGCGTGCTGGGGACATAACGGCGATCCTGATCGCGGATGATTGCGGCCACGGTCACCTCGCCTTCGGCCAACGCCTCCAAGTCGGCCACGGTTCGCTCGGCCAGCGGCGACTCTTTCGTCAACCGCACCTCGGTCAGGGTGTCTTCGACGGTGAAGCGCTTTTCGGCGGGTGGCTCGCCGCGCCGGTCAGGCAACAGCCGCCAGCCGAAGCAAAGGAACCCAATCGCCAGTACAGAGAGCGGCAATCCCACAGGAGCGAAGTCGAACAGGTGGAATGGCTTACCTTCGACCTGCTGCCGAACCGTCGAGATCAGCAGGTTGGGCGAGGTGCCGATCAGCGTGATCGTGCCGCCGATCAACGAGCCGAAGGAGAGCGGCATCAGATAGCGCGAGGGTGGGCGGCCCTTGCGCTGGGCCGCTAGGATGGCGATCGGCATGAAGATGCCGAGCGCGCCGACATTCTTCATCACCGCGGAGAGGAACGTGACGGCGGAGGTCAGCGCGAGCACCTGCATCGAGGTGCTTTGGAGCATGCGGGTGACGCGGTTCATCGCGGCATCCACTACGCCTGACAGGCTGATGGCGCGGCTGAGCACGAGCACCGAGCCGATAATGACGATCAGCGAATTGGAGAAGCCGCGGAACGCGCGGTCCGCCGGCACCACGCCGGTAAGGACCGCGCATGACAGCGCCAGCGCCGCCACCACGTCGTAGCGAAGCCGGTCGGTGACGAACAGCGCGAACATGCCCGCGACGATGGCGAGGGCTTCGGCTTGGTGCAGGGTCAAGTGGGTTTCGTTCCTAACGGTTGGGGTACCGACCCTGGCCCCCTCCCCCCAGCCACCTCCCCTTGCGGTCCCGCAAGGGGAGGGGGAGATTAGTGGAGCCCTGCCCGTTGCCGGGATGTCTCGGCAAGCACGGTCCAGTCTTTGTCGCCCCGACCATTGGCGATGGCAGACAGCAGACTGTCACGCGCTGTGCTGGCCACCGGCAACGGCGCTGCCAGCTCGTCGGCCGCTGCGAGCGCAAGGCGCAGGTCCTTGAGCCCGAGCACCGCTTTGAACAGCGCCGGTTCCACGCGGCCTTCGGCAATCGCGCCGCCGTAATTGGCATAGACCGGCGACTGGAACATGGCGTTCGCCGTATCGACGAAGGCTTTGGGATCGACGCCGGCCTTGCGCATCAGCGCGCAGGCCTCGCCCACTGACTCCAGCATCGCGGCGAGCAGGAAATTGTTGCCGAGCTTGACCAGATTGGCGTGCCAGGGCTCGTCGCCGAATTCGGAAACGCCTCGCCCGATCGCGTCGAACAGCGGGCGGACACGAGCACGCGCGTCGGCTGGGCCGGCGAACACAATCCAAAGCTTCGCCGCCTTCGCGACATCCGGCCGGCCGAACACCGGAGCAGCGACATAGGCACGCCTGCGCTGTTGGTGCGCGTGGGTAAGGCGACGCGCCGTGTCAATCCCAACCGTGCTCATGCCCATATGCACGGCGTCTTTGGCCAGCGCTTCGAGCAGGCCGGCGTGCACGACCAACTCGACGGCAGCGTCGTCCGCCAACATGGTGATCACCACCTCGGCATCGCGCACTGCTTCGGCGATGCTGTGCGCGCGCTCCGGCCGGGTTTCGCCAAACCCGTCAAGCGGTCGCTCGCTGCGGTTCCATAGCGTCACGCGATGTCCGGCGCGGGCTAGGTTGGCCGCTATCGGCATGCCCATGGCGCCGAGTCCGAGGAATGCCACATTCATGTCCGATCTCCATATGCTGCCGGCCAAGCCTGACAGAGGAGTGGGCGCACCACATTGCCTTGCAAGGGTCGCGGGAGAGGCTGGTCAACCGCTTGTGTGCGATCGGGGCCGGCGATTGAAATTCACCTTGGCATTCCGTCGGGTCTCAAGCCAGCCGAGCAGATCAGATGGTGCGCACCTTCAGGGGCTTCGCCTTCGGCTCGCAATGACGGGTGCTACCGACTGGCGTCATGATTCCGTGGCTCATCCTGAAGGTGGCTATCAGCTCAACCGGCCGTGGCAGTGCTTGTATTTCTTTCCTGATCCGCACGGACAGGGCGCGTTGCGCGGCGTGTTCCGCCACGTGGCCGGATCTGTCGGATCGACCGCCTCGGCGCGCAGCGGCTGCGCCGCCACCGCCACCGGCCGGGCGAGTGTTGCCACATCGGTATCCGCCCCATTGCTATAGGCCGGCACCGGTTCGGGATGCAGCTCGACAAAGCGCTGGCGCGGCGGCTGGAAGTCGGGTTCCGGCGGACGATCGGGGGCCAGCTCGACACGCACCAGCATCGAGGTTACGCGTTCCTTGAGCTCGTCCAGCATGGCGTTGAACAAGGCGAAGGCCTCGCTCTTATATTCGCGCAACGGGTCTTTTTGCCCATAAGCGCGCAGCCCGATGCCCTGGCGCAGGTGATCGAGCGCGTAGAGATGCTCCTTCCAGACCGCGTCCATTGTCTGGATCAGCAGACTCTTCTCGATGAAGCGCATCAGATCGGGCGTGAGATTCGCCGCCTTCGCGGCCATGAACTGCTCGACCGCCTGCTCGATCCGTTCGTGGATCTGCGATTCGTCTATGCCTTCCTCGTGCCCCCACTCTTCGATCGGCAGGTCGAGGTTCAAGAGCCGGCGAACATCCTCCGCCAACTCCTTCAATTCCCACTGTTCGGCAAAGGCTTTTTCGGGGATGCGGCGATCGACCGTGGCAGCGACCACCTCGGCACGCATCTCCGCCACCGTCTCCGACACGTCGGTCGCGCGCATGAACTCCTTGCGCTGGGCGTACACCTCCTTGCGCTGGTCGTTCATCACGTCATCGTATTTCAGCACGTTCTTGCGGGTGTCGAAGTTGCGTGCCTCGACCTTCTTCTGCGCCTTCTCCAGCGCCTTGTTGATCCACGGATGGACGATCGCCTCGCCGGGCTTGAGGCCGAGCTTCTGCAGCAGGCCGCCCATCCGGTCGGAGCCGAAGATGCGCATCAGGTCGTCTTCCAGGGACAGGAAGAAATGGGACCGCCCCGGATCGCCCTGGCGGCCCGACCGGCCGCGGAGCTGATTGTCGATGCGCCGGCTCTCATGCCGCTCGGTGCCAATCACGAACAAGCCGCCGGCGGCCTTCACCTGCTCGTGCGCGGCGGCGATCTGGTCGCGGATCTCCGCCTCGCGCGTGGCACGCAGACTGGGGTCCTCGATGCCCGCCAGCTCCTTCTTGAGGCGCATCTCCAGGTTGCCGCCGAGCTTGATGTCGGTGCCGCGCCCGGCCATGTTGGTGGCAATCGTAACCGCGCCCGGCGCCCCGGCCTGGGCGATGATCTCGGCCTCCTGCTCGTGGAAGCGGGCATTCAGCACCGCGTGGGGAATGCGCTTCTTCTTCAGGATCGCGCTCAGGTGCTCGCTCTTCTCGATCGACACCGTGCCGACCAGGGACGGCTGCGCGGTCTTCCTGTTGGCGTCGATCAGCGTCGCCACGGCCTCCCACTTCTCCTCGGCGGTCCGATAGACCTCGTCGTCCTCGTCGGTGCGGTTGACCGGCACGTTGGTCGGGATCTCGACTACGTCCAGCTTGTAGATTTCGGCGAATTCGTCCGCCTCGGTCGCCGCCGTGCCGGTCATGCCGGCCAGTTTCGGATAGAGCCGGAAATAGTTCTGGAAGGTGATCGAGGCGAGCGTCTGGTTCTCGGCCTGGACCTCCTGCGCCTCCTTCGCTTCCAGCGCCTGGTGCAGCCCGTCGGAATAGCGCCGGCCCTCCATCATGCGGCCGGTGAACTCGTCGATGATCACCACCTTGCCCTGGCGGACGATGTAATCGACGTCGCGCGTGAACAGCGTATGCGCGCGCAGCGACTGATGCACGTGGTGCACGACCGAGATGTTGAAGATGTCGTACAGGTTGCCTTCGGTGATGATGCCCGCTTCGCGCAGCATGTCCTCGACCTGTTCCGAGCCGGGCTCGGTCAGCGAGACGGTGCGGAACTTCTCGTCTTTTTCGTAGGTGTCGGGGTCCCTGACCAGCTCCTTCACCACTACATCGACGCGGCGATATAGCTCCGAGCTGTCCTCGGCCGGGCCGGAGATGATCAGCGGCGTGCGCGCCTCGTCGATCAGGATGTTGTCCACCTCATCGACGATGCCATAGACGAAGTCGCGCTGGACCATATCTTCCAGCCGGTACTTCATGTTGTCGCGCAGGTAGTCGAAGCCGAACTCGTTATTGGTGCCATAGGTGATATCGGCGGCGTAGGCCGCGCGGCGCTGGTTGTCGTCCAGCCCGTGCACGATCACCCCGACGCTCAGGCCAAGGAAATTATAGATCTGGCCCATCCACTCGGCGTCGCGGCGGGCCAGGTAATCGTTCACGGTGACTACGTGCACGCCCTTGCCGTTCAGCGCGTTCAGATAGACTGGCAGGGTGGCGACCAGGGTTTTGCCCTCGCCCGTCTTCATCTCGGCGATCTTGCCGTCGTGCAGGACCATCCCGCCGATCAACTGGACGTCGAAATGCCGCTGGTCGAGCGTGCGCACCGCCGCCTCGCGCACCACCGCGAACGCCTCCGGCCCGATGTCGTCGAGGGTTGCGCCGGCGGCGAGCTTTTCCTTGAACTCGGCAGTCTTGGCCCGCAGCGCATCGTCGGACAACGCGTGGATCGCCGGCTCCAGCGCGTTGATCTGCGCCACGCGGCGGTGATACCCCCGTAGGATCCGGTCATTGGAGGTGCCGAGAACGGCACGGGCGATCGAGGCGAGCATCGAAACCTTTCCGGGCCGATTTGGTGGGGCCCCTTGGCGGGTCGTGGGAAATCCGCGAAAGACCCCGAGATAGGACCCCCCCGGCTCAGGGTCAACGAAAGGCGCATTGCGGTGTGATTGCCGGGAGTTCGCTTGAGGGCGCGGGCGGGTTCAGCCATAAGTCCGCCGCCTTCGCGTCAGGAGTTGTGATGACCATCTGCCCCGGGCCCTTGGCCCGCCGCGCCGCCGCCACGCTGGTGGCCGGTATTATCCCCTGTGCCGCCGCGCTTGCCCAGACGCCCGCACCGGCACCGGCAGCCCCAGCAGCGGTGCCCGCTGACCCCGTGGTAGCGAAGGTGAACGGCGATCCGATCTATCTGAGCGACGTGCGGGCCTCGGCTCAGTCGCTGCCGCAGAACCTGCGGGCGCTGCCCCCCGAGACCGTCTATCCCCGGCTGATCGACAGCATGATCAGCGAGCGGGTGCTGGCCGATGCGGCGCGCAAGGCCGGGATCGACAAGGACCCGGCGGTCCAGCGGCAAGTCGCCGCGGCGACCGACCAGGTGCTCGACAACGCGCTGCTGACCAAGGTGGTGATGCCGACGGTCACCGACCAAGCGCTGCATGCCCGCTACCAGGCCGAGATCGCCGGCAAGCCCGGCCAGGTGGAGGTGCATGCCAAGCACATCCTGGTGGACTCCGAGGATCAGGCAAAAGACATAATCGCCCAACTGAACAAGGGCGCCGATTTCGCCACTCTGGCCAAGAAGTACAGCAAGGATCCGGGCGCGGCCGACGGCGGCGATCTCGGCTTCTTCAAAAAGGACGAGATGGTGCCGGCTTTTGCCGACGCCGCCTTCGCGCTGAAACCGGGTCAGTTCACCCAAACGCCGGTGCACACGCAATTCGGGTGGCACGTGATCCTCGTGATCGAGCGGCGCCAGGCTCCTGCGCCGACCTTCGAGCAGGCGGCGGACCAGCTCCGGCAGCAGATGCTGCAGGAGGGGGTGCGGAAGGAGATCGCCCAAGCCCGTGCGGCGGCGAACGTGGAGACGTTCAACATGGACGGCTCGCCGATGCGCGCGACCGACAAAGCGGTGCCGCCTCCAGCGCAGTAGCGATCACGATCCCGACCCACGACGCCTGGGCCTCGAACCGGGGGCGGGCGAAGTCGTTCGAGAGCGATGGCGTCGGCCGAGGCAATCCCGCACCAGGCGATGAGCCCAGGGGCGGTGGCTGCCCCATCCGGCCCATCGGCTCGCAGCCAGCGCGGGCTCGACTGGCTCAACTTCTTTGTAGCCAACGTACAGACCGCATTCGGTCCGTTCATTGCCGTCCAGCTTATCTTTCACGGCTGGAGCGAGGGCGCGATCGGATCGGTCCTGACAGTCAACGCCGTGGTCGGCATCGTTGCGCAGACGCCGGCGGGGATGCTGATCGACCACACGCATGCAAAACGGGCTGTGGTCGGGATTTGCCTGGCGATGACCGCGTTAGGGGCGCTGATTTTCGCGTTTTTCCCGAGCTATATCCCCGTCCTCTTGGCGCAGGTACTGCACGGGAGCGCCGGCAGCGTGGTGCAGACGGCGCTCGCGGCGATCGGGCTCGGCTTAGTGGGTCACCGGCAGTATCACCACCGCGTCGGGCGCAGCCAGCGCTACAACACGCTCGGCACGGCGGTCACCGCACTGGCGATGGGAGCGGTCGGGAGCGTGATTTCGCCGGGCGCCCCGTTCGTGGCGGCGGCGGCGCTGTGCGTGCCGGCTGGGCTGGCGCTGCTGGCGATCCGTCCGGAAGATGTCGACTACCGACGCGCCCGAGGAGCGGAGCGCCGCGAGGAGCCGAAGGCTGCGCGCTTTCGGGAGCTTGGGCGGAACTGGCGGCTGTTGATCTTCGCCCTGTGCCTGGTGCTGTTTCAGTTCGCCGATGCTTCCATCCTGCTGCTCGCGAGCGAGCGGCTGGCAGTGCACCAACGCGGCCAGTCGGAGCTATTCACCGCCGCCTTGGTGGCCATCCCGCAGTTCGTAACCACGCTGATTGCCGGATGGGTAAGCCGTCATGCCGAGACATGGGGCCGAAAGCCGCTGCTGCTGATCGGCTTCGTCACGCTATCGGTGCGCGGCGTTCTGTTTGCGCTCGTCACGCATCCGTTCCTGCTGGGGACGGTGCAGGTGCTCGGCGGCGCGACCACAGCCGTGATCGGGATCATGACCCCCCTGGTCGTGGCCGACATTACGCAGGGTAGCGGCCGCTACAACGCCTCGTTGGGCAGCGTGCTGACGATCAGCCTTATGGGCGCTGCCGCGAGCACCACGCTCAGCGGTTTTGCTGCCGAGCGTGTCGGCTTCGCGGCGACGTTCATCGGTCTGGCGGTGGTTGCGCTACTGGGGCTGGCGGCTGTCTGGCTGCTTTTGCCGGAAACGGCGCAGGAGGCGTTGCGGGAGGATTGAGCCTATGGCGGTCGCGCATCGGCGGAACGAACTGGGGTGGAAGAGGCTCACGCGGGCGGTTCGTCTCGCGGGCGTCTCGTTTCGCGGGGGATGAGACGGCGGATCGCGGGATGAGATTTTGCCTTGGGGAACGGCAGATGAAGGCGGATGCCATGCAGACGGGGTGCATGGGGGTAATGTGTGCTGCTTGGCGACCCAGGGTGCAGGAATGGGGATTGCTTTCCTCCGCTTTCGCGGCGGCGCAATGACGCCTTGGGTCTAAAGATCCGCGTGGGGGCGACGGTGTGGGTTGGGCTGGGCCGCAGTTCGTGGTTGGTGATGTTCGCGATCGCAGCGAGCTAGCGGGGTGGGCCGGCGGACTGGTGGTAGAGTTCGGCGGAGAGAGAGTCGCCGGCGCCGGCGACCACCTGGGCCACGGTGTGCTGGAAGGAGGGGTCCTTCAGCACCTGTTGCAAGCGGCGGATCAGCGCCGCCCGCTGGCGATGGATGGTGGCTTTTTGCTGCTCGGGGGTGAGGGATTCGGGGTCGGGTTCGTCGGCTGGCTCGAGTGGCTCGAGCAGATCGGCGTCCCGTTCTACCGGTTGCTCGGCGAGCGCCTGGCCATCAGGCCGACGACGCAATGTTCGTTCCAGGCGGCGCGGTCGCGGGCTTCGGTGTCGCTTTCGAGCTTGCGACGTTCGGCCTGAAGGCGGGAGATTTTCGAGAGCGCGCCGTGCGCCTGGCGCATCATGGCGTTGGCCTGGGCGCGGCATTTCATTGCCCATTGCGGCGACGTTTCGGGAGCGACGGCGAGGCGCAGGCCATCCCTCGCGTGCTCGGATGCGGCGATGTAGTCGGCGGCGATATCAGCCTCGATGGGGTTGGCCGGGGCGAGGGCGGCGAGGCGGGCGATGAGGGCATTGTCGCGGCGAGCGAGGTGTTCGGGGTTGGTGGTGGGTGGCGTGGGGAGGATACGGCGAAGCGTGTAGACGAGGTGGTAGTAGGCGTCGGCCGGGAGGCGGTCGGCCAGGGTGGTGAGGTTTGGGTCGGTTTCGGACATGTTGCGCATATAGCATAGTTTTGGTGAGATGTCAATACTTGTTATCTTTCCTATGCAAACCGCGAGAGGCTGATCCGCCGCGGGCGGCATGATCGCAGCCGTCCGAAAGCACAACTCCTGATCCGTTGAAGGCACCTTTCCATGGTCACTCATTCGTTCCGTAGATATGCGGCAGCAATAGCCCCTTCGGAAGGGGGCGGGCGATATCGACGCCTAGCCTGGGTCGACCAGCGCCTGGGCTGGACGCGGCGGCCGGCAAGGCGCAGCAGTATCTTCACGCACCTCTACTTTAGTGTCGCCGCGCTGGATCGGCGGCGCTCTGTCTTCGAGCAGGAACACTCCGGCATGGGGTCCGGTATCGACGTCGAGCCCGCCGAGGGCGATGAAACTGGCGGATCAGGCCCCACCACAACCTAGCGAGACGCGCCGTCCCGATCCGAACGTTGCCAGCTTGTCATGGCGGCGACGGGTGCCTCCCGCGGTCGGGCTATCCAATGCAACCCGGCGAATGGCACGGTGAAGCCATTATTTTTTCAGCACGGAGTCAGAACGGAGATCACGGTGACCACGGAGAGAGTGCTTCGCGCCGTGCGGCATCAGACTACGTAGCGACGCAAGCCGTCTATCAGGCGCGGTGCGTGGAAGTTCAGCAACAGACCAATACGGATGCCACTCATGCGGAGATAGGTTCGGAGCTGGACCTCGTGGACCGGCAAAATGGCGGCGACGGCTTTGACTTCGAGGATGAGCTCACACGCGACGACGATATCCGCCTTAAAGCCGTCACCGATCGGTACGCCCTTGTAGATGACGGGAATTGCAACCTGCCGCGCGAAAGCAATCCCTGCCTGCGCCAGCTCGTGGCACAGGCACTGCTCGTACACGGACTCCAACAGCCCAGGACCGGTGTGGCGGTGCACCTCGATTGCGAGGCCGATCACACATTCGGTCAATGGCTCCGCCAACAGCATAATCCCGCTCCGTGATCACCGTGGCCTCCGCGCTTTCTCCGTGCGAATAATCAATCAAACGTCAACTCACCGGCGCCTGGAGGCTGGCGTCGGCGACGCGCCAATAGTGATCTCGGCTGGTCGATTGAGTTGAATTCTGCCTCAATCAACAGGGATCGCAATAAGGCTTTTACCTTCTTGGTTCCGGCTTGTCCGGCTTAAGGTCAATCGGATCACGCGGCCACCTCGCCGGCGAAGCCGAGATACACCAGCAGCGCGCTGCCGATCGCCACCATGGCGGCGGAATTGATGCGGCCGATGCGCTGGCGCAAGCGGTGGCGCCGGATCGTGGTGATGAGATCGATCGCTACCCGCGATGGCGCCGTCAGCCTGGTCGTGCTGTCCGCCGGCAGTGAGACGCGAGCAGCGGTGCGTCCCGGAAGGTCGTTGTGATTGCTACGACTGGCAGCGGCGCGGCTTCGTCAGGCAGCAGCAGCGTTTGCAGCAGGACGAAAGGCCGCGGCTTGGCGCGGAACTCGCCCGAGCGGTCGGCGGCGATTACGATGTTCCTGCGCCGCAGCGCGGTCACGTTCATTCGGGAAAGTCCGCATCGAACGTGCGCTCGATGAAGTCGAGTAGATCGGCATCTTCGCCGCCCGACACGTAGGTCTCGGCGACAAGCTTGGCCTGCCGGCGATATTCGTCGGCGAAGCCCGGCGCCCCGGGATCGGGAACCCAGACCTGGAGCAGCCGCATTCCCTGCCGCCGCAGCTTCTCGCGGTGACGAGCCTGATGCTGGGCATTGCTGGCACGGTCGCGCATGGGCTTATATGTAAGTCAGTCGGGGCGCGCAGCCGAGCCAGCGTGAACAATGCCCGGTGACTTTCCGGGTCTAATACCATCCGGCCGATCCGATGATCGCTTCGGTGGATTCCGGACCTTCCTGCGTGAGAGGTTGGCCCGTTACGGCACCCGTGCCGGGCCGATCTGCGGCGCGCGCACGGGCTTTGCCATCCCGTAGAAAATCACCACGCCTTGGCCGCCGCAGCGTGTCGAAAGAGCCTCATCGAACGGACTCACGCAGCTATCGATGTCCTGCCAGTTGTTCATCGCCCAGACATTGCCTGCCGGATCGATCGCGATGTCGGTCTGCAACTGCAAACCGCCGCCCACGTAGCCGCCGGGCGGCGCGATCTGGTCGCCAGTCTTCATTCCTAGCGCGCAATTCTCCGTGTGGACCCCGCATAGCTCCACGATAGGGCTGCTCGGGCCGGCGAAGTTGGATATCCAGACGTTGTCGTTGCCGTCCACAACAGCGGCCCATGGCCCGGGCAGACCGCCGCCGTTGAAGGGAGAGCCAGGATACGCCGAACCGTCCGGCCGCAGCACCGTGACACTGCCGCCGAATGCGCCACCCTTTTGCTGAGACATCGTCTTCGTCAGGTAATCGGAAGCCGCAGCAACACCCCAAAGTTTGAGATGTATCCCCATATCCACCAGGTGCGCCATGCCCAGCAGACCGCTACCGAAACGGTTGGTCACCCAGACGTTGCCCTGGCTGTCGATGGCCAGTCCGCTGCTGTTGAACCCGACCTTGAAGTTCTCGGCCTTACTCGGATCAGAGGCCGGGAAACGCGTAACGTGATCGATGCCGCTGTTCGACACCCATATCCGGTCCTGCTGATCTATGGCCAAATGGAATGGTGCCGAGAACGACTTGCACGGCTCCGCCGAATCACCCTCGCAAACGATCCGGCCTTTCGTCAGGTCGCCGTTAGGGAAATAGACAAGCTGCCGCTTCTCGATACCGAGAATCCACACGTCGCCGCTGGGCGTGACGATAACCCCCTGCATCAACCCGAGACGGCCACCGAAGGTGATGCCCTTGGGCGGCGTCAGCGGCTTGCCGTTCTTGTCGAAGACCGTGATCGACTTGCTGCCGTAGCTGGTGAGCCAAGCATTGTCGTGCGCGTCGATGGCGTTCCCGAAGGTGCCGCCCTCCATGCCGCCACCGGTGAAACCCGTAGTGATCGGCGAGAGCGGGCGGCCGTTCGCGGCGAACTTGGTGGCGTGGCCCTGCCACAACGAGTCCTGCCCCTGCCAACCGACGGTGAAGTTGTCGCCGACCCAGAGGTTCCCCTCGCTGTCGAACATCGCCTTGCCGCCCGCGCGGTAGCCGCCGCCGTCGAACTTCAGCGGCAGCACCCAGGCGCTGGGCGTGTCGTTCAGGTAGGGCATGAACGGCACCGGCCGGAGGTTCTTTCCCGCCGGGATTGGATAGAAGACCTCAAGCAAGGCAAAGAGCCGTCCCGGCCGATACCAGGAATAGCGGGCAATCGACAGTGCGGCGGACAATGTGTTGGTCGGCGCCTCGCCTTTGGGTGGCGTCGCGGCCCGGAACAACTCCCCGCACGCGTCCGGCGTCACGCGCGTTGCGCAGCCGGCGAGCAGGTCGGCCAGTGTTGCAAAGTTTGCCATTGTTGGCGTCTGGCCGCTGTTAAGCGGATCCTGGATCGGCACACCCCACCCGCCCGTCGCGAAATCCACGAAGTTCGGCACATTGCCGGCCGCGATGCGTAGGCCGAGAGCGTGACCCTGGATGGCGGTACCATTGAGGAATTGTGCGTGCGTCCACACCGAGGCGACGGTGGTAAACTCGTTGACGACGGCCCTCGCCGGCGGCTTGGCGCCCAGCACCGCGAGCAGGGCGATGGAAGGGTTGTTGCCAACCGGCTTGTTGACCGAGGGCGTGCCCCCGGTCGCGACAAGGTAGAGGCTTGCACCGTCGGGCGCCTGGTCGGTGGATACGACGAAGTTTCCGTCCGCGTCGGTCTGAACCTGCGTTAGTTGCACGGGTGAATCGGCGCTTGCCGCCCACAGGCTCACCGTCGATCCGGCGACGGCGCCGCCGCCCGCCACGACCTGTCCTTCAACGCGGACAGCAGCTTCAGCCGGGCTAATGACCCAGCCGAGCAATCCTGCCGCGATTAGCAGCGTGACTATTCCGCCTTTGCGTCCGCACGCAACCATCTGTGTCCTCCCTGGACATAGCTCCACCAAATTCGACCACCTCGTTCGTCGGTAGGCTATTCGGTTTCGGCAAAAGACCGCAAAGGGTGTGCGCCGTGAAAGGCGGCGCTTTCCAGTGGGTGCAAGTCCCACCCGGCAACGCTCCAGCCGGAAGCAACCGGAGCAGTCATGGAGGTGACGAAATGGCTGAAGCCTTCGGTCTAGCGGGTCACGAATTGGTGGCCCGCGCGAGTGTACAGGCCGCAACGCGAGTGAACGCCGAGCAAGCCTTGCATGAGGCGATGAATGTCAAGCTCAATTATGCCATGCGACGGTCCTCCTCTTGAGCTGCTTCGGGACGATCGGAGGGGAGCTCGCCATCAGGCGCGGAGATCGCGCCACAACCTTGCATTCGGTGGATCCAACGCTGGATCCGGACCATGATGCAGCCATGCGCATCGGCGGCGAAGCTCCGGGGTGGCGGGTCCATTCTCGAAAGCGGCATGGAAGCCATGGCTTGCTGCGGATCACCACCACCTCGGATCGTCATCGGCAGTTCGTCGTATGAGGACGAGCGCCGAAACTGCCTGCTTTTGCGGCTTTCGTCATTCCCCCAGTCATGACGCCGGACGCAGTACAACGCCCTGCGGCACTTCGCCTGTGGTGACGAACCGCCACAGCGCGATAAGCAGCTTGCGGGCCAGCGCAACGATCATGGTCTTGCGCTTCTTGCCTGCCGCCACGCGCGTCTGGTACCACTGCGCGAGGGCACTGTTCTTCTGATGGTTCAGGAAGCGCCAGGCTAATTGGATCATGCCGCGACGTGCGCGTGCATTGCCTGCCTTTGCCAGCCCTTTCTCCCGCCGGCGCCGGCCGCTCTCGTCAGGTGATCCGGTGAGCCCCACGTAACGGGCGACGGCTCGCTGATCCCGCAAGTCGCGGGAGAATACCTCGTTGGCCAGCATATCTGATGTCTCAATGCCGAGACCATTGATCTGTTCGAGTTGCAAAACCTTGGCGTTGGAAGCGTGCTGCGGCGCCTGCTGCAGCTGGTTTAGACGGGTGTCCTCAATCTGCTTGATCTGCTGGTTGACAAAACGCAGATGTGCCATTTCACGCTGCAGCTCGGCCAGTGTGTTGGGCGGAATCAGGCGTCCCTCTGGCGTGCGCAGCGTGGCAAGCTGTTGCGGTGCTTTGCGCAGCTTGGGGTTGAAGCCCCGAATGCCGAGGCGTACCAGTGCCGCTTTCATTCGGTTGACGATACCCGTACGCTTGCCTACCAGCTGTTCACGCTCGCGGTGTGGACGCTTGGCATCCTCCTCGTCCAGCGTCGGGATCGCCGCCATGGTGCAGTGCTTTTTCTCACCACGCAGCCAGCCCAGGATGGCACGCTTCAGAAGCCCAATATCCAGCCGGTCGGTCTTGGCGCGCCGCTGCTCCCGAGAAACTGGGATGCTGGTCGGATGGATGACATACGCTTCAATCCCACGTGCGCGCAGCCACCGCGCCAGCCAGAACCCGTCACGGCCGGCTTCAAAGGCAACAACAATGCGCTTGATCTTGCGGCCGGCCTTGATGGCTTCATCACGCCAGCGATACAGCAACTTGAGGAAGGCGTCCTGGTCAGGCACCAGTTTCTTCAGCGGATCGCGCGCGATACCGGGAACGATCCCACCCACCAACCAAGATGCCGCGCTGAGTTCAACCGCACAAATCACCGTGCTATTTTGATCCAAGGCGACGAGGGATCGGCTGAGGTCATCTTTTGACTGAGGCATAAGGCACTCCATTGTTTGGTTCAAGAGCAACGATGGTGCCATATCTTCTCGTCGCCGCTGACGCCTCATAGCATCTCGAAAAGGACGATGTGCAGGCCGACCTGACGACCCTTTCGGGGAAGGCTGACACGGCTGGGTGGGATGAGCGAAGAGTACGCCCAGCCGCTGCACCGGGGTCGTGGCGGCAGCATGTACACAAGGAAAGCGCACGCAACACGGGAAGCCCCAGGGCGCGGTCAGGGATGATCAACCGGACGCCCGCGAGGGACAGGCCGGGCGCCGTGGGGTGGCGGAGAGGTTCGTAGTACCGCGGAAGCCGGGTAACGCCGGTGGAGGGAAGGGACCTCAGTTCAAGACAGACGCAGGACGTAGTGAGGGACCTGGAGATTGGGCAACCTATCAACTCCGAACAGTGTTCAGAAACTGCAGATGGCGTTGCACGCGAAAGCGAAGGCAGAAGCTGGCTATCGCTTCTATGCCCTGTACGACAAGATCAGCCGTGAAGACATCTTGGCTCATGCCTATGCCCTGTGCCGCTCCAACAAGGGTGCACCAGGCGTGGACGGTCAGGACTTCGCGGACATCGAGGCGTATGGGACGCAGCGGTGGCTCGGCGAACTGGCGCTTGCACTCAGGCAGGAGACCTACCGACCGGAACCGATCAGACGCGTGTTTATTGCGAAAGCCAACGGCAAACTCAGGCCGCTGGGCATCTCGACCGTGCGGGATCGGGTCTGCATGACAGCAGCGATGCTGGTGCTGGAACCGATCTTTGAAGCCGACCTTCCACCGGAGCAATACGCTTACCGTCCCGGGCGCAACGCCCAACAGGCGGTGATCGAGGTGGAGGAACTGCTGTTCCGTGGCCACCCGGAAGTGGTTGACGCCGACCTCGCGGACTACTTCGGGAGCATTCCCCATGCCGACCTCTTGAAGTCGGTGGCTCGCCGGATCGTTGATCGGCGTGTGCTGCATCTGATCAGGATGTGGCTGGACTGCCCCGTGGAAGAAACCGACAAACGAGGGCGGAGGACACGCACGACGGAGGCTCGGGACAAGCGGTGCGGCATCCCGCAAGGCTCACCCATCTCACCACTGCTGGCGAATCTCTACATGCGCCGGTTTGTGCTGGGCTGGAAGAAGCTCGGGCTGGAGCGACGCCTCGGCACGCGCATCGTGACTTACGCCGACGACCTCGTGATCCTGTGCCGGAAGGGCAACGCCGACGAGGCGTTGCGACGACTGCGCGAGATCATGGGCAAGCTGAAGCTCACGGTGAACGAGGAGAAGACACGTATCTGCAAGGTGCCGGAAGGGGAGTTCGACTTCCTGGGATACACGTTCGGACGGATGTATTCGGCGAGAACCGGCAAGGCCCGCTTGGGTCAGCGGCCATCAAAGAAGAGCATCAAGCGCATGGTCGACAAAGTCCACGCGCTGACTGACCGATCGGGTACTTGGCAGAAGACCACAGAGCTGGTGGAGCAGTTGAACCGCGCGTTACGCGGATGGGCCAACTACTTCAGCGTTGGCACTGTCAACAAGGCGTATCGGGCGCTCGACAGCTACACGGCGGTGCGGTTGCGCCGGTGGTTGCGTTCCAAGCACAAGGTCAGGCGACGCAGGGGCGGGAGCTATCCACCCTCGCACCTCTACGGGCACTTCGGGCTCGTGCGCCTGAGCCGGCTTGGGCACGACGTGGCGTGGGTGAAGGCGTGATGTCTTGTCCGAGAGCCGGATGCGGGAGATCTGCATGTCCGGTTCGATGAGCGGGGTGTGGAGACGGAGCCACGGCCGGACCAGTGAGGCACCGCCAAACGAAAGGGGCGGCAACAGATATGTTCGACCTACAGCCACCGCGCCACACCTCGACTCTACCGAAACCGACCATCGGCAGGCCTGTTGGTATTCACCGAAAGGGAGCTTCTTCGCGGGCACCTCTCACGGTGCTCGCTTCGCGCAAGGGCGCGCCACGGCCTGGCTGGCCCGCACCCGGCGCAGGGGTCCGCTCAGCGCCGTGCCACAACGCAGCACCCTGTGACACGCGGACCCCCGCCCCGGATGCAGGCCGGCCGGCCTGACCGCACCCTTGCACTGCGCTGCGCGCCGTGAGGTTCTGGCGGTGTCGGGACGGGGGTGTGTGGAAGCCGCGACGGCCGCTCGGCGCGGGCCGTCGAACAGGGGTGTTCCCTTTGTCTTTTTCGAGGTGTGTAGGGGTGGGCGCCAAGCCGTCACGAGCTCGTCGGCGGAAGGCCGATCGAGTGCCCTCGGTCCACAAGGTTGGCGATGAACTTCTGCGCCACCTCGGGTGGGATCCACTCCGACAAACCCCGGAGCTCCGACTTGCGGGGGTCTGGGCAACGGAGCATTCGTCTCGCCGGCGAGATGCGTCGCGGATCTCCAGAGATCCGAGCATCCACTTTGCGCCAGCTGCGAGCCAGCCGGCGGAAAGCAAAGAATGCGCCATCGCCCTCGCGACCCTCCAGGTTAACTTTTGCGGATTGCGGCGCGGCGAGTTCCCGCGATGTCCCCACAGGCGCCCGGTCTGACCACGCCAGCCCGGGGGATAGCATCACCCGCACGCTGATACTGGCTCAGCCCGCGGGCAGCATGTTTCGCAACATACTGCATCCAGCCCTTGACGCCGCACCAGAAGGCCGAGGCGCTACGACGGAAGGCAAACGGCGAGGCCGTGCGGGAAATCGCGCGCAGCTACAACCTCCACAACACGATTTCGCCGCTCGACGCGTCCTGACTTTTTCCCCAAGCCGTGCTAGCTTAAAGCCATGATTGATCTCTCTCGGGAAACCGAAGCTCTCGCACGGCGCTTGGCAGCGGCGCAGAGCGTCACCGTTGATACTGCCGTCAGGCAAGCCTTGGAGGCGCGCGCGCAGGCCGCTAGGTATCGCGCCGGAGCCGCCGCGTAACCGATCCCCCGAGGCGGTTGCCACGCGGCGCGCGCGCATGGACCGGCTCGCGCGCGAGATCGCGGCCCTGCCGATCCTCGACCCTCGGTCCCCGCGCGAGATCGTGGACGACCTCAACGGTCCATGATCGTTGTCGATACCTTAGCCCGGATCGCGATCCTTTTCGGCGAACCCAAAAAGCAAGCATTCGAGAATGTCATCGCCAGCGGCGAACGCTGTGTCATGTCGGCTGTCAACGCTCACGAAATGGCGCTGGTGCTGCGCGTGAAGCGCGGCGCCGCAGCCGTCGAGCGGTTCTGGCGGTTTTTGACCGACAGCGAGATTGAGATCGTGCCGTTCGATGAAGCGCAGGTGCACGCTGCATCGGCAGCTTTTGACCTCTACGGCAAGGGCGTTCATCCCGCTGCGTTGAATCTGTCCGATTGCGCGGCTTACGCTCTCGCCAAAGCCATGAATGCGCCCCTATTATTCAAGGGCGAGGATTTCACGCAAACCGACCTGCAATCCCGCCTGTAATACCTGGCGCCTTTGATGTTGACCCTTGCACGGCGGCGGAATGCGCTTCGCTTTTCCGCCCTACGGGAGCACAAGGCGAGTCAACTGCAAGGGCGGTGGTATAAGCCCGCCAACTTTCCGTGAAGGGTTATCCGGCACTTCCGCAGGATCGCCGCGGAAGTGCCCAGCTTTCTGGCATATCTTAGGCTCGGATCATGCCGCACAGAGCATGAAGCCGTCGAAGAAGTCGGCGAGCGCGTCGTGGGCGTCGAGCGGCAGGATGTGGGCGACATACTGATCCGGGCGGACGACGACGATGCAGCCTTGGCTGCGATCTATCCCCCGCATGTCAAAGATATCGTGGCCGGGCCTGGGGTCGGCGCAGAATATCTTTTCGTAGTCGCGCAGGCCGTAGCGGCCCTTGCTGGGCAGTAGCAGGGAGGGCATGGCCGCAAGGTCGAGGTCGCGGTGGCCCTGCTGGAAGATGGCACGAAGGTCGATGACAGCATCGATGTCCGCCCCCGGCGGGGTGAAGCGGCAGATTGGCGAGCGGGGAGAGGTGGCGAGAAAGGCACAGAGGGCATGCACGCGGAAGGAGGGTGCTGCCGTGTCCTCGGCGGGGGCGAAGGCGTAGAGGCGCCACCGGCCGTCGGCACTGGCGAGGTGGCCAAGATGGAGAGCGCGCGCGTCGGCAACGCGGACGACGGGAGCCGAGTGAAAGCGCCGCCCGATGCTCAGGCCCGTGGCGAGGTGCTGCCAAGCGGGGACGCCAGTTAAGATTGAGGTATGATAGTGGGTTTCCGTTCCCGCGGTGAAGCGAAGCTGTTGGGCGAGATAGCGCTGTAACTCGGCGGGCTCGACCCCATCGCTGTCGCGGTTCGCCGGGTCCTTGGGCTGGGCGCTGAACATCGTTGCGAGCTTGCGATCAAAGTCGATCAGTTCCTGGGCGACGGCGCGTCGTTCGTCGGAATAGGTGCGCAGCAGCTTGGGGGCGGCAAGGCCGCGCAGCACGGCCGCGAGTTTCCAGCCAAGGTTGAAACCGTCCTGCATGGAGACGTTCATCCCCTGGCCGGCCTTTGGACTGTGGGTGTGGCAGGCATCACCTGCGACGAAAACCCGCGGGAAGACATCGGCGGCTAAATCATCAGGGACGTCATCAAAGCGGTCGCAGAGGCGCTGCCCGATCTCGTAGACCGACCACCAGGCGACCTCCTTCACTTCGAAGCTGTAGGGATGGAGGATGCGACGGGCAGCGTCGACAAGGCGGTCGGGAGTGATGTTGAGGCTCGCGACGCGCTGGGTCGCTGCAAGCTTGTCGAGTTCGATGTAAATTCGGAAAAGGTATCCGCCCTCACGAGGGATGATAAGAGCGCTTCCTTGGTGAGCTGACTGTATCACCGTCTTCACTCGGACATCAGGGAAGTCGGTGACGGCGAGGACGTCCATGACGCCCCATGCCTGGTTGGCAGAGTCGCCATGCAGTGCGAGACCGAGGGAGTGACGAACGACACTTCGTGCGCCGTCACAGCCGACGACAAAGCGAGCGCTGACTGTTTCGACCTCGCCCTGGTGCCCAGAGTCGACGCGCTCGAGCCGAACGATCACGCGCGCGTCTGGGGCCTCGGCGGGGATGACCAGGTCAAGCAAGCGGCGGCCGTAGTCAGGCTGGAGGCGCGTCGGTGAGTTGCGCATGACCTCAAGGTAGAAGTCGTGCACACGGGCCTGGTTGAGGACGACATGAGGGAACTCGGAGAGGCCTTCTTCGGTGTCCGGGATACGGTTGCTACGGACGATGGTCTCGCGGTTGGTCTCGTCAGGCTTCCAGAAGGCGATCTCGTTGACCCAATAGGCCTCCTTCATGACGCGGTCGGCGAAGCCGAACGCCTCGAACATCTCCATCGTGCGGCAAGCGATGCCGTCGGCCTGGCCGAGTAGGAGGGGGCCAGATTTTTGTTCGACGGTTCGCGTGGTGATGTCGGGGAAAGCAGCTAGTTGCGCGGCGAGGGTGAGGCCGGCGGGGCCGCAGCCCACGATGAGGACGTCGACCTGCGCGGGGAGTTCGTCCGTGGCTCGGACCGCCTGCCGCGGGTCAGCCTCGGAGATACCCGGATCGCCGGGGTGGAACCCGTTGAGATGGAATTGCATCGTGGTTCACTCCTCCGCGACGCCGCAGTCTGGCACGTCCCGCCACGAGGCACATCTGGAACGTATGCGTGTCGTGTTCTTCCACGCTGTGGATGCGACGCTTAGCCCTTGTGGAGCGGCGCGAATTGTGCGCGTCCCCGCCGCGGTTGCGATGCATCACATCCAGATTGGTATTCACCTCCCGAGCAGAGCCAGCACCGCAGCGCCGTAGCGTTGCAGCTTCGATGCACCGACGCCCTTAATCTGGCCTAGCTCCTCCAGCGAGCCGGGACGTACGGCGGCGATCTCTCGCAGCACGCTATCGTGGAAGATCACGTAAGGCGGCACGCGCTGTGTCTTTGCTTCGGCGGCGCGCCACTCGCGCAGCGTCTCGAACCGGTTGGAGGGCGGCGCCGGCGGTCGGTTCGGTTCGACCATCGTGCGAGCCAGACGCAACGGCCGGCGAGGCGTCGCGATGTCTTCGCGCACCGGCACCTTGGTTTCGCCGCGCAGAATGGGACGCGCCTTCTCGTCCACCAGAAACAGCCCGCCGTGGCCCTCGGTATCGACGTCGAGCGCGCCGAGCGCGATGAGTTGGCGGACCAGGCCGCGCCAGAACGCGGCCGAGCGTTCAGCCCCCACGCCGAAGGTCGGCAGCTTGTCGTGGCGGTGGCGCTGCACCGCGTCGGTCAGCTCGCCGCGAAGCACGGCGATGATGTGGACCGCGCCGAACATTTGGCCCGTGCGGTACACCGCCGACAGTGCCTTTTGCGCCTCTACAGTGCCGTCGGCTGTGCCGGGCGGGGCGGCGCAATTGTCGCAATGCCCGCAGGGCGCGGGCAGCTCCTCGCCGAAACAGGACAGCAGGGCACGGGTGCGGCAGCCGACCGTCTCGGTCAGCGCTATCATGGCTTCGAGCTTTGTGTGCATCGCCCGCTTCTGCGCCTCGGGCGCGGCGGATTGCGCCAGCCAGTGCCGTGCCTGGGCGATGTCCTGGCCGCCGTAGAGCAGCAGCATTTCGGCCGGATCGCCGTCGCGGCCGGCGCGGCCGATCTGCTGGTACCAAGCTTCCGGGTTATCCGGCATATCCAGATGCACGACGAAACGCACGTCCGGCCGGTCGATCCCCATGCCGAAGGCGATCGTCGCTACAACAACCAGTGGCTCGCCGGAGCGGAACCGTGCCAGCGCGGTGCGCTTGTGTTCTGGGTCGAGCCCGGCATGGAACGCCACCGCCGGCCAATCCTTGTCGCGCAGGCGCGTGGCCATGCGCTCGGTCTTGGCGCGCGAGCCGCAATAGACGATGCCGCATTCACCGCGGTGATTGGACAGGAAGTCCAGGAGTTGGCCGGTCTCGCTGAGCTTCGGCTCGGCCGCCAGATAGAGGTTCGGGCGGTGGAAGCTGGCGACAAACAGCTCTGCCGTGTCCATGCGAAGCGCTGAGAGGATGTCGGCGCGCGTGCGCGGATCGGCCGTGGCTGTTAGCGCCAGCCGCGGGACGCCGGGGAAACGGTCCGGCAGGCAGGCGAGGCCACGGTACTCGGGTCGGAACTCATGGCCCCATTGCGAGACGCAATGCGCCTCATCGATCGCTATCAGCCCCAGGCGAAGCCTCGCCAGGCGATCGAGCATGCCGTTGCCCAGCAGCCGTTCCGGCGAGACGTACAGCAGGTCCAGCCCGCCTTCGATCAGCTCGCGGGTCGCACTGCGCGATTCGGCAGGATCGAGGTCCGAATGCAGCGCTCCCGCGGCGACGCCGACCTGGCGTAGCGCGGCGACCTGGTCGTCCATCAGCGCGATCAGTGGCGAGACCACAACCGCCGTGCCCGGTCGGCACAGCGCCGGCACCTGATAGCAGACGCTTTTGCCGCCGCCCGTCGGCATCAGCACCAGCGCGTCGCCGCCCGCCAGGACGTGGCGGATCACGGGCTCCTGCAGGCCGCGAAATTGTTGGAATCCGAAGACGCGCCGCAAAACCTCGGCCGGGTCTGCGACCCCAGCCGCGTGGGCCGGCGCAGCGACGTCATTCATCCGCTCAGCGCGCGGCGAAGCTGATCGTAACCCGGCGGCTTTCCTGCGAGGTCAGTGCGAACTGGATTGAGCCCGTGCCGGTTTGGGCGATTCGTGGCGTATCCACGCCGTCCGTGGCGAGCTGATCCACGACCACCTGCGCGCGCAGCTCGGAGAGCAGGATATTGGCCTGCCTGCTGCCCGTGGGATCAGCAGAACCGACCACTTGCACGGTCGTGTTGGGATGCGCCTTGGCCCAGGTGGCGGCGTTGGTGATTACCGCCTGCGCCGAATTGTCGAGAGCGGCGGACCATTCCTGGAAATAGACGACGTAGGTCGGGGCTTGCTGGGCGTGAGCGGTCCCGACCAGGAGGCTGAGCAGCAGCAGAACGGCGAGTTGCATGCCCGAGTCCCTCTCGGCGGCGAGACTTTGCTTGTGTGCCGGGGCTGAGGCGGGGCGTCAACGAGTTTTCCCGGGCAGAGTCTAGTCCGGCAATTGGATTGCAAGCCAATTAACGATATGCCATTTAATGATAAGACACCTATTTGGATATCATCATGACGGCGACCCGGAACAGTTTTGGCGCATTGCTCGCGCAAACAGCGCGCCATTGGCGACGTGCGGTCGATCGCGAGCTGCAACCGTTCGGGTTAACGGAGGCGACGTGGCTTCCGTTGATCCGTCTCGCCCGCGCCCCGGACACGATGCATCAAAAAGAGCTCGCGGCGTCGTTGTCGCTTGAGGGCTCGTCAGTGGTCCGCCTGCTCGATTCACTGCAGGCGGCAGGTCTGATTGAACGCAAGGAGGACGATGCCGATCGCAGGGCCAAGGCGATTGTCCTGACGTCGCTCGGCCGCGCGACCGTCGAGCAGGTGGAAGCAGTGGCGCGCGAGGTGCGTGAGAGAGCGCTCGCCGGCCTGTTGGAGCGGGATATTCAAGCGGCGATCCGCGTCCTCGATCATGTGGATCGCGCTCTCTCTCTGGCGGCAGAGGAGCGCACGCCGTGAACGACTTCGTCGGCGATCGGGTGGCCACCCAGTTGGTGGCGGTACCTGCTCCTCGGGCTCCGCTTTGGCTTCTGGCGTTGCTGACGTTCAGCGGAACGCTGGCGATGCACATCTTCGTGCCCGCCCTGCCGCTTGCGGCAATGGCTCTCGGCGTCGGAGCCGGGGCCATACAGATGACGGTGAGCGTGTACATCCTGGGCTTGGCGATCGGGCAGCTTGTCTATGGGCCGCTGTCGGACCGTTTCGGCCGCCGGGTGACGTTGATGGCGGGGCTTGCGCTGTACACCGGCAGCGGTCTTGTGGCAGCTCTGGCGCCGGGCGTGAACACTCTTATCGTTGCGCGATTGTTCCAGGCGCTTGGCGGCTGTGCCGGGCTGGTGCTTGGTCGCGCGATCGTGCGCGATACCGCCGCACCACGCGAGGCGGCCCGGCGGCTCGCGTTGATGAACCTTATGGTCACGGTCGGGCCTGGAGTCGCGCCTGTGGTGGGCGGTGCCATGGCTTCGACGTTGGGATGGCGATCCATTTTCATTCTGCTCTGCACGCTGGGCATCGCCAATTTCGTTATGGCGTGGCAGCTTTTGCCGGAGACGAACACGTTAACGCTGCGTCTGAGCGGCGCATCGCTCGGTAGGAGCTACCGCCAGCTCCTGCGATCGCCGTCCTTCCTGGGCTTCTCGATTGGCGGCGGCTGCGCCACCACCTCGATGTACGCTTTCATTGCGACGGCGCCGTTCATCTTCGTGCAGCAGTTGCATCGGCCGGCCGTCGAGGTCGGACCCTATTTGGCCATACTCATTCTCGGCGTGTGGTTGGGTAGCGTACTGGCGAGCCGCCTGATCACGAAGGTCACAATGACGCGGCTCATGGTGGGGGCAAACCTGGGGAGCATACTGGCTGCCTTGGTGTTGTTGAGCGCGGTCCTTCTGGGGCATCTGACTGTCTCTTTGGCCGTCTGCTCGATGTTCGCCTTCACGGTGGGAGTCGGCATCGCGTCACCGACGGCGCTGATGCAAGCGATCAGCGTGAACCCGCATGTCATCGGATCTGCTTCCGGGCTTTATGGATGTACGCAGATGGCGGTAGGGGCGCTGTGCACGATGCTTGCGGGGACCGGTGGGAATCCGGCGCTTGCCGCGGCAATCGTTCTGGTCGCGGCCGGCGCTATCGGTCAACTGTCGTTCTGGATTGCATTGCGGTTCCGCGGATCCGGCGAAGAGGCATAAGTGCAAGCGTTGGACACGCCGATGCACAAGCACGGTGCCTGCTCCAATGAAGTCATACCGCGGAGGCGCAGAGCACACAGAGACTCAACATGCAAGCCAAACTGGGTGGCGAATCTTCCTTACGACGCCGCCGCCGTCCCGACATCCGCCGGCCGGCAATGTACCGCCAGCCAAATCGTCGACTCTGACCCTGAGGTCCATTCGACGCGATGACGGACATGCGCCGGGATGATCAGGTGATCGCCGGGCGCGAGCGATCTTGTCATGGTCTCGCCTTCGATGAGGAGCCCAGCAGATCCTCTGATCAACAGCACGAATTCGTCCCAGTCCTGGTCGAACCAGAAGCCCGGGGCGCTGGCCTGTCCCGTCGAGACGATGCGCTCGATTCTGGTCCCGGGCGCGGCTAGCAGAAGTTGAACCTGCTCCTGGGTTGCAGCGGGGTCGAGCGCAGCGAACAGATTTTCCTGCTTGATCTGCACGATCGCATCCAAGAGCGGGCGGCAGTCGAACGCAACCTGGGCGCCGGGTTGGACCCCGACCTCTCCCGTTAACGCGGAGAGGTGTAAATGAGCGACTGGGGTTAAGCCTTCGTCATTCCGCCGCGCTTGCTTTGCATCGCCGCACAGTTACGGTATGCCGCCCACAGCAAGCAGAGCGGAGCGAACGCAGGCATGAGCGAGGCTGAGCCGCCGCTGATTGAGATCGACCGGCTGACTAAGCGATTCGGCCACTTCACGGCAGTCGATGATATTTCGTTCGCGGTGCGCCGCGGCGAAGTGCTTGGCTTCCTCGGCCCGAACGGCGCCGGCAAATCGACCACCATGCGCATGCTCGCCGGCTTCATGCCGCCCTCCGCCGGCACCGCGCGCATCTGCGGCCACGACGTGCAGGTGGACTCGGTGGTGGCACGGCGCATGCTGGGTTTCCTGCCGGAGGGTGCGCCCACCTATCCGGACATGACGGTGACAGGCGTGCTGGCCTTCGTCGCCCGGATCCGCGGTTATCACGGCCGCGACCTCACGGACCGGTTGGAAGACGCGATTGCGCTGACACGGCTGGAGTCGGTGCGGCTGCAGCCGATCGAGACCTTGTCTAAGGGTTTCAAGCGCCGCGTCGGCTTGGCCCTGGCGCTGCTGCACGACCCGCCGGTCCTGGTGCTCGACGAGCCTACCGACGGGCTCGACCCCAACCAGAAGCATGAGGCACGCGAGCTGATCCGCACCATGGCGCCGCGCAAGGCGATCGTCATCAGCACCCACATCCTCGAAGAGGTGGACGCGGTCTGCACCCGGGCCATCATCATCGCCGCCGGCCGCATCGTTGCCGACGAGACGCCGGCGGCGCTGTGCGCGCGGCACCACTCCGGCCGGCTCGACGATGTGTTCCGCCAGCTCACGACCCGCTCGGCGGCGCGAGCGGCGTGGGAGCGCAGCAAGACGCTGGAGGACGCGGACTGAGCCCATGCGTGTCTCACTGATCGTCGCCCGGCGCGAGTTGGCCGGCTATTTCGCCACGCCGGTGGCAAGCGTGTTCATCGTGATCTTCCTGGTCCTTCAGGGCGCGCTGACGTTCAACATCGGCAATTTCTTCGAGCGTGGGCAGGCCGATCTCGGCGCCTTCTTCACGTTCATCCCCTGGGTGTTCCTGCTGCTCGTGCCCGCCGTCACTATGCGGCTTTGGGCGGAAGAACGCCGGCTCGGCACGATCGAGCTGCTGCTGTCACTGCCGATCCGCGAGTGGGAGGCGGTGGTGGGCAAATTCCTCGCCGCCTGGGTGTTCTGCGCGATCGCGCTGGCACTGACGGTTCCGTTTGTCGTTACGGTCAACCTGCTCGGCAGTCCCGATAACGGGGTGATCGCCAGCGGCTATGTGGGCGCGCTGTTGACCGCCGCGGCGTTCCTGGCGATTGGCGCAGCGGTCTCGGCGCTGACCAAGAACCAGGTGATCGCTTTTGTGCTGGGAGTCGCCGTGTGTTTCGTGTTCGCCGTCACATCCTATCCGCTGGTCACCGATTTCCTCAGCCGGCAAGCGTCGGTCCTGGCCGCGGTCGCGCGGCGACTGGCGGTGATCGACCGATTTGACGACTTCGTCCGTGGTGTGGTCAGCGCGCGCGACCTGATCTTCTTCGTGACCTTCATCGGGTTCTGGCTGTTTCTGAACACGATGATCGTCGAAGCTCGGAAGGCCGACTGATATGCGCCCTCGCTCATGGGCCGCCGTCGCCGGGGTGATCGGCGTGCTGTTCATGGTGGTCGGCATCAATCTTTTTGCCGACTCGCGGCTCGCCTGGACGCAGGTGGATCTGACGCAGAACCACGATTACACGCTCTCAACCGGCACCGACAGCATCCTGCGCTCGCTGAAGGAGCCGATCACGCTGCGCTTGTTCTACTCGCGTGAGCTCGGCGCGGCGGTGCCGACCTATGGCGCCTATGCCGACCACGTGCGCGAGATGCTACAGGAATACGCGGCCCGCTCGGACGGCAAAATCCGGCTTGAGCTCTACAACCCGGAGCCGTTCAGCAGCACTGAGGACCATGCCTTGGCCTATGGTCTTCAGGGCGTGCCCCTGGATCAGGGGGGCGAGAAAGTCTATTTCGGCCTGGCCGCGACCAACCTGCTGGACGACCAGCGTATTATTCCATTCTTTCAGGCCGACCGGGAACGCTTCCTGGAATACGACCTGACCAAGCTTGTCTATGAGCTCTCCAATCCGGCGCGACCGGTGGTGGGGGTGATGTCGTCGCTGCCGGTCGATGGCAACCCCGAGCTCATGATGATGGCGATGCGCCAGGGGATGTCGGGCAGCTCGGTTGGCCAGCCCTATGCCTCCACCATGCTGTTGCGGCAGACCGATACGGTGAAGACCGTGCCGCTCGACGCGCAGGTGATTCCGCCCGACGTCAAGGTGCTGCTGGTGGCGGACGCCCGCAATTTGTCGGACGCGACGCAATACGCCATCGATCAGTTCGTCATGCGCGGCGGACGGCTGATGGTGATGGTCGATCCGTGGAGCGACACGCTGGCCTCCACCCCGAGCCCGAACGGAATGCCGCCGACCGACACCGGCGCCGATCTGCATAAGCTGTTCGCTGCCTGGGGCATTCAGTACGACCCCAAGGAGGTCGTCGGCGACCTGGATGGTGCCTGGCGCGTGCAGACCCAAGCCGGCGGCGTGACCGACTATGTCGCCTGGTTCAACATCCGTAACGGAATCAATCACGACGATCCGGCAACCGCCGACCTGCACGCTGTGAGCGTCGCCACGCCGGGCTTCATCTCCAAGGCGCCCGGGGCGAAGATCGACTTCACCGCGCTGCTGACCAGCGGGCCGCAATCCGGCCTGATCCCGGTCAGTTCCGTCGAGATGCCGGATCCGGCAAAGATCCTGGCCAATTTTAAGCCGGAAGGCGGGCCGCGCGTGATCGCCGCGCGCATTCGCGGCGTGCTGCACTCGGCTTTCAGCGGTCCGCCGCCGCTCGCGAAAGGCCAGCAGCGGCCGAAGGATTTCCCGCCCCATGTCGCCCAGACGAACGGGCCCGCCGACATGGTCGTGGTCGCCGATAGCGATATGCTGGCGGACCGGTTTTGGATCAATCAGCAAGACTTCTTCGGCCAGAAAGAGGCGGTTCCGTTCAGCGACAACGGGCCATTTGTCGCCAACTTGGTCGATACGCTGGCTGGGTCGGATGCGCTGCTCGGGCTGCGCGCGCGCGGCACTTCGGTGCGGCCGTTCACCGTCGTCGATCGCATGCAGGCCGAGGCGGAGTCCAAGTTCCGCAAAACCGAACAGGCGTTGCAGGCGCATCTGGAGGACCTGCAGAAACGGCTGACGACCTTGCGCACCGGCTCGGCAACCGGCGCCTCGGATAACGTCGCCGCGGTGATCACGCCGGCGCAGCGCGCGGCTATCCAGGCGGCCGACCAGGACATCGTGCAGACCCGCGCGCAGCTCAGGACCGTCCAGTTCGAGCTGAACCGCGACATCTCGCGGCTCAAGAGTGAGCTGATCGTGTTCAACATCGTGCTGGTGCCGACGGTGCTGGCGCTGGCAGCGATCGTCATGGGGGTGGTGCGCCGTCGCCGTCGCGCGCGGGCGCGCCATGACGAGTACGCCGCCACACGAGGGCCGCTCGGGGCGGGAGCACGGGCATGACGCCGCGCACCGGGATTGCGTTGCTGCTGGCCGGCGCGGTGGTGCTGGCCGGCGGATGGTATCTGGGTCCGGCGCAGACCCAGCCGGCCGCGCAGACGATCCAGTCCGGGACCCTGATGTTCCCCAATCTCGCCGCGCGTCTGCAAGATGCCGCGGAAATCGACGTGGCGCATCAGGGCAAGACGCTGGTGATTCGCCGGAAGGGCGATGTCTGGGGCTTGGCTGATCGCGGCGGCTATCCGGTGCAAGCGGAGAAGCTGCGGGCGATGCTGACCGCGTTGACCGAACTGCGGCTGGTCGAGCCGCGCACCGCCGACCCGGCGGACTATGACCGGCTCGGCGTGGGCGATCCGAACGCGCCCAATTCGACCGCTGACCTGTTGCGCGTTCTGGATGCCTCCGGCAAGCCGATTGCGGCGCTGATCGTCGGCCATCGCCGCGTGCTGACCGAAGGCGACGTGCCCGACGAAGTGTTCGTCCGCCGCCCGAACGAAGCGCAGAGCTGGCTTGCAGAGGGCAGTCTGGAGGTGGATGCCGATCCGCAGCAGTGGCTGCAACGCGACATCATGAACATCGACCACACGCGCTTGGCGCATCTGTCGGTGCAACGCGGCGGCGTGACGCTCGATTTCGTTGGGGCAAAGGGCAAGCTGGCCATGACGGCGCCGGCAAACCATCCGGCGCTTGATGACTTCAAGCTGGACGAGGTTGCCAGCGGGCTTGAGTCGCTGACCTGCGAGGATGTGGTGCCGGGCCCGGCGCCGGCTCAGGGTGAGATCGGCCAGTCGGTGTTCACCACCACGGACGGATTGGCAGTGACGACGCAACTTTATCAGAGCGGCAAGGACGTGCTCGCCCGCTTCGAGGTTGCGGGGAATACGCCTGAAGCGAAGCAGTTGAGTGCCCGGGTTGGTGGCTGGACGTACCGTCTCGGAAGCTGGAAGGAAGCGGCGCTCGTACCGGCGATGGCGGATTTGCAGAAAGCCGAGGACAAGTCCGCGCCATCAGCCGGTCCGACGCAGTGAACGACCGCGAATACCCGACGCGACCGATTGTCGGGATCGGCATCGTCGTGTTGAAGGGTGATTCGGTCCTGCTGGTGCGTCGCGGGAAGCCGCCGAACATGGGAAGCTGGACCCTGCCCGGCGGCGCGCAGGAACTGGCGGAGACAACGGAGCAGGCGGCCCGGCGGGAACTTGCGGAGGAGACCGGCGTGACGGTAGGCGAGCTACATTTGGCGGCAACGGTGGACAACATTCGCCGTGACGCAACAGGGCGTGTGCAGTTCCACTACACCATCATCGATTACACCGCCGCGTGGCTGGAAGGCGAGCCGGTCGCAGGTACGGACGTCAGCGAGGCGGTGTGGGCGCCGCTCGATCGCTTGGAGGACTATGAGTTGTGGAGCGAGGCGCACCGCGTGATCGCGCTGGCTCGCGGGCTGGTCGGTTCGGCGTAGAGCGGATACGTAGCTGGTGGCCGAAGTCTTCGCTACACCTGCAGAAATGTAATGATCGCCGGACTTCCCACCGGCACATAAAGATTGGCGAAAGCCAGCGAGCCACTCGCGGGGTTCACCCGGAACACGGTGACATTGTCACTCCGCTGGTTGCAGGCGTACATAAATCGTCCGCTCGGGTCGAGCGCGATATTGCGGGGATAGTCGCCGCGCGTCCATTCCTCGCCGAGCCAACGCACCCGCCCGTCGGCAGCCACGGCGAAGATCGCGATCGTGTTGTGCAGCCGATTGGCGATATAGATGAAGCGCCCATTCGGTGTGACAACAATCTCCGAGGTGAAGTTCGTGCCGGCGTAACCGGGCAGAGTCGAGGTCTTCTGCTTCAGCGTCACCGCCGCGTTCTGCGGGTTCCAGTCATAGACAGCGAGCTGCGACGCTTCCTCGTACAGATTGTAGAACACCCGCCCGTTCGGATGGAACGCGAAATGGCGGGGCCCGGCGCCGGCCGACGCGGCGGGAATGAAGGGCGGATCGTTGGGCGTCAGCTTTCCGCTTTGTTCATCGATCCGCCAGAAGAAAGTGCGGTCGAGCCCGAGATCGTTGACGATGACGAATTTCCCACTCGGGTCGGCGGCAATCATGTGCGCGTGCGGCCCGTTGCCATGATCGCTGATCGAGAAATTGCCGGGCGGCCCCTCGGCGGGGCGGCCGGCGCCCGATGGTCCCTGATCGCCCTGCACGTCGACCGCGGTCCCGACGCCGCCGTTCTGCTGCACCGGCAGCACGGCGACGTTGCCGCTGCCGTAATTGGCGACGAAGACGAACCGCCCGGACGGATGCACGCTGCAGTGCGCCGGCCCGGCGCCCTCCGAGCTCACGGCATTGATCTGCGTCAGATCGCCGGTCGCGCGGTCGATCCCGAATGCGGTGACGCCGCCGGTCTTGCCGCCGTTGAAATCATCGACCTCGTTCACCGCATAGACGAACCGTCGCTGCGGATCGAAGGCGAGCCAGGACGGGCTGGCGCTGAGAAAAACCTTGACCGATGTCAGCCCGCCAGTGCGGGGGTCAATGCGCAGCAGAGATATGCCTTCGCCGTGCCCAGGCGGTTTCGACGCCGAGGTGTAGCTGCCGACATAGGCAAGCAAATTGCCACCCCCGACCGCCCCGCGCCGCTGCGCGGCCGCCGGCAGCGCCGTCGCAGCGGCCGCCGCGACCACCCCGCCCAGAGCCGTCCGGCGCGCGATCGTTTGGCCGTCGCTTGGGATGCCTTCACGTTGCATCGTTCCTCCCTCCTAGTGACTTCTGGATGGAATGGGCGCCAGCCCCTCAGGGCCGCACACTTGAGCCAAGTGCATCAGGCGGGTAATTGAGCATGCCGGCGTCGGATTGACCGGGAACATACCGCACGATGCCTATATTCGATCCAACTGTCCCGCAATCCCTTGTGCGCTGACGGAGCCACCTCATGCACGCCGATACCCTCATAGAGAAAATCCAGACGCTGCCGCCCGAGCGGCTGGCAGAGATCGAGGACTTCGTGGACTTCATCTGGTTGCGCGAGCAGCAACGCGTGCTGACGCGCGCCGCGGCGGCGGCGAGCGCGCCGGCCTTCGCTGCTGTCTGGGACAATCCGGAAGACAGCATCTACGATGCCCTGTGAATTCGGCAACATCGTCCTGCTGCCGTTTCCCTTCACCGATCAGACTGCCTCCAAGCGGAGGCCCGCCGTTGTCGTCAGTAGCCACGCTTACAATCTCGCCAGGCCCGATCTGGTGGTGATGGCCGTCACTAGCCAGCTCCGCCCGATGCCCGCGCTGGGCGAGGTCTTGATCAGCCAATGGGAGCAAGCCGGGCTACTCAAACCTTCCGCGATCAAGCCGGTGTTCGCCACCATTGAGCAGCGGCTTATCATCCGACAACTCGGCTCACTGCATCTTGCCGACAGGGCCGCGCTCAGGAAGGCGATCGGCGAAATCTTCGTATAGAAGGCCCTTCTCTGTTGGTGCCTCGGCGTAGAGCACGTCACGTGGTCCTCACGGCAGCAGCACCGTGCTCCCCGTCGTTTGCCGCGTCTCCAGCCTTCGATGCGCTTCCGCCGCATCCTTCAGTGCAAACTCCTGGTTCACCGCGATCTTCACTGCTCCCTTCTTCACCACGTCGAAGAGGTCGTTCGCTGTCGCCAGCAGGTCCGGCCGTTTCGCCGTGTACGTGGCCAGCGTCGGGCGGGTGAGATACAGACTCCCTTTGGCCGCCAGCATGCTGATATCGACCGGAGGCACGGGACCCGACGCATTGCCGAAGCTCACCATCAGGCCCAGCGGCGCGAGGCAGTCGATGCTCGCGGCAAACGTGTCTTTTCCGACGCTGTCGTACACCACCGGCACCATCGCCCCGCCGGTGATTTGTTTCACCTCAGCCGCCAGCTTGTCGTAGCCAACCACGGTGTGAGCAGCGCCGTGGGCCCGGGCAAGCTCCGCCTTGGCCTCGCTCGACACCACGCCGATCACCGTGGCGCCGAGGTGCTTGGCCCATTGACACAGGATCAGGCCGACGCCCCCCGCGGCGGCATGTACCACGATCGTGTCGCCCGGTTTCACCTGATACGTCCGCCGGATCAGGTACTGCGCCGTCATGCCCTGCAGCATCATCGCGGCAGCCGTCTTGGTGTCGATCCCGTCGGGCAACTTCACCAACCGGTCGGCGGCAATCACCCGTGCCGTCGCATAGGCGCCAATCGCACCGGCATAGGCCACACGATCCCCCACCGCGAAGTCGGTCACGCCTAGCCCCAGCGCGGCAACTGTACCCGCACCCTCCATGCCGATAGTGATAGGCAAAGTCGGCGCCTTGTAGAGCCCGGTGCGGAAATAAACGTCGATGTAGTTCACACCGACCGCCCCCTGTTTCACCAACACCTCGCCCGACCCGGGCTCCGGCATGGGCACATCCTCCCACTTCATCACCTCGGGGCCGCCATAGGCGTGGATGCGAATGGCCTTGGACATGCGGTTCTCCGTGTTTGGGATCAGAGCAGCGCGCCAACCGGGGCTTCCAGCTCTAGCAGCGCGCGCTTGGTAGAAACGCCGTCGCCGCCCGAGTAGCCGCCGAGCCCGTTGGAGGCGACGACCCGGTGACACGGGATGATGATCGGGATCGGGTTGGCGGCGTTGGCCTGCCCGACAGCACGGGGCGCACTGCCCAGGTCCATGGCGAGTTCGGCGTAGCTGCGCGTCTGGCCATAAGGGATGGCGCACAGGGCCTGCCAAACGCGCTGTTGGAATGCCGTCCCCCGGGGTGCAAGCGGCAGGTCGAATGCCGTCAGCTCGCGGTCAAAATAGGCATAGAGTTGACGGCGAGCCGCCCGCAGCAGCGCGGTTTCCTGCTGATCCCTCCCCCAGCCCCAATCCACAGCGACGATGGCGCCATCCTCTTCGGAGACGGTCACGTCGCCGATCGGACTGTGGAGCGAGAGCTGGGGCATTTTGCGGCCGCCTCCGTGAGCCGGGCGCGGATGCCAGACCCGTTGTTGCCGGACTGTCAAGAGAGCGCTCTGTCCGCCGCTCCCGCGTTGCGGGAGGGGTTGCAGCGGGTATGAGCCTCAGCCGATGCACTCACCCGGTTCGCTTCGCGAACCGACCTCTCCCGCAAAGAGCAGGAGAGGTGGGGCTGTCAGCCCCTTGCGCGCAGCATGGCGGCCAACACGGCGGGGTCCGTGACCGGCAGCCCGCAGACGTTACGCCGGCAGATGTAGGCTGCCGTACCCGTGGGGCCCGCGGTCTTGCCATGCGCAGGATGGGTCGTCGGCAGTACATCGGGTGCCGGCACGCGCAGCACCGCCGTGGCGGGGTCTGGACCAGCCAAGGCAACGACGGCGAGCGCGCGCGTAGCAGCGCCATCGGCCGGCCCGACGATTACTACGCTGGCGGCCTCCTCCAGCAGGTCGGCCGCGGCGAGCAGAGTCGGCATCGCCGCGAGTTGCTCGGGGATGCCGGTGAAGGCCCGCAGCACGGCATCGGCACGATCGTGCCATATCGCCTTGCCCGTCAGATGCCACAGTCGCGCGAACACTTCAGCGATTAGCCCGTTGCCCGCCGGCGTTGCATTGTCGGCCGCAGTACGCGGCCGGGCCAGCGGCACGTCCACGGCGTCGTCAGCGGTCGCAAAGAAGCCGCCGGCATTATCGCCAAAATGCGCGATCGCTGCCTCGGCCAGACGGGTTGCCTGGGACAGCCGCGCCGGATCACCGGACGCCTCGTACAGCGCGAGCGCGGCGCGCGCCACGCTGGCTTGGTCATCCAACAGCCCCGCCGCGGTTACCCTCCCCAACCGCCAGGCGTGCTGTACGCGGCCATCTGGTGCGCCAAGCTCGTGCAGCACGAAATCGAACGCCGTTGCCGCGCGCGCCAGCCATTCGGGCCGGTCGAGCACGCTGGCCGCCCGCGCCAGTCCGGCGATCGCCAACCCATTCCAGTCGGCCAGCACTTTGTCGTCGCGTCCCGGCCGAACCCGTTTGGAGCGCGCCTCGAACAGGACCCGGCGGCCGCGGGCCAGCCGGTCCTCGGCCTCGGCTCCCCCAGGCGGCGAGACCCGGCGAAGGATCGTCCGGCCCTCCCAGTTGCCGGCAGCAGTGACGTCGTACGCTGCCTTGAATTCCGGCGCATCGGTGCCGAGCAGGTCGTCAATCTCGGATTCGGTCCAAACGTAGAACTTGCCTTCCTCGCCTTCGCTGTCGGCGTCCTCGGAGGCAGCGAAGGCGCCACCAGCCGACATGTCGCGCAGCATCCAGCCAACCGTCTCCTCGGCGCGCGCCACGTAGAGGGGGTCCGGGCGGTCGGCGTGGGCGAAGGCGAGCAGTTCAAGGATCTGCGCGTTGTCGTAAAGCATCTTCTCGAAATGCGGGACCAGCCAGACGGCGTCGGTCGAGTAGCGGGCGTAACCGCCGCCAAGATGATCGTAGATGCCGCCCTGCGACATCCGTTGCAGCATCAGATGCAGGGCGTCGCGTCCTTCCGGCCGGCCGGTGCGGAACGCGTTCTGCCAGAGGAACCGGAAGATTGGCGAGTTGGGAAATTTTGGCGCACCGCGCAACCCCCCTTGGTCTGGATCGGTGAGACGTAGTAGCGCCTGCGCCACCGCATCGAGCTGCACCGGTCCCGGCAGGTCGCCGGGCTGCGGCGCGGACAGGCGCTCCACGGCGTGGCGCAGCGCCGCGGTGTTCTGGGTCACCATCTCGTCCTTCGCGCCCCAGGCCGCGGACACGCCTTGCAGCACCTGCCGGAACGACGGCCGGCCCCAACGCGGCTCCGGCGGGAAATATGTCCCGCCCCAGAACGGCGCCCCGTCAGGGGCGAGGAACATGGTCAGCGGCCAGCCGCCTTGCTCGCCCATCGCGTGCAGCGCGGACATGTAGAGGTGGTCGATGTCCGGCCGCTCCTCGCGGTCCACCTTGATGTTGACGAACAGCGTGTTCATCAGCGCCGCCGTGTCCGGGTCCTCGAAGGACTCGTGCGCCATCACATGGCACCAGTGGCAGGCGGCGTAGCCGATCGACAGCAGGATCGGCTTGTCCTCGGCTATGGCTTCCGCCAGCGCTGCCGCGCCCCACGGGCGCCAGTGCACCGGGTTGGCGGCGTGCTGCACCAGATAGGGCGAGGTCTCACGGCTCAGCAGGTTGGCGGCCTCGGCCATGACGGGGCTCCTTGCAAGCAGAGATACGGGGGAGATGGTGGTGTCAGCGGCAGGAAACAGGCGCGAGCTGTTCGTATTATCGGCGCACTACCCTGCGTCGTCGCAGAGTTGTTGATCCCCAGATCTCCTGAAGGCCGCTCACGGACGAGGAGTAAAAAAGATCGGCAGTCCGAGTCGTCGACTTCCAGGGAGCAGAGATGGTCCGCCAGTAAGCGCGGCCGAATTCTCTTGGTGGATGTTTCATATGATAAGATAACTAAATTGCACAACTTGCGTGTTGGGGCCTTTGCTGGCCCGACTACTCTTCGGGTCGGAAGATCGCCTCCGCCAGCCCGCCCACCGGCGTCGGCATGCGGAACAGGTTGCCCTCTGCCGGCCGCGCCTGCCGTTCCGCCTCGGTTAACGGATGGTTCGCGGAAGTCACATACAGCGTCTCCAATCCCGGCCCGCCAAAACAGGGCATCGTCGGATAACGGCATGGCAATTCGACCCGCCTCTCCAACCTCCCGGCGGGATCGAAGCGCAGCAGGCACCCGCCGCCGAACACCGCGACCCAATAGAACCCGTCGCGGTCCACGGTCGCGCCGTCCGGCCCCGACGCGCCGGGAAGATCGACCGACGCGAACACCCGTTTATTTGCGACCGTCCCGCTGGCTTGGTCGTAGTCGTAGGCCCAGACCGTTTTCTGCCGCGTATCGGCGTGGTACATCGTCCGACCGTCCGGGCTCCAAGCCAGCCCGTTCGAGGTGCGCACAGGGTCGGTGAGCGGAGTCCATCGGCCGCGACCGTCGTAGCGCCAGAGCGGCAGGCGTTCTGGCGCAGCCGGATCGGCCGGCGGCAGCGGCGCAAGCATGGGGCCTGCAAACAGACGGCCCGAGCGATCGCAACGTCCGTCGTTGAAGATGAAGCGCCGAGCGTCATACGGCGGTCCGGCGCAAAACCGCAGCGTGCCCGAGCTGGGATTGAACAGGAACAGCCCGCCGCGCAGGGTCACCGCTACGCCATCCGAGGTTAAGTAGCAGGCGCCGATCCACCCGGGCACTTCCCAGCAATTGTCCTGCCTGGAACCCGGATCGAACAGGTGGAGCCCGTTGCCGCGCACATCCACCCACCAGAGCTTGCCGAGCGGCACGCTCCAGGTCGGGACTCGCCGTTCAGTACCCCCCGGGGAAGTAGTTGCTCCACATCATGCCCGCTCATTGACGCTCAACCCTTCGCGACGCGCTTGCGCATGGACAACGTCGTCCGTCAGCCGATCGGCCGCAAGCCTGACCGAGCCGGAACCCAACAAAGGACAAACCGGTCCAGACGGGTGAGGTCTCTCCCGGTTACTGCGTTCCAGCATTGCAGTGGCAGGGGTTGACGCGTATCGTTCCGCGCCGGTGGGCAAGTCGCCCCGACAAGAAGGGCGGGGAACCTGCCGAGGGGACACTCGGGCGGCACCGTCTGGCGAGCGCGCGTGACAGGCGCGCCTGGCAAGCTGGGCCGCCCCCTGGCAGAAAGGCAGTTCGTCGATGCCTATGGGCACCGTTAAATGGTTCAACCCGACGAAGGGGTACGGTTTCATAGCACCGGACACGGGGGGGAAAGACGTCTTCGTACATATCAGCGCCGTGCAGAAGGCCGGACTACGCACGTTGAACGAGGGCCAGAAGATCGGCTTCGAGGTCGAGCAGCAGCAGAACGGCCGCACCGCAGCGGTAAACCTGTCGCAGAGCGACTGAACCGTCCCAGTACTGGTCCGACATGAACCGCCGGCTGTTTGGCGCGGGCGGCGGATCTGGCGCGACCGCCGAGCGGAACGCACGGCTCGCCGGCGTAGGCCTCTCTTTGGCCGCGATCGGTGTTTTTGCCAGCATGGATGCGACAACCAAAGTGCTGGTTGTCGGACTGCCTCCCACCGAGGTGATGTGGGCGCGCTTCGGCTTCCATCTGCTGGTAATGGCCACGGTATTGCGCGCCTGCAGCGGGCGGCGGACCCAACGTGCGTCCTGGCGCCCTCGGGCGCTGGGTGTGCAGATCATCCGCAGCCTGGCACTGGCGCTCTGCAACCTCTTGTAGGCGCTGGCCCTGCAGCGCGTACCACTTGCCGAGTGCACCGCCATCAACTTCGTCGGCCCAGTGCTCACTGTCGCACTGGCCGCGGTCTGGCTGGGCGAGCGGGTCGGGTGGCGGCGCTGGGCGGGACTTCTTGCTGGGCTCGGCGGCGTTATGATCGTGCTGCGTCCGGGTTTCGGAGCGGTCGCTCCGGCCGGCCTGTTCGCCTTGGCATCTGCTTTCGTCTACGCGGTGTACCAAATCCTGACGCGCCGGCTGGCTGGGGTGGACACCGCGGGAACCACGATCCTGCACACCGGCCTCTGGGCTACGCTGGCAACCTCGTTTGCGCTCCCCTTCGTCTGGGTCTGGCCGGGGGCGGGGATGGCTGCTGATGGCTCTACTCGGAGCGCTCGGCGGGGTCGGTCACTACCTCCTGGTACTCGCTTACGAGCGGGCTCCCGCCAGCCTGATCGCGCCGTTGAGCTATGTCGGCATGCTGTTCGCCACACTCTACGGCGTGCTGCTGTTTGGCGAAGCGCCAGACTCCGGCACACTGCTCGGTGCCCCGGTGATCGCGGCGGGCGGCCTGTTGGTGCTGTCCGCCGAGACGCACCGCGTGCGCGCCGCCCGCCCGGCGGCGATTTGACGGTGATCCGGCTTGCGCCGTGCGGCGTCCGCGTCTAGGCAGCAGCGCCGAGGGAAACGCGTGCAATGATTCACACGATGGAGTCGCGCCGCGGCGCGAGGCGCCCCCCGCGGGCGGCGCTGGATGCCGATGCGGTGCGCGCCGCCTATCGACGCTGGGCTGGCGTTTATGATTGGCTGTTCGGCGAAGTGTCGGCGCCGGGCCGGCGCCGCGCCGTGGAGGTGATCAATCGGTTGCCGGGCCGCCAAGTACTGGAAGTGGGCGTCGGCACCGGCCTCGCTCTGCCGCACTATAGTCCCGAGAAACGGATCACCGGTATCGACCTTTCCGCCGAGATGCTTGCCCGGGCCCGAGCCCGTGTCACGGCGAAGCGCATTGGAACTGTCGAGGCGTTGCACGAGATGGACGCTGAGGCGACCGAGTTCGCCGACGAGACGTTCGATATCGCGGTGGCGATGTTCGTGGCTTCGGTGGTCCCGCATCCGCGTCGTCTGCTGGCCGAGATGCGGCGTGTGGTGCGGCCCGGTGGCCACCTTCTATTCGTCAGCCACTTCGCCGCCAAGAGCGGGCCCCGTTGGTGGGTGGAGTGGGCGCTGGCGCCCGCCTCGCACCTGCTGGGCTGGCATCCGGATTTCGCTGTCGAGGCGCTGCTGGGCCCGGAAGAGGTCGCTCGCATCGAGGCAAGCCCAGTGCCGCCGTTCGGCATCTTCACCCTCGTGCAGCTCGCCAACTGACAATTCCCTCATTCGCCGACGCCCTCGCCACGGCTTGATCTGGCGCGACGGCTCCGCTAGGCGCAGAGTGCATCGACGGGCGGTTGCACGTGATGGCGCCAGGGGACTCGAAGCGGGGAATGCAATCGGAAATGAATTGGCCGACCCAGAGCGTTCGGCGGCTGCTCGCCGCGACGGCTTTACTCATGGCCGCGCCGGCACTGGCCCACGGTCAGCAGGCCACGGCGCCGGCAGGGCCTGGCGCCAATCTGCCGGTGCTGGGCGCGCCGCACGACTGGCAGATGGTGCTGCAACCGGGGTACAGCCCGGTCAAGCTCGACATGATCAGTCTCAATCACCTCGTGCTGGTCATCATCTGCATCATCACCGCCTTCGTCGGCGGGCTGTTGCTTTGGGTGATCGTGCGCTATAATGCCAAGCGCCATCCGGTGCCGACGCAGACCACCCACAACACCGTGATCGAGGTCACCTGGACCGTGGTGCCGGTGCTGATCCTGGTACTGATCGCGATCCCCTCGTTCCGGCTGGTGTATTACGTGGATCGCACCTACGACCCGGACATGACCATCAAGGTGACCGGGCATCAGTGGTATTGGGAATACACCTATCCCGACCAGAAGAACCTCGATTTCATGAGCAACATCGTTCCGGACGACAAGCTAAAACCCCGTGATATGCGGCTGTTGACCGCGGATAATCCGCTGGTGCTGCCGGTCGGCAAAAACATCCGCATTCTGGAGACCAGCGGCGACGTGATCCACAGTTTCTTCATCCCCTCGCTGGGCGTGCAGCGCTATGCAATTCCCGGTCGGACGATCGAGACCTGGGTGCGCATCACGGAGCCAGGCCGCTACTATGGCCAATGCAACCAGATCTGCGGCACCAATCACAGCCGTATGCCGATCGACGTGGTGGCGCTGCCGGATGCGCAGTTCCAGGCGTGGGTGGTGCAGGCGCAGAAGCAGTTCGCCGCCGATGCCGCGCCGGTCGCTCCGGCCCCGACCCAGACCGCGCAAGGGACGGTGAAGGGGACTGTCCAGGCGGGCACGGAGATCGCTGCCACGACTTACAAAGACCAGACGCGCTGACCGCGGTCTGAAGGAGACCAAGATGTCGGTTACCACTCATGATGACACCCATGAAGGCCACGGCCACTATCCGGGATTCTTCGTGCGCTGGCTGTGCAGCACGAATCACAAGGACATCGGGACGCTCTATTTGACGTTCGCGCTGATCGGCGGCACCACCGGGGCGATCCTGTCGGAGATCATGCGCGCGCAGCTCAACGTGCCGCACAACACGCTGATCGACACCGGGCAGGAGTGGAACACGATTGTAACGGCTCACGGGCTGCTGATGATTTTCTTTGCGGTGATGCCGGCGTTGATCGGCGGCTTTGGAAACTGGTTTGTCCCCCTGATGATAGGGGCGCCGGACATGGCGTTCCCAAGGCTCAACAACATCAGCTTCTGGTTGCTGCCGCCGGCCTATTGCCTGATCGTCACCGGGTTGCTGATGCACGAATCCGGCACCGGCTGGACGCTGTATCCGCCGCTCTCGCTGTCGCAGTACGAGCCCGGTCCGGGCATGGACTTCACCCTATTCGCGCTGCACCTGGCCGGCATCAGCTCCTTGCTCGGCGCGATCAACTTCATCACCACGATCTTTAACATGCGTGCCCCCGGAATGACGCTGCACAAAATGCCGCTGTTCGTCTGGTCGATACTGGTAACGGCCTTCCTGCTGCTGCTGTCTATCCCAGTGCTGGCCGGCGCGGTGACCATGCTGATCTGCGACCGTAATTTCGGCACAGCGTTCTTCGATCCGGCGGGCGGCGGCGATCCGGTGCTGTTCCAGAACCTGTTCTGGTTCTTCGGCCATCCCGAGGTCTATATCATGATCGTGCCGGCCTTCGGCATCATCAGCCACGTGGTATCGACCTTCAGCCGCAAGCCAGTGTTCGGCTACCTCGGCATGGCCTATGCCATGGTCGCGATCGGCGTGATCGGCTTCGTGGTCTGGGCGCACCACATGTTCGTTTCCGGCATCGATGTGGATGCACGGGCGTATTTCATGGCGGCGACGATGGTGATCGCGGTGCCGACCGGCATCAAGGTCTTCTCCTGGATCGCCACCATGTGGGACGGCTCGATCGAGTTCGCGACACCGATGCTGTGGGCGATCGGCTTCATCTTCGTCTTCACCGTGGGCGGTGTGACCGGCGTGGTTCTGGCCAATGCCGGGATCGACCAGATCCTGCACAATACCTATTACGTGGTAGCGCATTTTCACTACGTGCTGTCGCTTGGTGCCGTGTTCGGCATCTTTGCCGGCTTCTATTTCTGGATCGGCAAAATGTCCGGGCATCAGTACCCGGAGTTCTGGGGCAAGGTGCATTTCTGGGTGATGTTCATTGGCGTGAACCTGACGTTCTTCCCGCAGCATTTCCTGGGCGCCGCCGGCATGCCACGGCGTTACCCGGACTTTCCGGAGGCATTTGCCGGGTGGAACTTCGTCTCCTCGATCGGCGCGTATATTTCGGGGATCGGTTACCTGGTGTTCTTCTACGTGCTCTATCGCACCTTCACCTCGAAGGAGCCGGTACCGGCGAATTACTGGGGCGAGGGGGCGACCACGCTGGAATGGCAGCAGCCGTCGCCACCGCCGTTCCACACGTACGCCGAGCTGCCGCTGATCCGCTGATCCGGACATGAGCGGCGCGGCCGATACAAGAGGCGTTGCCGATAGCAGGAGTGAGCAATCTCCCCTGCTGCGCGCGCAAGCCCTGCCGCTTGAGACGGAGCTCAGCGACTGGATCGCGCTGCTCAAGCCGCGCGTCATGTCGCTCGTCGTGTTCACCGGCTTGATCGGGCTGCTGATCGCGCCTGGACATCTGCACCCGGTCCTCGGTTTCACGGCGGTGCTGTGCATCGCGGTCGGTGCCGGCGCCTGCGGCGCTATCAACATGTGGTACGAGCGCGACATCGACGCGCTCATGCGCCGTACCCGCAACCGGCCGATCCCGGCCGGACGGATGCCGGCAGACTCTGCTTTGGCCTACGGCGTGACGCTCGCCGTGTTCTCCGTCCTGCTAATGTTCCTGGCCACCAACGCCGTGGCGGCGAGCGTGCTGGCGCTTTCCATCTTCTTCTATGTGTTCGTCTACACGGTGTGGCTGAAGCGGCGGACGCCGCAGAACATCGTTATCGGCGGCGCGGCCG
This sequence comes from uncultured Pseudomonadota bacterium, assembly GCA_963708245.1. Classification (GTDB taxonomy): domain Bacteria; phylum Pseudomonadota; class Alphaproteobacteria; order Acetobacterales; family Acetobacteraceae; genus CAVYXK01. Next base: position 1,215,592 of record OY970201.1, on the reverse strand, counting down.
GTGCGTTCCCGCCGCTGATCGGCTGGGCCGCGGTCACCGGCTCGGTTTCACTCCTGCCAGTCGTGCTGTTCGCCATCGTGTTCTTCTGGACACCGCCGCATTTCTGGTCGCTGGCGCTGTTTTCCAACAGCGACTACGCGCGGGCCGGCGTGCCCATGCTGCCGGTCGTAGCGGGTGCCAGACAGACGCGCCGGCAGATCGCGCTTTATACGCTGTTGCTGGTGCCGATCTCGTTTTTGCCCTGGGCGATCGGATTTACCGGTCCGGTGTATGGCGGCGCGGCTTTGGTGCTGGGTGCGGGGTTCCTGGCGAGTGCCTGGCGGGTGCTGCGCGACCGGCAGGATGCGGGCGGGATCAGCCTGACACGCGATGCGCCGGCGAAGGCGGCGTTCCGCTACTCCATCGCCTATCTCTTCGTGCTGTTCGCGGCGCTGGCGGTCGATCGGCTGACCGGGTGAGCAGATGGCGATCGATCCTGAAGAGGAGGATCGGCGTCGCCGGCGCGTTCGCAACTGGGCGCTGCTGATTGTGCTGCTGGCGCTGAGTGCACTTTTCTATGCGATCACCATCGTGAAGATGACAAAGTCCTGACGGTTGGCGGGATTTTAGCACGATGGATGATCTCGCTCTGATATCGACCGGCGCTGAACTGCTGTTCGCGAACGGGCAGACCACCCAACGAACCGTATCGGACGTAGAGCGGCTTGCCGCCGCGCTGGGCTTTCGCGCCACCGTGGTGCCGCGTTGGGGCGAACTGCTCATTGGCATTGCCGATGACACCGGCTTCCCCAACGAGGTTGTCACCGTGGAGCCCACCGGTGTGGATATGAGCAAGGTCGCGGCCACGGTCGGCGTGATCGATGAGCTGTGCGACGGCCGTATCGATGCCGCCGAGGCGCGGTCGGCGCTCGATGCCGTTTCGCGTCATCCCCCGGTTTCGCTGGCACGCTTTGCATCGCTGGCCGCGGCCGGAGCTGCCGCTCTCGGTGTTATCTTCGGCGCGGCTCATCTGCTCAGTCTGATTCTGATTGCGTTCAGTGCCGGCACCGGTGCCTGGGTCCGCCGATGGCTCGCCGGGATCAGTCGCAATCCGTTCGTGCAGCCGTTTTGCGCGGCGTTGCTCGCCGGTACTGTCGGTGCGGTGGCTGCGCGCCTGCACGTCAGCTCCGTGCTACGCCTCGTTGCGGTCTGCCCGTGCATGGTGCTGGTGCCCGGCCCGCATATATTGAACGGTACCCTCGATCTCGTTCGAACGCATGTCGCGCTGGGAGCGTCACGCCTGATCTATGCCAGCATGATCATCGTCATGATCTGTACGGGACTGTTGGTGGGGCTTTCACTCGGCGGCGTAAGCCTGCCGGTCTTCGAGGTGTCATCGCCGGTACCGCTTGGGTACGACGTGATTGCCGCCGGCGTCGCTGTCGCAGCGTACGGCACGTTCTTCTCTATGCCATGGCGGACGCTGCCGATCCCCGTGCTGATCGGCATGGTCGCTCACGCCGCGCGCTGGGTCATCATCTCGATGGCGGGCGCCAGCGCGCAGACCGGCGCGCTTGTCGCTTGTCTATTGGTCGGAACGGTGATGACGCCGATCGCGAATCACTTGCGGCTGCCTTTTGCGGCTGTCGCCTTTGCGTCAGTCGTGTCGCTGATTCCCGGAGTGTATCTGTTCCGCATGGCGGGCGGCTTCGTTGCCCTGACCTCGCTTGGCGAGAAGGCATCGCCCGACGTGCTGTTGGGTACGATTGCAGATGGAAGCACGGCCGCCATTATTGTCATGGCGATGACGTTTGGACTGATTGTCCCCAAGATGTGCATCGACCATTTCTGGCCGAATATTGCCTGGCCGGTTTCACGATTCGTGCCAGCCGGTCGAGCAGGAGCCTAGACCTAGGGACCTAGAGACTCCGACCAGTCCCCGCGCGACCCCACACGTCGATCGCCCGACCCGGTAGTGCCGGGCGTATGCGCCGCAGTTTGCGGGCGGGCATGCAGGAAGCAAGCGCTGAGGAGGTCGGCCGTGTTGAGGGTTTCGTAGGGACCATCGGGATTCGGAGAGCACGCGATCTCGTAGCTCCGCAACGCGCGACTGCCGGTCGGTTCCCAAACAGCACCGCATCATCGCTACCGTTGAGACCACGGTAGCGCTCACAGCACAAGTCGCGGGGCGCCGGGATCGCCGCGCCGTGATCAGGCGCCAGCAGCAACAATCGCAGCGCGGGCATCGGCATGTCGAACGTGAGATCGAGTGAGCCGGCATCCGAGGTCACTGGACGGGCTTCGGCATGGGATCTTAGCTCATGTAATTATTAGTCAATCCGCGAACCCCAGATATACCGCCACGGCACGCGCTATCGCCTGTAAATCGGCGTCCACGAGCTGGCCGATCGTTTGTCGGATACGACCGACCGCAACGTTTGTCAGGCGATCGATCATCGCCTGACATGCGATGCGCAAGCCGTTGTTAGGCGAGGGCGCAAGATCGACGCGCAGCGTTGGTAGTGCGTGTAGCTCGCTCGTCAGCGGCACCACCGCAATGCGATTGTGTGCGGCGAATTGATCAGCCCGAAGAACGACCGCCGGACGTGGCTTGCCGGTATCCCCAGGCAGGGCCACCACGACGACGGCGCCACGTTTCACCTCTCGCGCGCCGGGGTGCTGAAATCAGGACCGGCCCACTCGGGCCAACCTTCCAGGCCGGCTCGCTCCCACGGGTCCGCCGTCGCCGCATCCGCGGGGTCGAGCTTCGCCAGCACGGAAACGTCGTGCGCCACCTGTGCCGCAAATTCGGGTGTGCGGGTGTCAGGCAGCCAGAGCTGCACCGGGCGCAGACCCTGGGCGCGCAACTGCTGGCGCCGGGCCCGCACAAGCTCTGCATTGGTCTTGGCCATGCCCTTACATGTAAGGGCATGAGGGCGAACCACCAAGCACCAGGCGCAGAGTTTCCGGCGGCGCCGCCCCCGCCATGGGCCGGATTGCCCATTTCCCCGGCTAGCGGGCCGGAAATCGGCATTTTGCTGCAGTGCGCGAGACGCTGCACGCCGCCTGAAATCAGGGCACGAAGAAGGGTCGTGAGGCAGGATGAGTCCCCGGCGAGTCCCCGCTGCGATTTGGCACCTTGCAAGTGAAATCTTTCTCCGACGAAGCATTGAATTTTCCGCTTGCTCTAAGGCTTGCCCGCCGGGGGACTCGAACCCCCACGCCAAAAGGCTGCGGATTTTAAGTCCGCTGCGTCTGCCATTCCGCCAGGCGGGCCCGGACGTCAGGCTGCGGCAAGCCGCTTCGCGATGTCCAGTGCGCGGCGCAGCAGCGCCTCGCTCGCTTCCGGCGTGCGGAAGGCGCTGTGCGCGGACAGCGTCACGTTCTCCAGCCGGGTCAGCTCATGCCCAGCCGGCAGCGGCTCCGTCTCGAACACATCCAGCGCGGCATGCGCGATCCGCCCGCTGCGCAATCCCTCGATCATCGCCGCCTCATCGACCAGCGCACCGCGCGCTGTGTTCACCAGGATCGCGCCCGGGCGCAGCTTCGTCAGCCGCGCCGCGTTCAGGAATCCTCGCGTCTCGTCGGTCAGCAGCAGGTGCACCGACAGCACATCGCTCCCGGCCAACAGTGTATCCAGATCGACGAACTCCACCCCCGGCGCGGTCTTCGGCGTACGGTTCCACGCCAGCACCCGCATCCCTCCGCCCCCGGCGATCCGCGCCACCTCCACCGCGATACCACCGAACCCGACCAGCCCGATCGTCTTGCCCGTAAGCTGATGTCCCTCCGTGCGCGGCCAGCCACCCGCGCGGATCTCGCGGTCCATCTGCGCCAGTCCGCGCACGGCCGCCCACATCAGCGCGATCGTGTGCTCGGCCACTGCGGTGTCACCATAGCCCCTGATGATGTGCACCGTGATGCCGATCGCCGCCAGCTCCTCGGGGTGCATGTAGCTGCGCGCGCCGGTCCCCAGAAAGATGATGTGCTTGAGTTCGGCGCAGCGCCGCATCGTTTCGGTGGGCATCTTCGTGTGGTCGTCGAGCAAAAAATCATAGCCGGCACACAGCCCGGGCAGTGTCTCCGGCGGCACCTCCTCCTGCTCGCGCACATCGATTGGCGGATCGTCCGGCCGGACCACCCGCCGGAATATGTCCGCCAGGTCGTCCACCGCATCCAGGAACAGGCCCTTCATCGCGCACCCTCCATTGCGGGGACGGAGCTTGCGCAGGCCATCCCGACGACGCAACCCGTGCTTCCCCGACACGGGGCACATCCCGTAACACTCCCGGCAGATGCCTCGTGCACCCGTCACCGCGCCCGAGTCACGAATCAGCGGGCGCTTCGCCTATCCGGAGCCTTCGCCGCCGCCGGTGGTACGCCGCCGCCGGTTCCGCCTGCTGCGCGCCGCGGTGATCGTCACGATCTGGACCAGCCTCGCGCTGGTGGTGGTGCTGCTGTGGTTCGCCCGCGACCTGCCTCGCCCCGACTCGGCGCTTGACGCCGCCCGCCGCCCCAGCCTGACGTTGCGCGATGACACCGGCCGGGTCTTTGCCAGTTTCGGCGATGTGATGGGCGACCCGTTGCATCTGACTGATCTGCCCCCCTACGTGCCGGAAGCTGTGGTGGCGATCGAGGACCGGCGCTTCTGGCACGAACCCGGCATCGACCCTGTCGGCATCGCGCGAGCTGCCTTAACCGACATCGTTCGTCTGCGGATCGTGCAGGGCGGCTCGACTATCAGCCAGCAGGTGGCGAAGAATTTGTTCCTGACCAACGCCCGCACCTTTCGTCGCAAGGTGCAGGAGCTGCTGCTGACCTTCTGGCTGGAAGAGCATTTCAGCAAGCGCCAGATTCTCGAGATCTGGCTGAACCGAGTCTATTTCGGCTCCGGCGCCTGGGGGATCGACGCGGCGGCGAGAATCTATTTCGGCATCTCCGCGCGCCGCCTGTCGCTGTGGCAGGCCGCGGTGATCGCCGGACTGCCGCGCGCGCCGTCGCGCTTCAACCCGCGTGCGGACCCCGGTGCGGCGGCGGCCCGTGCGCGGGAGGTGCTGGCCGCGATGGTTACCAACGGCGACATCACCGCAGCACAGGCCACAGCAGCGGCGGCGCAGATCGCCTTCCCCGCCGCCACGCCGATGGAAGCCGGCTGGTTCGCTGATTGGGCGGCGGGCCAGGCCGAGCAGATGCTGCCACCCGACGAGGACGCAACTCTGCGCACCACGCTCGATCCCAGGCTGCAATCGGCCGCCGAGTTGCGGCTGGCTGCACTGTTGGCGGGCACCGGCTCAGATCATCATGCAACCCAGGGCGCAGTGGTCGCGCTGGACGCGGCCAGTGGCGCCGTCCGTGCGATGGTGGGTGGGCGAAACTATCGGGACGGTTCGTATAACCGCGCCACGCTGGCCCGCCGGCAACCTGGCTCGGCGTTCAAGCCCTTCGTGTGGCTCGCCGCGCTGCAGAAGGGTATCGGACCGGACGATACAGTTTTGGATGCACCGATCCGGCTTGGCGGCTGGAGCCCGCGCGATTTCGAACCGCACTTCCTGGGCCAGATCACCGTCGAGGAGGCACTGGCACAGTCAATCAACACCGCCGCTGTGCGGCTATTGCTGCGAGCCGGCGGACCACGTGCGGTCGCCGCCGTGGCTGCGCGCTGCGGCATCGAAGACAAGTTGCCGGACAACGCGTCGCTCGCGCTCGGTACCGGCGAAGTCGGGCTGTTGGAACTCGCTGCAGCTTATGCGCCGTTCTTCAATGGCGGGCGCCGCGTGACGCCATTCGGGGTCGCCGCCGTCACCGCCCAGGGCCGGACCGTCGCCGCGCCTATCACCCCGCCGCAGCAGGTCATCAACCCCGACGATGCGTCCGACATGGCGCGCATGCTGGGCGCGGTCGTCTCCGAGGGCACCGGGCGTGACGCCGCGATCGCTGGCCGTACGGTCGCCGGCAAGACCGGCACGACACAAGATTTGCGTGATGCGTGGTTCATCGGCTGGACCGACGGGGAGATCATCGGTGTCTGGCTCGGCAACGACGATGGTGCGCCGATGAAGGACGTGATCGGCGGCAGCCTGCCAGCCAAGCTGTTCCACGATATCGCGCTGGCAGTGCGCTGAGGCCGACGATCCCCAGTCGGTCAGCGTCGGCGCCAGCGCGGCGCTTGTGCGCGCACCCAGTCCGCGTCCAGCACTAGGTCGGGCTCGAGCGCGCGCAGTACCGGCGCCATGAGACGCGCCACTGCTTCGGGCCAAGCTTGCATCAGCGAGGCGATCGGCACGTCCAGCGCTGCTGCGCGATGATCTCCGAGGGCCGCGCCGCTCTGTGCCCATCTTCCTTCGGGGTCGAACAGTTCACGCCCGGCCAGGCCCCACCAATCACAACGGAACACCGCTCGGCGAGCGCCGGCAAAGAAGCGGGCGAAAGATCTGGCATGGCAGACCAGCTCTGCCAATTCACGCGCCAGCAGATCGGGATTGAGCCAGGTGCCGGGCTGCGTGCCCAGCGCCGCATTGACCTCCGCGCGATCTTCTTCATACGGCTTTACAACCGTGGCGAATCCCTTGGGCGAGACCCGCCAGAGATCGGCATTCTCGGTCGGCGGATAGGCGCGCAGCCAAGCGGTCTCCAGGAAATCAGTATCGTCATCGCCGGTACTCGGATCGGCAACGAACCGGGGTCTCGCCGCCAGGCGATAGGGCGGCTCGAACATCCGCAGGCCCGGGGGGAACTGCGCCTGCGCCTCGAAGGCGCAACGGCGCAAATGCTCCGGAAGCTGCGCATGGTCCAGCGTCTGCGGATGTAACAGCTCCAGCGCGTAGCTCAGCGCGTAATGACGGCTGGCCAGAAGCGGGGCGGCCGGGCTGCGTGGAACCAGGGCGAGGAACGCGCGGCGCGCGGCGAGGTGCCAGTCCGCCAGACGATCCTGTAGCGCCGGCGCCGTGCGGCGACCTTCCAACGTCGCTTCGATCATGCCGAGCAGTGCTTCGCTGTCCTGGCGCACGCAGCGCCGGATCAGCGTGGTCCAGTCCTGCGGGGAGTTGATCTGGGCGGTTTCGGCGCGCGGCACGCCGGGCAGGCCGTGCTGCATAGTACGGTGGCGACGGATGTACACGGCGCCGCGCTCGATCAGGCGCATGCCCCCAACCGCCGGCCCGTCCCGCCGCGCGACAACCGGCGTGACGCCATGTCCGGCGACACGGATAACCGGGTGCCATTCGCCAAGCGCCGAACGCACCAGATGCACCTCGCATCGCGGCGGCGAGTCCAGATACGTGCTGACGATCGCCGCGACGCGGCTCTCGGCGCAGTTGGTTCCGAACGGTTCCGTATCGACGGGTGCCAGCGTCCCCTCGTTGAAGCCAAACGTGATGTGGCCTCCGCCGATATTGGCGATCGCCGCGATATCGCGCGCCAACTCCGCCTGGTCCTCGGGATTGTCGAGGTTGCGCCAGCTTTTGAACTCGGCGTCCAGCGAGCGGCATGGCCGATCGACCAGCTCCTGAAGATCGAGCGGTGCCGCCGGGGCGCAGAAATCCTCGTTTGCCGGGGCACATTCCAGGTCCGGGAACGTTGCCTCGACGGGCAGTTGCAGCCGAAGGGGCGCTTGCTCGGTCATGCGGGGGCGACTTCGTAGGAGGACAATCGGAAGCCTACCCGATGCTACTACGAGTTTGCGTCGGCGGCGCGGGTCGTCGGTACTGATTCCCGAGGTGTTGCGCGGGCGCCGCGTTCGTGCGGCCGCCGCACCACTGCCACGGTAGTTTCACGGCCGGGCACTCTCACCCGGCGCGCTCTGCGCGCCAACCTCTACCACAGAGAGCGGGAGAGGTGGATTCAGACCCCCACCAGGCCGCGGGCGAATTCCATCGCGTCGAACGGGCGCAGGTCGCTCGCCCGTTCTCCGACCCCGACTGCGTGCACGGGCAGACCGAACGTCTCGGCCAGCGCCACCACGATGCCGCCGCGCGCGCTGCCGTCCAGCTTCGTCACTACGAGGCCGGTGACATCGACCATTTCCTTGAAAACCTTCACCTGCTGGATGGCGTTCTGCCCGGTGGTCGCGTCTAGCACCAGCAGCACGGAATGCGGCGCGCTCGGGTCATGCTTGCGCATCACCCGGATGATCTTGGCAAGCTCGTCCATCAGGACTGATTTGTTGTGGAGCCGGCCGGCGGTATCGACAAGCAGCACCTCGGCGCGTTCCGCCGCGGCCCGCCTCAGCGCCTCGAACGCCAAGCCGGCGGCATCCGCCCTCGGCGGACCGGCGATCACCGAAGCACCGGTGCGTTGTCCCCAGATCTGAAGCTGCTCGACGGCGGCAGCGCGGAAAGTATCGCCAGCGACGAGCACGGGGTGCAGTCCTTGCTCGCGGTACTGTTGCGCCAGCTTGCCGATCGTTGTCGTCTTTCCGGTGCCGTTTACCCCGACCACCAGCACGACATGCGGCCGCCGCTCGGGATCGAGTTCCAGCGGGCGTGCCACCGCGCGAAGGATGGTGGCGATCTCCTCAGCCAGCGCCTGCTTGATCTCCTCGTCCGTCACCTCCTTGCCGAAACGGCTGCGGCGGAACGAGGCAATCACACGCTGGGCCGCCTCGGTGCCGAGGTCCGCGGAGATCAGCAGCTCCTCCAGCTCTTCCAGTGCCTCCTCGTCGAGCCGGCGCTTGCGGAACACCTGCGTGATTCCACCGCCCAGCTTCTGCGTGCTCTGCGAGAGCCCTTCCTTGAGGCGGGAGAAGAAACCGCCGAGCGCCATCAGACCACCGCTGCGAGCAGGCCGTCGGCCGTGCCGGCGATCACGCGCGCCTGGACCAACTGGCCGGGGATCGCCGGCGAGACGAGATGCACCGGCGCGAAATGCTCGGAATGTCCGGAACGGTCGGTCTCGGTCAGCAGGGTCACGGTCCGCCCGATCTGACTGGAGAAGAACCCAAGCGCCGTGCGCCGTCCCGCTGCGCGCAGGCGGGCCGCGCGCTCGCGCCGCACCGGCTTCGGCACCACCGGCATGCGGGCGGCTGGCGTGCCGGGACGCTCGCTGTACGGGAACACGTGCAGGAACGGCAGCTCAGCCTCATCAATGAAGTCGAGAGTTTCGTGGAACAGGCTGTCGGTCTCGGTCGGGAACCCGGCAATCAGGTCGGCGCCGATGGCGATTCCCGGACGCAGCGCGCGGGCACGCCGGATCACGGCGTACGCATCGGCAGCGAGGTGCCGGCGCTTCATACGCTTGAGGATCAGGTCGCTGCCGGCCTGCAGCGACAGATGCAGATGCGGCATCAGCCGGGGCTCCTCGGCCAGCAGACGCCACAACTCGTCATCGATGGCAGCCGGGTCCAGGGAGGAAAGGCGCAGCCGCGGCAGCTCGGGAACCAGTGCCAGCAGCCGGCGGACGAGCTGGCCGAGTGTAGGCCGACCCGGCAGGTCGGGACCGTAGCTGGCGATATCGACGCCGGTCAGCACCAGCTCCTGGTAGCCGGCCTCGACCAAAGCGCGCGCCTGCGCCACCACGGCACCCACGGGAACGCTGCGGCTCGGGCCGCGGCCAAACGGGATGACGCAAAAGGTGCAGCGGTGATCGCAGCCCTGCTGCACCTGCACGAAGGCGCGGGCGCGGCCGGCGAATTCCGTCACAAGCTGTGGCGCCGTCTCGCGCGCCGCCATGATGTCCGAGACCGCCGCGGGCGCGTCCGCCATCCAGCTCTCCGGCTTCAGCTTCTCGGCGTTGCCGAGGACCCGCGACACGCCGGGCAGTGCGGCCCAGCCAGCCGGATCGATCTGCACCGCGCAGCCGGTGACGACGATCGGGGTTCCTGGGCGCTCGCGGACCAGGCGGCGGATCGCCTGGCGTGCCTGGCGTTCCGCTTCTGCCGTCACTGCGCAGGTGTTGACCACGACCGTGTCGGTCAGCGCCGCAGCATGGCCGCGGATGACCTCGCTTTCGTACGCGTTCAGCCGGCAGCCGAATGTCAGGACCTCGACGCTCATCGGGGATAGGCCGAGAGATCAACGCTGCCGGTGAAAGCGATGGCGACCGGCCCGATCATCAGCACGTTTCCGTTGGCCAGCCACTCGATGGCAAGCTCGCCGCCATCCATGACGACGAGCGCGACGCGACCCGTCAGGCCGCGGCGATGCGCGTTCACCAGCGCCGCGCACGCGCCGGAGCCGCAGGCACGGGTCAGGCCCGCGCCGCGTTCCCACACGCGCAGCCGGAGGCGATGTGGTTCCAGTACTTGGGCGAAACCGATATTGGCTTGCTCGGGGAAGAGCGGATGGTGCTCGAGGCGCGGTCCGATCGTCTCGATCGGGATCGAGGCAAGGTCGGAGACGAAGAAGGTGGCGTGCGGGTTGCCCATGCTGGCGGCGGCCGGGTCGGCAACCGGCCCTTCGGCGAGATCGAGGTGCAGCGTGTCCGCGGGACGGGCGAGCGGGATGTCGCACCAGTCGAGCCGCGCCGGGCCCATGTCCACGGCCACCCGGTCGGGGCGCAGCACGTTGGCGCTGAGGTCCCCGGCGATGGTCTGGATGACGAGATGATGGCGGCCGGTCTCGGCGGCCAGCAGGGCGGCGACGCAGCGGGTGGCGTTGCCGCAGGCGCCGGCTTCCGAGCCGTCCGGATTGTGGATGTGCATGAAAACGTCGGCGGTTGAGCCGGATGGCGGGGGCGCCATCGTGATGAGCTGGTCGCAGCCGATGCCAGTTCGTCGGTCAGCCAGCGCCGCGATCTCCGCCGGCGTCAGGCCGAGCCTGCCGGCCCGCTCGTCGAGTACGACGAAATCGTTGCCGGTGCCGTGCATCTTCACGAACTGGGTGCGCATTGGGGGCCGATATAGAGGCGGTACGCCTGCTTGGCTATTCGGTCCACTCAGGGACTCGGCTATCGCGTATCGGAAGATCGTCGCAGGCCGGCGCCAACACACGTCCCGACACATTCAGCCTGTCGCTATCTGCGTGCATTAGCGAGCATCCTCTTACATCTGCGTTTAAAGCTTTCCTTCGCGCTCCTGCCGGCGGTCCCTCGCGCGCGGCGGTCAACGACGCCATCGTGACTTCGAATGCAGGGAGGCTCCGAGATGGCCGCACACACACGCCACCCTAAGGTTAATCGCCCCATCGCGGTACACGATGCCAATCGTCATTCAGGGCACCCCAGTGCGCTGCATCGTTTGCTTCGCCATCCAGTCACCCAGCAGCGGCGTCGCGCAGTCCGGCGCGGATCCAGGCAGACTTATAATTAGAAATTGCGTCACGAAGCGCTTTCTCGGCAGCCGCAACAGCGTCCTTCAGTCTGATCTGAGCCGCTACTAAACCGGATCGGCACCAGCGTGCTGGTGCCGGCGGCCGACGCGTTCGGTGTGACGCTGGAGTTCAGTGTGTGACGCCGGACGGGCCGAACCGGCTGATTTCGAGCGAACTGTCGGTCGGCGCGCGCCGCACCAGGATCGGGCCGACACGCACCGCGCCATCGAACCACGGCTTCTGGGGAAATACCGCATCTTCCTGCAATCCGTCGGCACTCAGGCTGAGCAAAAGCGCGGATCCATCCTCGCGGGTGGCCAGCAGCGTCCCGGCCTTGGCGCCGAATGGCCGCGACACGCGGGCCAGATGGGGCATCTTCAGGCTGCTCGTCTGCCGCAAAACGAACCGATCGCCGATGTCGTAAACGTGGATCGCCTCGGCTGTGCCAACCGCCAGTTTGCCTTTCACCAGCACAGCGGTATGCCCATGTTCCAGTCGCATCGATCGCGCCTTGCATAAATACGGCGTATAGACATGCAGTTCATGCGCGGAGAGCGCGAAGATCCACTTGCCGCTGATGACCGCGTCTCTCACCCCCCATGCCTCACAGCACGACGACGCCATAACGATCCGCCCGGTCTGGTCGCGCACCTGAAGCCCGCTATCGCCGAACAGCAGGATGCCGTTGTCCCATTTCCGCACGCCCCGCAGTCCGAGGACCTGGAACGTTGCAACGGCTGAAGGCGACAGCGGGCGCGACAGGTCATAGGCCACCAACCCACCTTGCAGCACGGCCAGGGCGCAGGGCTTGCCCAGGATTGGCGCTGCGCCGAGATCGAGGCAGGGTTCATGCAGTTGGATCAAACCGATCTGAACCATCAACTGCTGGTCGACACCGATGCCGCGCACAGGGGCAGAAGCGGCCGCCCCCACGGCCGTGGGGGCGGCCGCTTCGCGCAGTACGGTCAATTCGGTCTGCCCGGCTGGTGCCAGCAACGCGGATAGCCGTAGCGACGCAGCGTCCCGCGCCGTGGCGGTCACCAGTGTGCGCCCGGCGGCGTCTTGCAAGGCGACAGCTTCGCCCACATTCAGCCCGACCACTTCCACGTTCCACATATGCGCGATCTGCTCGCCGTCCGGCGGCTCGATACCCCACTCCGGATGATAGTTGAAAAGGCGATCAAACCAGGATTCGACGAGTTGTTCACAATTGACCAAGTTGACGAGGAGGTCTGCCTCGAGACGATCGATGTCGGCCCGGGTTAGGAACGGCGGCGGCGCTATACGGATGAACCGAGTGCCGCCTGTGGTTCTGACCAGCAGATCGCAGGGATAGTCCGTAGCACCCGGCGGTCCTCCGGGACCGTAATAGTTTGCCGGCGGGATCGGCGGATGCACCGTAAGGGTCAGTGGCGCCTTGGGATAGTCCGGCGTGACCGCGCTGGCCGGAAAGACGCCCAGCGGATCGTTCAGCGGCACGGCTCCGCAGAAAAACACGGGCATTGTCCCGCTGTAGAAGACCTCGATATTGGCGAACAGAATGTCGAAGCTGGACGGAGAGTTGGCGAACGCCGCGACGATCTCCGGCCCTGCGCCGGCACATGAGAAGCTCGGCGGCACGAACTCAAACGACTCTGCTGTGACGCTGAGTGTGCCGGTGGTGAAAGCGGTCTGCCGGAGCACGCCCGTGATCGAGATGCCGTCATCAAGCGCCAGCAGCCCGGTGATCAACGGCGGGGCGAGACCGGCGATGCTCGGCAATGCCGGGATTGTTTCGCAATGAACATTGCTGGGCGAGGTCCGCTTGCAGTTCGGCCCAAGGTCGGGATCCTTCAGGTCGGACACCGCGGAATTGATCAGCCCCTGCAGAAAAAAACCCAAGGGACCGGCGAACGTGGGTATGACGTGCTCAAGCTGGTCGGCAAGTTGTGAAATATCCGGAAAGCCAAGGTCAATCGCCAGCACCGACGGCGTCGGAACGGAAAATGTGACAGGAATGACCGGATTCAGCTCGAGCGGGCCAAACGGGTCGGGCAGATGGTAGATCCCCAGGATACTGTTCAAGATCACTGCGCTGCCAGTGGCGTTCGAGTATGTCGAGGTCACGAACAGATCCAACTGATCGGGCAGCAAACCGGCCACCGCTCGGTCGATACCTGTCTGTAAGATTAAGGCGATGTAATCGCCCGCCAGGAACAGACCAAATTCAGCCCCCTGAAGACGGTCGGGGAAAATACCCTGAAAGAAGTTCAACCAGGGCAGATCCGGATTTTCCGCCGGTGCCCCGATCTCGATATGCAGCGCCAACCGTTGAAGCTGTGAGTCGACGCTGATGCCGGCATTGACGATCTGCGTCGGGTCCGGTGCGGCACCCACCGTGCGCAACAGACTGAGTGGGTCAAGCGGGAAAACCCGGTCCGGGATCAGCGCGGTCAGCGCCGCGGTCAGGGCTGTGGCGATACCGGACGCGGTGATCGGCAAGGGAATCTGCAACGGATCGAAGTTGGGCGGCAGCGTTGGCAGCGGCCCGACCTCAAGCGTGGCAAAACTCAGCGCCAGATAGCAAAGCTGATTGATGGCATAGAAATCGACGTTGATGACGATCGTGAAGGGAAGCGGGACGATGACATCCGGCAAGCCGTTGGGATGCGCGACAAGATCGTCGAATGCAGTGACATAGGCCGTGACGAGTTGCGCGATCTGCGTCTGGAACCCTGGCACGCTTATGGCGGAATAATCGACCGTCTGACCGGGCTGTCGGTAAAGGATCGTGTAGCTGACGGGTACATTATGCCGGAACGTACTGTTATCGAGCTCGAAGCGATCGACGACGACCTGAACCGGTCCCACCGAAATCGGCGCGGGTGGGCACAATTGCTGGGCCTGGAGGACCGTCTTCTGTGCCTGGAGAAAAGCCGCAACGCCAACCTGAAACTCAATCGCCGCCATGTCTGACTTCCTGATCGTATTACTCTGTGGTATCGGACGGTGGCCCGTCAACAGAAACGTCGCCAATCGACGATGAGGCGGCAGAATGGCCTGTAATACAGACGCAACATACCTGTGGCGGAGCTGCGCTGGCGTTCGGGTTTCCGGTTCATCGCGTGGGCCGGCTTGCGCCTGATCGACATCATGAGAAGCTGCCGGCTGGCACGCTTGCTGGCTCCAATGAACCGGAGGGAATCATAGACTTGGAACTGCCGATGCTGTTCTCAGCCATGATTGAAGCCCCCGTCACCAGGTCGATACCGGACGCAGCATTCACGCGCCCCGCAGGATCATCTCGGCGCCCTTCTCGGCGATCATGATCGTCGCGGCATTTGTATTGCCCGAAATCACCGTCGGCATCACCGAGGCATCGACTACGCGCAGTCGCTCGACACCATGCACGCGGAGCTCGGGGTCCACCACCGCCATCGGATGCGTTCCCATCGTGCATGTGCTCGTCTGGTGATACGTGGTGCCGCCGGTGCGCCGCACATGGTCCACCAGCTCCTCGTCGCTCTGCACAGCGGGACCGGGCACGTATTCCTCGGTCACCAGATGCTGCATCGCCTGGGTCTGGAACACGCGGCGGAGGATACGCAATCCGGCGACCATCGTATCCCGGTCGCCCTGCGTCGCCAGGTAATTGGGCTGAATTGCTGGATATTCCATCGGGTTGGGCGAGCGGATGCGCAGCCAACCGCGGCTCTCGGGCCGGCACGGTATGGTGATCCCCATGCAGCCGGGAAACGCGTGCATCGGCTCGCCCGCCCGATCCAGACTGCCGGCAAGGAACTGATACTGAATATCCGGCGAGGCGAGTTCCGGCCGCGTCTTCACGAACAGGCCGATCGGCCCGGCGCCGGTCATCAACGGACCACCGCGCGCCAACACATACTGAATGCCGGCTTGTGCCTGCAGCACCCAGTTGCGCGAGATCTCGTTATAGGTGTTCCGCCGGCGCGCCTTGTAAATCACCCGCCCGCCGATATGATCCTGCAAATTCTCCCCCACGCCTGGCAAATCGTGCACCACCTCGATGCCGAGCGACTGCAGCAGCGCCCCAGGTCCAACGCCGGAAAGTTGCAGAAGCTGCGGCGAGTTGATTGATCCGCCGGCCAGGATCACCTCCCGCCGCGCGCGCAGGCGCCGAATGCCGCCATACTGCGAGAATTCGACGCCGACCGCGCGCTTGCCCTCGAACAGCACGCGATGCGCCAGTGCCTTGATCTCCACTTTAAGGTTCGGCCGTTTCATCGCCGGGCGGAGATAGCCGCTCGCAGCACTGCAGCGACGCATCCCACGGACAGTGAGCTGCAACGGCCCGACGCCCTCCTGCTCCTCGCCGTTAAAGTCGGGATTGTAGGGAAAGCCGAGCTCCTGCGCCCCCGCCATAAAGGCGTCGTTCAGCTCGTGCTTCGAGCGCAGGTCGGACACCGCGAGCGGCCCGCCGGCGCCGTGATATTCGTTGGCGCCGTGCTGCTGGTCCTCGGACTTGCGGAAATATGGCAGCACGTCGTCGTATGACCAGCCGGTGCAGCCGCGCTGGCGCCACAGGTCGAAATCCTGCTTCTGACCCCGGATATAGATCAGGCCGTTGATCGAGCTCGACCCGCCCAGCACCTTGCCGCGCGGAATCGGCACCCGCCGATTGTTGAGGGTCGGGATCGGCTCGGTCTCGAACTGCCAGGTGATCTGCGGATGGAAGATGTTGCGGAAGAAGCCGGCGGGGATATGGATCCACAAGTTATTATCGTTCCCGCCTGCCTCCAGCAGCACAACCCGGTTCGCTGGATCCGCGGAGAGGCGGTTGGCCAGCACACAGCCGGCTGAGCCGGCGCCGACGATGATGAAGTCGAATTCGGCCGTTTCCGCCATACGACGACGTTTCCCTTGGTAAGTTCGCCTATGATAACCGCCTCGTCGACGAGGGCCAGGGGTGCGTCCCACTTGCTGGGGTTCATTTTTGCCGCTGCTGGCGCCCGGGCGTTTCGCATCAGCAGGAACTTGACGGTATAGTCCTCTGAAAACTGTTGGTCCGCAAATACTTCGTTTCGATGATCTCCCGGGCGATGTCCGGACCGTATTCCAGGCCTCCATGAACCACGACGTCGATGTATGATTGTAGGAGGTTGTCGCTGCGCCATTCGGCAAATGCCCGTTCCACATCCATATCGATCCGACCGAGGACGGTGCCAATGTTGGCTTCGCGGCTCTCGACCGCCTGCGCGCAGAGATGCTGCACCGCGTGGGTCTGTCCGACGTGCTGAGGCCGCGGGCTCTCGTTTGAGATCGCGGTCGCGAGCCGGCTATGCGCACGCGAACCGCGCACCTCTGAGCAGAGGCGCTCAGCTTCGCCGGGCGTGCGGATCGAGCCAGTCGCGCAAGCCGTCGCCGACGAAGTTGGATCCCATTACTACGGACAGAATGGCCAGACCCGGAAAGGTCGCGACCCACCATTGTTGCACCAACTCGCGCCCATCTGATACCATCGAGCCCCACTCCGGTGTCGGCGGCGTCACGCCAAGCCCGAGAAACGACAGCCCGGCAAACACCAGGATGGCAGCGCCAAGATCGAGCGAAAGCAGCACGATCAACGGTCCCACAGCATTGGGGACAATCTGGCGAAACAGGATATGCGCGGGGCCGAAGCCAACGGCTCGCGCCGCCGCGACGTATTCCTGCGATCGCTGAGTAATCACCAGGCTGCGCGCGAGACGCGAGTATTTCGGCCACCATACGACAAGCATGGCAATGATCGTGTTGCGCGTGCCGATGCCCAGTGCCGCCGCGATCGCCATCGCCAGGATGATCGGCGGAAAGCAGAACACCAGATCGGTCAGGCGCATGAGCGCCTCCTCGGCCCAGCCGCGGGCGTAGGCGGCAACCGCGCCGAGCAGCGTACCGAACCCTCCGGCGATTGTCACCACGACGAAGCCCACGAGCAGCGACACCCGCGCGCCATAGATGATACGCGTCAGCACGTCGCGCCCTAGCGTATCGGTGCCGAGCCAGTGCACCGCCGAGGGAGGCTGCAAACGGCTGGCGACGGCGACGAGGTTCGGGTCATCGTGCATCACCCAAGGCGCCAGCAGCGCCAGCAGCAGCCACGTTCCCAGCACCACGCCGCCCGCTGCCGCCAGCCCGTAACGGCGCATCCACCGCCGCCGCACCGACAGCGCCGCCGGCAACGCAACGTGCAGCGCCTGGCTCATGTGTCGAGCACGCGCGGATCGAGCAGCGCATAAGACAGATCGACCACGAAATTGACCATCACGAACACCGCCGCGACCAGCACGGTCATGCCCATAATCGCGGGGAAGTCGAGTGCGACTGCGCTTTGGAAGGTGTAGCGGCCGAGGCCGGGCCAGGAGAAGATCGTTTCGGTCAGAACCGCTCCGGTCAGCAAGTTGGCATAGGCTAGGCCTCCCAACGTCACCACCGGGAGCATCGCATTGGGCAGCGCATGACCCAGCACCACGCGTTGCCGCCGCAACCCCTTGGCCCGGGCCACCTGCACGTAATCCTGCGACAGCGATTCCAGCATTGCCGCGCGGGTCGTCCGCGTAATCAGCCCGAGCGTCGAGCTGGCCAGCACGATCGACGGCAGCACGAGATGCGCCGCGGCATCGCGGAACGTGTCCCAATCGCCGATCAGCGCAGTATCCACCAGCATCAGGCCGGTGACGCGCGGCGGCGGAAAGGATGCGGGATCGAGCCGGCCCGGCCCAGGCGCCCAGTCGAGCGCGCCATAGAACACGGCAAGCATGGTGAAGGCGAGCCAGAACGAGGGCGCGGACACACCGATCAGAGACACGCCTCGGGCCAGATGATCGATCCAACTGTCTCGCTTAACCGCAGCCAGCATGCCGAGCGGCAGGCCCACCAGCAGCGAAAGCAGGAACGCGACCGATGCAAGCTCGATCGTGGCCGGTGCATAATCGATGATGTCGTCCAGCACCGGCCGGCGCGAGGCGATGGAATTGCCGAGATCACCGTGGAACAGCCCGTCGAGGAAAATCCAGTAGCGTTGCCACAGCGGCAGATCGAGGCCCCATTTATGGCGGAAGGCCGCGACCATCACCGGATTCGACGCTCCGAGATCACCGAGCTGGATCAGCACGGGATCGCCGGGCACAGCATTGGCGATCAGGAAAATCGCCAGCGAGGCCAGCAGCACCATCACCACGGCCAAGCCGAGGCGCGAGACGATGAAGCGAATCATGCCCGCGGATCAGGCCGGATGGACCGTATCGAGCTCGGCCAACCAACCGGCTGCCGTCAACTTCAGTCCGGCAACATTGCGCCTCACCGCCACCTGATAGATCGGCTGAATCAGCACAAACAGGTGGGCGAAACCGACCATCCGGCGCTGATACTCGCGCCACATCACCGCCGCCTTCGCCAGATCGCGCTCGGCCGCGGCGTCGTGCACGAGCTGGTTGAAATCGGGCGGCACGTTCCAATGCAGGCGCCGGGCGACGCGTACCACGGTGGCAGAGGCCCAGAGCTGGTTCTCGACGGCCGGCGGATTCCAGAACCCCAGCACCGCCGGCAGCCGCGCGGCATTGTACGCCGCGTACATGCTCACCATATCCATCGGCGCCAGCTCCACCTTGATGCCGACGCGCGCGAGATCGGATTGCAGCTTCACCGCGACGTCGCGATAGGCGACACCGGCCATCACCTGATTGGCGAAATTCAGGCGGAAGGTGAAGCCATCCGGCAGCCCTGCCTGCTTCAACAGCGCGCGGGCGCGGGCGAGATCCTGATGGTAGCCGATCTCCTTCGTCAGCTCCGCTGTCGAGCCGTTCACGCCGACCGGCAGGAAGGCGGCCGGGCGTACTGCGTTGCCGCCCATCAGGTTGTTTATGATACCATCATAGTCGATGGCATAGCCGATCGCCTGCCGTGCCTCCTGCTTCTGAAGCGCGGGATTGTCGGGATCCTCGCTCACCGCGAGATAGAGGTAATCGAGGCTAGTGACGCGAACGATGTCGATATCCGGATTGTCCTTCAGCCCGGCGACCTGCTCCGGAATCAGATTGAAGGCGACATCGACATCGCCGTGCTGCAACGCCAGGTACTGCGCCGCGCTTTCGCTCATTTGCTGGATCAGCACGCGTTCATAGCCTGGTTTGGGACCCCAGTGGCCGGGGTTGCGCACCATTCGGATGCGCTGGCTGCGGTCCCATCCCACCAGCCGATAGGCGCCGCTGCCCGCCGAATTCTGATCGAGCCACGGCGTCGCGGTGTCCTTGTTGGCGATATCGACATCCGTACCGCCGTGCTGTTCCACCATCAGCTTGTCGGTAATTCCGAATTCCGGTGCCGCAATGATGGTGACCAGCGGCTGCGTCGGATCGCGCAGCACGAAATCCACGGTATGGTCATCGACCACCGCAACGTGGTCGAGATAGGCGAGATACTGGCTCGCTTGGTATTTCATATTGATCAAACGCGTGAAGGAGAACCGCACGTCCTCGGCCGTCAGCTTGCGACCCGAGAGGAAGGTGATGTCATCGCGCAGCTTGAAGCGGATGGTCCGGCCGTCCGGCAGATAGGCCCATTCGGTAGCGACGCAGGGCCGCACTGTGACGTAGTCGCCGGGCGCCATGGTCACCAGCGGATCATAGGCCGCGCGTGTCGGCAGCGGATTAGTGTAGCCGGCGACGCGACCGGGATCGAGCGTGGTGGTGTCGCTGAAATCTAGCGCGATCACCAGCGTCTCGCGTCGCGCCGCGCTCTGTGCCAGCGACGGTCGCGCGCGGGCGACCAGCGTGCCAAGCAGGCTGGCAGCACCGCCGATCAGCGGCCGCCGGCCGAAGTCAGTCTCGTTATTATTGTGCATGACCCGTTCCCTCCGTCCCGTCGTTACGAATAGTTATGGTTCTGTCGGCAGCACCGACCAGCCGGCGCTGGCGCGCACGGCGTCGATCACCTCCTGGTGACGCCAGCCATCGGCAAGCGTGAAATAGCGCCCGTGAGGCGCGCCGGCGATGTCGGCAACGAAATCGCGCGCGAGCGCGCTCCAGGCTCGCTGCGGCACCACCCAGCCCGGCGGCCAGTGCGGCTGCGCTTCGACTCGCGGCAATGTAGCCAGCACATCCTCCCCGACCGGCATGACGCAGAACGCAACGTCGCCCTCGCGCCAGAGATGAAGATCGCCCTGGCAGTAGGCCTGTTCGACATGAATCGTGCCGCTTGAGCCGTAGAACGCGACGTAGTTACGCAGCATGCCCTTGCGTAGGCAGGAATGGCGGAAGGTGACGCTGACGGCAGTCTTCGGATCGCCGCCCGGTGCACCGATCCGCGCCAGCACGGTATATGACCAGTCGCTATCGACAGCGCCCCATTCGCCGCGCGCGGCCTGCTCCGCCGGCACAGGGTTTCGTGTCCATTCGCGAAAATCGTGTGGAAATGGCGCGATCGGCGCGCGCCGGAGATCGTTGCGAGTCTCGCCGGCAACCGCCAGCGTGACGCCGTCGCAGACGTTCTCGGCAATCGCCAGCTTGTGCGTGAAATTATTGTTCAGCCGCCGGCCGCCCTGCGCGAGCAGATGCGGCCAACCATACGGCAGCCGCTCATGCCAGTGATAATGCGACACGAACTCCGCCTCGAACAGCGTACCGATCACGCCGTCAGCGATCAGCTTGCGCGCCAGCAGTGCCGCCGGCTGGTAATTCGAGGTGGCAGCATAGGCAGTACGTACGGCGGCATCGCGGGCGGCGCGCCAAAGGCGTCGCGCCTCGGCGGCGGTGGGTGCGAAAGGCTTATCGACGAACAGGTGGCAGCCCTGCGCCAGCGCGGCCTCGATGATCGCGGCGTGGCTGTCGCCGGGCGTGGCAACGGCGACGATGTCCGGCCGCAGCTCCTGCAGAGTTGTACGCCAGTCGGTGCTGGCGACGGCGACGCCGAGTTGTGCTGCCACGCTCTGCACCACGGCTTCGGTCCGGCTGGCGATGGCGGCAACCTCCACGCCCGCCTGCTGCAGCGCAAGGCTGTGCCCCTCGCCGGCGGAACCGGCTCCCACCACCAGTGCCCGCAATGCCAAGACTGTCCTCCTTCCGCCGCGAGCTTACCCGGCCAGCGCGGATCATCAGTCTGCCGGTTGGGCTCCCTGCACCAGTGGGCTCAACACGCCCTCCACTCCGGTGATCAGAATCTGCACGCCAATGCACAGCAGCAAAAACGCGAACAACCGTGTTACGGTCCGCGTGCCGGTCGGACCGAGCATATGAGCGATGCGGTCACCCAACCGGTACGCCAGCCAGATCACCGCGGCATTGGCCACCGCCGCAGCGCTCAGGCCAGCGAAGAAACGCAGCGAGCCGGAGAGCGCCAGCGGATGCTCGGCACCGAGCGCCACCGATACGGCGATCGTTCCCGGCCCGGTGGTGAACGGGATGGTCAGTGGAAATAGCGCGATGTCCTCCGCCCCCTCGACTGGCGCCGCTTGCTCCTGCTTTTGTGCCTCCCGCTGTTCGGGCGCATTCAGCAGGTGCCAGGCGGCTGCCGCCACCACGGCACCGCCGCCGATGCGCAGTGCCTCAACGCTGATGCCGAAGAACGCGAGGATGAACGAGCCGGCCCACAGCGCCACCAGCATCACCAGTAGGGAATACAGCGCTACCTGCCTGGCCAGGCGCTCGCGCTCGCGCTCCGCCCGGCTTTCGGTCACTTCAAAGAAGATGAAGGCGCCGGTCAGCGGGTTGATGATCGAAAACAGCGCCGGAAAGCTAAGCAGGAATGCCTGGACCGCCGTGCCGACCACGGAACCTTAGCACCGGCGCGGCAGCGGCATGAAATTGGTCATCTTGGCGTCCATCACGAAGTCGCCGAAATCCATCGTCAGATCGTCGGCGACGCCATTATCCCAATAGCGCATCGCTACCTCGTAATCCGGCGTCATGCTGTCCGAATCCATGCCGAAGAAGGCGATATGAACGCGCGTACTGGGCAAAGCGGCCAAGGTTGGCCACCTGGATGCCTGAGGCTTCTTCCAGTCAATGACGACGATCGAGCTGTCCTCGGCGCCAGTGTCATCGGTGCCGTCGAACAGCGGCAGATTGAGATGCTTGCGGTCGGCTTCGGCCGCGGCGATCACTGCAGCGGTGTGGGCCATCGGGAATAGCGTGCCGGTAGGCAGCGGCTTGGTCATCGTCTCGGGCGTGGTGTAATGCGCCACCCCCGGCCCACCTGGCCGGTCCAGTTTGGCGTCGCCGTCCGTCTGACTGGTCACCGCGCCATCGGTGGTCTGCTTGACATGAAAGCGGAACCGCAGCCCGTCCTTGGACTCCCAAGTGGCGTAGTCGGAGATCATCCGGATGTTCTGGCCATCGGTATTGGTAATTGTCATGTCGAGTTGCTGGCGCACGGCCCAGCCGTCGCAGGCGTCGATCACCTCGTAGCCCATGGTGCCAGTCGCACCGACCACGTCGCCGCTGCGCGCCTGGTTGAGGGTCATTTTGTACAGCGCACGGTGCGCCGCCAGATGGATCACCGCCTCGGTCGGGATCGGCGGAGCCGGAATCGTTGGGGCAGCCGCCGTCGGGACGGCGAGCAGCAACAGAGCCGCCAGGGCGGCAGGAAGACGCATGGACTTGGTTCTCCGTATCGGGCGCTTCAGGAAGTGTAGAGCGTATCGCACGCCTCTGGAATTCAGCGAAATCAAGGCCGGCAGCCGTCAGTCCCGCTTCGGCGGAAGATCGAGCTTCAGCGACAGCTCCTTGAGCCGCTCCGGCGGGACCGGTGCTGGCGCGCCCATCATCAGGTCCTCGCCTTGCTGGTTCAGCGGGAACAGGATCACCTCCCGCAGGTTCGGCTCTTCCGCCAACAGCATGACGATGCGGTCGATACCTGGCGCCGAGCCGCCATGCGGGGGCGCGCCGTAGCGGAACGCGTTCAGCATGCCGCCGAACCGCGCTTCCACCTCGGCCGCGCTGTAACCGGCGATTTCGAACGCGCGCACCATGATATCCGGGCGATGGTTGCGGATCGCCCCGGAGGACAGCTCCACGCCGTTGCACACGATGTCGTATTGAAACGCCTTGATCGAGAGCGGGTCCCGCGTGTTCAGCGCCTCGAGCCCGCCCTGCGGCATGCTGAACGGGTTGTGGCTGAAATCGATCTGCTCAGTTTCCTCGTTCAGCTCGTACATAGGGAAATCGGTGATCCAGCAGAAGCGGAACGCGCCGGTTTCGCTCAGGCCGAGCTCCTCGCCCAGCCGCGTGCGTACCAGGCCGGCAAATTTTGCTGCCGTGTCGGGCTGGCCGGCAGCGAAGAACACTGCGTCACCGGGCTGCAGGCCGCAGGCGGTGCGGATCGCCGCAGCGCGCTCCGGCTCGAGATTGCGACCGATCGGCCCCTTCGCACCGTCCGGGTCGAAGACGATATAGCCGAGCCCGCCGGCACCTTCCTCCTTGGCCCAATCGTTCAGCTTGTCGAAGAAGCTGCGCGGCTGGCTGGCGGCACCCGGTGCTGGAATGGCGCGAACCACGCCACTGGATGCCGCGATGCGGGCAAACAGACCGAATTTTGATCCTGCAAAATGCTCGGTCACGTCGCTGATCCGCAACGGATTGCGCAAGTCCGGCTTGTCGGTACCATAACGGAGCAGCGCGGTGTCATAGGGAATGCGTTCGAACGGCGGCGGCGAGACGCTTCGCCCCTGCGCGAACTCCACGAACACGCCGGCGAGCACCGGCTCAATCGTCGCGAACACGTCCTCCTGCGTCACATAGCTCATCTCGAAATCGAGCTGATAGAACTCCCCCGGCGACCGGTCCGCACGCGATGCCTCATCACGAAAACAGGGCGCGATCTGAAAGTATCGATCGAAACCGGCGACCATAATAAGCTGCTTGAACTGCTGCGGCGCCTGCGGCAGCGCATAGAACGTCCCGGGATGCAGCCGCGACGGCACCAGGAAGTCGCGCGCCCCCTCCGGGCTGGAGGCGGTGAGGATCGGCGTGGCGAACTCGGTGAATCCCGCCTCGATCATCCGTCGGCGGATCGAGGCAATCACCTGCGCCCGCAGCATCATGTTCCGGTGCAGTTTGTCGCGGCGGAGATCGATGAAGCGATATTTTAGGCGGATCTCTTCGGGATATTTCTCGTCGCCCGCCACCTGCATTGGCAGCACGTCGGCGGCCGATTGCACGACCAGCTCGTTCACCCGCAACTCGATCTCGCCGGTCGGTAGGCGCGGGTTCACCGTGCCGGGCTCGCGCGGCACGACTTGGCCAGTGACGGTGATCACGCTCTCCGGCCGCACCCGGTCGGCCGCGTCGAAGGCAGGGCTGCCGGCAGCGAACACGCACTGGGTGATGCCGTAATGGTCGCGCAGGTCGATGAACAGCAGGCCGCCGTGGTCGCGCTTGCTGTGCACCCAGCCGGACAGCCGTGCTGTCTGGCCGGCATCGGCAAGGCGCAGCGCGCCGGCTGTGTGGGTGCGATAGGCGTGCATCTGAGGCCGGTTCCGGTTAATAAAGGGCGGCAGACAAGGCCGCGCGTCGGGCAGGTGTCAAGCCGGCGCAAGTGCTGCGCGGATACCTACACCTCTGCCGCCCTTGTGGGAGAGGTCGCCGCGCGGCAGCGCGGCGGGTGAGGGTGCCGGAGCTGCGGCTCGCTGCCGATCCCAATCACCCTAAACGTCCTCTACAAGTGCCACGCCTCGGTCAGGGGCAGGGACGGGCCGCCGCCAACGTTGTGGCGCCTCCGCCGTTGCCACCGCCCGCCTCGGCGAGCTGCGGCGCCCTTCCAGCGTTGTCACCGTTGGCTTCGGCAAACTGCGGCGCCCTTCCAACGTTGCCACCGCTGGCCTCAGCGAACTGCGGCGCCCTTCCACCGTTGTCACTGCCTGCTTCGGCGAGCTCCGGAGCCTTCCGGCCGTTCCCGCCCCCGGCCTCAGCGAACTGGGTGGCGCTCACGTCGGGCTTCTGCGCAGGGCGCATCAGCAGGGTAATACGGGCTCCTTGGGCGTCGTCGTAAAGAAGCTTGCAGGCTGGCCCTTGCTCGGTGGCAACGAGCTGTCTCCCGACCAGCCGATAGCCGGACTTGGACAAGTCCGGCGGCGTCGCCGGACCTCCGGACTGCTGCGTTAGCTGACCCTGTACCTGCGCCGGTTGGCCAGCAGCAAGCTGGACAGGATGCGCCCCGGAGATAGGTTGTACCGCAGCGACCTCCCTGTTACCCGAGGCGCCATCGGTGGCCCCGCTCGGCCCCCGCGCCAGCCAGCCCGATCCCGCGCCCACTGCCAGGGCAACCACGATGCTGGCAGCGATTCGCCAGGGTCCCCAACGGCTCGCGATACGTGCCTCGGCCAGCCGGGCGATGTTGAGCTCGGCTGGCACCGGCTCCTGAAATTTCCACGCCGCCGCGTTGCACAGGGCGTCCCCCACCGCCTGCCAGCCGGCGATCCGCGCGGCGGCGTCGGGGTAGTCGGCAAGATACCGCTCGACAGTCAGTCGCCGCTCGGGCTCCAGGAAACCGTCCACATAGGCATGCAGCTCGTCCTCGCCGATCGGGCGTTCTCTGGCCGTCATTTCACCCTCCGCAGCAAGGGCCGCTCTCGCCCTTCCACAATCTCCCTCAGGCGGTCGCGGGCCCGGCTCAGGCGCGACATCACGGTTCCGACCGGAATGCCAAGCATGGCCGCCACCTCGCCGTACTGGAAGCCTTCGACGGCAACCAGCAGAACGATCTGCCGCTGCTCCTCCGGGAGCGAAGCAAGCCCTCGCAACACATCCTGGATTTCTACACTCGCCTGTTGCGAAGGCGGCACGGCGAGATCGGGCTCCGCATTTTCCGCTGCGATTCGGGTGCGCAGTTTCATGCGCCGCCAGCGGTTGACGTAGAGATTGTGCATGATCGTAAACAGCCATGACCGGAGGTCGCTCTCGGTGCGTAGCGTGTCGATCCGATCAAGGGCCTTCAGCAAACAGTCCTGCACGAGATCATCCGCGTCGCTTGAGTTCCGGAGCAGCGTCCAGGCGTAACGGCGGAGCGATGGGATGTTCTCCTCCAGCTTCGACAGCACCGACATCCCCATTCGCCCACCACCGGTCGATTACCGTCCCGCCGATGCGCAACGTTATGACGCGGACCTGCAGAACTTATTCCGAGTTTTGTGCACCGTCACCCGGTCACACTAGGGTTGCGGCATCGCGGGAGCGGGCGGGGACGGCCGGCCCGGGCCCGGCGGTGCGGCGATCGCGGGTGAGCCAGCCTCTCAAGCCGTCGGGTCTCAGAGCCGCTGCAGCGCGCGGGTG
The DNA here is from genome assembly GCA_963708245.1 of uncultured Pseudomonadota bacterium. GTDB lineage: Bacteria > Pseudomonadota > Alphaproteobacteria > Acetobacterales > Acetobacteraceae > CAVYXK01. The sequence continues at coordinate 1,189,113 of OY970201.1, read as the reverse complement.
ATCCACTGCGCGGTCAGTTTCTCCTGCGCGCCGTTTTGGATCAGGCGTTCGTGCAGGGCCGAGAAATCCACCCGATCCAGGGCCTGGTCCTGGTTGAAGCAGGAGAACACCACGTTCCGCTCGCCCGTGGCCGGGTCGGTGTGCACCTGCAAGCATTGCGCGCACACCTCCTTCATCATGCACTGCATCGGGCTGTTGATCGAACCGATCGCGGTGTGGCCTGGCTTCAGATAGGGGGCCAGCACGCCGTGGCGGGCCGCGCCCACCGCCTCCATCATCCTGTCGGAGCCGATGGCGATCAGCCGGTCGGCCGCCTGTAGCGGAATGGCCGGCGGCCCGAGCCGGCCGGCGGCGTAGGCCGCCATGCCCTGCACGATATTGCCCACGAAACTGCGGTCCTGTGGCCGAGACGGGCCCGGCTGGAAGCCGGGCGCCTCGTCACAGCACCAGACGATCACATCGGCGGCACGTTCGATCTCGGCGACCCTGTACCGATCCTCGATCTGCTTGTACCCGGCGAAATACAGCACCTTCGACCCGGCAGCTCGCAAGGCCGCCCCGATCGAGAACAGCACGGCGTTACCCAGCCCTCCGCCGACCAGCGCGACGGTCGCACCGGCCACGATCTCCGTCGGCGTCCCGGTCGGACCCATCAGCACGACCGGTTCGCCCGGCTTCAGCCGCGCGCACAGATCGGAGCTGCCGCCCATCTCCAGCACGATGACCGAGACCAAGCCCCGATCCGGGTCGGTCCAGGCGCCGGTCATCGCCAGCCCCTCCATCGTCAGCACGGTGCTGCCGATGTCTGGCTCAGTCAGCCGCCCGGCAAACCTCTCGTAGTTTTGCAGTCGATAGAACTGGCCGGGGCGGAATGCGCGGGCCGCCGCCGGCGCTCGCACCACGATTTCGACGATGGTCGGCGTCAGACGGTTCACCGCGTGCACCGTCGCCGTGAGTGCGTCCCGGCATCGTGCGATCAGTTCCGGGCCGGAGACCGGTGGCGCGTCGCGCGCCGCCAGCACGCGAGACACGACGGGATAGCCTCGTTTGGCGCTCCCCATCGCCTTGACGACGTTGCCGTAGAAGCTCGGATGCAGGTCGCCGAAGAAGCTGATTGCCCGCCCGTCAGGGGCGAGGTGCATCAGCACCTGCGCGACCTCCGGCTTGGGGGAGGCCTGCGCCGGGATGACCGGCGCACCTGTCTCGTCGATCGCGCGGAAATACTTGCCGTCGATGACGACGCGCCGATCCTCGCGCGCCAGCACGGTGTTCGGCCGCGTGCCGGCCGCCACAAGCACCGCGCGGGCAGGCAGCACCACTTCGGATCCGTCCGCCCGCCCGAGGCGCAGCCCGGCTGCATGGCCGAACCGATCGACCTCGACCGCACGGGGGGTCAGACCCTCGGCGAAGCGCACGGCCTCCTCGAACGCCTTGCCGACTTCCTCGTGGTTCAAGGTGTAGGACGGCGACTGCACCAGCTTGCGCCGATAAGCGATAGTGACGCCGCCCCAGCCGTCCAGCAGCATCGCCAGGCGCGGCGGCCGCCCCTCCTGCGCCGCCAGCTCGCGCTCGGCGCGGATGGCCGTCGCATGTGCCAGGAACTCATCGGCGATTCCTGACTCTTCCTCGGTCCAGCCCGTCCGCACAGCCTCCGCGCCTTGTTCGGCGGCAAGCGTGTGGTAGCGCAGCGCAAATTTCTCCACCTGGCGCACGTAATAGGCGAGGCTCTCGGTCGCGGTATCGATCGCCGTCAGCCCGCCGCCGACCACCACCACCGGCATGCGGATCTGCAGGTTGGCGATAGACGACATCTTGGCCGCCCCGGTGAGCTGCAACGCCATCAGGAAGTCCGACGCCGCCCGTACGCCGCGCGCCAGCCCGTTCGGAATGTCGAGCACGGTCGGCCTGCCGGCGCCCATACAGAGCGCGATGTGGTCGAACCCCATCGCCCAGGCGTCGTCAATGCTGAGCGTCCCGCCGCCGCCGAAACGCACGCCGCCGAAATAGGCGAATTCGGGGCGCCGCTCCAGCAACACCCGAATCAGTTTCAAATAGTTTTTGTTCCAGCGCACCGTGATGCCGTATTCGGCAACGCCGCCGAACCCCGCCATCACCCGGTCGTCCAGGTTTTCGAACAGCGTCGCCGCATCACGGATCGGCGCGGCCGGATCGAACCCGAGCGGCTCGATCTTCAGTCCATCCACCGCGACCACGGTGTGCCCGTCGTTCATCAGGTGATGAGCCAGCGTGAAGCCTGCCGGCCCCAGGCCGACCACCAGCACGGCACGCCCGCTTTCCGGCTTTGGCAGCGGGCGCCGAATGTCCAGCGGGTTCCAGCGGGTCAGCAGGCTATAGATCTCGACGCCCCAGGGCAGTGACAGCACGTCCTTCAGCACCGAGGTCTCGGCCTGCGGGATATCGACCGGCTCCTGCTTCTGATAGATGCAGGCCTTCATGCAGTCGTTGCAGATGCGATGGCCGGTGGCAGCCATCATCGGGTTATCGACCGCAATCGCCGCGAACGCACCGAGCACGTAGCCCTGCGCGCGCAGCGCGTGCATCTCGCTGATCTTTTCGTCGAGCGGACAGCCGGTCAGCGCCGTACCGAACGGCGATCGCTGGTAGTGGCCTGTCTTACGGTCCTTTAAACCCTTGCTGCAGGAATCCTTCTCCTGCGCGTGGCACCAGATGCAGTAGTTCATCTGGTCTAGTGCCTGCTGCTCGGTCATGCCCGCATCGGTCAGCGCAAAGCCGTCGCGGTGCCGCCAATGGTCCGGCGGCAGCCGCAGCATCGTCACGCCCTCGCGTTCGATCGTCTCGAGCGGGATCAGATGCAGCGGATCGAGTTTGTGTGGCACGTGGAACAGCGTGTTGCCGGGATGCGCGGCGTGTCCGCCCTCGGTCAGCGTCGCCCAGGCGGCGTAGCGCATCGCCAGATCGAGCGCATCGGCGTCGCCCGCTTTCTCCCATTCGCGGACATGCAGGGCGAAGGAACGCTCGGTCAGTGCTTCGCCGAACCGCGTTTCCAGTTCTGCGCGCAGACCGGGGCCGTCAAAACCGGACGGGTCGGCGTATTTCTTCACCGCCTGGCGCTGCACGAAAAGGCGCTTGCAGCTATGGATCGGGTCGAGCGCCAGGGTCTGCTGCTGGAGCGCCTCGATCTCGGCCTCAATGCCGAACAACGTGGCGACGAAGCCATCGAGGTGCGGGCCAAGCTCGACCAGGAGCTCGCTGTGCTCCTTGGCGGCCAACATCTCAGGCGCCACCCGCGCCGCCAGCAGCCGCGTTTGCAGCGGCGCATCGGCCTCGGCAAGCGCTTGCAGGAAGCAACGGTCCAGCCGGATCAGCCCATCCCGGATGCCGAGATCGGCGTGGTCGAAACCGAACCCCAGGGGGGCAGCGGTTAGATCAGCGGTGTCGGCAGGGGCGACTGCGTCCATCAGAGGTGGATCATCTTCCGAGGGCCAGGGGACAGGCACGCGCCTGGGCCACCGGCGCGATCAGGCACGGAACGGAGATGGTCGCCCGCTTGCCCTTCCGTCAAGCCGACCGGGCGTGTTGCCGCCAGATGGCTGGCCTGTTGGGCAGCATCACCCGGACCTGGGCCCGGAACCCGGTGGGTCTGGTTGACAAAGCTTGCCAAATTTTACTCTATGGCATGGGAGACTGCCATGGCAACCATGAATGTTTCGCTGCCCGAGCCGATGAAGGATTGGGTCCAGGCGCAGGCCAGAACCGGCCGCTACAGCAATTCAAGCGACTATGTCCGCGACCTGATCCGACGCGATCAGGAACGGGTGGGCGAGTTGGCAGAGCTGCAAAAGCTCATCACCGAAGGAATGGAAAGCGGGATCAGCCCGCGGTCAATCGACGATGTTCTGAAACTCGCCCGAAGACGGGCGGGCGTCAATCGGGATCATGCCCTATAGGACAACGCGGCAAGCCGATCAGGACATCATCGACATCTACCTTTGGGGGTGCCGGGAATTCGAACAATCGCAGGCCGAACGTTACCATGCAGGACTGGCTGCGACGCTGGACCTGATTGCGGACAATCCGCGCATGGCCCGAGAACGCATTGAATTCAATCCGCCGGTTCGACTGCACCCCTATCAGTCGCACATGATTGTCTATTTGGTAGACAACAGCGGAGTGCTGATTGTTCGCATCCTGCACGGGCGACAAGACTGGGAACGGCATCTGTGATTTGGTCGGGCCTGCTGTGCCCAGGGCCTTGCAATGGAGTTGCGGGCTTCGGACACAGCAGGTCTATTCGCCATCTTTCGTTCCGTCATGCTCGCTCGATCTTCTCGCGCGCCGATTCCCACATCGCAGTGGGGTGCAACTCGAATTCGGGCACAAAGGGGCTCACCCCTCCGGCGACATGAGTGCGGATTGCCGCGAGCATCTCTAGCGCATCGATCTTTTTCTGATCGATCCGGCCAAGCGGCAGCCACGCCGTCAGGCGCGCCAGCACCTCCGGCGACAGCCCACGGTCGGCCGCAGCCGCCAGGATCGCGGAATAGACCCGTTCCTTGTAGAAGAGCGCCTTGGATACTCCGGCCACAACATCGGCGGCCTCGCGACTGATCACGGCTTCCGCCGTCGCGCGGTCCAGTGTCGCGCGGACGTTGACCATCGCCTCGGTGACCGGCGGATAGCCCGCCTCGGCTGGGCCGTGCAGCAGGGCGACCTCGTCGTCATCCCGCAGGACGCCGTCGCGGAACGCCTCGAACACGCGCCCGATGCCCCGCATCCCGAACGGCGCCAGTTCGACGGCGCGCAACGCACCGATACTGGCGCTGCCATACACATGGATGCCGTGCGACAGCGCCCACAGGATTTCCTTGTGCCAGACCGAGGGGACCGCCTCGAAATACCCATCCACCAGACCGATGATCGCGAACCCGGCCCGCGCCGCGCGATACACGTCGCCCTGCCGGGCCGGCCTGCGCATCTCGAACCCCTCGGCCTCCGGCGAGATGCGCGACAGCGAGGGGCCGGCAAAGATGCACACACTCATGCCACGCCCCCCACTGCCCTTGCCCGAGCGCCCGGCATATAAGCCGGGCGGGGGCGTTCGCCTTCCCCAACCCGCGAGGGAAGGTGGGAGTGGATTTATTGTCATATTTGACAACATACCCTGGAAATGCGAGATACCCGCCCTATAAGCTGGCTCAAAGGGGCCAGGAAGGACTTCGAGGACTTCCCGCGGGGGGCGCAAATTGAGATGGCCCGGGCGCTCACCATCCTGGCTGAAGCCCAGATGCCTGGCATCGCCAAGCCGCTCAAGGGCTTCGGTACAGGGGTGATGGAGATGGCTCTGCGGCATCGCGGGGATGCTTTCCGGGTTGTCTGTGCACTGCAAATCGACAACGACATTTGGGTGATCCATGCGTTTCAGAAGAAATCAAAGTCTGGGATCAAGACGCCGAAGCAGGAAATCGAATTGATCCATGAGCGTTTGAAGCGGGTAAGGGAGATGCTGAAATGAGCGACGAAAATGAGATCATCCGGGGCAGCGGCAACGTGTTCCGCGATCTCGGGCTGCCCGGTGCCGGTCGGGAACAACTGCGCGCACTGCTCGCTGCGAAAATCATTGGCGTGCTTGATGATCGGAAGTTGACCGTGCGGGCCGCTGAAGAAATGACCGGCGTAGCTGCAGCCGACTTCTCCCGCATTCGCAAAGCCAATCTGGGACGCTTCACGATCGACCGGTTGATGACGATCCTTTCGAGGCTTGGGCAGGAAGTCGAAGTCTCGGTCGATGTCCACCCGCGCCCTTCCGCTGCGCCGATCGAGCTCTCGCCGTGAGCCCGGTGGTGGAGAGTAGCGCCCGGCGCGTACCCGCACTGGAGAGACCGGTGCGTCGCAGCCGGGATCGGCAATGTCCCTGATCGTAAGCCGGAAAACCCGGCGCACCTGAAAGCGGGACCGTCTGCCGCGCCGGCCCGCGCATCTCGAAGCCCTCGGTCGCCTCGCGCGGCACGCGCGACAGCGATGGGCCGGCGAAGATGCACACTGTCATCGCATACCCCCGATGGCCCGTGCCCGAGCGCCCGGCACGTAAGCCGGGTGATGGCAGTCGCCTTCCAGGCCTGGCACGACGATACGCACGACGGGAATGCCAATCTCGGGATGTGTCAGGTCCACCATAATCGCCTGCGTCAGACCCGCCTGGCGCAAACGCGCCAATTCCCAGGCGACATCGTCGGCGAGATCGGCCGAGAAGAAGCCGGCGGAGTCGCCAAACCGGCGCGGCTCATGCGAGGCGGCGAACACGTCCATCAGCACCGGCCCCACCGCTGCGGCCGCCGGAACCACATACTCCGCCGGCAAGTCGTCGCGCGCGCCGACGATCACGTTCAGCCTGGTCTGCGCCGCTTCCGTCAGCGCGCGCGACAGCGCCACCGCCGGGTCCGGATGACAGCCCGCCCCGGCGAACGTGTGCTTCAGCGTAGCGAGCGCAGCGTTCGCCTCGCGAATCCAGCAGAGGAACGCGGGAATGCCGATTTCGCTGGTCACGTCCCAGACGCGGACGGAAATCGCCGCCGCTTCGTAGCGGTCGAGCAGCGCATGGCATCCCGGATCGTCGATGCTGGAGAGGTCTAAATGAAACGAGGCACGGTCCTGCGGGGTGCGCGCGTGCCATAGGGCGACGGCGTCCCGCTCTACCACCTCGCAGACCGCCGCGCTGATCGCTTCCAATATGTGGTTGCCGGAGGCCAAGCCGTTGGTGGACGCCAGGAAGAAGCCCGATCCCGGCATGGGAGGGATCGTGTAGTCTGTGTGGATCAGTTCCGCTGGCACCCAGATGGGCGTTTGGTCGTGGAGGTCGATCCCCTCGATCCAGCCGATCGGAGCGTCGTCCGGGAGACGGCGGGCGGTGCGGCAGAGGTCAGCCCGATCGGCGGGACGCACCGCGAGCGTCATCTTTTGATATGAATCAAACCTGATGCGGCCCCCAAGCTGTTCGCCGTGCCACGTTTCCAAAGCCTCCATCACCGCCGATACAAGCGCAAGCTCCCTAGTCTGGCCCTTGCCCTGCGCGACAGAAACCGACCGCGAATTCGGCCGAACAGCGATTGCGACCGGAACGCCGATGTGATCGAGACCCGTGAGGTCGGCAATGCGCGTGATGCCGATAGGTGAGAGCCAAGGTCTGGCACGGGACAGAGTTTGTTCCGGGAAGCAGGCGCGATGAGTGCCGGCACGAACCGCCTTGTGGACCGGGGACTGCAAGGTCCAAAGCCGCGTCGAGTCCTCATTGGGTCCGGTGCAAACAGGGACAATCAACTTGGCCCGCTCTCATCGGAATCGGAAGGGCAAATTCGTGTCAAAATAACCCGGCGGCCCAACGGCCCGGTGGCGAACCGCTCTGTATTTGCCGGCCATGCGTCTGTAAAGAGGAAAAGTGACTTGATCGCAGCCCTTCCACAGAGCTACGATTAATCGAAATTGCCTTGGGGGATGCAGTGCGGAAACTGATCGGCGTCATTTCATTGATCCTCTTCGGCGTTAGGACTCTGCCGCCCACCGCATGGGCCTATACGATCTGCGTCCAGGCCTTCCAGTCGCCGATCCACAGCGAGCTGCCTCAGGGACAGCGCTGCAGCGGAACACCCCTTTCGGCAATCCTTGGTCAATTCAGCAAAGTGGTGACGAACGCGGCGCCCGAGATCCAGGCCCTGATGAACAGCCCGGCGCTTTACCTGAAAACCTCCGTGGCTGCCGCAGCAAACAGCACCACGCTGACATTCCCCGATATCAGCGGTGTTCTTGTGGGGGCGACCGTATCAATAGACGGCATAACTGGAGCTAACGGAACCATCGTCAACTCCGTGAACGGGAACGGGGTCACGCTGAACCAACCGATCTCCGACAGCGTCCCGGCGAATACCTGGGTTGGCTTCAACAGCGGCAAAGTAAGCTTCTATACGACCGGTCCGACATATTGTTGCAGCAATATCCTTCATCTGCAGAATACAACCGATCTCTCCGTCGGAGAGACGGTAACAGGGATTGAAATTGCCCCCCTCACGGTCATCGCCTCAATCCAGGGCAACACGGTGATCCTGTCGCGGAATGTCTTAGCAAACGTTGCGGGATGGACGACAATATCCTTTGGAGCTGCAAGCCCCCCTACGACCAAACAGACCAATTACAACACCCTTGCTGGTGCAAACATCCTGACGCTTTCTTCTGTCACCGGAATATCCGTCGGACAGCTTGTATCTGGTGCCAATATACCGAGCGGAACCTCGGTCATCTCGATTGCGACCCCACCTGGTCCGTCCCCTACCGTCACCCTATCGCAGAACCTAACCGGGACAGATCAGTCCAACACTTTGGTAACCTTCCAGAACAAGGAAGTGCGGGTCTTTATCATTGGGCCATCATCCACGGCTGCCGTCGACACAAACGAGAGCATGGGCTGGAGCGCATGGAGCGCAGACTACAAAACCCTCTATATCGGCCTTTCGCAGCTGGCCTTCTCGGATGACTCAAGCTCTTTGTCGGTATCGCAGCTGGAGACAGCCAAGCTGCTGCAGTTGCTCTGGGCCCCTGGTGGAGGAACCACAGTCGATCTGACTACCATGCCGCATTTCGCACCGGCGGTGCTGGATTCCAGCGCCGTCATGAGCGATGGGGATCTGGCCGTTTACGATCTGCTCGCCCACGAAATCGCACATTATTGGAATACTGCGTCGGGAATCTATACACAGAGCAACTCGGGCCTGTCCAGCGGTTGCGGGCCGAACGCCCCCTCACCCTGTTATCCGCTTGTCGGAGGCAGCTTCCCGACATTCAGCTGGTCGGGTTACGAAGCAGACAAGACGGTCTTCAATCCCCCATGGGAGCCGAGTGGAATCTGGGATTATAGCACCAATTCTGTCACCACCGGTGCCCAGACACTCTTCAGCAACGCCTTCTCGACGGCCAAACCACACGGAATTCAGACTTGGCCGGACAACACTGTATCCAACCAGGCGATGACTTTGTACAGCTCATTTCCGAGCTTCCTTGCCGCGGCCTCTCCGGAAGAGGACATTGCCGAGACTTACACCCTGTTGGCCCTCTATCAGGCTGGCGTGGATTCGATTTGCCTTGTTGTGCCGACAACCGATGGCAACAACATCAGCGACCAGGGCGTGGACGTGATCAATAAGCTCGTCGGAACGCAGACCTCAAGCAACACGCTCTGGCAAAAGGTGCAATGGGTTCAGGCGAATGCCAACCTGTTCGGAGCGTCGTCGATATCGATTCGACAGTACGTGCCACCGTCACCGGCCGAGTGCCCGCCGACATCGCCCTGAGCCGAACGATGGATCCGGCCCTGTATCTGGTGATCTGATGTCCGTCATCCTTCGCCTGCAGAGGACCGCAGGCCGGCGGCCGCTGCGCTAGGTTCAGGTTCCACCCTCACGGCTTGCTCTTGGTTGGGTCCTTTCCGCGCCGGTGAGCAGTTGCTGCGCCGCTCGACTGCGTTGCCTTCCGAACTGCCGCCGTGACGTCGTAACGAACGTCGTTTCCCCCGTCATCCGCTACCTTGAATGACCCCTGCGCGCTGAAATCCACGCACACTGCCCCACAGATGCCACTCGCCTCATCGCTATGCTGGGCCAGCAGCGCTTTCACATCCGCGAGCTCCGGAACATCCGCCTGCACCGGCTGGGCCGGCACGGTCAGCAGATACAATTCACCGGCGATCAGAACCGCGACTGTCTTGTTCATCGGCAACCTCCCGCTCCCCCTAATCTGATCCACCGACGATAAACGCGCAACAACCACCTGCACGGTGGTTGACGCACCCGTTTCTAATTTTACAGCCTTTCGTCAAAGCAGGCGTCGTATCTCAGAAATGGATCGGTCACATCGCCGTTGCCCGCACCATCAGCACGACTGCGCCAACAGCTTCCGGAGATCGCGGCTCTAGTGCACGGGTGCATCGTGTGAGATACCTCCAGTTGCAGCCGCCGGGACCTCGTGATGGAGGATTGGCTCAGATCAAACGGCCTGGGGCGATACATCCCCGCCTTCGAAGCCGAAGGAATCACGGCCGATCAACTCAGCCACCTGACCGACTCCGACCTCCGCGAGCTCGGCCTCACCATGGGCGACCGCAAGCGCTTCCTCGCCGCCATCGCAGCCAAGCCGCCACCACAACCCACTGCGCCAGTCGAACGCCGTCCCCTCACCGTCATGTTCGTCGACCTCGCCGGCTCCGCGGCAATGGGCGAGCGCCTGGATGTCGAAGACCTGATGCATTTCATCGCTCACTACCGCGACCGCTGCGGTACCGCCATCGCACGCTACGGCGGCAAGATCGCGCGCTTCGTCGGCGACGGCATCCTTGCCTATTTCTGCTATCCGATCGCCAACGAGAACGACTCCGAACGGGCCGCCCGCGCAGCGATGGATATCGTTCGCGGCATGGTCGAGCTCACGACCCCGGACGGAGAGCCAGTCCACGTCCGCATCGGCCTGGCGACCGGCGTCGTCATCGTGGGCGACCTCGTCGCCGGCGGCGAGACTGAAAGCCTGGGCGTGCTCGGCTCCACGCCCAACCTCGCGGCACGGCTGCAATCGCTGGCAGCGCCAAACGGCATCGTCGTCGCCGAACAGACCCACAGCCGCATCCGCCGCCGCTTCGATTGCGAGCGGTTGACGCCCATCCAACTCAAGGGCTTTGCCCAGACGCAACAGCCCTGGCGCATCGTGCAGGAACGGATGTCGCGCGGCAGCGGTTCGCGCCGCCTGGGCGGCAGCGAGCTTACGCCGTTGCAGGGCCGCGAAGCCGAACTCGACGCGCTGCGCACACTTTGGCGCCAGGCGGAGCAGGGTCAGGGGCGTGTCGCCCTCATCGTTGGCGAAGCCGGAATCGGCAAATCGCGCCTGGTGACACAGTTCCTCAACGAGAAACTGCCGGCGGACGCCGCCCTTGTGGAGATCAACGGTTCACCCTTCGACACCGACAGCCTGCTGCGTCCCGTTATCGATTTCATCCAATCCGAGGCAGGGCTCACAGGTACCGAAGACCGCGATCAGGCATTGCATCGTCTCCGTTCCGTGTTGGCCGGAGACGTGCGGGAGCCGGAGCAGGCCATGGCAATCCTGGCCGGCCTCCTGGGGCTGCCCTACCGCGAGCCCACGATCGCTGCGCTGACCCCAGAACAGTTGAGGGAACGCACAATAGCCCTGCTGGCGGAGCAGATCGCGGCGCGAGGACGCGGCGGGCCGTTCTGCATCCTGATCGAAGACCTGCACTGGCTGGACCCGTCCTCCTGTGAAGTGCTGGCCCTGCTGATCCGCATGATCACCGATCGGCCCTGCCTGTTGCTCATCACCGCACGCGAGGGCACCGCCCCCACCTGGCTTTCACGACAGGCAACGACGACGCTTCAGCTCGGTCGTCTGGATGCGCTGCACACCGCGCGCCTTGCACGCAACATGCTGGGCAGCCGCGCGATCTCTCCACGCTTGCTCGAGCAGATCGCAAACCGCACGGACGGCGTTCCCCTATTCATCGAGGAGGTTGTCCGCGGCATCCTCGAGCGGAACCTGGACGCACTTCCGGAAGAGGCGCTCCCCGGCGAGGCGGGCCGGGAGATTCCCGCCTCACTGCACGAATCGCTGATAGCCCGCCTCGATCGCGCGGTTGGCGCTCGGCATATTGCCCAGGTCGCCGCTGTTGCCGGGCGGTCGGTGCGCCGCGATGTGCTCGCCGCCGCCAGCGGCAGTACCGGCGAAGCGTTGGACCGCGCCCTGGCGACGCTGGTCGCATCAGGCATTCTCGAGCAGGACCTTCGGGCCGGCGCCGACAGCTACGCATTCAGCCACTCGCTGCTGCGCGATGCAGCTTACGACAGTCTGCTCAGCGATCGCCGGCGAGAGCTGCACGAGCAAGTGGCCCGGGCGCTTCAGCGTCTGGTACCCGAGTTGCACGAGCGTCAGCCGGAGACGCTTGCGTTCCACCTGACTGCTGGCGGACACGCCGTGGAGGCAGCCCCGCTGTGGCTCGAAGCCGCGCGCAACAGCCTGTCCCGTTCGGCGCTGACCGAAGCGACGCGGCTGCTGCGGCGCGGCTTATCCGCGCTGGAACGGTTGCCGCAAACGACCGAGACCATGCGGTTGCGTTTGCAACTCTGTGCCCCATTGGGTGCGGCGTTGATGGGGTTGCGCGGTCCGTTCGCGAGCGAAACTCAAGACCACTACGCCGCCGCGTACGAACTCTGCCACGCGCTGCCCGAAGAGGAAGCCCATTTCACGATCTACTGGGGTTGGTGGCGCGTCGCCCCCGATTATCGCGCACATCTCGACCGCGCCGCATCCCTGCTGGAGCGCGCCAAGGCTCGCCAGGATCCGGCGCTGCTGCTGCAGGCGCATCATTGCAGTTGGGCGATCAATTTCCACATCGGCGCGCTTGAGCGCTGCTGCGAGCACATGCGCGCCGGCCTCGCCCATCTACGAGGCCGGCGATTACGGCCACCACGCTCATCTCTACGGCAATCACGACGCCAAGGTCTGCGCCCATGGCGGATTGTGTCAGCTATACTGGATGCAGGGCCGGCTGCACGCGGCGGTACAAGAGGAAGCAGCCTGCCTCGAATGGGCCGAGCGCACCAATCACCTTGGCAGCCGCGTTCACGCACTCGGTCTGACGCTGCTCTATCGGGTGTATCGCGGCGATGAGCCGGCGGTTCTGGCGCGTGCCGACGAGTTGCTTGCCCTCACCAATGAGTACGGACTTATAGAACATCAGGCGGCAGGTACGATCTTTCGCGGATGGGTACTTTCACAACGCGGCGAACCACAAGGCCTGGCGATGATCGAGGAGGGCTTCGCTCGCCAACGCGAGGTTGCCTCGACAGAGGATTTTCCGGTTTATCTCTGCTTGCTGGCCGAGGCATTGGTCGCCCAGGGTCGCGCTGCCGAAGCGGCCGAGCGCCTGACCGCCGAGCGCGCCGCGCTCGATGACATTGGCCTGCGCCTCTGGATGCCCGAGCTGTTGCGCGTGACGGCCGATGCCATATTGATCGCAACGCCAGATGCGCTCGACCTCGCCCGGACATTATTTGATGAAGCGGACCAAATGGCGAGCGCTCAGGGCGTTCACATGCTGCGTCTCCGCCTGGCGCGAAGCCGGCTGATGCTCGCCCGGCGATTGAGTTCCGGGCATATCGCCGAAGCAGCGCAACGATTCCGGGAAACGCTGGCGGATATTGCCGAGCCTGACGATTCCCCGGAATTGCTCGAGGCTCAGCGCATGTTGTTGGAGTTGGCCACCTGGATCAGCCCGGCCGGAGCATAGGGCTGGATGTGACGCACCCAGCGGTGACCTTGATCGGGCGATACTCTTCCTCCCCGTTGGAACCAATAGAGAAAGCCTCTCTAAGCTCAACGGCTCAGGGAGAGGAATATCTTTATTTTCCACGCCTGATTGCCGATCGAGGTGAATACACTTCTATCTCGGGGCGAGAAACGCACTCGAGAAACCCCATGCCGCCCCGCATCCACGTCCTGCACGAGAACCCCGCCTGGCTGCCGCCGCTCGCCGAAGCCTTCGACCGACGCGGTCTGCCCTGGACCGAATGGTTCCTCGACGCCGGCACCTTCGATCTCGCCGACCCGCCGCCGGAAGGCGTGTTCTACAACCGGATGAGCGCATCATCCCACACGCGCGACCACCGGTTCAGTGCCGAGCTGACCGCCGCGCTGCTGGCCTGGCTGACCCGTTGGGGCCGGCGGGTGGTGAACGGCCCCCGTGCCCTCGACCTGGAGATCAGCAAAGCGCGGCAATACGCCGCGCTGGAGCGGCACGGCATCGAGACCCCGCGCACCGTGCTGGTTGCCGGCCGCGACCAGATCGTGCCGGCGGCCCACCGACATTTCCCGGACCGCCTGGTGATCCTGAAGCCGAATCGAGGCGGCAAGGGGCTCGGGGTGCGTCTGTTTCACACGGCCACCGCGCTCGGCGCCTATATCAACAGCGACGAGTACGAACCGCCGGTCGATGGGCTGCACCTCCTGCAAGAATACATTCGCCCGCCGCGCGCCATCATCACCCGCGCCGAGTTCGTCGGCGGCCGCTTCCTCTACGCGGTCGAAGTGGACACCACCCAAGGCTTCGAGCTGTGCCCCGCCGATGCCTGCGCCGTCGGCGATGCAAGCTGTCCCGTCGGAGAAGCCCCGGCCCAGAAATTCCACATCATCCCCGGTATGCCGGACGGGCTACGCGGCCGCATCGAACGGTTCCTTGCCGCCAACGACGTCGAAGTGGCCGGCGTGGAGTTCATCACCGACGCCTCGGGGCGCCTGCTCGTCTACGATGTGAACACCAACACCAACTACAACCCGGACGCCGAGGCGCGCGACGGCCGCACCGGCACGCCCCGCTCCGGCCCTGGCGCAATTGCCCAATTTCTGGGGACAGAGCTGGATCGGCTCCGCGCCCAAGCCGCCTGACTCTTTGCCCCTCCCCTTGCGGGAGGGCCAGGGGAGGGGGCCCCCGGACCGTCGCGTATTGAGTGTGTTGCGTTTGAAAGGAGGCCCCCCTCCATGACCAGCAAAGAGCTTTCCTATGCAACCTGGCATATCGACAGCGCGCGGGAGTCCGCGATGGAGGAAGGACACCGGCCGCTCTGGCGCCACTTCATCGAATCCGTGCCGGAGATCGATCTGTCCACCCGCGAGGTCCTGGATTTCGGCTGCAATCGCGGCGGCTTCCTGCGTCTCCTGTACGCACTACGGCCGTTCCACCGCGGCCTGGGCGTGGACATCGCGCGGGACTCGGTCGCCGCTGCGCGTGAGTTGGTCGGACCAGCGCCCATCCAGTACGAGGTGGCTTCGGACCTGTCCGCCTGGCCGGACCGCTTCGACATCGCGTTCAGCTACGAGGTCATCTATCTCCTACCTGATATCGCCGGCCATGCCGCCAGCATGTACGCGGCGGTCCGCCAGGGTGGCGTGTATTACGCCGTGATGGGATGCCACACCGACAGCCCGCTGTGGCCATCCTGGCGGAAGGTGATCGGCGAGACCACCAATGCCCCGGTGCAGGACCGTTCACCGGACGACTACGCGTCTGCGTTCAGCGCCGCCGGGTTCCAGGTATTCGTGCGCCGCTTCGGTTATGACGGCTTCGTGCCTGCACCAAAGGATCACAGCTACTATCCGACGCTGATGGACGCAATCGACTATCAAGCCAGGCACAAGCTGCTCTTCCGCCTCGTCAAGAGCGACAAGAAAGCAGGCGAGGAATTCTGAAACGAAAGATCATTCCCCATGCCGGCGCACCGGGAGCCTCCGCAGGGGCAATCGTGCCGTTTCCTTCAGACGCTCGAGAACGATTGACGAGCGAACCCGCGCGACGGCTTCGTGCGACAGGAGCACGTCATTCACCAATGCCGAGAGACTTTTCAAGTCAGCCAGAACAGCTTTGAGCAGATAATCCGTATCGCCAGTAAGCGCATGCGACTCCTGCACCCCGTCGAGGTCGGCGATAAGTTTGCGAAATTTGACCGCGTTATCGCCGTGTGGCTGGCAAGCGTGACCTGGATGAACACGATAAGCTGGAAACCCAGCGCCGCCGGCCGCGAGTTCCGCACGATAGCCGCTGATGATGCCCGCTGCCTCCAGCACCGCACGGCGGCGCGAGCACTGGGAGGGCGAAAGCCCGACCCGATCGGCGACTTCCCGATTTGTGAGCCTTCCATTCTCCTGCAGTGCCGCGGGGAGCCGAAGGTCGAACTCGTCGAGGGGCGGTGTTTCGTGCATATGACCGGCACCGAATGCACAATTCGTGCGCGTTTTCAAGCATATTCGCCTGGATTTGCATACCCTTTGCCGAGACCAGGACCTAATCTCCATCTCGACAGCAAGGGAGAGCACAAATGGGCCCCTATCCGCACAACGCGCCGCCGGCGTCCATCACCGAGCAGAATCCTATGGGCACCGACGGCTTCGAATTCGTCGAATACGCATCGACCGAACCCCAGAAACTGCACGCCCTCTTCGAGACAATGAGCTTCTCGGCGGTAGCCAGGCACCGGTCACGCAATGTGACCCTGCATCGCCAGGGCGACGTGAACTTCGTCCTGAACGCGGAACCGGACAGTTTTGCGCGGCGCTTCGCCGAAATGCACGGACCGTGCGCCTGCGCCATGGCCTTCCGGGTCGCCGACGCAAAGCACGCGTACGAACGGGCGGTTCGCATGGGGGCGAAGCCGGTCGAGAACCGGGTCGGCCCCATGGAGCTCAACATCCCGGCGATAGAAGGCATCGGCGGCAGCCTTCTCTATTTCGTCGACCGCTATGGCGATCGCGGCACGATCTACGACGTCGATTTCCGCTGGACCGGCGAACGCGAGCCGAAGCCCCATGGCGTCGGGCTCTATTATGTCGATCACCTGACCCACAACGTCCATCGGGGCAATATGAGCAAATGGGTAGGGTTCTATGAGCGGCTCTTCAACTTCCGCCAGATTCGCTATTTCGATATCGAGGGCAAGCTCACCGGCCTCTACTCCAAGGCGCTCACCAGCCCGGACGGCAAGATCCGCATCCCGATCAACGAAAGCGCCGATGAAAAGAGCCAGATCGAGGAGTACTTGCGCGACTACAAAGGCGAGGGAATCCAACATGTCGCTCTTGGTTGCCATGACATCTATCAGACCGTCGAGAGTTTGCGGAACCGCGGTCTCGCGTTCATGCCGCCGCCGCCAGACACCTATTACGACAAGGTGGATCAACGTCTGCCGAACCACGGCGAGCCACTCGACCGCTTGCGCAAACTCGGCTTGCTGATCGATGGCGAGGGCGTCGTCGAAGGCGATCAGACCAAAGTGCTGCTGCAGATCTTCTCGAAGACCGTGATCGGCCCGATCTTTTTCGAGCTCATCCAGCGCAAGGGCGACGAGGGCTTCGGCGAGGGCAACTTCAAAGCGCTGTTCGAGAGCATCGAAGAGGACCAGATACGTCGTGGTGTGATCAGCGCCAACCCATAAGGCGTCTAAGCGTCCGGAGGTTCGATCCAATGAATGTCATGCACCAGGTGACGCCGGCCCAGGCCGGTACCGAAGAACCGACCTATCTCTCCGGCTTCGGCAACGGCTTCGAGACCGAAGCATTACCCGGCGCCCTGCCGATCGGCCGCAACTCGCCTCAGAAATGTCCGTACGGGCTGTACGCCGAACAGCTCAGCGGCTCGCCCTTCACCGCGCCGCGGGCCAGGAACGAACGCTCCTGGCTGTATCGCATCCGCCCGACCGTGGGGAACTGGGGCGAGTTCGCGAAGGCCAATGCCGGCCTGTGGCGCACGGCACCCTGTGCAGAAACCGAGATCGCCCCCGCGCCGTTGCGCTGGGATCCCATCCCGATACCGAACGAGACATTGTCCTTCGTGGAAGGCATTCGCACGATCACCACGGCGGGTGACGCCGGCTCCCATGCGGGGATGGCTGCGCACGTCTATCTCGTCACCCGCTCGATGCAGGACGAGTATTTCTACAACGCCGACGGCGAGCTGCTGTTCGTCCCGCAGCAAGGTGGCCTACGCCTGCGGACTGAGTTCGGCGTCATCGATATCGCGCCAGGCGAGATCGCCGTCATCCCGCGTGGGGTCAAGCTGCTGGTCGAGCTGCGAGACGGCCCCGCGCGCGGCTATCTGTGCGAAAACTACGGAAGCGCGTTCACCCTGCCCGAACGCGGCCCAATCGGCGCCAACTGCCTGGCCAATCAGCGCGACTTCCTGACCCCGGTCGCGGCCTACGAGGATCGTGACGTTCCGGGCCAGCTTTACGTCAAGTGGGGCGGATCACTCTGGCGCGCCGAAATCAAGCGTTCGCCGCTCGATGTCGTCGCCTGGCACGGCAATTATGTGCCCTACAAGTACGACCTCCGTCGCTTCTCCCCGGTCGGCCCGGTGCTGTTCGACCACGCCGACCCGTCGATCTTCACCGTGCTCACCTCGCCATCCGAGTCGCCCGGCACCGCCAACGTCGATTTCGTGATTTTCCCCGAGCGTTGGTTGGTTGCCGAAAATACCTTCCGGCCACCGTGGTACCACATGAATGTCATGAGCGAATTCATGGGGCTGATCTACGGTGTATACGATGCTAAACTGGGCGGCGGCTTCGCCCCGGGCGGCTTCTCGCTGCACAACATGATGCTGCCGCATGGGCCGGATGCCGAGGCATTCGACAAAGCAAGCAACGCCGAGCTTGTGCCGCAAAAGCTCACCGGCACGCTCGCCTTCATGTTCGAGACGCGCTTCCCGCAGCGCGTGACCGCTTATGCCGCCAACACCGAGATGCGCCAGAAGGAGTATGGCGCCTACGGGCAGGGTCTGCGGACGTTGTTCGATCCCACTCATCGCGAGCCCTGAAGATGCCGGCGCTTGACCGCACGCACGATCCCTCGCGGCGGAGTTGGGTGGCCTCTGCCAACGGTCATCCGGATTTCCCGATTCAGAACCTGCCGCTTGGTGTCTTCACCACGCCCGACGGCATCACACGGAGCGGCGTGGCAATCGGCGATATGATCCTTGATCTCAGCGCCGCCTTGGCTGCTGGCCTGCTCACTGGCGCGGTGGCGCATGCAGTCGAAGCGACAAAGGACGGAGCGTTGAATACGCTCTTCGCGCTTGGCACCGATCCTCGCCGATCGTTGCGGGCAGCACTTTCGGATCTGCTTGCCGAAGGCAATTCCGAGGCGTCGAGAGCACGTGGACTGCTCCACCGCGCCGCTGATTGCACCATGCGCCTGCCGGCGCGCATCGGCGACTACACGGACTTCTATGTCGGCATTCACCACGCGATGAATGTCGGCAAGCTGTTCCGTCCGGACAACCCGCTGTTGCCGAATTACAAATACCTGCCAATCGGCTATCATGGCCGCGCCTCCTCGGTGGTGCGGTCCGGCATGCCCATTTATCGCCCCAGCGGCCAGCGCAAACTGCCGGAGGAAACAGCGCCAAGCTTCGGCCCGTGTCGCAATCTCGATTACGAGCTGGAACTCGGCATCTGGATCGGGCCGGGTAACCGGCGAGGCAGCTCGATCCCCATCCGCGAGGCAGCCCAGCATGTCGCCGGGTTCTGTCTGCTGAACGACTGGTCGGCGCGCGACATCCAGGCCTGGGAATACCAGCCGCTTGGCCCGTTCCTGGCAAAAAGTTTCGGCACGACGATCAGCCCATGGGTCATCACGCCGGAGGCTCTGGCGCCGTTCCGCATCCCCCAGCCGCCCCGGCCGGAAGGCGATCCGGCACCGCTTCCATATTTGATGGACGAGGTGGACCAGCAAGAGGGCGCGCTCGACCTGGAGTTGGAGGTCCTGCTGCTGACGCCGCGGATGCGTGAAAAAGCCCTGGCGCCGCACCGGCTGTCGCTGAGCAACACGCGTCACATGTACTGGACAGTGGCGCAGATGGTAGCACATCACAGCAGCAATGGCTGCAATCTGGAACCTGGCGATCTGTTCGGCTCCGGCACCATCTCCGCCCCCGAAGCGTCGGGCTACGGCAGCCTGCTGGAAATGACGCAAGGCGGAAAACTGCCGGTGCGACTCGACTCTGGCGAAGAGCGTCGGTTCCTGCAGAACGGCGACGAGGTGATCCTCCGCGCTCACGCGCGACGCGAAGGTTTCGCTGGTATCGGTTTCGGCGACTGCAAAGCGGTGATCTTGCCGGCGCCCTGAGCAACGACGGCGGACGCATGATACCGTTTTCCCGGCCAGGTCGGGTTGCAGGAGAACAAAACAAGGGACTACCCTCCACCCTCCAGATCACGGGAGGACGCATGCGTTATCTCTGGCTGTTGCCGCTGCTTCTCCTTTCAGGCTGCTACTATCCGTATGGACCGTACTATGGCTACGGTTCTCCATACTATCCGTCTTACGGATACGCGCCCGGCTACTATGGCTCTGGCCAGCCACCACCTTCCTACGGCTACCAGCAACCGTACCCCGGCGCTCAACAGCCCTATTACGGCAGCGCGCAGCCGGGTTATGGCAACCCGGCCGCCAACGACCCCAACAACTGCGGCACACCCGACGAACCCAGGCCGTGCTCCGGAAGGTATCGCTGATCCTGCTCACGCGTGCGAGGCGTATCAACCGCGGCCCACCATCACCCCGGCTGCGGTCGTCGCGGCGGCTGCCTCCGCGCTCCGACTTCCACGAGTGGCTTGTGGTCACACCCTAGGTCCCCACGGGTCAGAACGAGGGCAGCCCGAAGTAACCCCAGTGGCTCATCACGGAATGCTCCCAAACTGCTTCCGCCACGAACCTCGTTCGTGGGTGTGAGCTACGTCACTGCAGGCTCGCCATGGGTGCGATATGCTGCTCCGGCCAAGCCAGGAGAAGTCAAGACCCAGACTACCAACCACGGGGAGTACGCGGCCATGGACGCCATCCTTGCCGTATTGCACATCGATGCTAGCTATTTCGTCGCATCGGTGCTTGTCGGCTTTTACGCCGTAAGCCGGTTCAACACGCCCAAGACTGTCCGCAGCCAGACCAGCCGCTTCCAGTATCTGGCCAGTTGCACGACATATGTCGCCTCCTGCATCGGCTTGCTGATGCTGCTCGCTTGGCTGCTGGGGCAGCGGCCGACGCTGCTGGGGGTACTGCATTCCGGAGCATCAGAGGCGATCCCGGCCAACCTGAATGGCCTCGATGCGGCGCTTGTGTCGGCGCTTGCGCTCACCACGCTACTGCCCTCGTTCCCGGTGCTTCGCGACTTCGACGCCGCCATGCTGCGCTTCTTTCACCGGATGGGGGCGATTCCCTTCGGCGCCGTCGGATGGGCGCAACGCATGGCCGCGGCGCCGTTCAGGGTCACTGAAGACCTGCTTCTGCTCGCACGGAATTACATTATCGACAGCAAGTCGTTTCCAAACGCGGTCGCTGAAGAGTTGCGGCCGGATTCCAGGGCCGATGTCTCCCGGTTCCAGTTTACTCGTAATCTCGTGCTGTATATGGCTCTTACAAATCTAAAAAGCTGGCCGCGCTTTAGCGACGATTTCCCCGAGGACGTGTCCGCCTTCGAAAAGAGGATGGGCGCCTTCTTTGCCCAGTCGGTGGGATTTTTTGCATTAACGGGCCAGCTCTCCCAGCGGGCGCTGCAGCCGATTCCCGATGCAGTCGATAACTTCAAGTCTCTCACGTTGGAAGCGTATGATGAACTTCGGCTGATGCTGGCCAGGGCGCTGCTCTATAGCTGCAACGGCGAGACCGAGGTGGCCCAGAAGCTCACCAATATGGGCTTCTCCATTCAGCTCCCGAGTCCGATACGCATGCCCCTAAACCTGCTGAGCCTCGACATGGCCGGCGTCATGGCGCTGTTCGCGATCTCGACCTTCCTGCTGGCGGACCAGATGCCCCTGGAGAAAGCGTTCGCCATCGGGCTCCTTGTCGCCATCTATAACTGCGTGGCGGCAGCATTTGCGCTGCTGCCGAAGCAGCTCTGGAGCTTCGCGGATATACGCTCCGCGCACGAACGGCCCATGCTCGCATACGTCATGTCAGGTGTCTGCGCGATCACGGTGTCCCTGCCTGTTTCGTACGTGTTCTATCTTCTGCGCCTGCATTTCTTTGCTGGTGATAATGCAGTGATGCCGTTTGCGGCACAGTGCAAGTGGCTGCTCTTGTCAACGGTCATGGCCTTTGCGTTGGCGTTTGCGTGCGACGATTTTGCCCGCGCCGAGCGTGACCCGCCCTGGCTCCGATGGATCGAGGGCGTGGGGCTGGCTGGGCTCATGGGAGTTGTAGGGCTGCTCGTCGTGCAGTGGCTGGCGCAAGACCAGGCTGCATTGCACCCGCACAGCGCGTCGCCACCACTTTTCGTTCCGGTATTGCTCAATGCCCTGATCGGGGGTCTGTTCGGCGCCACCATACCGAATTGGTATCGCGCGACGCTTCGAACCGCCGGGGTGCCTGCGGACCGATCGCCTCCGGCCAGCATGGGCGCCCCCAGAGGAGAAATGCCGTTGTCCCATCCGGCGACATAGGATGCAACGACGCTACTTCAGGCCACGCGCAACCAGCGTTGCACCACCTTATCGCAACTCGGCGCGGCGGGCGGTCAACCGGGTGGTTTGCGCACGCTGCGATCCTGTTGCGTCCGCATCCGCTGCGTTCGGGGGGCCGTAAGCAGTGACCTGCTGAGCGTAATGTAGTAGTTTACCACTTGGTCCACAACGACCGGGAAGGGACAATGATCAAAATCCTGGAGGGGTTTGGGGACAACGTGATCGCGGCCAGCGCTGTCGGGCGTGTTACGCGCGGAGATTACGAGGCGGTTCTGATCCCTCGGGTCGAGGCGGTCGCCAAGCGGCATCCGAAGATTTGGTTCTATTACGAGATCGGCGCGGACTTCGCCGGCATGGAGCCCGGTGCGGTGTGGGAGGATTTTAGGGTCGGGGTCGAATATTGGATGCGCTGGCAGCGTGTCGCCGTCGTGACGGACGTGGCCTGGATCACACACGCGGTGAACGCGCTCCGCTTCTTAATGCCGGGACAGCTTCGCGTGTACCCAACCGGCGACAGGGAAACGGCGCGCGCTTGGGTTGAGGCACCCTGATCGGATGTTCGTCGTGCATCCGCTGCCAGAGTGGCACACGGCTAAACAAGCCTCGAAATCGTCGCCCTGACGGTTGCCGCATAAGACAGTTTATGGGCTAGTGGAGCCATGTCACCAGTGTGCCGATTATGCCTACCATCACCGCCGCGACGGCAGCCCAAAACATCCAGCGCGCGTAGCGATACGTTTGGCCTTCTCGTCGCCTTCTGGCCTCGTCTTGTTCGCGCGGCCAGCGAAAAGCGTATAGCCGCTTCTTTTGGTCGGCACCGTAGGCCGCGCGGTGATTGACGGCATCACGGATTTCAGACTCGCCCGCTGCGAGAAATTCCGCGCGCCACTTGATTTCGTCGTCGTCAGGCATTTGCTTGCACCCGAATTGCGTTCCCAGTGTGGAGGCCCTTAACCGCGCTCGTGTCGGTGTCGCAGAATCCCATTATGGCAAATCATGCCGGCGCTGTGGAAGTTCCGGCGATGATGGAGTATCGTGCGACACGTCTAGCCGGTGGTGTTTCCGCGATGCGCAAGGTAGTCGATAGCAATTCTCTGCAATCAGAGACGCTTAGAGCGTATCTCTCGAAATCTGACAACTGTGCAGTCCTTACGGACTACGCGGCTATGGAGGCTTACAAGGGCGACACCCTAAAATCGATCTATCGGTCTATGGAAATCCTAGCACACCATCCGAAGCAGGTGATCGTGTTGAAGAGGACGCAGGACGTTTGTGGACTGAGCGCACACGACGCCTCGTCACCTGAAAGCTTGATTGACGTGAGCCAGACAAGCGAATTTCCGAAGTATTGCCGCCTCCTGCTGGCGGCAGAACGCGGTGATGTGTATCTTCAACGGCAGCTTTTGGAGCTTGGACGCGAAGCGAATGCCCACATGGGTAGAATGCTTAAGGACTCGCCAACACTATCTTCTGGATTCGATTTGATGGCAAAGACCTACTCGCCTGCGGAGTTAAAGACTCTGCGGCGACGTGAAAGCTATACGCCGCGAATGCTTGAGAAACTGGTTCACAATATTCTCCTGCTCACGGTGCATTTATTCAAAGACCATCCAAGTGTGACGAAGCTGCCGAAGGGGCCGGAGGTTCACAACACGTTCATTTTCCGATATGCGCTTTGCACCTATGTGTTGATCCTAAAGTGGATTGAAGTCGGCGGTGCGGGGAAAGCGAACCAGGAGAAGTTGCGCAACGATAGTGTTGACGTGAACTTTGTGACGTTCTCCACCTATTTCGACGGCCTATTAACAGCAGACAATAAAGCAAGCGAGATATATACGGACGCTGAGTTTGTCCTTCGGCAAATATTTTCCCTGCCGTGATTTGTGGCGCTGAGGCGGCAGCCACGCCGGCAAGCACGACGTCCTTCGTCTCCCATATAGACACTTGGTCGGTTCTCCCATGGTGCCTGTGAGCTATCGGCTGGTCCCACCAAACCTACCTCGAAACCGGCACATGTAATCCTGGCCTTCGCGCTGGCGACGGCACCGCCGCTTAATCGCATAATACGGAAAGTGGGCCGCCGCGAAGCGGCCGGGAGAATGGCCACCCACGGCGGCCGTGCCGGCGCGAATAAACGCCTATTATGACAAGCGCGCTGCGACGTCGCCCTGCGTGAGACCGTCCCACGTCACGCGACGCGGCGAAGTCGCTGCGCTTCCATTACGGTCATCCTAAATCCGGCAGTTGGGTCCGATCGTCGCCGGTCTGAAGTGACGACCCACAACCTGGGGTAATTGCTCAGGCCGGGCTCAGGCGAAGCGGTGGCTGCAGTTGCCGGCCATGCAAGAAGTAGCGGAGCGCTTCACTGAGGATGCGATACCAGCGTTGCAGCGGATCCAACTGCTCCGCACTTTTTCGCAGCCGGTCAAGAAAGCCGGCGATGCGCAGGTAAGCTTGCCTCGCCTTGTCGCGCGCGCCATGCGCGCTGCTGATCGTCAGCCTCACCTGGCCGGCGTGTTGGGTGCGCTGCGCGATCGCCGACAGCAGCAAGGGTCGGGTGGTGATCGCCTCCCGATGGTGCTCCGGATCAGCCAGCCGGACGAACAGGCTCCACCAGTTGTAGATCAGTGCAACGATACCGGCCAGCAGCCGACACCGCGTGAGGTCCTGTGTCGTGAAACCGCCCCAACCCCATTGGTTCTTCAGCTCGTCAAAAACGTTCTCGCAATCCGCCCGATCGCGATACAACTGCCCCAGCGTCAGGATTTCATCGTCCATTGAGGTGACCAGCGCAGCGTAGTCCCACGCCTCCTGATCGGGGCCCACCTCGACGAAGCCAAGTCGCCGCTGAGCCGGATCGCCATGATCGACGGCCGGCGGACCAGCCAGTTGGCGGCGCAGCAGAATGACTCTCCGCTGCCGGCTCCAGCCCTCCAGCCGCAGGCTCGTCTCCTTGCCCTGCCAGCCCTGGCCGGCATCCTTCCAGTCCGATGCCTGCATCGCCCGTTGCAGTGCCCGCGTGACGTTTTTCGTCATGCGCAGACGGAACAGATACGCCAGCTCCTCCCGCTCGGCCCGCGCCATCACCGGCTCGATGCCCCACGACTTGTCTCCGCGCAGCAGCCACGGCCGCTGCCCCGCTCCGAGATGATCCAGCAACTCCCACAAGCCGCCCGTCGCGTGTCTGACGTTGTGCTGATCGCCGGGCAATACCTCGACCCGTAGCACCAGCCGCAGGTTCGACAGCATGTAGCTGTGATAGCAGTGCGACGGCCGACCCGGCTTGTGCGGATTATAGCCCAGCTCGGCGCCTTCCTGGTGCCCATACAAAGGTTTGATGGTGGTATCGATGTCGAGCACCCACGGCTCGCCGAGCAGCGGAGCGGTGCAATAGTCCAGGTGGTTTTGCAGCCAGGCCGAGCCTTGCGCTTCGTCGATCTTCTCCAGCCCGCGGCGAACCGAGTCCTCGCTGACCACCTTGCGCATGCCGAGCAACGGCGGGTTCACCGGATCGCAGCGCAGCGCGGTCACATGGGCATAGCGCCGGTGACCCGCCAGAACAGACAGCAGCACGGTGCCAAGCAGATCGCGTGTACGCGGTGCATTCGGGCTAGTGAACCGCAGCGGACAGTCGGCAACCCAATTGTCGAACAACCCGGCCTGCTTCAGGTAGTCGATGAAGAATGGCAGTTGGCCGAACGGCGTCACCGGTGCGGCGGCGTCCCACTCCACGTGCACGCGCCCGGCGAAGGTATCGGCAATCGCCGAATGCGGCGCAACTTCCGGTTGCTCACCCGCGGGGTGAACCGCCAGACATCTCTGTTCTGTGCTCATGCCGGCCAAATCTGCCGATTCAGCCGCGGCGCGCAATCACTCAACTGCCGGATTTAGGGTCATACCTTCCGGGAAATCCGAAAGTCGAGATATGCACCGCAGGCGGTTGTGGGCGGGAAGCAAACAATCAACTCGTGCACCGTCCGGTTTTGCCAGCGGCGGCTCTTGCGAGCAGGCAACCCACAGGCTCGCGGAACTGGATGGGTGATCCCCTCGCTCGGCTTACTGCTCCCGCGTCCACACCAGCGTGGAGACAACGCGCTTGCCCGGCAGAACGCCGCTGGCCATCTCCGCTGTTCTGATGCTGAGAGTGTCGCCTTCGAGCGTGAAGTATCGGATCTGCTCGTTGGCTTTGTATATTTCGTTCCACGCGCCATCGACCTTGGTAATGAACTTGTCGCCCTCTAGCCTGAACTTACCTGTGTAAGCGATCATTGATGACAGGAGCGCTGCGGACTCAGCTTCGTTGGTCGGCGGCTTGCGGTCAGGCTTCGAAACGAAGGCAGCCATATAGTGACTGGGCATCAGGATCAGGCGGCCGAATGGGTGAGCACCGAAGACCTGCCGCGCCGGTTGTTCGTCACCGACAACTCTGAGTTCGTAAGACACGAGACGCCAAGAGCCAAAAAGCTGAGAACCAGCATCTTCCCCTGCTATCCCAGACTGAGCGTGCAGTAACGCGAAGGCTACAAAGAAGCCGGCGGTGAGAAAGTGACGCATGTCCCCTCGTATCGTGTAATCCGGTATTCCCCGATAAAGCCGCATATTCGCAGCTTCGAGCGCAGCTTGATCGCAATTTTCAATGACACGGCCTTCCGGGAGGCGCATTGATCTACGTCAACGGGCCTCGGGGCTAACGTCCGGCTAGAGAGGGTGAACGGCCGCAAAGGGTCGGATACAGCCTTAACATCCAGGTGCGACTCATACGACGCATAAGGCGAGCAGCCGCCGCCGAACCTCATCCAGAGCCGCCAGCCGGTCCGGCGCGGCCATGCCGAGCCGCGCCCCGCACTCCGCAAGCAGCAGCTCCCTCGGCCTCGGACCCGTGGGCCGCCGCGCGGAGCGAGCCTGCACTCGGGCCTTGACCCGAGGGTCTGAAGTTATCTCACCCCGCGATCCAATTGTCTCGCGCACCGCGAAATGAGACGGCGATGAGAACAGACCGCATCGTGATAACGGCAAAGCCGAGTCCACATACGCCGCTCCCGCTCGCGGAAAAGGTGGACGCGGGCCGCACTCGGCGGCCATGCCTCTAATCCTCCTCCGCCTGCCGGATCAGCACCTCGCGCTTGCCCACGTGATTGGCGGGGCCGACCACGCCTTCCTTCTCCATCTGCTCGATCAGCTTGGCCGCCCGGTTGTATCCCAGATTCAAATGCCGCTGGAGGAAGCTGGTGGATGCCTTGCCCTCGCGCGCCACCAGGGCAACGGCCTGCTCGTAGAGCCCCTTCTCCCCGGCATCCGAACCCAAAAGACCCGGCACTATCGGGCCGTCGTCGTCCTCGACCTCGGTCACGGCATCGACATAAGCCGGCTCGCCCTGCTCGCGCAGGAACGCCACCACCTCTTCCACCTCCTGGTCCGAGACGAACGGCCCATGCACGCGGGTGATCCGCCCGCCGCCGGCCATGTAGAGCATGTCGCCCTGGCCCAGGAGCTGCTCCGCCCCCTGCTCGCCCAGGATGGTGCGGCTGTCGAACTTGCTGATGACCTGGAAGCTGATGCGGGTTGGGAAATTTGCCTTGATCGTGCCGGTGATCACATCGACCGACGGCCGCTGGGTCGCCATGATCACATGGATGCCGGCGGCCCGGGCCATCTGCGCCAGGCGCTGCACCGCCGCCTCGATGTCCTTCCCGGCGACCATCATCAGGTCGGCCATCTCATCGACCACCACCACGATGAACGGCAGCGGCTCCAGCGCCAGAGGCTGCTCCTCGAAGGTCGGGCGGCCCGTATCAGGGTCGAAGCCGGTCTGCACGCGGCGGGTCACCACCTCGCCCTTGGCGCGGGCATCGGCCACGCGGTCATTGTAGCCGCCGATATTGCGCACGCCCAACTGGCTCATCGCCCGGTAGCGCCGCTCCATCTCGCGCACCGTCCATTTCAGCGCGGTCACCGCCTTGGCCGGTTCGGTCACCACCGGAGCCATCAGATGTGGGATGCCCTCGTACATCGAGAGCTCCAGCATCTTCGGGTCGATCAGGATCAGCCGGCACTGGTCGGGGGGCAGCCGATACAGCAGGCTCAGGATCATCGCATTGACCCCGACCGACTTCCCCGAGCCGGTGGTACCGGCGATCATCAGATGCGGCATTCGTTGCAGGTCGGCGACGATCGGCGCCCCGGAGATGTCCTTGCCCAAGGCCAGCGTCAGCCGGCCAGGATGCTTCTGTACGTCGTCCGAGGCCAATATCTCGGACAGGAACACCGTCTCGCGTTTGGCGTTCGGGACCTCGATGCCGATCACGTTCCGCCCGGGCACGGTGGCGATGCGCACGGCCATGACAGACAGGCTGCGGGCGACATCATCGGCCAGGCCTATTACCCGGGCGCTGCGGATGCCGGGCGCGGGCTCGAGCTCGTAGAGCGTCACCACCGGCCCCGGGCGAATTTCGGCGATACTGCCCTGCACACCGTAATCGGACAGCACGGTCTCCAGCAGCCGTGCGTTGGCTTCCAGCGCCTCGGCGCTCGGGCCCGTGGTGGCGCGGGCCGGGGCGGGCTTCAGCAGCGAAAGCGCAGGAAACCGCCAGCCAGGCTCGGCCAGCGGCAGGCTCTGTTGCGCCGGCTGGCGGGCGGTGACGACCTGACGTGGTTGATGGATGGTCGGCGGGGGTTGGTCGGGCGCCGGCGATGCGCGGGGATCGCCCACCCGCGGCTCGCGCCGCTCGGCCAGACCTGGCGGGGGTGCGTCCTTGTCGGGCGCGCGATAGCGCCGGAACAGGCGGATCAAAGGCGAAGCCATGCTGGCGCCCGCGCCTCCTGCCCGCCCGACCACGGCTGCCGCGTTCCAGCCGGTGGAGACCGAGAACCGTGCAACCCGGGCGAGCAGCCGCCAGACGGCACGCCACTCCGCGCCCGACAGGCCGAGCGCCAGCAACACGAGGGTGGCGGCGAATGCCGTCCCGAGCGTCCAGACCAGCACGCCGCCTACCGGTCCAAGCACCCCACGTCCTGCTTCCAACATGGTTGGGGCGAGCACCTGTCCAACGGCTCCGCCCGGCCCGGCCAGAGTTGGCCAGGCGACAGACCGCAGGCGCGGCACGGCCTCGAGCGATGTGGCGAGCATCGGCATCGCCGCACCGGTGACGGCCAGACGGGCAGCCATGCTGCCGAGCCCGCGGCGGGATGCAATGCGCCAGGCCCAAGCCAGCATCGCCAGACCCGGCAGCGCGCCGGCGACGCCGAAGCCCTGCAGCAGCAAGTCGGCGAGGACTGCGCCCACCGGCCCAGCCAGGTTGGTGGCCGGCCGCGCTGTTACGGTGTTCAGGCTCGGGTCGGAGGGGTTGTAGCTGGCCAGTGCCACCAGCAGCGCGAGCCCGAGCAGTCCGAGTGCCAGGCCACCGAGCTCCGCCGTCCGGCGTTGCATCAGGCTCCAGATCGCCGGCGAGGCGAAGTGGCGCCGCCCGGCCCTGGTGGAGATGGGAGCGGATCTGACGGCGGCGGCCATGCGACTCGGCGCCCTTTCTTCGTGCGGGAGCGCAAATATACCCAGGAAGACGCTGGGAGTCTTGGGTTCTGGTGGTCATTTGCGCCGGCTACCGGATGTGGGTATGCGTGTGGTTCTTTTTCTGGACTGGGTCCGGAGCCAACGAGCATGACGAGCCAGCTTCGATGAGCGGGCAGAAGCCCGCCCCGTCGCAGAGTCAGTGGCTGATCCAGTGGGCCACGCTGCTGGCCGGGGTCAGCCTGATCCTGGTGGCGGTGAATATTGCGCTGGCATTGATTGATCAGACCGCCCAGGCAGAGGCGAATCAGCGCCAGCAGCAGATCGCCCAGGCGGCGCAGCTCCAGGCGCTAACGAACGTACTGATGCATGCGCTGACAATGCAGGAACAGAGTAGCAAGGATCCGCAGATCCAGGACCTGCTCACGCGCGCCGGGGCCGCCGCCGGACCGGCAGCGGCGGGGGCGTCCGCCGTCCCAGCGGCGGCGAAGCCCTGAGCGATGCGTGACATCGCCCGAATCGAGGTGCCGCTGCTGCTGATCGTGGTGGCGTTCTTCCTGATTACCGCCTTTCAGACCGAGCGGCTGGTGCAGGAGCACAGCAGCCTTGCCACGCTGCGGACGGAGC
Organism: uncultured Pseudomonadota bacterium; assembly: GCA_963708245.1. Taxonomy (GTDB): domain Bacteria; phylum Pseudomonadota; class Alphaproteobacteria; order Acetobacterales; family Acetobacteraceae; genus CAVYXK01. The sequence goes on along the minus strand of OY970201.1, from coordinate 1,158,954 downwards.
AGGAAACCAATCTGGAGCAGGCCGCACGGATCCGAGCCCGTTTCCAGATGCTGGCCAGCGAGACCGCGAAGTTGGCCCAGTCCGGCAACGCCAATGCCAAGGCAGTGCTCGATCAGCTTCAGGCGCAGGGCATCACGGTTCGGCCGACAGGACCGTAGCTGCGGGGTGTGGGCGATCGGCGAGGGCAGATCGCAGCACGAGACCTGGATGCCCGCCTTCATTGGCTTCATCGCGCATGGCGGTGGGGGCGGCTCGCGGCTGGCATGGCGCCAGCGGCAGCACGAAGGAACGGTTATTTCGAGAGTAGAATTGACAACGTTACGCAAACGGCAAACGTCATGCTCAGCGAGGGGCCGTTTCGATTACGCTTTGACGTCAACTGCAAGGAGGCTGTTATGTTCTCGTCCGTCCTTCCCGTCAGCTCGCAAGGCGGAGACAGCAGTTTCCAAAACCACGTTCCCGACCCGGTAACCTCCGGCAAAGAGCTTCCAACTTTCAAGTTCGAGTGGGAGAAATCCGAACGCAAGGTGGACGGCGGCAGCTATGGGAAGGAGGCGACCGTTGCCAGTTGCCGGTATCCGAGGCGCTGGCCGGTGTCTCGATGCGGCTGGAACCGGGCATGATGCGGGAGCGGCATTGGCACGCGACGGCGGCGGAATGGGCCTTCGTGACAGAGGGGCAGGTACGCATCACTGTTACCGACCGATATGGCTGCTCAGAGACTAATGATTTCGCGCCGGGCGATGTCTGGTATTTTTCCGCGAGGGCACGGACACAGGCTGCAGTGCCTGGGCGATAACCCTTGCCACTCCTTCCTTCTCCGAGTTCGGCACGTTCAGCATCACGGACTGGACGGGCCACGCGCTTAAGTAGGAAAGCAGGACATCGGTGGCCACCGGGTGCAGGTTAGGGCCCGCCGAGAAATAAACGAATCGGGATGGTTGGTCGGGCATCTATTCTACACCTTCCGCTTTGAGGCGTTTAGGCCGTCAGCCAGATGAAGCCGCCCATGGTGATGATCGAGAAGATCGTGCTAAAGAACAGAATTGAGGCCATTTCCTGCTCGGCCATCTGATACTGGACGGCGAGGATGACAGGGATCGAGGCTGTCGGGATGGCCAGCGTGAGCACCACCTCCCTCATGATCTCCGTTTCTATGCGGAGAAAGAGCATGAGTGCCCATATCACGGCTGGTATTGCGATATTGCGCGCGATGACGGCGATGCCCACGGTGAGGTTGAAAGCGACGCGGAACGAATACAGCACAATGCCCGAGGCAAATAGGGCGACGCCGCCGGTCGCGCCACCGAGCAGCCGGAGAGAGTCTTCTATCAACTCGGGGAAATGCAGGTTGCTGAGTATCAGCACCAAAGCGAGCAGCGGCGACCATACCACCGGCTGGCGCAGTGCGTGAATGATATGCCCGCCAAGTGAGGGCTGCTTTGCGGCCGATGCCGTGCCCTTTTGGGCCATGCCGGCTGATAAGAGCATGAGCGTCGCCGGAACCTGGATCAGGTTCATCACGAGGCTGGCGACAGAGATGGGAATGGCGCTGGAGTTCCCGAACAGATGCCCCAGTACGGAAACGCCGATAAAGGGCACCGCCGGACCGGATATCGCCAGCGCCTGCAGGGATGCCGTCATCAGATCCCGCCGGAAAAGATAATGCGAAATGAAGAAGACAATTGCGTAGCCACCGGCCATGCCCAAAAGGATCGCAAAAGCCAGCGGACCCTGAGAGAGAACCTGATCGCGCGACATCCCCACCATGCCGGCGAAAAGACTGAGCGGCAACGCGTAGAGCATGACCATGCTGTTGAGAACGGTTGCTTTCTTGGCGTCGAAATCGTGGTGCCAGCCAGCAACCAAACCAAGTAGCAGCGTTACGACAGTGGGAAGCAGTGCCCCGATGATCGTGGAGATCATGCAGCCACCGCCTATCGTGAGCTAGATCCGTGCCTTATTGTTATATGAGCGGCGGAACCTGTGGAGAGATGGGAATCTCCAGCACCGTGGGCTTCGAACTGGTCCAGGCCGCCGCTGCGGCCTTCTTGATGGCGTCGAGATCGTCAAGGCGTGCAGCATCGCAGCCGTAACCCTTTGCCAGAGAGACGATGTCGACACCTGGGAGATCGAGGCCGGGAACGCCCGGAGTGTCTTCAAGCACCGCGAACGACTTGAGGATGCAGTATTCCGCGTTGCGCAGGACGACGACCAATATCGGCAAATGGAGTTGCGCCGCAGTCCAGATCGACTGAACCGAATATTGGAACGATCCGTCACCGATGATCATGATCACTGGGCGGTTGCGACCGGTATCGCGCTCGCCGAGCGCGATACCCACGGACGCTGGGAGGTTCCAGCCGAGCCCTCCGCTGGCGAATGTGAAAAAGGTGCCTGGTTCAGTGATCGGCCAGGACTTGTGAAGATCGCCGAGATTCGAAGGGGATTCCTCCACCAAAACGGCGTTCGCAGGCCGGATTTCGCTGAGAGCGTTGAAGACTTGCGCGGCGGTTAGAAGGCCATCGTTCTTTCCCTCTGCCTGGCTCGGAGGGTGAGGCGCCATCCGATGCGCCATCCTTTCCGGCGCCTTGTCGGTCTTCGGCTTGAACTCGCCGAGCAATTTCGTGAGGGCGGCAAGAGACAAGACGGCATCCCCCAGCAGGCTGTCGCCAACGGGGGCGCGCGCGGTTTCTGCCGGATCGTCGGAAATGTGCAGAAGCCGCATCCCGTCCGGTAAGTACGGACCGGCCACATAGGGATAATAGCGGAAAACTGGAGCACCGACGACAAGCGCCACGTCGTGGCCTCCGAGTTTTTTGCCGAGTGGCCCGATGGCGAACGGCAATCCGCCAGAATAGAGGGGATGGTTCTCTGGAAACGGCGCACGCTCGCAAGCAGGTGCAGCCCAGACCGGCGCGCCGAGCGCCTCTGCAAAAGCAATGGCCTCGCTCCAGCCATTGCCCCGGTCGATGGCGGCCCCATAGATCAGGACGGGTGACGACGCTTCCGACAAGGCTTTGGCGAATTCCGCCAGGCGAGCGCTTTCGGGGGCAAAGCGGCGGCTCACCGTCCGCACCACCGCCGGTCCAGCACAGGGTTTCTCCCAATCGTCGAGGGGAAGGGAGAGAAAGACAGGACCCGCGGGCGGCTGGAGAGCCGTAGCAATCGCACGCATAAAGGCAGCGGGCACATCCTCGGCTCTCACGGGTTCATAGGCCCACTTCACCCAAGGGCGAGGAAGCATCGTTGCTTCGACATTCGTCAGCCAAGGTTCCATCAGCAGCATTTCGCGCGTTTGCTGCCCGGCGGTCACGATGAGGGGCGTCTTGTTCAGGAACGCCGTCATTAGATTGCCCAAGGTATTGCCCAACCCGGCTCCGGTGTGGACATTCACCAAGGCGGCCCGGCCCGTGGCCTGGGCAAAACCGTCGGCTATCCCGATCACCGACGCCTCTTGGAGAGCGAGCACGTACCGGAAGTCTGTCGGGAAATTCTTGAGAAAGGTCTCCTCGGTCGAGCCGACATTGCCGAAGATCGTCGTCAGCCCGTACTCTCGCAGAAGCTGATAGGTGACATCCCGCACGCTCTGCATGTTTGCCATCCCCCTGTGACCTTACGTCCCCCTGTGACCCTAGTGGCCCGAGTCTAACGCGTGCAGCCGGCGCCCGCCTCTGTCCGCCTTCTGTTGGAACGACACATTGTGAGCTTCCTGTCGTCATTGGGCATCTGCATCCGAGGTAACTCTGACGGCGGCTGCAGGCTTACCTGAGCTTGCGGGTAGTTTTGCCTGATTGCTAAAAAACCGTCTCCCGACGTAGCATTGCCGGGCAAATGCCCTGATCCTTCTGCCGAACGCGGTCGATGCACTCGTTGCAAAACTGTGAGCGCACGCGGCACGGCTCGAGCTGCGGGACGCGTGGAAGCATGGATGGTCGGGCCTCAGCGATCGGTTCGTAATCCTGATAGCGGCTTGCCGGTTGACAGCCCCGTACTTTGCAATCAGCCTCTAGCAGATTCCGTTTTATGATCAGGCATTCAATCGACAGTCCTGATCCTGGTGGTAAGAAAACATGATCAAGCTTCGGATTAATGGCTCTCTTCACCCGGCGGACGTGCCCGAGGACATGCCGCTGCTCTGGGTGCTGCGCGACGTGCTCGGCATGACTGGCACCAAATTCGGGTGTGGCATCGCGCAATGCGGCGCCTGCACGGTGCTTCTCGATGGTCAGGCGGTGCGTTCGTGCGTGTTGCCGGCTGGCACGGTCGGCGAGGCGCAGATCACCACGATCGAGGCGGTCGGCGCCTCGCCGGTCGGCGCCAAGGTGCAGCGGGCCTGGTTGGACAAGGAGGTGCCGCAATGCGGGTACTGCCAGTCCGGCCAGATCATGTCGGCGACGGCGCTGCTGCAGCAAACTCCGAAGCCTAGCGACGCCGAGATCGATGCGGCGATGGCCGGCAATATCTGTCGTTGCGGCACCTATGTGCGCATCCGGGCGGCGATCCATGCAGCGGCGCAGGCGTAAGATGAAGATCCCGAGGCGCGATCTTCTGACGCTAGGGCTGCTTGCCGGCGCGGGCTTGGTGCTGGGCATCAGCCTGCCCTCGCTTGCCGGGCGCGCGGCGACCGACGGCGCGAACTTTGTGCCGAATGCGTTCATCGTGATCGGCAGCGACGGATCGATGGTCCTGATCATGCCGGACGCCGAGGTTGGCCAGGGCATCTGGACCTCTGCCGCCATGCTGATCGCCGAGGAACTGGAGGTCGGCCTCGACCAGATAAAAGTGACGCCGGTGCCGCCGGACAACGCCAAATACGCCAATCCGTTGCTGAGGGAGCAGGCGACCGGCGGTTCAACCTCGATCCGCGGTGACTGGGACCGGCTGCGTCAGGCTGGGGCGGCGGCGCGGGTCATGCTGATCACCGCGGCGGCGAAGCAGTGGGGTGTCGATCCGTCGACGTGTCGGGCGGCACGGGGCGTGGTGCACCACGATCCGAGCGGCCAGTCGGCGACGTACGGGCGGCTCGCCGACGCGGCCGCGCAGCTCGACATCCCGAAGGACGTGCCGCTCAAGCCGGCCTCGGCGTGGACTCTGATCGGCACGTCGCAGAAGCGGCTCGACACGCCGGGCAAGGTGAACGGCAGCGCCAGGTTCGGGATCGACGTGCAGGTGCCGGGCATGAAAATCGGCACCGTGGCGGCTTGTCCGGTCGCCGGCGGAACACTGCGCCGCCTCGACGAGGCGGCGGCGCGCAAGGTGCCTGGTGTGCGCGACGTGGTGCGGCTGCCGGATGCTGTCGCGGTGATCGGCGATCACACGTGGGCGGCGATTCAGGGACTGGCAGCGGCCGATCCTCAATGGGACTACGGACCGAACGCTACCGTCTCGACCGCCACGATCGTCGAAGCGCTCGATGCGGCGTCGCAGACCGGCGGGATCGTCGCAACCGACACGGGCGACGCCGTCCGGCAGATCGATGCCGCCAAGACGAAGCTCTCGGCGGTCTATCAGTCCCCGTTCCTCTCGCACGCCCCGATGGAGCCGATCAACACGACCATCCATGTGCGACCGGACGGCGCCGAGCTGTGGGTGGGCACGCAGGTGCCGGTGCGCGCCCAACAGGCCGTAGCAAAAGCGACCGGGCTGCCGGCCGAGAAGGTTGTCGTGAACAACCATCTCATGGGAGGCGCGTTCGGCCGGCGGCTCGACGTCGATAGCATCGAGCAGGCGGCGCTGATCGCCCGCCAGGTGAGCTACCCGGTGAAGCTCGTCTGGACCCGCGAGGAGGACATCAGGAAAGACTTGCTGCGGCCGTACTATTATGACCGGATTGCGGCCGGACTGGATGCGGACGGCCGGATCGTCGGTTGGACGGATCGCGTGACCGGCTCCTCGGTGATGGCGCGATGGCAACCGGCCGGGATGCTGAAGGACGGGCTAGATCCCGACGCGGTGGAGTGCGCTGCCGAGACGCCCTACGACTTGCCGGCCATGCGGGTGGAGTATGTGCGCCACGAAGCGCCGGGCGTCACCACGGCGTGGTGGCGCGGCGTCGGGCCGACGCACAACCTGTTCGTGGTCGAGAGTTTCATCGACGAGTGCGCCGCGGCGGCCCGCAAGGACCCGGTCGAGTATCGCCGCGGAATGCTGCAGAAGAACCCGCGCGCGCTGGCGGTGCTGAACCTGGCTGCCGAAAAGGCGGGATGGGGCAGCCCCCTGCCGCCGGGCGTGGGGCGGGGCGTGTCCTTGCAGTTCGCGTTCGGCTCCTATCTCGCGCATGTTCATGAGGCCGAGGTGACGTCGCGGGGCGAGATCCTGCCCCGGCGCTCGGTCGTGGCGATCGATTGCGGCTATCGGGTCAACCCGGACACGGTGGCGGCGCAGATCGAAGGTGGCGTGATCTTCGGGCTGACCATGGCGATGTATAGCGAGATCACGCTTCTGAACGGGCGGGTGCAGCAGTCGAACTTCAACAACTACCGCATGCTGCGCATCGACCAGGCACCGAAGGTGGAGGTGTATCAGATCGCCAGCACGGAGGCCCCGGGCGGTATCGGCGAAGCCGGAACCGCCGCGACGGCGCCCGCCTTGGCCAACGCGATCTTCGCCGCGACTGGTAAGCGGCTGCGCAAGATTCCGTTCGGCGTCGGCGCACTGCAGTCGTCGTGAGGACGCTCGCGGCTGTCGTGCTCGGGTTGCTGGTCTGGTGCGGTCAGGCACGGGCGGCCGACGATGCCGCGATCTCGCGCGGCCAATATCTCACGCGTGCCGCCGATTGCGCCGCTTGCCATCTGGGTGCCGGCGGCACGCTTTCGGGCGGGCGGGCGTTCACGACGCCGTTCGGCACGATCTATGCTCCGAACATCACGCCCGACAAGGAGACCGGCATCGGCGGCTACAGCGACGATGAGTGGGTCTCGGCGCTGCAGCGCGGCGTTGCGCGCGGCGGAAAGCACCTCTATCCGGCGATGCCGTACACCAACTACACGCTGATGAGCCGGGAGGATGCGCTCGACATCAAGGCGTATCTGATGACGCAGCCGCCGGTACATGCGCCTACGCCTGAGAACCAGATGCGCTTTCCATTCAACATCCGCTTGCTGATGGTGTTCTGGAACCTGCTCAACAATCCCGATCATCGGTTTCAGCCAGACCAGGCGCATGACACGACGTGGAACCGTGGCGCCTATCTTGCCGAGGCGCTCGGCCATTGCCAGCAATGCCATACGCCGCGCGGTCTTCTGCAAGGGCTCGAGACATCCCGGAAATACGCCGGAGCCGTGCAGCAGGGGTGGAGAGCCTATAACCTGACCAGCGATCCCGAGTCCGGCATCGGTGCCTGGTCGGAGCAGGAGGTTGCTGCGTATGTCTCGACCGGACACGCCGAAGGGCGCGGCGTCGCCGGCGGGCCGATGGCCGAGGCGGTGAGCTACTCGTTGCGGTACCTGTCGCACGACGACGTCACCGCGCTCGCCACCTACCTGAAGACAATCCCGCCGATCCACGAGCTGCAGCCCGCGGTGTCAGGCCAGGTAGCCGAGGATGAGCTCGGCCGGCGCATCTTCGAGGGCGCCTGCGCCGGTTGCCATCGCCTCGACGGCGCCGGGAGGCAAACGCCGTATGCTGCGCTCCGGGGCGACCGGAGCGTGAGCGACCCGCAGGGGACGAACGTGCTGCAGATTGTGCTCAACGGCGGCGTGATCGCAACACAAAATGGGGCGCTGTTTATGCCGCCATTTTCCGGAGGGTACACGGACGAGGAAGTGGCTGCCGTTGCGAACTACACGATCCAGCATTTCGGCCATGTGCCGGGGCAAGTGACGCCGGCAGACGTTGCAAAAGCGCGCGGGCCCGGACAGCGGCCCGAAGTGCCAAGCTCATAAGGCATTTGTGGAGCTCGGCGGCGATGCCTCAGCCTGAGCGGCGGCATCGGGAGCCGGGACCAAGCCCTTGCGCGTCGCCTACTCGTAGGATTCAGAAACCGCCTGCAATGTCAGCCAACAGTCGCGCACGATGCTCTTGCTCATAGGACGGATGTAGCAAGCGCCGTCCTACGTCGCGAGATACCGCGCCGTGAGATGCGCCTCGAAATCCGTCGGATCGAGCGGCTTGCCAGTTGCGGCGCGCAACAGGCCGTCAAAGTCGAGCAGACTGCCGAGGCCGTGCACCTTCTCGCGCAGCCATTCGAGCAACGGCGACAGGTCGCCGCGCGCCAGCGCTGCATCGAGCTCGGGCAACGCGCGGCGTGCCGCCGCCATCAACTGCGCCGCCGCCATGGCGCCCAACGTGTAGTTGGGGAAGTATCCGAACGCGCCGTCGTACCAGTGGATGTCCTGCAGACAGCCGCGCGCATCATCGGGCGGCGTCAACCCGAGCAATTCGCGAAATCCATCGTTCCACGCTCCTGGCAGGTCCGGCACAGTCAAATCACCGGCTATCAGCACCTGCTCCAGACGGAAGCGCAGAATCACGTGCGCCGGATAGGTCATTTCATCGGCATCGACACGGATGAAGCCGCGCGATACGCGCCGCCATAAACGGGCCAGATTGTCCGCTCGATAGGGCGTCGGGTCGCCGCCGAAGGCACGATGCAGCTCCGGGCCAAGCCAGGCGAGGAAGGCATCAGACCGGCAGGCCTGCATCTCGACGATCAGCGACTGACTCTCGTGCGCCGCCATCCCGGCGGCGTCGCCAACCGGCTGGCGCTGATGCGCCGCCGGCAGGCCGCGTTCGTAGAGCGCGTGCCCGGTCTCGTGCACCACCGCGAGCACGGCCTGGGTAAAATCGGCCTCGTCATAGCGGGTGGTGATCCGCACATCGGTTTGCGTACCGCCAGAGAACGGATGCGCCGATCGGTCGAGCCGCGCGTGGTCGAAATCGAGCCCGATCCGTTCGGCGAGCCGACGGCAGAGCGCTTCCTGGGCCGCCAGCGGAAATGGTCCGACCGGTGGCTCGGGCGCCGGTAGCCGCGCTTGGCGTTCTTCCGCCTCGGGCAGGGTGCGCCGCAGGAAGGTTTCGTAGTCGGCGAATACTGGCGCTACATCCGCCGTGCGAAGACCGCGTTGGTATCCGTCCATCAGCGCGTCATACGGCGCGAGCCCCAGCGCCTCGCCGAGCGCCGTGGCGGCCTCGCGCGCCACCGCCACGACCTTCTCGAGATCGCCGGCGACGAGGGCAAAGTCGGAACGGCGGCGTGCCTCACGCCATACTTTCTCGCAGGCGGAGTTGACGCGTGCCTGCGCCTCGACCAGTGCCAGGGGCAAGGCGGTGGCGCGCGTGTACGCGTGGCGCATCAAACGCAGGTTCGCGGCCCGCCAGGGATCCGGGTCCTCGCCCACTGCCTCTGCCTCGGCGAGATCGTCGCCGACCTCTGGCCGGGCCAGCAGCCCGTGGGCCAAGCCGGCCAGCACCGCGAGCTGATCGCCCCGCGCCGCGGCGCCGCCGGGCGGCATCATGGCGGCTGCATCCCAGCCGAGCACGGAGGACGCTTCGTTGATGGTCGCGATCCGGGCGAATCGGGACGTCAGGCGCTCATAGGCGTTCATCTCGCAACACCTTTCTGGACCATGCCACGAACACCACCACGAGCGCGCCCGCCAATCCGTACCACGTCAGCGCGTATTGCAGGTGGTCGTTAGGCGGCCGGGGAAGGTGTTGGGCCGGAACAGGGTATCGTCCTGCAACCTCCGGGCCCAGCGCCACCAGTGTGAGCGGCGCGATCCGCTTGAGGCCGAGGGCCGCGCCGATCGCCGGCGGGTCGAGCGCGTAGAACCGGCGGTGGGTTGCATCGTCGTGCGGGGTAAACAGGCCAGGCCGGTCCGGCGCGTGGGCATAGCCGTCCACGGTAACCGGCGGCTGCGGCCAATAGCTCGGGGCCGGCACCGAGGTGGGGACCCAGCCGCGATCGACCAGCACAGGATCGGCGCCCGGCCGCTCGAGCGGCACGATGAGCTCCGCCCCCAGTTCCGGGCCGGCCGGCGTGTCCTCGACCTCGGCGCCGTAGAGCGCCGCCAAATCTTCGCGGTAGCGGCCGGTAGCACTGACCTTGGCGAATGGCGGCGGATGCGGGCCCAGGGGGACGGCCGGGGCGGCTTCGGCGTCGGCAATCTCGGCGAGGATGCCTTCCTTCCAGGCAAGCCGCTTCACCTGCCATGTGCCGAGCGCGAGCAAGGTTAGCAGCATGAGGGTGGCCATTACGCCCGGCCAGAGCAGGCGCCTGACTGGTCGCGTCATTCCGGCTGGTTCACAGCCCCATCTCGGCCGCGCGATGACGGTATTGCAGCGCCACGAGCGCCGCCTTGACCGGGCGCATCAGCAGGATCGCGGCCGGCACCGTGATCAACGGCCAGAGCACGGCGTGCACCCAGAGCGGCGGGCTGAACCTGAATTCCACCCAGAAGGCAAGGGCCACCACCACGGCCCCGAGCACCAGGATCACCCCGACGGTCGCGCCGTCGCCGGCATCGTTGCCCCTGAGGTCGAGATCGCAGACCGGGCAGCGCTCGCGCACTGTCAGCAGCCCGTCGAACAGCTTTCCCCGGCCGCAGCGGGGGCAGCGGCACTTGAGCGCCGCCGCCAGCACCGGCACCGCATCAGGGGCCGGCGACGACAGGACTGGCACCCCACCAGTAGATGCAGGTGAAAAGGAACAGCCACACCACGTCGACGAAATGCCAGTACCAGGCAGCGGCTTCGAAGCCGAAATGGCGTTGCGGCGTAAACTGCCCGGCCTTGGCCCGGAACCAGCAGACAATCAGGAACGATGTCCCGACGATGACATGGAAGCCGTGAAAGCCCGTAGCCAGGAAGAAGACCGAGGGATACACGCCACCGCCCGAGAACGGGAACGGCGAATGGGTGTATTCCCAGAGTTGGGTGCAGGTGAACGCTATGCCGAGCAGGACGGTCAGGCCTAGCCCGGTCAGCATCCCTTTGCGGTCGCCCTCGATGAGGCAGTGATGCGCCCAGGTGATCGTAGTGCCCGACAGCAACAGGATCATCGTCATCAAGATGGCGAAGTGAAATGGGTCGGGCGTGTGGATGTTGGGCGGCGGCCAGACCGGGTTGGCGAGGCCGGAGACGTTTTCAGGGAACAGCGCGAAGTTGAAGAACGACCAGAAGAAGGCGACGAAGAACATCACCTCGCTGGTGATGAAGAACAGCATCCCGTAGCGCAGGCCCAGCCGGACCACGGGGGTGTGCACCCCGGGGGTACGGCTCTCGCGCACCACGTCGCGCCACCAGAAGTACATCACGCTGAGCACCACCAGCGCGCCGATGGTCAGCATGATGTAGTCGCCGTAATGCGCGGCGAAGATGATGCCGAGCACGATCAGCAGGCCGCCGACCGCGCCGATGATCGGCCACGGGCTGGGATCGACCAGGTGGTACGGCTGCTTCAGGCCAGAACTCTCGATGATGGTGCCGCCGTGCGCGTGCTCGCTCATGCCTCGTGACCAGGATGGATCGCCGAGGAAGCCGCCCCGGCACGGAGTTGGGGCGCATCATCCGCAAAACGCCCCGTGGTTCAAGGGGCGGGGCTGGGCAAATAAGTCTTTCGAGGCCGCCGTCGTACCCGGTTGGGAAAAGTCAGTCGGTGTTTGAGCAGGCCACGTCAGCCGCCCACGACGATCTCGATCGGCCGCGCCGCGTCGGTAACAGCAAGCGGCGCGGTGCCGGCAGCATCGCCGTCGGCCTGGGCAGGAATGGCCTCGTTTCCAATGAATTCGACAGACCGCGCTCGCAGTCGCCGCAGCCCACGTCCCTTGGCCAGGAGGTCGAGCGGCAGTGCCGCGCCATAGAGCAAGGCCGCACCGGGCCCGGTGTGGTCGAACAGGACGACCGAGAATCCTGGCTCCGAGGGCCGCGCTTCGGGTGCCAGCAAGTAACGCCCGCCATACAGGCGGCCCTTGCTGACGATCACGCTGGCCGCCTCGGTCTCGGCGCCGTCCAGCCGAAGGCGCACCGGGACGAAGCCGTAGCGGGCAAGCTCACGCACGGACTGCAGAACATAGGCGGAGCGCCCGCAATGCCGCTTCAGTCGGGCCGGCAGCCGATGCACGACATGGGCGTCGAACCCCACGCCGAGCATCTGGACGAACAGCCGAGACCGATCGGCGCCACGTGCCAGCCCGGGCCAGATCGTCCGGGTGCGGCCGAAGGCCAGCGCCGAGGCCACCGCCGTGGGGGCGAACGGCAGCGCCAGCTCATGCGCCAGCACGTTTGCCGTCCCGAGCGGGATCACCCCGAGCCGGGCGCTGCTGTCCATCAGCCCGTTCGCGACCTCGGCGATGGTGCCGTCACCGCCCGCCGCGACCACCATGCCGGCGCCGCGCGACGCCGCGGCGCGGGCGAACGCCTCGGCATCCCCGGCACGTTGGGTCTTGGCGACTTCGATGCGGATGCCATTTGCCACCATGACGTCCAGCACACGCCAGAGGAGCTGGTTTCGCCGCTGTCCGGCGACCGGATTGAACACGATCAGCATGAGGGGCATTGGCGAATCGGCATGGTCAATCGGGCACAAGCGCCCCTTTTGCGGGCAGTCTGTGTCAGTGCGATGACAATCCGGTGACACAGGAATGACTTTCACTCGATCACGAAATATTTCCGGCTGTCATTCAATCTTCACTGTTGCGACGCGGCAGCACGCGTCTTCCCTGCCGCCGCGATGACCAACGCCAGTAAAACCGGCCTCCAGCCAACATACCGGAGCGTCTTCATCTCCGACACGCATCTCGGCACGCGCGGCTGCCGAAGCGATTTCCTGGCCAATTTTCTGCGCGGCACGACCTGTCATCATCTTTACTTGGTGGGCGACATCATCGACGGCTGGCGGCTGCGCAAGTCCTGGTACTGGGATGAGCATCACGATGAGGTGCTGCGCCAGATCATTCGCCATGCGCGCGCCGGCACCTCGGTCACCTATATCCCCGGCAACCACGACGAGATGTTCCGCGCCTGGCTGCCGATGAGCCTCGAAATCGGTGGGATCAAGCTCCGATCCGAAGCAGTGCACGTCACCGCCGCCGGCCAGCGGCTGCTGGTGACACATGGCGACGAGTTCGACAGCGTGGTACGTTACGCGAAGTTCCTCGCCCTGCTCGGCGATTGGGCGTACAACACGGCGCTGGCGCTCAACCGATGGTTCAACGCGGTCCGCCGTCGGCTCGGCTATCCCTATTGGTCGCTCTCGGCCTGGCTGAAACGCCAGGTGAAGGAAGCGGTGAAGGCGATCGACCGGTTCGAGAACGCGCTCGCCGCCGAGGCGCGGCGGCGCGGCTTCGATGGCGTGGTCTGCGGCCACATCCACCACGCGGAGATGCGCGAGGTAGCCGGCGTGCTTTATATTAACGACGGCGACTGGGTGGAGAGCTGCACCGCATTGGTCGAGCATCACGACGGCCGGCTGGAGCTGATCGACTGGGCAGCGCTCAACCGGTTCTCGTTCTTCGCCCCGCGCCAAGCCAGGCTGCCGCAAGCTGCCTGACACGCTGCCTCTGATCGAGCTAGAGGGCTGCGAAGCGATGCTGCCGCCTGCGCCCTCGCACCGCATCCTGATCGTCACCGACGCCTGGTTCCCGCAGGTCAATGGCGTGGTGCGGACGCTCGCCACCGTCGCCGAGGAGCTGAGGGCGATGGGGCATGTGGTGGAAGTGATAGGCCCGGACCGCTTCCGCACCATCCCCTGCCCAACCTATCCCGACATCCCGCTTTCGCTGCTGCCGCGCCGGCGACTGGTCCGGATGATCGAGCAGTTCGCACCGGATGCGTTGCACATTGCGACTGAGGGCCCGCTGGGGATGGCGGCGCGAAGCTGGGCGCGGCGGACCGGGTTTTCCTTCACTACCGCGTTTCATACGCGCTTCGCCGAATACATCCGGGCGCGCACCCGGGTGCCGGTGCGGCCGATCTATGCCTGGATGCGTCGCTTCCACAGCGCCGGACGCGGCATGATGGTGGCGACCGAAAGCTTGCAGGATGAGCTGATCGCGCGCGGGTTCCGCAATATTCTGCCCTGGTCGCGCGGGGTCGATCTTACGCTGTTCAAGCCGGAGCCGCGCGAGGAGTGGGGACTTCCCCGGCCGGTGTTCATCTATGTCGGGCGGGTCGCGGTTGAGAAGAATATTGGCGCCTTCCTCGATCTTGATCTGCCCGGCTCGAAGGTGGTGGTCGGCGGGGGTCCGCAGCTTGCTTCGCTCCGCCGGGCCTATGCGGGCGTGCGGTTCACTGGGCCGCGTTATGGCGAAGCCCTCGCCCGCGCGTATGCCGGCTCGGATGTGTTCGTGTTCCCGAGCCTTACCGACACGTTCGGTCTGGTGCTGCTAGAGGCACTGGCCTGCGGAACGCCGGTGGCGGCGTTTCCTGTTACGGGGCCGAAGGATGTGTTGGCCGGCGCGGCCGGGCTGGTGGGGGCGGTGAGCCATGATTTGCGCGAGGCGGCGCTGCTGGCGTTGGAGGCCGATCGGGCTGCCTCCCGTGCGCATGCTGAACGGTTCAGTTGGCGTGCTTGCGCCGAGCTGTTCCTGTCGCATCTGGTTCCGATTGCCGCGGAGTAGTGGGGGTCTCTCGGCTCCCGGGCCCCCTCCCGCAAGAGGGCCGCAAGGGGAGGGGGCACTCGCTAGGGTGGGCCGGTGCAGGCGGGAGCTGGGGATTGTGGAGATGGCACCGGCCAGGGGGGAAACGCGATGGTTGGCCCGGTGATGGGAACGGGATCGACGCTGGGGCTGCCGCTGGGACTGGGGCTGCCGGTGAGAACGGCAGAGCGCCGCTTGCGCTCGCTCGAGAGCACGAGAGTCGCGAGATTTCCGCCGTACTCGATGAGATCGCGGCGCAGTTCGTCCCACGTCGCATAATCCATCTGCCCAGGCACGATGCCGAGATCGAGGCAGATGTCGACGAGGACGGCGCCGATCGGGCGGCGGCGGTCCTTGGCGGCGATTTCCTCGGGCGTGGGCAGGCGGGCGTGGCTCGGGGCCTCGGCCGGCCGGGCCGGCGGGGCGGCCGGTTTGGCGGCGCGCGGCTTGCGTGGGGACGGCAGGCGGATGGCCGTGGGCTTCAGGTCCCGGCCGCGGGCGGCGCGCCGGCTGAGCATGGCTTCGAGCGCGGCGGCGCGGAGCAGACCGCGGGTGATGCGGGCGAGGATCAGCGCGAGATCGCCGGTACCGAAGGTTGTGGCGACGAAGGCGAAGCAGGGGAGGAGGTGCGGGTCGGCGGCGTGTTGACGCAGCGTGTCGGCGAGATTCTTGCCGTAGGCGATGAGCGTGCGGAGGAGGCCGAGGACCTGGCCGATGCGAGGCGGCACGGCCCGAGGAGGGTCGGGTTGGACGGCTGCGACCGGGGCGGTGGCGGCGTCGAACATGAACGGAACAAGAACACGGAACGCAGGCGGTAGTGTCTCAGTCTGAATATCTTCCTATCGAGCGTCCCTGATCTGGGCTCGCGATTTGGCCGAACGGTCGCTATCTTGCAGGTATGCCGAAACACCGCAAGCGGCCGCGTGACCCGAACCAGCTTGCCAAGCTCATCGTCGATCTGGCGACGGGGGAGAAGACCGAGGACCAGCCAGCACCCCCGACTCCTGCCCAGGAGTTTGCCCGATCGGGCGGCCTTAAGGGCGGCCACGCTCGGGCACGGGCCCTCACCCCGGAGCAGCGACGGGAGATCGCTCGCCGGGCCGCACAGAAGCGCTGGGGCGGCTCGTAATCCATCAGATTACCGAATTCTTGATTGACGAATTGTACTCACATCGAGCAAAGCGGCACGACGGAGGTGCCCCATGCCCGATTCGCCAGAGGATGCAATCGCCGCCATCGTAGCTCGCTATCAACAGCTATGTGCCGACCATGAAAAGGCTCAGGCGCATATCGAGCGGCTTCAGATTCATCAACACGGGCTAGCGGCCCAGATAAGCGATTGCTTCGCCGCAGCGCGCCTGTTCGGCTTCGACTTGGTCGCGGCGTTCGGCGCCGCGCCTGTTGGTAAGAGCGGTCCTACCATAAAGGATCTGGTCTTGGAGGCAGCGGAATTAGCTTATCCAAACCCCGTTGAAGCTGCGGGAATACGTCGCGCGCTTGCCGCCGCGGGCCATGTCATTCACGAGAAGACCGTTGGGATGACGCTCTATCGCCTCTCTGTGAAAGGGTACGTGCGGCGAGATGGGAAGCAGGCGTGGTACTTCATTCCGCCCGATCACAGAGCGCCCGGAGCTAACGATCGCTCTTGTGACTGCGACCGCGCCATTTTGGCGGCTGCATAGGAATCGGCCCGTGACCGCTCATGACGATCACGGGCCTTCGAGGGTGGTATCCGCCACCTTCATCGTTCCGGGTGACAGCCCGGTGAAGGGTAGGTTCTCAGTGTGGAAAGACCACACGGCGAAAGCTTAAAGGCCAGGGGCGTTCGGTTGGGTGTTCCCGCACCCTCCCGAACGCCAAAGGCCGTAGGCCCGTCCCGTGTGCGCCGGTAGCTCAGTGGTTGGAGCAGGTCCCCGCTAAGGTCCAGGTCGGGAGTTCGAATCTCCCCCGGCGCGCCAAACATCCGATCAGTCCGTCGCACTGCGGGAATTTAGCCCCGCTTTGCGCAACGCGAAAGACTTTTCTTTCGTGGCTGATCTTTATGCTTGACAGTCAGGCATAAGGTTCATATCATGCTCGGCATGAACAAGCTCTCCCGCGCCGATCGTGTCCACATCCTCTCCCTGCTGGTAGAGGGCGCTAGCCTGCGGTCGATTACCAGGATCACGGGCAAGAGCATCAATACCGTGACCAAGCTGTTGGTCGATGCCGGCCGGGCATGCGACGCATACCAGAATCGGGCACTCCGGAGCCTGACCTGCAAGCGCGTCCAAGTCGATGAAATCTGGGCGTTCTGCTACGCCAAGCAGCGCAACGTCGCGGCTGCCAAGGCCGCTCCGGATCAAGCTGGCGACATCTGGACTTGGACCGCGATTGACGCCGACACCAAACTGGCAATCTCGTGGCTGGTTGGACCGCGCGATGCGGAGGCCGCTCATATCTTCATGCGGGACGTAGCTTCTAGGCTGGCAAATCGTGTGCAGCTTACCAGCGACGGGCATAACACCTACCTCATGGCGGTCTGGGATGCCTTCCATCGCGACGTGGACTACGCCCAACTCATCAAGCAGTATGGTCCCGCGCCAGAGCCAGCCGGTCGCTACAGCCCGGCGCAATGCATCGGCGCTGAGAGGCGCCGTTTCATCGGCTCACCGAACGAGGATTACATCAGCACGTCATTCGTGGAGCGCCAGAACTTGACGATGCGGATGCACATGCGGCGCTTCACGCGACTGACGAATGCCTTCTCCAAGAAGGCCGAGAACCACGCGTACGCCGTGGCGCTGCATTTTATGGCGTATAATTTTGTTCGCATCCACAAGACGCTAAAGTGCTCGCCTGCGATGGCGGCTGGCGTGAGCGATCGGCTATGGGATATCGTGGATATCGTGCGGGTGATTGAGGAATGGGAGGCGCGTGAGAAAACCGCCTAGCAGCACAAACAATCTCAGTCACTCGGCAGAAAACCGGCTAGATTCTGAAGATAGTCAGCTAAGTCTGATTCTGGATTTCTCCCAGCCAGCGAATGGAATTGTAGAATAGAAATGACCGTCGGAGGAGGCGCGGGTACATTTTGAAGGCGCAACCGACTCCTCAATTCATTATAGACAGCGCTCACTTCCAGACTAAACCGCCGCCGATAGGCGACCTCCCATTTTACTTCGTCCTCCTCAATCTCAACCATATATCTCTTCGATTCCTTGATGGTTGAAGGTGTCGATATATTATACTGGGATAGCGCTCTTTCTTTGTTAAACTCTCTAAGACGATCGACCAGATTACTGACAACATGCTTCAACTGAAGATTCGTAGCCTGCTGTACTGCTATTGGTGAAGTGACGTCTTGTACTCCATTGGGGTCTAATAGATAAAATAGTCCCCATGGGCCACCTACCGCAAGCATTCCAAACGACATCGCAACCACTATTGTTCCCCTGCTATAAGCAGTAACCTTTGGTAAGTGGCATGAATACCAGCCAACAACCAGCAATGCCGTCGCCATGCATAGCGATATTACTACATACCCTAGGAAGTATTTGTCAGAGAACGTATAGAACATGGCGCCCACAGCTACGGCGAGCAACCAAACGAAGATGGCCACAATTTTAGGCATAACACGGCCTTGTTGCGGTCCGGGCCTTTCAGGACCGGAGTCCTGCAAACTGAGACACTACCACGCAGGCGATGTCAAGGAATTTCTTCAGTGGAGAGGAATTTTTTCATGGACGGCCGGCGTGGGGTAGACTGCCGCGCGTGAGGCGCGGCTGTCCGGTTTAATTATCACTGGACGAGGCGCACGGGTCCGCAATCGTGTCTGTGGTTGTATCCCACCGAATGGGAGGCAATTCCGATGAAACACGGCGGGCCGAACTGATCCGCTCTTTGGAGAGGATCAACCGGGAGATCGAGATCATGCAGCGCATCGATCACCCCGGCGACGGAACACTCTATCTCTAATCCCGGCGCACGGCCATCGCTGTCCCATTTCCATAGCTTCGGCTGTGGCACTCTCAGTGTCCGTCCGGGAACAAATTGAGTTTTTAGAATTGCTTAGCGGGTCACCCTTGAAGCCATTGAATTGCCTGTGATTCTCTCTCCCCCGAGCATCGATTCGGGGGACTGGATGTGGACCAAGGAGAACCGGACGCGGTACGACCGCACCCGACTGCGCTATGAGAGCGATCTGACTGATGCCGAATGGGCCGAGGTGGAACCATTGATCCCCCCGGCCAAGCCGGGCGGCAACAAGCGGAGCGTTGATATCCGCCAGGTGGTGAACGGCGTGATGTATGTGCTGAGCACCGGCTGCCAATGGCGGGCGATCCCCAAGGACCTGCCGCCGCGGAGCACAGTGCACGACTATCTGGAACGATGGACCTGGGACGGCACGCTGGAGCGACTGCATCACGCATTGTATGTGAAATGTCGTGAGCAGGCCTCGCGAGAGGCCAGCCCGACCGCCGCGGTGATTGATGCGCAGAGCGTGAAGAGCGCCGAAAAAGGGGGGCCTCGATCGATCCGCATGGGTATGATGCGGGGAAGAAGATCAAGGGCAAGAAGCGGCACGTCCTGGTCGATACCCAGGGTTTGCTGCTACAGGCCATCGTGACGGCGGCGGACATCCAGGATCGCGATGGCGGCGCCATGCTGCTGGCGACGCTGTTCGGGATGTTTCCGTTCCTGCTGAAGCTTTATGCCGATGGCGGCTATCAGGGGCGGCGATTCCAGGAGGCGTTGAAGCGTGTCGTGTCGCAGGCCGAGGTGGAGATCGTCAAACGATCTGACCAGGCCAAGGGCTTTGTCGTGCTACCAAAGCGATGGGTGGTCGAACGCACGCTGGCGTGGCTCAACCGATGTCGTCGACTGGGTAAGGATTGGGAAAATCTCAATGTGAAGGCGCGTGCCTTTCTGTTGCTCGCTTCCATCCGTCTCATGGTCAGACGGCTATGCAGGAACTAGCAATGTTCCCGGACAGACTCTGAGGACGCCCGCCGAAACTCACCGACGACGACATCGAGGCCGCCGAGGCGTTGCTGGCCAATCCCGACATCGGCGTGACACAAATCGCGCACCGCCTCGGCGTGTCCCCGGCGACGCTCTATCGCTACATCCCGGCCGCACGAACCGCGAATACCCCAGGCGTTTGACAACGACCGCTCTATCCTAAAGACCGGACGCTCCAGGAGGGTTTCAGCCTGGTCGGCGTGCGGCGGCAGTGCGCCGTCACCGGTCGTTCAGTGTCTACCGGTCAACGGGCCAGATCGACAATCCGGACCCTGCTGGCTCAAACGCGGCTCCCCGAAAGCTGCCTTTCCCAAGGCCAGCGCTGGCGACGTTCGCTTAAGTGTGTCCACCGAACTGGCAGCAGACCAGCTGGCCGGATAGACAAGGACGAGCTTTTCGGAGGTCGCGCGACCTAGCCCTTGACGTTATGCTGCATATACAACATTTGATGCCTCATGAACGATTTTGAGGATCATCCCACCGGGGGAAACGAGATTGGCGCGATGGCGCGCGACTGCCTGCTGATGCGGACGCGACTGGTGTCGCGGGTCGTCACCAGCATCTACGACGAGGCGCTTCGTCCGTTCGGCATCGTCTCGCCGCAGTTCGCGCTGCTACTGGCAATTGCCAAGATCGGCCCAGCGAGCCGGGCGGAGATCGGGCGGTTTCATCGCCAGGATCGCTCGACGCTGACGCGCAACGTGAAGCCTATGCTCTCAGCGGGCTGGATCGAGGAGGTCCAGGATGGCGAGCGTGGTCGAGCAAGGCGGATTGCGGTGACGAAGGCGGGCCGGCGTCTGCTGCAGGAGGCTGCGCCCGCATGGCGATCGGCGCAAAGGAGGACCAAGGCCAAGCTTGGTGACGGTATGGATGTCGTCGCGGATACCGCCAACGGTTTGATGAAAGAGCATGCGACAGCCTGAAAGCTTAGCGTATGTTATGTTCCATATACAATATACGCAGATCAAACGTAGCTATCCCCCTCAACCCCATTTGGGAGGCGTTAGCGCCATGACGAACCAACCATCGTTCACCGAGCACCGGGTCCCGCGCGACCACGGCAGCATTTATGTGCGCGACTATGCTGGGGCCGGCCCGGCCTTCGTGCTGATGCACGGCTTTCCTGACAATCTGCATATCTACGACTATCTGATCCCCCATCTGGTGGCGCGGGGACGGCGCGTCGTCGCGTTCGACTTCCTGGGCTTCGGCGCGTCCGACAAACCCGCAGGCGCGACCTACAGCTTCGGCCAGCAGCTTGGTGACCTGAAGGCGGTCGTCGATGCCCTGGGCCTGGAGAAGATCATCCCCGTGGCGCACGATTCCTCCGGATCCGCCGCGATCAACTTCGCGATCGACTATCCTGAGCACACCGCCTCCCTCGTCATCCTCAACGCTGTCTTCGCGCAGGCGCCGACGCTCAAGCTGCCGGAGCTGATCGAGCTGTTCGCGACCACCAATCTGAAGGCACTCACGAGCAAGCTCGTGCAGAGCCCGGATCAGTTCGGATGGGTCGTCGATTTCCAGCGCAACCGGTTCCAGGCCAGTCTCTCGGACAAGCACAAGGAGCGGTACAACGCGTTCCTCGGGCCGGTGATCGACAGGAACTTCAGGGGCGGCGCTGTCTCTGCTTTCGCGCAGATGACCGGGCATTTGTTCGAGGACATTACTCGGAATACGACGCGCATCCCGGAGATGGAAGCGCTCGACATTCCGGTCAAGCTAATCTGGGGCGAGAACGATCCGTACCTCAATGTCGGCGTGGCGGAGGATCTTCGGTCCCATCTGAGCGACGCCTCCCTTCATAGGATTCCGGCCGGTCACTGGGTGCAGATCGACGAGCCCGAGCTGGTCGCGAGCGCCATGCTTTCGTGATGCGCCGCACGGCGGCCGTCCCGATCCGGGCGGCCGCTTCCGATCGAACAGAGGAATAGTACAATGTCCACCCAGACCCATGCGAATGCCGGCGCGTCCGGCCAGTTCAAGCCGGCCGATCTCGTCGTTCCCACCACAAGGATGCTGGCCATTGGTCGGCTTACAGAAGCGGGGAAGAGCGCGGCGAGATTCCCGATCATGCCGTCGGAGGTGCGCGAGACGATCCGCCTCCATCTCACGGGAAAGATTGATCAGTGGTTCTTCCAGACAGAAGGCGGTGGGGTCGTCTTCATCATGAACGTGACGGAGCGTGCCGAAGCCTGTGAGCTTCTGGAGGCGCTGCCTCTGGGGCAGGCGGGCATGATGACGTTCGAACTCATCCCGCTTGGCCCGCTCAAGCCTCTTGCTGTGCTTCTTGGCGAGACCTCGTGACACCGCATGGAGAGTGGCCTTGGCGACCGGCTGGCTAACGGAGTTTCGACCTACGTCCGCTGTTTGAGATGTCTGTTCAAGAGCGGCAAGAAGGTATTCCGCGACGTGCATTTGAGCGGAGCCAAGACCGATCGTGCGCAGCCTCGCCGTGTCATCGACCAGCTCGCCCCCGGCGACGTGCTGATGGTGAGACGGCTCGACCGGCTGGCGCGATCCACCCGCGACCTGTTGAACACCGCCATTGCCGACCGCAAGGCCGGGTTTCGATCCTTGGGCGATGCTTGGGCGGACACCACCACATCGCACGGATGGCTGATGCTGACCGTGCTCGGCGGGCTTGCGGAATTCGAGCGTGACCTGATCCGCGCGCGCACGGCAGAAGGCCGCGAGCGGGCCAAGGCAGGCGGCGCAAGGCTGGGCCGCAGACCGAAGCTCACTCCGCATCAGCAGCGGGAGGCGATCAAGCGGCGGGAGAGCGGCGAGCCGATCCGCGACATTGCCCGCACCTACAACGTCCACAACAGCACGATTTCAAGGCTGTCCGCATGACAGATTTCCGGATTTGGACATATGGAAGCTCAAAAACGAGCGACGTGAGAATTTTCGGCGCGAAATCGAAAGCCATGGCCACTTGTTGAATCCGCGCATCGACGCGATGGCGCATTCACCCAGAATGGAATCGACCGCCGGCCGCACACCCTCATCTAATCGTGCCAGCGAAATCGCTCCAAGTTGAAGCGGTTTCTGTCGTCGAACTCGACGCCTTCCTTTTCCAGCAAGCGCTGCTGGACGGCGTCACTGCCATTGCGGGAGAGCGTATAGGACACCTCGCCCTTGGCGTTGACGACGCGATGCCAGGGAATTTCGGTTGCGGGGTCGAGGTGTTGGAGTACGTGGCCGACAAGGCGTGAGCGCCTCGGCAGGCCGGCCATCGCAGCGACCTGGCCATAGGTGGCCAACCCAGCCCTTGGGGATGCGGCGGATTACCGCGCAAATTGCCGCTACGGCGGTGTCGCCTCGGGGTGGGTAAGTCTGGAGCGACTTGCGCTTCAGTGGCATCGGCAGCTTCCGCCGACTCCCGTGGTTGTCCGGCTGTGCAACAGGTTAGACCCAAGGCTGTTCCCAGGACAATTGATAATGCGCAATCCCGAAGGGGGCGAGTTTTCACACGGTGCAAGCGCCCCGGAAATGCCGTCGTAAACCGCAGGAAATCACCAACTATATGATCTGTCCCATATTTGCTTGCGACCTTTCGTGCAATACAGGCGATCGAGGCACACTGAACCGCTTATACCAGGCGCCTTTGATGTTGACCCTTGCACGGCGAAGGGCGGCGGAACGCGCTTCGCTTTTCCGCCCTACCGGAGCGCATGGCGAGTCAACCGCAAGGCAAGTTGCTATTACATAGCGATCGTGTGTTCAATCATGGTCGCCCCCGTGTTCGCAGGGCTTCTCCTCTGGCTGCCAATACCACCCGGGCTCGAAACGGCGAGAGGCGTAAACGAAGGGGGAGGAGGGCACTAGCCCAACGCCGCCCGCACCTGCTCCGGCCGAGGGATCGGCGTGACCGCCCCGTACCCGGTGCATTTCAGCGCCGCGGCGGCGTTGGCGTAGCGCGCCGCCGCTTCCACCGCGTCGCCGGCCAGGATCCGGGCAAGGAAAGACCCGCAGAACGTATCCCCCGCCCCGGTCGCGTCCACCACCTGGACCCGATGCGCCGGCAGACGCAGCCGCCCCTCTTGCGTAGCGAGATACGCCCCCGCCTCGCCCATCTTCAGCACGACCGCCTTCGGCCCAAGCCGCAGGTAAAAATCCAGAATCGCGTCCGGCTCGCTCAGCCCCAGCATCGCCGCCGCGTCCTCCATTCCCGGGAAGACGTAATCGGCCTGTCGGATCGCCGCGTTCATGACCGCCGCCGCCCGCGCAGCCGGCCACAGCCGCGCGCGATAGTTCGTGTCGTACCCCACCATCCCCCCGGCGCCTTTGACGATCTCGATCGCTGCGAAGACCGCATCGGCCGCGGTCGTCGAGATCCCCTGGCTAACCCCGGAGACGAACAGCATCCGCGCCTCCGCCAGCGCGTCACGCGGCAAATCCGCCACGCTGTAACCCGAGGCGGCAGAGTTCTGCCGGTAATACAGGAACTCGTGCCCGCGCGGCCCGTGAAACACGAAATAAACCGCGGTCGAATGCCGGTCGCTGCGCAGCACTGTGGAGGCATCCACCCCTTCCTCCGCCCACAGCGCCATGAAGCTGTCCCCGGCGAAATCGCGCCCGAGCGCCGTAATATAGCCGACGCTCGCGCCCTGCCGCGAAGCGGCCACCGCCGCGTTCGAGGTATCACCACCTCGACCTTCCAGGTAAAGCCGCCGTCCGTCGGGCTCAGGCGGAAGCTGGTTGAACTCCAGCATCGGCTCGCCCATGCACAGAAGCTCGGCCGGCATCACGCCCTGCCCAGCACCTGCCGCGCCGCCGCCTCGATCGCTGCCCTGTCACCGGCGGCAATCCGCCCTTCATCCACAAGCGCTCCGCCCATGCCGACGAACGTCGCGCCGGCGGCCAGGTAAGCGGCGAGATTCCCCGGCTCGACCCCGCCGGTAGGGCAGAACGCCACATCCGGAAACACGCTCCGCAGCGCCCGGATGTGTCCGGGCCCGCCGACTGACGCGGCGGGAAACACTTTCACCACCTCCGCCCCCGCCGCCAGAGCCGCCCGCACCTCGGTGGGTGTCACCGCCCCTAGCATCAGCAACGCGCCCGCCTCCCGGCAGGGCTCGGCCAAGCTCGGATCGACCCACGGCGCCACAATGAAGGCCGCGCCCGCCGCTAGGCACGCGGCCGCGGCGGCACGGTCGGGGACAGTGCCGGCGCCCACCAGCAGCGAAGGATCGGCGGCCAGTTCGCGGATCAACGCCGGCGCGTCCGGGACCGTCATCGTGATCTCGAAGATGCCGATGCCCTCGTCACGTAGCCATTGCACCGCCGTCGCGGCATGCGCGGCGGAATGCATGCGCACCACCGACACAACCTGCGCGGCCGCAAGCCGGGGGATCAGCCGGTGGTTGCTCATCTGGTCACAGCGGATCCCAGGAAAACACCTCCCCGGACCGGTCCACCGGCATGAAAGATGGACGCAGCGCCGGCAGTGCGTGCTCCGCGATCGTCTCCGGCGTCCAGCCCTCGGCGCGATGCACGGTGCGGATCGGCCGTGGCGAGCTGAACAGGATAATTTCGTTCATTCGTGTCCCGAACACCTGGCCCGTCACGTCCTTCGCGGCGTCGGAGGCCAGGAACACCGCCATCGGCGCGTTCTTGTCCGGGGTCATCGCCTGGATCTTGGCCACCCGCGCCTGCTGCTCGGGCGTCGTCGCCGGGATCGAGCTGGTCATCCGGCTCCAGGCGAACGGCGCGATGCAGTTCGAGCGCACATTGTATCGCTTCATATCCAACGCGATCGACTTGGACATAGCAGTGATCCCCAGCTTCGCCGCGGAATAATTGGCCTGCCCAAAATTGCCGATCAAACCGGAGGTGCTGCTGATATGCACGAACGCACCGCTCTCCTGCTTGCGGTAGTGCTCGGCGGCGGCGCGGCTGACGAAGAA
This sequence comes from uncultured Pseudomonadota bacterium, assembly GCA_963708245.1. GTDB lineage: Bacteria > Pseudomonadota > Alphaproteobacteria > Acetobacterales > Acetobacteraceae > CAVYXK01. The sequence continues at coordinate 1,133,459 of OY970201.1, read as the reverse complement.
GCTGCCGTTCAGGTGCACGCCGATCACCGCCAGCCAGTCATCGGCGGTCATCTTGTGAAAGATTACGTCGCGCAAGATACCGGCGTTGTTCACTACGACATCGATGCGGCCGAAATGATCCAGCGCCGCCTGCACGATCTTCTGCGCCGAGGCCCAATCGGCGACCGAATCAGTGCTGATCTCGGCGCGCCCGCCCCGCTGCTCGATGATCTGCTTGGTCTGTTGTGCCGGGGTGGCCGACTGCCCCTCGCCGGCCAATGACGCGCCGACGTCGTTGATGACCACCCTGGCGCCGCCGAGCGCCATCATCACGGCGATCTCCCGCCCGATACCGCCCCCCGATCCGGTGACCACGGCGACCTTGCCTTCCAACATCCCGGCCATCGACCACTCCTCCCCCAGGTTGTGACCGCGGCGAGGTTAGGGGGCGGGCGCCCCATTGTGAACCCTGGGCAATCAGCGGGACGGCTCCAACGCTCCGGAGCCGTCCCGCCGAGACTCAGATCGTGATTTTGGTGCCGTCGAAGCGCGTGAAGCGCCAGCTCGCATTCTCGTTGTATATCGCTTTTTGGTCCCGCAGCACGTGAATGGCGAGCTCCTCCCCGAGATACAAAGAGTTCTGGTAGTCCGACCGCCAATGAACGCCCGCGTGGTTGCGCCCTAGCGCGATATTGGCGGCGAGCTTGTTAGCCTCTCCGCCGATCGTCAGCTTGTCCGGCCCGGTGTATGGCTTCAGTGCCAGGCCGTCTTCGCTGGGCATCACCGGATTGGGGAATACCCAGTCTTCGTTCAGGATGGCCTTCAGCATGGTAGCGCAGGCGCCCGCTACCGTACCGTGACCCTGTCCATAGGACGGATGCCAAGGACAGCCTTCCGGGAACGCTTCCGGCAGGAGATAGCTGCGGTATTTCGCGAAGACCCGCTGCACGACATCGGACTCCAACACCTCCCTGTGCACCGGATACACCATGTGCAGCGGATCGGAGGCCGGCAACAGCGTCTTGTGGACAAGCCCGCCGTAAGCCTCCGGACGCAGCACGCGGTGCACGAACCATTTCTGGTACCAGACCGCTTTCAAGGCGGGCCCGGCGATCGCTGCAATCTGCGTCTTGGCATAGGGCGTTCCGAACGTGCCGAATCCCTGCTCGACCTTGGTGTCGTTGTAGGGATTGCCCTGGTTGTACGGCGCTCCTCGGTCGATCGCGACAAGGCATCCGTTGAAATACGCCTCGAACAGCACGTCCACCTGCACATAAGCCGCGAGGCCGCGACCATCTCGCAAATATCGCCGCTTGGGATCGACGATATTCGGTCCGAACGGCAGCGACCGCAGCGATGTCTTGTCTGTCGCCTGCCCGTTCTGCACTGCCAACCAGGTGGCGAAGTCGGTCATGTAGTCCTTGCCCCCGCCGCCGACAGGCAGATAAGTCTGGAACGTTTGATCGACGTGGATGGCGCCGTAGTCGAACGGCTGCAGCAGGAACTGCGAAACATACGGCCCGAGCAGATCGTCCGGCGTGAAGCCGCGGAACAGGGTTTTGGCGGTGACTCTCCCTCCCTCTTTGGGACCGCGGAAGTCAGAGAGCTTATTGAGGTCGGCGATCGCAGCCTGCGCCAACGCACTGGTCTCGTAATCGCTGAATGGCACGTCGCGCAGCAACGCCATCCAGTAGTCCTCCACTGCTTCACCGGCGCGCCAGGCGCTGGCCAGTTCGGGTGCCGGCGGCAGCGCGAAGCACTGCGGATCGCCTCCCTCCAGCACATAGGCGAGACCGGACTGCGGATCGACCAGCGGTACATCGCCACCCAGCCTGATCTTCTCAAAGTCCACCGGCATGCCGGTGCTCAGCGCAAAGAGCATGCTGGCATAGGACTGAGGGTCCACGTCGCCCTTGGCGTCGTGGACCAGCCCCTTCGAATAGTTTCCCCACTTCCCGTCATAGCGCCTCTCGTCGCCATTGCTCTGTTGCGCCTGCACATGCTTTTCGGCATGCGCCGCATCGATGCGGATCTTCTCCGCCTCGTCCGCGCGCGCATTCGGATCAAGATTCGGCACTGTTGCCTCCTTGTCTGGGTTGCCTTGTATGGGATGTCCTCTGCCGGGCTCCCGGAGCCTCACTCGCAGCCGGACGCTTGACGTTAGTCAGACCCGCCCGGATATCGCTGTGAGCTACCTCACAGGTCGATGCGTCCTAGCTGGCGCGCCAACCCCTTGACGTACCAGGCAGGAGGCGCCATGTGGCAGCAATCAGGACCCCCACGGTCCTGTTACACCGGATAGTTCGCCGCTGGGGTTCGCTGCCATGCTCAGGCTGTCGAAGCTGACCGACTACGCCGTCGTGGTGCTCGTTCGCCTGTCGCGGGGAGACGGCGTGCAGACCTCGCCTGGCATTGCGGCGGTCACCGGAATTCCCGAGCCCACCGTGGCCAAGGTGCTGAAAGCCCTGGCCGGTCGCGGCCTTGTCGCGTCGCAACGCGGCGCGCATGGCGGGTACCGGCTGATGCGGCCGCTCGCCGCCATCCCCATTGCCGACGTGATCGCCGCCATCGATGGCCCGATCGCACTCACGGCCTGCGTGGAAGGCGCCGCAGGCGGCTGCGACGTCGAAGGAATCTGCCCGATGCGGGGCCGCTGGGACCCGGTGAATGACGCCATCCAGCAGGCGCTGACCAACATCACGCTGGCCGACATGCAGGAGGCGTCGATCCCACGGGCCTTCCGTACGCCGGCGCGTACCCCGATTTCCGTTGCCGAATAGGACACACGATGCCCGCCGTTGCAGAGACCCTTGAGACCGTACAATCAGTCACCCAGGGCGGCTACAAATGGGGCTTCGAGACCGATATCGAGATGGACCTCGCGCCCAAGGGGCTGAACGAGGACACCATCCGGCTGATCTCCGCACGCAAGCAGGAACCCGCCTGGCTGTTGGACTGGCGGCTCAAGGCTTTTGCGGGATGGCAGCAAATGGAGGAGCCGCACTGGGCCAAGGTGTGGCATCCGCCAATCGACTATCAGGACATGCACTACTACGCCGCACCTAAGAAGAAGGCGGGGCCGAAGTCGCTGGACGAGGTGGATCCGGAGCTGCTCGCCACCTATGAGAAGCTAGGCATCCCTCTGAAGGAACGCGCCATCCTAGCCGGCGTGGAACAGGGCGGGAGCAATGTCGCCGTTGATGCCGTGTTCGATAGCGTCTCGGTGGCGACCACTTTCCGCGAGACGCTGATGAAGGCCGGCGTGATCTTCTGCCCGATCAGCGAAGCGGTGCAGGAGCATCCCGAACTGGTGCGCCAGTACCTGGGTAGCGTCGTGCCGGTGGGCGACAATTTCTTCGCCGCCTTGAACAGCGCGGTGTTCACTGATGGCAGCTTTGTCTACGTGCCGCAGGGCGTGCGCTGCCCAATGGAGCTATCGACCTATTTCCGCATTAATGCGCGCAGCTCCGGCCAGTTTGAACGCACACTGATTATCGCCGATGCCGGCAGCTATGTGAGCTACCTGGAAGGCTGCACTGCGCCAATGCGCGACGAGAACCAGCTTCACGCCGCGGTAGTCGAGCTGATAGCTCTCGAAGACGCGCAGATCAAATACAGCACCGTGCAGAACTGGTATCCCGGCGATGCCGAAGGCCGTGGTGGCATCTATAACTTTGTCACCAAGCGTGGTGCCTGCCGCGGCGCACGCGCCAAGATCTCCTGGACCCAGGTCGAGACCGGCTCAGCCATCACCTGGAAATACCCGTCCTGCGTGCTGGAAGGCGACAACAGCGTGGGCGAGTTCTACTCGGTAGCGGTGACCAACAACCGCCAGCAGGCCGACACCGGCACCAAGATGATCCATATCGGCCGCAACACCAGCAGCACCATCGTCTCCAAGGGGATCAGCGCGGGCCGGTCCAACAACACCTATCGCGGCCTGGTGCGTGTGCTGCCGCGCGCCTCCGGGGCACGCAACTTCACGCAATGCGACAGCCTGTTGATCGGCGACCAGTGCGGCGCGCACACCGTGCCTTATATCGAAAGCCGCAACCCGACGGCGAAGATCGGCCACGAGGCGACCACCTCGAAGATTGCCGACGATCAGCTTTTCTACTGCCGCCAGCGGGGCTTGAAGGAAGAAGACGCGGTCAACCTGATCGTCAACGGGTTCTGCAAGGAAGTTTTGAAGGAGCTGCCGATGGAGTTCGCTGTCGAGGCGCAGAAGCTGCTGGCCGTCAGCCTGGAAGGCTCGGTAGGCTGAGCCAATGCTGGAAATCAAGAATTTAGCGGTTGCCGTCGGCGGCACGCCGATTCTGCACGGCATCGACCTTGTCGTGCCGGCGGGCGAGGTGCACGCGATGATGGGGCCGAACGGCTCAGGCAAATCGACGCTGGCCTATGTGCTGGCGGGCCGGGAGGACTATGAAGTTACTTCCGGTTCCATTCGCTACGATGGCCGTGACCTGCTGGCGATGGAGCCGGAAGAGCGCGCGGCGGCCGGCGTATTCCTGGCGTTCCAGGCGCCGGTGGAGCTGCCCGGCGTCGGCAACGCCAATTTCCTCCGCACGGCGCTGAACGCGGTGCGGCGCGTGCGCGGCGAGCCGGACCTGGACGCCGTGCAGTTCCTGCGCATTGCCCGCGCCGAGACGAAGCGATTGGCAATGCCGGACGACATGCTCCGGCGCAACGTAAACGTCGGCTTCTCGGGCGGCGAGAAGAAACGCAACGAGGTGCTGCAGATGGCGATTCTGCGGCCGCGTTTGGCGATCCTGGATGAGACCGACAGCGGGCTCGACATCGATGCGCTGAAGATCGTTGCCGGCGGCGTGAATGCGCTGCGCGGGCCGGATTTCTCGGCACTGGTGATCACTCATCATCAGCGGCTGCTCGATCATATCGTGCCGGACCGAGTGCATGTGCTGTCGGCTGGTCGCATCGTGCGTTCCGGTGGGCCAGAGCTGGCGCACGAGTTGGAGGCCCGCGGCTATGCCGGACTGGGTGCGGAGGCCGCATGACGGCCGAAGTCTTCACCGGCGTGCAGGGCTTTCTCGCCCGTTATGAAGGGCTGCGGCAGCACCTGCCCGGCGATCCCGACGTGCGTGAATCGGCCGCCGAGGCGTTCCGCCGGCTGGGTGTGCCGGGCGGAACTTCGGGTCGGCGCGAAGAAGCGTGGAAATACACCAATCTGCGCCCGCTCGCCGAAGCGTCCTTCCACGAGCCGTTGACCTCTCTCCTCGACGCGGATGCGTTGGCCGATGCGGCCCCGCGGATTGCTGCCTCACGGCTTGTCTTCATCGATGGCCACTTCCGCCGGGAGCTCTCGGAGCCACCGGCTTCGATCGCGATCCGTTCGTTTGCCGAGCATCCACAGTTCGGCACACTGGCGCGGCCCGATCGAGAGCCGCTGGTGGCGCTGAACACGATGCTGGCGGAGGACGGCACCGAGATCGAAGTGCCGGACGGCGTCGATGGCGGCCTCGTGCAGCTTGCCAGTATCCCGATCGAGGCGTCCGGTCGCGCCGCCGCCTTCCATCCGCGCCACATGATCCGGCTTGCACGCAACGCACGATTGACGCTGATCGAGACGGCAACCGGACACGGCGCGTATCTGCATAACCCTGTCGCCGAAGTGCACGTCGCCGACGGCGCGGTGTTTTCGCATATCCGCCTGCAGGACGATGGACCGGCGGCATTCCACCTCTCCACCGTTTATGCCGAGGTCGCCGCCGGCGGCACCTATGACAGCTTCGTGCTGAACGTCGGCGCGCGCCTGACGCGGACCGAGATACATGCGCGTCTTGCCGGACCGGACGCGACTGTCCACCTGAACGGCGCGCAGTTGCTGCGCGGCGTGCAGCACGCCGACTTCACGTCTGTGGTCCGCCACGACGCGCCGTCCTGCGCGTCCCGCCAAACCGTGAAGAACGTGCTGGCAGGACGCTCGCGCGGCGTGTTCCAGGGCCGCATCGAGGTTGCCCGCGCCGCGCAGAAGACCGACGGCTACCAGATGAGCCAGGCGCTGCTACTCTCACCCGACGCCGAGATCGATACCAAGCCGGAGCTCGAGATTTTCGCCGACGACGTGAAGTGCAGCCATGGCGCCACGGTGGGCGCGCTGGACCCGGACCAACTGTTCTATCTCCGCACCCGCGGGGTGCCGGAGGCCGAGGCGCGCTCAATCCTGGTGCGCGCCTTCCTGACCGAAGCCGTGGAGGTGGTGACCAACGACACGGCCCGCGCCGCGCTGGAGCGTGCCGTCGAGCAGTGGTGGGAAAGAGAGGCCGCATGAACGTCGAGACGCGCCCGATGCCGCTGGACGTGGCGCGCATCCGCGAGGATTTCCCGATCCTGCGCCAGACGGTGCGCGGCAAGAAGCTGGTGTTCCTGGACAGCGCAGCATCGGCGCAAAAGCCACGCGCGGTCATCGATGCCATGCGCACGGCGATGGAGACGCAGTACGCCAACGTGCATCGCGGCTTGCACTGGATGAGCGAGCGCACCACCGACGCATGGGAAGCGGCACGCGACGCCGCAGCGGCGCTATTGAACGCCCCCGACCGCGACGAGATCGTGTTTGTGCGCAACTCGACCGAGGCGATCAACCTCGTAGCGCACAGCTATGGCCGCGGCGTGATGCGGCCGGGCCAGGCGGTGCTGATCTCTGCCATGGAGCACCACTCCAACATTGTCCCCTGGCAGTTGCTGCGCGACGACAAGGGGATCGAGCTGCGCGTCGCCCCGATTACCGACGCCGGCGAATTGGATATGGCGGCATTCGAGGCGTTGCTGGAAGACGGCAAGGTCGGGCTGGTCGCGATCACCCACATGTCCAACGTGCTGGGGACGTACACGCCGGCCGAACGCATCACCCGCATCGCGCACGCGCACGGCGCCAAGGTGCTGTTCGACGGCTCGCAGGCGGTCGTGCATCGGCGCGTCGATGTGCAGACGATCGATGCCGATTTCTACGTCTGGACCGGACACAAGCTTTATGGACCCACCGGCATCGGCGTGCTCTGGGCCCGGCGCGAGTTGTTGGACCGGATGCCGCCCTTCCTCGGCGGCGGCGAGATGATCTCGTCGGTCAGTTACGAGCGCTCGACCTGGGCCCCCGTGCCCCACAAGTTCGAAGCCGGCACCCCGGCCATCGTCGAAGGCATCGGCCTGAAAGCGGCCATCGATTACGTCCAGTCGATCGGCTACGACGCCATCGCGGCCCACGAGCTGGCGCTGACCGACCATGCGCTGGCACGCTTATCGGAGATTCCAGGCCTGACCATCCTCGGCCGTGCGCAGGATCGCGGCGGCGTGGTGTCGTTCGCGCTCGACCGGGCACATGCACACGATGTGGCGACGCTGCTCGACCGCGAAGGGATTGCGGTGCGCGCCGGCCATCACTGCGCGGAGCCGCTGATGCACCGCTTCGGCCTGGAGAGCACCGCTCGGGCCAGCTTCGCCGTCTATACCACGCGTTCCGAGATCGACGCGCTCGCCGATACGTTGGTGCGCGTGAGGGAGTTTTTTGCGTGATGTTCGACGATCTGCGCGACCTCTATCAGGAAGTGATCCTCGATCACGGCCGCCACCCGCGGCATGCGCGTCGGCCGGCGACGTTCGACGCCACCGCCAAGGGCGACAACCCGATGTGCGGCGACCGGATCCAGGTGTTCGTGACCTATGGTCCGGACAAGGCGATTGCGGACGCCGCATTCGAGGCGCGCGGTTGCGCGATCAGCGTCGCCTCGGCCGATCTGATGGCCGAGACCGTAAAGGGCCGCAGCCAGACCGATGTACGAGCGCTGTTCGCGGCGTTCCGCGAGCTGGCTCGCACCGGCACCTGCCCGCACTGCAACGCCGCCTTGACGGACTCGTTGGAGCGGCTTGAACCGCTTGCCGGCGTGCACGAATATCCCTCGCGCGTGAAATGCGCGACGCTGCCGTGGCACGCGCTGATCGCCGCCCTGGATGGGGCGCAGGAGGCCAGCAGTGAATGACGCCACCTCGCTTGGGGCCGTGCACACGGCCTGGACGCCGAATGGCGAGACCGCACCGAAGCCCACCGAGGACGCGGTCATCGCCGCATGCGAGACTGTCTATGACCCGGAGATCCCGGTTAACATCTACGAACTTGGCCTGATCTACGCGATCGACCTGCACGACGACGGCCGGGTGCGCGTCGAGATGACCCTGACCGCCCCCGCCTGCCCCAGCGCGCAGGAGCTGCCAGAGCAGGTGCGCGACGCCGTAATGGCGGTGCCCGGCGTGACCGACTGTGAGGTGGAGACGGTGTGGGACCCGCCTTGGGACCCGAGCCGGATGAGCGAGGAAGCTCGCCTCCAGTTGAACATGTTCTGACCCGACGCGATATCGAGCCCATGAGCACGACCACCAAGACCCGCCGCCCTGTCCGCGAGCTGCCGCCGCTGATGACCCTGACCGACGCGGCGGCCGAGCGGCTGCGCCGCCTGTATGAGAAGGGCGAGCAGGGCAAGCTGCTGCGCATCGGGGTCAAGACCAAGGGCTGCTCCGGCATGTCCTATGACATGAGCTGGGCCGATGCGCCGGCCGCGACCGACGAGGTCGTCACCGACAAGGGCCTGACGGTCCTGGTAGATCGCAAGGCCAGCCTGTTCCTGATCGGCACCGTGATGGACTACGAGACGAAGGCGTTCACCTCCGGTTTCATCTTCACCAACCCGAACGAGAAGGGCCGGTGTGGGTGCGGGGAGAGCTTCCACGTGTGAACGCCAGGCCGGGTCCCCGCGATCGCGGCTAGCCTCATCTAGATATCCCGACTCAATAATCTCGTCGTGGCCGGCCGGCCACCTCCGCCCCGTTCGGCCAATGAGCATCAACGGGCAGGAAATAGCCGTTCGCCGCCCCGGTGCATCCCGTGCTTGCCCGCCCGCGTTATGAGAGTTGATGTCATTCGACGGGTTTCGCGACGCGCTCCCTGGGGCTATCGCCTGGCTGCGCAGCGACGTGTTGGTCCCGGCCACATTGGCGCAAGCCGCCTGCGCGGTCGTCCTGCTGGCGCTGGTGCTGCTCACTGCCGCCCCGCTGCGGAGCATCCTGACCACGCAGACAGGCCGGCTGGTGACCGCACCGGCGCAACCGCTTGCCCGTGCGCTCGCCCAGGTAGCGCCATGGATCCTCCTGCTGCTGCTCGTGTGGTTCGCGATCCTGGCTTTTCACGCCGTCAGGCTGCCGGCAACTTTGCTCCGCCTCGTCGAAAGCCTGGCGATCGCCTGGGTGGTCATCCGCCTCAGCTCGAATCTCGTGCGCAATCCGCGCATCGCCGTGGCTATCGCAGTCGCCGCCTGGATCCTCGCCGCGCTCAACATCGCCGGCTTGGTTGCGCCGATCCTCGACCTGCTGAACGCCATGGCGGTGCCGATCGGCAATTTCCGGCTCAGCGTGCTCCTGATCCTGAAGGGCATTGTCACCCTGGCGGTGCTGATCTGGCTCGCCAACCTGGTTTCACGACTGGTGGACCAACGGCTGTACGCGTTGAATGCCATGCCGCCGGCGATGCAGGTGCTCGCCGCGAAGCTGACGCGGGCTACGCTGCTCGTGCTCGCCATAGTGCTGGCGCTCGGTTCCATCGGGATCGACCTCACCGCGTTCGCCGTGTTCTCCGGCGCGATCGGCGTGGGCGTCGGCTTCGGGCTGCAAAAAGTCGTGTCCAACCTGGTCAGCGGCGTGATCCTATTGCTCGATCGCTCGATTAAGCCCGGCGACGTGATTGAGATCGAAGGGACCTATGGCTGGATCACCAACCTGAATGCACGCTACGTGTCGGTCAGCACCCGCGACGGCAAGGAACATCTGATACCGAACGAGGACCTGATCACACAGCGCGTCGTCAACTGGTCCTATTCCAACGATCTGGTCCGGCTGCACGCACAGGTCGGCGTGTCCTATGAATGCGATCCGCACGAAGCGATCAGACTGGCACTCGAGGCGATCGACAGCGTGCCTCGGGTGTTGAAGGAACCCAAGCCAGTCTGCCTGCTGACCGAATTCGGTGACAGCTCGATCAATCTGGAGCTGCGGTTCTGGATCAACGATCCGTCGAACGGTACTGCGAACGTAAAGAGCCAGGTGCTGCTGAACGTGTGGGATCTGTATCAGGCGCACGGCATCGAGATCCCGCATCCGCAGCGCGAAGTGACGTTGCGGCATCCCGAAACCCTGGCAGCCGCATTGGCGCAGCGGGGCACTAGGCTGTCGCTCGGCTGATCCCTCTATCACCTCTCCCGCTTTGCGCGCGGGGCGTCCATACTCACAGCGCGAACACCACAACGCTCTCGAGCCGCGCCGACCACAGGAACTGGTCGATCGGCGTCGCCGCGAGCACGCGGTATCCCGCCGCCCGAAGCCCGCGCGCATCGCGCGCCAGAGCCGACGGATTGCAGCTCACATAAATAACGCGCGGAACCTTCGCAGCGCCGATGGCGACAACTTGCGCCGCCGCTCCGGCATAGGGCGGGTCCAAGACCACCGCCGAGAATGGGGCAAGCTCGGCGGCAGAGACTGGCTGACGGTAAAGATCCCGGTGCCCAACCTCGATCTGCCCCGCCTGGCCCGAGGCGTTTGCCGCTGACCGAAGAGTCGCAACCGCCGCACCGTCGAGCTCCCACGCGGTGACGCGCGCGTGCCGCGACAATGCGAAAGTCAACGTGCCGCAACCGGCATAAAGTTCCGCGATACGCGCGCGCGGCGGCAGCTTGTCGGGCAGCCCGGCAAGTACGGCGCTAACGATAGCTGCCTCGCCGTCGGCCGACGCTTGCAAGAACCCACCCGGTGGCGGCGCGATCGTGGCGCCGGTGAGCGAGGTGGTGACGGAGCGGAGCACACAGATGGGCTCCGGCAGTGCGCCCTGGCGCGCCCACGAGACGCGCGGCAGTCCGTGCGTGCGGGCAAAGTCGGTCAGCCGCCCGCGATCCTGAAGACTCAGCTCCCCGTCAGTGATCAGCAACAGGTCGATGCCGGAATCGAGCAGGTTCGCCACCAGCGAGCCTTCGCGGTGTAGCCCCGACAGGTCGGTGAGCAGACGGCGCATCGGCTCGATCAGCGCGACCAGCGCCGGATGCAGGACAACGCAGGTCTGAAGATCGACCACCGCGCCCCGTTGCCGATGCAGCCCGACCAGGACGCTGCCGCCGGCGCGATGGACCGCCAGGTCCATGCGCCGCCGGCTGCCTGGCTTGTTCCGTGCGATCGCCGCCAGGGGAATGTCGGTGAACCCGGCACGCAGCAGCGCACGCTGCAGCAGCTTCGACTTCCACGCCAGATAAGCGTCCTCGCGCCAGTGTTGCAGCACGCAACCGCCGCACGTGCCGAAATGCGGACACGGCGGTTCGACGCGGTCACGGCTTGGTTCGACCACCGCTTCCAGCACGGTCGCCCAGGCCTCGCCCCGGCGCGCCAGCGGCCGTGCACGAACCAGCTCATCGGGGAGTGTCAGCGGTACATAGAGCGGCATCCCGTCAGGATGCCGCGCAACTCCATCGCCCTCTGCGCTGACCAGCTCGATCCGGACGGTGCACGGCTCAGCCGCCGGACGCGTTGAGGCCCGTCTGCGCACGGCCAAGAATCAACGCCCACAAGTCATCCACGCCCCCGTACGTGTTCACTGCTTGCCGACGACGGCGAAGAACGCTGGCACGCGCTCGGTATGGCCACCGCGCTAAGGCACGTACAGCATGCCGCAAAGGAGCGACGTCTGGCATGATTACGTGAATGGGTTGCGATCCTGGAGAAGCGGCACGATCGCCGAAGCATTCCGGTTTCACCGCTCTTCCCGGCGCTCATGGATGAGTGCATCGACCACCGACGCGCCGGCATCGGCACGCAGCGGCTGAGTGCTGAAGTGCGCCCGGGACGGGGCGACGCGGCGCGGGCGGACAATGCCGTTTCGCGCGAGCCGCGACAGTCTGCCGTCGAGTTCGCCCTCGCCAGCCAACGTCACGGGCAACGGGTCGTCCCGGAGCAGGATGCGGACTGGAGAGCCGCTCTTGCGCCCGTCGATCAGGGCACTCGGGTTGTTCTTGGCTTCGGTGATGCCGGCCTTCTTCATTTAAGCCAAACTGGCTGGATTGGCGGAGCTATTCAAGGGGATTGCCTCCCGACGTACCTAGAGAACGCACGTCTCCGTTGTGGGCGGCTTCGATCGTGGGCTAACCTGCGGTCGCCACGCCTATGCGGGCCGTCTGATGGGGGATCGTGGATCCAGTGTGTCCGATCGACGCTGCTACGATCGCAGAGATGGGCAGTCCAACGAGTGGTACGCCCAGGTAACAAATCGCGTCCGAGATTGCTCGCCGGCCGTCTTCTGGCCGGCGCCGCCCTGGCCTTCACCTATGTCATCGCCGGCCGACTAGGCCTCCTCCTCGCAGTGCCCCCGGGCTACGCAACAGCGATCTTCCCGCCGGCGGGGATCGCGGTCGCGGCGGCGTTCATTGGCGGCAGCATCACGCTACCCTGGACGTTTCTCGGATCATTCCTGCTCAACATTTGGATTGGGTCCGCCCATCACGGATTGAACAGGACGGCGATCGCGGTGGCACTCGTCATCGCCGGCGCATCGACACTGCAAGCGGCCGTCGGCGGCTGGGCCCTCCGCCGCTTTGTTAGTTACCCGACAGCGCTGGACACCGGCCGCGACGTCGCACGCTTCTTTCTCAGCGCGCCAGTGGTGTCCCTGACGAGCGCCACTCTGTCGCTCGCCGGCATGGGCCTGCTTGGTGCGATCGATGTGGCGGACCTCGGCACGAGCTGGTTCACCTGGTGGATGGGCGACACGCTTGGCGTGCTGCTGTTCCTGCCGCTCGTGATGCTTTTCGCCGGCGAGCCGCGCGATGCCTGGAAGGCCCGTGCGCGTCCCGTCGCGCTGCCGATGATTCTCTTTTTTGCGCTGTTCGTCGCCATCTTCACCCGGGTCAGCAATTGGGAGAACCAAGAGTTGCTGCTCGAATTCCGTCTGTGGTCGCAACAGATCATCGACAATCTCCAAGCGCAGCTCCACGCGCAGGAAGCCTTCCTCGAGCAAGTCGGAGCGTCGTTCGCCGGACCGGCGCCCTTGTCGCGCGAAGACTTCAGTGTCCGCGTGCAAAAGCTGCTCACACGCTTTCCGGCCATCCAGGCGATCGAATGGGCGCCGCGCGTCCTGGCCGCAGACCGCAATGCCTTCGAAGCGGCGCAACAGCAGGACCTGCCCGGCTTCGCCATCCGTGAACGGGGCGAGACGGGAGCGCTCCGCCCCGCTGGCAATAGAGCCGAGTATTACCCGGTAACTTATCTCGAGCCGCTCAACGGCAATCGGCCCGCACTAGGCTTCGACCTCCTTTCGAATCCCGTTCGACGTGCTGCGATTCTCCGTACCTTCGCCACCGGCCACGTGAGCGCCAGCGCTCCCATCCGTCTCGTCCAGGCGCCCGACGACCGGACCGGCTTGCTCCTGATATGGGCCGTCCCGCAAGGCCCTAACGGGCCAGGAGTTGTGCTCACAGTCATGCGCATGGCGACGTTGATGGACGCCATGCTTGGTGCGGCGCACGGCCAGCTCGGCATTCAGCTATTCGATCGGGAAGCCGACATGCCGCTGTTCGAGAGTTTCCCGAGCAACGTCGGCGGCCCCCAGCGAGGCCAGGATATAACCTTCGGCGGGCGTACCTACCGTATTCGCATCGCTCCGACACCGCTTTACTTCGTGCAACACCGGGGCTGGCAAAGCCTGGCCTTGCTCATGATTGGCGTGCTGAGCACGAGCTTGCTCGGCGCCCTGCTCATGCTGACTACGGGCGAACGCCAGCGCTTCGCGCGTCTCCTGGCGGAACGCACCCGCGAGCGCGACCGCATCTGGCAAGTATCGGAGGACCTGCTCGGCGTCGGCAATTTCGAGGGCTATTTCGTCAGCGTGAATCCCGCCTGGACCCGGACGCTCGGGTGGACCGAGGCGGAAATCAAGACGATCCATGTTAATGATCTTCGTCATCCCGATGATTTCGCGATCGGGACGGAGGGGCGCCGCCGCCTTGCCGAGGGCGTCGGCACGGTGCGCATGGAGAACCGATTCCGTCACAAGGACGGCTCCTATCGCTGGATCTATTGGACAATGACGGCCGAGGAAGGGCTGATCTATGTGATCGGCCGCAACGTGACCGCCGACAGGGAAGCCGCCCAGGCCCGCCAACGGATCGAGGACCAACTGCGGCAATCGCAAAAGATGGAATCCGTCGGCCAGCTCACCGGCGGGATCGCACACGACTTCAACAATTTGCTTACCATCATCATCGGGAACCTGCAGATACTTGAACGCATTCTTGGCAGCAGCATCAGCGACAGAGTGCGCCGCGCCGTGTCGGCGGCGATGAGCGGTGCAACGCGTGCCGCGACCCTGACCCATCGTCTGCTGGCGTATGCTCAGAAGCAACCTTTACGGCCAAACGCGATCAACTTGAACGAGCTCATCATGGGCATGGCCGATCTGATCCGCCGCACCCAAGGTGAGATGATCCAGTACCAATTCTCCCTGGACGAAAACATGCCGTCCTGCTTCTGCGACTCCAACCAACTCGAGACCGCCTTGCTCAACCTGGTGATCAACGCTCGCGATGCGATGCCAGAGGGTGGACGGTTGAAGATCGAAACAGGCCGTGTCGTTTTCGGCGATGCCTCCGCTCGGATGCGCGACCTCCCCGCGGGGAGGTATGCCATGCTCGCGGTCAGCGACGCTGGTACCGGTATGTCACCAGAGACCGTTGCGCGAGCCTTCGAGCCATTCTTTACGACCAAACCCGTCGGCAAAGGCACTGGTCTTGGGCTGAGCATGGTCTATGGGTTCGTCAAGCAGTCGAACGGCCATGTTGAGATCGATAGCGTACCTGGTTGCGGCACGACCGTACGGATCTATCTCCCAAGTCTCGCTGCCGACGACACACAGAGCCGGTCGCGCCACGACGATCCCGCGCCAGTCGCGGCTGGCCCGCCTGTGCCGACCTACCTTCCTCGACCCGAGGAGGAACGCTCCAGCTTCGCGCGGGCAGACGCGCTCGGCCGTACAGAAACGATCCTGCTGACGGAGGACGATACCGACGTCCGCGCCTATGTCGCCGATACCCTGCGCGAGCTGAACTATCGCGTGATCGAGGCGGTGGACGCCAATACAGCGCTTGAGGCACTGGCCCAATCCAACGTGCCAATAGACCTTTTGCTGACCGATGTGGTTATGCCGGGGCTCAACGGCCGCGAGCTTGCCATCCGTGCCGCGGCAATCCAACGGGGCATAAAAGTTTTGTTCATGACGGGCTATTCGCAGGATGCAATCGTGCACCAGGGCCAGCTCGACCCCGGAGTTGAATTAATCGAAAAGCCAATTCGTCGCGAAATTCTCGCCGCTCGCGTGCGCAGTGTTCTCGATGCCAAAAGCGACAGCGGGGCTCCGGCGCCAAGCCATCAAACCACAGGAGCTGCCTAGTCCCTCTCTCCTTGCGGAAGGGGGTCAGGGGGAGGGGGCCGCCGCCTGCCTTGGACTTGATCCAAGGGTCCGCCCGGCCGGGAAGACGCTGATCCGTCTCCAGCTTATATTACTCCGCGCGTTTTGATCTGACCGGATCGATGACTGCTGACAGCACGCTGTCAGCAGGGGGAGCTTATCTTCGTCGTCGTTCAGACTGAAGGAACCCCGCGATGACGGCGCTGCGAATCGACATTCTTCGCCACCGGGAGGCAATCCACCGGCCCCGCCGGCCGCGGCGCGCTGCGCTATCGGCTTTGCTGGGCACGGTCCGCGTCGTTTGGCGGCGGCGGCAGTCCCGCATTCTGCTGTCGCAGCTCGACGACTCCATGCTCAGGGATATCGGCGTGACCCGCGCCGAGGCGCAGCTCGAGGCCAACAAACCGTTCTGGCGCGAATAGGATGGGCGGCGCGGATCATCGCCGTCTTGGGTTGGCGCTCTGCACTGCTGCGGCGGCTGCCTACAGTACGGCGGGGTATTTCACCCGGCTGATCCCGCTGGACGTGTGGACCATCCTGTTCTGGCGTGGGCTGTTCGCCGCGGGCTTCGTGGCGGCGTGCTTCCTCTGGCAAGAGGGAAGGGGAGCGGTCGGCGGCATCCGTGCCATCGGGTGGCCCGGGCTGCTGGCGACAGCCTGCTCGGCACTGGCGACGATCCTGTTCATCAACGCGTTCCGCCTGACCTCGGTGGCGGAGGTGGTGATCATATTCGCCACCGCGCCTTTCCTCACTGCCGCCATCGCCCGTGTGTGGTTCGGCACGCGGGAGGTCGCGGCGACGCTGGTGGCCAGCGCGGCGGCGTTGCTCGGCGTGATGGTCATGATGGGCGGGGCGAGCATGCAGGGCCATCTCGCCGGCGACCTGCTGGCCGTGGGGATGACCGTGCTGATGGCGACGATGATGGTGATCATCCGCCAATACCGGCAGACGCCGATGCTGCCGGCAGCTTCCGCCTCGGCGTTGCTGTGCGCGCTGCTCGCCTGGCCGTTCGCGGCACCGCTGTCAGTGACACCGGGCGAGATGTGGGAGCTGGCGCTGTTCGGCGTGACTCAGTTCGGCCTCGGATTGCTGTTGCTGACGCTGGGCACGCGGCTGGTTTCAGCGACCGAGTCGGCGCTGATGAACACGCTTGAGGTGCCGCTCGCTGCGCTCTGGGTCTGGCTGGCATTCAACGAGGTGCCGTCGTGGAGCACGCTGGCCGGCGGCGCGATAGTGGTCGCGGCGGTAGTCGGTCATGCCGTGCTAGCCGGGAGCGCAAATTCCACCTCTCCTGCCCTACGGCATAGGTCGGTTCGCAAAGCGAACCGGGTGAGGATGCTACGCGCCGCGACGCCCTCTCTGGCAAACGGGGAGAGGTAAAGTTCAGGAGGCCGACCATGCAATACTCCCTGATCGACTATTTTCGCGCTATGGCGCGCAACAATGCCTGGTCGAACGCGCGCCTGCTGGAGGCTTGCACGCGGCTGTCGGACGAAGCGTTCGCCGCGCCGCGCGTCAGCTTCTTCCCCTCGTTGCAGATGACTCTGAACCATATTCTGCTGGTGGATCGCTACTACCTCGCCGACCTGAAAGGGGACGGGCGGAAGATCGAGGAAAACAAGATTCCCTTCCCCCGCGCGAGCGATCTTGCCGCCGCTCAGGCCGCGATCGACCGCGAGCTGGTCGCGTTCTGCGACGCGCTGACCGAGGCCGATCTCGACCGCATCGTGCCGATCGATCGCAACGACGGCATCGCCTATCGCGAGACGGTCGGTGCCATCCTCTCCCATCTCTTCGTCCATCAGATCCACCATCGCGGGCAGGCGCACGCCATGCTTGCCGGCACGGACGTGTCACCGCCGCAGCTTGACGAGTTCTTCCTCGCTTCCGATGCCCCGGGTCGAGCCGTCGGTCTGGTAAGGCTTGGACTATCCGATTTGGTCGGTTAGAGGGGGCCAGAGGACGAGTTTCCCGGCGAGGGGTCCAAGCGGGCAGGGGCCGCTTGGCCTTGCTGGCGCGGCGCCGCGCGCGTCAGCTCTTCCCATCCCGCGAGCAACGCTTTGGCTTGCTCGCGGAAGCTCTCATCCAGCAGCTCCGCCCCGGCAATGCGATCGGCGCGGAAATGCCGATAGTCGTCGCGCAGCTCGCACCAGGCGCAAACCAGCGTCGCCTGGGCGTAATATTCGACCGCGATCGGACGGATCGTGCGCCGGCTGGTGGCGCCCTTGCCGTCCACGTACTCGATTCGCATCTTGCGCGCCGCGCGGATTGCTGCACGGATGTCCGACAACGACACCGCGCCGGGTGCCGGCGCCCCACCCGCGGCGACGTGGAACGGCGCGGCCGCGAGCCGTTCGCGCAGCGCATCCGGCATGACCGCTGCGAGCTTGTTCAATACACTGCGGGCCGCTGCTTCCAGTCCAGGATCGCCCGTCCGGCGCAAAAGCCGCAGGCCGACGGTGACCGCCTCGACTTCGTCTTCGGTGAACATCAGCGGCGGCAGCTCGAATCCGCGGCGCAAGACGTAGCCGAGCCCGGCCGCGCCCTCGATCGGCACGCTTCGTGCCTGCAGGGTCGCGATGTCGCGATACACAGTGCGCGGTGCGACTTCCAGCTCCGCGGCGATAGCGGCCGCAGTTATCGGAGTGCGAGCGAGCCGCAGCACCTGGATAATGTCGAACAACCGATCCGCACGACGCATTGATCAAACCCGATCGATCACTGCTGACAACACGTTGTCAGGAGGGGGAGCTTATCTCCGGCGTCGTTCAGACTGAAAGGACTCGACGATGACGACGCTATCTCTTCGTATTCTACAGCGCGATGCCATCCGGCCGCAGCGCCGGGCACCAGCTGCGGCGGTTCAGGGGCTGCTCGGCAAGGTCCGCGCGGCGTGGCGGAGGCGGCGTTCGCGCAACCTGCTGTTACAGCTCGACGACTACATGCTCAAGGATATTGGTCTCACGCGCTCGGATGCGCTGCGCGAGGCCGGCAAACCGTTCTGGCACGAATAGGGTGCACAGCGGCCTGGAGTTGTGGCCCCTATCGGCGAATGAACGACCAGTAGAGCGGTCGCCTGCCCGCGCCGAGCGCCTTTGCCTCGTAGCGGGTCGGCGGCCAATCGTCGGGACGGCTCGTTGTCGCCAATCCGGTCGCGAACAGCTCCTGTGCGCCCATCACGTCTATGACCCAGGCCTGGTGGGTGGGATCATCCGTGGCCACCCGCCACTCGGCTCCGGGTCTCAGGACACGTGCCAGAACCGGCAGCAACGCCGGATGGACGAAGCGCCGTTTGGCGTGTCGAGTCTTGGGCCAAGGATCAGGAAACAAAAGAAACAACCGGTCGAGCGAGTTGTCCGGCAGCATCCGCAGCAATATCCGCGCATCATCCGTCCACAGCCTTAGATTGCCCGGCAATTCCGCTTCCGACTCACCGTCTTCAGGCACCAGACGAGACAGCAGCGAGCAAATGCCGTTCTCAAACACCTCGGAGGCGATCAGCCCAATATCGGGCCGTGCGGCGATCTGGGCCAGCGCGTGCTCGCCGCTGCCGTAACCCACTTCCAGCCAGAGTTCGGAAACCGGCGGCGCGAACGCATGCGTCGGCTCGGCTGCATGTTTGGTGCGAAAGGCGATGCGCGGCAGCACTTGCCGCAACAGCCGAAGCTGGCGCGGCCGCAACTTATGGCCGCGCCCGCGGCCATACAGTCGGTCTGGTGGCGGCTTGACGTCCGCGGGCGTCGTTCCCCGAACCATCAGATCGCCAGCACCTTACGGCCGTGGCGGCCGCAGCGCGGATAGTCCGAGCAGCGCCCACCCGATCATCAGCAATGCTCCACCAATTGGCGCGAGCGCGCCCACCGGTGCACCGATGATCGCCAGCGCATAAACCGCGCCGCAGAACAGCACCACGCCGGCCACGAAGGCCATGCCCGCGGCGTCCGCCAACGCGCCGCCGCCGCGCCGGCTCCATAATCCGCATGCGAGCAGCGCCAGAGCGTGCCAGCCCTGCATCTGCACCGCGTTCCGCACCATCTGAAGGCGTGCGGGCCCCAGTGCATCGAGCCCATGCGCCGCCAGCGCCGCCATCCCCACGGCGGCGAGTCCGACAAGCGACCCGAGGCCGATCCACGTCCGTTCCAATCGCCATGTTCCCTGTTTCGCGCGCCGCGCCCGGCCTATACCATCCACGCCATCATGCCGCGCGGCGACCTGTTTCCCGAGATCGGACCTTTCGAGACCGGCTATCTGCCGCTCACCGGCGGTCACGTGATGTATTGGGAGCAGGTCGGCAACCCACGCGGTCGCCCCGTCCTGTTCCTGCATGGCGGCCCGGGCGCCGGGGCCGGCGCCGTGCATCGCCGCTTCTTCGACCCGGATTTCTGGCGTGTGATTATCTTCGACCAGCGCGGTGCCGGGCGCTCGCGCCCGCTCGGTAGCCTGGCGCACAACACCACCGCCGATCTTGTTTCGGATATCGAGACACTGCGGCGCCACCTTGGGATCGAGCGGCTGATCCTGTTCGGCGGCTCCTGGGGCTCGACGCTCGCACTGGCCTACGCGCAGGCCTATCCATTGCGGGTCGCCGGGTGCGTGCTGCGCGGCGTGTTCCTCGGGCGCGAGCCCGAGGTCAACTGGTTCCTCTATGGACTGCGCGCCGTCTTCCCCGACGCCTATGCGACTTTCGCCGGTTTCGTGCCGGAATCGGAGCGAGGCGACATTCTCGGTGGCTATCTGCGGCGGCTGACGCATCCCGATCCCGCGGTGCACATGCCGGCGGCACGCGCGTGGTCGGTGTACGAGGGCACCTGCAGCACGCTGTTGCCTAGCCCCGACACCGTCAGTTCCTTCGCGCAAGACCGCACCGCGCTCGGGTTGGCGCGGATCGAGGCGCATTATTTCGCTAATGGCCTATTCCTACCGTCCGAGGGGCTGCTGCCGGGAATGCACCGCATCGGCCACATCCCGGCGGAGATCGTGCAGGGCCGCTACGACATGATCTGCCCACCGGCGACCGCGTTCGAACTGGCAGCAGCCTGGCCAGCGGCGCGGCTGTCCATCGTGCCGGATGCCGGGCACTCGGCGCTGGAGCCGGGGATCAGACGCGCCCTGGTCGCGGCGGTCGAGCGCTTCCGGGACGGGAGGTAAGCGGCATGCGGGTCGGCGTGATCGGGCTCGGCACCATGGGCTTCGGCGCCGCGGTCAATCTGGCGAAGCACGGGCATCACGTGACCGGCTGTGACTTGCGTGGCCCTGCGCGGGATGCGCTGGTCGCCGCCGGAGGTGCCGCGGTCGCCAGCCCGGCAGCGCTGCCGGAGAGGCTGGAGGCCGTGCTGATCCTGGTGGTCAACGCGGAGCAGGAGGACGAGGTGCTGTTCGGCCCCGCTGGCTGCGCAGCCAGGCTACCGCGTGGGGCTGTGGTGATCTGCTCCAGCACCGTTGCGCCGGCAGCGGCGCGCCGGCTGGAGACGCGGCTGGTCGAAATGGGCCTGCTGATGCTCGATGCCCCCGTTTCGGGGGGCAAGGCGGGCGCGGAGGCCGGTACAATGACGGTGATGGCCTCGGGTTCGGCGGCGGCGTTCGAGAAAGCGGCCCCAGTGCTGGAGGCGATCTCCGGCAAGGTGTGGCGGCTGGGCGACGCGGCCGGCATCGGCAGCACGGTGAAGATGGTCAACCAGTTGCTGGCCGGCGTGCACATCGCCACCGCGGCAGAGGCACTGGCGCTCGGCATCCGCGCCGGCGCCGACCCGGCGTCGCTGTATGATGTGATCTGCTCGTCAGCCGGCAATTCGTGGATGTGGCAGAACCGCGTGCCGCACATCCTGGCCGGTGACGACACGCCGCAGTCCGCGGTAAACATATTCGTCAAGGACCTGGGCATCGTGCTCGATCAGGCCCGCGCGCTGTCCTTCCCTGCGCCGCTGGCGGCAGCGGCGCACCAGTTATTCCTGGCCGCCGCGGCGCTCGGGCATGGGGGCAAGGACGATGCTTTCGTCATCCGAGTGTGGGAGGCACTCACCGGAATCGCGCTGCCGGTTAAGCACGGTTAGATGGGTGCCTGCATTTCGCAGGCATGACAGATGGGGCGGCATTTTCGCCAATCGTGGCGCGCGCCGGTGCGCCTGTACCTACCTGAGCCCCTCGAGCATCGTTCTCGCGGCGCACAGATCGGCTGTTTCGAAGCCCTCGGTAAATCGGTCGTACACGGGTGCCAGAATTTGCATTACGTCGTCCTGGCGACCCTGCGTTGACCTCAATCGGGCGAGACTCAGAGCTCCGCGCAATTCCCAAAACAGGGCTCCCTGCTCCCGAGCCACCTCGAGCGCCTCGTGAAAGCAGTCCTCAGCCGCGGAAATGGACCGATCCGCGGCTTGCCGAAGCAGCAGCTCGCCCTGGATACGTAGGAGCTCGGCCAGATACCAGCCTTCATCGCGTGTTTTGCAGCGGGCCAGAGTTCTCGTTGACGGTTGCGAGACCCTGCGTGACCTCGCCGTTCTCGCCGAGGCATGCCGCCAGCTCGCCGAGCGGCAGCAGGAAGCGCGGCAAGAACTTTGCCTCGCCGGCTCGTTCGAGTTCCCTGCGCAGAACATTTAGCCCGCCGGCGATGTCACCACGCTTGACCATCACCATGCCATTGAAGCAGCGCGCCCACAGGTGCCACAAACGCACCGGATGACGCTCGGTATGGTCGAGCAACATAGCGCCGTAGCGCGCGGCCGCGTCGAGATCGCCTGCCAGGAAGGCGATCGGGCATGCGCCCTGACCCAACACACTGCAAAAAGTCAAGGCATGCCCGATGGCGTGCCCTTCCTCGATATTGTGCTCGACCACACGTAGCGCCTGATCGGCAAATCCTTGCAGCCACAGGATGCGGGCCTGGAAATAGTGCGTCGAAACCCGCAGATCGAACCGGAAGCGGACGATCTGGGGTTGCTTCTCCAAGGCCGTAAGCTGCGCGAGCACGCGGTCGATATGATGGCGGGCCCTTTTCTGGTCGCCAAGGTAGTGCAGCGCGGTAGCGAGAATGCGATCGGCCATCATCAAGTCGATCGCATCGGTGGAATTTGCTACCAGGCCGGCGAAACGCCGGGCGAATTCCAGCGCACTGCGAAACTCCCCATTATTGAATTGATCGATGCACGACCCCCAGAGGGCGCGTAGCCGGTAGTCCCTGTCGTCGAGCCTGTCTGCGAGCTTCAGTGTGGTCGCCCACGCGTGGCCAGCCTCTCGTGCACGGCCGACGCCGTACATCAGCGACCAAGCAAGCGCCGCGGAAAGTTGCATGCGCGGGCGCGCTGTCGCTGCCTCGTCACCGCCGAGGCTCGCCAGCGCCCGCTCGACCCGCTCGCGGCATTCGTCCAACAGCGACAGTTGGGTCCATAGCGGCACAGCGGCAACGGTGAGCGCTACGCCGATCTGCGGGTCGCCGTCTGAAGAAAATGCCCAGTCGAGACCGGCGCGCACATTGTCGATGTGGCGACCATAAGCGGCCAGCCACTCGGCTTGTGGTCGCGTCTCGCTCTCAGCTTCGGCCTTTGCGAAGAAGTCTCGGTAATATTCGGCATGACGGCGTGCGGCCTGTCGGAATTCGCCACTCTCCCGCAGCTTCTCCAGAGCGTACAGGCGGGTCGTGTCCAACAGCCGGTATTGCGCGGGCCCGCTGCGAAGGTCGGCGACGATCAGCGATTTCGCGACGAGATTGGCAAGATCGTCGACGACGCGCGGCGCGGCTGGATCACCCGCCACGGCAATCGAGGCTTCGAGCGAGAAATCTCCGGCAAACACAGCAAGGTGACGCAGCACTGTTGCCTCCACCTCGGGCAGCAAGCCATAGCTCCAGTCGAGGGTTGCCCGGAGCGTTTGCTGCCTTGGCAGCGCCGTTCGGCGTCCGCTGGTCAGCAGCGCGAAAAGATCATCCAGACGCGACGCGACCTGTAGAGTCCCCAGCATCGCAGCGCGGGCCGCGGCGAGCTCGATCGCAAGCGGGATGCCGTCGAGATGCCGACAGATCGCAGCGATCGCGGAAAGGTCCTCTCCGCGGGGTGAGAAGTCCGAGTCCAACGCCCGCGTCCTGGCAATGAAAAGCTCCACCGCGCTGTGTCCCAGGACCTGACTAGGTTCACCCTGGTGATGCGGTGGTACGCTGAGCGGTGGAACGCGATAGACGTACTCGCCCTCGATCCGCAAGACCTCACGACTGGTTGCCAGAACCGTGGTGTGCGGACAAAGGCGCATGATTGTTTCGGTCAACCCGGCTGCCGCGTCGATGACATGCTCGCAATTGTCGAGAACGAGGAGGAGCTTTCGCTCCCCAATGGCGCGAGCGACCGACTCGGCGGAGATCTGATTCCCGCTCAGATTGAGTCCAACCACACCCGCGACAGCGGAGGGCACCAGCGCGGGGTCGCGCAACGAAGCCAGCTCCACGAACCAACCGTCACCCTGAAAACTCGGGAACAAAGTACCAGCAGACTCCAGTGCCAGCGCGGTCTTCCCGATCCCCCCGGGTCCGGTCAACGTGACCGCCCGATAGGCTGAGAGAAGGTCATGAAGATGCTGCGCGGCGCCGACTCGGCCGAGCAGCTCCGGCGCGGTCGCCGGGAAGTTCGTCCGCAATGGTTGGTCGGGTAAAGGCAGCGCCGGTTCGGGTCTAACCGGGCCCGTCGACGTGCCGTTCTGTCGGACAGCCCAAGTGCCGAGCAACCGGTAGCCTCGGCCCGACTCCGTCTTCAGCAATCCCCGTTGCGAGCCCAGCGCCTTGCGAACCGCAGAGATGTGAACCTGAAGCGTGTTTTCCTCGACGATCGCGCCCGGCCAGACGCGTTCCATCAAATCGCTTTTCGTGACGAGCCCGCCGGTCGACTGGACAAGCGCCTCGATGATTGCAAACGCGCGACCTCCAACAGGCACAGAAACTCGGCCTACCCGAAGTTCACGCCGCGCGAGGTCGACCTCGCACTCGCCTAACTCGTAAACCCCCTGTCGGCTCTGCGCAGCCATCCTCGCGACCCCAATCCGCCGACGCTATCATGGTTTTAGGACCTGTCGGCCGGCCGGTCTCTTTTTTACCCTCTGCACTACCGTCCGAACCAAGCCCGCAGCTCGGAGACGAGATCGGTCTTCTCCCATGTGAAGGTGCCCATCTTCGCATCCGGCGCACGCCCGAAATGCCCATAGGCCGACGTCACCGCGTAAACCGGCCGGTTCAATTGCAGGTGCTCCCGGATGCCGCGCGGCGAGAGATCGACCAGTTCCCGCAGCACCCGCTCCAGTTTCGCCTCGTCTATATCCTTCCCGGTGCCCTGCAGATCGACATAGAGCGACAGCGGGCGCGATACCCCGATCGCGTAGCTGACCTGCAGCGTGCAGCGATCCGCAAGACCAGCCGCTACCACGTTCTTCGCCAAGTAACGGCAGGCATAGGCGGCCGAGCGATCCACCTTGGTTGGGTCCTTGCCGCTGAACGCCCCGCCGCCATGCGGCGCAGCGCCGCCATAGGTATCGACGATGATTTTGCGCCCGGTCAGGCCGCAATCTCCGTCCGGGCCGCCGGTGACGAACTTGCCAGTTGGGTTGATGTAGAACTCCCTCTCCGGCGGCATCCAGCCGCGCGGCAGGGTGCTTTCCACGATCGGCCAGACCAGCCGCTTGACGTCGTTCTGATCGAGCTCCTCTTCATGCTGGGTGGAAACGACTACGCTCGCGGCCTGCACCGGGCGGCCATCCACATAGCGCAGCGTGATCTGGCTCTTGGCGTCGGGTAGCAGACCGGCGACCGACCGATCCTGGGCGTGGCGCAGCTCTTTTATCCGGCGCAGGATCAGATGCGCGTAATAGAGCGGCGCCGGCATCAGTGCGTCGGTCTCGCGGCAGGCATAGCCGAACATCATGCCCTGGTCGCCGGCGCCTTCGTCCTTGTTGCCAGCGGCATCGACTCCCTGGGCGATGTCGGCAGACTGCGCATGTAAAAAAACGTCGATCGACGCGTGACGCCAACTGAATCCCGACTGGTCGTAGCCGATATCCCTGATCGCCTCGCGGCAGTGTTCGATCAGCACATCGGGTGTGATCTTGTCGGGGCCGCGTGTCTCGCCCGCCAGTATCACGCGGTTGGTCGTGACCAGCGCCTCACACGCCACACGCGAGTAGGGGTCGGCCCTCAAATAGGCATCCAGCACCGTGTCGCTGAGTTGGTCGGCGACCTTGTCGGGGTGTCCCTCCGAGACGGATTCCGAGGTGAACAGGAACTCGCCCTTGTCGCGCATGGAGTTCTCCTCTTGTCGCGGCAGGACAAGGCGCGGGGACGCCGGCCGCCGGCACCGGCGGGATGCCGGGCGCCGGGGTCAATGGCGGAAAGCCCCCGGCAAATCAAGCCGGTTCGGCGCCCGCTCGTTCTCCAATCCCGAGCACGTCCGCCATCGAGTAGAGCCCCGGTGGCCGGCCGGCGACCCACAGGGCAGCGTGAACTGCGCCGACAGCGAAGCTACGGCGGTCGAAGGCGCGGTGGGTCAGCGCGATGTGCTCTGTGGCGGCGGCGAAGATCAGCGTGTGCTCTCCGACTACCTGCCCCCCGCGCAGTGCGGCAAACCCGATTGCCCCCGGCTTTCGCGCGCCGGTATGGCCGTCCCGGCCGCTCTCCATCACCTCGTCCAGCGCCACGCCACGCCCTTTGGCGACCGCGCGCCCGATGGCGATCGCGGCGCCGGAGGGCGCGTCGATTTTGTGCCGATGGTGCATCTCGACGATCTCGGCGTCGTATTTATCAGCCGGCAGGGCGGCGCTCAGCCGCTCCGCCAGCGCCAGCACGAGGGTCATTCCCTCGGAGAAATTGGCGGCTTGGACAACCGGAATGCTGCGTGCCGCTTCGGCCACCGCGGCCTCGTCTGCCGCCGACAGACCGGACGTGCCAAGGACCCACGCGGTGCCAGCACGCGCCAGGGCTATGGCGTGCGGCCGGGCGGTGGCGGCGAGGGTGAAATCGAGGACAACATCCGCCGCCGCGGCAAGCGCCGCGATATCCGCGAACCGCTCGGCGCCGGCCGGCAGAGGCTTGTCTGAGTTCGGCCGACCGATGCCGCCCGCCAGCACGGCTCCGGCGCCCCGCACCTCATCGACCAGCAGGAGTCCCATTCGGCCGGTGATCCCGGCGATACCGATCCGATGCGTCATCTTCTCCCCGCTTGCTTTATAGCGAACCAGGCAAGGGAACCTCAGGCCATGCTGCGGCGCCGCGCAAGGGTAGGAGGCTGCGCCCGTCGGACCATCGGTCCACTCGCGGCCTCTCCTGGAAGATGTGGGCAGAGGCCGGCTCCCTCTTGGCCTTGAGTTCGGGCGGACGGTATGCTCGCCGTGATTGTGTGGGGAGGCACATGCCTGCATTTCGTCTCGGGCGTCGCAGCCTGGTGCAGCTCGCTGGTGCCGTGGCGACGCCGTGGGTGGGCGGAGCGCTCGCACAGGACACGAACGCGGTCATCGCGCCGATCCAACAATTCTACCGCGCACTGCTGGTCGTCATGAAGGCCGGGCGTACTACGCCCTTCACCCAGCGTTTCGACACGCTCGCTCCGGCGCTGGAGCAGGCGCTGAACGTGCCGCAGATCCTGCAGGAAGCGGTCGGGTTCGCCTGGGCGGCCATCCAGCCGTCGCAGCAATCGGCGCTGCTGACCGCGTTCCGGCACTATACGGTGGCGACCTGGGTCTCCAATTTCGACAGCTATTCCGGGCAGAAGCTGGAGGTGCTTCCTGGGCTGCGCAGCGTGGGCCAATCGGAGGTGGTGCACACGGAGATTCTCAAGCCAGCCGGCGGCTCGAGCGTGATCGACTACGTCATGCGGCCCGCCGGCAGCGGCTGGAAGGCGACGGACGTGCTGCTCGACGGCTCGATCAGCCAGGTCGCGGTGCTGCGGTCTGACTTTCTCGCGCTGCTGGCACGTGGTCCGATGGCGCTCGTGGAGAGTTTGGATCGGAAAGCGACCGACCTGATGGGCGGCACGTCACCGATGTAATCGAGCGGCGCATCAAAATCCGAAGAGGCGCCGCCCCCTCTGCGGTGGGCCCCGAACCTCAGGCCGCCAACGCCCTGGCCTCGATCCCGCCAAGCGCTTTCAGGCGCGCGAACAGCGTCTCGGTCGGGATGTCGGAGCGGCCGGCGTCCAGGCAGTCGGCGAACTTGTCGTAAATCTGCGCTTCAGACAGCGGACGCGAGGCGTGGCCGGTGGCGCGGGCGACCGGTGCGCCCTCGAGCACTTCGCCCGACGCCAGCTCGACGCTTACCGTGTCCGCGGGCGCCGCGCCTGGCAGATCGGGATCGTACTCGTTCGTCGTCGTGGTAACGACCCGGCGCATAAGAGCTTGGACGTCGGGGCGTTGCACGAACTCGTCGGTGAGTTCGCGTAGGCCGACGCGCTTGGCGATGATCGCGCTTGCCATTGCGAACTCGATGCTGAACTTGCCGGCAAGCCCGGTCTCCGGCGCGTGGTTGCGCAGCACGGTCGCGAAATAGTCGCTGATGCCGACATTCACCTGCTTCACCTGATCCGGTTTCACCGGATGCGCGGCGATCAGATCGAGCGCGCAGTCGATCGCCCGATGCGTGCAGTAGCAGGTGGGATATTTCTTGATCCCGAGCCCTTCCGTCAGCAGCGCCCAGCGCTCGCCGACCTCGGGCGAGCTGGCGCGGTCCTCGGTTCCGTCCGGGGAGATCGCGTGCAGGAAGCCCTGCGGATGTTCCAGCGCGTCGGTGCTGGCGGTGAACCCGGCCTCCGCCAGCCGCGCCGCCATGATCCCAGCATGGGCCGCGCGACCCGCGTGGAACGGCTTGGTCATGGTGCCGAAATTCGCCATCAGGCCACCGCTCTGCGATGCACCTAGGGCGATCGCCATCGCCGCCCGCTTGGCGTCCAGCCGACGCAGCTTGGCGCAGGCCGCCGCAGCGCCCACGGCGCCGTAAAGCCCGGTCGGGTGCCAGCCCTTCTTGTGCAACAGTCCGGAATCGCGGCGGAACAACTCCGCCCACGTCTCGTACCCGGCGACATAGGCCGTGAGCATATCGGCGCCCGATGCACCGAGCGCCTCGGCTTCGGCCAGGATCGCCGGTACCAGCACGGTGCTGGGATGGCCGCGCAAGCCAACATCGTCGTAGTCGAGCGCGTGCGCCGCGGTGCCGTTGATCCAGGCAGCCTCGGGCGCCGGTCCGCGTTCGGCACCGAATGTCAGCGACGACGGACCGGGCGGCGGCGCCAGCACGCTCTTCATAATGCGGACCGCTTCCTCGTTGCGGCCGGCAATCATTGTGCCGACACAGTCGATGAACCCGAGCTGTGCGACGCGCATCGCTGCTTCCGGGATGCGGTTCGGTGACAGGTCGGCAACGAACTGGCCCAGTGCCTGAGTGAGACCCATCAGACCCTCCCTTTAGTTCAACTTCGCCCGCAGCGCTTTCAGGCTGCCGCCCATCTTCACCGAGCCCGGCAACGGATGACCAACGATGTACTCGGCAAGCTGCGCCACCTCGATCAGCCTGTCGAGGTCGATGCCGGTCTCGATCCCCATCTCGTCCAGCATGAACACGAGGTCCTCGGTGCAGACATTGCCCGCCGCGCCCTTGTGCGCCGCGAACGGGCAGCCGCCGAGGCCGGCCACGGTGGAGTTGTAGATCGCCACCCCCATCTGAAGCCCGGCATAGGCGTTGGCGATCCCCATGCCGCGCGTGTCGTGCAAATGCAGCGACAGCGTCAGTTCCGGGCAGCGGTCGCGCACCTTGCCGATCAGTTCCTTGATCGACTTGGGCGTTGCCCAGGCCATGGTGTCGGCGAGTGAGAATACTTTTGGCGTCACCTCGTGCTCGGCGCAGATATCGAGCATCTGCTGCACCATGTCGAGCACCCGCTGGTGCGGGACCTCGCCTTCGAAATTGCAGCCGAACGCCGCCATGATGCCGACACGGTCGAGCGGTATGCTGTGCTGCTTGTATAGCTCGATCGTCTCGTGCGCCACGCGGATGTTGTCTTCCATCGAGCGCTGCTGATTGCGCTGGAGGAAGGTCTCCGACGCTGTAAGCGAGAACGAACCCTTGAAGTCGAGCCGCCCTGTCGCCAGCGCACGCTGTAACCCTTTCACATTCAACCACAATGCGGTATATTCGACGCCGGGCTTGCGCTTGAACCCGGCGACGACCGCGTCGGCATCGGCCCAGCCGGGCACGCGGTTCGGGTTGACGAATGAGGCGACCTGGATGTGGTTGATCCCGGTTCCGCTCAACGCGTCGATCAGCTCGATCTTGCGTGCGGTCGGGATCGGGCCCTTCTCGAATTGGAACCCTTCGCGCGGGCCTTCTTCATTGATCTGCACGCGGGTTGGAATGTCCGACATGTCTTCCTCCTACGTCCACCTCTCCCGCTTGCGGGAGAGGTGGACCGCGCACTACTCCTCCTGCGCTACCGTGTTGCGCAGAATACCAATCCCACTGATCTCCACCTCGACCGTATCGCCATGCTTCATCCAAAGCGGCGGTGTGCGATACGCGCCAACGCCGCCCGTTGTCCCCGTCACAATCACATCCCCCGGCTCAAGCCGGGTGAACGTGGATATGTACTCGATCAGCGTCGGAATATCGAAGCAGAGGTCATCGATTGTCGCCCGCTGCACCTCCTCGCCATTCAGGCGCGTCAGCAACGTGGCCTTGGTGATGTCGCCTGCCTCCTCCGGCGTAACGATCCACGGGCCGAAGGCACCGGAATGATAGAAATTCTTGCCCGGCGTGAACTGGCCTGAATGTCGTTGCCATTCACGCACTGAGCCTTCGTTGTAGCAGGCATAGCCGGCGATCACATCGGCTGTGCGATCCTTCGACACGTGCCGGCAGCTTCGGCCGATGATCACCGCAAGTTCGCCCTCGTAGTCGTAGGTCTCCGAGACCTTTGGTCGGATCAACGTCTCGTTGTGTCCGACCTGGCTGTTCGCGAATCGGGCGAAGATGATCGGCTTCGGCGGCGGTTCGCGCCCGCCTTCCTTGATGTGCGACAGGTAATTCAGCCCGACACAGAGAATCTTGTCGGGGTCGGGGATCGGCGGCAGGAAATGCACATCGCCCAACGGATAATCGGCGTGACGCGTGGCCTGCTCGGCGAGTGATTCAATCGCCCAGAGCGCGTGCTTCAGGCCCGGGGTGAGATTGCCGAGATCGACCACGCCCTCATTCTTGGCGATGCCCCAGCTTGGCGAGCCGTCGGGGCGGCGGAAGCTCATGAGTTTCATGCGTGTCTCCTGGTTCTGCGCCTCGATACGGCGGGAGCGCGACCGCGGCAAGCCGCTGACGTCGCGGGTGCTATGCCGGCAACTCGTAGCCGATCGCCTGTTCGATTTCGCAGGTGCGTCGCACCGCCGGGCGGGCCATCATTCGTTCGTAGTGGCGCGAGAGATTGGGAAACGCATCAGGCGCAGGGTGTACGGAGTTTACGAAACGCCAGTACAGCCGGAACAGATGAATGTCTGCGATCGAGTAACGTCCCAGCGCCCAGTCCCGCTCCCCCAGTCGTCGCTCGGCGATGGCGAACACCTCGCGCGAGCGCTCGATCCCTTGCCGACGCGCGGGATGGATAGTCGAGGCGATGAACGACATCCACGAGATCGCCTGGGCTTCCGCTTCGATATCGCCCACCGGCAACAGATCGGCCTCCGGAAAGCGCCCGGCGAGATAGAACAGGATCGCCGCCACTTCGGTCAGCGCGCGGCCGTCGATCAGCAAGGTCGGCACCTTGCCCTCCGGATTGACCGCAAGAAACTCCGGCGTGCGAGTCTCTTGTCGCTTGAACGAAATCGGTCGGCTCTCGAACGGCGCACCGATCTCGTGCAACGCGATATGCGGCGCCATCGAACTCGAGCCCGGCGCAAAATACAGCGTCAGCATGAATCTCCTTCCGACCTTCCCCTGATAGCATGAGCGCGGTTCGGCTACACTGTTTCCATCCACTCCGCTACCATGCCAACGACCGCGGCACGGGAGCGCCCGATGAGCGAACGCCCGACAGATACCGCCGACCGCCCGGCTCTCACCACCGTCGCCGTGATCGGCAACGGCGTCATGGGCCACGGCATCGCGCAGGTGTTTGCGGTCGCGAGGAAGCATGTCCTGCTGATCGGGCGCAGTGCCGAAAGTCTGGGCCGGGCCCGCGATCGCATCCGCTCCAGCCTGGACGATTTCACCGGCCACGGGATCCTGACAGAAGAAGCCGCCGCCTCGGCGCTCGAGCGCATCGCTGTTTCCACCTCGCTGGCCGATGCCGCTCGAGCCGATCTGGTGATCGAAGCCGTCACCGAAGACCTCGCCCTCAAGCGCGCTCTGTTCGGCGACCTGGACGCGCTGTGCCAGCCTTCCGTCGTGCTGGCCTCTTCCAGCGGTCAGCCGCCAAGCGCGCTCATCGAACACGTGGCCCGCCGCCAGCGCGTGATCGCCACGCATTTCTGGTACCCGCCCCAGCTCATTCCGCTGGTCGAGGTCTGCGGCGGCCCGCTCTGCGACCCCGGGGTGCTGGCGTGGACCTGTGCCCAGCTCCGCGGCATCGGCAAAGAACCAGTCGTGATCGACCGGGAGATCCCCGGTTTCATCGGCAACCGCATCCAGTTCGCCATGCTGCGAGAGGCTTGGTCGCTTTGGGCCAGCGGCGCTGCCTCGGCCGAGGCAATCGACACAGTGGTGCGCAACACGATCGGACGCCGGCTCGGCATCACCGGCCCGCTTGAGTCCGCCGATCTGGGCGGCATCGAGACGATGGTCCAGTTCGCCCAATCGCTGCAGCCGCACCTGGACACGGCGCCGGACCCGCCGCCGCAGCTCGCCGAGCTGGTACGTGCCCCCTCGGCCTCGCCCACGCGGCGCGGCGTGTACGACTGGACGCGCCGCGACGACGCCGCTCTGCTGAGAGCACGCACTGAGGAGCTGTTCCGATGGCTAGCGCTCGACCGCCGGCAAGCCGGGCCAGTCGCCTGATGCGCCCGCCAGCCCCGCGCCTCGCCCCTGACTTTAAGATCGCGCCCCATTGGTGGGACGCCGCACCGCGCCCCGCCCCGCAGCCGCCGCCGCTGCCGGCGCGAGTCGATGTGGCGGTCGTTGGCTCCGGCATCACCGGCCTCTCCGCGGCGTTGCATTTGGCGCGCGGCGGCCGTCACGTGGTGGTGCTGGAACGCGATGCGCTCGGCATCGGCGCATCGTCGCGCAATGCCGGCTATGTCGGTCGTACCTTCAAGCACCCGTTTGGCCAACTGTTGCGCAAGCGCGGACTGGATTTTGCCGTCCCCGTTTATCGTGAGCTTCAGGCGGCGTTCGACAGCGTTTTCGAAACCGTGCGCAATGAAGCCATCGACTGCCATTTGCGCATCAGCGGCCGATTCATCATGGCAGTGTCGCCCGCGCAGTACGAGACCATCGCCGATGAGCTCGAACTCCGCCGCCGCCATCTCGGCCAGGAATTCGAGATGGTGCCGCGCTCGCGACAACACACCGA
This sequence comes from uncultured Pseudomonadota bacterium, assembly GCA_963708245.1. Taxonomy (GTDB): domain Bacteria; phylum Pseudomonadota; class Alphaproteobacteria; order Acetobacterales; family Acetobacteraceae; genus CAVYXK01. The sequence goes on along the minus strand of OY970201.1, from coordinate 1,100,477 downwards.
GATCGGTTCGGACGTCTATTACGGCGGCGCCGTCGTGCCGGATCTGGGCTCGATCCATCCGGGTCTCTATCACCAGGGGCTGTTGGATCGCGCACGGGCCGCCGGCGCCGAAATGCACACCTTAACCCCGGTCACACGCATCGCTCGGGACGGCGCGGGTTTCGTCGTGACCACCGGCCGCGGCACGCTGCATGCGCGCGACGTGCTGGTCGCCACCAACGGCTACACCGGCCCGGCAACGCCCTGGCTCGCCCGCCGGGTGATCCCGTTCGACGCCTTCATGGTCGCGACCGAGTCCCTGCCCCCCGCCTTGCTCGACCGCGTGCTGCCGACCGGGCGCACCTGCCTCGACGACAACCACAACATCGACTTCATCCGTCGCTCGCCGGACGGCGATCGGATCCTGTTCGGCGGCCGCACCGGCAACGGCGAGACCGATCCGCTGGTCATGGCCGGCGAGTTGCAACCACGGCTGGACCGGCTGTTCCCGGACTTGGCGGGCGTGTCGCTTGCCCGTGCGTGGACGGGCCGCTGTGCCGGCACTTTCGACCTATGGCCACATTTCGGGACGCATGACGGCGTGACCTACGCTCTCGGCTATTGCTTCGCCGGGGTGCCGATGGGGACGTATCTCGGCATCAAGGCGGCGCGACGGATCTTGGGCGTTGGCGATGCGGCGACGGTATTCGCCGACCGGCCGTTCCCGACCGTGCCGGGCTACGGCGGTAACCCGTGGTTCGTGCCGTGGGTGATGCGCATCTGGGACTTGCAGGATACCTTCGCACAGCGCCGGTCGCTCCGTCGGAGCGGCCGAGCACGATAGTGCTACGCCATAGCCCCTCTGGACATGAGCTTGGCACCTGAGGTAGCGCCATGTTATCCTATGACTAATTTTGTTGTTATACGGCTTGCCATGTTGACCGTCAATCTGGCTCAGGCCAAGGCGCGTCTGAGCGAGCTGCTGGACAAGGTGGAACTGGGTGAAGAAGTCGTCATCACCAGACACGGGAAAGCAGTGGCGCATATTCGGCCGGCATTCCCTCCAAAGAAACCATTGCCATTAGAAAAGCTTGCCGCCTTTCGTGCGCGCGCATCGCGATGACATAAAGACAGCGCGGCACTGGTGCGTCAGATGCGCGATGACGAGCGCTATTGATGCACTATTTCGACACCAGCTTTCTGACCCCACTCTTCCGCGAAGAGGAGACCAGTTCTCGTGTCGCGCGTTTCGTCGCCAGGTTGCCGGTCGACGAGCTGGCAATCAGTCGATGGGCGCAGGTGGAATTCGCATCACTGCTGGCGCGCGACGTCCGAATGGCAGCGGATGCGCTCTTCGAAGAGCTCCTCCAGCAGTCATGATCGCAGCTTGATGACAGGAAAGGCTCGCTCGGCCCCCCCACCCGGATACATCGAGAAGAGTACCCGATCGCCCACTTTTGGTCGTGGGCCGTAGACACTATCCAAGTGAAAGAACACTTGGGGCCCGCTGTCCTGTTGAATAAAGCCCCACGACCGGTACCGAATGTCGCTAACCGTTCCCACGAATCTTGGGTCAGTAGAATAGCATAGATCGGCACATGCCCGGGTCAGGTCATTCGCACTCGGCCTCCGAGCCCTGTCGTGCTGAAGACAGCCTGCGATGAGCTCCAGCAGTTGTTTGAAGGCCGGTTCGAACTGCTTTCCACCACCCGGGACCCGATAATCAGGGGGCTGCCCCGCCGTGATATTCTTAACCGCAATGAGACCGGAGCCGAAAGGCTTCCTGCCAAACAAGAGCTCGTAACCCATCGCGCCTAGGGACCAAATGTCTGCTGCCAGCGTTACGTCTCTAGGGGTCTCAATCGCTTCCGGTGCCATGTAAGGAAGCGCGCCGACAACCGTCTTTGATGTTGTGATCGTGGCTTGGCCTCCCTCCGCTGCTCCGACAAACTCGTCCTCGGTCATTTTCGCAATTCCAAAGTCGGTGACCTTGGCGCATTTAATGCGTAGGCCGCCCAAGAGCATGATGTTCGACGGCTTCAAATCACGATGAAGCACTCCCTGGCCGTGCGAGGCTGCAACTCCTCGAACAACATCGTGAAAGAGCTTCGTTGCCAAAATTGGGTCTACTATTTCGAGTTTGTCCTCGAGAAGCTGGGACAGGTCACAACCATCGATGAATTCTTCGATGAGATAGGCTTGTTCCAATGCCTCTACGTAATCGAGTGTCTTGGCGACGTTCGGATGGTTGACCCGGGCGCTCAGCACAGCAGAGCGCTTAAAGCGCCGCTCCGCCGTGCCGTTCTTTGCCCGCTTAAGCGCGACGTCCTTCCCGAGCAGCACATCCTGTGCACGAAACACTTCTTGCATGCCGCCTTCGCCGACCTTGCCGACGATGTGATATCGTCCCCCGATATCCGTCATATAGTGATCTCTGGTTGCGAAACGTCGAAAGTTACGTAGACCCGATCACTTGGCCGATCTATCGTACCGAGCGCAATGACACAACACCCCGGTAGAGCCTGACCGATGCGGGCAGCCATGTTGTTGATATAGACGGTTCCACTGACGGCGCTGACGCTGAATTCTAGTCCGTTGTAGCGGACATCAATCGCGTCTCCGGCCGACACCTTAATCCGAATTGCGCGATGGCTCGCGTCAAGGCGATGCTCCTGTCCTCTCATCACTGCCAAGGCACGATGGCGGTCGCGGAGCAGATGCTTGGCTACGGCATCGCGTAACTCGGCGGCTTCAGGGCGTCTGGAGGGGTCGGTCTGAAGGCAACGCTGAAAGAGCCATCCGATTGGAGCGGGGATGGTCGGCGCCGCAACGCTGAAGTCGATTTCGGGGGCATCGAACACAGGCGGTCGCTGCACCAGGCAATCTGGGTGTTCCCCAACAGCCAAATGCCAAGCTGTCGCGCCAAACGCGTATACATCTATCTTCCGGTCGAAGGTGACGGGTCCAACCGTGTACAACTCAGGTGCCGCGTATACATCGGTTCCGACGAACCCCACCGTCCTCGCACGTGTTCCGGTCGGTCTTGTCAGGCCAAAATCAAAAAGCTTTAGATACCTATCGGAACCATACCTGATATTGCTCGGTTTGACGTCGCGGTGTATGAGGCCTGCCGCGTGTACATCAGCTAACCCCGAAGCGATCTGCCATAGAGTCAAAAGGAGGCACGATCCCTCAAGCGGACCTACGTCCTCCAGATCGGGTCCCGGCAAATACTCCTGTACGAGCGCAATCTCAAAACTCGCAGCAGATTTGTGGATCACATCATAGAGCTGCACAACGTGGTTAGACCGCAGCTGCTGGAGTGCTCGCAACTCGTCGTAGACGCGATTGATGTCGTCGAGCCGCCTGGTGAACTTCACGGCTACATCGCGATCAAGGGCTTGGTCACGATACAGCTGAACAACACCCATTCCTCCCGCCCCGATCGACGTCTTCGGCGTGTATCTCGGCGGCAGAGGGAATGGCACTCAGGATTCTCCCTCGCTTGGCGGCTCCAAAATTTCGGTTATCTCGACCTGTACCGTTGGCCGGCCAGGTCCATCGTCCGATTTTCTCTCGGGCCTTTTGCGAGTGCGATTTCCCTTTGAGGGAGGGCGGGCCTCCTGAGCGCCCGGCGGGATCGGGCTCTGCGAGAGGTCACTCTCTTGCGCCCGGTCGGGTCCGGCCCCAAGGCGCCCATCCGTAGGATTTAAGATGTGTAACTCACCACCCGGATCTAATAGCCACACGGCTCGCTCGACCTGCGGTAATTTGGCCGTCCCCGTCATTTCCAGGCAGACAGCGGTCCCGTTGTCTCGACTTCCCATCCACTGCGCCGTCTGGACCACACGCCTCGTTAACTCGGAAGCGGAATGGGCGTGCATTGCAAGCGACTGCAGCGCGTCTGCCGGCATCGAATGTGCACCGTCACTTGCGATAAGCACTACTTCGCATTCGGAAGGAATTTCGATGACATGTGCGAGGAGGTCAGGCCCGATGCCGATGTACTGAAGAAGCGATCGGGAGTTCGGATCACCCTGGCCGCTTGGCCGATGCGCCGCAAGCGTATCGTCTGTCGTTAGTAGGCGGAGTCCATCTCCTAACCGGCAATAAATTCTGGTGTCACCGACGTTCACCCCGAAGCGCCCAGCACCGGTGAAGCAAAGAGCGGAAAGTGTCGATCCCCCTTTGCCTCCAAAACGTCGATGTACCGAAGCGTTTGCGTGTTCCGCCGCTTGGCGAAGTCGGTCATCGAGTGCCGCCGTTTGGATCTTCAAGAATCCGACGATGAACGCGCTTATGGCTAACGATGCACACTCGCCTCCCTGTGCCATGCCTCCCATGCCGTCGCACACTATTGCCAGCAGGTATGCTGCACCATCAGGGCTCGAAAAACTCGCTATGGCGGCGCGATCTTGATTTTCCTCTCGCTCTGATCCGATGTCCGTTGCGATGCCAATGGCACCTTCTGCCGGTGCCTGCCAGCCGCGGCGGCGCGCTGGGTCACGCTCAAACCACGAGAACAAGCGGTAGTGTAGGGCATCGATGAAATCAGTGCGGTTCAGATTCATGCGCCACTCGCAGAGGGAATTCGGCAGTTAAGGGCCACCGGCACAGTTTCGACGGTTCTTGTCCGAGTGATTTACCGACGAGGCTAGCGATCTTGGCCATAATAGCCGCTCCAGGGATCAATGACCTTGACATCGCAATCTTCGAAATCTGTGACATTGCGCATAGCGACCGCCGGCCCGCGGACTCCTCGGTAAGCATACCGTTTGCCTGGTCGAGGAGTTGCGGGCCGCGGCAGCCCTCGGAATCAACGGAAGTTCGTAGCGCAGTTCAGCCTCACTGATTGGCGAAATGAATACACCGGCCAGGCTGGCAGCTCATCCAAATTCGACTGCTGGCGAGGGGGAGGGCCGCATCGCTTTGCTGTCTTGCACGCGTAAGCGCGCCTTTCGGGGGCTCACCGAGATCGTGGATCGTGATACTCCCCATTGCGGGCCTACCGCCTGTTGCGCTGTCGCTACTTAATCAATGACTACACGCTGTTCCAGTGCCGGCGAGGTTCGGATTGCCTCGTTCGGCACCCTCTCGACGCAAACGCCTCCCAGGCGCGGCCTGCTCCGCGCCGTCGCGCTCGAAGAAAGGCTCCGAAAGCGCGATTCCCACGGCCGCGCATCCAGCCTCTGCGCATCCGCCAGCCCTCCCGGCGCAAGCCGCGCGCCGCCAAACCGGCCGCCCCATCGCCGGCCCACGATCCGCGCCTCCCGCCCGCCGCCGAGCAAATCGCAAATCAGGTCCGACGCCGCTCGATCGGCGCTGTCCTCGTCGATATCTGCCTCGATCTCGGCATCATACCTGGGCAGATGGATCCGGCGTCGTGGGACGAGCTGGGCCGCGCTCTCGCCCTCTAAGGCGGCGATCTCACCAACCTCGCGATCTGGCGCCAGCCCCGGCCGCGTTCGCCGTCGCGCTCACAACCCCGGCTTAATTCCCATTCCCATTGCCGGACAGACCGGCATGATGTTTCCCCTGTGGCTTGTGCCGCCCCCACAATCCGAAACTCTCGTCAGCACCGGCCCACCCTGAACGGGCGAGCTACGTCCCCTCTGAAAACTGACAACTAGCCACCGACGACTGCTGTAACGGGCCGGCCCACGGGCAGCCCCACCCTTCTGATTCTCCTCAGTCCGGCGATCGTCACGCGATCATGTTTCCAACATCATGGCCGGCCGCGCCCGACCCTGGCTTGTCGTCGGCCAGCCTGAGCCGGCCAACCCCCGACGCACCAACTCCTGACCGACCCCCTCGCCACCCAGGCTTGCCCGCGGCGGAAGCCTGTGCCTATCACGCCCGGCTTTCGCAGGCAGGCCCCAGGGGGTTTTGCATGGCTGACGTCGCAGAGCTCCACGCGGAAACCCGGGTGCTCGCCAGGCAGGCCGAGATACTCGCGCGCCCGGTCACCGCCGCGCGCCGCCTCGCAGACGCGGTTCGCGCGCTGGCGATCGACGCGGTGGAGGCGGCCAATTCCGGTCACCCTGGCATGCCGATGGGCATGGCGGACGTCGCCACCGCGCTCTGGACCCGCTTCCTGAAATTCGATGCCGCCGATCCGCACTGGCCCGACCGCGATCGTTTCGTGCTCTCGGCCGGGCACGGGTCGATGCTGCTCTACGCGCTGCTCTACCTGACCGGCGTCGACGGCATGACGCTGGATGACATCAAGCGCTTCCGCCAGCTTCATTCCCCCGCCGCGGGCCATCCCGAATACGGCGACGCGCCGGGAATCGAGACGACCACCGGCCCGCTCGGCCAGGGGATCGGCACCGCGGTCGGGATGGCGCTGGCCGAGCGCATGCTGGCCGCGCGGTTCGGCAAGTCGCTGGTCGACCACCGCACATGGGCGCTCTGCTCGGACGGCGACCTGATGGAGGGGATCAGCCACGAGGCGATCGGGTTGGCCGGCCATCTGCGGCTGGAGAAGCTGACCTTCCTTTACGACGACAACCACATCTCGATCGATGGCGACACCGCCCTGGCGCGTTCGGAAGACACGATGAAGCGTTTCGCCGCGGAGGGCTGGGCGACCAAGGCGGTGGATGGGCACGACCCTGTGCAGGTGGCAGCGGCGTTGTCTTTCGCGGTGCGCTCCAAGAAGCCGACCCTGATCGTCTGCCGCACCATCATCGGCTTCGGCGCGCCGACCAAGGCGGGCACCGCCGCGATGCACGGCGCTGCGCTCGGCACGAAGGAAGCGGCGGCGGCCAAGGAGGCGCTGGGCTGGCACGAGCCGCCCTTCACCATTCCCGATGACTTAATACAGCGCTGGCGGGCAGCTGGCACGCGTGGGGCCGCGGCACGGCGCGCCTGGCTCAAGCGCCTCGCGCGGCACAACATGCGCGCGGAGTTCGAGCGGGCGATTGCCGGCAAGCTGCCGGAGAATTGGCACGAGGCGGTCGCGGTGTTGAAGCAGCAGATCGCCGAGCAGAAGCCGAAGCTCGCCACCCGCGCGGCGAGCCAGAAGGCGCTGGAGGCACTGGTACCGGCAACGCCGGAGTTGGTCGGGGGCTCGGCCGATCTCACCGGCTCCAACCTCACCTTCGTAAAGTCGATGGGAGTTGTCGGCCCCGGCAGCTACAGTGGCCGCTACATCCATTTCGGCATCCGCGAACATGGCATGTGCGCCGCCGCCAACGGCATGGCGGTGCATGGCGGACTGATCCCCTACACTGGCACGTTCTTCGTCTTCACCGACTACATGCGTCCGGCCATCCGCATCGGCGCCATCATGCGCCAGCGGGTGATCCACGTGCTCACCCACGACTCGATCGGCCTGGGTGAGGACGGCACGACGCATCAGCCTGTCGAGCATCTCGCCAGCCTGCGGGCGATGCCGAATATCCACGTATTCCGACCGGCTGATGCAATGGAGACCGCCGAGTGCTGGGAGCTGGCGATCCGCCGCACCGACGGGCCGAGCCTGCTGGTGCTCAGCCGCCAAGCGGTGCCGGCGCTCCGCACCGATGCCGGCGAGAACCGCTGCGCCCGCGGAGGCTACGTGATTGCCGAGGCGGATGGGCCTCGCCAGGCGACAGTGGTCGGCACCGGCACTGAGGTGTGCATCGCCATGGACGCACGCGCCGCCCTGGCGCAGGAGGGGATCGCGGTCGCCGTGGTCTCGCTGCCGTGCTGGGAGCTGTTCGATGCCCAGGACGAGGCATATCGGGCCCAGGTGTTGGGCAACGCGCCACGGATCGGTATCGAGGCCGCCTCGCCGTTCGGGTGGGAGCACTGGCTGGGACCCGACGGATGCTTCATCGGGATGACCACGTTCGGTACCTCCGCGCCGTGGCAGGATGTTTACAAAGAGTTCGGCATCACGTCGGAAGCAGTTGCCGCGGCCGTCAAGAAACGGCTTAGATAACAACGAACCACCTCTCCCGCTGTGTGGGAGAGGTGTGTTGCAATGCAGAGGAACCACCAGGAAATGTCCGTCAAGGTCGCCATCAACGGGTTTGGACGCATCGGCCGGCTCGTGCTGCGCGCGATGATCGAGAGCGGGCGGGACGATGTCGTGCCGGTGGCGATCAACGATCTCGGCAGCGCCGGGGCCAATGCGCACCTCTTCCTTTACGATAGCGTGCACGGCCGCTTTCCTGGCCAGCTCGAAGTCTCCAGCGATACGATTACGGTGCGGTATGGCGGGAGGGTCTGGGGACCGATCAAAGTCGCCGCCGAGCGCGATCCGGCCAAGGTGCCCTACCAGGGCGTCGATGTCGCGATGGAATGCACCGGTCTCTTCACCAGCAAGGAGGCAGCGTCCCAACTTCTCAAGGCGGGTGCGCGCAAGGTACTGGTCTCGGCCCCGGCCGACGGGGTCGATGCCACTATTGTCTATGGCGTCAACCACAAGACGGTCACGCGCGAGATGACGGTGATCTCGAATGCCTCCTGCACCACCAACTGCCTGGCCCCGATGGCCAAGGTGCTGCACGACAGCTTCGGCATCCTGCGCGGCTACATGGTGACCATACACGCGTACACCAGCGACCAGCGCCTGCAGGATACGCTGCATCGCGACCTGCACCGCGCCCGTGCCGCGGCGGTTTCCGCGATTCCCACCTCTACCGGCGCGGCGCGCGCGGTTGGGCTGGTGCTGCCCGAGCTCAGGGGCAAGCTGGACGGCACCGCCATCCGCATCCCCACGCCCAATGTCTCATTGGTATCGCTCGACGTGAACCCGAAGCGCCAGGCGACCAAAGAGCAGGTCAACGCGGCGATGAAGCGCGCTTCGGAGTCCGAGCTGAAGGGCATCCTCGACTACAACACCGCGCCGCTGGTCAGTATCGACTTCAACCACTGCCCGGCGTCCTGCACCTTCGATGCCACCCAGACAGCGGTGGTCGATGGCGAGATGGTCCGCGTGATGGGGTGGTACGACAACGAGTGGGGCTTCTCGAACCGGATGGCGGATACCGCAGCACTATTTGGCAGCCTGTAGCGCCCGCATGGCGTTCCGGACGCTTGATGGCGTGGAGGTCGCCGGCCGGCGCGTGCTGATGCGCGCCGATCTGAACGTGCCGGTGCATGACGGCAAGATCACCGATCTCTCGCGGCTCGAGCGCCTTACGCCGACGATTCGCGAGCTCTCGGGCAAAGGCGCGAAGCTGATCATATGCAGTCATTTTGGCCGGCCGAAGGGCACGCGCGTGCTTTTCCTGTCGCTTGCCCCCGTCGCGAGGGCGCTGGGTGAAGTGCTGGGCATGCGTGTGCGCTTTGCCGAGGACTGCATCGGCATTCCAGCGCAGCAGGCAGTTTCGGTGCTGAGCAGCGGTGCCGCGGCGGTGCTGGAGAACACCCGCTTTCACCCGGGCGAGGAGGCGAATGATCCGGCCTTCGCCGCCGAGCTGGCGAAGCTCGCCGAAATCTACATCAACGACGCATTCTCGGCTGCCCATCGTGCGCATGCGAGCACGGAAGGCGTGGCGCATCTGCTTCCCGCCTATGCTGGCCGGCTGATGCAGGCGGAGCTCGAGGCGCTGGATTCCGCACTCGGGCATCCGGCGCGCACGGTGGCCGCGATGGTGGGCGGCGCGAAGGTCTCCACCAAGCTCGAACTGCTCGGCAACCTGGTTGGGCATGTCGACGTACTTATGATCGCCGGCGCGATGGCCAACACCTTCCTGGCGGCACAGGGTCACGCCGTGGGCCGGTCGTTGCAGGAAGCCGAGATGCATGACACCGCACTGGACATCCTGGATCGCGCCAAAACTGCCGGGTGCGAGGTGATGCTGCCGGAAGACGTAGTCGTGGCCGCGGCATTGCAACCGGGCGTGCGGACACGCACCGTGCCGGTCACCGCTGTTCCGGCCGACAGCATGATCCTGGATGTCGGGCCACAGACCGTGTCGGCGCTGGACCGCCGGCTGCAGGCGCTGAAAACACTGGTCTGGAACGGCCCGCTTGGCGCCTTCGAGACTCCGCCTTTCGATGCTGCCACGACGGCGTTCGCCCAAGCAGTTGCGGCGGCAACCGAGACCGGCGGACTGCGCAGCGTGGCCGGCGGTGGCGATACCGTCGCCGCGCTGCGCCATGCGGGGGTGGTCGATCGTTTGAGCTACGTGTCCACTGCCGGTGGCGCCTTCCTGGAATGGCTGGAGGGCAAAACCCTTCCCGGTGTGGCGGCTCTCGAGGAGGCGCCGGCAGAGAGGTAAGGAGCGAGTAACGCGCCCGAGAGCCTGAACTAGAGGAGCCCGCCATGCCTGTCCTGAAGCGCGCCGACGCCGAGATCTATTTCGAGGAATACGGCTCAGGGTATCCGGTGCTGCTCTTCGCCCCCGGCGGCATGCGATCGCGCATCGAGTTGTGGCACGCCCCGCCGGGAGGCCCGCCCCGCGCTTGGAACGACTGGACGCAGGTGCTTGCCGCCGCCTATCGCGTGGTGGCGATGGATCAGCGCAATGCCGGCCACTCCCGCGGGGCGATCGCGGCCGATCACGGCTGGCACACGTACGCCGCCGACCAGCTCGCGCTGATGGATCATCTCGGTATCGAGCGCTGTCACACGCTCGGCGGATGCATCGGTTCAAGCTTCTGCCTCAAGCTCTGCGAAGTCGCGCCCGAGCGGATCAGCACGGCGGTGCTGCAGAATCCGATTGGGCTGCATCCGGAGTTCCCGACCTATTTCCCGGACAGCTTCGCTGAATGGACGAAGGAGCAACGCGCCGAGCGTACCGATCTGGATGAGGCGGCGATGCGTTCCTTCGGTCAGCTCATGTGGGGCGGCGAGTTCGTGTTCAGCGTGAGCCGCGACTTCGCCCGGGCCTGTACCGTCCCGGCCCTGGTGCTGCCCGGTGACGACACACCGCATCCCGCCGTCATCGGTCTCGAGCTTGCCGATCTTCTGCCCAAGGCCGAGATGCTGCGCGACTGGAAGGGCCCGGAGCATCTGGATGAGCAGCGACGACGGGTTGTTGGCTTTCTTGAGAAGCTCACGCCGTAAAGTGGGCGCGGGTCCGATGACCACGTTCGAGGTGTTACATTCACTTACAGTCGGAACGTTCGCCTGATCAGATGGGCGCACTCCATTGGCGAGGCGACGCTCGTGTCAACTTCAAGGTTATATTTCATGCCCTGATGGACGCGATTGTATTGCCATCGAGCCAAGCCGATCAATCGATCACCCCGCTGGCGCTCTCGTTCTTCGAGCACGACCAGCGGGGCAAGGACACCGACAAGGAAGAGGTCAAAAGGAGCGAGGAGCTCGACATACTCCACTATCCCCTGCCCCAGCAGAACGTCATCGACGATCAGATTGTTTCCTTGTGCAGCCATCGCGGCGATGGCATGCTGCATGCCTCGGAAGGCTCGGTCAGCCACCGGCCCCGTTTTGATGACAACTGATGAGTTTCCGTCTTCCTGGACGGTTGCAAAGGTGAGCCCGCCAGGATGATTCTGGTAGCGTTCCGGGAGCATCTGAAGGAATGTATCCATCTGCACGTGGAGGAAGGGATCGACGGTTATCGTCTGCAGGGCTTTTGCTATGGAGCTTTTGCCTGCGCTACCCACTCCATTGAGCAGGACGATCCTGGCAACTCTGTCCATGGAACACCTTCAGCTTTCAGCAAGGACGTCACCCGCGATCAAACACCTGCCTCTACATAGGAGACACGCATGCCTGCGTCACTTCTTCTGACTTTGCGTTCCATGGCATACAATAACGCCTGGGCCAATCATCGCCTGTTGTCTGCCTGTGCCAGGTTGACCCAGTCAGAATTCGAGGCGCCGCGAACAGGCTTTTTCCCCTCGATTCAGGCGACGCTGAACCACATTCTCGTCATCGACCGGTTTTATGTCGATGCGCTCGAAGGTGGCACGCTTGGCCCGGCTGCTTGGGCGAATCCCATCCCTTGCCGAACGGTGTCGGAGCTACACGCCGAGCAGGCTGCGGTGGACCGCCGGCTGATTGGCTGGTGCGAATCACTGGATGAAACCGGCCCCGACCAGATCATCCGCGTGAATCGCGTTACACGCGTGCAGAGCGAGCGCGCCGATCGGCTATTGCTGCACCTCTTCCAACACCAGATCCACCACCGTGGCCAAGCACACGCTATGCTCAGCGGTACGTCGGTCCGACCGCCGCAGCTCGACGAGTTCTTCTCCGTTGCCGAGGCTCCGTTGCGCGCAGCCGAGTTCGAGGAACTCGGATTGACAGAGGCAGTGATTTGGCGGGAGTGATAATGAGATGGATGCGGAGATGTGATCCCGCCTGCGGCAGGACGAACCGAATGGCGATAACAACTCTTCTGCACGGCGGCAGGAAGAAAACCACGATGCAGAGCGACGCGACGCTTCGCCGATCGGCAGCGGTGTTCGTTCTGGTTCTGACCGCTGTACCTGCGCGGGCCGACGGACTGCTCACCACTCACCGGCTATCGGCGGAGCTCGCCAACGAAGCTGCCGGCGAAGTCGTCGCAACCTGTGCCAAAGAGGGATATTCCGAGACCTCGGTCGTCGTCGACGCCGACGGCGTGCGCCAGGCAGTCTTGCGCGGCGATCGCGCCGGCAGCCACACGCTCGATAGCGCGTACGCCAAGGCCTACACCGCCGCCTCGTTCAAGATCGATACCAGTGTGCTGGTGGAGCGGGCAAAGACAGTCCCCGGTTTCTCCGCTTTGTTCACCCAGCTTCCGCACCTGCTCCTGTTCGGCGGCGGCGTGGTCATCAAAGTTGGCGACGAAGTGGTCGGAGCGATCGGCGCCGCCGGCGCGCCCGGCGGCAATCTCGACGAGGCCTGCGCCCGCGCCGGCCTCGACAAAATCCGCGACCAACTCAAGTAGCCGGCGAAGCGCCCTCCGGACGACCTCGGTCCGCCCGCAGGCGGTGAAGAACGGCCTCCAGATCCTGCACCAGGAACGGTTTCGCGAGAACCGGCACGTCCGGATAAGCTGGATCGATCCCTGTCGGGCCATAGCCGGTCAGGAACGCAAACGGAATTCCCCGTTCCACCAACACCTGGGCAACCGGAAACACGGGACGCCCGCCCAGATTCACGTCGAGCAGCGCCGCGTCGAAGTCAGCTGCCTCGGCTGTCGCAATGGCCTCCTCGAACCGACCCACCGTGGCGACCACTTCGCAGTCCAGGTCGCACAGCATGTCCTCGATTAGCATCGCGATCATCGCCTCGTCTTCGACGATGAGAACCCGGCATTTCCTCTCGGGCGCGGCGGTCATGGGAAAGCGCGCCGGATTACGCGCCAATCGCGCTCATGCCAGGGGCGCATCGATCTCGCAGACAATACCGGTTGGCGCAAACTCCAGCCGCACATTTGCACCAAGCTCATGGGCGATCCCGCGTTCGATCAGGCGCGACCCGAATCCGCATTGCCGCGGCGGCTGGACCGGCGGTCCGCCATGCTCAGTCCAGCATAACAGAAGCCGCCGCTTGCCATCCAGGCCAGCCAGGGACCAATGGACACGCCCTTCCGTCCCCGACAGCGCACCATATTTCGCCGCGTTCGTGCACAGCTCATGCAGCGCCATCGACAGCGCAACAGCCATCTGCGGTGTCAGGCGCAGCTCCGGTCCGGAGATCTCCAATCGCCCCTCACAAGGCGCGGACAGGGGAGCGAGCGTCCTGGCGACCAGCTCATGCAGGAAAGCACCTTCCCAGCTCTCGCGCGTCAGCAGGCCGTGGGCGTTCGAAAGCGCGATCAACCTGGCCTCGAACGACTGCAACGCCTCCCCGGCGAGATCTCGGGAGGTGAAGGCGGCGATAGATTGAACCGTGGCGAGTGTGTTTTTGACCCGGTGGTTGAGCTCGTTGATCAGAAGGCGCCGGCGCTCGTCGTCTGCGTTGCGGTGGCTGATATCGATCAGCGTATTCACCGCGCCGACCAGCACGCTGGCTTCATTCCGCAACGGCTTCGGATAAGCGGCGAACGGGACCTTGGTGCTGTCCGGCCGCTCGGCGATTGCCTCCCCACGTACGGACCGGCCCTCTCGAAGCGTCACCGCCATCGGGCACTCATCGTGACGCATCGGAGTCCCGTCGGGCCAATAAAGGCGCCAGGATCCGCACCACTCGCTCTTGCCAAGCTCCGGGCGGTGTCCCAAGAGCTCAGCGGCGGCTTCATTGAAGAACGTGATCCGTTCGGCGGCATCGGTCGTGTACACCGCGGCCGGCAGCGCGTTCAGCAGCTCCTTGAATCGACGGTCGTTGTCGGGCAGCCCCTGGTGCTTGACCCCGTTGCTGAGGGCGTCATCGCCGGGCAGCGCAAACGGAGAAACGGCCGCACGGCGTGATGTGAGGTCGATCGACTGTTGCGTGCTCAACATCGTCTCCCGCTTTTTGTCCTCTCGCGCGAGCGGGTCGAGTTTTCACACGAATGTCTCCGGAAACCGCGAGCGCGCCAGAGGCGTGCGGTAAAATGTGTGGTGCCGCGTTGCTTCGCAAGCACTTTGCGCAGGCATCTCAGTTGACAGAAGTGTGAGCAGCGGCGGCCAGAATCACCGACTTTGGCACGCCGCTTACGGCCCCCGCCGGCGACGTGGACCGCCCCGGCGCTTCGACGGATCATAACCGCCGCCGCCCGGTCCCAGCGGTTCCGGCGTGCGATCCCGGCGAGGACGCAGCGTGGCACTGGCAACCGGCGGGGGCTCCAGCCCAAGCTCCAGCGCCTCGAGCCGGCGAATCTCGTCACGCAGCCGTGCCGCCTCTTCGAATTCCAGGTCGGCTGCGGCCGCGCGCATGCGCTTCTCCAGGTCGGCGATTGCCGCCTTCAGGTCCTTGCCGACGAACTCCGCCGGCCCGGCGTCGGCGACGGGTGCTACGGTGACGTAGTCCTGCTCGAACACCGAGGCCAGCACATTACCGATCTGCTTCCTGACCGACTGCGCGGTGATGCCGTGCTGCTCGTTCCAGTCGCGCTGCTTGTTCCGGCGCCTCTCGGTCTCCTCGATCGCGCGGCGCAGACTGTCGGTCATCGTGTCGGCGTACAGGATCACCCGCCCGTCGATGTTGCGCGCCGCCCGACCGATGGTCTGCACCAGCGAGGTGGTCGAGCGGAGGAACCCTTCCTTATCGGCATCCAGGATCGCCACCAGCATGCATTCGGGAATATCCAGGCCCTCGCGCAGCAGGTTGATCCCCACCAGTACGTCGAACACGCCCAGGCGCAGATCCCTGACGATCTCGATCCGCTCCAGCGTGTCGATATCGGAGTGCAGGTAGCGCACTTTCACGCCGTGCTCGGTCAGGTAGTCAGTCAGGTCTTCGGCCATTCGCTTGGTTAGCGTCGTGACCAGCACGCGCCCGCCGCGGCCCGCGACCGCGCGACATTCGGCCAGCAGGTCATCGACCTGGCGCTCCACGGGTCGCACATCCGTCATCGGATCGATCAGGCCGGTGGGGCGGATCACCTGTTCGACGAACACGCCGCCCGTGCGCTCCATCTCCCACGGGCCGGGCGTGGCGGACACGAACATCGTTTGCGGGCGATAGGTCTCCCACTCCTCGAATTTGAGCGGCCGGTTATCGACGCAGGACGGCAGGCGGAAGCCGAACTCGGCGAGGATCGACTTGCGGTTGAAGTCGCCGCGGAACATGCCGCCGAGCTGCGGCACGGTGACGTGGCTCTCATCGACGATCAGCAGCGCGTTCTCCGGCAGATATTCGAACAGCGTTGGCGGCGGATCGCCGGGCCGGCGGCCGGTCAGGTACCGGGAGTAGTTCTCGATCCCTTTGCAGGAGCCGGTTGTTTCCATCATCTCGATGTCGAAGGTGGTGCGCTGCTGCAGCCGCTCAGCCTCCAGCAGCTTTCCCTCGGCCACCAGCTCGTCGAGCCGCTCTTTCAGCTCCTTCCGGATGTCCACGATCGCCTGAGCCAATGTTGGGCGCGGCGTGACATAGTGGCTGTTGGCGTAGACGGTGACCGCATCGAGCGCTGCCGTCCGTTCGCCGGTCAGCGGGTCGAATTCGTGGATGGATTCGATCTCGTCGCCGAACAGGCTGATGCGCCAGGCGCGGTCCTCGTAGTGGCTGGGGAAGATATCCACGATTTCGCCGCGCAGCCGGAAGGCGCCGCGCTGGAATGCCTGGTCGTTGCGGCGGTATTGCAGTTCGACCAGCGCCTTGGCCAGCTTGTCGCGGTCGATCCGGCCGCCGGTTTCAAGCTTCACCACCATGCGCGCATAGGTCTCGACCGAGCCGATGCCGTAGATGCAGGACACCGATGCAACGATGATCACGTCGCCACGTTCCAGCAGCGCCTGCGTTGCCGAATGGCGCATGCGGTCGATCTGCTCGTTGATCTGGGCGTCTTTCTCAATATAGGTGTCGGTGCGCGGGACGTACGCCTCTGGCTGGTAGTAGTCGTAGTAAGAAACGAAATATTCGACCGCGTTGTCGGGGAAGAAGCTCTTCATTTCGCCATAGAGCTGCGCGGCGAGGGTCTTGTTGGGGGCCAGGATCAGGGCCGGCTTCTGCACCGCCTCGATCACCTTGGCCATGGTGAAGGTCTTGCCCGAGCCGGTGACGCCGAGCAGCACCTGGTCGCGCTCGTTCTGCTCCACCCCGCGCACCAGCCCTTCGATCGCCGAGGGCTGGTCGCCCGAGGGCTGATAGTCGGAAACCACGCGCAGCGGGCGACTGATCAGCTTGGCCGGCTGCTTCTCCGGGATGAACTGAACGGGGGCGGGACGGCGCAGCAGTGTAGCGGACATGCATCGGCTCCTGGGGAACTCTGAGATGGCGCATGCAACCCCGGGCGTCGAGAGGGTGAAGAGGTCTCCGCCTCCTATTGCGGGAGGCGACCGAGGGGAGGGGCCTGTGGGACCCCTTCACTCGGCCCAAGCAGTGTCGAACCCGGTGAACACGTGCGGAATACGGTGGATTTTTGCCAGCACCTCCCGCTGCACATCGATCGGCGTGCCAGCCGGGAAATCGAGGTCGATCGAATCCGCCACCCCGCCGAAACGCCGCGCGATCTCACCGGCGATCGCATCATAGGTCCCGCAAGCGGCGAAAATCCGCACCACCTCGTCGGACACCAGCGCCGGCATCTGGTGCCAGTGCCCTTCGACCGACAGACGATGCAGGCGGTGCCCCAGCTCCTCGAGCCCGTGCAGCGCCAGGATCGGCAGATATGCGCGGGTTGAGCCATAAAACCCGATGCGCGCGCGCACCTCTTCTTTCCCCGCGGCCACCGCCGCCTCGTCCGGACCGGTGACGATGAATCCGCCGCCGTGGATGTCGAAATTCTCCCGACGGCGTCCGGCCCTCTGCATCCCTTCTGCAAGCCGCGGCAGACAGACCTGCTCCAGATAGCGGCGCGAGCAGAGCGGGTGCAGGCGGACCCCGTCCGCGACTTGGCCGGCAACCCGCAGCATCGCCTCGCCGACCGCGGCGATTGCGACCGGGATCATCGGCAACCCGGTCGGCTCCGGCGAGAAATCCGGCGTCATCAGCGTGAGCTGATAGTGCGGGCCACGATAATCGAGCCGCCCGCGCGTCTCCCAACAGCGCCAGATCGCCCGCAGCGCGCGCACGTAATCGCGCAGCCGCGGCGCCGGCGGCGACCACGGAATGCCGAAGCGCCGCTCGTTGTGGCCCTTTACCTGGCTGCCGAGACCCAGCACGAAGCGGCCATTGGAATTGGCCTGAAGGTCCCAGGCCTGGCTCGCCAGTACGGTCGGGCTGCGCGGAAAGGCGACGGCGATCGAAGGCGTCAGCTCCACTCGCTCGGTCGCCAACGCGGCGAAGCCGAGCGGAGCGAAGCAGTCATGTGCCAGCTCGACCGTGGTCAGCGCATCGAAGCCGGCCTGTTCTGCGGCACGCGCGAACGCTCCCACCTTGCGCCAGTTGTGCGGTGGCAGCCTTGTGAAGATGCGCATCGATGTCTCGTCAGGTGGCCAATCTTCAAGCGGGCACAGGGGCATCCGGATGAAGCAGATTCTCTTGCTTCAGCTCGGCCCAGAGGTCGGCGGGGATTTTGCGGCGGATCAGCTCGACATTGGTCTTGAACTCCTCGACCGTACGTGGGCCGGGGATCGTTGCGCATACTACCTTGTGGGCCAGTGGAAACTGCAGCGCCGCCGCCGGCAATGGCACGTGATGCCGGTCGCAGACTGCCTGAATGCGCTTCACGCGGTCCACCACCTCGGGGGGCGCGGGCGCATAGTTCCATGTGTCGCGACCAGCCAGGACGCCGGAATTCAGCGGCCCTCCGATCACGATCGAGGTGCCGCGCTTCTCGCACAGCGGCAGCAGGTCGTCGAGCGGCGCCTGCTCCAGCAACGTGTAGCGGCCGGCGAGCAGGAAGACGTCCCACTCGCCCCAGCCCATCGCTTCGAGCAGGACTTCCTTCTCGTTCACGCCGATACCGAAGGCGCTGATGACGCCGGAGCGCTTCAGCTCCGTCAGCGCCTTGTAGCCGCTCTCGCGCAGCACTTTCATGTGCCCCGGCGCTGCTTCCTTGTGTTGATAGGCGCCGATATCGTGCACGAACAGAATGTCGATCTTGTCGAGGCCGAGGCGCTGATAGCTGTCCTCGACCGAGCGCATGATTGCGTCGTAGCCATAGTCGTACAAGACGGTGAACGGCATCGGCGCCAGCCGGCCATCGGTGACGCCCTGCTGCTCGCGGCGCGGCTTCAGCAGGCGGCCTACCTTGGTCGAGAGCACCCATTCGTCGCGCGGTTTGTCGCGCAGTGCATCGCCGACGCGGCGCTCGGCAGAGCCGACGCCGTAGAACGGGGCGGTATCGACATAGCGGACCCCGGCGTCCCAGGCGGCGCGCACCATCGCCTCGCTTTCCTCGCGCGAGACCTGGATGCGGCTGCCTCCCATCGTCGCGGTGCCGAAACCCAGCACTGTCACTTCCAACGACGTGCGGCCAACGCGGCGCTTGTCCCAATGAGGCATGATGGGTCTCCTCCATCTATTGTGTGTCGAGTTTAGAGCACCTTTAGGGTGGCTGAAATCGGCAGCGGTCGCGGCCCCGGCGGGGCACCCTCACCGGCCGCGCTGCCGCGCGGCGACCTCTCCCGCAGGGCGGGAGAGGTGTAGCTTGCCTTCTTCTTCTGCGCGGCCGGCGAAGGCCGGAAGCCCCGTCAGGCTGTCGCCGCCGGCGGTAGCGTCGTGTCATAGGTGGCCAGATCCACCCGCACAGTGCTTGCGATCGGCTCTGGTCGCACTTCGCGCGTGTCAGGCCGGCGTTAGCAAAACCTCCGCCAACCCCTGCCGCACGATCCCCAACAGACGGGCCGCAGCTAGCGAGAGATCGATCGCCCGCCGCCGCGACGGCAGCCGATCAGTGATGATGACCACCACGGAAAGGCCGGTGGCGACCGCCGTGACCCGCACCTTCGTGCCGAACGGCAACCACGGGTGCGCGGCGGTCAACGCTTTCTGGTCGAACTGTCCCCCGCTGGCCGTCCGCCGACCCTGGTGGCGCGATCCATAATAAGAGGCGAGGCCGGTCTCGCCGGGCCAGATCGCGCCTTGCTGGGAAGCGAGGTGAGCCGCCCGAGCACCGTGCGAGCCGGCAAGGCAGGCGCCGGCAAGCACCAAGCCGGGCATCACGAGCCGGAACAGTCCTGATATAGAACGAAATAACGGCCAACCAAGTATTCGAGTTTCTGCCTCCGGGACGGTGTCATCGTCTGACACCATATCGCTCAGTCCGGCACGGGAACCGTCGCCACGCCCCAATCCTCGTGCCTTGAAGAAATCGAAACGATCCTCCTGGTCTGTACGTACGGCACGGCCACGCTGGATTTTCAGCATTTGTTCATACCCCCATTATCGTGGGCCACCCGGCACTGGGGATGTTGCTGAGTCTGGACTGGGAATGCAACCCCTGGGGTCCCGACCCGGTCCAGGTCAGACCGGGGCCTCTGCCGCCCGGCGCCTCAGCTCGAATTTCTGGATCTTGCCGGTCGAGGTCTTCGGCAACGGCCCGAAGGTGACGTGCCGCGGGCATTTGAAATGCGCGAGATGCGTACGGCACCAGGCAATAACGTCCGCTGGCGAGATCTCGGGCGAGCCGGGCTTCAGCGTAACGAACGCATGCGGCGTCTCGCCCCAATACTCATCGGGATGAGCAACGACCGCAGCCTCCATAATCTCGGGATGGCGGTAAAGAACTTCCTCTACTTCCAGCGAGCTGATGTTCTCGCCGCCCGAAATAATGATGTCCTTGGCCCGGTCCTTGATCTCCACGTAATTGTCCGGGTGCATCACCCCAAGATCGCCCGTATGGAACCACCCGCCGGCAAAGGCGCGGGAGGTCGCCGATGGGTTCTTCAGATATCCCATCATGATGGTGTTGGAGCGCAGCATCAGTTCACCCACGGTCGTCCCGTCGGCGGGCACCGGCGCCAGCGTCTCGGGATCGAGCACCGCCGCTTCCTCCAACAGCGGATGGCCGACGCCCTGGCGGCCCATGAATGCCGCCTTCCGCTCGACGGGCATGTCATCCAGCCCCGGTTGCCACTGGCAGATCGCCGCCGGGCCGTAGCTTTCAGTCAGCCCATACAGATGGGTCACCGCGAAGCCCATCGCCTCCATCGCCGCGATAACCGCGGACGGCGGTGCCGCACCGCCGGTCGCGATCCGCACGGTCTGCGGAAAGCGGCGCTTGGCGTTCTCCGGCGCATGGATCAGCATGGTCAGCACCACCGGTGCGGCACACATATGTGTCACGCGATGCTCGGCGACCGCCGCGAAGACCGCGGCCGGTTCGACCCGTCGCAGGCAGACATGCGTTCCGCCCGCCAAGGTCACCGCCCAGGTATAAGTCCAGCCGTTGCAGTGAAACATCGGCAGCGTCCAGAGGTAGACGCTGCGCGGTGATAGCTCGAAGGCGAGTGCGTTGGCGGCGGCATTGAGGTACGCGCCGCGATGGTGCAGCACCACGCCCTTCGGATCGCCCGTGGTGCCCGAGGTGTAGTTGAGTGAAATCGCCTGCCACTCGTCGTCTGGCAGCCGCACGGGATGCGCTGGATCGCCGGAGGCCAGGAACGCTTCGTACTCGATCTCGCTGATACGCTCTTCGCCCCCAGCCGCCGGATCGTCGATCTCAATCACCGGCGGGCGCGCGGGCAGCAGGGCCAGCGCCCGCGCCACCACCGGGTTCAGTTCGCGATCTACCAGCAGCGCCTTCGCCTCGCCGTGCTGCAGGATGAAGGCGATCGCCGCCGCATCGAGCCGTGTGTTAATCGGGCAGAGCACCGCTCCCAGCATCGGCACCGCGTAATGCGCCTCGAGCAGCGCAGGGATATTGGGCGCGATGACCGCGACCGTATCGCCCTTGCCCGCCCCAAGTCCGGCCAGCGCACTGGCCAGCCGGCGGGCACGTTCCGAGAACTCGGTATACGTAATCCGACGCTCGCCATGCACGACCGCGATGCGGCTCGGATAGACCCGCGCGGCGCGCGCCAGGAACGAGACCGGCGAGAGCGGCACGAAATTCGCCGGCGTGCGGTCGAGGTCATGCTCGAATATCGACATCGCAGCATTCCTTGCCGGGTACAAAGGCTTCGCCTAGCGTACCTGCCCGCGCAGCAGGGCGGAAGCACGGTCCCCCTCCCCTTGCGGGAGGGGGACAGGGGAGGGGGCCGTGCCTACGAAACAAAACCGCCAGATGACCCTCGTCGGTTTCCTCCAGGCGCAGAACTGCACCACGCTGGCCAGTTCCTGGCGCCACCCCAAGTCGCGCACCGATTTCCTGGCCGCCGACTATTTCCAGACGATCGGCCGCATCCTGGAAGCTGGAAAATTCCAGCTTGCATTCTTCGACGACCGGCTCGCCATGCCCGACATGCTGGGCGGCGACCACGCCCATACCGTCGCCAACGGCATTCGCTGCGTGAAGATGGACCCGGTCACGGTGCTGATGGCGATGGCGGCGAAGACCGAGCGGCTTGGTCTCGGCTCCACCTACTCCACCACCTATTACGAGCCGTTCCACGTCGCGCGCGTGTTCGCCACCGTCGATCTAATGACCGGCGGGCGGGCTGCGTGGAACATCGTCACCTCAGTGAACGACGGCGAGGCCGCCAATATGGGCCTCGCGCAGCATATGGAGCACGACCTCCGCTACGACCGCGCCGATGAGTTCATGGAGGTGGTGCTCGGCCACTGGGACGGTTGGGAAGACGACGCATTGGTAATCGACAAAGCGGTCGGGCTGTTCGCCCATCCCGACAAGGTGCACCGGCTGGACCATGCTGGCCGCTTTTTCCGCTCGCGCGGACCGTTCACCGTGCCGCGCTCCGCCCAGGGCCATCCGGTGCTGATCCAGGCGGGATCGAGTGGTCGTGGGAAGCGCTTCGCGGCGCGGTGGGCGGAGACGGTGTTCGTCGCGTATCCGGATCTGGCTTCGGCGAAACGCGAATACGCCGCCATGAAGGACGATGTCGCCCGCCTCGGGCGCGACCCCGAGCTGGTGACACTGAACACGATCCTCTACCCGGTCGCCGCAGCCACGCGAGCGGAAGCCGAGGACAAGATGGCGGTCATCGACCGCGGCTATCGTGAAGTGGACGGTCTTAGCCTTCTCTCAGAGGCGTTGAACTTCGATTTCGCGAAAAAGGGCCTGGACGAGCCTTTCACCGAGGACGAGCTCGCCAGCATGAGCGGAATGCAGGCGATGCGCGACCGCGTGGTGCGGACCAATCCGCATCCCACGCCGCGGGATTTCCTGGAGATCACCCGTCGCGGTCGCCCGCGCGAGGCGATCGTTGGTGGCCCGAAGGAGATCGCTGACCGGATGGAGCAGTGGTTCGTCGAGCATGCCTGCGACGGCTACGTGGTCGGCGGTACCCACACGCCCGGCACATTCGAGGATTTCGTCCGCTTCGTGGTGCCGGAGCTGCAGCGTCGTGGCGTATTCCACCGGGACTATAGCGGCACGACGCTGCGGGAGAATTTGGGCCTGCCGCATCCGGTGCGGGGATGGTGGCGCGACGTCCGTCAAAAAGCGGCAACTAACGCCAAACCGCGATGACGATTTCGACGATGATCAAAACAACAATGGCGACCTCTAAAAGTGTGGCACGCGCGTCCGATGCTTCGTCATAGAGCGCCGTGTAGGTGTCTCGGATGATGGCAAGCTTGCGATCCACCGCGAGCCTTACCGGCCGTACGCGGAGGACTTCGAGAGCAGCGGCGTAAACTCGCGCCAGATAGACGTCTTCCGTGACCTGTAGTGCGTTATCTACCTTCTCGGTAAGTTCCGTTACTTCGGCCACCAGCGTGTATAGACGGCGTGCAAGACCGGCGTACCGGCGAGAAGATACCAACCGGCTGGCGCGCTGCGCGGTCTGTACGTGTTCGTACATGCTCGGCAGCTCATCATCCAGCAATTCATCGTAATAGCGCATTTCAAGAAGCTGGGCATTAGCCACTTCGAGGACGTCGATGACATCCGAATCCGGGCGCGGCTCGAATATGAACGCACGGTCCCACGTCAATACAACCATGTCGTCTGTATAGTAGGAGAAGCAATTGCGCAGCAGGTCATGGCGTGCAGCGGCCGACAGCGGGCGTCGCTCCCCGGACAGCAGCGGTACCAGATCTAGCTGTTCCTGTACTGCGACCGCTGTCATAGGGCGATCGAAAGATCGCACCAGTGCGATGATGTAGTCTTCTTCGAGAGTTGAGACAGCGGGCCGGACCAGAGCATCCGCCAGTTCCGTTCGGATCCGTCCGGCCAGATCACTCCACAGGGGCTCGCCAACGCCGGAGCCAATCAGTGCGTTGAAGCCATTCAGCCGCTCACTGAAGTCGGTCCAGCTCAGATCGCTGACCGCCATGCTAAGCGCAAGGCTGAGCACGCCGAAATCGTAGAGTCGAACGGTGACAGTCGCGTCAGTCGTCTCGCCACTGATTGCCAGCGCCACCGGATCCAGTGTCAGGACCAGGGGTGGGACGTCATAGGCCACAGCCTTCGGCGGCGTAGCGTTCAGTTGCTTGCGCACACCCCCAACGCCGCGACGCCGCCCTAGCGCTGCCTCCGCGCGATCGAGATTGACCGCGTAGGCGATGTCGAAGAGCCGATACGCGATCATCTCGCCGGAGGCGACAAAGATCTCCGCCATACCTTCCACCGTCGAGTCCCCATTGCCTGCCGAGTTTCCTTGCTCGGTACGCGATAGATGCCGCTTGGCGCTCACGAGCATAAGGCACACCCCATGCGGAGCCAGCGGGCGCTACGGAGGACATCGCCGATTTGTGGTGCGGGGCCCGCGGCGGCGCGCAGGGTACCAGCGGCGACGGTCCCGAATAGCCGGTTTACGATCCGGCGACCGCCAGTGTGTTGAATTTCACGAACCAGGGCGTGATGCTCGGCCCCGATCCGCTAAAGGCGCGGCTTGATCTGTGGCGGTCACTGTGGGAGCAGGCCTGTGGTAAGGTCAACGGATAGAAGGCGGAGGAGCGGCTTGAGCGGACGCTTTGCGCGGCTCGCTGCCTGCTGCCTCATTCTCCACGCGTCGTTACCGGCGCTGGCATGGGCCCAGGCGACGCCGCAGCCCGCCGCTGCGCCGGCGGAAGCCGCGCAAGGCTTCAACCCGGAACAGCTCGACGCCCTATTGGCGCCCATCGCTTTGTACCCGGATCCGCTGCTGACGCAGATCCTGATGGCGTCCACCTTCCCGCTGCAGGTTGTCGAGGCGGAGCGCTGGGCCGAGGACCCAGCGCACAAAGGGCTGTCCGGTGATGCGCTGACGAAGGCGCTGGACCCGCAACCGTGGGACCCGAGCGTGAAGTCACTGGTGCCGTTCCCGGAGGTGCTGGCGATGATGAACGCCCACCTCGATTGGATGCAGCAGCTCGGCTACGCATTTGCAGAGCAACAGGCGGACGTCCTGAATTCCGTGCAAAGGCTCCGGCGGCAGGCGCAAGCGAATGGCAACCTGCAATCGACGCCCCAGCAGGTGGTGCGGACTGAGCAGGAAATGCTCGTCATCGATCCAGCGCAGCCGGATGTCGTCTATGTGCCCAGCTACAATCCGACCGTGGTGTACGGCGCGTGGCCGTATCCTGCCTATCCGCCGGTCTATTTGCCGCCACCGCCTGGCTACGCCCTAGGCACCGCACTCGCGACCGGGCTCGCCTTCGGCGTCGGCGTCGCCATCACGGCGGGGCTTTGGAACTGGGCAAGACCCGCCTGGGGCGGCGGATATGTCAATGTGAACGTGAATCGATACAATAATATCAATGTCAATCGAGCCGCGATCCACTCAAATGTCTGGCAAGCCAACCGCCCGGGCGGGCGGCCAGCGGGGCTGACACGTCCGCCGGGTGGGCCGGTGGGAAACCCGGCGCGCTTGAACGGCTTGTCCGCGGGCGCGATCGGGCGCCAGCAGGTCTCGGTGCCGGGAAGTGCTGTCCGGCCGCCGACCCGTCCCGCCGGTCCTGTGGGGGGCGGTGGCACCCGCCCGGGGGCGCCTGGGAACGTCGCGCAGGGCGGACTGGCGAACCGCCCAGGTGGAGCACCGACTTTGGGGAACCGGCCCAACCAGCTCCCGGCGGGGAACCGACCCGGTGGGCCGACGAACGCTCCGGGTGGGGGCCAATTGGCCAACCGGCCGAATTCAGGGAACCGACCTGGTGCGGCGACGGGTGCTCCTGGCGGCGGCCAATTAGCAAACCGACCGAGCCAGTTGCCGGCAGCAACCCGGCCGGGCGGATCGGGCGCCTTTGGTGGCGTCAGTGAGGGACGGCAGGCGGGGCAATTTGGGCAACGCGGCGCACAGAGCCGGTCGTTCGGCCAGATGCAGCGGCCGGCGGGCGGTGGCGGTGGAGCCCGTGCCGGCGGCGGAGGTGGAGGTCACGCTGGCGGTCGGGTCGCCGGACGACGCTAGGAGAATGGCAATGCGACACATGATACGGCGACCATGGTGGTGCGCGGCTATCTCTTTAGCTGCGTGGCTTGCAGTCACGAACGGCGTGCATGCCGCGCCGCAGTCCGCGCAGGCAACCTTCGCCTCGGCCGATGACGCAGTGAGCGCGTTGGTTGCAGCGGCGCGCACGCACGATCTGGCGGCGTTGCGAGCAGCCCTCGGACCGGGCAGCGAAAAGCTGGTCTCGTCCGGTGATCGATACGCCGACCAGCAGCAACAAAGCCGTTTCGTCGAGCACTATGACGAGAAGCATGCTCTCGTGCAGGACGGGGCTGACCGGGTAACACTCGATGTGGGGCCCAATGACTGGCCGATGCCGATCCCCATCGTGGAAAGCGGCGGGCGCTGGCATTTCGATACACCGGCCGGAGCTCAGGAGATTATCGACCGTCGGATCGGCCGCAACGAGCTCGCGGCCATCCGCACCTCTCTCGCCTATGTGGACGCTCAACACGACTATTTCGAGCGAATGAAGCAGGAGACTGGTACGGGGTTCTATGCGGAACACCTGGTCAGCACGCCGGGACGTCAGGATGGTCTCTATTGGCCAGCATCTGCCGGAGCGCCGGAAAGCCCGCTGGGTCCGCTGGTCGCGACAGCGATCGACGAGGGTTATCCGGGCGAGCTCGTCAGGGGTAAGCCGATCCCCTACCAGGGATACTACTTTCGAATCCTCAAGGCGCAGGGCCCGGATGCAACGGAAGGTGCGAAGTCCTACGTCGAGTCCGGGCGGATGACCGGCGGGTTTGCGCTGATTGCCTGGCCGGCCACCTATGGCTCCTCGGGCATCATGAGCTTCGAGGTCAATCAGGATGACGTCGTGTTTCAGAAGGACCTGGGACCCAACACGGCAGAGGTCGCCGCGCGGATCAACCGCTTCGATCCGGACTTGAGCTGGGCACGCATCGAGGTGTCGGGCCAGTAGGTCGGGGTCCTTTCAAACTCGTCATGCAGGGCTTCTTTAAGGGGCTGGCAACGCAGGACGAGACCGACTGGCAAAAGGAGCTAGGTTCTCGTTCCTTAATCACATTAGCAGAGGCGAAACAATGATGCGACCAAGCCATACGACGGCACCGCCGGACGCGACGGCACGGCGCAGGGCAAGGCCGGTGATCGTTTATTCGGTCGAGCATCTGCCCCCTTTCGATGCCGCGTTCTACAACGCAGCGCGCTCTGAACTGACAGAAGTCTCCGAGCTCATGGTTCCGCCACGTGACGCGAGAGCGTTTACCGTCTCCGCAGGGCACTTCTTCCGCATCCTCAGCGTCGAGGGTCCGCAGGTCGGCGACCTCAACCTCTGGAACGCACACGACCTGTCCGAGCGGTTCTTCAGCGGCAAGACGCGGGCGCTGCACGCGACCCATGTCAGTACCGGCGATCGGCTATGGAGCACTCTGCCCAGTCTGTGTCCGATGGCGACCATCACCCACGATACGCTCGACTGGTACGGATGGGATGAAGATGGTGCTGGCGTGCACGACGTGATCGGCACGCGATGCGATCCCTATACAAACCTTCTGTTGAAGGGCACCGAGTATCATCACTGCTGCCACTCGAATCTGACGCGCGCCCTCGCGGCGGAACGGAACATGCCGCTATTGCAAGCCGAGCTGCATGTGCACGACGTGATGAACGTGTTCATGTGCACCGGGTACACGCGCGACAGCCACCAGTATTTCATGAAAGCAAGCCCTGTCCGCCCCGGCGATTTCATCGAGTTCTTCGCGGAGATCGATTTGCTGGCCGCACTCTCGGCTTGTCCGGGCGGCGATTGCGGCGCCACCCACTCTGACGACGCAGCCAAGTGCTACCCGTTGAAGGTCGAGATCTATCGCCCGACGGATGGTGCTCTTGCCGGATGGCAGTCGCCGTCCCCGAATGGGTATTCCCGGACTCATGGAGTAGCGTGAGAGGCGGTGAACCGTTGATCTGCAGTAGTGGAGCTTACCCAAGCATCTTCGTGGCGACATCACATGAATTTTATCGCGACTCGACGACGCTTTGCATGAACGTTTTGCCCCGACATGGCGTATCCAGATATCGAAAGGCGATAACTCGCTGCGATAGAACCGACTATCTATCGAAGTGACCGTCATTAGCGAGAAGACGGCAGGAGACCGGGTGGGGTCCTCGCGCAGACTTTGGCTGCTTTGGGGCCTGCTTGGGCCGGGCGCCATATCGCTTCTCGCCAACAATGACGCCGGCGGCATGATCAGCTATACCATGACCGGCGCCACGTTCGGCATAAGTCTGTTCCTGCCGCTGCTCTTCCTGCTCGCCCCAGTGGGCTACAATTTCCAGGAAATGTCGTTGCGCCTGTCGGCGGTCACGGGGGTCGATCATCGCGGCGATGCTGTTGGTCCCGGACCTGATCTTTCTGGTTTTGCTGACGAGCAATCAGGAGCTCATGGGAGAGCATGTCAGCCCCTGGTGGATGCAAATCGGCGGCTGGGGCATTGTGATGCTTTACGTAGCGATGTCGGCAGTGACCATCTATGTTTCGCTGGCAGCCTTATAACTTCTCACGGCCGGATTTGGCTCGGCCCCCTCCCCCGTCCTCTCCGCAAGGGAAGGGGCAATCGTAGCGCGTGGGTGGGTCTTGTTCCACACGCGGAGCATCGCGCTCGTATCGACCTCGGTGTAGCGCTGGGTCGTGGACAGGCTGGCATGGCCCAGCAGTTCCTGGATCGACCGTAGGTCGGCACCTCCCGCCAGCAGATGCGTGGCGAAGGAATGGCGCAGCGCATGAGGCGTGGCGTGCTCGGGCAGCAGGCGGGTGCGGCGGAACAGCCGCAGCGTGCGTTGCGCCACCGCGGGATCGAGGCGCCCACCGCGGATGCCGATGAACAGGGGGCTGTCCGGCTGCGGGCGCGGATGGAGGCGTAGCCAGGCGGCGATCGCTTCTCTCACCACCGGTAGCACCGGCACCACCCGCTCCTTGGACCCCTTGCCCATGACGCGCAGCATCGCCGTCGATCCGGGCAGCGGCGCGTCGCCCACATCAAGCGCCAGCGCCTCGGCAATGCGCAGCCCGCACCCGTAGAGCAGCGTAAACAACGCAGTGTCGCGCGCCTGCATGACGGCGCTGTCTGATGCCTCGCCGATTTCGTGGGCAACGGCCTCGGCATCGGGAACGGTCAGCGGCCGCGGCGCCGGGCGGGACGCGCGCGGCGTCGCGATCAGGCGGACCGCCGGGTTGTCGATGCCGTGCCGGCGGGCGAGATATCGGTAGAAGCTGCGCGCCGCGGCCAGCTTCCGGGCGCGCGTGGGCGCGGCCAACCCGGCGGCGTGCTGTGCCGCCAGCCAGGCGCGAAAATCGGCCGGGCGTAGCCCCGCCAGCGCCGTCGCGTCCGGCTCAGCGCCGAGATGGCGGACGAGAAAGCCGAGAAAATCCGCGAGGTCGGCGCCATAAGCCTCCACCGTCAGCGGGGCGGCGCGGCGCTCGCGCGCCAGCCAATCGAGGAAGCGCTGCCGCGCCTCCTCGCCGGTCATGGCGAGCGGCCGAGGGCGGCGCCAACGGCCCGGCCCAGGAAGGCCAACGCCCCGGCGCCCTGAGCCGGATCCAGCGAGGCGGGATCGCGCGTGACCAGGGACAGCAGCGCCGGCGGCCCGCGCCAGGGCACGCGTACCAGAGCGTCGTACCGGGCGAGTCGCGCCGCCTCGGCATGCAGCAGCAGCGCGTCGTCGGGATCGGCGCGGAACGCCACGTCGCGGCCGTCCAGCAGCCGAGCGACCGAGCCGGCAGGGAGCAGGCGCGCGCCAGGGGCATGCCCCTCGGCGCAGAGCCCGGCAGCGTCGATCGCCAGTATCCCAGGGAATTCGTTGGTGACGCAGTCGGCCGGCTCGTGCGCTGCGATCAGGGCCAGCACCGCGGCCTGCACCCGCTGGGCCAAGCCGGCGGCCGCACGTCCGGCCGCAAGCACGCTGTCGGCACGTGCTGCCATCGCCGCGGCGTGCAGGCGCTCGGCACGGACCATGGCGGCCATGTGGTCGGCCAGCGCCTCGCCATGCACTCGACTGGGAGGCGCCAGCACACGATAGACCTCGGGATGGTCGGCCAGCCAAGTGGGATTGGCGCGCAGGAACGCCTCGACGAGCGCGGCGTCGGTCTCGTCGGGCTGCCGTCCGGGGAGAGCCATCCCGGTTCGGTCAGACGATATGCTGGCCGGTTTTGGACCAGTCGGCGAGGAATGCCGCCAGGCCCTTGTCGGTCAGCGGATGATTGAACAACGAGCGCAGCACGGCGGGGGGTACGGTGGCGACATGGGCGCCGAGCTTGGCTGCCTCTATGACGTGCGTCGGGCTGCGCACGCTGGCGACCAGCACCTCAGTCTTCAGGTAAGGATAGTTGCGGAAGATCGTCAGGATGTCGGCGATCAGCCCCATGCCGTGCTCGCCGATATCGTCCAGGCGGCCGACGAAGGGGCTGACGAAGGTGGCGCCGGCCTTGGCCGCCAACAGTGCTTGCGCGGGGGAGAAGCAGAGGGTGACGTTCACCATCGTGCCGTCGTCGGCCAGCTTGCGGCAGGCGCGCAGACCGTCCGGGGTCAGCGGCACCTTGACCGCGACGTTGCGGGCGATTTCCCGCAGGACGCGGGCTTCTGCCAGCATATCTTCGTACTTCGTGGCGGCAACCTCGGCGCTGACCGGGCCGGGCACGATGGCGCAGATCTCGGCAATCACGTCGCGCATGCGCTTGCCGGACTTCGCCACCAACGACGGGTTGGTGGTGACGCCGTCCAGCAGGCCGCTTTCGGCGAGGGACTTGATCTCCGCCACCTCGGCGGTATCGACGAAGAACTTCATGCGAACGATCCGATTCCTGGCGTCCCGCCATGGGACGACGAGGATGATATAGGATGGAGGGCATTGACCGGAAGCAAATGGGGCCGCGGCGCCTGCCGGTGATGCTCCCGTACCCGTTTGCCGGTCCGTTCGACTATCGCGTACCGCCAGAGATCGACGCTGCACCGGGCGATGTCGTGATGGTGCCGCTGAACGGGCGGGAGACAGTGGGTGTTGTCTGGGACGCTCAGCCGGGTTCGGCGGCGCCCGACCGCAAGTTGAAGCCGATCGCCGCGGTGCTGGACACGCCCCCCATGCGCCCGGCGCTGCGCGCTTTCGTCGATTGGATGGCCGCCTACACCCTGGCACCCCCCGGCGAGGTGATGGCGATGGCACTTCGGGTCGTCTCCCCGCCGCCCCCGACAAGCGTCGTCGGATGGGTTCGATCTCCCCCTCCCCTTGCGGGAGGGGGCAGGGGGGAGGGCGCTGCCGAAGGAGGCCGGCAAGAGGAAGCCACGCCGCCGCCCCGCCTGACCGAAGCACGCCGCCGGGTGCTTGCCGCGCTGGAGGCTCATGAACCGCAATCAACGGCCGACTTGGCGCGTGCTGCGGGTGCCGGCCGGCCGGTGATCCAGGGGATGGCGCAGGCCGGGTTGCTGGTTGCCGTGACGCTGCCGTCCGAGCGCTGTTTCGCGGCTCCCGACCCGGACCATCCCGGCGTTCCCCTCTCGACGGAGCAGGCTCAGGCGGCGGCCGTGCTGCGCGCCGGCGTGGCGGCGCGCAGCTTCGGGGTGACGCTGCTCGACGGGGTGACGGGCTCGGGCAAGACCGAGGTCTATCTGGAAGCAATTGCCGAATGCCTGCGCCAGGGCCGTCAGGCGCTGGTGCTGCTGCCGGAGATCGCGCTGTCGAGCCAGTGGCTGGAGCGGTTCGAGCGACGCTTCGGGGTAGCCCCGGCGGTCTGGCACTCGGACCTGTCGTCACGCACCCGTCGGATCACGTGGCGGGAGGTGGCGGAGGGCCGCGCGGCGGTGGTGGTCGGTGCACGCTCCGCATTGTTCTTGCCGTTCCCGGACCTTGGCCTGATCGTGGTGGATGAAGAACACGAGACCGCGTTCAAGCAGGAAGAAGGCGTTGTGTACCACGCCCGCGACATGGCGGTGGTGCGCGGCCGGTTCGAGCAGGCGCCTGTTGTGCTGGTCTCGGCCACGCCGAGCCTGGAGACGGTGGCGAATGTGGAGGCCGGGCGGTACCGGCGGTTGACCTTGCCGAACCGGCACGGCGGGGCGGCGCTGCCGGCCGTGGTGGCGATCGACCTGCGGGAGACTCCGCCGGACCGGGGCCGGTTTCTGGCGCCACCGCTGGTCGATGCCATCGGCGAGACGCTGGCGCGTGGGGAACAGGCGATGCTGTTCCTCAATCGCCGGGGGTATGCGCCGCTGACGTTGTGCCGGGTGTGCGGGCACCGCATGCAGTGCCCGCATTGCACCGCGTGGCTGGTCGAGCACCGGGCGCGGCGGTTGCTGCAATGTCACCATTGCGGGCACGCGATCCCGATCCCCGAGGCGTGTCCGGCCTGCGGGGCGGCGCACAGCCTGACGCCGGTCGGGCCGGGGGTGGAGCGCATCACGGAGGAGGCGGCGGCGCTGTTCCCGGCGGCTCGGCGGCTGGTGATGGCGAGCGACACGCTGCCCGGCCCGCACGCCGCGGCCGAGGCATCTCGGGCCATTGCCGCGCGCGAGGTGGACCTGATCATCGGCACGCAGATCGTAGCCAAGGGTTGGCACTTTCCGTACCTGACGCTGGTCGGCGTGGTGGATGCGGATCTGGGACTGGCCGGCGGGGACCTGCGCGCGGCGGAGCGGACCGTTCAGCTTCTGCACCAAGTGGCCGGCCGGGCTGGGCGCGCCGAGGCGCCGGGGCGGGTGATGCTGCAGACCTTCTCGCCGGAGCACCCAGTGATGCGGGCGCTGGTGGAGGGGGACCTGGCCGGGTTCATCGCCCGCGAGGCGGAGCAGCGTCGGCCGGGGCACTGGCCGCCGTATGGGCGACTGGCGGCACTGATCGTCAGCGCGGACGCGGCGCATGTCGCGGATCATGTGGCGCGGGAGTTGGGGAAGACCGCGCCGGGGGGGCCCGGTGTTGTGGTGCTGGGGCCGGCGCCGGCGCCGCTTTCGGTCCTGCGTGGGCGGCACCGCAGGAGGTTGCTGTTGAAGGCGCGGCGGGACATCGCGGTGCAGCCGCTGCTTCGGGAGTGGATAGGGAAGGTGGCTGTGCCTCGGGGGGCTCGGGTAGAGGTAGATATCGATCCGGTTTCGTTTCTGTGACTGGGATGACATGTGCGTCGGCGGCGATGGGGGGCGGACGATAGCAGTCGCTGGGAAATCAGTCGTGGTGCCGCCGCTTCCGGCCAAATCAGAGCGAGCTTGCTCCCGCCACTTGGGTCGCCATCTTAGTACAGATGGGAAGGCCAACGGAATGCTAACAAACCATGACGCGAAGGCCGTGGCAGAAATCATGGGCCTCGCTTTCGTGGGAGGTCTAGTGGAAGGCTTATCCTCCGCACGCCTTTCAAAGGAAAAGCGAAGCCAGAAGAGGCTTACCGGCGTGCTCGACCCGGACTTTGTTATCCGGGTCGACGACGCCCTCATGTACCTAGTTGCGATTAAGAACGACACCTTGGCCCCTTTTCACGGACCTGGGACCTTTAATCGGCACCTTTCCGATGTTTTGTCCCACGGCGTGCTGTCGCCTTCCCCAGTTTTCATCGAAAAGGCTGTGGAGAAAGGTCTCCCGCGAGAGGTTCTCCGGCACGTTGCGGAACGTCTGTCTGGTGGCGATAAGGCGAAGATCGCTGCCCTGGAACACGGCGTCGTCCCGAAGACCACCCTGGGGCGTCGGGAAGCTAAGCTCTCGCCGGAGGAGAGCGAGCGAACAGAGCGCGTAGCACGGCTTTTCGTGCATGCTCGCCGCGCCCTCGGCACGGAGGCCGAGGCACGCGAGTTCATGACGACACCCCATCCTGAACTCGATGGGCGCACTCCGCTCGATGCTGCAAAGACGGATCTCGGCACGCGCCGCACCGAGCAGCTTCTGAACGCGCTTGAATATGGGCTCGCTCTCTGATTGCTGCGCCGCTGCGGCTTTGGCGCATTGTGACCGGTCCACACCCCATTTGGTCCGGAGAGGGCGCCCGCCTCTTCGGCCAGCGCTGGAACCCCCCGAGAGTACCGGCGATCTACGCGGGCACGAGCTTGGCCGTCTGTCTTGTCGGGGTCCTCGTGCATGCCAACCGCAGAACACCTCCAAGCGCCGCGCGTACGTTGAGGCTATTGTCCCTGACGAGATCTCTCGAGAGCTCTTCGACCCCGCCTCGCTCCCCGGCCGGGATAATCTGCGCGACATGTCGCAGATCGCCTGCCAGGCTGCGGCAGTAGAGCCGCGCAAGCGGTTGGATTGACGCTGCCGATCCGGCTCTGCCGGTGGGGGCTCTGTCTGATGCCAACATACGAAGGTGGATGAGCATGATAGTTTTATAGAAAGAGAAGGACAGACGGCAAATAGGAGCTAATGGCATGGTGAACCCCGAGCACATTTGGCTAATGCCGAAACCCGTGCAGGATTTCGAACAGAGATTTCTACTTACGTCTTTGCTTCATTTGGGCGTTCGGCCCGCATGGATTGACTCTTGGAGTGCGATTGGAGATGCATTCAGAAATTTAATGGCGATATAGCGGACTACTGCGACTTATGCTTTGGTCTTCAGCAGACCGGCTAAACGGGCTTTATGGATCATATATGACACGAATGCCGCACAGGCCCCGATCATGAAAAGTGCGTCAGCTTCATCGACACGGGCCTGAGGGTCGTCCAAGAGTGGGTGGCGGATTCCATTCTCGTCGCTTGTATAGCCGTAAATGGACAAGAACCCCTTCTTCAGGGCTCCATGTATACCAAATGATTTTTCGAGCTTGGCTAAAGCTCCGCTTAGTTCGCCCGACGGCGCAAGAGTTCGAGCAACAGACTCTACCGCATGGATGCTTTCGCGAATGCTAGAAGCATAGCTTCCGGAGGTAAGGTCGGAACCTGCTGTATGAAGGTGACTGCGTGCGCCCTGGAATTCAGTCGCGGCAATATCGACAAACGCACGTTCGAGCGTTGCTCGCTCGACTTCCGATGAAATCGGGATAATCGTCTTTTCGTCGAGCACACGGTAAGCGGCTCGACCGGTCGACAGAGCGCGATCGATCTCCTCTGCAAACCCATGCGGGCAATTCTGATGGCGAAGGACGAATTGCAAGAACCCGAATACCTTTAAATAGTCTCCGGCAGAGAAGATGTTCTTTGTTTGTTTGTAAAGATCATTGGCGTTGTTCTCAAAATCGTCGGCCATCTTGTGATCACGGAAAACGTGCTTCGCGAAAAGAATATTTGCCCACATGGGGCCGAGAGTTGAGATACCGTGAGGTCTGCCCATTGTATCTCTTGCGAGGCTTTGATGAACAACCTGCCACAGGAGCGCCCGAAGCTCACTAGACAACTCCTTGGGCTGGAGTTGCGTCGGCAGCGGCTCCGCGCCTTCCGCTTGCTCAAAAGTCAACCGTCGGCGGTCTGCGTATGGATCAGCGGCGGGTTTTTTGGTCATCGGGCATTAACCTACATCTTGCGCCTAATGGCGTGACGTGCGGCACCCGATTGCGGCGACCGGCCTGACGGCCGGGAATGGGCCGGCCGGTGAACCCTCCCGCAAGGGGGGTTAGCGTTCCAGAGCGGGGCGGTCCCAATTCCCCAGGTCCGCGGCGGCTTCGTAGGTGCTTTGCAGGAATGCGAGCAGGGTCTCGTCGGGGGAGGCCGCCTGGCGGACGGCGTCGTAGGGCAGGATGAACTGGCCCAGGCCGCTATCGTAGAAGGCGGCCTCGGGCCGTAGTGGGGCTTTCGCGAAGTCGTCCGGTTCGGGATAGGCGTAGGAATAGAAAGCGGGCTGCTCGATGCCGTCGCCGCCGGGCCAGAATCCGCAACTGCTGACCTCGTGCGAGTAGGCTTCGCGGGTGATGCTGTCGGCATCTGGCTTCGATGGCGCCGGGCGACCAGAGAAGCGGGTCACGGCAAGATCGAAGCTGCCCCAGAAGAAATGCACCGGGCTGACTTTGCCGATGAAACGCGCGCGGAACGCGGTGAAGACGCGATCGGCCTGGACCAGGATGCGCCAGAAACGATGTGCGTGGTCGGGAACGTAGGCGGCGTGCTGGCTGTCCGATTCGAAGGGGATCGGGTTCGGGATTTCGACCGGCGTGGTCCAGATGTGAACGGGAAGGGCGAGTGCCTGCATCCGCTCCATGACCGTGCGGTAAAATTGCGCGACGCTTTGTGGTTGCAGGGGGAATGACTTGGTTGCGCCGTCGCTGGTCTGGATGATCAAGCGGTGGTCGATGAAGTCGAAGTCGATCTGGAAGGTGCGCATGCCGTAGGGGATGGGCGAGGTGGTCAGGCCTCGGCAGGTGACATAGAGCGGCACCTCCCACCAGTGGTTGATCAGCGGCGCCTGCGCGAGGCGGATTTTGCCGATCACCTGCGTCCACATATGCAGCGTGGCGTAGGTGTCTCGCCATTCGTCCAGCGGCAAGCTGGGCCAAGCGGTTTCGGTCATGCGTGCGCGCTCAGGTTCGTGTCAGAAGTTCGAGCAGGTGGCGATTAGGGTCGCGGAAGTAGACGCCTCGACCGCCGTACCAGTTGTTCAGTTCCTTGTTCTCGGTGTGCCAGGGATCGCTGCCATACGGAATGCCGGCGGCTTGCACGCGCTTGAGGATCGCATCGAATTCCGCATCATCGACGTGGAAGGCGTAGTGGTGGGGTTCAAAGTTTTCGGCGTCGTCGAAATCGAGGGTGAGGGTCGGGTTGACCTGCACCGGCGCGAAATGGCCCTGCGGGCCGTCGTAAGTCAGGCCGAAGATGTCAGCGAAGAACTTCGCCGAAGCGGCCTTGTCGTGGGCGGGAACGATGGTGTGGTTGAGGGTGATGGCCATGGCTGCGACCTTCCTTGCCAACGTGGGTGGATGGGCACGGCTTTGATCTGCGCTGTCGGGTGACGTGATGCAAGGGCGGTCATCCGTCGGCGGCGGCGTATCGCAGGGATTGCCGGCAAAACCGGGTGGTTCCCACGAATTGCCTGAAGTGGTTCTATCGGGGCACCCCGCGCGCGACTATGCTGATTGCGCCATGCGCCGAAATGGGAGGGGCCTCCATGTATATCGTTGGCGAGGAGGAGATCGAGGCGATTGCCCGGGTCATCCGCTCCGGGGCGCTGTTCCGCTACAGCCCAGACAGCGAATGCGACCGGTTCGAGGCGCGCTATGCCAACTACCTAGGCCGCAAGCATTTCGCCCTTGCCGCCAGCGGCAGCAACGCGCTCGCGGCTGCCATGACAGCGGTCGGGTTGGGCCCCGGCGACGAGGTGATCGTCCCGGCTCACACGTACATGGCGACCGCGACGTCCGTTCTCTCGGTCGGCGCGATCCCGGTCATCGTCGATATCGACGAGAGCCTGACGATCGATCCGGCGGCCTTCGAGGCCGCGATCGGGCCCCGGACGAAGGCGGTCATCCCGGTTCATATGTGGGGCGCCGCGTGCGACATGGAGGCGATCATGGCGATTGCCGGCAGGCGGGGGCTGATCGTCATCGAGGATGCATGCCAGGGAGTGGGTGGTGGCTACGCCGGTCGCAAGTTCGGCAGCATTGGCCATCTCGGTGCGTTCAGCTTCAACTACTTCAAGAACATAACCTCCGGCGAAGGCGGCGGCGTGGCGGTCAACGACGATGGGCTCGCGGCGCGGGTACGCTGCGCCATCGATCCGTGTCATTTCTACTGGCAGGGCCGCAACGATGCGCTGAAGCCGTTTTCGGGCAACGGAGCGCGGGCCTTGGAACTGATGGGGGCGATGCTGAACGTGCAGCTCGACCGGCTGGATGGCATGATCCAGGCGATGCGGCGCGAACGACGCCAAATCCTCGCTGGCATTGCGCCGCTCGGCAATCTCGGTCTGCGCGTGGCGCCGATGAACAGCCCGGACGACGATTGTGCGACGCAGGTCATGCTGAGCCTGCCCTCGGCGGAGAGCGCGGACCGGTTCGTCGAGGTGTTTCCGAGCGTAATCGCCGGAAAGACCGGGCGGCACAACTACACGGAGTGGGATCAGGTGCTGATGGGCCTCGGTGCGGCGCACGGGGCGATGAACCCGTTCGAGATGCCGGCCAACGCCGAGTGCCGGCGAAACTATTCGAAGGACATGTGCAGCAAGTCGCTGGACATCCTGAACCGCACGGTCATGGTGGGAACTCACCCGCTGCATAGCGAGCAGGACGTTGCGGATATCGTCCACAACATCGGCGAGGCGGCGCGGGTGGTGTTCGCCGGTCTGCCGAGGCATGAAGCCGATATCCGCAATCCGAAGGCGGTGGACGAGCAGAAGTTCGACATGCAGGTGACCGCGTGAGATAATCGAAGAACCAAAACAAGGGAGGAGCAGAAGATGCGTGCGCGTGGACTCCGACGCTCGACAGGATGGACTTGGTGGTTGGCGGCTTGTGCTGGGGTCGCGCTGCTCGGTGCTGCCGGGCGGGCGAAGGCGGATGAGCACCCGATCAGCATTTATTTCGTCGGCTGCGCGGCGCCGACCGGGTTTCACGGCTATCTGGCGCGTGGCGCCGCGGAGGCAGGTCGGAACCTTGGCGTCAAGGTGACCTATATCTACCCCGACCAACTGACCATTCCCAACCAGGTCGAGAAGATCGAAGAAGCGATCGCGGCGAAGGCCGACGGCATCGCGCTGTGCGAATTCGCGGAGGACGCCGCCTATACCGAGGTGGTTGCCCGCGCCAAGGAGGCCGGGATTGCGTTTGGCAGTGCCGCCGCGCCGCCGTCCGGTTCGTCGATCCGCAAGCCCGATGATATGTTCCTGTTCCGCACCGGCTCCGACGAATGGGCGGCGGGCGTGCTGACGGCGCAGCGGCTGATGAAGATGGGCGTGAAAGGGCGGGTGCTGGTCGGCGACCAGCAGCCGGGTGATGCCACCTGCCGCCAGCGTGCGGACGCCGAGATCAAGACTCTCAAGGATGCCGGCATCACGGCGGACTTCCTCGAGCTCACCATGGATCCGGGCCAGCAGTCGGAAGCGATCTTCAACTATCTGCGGCTGCATCCCGACACCCAGGCGGCCACCAGTATCTGCGACGTGATCGATGGCTTCCTGTCGGCCAAGTCGGATAGCGGGCGGAAGGACCTGATCCTGACGGGCTATGACATCGTGGCCCAGTCGTTGGCCGCGATCGAGGACGGGCGGCAGGCGTTCACGATCGACCAACAGCAGTTCTGGCGGGGCTACATGCCCGTGCTGTTGCTCACTCACTACATCAAGTACGGGCTGATCGAGGCCAACTACTTCCTGACTGGGCCGACGGTCGTGGACGCGTCGAACGTCAAGCGCGTCGCGGCCCTGGTCAAGGAAGGCTACCGCTGAGTTGACGGAGCTCCCTGGGGGTGGCCCCGGCCACCTTCCGGTGCGGCTCCGCTTACCGCCTTCGGTGAGGGTCCGGAATGGCGCACGGTCCCGACCAAAGCACGACTTTCGTACGTCACGTGCGGCGCGCCGTCTACGGGGAAGCGTTTCGCCGCTTCATGCTGCGTCCCGAGGCGACGTCGCTTGCCGCGGTGGTGATCCTGTACATTGTGTTCACCGCGCTCAACCCGGAGCTGTTCCCGACCAAGCTGACCTATGTCAGCGTGATG
The DNA here is from genome assembly GCA_963708245.1 of uncultured Pseudomonadota bacterium. Lineage (GTDB taxonomy): Bacteria > Pseudomonadota > Alphaproteobacteria > Acetobacterales > Acetobacteraceae > CAVYXK01. The sequence continues at coordinate 1,061,018 of OY970201.1, read as the reverse complement.
GCGGTCGCTTCGGAACTTGGCATCATCAGCGTCGGCGTCACGCTGCTGATGATCGGCGGACATTTCGACTTGTCGGTTGGGGCGGTGCTGGGGCTGACCTCATACGTCGCGGTCGTGCTGATGCGCGACCACGGGATGCCGCCGGTCATCGCGGCGGCAGCGGCGGTGCTGGTCGGGGCGGCGCTGGGAGCGGTGAACGGAGCTCTGGTGGTGCGGTTCCGTATCCACTCCTTTGTCGTGACTCTTGGAACCATGCTGATTTGGCGCGGCGTGGTGATCGCGCTGACCGGCGGGTTTCCGATGATGGTTGCGATCCCGGCGGAGTTCAAGGACATCATGTCGGGGCCACTGCTCGGCGGGTTCCGCATGTCGATGGTCTGGTTCTTCCTGATTGGTGCTGTTGGAACTTTCCTGCTGTCGCGTACCCGGTTCGGCAACTGGGTGCAGGCGCGCGGGCAGAACGAGCAGGCGGCGCGCAATCTTGGCGTTCCCGTCGATCGGGTCACGATCATACTGTTCATGCTGACTTCCGCGCTGGGCGCCGTTTCCGGGGTGATCCAGGTGGCGCGTTTCTCCTCGGTGGACGCGCTGCGGGGGGAAGGGATGGAATTGCAGGCGGTGGCGGTCACGGTGATCGGCGGCACCTTGCTTTCCGGCGGCTACGGCAGTGTGATCGGCACAGTCTTGGGGGCTATTACGTTCGGAATGATACAGGTTGGCCTGGTACTCGCCGGGGCTCCGGGGCATTTCTTCAAGACGCTGACTGGTGCAATCGTGGTGGGGGCGGTGATCCTGAACACCGCGGTGGCGCGGCGAATGGCGCGTTCCAGACCGCTGGCCGGCTTCCAGCGCAGCAGCGAAGCGGCCGATGCCGCGATCGTCGCTGTTATGCGTGCCGATGGCGGCAGCGATGGAGCGGCGGTTCCGCCCGAGCGGATCGGCGGCTTCGGTGTGCGGGAGGAGCGGGCGCCATGAGTTCGGCTTCCGTGCCGAGTCCGGAGCATGCGCCGCTTTCTGCGGGTGTTGGCTCGCCGGATCTGCCGCGGCGACGCAAGGTGACGCCGATCCCCGCGGACGCCGTGCCGGTGATCGAGGCGGTCAATATCTCGAAAGCTTTCGGCGCGACGACGGCGCTGATCGACGTTTCGCTGAAGGCGTACGCTGGCCGCATTCTGGCGCTGCTCGGCGACAATGGCGCGGGCAAGTCGACACTGATCAAGATCCTCTCGGGAGTGTTTCCGCCTGACCGTGGCGAGTTGCGGTTCCGCGGGGAGCCGGTGACGTTCGCTAACCCGGCGCAGGCGCGGCAGTTGGGGATCGCAACGGTGTTTCAGGACCTGGCGGTCTGCGAGCTTTTGTCGGTGACGCGCAACATCGTGCTCGGCCGCGAGCCGCAGAAGGGTTTCGGCCCGTTCAAGTGGTTGGATCTGAAGCGGGCCGACGACATGGCTCGTTCCGCGCTGCACCAGTTGGGCGTGCGCTGGGGGCGCGGGCTGGACGAGCGGGGAGTGAACATCTCCGGCGGGGAGCGACAATCGCTGGCGATCGCGCGGGCGATGTTCTTCGGCTCCAGCCTTCTGGTGCTGGACGAGCCGACATCGGCGCTCGCGGTGCGGCAAGCGGGGCGCGTGCTGGAGCATATCGTGCAGGCAAGCGAGCGGGGCCAGGCGGTCATCCTGATTACCCATAACTTCCGTCATGCGCTGTCGGTCGCCGATGACCTGACGGTGCTCGCGCAGGGACGCGTCGCCGCGCATTTCCGCCGCGATGAGATCGAGCTGGATGAGCTGACCGATCTGGTGGCGCGGGTGGCATGAGCGAGCTCGGCACAGAGAAAGGCTGAAACATGACTTTCGCGGATTTCGCTCACGGTCATCGCTACGTCGTGATTCACGAGGACGACATTGGAACGACGCATGGCGCCAATACGGCGTTTGCGGAGCTATGTGCGCTCGGCACCTGCAGCTCCGGCTCGGTGATGGTACCCTGCCCGTGGTTTGCCGAAGCGGCCGAGATGGCCGCGGTGAACCGCACGCTCGACATCGGCGTGCACCTGACGCTGACGAGCGAAAAGAAACCATATCGCTGGCGACCGCTGACCGGCCCGCCGCTTTCCGCGGGCCTGACCGATGCCCTGGGGTTTTTCTGGCCGGACGTGCCGAACGTGCGCCGCCACGCGGTGCCCGATGCGGTCGAAGCAGAGCTGCGGGCGCAGATCGAGACGGCAATCGCTGCCGGGTTCGACCTGACGCATCTCGATGCGCACATGGGAACAGCGATGTGCCCCGAGTTCATCGATATCTACGTGCAACTCGGCATCGACTACAAGTTGCCAATTCTTCTCGTGAAGAACTACGACACGTTCAATCCCAGGAGCTACTCGGGCCCGATGACGAACGAGCGGTATGATGCCGCCCTGGCACGAGCACGTGCGAAGGGCTTCCCGGTCTTCGAGATGGTTTACGAGACGCCATGGCAACGCACCACCGATGCCGAGACCGCGTATCGTGAAATTTTCCAGGGTATTCCGAAGGGGATGACATTTCTTTCCCTGCATTTCAATGCGCCGGGAGATTTCGAGGTCATCGAACCGGAATACGCCCACATCCGTACTGACGAATATGCGCTGTTCAAGACGCCGCGGGTTGGCGAATGGGTGCGAGAAAACGGGCTGGAGGTCGTCGGGCTTCGCGACATCCGCGATCGCCTGCGGGCGGATTGGGTGACGTAGGTCGTTGGGGTATCATAACACCCGTTCGCCGCCTTCAACGCTCGTCATGGCGGGCGCCAGCGCGAGCTTTCGCGATCGGCCCCGATCCGCCGGGGACGGGGTGCCAGGGGAGGATGGTGACCTGCGGCCAGATCAGCCGTGCTCTTTCCGCCTTGCGCGTGTGGGAGGCGGCGTTGTCGAGCGCGTAGTTCGGGCGGATCACCATGGAGAAGAGGTCGTCGAGGCCGAACGGCGCCGCGATGTCTAGGCTGTCGCCGTCGTTCAGGCGCACGCCGATGGCGTGAACGATCGAGGCGTAGCGCAACAGGGATTCGTCGGCGGACGAGAGGGGCGGGTAGGGGGTGCCGAAGCGGCGTTCGAACCAGAGATGGACGCGTGCCTGGTTGCGGGCCTCGACTGGGGCGGGGGCGTCTTGGGTGGCGGCGGCCACGCGGCGGATGACGGCGTCTTCCGCGTGCCAGGAGAGGTCGGCGGGGTCGAAGTAGATCAGGTCGAAGTCCTGGATGCCGGTGCCGCGTGGGCGGCCGGTGAGATGGTTCCAGACGGTCTGGTAGAGGCAGCCGGCGACGAGGCGCCATTGCGGGAGGCGAAGGTCCCGCAAGCGCACGAGCAGGTGCATCAGAGTGGGATCGGAACGAACGATCTGTTCGAAGCGGTACAGATGATGGTGATGCATTCTACAGCGCCACAGGCCCTTTTGCTTGAAGTCTGCATCATTATGATGAGTATTCTCGGGCGTGGAGACCCAAGGGAAGTCCTCCACGGCACCGGGCATTACGGTCCGTCTTCCCTCCGCGGCCCGGGAGCGCGTCCTCAAGCTAGCGCGATCCGGGCGCGTTGGGGGCGCTGCCTGCGCCCGCTCGGTACGGACCTAGAGCCAGGGCGGACGACAGTAGCGGGATTACGCCTCGAAACCGGCCGTATCGGCCGGGCGTTCGAGTGGTCTGCCGCCTGTCTGATCAGGCTGCAGCCTGGCTTATGTGCAGCGATCGGAGGAGATCAAATGTTCAAGCAGCTTGCGTTTGCCGCCTGCGTGGTGATGGCGCCCGGCATGGCGCTAGCCGCCCAGCAGAGCGCGGCACCCAACCAGTCTCCGGCGCCGCCGTTCTCGATATCGCCGGAGGCGCCCACTTCCAACGGTTCGGCACAGCTCGGTCATGAAAGCGCCAAACAATCCCTTGACCAACGCCTGTCGCAGTCCAACGGCACGATCCAGCCGCCGGCGGTCGATCCAGGAATGGATAAGCTGCCGCCAGCAACCGGCACGACAATGCCGGTCTTGAAGCCGTCGCCGCGCGTGCAGAGCAAATAAATCGGGGCGGCGGGTTGCATCATTATCCTGCGGCGCCATATGCGGCGGCGCGGCGGGCCGGTTTTCGGCTCGCTGTGTTCGACGTTTCCTCCCTAAACTTTGGCGGCGCTCAAGGGCGTCGCCTTTCTTTTGTGCAATCGTCTGGCAGGGGCCTCGCAACCACCAGTGCTGGCCTTTATGTTGGGCTGCATGGACCTCGAATTCAGCGAAGACGAAATCCAGCGCTACTCACGCCACATCCTGCTGGCCGAGGTGGGCGGCACCGGGCAGGCGCGGCTGAAAGCGGCACGCGTGCTGGTAGTGGGCGCAGGCGGGTTGGGCAGTCCGGTTGTGCTGTACCTGGCGGCTGCAGGGGTCGGCGCAATTGGCATCGTCGATGACGATTACGTCGAGCTTTCCAACCTGCAACGCCAGATCGCACACACCACGGCGCGACTCGGCACGTTGAAGGCGGCTTCGGCTGCCGAGGCAGCACGGGCGATCAATCCCGGCGTGCGAATCGAAACGCATCCGGTGCGGCTGAACGCCGACAATGCCGTGGCTATAATTGCGGATTACGACATCGTCTGCGACGGCACGGATAATTTCGCCACGCGGTTCCTGGTGGCCGATGCCTGTGTACTTGGCCGGCGCACGTTGGTCTCGGCCGCGGTGCTGCGCTTCGAGGGTCAGCTTTCGGTGTTCAAGCCGCACGCCCATGCCGGCGGACCCTGCTATCGCTGTCTGTTTCCAGAGCCGCCCCCCGAAGGCGTCGTGCCGAGCTGCAGCGAAGCCGGCGTGCTCGGCGCTGTTACCGGCGTGATGGGCACGTTGCAGGCGACAGAAACACTGAAGGAAATACTGGGTATCGGCGAGTCGCTGTCGGGACGTTTGCTGATCTGGGATGCGCTGGCGACGCGCTTCCGTCTGGTACGCCTGCGCCAGGACCCGGCCTGCGCCTTATGTGGTCAGGCTGCCACGATCCGAGACCTGTCGCACCATCGCACCACGACTGCTCCTGCCTGTGCCGTCTGAATCGACTGACGCCAAGCTGGGCATCCTTCTGCTATCCGGCATGCACGAACGGGCGCACTACGCCTTCATGGTGGCAGCGGGGGCCGCGGCGCTGGGGCGTCAGGTGGTGCTGTTTGCAACCAATGCCGGTTGCCGCGCATTGCTCAGTGACTGGAGCGCTTTGACCGATGCGGCCCGCGACCGCCGGGTCCGAGATGCCGGGGTTGCCGGAATGGACGAGCTGCGCGAAGCGGCGCGCGAGCTCGGGGTCCGTCTGATCGCCTGCGATTCGGGCCTGCGCGCTGAAGGCATCGATCCGGCCGGGCTGCTGCCCGAGGTCGAAGTCGCCGGACTTGCCACGTTCTTTGCCGAGATCGGCGCAGCGCAGATCGTCACGTTCTGAATGCTTGACGCGATTCCGCAGGTTTTGGCACGAACGTGGGCATGCCGACTTGGCGTCTTGCTACGCTGCTTCTCCTGCTTCTGCTGGTTGCCTTCGCTGCACCGGTAGCCTGGGCGGAAGGTCCGCCGCCCAAACCGATCCCGCTGCACCCGCTGAAGCATAAGCCTTCCGGTCGGGCGCCCCGCACGGCGTTCAGGCTGCCGATTCCGCCGATTCCGCCAGCAAAGCAGCCGGCACCTGCTGCGGCGACCACCGCACAGGCCGCGAAGCCGCCGGAGCAGGACCCCAACAAGGGCGCCGCGACCGGCCTGCCGCTGCCGCGCTACGTCTCGCTGCGCGCGGACATAGTGAACTTGCGCGCCGGCCCCGGCGCCCGTTATCCGATCGATTGGGTGTACAAGCGGGCCGGCATGCCTGTGGAGATCCTCCGCGAGTTCGACGTCTGGCGGCTGGTCGAGACGCCGGACGGCGAGAAGGGCTGGATGCATGAGGCCACACTGGTCGCGCGGCGCGATGTCATCATTACGGGTGGTCGGCAAACCCTGCGCGCGGAGGCCAGCGACAGCGCGCGGCCTATCGCCGAGCTCGAGCCGGGCGTAATCGCACATCTTCTGTCTTGCGCGCCCGGCGCCACCTGGTGCCGCGTGCAGGTCGGCGACTATCGCGGCTGGCTGCCGCGCCTGGCCTTCTGGGGTACGTTGCCGAACGAGGCGATCAACCCCTGACGGTCTCCACCTCCAGAGGAAACAGCGCATCGGGATCGGGCGTGCGCAGCAGATGGAAGACGTTGAACCGATAGGCCGGGCCGGTCGAGATCTCCGGCGGCGTGAACGGGAAAGCGAGATTGCCTGCGGTTGAGAGCCGGCCGCGGTAGCCGTGATGCAGCAGGTATTGTTTGGTGGTCCGCATTACCTCGGCGGCGCGTTCGCGACTCGGCGCAATGACTTCGCCGAGAACGAACACCTCGCCCGGCGGGGTTTCATGTTCCGGCGCGGCCATCCGCACACCGTCCACGCCATAGACGCGGAAGGTCAGCGTGTAATCCTGCGGCGCGTCCTCGCACACCAGCTCGCGCGCCACGGCGGCGACTTCGCGCAGGATGTCGCGGTGCTGCGCGATGAAACGAGGATCGGCAGCGCCAGCCAGCAGAATCGCGCGTTCACCGATCGGGCGTGCACCTTCAAGCTTGATGGCGGGATCTGTGCTCGGAATCCATCTCGCGCCGCTAACGCGCGTGCGCCGGTCGTCGATGGCGCGATAGGTGGCGGCCGCGAGATCGAGCCTGCCCTCGGGCTCCTGCACAGCGTAAGGGTCGGCCTGTTCATACAGGCTGTGAGCGGCAACGGAGACTGGTGTGGCGCGGCGTTGCGGCGCCATGCTCCCCAGCTCGAACCCATCGTGGTCGAGCGTGGCGAGAATCGAGTCGCGGCCGCCCGGCACACAACATAACGATGCGCACTCGATGATCTTCGCCATATGCATCCCCAGGCCGACGGGAAAGTCGAGCATCGTCGGCAGAGCGGCGAAGATCGCCGTGTCACAGGCGCGGCCGGCGACGAGCACATCGATATCGGCAGCCAAGGCACGGCGGAACGGCTGCGTGCCCATCTGGCCAACGATATGCGCAGCGGCATCCACTTCGTCCTCGGTCAGGGCCGGCATTCCGTCCAGCCCGACTATCTTGCCGGACCGCAGCGCATCCTTCAGCAGCGCACGCGAGATATCGGCGCGCAGCACGCCCAGGCGGAAGGTCAGCCCATCGGCGTGCGCAATGCCGCGCAGGATGGCGAGCGTCGCCTCGAGATGCGGTGCAGCGCCGGCCGAGCCCGCCGAGCCGATCACCAGCGGGATGTCGAGCTGCCGCGCGCCGAGCAGCACCTTGCGCAGGTCCCGGCGTGTGGCCGCCGGTGCGGTCGCCATCTCTCCCGACCCGAGATAGGCGGGGCCGATGTCGATCGATCCCATGTCGCAGCCGATCAGGTCCGGCTGCCGCTCCAGGCCGGCAGTGAAAGCTCGGGTCGGAATGCCGTAGCCGAGCTGGCCGGATGCGCCGAGCAGCCGCATCGGTCGCGGTCGGCGCCGCAGCTCCTCCAGCACGCGTCCGGACGCGCTCATATCTCGATCTCCAGCAGCGGCGCGTGCTGTTGGGCGCCGTACACGTCGCGGTCGCCGGGATCACCCGCCATGATCGGCCGCGCCATGGTGATCTTGATGGCGCGGCCGAGCGGATACGGCATCACCGCAACGTCTTCGGGCGCGAGGCGATAAAGTGCGGCGATCCTGGCTGGCGACAGCGCCGGCGATTGCACCGCCCGCTGATAATCGGCGTCCGAAGCAAACATCACGTCCAGCGTCAGCCGGCGTGGCCCGGCATTCTTGCTGCGGATGACCTGTGCAAGCTGCTGAAGCTGCATTCACCTCTCCCGCGCTTCGGGAGAGGCCACGCGGAGCGTGGCGGGTGAAGGTCCCTCTATCACTCCGCCGCCTTGCTCGCAGCCCGTCGGTCGATCTCCGCCTGCACCGCGGCCTGTGATTGCGAACGGAACCACTCGCTGTTCTCGGCCGCATAATCGTAGTTCGCGCGGCGAAGCTCCCGGCTCTGCTGGAAATGCGGATGGACGTAACGCGCCATCAGCTCGTAATGGCGCTTCGTTGCCTCCCAATCCGCCCAGTTGTGAGCCAGCTCAGTGATTACACCGAACCCGCCGGAGCCCTCCAACAACGTTTCGATGTAAGCAATCGCGTCATCCGGCGTGCCGATGCAGGCAGCGTGGTTCGCGATCAGCCACTCATAAGCATCGCCGATACCGGCGGGAACGATAGGGAAAGTCGCCACATCGCGGAAATATTGCGCGAATGACTCCAGACCGAAGCGCACGTTCTCGCGTGCCCGCTCGCGCGTCTCAGCGACATGCATCAGCGTCACCAGCCGCCAGTTCCGCCGATCGGCCGACTTGCCGTGCTCCCGCGCCTGCTCCTCGTAAAGCGCCCAATTCTTCGCGTGATGCGCCATCGCATCCGGCGAGGTGCCGCCGATCGACAGCATGCCGATCGCATGCCGCCCCGCAGCTAGCGCGCCGGCCGGCGACCGGGACGCCGCAACCGCCAACTCCATCCCCGGCTGCGTGTAGCAGGCAAGCTGCAGTCGCGCGTCCTTCAGATCGTACCAGTCGGTTTTTTCCGTCACGGTCTCGCCGGCCAGCAGACGGACGATCACGTCCAGGCTCTGGTTCATCATGCGCCGTTGATCGGCCGCCTGCACGCCGATCTTCACGGCATCGTGCACCAGCGCGCCCGGGCCGACCCCGAACATCGTGCGTCCACGCGTGAGGTGGTCCAGCAGCACCATGCGGTCGGCGAGAATGAACGGGTTGTGATATGGCAGCGACGCCACCCCGGTGCCCAGCCGGATGTGCCGCGTTCGCTCCGCCGCAGTGGCGATGAACACCTCCGGCGAGGCGATGATCTCGAAGCCGCCCGAATGATGCTCGCCGATCCAGGCCTCGTGATAGCCGAGCCGGTCGAGGTGCTGAACGAGTTCCAGGTCGCGCTCAAGCGCGAGAGTCGGGTTTTCGCCCAGTGCGTGGAACGGGGCCAGAAAGATGCCACTGCGGAGGTAAAGGTCGGTCATCCGATCCACCTTCGATGTCCTGGTCCCGACACTACGCCGGCCCACTGCCCGGTCAATCGCGCGCGATCACCCGGTTTCGATTTGCTTCAAAGCCACACGGGTCAGACATGCGAGATCAATCAAACGATTACTGCCCGTTAATCGATCTTCCGGTCGGAGTCTCATGCCAGCCATCGGCGGTATCCGGCCTCACAGGACTGCGGCACTGGTCATCTGTCTTGCGGGACTATCCGGCTGCAGTTCGCTGCTTTCGGCGTCGACCGCCGATGTGGCGGGCGTGGTGAGCACCGGGATCAGCAGCGGCAGCGAGCGCACGGCGTGGCGGCACTGCTCGCCGTATCCGCTCTGCTAGGCGGATGCAAGGATATTTCTACCATTGCCGGCATCGCCGGTGGCTCGGCAACGGCTGCCGCCACCGGCAGTCCAGCGATCGGTATCGCAGTCGGCATTGGCGTGAGCGCCGGCGGAAATTTCCTGGTCCGCTACATCGCCCGCGTGCGCGCCGGCGCCGAGCAGGACGTTATCGCTGAAACAGCCGGCGCATTGCCCCCTGGTGATGAGGGTGCCTGGGCGATCCATCGCACAATTCCGATCGGGAACGAGCATGGCAACCTGTGGGTGATTGATACGATCAACACGCCGATCGCGATTTGCAAAGAGGTGGTGTTCTCGGTGATCAACGGTGCGCCATGTTCAGCAGAGCCGGTACACGTTGGATGTCTGTCGAGACCCGAAGGGGTGGAAATGGGCCACCGGGGCACCGGCTGTCGAGCGGTGGGGTTTTCTGCAATAGCCGCTTGTTCAGAGATACCGGGCTATCAGTGCGGCCTCGCACAAGCTGCGCCACTGTTTAGGTACGCGTTCGAATGCTTTCTTCCCACGCGCATTGGCCCATCCAGCCAGCACACCCAGAGCGGGCGCGAGGTCAGCATGTCCGTCCTGTGTAAGTTGTTCCACTAGCGCCGGGGTCACGGCGGCATCGTTTACGCGGCCCAGCAATTCCTGCAACTTCCTGCACGGCTTTAGCACCTTCTCGACCCTCTCTGGCGGGTAAAGCGGGGCGAGAAACTCGAACCCATAACGCAGCTTCTTGATCGACTTCCGCAGCTTGTGCAGTTCCTCGCGTGAGGCATCTTCGAGCTTTCTTCCCCGCCGGACGACCTTGCGCGCCATCCGACCGAGCAGCGACGGCGCTAGCTCAGCGATCGGGCAGCGCAGGGCCGCATTGCCCAGCAGCGCGGGATCCCCGGCGCCATCCTCGATCCAACCGGCGAGACCCAGCAGCAGGGTGGTGAAGGCCGGACCGTCGAGCTCTCGGCGCACCTCGGCCTGTGCTGCCGCGCGCCATTGTTCGGCTCGCTCGCACAGCAGATCGAGCCAGCCTCTCTCCGCACCCTCGGCGTCCACGGCGGGCAGCGTCTCGCCGACCAGCACGTCCCAGTCGCGCGCTTTGCCCAAGACCTGGCCCATACGGCGCAATTCCTCATTGAACGGCCTAGTCGTCTCCCGGCTCAGCACGGGCTGGAACAACACCAGTGCTGCCCGCAGTCGCCGGATGCCGACGCGAAGCTGATGAACCCCTTCGGGATCGCTGATCCGCGCTGCCGGCGTGTTGGCCAGCATGTGCCCGAGAACGGAGCGAACGATTTCGCCGAAAGCCTCGGCCGCCGTGATGTCGCGAGCGAAACTCAGTTCGGGCGCCTTGGCGGGCGCCGGCCGCTCGCCGGATCGAAGGCGCAGACCGCGCTCTGCCTTGCTCGTCGGCTCCAACGACAGCGGGACGGCGGCGGTGAGCTCGATTGCGAGCCGATAAAGAGCACCCGGATTGCCCTGCTTGAGCTCCAACTCCAGCTCCGAGACCGGCTCGCTGCGCCCTGCCGCGATGATCATCCCCTGATCCAGCGCGACCTCCACGGTCGTCTGGGCATCGACCCGCAGCAGCCGGGCGGTACGGTGGATGTCGGTGACGAAGACCGGCCGCAATTCGCGCGCGGCACCGCCGCGCAGTGCTGCGCCAATCGGTGTGTCAATGAGCGGGGAGAGGTCGGGCGTGTCGGTCTCAATAGGACGTTCCCATTCCCCGCGGTGAGCGGCGACGCCGACCGCGGTGCCTGACTTCGCTGTCTGGACGCGCCGCTCACCGCTGTGGCGGATGCGCAGGGAACAGTGCCGCCGAGCCAGATCGAGCCTCGGCGTGTCGAAATAAGTCGTCACCTGGTGATGTTCTTCGGCTGCCGTACCGGCGAGCGCCGGGTGTCGCTCCAGTGCCTCAATTGCGCCCGGCGCCGCTCGCAGCTTGATCTCGGTTTCGACCGGGTCCCGATTCGGCGGCATCGTCCTGAGTCCGCCGCCTCAGGCGCGCAGATGGTCGGGGATGCGCATGCCGAGCCGGAGGGGCACCTGCCAGAACTCCCGGACCTGGCGCACCGTCCGGAACCCGGCGCGCAGATAGGTTGGCAAGGCTCGAGGGTGATCGGCAGTGCACGTGTTCACAGTCATTCCTCGCGCACCCTGACGCCACACCACATCGACCGACTGGCGCAGGAAAGGATATCCTACTCCGGTGCCGATCACATGGGGCAGCAGGCCGAAATAACTCAGGTTAATGTCAGGCCAGGTCCGCGCATCCAATTCGAAGAACCCGGCCGGCTCGCCGTCGCGGTAGAGCACGTGGATCGAGATCAGCGGGTTGGCGAGCAGTGCCGCCAGTTCGTCATCGGGCATGGCCCGGCGCAGCCACCAAACATAATCGGCGCCCACCGTGTCGTAGAGATAGCGATAGAATCCGACCGTGCAGGAACTCGCCCGGACAACCTGGCACGAGGTCGGCAGGCCCGGCGCAGCCTCGACCGGCGAGCGATCCATTCTCAGGAACGTCACCGTCACCGCGACGCGCGTTGCCGGCTCCATGACGGCTTATGCCGATGGCGACAGTGGCCAAGCTGCGCTAACATTCGCCATCAGTTGTCGTCGAGGAAGCTGCGCAGCTTGCGGCTGCGACTGGGGTGCTTCAGCTTACGCAACGCCTTGGCCTCGATCTGGCGGATACGCTCGCGCGTAACGTTGAACTGCTGGCCCACCTCTTCTAGCGTGTGATCAGTGTTCATGCCGATGCCGAAGCGCATCCGCAGCACGCGTTCCTCGCGCGGCGTCAGGCTGGACAGTACGCGTGTGGTGGCCTCCCGCAGATTGGCCTGGATGGCGGCATCCAGCGGGATGATCGCCGCCTTGTCTTCGATGAAGTCGCCTAGGTGGCTGTCCTCCTCGTCGCCGATCGGGGTTTCCAGGCTGATCGGCTCCTTGGCGATCTTCAACACCTTGCGCACCTTCTCGAGCGGCATGCCGAGCTTATCGGCCAGCTCCTCCGGCTGCGGCTCGCGGCCGATCTCGTGCAGCATCTGGCGCGATGTGCGCACCAGCTTGTTGATCGTCTCGATCATGTGCACGGGGATGCGGATCGTGCGCGCCTGGTCGGCGATGCTGCGCGTGATCGCCTGGCGGATCCACCACGTGGCATAGGTGCTGAATTTGTATCCGCGACGGTACTCGAACTTATCGACCGCCTTCATCAGGCCGATATTGCCTTCCTGGATCAAATCCAGGAACTGCAGGCCACGGTTGGTGTATTTCTTCGCGATCGAGATCACCAGTCGCAGATTGGCCTCGATCATCTCCTTCTTGGCGCGCGCAGAATCGCGTTCGCCGCGGCTGACGGTCATGAACACGCGGCGGAACTCGGAGATGGACAGGCCGGCATCGTTCGCCACCGCGGCGATTTGGTTGCGAATATCGGCGATATGCTCGGCGTCCTTGGTAGCGAACGTCTTCCAGCCCTTGCCGGGAAGCTTGCTGACACGCTCCAGCCAGTTGGGATCGAGCTCGCTGCCACGATATTGCTTGAGGAACTCCTCGCGGTTCACCTTGCAGGCCTCGGCCATGCGCAGAAGCTGGCCTTCCAGTGCGGTCAGCCGCTGATTAAGCTGCTTGAGCTGGGTGACCAGCTCTTCGATGCGGTTATTGTGCAGCCGCACCTGGGCCACGGTGTGAACCAGTTCTTCGCGGCTCTTCTCGTACGTCCGCTCGGATCGCGCATTGACCTCTTCGCCGCTGGTCATCGTCTCCAGCCGGCGATTCTGCATCTTGTAGAGCTTCTTGTAGTGCCCTTCGATCTCTTCGAAGGTGGCGAGCACTTCCGGCTTGAGCTTCTCCTCCAGCGCCGATAGCGAAATGCCGGCGCCCTCGCCTTCGTCATCCTCGAGGTCCTCGCCGACCTCGAAGCCCGCGGGCGCCTCCGCCGGCACCGCAGCCTCCGGCGCGGTCGGGGCGCCGGCGCCGGCGCCGTTGGTGCCTCCGCCCTGGGTTGCTTCCAGGTCGATGATGTCACGCAGCAGCATGCGACCGGCCTTGAGCTGATCGTGCCAGGTGATGATCGCCCTGAACGTCAGCGGGCTCTCGCACAGCCCGCCGATCATCATGTCGCGCCCCGCCTCGATGCGCTTGGCGATAGCAATCTCGCCCTCGCGCGACAGCAGCTCGACGCTGCCCATCTCGCGCAAGTACATCCGCACGGGGTCATCGGTGCGGCCGATGCTCTCCTCATCGACGTTGCCGGTGGGCTCTTCCTCGGCCTCTTCGACCTTCTCGACCTTGGCCGGGGCTTCGCTCTCTTCGCTTTCCTCGCTCTCGACGACCTGGATGCCCATCTCGTTGAGATTGGCCATCACGTCTTCGATCTGCTCAGAGCTGTTCTGCTCCGGGGGCAGGACGTTGTTGAGTTCGTCGAAAGTGATGTAGCCGCGCTCCTTCCCACGCGCGATCAGCCGCTTGACCGCGGCCGACTGCACGTCAAGCAAGGTGGTTTCCACGTCTTGCTCGACGGTGGCGGTATCAGCGGTCACATTCGGCTTAGTCGCCATTTCTAAAGCACTCCGACAAACGTCATCACATCGGGCTTCGGCGACTCAGGCCTCGGCCTCGCGCTGTTCTTCCCCGCACTGGATGGATACGAGGTCGGTCCTGAGGGCAATCAGCCGGCGTTCGGTGTCCTGATTGGGGCGCGCCTGAAAGTTGCGCTGGGCCGCCACAACGTCCTGTTCCAGCGGGCCGCGGCGCGTCGACCTGAAGTAGCTCCACCAATGTTCCTCGGCGTCCCCAGGCGTCGCTTCGGCCGACGCACAGCTCGGCAACGGCAACGGCACCGCTGCCAGAACTTGCGCCACATCGGCCGCCAATCCAGAAGCTGTGAGGTGGTCGATCAACCCCTGCGAGTCAAGCGCGTCGGCGCGATCCGCCCACTGTAACAACGCTTTTCGCAGCCGGTCGCAGAACGGCGGCAGTTCGACGGCGGCGAAGTGATGCCCAAGATCAGGAATGAGGCTTGGGTGGCGCACCAAGACTGCGGTCAGGATACGAGCGCGCTCCCGATCGGCGGCGGCCTCACTTGGTTGCGGACGAGGTAAGGCGCGTGCCGAAACGGGGCGATGCCGCTCACGACGATCGGGGAACAAGCGCTTGCGGAACGCCTGCCAGTATTCGTCAGAGAGCGCCCTGTCCGGAATACGCCGAGCTGCGCCCTCCAGGCGATGGCGCAGCAGCGCCCGCTGTTCGGCGCTCTTGTCGCCAGTACCATCGCGGATCAGGTCGAACAGCGCTTCGGCCATCGACTTGGCCGCGGTAATCACCGTCTGGAGACTGGCCGGTCCGCGACGCCGCACCAGTGTGTCGGGATCCTCGTTCTCCGGCAGCGTCGCTAGCCGGAGCGTGCGGTCGGGGGCAAGCAGCGGCAAGGCGAGGTCGGTGGTCCGCGCAGCCGCGCGCCGACCCGCCGCATCGCCGTCGAAGCACAGCACAGGTACCGGCGAGAGCCGCCACAGCTCGGCAAGCTGGTCCTCGGTCAAGGCCGTGCCTAGCGGCGCGACCGCGCCGCTGAACCCGGCCTGGTGCAGCGCGATTACGTCCATATAGCCTTCGACGACCACGATCTCTGCCCTGCCTCCCGGTGCCCGCACCGCCTCGCGCGCCAGATCGAGCCCGTAGAGGCTGCGGCGCTTGGCGAACAACGCCGTCTCCGGTCCGTTTACGTATTTCGGCTGGCCATCGCCCAGGATGCGTCCGCCGAAGCTGATGACCACGCCCCGCCGATCACGGATCGGAAACATCACGCGGTTGTAGAACAGGTCATAGATGCGTCCGGTTTCCGCGTCGGCGCGCATAAGCCCGGCCTCGACCAGCAGGTCGGTCCCGATCCCCTCTCGTCCGAGATCAGCCGCCAAGGCGCCGCGCCCCTCACCGGACCAGCCGAGTCCGAAGCGGCGTATCGTCTCCTCGGACAGACCGCGCCCGCGAAGGTAATCGAGCGCGGCGCGGCCTTCCGGTAGCAGAAGACGGCGCTGGAAGCTCGCCGCCGCCATCTCGAGCACGCCGGCCAGGGTGTGGCGGCGTCGCTCTGCTTCGGCCAGGGCAGGGGAGAGGGGCGGCACTTCCAGCCCCGCCTCGACAGCCAGGCGGGTAACCGCCTCCATGAACCCGGCGCCCTCCGTCTGCATGACGAAGGTGACCGCGTCGCCGTGCGCGCCACAACCGAAGCAATGGTAATGATCGTCCCAGATATGGAAGCTTGGCGTCTTCTCGCCGTGGAATGGGCAGCAGGCCTTCCATTGGCGGCCGGCGCGCTCCAGCTTCACTCGCCGGCCGATCAGCGGGGCGAGCGGCGTGCGCGCCCGCAATTCGTCGAGGAAGCCGCCGGGGAGGGCCATCAGCTGGCCAGCTTCGCCCGTACGATAGGCCCGACCTTCGCCATGTCCAGCGTGGCGCCGTGCCGCGCCCGCAGCGCCGCCATCACCTTGCCCATATCCTTTATCCCGGCCGCACCAGTCTCCGTGATCGAGTCGGCAACAGCACGCTGCATCGCTGCGTCGTCCATCTGCTGGGGCAGAAAGCTTTCGATCACGGCGATCTCGGCCTCCTCCTTGGCCACCAGGTCGGGGCGGCCGCCCTGGCGATAGAGGTCCGCGGATTCGCGGCGCTGCTTCAGCATCCCGCGCAAGGCGGCAAGCACCTCCTCGTCCGGCACTTTGTCGATCCCCTTGGGGCGCGCCGCTATATCGACGTCCTTGAGCCGGGCCAGGATCATCCGCATCGTTGAAGTGCCAATGGCATCCCCCGCCTTCATCGCGGTCTTGAGGCGTTCGGTGAACTGCTCTCTCAGACCCATGGCGCGTCAGCCCCCGATGATTGTCCCCTCTATAATACGGTTATGTGTCGTGTGCGCCCCGGACAAAATTTCCGGTTCTGAGTGGCTTGCTTGCCGTGGGAAATTTCTTCCGCTAGTTGTCATGCCGTGGCGGCAAACATCGATCAAGTGATCGAGCGGCTGGGCGGGGCTGAGGCCGCGGCGCGGCTGACCGGCGTCAGCACGGAGGCGGTGCGCAAGTGGCGCCAAGCGCGTGCCATCCCCTCTCGCCATTGGCAGGCTGTCATCTTGGCCACCGGGCTGGACCTGTCGGACCTGTCCGGCGCGTCCAGTATCCTGCTCAAGACAGGCGCGTCCGTACACGAGATGGTCGACGAAGTTCCGGATGGGGCGACGGCTGCTCTCGTGCTGGCCGACGGGACGGTATTCTGGGGGCGCGGATTAGGGGCTCACACGACCGATCCCGCCCCGGTAGGCGAGGTCTGCTTCAACACCGGCATGACCGGTTACCAGGAGACGCTCACCGACCCCTCCTATGCCGGTCAGATCATCACCTTCACCTTTCCACACATTGGCAATGTCGGCACCAATGCCGAGGACATCGAGGCAACCACCATTGCCGCGCGCGGCCTTGTGGTGAAGCAGGACGTCACCGAGCCGTCCAACTGGCGCGCGGCGCAGCATCTCGACGCATGGCTTCGGGTGCGCGGGGTGGCCGGGATCTCCGGGGTGGACACGCGGGCCCTGACGGTGCGGATCCGCGACGGGGGCGCGCCGAATGGTGTCCTGGCCTATCCGGCGGACCGGCGGTTCGACACCGCGGCCTTGCAGGCGCGCGCGGCAGCTTGGCCCGGGCTGGAGGGGATGGACCTGGCCAAGGAGGTATCGTGCCGGCAGACCTACGCCTGGGACGAGACGCGCTGGACTTGGCCGGAGGGCACCGGACGGCAGACGGCGCCGCGGTTCCATGTCGTGGCGGTGGATTACGGGGCGAAACGCAACATCCTGCGCTGCCTGGCATCGGTCGGTTGTCGGATCACTGTGGTCCCGGCCACTGCGACCGCCGAGGACATCCTGCACCATGCGCCGGATGGTGTGTTTCTCTCCAATGGGCCGGGCGATCCGGCAGCCACGGCGGAGTACGCGGTACCCGCGATTCGCGGCGTTCTGAAGGCAGGCGTGCCTCTGTTCGGCATCTGCCTGGGGCATCAGTTGCTAGCGTTAGCCCTGGGGGCGAAGACGTTCAAACTGGAGCGCGGGCATCGCGGTGCCAACCAGCCGGTGAGGGATCTGGTGAGCGGGCGGGTGGAGATCACCAGCCAGAACCACGGCTTCGCGGTCGATCCCGAGACGCTGCCGGCAAGCGCGAAGGTGACGCACGTCAGCCTGTTCGACGGTTCGAACGAGGGGTTGGCCTGCGAGGACATGCCGGCGTTCAGCGTACAATATCATCCGGAGGCGAGTCCGGGGCCGCGCGACAGCTTCTATCTGTTCGAGCGTTTCGTCGGGATGATGGAGGGCTGCCGAAGGTGACCGATGCGCGTGAGGCTGTGCTGGCGGCCGCACGAATTGGGCTGCGGGCTGACACCTCGGAAGAGGGGTTAGCACAAATCCGAACACTGAGCGGCTTCCATTTCACTGATGCCGAGCTCGCCCAGGCAGTCGCGGACTGCGTTCGCGATCGCCTGTTGCGTGACCCTGTTCGCCTTTCGCCTGGATGCCTTCAGTGTGTCTGGCAACTTGAGCTGGTGGAGGTCGTGGATGGCCGGGCTTGACCCCGCTGCGGCCCGCGCCGGTCTGCGGACGGCTCGCGAAATCATTAGCCGCTGGCAAGCTACCCGATTCCGTACATCCTTGTGGGGGTTGGTTGCTCGTACGCGACATCTTGCAGTGGTGCTTAGCCCTGAAACCAAGCTCGATACGGAAACGATCGGCGAGAGGCTCTACGAGTTGACGCCCAAGGAAAGTTTCTTTTGGCCGACATGAACCTTGCCTGTCACAAGGCTGGCTTCCCGAGGTCGATTGAAAATGGATTATCAACGTCCTCTTTGGCAACACCCGAGATGAGCTCACGTTTCTAGAAATGCCCCGCCGCACCGACCTCCACTCAATCCTCATCATCGGCGCCGGACCGATCGTTATCGGTCAGGCCTGCGAATTCGACTACTCCGGCGCCCAGGCCTGCAAGGCGCTGAAAGCGGAAGGCTTCCGGGTTATCCTGGTGAACTCCAATCCCGCCACCATCATGACCGACCCCGGTCTGGCGGATGCCACCTATATCGAGCCGATCACCGTCGACTTCCTCGAAAGCATCATCGCCCGCGAGAAACCAGACGCGCTGCTGCCGACCATGGGCGGGCAGACCGCGCTGAACGCCGCCATGCAGCTTGCGACATCAGGCGTGTTGGCCCGCCATGGTGTCGAGCTGATCGGTGCCCGTGCCGAGGTGATCGAGCGTGCCGAAGATCGGCTGAAATTCCGAGAGACGATGGCCTCGATCGGCATCGAATCACCGCGCAGCGCAATAGCACATTCCCTGCCGGAAGCGCGCGACGCACTGGCGATGACCGGCCTGCCCGCGGTAATCCGCCCAAGCTTCACCCTAGGCGGCACCGGCGGCGGCATCGCCTACAACAAGGAGGAATTCGAGCAGATCGTCGCCGGCGGACTGGACGCCTCGCCAACCACGGAAGTGCTGATCGAAGAGTCCGTGCTCGGCTGGAAGGAGTTCGAGATGGAGGTGGTCCGCGACCGGGCGGACAACTGCATCATCGTCTGCTCGATCGAGAACGTCGATCCGATGGGCATCCATACCGGCGATTCTGTCACCGTCGCGCCGGCGCTGACCTTGACCGACAAGGAATATCAGCGGATGCGCGACGCCTCGATCGCCTGCCTGAGGGCGATCGGCGTCGATACCGGAGGATCCAACGTGCAGTTCGCCGTCAATCCGGCGGACGGACGTATGGTCATCATCGAGATGAACCCCCGCGTTTCGCGTTCCTCTGCGCTGGCGTCGAAAGCGACCGGCTTCCCGATCGCCAAGATCGCCGCGAAGCTCGCGGTAGGATACACACTTGATGAACTTGCCAACGACATCACCCGCACCACCCCGGCGAGTTTCGAACCGACCATCGACTATGTCGTGGTGAAAATCCCCCGCTTCACCTTCGAGAAATTCCCGGGCACGCCGCCACTGCTGACCACGTCCATGAAATCGGTGGGTGAGGCGATGGCCATCGGCCGCAGCTTTGCCGAAGCCCTGCAGAAGGGGCTGCGCAGCATGGAAACCGACCTCTCCGGCCTGGACGAGATCGAGCCGCCGGGCGATGGCGGTCCCGATGCCTTCCGAGCCGCACTCTCAACCCCGCGACCCGATCGCCTGCTGATGGCGGCGCAGGCGTTGCGCACCGGCCTCAGCGTCGAGGACATTCACGTTGCCAGCAAATTCGATCCCTGGTTCATCGGCGAGCTGGCGCGTATAGTTCAGGCCGAGCGCGATGTCGCGGCTGTCGGGCTGCCGGCGGATGCCGGTGCCTTGCGCCGGCTGAAAGCGCTCGGCTTCTCTGACCGGCGGCTGGCGGAACTCTCGCATCGCACGCCCGACGAAATTGCCACGCTGCGCAGCCAACTGTCGGTTCACCCGGTGTACAAACGGATCGATACCTGCGCCGCGGAGTTCGCGTCGGTCACGCCGTATATGTATTCCACCTATGAAGGCGGGTTCGGCACGCCTGAATGCGAAGCCAACCCGACCGACAGGACCAAGATCATTATCCTCGGGGGCGGCCCGAACCGCATCGGCCAGGGCATCGAGTTCGACTATTGCTGCGTCCATGCCGCCTATGCGCTGAAGGACGCCGGGTTCGAAACCATCATGGTCAACTGCAACCCGGAAACGGTCAGCACCGACTACGATACCTCCGATCGGCTCTATTTCGAGCCGCTCGACGCCGAAGATGTGATCGCGCTCATCCGCCGTGAACAGCAGCAAGGCATCTTGCTCGGCTGCATCGTGCAATATGGCGGCCAGACGCCGCTGAAACTGTCGCAGGCGCTGACACGCGCCGGTATCCCGATCCTCGGCACCAGCGCCGATGCGATCGACATCGCCGAGGACCGCGAGCGTTTCCAAAAGCTTCTGCACAGCCTGGGCCTACGCCAGCCGGATAACGGCACTGCGCGTTCGGCGACGGAAGCCGAGGCAATCGCCGAACGCATCGGCTACCCGGTGGTGATTCGGCCAAGCTACGTGCTCGGCGGACGCGCCATGGAGATCGTCTATGATCGCGCCGGGCTGCATCGGTACATGCGAGAAGCGGTGCGCGTGTCCGGAGAGAATCCGGTGCTGATTGACCGCTACCTGAATGATGCCATCGAAGTTGATGTCGATTGCATCGCCGACGGTGAAACCGTCTATGTCGCTGCCGTCATGGAGCACATCGAGGAGGCCGGCATCCATTCCGGCGACTCCGCCTGCTCGATCCCGCCTTATACTCTGTCCCCAGCCACCGTCACCGAACTGAAGGTGGAGACCGAGGCATTGGCCCGCGCGCTCGGCGTCGTCGGGTTAATGAACGTGCAGTATGCGATCCAGGACGACGTGATCTTCGTACTGGAGGTCAACCCGCGCGCCTCGCGTACTGTGCCGTTCGTTGCGAAGGCAACCGGTGTTCCGGTTGCCAAGGTTGGCGCTCGGGTTATGGCGGGAGCAAAGCTGGCCGATTTCCATCTCGACGACCAGGCAGTGGCCCGGCATGTCGCCGTCAAGGAGGCGGTGTTCCCCTTCGCCCGCTTTCCCGACGTGGATACAATCCTCGGCCCCGAGATGAAATCGACCGGCGAGGTGATGGGCCTCGATTCCAGCTTCGAACGCGCCTTCGCCAAGTCCCAGCTCGGCGCCGGGGTGATCCTGCCGCAGTCCGGGACGGCGTTCCTGTCCATTAAAGACGCGGATAAGAAAGGCGCGCCGGCGCTGGCCCGGCGGCTTGTCGATATGGGCTTCTCGCTCCTCGCCACCCGCGGCACCGCGGGCAAGATCCGCGAGATCGGGCTGCCGGTTACGGTGGTCAACAAAGTCCTGGAAGGGCGCCCGCATTGCGTCGATGCGATCCGTTCCGGCGAGGTGCAGATCGTGGTCAACACCGCTTCGGGCCCGCAGGCGGTGGCGGACAGCTTCACCATCCGCCGGAGCGCACTCACCCACGGCGTGCCGCATTACACCACCATGGCCGGGGCACGAGCCGCGGTCCACGCGATCGCCGCCCTGCGGGCGCGCACGCTTGAAGTGGCGCCCCTACAGTCCTACTTTCGCGGATCGTTCTAAGGCAGCCGAAGCGACCGGGCACCGGCCCGGCGCATCGGCCGTCTTTTCGCGCCAACCTAACGTCTTGACCACCGAAGGACCACGCAGTGCAGAAGTTCCCGATGACCGCCCCCGGCTTGCAGCGGCTGGAAGAGGAACTCCGGCAGCTCAAAAGCGTCGAGCGCCCGGGCATCATTCGCCAGATCGCCGAGGCCCGTACCCACGGCGACCTGTCCGAGAACGCCGAATACCACGCCGCGCGCGAACGCCAGTCGTTCATCGAAGGACGCATTGCCGAGCTCGAGGAGATCATCGCCTCGGCCGAGGTGATCGATCCCTCGATGCTATCGGGGGACCATGTGAAGTTCGGCGCCCATGTTCGTCTTGTGGACGAAGAGACCGAGAAGGAGGCGAGCTACCAGATCGTCGGCGTGCACGAGGCCGACATCAAGCGCGGCCGGCTTTCTGTATCCTCGCCGCTGGCCAAGGCGCTGATCGGCAAGAAGATCGGCGATGCGGTTTCCGTCCCGGCGCCGGGCGGCGATCGATCGTACGAGATTCTCGACGTCAGGTTCCCCTGAACCGCGCGTGATCACTCTTTCCGATGTGCGGGCCGCGGCGACGCGCATCGCCGATAAGGTGGTCCGCACACCGGTATTGGCGGCCGATGCGCTTTCCCGTGTGACCGGCGCCGAGATTACGCTGAAACTCGACAATCTGCAGCCGACCGGCGCTTTCAAAGAACGTGGCGCGGCGAACCGGCTGGCTTTGCTGTCTGCCGAGGAGCGAGCGCGCGGCGTGATCGCCATGTCGGCTGGTAACCACGCGCAGGCTGTCGCGCGGCACGCGCATCTGCTTGGGATCGACGCGTTGATCGTCATGCCGGGCTTCACGCCGGCGACCAAAGTAACTCGCACCGCGGGATGGGGGGCGAAGGTGGTGTTGTACGGCGAGACGCTGGCGGACGCCGCGGACCACGCCGTCATGCTGGCGGAACAGGAACAGCGCATCTTCGTTCATCCTTACAACGATCCGGCCGTCATCGCCGGCCAGGGGACACTGGCGCTAGAGTTTCTCGAAACGGCGCCGGAGTTGGACACCCTGGTGCTCCCGGTCGGTGGCGGGGGGTTGCTGGCCGGCTGTGCGATCGCGGCGACAGGGTTGAATTGGCGGATCAGGGTCATTGGGGTGGAGGTGGAGGCATATGCGGCCATGGCGCAGCGCCTGGCCGGCGAGCCCGTCTCGGTCGGTGGCCCGACGATTGCTGATGGTATCGCGGTGCGCGACACGGGCGAGTTGCCGCTTGACATCGTTCGCCGCCTCGGCATCGAAGTGCTGGTGGTGCCGGAGCGAGCGATCGAACAGGCAATCGGTCTGTTGATTGAAGACGCAAAGACCGTCGCAGAGGGTGCCGGCGCCGCTGGTTTGGCTGCGTTGCTAGCCTATCCCGATCGGTTCGCCGGCTGCCGCGTCGGCGTTCCGATCTGTGGCGGCAATATCGATGCGCGCATCCTGTCGAACGTGCTTCTGCGCAATCTATTGCGCGATGGCCGTCTGCTGCGTCTGCACATGCAGATCCCCGACCGCCCCGGCGTGCTGGCCGACATTGCCGGACGGATCGGTGCATCCGGAGGCAATATTATCGAGGTCTCGCATCAACGTCTGTTCGCCGCCGAATTGGTGCAAGCGGCTGAGCTTGAGGTGATGGTCGAGGCGCGCGACCCCGAGCACGCCCGGCAGATCATGGCGTCGCTCGCGGATAGTTACGTCGTTCGGCGAATCTGATTCCAATCCACCTCTCCCGCGCTGCGGGAGAGGTCGGTTCGCCAAGCGAACCGGGTGAGGGTGCCGGGCGCGAGTCCCTGCCCCGCGACGCTCCTCGTACCGACGCCTCCCGCAAGCGGGGAGATGAATTCCCGCCGAACTTCCCCCGCCCCCGATTTCGCGCTCAGATGCTGCGACCCCCCAATCCGGCCAGGGAGAACGCCATGCACATCACTCCCAGCGGCGAGACACTCGGCACTCGCGTCGATGGCGTCGACCTCGCCCATCCCCTGTCAGAACAGGACGTGCGCACCATCCTGCGCGCGCTCGGCGCGTACGGCGTACTCTGCTTCCCCGGCCAGACCTGCGACATGGCCGCCTTCGTCGCGTTCGGCCGTCGCTTCGGGGAACTGGAGATCAATGTCGCGAACGTGTTCCACGCCGAGGGCCTCCCCGAGGTGATGATCCTGTCGAACATGAAGGACGAAGCCGGCCAACCGGTCGGCCTGCATGACGCCGGCCAGGGCTGGCATACCGACATGTCGTACAGCCGCGACATCGCGCTCGCCAACATCCTGCATGCAGAACGCGTGCCTAAGCGGAACGGCAAGCCACTCGGCGAGACGCAGTTTCGCAATATGCACGCCGCCTATGACGACTTGCCAGCCGAACTGAAGCACCGGCTGGCCGGCCGCACTGCTACGCACGACTTCGCCAAGTTCTGGGACATGATGCGCGCACGCCCGGGATCGACGCGCAAGCCGTTGAACGAGGAACAGCGGCGCAAGAAACCGCCCGTCTCACAGCCGCTGTTTCGTCGCCATCCCATCACCGGGCGCACCGTGCTGTACGCCAATCCAGGCTACACGATGTGGATCGATGGAATGGAGGAGCGCGAAAGCGGGGAGATCCTCGACTTCCTGTTCCGTCACCAGGAACGCGCCGAGTATCTCTACGCCCATCATTGGACCGAAGGCGACGTGCTAATGTGGGACAATATCGGCACCGTCCACAACGCGGTAGCCGACTATATGCCTGACGAGCCGCGCTATATGCGGCGCCTCCAGGTGATGGCGACGCTGGACTACGGTTCGATGATCGCCTGATCGGGACCACCGTCTCCGCCATCGAGCACGTCCAGTACCACCGCGGTGACGTTGTCGCTCGCTTGCCGTGCCAGCGCCGCTCCAACCAGCCGCTGCGCGGCGTCCTCCCCCGCCTTACCGAGCAACGCTGCGATCTCGTCTTCAGAGATCGTCTTGGTCAGCCCGTCGCTGCATAACAGAAACCGGTCCCCCGGGCGAAGCACGTCCGTTGCCTTGTCCAGCACGAACGCCTCTGCCGCGCCAGCTCCCACGGCGCGGGTGATCACATTGGCCTGCGGGTGGCTTTCGGTTTCATGCGCACCGATAACGCCGGCGTCGACCAACTCCTGCACCAGGCTATGATCGCGCGTCACTTGGTAGAACGCGCCGCCACTCAGACAATAGGCGCGCGAGTCGCCCGCCCAGAGACAGGCGTAATGCGCGGCGCGCACGCACAGGATCACCACGGTGGAGGCGATCGCGACCCCGGGTCCGCGCCGCGCCGCTTCCTCGATCAGGGTCCGGTGCACGGCATCAATCCGGGCGCGGATCTCGGCAAGCGCGTCCGCCGCGCCGAGTCCCGGCGCAATCGCCCCCAACGTATCAGCAATCATGCCGGAGGCGACCTCGCCGGCCTGGTGGCCGCCCGCCCCGTCTGCCACCGCCCAAATACCAAGATCGGGCCGATCGACGAACGCATCCTCGTTGTGCCCGCGCCTTGGCCCGGTATCGGTCATTGCCGAGGAGCGCAGCCGTAAAATCATTCGGTCGGCTCCGTCCGTTCGCCGTCGTCGATCATGGCAGCGAACCCGGCCGGGTCGGGCAGGCCGGGCAGCGAAAATCGCGTGGCGGCCACCAGCGGTCCGCCGGCTGTCCACCACAGCGTACGATCCTCCGGCGCATCAGTGCCGTATTCGGGCGGTGGCAGGCGCGCGGCCACCTGCTCCGGCGTCGCGTCCTGCTCCAGGGCCATCCGTCCGGCTGCCTCGCAGACATCCAGCCAGGCGTCTCCGACCGCCCCGCCAGGAGCGGTCTGCCCAGCGGGATACACGGCGGCCACGGTGAGCGGGAAATAACGCCCGACGCGATCGACGCTGGGAACCATGAGGCCGAGCACCGCGCCCGGGCCGCAGACCCAAGGCGGTAGAAAGAACCGCCAGACTGGTGCGTCCAGCCAAGCCGGCAGCCAGCGCTCGCTCATCGCGCGGCGGGCGGCATCGAGCGCGCGTTGCAACCAGGCGTCCCACGGTTCGATAAAGCTGCCCGGGAGGCCGGTGCGCACGAAGTCGCCGCGCGCCGGCACCTTGCCGAACAGGCCCACCCGCGCACCTTCGGTCACGGGCACGTTCCGGCCCACCCGCCGCGCCGCGACGGGTGGGCCACCCAAGTCGGAAACGTCGAGGTCGCAGGACCGGACATCATGCAACCATCCGCGGAATCGAGCACAATCGGACTAGCCTAGCACAGCACAGGTAGCACGGCAGTGTCGTTCCTCGGGTGACCGGCGCGCCCGGCCGACGACCTGAAATGTTCGCTGCATTCCCTACCTTAGTGCGATAAGATTCCCCGCACAGAGAGAAGCCGAGGAGCCTATGGCTGCGCACGAGAGCCTGGAGCATCAGGAGCACGCCGAGCATGCCGCCATCCATGGCAACAAGCGAGCCGCCCTGCTGATCGCCGTTCTGGCCGCCTCCCTGGCGATCTGCGAACAACAGGGCAAGCACGCCGAGATCGCGGTGCAGGAACAGGCGATCCTGACTGCCGATGCCTGGGCGCAATATCAAGCCAAATCGATCCGCGGGGCTGTGGCTCAGGACATCCAGCGGCTAGCCACCACGCTCGATCGCCCGGTGGACGCGGACCTGATCGCGACGCGCACGAACGTGCTCAAGCAACTCCAGTCCGATCAAGTCCATTACGAGACTGATGCAAAGGATGGCAAGGAAGCGATCGCCGCCCGCGCCCGCGCCTTCGACGCGGCCCGCCAGGAGGCGCTCGAACGCGACCATAGCTACGATAATGCGGCGGCGGCGCTGGAGCTTGGGATTGTGCTGGCGACCGCTTCGGTGATCACGGCTTCGAAGCTGCTGATCCGCTTCGCCTTCGTTCTTGGCGGCATCGGGATCGTGCTTGGCGTGCTCGGTTTCATCGCACCGTCGCTCGGTGCGCTATAGGCTCAGGCCTCACGCCTCGCCAGCGCGAGCAGGTGTGTCCGGTACTGCACCGCCCCGCGCTCGTGCAGTCGAGTCTGCCAGGGCCAGGCCTGATCCTCCTCCAACAGCGTGAGCCCGGTTACCGACTGCGCATGCGCCCCCTCCCGCAGCAGCGCACGCAGGAATGGCTCGGCTTCACCGCCATAAGCGCCGCGCTGAGAGTGGCCGCCGATCCACGTCTCGACCGGGGTCGCGCGGGTGGACCAGTCGTAGGGACAGGCCAGCAGGATGCGCCCGCCGGGACGCACAGCTTCGGCGAGTCCCGCCAGCAGGCGCAGTGGTTCGTTGACGCAGTCGAGCAGATTGAGCGCCGCCGCCAGATCCGCTGATCCCGGCAGGAAGGGAAGAGTGAGCGCATCACACGCCCAGAAATCCACCCGACCGGTACCGGCTAACACGACAGGGAAACGGCGGCGGTCATAAGCAAGACCGATCCGGCGGCGGGGATATGTGACCCTGCCGCCGCCCGCTTGGCGCGCCACTCGCAGCAGGGCGAGATTGATGTCGATCCCCAGCACGAGCGCGTCTCGATGTCGCGCGGCCAGGTCGAACGTCGTGCGTCCGGCACCGCAGCCGAGGTCGAAGATCCGGGTGCAGGCCGGTCCACCGGCCATTTCCATCAGTCGCGCAAGGCAGCGCCGGGCAGCGCCCGGGCGCGGGCCTTCGCCCGGCGGCGGCTCGGCCGGATCGAGATCGGCCCAACTATCCCATCCGTAAGTTGAGACGGTCTGGCGCACCGCATCGAACCAAGTGCCCGGCCCAATCGAGTCGCCGACCAGGCTTTCCAGTGCCGGGTCGAGATCGTCGCGTAGTAGCAGCTCGACGCCGCGCTCTGCCATCAGCGGCCGCAGCGCTGGAACAATCACGGGGATGCCGTCGATGACGGGATATTCGTGGCGACAGGCGACATTCGAGCAGTGCAGGATGCCGGCGCGAACATCGCCGTCTTGCTCGTCGTACACCGAGGCAAGAACCAGGGGGTGGCGACCGCGCCCGTGCTTGATGCAACTGGGGCAGAGGGGGGCGAACGCTTCGAAATGGCGACGGCGCAAGCTCGGCTCAGCCGCCGATCAGGACGGTCTCGCAACCCGGCCCGATGATCATGCCGGTCGGGCCGGGGATCGGGCCAACACAAGCCTCGTGCATTGTCGTGTCGAAGAGCCGGGCGGCCGGCAGCCCATTGATCGTCACGGTGGCAGAGCCTTTGGCGATGACGCCGGGCCCGCCTGGAATGCAGGACGGAAGATCGCAGGGCTCGGTCTCGTCGGTCACGCGCGCGGCCGGCATGCCGCCGATCGTGACGGTGGGAGAGCCGCTGAGGATCGGCAACGGCATCGGTGGGTGCGGGAGAGGCGTCGGCGGAACCGCCGGGTGGATAGGGGCGTGGCAGTGCGGCTCGTCCTGCAGAACATTGTCGCCGATCCGCGCAGCCGGTTGTCCCATTTTAGCCTCCCGCTTGAGACGACGCGACGTTATCGTGTTCTGGCAGCCCGGCAAACCCGGATCGCGGGACGCACGGCGCGGTTCGATGCTGTCGCGATGAAGGAGACGTGCATGGGATGCTTCTGCCACAGCACGATGTTGCCGCTGTCGGCGCTGCTGCCGAAGCTGAATGTGTCGGTCAGCCTCGGCTTGCCTGGGGCGAACGTTCCGATGTCGTTGTCGGCTTGGCTCAACCTGCGCGGGTTGCCGGCACTGCCGTGGACGCCGGAACCGAGCTGGCTCACCCTGCCGCTGCCGCGCCTGCAACTCAATGCACGTGCGGTCGCGACGATTTCAGCATTGGCATCGCTGCGCGCGCAGGTGCTGGCGCAGTTCGGCCTCGACCTGCTGATTCCTCAACAGGCTCTCGCGTTTGCTCGCATCGTTGCGACAATGAATGCCCGGCTATCGCTGCTGGCGAACATCAATCCGCTGGGGTGGATCCGGCTCGCAGCGCTGAATTCCGCCATCGATCAGGTGCAGTTGGCGCTCGGCGCCGGTTTGTTCGCGCCGCCGGCCAGCCTGTTGCTATCGCTTACCATGCCGGGCGGCTTCCCGATGGCGAGCTGGCAGAACTTGCTGGCGTTGCTGCGGCTGCTGGCCCCGATGATCGCCGCCTGCGCGCAGCTCAATATCAGCTTCTCGGAGACGGCGCAGCTCTCCGCCGCCCTTCGTATGTTGGCGCGGCTGTCGCTGCCGCCGCTCGCCATGCCGCAATTGATGGCGAGCCTGACGGCATCGCTCTCCGCCGTGGCGCAATTGCAGGCGAGCCTCGGCCTGCCTGTGTTGCAACTCGGCTTCCCGGCGATTCGGTTGCGCGTGCAGGCGAAACTCGGGGCGCTGCTGCCGGCACTGTCGGCACGGTTTGGGCTCAACCTGAGTGGCGGCGGGGCGAGCCTGCTCGCTGCGTTGCTGTCCCTGCTGCCGAACCTGCCGTTCGTGCCGACCAGCCTCGCCACCAGCACGGTGGTGCAGGCGGCACTGTCGGCACAGGCATTGGCGTCTCTGAACTGGCAGGTGCCGCTGTCACTGCCGGCGATCCGCATCGGGCTGCCGACCTGCGCGCTGGTGGCTCGGCTCAACGCCGCGCTTGGAATCAATGCGGTGCTACCGTCGCCCTGCGGGTCCGGCTGCGATGCGGCGAAGATCATGAAAGCCCTCGCCGCCGCCTGAACCAGCCTGCCCAGCGGGACCCGTCATGGTCACGGCAACTTCAAGGCCGGCTGGTATCACCTCGACGAGGCGGCCAGCTTGCGGGGCGGATTCCAGCTCGCCGAGCGCGCATCCCCGAGCGTCCCGTCAGCGTTCTGCGGCCGGTAGGCGACGACGATCCCACGGCAGATGAATTTGATCTTCTCCTTGACGATCTCACCCTCGTCCCAATCGATGCCGGTGATCAGCGGCTCCTTGAACTCAAGCCGCAGGAAGGCTTCGTGGAAATCAAACCCGCCGGTGAACTTGCGCTTGACCAGCACGGCTTTCTGGAATTTCCCGTAGGTGAGACAGGACTGGAGGAACCGAACCGAGGAGATATCCACTTGTTTGGTGATGGTAATTTCCTTAACCTCCGGCTTGAATTCGATGTCTCCCCCTTCGAGGTACTTTGCGAACCGCTTGCTGCTGCTCTTCGCCTTCTTCTTCTCAGCGTTCTGGGCCGCCGCAGCGCCGTCGCGGCCGGGGGGTGCGTGCAGGCTGTTCTCTCCCAGATTCCCCGACGAAGACGATCCGCCGCCGTCCCCTCCGCCGCCGTCCTCGGAGTCGCCCAGGCTGACCCCGAAGTCGAAATCATCGACCTCGAAGAACTTGCCGTCCTCGAAGTCCTTCATCATGTCGGTGTCGTCTTTGTCCCAGACACTGGTGCACTCCGCGGCCACGCCCTTTCCGTTGTTGTCGATAAAGGTCATCAGCACGTCGTTCGATTCTCTGTCGGCCATACTCCCCTCCTGTTGCTCAGGTCCTTCGGCTCGTTCACTGCGACGCCAGGCGTGACACCAGCCGGATCGCAGCCGTCACGCCTTCAAGCTGGTAATGCGGGCGCAGATAGAATTTCGCCTCGTACTTGCCGGGCTCACCATCTTTCTCGTCCACTGTCACCTTGCCCTCCTCCAGCGGATGCGCAGCCTTCCACTCCTCGCTCGAAGTGTCGGGCGAGCCGTCGATATAGTGGCGCAGCCAGGACTGGAGCCAGTGCTGGATCTGCACCCGGTCGAGGGACGTTCCCACCTTGTCGCGCACCATGCATTTCAGGTAGTGCGCGAACCGGCAGGTGGCGAGCAGATAGGGCAGGCGGGCGGCGAGGTTGGCATTCACCGTTGCCGCCGGATCGTCGTATTCCTGCGGCTGCTGTAACGACTGCGCACTGATGAAAGCAGGGAAATCGGCGTTCTTCCGGTGCACCAGCGGGATGAACCCGTTCATCGCCAGCTCCGCCTCCCGCCGCTCGCTCAACGCGACTTCGGTCGAACAGCGCAAATCAGTGTCGCCGTCGGCGGTCGGAAAACGATGCGCCGGCAACCCTTCCACCGCTCCGCCGGTCTCGATCCCTCGGATACGCACGCACCAGCCATACAGATTGAAGGCGCGGGCGATATTCGCCGCCATGGCATAGACGGCATTTGTCCACAGGAACCGGCTTGCGTCGGGTCCGTCCACATCCTCTTCGAAGTCGAACGCGTCGAGCGGCTCAGTGGCGATGCCATAGGGCAGGCGGGCGAGCACGCGGGGCAAGCAGAGACCGAGGTAACGGGCATCCTCGCTCACCCGCAGCGATCGCCATGGGGCGTATTCCGGGGTGCGGAAGATCCGCGTGAGATCGCGCGGGTTGGCCAGCTCCGCCCAAGAATCCATCTGCATGACCGTCGGCGATGCGCCGGCAATGAACGGGGCATGCGCCGCCGCCGCGATCATCGCCATATCGCCGAGAAGCTGCGTGTCCTGCGGGCTGTGATCCATATAGTAGTCGCCGATCAGCACGCCGTAGGGCTGGCCGCCGAACTGGCCATACTCCTCCTCATAGACCTTCTTGAAGATCGGGCTTTGGTCCCACGCGGTTCCCCGGAACTTGCGAAGCGTGCGGATCAGCTCACGCTTGGAGATATCGAACAGCTTGATCTTCAATTGCGGCCCCGGGTCGGCCACGAGAACCAAATAATGCAGACCGCGCCAGGTCGCTTCGGCCTGCTGGTATTCCGGGTGGTGCAGGATCAGATTCACCTGCTCGGCGATTTTGCCGTCGATCGCCGCGATGATCGCCTCCAGCGTCCGCCGCGGATCGGTGGACACCAAGAACCGATGCACCCGAGCTTGCTCGGAGAGTGTCTCCAGCGCAGCAGTTATGGTCGCCGCGACCCGTGCCTCCTGGGGGGCAACCTCGCGTTCGAGCAGTGCCGTGAGTTCAGTGTCAGCCATACGATACCTGCTTCAGGTCCCGTGAGAATACACGAGCCGGCTCAATCCCGTCACCTGGCGAAGCTTGTTCCTGCGAAAGCAGGAAGCCGGGGTCCATTCGTGCGCCGAGGGCGTTGAAAGGCGCGTGGATTCCGGCTTTCGCTGGAATTACGGTATCGGAAGCAGCGCGGTGCATTTATTCCCACCGAATCCTTAGTTGATGGCGATCTCCCCGGCATTCAGGGTCATCGAGCCGCCGCCGTTCAGCGACATCGACTCCGACGCCGTTGCCGAAATCTGGTCTCCGTTGATGGTGATGCCGGTGGTGCTGATGGTGATGCTGTTCGAGCCGACCTTCAGCGTGATCGACTGCGCGGCGCTGATGGTGCTGGAACCGGAGCTGATCGTGATCGAATGGTTGCCGGTGGACACTGTCAGGCTGTCGTTACCTTTCGACACCGTAACCGAATTGTTGCCCTGGGATACGGTCAGCGAGTTGTTGCCCTCGGAAACCGTGATCGAGCGATTGCCCTTCTGCACGGTTGTGGTAGTATCCTGGGTTATCGTAACAGTTTCGTTGTTTTTGACTGTCTTGTTGTAATCCTTCTGCGCCTGGAAGAACACTTCCTCTGAGCCTGCCTTGTCCTCGAAGCGGATCTCGTTGAAGCCGCCGCCGCCTGTCGAGGAATTCGTCTTGATCGTCGATCGTGTCTTGTTGTCCGGCAGCCCGTAGGGGACCGTGTTGTTGGCGTTATAGACGCAGCCGGTTATGATCGGCCGGTCCGGGTTGCCCTCGAGGAACTCGACCACGACCTCCTGCCCGACGCGCGGGATGAAGATGGCACCCCAGCTCGCCGCCGCCCAGACCTGTGCCACCCTGATCCAGCACGAGCTGTTCTCGTCCTGCGTCGAGCTGCGGTCCCAATAGAATTTGACTTTGACCCGACCATACTGGTCGGTGGTGATCTCGTCGCCGGACGCTCCAACCACTTTCGCGGTCTGTGGCCCGCGGATCATCGGCCGCGGCGTCTGTCGATTGAGTTGGAAATGCGTGCTGCCCTTGATCGCCTGGAACGTGCAGCGGAACGTATCGCGCATCGCTCCGGCCGTGGTGGCGGAGCCTTCCGCCATCGATAATGTATATGTCGCGCCGATCACGGTGTATTCCGCATTCTCCGAGTCCTGATAGAACTTGGACAGCGTAAATTTGCAGCCGGTGTAAAGACGGCGGCTGTTGCTTGTGCCGTACAGGATCTGCCGCCGGGAATTCAGGTCTTGCATGCGAACGTCGGCCAGCTTCTGACCGTTGTCGGTCGTGTCGTATGGTCCGGGGTAATCGTACACCTCCAGCGTGCCGTAGGTATGCGAGCCGCTGAGCGTCGAGCGGGTCTCCAGATCGGCCGTCGGCATGGTGAAGTTGTAGTCACGGTAGGTGAACTTGCCGGGCATGACCATCAGTTCGGACGACCACTGCCAGATGTGATCCTCGACCGCCCGCAGCTCCGTCTGGTCCGCCTGGAACGGGATCGCCGCTCCGATCGAGGCGTGCGAATTGGGATCGTCGCAAATCACCAGCGTGTGCTTACCGTCGGCGTGCTGGAAGAAGTAATAGAGGCCCCACTGCTCCATCAGCCGGGTGACGAAATCGAAAGCAGTCTCCCGGTATTGCACGCAGAACTCCAGCTCCGTGCTGCCGGCCTGGTTCTGGCGGTTGTCCTGGACGTCGGAGAACCCGGCATTCTGGAAGATCTGAGAGATGACCGCGTAGGCGGACATGTTCTGGAAGATCTGGCAGTCCTGCGTGCGCGACAGCAGCCAGATCCAGGGCCGCAGCTCGATGCGGTAGCTGAAGGCGCCGCCGCGCAGGCCGGCATAGGCAACGCTGGCGACAATGCCATTGAAATAGCGCTTGCTCTTGTCCGGCAATGTGATCGACACCGTGACCGAGCTACCGAGCAGGGACATCAGCTCGCCCTTCGCCGTGATGCTGGACATCTGCAGCTCGTACAGGAATGGCCGGCCCAGCGCCTCGGTCGCGGTCATCGAGTCGAACACCAGCTTAAAGCCTGGATCTGGCGTTACATTGACATTGATATAGGTGGTTGAACTCGTCGAACCCGACATGCTTCGCCTCGGATCGTTATATTACGGAAGCGGGACGCCGCTCCCGGCTCGGTCGGAAGCCTGCCTCTCTATCTATAGATTTGCCGGACAGCGGAAGGCCCGCAACGCCGACATGTTGAAGGGATTGCGCACGCTGCTCGCGTTCAGATCGAACACCGCATTGCCGGCCGCGCTGGTGAACGTGACCCGGAAGCGATCGGGCTGTCCGCTCGGGGTGATCCGTGCGGCGTCGAGCAGGCGCAGCAGCGACCACGCATCGTTGTTCTCGATAATGGTCGCCTGCCCGCCACTCGCCGGGGTCATGGTCACCCGAGTCTGCGTATTCCCGCCGGTGCCAGGCCACTGCATCATCATCGGCTGGATGGGACCGTGCGCATACGTCGTCGATTGACCGCCGATCTCCACGCTGACCTGAGCCAGACCCGGATCGAGTGTAATCGGCACGAGTTGGAACTTCACCTGGATCTGCGACCCGCCGGCGGCGAACAGCGTATCGCGGATATCTGCGGCACGTTCGAATTCCGACAGCGCGTCGGGCGAAAGTCCGAGCTTGGTGTGGTCGGGCGACTGCCATTTCCATGGCGTGCTGGTGATATCCACGAGCGGCTTCAAATACTGAGCGAAAAACTGGTCCATCAACCCGCCCGGACCCAGCAGATGCGTGAAATCGTCGATCGGCACATCCTCCGAGCTGCCGACGATGAACGGGTACCGGTTGAACGCCGCTTGACACAGCGGCACGACCTTTGATCGCCAGGCGTCCATCAGCTCGGTGCTGGCGCCGCTCGCAGTCACTTGCGAGCTTGATTGCGAGACGGTCTGCAGCATCGCCGCAACCGGCTTCGGCACGCTCTGCGCAATCTGCTGCAACTGGCTCGCCGCCCCGGCTGTGCCGCCACCACCGCCACCGCCCGCTCCGCCACCGCTGATCATCCCAAGCAGCGCAGCCCCCTGGTTCGGTGAGTTCGCGGCCTGACTCATCCCCTGGTAGATCTGCTGGATCTTGGCAACGACATCTTCCAGATGCGGGGAATCCGTCTCCTTGCCGGTGACGAACTCATGCAGGCCCTTGAAATGCTCATCGACCCGCGTTGCCGGATCGATCGGCTTGCCGCCCGGCCCCATCCCGAACGCCGCTCCCAGCACCCCGGCGATTTGCTGCTGCTCGAAGGTCATGCCGGCCTGAGTCAGGTACTTGGCGAATCCGCCGAGCCTCTTGCCGACCTGGGTCGCCTTCGCTGCAGCCTCGGCGCTTGCCGCGGGCCGGCTGAGCTGAGTCTCCTGATCCACCGCGGTCAGCAGATCGCGCAGCGGCGAATCGGGCGCCGACAGCAGATAGAGCTCGTCCGCCCCCTGTGACAGCGTCGCGAACGGCTTGAGCGCGACGTCGGCGAGCAGTGCGTCCCAGCGCCTTGTGTAGTCGTCGAGATAGAGCCCGGTAATGTCGCGATTAAACTGGTTCATTTCAGCGACCGAGCCGACAACCCCGCCGCGCTGTTGCCGCCCCAGCACCCAGGCGTCCTCGGACGCGTTCTTGGTCACGTGCGGGAGCACCGTGAGGAAGACGGTATGGTACCCGTCCCAGGTAAAAATTCCCGGCACACCGGTGTTGAGCGGCTTGCCGTCGCGCAGTTCAAACACGCGGCCGCCGGCCGGTCCGGCATTATCGGCAACCGTCCAGTCGGGCAGCGACTGCACGACGGAACTACGCAGCATTCGGTTGTACAGATATTGTGCCAGCGGTTCGCTCGTCAGTACGCCGCGCACCTGCGCCACTAGCGGCCCGTCCAGCGCCACCGCCGCCAGCGGATATTCCAGCATCGCCTGCAGGTGCTGGTCGAGCGACTGCCGGGCATCGGCATTATCATCGCCAGGGTAGCTCGCATTCAGATCGGCATCCACCCACTGCTCGACTAGTTCACGATCCAGCGGTCCCTGCCGCCCCAGGATCAGATAGACCTTCAGCGCCTCGTACAGGAAATCGGGTTCATTCAGATGCGCCCGCATCTGTTCTTCCAGCCGCGCAAGCAGGCGCGGCAGCAGCAGACCGTTCAGCGCCCGCGTATACGCATCGATCGTTGCTGCTGTGATTTTCTCGCCTTGATACAGGCCGAAGGTCATCGCGATCGGGATCGACTTTGGCCGATCGTTGTAACCGCCGCGCATGCTGCGCAAGGTGTCGAGCGGCGGCAGGATCGCCTTCAGATCGGTGTCCTGGGGCCCTCGCTTCAGCAGCTCGGCGTATTGCGCCTGGAAACGGCCCGCCTCGGTATGCGCCTGGGCGATCATCGCGCGGTTTCCCAGCCAGCTTATGGTCCAGACGCCGGTCAGGATCAGCAAAGCAAGAGCGCAGCCAGCATAGGCGCCGATATAGGTCCAGCGATGGCGCCGCTCGACCTTCGGATCCTGGCTCACAAGATTGGCCTCACCGAACACTACTTCGCGGATCAGGCGGGCCAGGAAATAGCTGCGGCCGACGCCGCTGAACGCCGTCACGGCCTGTCGTGCGAGCCCGAACTGCCCCGCCATGGCCCCCAGCAGCCGGTCGATCGGCGTGCCGTCCTGCGTGCCGCTGGTGAAATAGACACCGCGCAGCAGCGGTCGCGCCTCCAGCCGGCTCGGGCGAAACGCCTCGGTCAGGAACTCGTTGGCGATGCCGCGCAACGAGGCGATCTGCTGCGGGAAGCCATAGATCAGCCGCCGGCGCTGCACGTCTGGTTCCTGATGCACCCGCTCCAGCATGCGGTCGTTCAGTCGCGCCAGGAGTTGGTCGAACTCCGGCGCGAAATCCGCCACGGCTCCGCCTTCGCTCTTGCCGGCGTCGAGCGGGAAGGTCATGCCCCAGACCTGCTCGCGCTCTTCCTTGCCCAGGTTGTCGAAGAACTCAACGAAGCCGGCGATCAGGTCGGCTTTAGTGAACAGCACATAGACCGGCACCCGCACGCCCAATTCGTCGGCCAGCTCGCGTACCCGCTTGCGGATGGCGCGCGCATGCGCGAACCGCTCTGTCTCGGCCAGCGTCGCCAGATCGGACAGGCTGACCGCGACCAGCACACCGTTGAGTGGCTGGCGCGTGCGATACTTCTTGAGCAGCTTGAGGAAGCCGGTCCACGCGCCAGCATCCACCGCGGTATTGGAATCTTGAGTGGTGTAGCGACCCGCCGTGTCGATCAGCACCGCCTGGTCGGTGAACCACCAGTCGCAGTTGCGCGTGCCGCCTACGCCGCGTACTGCCTGCGGTCCATGCGTGTCGGCGAGCGGAAAACTCAGACCGCAGTTCACCAACGCAGTCGTCTTTCCGGCACCGGGCGGCCCGATGAACATGTACCATGGAAGCTGATAGAGGTGTCGGCCGGACCGGCCGCCGAGCTTGGCACGCTTGAGTGCGTGCAGCGCTTCC
Organism: uncultured Pseudomonadota bacterium; assembly: GCA_963708245.1. Taxonomy (GTDB): domain Bacteria; phylum Pseudomonadota; class Alphaproteobacteria; order Acetobacterales; family Acetobacteraceae; genus CAVYXK01. Next base: position 1,023,996 of record OY970201.1, on the reverse strand, counting down.
GTCAGGCGCTCGGATAGCAGCGCCACTTCCTCGGCCGAGGCGGTCGCGGCAGGATCAGGCTGCGCCGCGGCGACGCCCTCTGCCAGTTCCTTGTCCTTTTTCTTCGCCCGTAGCTCGTGGATCAGGTTCTCGATCAACCAGCCGACCATGATCACCGCGACCGCGATGCTCCGCGCCAGCTCGCTGCTGAGTGGGTGCAGCGCTCCCACACCGAGCAGAGGCCCGAAGAACCAGACAACCACCGCGAGCAGCAGCGCGCCGAGGAACGTCCGCGCCCAGCGGCTGCGGACCACGCGCATGGACAGGCCGATCATGGCAGGCTCGAGGTTTTCATCAGCAGGATCTCGGTTCGTCGATTGTGTTCGCGTCCCGCCGGCGTGGAGTTGGGCTCCAGCGGGTCGGCATCGCCCTTGCCGACCGCGCGCACGCGCTTGGGATCAGAAAGCCGCGACTCCACCACTGTTGCCACCGCATCGGCGCGTGCCTGCGAGAGCTGCCAGTTGGACGGGAACTGCACGGTATGGATCGGCTGATTATCGGTATAGCCGTTGATCAGCACGTCGCCCTTCTCGTCCTGCAAGGCCGTGCCGATACGCTGCAGCAGCGGTAGATAGCTGGGATTCAGCGTCGCCGAGCCGGACGCGAACATGGACCGGTTGGTCAGCCGCACGGTCACCGATTGCGGGTCTTCGAACACTTCAACCAGCCCGGCTTTGATCTCCGGCTCGAGGAACTGATGCAGGTTGGGCACGGCGGCGCTGGTGACGGCGACAGTCTCCGGCTGCGGCGGGGGCGGCACCGGGGCTACGGCAGTGCGCGGCACGCCGATGGTCCCGTGAGGCGGCAGCGCGGTGATTTCCGTGAAGGCAAGGTCGGAGGTCCCGGCCAGTGAGAAGTTGAAGCCCACATAAATCAGGCACGCGAGGCCGAGCGTGGCGACCGCCAGCGCCCAGATCGGGATGCGCTGGATCAGTGGCGTGTAGCCGGTTTCCAGGCCGCGCCAGTGCGGCGACAGCTCGCGCTCGAAATCGCCGCGTCGCTGGCGGATCGTGCGATACACCGAATCGCGCAGCTCGGTCAGCGCTGCGATGCCGCGCGGCATCACCCGATAGCGTCCCTCGAAGCCGAGCGATGCACAGAGATACATCAGCTCAACCACCTCGCTGTGGCGACCGAGATCCTTCTCCATCTGCTCGAGGATCTCGAAGAAGCGCTCGCCGCCAGACACTTCGTTGTGGAAGATGCTCGTTAGACTCTGCGCCGCCCAGGTGCTGGTGCTACCCCAGGGGGTGCTCAGCACCAGATCGTCGATGGTGGCGCACAGTGCATAGCGGGCGGCGCGCAGGCTGCGGGTATCGAGCCCCGTGGCGAGCGCCTGCTTCTCGAACTCGCGCACCGCCTCCACCATCGCACGACGGAGCTGCTCCACGTTTGGTGCGCGGCCACGATCTGAGCCGATGCGGATCGCCGCCGCGAGCAGCGGCGCCGCGGCAGCCAGCAGTTGGTTGGCGCCGACGGCCGGGACGACGCCTGGGCTCGGCGGTGGGGCGGCAGCAACCGGGGCCGCCGCTGCCGTGCCGACGCGCCCGCCCGGCCGCGGCCGGATGATCGTGGCTTCGCTGTCGGACGGTTCGGCAAATGGATCGTCGCTCATCGGCCGCTCACCCCCTGATGGCCCAACACTCTAGCTCAAGTCCGGGCACCTCACCTGTGACGTGGATCGCAATCCCGCCCGAACGAGCGAGCGCTGCCCAATACGGACTGCTGCGGTCGAGCTCGAAATAGCTGGTGCCGGCATAATAAGGCAGTTGCCGAGGGGCGACCGGCAGCGCACGCACTGCGACCCCCGGCAGCGCGACATTGATCAGTTCGCGAATCTGCTCCACCGGGCCGATCTTGACGAGGTTGGGAAAGTTGCGCCGCAGGGCTTCGGCCGGCATCTGCGCCTTCACCGCCAGCACCCAGGTCGCGTTGGCCACCAGCGTGCGATCGGCGATCGGGCCCACGCGGATGCCGAACTTCCGCTCCTGCAAAGGAATCGGCACCGCATTCTGCTCCAGCACCGCAGACAGCGCCTGACGCAGCGCTGCAATCACCGGGCGGAACGTCGCCTGCAGGTCGTCGTGCCGATAAGGCGGGAAAGCAGGCGGACGCTTGCGCGAGTCGGTGAAGGTCGCAAGCTCACCGGCAAGGCTGACGCAGACCCGATAGAACGTCTCCGGATGCATCTGCCCCACCGTTCCGGCCAGGTGGGTCAGCATCGGCTCGTAGCGGTTGCAGAGTTGCAGCATCAGATAATCGGCGATTTCGGCGGCACCCCGTGTCGCGGTCTCCGACACGCGCCCAGCGAGCGCCTCTGCACGATGGTGCAGCAGGCCCTGAAGCTGCGTCACGAAGCCCGCCAGTACCGGCGAGGCACTGGTGAGCAGCAGCGGCGGGATATAGCTGTCGTCGAGCTGCACACTCTTGTCCGCGCGGACCTCGGCCACGCGCGCCAGCCCGATTGCGGCGTGGCCTTCCCGCGCATCGCCTTCCAATGCGTAGCGCAGGCGCAGCTTGCCGATGGGCACCATGGCGGTGCTCTGATATCCGGCATTGCTATCGACTGCTTCATGTTCGTCGAGCGCGAACCGCGCGACGGTTTCCACTTGCTCGCGCGGCGCCGACTCCACCGCGCCCGGTTGGCGGACCGGTAGGATCAGATAAACGATATTGTTGCGTGCGCTCTCCGGTAGATCGAGCGGGCGCGGGTGATCGACGTCGCCGGGGACGCTGAACGGTGTACCATCGGGCAGGATGCCAGCCATCGCGCGGACTGCGAACTTGCCCAAGGTTAATAGATCGGTGTCCAATTCGAGCTGCGTCAGGCCGTAGGCAAAGGGGCGGAGGCCCCCCGTGCTTGTGCGTACCAGCCGCTCGAAATAGCGTTCCTGCTGCTGCAGATGCTGCGGCTGCAGGAACAGCCCCTCGGTCCAGACGACCTTGTTGTCCCAGCCCATCGTCAGGAGCCGGCTTTGGCCGGCTCCGCCTTCACGACAACGGCGTCACGGCCGGCAGTGATCGTCACTTTCGTGGTCTGATGCGGCGGGACTGGAACGGTCGCCCGCCAGGTGGCGTGCTGGAAATCGCGATAGGCCGCCAGCACGCCAAGCGCCTTCACTGGATCGGTCGGTGTCAGGGTCGAGGTCTTGGTCTGCCCGGGCGTCAGCAGGAAATCGTCGCGCTTGACGAGGTCGGTCTTCAGAAAAGCCTGGTCCTGATTGAAGAGTTGGAAAAATTCCGCCCCCTCGAACCCGGTCGGAGAGGCGAGCTGATACACACGGACAACGATGGGCGCTGCTTCCCCCGACGGGGTCGGATTGACGTCCCCGCTGGCCGAGACTGTGAGATCGACGACGGTAGGGGGCGGTGGCGGCGGGGGAGAACAGGCCACAACCCCCGCCAGCAGCGCGAGCGCCGACGTCCGCTGAACCCATCGCTTCATTCCGGCCGTCCCCTCTCGTCTCAGCTTGAATGTGCCCCCGATCGGTAAGCAGGGGGAAGCCTTAGTTGAATTGGCGAGGGTTCGCCTCCGCTGGTCACAGCTTGCGCATCTGCGCGGCATAGGCACGGGCGAATTCGCGCCCGAACACCGATTGGAAATCGTCTTCTGCCTCCCGCGCGATCTCCTTATAGGTGTCGCAGAACAACTCCCAGTAGCGTGACTTGCGGGTGCTAGGCATGATGTTGTCGAGCATCCCGGGCTGCAGGCGCCGCTCCAGGGCGCTTGGCTCGAAGCGCTTGAGCAGGCCGACCAGCGCGGTCTGCACCCCGGCCATCACCGCCATCTCGTGCGACCGTACATCGTCGAACGCCTCGCGCGCCGCTTCCAACGGCGGCATGTAGCCGGGCTTGTCTGGCTGCAGCAGCGCCGCCACGGCATCCTCGGTGGTGACCGAGAACTTGAGTGCGTTGTTGTCGCGTGCGCGCAGCATGGTCTGTTCGACGCGAAACTCGTTCTTCACGGCGGCCCGCGAGATCAGCACCTGGCGCAGCCCTTCTACCATCGCCTTGAACACTTCGCCGGCCGCGCGCAACGCGGCCTCGGGATCCGTGCCGAGGCTGAGGCCGGCCACCCCGGCGCCGTCTAGGAAGGCGGTTAACAGCCGGCGGGTATCGGCCGCCGATGGCGAGCCCACGCCCACTTGCGCAGCCGGCGCCGGCGCGGGCGGGGGTGGCGAAGGAATAGCCGGCGGGGCCGCTGGCACCGAGGCGGGCATCGCTATCGGCGGCGGTGCAACCGCAGATTGAGGTTGGCCGGGCGGCGTGTCGCCAAGCAGCGCATCGATGTCCAACTCATCGAAATTCGCCGTCGCCACCGGCTTGGGCGCAGCAAAGGCGTGCAGAGGAGCATCCGCGTTGTCTGCCTGCGACGGCCCCTGCCAGGACTCGGCGGGTGTAATGCCATGGAACAGGTCGTCATCCGGGTCGATGCGCGCCGCGCGCTTGGCTTCCTCGGCCAGATCGAACGGATCCTCGCTGCGCAGCGCCGGCGGCGGCGCCGCGATCGGATGCATGAAGCCGGGCCGGCCCACGGCGCCGAACGCGTCGTCCAGCGGGTCGCTGCCGAGCGGGTCGGGCGCCAAATTGCCGGCGCTGGCGAACGGGTCGGTGCGCGGCAAGCCGCGCGGCAGCACTGGCGCATGTCCGGCAACGAACGGCGGCGCTTCGCCGGCCGCAGGCACCACCGCCTCAGCGACCGCGATCACGTATTCCCCGAGACGAATTTCGTCGCCGTCGGTGAGCTCGATCTCGCTGTTCCGCGGCACGCGCTCTGCGGCGCCGTTAACGAACACCCCGTTGGTGCTGAGATCGGTCAAGAGATAATGCCCGCCGGCAACCGTGATCACGCAATGGGTCTTCGAAAGCTGGCGTTCCGGATCTGGCAGGACCCAGTCATTGCCCGGACCCCGGCCGATTGATAGAGTCCCGTGACTGAGCGTGCGCGTAGCGCGATCGCCTGAGCCGGCGGCAAGCGTCAGGGTCAGCGGCATAAACGACCGCCGATACTCAGGCGGGACGTTGCACGTTCAGTAGTTCGTTCGGGGGCTCGCATGGCGGATATCACTCTGGCCGAGTTCAATGGTCGGGTCTGGCTGGTGGGCGGGGAGGGGCATCTTCAGGACCTACTCGCCAACACCCTGCCCCAAGACATTAGCATCGAACTCGTGCAGTGCGAACACTCCTCGGATGTCCATCACCTCTGGGTTCAGAATTGCGGGGAGCCGGCGCCGAGAACCGACGGCATGCCCTGGCAGATCCATCCCAACATTGTCGAGCGCATCCGCCGTCGCTCGCCTGATTATGCCGTATTCTTCAGCCAGTGGTCGGTCATGCTCGACCAGGATGCGCTGATCGTGATCAATGCCGCGGCGTCTCGAGCGAAGGAGAACCCGGACGTGCCGGTGGTCCTGACCGAATATCTCGATCCGGAGGGGCCGCAGTCGATCGTGGACTTGTCGCGGCTCCGGGCGCAACTCATCGAGGACCGGCTGAGCGAACACGGCATTGCGCGTCCGCGGATCGAGCGCATCCGACGAAACGTCAGCGAGGTCCCGGGCATGTCACAGGAGAGCCAGCGCGTCGATATCATCGTGCGCGCGAAGTAAGGGCACGCAAGGCCGGGTCTCAGGCCATAGTGCCGACTGCGTTCTCCTGGCAGGCATAACTATGGTTGCCGCCGAACGGTCAGCCTCAAGGGCGACTGTGAGGCCTCGCCCGCCGCATGCTCACCCGCCGCACTACCCGCCTTCGCCGAGTGAAAAATGTGTGGAGGCGGCTTACTTCAGCGAAGCGAGTAGAGCGTCTAGATCGGGTTCGGTTTCGTCGGCGGCGGGCGGCGGCGGCTCTGCATTCAGGCTGGCGAGCAGCTTGTCGAGATCGTCCTCCGGGGCCGCAGCGACAGCTTCTGGTTCGGACGCTTTCGCTTCTACGGAAGGTTCTGGCGCGGTGTCGGTGCCCAGGCTGGCGAGCAGCTTGTCCAGGTCCTCCGGCTCGTCCGTTTGCGCCGCCGGCGGCACCGGAGCTGCCTCGGGCTCGGGTTCTCCCGTTGCCTCGGCCTCGACCTCCGGCTCCGGTGCTGCCACAACCGGCTCGGGCGCCGGTGGCGGAGCCGCCGGCTCAGCTTTCGGCTTCGGTTTGATCTCAACCGGCGCCCAGAACCCGGCGAGAGGGCTGCCGGCAACCGAGGCGAACCCTCCCAGCCGCAGCTCCGGCCGGCCTCGGATCGACAGCAGCGGCATCACCCGGTACTGCCCGACCTGCACCGCCTGGCGCTCGGTGTAGAGCCGCTCGGTGCATGGCAGAGCGATCTGTTCGCCGTCGGGATCGACGTACACGTGGTAGGGGATGTCGTCGACCCCCATTACTGCCCCGAGCTTCATCTTGGCACCCTGCTGCGCGAAGGTCTCGGCCAGCAGCAGGCCGGGGATCAGCGCCGGATGGCCCCACAGCATCGCGCCGAGCCCGCCTTGGCGGGTGAACTCCTCGAAGCCGAAAGCATCGATCGGATCGGTCTTCTTCCCATAGGGCATGCGCAACAGGAAGGCCGGCGTGACCAGCCCGAGATAGGCCGCCGCGGGTAGCGCGAACAGCGCCGAGAAGGCGTCCTTGATCATCGGATGCTGGTCGTGGAACGGGATTTTCAGCGCGTCCGGTGCGATGCCGGCGATGAAAGGCGCACGAGCGGCGGCGGCGATCTGCGCGATGCGGCCGAGCAGGTCGGCATGCGGTGGCGCCAACTCGAAGCCGTAGAGGCCGATGATCGCCGAGAGTGGCCCCTGGTGCGCATCGAGCGCCGGCTGCTCCACCAGCATGCGGTAGAGCCCGGTCTCTTCGAGCACGTCGCTGGCGGCGAGGTCTGCCGCCAGCTCCTCGGCCGAGACGTCATAGAGGACGATCTCCATGCGGGCGCCGGTCTCGATCCGGCGCACGAGGAACTCGACACCGCGCCAGATCGCTTCGGCGGTCTGGAAGTCCGGATGGTGCAGCACCCGGCGCATCGCCGCCGACAACGCCTCATCGACCCGCGCGACCAGCGCGTCCTGCCGGGCGTCGCGGGCCGGTTGGATGAATGGGCCGACCAGTCGGCGCATCAGGTCATCGACTGAGCCCTCAGCGGCCGATCGGGCGGCCGGGCGGCCGATCAGGCGGGTGAAGTCGGATAGCCGGGCGGCGGCGACGTCGCTGCCGCGCGCGCGGCGCGGGGGCGGCGGCAACGGTGCCTCGCCGCCCCAGGACAGCACCTCCTTGGCGGCGCGGTCGAAGCTGGCACGGCTGCCGAGATTGCGGCGCAGATCGCGCAGCTGCTCGAACAGTTCCAGGTTCTCGGCAAGCTGGTCGGGGTGGAAATCGTCGGTCGCCCCAATCTTCACCGCGACCGTGCTCCCCTCGTCGGCAAGCGGCAGCATGAGCGACGGCGCCATGCGGGCGATCACGTCGTCCAGGTTATCCACATCGACCTTGACCGGCTTGCGTGCGGCCAATGCTTCGCCGACCTCGATCCGCCCCGCATTGGCACGGCCAGAAAAGTCGCCAAGCAACGCAAGCCGGAACTTCTGGACCGGTGCCGGCGCCCGTGGGGTGCGGCTGAGGCGACCGAAACTGACTGCGTATTCCATGCTGGCCCTCCCGACGGCGCCCGACGATACCAGCCGATGCGGAACGGAGGATAGCACCGTCGCGGCCCCGAGCCGTTCCCGTTCAGGCTGACAGGGGAGGATCGATCGTGGTAAAGGCGTATCCTCCTTCGCGGCGGGATCGAGTTCGGTCGCGGAGCCGAATTTGCGGCGCAATCGGGTGACCGCTTCACAGGAGGTGCAATCGTGAAGAAAGGTGAGCAGCCGGAGCTTTCCGCGAAATGGTGGGTTGGCAGCCAGCCGAAGGGGCTGAAGAGCGCCACCAAGCTGGAAATTGCCCTGAAAGCCTACGAGGGCGCCAAAAGGAAGCTGGAGTCCGGCGGCAATGAGGACGCGGCCAAGTTTGCCAGGGACGTCCTCGGCGGAGTCGAAACCGCGGTCGATGCGGTGATCGCCGAGGCATCCAAGGACAAGAAGAATCCCGAGATGGGGTTCACCGTCGATGCACTGAAGAAATTCGACAAACTCTACGGCGTGGAGCAGGCCTCGATCGAATTGCAGCTTACCGACGACGAAGACGGCATGTTCTCCGACCCCGAGGTGTACCACGCGTACCTGACCAAAGGGTTGAAGCGCCTGCGCAGCGGCGGAGAGATGAATTTCGGCTTCGTGCTGGGCAAGAAGGCCGAGGACCATCGTCTGGCTCTGCATAAGAGCAAGTCGCCCAAGGCGCTCGCCAGCATGGTGGCCAAGGAGACCGGCCTGCATGCCTTCACCTTCGGCACTGCGGTGCCCGATGAGGACCAAGCCCTTACGCTCAGGCTGAACCTGGAGGGGCGGCAGCTTCCCGGCCTGAAGAAGAAGGGCGAGCGGATGCTGAAGAAGTTCAAGCCGCAGCCGTTCCAGAAAATCATCCTGATGCTCGAGGGCAAGGAGGTGGAGGACCTCGCGGACCCCGACGACGCTGACGTCGATGAGTCCGACGCCGAGGGAGCCACGCCCGGATATGACGCGGCAGCACTGAAACGCGAGCTTGGCGAGCTGATCCGCCGGGTGCAAGCGCTGACCGATCCGGCGCTGAAGGGGGACCTCGCCCGACTGGCGAGCCAGGCCAATGCCGGCCTGAACGGCAACAATTTGGGAGCCTCGGCCGCGGCGATCGAGAAGCTGCGCCAGGCGCTGGATGGCGCGCCGAACGGGCAGGGGGCATCGAACGGCGGCCAGGCAAGTGCCAAGGCGGAAGCCTATGGCAGGTCGCTTCGGGCTTGGTTGGCGACGCGCAAGAAGATAGAGGGCGAGATCGAGAAGCTGCGAAGCGAGATTGTCGCCACCTATCAGGAGGATGGCATCGCCAGCGAACTCAATAGGCTATACAGCGCGAAGGTCGCGCCGGTGCTGACCACGCTCGACGAAAGCCTTGCCACCAAGCTGGACGAGGCGACCAAAGAGGCTGACCCCGCGCGTTGCACGCAACTGGTGGCGGAAGCGCGTGGCATCATTGAGCGCTACCAGAACTATGTTGCCAGCGACCAGACGATCCCGTTGCTGGACAAGAACCCCTTCGTTGAGCTCTCGATCCAGCGGATAGCAATCGCGACTCTCTCGGCGTTAGAAAACGCGGTGCACGAGTAAGCCGTTAACTTGTGGGGTCGGTGCACTACGCTGCACCGACGCCAGCTAACGGGCGTGTCGCTGCCGGGCTTCCACTAACAGGCAAAGCATCTCAAACAACAGCGACGCCCCGTTGAACGCGGTGATGCCGCCAACGTCGAAGGGTGGCGAGACCTCCACCAGATCGCCCCCGACGAAATCGATCCCGCGCAGTGCGCGCAGCAGCCGCATCGCTTCAAGGACAGTGATCCCGCCCGCTTCCGGAGTGCCCGTACCCGGTGCCTGTGACGGATCGAGACTGTCGATGTCGTACGACAGATACACCGGTCCGCCCGCCGCCACGCGCTGGGCTTCTTCGGCGGCGAATCGCCATCCCTTGTCCTGGAACTCCTCCATCGGCAGCACTCGCATTCCGCTGCGCAGGCTGAAACCCCACATGTCGGGATCATTGGTGCTGCCGCGGATGCCGATCTGGATGACCCGCTTCGGGTCCAGCAATCCTTCCTCGGTGGCGCGGCGGAATGGCGCGCCGTGGTGGAAACGCGATCCGAGATAGTCGTTCCCGGTATCGCAATGCGCATCGATATGGATCATCCCTACCGGCCCGCGCGCCGCAACGGCACGCAGGATCGGCAAGCTGATCGCGTGGTCGCCGCCGACCGACAACGGCACCACGCCCGCACCGACAACCTCGCGGTAGAACTCGGCGATCTCGGCCAGAGCGCCTTCAAGCTCATAGGGTTGTTCAATCCAGCAGTCGCCGAGATCGCGCACCCGCGCCATGTCGAATGGCCGCACGCCAGTGGCGGCATTGATCCGCCGCAGCAATGAGGATTGCTCGCGGACGGCGCGGGGGCCGTGCCGGGTCCCGGTGCGATTGGTCACACCACCGTCGAACGGGACTCCGATCAGGCCGATATTGGCATCCGCCAGCGATTCGCTGTGCGGAACGCGGAAGAAGGTGGCAATACCCGTGTAGCGCGGACGCGCCTGCGGATCGGTCATCTCTTCGTATTTCTTCGGCTGCTTGATCATCCGTGGTCCCCTCTCGAACGATGCGGGGGCACATTACCAGAGCTCGCCAGCGAAAATGCGGGTCAAGTCTTCGACCAAATGGTGCGGCACTATTGTGTCGCGACTGAGGTTTCAGCACCATAGGAGGTGAGCCGCCCTGCCGCTTGCAAAGCCCTCCGAACCCCCGGATCGAGCAAGGCAGCCAGCTCGGCTTCGTGCCGATAGCCGGGCATCACCCTGGATAGCGCTGGATCTGGCTGGGTCGCGGGGTGGAAATAGATCTCGCTGAGCCCATCGGGTATGCAGGGGACAAGACGCAGCAGGCGTTCGGTCGTCATCCCCCCGCTCCAGGCGATGCCGAAGCAATAATCATTGGTTCGGACGCCGGCTCGGCACGCCTGCCGGCGCAGAACACTCGTCCAGCGGAACAATGCCTGGGCGGCGAACGACGGCCGAATCCCACAGGCCGCCAGCACCGCCGGCGGTTCCGCCGGAACCCGGACCGCACGCAGTCCAAACTCGCGACCGATCCGGATCAGCAGTCGCCCGATAGTCGGATGCAGATGCATGTGCTTGTGCGCATTGGCGTGGTCGAGCGGAAGGCCAGTCTCCACGAACGCCGCGAATTGTGCGCGGATCTCGGCTGCGAGCTGCCGGCGGACGCCCGGCCGGAAGAAATAGTCGATCCCCAGTCGAATCTGGCCCGACGGAAACCATCCGCGTGCATCGACCAAGTCGGGGTTTCGTGACGGCGGCAATACGGCGGGCCCTTCGATCACCACCAAATGCAATCCGACGCGCAAGTCAGGCAGTCGCCGCGCTCGGTGCACTGCATCCGCAGCCGCCGGCCCGGCAACCATCAAACTCGCCGCGCTCAACACACCGTCACGGTGAGCGCGTTCGACTGCCTCGTTAACCGACTCGGACAGCCCGAAATCGTCCGCCGAAATGATAAGCCGCTTCACCCGCGCGAAGAAGCGGGCAAAGCCGCTTGGTCCTTCTGCCGAGCGTCAGGCCGCGGTTTCGACCGCAGCGCGCGACGATTCGGCACGCGCCCCGTCGGTCAGCATCTCCATTTGGCCCGAAATCTGGCCGCCATCCTCGACCTGCAGGCGGCGGCAGCGCGCGGTCCCAAGCACCCGGCCGGTTGCACGGACAATCAGGCTGCCCCGCGCGGTCAGGGTGCCATTCATTGTACCGGCAATCTCGGCGTCCTCCACCTCGACCTCGCCCTTGAACATGCCGCCCGGGGCGACCGCCAACTCGGTTGCGTGGATCATGCTGGCTTCGACGGTGCCTTCCACAACCAACCGTTCGGCGTCCTGTACCGTCCCCTGGACGCTGATGCCGCGGCCGACGACGAGCGTGCGTCGCTCCGAGGGATCACGTACCGGGGCGCGGGCCGGTGCCAGGGTGGGCCGCTGTACGGGCTGGGCCGGGGTGACGGGGGCAACTGGCGGCGTGAAGGGCGGTCGAGCCATGAATGGCGCCTCCTTGGGTGGGGCGGGACGGAAGGGCGGCACGCCAAGACCAGAGTTGGCCGGTCTGTCGCGATGAGCGACTTGCGTGTCGGACGAGTTGTTGGCGTGGTTCGTTTCGGCTTCTGCCAAGCCAGCCGGCAGCGTCGCCGGCTCGCCTGCTGATGGATCGTCGTTTTTACGTCGCTTGAACACAGGCTTCTCACCCTGATTGCGGATGATGTCACACCAAGACATCGGAATTGGGCTAGCACGGCGCTCCGCGTCGCGCCAAACCAAAACCCGAGTTCGGCGCGCTCAATCCGCATGCGCATCATCGGATGGTGGATATGTCGGATTTGCTCGCGGTCGCGTAGGCTGCCACCGTCAACGGATCGGAGCGGATACGCATGGAGTACGTCACGCTCGGACGCACCGGGCTCAAGGTCAGCGTCGCCGGCCTGGGCGCCGGCGGATTCAGCCGTCTGGGACTCGGCACCGGAAAGAGCGAAGCGGAGGCAGTGGCGCTGGTTCAGACCGCCCTCGATCTGGGAGTGAATTTGATCGACACGGCTGCGGCATACGGCACCGAAACTGTAGTTGGTCGGGCGATTGCCGGTCGCCCCCGCGACTCCGTCGTGATCGCGACCAAGGCCTCGGCTGTGCGAGGCACGGAACGCACGCCGCCGGCGCACGTAATCGAAAGCTTGGACAACTCGCTCCGCTTGCTCGGTGTGGATTACATCGACATCTTCCAGCTTCACGGCGTGCCACCATCCGGCTACGACTATGTGCGCGAGGTGATCGTGCCGCCGCTGCTGGCAGAGCGGGAGAAGGGCAAGTTCCGCTTCCTTGGGATTACCGAGACAGCGCCCAACGACCCGGAGCACGACATGCTCGCTCGTGCGGTGCCGGAGGAGCTGTGGGACATCGTGATGGTGGCGTTCCACATGATGGCGCAGAATGCGCGCCGCGCGGTGTTCCCGGCCACACGCGCGCATGACGTGGGCACGCTGCTGATGTTTGCCGTGCGCAGCATCTTCGCCCGCCCGGCGCAGCTTGCCGGGACGATGCAGGAGCTGGCGGAAGCAGGCAAGGTGCCGGACTGGCTCGCTCGGTCCGACGATCCGCTCGGTTTCCTCGTGCATGCGGGCGGGGCGAACAGCCTGACCGACGCGGCCTATCGCTTCGCTCGCCACGAGCCCGGCGTGGATGTCGTACTGTTTGGTACCGGGGACGGCGAGCATCTCCGGGCCAATATCGAGTCGATTCTGAAGCCCCCGCTACCGGATGCCGACCGGGCACGGCTCGCGGAGCTGTTTGGTCATCTGGTTGGCGTCGGGCTCGACCTGCCGCCACGCCGCGCTGCAGCCGCCCCGGCAAGGGCCTGAGCGATGCCGCGCTTCGACGTTCTGGGAATCGGCAACGCGATCGTGGATGTGGTCGCGCAATCGGACGACACGTTCCTGTCGAAGCACGACATGCGAAAGGGTGGCATGGCGCTGATCGACGCGGCGCGCGCCGAGGCGCTGTATGCCGCAATGCCGCCCGGGCGGGAGAGCAGCGGCGGATCAGCGGCCAACACCTGTGCGGTTGCGGCAGCGCTGGGCGCGCGCGTGGCCTATCTCGGCAAGGTAGCGGACGACCAGTTTGGTGCGGTGTTCCGCCACGACATCACTGCGGCGGGGGTGCACTTCCCTTCGGCCCCGCTGGTCGGCGGCGCACCGACCGCGCGCAGTCTGATCCTGGTGACCCCGGACGGGCAGCGCACGATGAACACTTATCTCGGTGCATGTGTCGCGTTCACCGAGTCCGATGTGGACACCGAGTTGGTAGCAGATGCTGCTGTGCTGTACCTGGAGGGCTATCTGTTCGATCCACCGGCCGCGCAAGCTGCGTTCCGGTGCGCCGCCGCAGCCGCCCATGCGGCCGGGAGGCAAGTTGCCCTGTCGCTCTCCGATCCATTCTGCGTTGACCGCCATCGAGCGGCATTCCGCGCGCTGGTGCGGCATGATGTGGATATCCTGTTCGCGAATGAAATGGAGGTTACCAGCCTCTACGAGGTGAACGCGTTCGAAGACGTGATTGAAGCTGCGCGCCGGGACGTGACGCTGGCCGTGCTGACGCGAAGCGAAGCCGGCAGTGTGATCCTGCACGGAGACGAGACGGTGTCGGTGACGGCCGCACCCACGCACGTAGTGGACACGACCGGCGCTGGGGACGCCTACGCGGCTGGGTTTCTTGCCGGATTTGCAAGCGGACGTCCGCTTTCTGTCTGCGGGCGGCTCGGCAGCATCGCCGCTGCCGAGGTGATCAGCCACTACGGTGCGCGCCCGGCAACGGATCTGCGCCCCCTCGCGGCGGCGGGCTGAAGGGGCCCACTTCAACCGGCGCTGGCTTCTCCCAGCTTCTCCGCCAATCGCGGCAGGCGCGCGTGCCGCCGCGGCGCCAGCCAGTGCTGGAACCTGTCGAGATAGAGATAGATCACCGGTGTCGTATAGAGTGTCAGCACCTGACTGAGCATCAGCCCGCCGACCATCGCGTAGCCGAGCGGCTGGCGCATCTCCGATCCGGCCCCGTGCTCCAGCATCAGCGGCAGCCCGCTCAGCAGTGCCGCCATCGTGGTCATCAGGATCGGGCGGAAGCGCAGCAGGCAGGCTTGGCGGATTGCTTCCAGAGGCTGCATCCCGTCCCGCCGTTCGGCGTTGATCGCGAAATCCACCATCATGATGCCGTTCTTCTTCACAATTCCGATCAGCAGAATGATGCCGATCATGGCGATGACCGACAGATCGACATGCGCGATCATCAGCATCAACAGGGCGCCGACGCCGGCGGAGGGCAGTGTGGAAAGGATAGTCAGCGGCAGGATGTAGCTTTCGTACAGGATGCCAAGGATCATGTACACCGATATCAGTGCCGCGGCGATCAGATAGGGCTCCGTGGACAGCGAGTCCTGGAAAGCCTGCGCGGCGCCCTGGAACGATCCCTGCAACGAGATCGGCGCGTTGAGTTGGCTGCGGATCCGCTCGATGGCCTGCACCGCGTCGCCGAGCGCGGCACCTGGCGCGAGATTGAACGAGATCGTCACCGCCGGGAACTGACTCTGGTGGTTCACGGCGAGCGGAGTGATCGGCACGGTGTCGATCTTCACCAGCTCGGACAGCGGCACGGCCGGACCGCTCGGCGGTTTCACGTACAGCTTGTTCAGTGTGTTCGTGTCGCCCTCGAGCTGTGGCGGTACTTCCAGGATGACAAAATAGGAGTTGAGCTGAGTGAAGTACTGCGTGACCTCGCGCTGGCCGAACGCGTCATACAGCGTGTCGTCGATCTGCTGCGGCTCGATGCCGAAGCGCTGCGCCGCCTCTCGGTTGATGGTCAGGGTCGCGGTGGTACCGGCGATCTGCTGGTCGGTCGCGACGTCGCGCAGGATCGGCAAGGCCTTCATGCGGGCGAGCATCTTCGGCGCCCAAACATTCAGCTCATTGGCATCTGCGTCTTGCAGCGTGTACTGGAACAGGGTGCGCGACAGCCGGCCGCCTATGTTGATGTCCTGCGCCGGCTGCATATAAAGTTGCACGTCAGGAATGACCTGCGCCTTCTGTGCCAGGCGCGCGATCACCTTCATCACGCCGTCGTTCGGGCGGTGATCCCACGGTTTGCGAAGCCCCTGGCCGCCGCGACCGCCGCGATCGCAAGCACGATGCTCAAGCCTACCAGTCGGGAGGCGAGTCGTCTCCGCCGTCCTGCCATAACACCACCACCGTCTGCTGCGGACCCGCCGGACGGCGGATCGGTCATTGGTCGTGCGGTGGCAGCGTCAATCTATCGCCGAGGCCTCCGCCGTCGGCGGGATGTCGATTTGCATCGGGCGTAATGGAGACCCGGTATCGCGCATGCCCATATGCGGATCGGGAATAAAGCCTTCAGGCTTGCTCGGCGTGCAATTTGCGTGGCTCGACCGAGGAGCGGATCATGCCTCTCAGCCAACGATGCGCTGGATGACCATCCATCCGCCGATGCCAGAGCATGGCGAGCGAGATCCGTGGCGAGGGGAACGGCAGCTCGCGCATCACCAGCGGGCAGACCCGCGTCAGGTCCAAGGCCACACGGCGCGGCAGCACGGCAAGACTGTCTGAGCCGACCAGCATCAGCACGATCGACAGCAATGGGACGCGCACGGCAACCTTGCGCGCGAGGCCATGTTGCTCCAACGCCTCGTCGATGAAAGTGGTGTCATCTCCGGTCGAGCTGGTGAGGACATGCGGAAATTCCGCCACGTGTTCCGCGGTGAAGACGGGAGCCCGGCTTGCCGGATGGTCGCGGTCGAAGATCACAACGAAATCGTCTTCCATGATACCCACGCACTTGAACCGCTCGCCGCCATCGACCAGCCTGGTCAGCGCGACGTCCGCCCCCAGATCGAGCTGATCCAGCACGTCACGCTGCCCGACCGGCTGCACGTCCAGGCTGACATGCGGCGCCACCTCGGACACGCGGCGCGCCAGTTCCGGCACGATGGCGCGGGCCGCATGGTTGTTCACCGCTATGGTGAAAGTCCTGGTCGCTATGGCCGGATCGAACTCTTCCGGCTCCAGCGTCAAGCGCAGCGTGCGCAGTGCGTCGCGCACCGGTTCGGCCATCTGCTGCGCGCGCGCCGTCGGCTGCATGCCCTCTGGCGTGCGGATGAACAGGTCGTCCTTCAGCGTCGCCCGCAGCCGCGCAAGCGCGTGGCTTGCCGCCGGCTGACTCAGGCCAAGTTGCCGGCCAGCGCGGGTGAGATTGCGCTCCTGCATCACGGCGTCGAACACGATCAGCAGGTTGAGGTCGATGGCGCCCCAGTTGACTGTGCCGGGTGCGGCGAGTTCGCTCCGGACCGGCGGCGTACCTGCCTGCCGATCCGAGAGTCCCGCTACCGCTGGCGAAATCGAGGGCCGCGTCGAGAGGGAAGTTTGCAACATGGCTCATTCCAAACCCGCATGGGACCATCATGGAATCGGCATGGTCATGGGGCCATGTGGGGGCGGTTTGCTGCTATGCAACTTCGCCCCGCCCTATGTGCCGCGCCTGGGCCTGTCAGCGCCCAGGCGTGCCTATCCGTCGGTGGTTCGGAAGAGCCGGCGTCGCGCTCAGGCGGCGGCGCGTGCCTCAGGCTTCTGCGGCGGTGCCATGAACTGCGGGCCCACCGGGTCTTTGACGTGGCGCTGGAGGATCGTCTCAATCTCCTGCAACGCGGCGGCATCGAGCGTCCAGCCGCTGACCTCTGCCACCGGGTCGAGCTGGTCGGGCCGGCGAGCGCCCCACAGTGCAATCGTCTCACCAAGGTCGAGGATCCAACGCACCGCCAGCGCCAGCACGCTTCGGCCATAGCGCTCTCTGGCGAACTGCGCGAGCGCATCGACCGCGGCGAGGTACTGGCCATAACGCGGCTGTTGGAACTTGGGATCCGTGCGGCGCAGGTCATCGCCGGTGAAACGGGTGCCGGTTTGCATGCGCCCGCTAAGCAAACCGCGGCAGAGCGCACCGTAGGCAAGGACGGTGAGGTGATGGTGTTGCGCATACGGCAGCACCTCGGCTTCGGCCTCGCGCTCGAACAGGTTATACGGTGGCTGCACGCTGTGCAGCGGCGCCACCGCGCGGAACCGCTCCATCTCGGCGGCGGAGAAGTTGCTGACTCCGATCGCGCGGATTTTACCCGCCTGCAGCAGGCGAGCCAGCACAAGCGCGGTCTCCTCGATGGGCACGGAGGGATCGGGCCAGTGCACCTGATAGAGATCGATACGATCGGTACGAAGCCGGCGTAACGAGTCCTCGATCTCCTGGCGGATCCGGCGGACGCTGGCATCGCGGAACACTTGCCCGTCGCGCCAGTTCAGCCCGACCTTAGTGGCGATCAGCACCTTTTCGCGCCGACCGCCTTCGGCCAGCGCCCGGCCCACGATCTCCTCGGCACGTCCAAAACCATATGCGGGCGCGGTGTCGATCATGGTGATACCACGCTCGAGCGCCGCATGGATCGTTGCGACTGATTGCTGTTCGTCGGTGCCGCCCCACATCCATCCGCCAATCGCCCAAGTACCGAGAGCGACGCGAGACGATGTCATGCCGGTCCCGGCAATTTCGATCTGCTCCATCCTTAACTCCTGTTCCGCTGCATCAGTGGGGGGTAGCTGGGGCTGGATCGATCGACCGGCTATGCGTCCAAATGATACGCGGAATGCAATCTCTGCCGGTCGTGCTGATATACACGCGTATTGCGTCGCGTTCCGCGGTCATTCTGCGACGGCATGGTGTTATGCTGCGAGCACGTGCTTGCTTTCGGCTTAAGCAGTAAGCTTAGCGGTATGGTTGAGAACCTCCAGAGGAAACCCATCTGCCTCGCGGGGCCTCCAGCGAGGCTGACGGCATCAGTGGAAAGGGCTCGGTTGATGGACTAGTTCATCGTCGGGATGGTCGCTCCCGCGTTGGTTTATTTTCTCATATGGGTGGCAGCCGAGCGCGACTTCTTGGGCTCGCGCGGAATTGAATGCGCCATCAGGATCGCAGGCAGGACCGATGGCACAACACCGGTGCCCGAGAAGGGGGACACACCAAGTTCGCTATGGTCACACCGGAAGGTGTGGTCGGTAGTGCTGCCAAGGGCGGCCGTCTCCGGCTGGCGGCCGGCAACAGCAACCGTGCCCCGCTGTCTCCGATAGGGGGCAAGAGTATCGAGCGGATCGTCTTACTGAGGACGTGAATGCAACACATGCAGGCAGCAAGTTGCGCCATAGAATGACCGGAGGCATTGCTTGGGAATCGTTCGCTTCGCGCTGAAATACCCGCATACCTTTTACGTGGTGGCGGCGCTGATCCTGTTTCTCGGGGTCACCGCAGTCTTTGAAATGCCCACCGATATCTTCCCGGAGATCAATATCCCGGTGGTCTCGGTCATCTGGCAGTATACCGGCCTCGACACGACGGAGATGGAGCAGCGTGTCACCACCTATAGTCAGTACTCGATCAGTTCGAACGTGAAAGGAATCAGGGACATCGAAGCCGAGACCGTGAACGGCATCTCGGTCCAGAAGATCTATTTCCAGCCGGACGTCAACCTCGACCTTGCGATTTCCCAGATCGTCGCCGCCACGAACGCGATCCGCGCCTTGATGCCAACCGGGATCGAACCGCCGGTAGTTGTTCAGTACAGCGCGTCCGCGGTGCCCGTCCTGCAGATCAGCCTCAGCTCCGACATCCTCAACGAGTCACAACTCTACGACTACGGTATCTACAAGCTGCGGCAGATGCTTGCGCCGATCCACGGCGTCACGTTGCCGACGCCCGCCGGTGGTAAATACCGGCAGATCATGGTCGACATCGATCAGACGAAGCTTCTCGCGGAGGGCCTGACACCGCTGCAGGTGGTGAATGCGGTCAACGCTCAGAACCTGACCCTGCCAGGCGGCGATGCGAAGATCGGCAAGACTGATTACACCGTCCGCACCAATGCGATGCCGCTGACGATCGAGGCGCTCAACGAGATCCCGGTCGGATATTCGAACGGCGCCACCGTGTTCCTCAGAGATATCGGTCATGTCCGAGATGGCAACCTGGTGCAACAGAACGTCGTGAGAGCGGACGGCAAGCGTTCTGTGCTGCTCAGCATCATCAAGAACGGCAACGCTTCGACGTTGACGGTCGTCAATGCGGTCAAACACGTGCTGAACATCGCGCGGGCCGCGGCGCCGCCCGGCATGGTCATAAAATCGTTGTTTGACCAGTCTGTGTTCGTTGTCTCATCGGTGGTCAGCGTGCTTCGCGAAGGTGCGATCGCGGCCGGGCTCACGGCACTGATGATCCTGCTATTTCTCGGTTCATGGCGGCCGACGATCGTCGTTATGATCTCGATCCCACTGGCGATGCTGACCTCACTCGTCGTCCTCTACTTCCTCGGCGAGACGATCAATACGATGACACTGGGCGGACTCGCGCTCGCGGTCGGCATTCTCGTCGATGACTCGACGGTGACGATCGAGAACACCTACCGCCTCCTCGACGAGGAGAAAATGCCGCTGCCAAAGGCGACGCTTCACGGCGCAGCCGAAATCGCGATACCGACGCTGGTCTCGACCTTGTCGATCAGTTGTGTCTTTACATCGGTGATTTTTCTAGAGGGACCCGCCAAATATCTGTTCACGCCGCTGGGCGTTGCCGTCGTCTTTGCGATGCTTGCTTCCTACGGCCTGTCGCGGACCCTGACGCCGATCACCATCGGTCAGTTGCTGAAGGGTCAGGCGCACGGCGCGTCGGCGGGGAATTCCGGCACCGGCTTCTTCGCCCGGTTCCACGCCTGGTTCGAGCGCACGTTCGAGCGTCTGCGCCAAAATTATGTCCAGTTGCTCACAATGCTGCTGACCCGCCGGATCATCGTTCCGATCCTCGCTATCCTGGTGCTCGCCCTCGCCGCCGTGATGTTCATCTCTGTCGGTCGCGATTTCTATCCGGCGATCGATGGCGGCATGATCCAGTTGCACGTCCGCGCGCCGCCGGGCACCCGCATCGAGGTGACGGAGCAGATTTTCCAGGCGGTCGAGGACAAGATCCGCCAGGTCATTCCGAAGCAAGACCTCGATCTGATCGTCGACAATTTCGGGGTGCCGGCACGCTCATATAACTGGGCGTTCTCGGACGGTACGACCATCGCAGTCAACGACGGCGTGATCATGATCTCGCTGAACGAGGGTCATGCGCCGACGGCCGACTATGTCCGCAAATTGCGGGAGGTGCTGCCGGCTGCGTTCCCCGAGGATCTGTTCTATTTCCAGCCTGCGGACATGGCGACGCAGATTCTGAATTTCGGGCTCACCGCGCAGATCGACGTCCGCACTGTCGGTTATGACAGAGCAAGAAACCTGCGCATCGCCAAGGAGCTGTGCCGCCGCATCGCCGCTATTCCGGGCGTTGTCGATACGCATCTGCAACAGGAAGTTTACGCCCCAGATTTCTACGTCCAGATCGACCGCACCCGGGCCCTGCAGTTCGGCATCACCGCGAGTGACATCGGTAATAACGTCGGCACGAGCCTGAGCTCCTCCGAACAAGTGGCGCCTAATTTTTGGACGGACCCGACAAACGGGATCCCATATTACATCGCCGTCCAGACGCCGCAATACCAAGTTAGCTCGCTCGACGACGTCGGCAATACACCGGTCAGCACGGGAAACGCCCCGCCGACTGCCCAACTGGTGCCGGGCGAGCTCAGCAATGTGGCGACCTTCACGCGCGACTCGGTGCCTGGCAGCGCGAATCAAGCCAACATCCAGCCGGTCTACGAGGTCTACGCTAGTACCCAGGGGCGCGATCTCGGCAGCATCGCCGGAGAGATCCGGAAGATCACGGCAGGTCTGCAGAAAAACCTGTCCCCCGGCAACACGATACAGGTGACCGGTCAAATTCCAAGCATGAACAACGCCTTCAGCGATATGAGCATCGGCCTCTTGTTCGCCGCCGTTTTCGTCTACCTGCTGATGGTCGTGAACTATCAGAATTTTGGTGATCCGTTTGTCGTCATCCTGGCGTTGCCGGCGACGTTCTGCGGCATCGTCACCATGCTTTACATCACCGATACTACGCTGAGCGTTCCGTCGCTGATGGGCGCGATCATGGCGGTCGGGGTCGCTTCGGCGAACTCGATCCTGCTCGTCACGTTCGCACGTGAGCAGCAGCTCGCCGGCATGAAAGCATTCGATGCGGCGATCTCGGCGGGACACACCCGCATTCGGCCGGTGCTGATGACGGCGACCGCGATGATCGTCGGCATGATCCCGATGGCAATCGGCGGCCCGGGCGAGGAACAGAATGCCGTCCTCGCGCGTGCGGTCATCGGCGGCCTCCTGTTCGCAACCCCGACCACACTTTTGGTCGTGCCCTACCTGTTCGCGATGCTGCGCAAAGGCAATGACGGCAAGCAGGCGCACGGCGTCTTCGAGGAGACACTTGAATGAACGAGATCAACCGATCGCCCGCCTCGGAAGCCCCGCAGCCGCTTTCCCCGGCACCTGATGGCGATATTGTCCAACTGCCACCGGCCAAGCCCGGAAGGCCGAGCAGGTCCAGGGGCTGGCTGGTCGGGGTCGGCGTGCTCGTGCTCATTTCTGGTGCGCTCGCTGAGGGCGTATGGCGGCATTACACGCAGCATCTCCAGGTCGTCCAAACCGCGGAGCAGCAAGCCAATTTCGTGCCGAACGTAAGGGTTGATGAGGTGGGGCGACGTTACGGCGACGTGGACGTGACGCTGCCTGGCACAACACTCGCTTTCGAGCAGGCAAACATTTACGCCCGCGCGAGCGGGTATGTGCTAAAGCGCTTTGTCGATATAGGCGATCACGTCAAAGCGGGGCAGCTCCTCGCGGAGATCACCGCACCCGAAGTCGAGGACCAGGTCGCCCAATACCAGAATAGCCTGGCGCAAGCCGTGGCAACGCAGCTCCAAAACGACGCGGAGCGCAAGTCGGCACTGGTGACCACCATCCGCTCTTCCATCCTCGCCAAGCAGGGCTGGTACACGCAGGAGCAAGGCGACGTCGATCGTTATAGCTATCAGGCTCAACAGAACGCGACACTGGCCGCCCAACTCAATGCCGCGGCTGTGCAGGCGCAGCTAAAGTATCAAAGCCAGCAGAAGACCTACCAGCAGGTGGTGGCGCCCTTCGATGGAGTGATTACTCAGCGGAACATTGATGTCGGCAGCCTGATCACCGCTGACGCGACGAGCGGTACCTCAATGTTTTCGATGGTGGACGGCGATGTGATCCGCGTTTGGGTTTATGTCCCGCAGGACGATGCTTTTGGCGTGAAGCCGGGAGTTGACGCCATCGTTCGCGTCCCGGAGATGCCTAACCTGACTTTCCGCGGCAAGGTGACACGAATCGCGGACGCCCTCCAGCCGGGGACCCGGACCCTGCTTACTGAGGTTGATGTACCCAACCCAAAGGGTACCTTGACCCCGGGGATATACTGCACGGTCGAGCTGCAGATCCCGCGTACGTCTCCGGCCCTGATCGTGCCTGCATCCGCGATCATCTTCAATCTGTGCACCAAGCGTCCGGCTCGAGTATTCGCGAATGGAACGCCTTCGCTGCAGCGCGGCGGTCAGGGGCAGACCCCCCTCGCTTCGCGGCGGTGGCAGATCCAAAGGCTGTTGCGCCCGCGTGATCACCGGCGCCGTGGCAAGCGCCGCAACCGCGAGAAGACCACCACTGGCCTGGCGTCGCATCATCATCGCTGCCCCATCCTGGTACCCGCGTTTTCACTGTGTATCCGGTACCGTCTTCTTGCATTGAGCTACATCAACGGATGGCTGGGCCGAACGATTGTGCCGCGAAACCATGGCTGGTACGTTCGCTCCAGAAAGGGCTGGCGACATGGAGGGGAATAAAAAGCGTGTCGTGGTGATCGGCGCCGGCATGGTCGGGATCGCCGCGGCAAGCTGGCTGCTGCGCGATGGGCACGAGGTAACGGTGATCGAGCCGGAGCCGCCCGGCAGCGGTGCATCCTTCGGCAATGCGGGCTGCTTCAACCCGTCTTCTATCGTGCCGGTTGCCGGGCCCGGCACGCTGCGGAAGGTGCCGGGGTATCTTGCTGATCCGCTCGGTCCGTTGCGCATTCGTTGGAGCTATCTGCCGGCACTCACCCCGTGGTTGGTTCGCTTCATCCGCGCCGGCACGCCCGAACGGATCGAGGCGCAGGCGCGCGCGCTGAAGCCGCTGCTGGCGCCGTGCCTCGACACTGTCATGGAGTTGGCGCGTCATGCCGGCGCGCAATCGCTGATAGCTCGGAACGGCATCCTGATCGCCTATCGCACACAGGCGGCGTGGACAGATGATCAGCGCGCCTGGGAACTTCGCCGCCGCAATGGCATCCAGTGGGAGGAGCTGGACGCCGACGAGCTGCGCCAGTTTGATCCGAACCTGTCGCGCGATTTCATCCGCGGCAAGCTGGTGCCGGGGAACGGGCACTGCCTCGATCCCGGCGGTCTCGTCGCCGCGCTGGCCGAGGCGCTGCAGCGCGACGGTGGCCGGCTGCTGCGCCGGCGAGCAACCGGCTTTTCGCTGGATGGCGTGCGGCTGCGCGCGGTGCAGACGCCGGACGGCGAGGTGCCGGCGGATGCGGCGGTGATCGCCGCCGGGGCGCATTCGCGTCCGCTCGCCGCTTCGGTGGGCGACCGCGTGCCGCTGGAGACCGAGCGTGGCTACCACCTGATGCTGCGCGATCCGGCGGTGATGCCGCGCGTGCCGACCACCGATGCCGACGGTAAATTCGTTGCCACGCCGATGGCGGGCGGCGTCCGCTTTGCCGGTACGGTGGAGTTGGCTGGCCTGCACGCCGCGCCGGATTGGCGCCGCGCGCGCAACCTGCTGACCCAGGGGGCGAAGCTCTATCCCGGGCTAGCGCAGGCGTTCGACGAAAGCGGCATCTCGGTCTGGATGGGCCATCGCCCCAGCCTGCCTGATTCGCTGCCGGTGCTCGGGCGTTCCACGCGGTCGCCGGACGTGTACCATGCGTTCGGCCACGGTCATGTCGGCATGACCGGCGGGCCTTATACCGGCAGGATCATCGCCGATCTGGTGACCGGCCGTCCCGCGCCCATCGATCCCACGCCGTTCCGGCCGGATCGTTTCTAGCCGAACCATAAGGACGCCGCCTGATGTCCTCTTCCATACGCATCACAGATATCTCCGTGTTCACCGTGCGCCTGCCGGTTCGCACCATTCATTCCCACGGCATCGGCGACGTCGGCGGCGCGGTCACCAATGTGCTGCTGAAGCTCGGAACCGATGCCGGGATTGTCGGCTGGGGCGAGGCAGCTCCTTGGGCCGCGTTCACCGGATCGGCGGAGGCCAGCGCCGCCGCGCTGAACACGTATTTGCGTCCGCTGCTGCACGGCGCCGATCTCTTCCGGATCAACGCGCTGATGCAGCAGGCCGAGCAGGCCGTCGTTCACTGCACCGAAGCCAAGGCGGCGATGGAGATGGCGCTGTTCGACATTGTCGGCCAGGCGCTCGGCACGCCGGTGTGTAACCTGCTCGGTGGCCGGTTCCGGGACGAGATTCCGCTGAGCTTCTCGGTGGCCAATCCGGATTTCGATCAGGACCTGGAGATGGTGCAGAGCCTGTGCGCCGAGGGTCTTCGGCTGTTCAAGGTGAAGACCGGGTTCCTTGACCACGCGAGCGACCTCCGGCGGCTCCAGCGGCTGAAGGAGATTCTGCCTGCGGATGCGGAGCTTCGGGTCGATTACAACCAGGGCATGGAGCCGTACGACGCAATCCGTCGCCTGCGCGATGTCGAGCAGTTCCGGCCTGGGTTTATCGAACAGCCGGTGCGGGGTGACCAGCTTGCGGCGCTGGGGGCGATTACCGCGGCGATCGACACGCCGATCATGGCGGATGAAAGCGTATTCACGCCGACCGATGCGTTGGTGGTTGCCGGGCAGCATCTTGCCGACCTGATCAGTATCAAGATCATGAAAACCGGCGGCATGCTGCGCGCCCGCGAGGTGGCCGGGATCGCCGCGGCCGGTGGATTGGCCTGCTACGGCGGCGACATGTTCGAGACCGGGATCGCCGCTACCGCCGGGACTCATTTCATCGCCGCCACCCCGAGCGTCTCGTTGGGCTGCGAGTTCTATCAGCCGACCTACTATCTGGCAGAGGACCTGCTGGTGGATCCCTTTGCGGTCAAGGGCGGGAAGGTCCAGGTTCCCACGGCGGCCGGGCTTGGC
The DNA here is from genome assembly GCA_963708245.1 of uncultured Pseudomonadota bacterium. Taxonomy (GTDB): domain Bacteria; phylum Pseudomonadota; class Alphaproteobacteria; order Acetobacterales; family Acetobacteraceae; genus CAVYXK01. The sequence continues at coordinate 998,539 of OY970201.1, read as the reverse complement.
ATTACAGTCGATGAGGACAAGGTTCGACGTTACGCGGTGCGCTGACACCCCTGGGTTGTCCTCCGCAGTCGCCCTACGGGCGGTAGCGTGCTCTGACCCCTGCTGCTACCATTATGATGATTGGGGCAAAGACCAAAGATGGAGCGTTTCCACAGGCGGCTGGCGGCCGTGCTGGCCATGGATGTGGCCGGGTACAGCCGGCTGACCGAATTGGACGTGGAAGGCACTCACCACCGCCTGCGTGCCATCATGAATGGGATCGTGCAGCCGGCGCTAGCCGATGCCGGCGGACGAATTGTCAAGAAGACCGGCGATGGTGCGCTTGTCGAATTCCCCAGCGTGACCGAGGCGGTGCGCGCCGCTATGCAGATCCAGCGCTCCGCCGGCGAGATGGAAAGCGATCGGCCCGCGGAACAGCGCATCCGCCTGCGCATGGGCATCAATCTCGGCGATATCATCGTCGAGTTGGATGACATCTACGGTGACGGTGTAAACATCGCGGCCCGCCTGGAGGCACTTGCCCAACCGGGCGACATCGTAATCTCGGAATCCGCGGTGCAGACTACCGACCGCACAGGCTACAGTTTCATCGATCTCGGCATTCAACGTCTGAAGAACATCACCCGACCCGTGCGGGTTTACCGGATTGTCCCGTCTGGCGACGAGCCGGAAAGCGAGAGCGCGGCTACTGCCCGGCCAGCATCCCTGGTCCCGGGCTTCGGCGAGCGGCCGGCGATCGCTGTACTGCCGTTCAAGCACCACGGCGCCGACGCCGATCAAGAGCATTTCGCCGACGGCATCACCGAGGACATCATCACGGAGCTCGCTCGCTGGCGGAGCTTTCCTGTCATCTCCCGAAACTCGGTCTTCACCTACAAGGGCAGGGACGTCGACCTGAGATCCGTCGCACTGCAGCTCGGGGTTCGTTACGTCGTCGAGGGCAGCCTGCGCAGGCTTGGCACGCGGATGCGAAAGTCGGTCCAAGTGACCGACGTGGAGACCATGGACAACCTGCTCGCCGAGCAGTATGATTACGAGGTTGGCGATCTCTTCGCCATCCAGGATGAGATCGTGCGTACCATCGTTGGCGCTATCTCGCCGGAACTGCTGAGACATGAGCGCGAGCGCGCCGCCAGGGCACCGCCGCAGAATGCAAATGCGTACGAATTGTATCAGCGCGGCACCTGGCATCACTATCGCTACACGAAGGAGGACAACGAGAAGGCGCGCGAATATTTCCGCCGCGCTCTCGAGATCGATCCGGCCTATGCCCAGGCCAGCGCTGGGCTTGCGATCGCGCTCTGGCATGCAGCGCATGTCGGGTGGGCTTCCGACCGAAAGGCGTTCTATGAGCAGGCGCTAGCCCATGCACGCAATGCGGTCCAAGCCGATTCGCGCGATCCCATGGCGCGCTTCGCGCTTGGTGGAACGCTGCTAAACGCCGGTTTTCCTCAAGAGGCTATCCCCCACCTTCGCGAGGCGGTGCGGCTCAATCCAAGCCATACCGCGGCGCACGCGAACCTCGCCTTCGCATTCAACTTTCTCGACAGCCCTGACGAGGCGCTGCCAGAAATTCAGCTCGCGCTCCGCCTTAGCCCGCACGATCCGCGGCGCTTCCTTTGGCTGCCGGCATTGGCGATCAGCCATTATCTGGCGGGGCGTTACCGCGACGCGCTCGCCGCTTGCCAGGAAGCGCTGGTGGCCAAGCCCGAATATCCCGTTGCCATCCGCTACCTCATTGCGACGCTCGGACAACTGGGCCGGCGGACCGAAGCACAGGCAATCATCCCGCTGCTGCGCCGGCTCGACGGCAACCTGGCCGGCACCGAAGCCTACATCCAGCGGATCTATGTGGCTTCGGCGCTGGGCCGCATCTTGGACGGCCTCCGAAAAGCCGGGTTCGAGTGATTGAACCGGTTGCATCGGTGATTTGAGTCCTGCGCGTCAGTTGTCCTGTTATACCACCTAGAGTAGCAACAAACATTCGGTCAGGTTGCTGTGCGCCGGCAAACATTTGCGCATCACCAGCCGAAACCTATTGACGCCGTGGCATGGAGCGTTAATCTGCGGGACACAAAGCACAGAACGTGCGGACCACGGGGGCCACCGCTGCCGCAACGAGGAGGGAAATCCCTCAATTTCGGCAGCGAAACTGGGAGCGGGACATGTCACTCAGAAACATTCTTGCCGCTACTGCGTCGATTGCCGTTTGCGCGGTATCCTTGCCCTGTTACGCAATAGTCACTTCGATTCCCGACCTGGGCACCGTTAATGTGTTCGTGGGTAATTCAAACGGAACTCCCAGCGCGACCGGCGTGGCTATGTTCGCGTTCTTCACCCCGAACGACGAGCAGACGCTGAGTGAAGCTGCCAAAGCGTTGGGCTACATAGGGTTTAATTGGCAGCAGACGATCACCAACTGGGCAAATGCAGATCTCCACGCTTTCAATGGCGCGCCGATAGTTCCCGTTCCCTCGCCCAATCCTCCATTTCTCGATCCACCGCCGGGTGGGTACAACTACAATCCTTGTGGTGGAAAGGCATCCGGCGCCTCGGGCGCGGCAAGTCCCTTTTATTTCACCCTCGCCCCGTCCGCAGATTGCTGGTCTCTGTCCCAGAACGAGACATCGACGACGCTTTCATTCGGTGATGAACCAATGGACCATCATTTGACTGCGGCACAGATTGCAGCAAACAACATCCCCAAATTCGAAACGTATCTGGTCGGGATAGTGGATGATGATGGCGTCTATGAGGCAAGCTCGCCTCTGTTCTACTGGACGTGGCAGACGACCTACAATGGAGCGGCCCCCGGCAACGGATCGGTGTTAGATGTCACCTCCAGATCGGCCAACAGCCCAATGCTACAGCCAGGATCCGGTGGCACCGGACACGTGACGATCACGAGCATCGATGGCGTCCCAGTCCCTGAGCCTCCAACGCTGTCTCTGCTGGCATTTGGTGTATTCGCGATGTTCGCCGCTCGAAGAGCGGCTGAGTGGAACAGAACCCGATATAGTTCGAGCTAGCTAACGTCACGGGGATCGGGCGCGAGTAAGCAGCCGAGGTCGTCCTGCTCCGATGTCAGCGCGGCGCGCGGCCGGATTGCGGCTCAGGACGAACGGCAGGATCCACGCCCAGTAAACCCGCGCATAGTGCGGCGCCGTAAACTCCGGAACGCCGAATGCGAGAGCGCCGCGTTGGGTCTGATCGAGTCGGCAATAGGTTCCGAACAGCCGATCCCAGAACGAGAACACAGCGCCAAAGTTCGCCCCGTAATGCTCCGCAAGCACGGAATGATGAACCCGATGCATGCCGGGCGTCACCAGGACGAAGCCGAGCAGCCGCTCGAGACGGTTCGGCATCGGTGAATTCATATGCTGTAACAGCGAAACGGACAGAAAAATAAGGCCGTAGATCGGTATTAGCGATGTCGGTGCGCCCAGTCCGAAGAGTACGAACATAACGACGAATGAATTCAGCAGGAATTCGCCTGGGTGGTGCCGGAACGCGGTCGTCACATCGACATCGGTGTCGGCGTGGTGCACTGCGTGAAACCGCCAGAACAGGAAGATATGATGCTCAGCCCGATGGACCGCATACATCAGCAGATCAGAGAGCAGCACGCCGGCGACCAGCGCAGCCCAGCCGCCCCTGCCAAGGGCGGCGAAGATGAACCGCCCGTCGTCAACACCGAACAGCGCCACCGCCACGTCGCTTGGCGCCGCCAGCGTCAGCAGAGCCAAATTGGCACCGTAGAGGGCGAAATTGCCGGCCCATCGCGCAACGATCGGGTTGTGGAGCGGTCTGTCGGGCGCGTAACTCTCTCTTGCGGCGATGGCCAGGAACAGCCCCACCGCAACCCACCAAGACGCGCGTTCAACCCAATCGCCAAGCCATGCAGGCACGGCTGTGGCTTCCCGGAACCCAGCGGCTACTTCCTCGGGCCGCGGCGGCTGCGATAGAGAAGGATCGCGCCGACACCGACGCTGAGAAGCGCAATGGATGCCGGTTCAGGTACGCTGCAGATACGACCGGGCTTGCAGCCACCCTGCCCGCCACCCGCCCAGGCCGCGCCGACCCACAGCAGCAGCGAGATCAACAGTACCAGTCGGGCCGACCATTTCGCACTTGTCTTGATCATGTTCTCGTCCCCAGATTTTTCTTCGCCGCCGAACTACCTCGCGATGCCATTTGTCGCGACGGGCGTTCGGCTGCTCAGAATTTATACAAGGCGCGTCACTCGGGACGCAATGATAATAGTGCGCGGTCCTGGATCGCCAGCGATTCCAATCCAACTGCGATCAGTTCTACTGGAGGGAGCTAACCTCCAGCGGCACCCAGCGCAAGCCGCCATGACCCTGGACCAGGACCAGCACGTGATGGCGCTTTTGCTCGCGAACATCGTCCAACTGCTGATGCAGCTCCGCTTCCGTGCTGACCGGCGTCTGTTGCACGCGCAGGATCACGTCGCCGGGGCTCAGTCCGCTTTCCCCGGCGCTGCTGCCCGGCGCAGTCCCGGTCACCACAACGCCGGTCTGCGCGTCCGCGAGCTTGTACTTGGCGCGCGTCTCTTTGCTGATCGGCGCCACCTGCAATCCAAGGTCGGGTGCGTTCGCCGGTGCTATCCCAGGTTGAGTGGCGGGCTTGGCAGGGGCGGCTTTCGGCTCTTCCGGCCATTCGGCGATGGTGATCGGGACAGTCTGCTCCTCGCCGTCCCGCCAGACCACCACGGGATCGGTGTCCCCGGCTCGGCTAAGGGCCACCATGCGGGCGAGCGCCCGCGCGTCCTTGGGCGCCTGTTTGCCGAATTTCAGGATGACATCGCCGACCTCCAGCTTGCCTCCCGAAGCTGGCCCGCCGTTGTCCACCTGGACGATGATCGCCCCAGATGGCGCGTGCAGGCCAAGCGCGTCGGCGATGTTCGGGGTAACGTCCTGCATGCGCACCCCCAGCCAGCCCCGTTGCAACCGGTGGAAGCGGCGCAACTGATCCACCACGTACTGCACGTCGTTGCCGGGAATCGCGAACCCGAGGCCGACCGAACCGCCGTTTTCCGCCGGCGTGTAGAGCGCCGTGTTGACGCCGATCACCCTACCCCTCATGTTGAACAGCGGACCGCCGGAATTGCCGTGGTTGATCGCTGCATCAGTCTGGATGTAGTCGTCGAACGGCGACGTCGTGATGTCGCGGTTGGTGGCGCTGACGATCCCGGCGGTGACAGTTTCGCCAATGCCCAGCGGGTTGCCCACCGCCAGCACCTGGTCACCCACACGCACGCTGTCGCTGTCGCCCCAGGTGACTGTCGGCAGCAGCTTGGAGGGTGAAACCTCCAGCAGCGCTATATCGACCGCGCCGCCGGTCCCGAGCACCTTTGCTGGTAGCGCGGTGCCGTCGTGCAGGATAACGGTGATGTCGAGCACACCGTCGATCACATGGCGGTTGGTGACGATCAGGCCCGAGGAGTCCACGATGAAGCCGGAGCCGGCGAACTCGATCAGGTGCGGCTCGGGATTGGCGGACGGGCCGGGTGGGTCCTGAACCATCTTGTGGACGGTGATGTTCACCACGGTCGGCAGCATGCGGGCGATCCGATGTGTGCGGCCGAACGGCAGCAGATCGCGCAGTTCCTCCGCCGAGCTTGTCGACGGCAGCATTGCCACTGCCGGCGCAAGCGCGATGCCGGCGGCGATGATCAGGGCGCCAAAGCGCAGGTAACGCATGGACATGCTATCCCAGAGGCCGGTGCGACGGGCTCCCGACGGAGGGTCCCGTCGCGGCCGGGAATTGATTAGGGTCGAATAATAAGCTGCCAACTCATAGAATGCAAACAGTGGCACGCCGGCCGCGCGTGGTCGCCCGAGCCGGCGCAGGGGGGCGCAGATGTACTGGCACTTGATCTATCACTATTTGGCCGCTTGGTCCTGGCGGCAGGTGCCCGGATATCTCGGCGCGCTCTTCGTCATTGCGTCGTTCGTGGTGCGGACGATGATCCCGCTGCGTGCCCTGAGCGCGGCCAGCAATTTGTGTTTCATTGCGTACGCGTTCTACGACGCCCAGTATCCGACGCTATTCCTGCATTCGACATTGCTGCCGTTGAATTTGCTGCGGATGGTGCAAATGATGAAGCTGGTTCGGCGGGTGCGCAGCGCGGCTCAGGGCAACCAGACGATGGACTGGCTGAAGCCGTATATGACGCATCGGCGCTGCCGCGGCGGCGAAATCCTGTTCCGGAAGGGCGATGTTGCCGACACAATGTACTATATCGTCTCCGGGCGATTCCGCCTGCCGGAGATCAACATTCACCGCGTACCGGGCGAGTTCGTGGGAGAGCTCGGCCTGCTGGCCCCGGGGGGCCAGCGCACGCAAACACTGGAATGCATCGAGGCGGGCGAGGTGCTGGCGATCCGCTACGACCAAGTGCGCGAGCTGTTCTTCCAGAATCCCGACTTCGGCTTCTACTTCATGCAGCTCGCCGCCGGACGGCTGTTTCACGCGGTGGAGCTCCTGGAGCAGCAACTGAGCGAGCGGCGCAGCGCCCCGGCGGACGGATAGCCGCAGTCCAGCAGAACATCCGATCCAGGGCGGATCACCGCGCGAACTGCAGTCCCTGGAGGCGGATCAGGCCGTCCGGAACCTGTTGGAAGCCCTCGAGTGTCCGCTTCATCCCGACAATATTCTTCGGGTTCCAGAGATAAAGTAACGGAAGGTCCGCGCGCTCCTGCTGCCAGACCCGGGCATAGAGCTCGCGCCGTGTGGCCAGGTCATCGTGCTGGCGTGCTTGGTCCAGCCACGCGTCGACTTCAGGATTGGAATAGTGGCCATAGTTGAACGTCCCGCTGGTGTGCAGGAACTGCCACATATTACCGTCAGGGTCGGAGCGGCCGGACCAGCCGATCATGTACGCCTGGAACCGGCCAGCGTAGCCCGCCTGCAGTGACGAGGCGAACTCCATCGCCAGAAGCTTCACGTCGAACCCCGCCTCCTTCGCCATCGCCTGAATCACCTGGCCAGCCTGCTGCAGGTCGGGGTTGTTCGGGATCGTGATCGTCACCGGCACCGGCAGGCTGACGCCGGCCTGCTTCAGCAACGCCTCGGCGTTCGCCACATCGCGCGCCGGCGGCTGGATCGTTTCGTCGTAATAAGGCGAGCTTGGCGGATTGGCCTGGGCGGTGGGCGTGTACATACCATTATAGACGACCTGGATCAGCGCCGTCCGATCGATCGCCAGTTCGAAGGCGCGCCGCACCAATGCGCTTTGGCCGATCGTCGTGTTCGATGCAGGGCCGTTGCCGGTGTTGAAGGTGATGCCCTCGTACATCAGCGAGTCCTGGATCGCGAGCTTCAGCTTCGGATCGCGCTGCACAGCCGCGACGTCGGTGGGCAAGATCTGCTCGACGAGATCGAGCGCACCGGCTTGAAAATTGGCAAGGCGCACCGCGGCGTTCGGGCTGGGCAGATAGACGACGCGATCGAAATGGATCGCGCCGGCGTTCCAATAGCCGGGAAAGCGCTGCAGCACGATACGGTCCTGCGGCACGCGTTCGACGAACGAGAACGGGCCGGAGCAGACCGGGTGAAGGCCGAACTTGTCGCCTTCCTGCTCTACCACCTTCGGCGGCAGCACCATGCCGGAGCGATCGGTCAATTGCGACAGCAGGGGTGAGTTGGGCGCCTTCAGTGTCAGCTCGACCGTGAGCGGATCGATCACCTCGATCGAGGTGATCGAGTTGATCTCGCCGCGGCGCATGCTTCCCTTTACCGTCAATGCGCGCGTCAGGGTGAACTTGACCGCGTCGGCGTCGATCGGCTCGCCATCCTGGAACTGCACGCCCGGGCGCAGCCGGATGATCAGGTGGGTCGGGTCCTTGTATTCGTAACCGCTGGCGAGCTGCGGCACGATCTTCAGGTCCGGGGTGATGTCGAACAGCTTGTCGCACAATCCGGCGAAGACGATCCGCCCGACATAGCTGGAGCCGAGGATCGGATCGAGCAGGTCCGGATCCTCCCGCAGCCCGATATGCAGCGTGCTCTCCTGTGCACGGGCTACCGGCGGCGAGGGTGCCGCGAGCCACACAGCGCAGATAATGGCGACGAAGAGATAACGCATCATGCTACGGTTCGCCTCGCTCGCGGGCGATCGCCGCATCGATGACCGTGCGGTCAAACACGCCACAGGGACTATCGGTTCCCGCAAGGAAGCGGCGGAATACGGTGAAGCGCTCCCGGCTGACACGGTAGAGCCGGCGCAGCTCGGCCAGGGGATCCGGATGATCGTCAGCGCGGATGTCGAGGTCCGGGAACGGATCGCGCGTGCAGATTTTCAGGGCCGCCGATTGCTTGCCACGCTTGTCCCCGCCGGCCGCTTCGCCCGCCTCCATTGCGGCGAGCAGCCGTTCCGCCAAGGTGCCGCTTGCCGCCGCGAATGCCTCCATCGTGCGCTGCACGACCGCGGGTCCCGCCAGCATATTTCCGGCGACGGAGATGTCCGTGCCACGCACGTTGCCCGCCCAGGAGATGCAATCGGATCCAGTGTGCTGGGCGGTGCGGCCCGCTGCATCCAGGATGTGCAATTGGCGCTGGTCGGCCCCTGCATCCGCGCCGATCAGGGCGTCCAGCACCGCCTGCGGTGCTTCGCCCGCGCGCAGCCGTGGCATCGCATGGACCGGATACATCGGGTTGACCAACGCCTGGGTGGATAAGGCGGCGACTCCGCCCTCGACGTGCAGGCAGATTGCGCCGGTGGCAAAGAAGCGAGAGGCGACCGCTGCGCCCAGGGCGAGCGTGTCGGGGTCCCGCACTAGGATCGACCAAGTCATGCGTGCATGATCCGTTCGTCCCGGGTCCGACGCAAGGGCTGGGATCTTGTCTCAGCGGCTGGATCGTCGCTGTCACCGCTCGGGTTTGAGCAGGATTCCGAATAGCCCTTTGTCGTTGAACCGGCGAGTATCGGGGCGAATTGGCTCGGCCTCCCCGATCAACTTCTCGGCGGAGACGGTCTGGCAGAACTCCTCGAATGCGCAGTTGAGATCGATGTCGTCAACCACCAATGCGCCGCCCGGTCGCAGGGCAGGCCATGCACAGGCCATCTCAAACAGCATATTATATTTGCTATGGTGACTATCATGCACGAAAACATCTATCGGCGAGATGGCATCCAGCAGCTTGGGCAGGCGGCGTCGACTTGCGCCAAAAATGAACAACCATTGGTCCGACGGCCGCCTGCCGACCGCGGCGCCGACTTCATGGTGCAATTCGGGCGCCCACGACGGCGGCAAGTCAATGCTCCACAGATGACCCTGACCGTTCAGCGCCTCCAGAATAATGCGACTGGTGACCCCGTGGGCCACGCCGGTCTCGACGACCTTGGTCGCGTGCAAGCGTCGGATCAGACACCAAATCGCCTGAATGAAGGCCGGATCGCCATCGTTCCACCAGAGATAGCTTTCGGGACCCGGGCGAATGCCTTTCGCAGTTAGCGTGGCCTCTATAGAGCGGCACAGCCTCTCGGTCTGTTCGCGATCGTCATCGGAGACATCAAGCCGCTGACGCCAATCTTGGTCGATCGTATATCTCCCGGGTGGCGTATCGCGCTCATTCCGTTCGTGCCATCGCGTAATCACCTTGTAGTAGGCATCCACCGGATTGTGTAGGGCCTGCCGAAGACCGGTTATCACGCGCATGTTTGCCTCCTGGCTGTGCCTGTGCTCATAGTGCTGATGTTCTGGTCGGCCGGCGTAGATGATGGAGGAGAGGGGGGATGGGATCCGAAAACGCGTAGCGAGCTGCCGCCCAATCCTTCCGCGTGAGCCTGAACCATGAACGCGGCGAGGTGAGCATATCAAAGTTATAAACTCCATCCCCGCCGATATATGCCGCTATACGTTCGATGTCGTGGAATATTGCTTCGCTCCAAAAGGTTGAATACACTCGCTTCCGGTATTCGTGCGCGATGAACGCGGTGATTCTTCCAGACTTGCAATAGATGCTGGCACCGATATCACGGCCGCGAATAAACTGCTGCACGAGGATCGGCCGATAATTGATACGTCTCATTTGCTCGCGGGTGTCGTCACCGGTCAACTCGATAAGCCCTTAGCTTCCACTCAGGCTCCGCGCCTTTATGGCTGCGGGGTGAGCGAGCCGGCGTGCCGACATTTCCTCTTCCAGCACATCGGCGTTCGCAACGAGGCGTGCGGAAGGATTTTCCAGGCGGCATGTGCCGCTCCCACATCTGCATCGGCTCGCCGAATATCCGGTGATCGACGCCCTTCGCGTCGAGATGGGCAGCGATGGAAAGGCCGCAGGGTCCGGCCCCAATGATCGCGACATCGAGCGACGCGCTCACCATACACTTCCGGAGCGAGGCGATCGCAGGTTCGCGGCCAAGCTTGATCCCCGGTACTGCATTCCCCCTTCGTTCGATGGCGGCTGGAACTGCCAACTCATCGAATTTTCCCTCCGTCAGGTTCTGAGGAGTTAATATCATTCCAACCCCATTTTAAGCTACGAGTTTCGATGGATGTGTTTCTTCCCTCCCAGGCCGTAACCATTTCGTGCAAACAAAGCACGACCACAAACTCTGGGTTGTGGGCAAGGTTGACAACAAACCGACTATGTTGCCCTCGTTAGGCAAGCATAAGGAATGCCCACCAGGCGAGAAGTGCAGGCGAATAGACCGGCAGCGCCACGCACGCACCGTAGTCGTCCGGAACGGCCACAGCACCGGCCGGGCCGGGCTAGGTCCAACCATGGCTACAACATCAGCAAGCCTTGCCGCACGCCGATCGCGACGGCGTCCGAGCGTCCACGTGCCCCCAGCTTGCCGAACAGCGCAGCAACGTGGAACTTTGAGGTCGCAACGGAAATTCCCAATCGCCGCGCAATCATCTTATTTGAGGCACCAGTCGCGAGAAGCTCCAGCACTTCGTGCTCGCGCGGAGTCAGCTTGCAAATCGCGACGCCGCTCGTCGCGCGAGACGGGACCGGTTCAGCATCTGCCACGACGATATCGGCGGATGCGGTCGGATCCGTCAGCACCTCCAGGCCCAGATGCAGCGTCAGGGCTGAGCGCAAACGCTCCGCCCGCCCCGGGTCTGCGATCAGCAGCGCGATCCGCAGCGGGCGTGCCGCCGCGTCGGGCTGTTGTTCCGGGATCGCATCACCCGGCAGGACGCTTGCCGACATGCAGCGTCAGCTTGGTTGCGGCGCCCGCGCGAACAAGTCCTAGCTCCACTGCGGCGCCGATGCTTTCAGGACCTAGCTGGAGGACTATGTCGCGCAGGCCGCTGACCGATTCGCCGTTCCAGAAGGTGATGACGTCGCCGAGCAACACTCCGGCGGCGGCACCGGGTCCGTCCGGGTCAATCGAAACCACGATGACGCCGGCCTGGCCTGGCGCCTCGTGCCGGCGTCCGCCGACCCGATGCAGGCCAAGTCCAAGGTAGCCCCGCCCAACCCTGCCGTCCGCGAGTATCTGCGGCACAACGCGTGTGATGGTCGCCGCCGGGATTACCAGCACGCGGCCGCGAGGCCCGAACACAGGCATGCCGATCAGCCGGCCGGCCGCGTCGAGCACGGCGCCGCCCTCGAGCGAGGCGTCGAGCGAGATATCGAGACGGATGAACCGGTCGATCCGCCCGCCCCGCATGCTGCGCCATGCCTCGCCTACCTGCGAGACGATGCCGAGCCGGCTGACGGTAGCCCCGTGGCGCCGTCCGAGCGCCACGGCGAGCTCGCCTGTCCGCGCATCCGGTGCCGGCTGCGGCGCCGTGCCGGCAGTGCCAGCAACGCGCAGCACGGCGATGTCGGTGCTGGGATCGCGTCCTGCCAGCGTCGCAGCCAGGGTCTCGCCGCCGGATAGCGTGAGTTGCAGGCCGTCGTCGCGGCGCAGGGCTTCCTCGGCGGTCACGACGACCCCGTCCTGCCAGACGAGCCCGCTGGTTCCGCGCCGACTACCGCCATGCACCCCGACGATGGCGCCGGCCGTTTGCTCGACTAGCGCCGCCAGCGCGTCAGACAAGGCGGTCAGGGGGGTGGTATCGGGCACTTGGTTCTCTCCGTCGTATGGGCGGGAGAGTGGTGAATGCGTCGGTTCCGTCCAACTGGCCACGTGGCCAGGGGGCTCGCGCTGGTCACACCCCGAGATGCGCCTTCATCACCTCGGGCTCGGAGCGTAGCCTCTCCGGCGTGCCTTGCCAGACCACGTGGCCGTTGTTGAGGATATAGACGCGGTCCGAGAAGCTCAGCGCCGCGACCACGTTCTGCTCGACCACCAGAATGGTGCGTCCCTGAGCAGCCAGCTCACGGCTGACGCGCACGAGGTCGCGCACGATCAGTGGGGCCAGCCCTTCGAACGGCTCGTCAAGCAGGATCACCTGCGCGTCGCGGATCAGCGCCCGGGCGATCGCCAGCATTTGCTGTTCGCCGCCCGACAGTTGTCGCCCTCCCGAGCGTCGCCGCTCCTTCAGGCGCGGGAAGAAGTCATAGACGCGCTCCATGCTCCAGGGCTGTGGCGCCGTCAGCGCGGCGAGGCGTAGATTCTCTTCAACCGTGAGCTGGCCAAAGATCGCCCGCTCCTCCGGTACTAGCTGCATTCCCATGCGCGCGATCTCGAACGGCGGCAGCGCCTGGATCGGCTTGCCGTCGAGCCGGATCGTGCCGCTGCGTGGGGCCAGTACCCCCATGATGGTGCGCAGGGTGGTTGTCTTGCCCGCGCCGTTGCGTCCCAGCAGCGCCACCACTTCGTTGCGGCCGACCTCTAGCGAAACGTCGAACAGGATGTGGCTGTCGCCGTAGAAAGTGTTGATCTGCTCGACCTCAAGCAGGCTCGTGCTCATGCAGCCCCCCGAGATAGGCGTCCTGTACCGCTTGGTCGCGCTGGATCTGGTCGGGGGTGCCGTCGGCCAGCAACCTGCCCTCGTAGAGCACGGTGATCCGCTCTGCGAGCTCGAACACAGCGTCCATGTCGTGCTCGACGATCAATAGCGTGCGGGATTGGCCGTTGCCTTGCGCGATCTGGCGGATCAGCAGGCGGGTGGCGGTGCGCTCGGCTGGGCTCATCCCGGCTAGCGGCTCGTCCAGCAGCAGCACGCTGGGGCCGGTGGCGAGCGCGATCCCGATCTCCAGCCGTCGTTTTTCGCCATAAGGGAGCACGTGTACCGGGACTTCCGCGCGCTGGCTCAGGCCAACCGTGTCCATGACCGCCGCGATCTGTCGTTCCACCACGGGGATCGAGCCGGCGGCGCGCAGCAGATCGGGACGGAACTGGCCGCGCCGGCGCGCCAGTGCGGCGATGCGCAGGTTCTCCCTTACGGTCAACTGGAGAAAGAGCTGGTTGAGCTGATTGCTCTTGCCGATTCCGAGCTGCGCGGTGCGCGTCGGTCCGAGGCCGGTTATCCGGCGACCGAATAGCAGGACTTCGCCGCTGGTTGGCGAGATCTCGTCCTTCAGCATGCGAAACAACGTTGTCTTGCCGGCGCCGTTCGGACCGATCACGGCATGGATCGACCCGGTGCGCACGTCGAACGAGACGCCATCGACCGCGCGCAGGCCGCCATAGTGCTTGGACACCTCGATTGCACGCAGTGCCGGCGCGCCGGGTCGGGCGAAGGCTAGCGGTGCCGTCATCGGCAACTGGACCAAGGACGTCGGCGGCAGATCCACCGCTCCCGACTCCTCCGGCACACCTGCCGCAGCCGCGACGAGCTGCCTGTGGCGGCTGAACAAGTATCGAATCTCGCCGGCGATGCCACGCTTGAGGGCGACCACGAGCGCCACGAAAATCAGCCCCAGAATCAGCTCCCACAGCGCACCAACGCCGGGTAGGACCTGGAGGTTGTCGCGCAGCCACAGCCAGATGGCGGCACCGATGGTCGGGCCGATCAGCGTACCGACCCCGCCGATCACCGTCTGCACGACAAGCTGGCCCGAGGTCTCGAGAGAGAAGGCATCGGGCGGCATGTAGCTCTGGAACACGCCAAGAAGCCCGCCGGCGAGCCCCGCATACAATGCCGCTATCACAAAGACCGCGAGTTTGTATGCCGGCACCGAGTGACCGACTACCGTTACCCGGTAGGTGTTTTCCTTGATCGCGCGTAGTACCATCCCGAACGGCGAGTGCAGGATCCGGCGCGCAATCACGAAGCCCACGAAGAAGATGCCGGCAAGTAGCCAATACATCGGCAGCCCGGGTGTGATGTGCAGGGCACCGATCATCGGCACCGGAACGCCGGGCAATCCGTTCTCGCCTCCGGTATAGGCCGACAGCGGCGAATTCTCGAGGAAGTAGGACATTTCGCCGAATGCCAGCGTGATCATGGCGAAATAGATGCCGATCCGCCGGACGGCGAGCCAGCCGACGACGAGCCCGAACATCCCGGCTGCCAGCGTGCCAACCAGCAGAGCGAGCCAGACGCTGACCAGGAAGTTGTTCACCAGCAGATAGGCGGTGACGAAGCCCCCGGTGCCATAGAACGCCGCCTGCCCGAACGACAGCAGGCCTGTCGCTCCGAACAGCAAGTCGAACCCGAGCCCCAACAGTCCCCAGTTCAGCACGCGCTGCAGCAGGTCTAACGATCCGCCAAGATGCGGCATGAGAAATGGCGCGACGAGCAGCGCGACGGCGAGTGTCGCCTCCGGCAGCATGGCGGCGGTGAGGCGACTCATACGCGCCCTTCGGAACCGAACAGCCCCTGCGGGCGCAGCACCAGCAGCAACGCCATGACGGCGTAGAGCATCACATCCGAGTAGGCCGAGTTGAAGGCGCTCGTAATACTGATGATCTCGCCGGCGATGATGCCTCCGACGACAGCCCCGGGAAATGAGCCCAGACCGCCGATCACGATCACTACAAACGATTGGACCAGGAACTCCGCACCCATGTCGGGAGTGACCGACACGATCGGGGCGTAGAGCATGCCGGACACGCCGGCGGCGGCCGCACCGATCGCGAATACCAGCAGGAACGCACGCCGCACGTTGATCCCGAGGATGCCGACCATGCGCGCATCCTCGATGCCGGCTCGCACCACCAAGCCAATGGACGTGCGATAGAGCACGACGTAGAGCATGCCGAGCAGAGCCGCGATAATGCCGATCAGTTGCAGCCGATAGGCCGGGTAGATCAGGAAGCCGATCTGCGCGACCCCGCCCCCCCAAGGGGGCGTCGAGACATGCTGGCTGTCGCCGCCGAAGATGGCACGGACTGCTTCGACCAGCACGATGCCGGCGCCGAAAGTGACCAGGATCTGGTCCTCTGGCGGGCGGCCATAGAACCAGCGGATCAGGCCTCGCTCCAACGCGACCCCGACCAGTAGCATGAAAACGGTGCCGATCAGCACGCCGCCGATGAACGAACCCGTCTTTGCGGCGGCAACGAAGACTGCGTACGCGCCCAGCATGAAGAGGGCGCCATGCGCAAAATTGAGCACGCCCAGCGTGCCCAGAATGATGGTGAGGCCACTGCTGACCAGCGCCAGCAGGGTCCCGAGCGCCAAGCCGTTGAAGGCCTGCGATATCAATAGCGGCGCGCTGGGCACGGGACCCCTTTCGCGGCAGTCAGGTCAGGTATAAGCCCCGAGATGGCAGCCGAACATTCCGGGCGGGCTCAGCAACTGCTCACCGGCGACGACCTCTAACACCTCGTAGAAATCGTCCGCATTTTGCATCTTTCCCGGCGCCTTGCCAACCACGACCGGCACCGTCCACCAAAAATCGAACGTTTCATAGACGCCCTGCATCAGTTGCGCGCCGACCTCTTTCGCCTGGAACGAGGATATGTTGGGCACCACCAGACGCATTTTCTTCAGCACACCGAACTGGTCGGCCTGTTTGGTGGATGCCACCGCGTCGCCGCCGAATGCGACGTTGACAAAAGACGGCGGCGCCACTGTTCGCGATGTTGAGCAGCGCCGAGCTGAAGTCGGTGGTGCCGAGCGACACGACCTGCTGGGCTGCCGCCGTCCAGCCGAACGGTTTGGTGAATTCGACCATCGACTCATAGACCGGCTGGCCATAGGTGTAGTGGGGTACCAGAACGCCGCCTTCAGGTTGTGTCCAAGTTTTTTCCCCAGGTACTGGCGCGAGTGCCTTGCACGCCATGTAGGCAGACGGCGGTGAACGGAAAGAATAGCGCTGGCGGTCCTTGCCGGTGGTGTCATTCGAACCGCTGCCGCCCACCATGTTCAGCACTTTCTCGCGCTGCGCCAGCTCCTCCATCGCGACAGCCGTTGCGCTGGAGAAGTAGCGGTGATCATGATAGCCTTCTTCTGCTGGATGAACTGCGTTTGCGCCTGCACGGCGACGTTCGGCTGCGGCTCGGGAATCGGCGACCTGCGTGCCGTGCCGCAGCATAGCAGCCTCTGACTGAACGCTTTGCATTGGCATCTCTCTATGTTGCGTTGCAACAAGCCCCAAGCCTCTGCACCTGCCTCCTTGGCCGCGGCACCGGACGGTGCGATAGAGCAGAAACTAAGCTTTCTCAAGCGCGTGCCCCTTGCGCGACTGGCGGGTGCGGCCGTATGGGCGAAGCCGCGGGACCGCAACGAGGGACCGCCAAACCCAGGGATGGAGACCGCAGCCATGACGATCGGGGCCGACACACCGCACCTGCCGCTGTCGCGGCGCGACATCATGAGGCTCGGCGCTGGGCTGGCCGGCAGCGCCGGGCTCGCAGGGCTGCCGCGCCCGGTCCTAGCGCAGGACCAGACCCCGGTCGGGACCTGGCCGGCTGGGGTGCAGGGCAACTCTGTCTTCATCGGTATCAGCGTTCCGCGCACCGGATCCTATGCCGTGCAGGGCGAGGACGAGCTGAAGGGCTATCAGCTCGCGATCGAGCACATCAATCAGGGGAACGAGCTGATCCGCACGATGGCGCCCAAGGTGACCAAGGGGCTGCTCGGCAAGGAGGTGACGTTCGGCGTCGCCGATTCGCAGGCCAACCCGAATGTCGCCGTACAGAATCTGTCGCGCTTCGTGTCCGACAATAAGGCGATCCTGCTCACCGGCTCGTGCTCCAGCGCCGAGGCGGTGGCGGACAACAAATTCGGCCAGCGAGCGAAGGTGATCTACCTGCCCGGCGTGTCCGGTTCCAACGACACCACCGGCAAGGATTGCGTGCGGTACTCGTTCCGCACCTGCTTCTACGGGCAGACCTCGTCCGCCGCGCTGAGCCCGGTGCTGATCAAGAACATCGGGCAGAACAAGAAGATCGCCTTCATGACTCCGGACTACACGTATGGTCACACCGTGCAGGCGTCGATGCTGGAATATCTCAAAAAGGGCGGCTGGACGATGGTGACCAACCAGGTGTCCCCGCTCGGCACGACCGATTTCAGTTCTTACCTGCTGAATGTCGCTAACAGTGGGGCCGACGTAGTGGTGAATATTAACTGGGGCAACGATGCGGTCCAGTCGATCAAGCAGGCGAACGGCTTCGGTATCCTGAAGAAGATGACGCTTGTGGTCGCGTATTCGGTACCGTTCCTGGCCAGGGATGTGGGGCCCGAATTGACGGCTGGCGTCTTCACCGCCACCGACTGGTGGTGGACGATCGGCGACAAATATCCGCTGTCCAAGATGTTCGCCGATGCGTTTCAGAAGATGTACAACTACATTCCGGACTGGAGCGCGGAAGCCGGATACATGCAGCTTGCCTGCTGGGCACGCATGGTTTCCGAGGCCGGCACGTTCAATCCGCCGGAGGTCATCAAGACGTATGAGAAGGGCGAGCATTTCGACTCGCTGGTCGGTGATGTGTGGTTCCGCGCAGAGGATCATCAGCTTGTCCGACCGGTGATCATCCAGCGCGGGAAGGCTCCTTCGGCGATGAAGTCCCCCGATGACTACTGGGATGTTATCGAGATTGTCCCCGGCGAAGGTCTGATGCAGGCGCCGGACGCATTCGGCTGCAAGCTCGGTCCATACGTTTGAGCGAGGCGCAGGTCAGGAGGCTGGCCTCCTGGCCTGCGCGAGCGGCTGGCTTTTCCCCCCGCGAGGTTGGATCAGTTCGTTTCCAGAGATGCGCTGGGGCCGCCCTCAAGTCGGTTGACGATGCGCGTGGGCCAGCAGTGGATGCCGAGCAGGCGCAAGTCGTCGGTACCCGCGTTGCGGAATGCGTGCGGCGAGTTGGCCGGTAGAGCGACCATGTCACCGGGTCCGAGGCGCGCTGGCCGGTCCTCATCGCCGGCCAGCCAAGCCTCGGCCGTGCCGTCGATGACGAACAGGTACTCAATGTAGGGATGCGAATGCAGCGGCGTCCGATAGCCGGGGCGGCGGGTCTGCACGCCGGTGAACACTGGTAATCCGTCATCGCCGGTGAGCGGCAATGCAGGAAGCATGGCAACAGGCGCAAGTGGCGGCTCAGAGTACTGCGCTGCTGCGCCCGCCGGAGCGGCTGTTCACACCCCGAGATGTGCCTTCATCAGCCCCGGGCTCCGACCGCAGTCTCTGTGGCGCACGGTGCGACGCCGTCCGATCAGCAGGTGGGTGCACCGTCCTCTATGCGATTGACGATGCGCGTCGGCGAGCAGTGGATTCCGAGCAGTCGCAGTTCGCCGTCGCCGACGTCATCATCCAAAAGACGGGCGGCCTGGCGTGGGCGTTAAGCCAGACGGCGTGGCGTTCCCTTGGGTTCTGCGGAAGTTCGGAGAGCTCGCCTCTACCCCCCGCCACCGCCCGGCGCCGCTCTCGCGCAGAAGGAACTGTTTGGTCAGTTCGACGGCACAACGGGTGCGGCCGGCACCGGCTCGGCAGCGACGGTAGCCATATCGGTATCGCCGTTGACGGCCAGGACGGCCAGGACCTTGCCCTCGTCGGGCTCGAAGACCACCCGGCCGCCGTTTTCCTGGTCCGGCTCATGCGGGTAACGCGGCGCCGGGCCAAGCCTGCCGTCGAGGGCCACCTTTCTCCTGTTTCCCAAGGGTGGGAAGTAGGCGGCCTCTGTAATCACGCTGACGGTAACCGGCGTTCTTACTGCGACTTACGATGTCATTATGCATCTCCTGAAGCACAGCGGGAAATATCCAATACTTTGGTGCCCGACACGAGGGCCGCCATGACAGACCACCATGTTGGGAAGCGAAGCGTGAGCAGGCTTGTGCCGGCAGGAAGCTCGACGAGGGCGCGCGGATCTTGGCAGCTTCGGCTAGCAACGATCGGAACTCGGTTTGCCTCCACCCGTAAGCCGCGTACCAGAAATGCTGGGAGCGCTGCCGTACCGGATGTGGCGCAGGAGACACTGATCCGCGCCTTGGCACGCTCCCCGTCCAAGTTGTCAAGCAGCGTTACCTGGCAAGTATATGGAAAACGCTGTCGTAGATCGCGCAAAGCCTGAGCGGCTGGGCCCCAGCCGGGCCATGGGTTCGATGCCACACCTGTCATGCGGGGAAAGTATTCAGGAGGATCGGAATCATACGTCGAATGTAATGCTGCAGCAACTTCAGCCGGACTGAACCAGGGTCTTGGCATACCCACCCACCAGGGTTTGTTAGCTAATGTGGATACCATGAGCGCGAGCCCAAGCGCGATGGCCAACCGAGGTGAGTGAATGAGTCGCACTTGGTTAAGAAGGATTGCGGCGCAGAGCACGAGGCTGATGCTGACGAAGAGGAGCAAGCGCCACGGGAATTGAATGTAACGCGCGCCCGGCAACCACTCGAACACCACAAGAGCAGCGCGCGTCTGGAGGGCCATCATTATGATGATAACGAGCGTCAATAATGTGATGGACCAAGCGACCCTGAGGGTGTCCTGAGCGTCCGTGCCGTGCCGCCACGCGAACGTTATCAGCATACCAATAAAGGCGAGTAGCAGTCCGCTGTCGATTTGCAGGCTGAGGCCGACCCATTCCTTGCCCACCCAAGACCACTCATTGTCCCAAAAGTACCGCAACATCGGCACAATATGTGTTTGCGGTGAATAGACTAAGAAAAAGTCTACTCTTCCATAATTGAACATCGCGGCCATCGGAACAGCAAATGGTAATGTCATTGCCAAAAAACGATAATACTAGTGATTATCGGCGGGCACCAAGCGAAAGATCGGCGGCGCCACCGCACGACTGCTAGTCCCACGGCAAGCCCGATAGGGATCAGGCAAAACAACCCTATCACTGAATGAGTTAAAGCCATGACAGCAAGGAGCGCTCCCAGCCAAGGTGACCAGAGGCCGTCTCCCAGTAATCGCAGGCACCACAAGAACAGCCATGGCGCTAGCATCATCGCGGCAAATTCCGCATCGTCGCCACGAACGAGCCAATCAGTAGTAGTATAGTTGCAGGAAACCAGCATGAATCCGGCAAATGATTCGAGCAGTAGACTAACCGTCCCGCACGCTAGCCGTACACAGGCCGCAGCGCCAAGGAAGCCGACAATGAGAAAAAATAGGAGGGTCGCACAAAGCGCCATTTTGCCGTCGCGAATAAATAGATACAAAAGAGCAGATACATAGGTGCCAGTCTTATTGTAGAGGATCGGCGAAGGTGAGCCATACCCCATAACTGTCGACGTGGCCCAAACAGGTATTAACTGTCCCATACGCCAATGAGACGCCACAATTGCCATGCGCGTCAGCGGACGGGTGCCGTCATGATTATATGGCCACCCCTCATGTCCAAGGACCGGCAGCAAAATGAATAGCCCGACCACGACCCCCACCACGAGCCGGCTATTAAAGAGCGATTTTCCTTCGCCGATCTCGCTGTCATGTTTCATGCCGCCGATGCCGGGTACCTGGCCGGCACGTGGATCGAAGACGATGAAGGGGCGCTTGCGGTCGTCGATGGTCATGTCGGCCGGTGGGATGATCCGCGCCAGGCCACAGTTGACGGGCCGTTCCAGCGTCCGTCCGTCGATCAGCAGCTCGGCATCGAAACTGAGGACATGCGGCACCTCGCGGGCGTTCTCTTCGAAGAAGTTGTTGCCGCGCTGGCCCAGTCCGTCCAGAAATAGTACCTGTACGCTGCCAAGCGTCGATGCAGTATTCCGATACCGGATCGCCCATTGGCGAATGGACTGCATGGCAGCCGGGCTTGGTGTTGTCATCGTCAACCCCCGATCATTGATACTGGAAAACGCCACGCTTCGTCTTGCGACCGAGGTATCCCGCCTCAACCATTTCCCGCAGATTTGGGCAGGGACGGTACTTGTCGTCACCAAGATCGCGATGCAGCACTTCCATGACCGACAGCAGTACGTCCAACCCGATCAGATCGGCGAGGGCCAGGGGACCCATTGGGTGGTTGCATCCGAGCTTCATCCCTTGGTCGATTGCTTCGGCGCTGGCGTCGCCCTCGGCAAGGGCGAAAAACGCCTCGTTGATCATGGGAATCAGCAGCCGGTTTACCACGAAGCCAGGCATGTTCTTTACGGAGATCGGAGTCTTGCCCAGCTTTTGCGAAATGCTGATCGCCGCATCATGCGTTGCGTCGGTGGTCTGCAAGCCGCGCACCACCTCGATAAGCTTCATCACCGGCACAGGATTGAAGAAGTGCAGCCCGATAAATCGGCCTGGATTGGAGACGCACGCGGCAAGCCGGGTGATGGAAACCGAGGACGTGTTGGTGCCTATGATGGCATCAGCCCGCACAACCTTATCCACGGCCTGAACGATTTTTTCTTTGACATCCGCGTTTTCCGTCGCGGCTTCAACGATGAGATCCGCGGGTGTGAGGATGTCGTAATCCCTTGCCGTATTGATAAGACTGATTGCTGCCTGTTTGGCCTCTGGGGTCATCTGCCCCTTCTTGACAACGCGGTCGAAACCTGAGCTGATGCGTTCCATGGCCTTGGTAAGGGCGTTTGCGTTCACGTCTATCAGGGCCACCTTGTATCCGGCTGCGGCTGCGACCTGGGCGATGCCGGTGCCCATCGTTCCCGCCCCGACGACACCGATAGTATCAATGGACATTTCTGTGCTCCTTCGCTGACTTGGATTGGCCGTCCCACCCTAAAACTACTGCGACTCGCATCTCCTTACGTTGGGCGCGTGCGCAGGGTACGGCGTTCGGCTTGGCACCAGCGTAGTCGTCATACCCTGTGCGTTTTGCCCGGTGGTCGCTCGAGGCGGCGTGTGTAATGCCGCATGGCCGGTGCGACATTGATCTGGATCAAGCTGTCAGTTGACAAACTCGTGGTCGCGATTGGCGACCTCAGGCGCGATAGCCCGTCCACGTAAAGAGACTGCGTCACTCAAGCCCGTCCGCGCCAGATCCCATCCTATCACTTCGCCGGTTGGGGTACCGGCGCCACGCGCGGCTTGCGCACCCGCTCCTCCAGCCGCTGCAGCACGGCGCCGCGGCGCCGGTGGCGAACACGAGCGGCAGCACGCCGAGGATGAACTCCGCACCCAGCAACACGGCGGATACTGATATCCAGAGCCAGGTCAGCAGCACGATGATCGCGCCGAGCGAACCGTACGTCTTGTTATAGCTGTCGAAATGTGAAACGTACACGCTGAACAAGATAGAGGAAACGAGCCAAAGCACTGTCGCGGTGATCGCGCCCGGTGAAACCCACTGCCACTTCGGCTCATCGCGATCCGGTGCGCGCGGCGCCAGCGGGGATCTGGCTGAACAGGCTGCTCAGCGTGGCGATGGTCAGCGCAAAGCCGATCGCCTCCAGCGGCCACTGGTTTTTCACGAGATAGACGGTGACGAAGGAGCCGAAGCCGGTCTGCACCGCGGCGACGAAGAAGTTGACCCCGTCGAGCCCGTGACTGCTCCGGCTTGCCGCGGGCCGGGCGTCCCGGCGGACAATTCATCGGTAGCTGAATGCGACCTTACTCCCGAACTACGGCCCGGGTCTCGCAGCGCACTTCGAGCGCGCTCCCCGCCTCCACGTTATGGGTCTGGCCGCCGATGCGGATCTGCACCGGGTCGCCATCAGCGACCACCACCCGAACGTTATCACCCGCAATCCGCACCTGAACCGGCCGCCCGCGCCAACGCACCGCGATGGACATGCTGCGCCATTCCGGCGGAAGCCGAGGAGTAAGGGAGATCGCGTCGCCGCCGCCCAGGTCCAGGCCGGCGAAGCCGAGGACCGTCGCCTGCCACACACCCCCCAGACCGGCGATCCGTATGCCGCCGGCACTGTTCGGGTCGAGTTCAAGGTCGGCGGCCGCAGCCTGGCGCAGAAAACGCAGGGCGGTTTTGGTCTCGCCGAGCCGTGCCGCGACCAGCGCGTGAATCCCCGCGCTCAAGGAACTGCCGTGGGCACAGCGTGGCTCGTAGTAGCGGAAGTTCGCTTTCGCCGCCGCGCCCGGGAACTCGTCCGGCAGAAGAGCGAGCAGCGCCACCACATCGGCCTGTTTGACTACCTGTGACCGCCGCGTTCTCTCATGGCCGATCACCACGTCGATGGGCACCTTGCGGTCGGCGTACAGCGAAAGGTCCAGCGGCTCGAGCTGATGGTATCCGGCGAACTGCTCGTAGAGGCCACTGGACGGATCGAACCCAGTAACGATGCGTCCGACCGCGTCGCGCCAGTCGGCAAGTTCAGCCTCGCCCAGGGCAAGCCGCTCGCACAGCGCGGCCGCGCGCTCCGGCCGGCGCGTGCGCATCACTTCGATGGTATCGAGCCCTCGCGCGATATTCCAGCGCGCCATCACGTTCGTAAAGGCGTTGTCGTCCACATCCTCGTGGTACTCGTCCGGCCCGATCACGTGTCGGATATGCCGCTTGCCATCAGCCTCAGCCACGGCGCGCGACGCCCAGAAACGCGCAGTCTCGAGCAGGATCTCCGCTCCTGCATCGATGAAGAACGCATCATCGCGCACGGCACGCCAGTACTGCCACACCGCATAGGCGATATCGGCGCTGATGTGCTGCTCCATCCTGCCGGTCAGGATGTCAATCATCGCGCCGTCGGGACCCACCACACGCTCGGGCGTGGTCTCCTCGCCGGTGTCAGCCGATTCCCAGGCGTACATCGCGCCCTTGTAACCCATCGCGGCTGCCTTCTCGCGTGCGCCGCGCAGCGTGTGATAGCGATACATCAGCATCGCTCGCGCCGCCTCCGGCCACACAGCCGTATAGAAGGGCAGGAGGTAGATCTCGGTGTCCCAGAACACGTGGCCGAAATAAGCATCCCCGGTCAGGCCGCGCGCGCCGACCGAGACACTTTCGTCTTGCGGGTTGGCAGCGCTGGTCAGATGATAGACGGCGAAGCGGAGCGCCTCCTGCGCCTCATCGTCACCCTCGATGATGACGTCGCTTGCGTTCCAACGCTCCTGCCACGCCGCCTCGTGCGCTGCCAGTACGCCGCGCCAGCCAAGCGCGCGACTGCGCGCCAGCGCATCGGCTGCAACCGGCGCCGGGTCGTCCGCCAAGCTGTCCGAACGCGCCACCGTGACAAGACGGGCGAGTTCGATCTCCTGTCCGGCAACGGAACGCCAGCGCCAGATCCAGCGCAGCGAGAAGGACCGCTCCGGGACGAGCGGCTTGCCGTCGGCTCGCAATGTGGCGCTGCCCGCCATCGCGACACTCTTGCCGGAGCCTTCCGTGCGCCAGGCACAGACATCCCGGTCGAGCTGGAGTGGCTCCATCCCCATGCCAGCCATCGCGAAGTTGGCCTCCATTGTCACGTCGATTCCGTCGCGGTCGAGCGAGAACCTCCCTAGCTGCAATGCCACCGCGCGATCCGCCAATGACACGAGGCGCAGCTCGCTGCCTCTTATGGAGATACCGGCGTGCGCTAAATAGCTCAGGTCCGCCAAGAGGACGCCGCGGCGCAGGTCGAGACTTCGCACGCTGGCGAGGAACTCACCGTCCAGCAGCAGTTGCGGTCTGTCGTCCAGCACGAGCCTCACGCGCGACCAGTCCGCAACGGGCACCAGCGCGGGCACTGGGGGCTCGGTGTTAGGCCTGTCGAACAGGCCGGCAACATAACAGCGCGGCCACGATGCCCACCTGATATACCCAAGCCAGCTCACCCAGGTCGGGCCGCGGCTGACCGGACGCGAGGCCCGCATGCCCAAAAACCCGTTGCCGAGCGCAAAACGGGATTCCACTGCGTTCTCGGTCAACACGTTGTAGCCTTCGTGGGTCAGAACCCAGCCTGGCTCGGGTGTCGGCTGCATGGCCTCATGCATGAGCGGGCGACTCCGTTTCAGGCCGGATGCGCAATATGCCATCGAGGACGGCTGCGGTATCGACTTGGTCGAGGCTGGTGACGACGAGGTCAGCCCCGGCAGCTTGCAGCATGGCTTCGTCGCCAAGCCGCGCGATGCCGACCGAGGCCATACCTCCGGCGCGCGCTGCGGCAATGCCGACCGACGCGTCCTCGACCACCACGCACTGTGCCGGCGGCTCCTTCAGAGCCTTCGCCGCCAGCAGGAACAGTGCAGGATCTGGCTTACCATGCGGCACGTCTGTGCCGCTCAGATCCGCATCGAAGATCGACAGCAGCGGGCGGCCATCGGGCAGGCTCAGGCGGCGCAGCATGGCAGCCACGTTCTTCGACGAGGACGCCAGGGCCAGCCGCAGGCCGGCCGCGTGTAGGCCATCCGCGAAGCGCACCGCGTCCGGAAAGGCTTCGAAGCTGCCATCGGCGATCAGCTGGTCGATGAGCGCCTGTTTCTTTCTGGCATACTCGGGCGCGCGTGCGGCGGCGTCGGTGACGTCGAGCCCCTCCAACGTTGCGCGAGCTCCATCCAGCCGTGGCTTCCCGGCAACATGCGCCTGGTAGAACTCGGTTGTGAACCGGGCGGGATCCGCGTAGCCAGCCAGCGCCTGCCGCCAGGCTTGCTCGTGCGGCGAGGCCACCAGCACGCCATCTACATCAAAGATTGCCCCCGCTAGCGTGCGCCGCTGGGCGCACACGTGCGTCAAAGGTGCTGCCTGTTCAGACATTGTCTACCTCGGTCGAGCGTTGCGCTCGTGCGCAGGATACGGCGTTCGGCTTGGCACCAGCGTAGTCGTTTTGCCCGGTGGTCGCTCGAGCGCGGCGTGCGTAATGCCGCACGGCGGTGCGACATTGATCTGGATCAAGCTGTCAGTTGACAAACTCGTGGTCGCGATTGGCGATCTCAGGCGCGATAGCCCGCCCACGTAAAGAGAGTGCGTCACTCAAGCCCGTCCGCGCCAGATCCCATCCCATCACTTCGCCGGTTGGGGTACCGGCGCCACGCGCGGCTTGCGCACCCGCTCCTCCAGCCGCTGCAGCACGACGTAGAAGGAGGGTACGAACACCACGGCAAGGCAAGTGTTCGCCAGCATACCGCTGGACACCGTCAGGCCCAGCGAGATTCGCCCCGCCGCCCCGGCGCCGGTGGCGAACACCAGCGGCAGCACGCCGAGGATGAAGGCGAACGAGGTCATCAGGATCGGGCGGAAGCGGATGCGAGCCGCATCGGCCGCCGAGGCGAGGATCGGTTCGCCCGCCGCGCGATGCTCGCGCGCGACCTCCACGATCAGGATCGCGTTCTTCGCCGATAGCGCGACCAGCAGCAGAAGCCCGATCTGGGTGTAGAGGTTATTCGGCAGCCCGAGCGCGCCGAAGGCGAGCGCCGGACCGATCAGCGAAAGCGGCACGGCGAGGATCACCGCCAGAGGCAGGATCCAGCTTTCGTACTGGCCGGCGAGGCAAAGATAGACCAGCACCAGCGCCAGGCCGAAGACGTAATAGATCTGTCCACCGACAAGTTTCTCCTGGTACGACATCGCTGTCCAGTCGTAGCCGGTTCCCGGCGGCAGCGTTTGCGCTGCGATCTGCTCCATCAAACTCATCGCCTGGCCGGAGCTGTAGCCCGGCGCGGGAAGCCCTATGACCGTAGCCGCCGGATAGAGGTTGTAGAGCGTCACTAGCGCCGGCCCGACCGTGGGTGTGACCCTGACCAGCGTGCCAAGCGGCACCATGTTGCCGTCGCTGCTGCGCACGTAGAGATTGTCGAGATCGCGGGGGTTCAGGCGGTACTTGGAATCCGCCTGTACGTAGACCTGGAAGGTGCGGCCGAACTCGTTGAACTGATTGACATAACTCGAGCCGATGAAGCCCGCGAGGGCATCGAACACATCGCCTACCGAAACATGCAGCGTCTCCACCTTGCTGCGATCGACGGTCACCCGCAATTCCGGCACCTGCGCACGGAAGGACGTGCCGACATGCTGCAGGCTGCTCTGCGCTGAGGCATTGGCGACCAGCGTGCGGGTGACGCGCTGGAGCTTGGCGAAATCGGCGCTGCCGTCCCGCAGCTCGACCATCATGTTGAAGCCGCTGGAATTGCCGATGCCCTGGATCGGCGGCGGGATCAGCACGAGGCCGGTGCCGTCCGGCATGGTGAGGACGCTGCCCTGCAGCCGTTCATAGATCGTGCGCAGGCCCTCGTCCTTCGCCTTCCCGCGCTCACCCCAGTCCTTCAAGGTCACAAACGCCGCCCCGGCGCTGGGCAGCGTAGCGAAATTGTCGAGCGCCGAAATTCCGGCGATAGAGACCACTGTCTCTACTCCCGGAATTGCCAGGGCAATGTCCTTCACCCTTTGCAGGGCGGCGTTCGTGCGCTCCAGCGAGGCGCCGTCGGGCAGCTGCACCGCGACGATCACGTAGCCCTGGTCCTCGGTCGGGATGAAGGCGGTGGGGAGGCGGCCCATGCCCCAGATGCCAAGGCCGGCAAGCAGCAGGCCGAGGATCACGCTCAGCCCGGCGAGCGCCGTCATGCGCCCGACGAGGCGCACATAGCCATGCTCGACAGCGTCGTAGACGCGGTTGAAGCCGCGCGCGAGGATGTTGCGTTTCTCGGGCGGCTTGGGCGCGCGCAGCCAGAGGGCGCATTGCGTGGGCTTCAGCGTCGCCGCGTTGATCGCGCTGATTACCGCCGTGGCCGCGATCACCAGCGCAAACTGCGCGTACATCCGCCCGGTGAGGCCGGGCAGGAAGGCGGCGGGCAGGAAGACCGATACCAGAACGAGCGTGATGCCGATGATCGGACCGAACAGTTCCTTCATCGCCTGGATGGCGGCGTCGTGCGCAGTCATCCCGCGTTCCATGTGCGCCGACGCCGCCTCCACCACCACGATCGCGTCATCCACCACGATGCCGATCGACAGCACGAGTGCGAACAGCGTGGAGAGGTTGACCGTGAAGCCGAGCGCCGCCATCGCGGCGAAGGCGCCGATGATCGTCACCGGCACCGTGGTCGCCGGCACGAGCATCGCCCGCCAGTCCTGCAGGAACGCGAGGATCACCACCAGCACGAGGCCCGCCGCCTCGTACAGCGTGTCGTAAACCTCGGAGATCGAGGCCTTTACGAACTTTGTCGTGTCGTAGGGGATCGAGTAGGTCATGCCCGGCGGGAAGTTCTTGGCAAGCACGGCCATGCGCGCGCGCACCGCGTTCGCCACCGCGAGCGAGTTGGAATCCGGCGTCTGCGAGATGGCGATGCCGGCGGAGGGCTTGCCGTCACGGGTGAAGGTCTCGGAGTAGGTCTGCGCGCCGAGCTCGACGTGGCCGACGTCGCGTATCCGGGTCACGGCGCCGTTCGCGCTCTTGACGATGATGTTGGCAAATTCCGCCGGGTCGGTAAGCCTTCCCTCGACGCTGATCGTGTACTGGTACGCTTGGTTCGCGGGCGCCGGCGGTGCGCCGATCTGACCCCCGGTAACCTGCTGGCTCTGCTGCTGGATTGCCTGGATGACGTCGTCCGGCGTGAGGCCGCGCGCATAGAGCGATGGCGGATCGAGCCAGATGCGCATCGCGTATTGGCCGACGCCGTAGATCTGGACGTTGCCAACGCCCGGGACGCGCTGCAGCTCATTCAGCAGGTTGATCGTCGCATAGTTGCTCAGGAACAGGTTGTCGTATTTGCCGTTGGGCGAAGTCAGGGTGATGATCTGCAGGATCGACGTGGATTGCTGCTGCACCGTCACGCCCTGGTTCTGCACCGCCTGCGGAAGCTGCGCCATCGCGGTCGAGACGCGATTCTGCACCAGCATCTGCGCGGCATTGAGATCGGTGCCGATCTCGAACGTCACCGTCAGCGCGTAGGTGCCGTCCGAGGCGCTGGTGGACTGCATGTAGATCATGTGATTGACGCCGTTCACCGATTGCTCGATCGGCAGGGCAACGGTGTTCATCACGGTTTCGGCGGAGGCACCAGGATAGCGCGTGGTAACGGCGATCGTCGGCGGCACCACATTGGGGTATTGCGAGATGGGGAGCTCGAACACCGCCACCGCCCCGATCAGCACGAAGAGGATCGCCAGGACGTTGGCGAGGATCGGCCGCTCGATGAAGAACTTGGAAATCATTCAACTGGCCGGGGGTGGGGCCGGATGCGGCGCGACCTTGTTGCCGGGAATGGCGCGGTCCAGCCCGGTGACAACCACGTTGTCATCGGGCTCCAGTCCGGCAGTGATGACAGTCAGTGCGCCATCTTCCTGGCCGGTTTCGACGTGCTTCTGCTCGACCACGTTATTATCGACGACGAGGACATAGCGCCCTTGCTGATCCGTGCCGAGAGCCACGTTCGGCACGAACAGCGCGGGGGCCGCCAGGACCTTGGCGAACGCGCGCACATGGACGAGATAGCCTGGCCGCAGGTCCTGACGGGGATTGTTCACGACCACCCGCGCCATCACCGTGCCGGTGGTTTGATCCGCGGTCGGCGAGACGTAGTCGAGCCTGCCCTCATAGGGATAGCCGGACTGCGTCGGCAGCCCGATCCTGACCGTTACCGCGTTCGGACTGATCGCGGTCAGGCCTTTCTTCGCGAGTGCCAGGTGGAATTCCTGCACCCGCTGGTCGGAGGCGTCAAACGTCACATAGATCGGGTCGAGCTGGACGACGTTCGCGAGTGCTGTCGGACCGCCCACCCCGACAAGCTGGCCCAATGAGACCTGGTGGTTGGTCGCGAGGCCGTCGAATGGCGCCGTAACATGCGTATAACCGAGGTTGATCGCAGCAACCGCGATCGCCGCCTGGTCAGTTTGTATGTGGGCCTTGTCGGAATCGCGTGTGGCGCGCGCCTGGTCCACCGCTTCTTGAGAGGCGGCGAGTTGGCCCTTTTCGAGCTCGACCTTGCGCTGATATTCCACCGAGGCATATTCGTACTGCGCCTGGTCGGCAGCGAGCGTCCCCTGGGACTGCTGGAGCGACGCTTCGAAGGGCGCCGGTTCGATCAGGAACAGAAGCTGACCAGCCTTGACCAGGTCGCCGTCCTTGTAGGCGATCTGCTGGACGAAGCCCTGCACCCGGGCCTCAACGGTGACCTGGTTGTAGGCGACAACGGTCCCGGTGCTTTCGATATAGGGCGCGAACGTGCGCGTGATCGGGTGCATGACGCCGACTTCCGCCGGCGGCGGAGGGACGTAGGCGTTCTCCTTCTTGCACGCCGCAAGCGTAAGAAACACAAGGACGGCAGGCATGGCCGCGCGACCGGATGATCGGGCCAAGCGCCCCGCCCTCTCGGCACGAGCCGCGGCCCGCTTGACGAGCTGCCACGCCTCTTTGTTTGAAGGCAGCGCTTCCCACGCAGCGACGACGGAGCGCGATGGAATCGTCATGCCAATGTTCCAAATGGTCCAAATCAGCCCAGGACCAAGCGCTTTTGCCGCAACGTGCTGATCCATGTCAATCGGCATTGACAACCCCCGTTTGCAGGGCGGTCACCCCCAACGGGTCCCTTTTTCCATGCTCAAGCTCACCTGGGCCGCGGCGTCGGTCTGCCACTTCCAGCGTCACGAGGCGGGCTATCGTGATCGCGAGATAAAATTGACCGAGCACCGATTCTAAAAGGGCAAGGCTGCGGGCGAATAGATTGAGCGGCACGACGTCTCCGAAACCGTTGGTGGTCAAATTCGCAAGGCTGAAATAAAACATCGTGGCAACTTCGTGAGGGTTTCGCGGTGCGGGTGCGAGGTTGCCAAAAGCACCAGGGATCAGCTCCCATATGAGGCTAAAGGCCGCTCCGAAGATCGTCGCCAGGCTGAGATAGACGACGACTGCGCCCTGAAGACGGTGGAACGTGATGCGGCCGGGGGCAGACTGCGGCGGCTCCGGTTTTCTGGACAGCGGGATAAGCTTAGGGCTGACTGGTTCCATAAGAGGCGAGACGTGGGTGTAATGAGGAAGCAGCACAGCGCGGACTTCAAGGCGCGCGTGGCGATGGCGGCGTTGTCGGGGGAGAAGACCCTGGCGGAGCTGTCGTCGGAATTCGGTGTCCATCCGACAATGATCAGCACCTGGAAGCAGGAGCTGATGAAGCGTGCGAGTGAGCTGTTTGCGCGTGGCCACAAGGCGGCGGGAGCCGAGGACACACAGAAAGTGATCGACGATCTGCACCGCAAGATCGGTCAGTTGCAGGTCGAACGCGATTTTCTTGCCGGGCAGCCCGCCATCTCCCGACTGCTGAGAGGCGGGCGATGATCGCGCCGGAGGCGGGGCTGTCCGTAGGCCGGCAATGCACGCTGCTCGGGATCGCGCGCAGCAGCTTCTATTACCAGCCTCGGCCGATCTCTGCGCCGGAACTCGGTCTGCTGAACCGGCTCGACCGGATTTTCACGGAACATCCAGTGTATGGCAGCCGGCGGCTGCAAGTGGCGCTGTCGCGCGAGGGGATTTCGGTGGGGCGTCGGCGCGTCCGACGGCTGATGCGCAAGCTGGGGCTGTGCGCGATCAGGCCGAAGCGGGACACCAGCAAGCCGCACCCTGAGCATAAAATCTATCCGTATCTGCTGCGCGACAAAACGATCGACCAGCCGAACCAGGTGTGGGCGAGCGACATCACGTACATCCCGATGCGCCGGGGATTTCTGTATCTTGTTGCGATCATCGATTGGGCGACGCGGCGGGTTCTGTCCTGGCGGTTGTCGAACACCCTGACGACCGGGTTCTGCGTCGACGCACTCAATGAAGCTCTTGTCCGGTACGGCAAGCCCGGAATTTTTAACACGGACCAGGGCTCACAGTTTACGAGCGACACGTTCACGCGGGTGCTGTTGGATCATGGGATCGAGATCAGCATGGATGGGCGCGGGCGCTGCCATGACAATATCTTTGTCGAGCGCCTGTGGTGGACGGTGAAGTACGAATGGGTCTACCTGCGCCCGGCGGCCAACGGGCTTGAGCAAAGGCGCAGCTTTGCTGAATTCTTCGACTGGTACAACCGGCGACGCCCGCACCAGGCGCTTGGATGGCAAACACCGGACGAGGCCTATTTCGGCAACGCCGGGCCGGCTGTGGCGGAGGCGGCATAACGCGATGGCACATCGACGCTGTGGATTTGTGGACAGTCGGCTGCGCCGATGCCCGCCTGACCGCGCGAGCGCGGTCCCCCATGGACAAGCCGGGGAAAACGCTCTGCGTTTCCCCCACCTTGCCCACAGGTCGGCGGCTGTCCATAAGCTCTACAGCGCACCAACAACAGCAAGGATTGAATTTGATTCCGGGAAAGGTGTAACCTTCAACCGGCAACCAGCCTTAGCTTATTCTTCCCGGGACCTGTCCAAACAACCGGGACCACCGCAGTACCCGGAGCGTGCCACCCTGATCGTTGCGGCAACGATGCTGCTGTCGCAAGCGATCGTTGCGGCTATCTCGCCCTGGATCGGGCGCACCGCCCAGCAGTCCGGGCGGCAGCCGATGCTGCTGTTTGGCTGGGCATTGGTTCCGCTGCAGGCCGTCCTCTACGCCGGTCTTCCGCTTGGGTATGCGCTCGTGATCTGCCAAATCCTGAACGGCTTCAGCAGCGCCATGTTCGGCGTCATGATGACCGTGGTCGTGGCGGACCTCACGGCCGGAACTGGCCGGTTCAATCTGACTCTCGGGACGCTGGGGGCAGCAATCGCGGCCGGCGCGTCGCTCAGCACGTTCTTCGGCGGACTCACACTCTCGGCCCTCGGCGCTACCGCGGCCCTGCTGGGTCTCGCTACGGTGGGAGTGATAGGTGTACTGCTTCTCTGGCTAGGGCTGCCAGAGACCCGCCCGCTCCCGGCGATGCGGGGCGATCAAAAGGAGCAAGTCGGCCGGCGCGCGGCATTATCGAATTGAAATGAACTGCGTCGACCGTGATCCACGAGATGCACGTCGTCGGCTTCATGCGCCATCCCAGGGATTGCGCCGGCGCCCGCCGCTGAGTAGTGACAGGGAGGAATTATGGGGCAGCACTGCTCGTGCGCAGCGGCGCGCGTACTGCCAACCGCGCCCACTTGGCGCGAGGCGTGACAGAACCTCGGAACAGCATTCATGATCCGATCCTCCGCTATTCCCATCGCCATGATCGCAGGCGGAACACGGGCATGCGTGTTTCCGCAAGCCGTTCCTGCGGGCTCATTGCATGCCATGCCGCGGTGCGCTCGATCACCATGCGCGTCGGCTGCGCCAGGTCGAGCTGCAGCGCCTCGGCCATCGGGTAGAATTGCAGTTCCTCCAGCTCGCCCGATCCGGCAATCGTGCCGCCGGCCCGTGCCGCATCGACCAAAAGGAAACGCGCATTGAAGCGGATCGGGCCGCCCGGTGGCGTAATCAGGCGACAGAGGTATTCGAGCCCGTCCAGCGCCGGCGGTTGACCGAGACTTAGCCCGGTCTCCTCCTCCAGTTCACGTGCCGCGGCGATGCCCAGCCCATGGGCGAGCAGCGGATTGGCCGCCTTCTCCAGCCGCGCGCGAGTGTGCGAGGCGAGCGGCGTGGCGGTGGGAGCGCGCAGGTCGGCGCGGTCCACCGCGCCGCCGGGGAACACCAGCCGGTTGGGCATGAAACGATGGCGCGCACCGCGCAGGCCCATCAGCATTTCCGGGCCATTCGGTCCGTCGCGCAGCAGCACCAGGCTGGCCGCATGGCGGGCGCGGACCGTGCGCGGCGGCGGTGGCGCAGCGACCGAAGCTTCGTCACGCAAGGTCGAATCCGCGCGTGCGCAGATAGGCGGCAAAGCCGAAGCGCTCGGGGACCGAGAGCTGACGCGCGGCATTCTCGCTCCAGCCGACCCCTTCCTT
This sequence comes from uncultured Pseudomonadota bacterium, assembly GCA_963708245.1. Taxonomy (GTDB): domain Bacteria; phylum Pseudomonadota; class Alphaproteobacteria; order Acetobacterales; family Acetobacteraceae; genus CAVYXK01. The sequence continues at coordinate 964,617 of OY970201.1, read as the reverse complement.
CGGGCCGTACACGTCGTTGTTCTTCAAACTCGCTGCCGCCAGCGGCTCGCGCGCTCGCCGGTGAGCGTCATAGGCGCCGAGCTCGTCAGTCAGCCCCGAGTTGTCGTAACGCTCGCGATGAACGACGACAGACGGCGGCAGTCGCATCGAGACCGGCCGGCGGAACTCCGGCCAGCCAAGCGTCAGACCAGCCAGCGGATAGACGCCGGCCGGCAGGCCAAGCAGCGGTGTGACCTTCTCGATGTGGTTGCGCACATAGCTGATCGGGCAGGTGCCGAGCCCGGCTGCATCCGCCGCCGCCATGAACGCCGCCAGCGCCAGCGTGCAATCAACCGCGGTGTTCAGGAACGTGTCGAGGTTGTTGTTGGCGTGCGGCATGCCGTGCAGTTCGCACAGACGTTGGCCGCGCCGCATGTCGCCGCACCAGACCAGCAACACCGGCGCTGTGGCGATCCAGTCCATCGTGCCGATCCAGTCGGCGATGCGCTTGATCTTCGCCGCGTCGCGCAGCGCCACCACCGAGTATTGCTGCAGGTCCGACTTGCTCGGCGCCGACTGTGCCGCGGCGAGCAGCGTATCGAGCAGTGCGTCCGGCACCGGCTCGGCGCGGTAGCGTCGGGTCACGCGGCGATCGAGCAGCGCGGCGACTGCATCCGGCACCGCTTCGCCCGGCAGATCGAGCCCGAAGCGCGCGCGCAGGAACGCAGTGCTGTCAATCTCGGCCATGCGCACGCTCCTCTCCTCCCATTCTGCCGCAAACCTTGCCGGAAGCCGCTCTGGGCGCAAGGCTTCGGCGAGCGACCATCCAGGAGGAAACGCATGCCAGCGCCGTACGACACGCATCGTGCCCAGATCAAAGCCATCCTGCTCGGTTGGGGAATGCCGGAGCGGAACGCGGAGCCGACGTCGGAGGTCATGGCCTGGGCCGATCTGCATGGCGTCGACAGCCACGGTATCTCGCTGCTGCCCGGGTATGACCGGCAACGGCGTGATGGACGTATCAAGCTGGATGCCAAGCCGACTATCATTCGCGAGACCGCGGTCTCGGCACTGGTCGATGGCGGCGGCGGCCTCGGCCACGTGCCGGCGCGCTTCGCGATGCAGACAGCGATCGACAAGGCGAAAGCAGCCGGCCTGGCGGCGGTGGCGGTGCGCAACTCAGCGCATTTCGGCGCCACCGGATTCTATACGCTGATGGCGGCCGAAGCGGGGCTGGTCGGGATGGGCTGCACCTCGGCGGGCGGCATCCAGGTAGCGCCGACTTTCGGCAAGCAGGCGCGGCTTGGCACCGATCCATGGTCGTTCGCCGCGCCGAGCGCCGACGGCAAACCGTTCCTGCTGGATATGGCGACGACAACAGTGGCGGCCGGCAAGCTGCGAAACAAGCAGAACGAGGGGTTGCCCGCGCCGACCGGTTGGGTGCTGACCAAGGACGGGCTGCCCAGCACGGACCCGGCCGAGGCGCGCGAGAAGGGCGGGTTCATGACGTCGCTGGGCGGATCGCCAGAGGGAGGCAGCTACAAGGGGTACGGGTTGGCGGCGATGGTGAATATTCTCGCGTCGTGCCTGTCGGGGGCGACGCTGATCACCGACCCGATGCACACGAAGAAACCGCAGGGGCGGGATATCGGGCACTTTTTTCTGGCGATCGATCCGGGGACGTTCCGCGATCCGGCGGAGTTCCAGGCCGACGTGGCGCGATTCTGCGGCGATCTGCGAGCGACCACGCCGATCGACCCGGCGCAGCCGGTCATGGTCGCCGGCGATCCGCAGCGGAATTTTGCGGCTGCGCGGATGCGGGACGGAATCCCGGTCCTGCCCGGACTGCTTGCGCAGGTGCGCCAGATCGCGCAGGCGAGCGCGGCGCCTTGGTTGCTGGACTAAGGGCGACGCAGTCCACCTGTCCCGCCGACCGCGCGCGGTTGGTCGCGGCACGCCTGGCTGCGGCGATCGACTTGCAGGACGGGGTTGAATGCAGCCGCGCAGCGATCCTAGGCGCGGATGACCCCGCCTCAAGCAGCGCCGCCGAGCCGGGCGTCCGACCGCACAACGCTTGGTTGCGATTTGACCGGGGTGGAAAAGGTCGTAGGGTTAAATTCGGTAAAAATCTATTAAGGACCGTTAAGTGGCCGAGAGGGAGGCCGCCGTACGCGAGCGGGCCGTGTTGTTCGGTCCCTTCCGCTTGGTTGCAGGTCAGCGGCTTTTGCTCGAGGGCGACCGGGTTGTCGGCCTCGGCAGTCGTGCCCTGGATGTCCTGATTGCCCTGATCGATCGCCCCGGTGAACTGGTGAGCAAGGACGAGCTGATGGCCCGGGTCTGGCCGGGCACGATCGTCGAGGAGGGCAATCTTAAGGTTCAGATCGCAGCACTCCGTCGGGCCCTGGGGGACGGAAAATCGGGCAAACGCTATCTGGCCACGATGCCGGGCCGAGGCTATTGCTTCGTCTGCCCGGTGACCTTCGAAACTGTCGAACCAAAGGCCGGGGACGTAAGCCCCGCAAAGCACGGGAGCAACTTGCCGGCCAGGCTTGGCCGTCTGATCGGCCGGGCCGATCAGGTCAGCAAAATTGCCCAGCAGTTGCTTCACCAACGCCTCGTAACCATCGTCGGACCCGGCGGAATCGGTAAAACCTCCGTCGCGCTTGCTGTCGCAGACGCATTGATCGGCGACTATGAGCATGGTGTTTGGTTTGTCGATCTGACGCCGATTGGCGATGACCGTCTTGTGCCGAACGTCCTTGCCGCCGTGCTTGGCCTCGAGATTCGCTCGGCAGACCCGGTCCCTGTTTTGCTCAATAATCTTCGGGACAGGTGCATGCTGATCGTCCTTGACAACTGCGAACACGTCGTAGAAGGCGCGGCCCAGCTATCGGTTGGCATTTTGCGCAGTGCATCGGGCATTTCCATTCTCGCCACGAGCCGCGAGCCATTGCTGGTTCAGGGCGAGTATCTGCATCGGTTGTCCCCACTGGCGGTTGCTTCCACCAAAGCTCCGCTGACCGCGGCTGAAGCGTTGGCTTTCCCTGCGGTAGAGCTGCTTGTCGAGCGCGCCACAGAGAGCAGCAGCGACTTCGAATTCCGTGATGCCGATGCGTCCGTCATCGTTGACATTTGTCGAAGGCTGGACGGCATCCCCCTCGCGATCGAACTGGCTGCGGCCCGCGTTACTGCGCTCGGCGTTCGTGGGCTGGCGTCGCTTCTCGAGGATCACCTGCGTCCTCTCACGCGCGGCCGTCGCGGTGACCCTCCCCGCCACCAGACGATGCGTGCGACACTCGATTGGAGCTATGGCCTGCTCAGCGACGTTGAGCAAAAGATCTTGCGTCGGCTCGCAATCTTCGCCGGAAGCTTCACGCTGGACGCCGCGAGCACTGTGGTCGCTGATGCTCCGGAAGACCAGGTGGCCGATCTGCTACAGGCGTTGGTCGCGAAATCGTTGGTCGTCGCCGATGTAGGCGGCTACGAGCCGCGCTATCGGCTGCTCGAAATTACACGGGCCTATGCTCGCGAAAAACTTGTAGCGGCCGGGGAGAGTGACACGCTATCGCAACGTCATGCAGAATATTATCGAGACCTGCTTGCAACCGGCAGCCCGCCAGCAGGCGATGTGGCCGCAACTGATTGGCTTACTAAATATGGCCCCGAAATCGACAATGTTCGCGCAGCCCTTGTTTGGGCCTTTTCACCTCAGGGAAACGCTGCGATTGCCGTCGGGGTCGCGGCTGCTTCAGCGTCCTTATGGATCGAGATGTCCCGATTGGGCGAATGCTCCAGCTGGATGGAGGCCGCTATTGCCATGCTCGATGACGCTGCCGCGACGGGCACGCGCCAGGAGATGGGCGTGCAGACGGCGTTCGGTCTCTCGCTCATGTACACCGGCGGCAGTACCAGCACGGCGCGTGCGGCCCTAATAAGGGCCAGCGAGCTGGCTGAAAGCTACCAGGACCTCGATTACCAGCTGCGAACACTCAGTGCTCTGGCACTCTTCAGTATCCGTCTGGAAGGTTTTGAAGACGCCCTTTCTCTCGCACGAAGGGCCGAAGCTATTGCCAAAGGCATATCCGATGCCGCGGCGGTTTCCAAAGTGCATTGTGTTATAGGGCTCACACTCTTTTTTACCGGCGAATACGCAACGGCTTTGCCCCACCTCCACAGGGCCTATCGTCGCATCACGGCCAATGATCGCCGCGCGCAGATCGTACGTTCCGGCATGGACTACTCTATATTGGCCCGCTGCATCGAGGCACAGATCTTCTGGCTGCAAGGTCTGCTGGACCAATCGGCTCAAATGACCCGAGACATTCTGGCGGACGCAAAGCAAGCTGGCCACCCGGCCTCGCTCTGTCAGGCGCTGGCATGGTGTGGATGCCGTATTCCGCTTAGACTAGGGGATCTCGATACGGCCGAACAGTCGATAGCGCTACTAAAAGACATTGCTAAGACGCACGGCTTCAGCAGCTACCTCTATTTTGCCTTGGGATACGAAGGGCAACTCTCCGCCGAACGCGGCGATCCGATTGCGGGAGAGGCCCTGCTCCGCGCCTGCCTCGAGGGGTTGCGAAACTCTCAGTACGAGAACATCTACACTGCCTTCCTTGGCATCTTAGCAGCCATTTTGACGATCTCGGGTAATTTTACGGGAGGTCTCGCTGCAATCGAGGAGGTACTCGCACGCACGGAGAGCAATCACGGATTTTGGTGGCGACCCGAGGCACTGCGAATCAAGGGGGAAGTTCTCCTAGTGCTGAATGAAACTGAGCCGCGTGCAGCGGAGGAAAGCTTTCGTCATTCGCTGGATCTGGCGAAGCAGCAGAAAGCCCTGACCTGGGAGCTGCGGGCTGCCACCAGCCTTGCTCGACTGTGGCAACACCGTGGGAGGCGTCGCGAGGCGCACCGGCTTCTGGCTTCAGTCTATGAGCGCTTCTCCGAAGGGTTTGAGACGAAGGACCTGAAGGCGGCACGACTGCTCCTGGATGAATTGGTCTAATATAAGCGCAGGCTGAATTTCTCTGCCGTGCACAGAGCGGTGTGACTGGAGTCATACCTAGCGTCAGGTCAGCGGCGGCAGTTTCGATAACTGCCCGGCGACGGCTGCTCGATCGGTCGGTGGCTACCCTTCGTCAACATCGCAACAGGATCACCCGATGCCCGACCTCGCCCAAGCGGTCGAAGTCCTGGTAAAGCTCAAGCTCTGGCGCCGGCTGCCGGCGGACCTCTGGGACACCGGGCCGATTATCGCCTCGGTCGTCACCGACTTTCGAGAGCTCGCCCAGCACTGTCGTTTCCACGACCCAGCCGACTCGCGCCGCGTGTAGTGGCGGTCGTGCGCACAAAAGGAGGACCGGCGTGCCCGACATTGTCATTACCATAGTCGATTTGGCGGAGGGGCTGAAGCCGAAGAACCTGGTCGTACCGCCGATGCAGGTCGATGTCGCGCTAAAGAACCCTCCCGCGGAACTCCAGAAGGCCATCAAGGACGACAAGCTGATCCTGCAGAAGATCGCGGCCGCTGCGTTTGATGTCCTGAAGAGGGCGCGGGACGACGTACGCGATGCGATCCTTGAACTCGACCAGAGTTATACGAAGAACCCGCCTACCGACAAGCGCGAGGCCGAGCAGCGGGCGGAGACGCTGAATGCCATGTGCAAGAAGATCGCGCAGGCGCGGAGCGATGCCGCCGGTGCCGCGGCCGAGGCGGAATGGGATCGTCAGGCCAAGAAGAACAAGGACCTTACGAAGTTCAAGGTGGTGTTCGGGTTGAAGATGACGCTCGGCACGATCGCGGTTGCCGCGTCGGTGGTTTCGGCGGTGATGTCGCTCGGCGTGCTGGCCATCACCATTGTCGGCGCCGCCAAGACCGTCGCCGGAATGGCAAGCGATATGTATAGGTTCTGTCGCGATATCCCCAAGACCGAGAACGATATTATCGGCACCGACGCGACGCTGGCCAAGCGCTGGACCGACGACAGGTTGACCGCGGGAAAGGTCGGCAAGGAGCTTGCGGCCGCATTGGGCGCGCCGTTGGTCAAGAGCATCGGCGGCTTGGAGAAATTGCTCTCCGAATACAGTGCCAAGAACGCCAAGAGGGATCGAATGGCCGATGCGCTGTGGGGCCAGGCCAAGAAGCTGATGGCCAGCATCGAGAAGGCGCCGACAAAGACGAGCGAGGAATTGGGCAAGACATTGAAGCAACTCGGCCCAGCCGTGACAAAACTGCTGGACCAGATCTCGAGCCTAGGCGCGGCGAACAAATCGAGCGATCTTTTCTATGACGTCTACCAGGCACGCTGCGATACCTATAAAGCGATGGAAGGCGGCAAGCTCGGTAAGACGGCGGGGGCAACAGAAGTTCTGGTGACGCTGGCCGGGATCGCTTCTACCGCCGACACGGTCGCGACCATCGCGATGCGGCTGGCATAGAGGGGAACGCAACCTGTCTGTGCGGCGCTAGCCCGGTGGGTGGCGGGGACGAAGAGACGGCGCTGCTTCGGCCGAACCAAGAAACTGGTGATTGACTCGGGGAGGCCGGCCCGCTCGCCGAGAGTGACGTTTCTGCTGGGGCGAAAATTCTGACTTCTCTAACGGGCACCGATATGCCGAACCGGGCGCCAGCGCCCGGACACCCCATGCGGAGTTTCGAGTCCTCCCGCCCCCGCAAGACCGGGCCGGCACGACTAACGCAAAGAGTAGCCACGGCAGCAATGGACTCGGCGCTGCCGCGACCCCAAATGGAACATTTGCGAAAAAGCGTCGGCTAGGGAGGGGGCCGTCGATGAGAAAACTTGCACGTTTGCGCCCTGTGATGGGCTTGCTCGTGGTTCTGGTGTTCACCAGCCCGGCGCTCGCGCGCGGGGGTGGCGGCGGGTACGGAGGCTACGGCCACGGCTATGGCGGTTACGGCTATGGGCGCGGCTATGGCTACGGAGGCGGTTATGGCTATGGACGCGGCTAGGGCTATGGCCGTGGGTACGGCTACGGCCGTGGCTACGGCTACGGCTATGGACGCGGCTACGGCTATGGCCGCTATGGCTACGGCTATGGCCGCTATGGCTGGGGCTGGTGGGGATGGCCCTACTATTATTGGGGATGGCCCTACTACTGGTACGGTTGGTAAGGGGGCTAATTTCTGGACGTGGCGTCTATTGAGATGCGCCCGTGCCGTTCATCCGACTGCCCGCCTTTAGCTCTGGTGAAGGGGTGCCCCCGCTAGGGCCACATCGATGCAACTCAACCTCGCCGACCAGCTTCCAGCCGACACCCACTACTATCTCATCCACCCCCTGTGCCTCACGCTGCCGCGGCCACTCACCGACAGCCCCGAATAGGTGCGTCGGGGGTGGCGTTCCCCGATGCTGCATTGCATCATGACGCCTCATGGACGCCATTCCCGCGACCAGCACGGACGTCCTTCTGAACCTTGTCGCCCAACGCCTGGCGCAGGGACGCGACGACCCGTTCGGCAACCCGGTGATGTCCGTGGCGCTGGCGATCAGCCGCCTGATGGACGAGGGCCAGCTCGACGCGGCAGCCATCGCAGAAATCGTCTGCCGGGTGCGTGACGAAGCATTCGCCGATCGTGCGCGGCGCCTTGCCGCCTATGTCGGTGGCACCGATGCGATGGCCAACGAAGCCGCGCTTGCTGCCGTTGCCCAAAACGTGCTGCGGCCTGATCCCTCCGACAGTCCCGTTCCCTGGGCGCAGTATCGTACTCGGGTGGAGCGGGCACGCTACGCCGCAGTGTTCACCGCTCACCCGACCTTTGCGTTGTCAGCTGAAGCCTACGCGGCACTGGCTTCTGCTGCGTCCGGCAACCCGTCTCCGGCGAGCCTGGCAAGCCACAGGCCTGGTCCGATCACGCTAACAGAGGAATTCGAGCGCGCTGCGATCGCGATCGCGAATGGACGCGACGCGCTCGACCGGCTCAATGCGGCGCTGTTTGCCTGCGCGCGCACCACGTGGCCGGACCGCTGGACCGATCTCGCGCCTCGTCCGGTCATTCTCGCAAGTTGGGCGGGGTACGACACGGACGGGCGCACCGACATTTCATGGTCCGACATGCTGCGGTTGCGGCTTCGCATGAAGCTGCTCCAGCTTGAACGGCTGTCCCGCCAACTCGCGCCTCTGGCGGCGGGGCACAAGCTGCTGGCGCGGACCGAAGCAGCGGGCGCCGCCGTCCGTGGGCAGGAGGCGGCCTGTCGTGACGGCGCCGATCCGGCTGACGTCGCGTCCTTCGCCCGGATGTTGGCGCATGAGCACGACGGTGCACTGACCACGCCGCAACCGCTTCTCGGCCTGTTCGGCGACGCGATCACGATCGCGAACGAGGAAGAGAAACTCGCACTCTGTGTGGCGCGCGCGGGGCTCGAATCGCACGGGCTTGCGCTCGCGCACACCCATGTTCGGTTGAATGCGGCACAGGTTCATAACGCCGTGCGACAGCGCCTTGGCTTCACCGACGCGCCCGAGGACCCGTCGCATCGCCGTGCACTGCTCGGCGCAATCAATGGTGCGTTGGACACGGTCTCGGCCGTGCCGGTCGATTTCGGCGGGTTGATTGCCGAGCAGGCCTCGGCGGCGCGGCTGATGATGCTTATCGCGCAGATCGTGAAGCACGTCGATGGCTCCATGCCCGTACGGTTCCTGATCGCCGAGACGGAGAGCGGCTACACGCTGCTTGCGGCGCTTTGGCTCGCGCGACTGTTCGGCGTGGAGCAGCATGTCGAGATCAGTCCGCTGTTCGAAACCGCCGAGGCCCTGGAGAACGGCGCGCGGGTGCTGGAAGAGGCGCTGCGCAGCCCGCACTGGCGCGCCTATCTCAAGACAACGGGCCGGCTCGCGTTACAGTTCGGGTATTCCGACTCCGGCCGCTACATCGGCCAGACTGCGGCCAGCCATCTGATCGAGCGGCTGCGCTTCAAGATCGCCGAGACGCTGGCGCGCTTCGGCGTCACCGGCATCGAAGTGGTGCTGTTCGACACGCATGGCGAGAGCATCGGCCGCGGCGCACATCCCGGCTCGTTCGCCGACCGGCTGAAATATCTCTCGCCGACCGCGAGCCGCCAGGCATTGGGGCGCGCCAACCTGCCGGTGCGCGAGGAAAGCGCCTTCCAGGGCGGCGACGGGTATCTGTTGTTCGCCACGCCCGAGCTTGCGTTGGCCAGCGTGGCGCGGATCGCCGAGCACGCTTTCCATCCGGCGGCGGGACCGATCGAGGACCCGATCTATGCCGATCCCGACTTTGTTGCTGACTTCTTCGCGACCGTCAGGACGAGTATGCAGGCACTGGTGGAGGACCCGGGCTATGCGGCACTGCTCGGTGCCTTCGGGCCGGCGCTGATCGACCGTACCGGCTCACGTCCGCCGGCACGCCAAGTGGAGGGGATGGGGCGAACGGTGGCGATCCGCCATCCGCGCGAGCTGCGCGCGATCCCGAACAACGCGATCCTGCAGCAGCTTGGGTGGTGCGCGAACACGCTGCAGGGGATAGGGGCCGCCGCTTCACGCCACCCCGAGACGTTTGCCGAGATGTGGCGCAACAGCCGACGCTTCCATCGTGCGCTGGAGCTTGCACAGCACGCTCTGGCCCATTCCAGCCTGGACGTGCTGCGCGCCGTCATGAGCATGCTCGATCCCGGCACCTGGCTCGATCGCGCCGCGCACACGCATCGCCCCGGTCGGCGCGATGCGCTGATTGCCATGGCGCGCGGGCTGGAGAGGCTCGATCTCTGGGCGGCAGTGCAGGCGATGTTTCGTCGCGTGCAGGCCGATCACCTCGCCTTGCAGGCCGCCTGGCCCGATCGTCCGCACATGGCGGCGCGAGAGGTGCTGTTGCACGCCCTGCGTCTGGCGCTGATTCAGCGCATCTGGTTGCTGGCGACCGAGATTCCGGACTTCTCGCCGCGGCACGGGGTGACGCGCCAGGGGCTGGAGGCCGCGCTGCTGCATCTCGATGTTCCGGCTGCGTTACGCCTGCTCGGCGAGATATTTCCCGCGGCACCCGATGCCTCGGCGGAGTACGATTACGGCGAGCCGCCGGCGCCGCGGTCGGTGGGCTCCTATGTCCGCGAGCACGCCGAAATCTTTGCGCCAATGCAAGCGCTGTTCGAGATGGTGCGCGAGATCGCGACGGCGGTTTCGCACGAGATTGGCGCCTTCGGGTAGGGGCGCGCCACTCCCCCTTGCTGATACGGTCGGCGAGTTTACCACGAGGAACGATCTTGCGTCGTCCATAGCCCAGGCGTAGCCTGCCAATAACTTGGTTCTCAAGTTCCGCGCGGGCTGGCGCGCGGCAAAATAAACTCCACAGAGGAGGTGTTGATCATGCCATCAAGGAAGCTCACGAAGTCCGATCACCCGAAAGTCCATGAGGCCTTTGCTTTGTTGAGGGCCGGGCGCATGGATCGGCGCGAGTTCATTCGCGTCGCCGCGCTGCTGGGCACCTCGGCGGCATCGGCCTATGCCCTGGTCGGCCTTCCCGCCCCCGCGTTCGCCGCCTCCACGATGCCGTTCCCTCCGGACGACCCCAACGCCAAGATGGGCGGCATCCTCAAGATCGCCATGCAGGTCCAGAAGATGGAGGATCCGGCGACCTATTCCTGGGTGCCGATGTCTAACCAGACGCGCCACACCCTGGAATATCTGGCGATGACCGGCCCCGACAACGCGACCCGCCCAATGCTGGCGGAAAGCTGGACCGCGTCGGAGGACCTGAAGACCTGGACCTTCAGTCTGCGCCAGGGCGTGATGTGGCACAATGGCGAGGAGCTGACGGCCGACCACATCGCCTGGAACGTCGAGCGGTGGCTGGATCCCAAGACCGCGTCATCCAACGTCGGCCTTTCCGTGTTTTCGGCGCTGATAGAGGAGACTCCAGAAAAGGACGCCAAAGGCGCGCCGGTCAAGCGCATGATTAAGGGAGCGGTCGAGGTCGTAGACAAGCATACGATTAGGCTGAACCTGAGAAAGCCGGTGCTGTCGGCGCCCGAAGACTTCTACAACTATCCGACGGCGATCGTGCATCCCTCATTCAAGCCGCCACTGTCCGACAACATGATCGGCACCGGCCCGTTCGCGCTGGCTGAGCTCAAGGTCGGCGACAGGTGTATCCTGAAACGCGTCACGAAGATGAAGGACGGCAGGGATTTCAACTACTGGGGTGGCAAGGTTTATCTGGAGGAGATCCACTATTACAACTTTGATGGCGACAATCAGCTTTCCGCCTTCGCATCCGGGGACGTGGACGGCGTCTATGAGTTTACAGTTGAACAGATTGATCTCGCCAAATCTCTAGATGGTAACATCAGCATTGCGCGGACTGCGCAAACGGTCGCCTGCCGCATGCAGGTGGACCAGAAACCGTTCTCGGACAAGCGGGTACGCGAGGCGATTGTCAAATCCGTGGATAACGGCGTCGTTAAGAACCTGATCTATACGACTGGGGGCGATATCGGCCAGAACCACCATGTGGCGCCCGTGCATCCAGACTACGCGCCGCTGCTGCCGCCGCTGAAGCGTGATATCCCGGCGGCAAAGCAGCTTCTCAAGGAAGCCGGTTTCGAGAGCGGCCTGACGGTCACTATCGATGTCGGCAACACCGATGGCCCCTGGCACCAGACCGCCGCTGAGGCTATGCGCGATCAGATGAAGGATGCCGGCATCACGCTCAAGATCAACGTCATGCCGCCGGCCAAATACTGGGAGGTCTGGACCAAGACGCCGTTCGGGATCACCGCCTGGACGCACCGTCCGCTCGGCACCATGGCGATGTCGCTGGCCTACCGGACTGGCGTGCCGTGGAACGAGAGCCACTATGCCAACCCGGAATTCGACAAAGCGCTGGATGCCGCCGAGGCGACGCTGGATGTCGAGGAGCGAAAGCCTAAGCTGATGAAGGCGGCGCAGATACTGCAGGATGATGCGGTGATGATCATGCCGCTGTTCCGGCCGATCTATACGATCGTCGGAAAGAACGTGCACGGCTACGAGGGTCATCCGACCCAGTACCATCAGTTCAACAAGGTCTGGAAAGCCTGATGCGCTCTGATGGCTGGCCCGGCGAAGGCATACCGGGCCAGCCGACAAGCTCCGGATCGCTGCGTAAGGCCGCGCCATGCTCAAGCTGATCGGCAGTCGCTTGCTGCAGATGCTGCTCATCATGGCGGTGGTGTCGCTCGTCATCTTCGGCATTTTCGACAGCGACAAGTTCAAGAAGCAGATCGCGGTCGCCGAGCTTGGCGGCTTTGCCGTCTCCGCGCTATCCGATCAGGATTATCATGCCTGGCTCGACAAGAAGGGCCTGAACGTTCCGTTCTATGAACGCTACCTCAAATGGGTAGGCGGCATTATGCGCGGCGACCTCGGGAAATCCTTCCAAACGAACGAACCCGTCACTCAGCTTCTTGGGGAGCGCCTCGCCAATACGGGGATCCTGGCGTTGTGCGTCTTTGCCCTGATGATCCCACTGTCGCTGACGCTCGGCGTCATCGCCGGGATGAAGGAGGGGGCGGTTCGCGATCGTGCCGTCTCGTTCATTGCGGTGCTGACCACCTCGCTGCCGGAAATCGCGACTGCCATCATCCTGACGGTGATCTTTGCTCTGGGATTGCGCTGGGTTCCGGCCAATTCCGCCATGGTCGATGGCTGGGACTGGCGCCAGCTTGTCCTGCCGGTGCTGACGCTGGTGCTATATGACTTCGGCTATGTTGCACGCATGACGCGGGCGTCGATGGCCGAGGTGATGACATCGCAATACATCCGCACCGCGGTGCTGAAAGGCTTGCCGCATAGACGCGTGATCCTGCGCCACGCGCTGCGCAACGCGCTGATTGCTCCCTTTACCATTATCGCTTTGCAGCTCAACTGGATCCTTTCCGGCGTTGTCGTGGTCGAGGTGTTCTTCCAGTATTCCGGTTTCGGTAAGATGCTGCTGGATGCCGCTTTGTTTGGCGACATCTACGTGATCCAGGCAGCAACCCTGGTCGCGGTGTTCGTCGCGGTGTTGTCGCAGATCATCTCGGACGTCGGCTATACGTTCTTGAACCCACGAATCCGCTTCAGATAGGGAAGGACCGATGGCGACTATTGAAGCCGTAGCTGCACCGCCATCCGTTCCGCCGGCGGCTGCACCGCGTTCCGCGCCGCTGCTGACGCGGCTGCGGCAGCCACGGGTGTCGCTAGCCCTGATCCTGCTGATGTGGGTGCCGCTGACCATCTTCGTGATGTTCGGCGGGTATCTCGGCGATCCGCTCCGAGACTACGTGCTCGCACCGGCAATTCCGGCGACGCTGCTGCTCTACGCTCTCGCTGTCATATCGTGGCGGGAGTCGCCGATCGCGGTGATCGGCGTCACGCTAGTCTTCTTCTGGCTGGTGGTGGCGGTGACGGTGCCGTTCCTGCCACTGGTCGATCCGGACAAGCCGATTGCGCCGTTTGCCCTGCCTGGCACAATAAGACATGGCCATTACTTCCTGCTCGGCGCCGATTTCAAGGGCCGCGACATGCTCTCCCGCGTGCTGTGGGGCTGCCAGCGCGTCCTGGTATGGGGCGTGACCGCCACCCTGGCCGCCTATGTCGTCGGGTCCATGTTCGGGTTGGTGGCCGGCTATCTCAGCGGCTGGTGGGATCAGGCGATTTCGTTCGTCTCGAACGTCCTGCTGTCATTCCCGGTGATGGTGCTGTTCATCCTGATCCTGAACTATCTGGGATCGAGCGGATTCAACATCGTCATCGCCGTGACATTCGCCTCGGCCCCGGCGATCATGCGCCTGGTGCGCGGCTTGACGCTCGACACCAAAAGCCGCGACTATATCTTCGCGGCGCAGACCCGCGGCGAGCATCCGCTCCGCATCATGCTCTATGAGCTGCTGCCGAACGCGCGCGGACCGATCATCGTCGATGCCTGCCTGAGGCTCGGCTACACCACGGTGGCGATCACCACGCTGACCTTCCTTGGCCTCGGTCTGCAGCCGCCCGATCCCGATTGGGGGCTCATGATCAAGGAATTGGCCAAAGTCGCCATGTTGTTCAAGTTCTCTTACATGTTGCTGATTCCGGCGCTTTCGGTCTCGACCCTGATTCTCGGCTTCAACCTGATGGCCGACGGCCTCCGCGAGATGAGCCTCAGGGATTAATCGGGGAGCCAACGCAGTGACCGCAGAGACCCCCGTTCTCGAGTGCCGCAATCTCTCGGTCTCCTATTACACGCGGGCCGGCGAGGTTCCCGCCGTGGTCGATTTCAACCTCCGGCTTATGCCCGGCGAGGCACATGGGATCGTCGGCGAATCCGGCTGCGGCAAATCGACTGTGGCACTCGCCATTATGAATTACATGGGGCGGAACGGCGCCATCGTCGGCGGCGAGATCCTGTTCGAAGGGCGCGACATGCGCACCATGACGCAGGAAGAACTGCGCCGCATCCGCGGATCGAAGATCGCGATGGTCTATCAGGAGCCGATGGCCTCGCTCAATCCATCGATGAAAATCGCCGAGCAACTCATCGAGGTGCCGCTGTACCACGACGGCATCTCGCACAATCAGGCGTTCGAGCGCGCCGAGACGATACTCGCGCAAGTGCGGTTGCCCGACCCGCGACGTATCATGAACTCCTACCCGCACCAGATCTCCGGTGGCCAGCAGCAGCGTGTCGTCATCGCGATGGCCCTTCTGTCAAAGCCGAAGCTGCTGCTGCTCGACGAGCCGACGACTGCTCTGGATGTCACGGTCGAGGCGGGTATCGTCGAGCTAATCAAGGAAATCTCGGCAACGTTCGGGACCTCACTAATCTACATCTCGCATAATCTCGGCCTCATTCTCGAGACCTGTAGCCGCCTTACCGTTATGTACTCCGGCGAGGCAGTGGAGGCCGGCGACATTCGTAGCGTCTTCGACAACATGCGGCATCCATACACGCGGGGCCTGTTCAACTCGATCCCGCTGCCCGGCGCCGATAAAAACGCGCGTCCGTTGGTCGCCATCCGCGGGCAATTACCGCTGCCGCATGCGCGGCCAATCGGTTGCTACTTCGGCCCGCGCTGCGATTATTTTGCTGCCGGACGATGCGATCGGCGGCCTTTGCCGATGGAGGCAGTGGCACCGGAGTCGGCCCACAGCGTGCGGTGCGTGCGCTTCCGCGAGATCGACTGGGAGACTGCCAAGCCGAGGCCTATCGAGCGCGAGCCGGTCAAACCCGGCGACATTGTGCTTCGTGTGGACGAGCTCAGCAAACACTACACAATAGAAAGCGGCGCTCTGCTGATCCGGACGAAGAAGACCGTCAAGGCAAACGAGAAGATCACCTTTCGTGCGCATGAGGCCGAGACCATCGCCATTGTCGGCGAATCCGGCTGCGGCAAGTCCACGTTCGCGAAAGTGCTGATGGGGCTCGAGGATGCGACCAGCGGCAAGGTCGAGCTCGGCGACCTCGATCTCGCCAACCTGCCGGCGGAGCGGCGCGATGATAACACCATCTCGCGCCTGCAGATGATCTTCCAAAACCCGTTCGACACGCTCAACCCGAGTCATACAGTGGGCGCGCAGATCACCCGCGTGATCAGGAAATTCGGGGTCGAGCGGGAGCCGGCAAAGGTGCAGGAACGGCTCAACCAGTTGCTCGACATCGTCAAGTTGCCGCGCGAATTTGCCGTACGCCGGCCACGCCAGTTGTCGGGTGGACAGAAGCAGCGCATCGGCATCGCCCGCGCTTTTGCCGGCGATCCGAAGATCGTCATCGCCGACGAACCCGTGTCTGCGCTCGACGTGTCGGTGCAGGCAGCAGTCACCGGACTGCTGATGGATATCCAGCGGGACAACAGGACGACGCTACTGTTCATCAGCCATGATCTGTCGGTCGTGCGCTATCTCGCCGATCGGATCGTGGTGATGTATCTCGGTCAGATCATGGAAAAGGGCACCACGGAGCAAATCTTCTCACCGCCCTATCATCCCTATACCGAGGCTCTGCTGTCGGCGGTGCCGATTGCTGATACCAGCGTGAAGAAACGCAAGATCGTGCTGCAGGGCGAGCTGCCGTCGCCTTTGAACCCGCCGAAGGGCTGCCCGTTCTCGACTCGCTGTCTTTATATGATGAAGGGCCTCTGCGACACCATGGCTCCGCCAAAGCGGGAGTTCGCGCCCCGACATGTCATCGCCTGCCATCTGGACGAACTTACTCTATTGGCAATGAAACCAGTTATTACGATCGAGCAGCCCACAGCGCAGCCTGAGACTGCCCGGGTCTGAAATCAGATGAGTCCAGATCGCCATCATTGATTCCGCGGCAACTGATCGCGCAACACGCGCGCCGGCACTTCCTCGACCGCACCGCGCGGCAGCGCGCCGAGCTGGAATGGTCCGTACGCGATCCGGATCAGCCGCGTCACCGACAATTCAAGATGCGCCATCACACGCCGCACCTCGCGGTTGCGCCCTTCCCGCAGGCTCACGGCAAGCCACGCGTTTTCGCCCCGGCGGGAATCCAGTCCGGCATCGATCGGACCGTAGCGCACGCCATCGATCGTCACCCCGCGCGCTAACGCTGCCAGCGCGCACTGGTCAACGTTGCCGTGCACCCGCACGCGATAGCGGCGCAACCAGCCGGTGGCTGGCAATTCCAGCCTTCGCGCCAGCGCGCCGTCATTGGTGAGCAGCAGCAGCCCCTCACTGGTCAGGTCCAGCCGGCCGACGCTGACGACGCGCGGGAGACCCGCGGGAAGTTTCTCGAATACTGTCGGCCGCCCCTGCGGGTCGCGATGCGTGGTGACCAGCCCGGGCGGCTTGTGATAGCGCCAGAGGCGGGTCCGTTCCGGCGAATCGATGACCGCCCCGTCCACCTGCACCAGATCGCCGGGCGCGACGAAGGTTGCCGGATGGGTCACCGGCGCGTTGTTCAGCCGCACCCGGCCCTCCGCAATCAGCCGCTCGGCGTCGCGGCGGCTGGCGCAGCCCGCGCGGGCCAGCCATTTCGCGATCCGCTCGCCTTGTTCACCGGGCACAGGCGGCGATCAGCGCGTCGAAGATCCGGCGATCGCCCGGGTCGATGAAGAACTCTGGATGCCACTGCACGCCGAGGCAGAAGCGGTATCGCGTATCCTCGATGCCCTCGATGACGCAATCCGAGGCCACCGCGTTGACCACGGCGTGTGCTCCCGGATGCAGCACAGCCTGATGGTGGGATGAATTCACCCGCATCTCTGCCACGCCGACGATCCGGTGCAGCAACGTGCCGGGGTGGATCGCAACGGCGTGGCCCGCCTCGTGGCGTGGGTTCCGCTGCTCGTGCTCCAGCGCGTCCGGAACCGCGTCGGGGATGTGCTGGATCAGCGTGCCGCCGAGCGCCACCGCGAGAAGCTGCTCGCCGCCGCAGATTCCCAGCACCGGCATGTCGCGGGTGATGGCGCCGTTGGTCAGCGCCACCTCGGCCGCAGTGCGCGCCTGCTTCAACGTGACGGTGGCGTGCCGGTCGGTGTCGCCATAGAGCGATGGGTCCACGTCGAACGCCCCCCCGGTGACCACCAGCGCATCGATCCGGTCGAGATATTCGGCGGCCAGCGCAGGGTCGTGCGGCAGCGCGATGGGCAGCCCGCCAGCGGCGACGATCGCCTCGGCATAGTTCTGCCGCAGCGCGTACCACGGATATTTCGAGTAGCCGCCCGGCCGCTCCGAATCCAGGGTAACGCCAATCATCGGGCGGGCTGATCTGTTCATAGGCTGTTGCTAGACCGCGCGCGCCGCGCCGGGCAAGAAGGCCGCATGTCGCCGATGGAGATCGCGCTGGAAGAGGCGAGGCGGGCCGGCGCCCGCGGAGAAGTGCCGGTGGGCGCCGTGGTGGTCGGAACGGACGGCGCGATATTGGCACGGACCGGCAACGAGATCGAAGCCCGCCACGACGCCACGGCGCACGCCGAGCTACTCGCAATGCGCGCTGCCGCGGCGCTCAGGGGCGAGACGCGGCTGCCCGACTGCGACCTGTTCGTAACGCTGGAGCCCTGCCCGATGTGCGCCCAGGCGGCGAGCTTCTTCCGGATCCGCCGGCTCGTATTCGGTGCCTATGATCCGAAGGGCGGTGGAGTGGAGCATGGCGCCCGGGTGTTCGATGCGGCTTCGTGCCATCATCGCCCGGAGGTCGTGGGCGGCGTGCGCGAGCAGGAGGCGGCCGTGTTGCTACGGAGTTTCTTCTCGGCTCAGCGCTAGAAAAGCTACGGGCAGCGTCAGCTTTCGACTGACTATGATGTGGCCCTCCACGGAAACGAGAACGGTCACAATCTGCTGATCAGTTCGCTGGCGCTCATCCAGGTGCTGAGGCTCGATCTCGCGGCCCCTTCAGAGGAGCAAGAAACACGCTCCGGGTGCTCGCGCAATGTTTCGCGTCTCGTATCAAGCGCCACCGCGCAGGGCACACTCGTTGTCATTGCGCTCGCACCAAGTTCGGCAACCTGGCGCAACCCCAGTCGTTAAGAGCGGGACCACGTGGTCAGACCTAACGCTTACGACACACGGCATGATGGAGAAACCAATGGCCGAACGACATACAGGCAATCCTGGCAACTTCGCCGAGGATCGAGAGAAGGCTTCGCGAGCGGGCCAAGTCGGCGGGCAGCACAGCGGCGGGAGCTTCGACAAGGATCGTGAGCGTGCTGCGGAAGCCGGGCGCAAGGGCGGCGAGCACAGTCACGGTGGCGGTGGCGCTGCGAACAATCCCGGCAATTTCGCACAGGATCGAGAGAAGGCGTCGGAAGCTGGCCGCGTCGGCGGCCAGCATAGCGGAGGTAGCTTCGACAAAGATCCTGAGCGTGCTGCGGAAGCTGGCCGCAAGGGTGGCGAGCATAGCCATTCCGGCCGTCGCTGACGCGGGATAGCGAACGGGCCGTCCGATGCGACTTCGGGCGGCCCGCTCCCCCATCCATCACTTAGCCTGTCCTGTAAGGCTATCAACCGATGTTACGCTCTGCAGCCGCCGCCGAGCGAACTTGCCTAATGAATGATTAATAAGGTCTTCACTTGGACCGCCACTGGCGCACCTGCTGAACAATGCTGGCGGATGGCAATATTTGACGGTCGAGGATCCCTGCACGCCGCTTTCACCGCAGGACAGGGGAGTGCGCGCTCCGCCACTCTGCCAGCCCGCGCGACACGTCCTGACAGTGGAACCACCGTACTAGACCGTCCCGGCTCACTGAGAAGCCAACGCGCGCAAGCCGATATCTCGGCGGAAGAACCCATCCGGCCAAGTGATCGCATCGACCGCAGCATAGGCGGCGTCGCGCGCCAAACGCAGCCCGGTGCCGGTCGCGCATATGGTTAGCACTCGGCCGCCAGCGGCTCGCAAGCATCCGGCCGTGTCTATTTCTGTACCGGCATGAAAGATTTGCACCCCCGGGAGTGCGCTGGCCCGCTCGATGCCGCGTATCTCACCGCCGCGATGGGGCGCCTCCGGATAGCCGCGTGCGGCCATCACCACCGCGATCGACGCACGCTCATGCCAGCGCAAATCGAACTGGCCGAGTTCGCCATCGCAGGCCGCCACCAGCGCCGGTAGCAAGTCCGATTTCAGCCGCAGCAGCAGCGCCTGGCATTCCGGATCGCCGAAGCGGACGTTGAACTCGATAACTTTCGGGCCGGCCTCGGTGAGCATTAGTCCCGCATACAGGACGCCACGGTACGGCGAGCCTCGCCGCTCCAACTCGATCAGCGCCGGGCGGATGATCCGGTCCATCACCGCCTGTTGCAGCGCCGGTGTCACGGACGGCGCCGGCGAGATCGCGCCCATGCCGCCGGTGTTCGGGCCGGTATCGCCCTCGCCGACTCGCTTGTAGTCCTGCGCCGAGGCCAGCGGCAGCGCGTGGGTGCCGTCGCACAGAGCGAAGAAGGACAACTCTTCGCCGGTCAAACACTCCTCGATGACGATCGAGGCGCCGGCGGCGCCGAAGACACGCTCTGCCATCATCCGCTCAATCGCAGCCAGCGCGAGCGCCTCGGTCGGCGCTACGACCACACCTTTGCCGGCGGCCAAGCCGTCCGCCTTCACGACGATCGGGGCACCGCGGCGGCGTATGAAGGCTCGCGCTGCCTGCGGATCGTCAAACCGTTCCCAGCGGGGAGTGGGGATCCCGGCGGCGTCGCAGACCTCCTTGGCGAAGCTTTTGCTGCCCTCCAGTGCGGCGGCTGCGGCGCTCGGTCCGCAGCACGCGATCCCTGCAACGGCCATCGCATCGGCCAGTCCGGCGACGAGCGGCTGCTCGGGACCCGGCACCACGAGATCGACGGCATGCTCCCGCGCGAATGCGACCAGTCCGGCGATGTCGGTCGCCACGATCGGCACGCATTCGGCTTCGGCGGCTATGCCCGGATTGCCGGGAGCGCACCACAGCTTCGTCAGCAGCGGGCTGGCGGCAATCGCCCAGCAGAGCGCGTGCTCCCGCCCGCCCGATCCGATCACCAATATGCGCATTCTATTGTCTCCCGCTTCAGGCCGTCAGTCATAAAGCGTGCGCGGAGTCCCGACGGAGCTTCATCGGGCTGCCTCCGCGATTTTGCACGAGGCCTCGTCCGGGAAGACGATAGCAGCGAGTTCGGCCGTGTTGCAGGTGTATTGTTCGATGAGCCCGGCTGCTCGCAATACCGGCGCGCCACGCAGCCATCTTGCAGGCGTACATAACTGCAATCGAGTTTGAGTTTAGTGATGACCCACACCTGCGGCTGATGCACGAGAGAGCGATTCAGACGATCAAGGGATGGACCGAGCAGAAAGCAAAGAACCGTCGACCGCGGCGCGGCCTCGCGCTGCGCATCGAATACATTTGCAAGGAATACAGCCGCAATATTTTGCTATGGTTTCAGTTTTTGGTTGCATCGCTCCCGGTATTGTCTCAATTTGCGTCTGCCGACGATTTAAATAAGGCCCGGGTATGTTTCGCTCTATTGCTGCTGGCCTGGGCGCTTGTTGCGCCGCGCTTGCTGTCGGCTCAATGCCGGCACGGGCGACGCTGGACGTCAGCGCAGCGATCGGCGGAGCGCCGACGGGAGTCAACTACGTCAATTTCGACAACCTTCACTTGGGCAGCGTCGGTGGCACCAGCGGTGGCGTGACTGTCAGCTTCACCCCGGATGGCGAGGCTGTGCAGGATTCGCTCGGTGGCAAATATGCCGCGCCGTATCTATCGAACGATAATGGCGCTCTGTTTGGAGATTCGTCGAATGGTGCCGACACCACCACCTATCTCACCACCGGGCTCGGCAGCGTCACCCTGGGCCTGCCTGGCCGCACGAACTATCTCGGCCTGCTCTGGGGCTCGGTGGACGCCTATAACACACTCAGCTTGTACAATGGCGCGACGCTGGTCGGCAGCATTACCGGCAGCTTGGTGACCGCCAATGCCAACGGCGATCAGGGGATCGACGGCACCTATTACGTCAACATCACCTCTACCGAACCCTTCAACAAGGTCGTGGCATCGAGTTCGCAATACTCCTTCGAGTTCGACAATGTTGCCTACGGCAAGACGGCCGTACCCGAGCCCGCAACGATAACATTGCTCGGGGTCGGACTGATCGGGCTCGGCATCGCCCGCCGCAAGCCAGCCCGGTCGGCGGAAACGGGGCGCTCGCACTGAGCGCCCCGTTTCCGCATCGTTTCAGAACAACCCCTCGATCAGCCCGTTCTCGTCCAGCCGGATTGTCTCTGCGGCCGGCACCCGCGGCAGGCCGGGCATGGTCATGATGTCGCCGCAGATCGCGACCACGAAGCCAGCGCCGGCCGACAGGCGCACCTCGCGAACCGGCAGGATGTGTCCCTCGGGGGCGCCCACCAGCGTGGAATCCGCGCTGAAACTATACTGCGTCTTAGCGATGCAGACCGGCAGTTCGGCGCATCCCGCTGCCTCGAACCGCTCCAGTCGGCGCGCCGCAGTCGGGGCCAACGCAATATCCGCGGCACGGTAGATCTCGCGAGCAATGGTGCGGATCTTCTCGGTCAGCGGCAGCGTATTCGGGTAGAGCGGCGCATATCGCGCCTCAGCGCGCCGGATCATCTCCAGCACCGCCCGGGCAAGGTCCTCGGCGCCGGCGCCCCCCTCAGCCCAATGCCGACATAGCACAACCGGAACATCGAGCGCCGCCATGGCGTCCTGCACGACGGCGAACTCGGCTTCGGTGTCAGTGTTGAAATGATTCAGCGCGACGACTGCCGGCAGTCCAAACTTGCCCAAGTTCTCCGCGTGACGGACCAAATTGACCACGCCACGCGCAACAGCGGCGGTGTCCGCTCGCGCCAGATCGCTGCGCGCCACCCCGCCATGCATCTTCAGCGCGCGTATGGTGGCAACCACGACAGCGCCCGCAGGTTTCAGTCCAGCGGCGCGGCACTTGATGTCCAGGAATTTCTCGGCACCCAAGTCAGCGCCAAACCCGACCTCCGTGACCGTCACCTCCGCGAGCTTCAGCGCAAGCCGCGTTGCCATCACCGAGTTGCAGCCGTGCGCGATATTGGCGAACGGACCACCATGCACCAGCGCCGGCGAACCCTCGAGCGACTGTACCAGGTTGGGTTGCAAGGCGTCGCGCAGCAACGCCGCCATGGCCCCGTCCGCCTTCAAGTCACGCGCGGTGATCGGGCGACCGTCGCGGGTCTCTGCCACGATCATCCGGCCGAGCCGTGACTGCAGGTCAGTCAAGTCGCGCGCGAGGCTGAACACCGCCATCACCTCGGAGGCAGCGGTGATGTCGAAACCGTCCTCTCGCGGCGCACCGTTCGCCACGCCGCCAAGCCCGTTAACGATGCTGCGCAGCGCCCGATCGTTGACGTCCAGCGCGCGCCGCCAGGAGACGCGACGGACATCGATCCCGAGCGCGTTACCCCAATAAATGTGATTGTCGATCATCGCAGCGAGCAGGTTGTTCGCTGCGGTGATGGCATGGATGTCGCCAGTGAAGTGGAGGTTGATTTCCTCCATCGGTGCGACCTGTGCCCGGCCGCCGCCGGCGGCGCCGCCTTTTTGGCCGAAGCTCGGGCCGAGGCTAGGCTCGCGCAAGCAGATCGCCGTGCGTGTGCCGATCCGGTTGAGCGCGTCGGCGAGGCCGATCGTCGTCGTGGTCTTGCCCTCGCCCGCCGGCGTGGGGTTGATCCCCGTCACCATCACCAGCGCGCCGTCCGGACGATCCTCGACGGAGCGGATGAAATCGAACCCGATCTTTGCCTTGAATTGCCCATAGGGCTCTAGCGCATCGGGCGGGATGCCGAACAGGCCGGCGATGTCGGCGATCGGGCTCAGCGTGGTGGCACGGGCGATTTCGAGGTCCGTGCTCACCGATGCCCTCTCGCCCCCTGTACCCCTTGGACTGCCCCGCTCATGCGGCCCGGCGCTGGCTGATCTTGAGCTCAGCCAACACCTCGCCCACCGCAACAACGAAGCGGCGCATGTCCTCGGGCGTGATCGCGCCGATGCAGCCGACGCGGAAGCTGGGAGTCTCGGTGTTGTAGAAATTGCTGATCAGGAAGCCACGTCGCTTCAGCGCATCGACGAAACCCTGCAAGTCCCAGCGCGGATCATCCGGCGCATGGACATTGACAATGATCGGCCCCTGCACCTCCGGCGACAGGTAAGGCATGAGCCCAAGCGTACGCACGCCATCGTAGAGCACGCGCATGTTCGCGGTATATCGGGCAAGCCGCGCCGGCTGACCGCCCTCGGCATCGTAGAGGTCAAGCGCGGTGCTGAACGCATTCAGCACCTGGGCGGGCGGTGTGAAGCGGAAGCTGCCCCAGCCGTGCCGCAGCGCGTGGTGGTAGATGTCGGCAAGGTCGAGCGACCAGCTTCCCGCATTCCCGGTGCAGGCGATCAGCCGTTCGATCGGGCACACCGCAAAGGCCATCCCGGGCACACCCTCCAGGCACTTATTGGAGGTGAACACAACCGCATCGATCTCCGGGTGGGCGGCGATGTCGAGCGGGCAGGGCCCAAAGGCGGAGACCGCATCGACGATAACCCGCCGTCCAGCGGCACGGACCGCGGCGGAGATGGCGGGTACGTCGTGCACGACTCCGCTGCCGGTCTCGCTGTACACCATGCCGACATGACCGATCTCCGGATCGGCCTCGAGTGCCGCCGCGACGGCAGCGGGCTCGGTCCGCGCCGCGGGCGAAACCGCCAGCGGCACCGGCACGCGCCCGGCCTCGCGCGCAAGTCGGGTCATTCGCTCGGCATAGGCGCCGGTATTCGGGATCAGCAGCTTCTTGCCCGGTGGGACGAAAGTCCTGATCGCCGCCTCGGTGATGAAATGCCCGCAGCCTTGCAGCGGCAGTGTGGCGTGCTCGCCGTCGCGGCCGCCGGCAATGCGCAGTACGCGCTGGCGGATCGAGCTGTAGAACGGTCGGAAGTCGTTGTCCCAGGGCGCGAGGTCACAGTCGAGTGCGGCCCGCACCTCAGGGCGTGTAGTCACAGGTCCGGGAATCAGCAGAATCATGCGGGCATCCTGGCAAGCGATGCCGCAGGCTTTGGCACGAGCAAGGGACGAAATCCACCCACAGGCCGGGCATGGATGGATCGTTGCGGATGCAGGGTGCTACGCTTTATCTATGACGCTGCCCTTCAACCTGCCCCTCTGGCTACCCTGGTGGGTGCCGCTCGTCCTGCTGGTGCCGACCCTGCTCTGGCTGCTGGCCTTCCTGCTGGTGCCGTTCAGCGTAATCGGTGTGAAGTCGCGGCTGGACGGGGTGGAGGCGCGGCTTGATGAAATCCAGGAGGAGATCCGCACGCTGGCGCTGCGCCTTCCGGAAACGGCGCGGGCGGTGCATTTCGACGAGCTGTACACAGCGCCTGAGCCGGTCGAACCACAGCGGCGCGCTCCGGTGGTAATCACCCGCCCGCCAATCCCTCCGGCAGCGCACGAGCTCGAGGAGCGCGAGCCATCCCGCGAAGCCCCCCCGCCCGGCAGTGTGCCGCGCTCTGCCAGGCGCGCCGAGCCGCCCCGCCGCGAAGGCCGGTTGGAGCCCAGGTTGGACTGGCCCAGATAGCCATGATTGCCACGATCCCGTAGTCGGGTCATCTGTGTAACGCCTATCATCACGGACAATCGGAGGAAACCGATGCGCGTCAGCGTCGTGCAAATGAGCCCGGGTGCCGATAAGGGCGCCAATATCGACCAAGCCCGGCGGCTGGTCGGCGAGGCCGTCAGCGCCGATCGTCCGGACCTGGTCAGCCTGCCGGAGATGTGGACCTGTCTCGGCGGGACGCGTGCCGCCAAGTTCGAGCAGGCCGAGGAATTGCCGCAGCCGGGATCGAACCAGCCGGGCGGCCCGGCTTACGAGTTCCTGCGCGACGTGGCCCGGCACGAGAAGCTGCACGTGCACGGCGGCTCGATGGGTGAGAAGGGCGGGGACAAACTCTTCAACACCACTGTGGTGTTCGGGCCAGATGGCGGCGAGATCGCCCGTTACCGCAAGATCCACCTGTTCGACATTGTAGCCCCGGACGGCACCGGGTATCGCGAGAGCAACACCTACGGCGCAGGCGACGAGGTCGTCACCTGCGAGGCAGACGGCGTGAAGCTGGGACTGGCGATCTGCTATGATGTGCGGTTCCCCGAACTGTTCCTGTCGCTGCGCCGGGCCGGCGCCGAGGTGGTGTTCCTGCCCGCGGCGTTCACACTGCAAACTGGCAAGGACCACTGGGAGACGCTGATCCGCGCCCGCGCGATCGAGACGCAATGCTGGTTCGCCGCTGCGGCCACGTGGGGACAGCACACCGAGGGCGCGAAGAACGAGCCGCGCTTCACCTACGGGCATTCGCTGGTCTGCGATCCCTGGGGGCATGTCGTCGCCAAGGTCTCGGACGGCACCGGCTGGGCGACAGCACGCATCGATCCGGCGGTCACCGCGCGGGTACGGCGCGACATGCCGGTGCTGGAGCATCGGAAGCTCGGGTGAACGCACCGCTGGTCGCTCCGGCGGGCGCCGTCGTATCGCCATCTCGCGGGTTGGCGGCCACTCCGGGACGGATCTCCTTTGACGCCGCACCTACCGCACAGGCGCACGAGGCCGAGCAACGGCTCATTGCCCGCTACGGCAATTGCCCGCTTGAGCAAGCGGATATCGTGGTCCCGCTCGGCGGCGACGGGTTCATGCTGCAGACTCTGCACCGCGTGCTGGGGCGCTCGACCCCGGTCTATGGGATGAATTGCGGCTCGGTCGGCTTCCTGATGAACCCGTTCCGCGAGGAGGGCCTGCTCGAGCGGCTGGCCCAGGCACAGGAAGCCTTGCTGCACCCGCTGCGGATGCACGCAATGACGGCGAGTGGTGCGGTCGAGGAGGCGCTGGCGTTCAACGAAGTGAGTTTGCTGCGCCAGCTTGGCCAGACCGCGAAGATACGGATCACGGTCGATGGCCGCGTCCGGCTGCCCGAGCTGATCTGCGACGGCGTGCTGATATCCACCCCCGCCGGCTCGACCGCCTATAACCTGTCGGCGCACGGCCCGATTGTGCCGCTGTCGGCCAATTTGCTGCCGATGACGCCAATCAGTGCCTTTCGCCCCCGTCGCTGGCGCGGGGCGCTGCTGCCGAGCACGGCGAACGTGCTGTTCGAGATACTGGAGGCCGACAAGCGCCCGGTGGCTGCAGTGGCAGACTCAACAGAGGTACGTGACGTAGTCTCGGTAGCTGTCTGTGAGGATCGCAACGTAAGCGTGGCGGTGCTGTTCGACCCCGATCAGGGGTTGTCGGAGCGGATCATCGCAGAGCAGTTCACGGTGTAGGACCGGCCGCCCCTGCTGTCGCCCCGTGGCCGACCGTCTCACAAACAGGCAGCCGGCACTATCACCCATTCTCCCGGAAGGCTACAGCGGCGTGAAACTTGCCGGGGCCTTCGCGATCCCTGATCTCGACCGCGAGATCAAGTGGCAGTGCAAATATGCCCGCCAGAACGGTATCCATGTGTCGCCGACTTTCATGATCGACGGGTTGGTGCAGCCGGACATGAGCAGTGGGGACGCGGTTGCCGACTGGGCGTCGCGCCTGCTGAAGAACTGAACGCAACCGGAGTGATCGGGGCGGCGAAGGCCGTTCGACGGCGATCCTGCCGGTGGCCATGGCCGAGGATGAAGGAAAGAAGGGGCTGGTGGCTCTTTTCGCGGCCTGCAAACCGTGCTCTGGTCGCGGCTCGGAGGTAGGGGTCTCGTGTGACTTTGGCGGGGAGAGAACGGAATGTTTAGCCATGTTATGGTCGGGAGCAACGATATCGCCCGATCGAAGAAATTCTACGACGCCCTGTTTGGCACGATCGGCGGTAAGCCGGGGGTGCAGGACGCCAAGGGTCGGCTGATTTACGCGCATAATGGCGGGTTGTTCATGGTAAGCAAACCCATGGACGGCAAAGCCGCCACGCACGCCAACGGCGGCACGATCGGATTCACGGCGGCCAGCCCGGAACAAGCCGACGCGTGGCACAAGGCCGGAGTTGCGAACGGCGGGACGGCGATCGAGGACCCGCCCGGCGTTCGCCAGGGCGGCGCCGGTCCAATATATCTTGCTTACCTTCGTGATCCTGACGGTAACAAACTGTGCGTCGTTCATCGCATGCCGGCTGCCTGAACTGTCACGGGTAAAAACTCAAAGGGGCCGCCGGTCTCGCGCGTGTGTCCCGCTTGCCGGGGTCAGCGTGGGCGGGGTACGGCGGCGCTGAGCCAGAATTCTACATGATGGCGGGTCGGCTCGCCTCGGGCTTCACACCAGAAGTATGCACCGGAAAAGCCTAACGATTTCATAGGTCTGATTTTGCTGCGAAATTCTGGGATTTCGCTGCAGAACCCCCGAAACCGCCGCGCAAGGATCCCCAGAGGAGAAGGGGGGCGACCCTGCCGTTTTCCGGGCTCCGGAGGCGTCGGGAGGGCCCCCTGGCAAGGCGCCGCAGTCCGCTTGGTTGACCTAGGCCAGTGCCTCACTCTACTGCGGCTGCTTGCAGGCGCGCGGCACACGCCCATGTCAGCCGCTCGCCCTCGCCGGAGAGCCGTCGTATGTGGTTCCGCCGCCTTGCCGCGATTGTGCTGGTCGCAGTGCCCGCCGCGATGTCGGGGTCGGCGCGTGCCCAGTTCCCCGGGCAGGGCGGTCCACCCTCTGTCGGTGTGGTGCGGGCCGAAAAGCAGCCGATCACCGAGAGCTCGGAGTTCGTCGGCCGAATCGCCGCGATCAACCGCGTGGCTCTGGTGGCCCGCGTGACCGCGTTCCTCGAGCAGCAGAAATTCGTCGAAGGCTCGGAGGTGAAGCGCGGCGATCTGCTGTATGTGCTGGAACAGCCGCCATTCCAGGCCGACCTCCAAGCCAAGCAAGCGGCGGTACAGGAGGCGCAGGCGCAGGTCGTCAACGCCACGCTTACCTACCAGCGCACCGAGCAGCTTTTGAAGACACCAGCCGGGCAGCAGTCGGCGGTCGATGCGGCGAGGGCCACGATGCTGACGGACGCGGCTCAGGTGCTGGCCGCCCAGGCACAGGAAAAGCAGTCGGAGATCAACCTCGGCTATACCGAGATCCGCGCGCCGATCGACGGCAAGATTGGCCGCACCGCCGTGACTGTCGGTAATGTCGTGTCGCCCAACTCGGGGACGCTGACCACGATCGTCAGTCAGGACCCGATGTACGTGGTCTTCCC
Source organism: uncultured Pseudomonadota bacterium (assembly GCA_963708245.1). Lineage (GTDB taxonomy): Bacteria > Pseudomonadota > Alphaproteobacteria > Acetobacterales > Acetobacteraceae > CAVYXK01. The sequence goes on along the minus strand of OY970201.1, from coordinate 935,989 downwards.
GGTGCCGCTGCGCACCGCGCTCGATCTGCGCCGGCAATACGCGGACAAGGGTGGGTTCAAGGCCGTGGTAATCCGGCTGCGGCTGCCCGACGGACGGCTGTACGACCAAACTGGCACACTCGACTTCTTCGACAACACTGCCTCGCCGACCACGGACACTCTGATCCTGCGCGGGCGCATCCCTAATCCGGTGCTCACCAAGTCGATGATGAACGGTGCGACGGTGCGAGAGCTGGTCGCCGAGGAGTTCGTCACCGTGCTGCTGCAAGGAGCCGAGCCGGTCGAGCTTCTCGCGGTGCCCCGCGCGGCCGTGCTGTCGGATCAGCAGGGGGATTACGTCTTCACCGTCGGCCCAGGGAACAAGGTGCAGGAGAGCCGCATCACCATGGGCCAATCGACGCCCGAGGTCGCGACCGTGCTCACCGGACTCACGGAAGGCGAGATGGTCATCGTCGACGGCGTGCAGAAGGTGCACCCCGGCGAGGTCGTCGCGCCGGGTCCAGCCTCGCCCGCACCCGGCGTGAACCCAGCAACCCTGAAGGGCCACACCGCCGCGGCCGATGACGGACAAAGTCTCGCCGCAAGACAATGATCTCGGCGACCTTCATCGCCCGCCCGCGGCTGGCGATCGTCATTGCCATCGTCATCACGATTGCTGGGGCGATCGCGATGACACGCATTCCCGTCGCCCAGCTTCCCGACATCGTCCCGCCGCAGGTCACAGTCACCACGACCTATCCCGGCGCCTCGGCCGCAACGGTCGAAAGCGCCGTCGCCCAGCCGATCGAGACGCAGGTCATCGGCGTGGACAAGATGATCTACATGAAGTCGAACAGCGCCAATGACGGCAGCTATACCCTGACTGTCAGCTTCCAGCTCGGCTCCAACCCGGACATTGATACAGTCAACGTCGATAACCGTGTACAGACGGCGCTGTCGCAGCTTCCGGCCGAGGTGCAGGCCGAGGGGCTGACAGTGCAGAAGAAATCGGCGGCGATCCTCGAGTTCCTGGCGTTCTACAGCGACGATCCGAAGATGGACCCGCTGTTCGTTACCAACTATGTGCTGATCAACGTGCTGGACACCCTCTCGCGCACCCCCGGCGTGGGACAGGCAAATCTATTTTCCAAGCTCAATTACTCGATGCGCGTGTGGTTCCGCACTGACCGGCTGACGAGCCTTAATCTCTCCCCGACCGACATCGTCAATGCGATCAACCAGCAGAGTACGGTCGCGCCGATCGGACGGATCGGAGCGCGGCCGATCGGCAATGGCCAGCAATTCCAGTTCAACCTGCAGACGCAGGGCCGGCTGGTCACGCCAGCACAGTTCGGCAACATCGTCATCCGCGCCAACCCGGATGGTTCGGTGCTGCGTCTGCATGACGTGGCGGATATCGACCTCGGCGCGCAGAACATGGACAGCGAGACACGGCTGAACGGCAGGCCGGGAGTGCCTGTGGGGATCTATCTCGCTCCAGGGGCCAATGCGGTGCAGACGTCTTCCGCTGTCGCGGCCGCGGTGAAACGCCTGTCCGCGCGGTTTCCTCAGGGCCTGCACGCACAAATAATGTACGACTCCAGCAGCTTCGTCCGCGACACGGTGCGCGAGGTGATCCGCACACTTGCCGAAGCGTTCGCGCTGGTCGTGCTGGTCGTCTTCCTGTTCCTCGGCAACATCCGTGCGACGATCATCCCCACGGTCGCCGTTCCGGTGAGCCTGATCGGCACCTTCGCCGCGCTGCTGGCGCTCGGCTACACGGTGAATACGGTCTCGCTGCTGGCGATGGTGCTGGCGATCGGCATCGTCGTCGATGACGCGATCGTGGTGGTGGAGAACGTCGAACGGGTGATGGAGGAGCATCCCGAGCTCAGTACCGCTGCGGCGACGCGCCAGGCGATGGCACAGATCACCGGGCCGATCATCGCCATCTCGCTTGTGTTGCTCTCGGTGTTCGTGCCGGTCGGCTTCATCCCGGGCCTGTCGGGGATCCTGTTCCGCCAGTTCGCGGTGACGATGACCTGCGCGATGCTGATATCCGCGGTCAACGCACTGACTCTGTCGCCGGCGCTGTGCGCGGTGTTCCTGCGGCATACGGCGCACCGACGGCGCGGGCTGATGACGTTCGTGCTGGGCGGGATCGACCGTGTGCGCAACGGCTATGCCGCTGTGGTGCGCCGGCTGGTGCGCGTGTCTTCGCTATCGATCCTGCTGGTCGTGCTGTTCGGACTCGGCGCCGGCTGGATGATGCGAACGACGCCAACCGGCTTCCTGCCGGAGGAGGACCAGGGCGCCTTCTTCATATCCGCCCAGCTTCCGGACGGCGCCTCCGTGGCCCGGAGCAGCGAGGTGGCAAGCCGAATCGAAGCAATCCTGAAGACCATGCCACAGGTGCAGGACACGCTGGCAATCATCGGCTTCTCGCTGCTCGATGGCGCGCAGGAGCCGAACTCGGCATTCCTGGTGGCGCGACTGAGGCCGTTTGCCGACCGGATCGGCGCCACCAATTCGGCCGCGGCGCTGGTGGCGCGCACCTTCGGTGCGGTACAGAGTATCCGGTCGGCCATGGTGTTCCCGTTCAACCTGCCGCCGATCATCGGTCTGGGCACCGGCTCCGGCTTCGAATACGAACTGGAGGCGCTTGAGGGCCAGGATCCGGTCCAGAACGGCCAGGTGATGCGCGGGCTGGTCGCCGCAGCGAACGAGAACCCGGCGCTGACGCGTGTGTTCTCCACCTACACCGCCAGCAATCCGTCGCTCTACCTCGACATCGAGCGCGACAAGGCGCAGGCGCTCGGGCTTGACATCAACGACGTGTTCACAGCGCTGCAAGCGACGCTGGGCGGTATCTATGTCAACAATTTCAACCTGTACGGCCGCACCTGGCAGGTGAACGTGCAGGGCGCTGCCATCGACCGCAACGACGTTCCGGCAATCTGGCGTATTTTCGTGCGCAACAAGACTGGCGAGATGGTGCCTCTGCGTTCAATCGCGTCGTTGAGGTTCATCACCGGGCCGCAGGTGATTACCCGATACAACAACTACCGCGCGATTACCATCGACGGCGGCCCGGCACCGGGGGTTTCGTCGGGCACCGCGCTGGCCGCGATGGCGGCAATCTCTGATAGGACGCTGCCGCGCGGCTATGGGTACGAATGGACCGGCACCGCGTATCAGGAGGAACTGGCGGCCGGCCAGACCGGCGCGATCCTGGGTGTGGCGGTGCTGTTCGCCTACCTGTTCCTGGTCGGTCTGTATGAGAGCTGGACGATCCCGATCCCGGTGCTGCTGTCGGTCGTGGTGGGCGTGCTGGCGGCGCTGATCGGCATCGTTGTCGGCCATCTTTCGGTTGATCTCTATGCGCAGATTGGTTTGGTCGTGCTGATCGCGCTGGCGGCGAAGAATGCCATCCTGATCGTCGAATTCGCCAAGGACCAACGCGAAGCAGGAGTCGGGATCCGTGAGGCCGCGGTGCTCGGCGCCCGCACCCGGTTCCGTGCGGTGATGATGACCTCGTTCGCATTTATCCTTGGGCTGCTGCCGCTGGTTGTCGCGCAGGGTGCGGCGATGCTCAGCCGGCGCGATGTGGGCACGGCGGTGTTCGCCGGGATGATCGGGGCGAGCTCGATTGGGATTTTCCTGATCCCGATGCTGTACGTCGTGTTCCAGTCTATGCGCGAGCGGGTAAAGGCCCGCTTCGGACGGAGCGCTCGCGCACCGGTTGCTTCGCCCGGGGAATGACGCCAGCCCGCTATCGGATCCCCAAGAAGACTGAAGAGCTCCCAGGCTTGGCCTACCAAGCTTGAACGAAAGCGTTCCCGAAGATATATACCGTTCATGGAGATCACCCCGGAACAGATCCGCGCCGCCCGCGCCCTGTTGCGCCTTGAACAGGCGGAACTCGCCGACCGCGCTCACGTCTCGGTCGTCACGATCCGCCGTCTCGAAGGAGGACAAGGCAACGAGAGGGTCGCACCCGGCACAGTCGCCGGTGTACGTGAAGCCCTGGAACAAGCCGGGGCAGAGTTCATCCCCGGTGGGGTCCGTCGCCGTCGTACTGCTCGACCGGACGCGCGGGCACTCTATGAGGATTTGCGCGCGATAAGCCTGCACAGCGCCGCCCGGCTGCAAGGCCGCGAGCTGCTGACCGACGCCGACCTGTACGACGAGAACGGCCTGCCGGCGTGATCGTCGTCGATAGCTCGGCGCTGATTGCGATCCTGGGCCGAGAGCCGGAGGCGGACGGTTTCCTCCAGATCATCAGCGAAGCAGAAAACTGCCTGCTCTCCTCGGTCAGCTTGCTGGAAGTCAGCATGGTGTTGGCCGGTCGTACCGGCGATGTGACATAATGGATGGAACTCGACGCGCTAGCTAATCGCTCGGGCAGGGATGCAGGTAGTGCCGCTAGATACGGAACTCGCAGAGACCGCGCGGGCGGCCTTCCTGCGCTACGGCAAAGGCCGTCACCGAGCCAGCCTTAATCTGGGCGACTGCGCGTCCTATGCCCTCGCCAAGTGTCGCAACCTACCGCTGCTGTATAAGGGCGACGACTTCCCCAGAACTGACCTGCAGACGGCGGCCTGATACATATTAGCGTTCGGGTTCGGCCATTCGTATACGGAAAAGCGATGCGCATTCCGCCAACCGTCGCCAGCATGACGGTGTGATTGCGCCAATGCTTTCCAATGTCGAGTTCTCCGGCTCCTGATGCGAAGGTCCTATCCCGCGCCCACCGATTGCATCGCTGGACAAACGGCCGCCTTCCCGCGTAACTGCGCATGAACGATGCCGTGCAGAATCAGATAGAACGGCACCAGCACTGTCGGGATGAGTGACCATGGTAAGCTCTGAATCGGCAGCGGCCCTGTCAGCCCGAGACCAAAGACCTGCAGCGGTGAGCCCGGCGCGGACATTGCACCAAGCGTAACAGCAGCCACTATTTTGGCTAGAACACAGCTCTCGAAGTGGAGAAACGGATGCCCGAGCTCATGCCATTGGATCCGGCCGTACTCCCAACGGGCATTCGGTCCCGCTTCGTCGAAGGGATCAACGGTCTTCGCGTCCATATCCTGGAAGCCGGGTTCGAAACTTCGAACCGTCCCTGCGTGCTGCTCCTGCACGGATTTCCCGAGCTTGCGTATTCCTGGCGCAAGGTCATGCCGCCGCTGGCCGCGGAAGGTTTCCACATCATTGCACCCGACCTGCGGGGTTACGGCCGCACCACAGGCTGGAGTCCAGACTACGACGCCGACTTGCATCCCTTCCGCTTGCTCAATGCCGTGCGCGATGCATTAGGCTTGGTGTTCGCCCTCGGGTATCGATCGGTCGCCGGGGTCGTTGGGCACGATTTCGGCTCTCCTGTCGCTGCCTGGTGCGCTTTGGTAAGGTCCGACATATTCCGCTCAGTCGTCCTGATGAGCGCGCCTTTTGCCGGCCCGCCTGCACTGCCATTCGATACCGACCGCAACCCTGCGTCACCACCGCAGCGCCAATCGATTCACGAGGAGCTGGCCGCGCTGGACCGACCGCGCAAGCATTATCAGTGGTACTATTCCACCCGATCAGCCAATTCGGACTTGATGCACTGCAAGCAGGGCGTCCACGCTTTTCTGCGAGCTTATTACCACCACAAAAGCGCCGACTGGACCGGGAACCAGCCGTTCCGCCTCTCCGGTTGGACCGCGACGGAACTGGCAAAGATGCCGACCTACTACATAATGGATCTGAACGAGACCATGGCAACGACAGTGGCTCCGCACATGCCGTCGGCAAGCGCGATCGCCGCATGCCATTGGCTGCCGGAGTCCGAGCTCGCGGTCTACAGACGCGAATATGAACGCACCGGGTTCCAGGGCGGGTTGAACTGGTATCGCAACCGGACCCAAGGGATAGAGACATCGGATTTGCAGAATTTCTCCGGCCGTACCATCGACGTCCCCTCATTGTTCATTGCTGGTGCAAGCGACTGGGGCGTTTATCAAACCCCCGCCGCCTTCGAGGCGATGGCGGACGTTGCATGCACAAAAATGCAGGATCGGCATCTGATCGATGGTGCAGGCCATTGGGTGCAACAGGAGCAGGCAACCCGGGTGGTCGATTTGCTGATTGGCTTCCTGCATAACTCGCGGCCCTGACGCCGCGCCCGACGCCGAATTGACCGTGCCGCGCGCGGCGTCCTCTGTGACCCGCTGCTCCGTGTCGAGGGCTTGCGGAATTCCTTCCCTCTCGGCCGCCAGGACTGGTTCGGTCGCCCGCCCCTGCACCTGACCGCCGTCGATGGCGTCTCGTTCACGATCGACCTCGGCGAGGTGCTCGGACTGGTGAGAGAGTCGGGCTCCGTCAAGACCACGGTCGCGCGGACCGTGCTTCGTGTGCTGGAACCCGAAGAGGGCCGCATCGAGCTCGGTGGCACCGACAATCGCCCACCTCCCCGCCAATGCCCTCACCCCGTACCGACGCCGGATGCAGCTCGTCTCCAGGACCCGTTCGGCTCGCTCAACCCGCGCATGACGGTGGCGCGGACGATCGGCGAGCCGCTGCTGGTCCAGCGTCTTGCGCCGGCAGCAGCGCGTAGCAGCGCTGCTGCGCCTGGTCGGCCTGCCGCCGGACGCGATGGGCCGCTACCCGCACGAATTCTCCGGCGGGCAGCGCCAGCGCATCGGCACGCGGCCGCGCCCACCTAATGAATCAGAACGCTCAGTCGCCGTGGATGCCAGAGCCGTGGCTGCCGAGCATCGCCAGCAGCTCGCGCCGCGTGCTCGGATCGTCGCGGAAAGCGCCAAGCATGTGGCTGGTGACCATGGTGACGCCCGGCTTGTGCACGCCCCTAGTCGTCATGCACTGGTGTGATGCCTCGATCATCACCGCCACGCCGCGTGGCTGCAGCACGTCCTGGATCGTGTTGGCGATCTGCGCGGTCAGCTTCTCCTGGATCTGGAACCGCTTGGCATACGCTTCGACGACTCGCGCCAGCTTGCTGATACCGACGATGCGACGATGCGGCAGATACCCGACATGGGCGCGACCAATGATCGGCACCATGTGGTGCTCGCAATGGCTCTCCAGCCGGATGTCGCGCAACAGCACGATCTCGTCGTAACCATCCGTCTCCTCAAAGGTGCGCTCGAGGATCGCGACCGGATCCAGCGCATAGCCGGCGAAGAATTCCTCATAGGATCGGACAACCCGCGCCGGCGTATCGACCAGCCCCTCCCTGTCGGGGTCATCCCCTGCCCAGCGCAGCAGCGTGCGGACTGCTTCCTCGGCCTCTACCCGGGTCGGACGACGAGACGAGGGCCGCCCCTCCGCTTCGGTGGCGCGCATGGCACTCTTCACTGTGGGGATCCTCCGATTGGGCAGATCACAAACCTGGCGCCGGCGATATGGCCTGCTGGGCGCGGGGCGGCAAGGCGGCACGTCCTGCGCCGCCGGCTCCGCCCTACTCCACCTGTCATGCTCACAATACCGCTTGACCCCGCGAAATCCCGTCGCTCGGGGCCCATCTCCGTAACGCCCCTTCAACCAAGGAGACGACACATGAGCGAAAAGCTCGAAGGCATGGCCCGTGAGATGGGTGGACGCGCGCAGCAGACGGTCGGCGAGACGTTTGGAGACGCCAAGACCCAGGTGCAAGGCGTGTATAATCAAGCGGCCGGGCAAGCGCAGGAGCAGGTCGCCCGGCTCAGTGAAGTGATTCGCGATCAGCCGCTGACCGCGGCCCTGATCGCCTTGGGCGTTGGCTACATCCTGGGCCGCCTGACGGCATAACGAGAGCTTGCAGACCCGTTCTCGTCGCCTTGGCTCACACCTTGCAGCCGGCCCGTTGGTGGGCAGCCGAAATCTGATCGCGCAGCTCGGTGCGTGGACGGGGGAACTCGGCATGCAGCTTAGTTAAAGTGTCGCAGGCCGCCCGCTTTTCGTTGATCGCGGTCAGCGAATTGGCCAGGCCGAGCAGTGCCTCCTCGGCGTGGCCGCCCTTGGGCGAGCGGTTATAAGTATCGTCGTAGGCGATCGCGGCCCGTGACCATTGGTGTTGCCCTGCCAGCGACTGGGCCAACAGGTATTGCGCATCATAGGCGCGCGGCGATGCGCGCTTGCTGAGCACTTCCTGGGCGTCCTGCTGGGCGGCGGCGTAGTCGTGCCGGGCGAAGGCGGCATACCCTTCCTGCAGGGCAACCTCCGGGGTGCGCGGCCCGGGGGGCTGCACCCGTGCTGCTTGCGATGTCGGGCCGGGCGGGAGCGAGACCGCGCCTGCGGGGGGTAGCGCGCCCTCCGGCAAGGTCCCAAGCGCGGTGGCTGGCTGGCCTTGCAGAGCCGGGCCAGAGACCGGGCTACCCGCCGCGGAGGCGGCCTGTGGGTTCTGCAACTGGAACTTCAGATCGTCGATCTGCTTGCCGAGATCGGCGCTCATGCGCTGCACGGTGTTGCTGAGCTCATCGACGCGCCCGCGGAGGTCACGCATCTGGTCTTCCAGCGTGCTCACCCGCGTGAGGAGCTGCGCGACAGTATCGGAACTGCCGCCGCCGGACGGCGCCGGATAGGCCGGCTGTGCGTAATAGGGCGCCGGCGCGGCGGTACCGCCCTGTTGCGCCTGCATCATCTCCAGCTCATGGCGCAACTCCAGGATCTGGTCCTGTAGCGAGATCGCCTCCCTGCTCTCCATCTGCGCGGCCGCTGGCGGGGATACCGCCAGAGACAGCAGCGGCAGCGCCGCGATCAGGAGAACTCTGAACGACGACCGACCCATGTGTCTCTCCCCGTTGCGCCCGGAATTTTACGTGGGACGGACCAGACGCGAAACCGGCGGCCATTCCGGCCGCCGGTTATATGTCCGCAATGCGGGGACGGCGCAGGTTAACGGACAGAGCTGATGGCGTTGCGGTTCTGTGCCCAGGCCTGCTCGTTGTCGCCCAGTGCGGTCGGACGATCCTTGCCGTAGCTGATCGTCTGGATCCGCGAGGCGCTGACGCCGCGAGCCACCAGATAATCTCTGGCCCCATTGGCGCGCCGCTGCCCCAGCGCGAGGTTGTATTCCTCGGTGCCGCGATCATCGCAGTTGCCGGCAACAAGGATCTGCACGTTGGGGTATCTCTCCAGCCACGCCGCCTGCCGATCGAGCGTCGCCTGATCGTCAGGGCTCAAGGTGGACTTGTCGAAGGCGAAGAACACGCGATCGCCGACATTAGCGACCAAATCCTCCTCGCTGCCCGGCGCCGGGCCGGCGGTCACCGCAGCCGCGCCAGTGCCGGTCGAGGCAGGAGGAGCCGGCGGTTTGTTCGCACACCCCGCCAACAGCGCCAAAGCGGCAAAGGCGCCGACAATCTTCGTGTTCATGCTGCTTTCGTCCTGGATGGTGGGTGCGAACGGGGTCGATAGGTGCACGACAGGCACGGCAACGCCCGGGTACAATCGTAACCGGATGCCTGGGCCGGTGCGATTAGCCGGGGTCGCACAGAGCGTCAAGTTTCCGCGTACCGAACCATTCTCCCGTTACCCTTGCGGGCATGGGCCAGCGGGGCCCTGGGCCAAAGGGAAAGTCAGAGCGCCAATCGCCCCTGCCGCTCGATCCGTGCGTCGTTATCCGCCGTGGCACCCACCTCGCCGTCCGCAAAGCGCAGGCGAAGCCGCTCGCCGGGCGCCACCGAGGCGGCGCTGGTCAGCGGGTGCCCGGCTCGATCCGTGATCAAGGCATAGCCCCGCCGCAGCACCGCGAGTGGCGAGACCGACTCAAGCCGTGCTCCGGTACCGGCGAGCCTGGCAGCAAACTCCCGTTGCATGGCCCGCAGTGGCGCGTCGGTCAGCCGCCCCAGGCTGCGTCCGGCGCGGCTGTGGATCGCCGCCACCGCATGCCGCAGTCCGCCCACCAGCTTCTGTCCACACAACGCCAGCCCGGCTTGGCGCCTCTCGATCAGATTGGGCAGCGCGAGCGCGAGCCGAGCCGTTCCCTCGGCAACGCGTCGCCGTGCCGCGAGGACGATCCCGGGAAGGTCGGGCAGCCGGCTTTCGGCCCTTTCCAACGCCGCCCGGCGGGCCGCGAGCATGTTCGGCAACGCGAGCACGAGCCGCTCTGCGCGATCGTCCAACCGCTGGCGCGCCGTGCCCAGGAGCGACGGCAGATCCGGAAGGCCGCGCTCCGCCCGCCCAAGACGGAGCCGCCGCTCGGCGCCGATCCGGTTCAGCGCGCCCACCAAGCGCGTTGCCTTCTGCTGTAGATCGGCCAGCAGATCGGCTCGGGACGGCACCGCGAGCTCGGCGGCGGCCGTCGGGGTTGGCGCTCGGCGGTCGGCGACGAAGTCGATCAGGGTCGTATCGGTCTCGTGCCCCACCGCGGAGATCACCGGAATCCGGCAGGCCACCACCGCCCGGACCACGATCTCCTCGTTGAACGCCATCAGGTCCTCGAGGCTGCCGCCGCCGCGCGCGACGATCAGCACATCCGGGCGTGGGATCGCACCGCGCTCCATCGCGTCGAACCCGGCGATTGCCGCGGCGATTCGTAGAGCGGCCCCCTCGCCCTGGACTGGCACCGGCCAGAGCAGCACGGGACGCGGGAACCGCCGCTCAATGGTGGTGCGAATATCGTGCAGCACCGCGCCACGCTCCGAGGTGATCACTCCGACGACCGCTGGCAGGCGGGGGATCGGCTGCTTGCGGGCTGGGTCGAACAGCCCCTCGGCGGCAAGCCGCTGACGCAGCATCTCGATCCGGGCCAGCAACGCGCCGGCACCGGCATATTCCACCCGCTCGACGATGAGTTGGTAAGCGGAGCGTTCGGCATAGGCGGTAACGCGGCCGGTTGCTATGATCTCGACCCCATTTTCCGGGATCAGGCCGAGCCGCGGCACCGCCGATTTCCACGCCACAGCGGCAAGCTTGGCGCCGTCGTCCTTCAACGAGAAATAGATGTGCCCGGACGGGTAACGTTTTAGCTCTGTGACTTCGCCGCGCACCCGCACCCGCCCGAACGAACCTTCGAGCGTTCGCCGCACCGCCCCCGAAATCTCGGAGACGGTATATTCCGGGATGTTGGTGACAGGCAGGCGAAGGTCGTCCATCGCCGCATCTTATGTTAGTCCGGCGATTCCATGAACCACCGGCGGACGCCGCGATCGCTCCCCCGCCCGTCATGCCTGCCAGGCTTGTTTTTGCGCCGGCATTGCGAAAGCAGGCGGCCGGCATCCCGGCGGTGGAAGGGCCCCGAACGCCCCCGGGAGGCGCGATGGACTCCCGTTTGCGGGAATGTGGATCATCAATGCAACCAAAACCGAAACAATAACGGAATATTGCGACTGTATTCCTTACATGCGTATTCTTCTATCACGCTGCTTTCGCAGACTAATACTGGCCGCCCACGCCGCGCTCCGTGAAGGCAATAGTGTGGGCACGCCGTCGATGTCCAAAACGGTGAGGCAGCCGTTTTCGGGATGTAGAAGTGAGCCCGATTCACACACTCAAGACCTGTGCTTGGTTCAGGTTTGTAATCCCGGAGATGGTTATGCGAGTTCCGTCCGTGAGGGTGATCAGCGTGGAGCCGCCGCTGACAGCCTGCGATACGATCGGGTTGCCGCCGTAGCCGAAGAACTGCAATTGATCGTTGCTGTTCCAGTTCTGGATCAGGTCGGAACCTCCTGCATATCCTGACGTAAATTGGAAATCGTTTACTCCAGCGCCACCAACCATGGTCGTCGATCCACCGCTGGCCTCGAACAAGTTCGCCTCGAAAAAAGCGCTAAGGGCGCTCGGCAAGTCAGTTTCGCCTAGAGCATCCGATCCGGACCCGCCGATGAGCGAGGAATTGCCGCTGCCGGCGAAGAACGTGTTGTATCCAGTCGATCCGGCCGCATTTATCGTTTCGTTTCCAGCACCGGCCACCAATTGATTGTCGCTTCCGGAGCCTACGAGATTCAGGACACCGCCATTATTCACGAACGCTTCACCGGCGCTCGTATTTACGACGCCAGGGTAATCCGCCTGAGACGTTGTTGTGGAGATCGTACTGTCCCCGGACTGTACGACGAAAACGAACGTGGGGGCGGGGGCGACGGGCTCTGTCGGAAAAACGTATGAGTGTATGGGCTGCGGTATGGGCTGCGAAAAATACACAACACTACCTCCCCCACTAAATATCACGGGTGTCAAAATGGTGACAAACTCAGGTCTTTCGGGAACAGGGGAGGCGGTTCCAACGATTGTGCTGGAGCCGGCGCTGCCACCCACAAACAAGTCAGGCCCTGAAATGAAATATGTGCCGCCCCCTGTGCCTGCGAAGATCGTGTCTGGAGCCCCAACATCTAGAACCCCACCCGTCTGCTGTTGAGTCACTATAGTGTTGCTGCCTCCGTTATTCACCACGACATTACCCCCATCGCTCCAGACCACTGCGCCCTGACCCGCCGTTACCAGCGTCTCGGCTGGCGAGAAGGGTGGTTCCCGGTGCGAGCCACCTACAATCGTGTCCGCTGAATAGGCAGTGATCAGGTCTGCGGAGTTTCCAAAACCAAAAGCAAGGGCGCCAGGGGCAAACATGCTAATCGTGTCGGCGCCTCCGGAAACAATCGTATCCGCGCCAGTCGAGGCGAACGTGCTGTTTGGATTAAGGAAAACGAACCCAGAGGTGTCAGACATAGCCACACCTTTTTTGCAGATTATACCCAGATTCGATTACCAGAATTAGCGCCTGTCGGCAATTGGGCCATTTGACCCTTGCGCGAGTGGCTGCCCATGGTTCGCGGATCACTTCGGCGGTCGTGACCGGGTGACGGCGTCAACAGTCGCACCTCTTAGCTTGAGAGTTGGTCACTCTGTTCCCCTCGATTCAACCGCCTCTAACAACCTCGCCCTATCATTCCGCGGGCTGTTCACCCGTCTGTCGGCCAAACCCGCAGCGTGACAGCCGGTGGCGGGTGCAGCAGCAATGCTGGATCGCCCGGCGCCGCCCCGAGCCACACCGGCCAGTCAGACCGCTCCAAGATCACAGGCATTCTGTCGTGCAGCTTGGCTACATCCGGGTTCGCATCCGTGGTGATGATGGCGAAGCTCCGCGTCACGGTGCCATCGGGCCACCAGAAACCTCCCAGAGCCTGGCAAAACGAGACGCCCGCGAGACAAAGCATTGCCCTGCCCGGATGGCACCTCTAACAGCCCTGACCTGCGGCTTCTCCCAGGCCGCTACGATTGCCCCCCGCTGCCCGCTCCGATACGGTCCGCCCGCCTTTCCCACTAGGTCCATGCCATGAAACTGACTGCCGACCGCCTCGACCGGATCAGCCCCAGCCTGACCATCGCCATCTCCACGAAGGCGCGCCAGCTACAGGCTGCCGGGCGGGACGTGATCAGCCTGTCCGCCGGGGAGCCCGATTTCGACACGCCGCGCAACGTCAAGGATGCGGCGATCCGCGCCATCGAGGCCGGCGAGACGAAATACACTGACGTTGCCGGCACGCCAGCGCTTCGCCAGGCGGTGGCGAAGAAATTCAGGCGCGACTCGGGGATCGACTACAAGCCGGAGGAGGTCATCGTCTCGACTGGCGGCAAGCAGGTCATCTTCAATGCCATGCTCGCCACCCTGAACGCCGGCGACGAGGCGATCATCCCGAGCCCCTGTTGGGTGAGCTACCCCGATATCGTCTCGCTTGCCGACGGCAAGCCCGTGCTGGTGCCATGCGGGCAGAACCACGGCTTCAAGCTGCGCGCCGACGATCTGGAAGCGGCGATCACGCCGCGCACCAAGTGGTTCATCCTGAACAACCCCTGCAACCCGACCGGCGCGGCCTACAGCGCCGCGGAGCTGCGGCCGATCTGCGACGTGCTGCTACGCCATCCCGACGTGTGGGTGTTCACCGACGATATCTACGAGAAGCTCGCCTATGACGGGTTCCGCCCGGCCACCGTGCTGGAAGTCGAGCCGCGCCTGCGCGAGCGCACAGTAACGATGAACGGCTGCTCCAAGTCCTATGCGATGACCGGCTGGCGCATCGGCTTTGCCGGTGCACCGGTGGCGCTGATCAAGGCGATGGACAAGTTGCAGAGCCAATCGACCTCCAACCCGTCTTCGATCAGCCAGGCCGCCGCGATCGAGGCGCTGACCGGTCCGCAGGAATTGATCCACGCCATGCGCGACGTGTATCAGCAGCGCCGCAACATCGTCGTGGAGATGCTGAACGCCGCACCCGGCATCACCTGCCACCGCCCCGAGGGCGCCTTCTACGTCTTCCCCGCCATCCACGGCTGCATCGGCAAGACTTCCCGCGGCGGCGCGCGAATCGACGGTGACGAGGCGTTCGTGACCGCGCTGCTCGAGGAGGAAAATGTCGCCGCCGTGCACGGTGCGGCGTTCTGCTATCCGGGGCATTTCCGTATCAGCTACGCGACCGACACCGACAGCCTGAAAGAAGCCTGCCGGCGCATTCAGCATTTTTGTAAAGGACTCGCCTAATGCCTGCACTCGCGTCGCGGCTTGATCGGGTGCGGGTCGCGGCCAGCGTGGCGATGACCATTCGCGCCCGTGAGTTGCGCGCGCAGGGCGTCGATGTCGTCCAGCTCACGATCGGCGAGCCGGATTTCGCCACGCCGCGCCTGGCGATCGACGCCGGCTATCAGGCAGCGTTGCGCGGCGAGACAAAATATCCCCCGCAGGACGGCACGCGCGCCCTGAAGGAAGCGATCCAGCGCAAGTTCAAGCGCGATAACGGGCTGGACTTTGCCTACGACGAGATCTCGGTCTCCAACGGCGGCAAGCAGTGCATCTTCAACGCCCTCGCCGCGACCGTCGATCCCGGTGACGAGGTGGTGATCCCGGTACCGTCCTGGAACGCCTACACGCTGATGACGCGGTTCCTGGGCGGCGAGCCGGTTCTGGTGCCGTGCCCGCAGAACAACGGGTTCAAGCCTCGGCCAGAGGATATCGACGCGGCGATCACGCCACGCACTAAGTTCCTGGTGCTCAACAATCCGAATAATCCGACCGGGGCATCCTGCTCGCGCGACGAGCTGCGCGCGCTCGCCGATGTCATGGCGAAGCACGAGCATGTCTGGATCCTCTCGGACGACATGTACGAGCATCTCGTCTATGACGGGTTCCGCCACGCAACGATGGCCGCCGTCGCGCCCGAGCTGCGCGAACGGACGGTGACTGTCAGCGGCGTGTCCAAGACCTATGCGATGACCGGCTGGCGCATCGGCTTTGCCGGCGGCCCGAAGCCGCTGATCCGGGCGATGGTGAACATGCAGGGCCAGGTGACCGCGGGCGTCTCCACGGTCGGGCAGGCGGCTGCCGCCGCGGCGTTGGACGGCCCACAGGAGGGCGTGGCCGAGATGGTGGCCGCCTATAAGCGCCGGCGCGACATGGCGATGGAGATGATCAACGCCTGCCGCGGCATGGTCTGCCACAAGCCGGAGGGCGCGTTCTATCTGTTCCCCAACATCGCCGGCTGCATCGGCAAGACAACCCCCGGCGGGCGCCGGATCGCCACCGACGAGGATTTCGCGCTGGCCGCGTTGGAAGAGGCGCATGTTGCGCTGGTGCATGGCGCGTCGTACGGCATGAGCCCCTATGTCCGGATCAGCACGGCGACGGACGACACCACGCTGGCTGAAGGCTGCCGCCGCATCGCCGCTTTCTGCGATGGGCTGCATTGACGGAAGCGCCGGCGGCGACCATCCGCCCCGGGCGCGACGTCGACGCCGGCGGAATCATCGCCCTGATCGGCGCCTGCTGGGCCGACTATCCCGACCTCGTCATGGACGTGGACAGCGAGATGCCAGAGCTCCGGACGCTCGCCACGTACTATCAAGCGAAGGGGGGCGCCCTCTGGATGGCTGAGGCGGCGGGTAGAATCATCGGCATGGTCGCCGCCTGTCCGCTCGGCGATGGCTTCTGGGAGATTTGCCGAGTCTATGTGCTGCCCGATTGGCATGGCGGCGGCCTTGGTCATCGCCTGCTCGACGTCGCCGAGGCGCATGCCCGGGCCGCCGGCGCCACCAGGCTCGAGCTCTGGAGTGACACACGGTTCCGGCGCGCGCACCGGTTCTATGAGAAGCGCGGCTACGTCCGCTCCGACCACACGCGGGCGCTGAATGACCGCTCCAATTCCGTTGAATTCCACTACACCCGGTGCGATGCCGAGCATCAGGGTGATGTAAAGTAATCAAGCGGACACGGAGCGATACGCCCCCCTGCCGCAGGCGGAGCAAGTCGACGGGGGCGGACTATCCACTTCGATAGCCGTCGCATCGCGCTGGTTTCCGGCGGATAATCTGCCCGACTCGCATCGCGCGAGGACTGTTCCTGGGGGATTCGTTCATGGCGTTCTATCTGGCCGGCGCGCTCGGCGCCGTAGCTGCCGCGGCGGCGTTGGTCACGCTCGTGCTGCTGCTGCGGGTCGGGTGCAACATGCAGCGACTCCGCATCCTTGCCGAGCAGGGGCTCGCCGGTACCCGCAGCGAAGCGGACACCACGCGTGAGCGCCTGACCGTCCTTAGCGGCGCGATCGAGGCGGGAGTGGAGCGGGTGCGCACCACGCTCTCGCGCGAGCAGGGGGAGCTGCGGCTGGCGCTCCGCGATGACGTTGGTAAGCAGTTCGAGACCACGCGGACGACGCTGGAAGCCAAGTTGCGCGAGCTGCGCGACGGCAACGAGACCAAGCTGGCCGAGATCCAGAAGACGGTGAACGAGCAGCTCCACGCGGCGGTAGAGAAGCAGATGGACGAGAGCTTCAAGCGGGTGATCGACCAGTTCACCGCGGTGCAGAAGGCGATGGGCGACGTCCAGGCAGTCACGGCACAGATCGGCGATATCAAGCGGCTGTTCTCCAACGTGAAGACGCGCGGTGGTTGGGGCGAGGCGCAGGTGCGTGCCATGCTGGAGGATATCCTCCCGGCCGGCGCATATGAAACCAACCGCAAGGTGCGTTCAGAACTCCGACGATGTGGTGGAGTTTGTCGTGCTGATGCCGGGGCGTGGCGACGAACGGCCGCTGCTGCCGATCGACGCGAAATTCCCTGTTGAGGACTACGAGCGGCTGCTGGCCGCTTCCGAGGCCGGCGACGTTGAGGCCGAGCGCGCCGCGTCCCGCAAGCTGGAGGCGGCGCTCCGCCTGCAGGCCAAGAAGATCGCGACCAAGTACATCAACCCGCCGCTCACCGTGGAGTTCGCGGTGATGTACCTGCCGACCGACGCGTTGTTCGCCGAGGTGGCGCGCATCCCCGGCCTGATCGACGAGATCGGCCGCGAATGCCGCGTCCTGGTGCTGGGGCCGAGTTTGTTCCCGGCGCTGCTGCGCACCATCCATCTCGGCTTCATCACGCTGGCGATCGAGCAGAAGGCGGTCCAGGTGCGCGAGCTGCTTGGGGCGACGCGCGTCGAGATGCTCCGGATGGACGACGTGTTGGAGAAGCTGGCCAAGAATGCCGGGACGATGTCGAACACGATCGAGCTGGCCCGCCGGCGCACCCGCGTGGTGACCCGCAAGCTGCGCGGCGTGGAAGCGATCGACCCCTCTCGCGCCGAGCAGGTGCTGGAGCTCGATACCGAAGCATTTGCTGAGGAGGTGTAGGTGTTCGACCTGCTCGGCAACGCGGTCGTATCCGGGCTGCTGCTGGGCGGGTTCTATGCGGCGGTGACGATCGGGGTCTCGATCTCCTTCGGCATGCTCGACATTGTCAACATCGCTCATCCTGCCTTCATTATTTTGGGTTCGTATTGCGCCTATATCGCCAATGCCTGGTTCGGTATCGACCCGATCGTTGCAGGGGTGGTTCTGTTGCCGGCTTTCTACGTGCTCGGTGCCGGCATCTATCAGGTCTATCACCTGTGTTTCGAGCGGCGCGGGGAACAAAGCCTGCGGGGCCTCGCCTTCTTCTTCGGCCTGCTGTTCATCACCGAGGTCGTGCTGGTGCTGGTGTTCGGTGTCGATTACCGGCTGGTCGAGGCGTCCTATATCGGTCCGAGCCTGCATCTCGGCGTGATCGAGCTGCCGCTCCGCCTGCTGGTGCCCTGTATCGTTTCTCTCGCGCTCATCGCGCTGCTTCAATTCCTGCTGTCGCACAGCTTTATTGGTCGCGCGATCCTGGCGGTCGCACAGGACCAACTTGCGTTGCGGTTGATGGCGGCCGACCCGGTGCGGATCAAGCGCATCGCTTTCGGCGTCTCGATCGCCACCGCTTCGGTTGCTGGCGCCATTCTGATTGTCATTCAGCCGGTCGAGCCTTCGCTCGGACGCGAGTATATAGGCCGCGTATTTGCGATCTGCGTGCTTGGGGGACTGGGCAGTTTTGCCGGTACGGTGGTCGCGGCGCTGACGCTTGGGATCGTCGAAAGCCTGACTGCAACGTTTTATGGCCCGTCCTGGTCGCCGGCGGTGGCGTTCGGGTTCCTGCTGATTGCGCTGGCGGTGCGGCCCGCCGGCGTGTTCGGCCGATAGGCGATGCGCGGCACCACCTTCTTGGTCGCCGCTGCCGTCTGTGCGGCGATGGTCTTCGCCGCGATGCGGTGGATCGGCAACGGCTACGTGTTCTTCGCCAGCTATGTGGTCCTGCAATACATCGTGCTGGCGACTGCGTGGAACATGCTGGGCGGCTATTGCGGCTACGTGAATTTCGGTACCGCAGCATTCTTCGCCCTGGGTGCTTACGCTACGGTCGTACTGCAGAAGCTAGCGCCGCTGCCACTGCCGCTGGCTATGATCGCAGGCGGGATCGTATCCGGTGTGCTTGGTCTTGGGATGGGCTATCTGACCCTGCGCCTGCGCGGCGCCTATTTCTCGATCGCCACGCTGGCGATGGCGGTGGTGGCGCAGACGCTGATGGTGAACTGGAGCCTCGTCG
This sequence comes from uncultured Pseudomonadota bacterium, assembly GCA_963708245.1. Lineage (GTDB taxonomy): Bacteria > Pseudomonadota > Alphaproteobacteria > Acetobacterales > Acetobacteraceae > CAVYXK01. Next base: position 917,167 of record OY970201.1, on the reverse strand, counting down.
GCGGCTCGGCCGGCACATTCATCATCCGGCCGGCACAGGCGCCGCTGCTCGGCATCCCCTACATCCAGTATTTGTGTCTGCTGATGCTGGTGCTCTCGGTGCTCACGCTTGTGCTCGCGCGGACGATCGAGCGCTCGCGGCTGGGCTACGGCTTCGCCGCCATCCGCGACGACGAAGTGGCGGCGGAGGCGTCGGGAGTGCCGACCTTGCGGCTGAAGCTGCTGGCGACCACGATGTCTGGCGCCATCATGGGCATGGCGGGCGCACCGCTGCCTTTCTACGTCACCTATCTCGATCCGCCTTCGGCGTTCAGCCTGTCCTATGCGGTCAACACGATCGCCATGCCATTGATCGGCGGCACAGCGAGCTGGCCGGGGCCGGTCATTGGCGCGGTGCTGATCGCAACGCTGCAGCAGGTGGCGACAGTGACGATCTCCTCGGCGGTCAACCTGCTGATCGTCGGCGTCGTGTTAGTGGGTTTTGTGGTGGCAGCGCCGAACGGCATCCTGGGTCTGCTGCAGGCTAAGCGATTCGCGCCACGGCCCCGGTCGTGGCTGTTTGCCGGGTACCGATGAGCGCCGCGCTGTTGGAGGTCAGCGGGGTCAGCAAGCGCTTCGGTGGATTCACTGCGCTGGATTCCATCGATCTTGCCGTGCGCACGGGCGAGCGGCTCGGGCTGATCGGGCCGAACGGCTCCGGCAAGAGCACGCTGGTCAACTGCGTGGGCGGCACGCTGCGCCAAGATGCGGGACACGTGCGCCTTGAAGGGCATCTGCTGGACGGGTTGCCGGCGCATCGCCGCGTGCGGCTTGGACTGGCACGCACATTCCAGCTTCCGCGACCGTTCCCCAGCCTGACGGTCGGCGAGAATCTGCGTATTCCGATCGAGGACTCGACCCTCGATGGCGCGCGCACCGATATCGCGGCGCAGTGCGAGGGGCTGCTGCGTTTGGTCGGGCTGCACGAGCGAGCGCGGGCGCTGCCTCGCGATCTGACTCAGGTGGAGATGCGCAAGCTCGAGCTGGCGCGTGCGATGGCCGCCCGTCCCCGCCTGCTGATTGCGGACGAGGTCATGGCCGGCCTGTCGCATGGCGAGATCGACGAGCTGCTGACGTTGTTGCTGCGATTGAACGATCAAGGTGTGACTATCATCATGATCGAGCACATCATGCGCGCGGTCATGCAATTCAGCCGGCGACTGGTGGTTCTGGTTGCCGGCCGGAAGGTCGCCGACGGCAATCCCGCGGACGTGGTCCGCAACCCCGAGGTGGAGCGCGCCTATCTTGGCGAGTAGCCTCTCTCTTGTCGGGATCAGGGCCGGGTACGGCGCAGTGCTGGTGCTTGATGATGTCTCGCTGTCGGTAGCGCGCGGCGAGACCGTGGTGCTGCTCGGCACCAACGGTAATGGCAAGTCGACGTTGATGAAATGTGTCATGGGTATCGTCCGCCCGAGAGCCGGCAGCATCACGGCGGAGATCGACGGCGAGCGCCATGAGCTGGTTGGACGCTCGACCGAGGAAATCGTCGGCCTTGGCATCGCCTTTGTTCCTGAAGGCCGCCGGTTGTTTCCCAGGCTATCAGTAACCGAGAACTTGCTGCTCGGCGCGTTCCGCCACGCCGCCCGCGGCGCGATCGAGCGCAACCTGGAGTTCTGTTTCGCGACATTCCCTCGTTTGAAGGAACGGCGCCGGCAACTAGCCGGAAGCATGAGTGGCGGGGAACAGCAGATGCTGGCGCTGGCGCGCGCGCTGATGTCCTCGCCGCGCATGTTGCTGATCGATGAACCATCGGTCGGCCTGGCACCACTGCTGGTGCGGCGGACCATCGACAAAATCAAGGAGCTGAAGGACGGCTATCAGCTCACGGTGCTGATGGCGGAGCAGAATTTCACGCAGGCGGTCCGCATCGCCGACCGCGGATATGTGATCGTGCACGGGCGCATCGCGTTCGAGGGCAGTTCGGCGGAAGAACTCGCGAACAATGAGCTAATTCGCAGATTCTATCTGGGTCTTTGAAGCTCTTGGCTGCACGCGTTCAACGCGTCTGGCTCGGTGCTTGGCATGGTGGCGGCGGGGTTCCTGGTGCCGCGGGTTGGAACAGCGGTCGCCGCGTTGCTCGCGCTCCCGGCAATCGCTATCGGCGGCAAGGGGCTGCCGGTTCCGGGCGGCCCGTTCCACTTCCCCCCCGTGCTGACCGGCAAGGAGCTAGCTGCGCTGGTGCGCCACGGCGGCCCCGAGCGCGGCGGCTCTGCACCTGCACCATTGGCGGCCAGCGCATCTTCGCCGGCTGGGCGAGGCGATCGCTTCAGCAGCAGCGACGTAATCGACAAGTTTCAAAGGTGATAATCCACGCGGCGTGCTCGCTTCGCGGCGGTGCACGCTGCTCTCAGCGATGCTAGTCTGTGTGCCATGCAGTTCGTCTACGCCCGGTTGATCCTGGGGCTCTGGCTCCTGTGGTGCGTCTATTGGTTCGCCGCGTCGGCACGGTCCAAGCCGACGATGCGCCAGGAGAGCCTCGCCAGCAGCGCTCTCCACAAGGTGCCGCTGATGCTCGCCGTCGTGCTGTTTCTGGTTCACAGGAACTCTGTGGGCTGGCTGGGCGCGCGGTTCCTGCCGCGCAGCGAGGCGCTGTTCTGGCTGGGCACAGTCATGGTGGCGGCCGGGCTGGGCTGGTCGGTGCTGGCGCGCGTCTATCTCGGCGGGAACTGGAGCTCGGGCGTCACGGTGAAGCAGGATCACGAGCTGATCCGTAGCGGCCCCTATCGTTGGACGCGCCACCCGATCTACACCGGGCTGCTCACCGCCTTCGCGGGATCTGCGATTGCGCTTGGGGAGTGGCGCGGGCTGATTGCACAGGCGAGGTGGTCGCGGCGTTCGTGCGCAAGAGCGCCGTCGTGGAGCGATTCATGATGGCGCAGTTCCCTACCGCGTATCCGCGTTATCGGGCCGAGGTGCCGGCGCTGATGCCGCATCCCGTCTGGTCGCGAGCCCGGCGCGGCTGAGCAGCAACGCAAGGCCCTGGCCGAATCAGGGAATGGCCAGCGCGATTAGCGACAGGTCATCGTCGAGCGGGCTCGTGTTGTTCTGGCGCAAGAGCAGGGCACGGGCGAGATCGGGGAGCGTGCCTGCCGGGGGGAAGGCTTCCGGACGCAATACGATGGTTTGGGCGTAATCTGGGTCGGTCTCCGCCACTGGTTGTCGATCTCTCCGTTCCGGCTGGCGACCATACGGCGCTGCGCGGGTGGCGGGCAATCGGGTGGTACTGCGGTAGACTGCGCCCATGGGCGATGCGGTGCCGATGTCAGGGAGCGCCTCAATCGTGCTGCACTCCGGGTCGGTGGGCACAGCGCGGCTCCATTCCTGGCTGGACGACGTGTTCCGGTCCGAGCTGGTGCCCGAGAGCCTGAACTATGCGGTACGCCTGTGCCTGGAAGAGGTGGTGAGGCACATCGCAATGTACGGCTATGGGCGGGGCACGGATGGCACCATCGAGATCTCGTTGCGCCGGCTGCCTGACCGCCTGCTGGCAGAGGTCGTGGATTCGGCTCCCGCCTTCGACCCAACACAGGCGCCGCCGGAGCCGCGGGCAAGTCGGCTCGCCGATGCCAGGCTGGGTGGTTTCGGCCTGATTCTGATCCGACACTGTGTAACCGAGATGCAGTATCACCATCGTGACGGTCGTAACTATCTTATGCTGAGCTTTGGTGTTCTCACCTGACCCTCGCCCGCCACGCTGCGAGTGACGACCCTCGGGTCGGACTGGCCGTCTGTCTGCTCAATGGGCTGCAGCACTATCCCCGTTGCGCGCGGGCGCGCAGCGCGGCAAGCCGTTCGGCCGCACTCTGCGGCGCCGCTGGCTTCCCCGCCGCGGCGTCCATCGCGCGCATGATGTTCTGGTCTTCCTGCTCAGGCCTGGTCGGGCGCAGCAGCTTGGCCTTCGCCGCAGCCGCGTCGGCTGAGGCGAGATCTGCCGCCGCGGCGTCCTGCATCGCCTTCAGCGCCGTCGTCAGGCTACTGGTGGTGCCGGACAGTCCGGCGGCACGACGCGCGGCCTCGGCCTGCTGCTCGGCGGTCTGACGCTGCTGGCCGGCCCGCGCCATGTCTCGTTGGGCACGCCCGAGCTGAGCGCGCCCTTCCTTCAGCTTGCCGCCGGCTTCCGCGTAGGTGCGCTCCAGCATCTCCAGGAAGTCCTTGGCATCGACGACGTCCTGCTTCTCGCGATCGATCTCGGGCGCCATCTGCTCTAGCATCGCCAGAAGGGTGTTCAGGCTTTGCTGCAGGGCAGCCTTGCGGGCGGGATCGGCCTCCGTCTCGATCTGCGTCTCCAGAAGATCGGCGGCGGCGAGTTGTTGATTAGAAAGCGCCTGGATGGCGTCGGCTTCGCGCTTTTCGCGCTCGTAGCTCTGTCGTGCTTCCGCGACCTGCCGCCCAAGCTGGTCGAGGTGCTGCTCCATCGAGCGCAGCTCGGCCTCGCTCGCCGATTTCGGATCCCAACGCACCAGCGCCTCGACGCCGGCTTGCACGGCCTTGTTTGCTTTGACGCCGAGCAGATTACCGATGAAACGCAACATGTGAGGCCCCTCCGTCGTGTGGTTGTCGGGTCAGACCGGCACCATAGCCGCCGCATTCAGCAGCGCGACGGCTAACTGCGCGGCGACCAAGAGAATGGCGGCGGCGACGTTGCCCGCCTCGATCATTGCGCGCGTGCCGCGGACCACCTGCGAGACGACGGCAAAGGTGAGAAGCTGCAGCACGAGGGCGATGATGCCCCAGACCAGGATGTCGAGCAGCCGGGCGGACGTAGCGAGCAAGGCAGCGAGCGGCACCGCAAGCGCGATAACCGTCCCGCCGAGAAGAGTGGCGGCGGCCGTGTTGCCCTGGCGCACGAGCTCGCGCTCGCGGAATGGCGTTGCCGCCATATAGATGGCGACGCCGACGCCGAGCAGGGCCAGCGTCAGCACAAATTGCAGCAGAAGTAACGGCAGTCCCTGGCCCAGAGCGTCCAGAACAGTGGTTACGGAGGCGGGTTCGGGGTTCATGCGGCGCTCCGCTGTTCAGTGAGGGGTACGGGGGCGAGATCGAGTGCTGCCGGGTTGATATCGATGCCGGCATGGATGGCGACGTAGGCACCCCCGGACTCCTCGACCGCCGCGACAAGCACGTATTCAGTCGATGGCGCAGGCGGCGCGCCGCCCGTCGCCGCCCCATAGAGCATCGCCTGATGGCGGCGCCGGACGACCCCGGTGGTGCGAGTGATCGTCTCGTCGAAGGCGATGGGCTGGATCCGGGTGCTGCCCTGGCTCCAGACGCGACCGTAGGTTTTGCCATCCTTGGTCTGGAAGGCGGGCCAGCCGATGGTGCCCTCGGCCGGGTCGAGCCAGAATGCCCATTCCTGGGAACTGGCGGGGGCGACCTCGTCGATCTGGCTGAAATAGCGGCACTCGTCCGGGGTGCTGCCGGCACCGACATGCACCTGGAAGAAGGGGCCGCCGGGCAGATACAGCCGATGCAGCACGATATTGCCGGCCTGCAACAGTCCTACCGCCTCGACGCTGAGCGCGCCGCCGCCTTCCGGGGGGTGGATCTTGGTCGTGTTGCCGGCGAGCAGGAAGGGCGTGGGATCGGCGGGGATCACCATTCCGATGCGGAATGGTGATGGTCCAGGTGGTGCCACCACCGCGGCCGGGGAGCGTCGGCGGCGCATCCAGAAAAGGACGAGGACGATCCCGCCAAGCAGCACCACGATCAAAACGAAGCCGGCGTCCCCCCTTTCCGGCGACACCCGGGCCGGTGCCTGCGCCATCTGCTGGTCGAGGCTACGCAGATTGGCGGCAACGGTCGGATCGTGCTGCGCCGCAAGTTGTGCCTGCTGTCTCCACGCCCGATACCCAGGGTCGTCGCGATAGGTCTGAAAGTACGCCTCCCGGCTAGGAGCGTTGAGCGCGCTCAACAGGGCCCAGGCCGTGGCGACGTTCCAGGCTGAGGAAAGCCCCGTGGATGGCTCGCCATAGGTCGGAGGGCGTCGCAGCGGCGCCGCCGGATATCCGCCCTCGTTCCATGCCGGCGAGCGCCGCGGCGGTTCCTGGAGCGTCCGCAAATCGGCGCGATAGTTGGAGAGCGACTGCTCCCCGGCGCGCCGCGACAGCGCGCGATCCGCTGCTGAACCAAAAGAGCTTCCGCCACCATACCCCAGAGCGCCACCGCCCGCCGAGGGACGCCGTGCCGGGGCAGTGTAGCCTGCCGATGGACGCGTGTAGCCGCCGCTCGAGGGTTGCGACCATGTCGGCGTCGCGGCGACGTGCAAGGCCAGCCCCACCCCCAGCCCAAACAGCCAGCGCCGCAGGTACGGCATCATTGGCTCAATAGGACGACTTGAGGCAGGAGCTCAGGTACGTGCGGCGTGCGGCGGCGGCGGCATTACAGCTTTTCATTCGGTCCTGCTGCGCGTGCTGGGCCGCCGATGGTGCCGCCGACCGGCTTGGCGGCGCCCCTGCCAGCGGTGCGGAGGCGCCAATAAGTGAAAGCACTGCCATGCGCGTCATGTTCCGTTCCTCCGCGGTCTGGGTACCCATTTGATTGGTCCGGTTTAAACCATTTGTTACGAAACCGGGCACACCAGAGTGCACAGCGACTCTCACGTTAACGTGATCCGCCGCTGTGCGTGGGATCATCCCCGCGGCCGCCGCGCCTCGTGCGTCTGCAGGTGGCACCATGCCACGCGCAGCATCTGCGACGGCAGCCTTGCCTCGCGTGCGCGCGCCAGCATATCGCCCACGACGTGCGCTGCTTCTGTGGGGCCGCCGCGTTCCACGTCGCGCAGCATGGAGGCGGCGAATGTCGAGCCGCGCTCGGTCAACAGTGCGCGGGCGCGGGCGAGGAAGTCTTCGCGGCATCGATGTCCCGCAGCGTGCGCCACCAGATCGCATTCCTCCAGCATCTCCAACATCAGCGCTTCGCCGTCGTCGGCCTGCATGATGTCGCCGACGCTGCCGCGCATCAGGCAGGTCATGCCGGCCATGGTCGCCAGCATGACGAATTTCTCCCACATGTCCTGCAATACGTCGTCGGAGAGTTGCAGATCGAATTTCGCACCCTGAGCGGAAGCGGCGAAGTCGGCGGCAATGCGATCCTGCCCTGGGGCGCGCGGACCGAAGATCAGGACGCTGAGCCGGTTCAGATGCTGCACCTCGCCGGTCGGGGTCAGGGTGGCGGCGATCTGGCAGAGCCCGCCCAGAACCGCGGCGGGACCGAAGGCGAGGTCCAGCCTGTCGAGATGGCGCATGCCGTTCAACAGCGGCAAGATCACCGCACCGGCCGCCACTGCGGGTGCGACCGTCGCTATCGCCGCTTCCAGGTCGTACGCCTTGCAGGTCAGCAGCAGCACGTCATGGCGACCGTCGTCGGCCAGGCCCTCAGCGGCGACGAAACGCACGGCGCGCTGGATGTCGCCGAGCGGACTCTTCACCACAAGGCCGTCGCGGGCGAGCTGCGCGGCGCGACCGGGGCGCACGAGGAACGTGACGTCGGCCCCCGCTTCCGCCAGCCGACCGCCGAAATAACCGCCGATCCCACCAGCGCCGAGGACCAGGATGCGCATCGCCGCTCACTCCCAGCCGGGTGGTGGGACGAAAGCGCGCCAGGATTTCTCCAGCAGCTCCGCCGCTGCGATGGTGGTTCGGTCGCCATGCAGCGGTCCGACGATCTGCACCCCGATCGGCAGGCCGGACTGCGACAGGCCAATCGGCGCGACGCTTGCCGGCAGATGGAAGGCGCAGGTGACGCCAGGCCAGAACAGCATATCGCTATAAGGGATAGTGTGGCCGTTCACCGTGTGCGTGCGTTCCCAGGTCTCGCCTTCCTGCTTGTGCGGCAGTGCTGGGGTTGCGATCACCGGACACAGCAGAACGTCCCAGTTTTGGAAGAAGGCATTCCAGGCACGACGGATCTGGTGACGCCGTTCGTTCAGCCGCAACCAGTCACGATGAAGCAGATCGACGGCGCGGACGAATAATGCGTCCGCGCTCATATCGTCGTCGGCGAGCTTGGTTTTCTCATCGCGCCTGCGGGCCAGGTCATCCTCCGAAGCGCGCGCGCTCAGTGCCGCGTCAAGCAGCGTGATATAAAGCCGATATGCTTCGGTAACATCGAAATCGGGCCGCGCGACTCGGCTGACCTCGACACCCTCGGCTTCGAGATGCCGCGCCACTTCTTCGATCAAGGCGACAGTCTCGGTATCCGTTTCGTGGCCCGGCTCGTGCGACCAGACTGCGATGCGCAGCTCCGACAATCGGGTAGTGCGCGGCGACGGCAGAGTGATGGCGAGATCGCTGTCCATCGGGTCCGGACCGGCAATGGCGTCCAGCGCGAGCGCCAGATCGCGCGCCGAACGCGCCAGCGGTCCGATCACCGAAATGTCGGTGATCGCCGCGGTGTTCATCAGCGAGTGACCGCGCGGAGGACACAGTGCCCAGGTCGGCTTATGACCGAACAACCCGCAATAATGCGCCGGCACGCGGATCGAGCCGCCGATGTCGCTGCCGAGCTCCAGCCCCCCGAAGCCGGCGGCGCAGGCCGCCGCTCCGCCACCGGAGGAACCGCCAGGCGTATGTGCGTCGTGCCAGGGATTGTTGGTGGTGCCGTAGACCGGGTTGAAGCTTTGCCAGTCGGCGAGGGCGACCGGCACGTTGGTCTTGCCGAACACCACGGCGCCGGCCTGCTCCAGCCGCTGCACGGCCAGTGCATCGGCCTCGGCGCGATGCGGCTTGCGGTCCGCATAACCCCAGGTGGTGGGCAGGCCGGCGATGTCGAAGCTCTCTTTCACCGTCATCGGTACGCCGAACAGCGGGCCTTTGTGGCTGCCGTTACGGTCCAGCGAGCGTGCGCGCTCGCGGGCGCGTTGCAGGTCGCGCACTACCACGGCGTTGATACGCGGGTTCAGTCGCTCGACGCGCGCTATATAGTGGTCGAGCAACTCGACGCAGCCGATCTCGCCGCTGGTCGTGAGTTCGGCAAGACGCCAAGCCGGGAGGAAGGTCGGGTCCATTTGTGCCTCTCAGTCCCAGCCGGGTGGGGCGACGAAGCCCTGCCAGGATTGTTCCATCAGTCGCGCGAACTGGATCGTGGTGCGGTCGCCGAATTGTGGGCCGACGATCTGCACGCCGATCGGCAAGCCTGATGGCGTGAAGCCGAGCGGCGCCACGGTGGCGGGCAGCAGGAAGAAACACGAGATGCCGGCCCAGAACATCTGGTCCGTGGTCGGGACGCGGCGGCCGTTCACTTCGATGGTGCGCTCCCAGCGTTGGCCTTCATGGTCGTGCGGCTGAGCGGCGGAGGCGGCTGCGGGGCACAGGAACACGTCCCACTCCTTGAAGAACGCCGCCCAGGCGTGGCGCATGCGCTGCCGCTGCTCGTTGGCGATCAGGAAGTCGCGATGGCTCATCGAGATGCCGCGTGCCATCAGAGCGCAGTACCCGGTGTCGTCGGCCGGCAGCCGAGCCGCCTCGGCCTGCCAGTGCGCCACGCCGGGATCGCCGATACGCCGGCTGGTGGTTGCGCGTAGCATCGTGATGTACAACCGATGCGCCTCAGCAAGGTCGAAATCCGGCCTCGCGGTCATATCCACCCGGGCGCCTTGTTGCGATAGAAACGACGCTAGTGCCCCGATTCGGGCGGCGATGGAGGCATCCACCTCCGAAAGCTTATGGTCGAGCATCATCGCGACGCGCAGCCCAGCAAACGTCGTTACACGTGGCGGGGCGAGGTCGAGCTTCCAGCCGGCGCCGTCGATCTCGTCAGGGCCGGCGATGACGTTGAGCGTTATTGCCAGGTCCTCGGCCGAACGGGCCAGTGGGCCAAGCACCGAGATATCCGATGGCGCGACGCTGCCGTTCGGGCAAATGCCCCAGGTTGGTTTGTGACCGAAGATGCCGCAATAATGCGCCGGATTGCGGATGGACGAGCCGATGTCGCTGCCGAGCTCGAGTCCAGTCATCCCCGCCGCCAAGGCAGCCGCCGACCCACCGGACGAACCGCCCGGCGAGAGCTTCAGGTCCCACGGATTGTTGGTGGCACCGTAAATTTCGTTGTAGCTCTGCCAATCCGCGAGCAGCAGCGGGACGTTCGTCTTGCCGAACACCACCGCCCCAGCACTCAGCAGGCGCTCGACCGGCAGGCCGTTCCGTTTGGCAATGGCGTTCCGCTGCGTCGGCACGCCCATAGTAGTCGGCAGATCGGCGATATCGAAGCTCTCCTTCACCGTCATCGGCACGCCGAACAGTGGGGCGGACTTGTCGGCCTGGTTGTCGAGCGCCTTCGCGCGCTCCCGCGCCCGCTCGAAATCGCGCACCACCACCGCGTTGATCTTCGGATCGTGGCGTTCCACCCGCGCGATGAAATGATCGAGCAGCTCTCGGCAACTGATCTTTCGGGTGCGCGTGAGCTCGGCCAGCCGGTGTGCCGGCAGGAAGGATGGGTCCATCAGGCGATCGAAGAATTGAAGGCGCCGCCATCGAGCAGCAGGTTATGGCCGACGATGAAACCCGAGGACGCGGCGCATAGGAACGCGCAGGCCTCGCCGAACTCGGCCGGATCGCCGACGCGCCCCGTCGGGTTTTCCCGCCCGCGGGCGGCGAGTTCTTCTTCCAGCGTGCGACCGGTGCGCTGCGCGAGATGCGCTGCACCGCTCCTTAGCCGATCGGTCAGAAACGGCCCGGGCAGGATGTTGTTTATGGTGACATTGTGCTTCGCCACCTGCCGCGCAATTCCGGCAACGAAACCGGTCAGCCCGGCGCGCGCACCGTTGCTCATGCCGAGCTGCGGGATCGGCGACTTCACCGAGGCCGAAGTGATGTTGACGATGCGGCCGAACTTGCGCTCGATCATGCCGTCAATCACCGCTTTGATCATGAAGATCGGCGCCAGCATGTTGGCATCGAGCGCGCGGAGCCAGGCGTCGCGGTCCCACTCGCGGAAATCGCCGGGCGGCGGGCCGCCGGCATTGTTCACCAGAATGTCGGGTGTAGGGCACGCTGCCAGCGCCGCGGCGCGACCTGCCTCGGTGCTGATGTCGCCAGGAACGGGCGTGACTTTGACGCCGGTGGCCTTGCGGATCTCGGCGGCGGTGTGCTCCAGCTCGTGGGCCGTACGTGCGGTGATGACCAGATCGACGCCCTCGCGCGCGAGCGACGTGGCGCAGGCGCGGCCGAGGCCTTTGCTGGCGGCGCAGACGATTGCCTTGCGGCCGCGGATGCCCAGATCCATCTCGAGTACCCTCCTGTTCAGACGATGATCGTTTCGAGCAGCTTGCGCGACGCGCCCGGGATCGGCACCGGCCGCTGACTGCCTCGCTCGACGAAGACGTGCACGAAATACCCTTCCGCCGCTGCGATGTCATCGCTATTGCGGAACACACCAAGCTCGTAACGCACGGAGCTGCCGCCGATCCGCGCGGCGCGCAGACCGACGCTGATTCGATCGGGCCAGGCGACCGAGCTGTGATAGCGGCACATTGTTTCGGCAACCACGCAGTGCACCGGGCCGTTCAGCAGATCAACCACGCCAGTTGTAGTCTCCCAGTACGTCACCGCGGTGTCGAACCAGGAGAAATAGACCACGTTGTTGACGTGCCGGAACACGTCGTTGTCCATCCAGCGCGTGGTGAGGTCGTGGAACCAGCGGTAGTCGGCGCGGCGGCCAGGCGGATGTCGGCTCATGGCGGCGATTGGAGCCGGTTTGGGGCGGTGCGTCCACTGCACCGGGAAGATCGCGTTTTGATCGATTGCTTCCCCTTCGGCTCACCATGACCGGTGTCACCGTATCCGTTCACTCGCAACCTTCGCCAACCCGTGTCGCTCTCGCGATCCATCCCAACAGCCCCGACCATCGCCTGCATGCCGCGACCGCCCAGCGCCGAGCCGTCTGGCTGCGGAGTAGCCCGTGCACCACCCCGGCCAGCCGGATCGGCCGGCGCAGCTCCCCGCGCAGGCGACGATGATACGCGCCGGTCGCCGCCTCCTCCCCCGCCAACCACGCCTCCGCCGCCAACCGGCCGCTCAACAGTGCAATCGCCACACCGTCTCCGGCGAGCGAGGGGATCACTCCTGCCTGATCGCCCAACCGGAACAGCCCGTCGTGGCCCTCACCGCGATACACGAACCCATAGGGAATGCCGGCCACCGCCACAGGCCGGGGCAGCAGCGGCACTGCATCGCCGAGTCGCCGCGCCAAGTGCGGGCAAGCCGCGAGGAGCCACTCGAACGCTGCTGGCCAAGGGCCCAGCCGTCGCAGGAGTGTACGCGGCATCAGCCAGCACAAGACGGCACGACCTGCCTCCACGGGCATCAGTCCAGCGTATCCGCCGGGGAACAACACCAGCTCGACCGTCTCCGCCAGCGCCTGTGATCGATCGGCAACCAACGGGAGGTACGTCTTCAGTCCGACGAGTTCCGTTCCGTGCCAAGGCCGCGCGGCGCCACGCAGATCGTGCTTGCCGGTGCCCAGGAACACCGTCTGGGTGGTGTGTCGGCCATGCGCCCCGACATCCACCAAGAACCCGCCGCCGCAGCGGTGCAGACTTCGAACCGCGTGGCCCCGCAGCAGCGACGCACCGGCGTCGTTCGCCCGGATTAGTAGCGCCTCATCCAACGCCATGCGCGATAGTCCTACAGCCGGAAACGGCAACGCGGCCGAGGCCTCCGCGGTGCCATGCACCAGCCGCACTCGCGCGATTGGGGCCGGTGCCAGAGGTGCCAGATCGACCCCAAGCTCCTCGATCATCCGCACCGCGTGGGCGCTCAAGAAATCGCCGCACACCTTGTGGTGCGGGGCTGCGTTGCGCTCGATCAGAGTCACCGGGCGGCCCGCACGGGCCAGCGAGATCGCCACGGCAGCGCCCGCCGGACCGCCGCCGATGATCAGCGGCGCAGGCACCGGCGCGCCACGCACAGACGGAACGGCACGTGCCAAGTGACCTCGGCGTCCGCAGACGACAGCCCGGCGGCGGCGAGCAATACGCGCCATTCTGATGTCGTGAAAGCGCGGGCAATCGACACCTGGCCATCCATGCGCACGAAACGATGCCATCGCGCGGCACGTGCGAGCAGCGGGAAGCCATAATAGGCGAACCAGTGCCGATGCAGATCGCTGATGAACCAGCCGCGTGCGGCGTGCGCCTCCTGCCAGCGGATGAACGCCGTCACACCCTCGTTGGTCAGGTGATGCGTGAACTGCGAGCTGACGATGAAATCGGTTGGCGGATCAGGGCGAAATGCGAACACGTCGCCGGTCACATAGTGGATCCGTGCCGCCGCCGGCGTTGCCGCGCGCGCCGCCTGCGTGGCCCAGGGATTGAGATCGATCCCGACCAGCCGAGCCTCGATTCCGCGCCGCTCAGCCCAACCGCGGATCCGCCGCAGCAGGTCGCCGTGCCCGCAGGCGACATCCAGCAACGAAAACGAAGCGAGCCCTGCCGTCTCCCGCGCCAGCCAGGCCAACGCCGGCCGGTGCGTCAACGTGACGAGATTCACCCGGGTGAGATCAGACAGGCAGCGCGCATAGTCTTCGAAATCAGCGCAGTCGGTGTCCATGTGCTCGGCAGCGTCGCTGCGCCGGCGCAACCCTCGTTTCGGTTCAGGCGCGGCGGAAGGCAAAGCTTTCCACCGTCAGGCCGGGGCCGAAGGCCATCGCAATCCCGTCGCCAGAGCCACCGCCATCGCGCAGGATGCGGTCCAGCACGAACATCAGCGTCGTCGAGGACATGTTGCCGAAGTCGCGCAGCACCGCGCGGGAGTGCCGCAACGCGTGCGGGCAGAGCGCCAGCCCCTCCTGCACCGCATCCAGCACGGATCGTCCGCCGGCATGCACCGCCCAGTGCGCAACCTCCGCCGCCGCGCGGTCGCCGAGAAGCCCTACACCATATTCTCGCAGGAACCGGCGGATGCGCCCGGGTACCTGGCCTGACAGGTGCATATGAAAGCCGCTATCGCCGATGTGCCAGGTGATCAGCTCCTCGCTGTCAGGAAGCACCGTCGCGTTGAACAGCCCCAGCGACAGTCCGGTCGGCGCTGCCGAGACCAGCGCAGCGCTGGCACCGTCGGCGAACAGCAGGAAGCTCAGCATCTTCTCGAGTTCCCACTGCTCCTGCAGATGCAAGCTGCACAGCTCCAGATTGACCACCAACACCACCGCGCCCGGCTCGGAGCGGACGATGTGACGGGCGAGCTTCAGCGCATTCACCGCGGCGAAGCAGCCCATGAAGCCAACCACGGTGCGCTCGACTGAAGCGCGCAGCCGGGCGTCGCGCATGATGTAGAAATCGAGGCCGGGCGCGGCAAAGCCGGTGCAGCTCGCGACGACCAAGTGGGTGACGGCGTCGCGTTCGGCGCCGAGGTCGAGCGCCGCGATCGCAGCCGCGCCCAGCGTCCGGGCCTCCGTCGCGAAGCGCGCCATGCGCTCTGCGGTCGAGGGGAAGGCGCCGCGGCGATAGAAGCCTCCGCGATCGAACGCCCCGTTCTCCGGCGACGTGCCGGGGGCGAAGATCGCGTAACGGTGCCTGATGTCCGCAATCCCGGCCATGCGCGTGAACAGCGCTCGGCTGCGCTCGTCTGTCAGCAGGCCACGCCCGAACTCGACGCAGGCGGCGTGAACATCGTGCGGCGGGGTCGCGGTGCCGACCCTGTTCAGCCAGGCCTGGATCACGCCGCCGCCCTCATCGGACGCCATATGGGCCGGGGCGGCGCCATGTCAGGCCCTTTCACTTGCAGCCGTTGCTGGCGTTCGCCTCGTCGAAGACGCGATTGGGCGGCGGTCTATTCCGCGGCCCGCGGATCAGGGCAGGACCTTTCCGGGGTTCATGATTCCGGCCGGATCGAGCGCCGCCTTGATCCGGCGCATCAGATCGAGCTCAGCCCCGCCGCGCCAGTCCGGCATCATGTATGGCTTCAGCCGGCCGATGCCGTGCTCGGCGGAGAAGCTGCCGTCGAATTCACGTACCACGGCATTCACCGTGTCCATGATCGCGTGGTCCTGGGCCAGGAACCAGGCGGCATCCGCGCCCTCGGGCTGCTCCAGGTTGAAGTGGATGTTGCCATCGCCGATGTGGCCGAACGGAACCGCGCGGATCCCGGGGATCAGTGCCCCGCAGGCCGCGGTGGCATGGTGGATGAAGTCCGGCACGTGCGACACCGGCACCGAGACGTCGTTCTTCACCGAGGCGCCTTCGCGCTTCTGCGCCTCGGAGTGCTCTTCGCGCAGGCGCCAGATCGCAGCGCGCTGCGCCTCGCTTTCAGCGATCGCGGCGTCTGCCACGATGCCGTCGCCGAGTGCGCCTTCCAGCACCTGCTCCAGCGCGGCACGCAAGCCGGCATCGGCGCGCGGGCTCGCCAGCTCGACCAGCACGTAATGCGGCGCAGGCTGCGTCAGCGGCAGCACCGCGCCCGGGATGTGCCGCAGCACAAAATCCATTCCTAACCCGGACATGTATTCCAACGCCTGCACCGCGCCAGGGTCGCGTGCCTGGAACCTGCCGAACAGCTCCAGCGCCGCCTCCGGCGAAGCCACCGCACAGAGCGCCACCGCCGTGTCACGCGGGCGAGGTACCAGCTTCAGGACCGCGGCGGTGATCACGCCGAGCGTGCCCTCGGAGCCGACGAAGAGCTGGCGCAGGCAATACCCCGTGTTGTCCTTGCGTAGGCGCCGCAGCCCGTTCCACACCTGCCCGTCGGCTAGCACGACCTCGAGCCCCAGCACGAGGTCGCGTGCATTGCCGTAGCGCACGGTGTTGTTGCCGCCGGCGTTGGCCGCCAGCACGCCGCCGATCTGCGCCGAGCCTTCCGAGGAAATCGATAGCGGCAACAGGCACCCGGCCTCGGCGGCGGCGTTCTGGGCGGACTTCAGCGTGACGCCTGCCTCTATGGTCATCGTCAGATCGATCGGATCGAGCGCGCGCACGCGGGTCATGCGTGCGAGGCTCAGCACGATGGAGTGACCGGTCTCGTCCGGCGTGGCGCCGCCGACCATGGAGGTATTGCCGCCTTGTGGCACAACCGGCACGCCGGCTTGCGCGCAGAGGCGGACCACACGCGCGACCTCGTCGGTAGTCGCCGGACGGACGACGGCTTGCGTGCGGCCGTGATAGAGGCATCGCCAGTCCTCGACATAGGGGTCGACATCGGATGGCTCGGTGAGCACGCCGCGATCGCTGACAACAGCGCGGATCGCATCGATCAGCGGCGAAACGGGCAAGGCGGTATCAGGCATACCAGGGTCCTTCCGGCGCGGAGCGTAGTCCCCGATCGGGAACTGGCAAGGTCACGCCAGGAGCGATGTTCACGCCTGAACCGCCGTGCCACACTCCAGGGATGAACCGACTCTACCTTGAAGAGCTGCGCGTCGGGCAACGCTTCTTCAGCGCATCCGAGCGGCTGACACTTGAACAGATCACGCGCTTTGCGGCGGAGTACGATCCGCAGCCGTTCCATCTGGACGAGGCGGAGGCGCGATCGAGCCTGCTCGAAGAGCTGGTGGCCAGCGGCTGGCACACGGCGAGCGTTTCTATGCGGCTGCTGGTCGGCGGCGGGCTACCTATTGCCGGCGGCATCATTGGAACCGGCGGCGAGCTGCTGTGGCTCAAGCCGGTGCGGCCTGGAGATACGTTGCACGTCGAGACCGAAGTGTTGGAGGTGGTGCCGTCGCGCTCCAAACCGGACCGTGGGATGGTCCGCGTGCGGGTCCTGACGATCAACCAGAGCGGCGAGACGGTGCAGAGCTTCACGCCTCGGCTGGTCGTGCCTCGGCGACCAGCCTGAGACCGACGCGAACCGTTCACGCCCGTGCCGTCGATTGCTTCACCTCGCCTCCGGCATGTCAATCTTCGTTGACATGAGACGGCTCCACCGGAAGACGGGGCGCTCGCGCCGAGTGGCGGAAGCGCGCCGGCAGCCCGTCGTCAAGTTGACATCCCCTGAGAGAACGAGACGGTATCAAAAAATCAGACGAAGCAGGAGATCCCCGTAGCCCCAGATGCCTGTGCCGACAACGCCGGTAAGATAGCCGATGTACGAGAAGAGCCAAAGCGATCTGGGCGGTGCGAGGAAGAGCTCAATTTCTGTGGGTATCGATACGAGGCCTTCTTGGAGCGCTTTCGCGAGTTTGCTCTGATAGACATTGACGCCCCTGAAAGTAACGACTGCCCCTGTCAAACCCATTATCGAACCTGACCGCGAAAACCAATCGGTTCCCGTTTTCCTCGACAGATAGAAGGAAAATGCTGCGAAGAGCCAGGCAGCCGCTATCAGGAGACCGAATCCAGCCATGGGGCGCCTGAACTCAGAATCTATTCTGACTTGATTTATCGCCATTTTCGCTCACATTTGACGCCTCAGCGGCAGGGGAATCCAGTAGATACTGAGGACCTTGCGCCCAATCGCAAATCGAATCTAACCGTCCTTGGTGCCCTAATCCCTTGGTGCCCTAGCGCTTGACGGTGATCCGAGAAATCCAGGCAGCTCACCCGCCATCGTCGCGGACTACAACGCTTTATGCTTGTTGGCAGCATCCGCGTGTATTTTCCTACTTATCGGCCCAGCGTGACCACGAGTCCTGTTGGCCTAAGGACGCTCCGCGTAAAACCGGCTTGCGGCATTGATTTCCTCTGTTGTCATCCCGTGCGCGACATTGCGCATCTGCTCGCCTATGTCATTCCGACGGACGCGGGACGCAAAAGCCTCGAGTTGCGTGCGCAGATAGACCGCGGGCTGTCCTTCGAGCCATGCCGCGCCAGCCTTGCTGCCGAGGTCGCCATGACACGCGCCGCAGGGCGCAATGCCTCGCATAGGCGCGCCACTCGCGACGATCTGCGGCGGCTCGCCGACCGCGTGATCAGTGGGCACGCGCGGGAGGTAGGCGTAGTAGGCGGCAAGGTCACGCATATCCGAATCACTCAGGTCGGCAACGAGCAGGCCCATGACCGCGCTGACACGTGCACCGGTCTTGAAGTCCATCAACTGCTTGTAGATGGTCACTGGATACTGCCCGGCGAGGTTGGGCGTCTCCGCTTGGCTCAGGCCGCGGGCTCCGTGACACATGGTACAGCGCAAAGCCAGCGTGGCGCCGCGACCGATCGATTCCGCGCTCGCATCGCGTAGCATCTGCGGAATGACTTCCACACGTGTGGTCGGGTAGTCGGCCCGAACCACCGGTTCTTCTGCCGGCCGGGCATAAACGAGTCCAGCAGCGCTGCAAATCTGGTCCCAAATGCCGCGGAAGTGCACGCCCGGCTGTTCGAGTGGCAACCATGCAAAACCGACAAGAGCGCCGGCAATCGCGACCGCCGCGGTAATCCCGACGCTAACGGTGAACCATCTGCTACGGAGAAAGGCGATCCGCTCGGGGTTCACCGCCTGGCTCCAACCATGACTGCCGGAACGTCGGTGCCGTTCGTCAGAAGGTTGGCGATCGGAACGCCGTAGTTTACGATGGTCAGCGCTACCATCAGCCCGAGCCAGAGTCCGAAGCCGTTGAGGGCAGGAGGCAACGTGCGCGGCGGGTTCACCGCCACGCTGAACCGATACAGCCCGGGCTCGGTCCGACGCGCCGTCTGCCCACGCGCGAGGACAATAAGGAACAGCGCGCCGGACAACACCAGGATCGCGCCGCCGATGACCGACATCGTCACCGAGGCGGCCTGAGCCGCTATCACCGGGTCGGTGTAGTCGTAGAATGCCATGCGGCGTGGCATGCCGAGGATGCCGACATAATGCCACGGGAAGGTCAGCACGATCATGCCGACAAACCACGTCCAGAGCTGTGCCCGCATCAAACGGAAATCGTCCATCGCGCGCCCGGTCAGATGCGGCCACACATCGTAGGCGATCACAAAATACATGATGACGATCGCGCCCGCGAAGATCAGGTGGAAATGTCCGGTGACCCACTGAGTGTTGTGGATCGAGCTGTTGAGCTGATAACTCATGTTGATCAGGCCGCCGGCACCTCCAAAGCCAAGCATGACAAACGAAAAGGCGATCGCCAGCATGACCGGGTTGTTCCAGGGTAGGGCGGCAAGCCATCCCAGTACCCCTTTGCCGCCGCGCAACCGCCCGGCAATCTCGACCGAGGCGCAGATCGTGAACACTGTCAGAAGGGTTGGCACGGTAACGAGCGCCGTGAATACCGAGTGCAGGAACTTGAAGCCGGAGCCCACCTGCGGATCCTCAAAGAGATGATGCACGCCGATAGGCATCGCAACGACCAGGAACAGAATGAACGCAATCCGCCCCATCTGGTCGCTGAATAAGCGGCCGCCGATCGCGCGGGGAACGATCGTGTAATAGGCGATGTAGGTCGGCATCAGCCAAAAGTAGACGATGGCGTGCAACGTCCAGGAGAAGAAGACGCGCGCGAGCCCGGCGTCGATCGTGCTGCGGAGGCCAAGGGCCACCGGAATGATCTGAAACAACAACTCGAGTGCGGCACCGACCGCCGTCCAGCCCCAGAGGTAAGAACCCGCGACAGTCGCGAACATCGGAAACGGAACGGGCACGCCGGGATTTTGCCGCTTCCAGTGATAGAGGTTCACCGACATGAGCGCGACCCAAATCCATGAGCCGACGACCACAAGAACGACGCCGATATAGTAGAAGGGATTGCCGATCAGCGGTGGGTAGAACGTATAGAGCACCGAAGAGAGTCCCAGGGCAACAGGAACAATTGCCGTCACTGTGCCGATGGCGACAAGCGCGAAACCGAGCCAGGCCCAGTGGACCCCGATCAGGGGACGCTTAAGTGCTGCCTCGGTTACAAAATACCCGAACCCCATTGCGACAAGCGTCGGCAGCACGTAGGCCATGGTGGTGCCATGGGCCGTGACCGAGCGGTAATACCATCCGGGATTACTGATCCAAGCGTGCAGGGGGCTTCGAACATACATCTGCCATTCGCCGAGGAGCAGCGCCGCGCCGAAGCCGATAAAGGCGAGCCAGAAATGCGCGAGGATCAGGTGGCGACTATTCGACACAGCTCAGCCTCCGCCGGGTCGCGGCCAACCGCGCGAACTCGGCTTTGTCGATGACCTTGATCCGGCCCCACATGCCCTCGTGGCCCACGCCGCAAAATTCGTGGCATGGCATGTGGTAATCGCCGGTGGTGTGGAAGCGTGCCGGAAGATTCGAGATGTAGCCCGGTACCAGCATAAGGTTGATATTGGTGCCGGTGATCAGGAATCCGTGCACGACATCGGCGCTGGTCATGCGGAAGGTGATCGGCGTGTCTGTTGGGACGACGATGCATTGCGGCGTGAAGGAATATTGCTGACCGATTGCACGCACGGTTACGGATCCGTCGGGCTCGATCGCGCTGCCGAGGTTACTCTCAATGAACTCCCCGCCGAGATGCAGGGTGCGCGGATTTGCGGTTTCGACGCGGCTCTGCGGCATGACGGCCTCGTGAACACCGGCGAACACGGCAATGACCACGAGCAGCGCGACGATAGCGACGGCGGCCGTGGCCCAGCGGCGCTCAACACGCTCGGTTCGATCCGTGCCGTTGTCGTGCGACGGGGGAACGGCCGCGGAGAGGGGCGGTGTCATGCCGCACCTCCGCGCGGTGCGAACACCAGAATATAGAACGCGAACCAGATTGCCACGACGATCGCTACCGCGATACCTGCGAGCACGATCGCGCCAGTGGGAGCAGAGCGTAGGATCGCGCTCACCGCCGCATCCTGTGACCTTACGGATTCGGCATCGTCGGTGGCGTGCTCCGAGTTGATCATTGTGGCATCAATCCAAAGGCGCCGTGCGCAGATCGTTGGCCTGGCGCGGGGAAACCGCTGTACCCTGATTACCCCAGGCGACACGGATATAGGTCACCACGGCGGCGACTTCATCGTCGGAAAGGCGCTGCGCGAAAGGCGGCATACCGTAAGGCTTCGGGTTGTCGGCCGTGCCTGGCGGGAATCCGCCGTTCAGGACCATGCGGATCGCGTTTACAGCCGATTGCATCTGGATCGACGGATTGCCCGCAAGCGGCGGATACTGCGGCGGCATGCCGCGCCCGTCCGTCCCGTGGCAGCTTGCGCAGTGCGCTTCGTATACCGTCTGTCCGAAATGTAGCAGCAGGCTGCTTTCGGGCGCTGGGATCGAGGAGACCTCGGCCGCGAGCGGGCTGCCCTCACCAAGGCTTTTTAGGTAGATCGCCATCGCGCGCACATCGGCATCGTTCAGGTACTGGAGACTGTCGAACGTAACTTCCGCCATAGGCCCATAGACGGCCCCGCGATGCGACACGCCGCTGCGGAGCAGGCTGGTAATCTCCTCGATGCTCCACTCGCCAAGGCCCGCTTCCTTGTTAGAGGTGAGCGAAGGAGCGTACCAGTTCTGCATCGGGATCAGCCCGCCCTCGAACGCCTTCGATTCGGAGCTGCCGCCAAGCGCGTTGATCGGCGTGTGGCACATCGCGCAGTGACCCAGGCCCTCGACGAGATAGGCGCCCCGATTCCATTCGGCCGACTTCGTCGGGTCCGGTTTGTACTCGCCTTCCTGGAAGAACAGGGTCCGCCAGCCCAGGATCAGCGACCGGTTGTTGAAGGGGAAGCGCAGGTCTTGTGGCCGATTGGGCTGATGCACCGGCGGCACCGAGCGCAGGTAGGCGAAGATTGCATCCGAATCCTCGCGCGTGACCTTCGTATAGGACCCGTAGGGCATGGCGGGATAGAGCAGGCCGCCATCGGGAAAGCGCCCTGTGTGCATCGTGCCGTAGAATTGCTCGGCGGTCCATTTTCCGATGCCGGTTTCAGGATCGGGCGTTATGTTGGACGAGTATAGGGTGCCGAACGGGGTGGGCATCGGCAGGCCGCCAGCGAACAGAGCGCCGCCGGGGAGCGTGTGGCAGGCGATGCAATCGCCAGCATGGGCGAGGTATTCGCCCTTCGCAACCGGCGCCTGATCATCGGCGCGCGCTGCCGCGGTCAGGCCCGCAAGCAGCCAGCAAGCGAGGAGCGATGGGAGCAACAACGTCTGACAGATCCGCACAGTGTCCTCCCCCTCAGTGTGGTTCGCTGCCACAGGTGAGCGGCATCGAGAGCGTGCCCTGCGCAACGGGCGACGGGTCGGGTGGGACGGGCAGCGAGGCTAGCCAGGCGGCGACGGCAGTAACATCGCTTTCAGTCAGTCTGGCGGCAACGATCTGCATGCAGTCCGGCGCGGTCGCGGTGCGAGTGCCATAACGCCAGGCGCCAAGCTGTGCGCTGATATAGCGCGCATGCAGCCCCACAAGCCCTGGGATCGAGGGCTCCATGCCGGTCAGTTTTGGTCCGTGGCAATGGGAGCAGGGGGGAATGCCTCGCGCGGGATCGCCGTCCGTGACCAGTGTCCTGCCGAGGGCCAGTACCGCCTGGCTTTGCGTCGGTGCCGGGGGCGGTGCCGCGGGCGGGCGCTCGACGGCAAAATACGCGGCAATCGCGTGCAGGTAATCGTCGGACTGATATTCCAGCAGGTAATTCATTGGCGGGTATCTCCGCCGGCCTTGCTTGAAGGCGAGAAGCTGATTGAAAAGATAGCCTGCCGGCTTCCCGGCGAGCCGCGGAAAGTAGTCGTCCGCAGTGCCCTGCCCCTGCGCGCCATGGCACGCTGCGCAAGCCTGTAATCTTGCCTTCATCGAGTCGGGCGGATGCTCGGTGCCCTGCGCAAAGCCAGCACGTGCCCCCACCAGGAGCATGCCCAGCAAAACCACCGCGCCCGCCAGCCGAAGCACCTCTTTCATGCTGTCCCTGCTGATGGGTGAACTTGGCCGTTACCCTCGCACCGACACACGTCGTCTTTGGATAGCGAGCGTCTCATACGATTCGGTTGACAGCAAGCCGAGGACGATATCGACACAGGGGATCGCGTTTGACTTTCCCGGTGACATAGGGGGGTGCGGCGCGGTTGAGGCCCCACCGGGCCTTGCTTTCCGCCTAACCTCGTGCTGCAAGCTCTGGGCCCCGTTTCTTGCTGGCCCGCATGCCCGAGTCTTGCACCACTTCGCCGATCGCGATCGAGGCCGAGCGAGTCCTAATTTTGGATTTCGGCAGCCAAGTTACGCAGCTTATCGCTCGGCGGGTGCGCGAATCCGGTGTCTATTGCGAAATCTGGCCGTTCAACGCTGATCCCGGCCGCATTCAGGCCTGGGCGCCGCGCGCGATCATCCTGTCCGGTGGCCCGGCCTCGGTGCATGAGTCGGGGGCGCCCCTCGCCCCGGATGTGGTGTTCGGAATGGACGTGCCGGTGCTCGGCATCTGCTATGGCGAGCAGCTTCTCTGCGCTCAGCTCGGCGGCGAAGTGGCTCCGTCGGACCATCGCGAGTTCGGCCGCGCCTTCGTTGATGTGACCGCGCCCTGTACGCTGTTCGATGGCGTATGGCCGGTCGGCGCGCGCGAACAGGTGTGGATGAGTCATGGCGACCGGATCACGCGCCTGCCCCCTGGTTTTCGTGCCGTGGCGGCGACCGAGGCGGTGCCTTTCGCGGCGATCGCCGATGATCGGCGACATCTTTACGGACTGCAATTCCACCCGGAAGTGGCACACACTCCCCATGGCGCGCTGCTGCTGCGGAATTTCACGCATCGCGTCGCCGGACTGTCCGGCACGTGGACGATGGCCGGGTTCCGTGATTCGGAGATCGCCCGGCTGCGTGCGCAGATCGGCAACGGCCGGGTGATCTGCGGGTTGTCGGGCGGTGTCGATTCGTCGGTTGCCGCGGTGCTGATCCATGCGGCGATCGGCGAGCAGTTGAGTTGCATCTTCGTCGATCACGGATTGCTGCGCGCGAGTGAGGCGGAGCAGGTGGTGAGCACTTTCCGCGACCGGTTCAACATCCGCCTGGTGCATCGCGATGCGTCGGAGTTGTTTCTTGCGGCACTTGACGGCGTCATCGATCCGGAGGCGAAGCGCAAGACGATCGGCCGGCTGTTTATTGAGGTGTTCGAGGAGGAGGCAGAAAAGCTCGGCGGCGCCGATTTCCTGGCGCAAGGAACGCTCTATCCGGATGTGATCGAGTCCGTCAGCTCGACCGGCGGGCCGAGCGTGACGATCAAGTCGCACCACAATGTGGGCGGCCTGCCGGAGCGGATGCGCCTGCGGCTGGTCGAGCCGCTGCGGGAGCTGTTCAAGGACGAGGTGCGTGCTCTCGGCCGCACACTGGGCCTGCCCGAGGCGATCGTGGGCCGGCATCCGTTCCCTGGGCCAGGGCTCGCTATTCGGATTCCTGGCGCAGTTACGGCGGAGAAGCTGGCGCTATTGCGCCGCGCCGATGCGATCTTCCTGGAGGAGATCCGGGCGGCTGGGCTGTATGATGCGATCTGGCAGGCGTTCGTGGTACTGCTGCCGGTGCGCACGGTGGGGGTGATGGGCGATGGGCGCACTTACGACCAGGCCTGCGCGCTGCGAGCGGTGACCAGCACCGATGGCATGACGGCCGACGTCTATCCGTTCGATATCGGGTTCCTGACGCGGGTCGCCAATCGCATCGTCAACGAAGTGCGCGGCATCAACCGGGTGACGTACGACATCACCAGCAAGCCGCCTGGCACGATCGAGTGGGAGTAGCCGTACAGATCCGCCTGCTACCATAACGCGATGGATTCACTGCTCAAGTATATAAAAATGAGCTCTGCTGCTGCCCACATATCTCGAATTGAGCTTGAGAACTTCAAAGCCTTCTCACATTTCTCCTTGCATCTGCAAGAGAGGAACATTCTTCTCGGCCCGAATAACGCTGGAAAATCTACTATCATAGGGGCCCTCAGAGCGCTCGACAGCGGCATCCGGACGGCTCACTCGCGCGCTCCGTCCGAGATCTTTATCGGAGAAGAGCGGCACGTTGGTTGGCGGGTGCCGGAAAATAGCATCCCGATGTCACTAGAGAATGTTCACACTAATTACAGCTCCGAACATTCGGTTGTTAAGTTCTTCCTGGATAACCGAAATCAAGTCCGGCTAATCTTTCCTGCCGAGGGCGGCTGTGTGCTAATTCCGGATGTGAGAGGAGATTACGTTTATACAGCCTCCGCATTCAAAAAGCACTTCCCAATTGCGTTGTCTACCGTTCCGGTTCTCGGTCCCCTAGAACATCGTGAGGCGCTACGAGAATAGGGAAACCGTCATAGCTAATCTCAACACTCATCGAGCGTCTCGTAACTTCCGCAGTTTCTGGTACTATTTTGGAAATAAGTTCGAAGACTTCGCAGAGCCTGTAAGTACGAGCTGGCCCGGCATGCGGGTGCACCCACCAGAAGTGGCGGACCATCTTAACCGCGAATTGGCGATGTTTTGCGAGGAGGGACGACTTACCCGAGAGTTGTTTTGGGTAGGGTTTGGTTTCCAGATTTGGTGCCAGCTACTCACTCATCTTACGCGGGCGGCGAACAGTTCTCTTTTCGTCGTGGACGAACCTGAAACGTATCTACATCCGGACGTTCAGCGACAGCTTGTCGGATTGGTGCGAGAGGTCGGCGTGCCCGTCTTGCTAGCAACCCATTCCACGGAGATCATCTCTGAGGCGGATCCAAATGACTTGGTCTATATCGACAAAGCAAGGGCAACTGGAGAGAGACTCAAGAGCGTTGCTTCGATCCAGACGTCACTTGAAAAGATGGGATCGGGGCTCAACATTACACTTACGGCGTTAGCGAGAAGCCGGAAGGTCGTCTTCGTGGAGGGTGAGAGCGATTACAAAATCCTGCGATGTTTTGCATCGCGGCTAGGTCTGCACGAGCTCTCAGCGGGTGTGGGGTTGACGATGCTGCCCTCCGGGGGATTCGGGTCCTGGAGGCGCGTAACCACTCTGGCTAACGGAATTTCCGATGTTCTTGGTGCGCCGCTTACGATCGCGGCAGTCTACGACCGTGACTATTTTTGCAATGAAGAAGCGACACGGGTGAAACTTGAGCTGTCTGAAGCTTTGAGTCTCGCGCATGTTCATAATCGAAAGGAAATTGAAAACTACCTTCTCGTACCAAGCGCCCTTAGTAGGGCGATAGAGCGCGCGACACGCAGCAAGCAGCAGCCAATCTCGGCGTGCTACCCAGAAGAAGCAATTAGACTGATTCTCCATGAACTCACAGAAGCCAAAAAGCAAGATATTCAGAGCCAGTTTGTCGCTAAACGGATCGATTATCTAAGATCGAGCAGGCGCGATACTGCCACACTTGCAGCGGAAACAATGAAGATATTTGAAGAGCGCTGGTCATCACTCGATACAAGGCTTGAAATTGTGCCTGGCAAGGAAATCCTTGCCGATCTAAGAGCGATAATACAACAAAAATCCGGAATCTCCCTTTCCCACTCGATGATAATAGAATCCACTCACCGAGACGAGGTCCCTGAGGATCTCGTGTCTCTGATAAGATCGCTAGATCAATTCAGGTCTTCGCCCACGCCAGGGCTGGATGACTAATATCCGCCTGCATATCCGGCGCCCGTTTGGCCCACTACCCAGGTCTCATGCTTCCACTGGCCCGGTACCGTCGAGGACCAGCCGGAAGCCCTCGCCAGCCTGATTGAACAGCATGCGTTGCAGGATCGGCGCAGGGGGGCTACTGCGGAAGACTTTGGAGGGAATGCGTTCGCGAAATTCCCAATCATCCCCAGCAGCCCCAGGACAGAACGTGCGCGCGCCGCCGAAGAGGAGGCACATGAGCGAGTTGAGGAAACAGGAGCAGGCCGCGATCGAGGCTGTCGCCAAGCATTTCTCTGCAACGTGGGAAGAGAGCGAAGATACGTCCAACGCCTATATCTCGATCGCCGGCAAGCGGATTGCTGTCGAGGTCACGACTGTCAAGCTACCGATTGCTGACCAGACCGATCTCACTAAACCTCGTTTGCGATTCGATAGGGTCGCACGCAAACTCGTTACACGTTTGCAGGATGCTCTACGCGACTCCGTGCCGGACGGCACGACGGTGATACTCACAATCACGGCGCCCATACGGCTACCATCGAAGACGGCTGAGACGCTGGAAGACAATATCAGGGCCTGCCTCGCGCGCCAGTCCACGCAGGTGCAGTGCAAGGACACCATCCATGGAAATCAGATCCGGATTCGCCTTGTGAAGAGCAGCTCAAGGCAAATTTCGAAGGTGATCGGACTGGTGCACAATCCCGACTCAGATCCAGACATGCTCTTGCACATGACGCAATCATTACTTCAGCACATTGGAGCAGCAGCGGACAGGCGCACGCCAGCGAGATCAGCGAGAGAGCGATGGCTGGTTGTAATCATCGAGGGCGGGTATTCACATATCGAGACGTATCGGCAGGTATATGCCCAGCTGTCCATCGCGACCGACTTTACGAAGATTCTGATGGCGTTCGCTGGAGATCGGGTCGAGACCCTGACGGGCTGAAGGCGAAACGCGCGTGCGCAACATCTTGTGACAGGGTGTAAATCGCTGCTAACTGAGCGTAGTTTTGACGCCCCGGTATTGCTTGCGGAGAGTCCGATGGGGGCCGATCGAGGTGTGCCGCGCATGAGCGGCGTCCTGGAGACCTCGCTCTATGTCGATGACCTCGACGGGGCGCAGGCGTTCTACCGCCGGCTGTTCGGCTTTGAGACGTTCGTTCACGACGGACGAATGAGCGCCCTCGGCGTGCCCGGCTCGCAAGTGCTGCTACTGTTCAAGCGCGGCAGCACAGATGAACCGGCGCCCGCGCCGGGCCGCGCGTTCATCCCGCCGCATCATGGCACGGGCAGGCTGCACCTCTGCTTTGCCATCCCGTTCGGCGAGCTGACGGAGTGGGAGCGGCATCTGGAACGCGAGGGCGTGGCGATCGAGAGCCGGGTACACTGGCCACGCGGCGGCACCAGCCTCTATTTCCGCGACCCGGACGGCAACTCGCTCGAGGTCGCCACGCCGGGCCTGTGGCCCAACGCCTGAAATGCGGCGCGAGCGCCGGCGCGCATCGCTCGCACCGCTCATCAGCCTAGGCGGCATCGTCGCGCTGACCGCATTGGCCATCGCGGCTGCCCTGGCGCCGCGGCTGATGCCTAGCGAAGACCTGGGTGCCCGGCGACTCGCCGCCGGCGGCATCTTCATCGCCAGTTATCTGGCGCTGGCCATCGGGCGGGTGCCAGGGCTCTCGATCGATCGCGCCGGAATCGCACTGGTCGGGGCTGCCCTGATGGTGGCGTCCGGGGCGATGCCCTTGGAGGACGCCTATAAGGCGATCGATATCGACACGCTGACCTTGCTGCTCGGCATGATGATCGTGGTGGCAAATCTGCGGCTGTCGGGGTTCTTTGCCCTGGCCACCGCCTGGGTGGCCCAGCGTGCGCGCCGGCCGCTCATGCTGATGATCGCGCTCATCGGGGTGTCGGGCTTGGCCTCGGCCTTCCTTGTCAACGACGCGATCTGCCTGGTGCTGGCGCCGTTGGCGGTCGATCTGACGCTGGCGCTGCGGCGCAACCCGATGCCCTATCTGCTGGGCGTGGCGATGGCCTCCAATATCGGCTCGACGGCGACCATCACGGGGAATCCGCAGAATATCCTGATCGGCAGTTTCTCCGGGCTGTCCTACGCTGCCTTCGCCGCGGCGCTGGCGCCGGTTGCAGCCGCCGGGCTGCTGGTGCTTGCAGCGCTGGTGGTCGCGATGCACCCCAGCGAGTTCCGTCGCGGGCAGACACTGGAGCCGCGTGTCCCGCGGATCAGGGCCAACCGCGCCCTGCTGGCCCGTTCACTCGGCGCCACAGCAGTGCTGGTCGCGCTGTTCTTCGCCGGCCAGCCACCGGCGAAGGCCGCCATCGTCATCGGGGCATTGCTGCTGCTGACGCGGCGGGTGAAGAGCGCGCGGGTTTATGCGGAGATCGATTGGTCGTTGCTGCTGATGTTCGCCGGTCTGTTCATCATCGTGGCGGGCGCCGAACGCGTACTGCTGACGCCGGATGTGATGCGCACCGCAGCCGGGCTGCGTCTTGAACGGGTACCGGTGCTGACCGGGGTGACGGCAGTGCTGTCGAACCTGGTCAGCAACGTTCCGGCGGTGTTGGTGCTGCGGCCGTTCGTCGCTGCCTTGGCTGATCCGCGAACGGCCTGGAAGGTGGTGGCGATGGCCTCGACGCTCGCCGGTAATTTCACGCTGCTGGGCTCGATCGCCAACCTGATCGTGGCGGAGAAAGCTGCGCGGCGCGGGGTGACGATCTCCTTCGGTGACTATTTCCGGCTCGGTGCTCCGGTGACCGTGGTGACCATCATGATCGGTGCCGGCTGGCTCATGCTATAGTCGCAGCGATGCCTGCGCTCTGCCGCGCCTGTGCAACCGTTGCCGACATGGCCTCTCCAGCCGGCCAGTGCGCGGTGTGCGGCAGTTCGCGGATCCTCGTCCATCCCGAGCTGTTCCGCCTGAGCATCGCACATATCGACTGCGACGCGTTCTATGCCAGCGTGGAGAAGCGCGATCGGCCGGAGCTCGCGGACCTGCCGGTGATCGTGGGCGGCGGCGTGCGCGGGGTGGTTACGGCCGCCTGCTATGTCGCCCGGCGTTATGGCGTGCACAGCGCCATGCCGATGTTCAAGGCGCTGAAGGCCTGCCCCGAGGCCGTAGTGATCCGGCCGGATTTCGCAAAATATGCCGCCGTCTCGCGCGCCATCCGGACGCGAATGCTGCGGCTGACGCCGATTGTGCAGCCGCTGTCGATCGACGAGGCGGTACTCGATCTTGCCGGCACCGAGGCGCTGCATGATGCGCCGCCGGCGATGGTGCTCGCCCGCTTCGCGTTGCAGGTGGAACGCGAGGTCGGAATCACCGTGTCCATTGGTCTCGCTCGCAACCGGTTGCTCGCCAAGATCGCCGCCGGAATGGACAAGCCGGGCGGTTTCACGGTGTTGGGCGCCGAGGCGGCATCCGTGCTGGCGCCGGCACCGGTGCGCATGCTGCCGGGCGTCGGGCCGGCACTGGCGCGGCGGCTTGGCGCGCGCGGCATTATCACTCTGGGCGAGCTGCAACGGTTGGACGCCGAGGCCGCGCGTGGGTTGCTGGGCGAGGAGGGTCCGGCCCTTTGTGCGCGCGCCCGCGGCGAGGACGGGCGGCCGGTCGATCCCGCGCGCGAGACGAAGTCGATCAGCGCCGAGACGACGTTCGAGCACGATCTGATGCGGCTCGAGGAGCTGGAGCGCCCGCTGTGGCGGATGGCCGAGAAGCTTGCTCGCCGGCTGAAGGAGGACGGGCTGGCGGCGGGCGGTGTGGTGCTGAAGCTCAAGACCACCGGGTTTGCGACCCACACGCGGGCCGCTCGGCTGGCGAGCCCGACGGTGCTGCCGGACCGACTGTTCGAGGCCGGGCGCGCATTGCTGCAGAGAGAGGCGACCGGCACTGCTTTCCGGCTGATTGGAATTGGTGCACATCCGCTGCTGCCCGGGACCGACGCCGGCGATCTGGCTGACACCGAGACGCCCCGGCTTGCAGCGGCGCAGGCGGCGGTGGACAAGCTACGCAATCGGTTCGGGGAGGCGATCATCAATCGCGGCCGTGGGCTGGCTCGGTAGAGGAGACGATGCTCCCGCTCCCCTTGCCGCCGAGCGTCTTCTCCCTGAGATGGAACCAAATGAAATGGTACCATAAAAAACAAAAAATTAGCCGGCTTTTGCGTGAGCGCTCCGATTTAGGTCCGGCCGTCGTTCCGACTTGGAGCTAAGGGCTCAATCGCCGCATCCACGCGATGGTCTTGGCCATCGCCTCGCGCGCCTTTGCCACATATTCCGTGGCGCGGACGAACCCATGCGGGACGCCGGTGAACACCTCGCTCTCTACCGGCACTGCGGCGGCACGAAGCTTCGCCACCAGCGCCTCGCCCTCGGAGCGCAGCACATCGAACTCGGCAAGTTGGACCCGCATCAGGCGAGACAGGGAGCGCGGCATGCGAGATCAACCGCTCACCTTCGTGCGTTCGAAGGATGCGCCGCGGATCGAGGTGCCAGTGGAGCAGGTGACCGTGAAGGGCAGCAATGAGGCGCCGCTGGTATTCGTGCGGTCATCGCTGTGGGCAGGCTTGCGGTCGTCGCTGCGGGCAGCCTGATGTCCTGCTCGGCCACCAACACCACACCGGCTACCTTCAACCCCGACACTCACCCGCCCCTACTCGCGCACACCGATGGCGCGTGTAGGGGCAACCCCGGCCCGGCTGGATGGGCCGTCGTGTTCTCCCCGCCGCCGTGCTCGAAGGACCTGCATCTGCGCATGGACGGTGCGCTGCGTATCATCGTGGGCGGCTACCTGGTCCCAACGCCCTCGCGCGGTTCTCTACTCGATCGATAGTTTGAATTCTTTCGCTTCGATACCCGACGTTGCGTTGAGTGCATATCGCAGCGCATCGTCCTTCTTCCCGACGATGATGATACCGCGCACACTGTTTTCCGGATATGCCTCTCGCACCCAGCCCATGTACCTGAGTGTCTGGCCGACCACTTGATCCGTCCCTTGTGTCTTCTTTAGCTCGACCACCACATAATTGCTTTGGGCGTCCCGGCAAAGAAGATCGAGGCGGCCAGCCGCTGTGCTTAACTGCCTCTTCACAAGTGTGAGCCCAGGCTCAATTTCATGGAGCTGCTGCACGACGAAGTCTTCGAGATGCTTCTCGGCGATACCAGCTCGCGACGGCTGCGCCGGCGTCGAGGCTGACGGCGGCTGGTTCGGTGGAATCACGTGTACGTAGCCTTGCGGCGGATGCGTGATTAGCCCTCCACCGCACTTCTCAAACCGATAGGTGTCGAACGAGAAAGGAACGATCTCGGTCATGACGAGATTGTGCCTCCATGCGCGTTCGTTGGGGACGCTCTTGAATCTTTCCCGCCACGCCTCCGGCTTCAACGATGGGGCCTCATAATGTTTAGCTGAAAACGGAACGATATCGGCTATCAGTGCTCTGTACTCGACCTGTCCTCCGACAATGTGAATGAAACCGAAAATCGGGAAGGAGAATTGGCTCTTGACGATCGGGAAGCCGACCGTCCAGTAGAGCTCTTTGTGGTCTTCGAGGTGTCTTCTCGCATCATCGACATCGACCATGCTCGGGCTCGCGCTGAACAGGATGGCGTCGGTCATTTCCTCCCTCTCCCGAATCACAGCTTACCTCACCCCTATCACGTAATTTTCGCCCCACGCAATGACAGAGGTTCTGCTCAAGCACGTGCAGGAGACGGCCAAGGCCGAGATCGCTCAGCTTACCCTCCAACTGCGCCGAGTCTGTGAGGAGCTTGAGGTCTTCCTGTCGGATCGCGTGGCCAGCGCCGAGGCCCATCTGGCATGAGTGAAAGAGCAGAGGTAGGGCGGCCCAAACGAGAAACTTGGGTTTAGCGAGAGGCCCCGCTGCGGCACGCACACAGTCCCATAGGGCCGCAAAAAATCGCTCCAGCCTTCGCAGGAAAACTGTCGCGCGGGTTAGCCTTGAACGAGGCACGGAAGACGGACTCCACCCTGAAATTCGGGTGGCCCGGAGCAGAGCTAGGAAGCTGCCCCGTCCAACGCAAGAGTATCCATCCGGGGTTGGTGGAGTCTTAGTGTGCGATTCGCGCCCCACAACACTCGAATCCGGGCGTTTGGGCCACAGTCGATGCCGCCGATCCCCGGTCTGGTGACTGACACGAACCCACAAGGGCTCAGCGGTGGTCAGGTGGCTCGGCTCAAGGCTGAGTCTGGGCAGTCGTCATCGTCCAGTGCAGCGGCAGCGACAGGCGCAGCCAGCGGGTCATCCTCGGCTGCCACCTCGGGCAACCAGACGCTCCCGCTCGAC
Organism: uncultured Pseudomonadota bacterium; assembly: GCA_963708245.1. GTDB lineage: Bacteria > Pseudomonadota > Alphaproteobacteria > Acetobacterales > Acetobacteraceae > CAVYXK01. The sequence goes on along the minus strand of OY970201.1, from coordinate 884,414 downwards.
GCCAGCACAGGTATGCCGCCTATCAGCCCCAACGTGCCTCCCGCGGTGTCGCTCGCGGCGCTGCCTCTTGGGCTCTTACAGGTGAGCCTGTGCCGGTCGCAGCCAGCACCACGTCAGCCGGCGTTGCCCAATCAAGGGCGACTATGCCGATCTTGACGGACGGGTTGATTTTGGGGTGACGTGCCGTGAGGCGGCTGAGGCGCGGCGACCACAGGCTTTGGTGGCGGCTTGCATGTAAACTGACGAATCTCGATGGTTTGCTTCTCTGGTGCGGGGCAATCGCCGTCTGCGCAATTCCCAGTATTGCACAAGCTGTAGGAAATCCGGGCGCTTCTGTCGTCTGCCGAAAATACGAAGCGATTTATATCCCAGCAGAACCGCGTTTGGTGGGGCTGGTCCGTGAGTGTATCGTTATACCTCGCCCAACCCCACAAATAGTACTTGGCGACATCATCGCGTCGGTTGAACTGCGTCAGGCAGTCGGTTGCGATTTGGTAGAAGGTAATATTAGAAACGGACCGTGGGTCGAGGAGGACCGGCACATCGGGCCTGCCGGATATGTCCGCAAAGCTGAATTCATCCGGGAGAGGGATATCCGACATCGCCCCGTTAATGTGGCTGCGCATGTGTACGGTCTCGGAGTTTTCTGTGTTCTCCCATTCCGGGATGAGATCCCAGTTGGCCTCATCGGCTCGCTCCAGCCGGATGTCCCGCAAAAACACGTAGGCGCGAGTTTGACGTTGCTCACTGTCCTGCGCGACGCGCTTACTGTCCTGCGCGACAAGCCATTGTTGACGTGTGTACCAGGCAGCGGCGCCGGTTCCGAGAGCGGTCAGCACCCAAACGCGAAGATTGGAGTTGACCCGGTTTCGTGGACACCCGAGCATTAGCGTTCGAGGAGTCCACCATGCCGAAATCGAGACGAAGTTATCCGCCTGAGTTTCGTCACCAAATGGTCGAGTTGGTGCAGGCCGGCCGCTCGCCGGAGACACTGGCGCGTGAGTTTGAGCCGACCGCGCAGTCGATCCGCAACTGGGTCGTGCAGGCTGCGCGTGACGCCGGCAGCGGCGATGGCGGCCTGACGACGGCCGAACGGCAAGAACTCAACCGTCTGCGACGCGAGAACCGCCAGCTCCGGCTGGAGCGGGAGATCCTCTCAAAGGCGGCGGCCTGGTTCGCTCGGGAGACGAACGCGATCCCACCGAAGGGTTCCGCTTCGTGAGCGATCACCATCGCGAAGCGATCCCCCGGAGGGAAATGCCGCGAAGCGGCATCCGTAACTTACCCGATCGCCACGATGTGCCGAGTGCTGGGTGTCTCCTCCAGCGGCTACTACGCGTGGGCGAAGCGCCGGCCGTCCCGGCGGGCGCAGAGGGATGCAACGCTGACCGCGGAGATCCATGCCGCGCATGCGGCCTCGCGCGGCACCTACGGGGCGCCGCGCGTTCATGCCGAGCTGGCCGGCAAAGGCATTCGTGTTGGCCGCAAACGCGTCGCACGGCTGATGTCACGGGCCGCTCTTGCTGGTGTGAGCCGGCGCAAGTTCGTCACCACCACGGTCAGGGGCGACAGTCGCCAAGCGCCAGACCTGGTCGAGCGCAACTTCACCGCGCAAGCGCCGGATCGGCTGTGGGTCGCGGATATAACCTACATCCCGATCTGGACCGGTTTCCTCTATCTCGCCGTGGTGCTCGATGCCTTCAGCCGTCGCATCGTCGGCTGGGCGATGGCCACCACGCTTGCCACCCAACTGGTGCTCGACGCGCTGAACATGGCGCTGCTGATGCGCCGGCCCAGAGGCGTGATCCATCACTCCGACCAAGGCTCGCAATATACCTCGATCGGGTTCGGCCATCGCTGCCGCGAGGCGGGCGTACGTCCGTCAATGGGCTCGGTCGGAGACGCCTATGACAACGCCATGTGCGAGAGCTTCTTCGCCACGCTCGAATGCGAGCTTCTCGATCGCTGTCGCTTTCGAACGCAAGCCGAAGCGCGAACTGCGGTCTTCGAGTTCATCGAAGGCTTCTACAATCTGCGCCATCGCCATTCCGGGATCGGGTATCTGTCACCGATCGACTACGAGCGGCGGCATCATGCAATGATCGCCGTTCCGGGCGATTCCAAGCCTGCCGCCGTGCTCGCCGCCGTCAAGGACGCTCCGCGCCGCTGCGGCGGTCGCCTGCGGCGATCCTTGACCCCCGCTGCGCGCGGCCATTCCACCAATCCCGCGGGCCAGGACGATAGAATGGCGCCCCCGGGGGCCGAACTAAAGAATGGTTGGCAACAGGAGGACCAGATGCCGTCCCATCAGGTGTCATAAACCCAAACTCTCACCTGTCCATCAAACCGGGGCAGGTCCAAGATCGCATATTCGAGCCAATGTTTGGCTTTGCGATGGGAGCAGTTGGGATTTGCGCTGCGGCTGCTACTCAATCTCGACGCTCGGCCGATCGGACAGCCTGACCCGGGCTTTCCCCAGGTCGAACGCGCACTCGTGCGTCGGGGCAGAGAGCACGATAGGCAGCCCATATCCCGTCAACATGACGGCGCCGGTTGCCGCTCTCATGTAGTGGTGCTCGACGCTGCACTGCGCCCGAACGCCCTGCATCTCCGCGGCCCCCACAAGGCCGCAGGCGGCCAGCACGAGCCAAGCGCGCCAACTGATGGGTCTCGGAAGGACGGCGGCGGTCACTTGGATGGCTCCTGTGACGATCGCGTAGCGATATGGGGCCACGCCAACCGCCGGCCAAGTGCCCCAGCCTGGACGACTCCAGCGGGCTCCTGTGGGCTGCTACCTCGCGCGGGAGCGGATCAAGCTGCTCGCGACCGTGTTGGGCGACCTATGTCGGAAGGCCCGCGAGGCGTAAGCAAAGTCAATTGGCTCGACCGGGAACATGCGTGCGATTATTGGACAGGCAGTAGCACCCGCTGCCGGAGGGAACGGCGTGGTCAATGGGGCAAACGTAGGCGCCGGCGTAGCAGGACTGCCCCGAAGGGCGTGGGTCGTAGGTCGTGGGCGGCGCGACGCGCCACCCGCCAGCGTACGGGGAGCCGCCGCCAGCGTACGGGGAGCCGCCGTCACCGTATGGGGAGCCGCCGCCAGCGTATGGGGAGGGCGTGCTCCAGCCCCAGCCCGGCCAACCCCAGCCACCCCATCCCCAGCCACTCCATCCCCAACCGCCCCATCCCCAACCGCCCCATCCCCAGCCGCCGCGCCATCCCCAGCCGCCGCCGCCGCGCCAGCCCCCGCCCCCGTTCCAGCCCCCGCCGCCGTTCCAGCCCCCGCCACCACCGTGCCAGCCACCGCCACCACCACCGTGCCAGCCACCGCCACCGCGCTGAGCCTGCGCATTGGGCATCGACGATGCGGCGATAATGGCGAGAGTAACCGCCGCCGTGCGGGTAAAGTGGAGCACACGCAATCGGATCATGGAACGTGCCTCCTTCCGAGGCGGCGAGCCCGATTGGGACGCTCACCGTTGCCTGGTGATAGGTGGTTTGCTACCAGCACCTTTTACATTATAGCTTGGCCTGTCGGGACAGGGCAGTGCATTGATCAAGGTCAACCGCAGACCTCGCGGAGCAGCTCCGCCTGATGGTTGCTGTTGTGCGGCAGTAGTCTAGCCAACGCTGGACGCCCAGACCGGGGGGCTTCGCTGGCGCTACAACCGGGATCTCGGCCCTGATCTTCGCGCCTGTGGGGCTGCTATTGGGGCGCTGGAAGCCTCACCGCCTCCACCACGGCCCTCAGCGCCTCATCGTCAGCACCCGCCCAATACCGGCCCAAGGTCATTCCTTTGCGCCCTTCGGCGTGACCGACCACCAGCGACACCATATGCCCAGGCTGCCCGGCGTTGACGGCGCTGGTGATAAAGAAGCGGCGGAAGCTGTGGAAATTGACCTTGCTCCGCCGTCCGGTCCCTTCCTGGATGCCCAGCCGGCGACGGTAACGCGTGAAGGCTGTCCCGATTGGACCCGCCCGGTCAGGCCCGGAGCCAATCTCATGGAACAGCCAATCGCCTCCCTGCTTGCCCGCCATCCGTCTCTCGACAATCGGGACCAGCGTGGAGTGGACAGGAACGCGCCTCGCCACGGAAGCCGTCTTGCCGGCCTTGATGATGAACACACCACCGGAGCAGTCCCCCACGGTCAGCTTGGCGATCTCGTCACGGCGCATGCCACTAAGGGCTGCCACGATCATGAACTCCCGCAAGGGGGCCGGTGGGTTTCCCGACAGTAGCTTGACCATCTCGGCATCCGTGAAGGGGCGTTCTGCCTCCAGGCTGTTGACCGTCGGGCTGCCCACACGGGGCACCAGCTTGCCCCAGACGTCGGGAAGCTCAGTGTCTCCAACCCCGACGTGGACAATCCCACGCCGATCCAACCACCGCCAATAGGCGCTCAGGTTCCGCACGTGCCTCGCCCAACTCACCGGGGCGGCCCCAGACGAAGCCAAGTGCTCCCCCACGAACCGCCCAGCAATGCGCCGCGTGATGGCCTCCACCGTGCCGGGTAGCTTCTCACTGGCGAGCCAGTCGGTCAGCTTTTGGATACTGCTACGGCGCTCATGGGCGGCCTTGCGGCTCAGTGGGCGTCCCGACAGCGTGCCACCGGCCAACCAATCGTCGGCATAGAGCGTCACCGGTGTTGCGCGACCCAGTGCTACCGCCGCGAAGACCTGTGCTGCCTGCTCACCCTGCTCGCGCTCGATCTGCTCGGCCTTCTCGACGATGGCGTCCTGGACAAGGCCGGTGGGGGAGGTAAGGGCGGCATTGGGATCGTCGTCAGACCGGACGGGCTGCTCGGCTTCGGCCTGACGTGCCTGCTCAAGCTCGGTCCTGAATGCCAGAGCGTCAGGCATCCGTGTGGCGCCGGTCTGAGCTTCTTCGATCAGCTTCTTCAACTCGGCCACGACGGGCCATCTTCTGGTGCGGGCGAGGAGAACGTCACGGGTGCCGAGGGTGCGCTTGAGGCGACGCCCGAGCTTCGCTTGCAGCGGCCTCGGGACCTCCACCACGACGGACCATGCGTGACCTTGTCGAAGGAGATACCGATTGTCGCTCAACTGCCCACCTTGGCATCCACCTTGGACTGCCCACCTAACTACCACGACAAGATCGGCCATGCAAGCCATTCTGCGGTCTCCAAGGCCGATGACCGGCTTCAAGACATGAGGAGGTCAAATGGCAGATTATCCGGCCGAGCTCGAGGAACGCTGGGAAGCCGGCGGTGAAGGGCTGACCATCCGCCCGATCCGCCCAGAGGACGCAGCGGCGCATGACGCGTTCTTTCACCGGCTGTCGCCCGAGGATGTGCGGCATCGCTTCTTTGTCGCGGTGCGCGAGCTGTCGCCGGCGCAGCTCGCGCGGTTAACGCGGCTCGATTATGAGCGCGACATGGCCTTCATTGCTGTGCGCGAGGCGACCGGCGAGACGGTCGGCGTGGCCCGGCTGGTGCACGAGGACGACAACGCGGGGGAGGGCGAGTTCGCCGTGGTGGTGCAGCCGGACGTTCGCGGCAGGGGTCTGGCCACGCATCTGATGCGGCGCCTGCTCGAATGGGCACCACGGCACGGACTGCGCGAGGTAGTGGGCGAGATCCTGGCAGACAACCGCGAGATGCTGGCCCTGGCAAGGCGCCTGGGGTTTCGGCTACAGCATTCGGTGGTGGATCCCGGGGTGATCGAGGCGCGGCTGAGTCTTCCAGTATAATAATACCTCTCAGCGGTCAGGCCCGTCCGCTAATTCATTTTGTAACAGAATTCTGCAGCCGCCGCGGACGATTGACCGTGTGCGCCCGCACGCCCGACTGGAAAACTGAAACACCACCTTAAGCCTTCCTGCCTATCGTTGGGTGTCCGTGGGCCGTCCCGCCCAGATCCCCTCGCGGGCAGGAGATCCCCATGCTCGGCTGGACCCGCTCCCGCCTTCCGTCCGCCCAGGAAATCGAGAAGCAGCGTGGGTGGGCCAAATACAAGGAAAGGGTCGAATCCGCCATGGTGATGGTGGACAACGTCCCGGTCGGTGTCGCCTGGGGCGACCCGAAGCGGGACTCGCCGTCAGACTTCTTCGAACGGTTGGGCGGTTTGAGCCGCGTTAGGGGGCAGGCTGAGAGAGCAGCGCAGTGACCGTCCCGGCCACCAGCGCGAGGTCCTGAGGGCGGGACAATCGGTGGTCCCCGTCCTTCACCAGAATGATCCGGACATCGTCGGCGGTGATGCGCTCCGCCAAGCGGAGGCTGGTTTCCCACGGCACGTCGGGGTCCCGCTGGCCGTGCAACAAGCGGACCGGACAGGCGAGCGGGATGGGCGCGTGAAGAAGCAGATGCTTGCGGCCGTCTTCGATCAGCGCTCGCGTGATCGGAAGGGGATCACCGTACTCGCTGGGGACGTGGATAATGCCGTCGTGCATCAGCCGTGCGCGCTCGGGCGGAGCCATCGCTTGCCACATCAGGGCCTCGGTGAAATCGGGTGCGGGCGCGATGCCAATCAGGCCGGCGAGGCGGGCCGGTCGGGCCACCGCCGTCAGCAGCGCGATCCAGCCGCCCATCGAGGATCCCACCAGGATCAGCGTGCCCTCCGTGAGGCGGTCGATCACAGTCAGCGTGTCCGCGGCCCACGCGCCGATGGTGCCGTCCTCGAAGCGGCCCGCGCTTGCGCCATGACCGGAGTAATCGAAGCGAAGCATGGCCTGGCCGGTCTCGGTGCACAGGCGGAGCAGGTGGAGAGCCTTGTCTCCTTGCATGTGGCTGCGGAAGCCGGGGAGGAAGACCACCGTCGGGCTGCGTCCCGGCAGCCTCGCCCAGGCGAGTTCTATGCCATCGCCGCGGTTCAGGCGGCCTGTTGGTTCGGTGGGGGCCTCAGTCATCGACAGAGACGGCCGGCTGAGGTCTGAATGGACGTGCGGGCAAGATAGGATCCTTTGGGAAGAAAATGCTGTTTATATCAGGCGGGCCACAAGAATGACCCAACGACACCGTGGCTCTTGATCGCAGGCACGCCATGACCGGACATTCCCAGCCCCCGACCCTCTCTGTTGTCGTGCCCTGCTTTAACGAGGAAGCCGGGATCGGAGCGTTCCACCGCTGTCTCGCGGACGTAATGGACAAGCTCGCCGAGACCTGGGAGGTGATCTACGTCAACGACGGCAGCCGCGACGCGACCTTGCGACTGATGCAGGAGCTGCACCGCGCCGATCCGCACGTCGCCGTTGTCAACCTGACGCGGAACTTCGGCAAGGAGATCGCGCTGACGGCCGGACTGGACCACGCGCGCGGTGCCGCTGTCGTGGTGATTGACGCCGACCTGCAAGACCCGCCGGAGGTCATCCCGGAGCTGGTGGCCGCATGGCGCGAAGGCAACGACGTGGTCTATGCGCAACGTCGCGTCCGGCATGGCGAGACCTTGCTGAAGCGGACGACGGCGGACCTTTTCTACCGTCTGATGCAGCGTCTGGGCAGCGTGCAGATGCCGCGCGACGCTGGTGATTTCCGTCTGATGAGCCGCCGCGTGGTAGACGCCGTCCTATCCCTGCGCGAGCGGCACCGGTTCATGAAGGGTCTGTTCGCCTGGGTGGGTTTTTCGTCAAAGGCGGTGTTGTACGACCGCGCCCCGCGCCACGCCGGGAAGACGAGCTGGAACTATTGGCGGCTGTGGAACCTGGCTCTGGAGGGAATCACCAGCTTCTCGGTCATGCCGCTGAAGGTGGCCACCTATTTTGGGTTGCTGGTGGCGGTATTCGCCGGGGTGTACGGCATCCAACTGATCGTGCGCACGCTGGCTTTTGGCAACCCGGTCGCCGGCTATCCCAGCCTGATGGCCGTGGTGCTGTTCCTCGGTGGCGTGCAGATGGTGATGCTTGGGGTTATCGGCGAATACCTTGGCCGGGTCTTCAACGAGGTGAAGCAGCGCCCGCTTTACCTCGTGGAACGGGTGCTGATGCCAGGCACGGCAGAGCAGGATAGCGATCCGCCTACGGCTCTCCCTCGCCAGGGCTGAGCGGCGGCCAGCAGGCGTCGGGTCGGCAAACCCACGGTCGACGCGGATATTTCCTCATCGACTGTCATAGCGATCGTAACGCAGCGGCCGATTGTCGGGAACCGGCCCGATATATCGGCGGTAGGCATCGATCCAGTTGGTGGCGATCGCGGAGCGCGCAGTGTCGAGCGGCAGTGCGCCGCTGCAGACGAGATCATTCAAACGACTTTCCAACCGGTCCTTCGCGTAGCTTCCCCAGTCGCCCGGCGCCTCGTGCGGTTCGGGCCACAGATTGCGCGGATCAGACGGGGCGCCACCAAGGTCGAGCGGAATGAGGTGATCCTCTTCGTAATCACGGAGGCGTCGGTCGCGATAGCCATAAAGAGCGATCTGCTCGCGCTTCAGCGGCTCAGTGTAGCTCTCGGGCGGCCGCACCAACCTGGTCCAGCCACGAACACAGATCGTCGTTTCGATCGTCTGCTGCGTCACGTCCGGATTGACGGCACCCGGCGTGAGTTTCGGATCCGGCAGTGGGCTCTGCGCGTGCAAAGGGCGAGCAAGGACGGCGAATGAGAGGACCGATAAGCCGACGAGGCGTGCAGTCGGCATCATCGGCGCGGGATTGCGCTGGTCTCGCTAGTGCCCGCCAGTGCCGAGCGGGATCGTCAGCAGGATCCCCGGCACCGGTTCGATTGGCCGATTCCCCTTAGTCATGAAATAGAACAGATTGCTCTGCGGCTCGGTTCGGCAAAGCCCATCGGGGCAGGGATCCAGGCCGACACGGCCGAGAGACAGGCTTGGGCCCGAGTTCGATCTGCGCCTTCGGCGGATCAGCCGACAGGTAGAGAGGGGTTTTGGCAACGGCTGGAGCAACTGTCGGCATGGCCGCGATACCAAGCGCTAGGGCGCGAATGCAGTAACCAGTCACGCTGGCTGCTCCCGAAGACCGTGGTGTTTTGAATTAATCTGGTATCCCCGGGCGTGGCCCGCAATGCGCGCGTCGTCGTTGGAGGAAGCGGCGAACCGCTGGGTCGGGCTCGAGACCGATCGCGCGCTCGACGGCTCGGTCGGCGCCATCAGCCTTGCCGGTACGTGCCAGAAGGTCGGCGCGTGCCGCCCAGTACCGGCTGGTACTCCATGAGCCGACGATCTTCGGCCAGGCCATCGAGCGCCAAGAGCCCCGCAACGGCACCATGCAACTCGCCGATGGCGGCGGCGCGGTTAATCGCCACAACCGGCGAGCCGGTCTGCGCCAACAGCGAATCGTAAAGCGCGACGATTGCCGTCCAGTCGGTTTTCCCTGTCAGCCGTCGCGCCGCGTGCGCCGATTGCACAGCCGCTTCCAACTGGAACCGCCCGATGCGGCGGACTGCACTCGCCCGCAACAGCAACGCCTCCGCTTCCTGAATCAGGCCTGCGTCCCATTGCCGTGGGTCCTGTGCGCTCAGCGGCCCATAGTTGCCGGCGGCGTCCCGGCGTGCGGCCCGTCATACCTCGGCGTGGAGCATCAACGCGAGCAGGCCGAGCGCTTCCGGCTCATGGGGCAGCAGCTAAGCAACGAGGCGCCCGAGCCACGGGGTGCAATTTCGACAGGCCTCAGCCCGCAGTTAAGAAAGCTTTGGCGCCCACTTAGCGGCTGGCATAACCAGCGCACCACCAGCATGAAAGCGACCGGGCATGATCTCTGTCGCCGTGTTCGGCGCGGGACGGATCGGGCAGATCCACGCGCGCAATGTCGCTGCCAGTTCGCGTGCACGCTTGGCCGGGGTGGTCGATGTGGACCATGCGTTGGCCGAGCGGTTGGCCAACGCGTGTGGGGCTGGGGTGATCGACCCCGACGCGGCATTTTCCGCCGACGCCGTGATGATCTGCACGCCGACCCCGACGCACGCCACGCTCATTGAACGCGCCGCTGTCGCCGGCAAACCGGCGTTCTGCGAAAAGCCGATCGATCTTGACGCCGCGCGGGTGCGCGCCTGCCTGGACGCGGTCACGCGTGCCGGCATCCCTCTGATGGTTGGGTTCAATCGCCGCTTCGATCCGAGCTTTCGCACGCTGCATCACCGGCTCCGCAATGGCGAGATCGGAAGGCTGGAGCTGCTGAACATCACCAGCCGCGATCCGGTGCCGCCGCCGCCGAGCTACATCGCCAGTTCCGGCGGCCTGTTCCGCGACATGATGATCCATGACCTGGACATGGCGCGGTTCCTGCTCGGGGAAGACCCGGTGGAGCTTTATGCTGCCGCCTCGGTGCTGGTGGATCCGGCGATCGGAGCAGCGGGCGACGTCGATACCGCGGTTGTCGTGTTGCGGACGGCAAGCGGGGCGCTGGCGCAGGTCTCCAATTCCCGTCGTGCGGCCTACGGGTACGACCAGCGCATCGAGGCGCATGGCGCGAGCGGCATGCTGCGAGCGAACAACATGACGGCAACGACCGTAGAGCATGCGGGTGCCGCCGGATTCACCACTGATCCGGCGCTGCCCTTCTTTCTGGAACGGTACGCTGCCGCTTACCGTGCGGAGCTGGAGGTGTTCCTCGATGCCGCTGAGGGCAAGGCCGCAGCCTCGCCAAGCGGGGCGGATGGGCTCGCCGCCTTACTGCTGGCCGACGCTGCGACTGAGTCGGCGCGGAGCGGGCAGCCAGTGAGGATCGGATAGCGCACGAGCGGGGTTCAGGGGGCCGGCTGCGTCGCCACGAACACGTGGCGCGTGCGGATCTGGCCGTGGCGGGCCAAGCGGACATCGACCTTCCGGCCAATACGCTCGGGTCCGAGCATCGCACGCAGGCTGCCCGGGCCGTTCATCCGCTGCCCATCCAGCGAGAGAAGAATGTCGCCAGGCAGGATGCCGGCCTGCGCGGCGGGGCCATTCCGTGCCACGCCGATCACCAGCCGTCCGGTTTCCTGGCCGGCGATGCGGCGTAAGGAATCTGAGACGCTGACCGGCTGAAGTGAGGCGCCGATCCAGCCGCGCCGCATGAGGGCACCTGTGGCAGCGGGCTCGTCACCCACGAATTCGGCGATTGTCGCATATGGGACTACTGAAGGCGGCTGATCGGAGCCGCCGATGCAGAGACCGACCAGCGCCCCAGTGTCGTCGAAGACAGGTCCGCCTTCGGCGAGGACGCCGGGAGCGGCGTCCAGGATAATGCGAGGCTGCGGCGCGCTACCGCTCACGCGGAGGTCGCTGACCGTGACGAGGCGCCCAGTGGGCGATGCGTCGGCGCCGGCAGCGAGGACCAGCACAACGGCACCCAACGCTGGGAGCGCCGCCGGTTCGATCTGTGTCGCGGGGCCAGTCCCGACCAGGGCCAGGGCCGCGATACCCCGCCCGGAGTCGCGTCGGAGTGGGCGGGCCGCCAGGGTTTGGCCAACGGCGAGCGTGACCGCATAAGCCTCCTGCCCTGGAAGGGGGGAAGCGGCGCTGATCACGAGGTCGGGCCGCCAAAGAAGGCCAGAGAGGCAGGCGCCCGGGGGGAGACGGATGGCAGCGAGCAATGGCGCGGCTCGCACCACGTGGGGGGCGATCGACTGCGACCACTCGGCGAGCTCGGTGTTCCGCGGCACGGCCGCGACTCCAAACAATGGCGTCCTTGTAATGTATTGCAAGTGAGTTGAAACGCAAGATTAACCCGCGGGCCGGGCAGGCGTTTGCTTGCGTGGCTCGGCGCCCCGATCGGTGGGGCGGCCGCGTTGCGCTCTGCACGGCAGAGCCCAGGGTGTGTCGTCAAATGGCTTCTGTGAGGTCGCGCAATACGGACAAGGCGAGCCTCTGCGAGCGCCACCTTATTGAAGCCCGATTGAACTGAACGCGCTGACGCCCCCCTGCGTCCAGCGCGCTTTGCCATGGAATATGCTCAGCTCTTCGGCGGCATTATCTGGCCGCGTATCTCGCCAGCGGGGTGGGCCTGTGTGTGAACGTTGACGTACATGTCCCCGGCCATCAATTGCTGCGCCTGAGTCGGTGTCAGTGTGGCCTTCCCGGTGATCGGACTAGTGGCCTCGGAGCCACGTCGGCTCAGCCAGATCTCGATGCCAGCGTTCTTGCCCTCCGGAGCTGGCCCGTGGATATGCGCCATGGTCGCCGGGCCGGACAGGCCGCTATAGGTGATGCTCCAGGTCAGGTCCCTTGTGCTTGGATCGTAGGTCAGGTCCGCGGTGCCGCTGCCAGAGGTCTGGACCGGCGGGACTTGTTGCGCACCGGTCAGCGGCACGGTGAACGAGATCGGTGCCGCCTGCGCCGTTTCAACGACCATCGCACCAGCGAGGCTGGCCAGTGCCAGGACCGCTCGCCGTGACATCGCGTTTCCCATCCTGTTTCTCCCTCGGTTGCCCTTATCGACACGGTACCAGCGCCCGCCGGATGATCCACCGGGCCCGCACTCACGCCGGGCTTCCCCCGGTGGCACCGACGGCCCACTATGGGGCATGTCACGGCGGATCGTCGAGATCACGCCGGAGCTGATGCTGCGGGCCTATCGCCACGGGCTGTTCCCGATGGCGGAGACGCGGCGAAGCGACCGGTTGTACTGGCTCGACCCCGAGCGCCGGGGAGTGCTGCCGCTCGACCGCTTTCATGTGCCGCGGCGGTTGTCGCGCACCGTGCTTTCAGGCGCCCTCGAGATTGCGGCGGATCGCGATTTCCCCTCGACGATCGCCGGCTGCGCGGCGGCGGCGGCGGGACGCGAGGATACCTGGATCAACTCGCAGATCGAGCTTTTGTTCGGCGAGCTGCACCGGATGGGGTTCGCCCATTCGGTCGAAGCGCGTCGCGAAGGCCGACTGGTCGGTGGCCTGTACGGCGTGGCCATGGGGGCCGTGTTCTTCGGCGAAAGTATGTTCAGCGCGGTGCGCGACGCCTCCAAAGTGGCGCTGGTCCATTTGGTGGCGCGGCTCCGGCTTGGTGGGTTCCAGCTTCTCGATACGCAGTTCGTCACCGCGCATCTGGCTCAGTTCGGCACGACTGAGATTCCTCGCGAGGAATACAAGTCGCGGCTCGCTGCCGCGCTGGAAGCGCCGGCGCGTTGGGTCGCCGATCCGGATTCGGCTGTCCTGGAAGCGGAGATCAGGCGGCTGGCCGGGCGCTAAACGTATCGGAAGGAGATAGGACATGGCCCGATGGATGCTTGCGGCTGCCGGGTTGGCACTGCTGGCCGCGTTGCCGGCGGAGGGACAACAGCGCCCCCTGCTGCGCCCCACGCGCGACCTTGCCGCAGTATACCATGTGCAGGCCACCGGGCCGAACGGCGAGGCGGAGACACGCACGGTCCGCATGTACTGGACCGGCAAGGGTACCCGCATGCGGCTGGAGACAGAGGGCCAACCCGGCTTCGCGCTGGTCGATTTCACCGCCGGGCGCATGATGATGGTGATGCTCCCGCAGAAGGCCTATGCCGAGGCGACGTTCGATGCAGACCATGCGCCCGGGCTGAATATTCCGCCCAATGCCGCGATCGAGCGCGGCGGCAGCGATACGGTGGCTGGCATCGTCTGCGTGGACTGGACCGTGAGGGGACCGCAGGGAGGTGGGACGGCGTGCATCACGGATGACGGGCTACTGCTTCGCGTGCGTGGCGCGCAGCCAGGGCAAGCGGCGGCGATGGAGGCCGTCTCGGTCACCTACGGCCCGCAGCCCGCGAGCTTGTTCACTCTCCCCGAGGGGTTGCAGAAGGTCTCACCGCAATGAGACGGATGGCGGACGGAGGGCTCGCATGGACATCAATCTGACTGGTCGGACAGCGCTCGTCACCGGGTCCACGGCGGGGATCGGGCTCGCGACCGCACGAGGCCTGGCGGAGCGCGGCGCCACGGTATGGGTGAACGGCCGCACGCAGCGTCGGGTCGATGCAGCGATTTCCGCGATCGGCACGAGTTGCACCGGAGCAAGGCTGCACGGCGTCGCCGCCGATGTCGCCACGGCAGACGGCGCGGTGGCCGTGGTCCGGGCGGTACCGGCAGTCGATATCCTGGTCAACAATGCGGGCGGCGTGCTGGTCCGCAAGCCGCTCGATGAGCTTGAAGACGGCGACTGGCAGCGCGTGCTCGAGTTCAACCTGATGAGCGGAGTGCGGCTATCGAAGCACTACCTGTCGGGCATGCGGGCCAAGGACTGGGGGCGGATCGTTTTCGTTTCCAGCGAATTGGCACTGCAGATCCCCTCGGAGTTCCCGCATTACGGTGTGGCGAAGGCGGCGGTGATCGCGCTGGCCCGTGCGGTGGCGGAGACGCTGGTGGGCACCGGCGTCACGGTGAACTCGGTGCTGCCGGGTCCAACCTTGGCGGAAGGGCTGCAGCGGCGCCTCGCCGCTGACGGCCGCAGTGCTGACGAGTTCGCGCGCGAGTTCTTCGAGAAGTTCCGGCCGACCTCGTTGATCCGACGATTCGCGCAGCCGGACGAAGTCGCGAACATGATCGTTTATCTCTGCACGCCGGCCGCCTCGGCCACGCACGGCGCCGCGCTGCGGGTGGATGGCGGGGTGGTGAAGAGCGCGTTCTGAGCCCCCGGATCATCGATGGAGGATCGGGTGAGCTACAAGGCGATCAATTTCGGCCAGAAGCTCGCGCTGCTTGAGCAGACATGGCAGCCGCGGGTCATTGCCGAAATGAACGACTATCAGTTCAAGGTCGTCAGACTGCAGGGCGACTTCATTTGGCACGACCACAAGGAAACCGATGAGACGTTCATCGTGCTCGACGGTGTGCTGCGGATTGATTTCCGCGATGGCGCGGTGCATGTCTCGGCCGGAGAGATGTTCGTCGTGCCGAAGGGTGTGGAGCACAAGCCGTACGCTGAGAGCGAGGTCAGACTGTTGCTGATTGAGCCACGCGGTGTGCTGAATACTGGCGATGCGGGTGGCGACCGCATGGCGCAGAATGATGTCTGGATCTGACAGAACACGGCCCTACGAAGCGAACGTAAAATGGCGCCGTCAGCCTCACGAGCGCTTCACCGATAACCACTATAGCCGCGCCCACGAGTGGTCCTTCGACGGCGGTGCGAAGGTGCATGCCTCGGCGTCGCCGCACGTGGTACGACTTCCGTTCTCCGATCCCACGGGGGTCGATCCGGAGGAGGCGTTCGTCGCGGCACTCGCGAGCTGCCACATGCTCTTCTTCCTGTCTTTCGCAGCGCGAGACGGGTTCGTAGTTGCCACATACGACGACCGCGCCGTTGGCATCATGGGCAAGACAGCCGATGGACGGCAATGGATGACAACCGTCACTCTGCGGCCCCATGTGGTATTCGACGGGGCAAGCGGCCGACTCCCGCAGAGGTCGAGGCGCTCCACCATGCCTCGCACGAGGCCTGCTACATTGCGAATTCCGTCAGGACCGAGGTCCTGGTCGAAGGTCAAGCCGACGGCCTTCGCTGACACGGCTCACGCCCGGCCATAACGGATGGTATGGTCGAGCGTGTCTTTTCGGCGCGGTTACTTATCCATATTCCAAATGTCGGTGTCGAGCATCCAACCGGCCGGCTCATGCCGCCAGATCACGACGTATTTGCCCTCCACGTGGTCGGTGGCGCCGTTGGCTCCTGGCGCATCGACTGTGAAACGCCCGATCTCGCGGGCGACTCGCCCATAGCTCTGGATGCTGACCGTCTGCAACGCGAAGTTCTTGAGTCCGGACTGCACCATGCTCTCATACATTTTCTGAATCTCGGCTCGGCCGGTCGCCATCGGTGCGCCTGCAGGCAGCACGTGGGCCTGCGGCGTGTAGAGCTGCGCCAAAGCCGCAGCGTTGCTGCTGCTGAAGGCCTGGACCCATTTGGCGTTCTGCGCATCGATCGCCGCTTTCAGCGACTGCGCGAAGCCTGGTCCGGCAGCGAAGAGGAGAGGCAAGGCAAGCAGCAACGAGCGCATAGCTTCCTCCGGTGCTTCTTTGCCAAGATACGGACGCAGCGGCTTGTCGTCCAGACGGTTCGATGCGCGACGCCCGCGCGATCCCGCCCTATCCCGCCTCGTTGGCGAGCGCTGTGGTCCGGTACGCAGCAATCAACGGCAGGCGAAAGCCAATGCTCGGTAGGACCAGGTCGTCGCCAGGCCCGATCTGCGTCGCCCGCTCCGGCCAGCTTCCGTCTGCGGCGCGCAACAGCAACTGAGCGGCGACCTCCGTGCTCGAGATGACCACGATCTCCGCCACGCTTGGTATGGTCGTGTAAGCCCAGACATTGGCCCAGGTCTCGTCGGCATTGGAGGGTGAGAGGATCTCGACCAGCAGAACCGGCTCAGCCAGCAGCCGCTCGCTGGCAGGCGGTGCACAGGTCACCGCGAGGTCCGGGATCCGAACGTTATCCGCCGCGCGGACCCGCGGCACCACACCAGGCTCGCTGATCACTCGGCATCGGCTGCCGGCCTCAAGGAGGTGGTTACGGATCAGCGCCCCCAACTCCGCCTGGATCGCGCCATGCGCTTCAGTGGCTGGCGCCATCGCCAGCGGAACGCCGTCGCAAAGCTGCCAGCGCCGCCCGCTTCGATCGCCGCTGTCCCAGGCCAGAAACTCGGCCACCGACAGGTGATCCGTCGACCTCCTGCGCACCGCAACCATTTCTGCTCCCAACCTATGTGAGCCGCACCGCCACATAGCTACCCGGCGCGTCCTCGATCGGGGCAAGCTTGCCGTCGCCGGGAACGCGGGCCGGCACCGTCTCCGGGGCGAGCGCGCTCACCCAGCGATGCCAGTCCGGCCACCAGGAGCCGGCGATCTCGGTGGCGCCGCGAAACCACTCCTCCGGGTCGGGCGGCAGCTCGGGATTGATCCAGTGGCTGTATTTACCGCTCTCCGGCGGGTTTACCACTCCGGCAATGTGACCCGAGGCGGCCAACACGAAACGCTTCGACCCCGACAGGAGCTGTGTTCCCCTGTAGGTGCTCTTCCACGGCGCAATATGGTCTTCGTGGGTGGACAAGAAATAGGCCGGCGTCTTGATCTTCCGCAGATCGATCGGCACGCCCGCAAGCTCGATCCCACCCGGCTCCTTCAGCAGGTTCTCCTGATACATCTTGCGCAGATAAAAACTGTGCATCCGCGCGGGCATGCGGGTGGAATCCGCATTCCAGTAAAGCAGGTCGAACGGGAACGGATCATTGCCAAGCAGATAGTTGTTGACCACAAACGACCAGATCAGGTCGTTGGCCCGCAGCATGTTGAAGGTGGTCGCCATCTCCGACCCCTCCAGGTAGCCGCGCCGGTTCATCTTCTCCTCAAGCGACGTAAGCTGCTCCTCGTCGATGAATACGCCGAGCTCGCCCGCTTCGGCAAAGTCCATCATCGTGACGAAGAAAGTCGCAGACTTGATCCGATCGTCGCCCTTGGCGGCCATCCACGCCAGTGTGGAAGCTAGGAGCGTGCCGCCGAGGCAATAGCCGATGGCGTTGATCTCGCGCTCTCCGGTTGCCTGCTCGATCGCATC
The DNA here is from genome assembly GCA_963708245.1 of uncultured Pseudomonadota bacterium. Taxonomy (GTDB): domain Bacteria; phylum Pseudomonadota; class Alphaproteobacteria; order Acetobacterales; family Acetobacteraceae; genus CAVYXK01. Next base: position 867,025 of record OY970201.1, on the reverse strand, counting down.
CAACGCTGCCAGATAACCTTCGGTCATGTAATCGTCGAAGCCCTTCTCGGCGAGCCGCTCGTCCGGGTTGACCCAGGAGATCATGAACACGGTGTGGCCTTGGCTGACAGCCCATCGCACGAGGCTGTTCCGTGGCCGCAGGTCGAGGATGTAGAATTTGTTGATCCAGGGCGGGCCGATCAGCAGCGGGCGCTTCAGCACCTGCCTGGTGGTTGGCGAGTACTGGATAAGCTGCATCAGATCGTTCTGATAGATGACTTTGCCGGGCGAGACGGCGATATTCTGGCCAAGCCGGAACGCCTCCATGTCGGTCATCTTGATCCGAAGCTGGCCCTTGCCGCGCTCGAGATCGGACAGCAGGTTGTTCAATCCCTTCAGCAAATTCTCCCCGCCGGTCTCGGCGGTCTTGCGCAGCACCTCGGGATTGGTCAGCAGGAAATTAGAGGGACTCATCGCATCGATGAACTGGCGGGCATAGAAATCCACTTTTTGCGCCGTCTTCGGGTCCATCCCATCGACCTGTCGCACCGCGTCCTGCACGAAGCGGGCGGACAGCAGGTAGGATTGCTTGATGAAGTCGAACACCTCGTTCTCGTGCCAGGCTTCGTCCTTGAAGCGGCGGTCCGAGGCGGGCGCATCGATGACCCGCTGTGCCGGCATGCCCATCATGCGCTTGGCGGTGTTCTGCCAGAGCGTCATGTAGTCCTGCCAGAAGCCGAGTTGGGCCCGCATCACCTGCGCCGGATTCGTCATCATGCGCGCGGTCATCTCGAGGAATGCACTGCCAACATTGAGCGGGTCGGCGGAAGGCTGCCTGGCGTCCTGCCGCTTCAGCCACTCGTTCACGATTCGCTGCGAGCGCTCGGCGATATCGGCCATGGAGCGGCCCACGACCTCCGGGTCGGGCAGCTTGAACCCGCCGGTATCGGGCTTGTCCGTAGTGGCCATATCAGGCGTCCTTTCCGTAGGCCCCACCCTCCGCTACATCAGTTGCCAATCGGCGAGAGCGCGGAGACGGGCCTGATTCGATGTCGATAATCGAGATGGGGGCGCAACCTAGTCGGCTCCATAGCCGGCTTCAAGCACGCCGCGCTGCGGTCATGGCATGGATGGCAGTGGCCGGTCTGGGGCTGCTGTCCGGCTGCGCCACGCTCAATCCGGTGAATTGGTTCCATAGCGCGGAAGGGGGAGTGATCGCGCAGCCGCACCAAGCCCCGCCCGGACAGAACCAGCCCTATCCTAACCTCGCGACGGTTCCGCCGACCCCGCCGCAGCCGGACATGGCCGCACTTCAGCATATCACCGACGCTCTCATCGCGGATCGGACCAACGCCCAGCACCTGGCGGCCGCGGCACCCTTGGCCGATCCGTCGTCGCCGACCGCGTCGCCGGATCTGTTCGGTATCGGGACCACTCCCCCACCTGGCCCGCCACCGCCACCCGGGGCACCTGCCGCCTCGGCAAGCCTCCCGGCTGCAAGTGCGCCTCCCGCTCCCGCTCCCGCCGCACCGCCGGCACCCATTGCCCCCGCTCCGGCGTCGCAGAAGGTCGCCGCGGCTCCGACTCCGCCGCAGAAGGCGCCGGTCGGCACGGTGCAGAGCGCTCCGCTCCCGGACATTGCGACAGCGACGCAAGTGCCGCAGGGCGAGCTCGGCGCTCTTCCGCCGGTTCCGAGTACTCCGCCACCGCCGGCAGCGCTCGCCGGCGCTGGCGTGCCACCGAGTCCGCCGCAGACCGGCGCTGGGGGCCGACCCGCCAGCGCCGGCGCGCCGCCCCCTGCTGCATCTCCGGTCGCTGCGGCCCGCACGGCTGCCCCACCGGCGCCGGCTCCCGCTGCGGCGTCTGAGCCTGCGCCCAATTCGGCAACGACGGTGACGATCGAGTTCGCCCCGGCGTCTGCGTCCGTTCCGCCGGGTTCCTTGCCCGCCCTCAAAGCACTGGCCGCCAAGCGTGGGAATCATGTGATCGAGGCGCTGGGCCGTGGTGACGCGGGCTCGGCCGATCCGGCGGCGCAGCAGCAGGCGGTTACGCTGGGTTTCGCCCGCGCTCAGGCGATTGCCGCAGCGCTTGCCGCCAGCGGGGTGCCGCGCGGAGCCATTCAGGTGATGGCATTGGCGACCGGTTCCGGCGGCATGGCGCAATTGATAGAATAACGTCTCGGCTCCGAAAGTACCCTTCGCGATGGTCATGCATTCTGACGAATTCCACGGGCTCGACCGCGTGCCGGCGGTGTTGGCATGACCCGTCCGCTGTCGGTCGCGGTTGCCGGATTGGGCACGGTCGGTGTCGGGGTGCTGCGCCTGTTGCGTGACAACGCCGACGTGGTGGCGGCGCGGGCGGGCCGGCCGATCGCGGTGACGGCGGTCTCGGCGCGCGACAGGGTGCGCGACCGCGGCGTGTCGCTCACCGGGTTGCGTTGGTACGAGGATCCCGTGGCGATGGCCGCGGATCCCGCCGTCGATGTAGTTGTGGAAGTGATTGGCGGAGCCGACGGGCCGGCTCGCGCGCTCGTTGAATTGGCCATCGCTGCGCGCAAGCCGGTGGTGACCGCCAACAAAGCGATGCTCGCGGTACATGGGGCCGAGTTAGCGTCACTCGCCGAGGAGGCGGGCGTCCCGTTAGCCTTCGAGGCTGCAGTGGCGGGCGGCATCCCAGTGATCAAGGCGCTGCGCGAGGGGCTGGCAGGTAATCGGATCGCACGCATTGCGGGCATCCTCAATGGCACTTGCAACTACATCCTGACCCGGATGCAGGGCGAGGGTCGCGAATTCCCCGAGGTGCTGGCTGACGCCCAGCGGCTCGGTTATGCCGAAGCCGATCCGTCCTTCGACATCGATGGCGTGGATGCGGCGCACAAGCTAGCCATTCTCGCAGCCTTGGCGTTCGGCCGTCCGGTTGCGTTCGATGCCGTGCACGTTGAGGGGATTCGCCGGGTCTCCGCGTTGGATATCGGGTTTGCCGCCGATCTCGGGTACCGGATCAAGTTGCTGGGTCTCGCGCGCGCAACCGAGGCGGGGATCGAGGCGCGGGTGCATCCTTGCCTGTTGCCGTCAGGTGCGCCGCTGGCGCGCGTTGATGGCGTGTATAACGCGGTGGTGACCGAAGGCGACTTCGTCGGCCGTGTGATGCTGGAGGGACGCGGGGCAGGAGCCGGGCCGACCGCGTCGGCGGTTGTGGCGGACCTTGTGGATCTTGCGCGCGGGCGGACGACGCCGGTCTGGGGAGCGGCGGCGGGGGCTTTGTCGGCGGCACCGTCGGTGCCGATCGATGCGCATGTGGGCTGCTATTACCTGCGGTTGATGGTGGTTGATCGCCCGGGGGTGATTGCAGATGTGACTGCAGTGCTGCGCGACCTGGGCGTGTCACTCGAGAGCATGCTGCAGCGCGGCCGCGCGCCCGGCGAGGCAGTGCCCGTCGTGTTGGTAACGCACGAAACCGCCGAGAGCGCGATGACCGAGGCGCTGCGGCGGATCGGTGCGCTTGATGCTGTGCTGGAGCGGCCGATCGTGATACGGATCGAGCCGGGGTAGGCGGTTGCGCTGCGTCGAAACGTATCGATGTCGAACGATATCATCGTTGCCCCAGGGTGCCGTCGATAGCTTCTGCGGCCCGCGGGGGCTGATTCGTGTTCGCGGAACTACTGCGGTGGTACGTGCCTCGCTCCCTTCCCTGGCCGGCGGTTTCGTGGCCCATTGGCAGGCGCAGTGCTGATGCAATCGAAGGAGGGCGGGATGGAGGTCGAGTGGCGCAATCTGCGCGCCGATCAGCTCCGCGAGCGGACCGGGGCGATAGTGATCGTGCCGGTCGCCGCGCTGGAGCAGCATGGGCCGCACCTGCCAGTCGAGGTTGACAGCCGGCTGGGCGAGACGGTGACGCTGCGCACCGCGCGCAAGGTCGTGGCACACGGCGACGACGCGCTGGTGCTGCCGGTCGTTTGGACCGGGCTTTCCGAGCACCACATGAGCTTCGGCGGCACGATCACGCTCGACCTGGCGGCGTTCGGAGCGGTGATCGAAGGCATCTGCCGCTCGCTGATCCGGCACGGGTTCCGCCGTATCGTGCTGCTGAACGCGCACGGCGGAAACGAGAATGCGCTGCGCAACCTGACCGACGAGCTGACGCCGAAACTGGAAGTGCCAATCGTGCAGTTCACGTATTGGCACGCGGCGGCGCCTGCGATCGCCGAAATCCTGGAGACGCAGACCGCGCTGATGCATGCCTGCGAGGCGGAGACCTCGATGATGATGGCGGCGCGACCGGACCTTGTCGCAGCGGATCGCATTCCGCTCGCCAAGGTCAACCGGAGCCCGGATGTCGAACCGGGCGTGTATCGCTGGCGCACAATCGCGTCGCGCTCGGCTTCGGGCGTGATCGGCAATCCGGAAGCCGCAAGTGCAGCGAAAGGCGAGCGGCTGTTCGAGGCGATCTCCGATGCGCTCGCGGCGAAACTGTGCAACCGCGAGCTCTGGGAGTTGCCGTGGCGATGAGCATTGCGTTCGAGGTGAATGGCCGCGAGGCATCGGTGCAGACGGATCAGACGACGCCATTGCTCGACGTGCTGCGGAACGAGCTCGGGCTGAAGGGGACGCGGTACGGCTGCGGATTGGAGCAGTGCGGAAGTTGCATGGTGCTGCTCGATGGCGAGCCGGTGTACTCCTGCTCGCGCGAAGTCGGCACGGTTGCCGGCCGACGAATCACCACGGTCGAGGCACTGGCCGGCCATCCACTGATGCGGGCGTTCCTCGACGAGCAGGCGGGTCAGTGCGGCTACTGCTTGTCGGGGATCGTGATCAGTGCCAAAGCGTTGCTGGACCGTAACCCAGCGCCGGAGCGCGCCGATATCATTGCGGCGCTGGAGCTGCATCTCTGTCGATGCGGCACGCATCAGCGAATCATCCGCGCGATCGAGCGCGCGGCCGTCTCCATGCGCGAGGGAGCACCGGTATGAGCGCGACCACCCTACCGCTGTCGATAGTCAACAACCCGCGCCCCGACCGCTGGATACACTTCGAGCCCGGCCGGACCGTGCGGCTTTCCGTCGGCAAGGTGGAGATCGGCCAGGGCGTGCTGACCGCACTCGCCCAAATTGCCGCCGAGGAGCTGGATGTGAGGCTGGACCGCATCCGCATGGTATCGGGCGATACCGGTGCAGCGCCCGACGAGGGCTCGACCAGCAGCAGCCTGTCGATCGAGGTGTCCGGCACATCGGTACGGCTGATCGCCGCCGAGGTGCGGGCCCGCATGCTGACCCGACTGGCGCAGCGGCTGAACTGCGCGCCCGAGGATATCTCGGTGGTCGATGGCGCATTCTTCCGTGGCGAGGTGCCGACCGGCCATGATTACTGGAATTTCGCCGGCGAGGTGGATCTGGCGCGGGAGGCGGACGGCACGGCGCCGCGCAAGCCTGTCGCGCAGTACAAAGTGGTCGGCACGCCGGTCGCGCGGCTCGATCTGCCGGCGAAGCTAACCGGTGCCGCGTTCATCCATGACATGGTGCGGCCGGACGTGCTGCACGCGCGGCTGCTGCGCCAACCGTCACGCGGCGCGCGGCTTGCCGCATTTGACGAAGCGGTGGTTCGCCGGGCGGCTGGTGGGGAGCTTCGCATCCTCCGGCGCGGCGATTTCGTCAGTCTGATCAGCCCGGATGAAACCACCGCCCAGCGCGCGGCGGCCGCGGCGCCGCTGCACGCCACATGGGACAACGTCCTCCGGCTGGAGCCGGCGCAGCAGGAAGCCGCGTGGCTGGTCGGCCAGCCAAGCGACGACCGGCGACATGGCGATCCGCCCGCCGACATCGCCGGGGAGGTGTTCGAGGCAAGCTATTCGCGCGGCTATGTGGCGCATGCCGCTATCGGTCCGTCCTGCGCGCTGGCCGAATGCCGCGACGGGCATCTGACGGTGTGGACGCACTCCCAGGCGGTGTATCCGCTGCGCAACTCGCTCGCCAATGTGCTGGGCCGTGCGCCCGAGACAATCACAGTGCGGCATGCGCAAGGGCCCGGCTGCTACGGCCATAACGGGGCGGACGACGTGGCGCTGGACGCGGCGCTGATCGCGGTCGAGATCCCCGATCGTTGCATCCGTGTCCAATGGCGACGCGAGGAGGAATTCGCCTTCGAGCCTGTTGGTACCGCACAGGTGGTGAAGATCCGTGCCGTGCTCGACACCAACGGCCGGCCGCGGGACTGGACCGCCGAGATCTGGGCTGCCACCCATGTGCAACGCCCCGCCATGGGCGGCAACATGCTGGCGCACGAGGCCCTGCCCCAGCGACCGCCTGAGCCGCGGGTCACCGATCCGCCGGAAGCGGGCGGTGGCGGCGGCACCCGCAACGCGATGCCAATGTACGACGTCGGCAGCAAGCGCATCCTGCATCATCTTGTGCTGCGTGCACCGGTGCGAACCTCGGCGCTGCGCGGGCTTGGTGCGCCGGCCAACGTGTTCGCGTTGGAATGTGCGATGGACGAACTGGCGGAGCGTGCCGGCGAGGACCCGGTGGCCTATCGGTTGTCGATCCTGTCCAACCCGCGTGCGCGGCGCGTGATCGAGCGTGTCGCGGCGATGGCAGAGTGGGAGCGGCGCAGGCCCGCCGGCAGCGGACGCGGTCTGGGGATCGGTTTCGCGCAGTATAAAAACCGCTCCGCTTATGCCGCCGTCGTGGCCCAGGTGGACGTTGAGCGCGAGGTGCGGCTGAATCGCGTGTGGTGCGCCGCCGACGCCGGTCTGGTGATCAACCCAGACGGCGCGCGCAACCAGCTTGAAGGCGGTATCCTGCAATCGGCGAGCTTCACGCTGAAGGAGCAGGTGCGGTTCGACGAGCAGGGGATCAGCTCAACCGACTGGAACCTGTATCCCATTCTGCGCTTCTCCGAGGCGCCAGATATCACGTGCGAGCTGATCGCGGCAAACGATCAGCCCTCGCTCGGCATGGGCGAGTGCACGATGGGACCGACCGCCGCGGCGATCGGCAATGCGGTGGCGCACGCGCTCGGGACGCGCATCCGCGACTTGCCGCTCACGCGCGAGCGCATCGCCGCAGCGTTGCTGAGCGGATGACAACGGCCTACGCGGGAACGACTGATGGATTTCTCAGGTATTCACGCGATCCTCTACGCCCTGTTCGACGAGGCGGAGCATCTGGATCGCATGGCGATGCGCCGCCAGGTGCAGGCCTGCCTCAATGCCGGTGTGCATGGTATCGGCGCTCTCGGCCTCGCCACTGAGGTCGCCAAACTGACCGAGGCCGAACGCTGCCGGATCATGGAGTGGGTCGGCGAGGACAACGCCGGTCGACTCCCATTATTCTTTACCATCTTCGGAACGTCGGTTGCAGAGCAGGTGGCCCAATTGAAGCGGGCCGAGGTCGCCGGCGCCGATTGGGTGATCCTGCAGCCGCCACCAGCCGGGCAGTTCGGAGCTGGCGAGTACATCGCCTTCTTCGGCCGGGTCGCGGCGGAGACTGCGCTGCCCGTCGGGATTCAGAACGCACCGGCCTTCCTTGGTCGTGGTCTCACACCGGACGACATCGTCCGTTTGATCAGGCAGCATCCGAACATATGCGTGCTGAAGGCGGAAGGCGCGGCAGTTGAGATCGAGCAGGTGATCGCGGCAACCGGGGGCGGTGTGCCGGTTTTGAACGGCCGCGGCGGGCTAGAGTTGATCGACAATCTTCGCGCCGGCTGCGCCGGGCTGATCCTGGCGCCAGACATTATCGACCACGCGGTCGTTGCTTACGATCGTTTTCGTGCCGGCGACGTCGATGGTGCCGAGGCTGCCTATGCTCGCCTGTTGCCGTCGGCGAGCTTCGCCATGCAATCGATCGAGGCGCTGTTGTGCTATGGCAAGCGGGTCATGGGGCTGCGCACCGGGATCGCGATCCACGACCGCGCGCCCGCCCTGCGCCCCACCAACTTTGGCTTTGCGTGCGTCGCTGAACATGCGCAACGGCTGGGCCCCTGGCCTACCGCGAGTAACTGAGGCTAATTAGACTGCCAGCGAACCGGTCGTGAGCGCCGGATTGCCTGGGAGGCACCGATGCAAGGCCTGATGCAGCTTCAGCCGCTGCTGATCTCGTCGATTATCCGCCACGCCGCGCGCCATCATGGCACGACCGAGGTGGTGTCGCAGATGAGCGAGACCGTCCGGCATCGCACGACCTACACTGAGATCGAGCGGCGGTCGCGGCGGTTGGCTCGCGTGCTGCAAGCGCTGGGGGTGCAATTCGGCGACCGCGTCGGCACGCTCGCGTGGAACACATATCGGCACCTGGAGCTGTTCTACGCCATCTCCGGATCCGGTGCGGTGTGCCACACCGTGAACCCACGGCTCGCGCAGCAGGACATCGAGTACATCATCACCCATGGGGGCGACAGCGTGCTGTTCGCCGACAGCAGCTTCGGCTCGCTGGTGCAAAGCATTGCCCCAGCAATCCGTGAGAACGTGCGGGCCGTGGTGATCATAGCGACACAAGATGAAATGCCAGAGCTGGATCTGCCGCCCGGGATGGCGCTTCATTGCTACGAGGTGCTGATGGCGGAGGCCGACGAAGATTTCATCTGGCCGCAATTCGACGAAAATACCGCGAATTCGCTCTGCTATACGTCCGGTACGACCGGCCTTCCCAAGGGCGTGCTGTACAGCCACCGTTCGACGGTGCTGCATGCGTACGCGGCGAACGGCGCCGACGCATTCGGCCTGCGCGCGGTGGACCGCATGATGCCCGGCGCGCCGCTGTACCACGCCGCAGCTTGGGCGATGCCATACACGGTCCCGATGGTGGGCGCGGCGCTGATCCTGCCCGGCCGGCATCTGGACGGGGAAAGCCTCGTGCGTCTGCTCAACGAGGAACGGGTGACCGTGACCGCCGCCGTGCCGACAGTCTGGCTCGGCGTGCTGGCGCATCTGCGGGAGAGCGGGCAACGGCTGACGCATCTCAGGCGCATCTTCAGCGGTGGGTCGGCGGTGCCGCGGGCGATGATCGAAGGCTTCGCGGAGTATGGCGTGGAAGTGCAGCACGGCTGGGGGATGACTGAGACCGGGCCGTTGGTGAGTTGCTACGCGCCGGTTGCCGCAACCGCCGACCTCGCCGGCGAGTCGGAGACGCGGCTGCGATTGAAGCAGGGGCGTCCAATCTTCGGCACTGAAGTCAGGATCGTCGATGCCGAAGGCAAGGACCTGTCCTGGGACGGGACGGCATTCGGCGATCTGCTGGTGCGAGGGCCGTGGATCACGCGCGAATACCTGCATCGCGGCGCCGAGGGCGCTGCCGATGCCGATGGCTGGTTCGCTACCGGCGATGTCGCAACGATCGACCCGAACGGGTATATCGAGCTGGTGGACCGTTCGAAGGATCTGATCAAGTCCGGCGGCGAATGGATCAGCTCGATTGCGCTCGAGAACATCGCCGTCTCGCATCCGGATGTCGCCGAGGCAGCGGTGATCGCGGCCAGGCACGAGAAATGGATGGAGCGGCCTCTGCTGCTGGTGGTACCGAAGGCGGGGCGGCAGATCGACGCCGGGAGCGTGCTGGCTCTGTATGAAGGGGCCGTCGCCAGATGGTGGCTGCCCGACGCGGTCGTGGTGGTGGAGGAGCTGCCGCATACCGCGACGGGCAAACTCAACAAGATCGCACTTCGGCAACGTTACGAAGGCCACCTGCTGGGCGAGAGGGCAGCGCGGATTTGATACCGGGTCCCCAAAGGAATAATACTCGGCTGGCGGCGCTCATACTTCGTCATGGTCGGCACAAACATTGACACTGGTGGCGAATTCGACGTTCGAAGGATGTTCCGATCACCCCACGTGCTGGCTGCATGGCCCGCGCTTCGTGGCTTTGCTGCTTCTTGGGTCTGTGATCTCCACAGAATGGTCGAAGGATACTCACCGTCGTTAAAACCAGCTAATCTAATTTGTTACTGCAGATGCCGTGAACCATGCTGCTTAGCTCCGGCGGCTGCTCTGATACTGCTGTTGCATGCCATGCTTCATGCGTTCGCGCGTCAATGGCAATAGCGTCGAAGCCGACAGTGGCCACGGGCTGCCCCCCTTCGATGGCCGCCATTGTAGAAATGCCGACCAACCCATACTGGTTATGCTCCATGAGCTGAAATCGTTTGACGCTGCCGCTTTGAAATGTCTCTACTAATTCGTTTGCATCCACCACATATGTTACACGCGTCGATTCATGGGTGGCAGACTGAAAACTGCATGCCCAGCCCTCGGCAGCTCTTGCGGCCCCAGTCGTAACCGCTGAACCAATTCCTAGCGCCACAGCAGCGACAAACAGCCTCTTCATTCTGTCGTAGTTTTTGGCAATGTGCATCATTCTGACTCCCATTCGGCTCATGCGGCCCACCACGGCCGGATACGGATTTACATCCGGGGCGATGCCAACGATCGAACTTCGAACAACCATTTTCCACCCTTTCCTTTTCGCTCATCGGAAGAACTGCCAAATGTTTATCTCGTCTGACCGGATCGCCCTTGATCTGTATCAACAGTCCGTCGGATTTTGCGTTTGCCGACCGAGGCTCTCACCATGGTGGCTCGGACGCTCGGCGCCCCTCTTCCTTGATCGGCGGCACAGCTATCGTGCACGCCGTGGTGTTAGTACAGAGGCCCATGAGAATGACGCTCGGCAGCAGCCCGCCCTCAACCGTCAGGGTCGGGCTCGTGCTGGCTCGTACCGGCCATCTCCCGAGCGCTGGCCTGCCCCAACATTGACACCGGTGGTGAATTTGCCGCCTTGGGGGCATGGCCTGCGGGAGCGGTACCAATCCGAGCGCGGAACAGCCTCTATCATGGCCGATTTTGGCGTGTTGATCGGGAACATCCTTCGAACCTCGAATCCGCGCCACCTGTGTCAAAGCTTGTTCCTGGCGATGACGGGGGACTGAGATCGCTATTCGGCGCCACCCACCACCCGACCCAGCGCTGCTTCATAGACGCGCAGCACGGAGCTTGAATCATCGACTCCCCAGCCTTTGGCGCGCGCCAGGCGCATCAGGTTCATCACCTGCGGGGCGATCATGCCGGGCAGGCCGAGCTCGTCCTGCATTTCCAGCGCCAGCCGCAGGTCCTTGTGCGCCAGGTCAAGCGCGAAGCCAGGGTTGAAGTCGCGGGCGAATGCCTTCTTGCCGAGACCACGGAACGCGTCGGAGTTGCCGGAGGCGTTGCAGATCACGTCATACAGCTTGTGCAGGTCGATGCCGGCCAGCGTGCCGAGCATCAGCGCCTCCGACGCCGCGGCGGCGTTGCAGAAGGCCAGCATGTTGTTGCAGAGCTTCGCCACCGAGCCCATGCCGATCTCGCCGACATGGATCACTTCCTTGCTGAAGGACTTCAGCAGCGGAAGCTGCGCCTCGAACACAGCCGGGTCGCCGCCGACCATGATGACGATGGTGCCGTCGGTGGCCCGCGGCACGCCACCGCTGACCGGCGCTTCCAGCATAGCGATGCGTTTGGCTGCCATGCCGGCGTGCACGCGCTTCGCGGTTGCCGGGGAGTTGGTCGAGAGGTCGATGAAGACGCTGCCAGGGCGAGCGCTGGCGGCGATGCCATGCTTCCCGAGCGCTACGTCTTCGACGTGCTGCGGCATCGGCAGCGAAATGAAGATCACGTCGGACGCGGCGGCGAGCTCGGCCGTGGAGGTGCCGGCAGCGGCACCGAGTGCGGTGCAGGCGGCGATAGCGGCGGGATTCAGATCGAACACCGTCACCTGATGGTTGGTGTTGCGGATGATGTTGCGGCACATGGGCCCGCCCATGTTGCCGACGCCGACGAAGCCGACTTTCATGTTCGATCTCTCCTCGGTGGTACTTCCCCCCAAGGGAGGGGGATAAATGATCAGAACGGTGCGTCGCCGCACACTGTGATGCGGTGCATGATGCGCGTCTCGGCCGGATAGTCGTTTATCGCGAAATGCTGGGTGCAGCGATTGTCCCAGAATGCCAGCGAGCCCGTCTCCCACCGGAAGCGACAGGTGAACTCAGGCCGGTGCGAGTGCCGCATCAGGAAGTCGATCAGCGGCCGGCTTTCCTCTTCGGTCATGTCCTCGAAATGCTGTACGTGGCCGCCGATATAGAGCGCCTTGCGTCCGGTCTCGGGATGCGTGCGTACCAGCGGATGCACCGAGGTGGTCTGAACGTCGTCGCCCGGATCCTTCGCCTTCATGCCGATCTTGTCGGCATAGAACTCCTTGCGTGACTTACCGCCATACTTCTTGCGGTTCTCGCCGTAGCAGACCGTGCGCAGCGAACTGCACAGCCGCTTCATGCCGTCCGACAGCGACTCGAACGCGAGATACTGGTTCGTGAACATCGTGTCGCCGCCAGCCGACGGCACTTCCTTCGCGTACAGGATCGTGCCCATCGCCGGCCGCGGGGAGAACATCTGGTCGGTATGCCAGGAGCCGCCAAAGTTGCGCTTGTCGGTCGGGCGCTTGACAATCTCCAGTATCTCCGGATGGTCCGGCATCCCTTCCATGAACGGGTGCAGGTGGATCTCGCCCCAGCGGCGCGCGAACGCAAGCTGCTGCTCGGGCATGAGCGATTGGTTGCGGAAGAAGATCACCAGATGATCGAGAAGGGCGGCGCGCACTTCCGCCAGCACGTCGTCGGGGAGGTCGCGGGAGAGATCGACACCCTCCACCTCGGCGCCCAGGCTGCCGGCGATGCGGCGCGTTTCAATGTAGCGGAACCGGCTGTTGCGCATCTGGTTCATGGACTTTGCTTCCTGCTGGCGGCGGGACGCGGCGCCGCCCGCCAAGCTTGCCCCCGCTCGCCCGGCGGATCAATGTTCGCGTCCGGACAAGCGAGGAGGGACCGCAATGGGCACGATTCACGCGAAGCTGACGCATATGGGCATCCATGTCCGGCATCTGGACGAGATGGTGCGTTTCTATACCGAGGTGCTGGGCCTGATCGTTGCAGATCGGGGACCGGGCCGCACGCCCGGCACCGAGCTGGTGTTCATGACCGCCGATCCGGCCTGCCACCATCAGGTCGTGCTGGTTACCGGCCGACCCGACACGTCGGGTTTCAACCCGATAAACCAAGTGTCGTTCACAGTGGGCTGTTTGGCCGAGCTGCGGGAGGTGCACGAACGGGCGCTGGCACACGGCGCGAGCGGCATGCGCACGGTCAGTCACGGCAATGCCTGGTCGATCTATTTCCGCGATCCCGAAGGCAACACGCTGGAGGCGTATCTCGACACTCCGTTCCACGTGCCGCAGCCGCATGGCGAGCCGTTGGATCTCAGCCAGTCGGACGAGACCATCCTGCGCGAAACGGAGGTGGCGTGCCGCGCGGATCCCGGCTTCATGCCACGTGCGGAGTACGTGCGGCAGGTGGCGGAGCGACTGGGGTAGCGTGTCTGCCTATGATTACGACGATGGCTGCTGGTCCTCGCCAGGCGTGTCGTCGCTCGCCTCACCCAGCAGGCGCGTGAGCAGCGTAAGCAACTCCGCTAACTCGCCTATGACGACACTCCACACGAGCCGATCGTCCACCGTGGCGTAGCCGTGGATCAGCACATTGCGGAACGCCACGATGCGCGGCAGGTCACGGATCGTAGCCGCGAGATTGGGATCAATCCGACGCAGCCCGGTGAATGCCTCGCCGATGATCTCAAACTGCTGCTCGACCGCCGAGCGTAGCATCTCATCGGCCAGATATTCGTCATAACTGCGCCCGCCGGTGAAGCGCGTAATCCGATCAGCCGCCTGCCGGGCGTCCCATAGGTACTTGGCGGCGTGGTCGGAGATCATGCTGGCGGGAACAACCGATGGCGCTGCAATTCGACCCGTCGTCGCAGATACGGGTTTTTCAGGGCAGCACCGGTGATCAGGTCCACCTCTAGCCCGAACAGCTCAGCCAGGGCGTCGCGCAGACCAAAATAGGCATCCGCGTACGCCCCCCCTGGCAGCTCCTCGAATTCGACCAGGAGATCGAGATCGCTGTGCATCGGATCGAAGCGCCCATCCACCGCCGAACCGAACAGGTCCAGTTGGCGAACATGGAACCGCCGGCACAGGGCAGCGACGGCGTCGAATGCCGGGTCGCGAAGGGCGATTGGGCCAGAGTGCATGCGTGATCCGATCCGAGACAGAGGGCCGAATTCTCGATTCATACCAGCGGCTTTGAGACTGATCGATACCATATCGCCCGCCCGTTCACCTCCGGGAGCGGGAGGGTTTTCTCAAGCGACGGCACCTGCACCATCCGCCGCGCCCGCATGGTGCGCGGTGTCGGAGACGTGTACGCCGGTGATCAGCCCCAGCACGTCGTTCATCGCCGCCTCGCTCGTGACCAGGTCGCCGACACGCCGGCCGTGACGCATGACGAAGATGCGATCAGTCACCTCGAAAACGTGCGGGATGTTGTGACTGATCAGCACCACGCTGATCCCGCGCTGTTTCACGCGCCGGATCAGCTCCAGCACGCTGCGCGCCTCGCGCACACCAAGCGCGGCGGTGGGCTCGTCCATAATTACAACCTTTCGCCCCCAGGAGATCGCCCGCGCGACCGCGACGCTCTGCCGCTGGCCGCCGGAGAGCAATCCTACCGCCTGGCGCACCGAAGTCAGGCCGACCTCCAGCGAAGCGATATGCGCTGCCGCCTCGCGTCTCATCGTCGCTTTGTCCAGGCGCCAGCGGTTCCACCATTTTGTCCCGGTGACTTCGCGGCCGAGGAACAGGTTCGCCTCCACGTCCATGTGCGGGATCACGGCGAGGTCCTGGTAGACGGTCTCGATCCCCAGCGCCCGAGCCTGCAGTGGCGAAGGGATGGTCACCTCAGCGCCTTCAAAACGGATGATGCCGGCGTCGGGCTGGACCGCGCCGGACATCACCTTCACCAACGTCGATTTGCCGGCGCCGTTATCGCCAACCAAACCGACGATCTCGCCTTGCCACAGTTGGAACGACACGCCATCAAGCGCGTGCACCGGCCCGTAGTGCTTGACGATGCGCTCGAGCTCCAGGACGGGACGCGGGGGACCCGCCATCACATGCAGCCGAGCGGCGGCTCCTTGAACGCCTCGGCCGCGCCAGCCGGGGTCTCGGCCTGCTTCCACTTGGCGATCCACTCATCGACGTTCTCAGCGGTGACGATCGGCATCGACTGCGGCACCAGCGCAGGGTAGTTGCAGTTACTCTCGGTCAACAGGTTGTGCAGGATGCTGACGGTCTGGTAGCCCCAGCCCCAGTAGTCCTGCCCGACCAACGCCTGGACGTAGCCTTCCTTCACGAAGGGCAACTCGGGCGCGAGCGTGTCGGTGGTGATGATCTTCACTTTGCCCTTGTTCTTTATCACCTCGGGCAGGGCGCTCATCTTGCCAAAGAAAGGAACACCGGCAACCATCAGGATGGCGCCGGCATCGGGATGCGACACCAGCAGGTTGTTGGTGAGGTTTTGCGCCTTCACCAGATCATCGTCGTGGAAGAAGGGGCCGATCGTCTTGATGTCGGGATAGGCTTTCAGCGCGTCGGTGGCGCCCTTCAGCCGGGCGTTGAGATTGGTGGCGCCTGGGCCGCCACTGACCAGGATCACGGTGCCGCTGGTGCCCATGAACTTGACCGTCTGCTCCGCCAGCGCTTTGCCCATGGCGACGCTGTCCACGCCGTAGAAAAGGCGGCGTTTGCTGTCGGGCACGTCGGAGTCCCACGTGATCACCTGCATGCCTTGGGCGACCGCCTGTGCGATCGGCGCGATCAGCGGCTGCGGCGCGTTGGCATCGACTGCCATCCCATCGACGTGCCGAGCTATAAGGCCGGCGACGACCTGCGCCTCCTGGTTGGCGTCGGAGGTGGAGGAGGCGGTCCATATCACGTCGACGTCGCCGAGCTCCTTGGCGCGCTGATCGGCGCCGTAATGGGCATAGTAGAAGACCGGGTTGTCCAGCGCCTTGGGGATCACGGCGATGGACTTGCGCGCGGCGCCGCGTGCCACGAACGGGCTGCCCAGCACGCCCCCAAGGGCGGCGGCGCCGGCAAGAACCGTACGGCGGCTGGCGGTCAAGGTGGGTTTGCTCATTTAGTCGTTCCCTCCTGTTGTCGGTTCACGTGCTTCGCATCGCCTCGAGCCGCTGCCGCGCCACGTCGAGCGTGGCGGCGGCAGCGATCACGAGACCGGTGATCAGCTCCTGCCAATACCCCGCCAAGCCCAGCAGCACGATCCCGTTGCTGATCACGCCAAGCAGAGCGGCGCCGACCAGCACGCCGGGGATCGTGCCTCGGCCGCCATACAGGCTGGTGCCGCCGATGATAACGGCGGCGATCACTTCCAGCTCGTAGCCTGTGGCTGCGTCGGGCAGCGCCGTGCCGGCCTTGGCCGCCAACAGCACGCCACCCAGCCCTGCCAGCAGCCCGGAGAGAAGGTACATCGTCAGCTTGATCCGTTCGACCTTGAGGCCGAGCAGCCGGGCGGCCGCCTCGTTGCCGCCGACCGCATAGACATGCCGGCCGAACGCGGTCTGGTTCATCAGCACCGCGAGCACGATCCCGACCACCAGCATGATCAGCACGGGAATGGGTACCAGCCAGATCGTGGCGTTGCCGAGCGCTGAGAACGCACGGCCTGCGGCATTGTCGGGCGGCGTGACGGCGGCGCCGGAAACGATGCCGTACGTCAAGCCGCGGACGATGCTGAGCGAGCCCAGGGTGGCAATGAACGGGTTAAGCCGGATGCGGGTGATGGCGAGTGCGTTGAGCAGGCCGACCGCGGCGCCGGAGGCTAACCCGGCGGCCACGGCCGGGGCGACGCCGGCGCCGGCCACCAGCACGAGTGCAGCGATCATGCCGGCAAGGCCCATGGTCGAGCCCACCGCGAGATCGAGACCGCCGCCGATCATCACGATCGCCTCGCCAAAGCCGGCGATGCAGATCCAGGAGAAATAGACGGCGACGTTCCCCAGGATGTTCGACGCTGTGAGGAAATACGGGGAAATCAGGCTGATCGCCACGCAGACAAGCACGAGGGCAAGCAGCACGCCCGCCCAGGGGATGAGTACGAGCTGTGCGGGGATCGCCGGCCGGGGCGCGACGATATCAGCTTCGATTCTGGCCGTCTGCCGGCGCGCCACGGACGTCTCCCACGTTTGGCGATGCTCCGGCGCGGGGGTTTGCCAAGTCAAGCGCCGGAGTTCGTGAGGCGTGCGGCGGCCGGGTCCTCGGTTCGATGACGCTGTCAGCTCTCAAGGTAGGCTCGATACCCGGAAATCCCGTGGACGAAGGTTGCGGCCATTGGCGACGTGCTTCGCCATGGATACGAGGAGGTCTCGTCCTCCCATCCTGCGGAAGCTCGTCCGTGAGGACGTGAAGCGGTCTCGAGTGGCGGCCGATGACGAGCAAGATGATTCCTGTTTAGAAGTGGGTTTGGGAGAGAGCCAAGAGAGGAGCGGGTAAGGATTCCCAGAGAGGGGCGCCCGGCGACGGCAAGGACAGCAGGTGGGCTGGTTATCCGCTTATTTTAATTGACGCTGCTTGACACCCCCATCCCCGGCCACTAGGTTCCGCGCCCTTGGCCGCCCCACCGGGAGAAACGGCCGTCGTATCGCAGGCACGCGCGTGTGCGGCGCCGCCCTCGGCAAGAAGACCGAAGGCTCAGGTCGCATGCCAGCCCTGAACCCGCAACCGTGGGCCCATTAGGGCGCCATGTGCGCGGGTTTCGCCCGTTTACGGCGGTCGAGCGTGGAATCAGGTGGGCGATCGGGTACAGTATATAGAGACGACGCAGAGGGTGCATGCCGACGATCAACCAGCTCATCGCCAAGGGGCGCGAGCCGCAGAAGACCCGGAACACGGTTCCGGCGCTGCAGGGCTGCCCACAGAAGCGCGGGGTCTGCACGCGCGTCTATACGACCACGCCGAAGAAGCCCAACTCGGCGCTGCGCAAGGTGGCCAAGGTGCGCCTGACCAATGGCTACGAGGTGGTCAGCTACATCCCTGGCGAGGGCCATAACTTGCAGGAGCACTCGGTGGTGCTCATCCGGGGCGGGCGCGTGAAGGACCTGCCCGGCGTGCGCTACCACATCCTGCGCGGCGTGCTGGACACCCAGGGCATCGCCAAGCGCCGGCAGCGGCGGTCGCTGTACGGCGCCAAGCGACCGAAATAGGAGGCAGCGCGCATGTCACGCCGCCGCCGCGCGGTCAAACGCGATATCCTGCCGGACGCGAAGTTCGGCGACGTCGTGATCACCCGTTTTATGAACGCGCTGATGTACGATGGTAAAAAGTCGGTTGCTGAGGGCATCGTTTATTCGGCAATGGAGGTGATGCGCCGGCGCGGCGGCCCGCAAGCCGACCCGGTGCGCATGTTCCACGAGGCGCTGGACAACGTTAAGCCGGCGGTCGAGGTGCGATCTCGTCGAGTGGGTGGTGCCACCTATCAGGTACCGGTCGAAGTGCGGACCGAGCGGCGACAAGCACTGGCGATACGATGGCTGATCGACGCCGCTCGCAAGCGCGGCGAGCACACGATGGAGGACCGGCTGTCGAACGAGCTGCTGGACGCGGTTAACAACCGCGGGGCAGCCGTGAAGAAGCGGGAAGACACTCATCGGATGGCGGAGGCCAACAAGGCCTTCAGCCATTACCGGTGGTAACGGCAAGGCAACTGAACTGACCGAGGGTTCACGGAGACAAGACGATGGCGAAGGCCAAATTCGCGCGCACCAAGCCGCACTGCAATGTCGGGACGATCGGCCACGTGGACCACGGCAAGACCACGCTGACCGCTGCGATCACCCGGATCCTGGCGAAAACCGGCGGTGCCACCTTCACCGCCTATGACCAGATCGACAAGGCGCCGGAGGAGCGAGCGCGCGGCATCACGATTGCCACCGCGCATGTCGAGTACGAGACTGCCAAACGCCACTACGCGCATGTCGATTGCCCCGGCCACGCCGACTATGTGAAGAACATGATCACCGGCGCGGCGCAGATGGACGGCGCGATCCTGGTGGTGTCCGCTGCCGACGGCCCGATGCCGCAGACGCGCGAGCACATCCTGCTCGCCCGACAGGTCGGAGTGCCGGCGCTGGTCGTGTACCTGAACAAGGTCGATATGGTCGACGACCCGGAGCTGCTGGAGCTGGTCGAGCTCGAGATGCGCGAGCTGTTGTCCTCGTACCAGTTCCCCGGCGACGACATTCCGATCATCCGAGGGTCGGCGTTGTATGCGCTGGAGGACCGCGAGCCTGAGCTGGGTGAACAGTCGGTGCTGAAGCTAATGGATGCGGTGGATTCCTATATCCCGCAGCCGGTGCGGGCGTTGGATCGGCCGTTCCTGATGCCGATCGAGGACGTGTTCTCGATTTCCGGCCGCGGCACCGTGGTGACCGGGCGCGTGGAGCGCGGTGCAGTGACGGTCGGCGACGAGGTGGAGATCGTCGGTATCCGCAACACGCAGAAGACCGTGGTCACCGGCGTGGAGATGTTCCGCAAGCTGCTCGATCGCGGCGAGGCCGGGGACAATATCGGCGCGCTGCTGCGCGGCACCAAACGCGAGGAGGTGGAGCGCGGCCAGGTGCTGGCGAAACCGGGCTCGATCACGCCGCACACCAAGTTCAAGGCCGAGGCCTATATCCTGACCAAGGAGGAAGGTGGCCGGCACACTCCGTTCTTCACCAACTACCGTCCGCAATTCTATTTCCGCACCACCGACGTGACCGGCGTGGTCAACCTGCCGGAGGGGACGGAGATGGTAATGCCGGGCGACAACGTGTCGATGGACGTGGAACTGATCGCGCCGATCGCCATGGACGAGGGGCTGCGGTTCGCCATCCGTGAAGGCGGGCGAACCGTGGGCGCCGGCGTGGTCGCGTCGATCACGGCCTAGGGCTGCAACGCATGCCGGCGCTCCGCAGAGGTGCGGGGCGCCGGCATCGTTTTCGTCGAACGGAACGAAGCGAGCGATGGACAACCAGAATATCCGCATCCGCCTGAAGGCGTACGATCATCGCGTGCTGGACAACAGCACGAAGGAGATCGTCAACACGGCGAAGCGCACGGGTGCCCGCGTTCGCGGTCCGATCCCGCTGCCGACGCATATCGAACGGTTCACGGTCAACCGCTCGCCGCATGTCGATAAGAAGAGCCGCGAGCAGTTCGAGATCCGCACGCATCGGCGGCTTCTGGATATCGTCGAGCCGACGCCGCAGACGGTGGATGCGCTGATGAAGCTCGATTTGGCGGCGGGTGTGGATGTCGAGATTAAGATTTAGGTGCGGTGTTGTGAGAAACGACCGTCATCTTCACCGTCATGCCCGGGCTTGGCCCGGGCATCCATGTCTCTCCTGCCGCGACCAAGTCGTGGATGGCCGGGACAAGCCCGGCCATGACGTCAAGGGACGCTTGTGATGCGCACCGGACTGCTCGCAAAAAAGCTGGGGATGACGCGGATTTTTCGCGACGACGGCACGCATGTACCGGTCACCGTGCTGCACCTCGACAACTTGCAGGTGGTGGCGGCGCGGACTGTCGAGCGCGACGGATATGCCGCCGTGCAGCTCGGCTGGGGCAAGGCAAAGGTGAAGAACGTGACCAAGCCCAACCGCGGGCATTTCGCCAAGGCCAAGGTCGAGCCGAAAGCCAAGCTGGCAGAATTCCGCGTAGCCGAGGACGCATTGCTGGAACCCGGTGCGGCGCTGTCTGCAGCGCATTTCGTGGTCGGCCAGCGCGTCGATGTGGCCGGCACCAGCAAGGGCAAGGGTTTTGCCGGCTCGATGAAGCGGTGGAATTTCCACGGGCTCGAGGCGAGCCACGGCGTTTCCATTAGCCACCGTAGCCACGGATCGACCGGCAACCGCCAGGACCCTGGCCGCGTGTTCAAGAACAAGAAGATGGCCGGGCATCTGGGGCAGGAGCGGGTGACCACGCTCAACCTGGAGGTCGCCGCGGTCGACGCCGAGAAGGGCCTGATCATGCTCAGGGGGGCCGTCCCAGGCGCGAAGAACAGCTTCGTGCTGGTGCGCGACGCGGTGAAGCGCACGCGGCCGGCCGATGCGCCCTATCCGGCGGCGCTCGCCGATGCGCCGGTCGCCGCCGAAGGATAACGTCGATGCAAGTCGCGATCCGAACGCTGGACAACGCCGAGGCCGGCACCGCCGAACTGCCGGATGAGATTTTCGGTGCGGCGCCGCGCGCCGACATCATGGCGCGCGTGGTACAGTGGCAGCTCGCCAAGCGCCGCGCCGGCACCCACAAGACGAAGGGCCTCTCGGAGGTGCAGGGCACCACGAGGAAGCCATATCGCCAGAAGGGCACGGGCAACGCACGCCAGGGCAGTCTGCGGGCGCCGCAGTTCCGTAAGGGTGGCGTGGTGCACGGGCCGGTGGTGCGCAGCCACGCATACAGCCTGAACAAGAAGGTGCGCCGCCTCGGTTTGATCTCGGCTCTGTCGCAGAAGCAGGCCGAGGGCAAGCTGGTGGTGCTGGATGCCGCCGGCGGCGAAGGCATCGCGAAAACGAAGGAGCTCACGCGCAAGCTGAAGGCGCTCGGCTGGAGCTCGGTGTTGATCGTAGATCACGCGGTGGATGACGGATTCCTGCGCGTCAGTCGCAACATTCGCGGGATCGACGTGCTGCCGACCATCGGCGCCAACGTGTACGACATTCTGCGCCACGACATGCTGGCGATCACTGCCGCTGGCGTCGAGGGGCTGAAGCAGCGGCTCGGCAACGGCAAGGCGTCGACGCCGACCGACGGAGGCGAGGGATGAGCGGGACTCAGCCGAAGCGGCGCAAGACGCTGTCGCGCGAGGCTATGTACCGGATCATCCGCAGCCCGGTGATCACCGAGAAAGCAACCCGCCTGTCAGAGCACGGACAATACGAGTTCCGCGTCGCTCTCGAGGCGAGCAAGCCGGAGATCAAGGCAGCGGTCGAGGGGCTGTTCGGCGTGCAAGTGCTGGCGGTGAATACCCTGGTGCAGAAGGGCAAGGCCAAGCGGTTCAAGGGCCGGCCAGGGCAGCGCTCCGACATCAAGAAGGCGTTCGTGAGGCTGGCGGCCGGCCAGCAGATCGACTTCACCACCGGCCTGACGTGAGACGCATAAGATGCCGTTGAGAACCTATAACCCGGTCACCGCGAGCCTGCGCGGCACGGTGCTGATCGATCGCGGCGAGCTGTGGAAGGGCAAGCCCGTCAAGGCGCTGACCGAAGGCAAGATCGGCACGGGCGGCCGCAACAATTACGGGCGGATCACCTCGCGATTCCGCGGCGGCGGGCACAAGCAGGCCTATCGCTACGTCGATTTCAAGCGGCGCAAATTCGATGTCCCGGCGACTGTCGAGCGGCTGGAATACGACCCGAACCGCACTGCCTTCATTGCTTTGCTGAAGTACCAGGACGGCGAGCTTGCTTATATCATCGCGCCGCAGCGGCTGCGTGTGGGCGATACGGTGGTGGCTGGGCGGCGGGTCGATATCAAGCCGGGCAATGCGATGCCGCTCGCCGCAATTCCGGTTGGTACGATCGTCCACAACGTGGAGATGAAGGCTGGCGCGGGCGGCAAGATCGCGCGCTCGGCGGGGACATATGCTCAGCTCGTCGGCAAGGATGCCGGCTACGCGCAGATCAAGCTGATGTCGGGTGAGCTGCGGATGGTGCGGGCCGAGTGCATGGCCTCGATCGGCGCGGTATCCAACCCCGACAACATGAATCAGAAGATCGGCAAGGCGGGCCGCACGCGCTGGATGGGCAAGCGGCCGCACAACCGCGGTGTGACGATGAACCCTGTCGATCACCCGCTCGGCGGCGGTGAGGGAAAATCGTCCGGCGGGCGTCACCCGGTAACGCCGTGGGGCAAGCCGACCAAGGGCCATAAGACGCGCGCCAACAAGCGGACGGACGGCATGATCATTCGCCGCCGCGGCAAGGGGAAGTAGGCGATGGCACGTTCCGTCTGGAAGGGTCCGTTCGTGGATGCGTATCTGCTGGCCAAGGCAGACGCCGCTCGCAGCTCGGGGCGTAACGAGATTATCCGCATCTGGTCGCGCCGCTCGACGATCCTGCCACAGTTCGTTGGCCTGACCTTCGGCGTCTATAACGGCCACAAGTTCCTGCCGGTGCAGGTGAACGAGAACATGGTCGGCCACAAATTCGGCGAGTTCTCGCCGACGCGCACCTTCACCGGACACGCCGGCGACAAGCGAGCGAGGCGGGGCTGAGATGAGCAAGCCAGGTTATCCTCGCGCTCTTGCCGATACCGAAGCGCAGGCGATCGTGCGTAACCTGCGGGTCTCGCCGCGCAAGCTCAATCTTGTTGCCGGGATGATCCGCAACCTGCCGGCGGCACAGGCGGTGGCGACGCTGACTTTCAGCAAGCGACGCATCGCCGGGGCGGTTAAGAAGGCGCTGGAGAGCGCGATCGCCAATGCCGAGAACAATCATCATCTCGATGTGGACCGGCTGGTCGTCTCGCGCGCCGAAGTGGGCCGGGCAATCGTCATGCGACGCTTTCACGCCCGTGGGCGCGGCCGCGCGGCGCGCGTGGAGAAATGGTTCAGTCATCTGAAGGTAGTCGTGACGGAGCGCGAAGAAGAGAAGCCGGCAGAGAACGCGCGGCAGGAGAGGACGTAAATGGGGCACAAGGTCAATCCGATCGGGCTCCGGCTCGGCATCAACCGGACCTGGGATTCGCGCTGGTACGCCGGCTCGGACTATGCGCCGCTGCTGCACGAGGACCTGAAACTGCGCGGGCATCTGCGCGAGAAGCTGCGCGGCGCCGGCGTCTCACGCGTGGTGATCGAACGGCCGGCGAAAAAGCCGCGCGTCACCATCTATGCGGCACGGCCCGGCGTGGTTATCGGCAAGAAAGGCCAGGACATCGAGGGGCTGAAGAAGAGCCTCAGCAAGATGGCCAATGCCGAGGTGGCGCTGAACATCGTCGAGATCCGCAAGCCGGAGATCGACGCGACGCTGGTGGCCGAGAATATCGCCCAGCAACTCGAGCGGCGAGTGGCGTTCCGGCGGGCCATGAAGCGCGCCGTGCAGTCAGCGATGCGGCTCGGCGCGCAGGGCATTCGAATCAATTGCGGCGGCCGGCTGGGCGGCGCCGAGATCGCCCGTGTGGAATGGTATCGCGAGGGACGGGTGCCGCTGCACACGCTGCGCGCCGATATCGATTTCGGTCAGGCCACGGCGAAGACGACCTATGGCACCTGCGGCGTGAAGGTGTGGGTGTTCAAGGGCGAGATCATGGCGCACGACCCGATGGCGCAGGACCGACGCGCCGCCGAACAGGCACCGCAGCGGTAAAAGGAGCGGCAGGACGCGATGCTGCAACCTAAACGCACCAAATTCCGCAAGGCGCACAAGGGCCGCATTCACGGCAACGCCAAGGCGGGCACCAGGCTCAACTTCGGGACCTACGGACTGAAGGCGCTGGAGCCGGACCGCATCACCGCGCGGCAGATCGAGGCGGCGCGGCGCGCCATCACGCGTGCCATGAAGCGCACCGGACGCGTCTGGATCCGCATCTTCCCGGACGTGCCGGTTTCCATCAAGCCCGCCGAAGTGCGCATGGGCTCCGGCAAGGGCAGCCCGGAATACTGGGTCGTCCGCGTCGCTCCCGGGCGGATCATGTTCGAGCTCGATGGCGTGACGCCCGACGTAGCGCACGACGCGCTGACGTTGGGCGCAGCCAAGCTGCCGATCAAAACAAGGATCGTGCAGCGGATCGGAGACGCGTGATGGCCAAATCGCCGCAGAACAAGGCTTCCGACGTCCGTGCCAAGACGCCGGACGAGCTGACCACGCTGCTGCTCGACCTGCGTCGCGAGCAGTTCAACCTGCGTTTCCAGCGTGCCACCGGGCAGGCGGAGGGCACCGCGCGCATCCGCACCGTGCGGCGCGAGATCGCGCGGGTGAAGACGATCATGGGCGAACGCCAGCGCGCCGCCACCCAGGCGCCATCCGGCGCCACGAGCTGAGAGGTTCTTGAAGCGATGCCGAAACGCGTGCTGACCGGCCGGGTGACCAGCGACAAGATGGACAAGACCGTCACCGTGCTTGTCGATCGCCGTGTCATGCACCCGATCTACAAAAAGTTCATCCGCCGCTCGAAGAAATACGCCGCGCATGACGAGGCCAACCAGTGCCGTGTCGGCGACCTCGTGCGCATCGAGGAGCACCGCCCGATTAGCAAGCGCAAGGCGTGGCTGGTGATCGAGCGGAACGGCGAACCGTTGTGGGCCGGCAAGCAGGGCACACCGGCAACGACGCCGACCGAAGCAGCACAGGTTGAAGGAGCGCCGTTATGATCCATCCCGAGACCAATCTCGACGTGGCCGATAACTCCGGCGCGCGCCGCGTGCAGTGCATCAAGGTGCTGGGCGGCTCGAAGCGCAAGACTGCCTCGGTCGGCGATGTGATCGTCGTCTCCGTTAAGGAGGCGATCCCGCGGGGCAAGGTGAAGAAGGGCGACGTGCACCAGGCGGTGATCGTGCGCACTGCGTTCCCGGTTCGCCGGCAGGACGGCAGCGCGATCCGCTTCGATCGCAACGCCGCGGTGCTGATCACCAAACAGCAGGAGCCCATCGGCACCCGCATCTTCGGCCCGGTTGTGCGCGAGCTGCGCGGGCGGAAGTTCATGAAGATCATCTCATTGGCGCCGGAAGTGATCTGATGGCGGCGCGAATCCGCAAGGGCGACACGGTGGTGGTGATCACCGGTGCGAACAAGGGTCGGCGGGGCGAGGTCCTGCGCGTCTTCCCCCGCGCCGATCGCGCGTTGGTGCAAGGCGTGAATATCGTCACCAAGCACTCGAAACCCCGCGGGCTCGGCCAGCCCGGCGGCATCGTACAGGAAGAGGCGAGCATCCACCTGTCCAACCTGAAGCTGATCGATCCTAAGAGTGATGAGCCGACCAAGGTCGGGTACCGGGTGCTGGAGGACGGGCGAAAGGTGCGCATTGCCAAGGCGACCGGCCAGGTGATCGAGGGCTGAGAGCATGAGCGGAAGCAAGACGGCACCGAAGAAAGGCGGCGGTAAGGGCCAGGGTCCGGGCGTGGGGAAAGGTGGTGCGCCGGGCCAGCAGGGTCGCGGCGCGCCTCCGCCACGCAAGGAGTCGGCGCGCGAACGTGCAGCGGCGCCGGCTGCGGGCGCTCCGGCGCCGGCAGCCTCACCGGCCGAGATGCCGCGGCTGCAGAAGCGCTACCTGGAAGAGGTACGCGAAAAGCTGCGCGCCGAGTTCGGCTACAAGAACCCGATGCAGGTGCCCAGGCTCGAGAAGATCGTCATCAACATGGGCGTGGGCGAGGCGACCGCGGATCAGAAGACGCTGGATTCCGCGGTGGCCGAGCTTACCGCGATCAGCGGGCAGAAGCCGGTGAAGACGCTGGCCAAGAAGGCGATCGCCGGGTTCAAGATCCGCAAGGGGCTGCCGATCGGCTGCAAAGTGACGCTGCGCAAGGCGCGCATGTACGAGTTCATGGATCGGCTGATCACCATCGCCCTGCCGCGCGTGCGCGACTTCCGTGGCATCCAGGGCAAGGGATTCGACGGCCGCGGCAATTTCGCGATGGGGCTCAGGGAGCAGATCGTGTTCCCCGAGATCAATTACGACCGTGTCGACGCGGTACGCGGCATGGACATCGTGTTCGTCACCACCGCCAGAACGGATGCCGAGGCGAAGGCGCTTTTGCGCGCATTCGACCTGCCGTTCGCCAGTTGAACGTGAGGTAGAGAGATACAGCATGGCCAAGACCTCCCAGGTCAATCGCAACGGCAAGCGTGAGCGCATGGCGAGGCGCGACCGTGCCAAGCGTGCCGCGCTGAAGGCGATTCTGATGGATCGCAGCCTGCCGGTGGAAGACCGGTTCAACGCCTCGCTCAAGCTTGCGCAGTTGCCTCGCAACGGTGCCGCTGTGCGAGTGCGGCTGCGTTGCACGCTGACTGGCCGCTCGCGTGGCAACTATCGCAAGTTCAAGCTGTGCCGCATCGCGCTGCGCGACCTAGCCTCGGCTGGGCAGATCCCCGGCATGGTCAAGGCGAGCTGGTAAGGGGACGGTCGATGTCGTTATCGGATCCGCTAGGCGACATGCTCACCCGCATCCGCAACGCGCAACGCGCGCGGCACACGTCCTGCGTGGCGCCGGCATCGAAGCTGCGCGCCAATGTGCTGGACGTGCTGAAGCGCGAAGGCTACATCCGCGGCTTCGCGGCCGAGGAGCTGCGGCCGGGCGTCGCGCAGCTTCGCATCGAGCTGAAATATGCCGAAGGCGAACCGGTGATCAAAGAGATCCACCGCGTCTCCACGCCCGGCCGGCGAGTCTATTCCAAGATCAAGGAGCTGCCGCGCGTCTATGCGGGACTGGGCGTTTCCATCCTGTCCACGCCGCGCGGCGTGATGAGCGATGCCGAGGCCCGCGCCGCCAATGTCGGCGGCGAGGTCCTGTGCCGCGTGTTCTGACGGAGAAGTGGCGATGTCACGCGTCGGCAAATATCCCGTCGAGATCCCAGCGGGCGTGCAGGTGGCCATTGCTGGCAACCTGCTCTCCGCGAGGGGCCGGTTGGGCGAGTTGAAAGTGGAGATCTCCGACCAGGTCGAGGCGAAGGTGGATGCCGGAAAGGTAACGGTATCTCCGCGCAACAACGAGCGCCAGGCACGCATGATGTGGGGCACCACGCGGGCGCACGTCGCCAATATGGTCAAGGGCGTGTCGGCCGGGTTCTCCCGCTCGATGGAGATCACCGGCACTGGTTTCCGCGCTGCCGTGCAGGGGAAGAACCTGGTGATGAACCTCGGCTACTCGCACGACGTGGTATTTCCGATCCCCGAGGGGATTCGGATTGTCTGCGAGCGTCCGACAGCGGTGCGGGTGGAAGGCGTAGACAAGCGCCTCGTCGGGCAGGTGGCCGCTGAGATCCGGGGCTTCCGTCCGCCCGAGCCGTACAAAGGCAAAGGCGTGCGCTACAGCGACGAGATCATCCGGCGGAAGGAAGGCAAGAAGAAATGAGGATGGTGCATTATACCCCCCGCCCCTCGCGGGAGGGGGCAGGGGGAGGGCGCCGCCACAAGGAAGGCCGCATCACCCCGCTGATCTACGGCCGCCCCGTCCCCCTGGCCCCCTCCCGCGAGGGGAGGGGGAAGCGGTGAGCCACATTCAGGACCTTCGCGGTCGCCGCCAGCAGCGGGTGCGCTTTTCGCTGCGACAGAAGGGAGTTGGGCGGCCGCGGCTTTGCGTGTTCCGCTCGAGCAAGCACATCTACGCCCAGGTGATCGACGATGCGGCCGGGCGGACCCTCGCGTCGGCGTCCTCGATCGACCGCACGCTCCGCGCCAGCCTGCGGACTGGCGCCGATAAATCAGCCGCCGCAGCGGTCGGCAAGTTGCTGGCGGAGCGCGCGGTGGCAGCCGGAGTGAAAGAGGTCGTGTTCGATCGCGGCGCGTATCTTTTCCACGGCCGCGTCAAGGCGCTGGCCGACGCTGCCCGCGAAGGCGGGCTGGCATTCTGAGGAAGCACAATCATGGCACGTGAACCGCGCGAAGGCGGCCGGCGCCGCGATCGGTCCCAGGGCGGAGCAGATCGCGAGAGCGACGACGGCATCATCGATAAGCTGGTCACCATCAACCGGGTGGCAAAAGTGGTGAAGGGCGGCCGCCGCTTCGCCTTTGCTGCACTGGTGGTGGTGGGCGATCAGAAAGGCCGGGTCGGTTATGGCGCCGGCAAGGCACGCGAGGTGCCGGAGGCGATCCGCAAGGCGACCGAGCGGGCCAAGCGCGGCATGATCCGGGTGCCGATGAAAGAGGGCCGCACCCTGCACTACGA
This sequence comes from uncultured Pseudomonadota bacterium, assembly GCA_963708245.1. Lineage (GTDB taxonomy): Bacteria > Pseudomonadota > Alphaproteobacteria > Acetobacterales > Acetobacteraceae > CAVYXK01. Next base: position 838,256 of record OY970201.1, on the reverse strand, counting down.
TGTCGAAGGGCGCTACGGCGCCGGGGCGGTGGTGCTGCGCGCGGCCTCGGCGGGCACCGGCATCATTGCCGGCGGCCCGTTGCGCGCAGTGTTCGAGTCGCTCGGGATTGGCGACGTGGTGGCGAAGTCCCTCGGCAGCCGCAACCCGCATAACATGGTCAAGGCGACGTTCGCGGCGCTTGGCAAGTGCGCCTCGCCACGGTCGATCGCCAGTCGGCGCGGCAAGCGGGTGCAGGACATTCTCGGGCCGCGGCGCGAGGTCACGCCGGAGCCGGAGGCACAGGCCAATGCCTGAGACGGCCAAGCGGATCCGGGTGACGCAGATCGGCTCGGGCGCCGGGCGAAAGCCTGGCCAGGCCGAGACGCTGCGCGGACTCGGGTTGAACAAGATGCATCGCACGCGGGAACTGGAAGACACGCCGGCAGTGCGCGGCATGATCCGCAAGGTGGCCCACTTGGTGAAGGTGGAAGGCGAATAGGATGAAACTGAACGAAATTCGCGACAACCCGGGTGCTCACCCGACGTCGAAGCGGCTCGGGCGCGGGATCGGATCGGGCAAGGGCAAGACGGCGGGCAAGGGCGTGAAGGGCCAGAAGGCGCGCGCAGGCGTGGCGCTGAACGGGTTCGAAGGCGGGCAGATGCCGATCTACCGCCGGCTGCCGAAGCGCGGCTTCTTCAATCCGTTCCGCAAGATCTACGCGCCGGTCAATCTCGGGACGCTGGAGGCGGCGATTGCCGCCGGTCGGATTGATGCTGGGCAGCCGATTACCGAAGATAGTCTGCGTGCGGCAGGTCTGGTGCGCGGCCGGCGAATCGCCGGGGTGCGATTGCTGGCCAAGGGCGAGATCACCCGCGCGGTGACGATCACAGTCGCCGGCGCATCGGCGGCGGCTGTCGAGGCGGTTCGGAAGGCCGGTGGGTCGGTGACCACGACCGTTGCGCATGAGGCATCGGAGGGGGCGAGCGCAGCGTGAGTCCACCTCTCCCGCGAAAGCGGGAGAGGTGATATCGCCGCCGGCGACCTTGCCTGACCGGGAGGGGGCGGCCTAAATACTTTCTGCGTTGGCGGCGCCTCCGGTGGGACCGGTCGGCGCCGTCCCTCTCTTCGATGGATCGATGCCCATGGCCTCAGCGGCCGAACAGCTTGCTGCCAGCCTCAATCTCGGCGTGCTGTCGAAGGCCACCGAGCTCAAGAAGCGCATCTGGTTCGCCCTCGGTGCGCTGATCATCTACCGGCTGGGGACGTACATCCCAGTGCCGGGGGTCGATGCCTCGGTGATGGCGCAACTCATGGCCCAGCACGGCAACGGCATCCTGGGCATGTTCGACATGTTCACCGGCGGCGCGCTGCGGCGGATGACGGTGTTCGCGCTGAACATCATGCCGTATATCAGCGCCAGCATCATCATCCAGCTCATGACTGCCGCGGTGCCCACGCTCGAGGCGCTAAAGAAGGAGGGCGAGCAGGGGCGGATCAAGATCAATCAGTACACCCGCTACCTGACGGTGGCGATCGCGATGGTGCAGTCCTACGGCATTGCGCTGGGGCTGGAAAGCATGCGCGGCGAGGCGGGCGCCGCGGTGGTCCATCCGGGCTTTGCCTTCATCTTCACTGCGGTGGTGACGTTGGTCGGCGGGACAATGTTCCTGATGTGGGTGGGCGAGCAGATCACCGCGCGCGGGGTGGGCAACGGCACCAGCCTGATCATCATGTCGGGAATCGTCGCCAATCTGCCGAATGCGCTGGCCTCGCTGCTGGAGCTGGGACGGACCGGGGCACTCTCGACCGTGTTCATCATCGGCTTCTTCGTGCTCGCCGTGGCGGTGGTGGCGTTCATCGTGTTCGTGGAGCGGGCCTATCGGCGAGTGCCGGTGCAATACCCGAAACGGCAGGTCGGCAACCGGATGTTCGGCGGCGATTCCACACACATGCCGCTGAAGATCAACACGGCCGGCGTGATCCCCCCGATCTTCGCCAGCTCAATCCTGCTGATCCCGGCGACCGTCGCCGGGTTCTCGAGCGGGGGGACGGGCTGGCTGCAGTTCATTTCCGCGCAGCTCGGCCACGGCACGCCACTCTACATGGCGCTCTACGCCGGGATGATCATTTTCTTCTCGTTCTTCTACACAGCGGTGGTGTTCAACCCGCAGGAGACGGCGGACAATCTGAAGAAATACGGGGGCTTCGTCCCTGGGATCAGGCCGGGCAGCGCGACGGCCGAATATTTCGACTACGTGCTGACGCGGCTGACCGCGGTGGGCGGACTTTACTTGGCTGGGGTGTGCCTGCTGCCAGAGCTGCTGATCAGCAATTACGGGCTGCCGTTCTATTTCGGCGGCACCTCAATCCTGATCGTGGTGTCCGTGACGATGGACACGGTGACGCAGGTCCAGTCGCACCTGCTGGCGCACCAGTACGAGGGGCTGATCCGAAAAGCGCGGGTCAGGACGCGACGGTGAAACCCGTGGTCGTCGTCCACCTCTCCCGCTCTGCGGGAGAGGTCGGTTCGCGTAGCGAACCGGGTGAGGGTGCAGGACGCGAGGCCCTCACCCGTCGGGGCTTGCGCCGCGCCGACCTCTCCCACGAGCGGGAGAGGTGTTCGAGGCGATGATCCTGATCCTGCTTGGTCCGCCCGGGGCGGGGAAGGGCACGCAGGCGAAGCGGCTGGAGGAGCGGTACGGCATCGCTCAGATCAGCACGGGGGACATGCTGCGCGCCGAAGTTGCGGCCGGCTCGGCGGTGGGGCTGGAGGCGAAAGCGGTGATGGAGGCGGGGCAGCTCGTCTCGGACGCGATCATCATCCGCATGCTGCGGGCGCGTATTCAGCAGCCAGATTGCGCCCGCGGGTTCATCCTGGATGGGTTCCCGCGCACCGTGCCGCAGGCCGAGGCGCTCGACCGGCTGCTGGCTGAGACAGGATTGCGACTGGATGCGGTGATCGAGCTGAAGGTCGACGATGCCGCGCTGATAGAGCGGATCACCGGGCGGTTCACCTGCGCGACATGCGGGACGGGATATCACGAGCGGTTCAAGCCGACACGCGTGCCGGGTGTCTGCGATGTATGCGGCGGCACGGAGTTCGTGCATCGGGCCGACGATAACCGGGAAACGGTAACGGCGCGGCTGGCGGCGTACCATCGCGAGACGGCGCCGATCCTGCCGCATTACCAGGGGCAGGGCCGGCTGTTCGTGGTCGATGGGATGGCTGAGATCGACGAGGTCACGCGGCAGATTGAAGTGGTGCTGGCGGGACTGCCGGGGGCTTAGATGTGAAAACGGCGCCCCGGACGGGCGCCAAACGGCGCCCCGGACGGGCGCCGTTTGGGTATATCCGAGATTTTGCCCCAGTCACGCCTTCCGGCGTCGTGTTATCCCGAGGGCAACGAGGCCAAAACCAAGAAGTGCGAGCGAGGCAGGCTCAGGGACCGCGAAGAAGTTGGCGTTGCCGCCACCACCATGGATCTCATACGTGCAGTTGGTCCCGGTTGTCGCGCAACCTGGCCCGCTCTTCACGATTACGCCCGTAGTATTGGTAAACGCCTGCTCGAGATCGAGAGCCAAACCGAAGGGTGGTGTGATGAAAAATCCAGGAGCGAAAACGTCCGTCCACAGCGTATCGACGCTTGCCGAGGGCACGCCGCTGGAGATCAGGGCCAGGTTCGGCGAGACTGCAGTCGACAGGGGCCCGCTCAGCGTGGCGAGCAACACCGGAGATGCTCCAGTCGGGAGAGTAATGACCGGGTTGAGGCTGGGGCCCGGGAACGTATAGCTCGCCAACCCGCCCGCCGTCGAGTAGAGGTAGACGTTGGCGTTGGTGATCGTGTCGAACGCGCCGCATAGGCCCACCGAGCATGTGGTCAGATGCGACGTCGCCGAAAATGTCTCGTATATTCCATATCCACTATTCGGCGTGGGGGTACCCTTTCCCGTCGTGTGAACAGTGCTTACAGATTGGCCGCTCAGCGTGAAGCCACTGATTTCCAGAAATCCGATTTCAGTAATCGCTCCGATCGGTGCCGGATTGGTAGGAACGTGGATGGTTGCCCAGTCATTGATGCCAAACCGGTCTGCCGTGAACGTGCCCGCCGTCGTGAGTCCGGTTGCTGCCGGGTCCCAAGTGAAGTCTATCGTGGCCGATGCGGCCGAGAACGTCCCGACGCTTAGCGCGAGGCCGAGGACAGCAGTTTTGAGGAAGCCGAGCCTAGTCGTCGCACGCATCCCACATCTCCTTTCCCGTCCCCGGCAGCGCTGAGCCACCCAAGCGATATCAAAGCTAAACCAAACTGCCAGATGGAGAGAAGCATTGCAAGAGATTAACGCGGTGCATTAGCGATTTTTTGACTCTCGCCTGACCCTCTGCCATCCGGGCCGGTCACAACACACGCGGCTTCCCGCCGGGAGGTCCATTGTAGCATCCGGCTAGAATTTCAGGGACCCAGGTAGGGGACGGAGGCCATCGCCGGGTGTGTCGGGGCGAAATCTGCGGCAAAATGTCATTGCGGCTAGCCGGGATCGCGATAAGCAAAATATGAACGAAGCGTTAAATTTCCCATTTGACCTCGCCTTCGACCGCAACCTGGGATGGGTCACGGACTGGGAACAACTCGCGCTCCGCGCGAAGACCGTGGCAATCGCAGGGATGGGCGGGGTCGGGGGGGCCCATCTGCTGACCTTGGCCCGACTCGGCATCGGCTGTTTCGCCATCGCCGATTTCGACACGTTCGAGTTCGCCAATTTCAACCGCCAGGTCGGGGCGATGCTCGCGACGGTTGGCCGACCCAAGGCCCTGGTGCTGGAGGAGATGGCGCGGGCCATCAACCCGGAGCTGCGGATCCACCGCTTTGATGCCGGCGTGGCGGCGGACACCGTCGATGCGTTCCTCGACGGGGCTGACCTGTTTGTCGATGGCCTGGATTTCTTCGAGATCGGCATCCGCCGGCAGCTCTTCGCCCGCTGCCGCGAGCGCGGCATTCCCGCGGTCACGGCCGCGCCGATCGGCATGGGGGTGGGCTACCTCGTCTTCACCCCGGAGGGGATGAGCTTCGAGCGGTATTTCCGCTTCGAGGGGCAGGCGCCGGAGGAGCAGTTCCTCCGGTTCCTGATGGGGCTGGTGCCGCGCGGGCTGCACCGGCGCTACCTCGTCGATCCGGGGCGGATCAATTTGGCGGCGCGCAAGGGCCCATCAACGGCGGCGGCCGTGCAACTCTGCGCCGGGGTGACGGCGGTGGCTGCGGTCAAGCTGCTGCTCGGCCGGGGTGGGGTGAAGCCGGCCCCATGGCACCATCAGTTCGACGCCTATCTGGACCGGCTGGCGGTCACGCGGCTGCCCTTCGGCCTTGGCGGACCGGTGCAGCGGGTGAAGCTTGCCCTGGCGCGCCGCGCGCTGGGACGCGCCACCGGAACCCGGCCGATCGCACCGGAGCCGCCGGAACGCGGACGCAGTCCGGTCGAGGAGATCCTGAACCTCGCCCGCTGGGCCCCGAGCGGGGACAATGTACAGCCCTGGCGGTTCCGTATCCTAGATCCCGAGACAGTGACCGTGCGTCTCCGTCTCGATCCCACCAGCGTTTATGAGTACCGGGGCGGCGAGCCGACGCTGCTCGCGGGCGGGATGCTGCTAGAGGCCCTCGACGTCGCCGCAAGTGCATTTGGGCGTGGGGTGCAGTGGGACGCAGAGAGCGGCGGCACCGAGCGCTATCTGCGAGTGAGCTTCCCGCCCGCACCGGAACGGGCGGTCGACTCGCTGGTCCCCGTGCTGACGTTGCGCTCGGTCGATCGGCATCGCTACCGCTGGCGGGGCTTGCACCCGCGCGAGAAGGCGGCGCTGGAGGCCTCGCTGGCGGGGCGGCTGCGGCTGGACTGGCACGAGAGTGTGGCGGCGCGCTGGCGCTGTGCCCGGCTGAACGGAATGGCCACCGATATACGGCTGCGTTGTCCTGAGGCGTTCCCGATCCACCAGCGAGTCATCGACTGGCAGCGTACGCTCAGCCCGGAGGGAATTCCGGCGCGCGCGGTGGGTCTTCCAGGGCCGATGCTGCCGATGCTGCGCTGGGCGCTTTCAGACTGGTCGCGGATGCAGCGTCTCAATCGGCTGGCCGGCACCTGGGGAACGGCGGCGCAGCTTGATTACCTGCCGGGGCTCGCTGCGGGGGCTTTCGTGGTGTTCCGCCGTGCCACGTCGGAGGCGGGGGCCGATCCCGGCCGCGGCATTATCGACGCGGGCCGGGCCATCCACCGGTTCTGGCTGACGGCGACCCGCCTCGGCCTGGCGATGCAGCCGACCGTGGCCATGCTGGCTTTCGCGGAATACGGCCAGAGCGGCACCAGCTTCACCACCGAGGCGGCGTTGCGGACCAAGGCCGCAACGCTGGCAAGGCATTTCCGAAGTTGGTTGGGGGTGACGGCCGGCGAGGTGGTGTTCGTCGCCCGTATCGGCGAGCCCGAGCGGCGCCTGCCTTCCGTGCGATCGAGCCGACTGCCGCTGGAATCGCTGATCGAGAGGGAGGGACCTGACATGAGTCCGGCAGAGCAGAACCACTAGTCCATTAATGCCGCAAGCGAGCCGAACCGGCTGCGGCCTGGTTATCGCGTCCTATCCCTTCATAACGTCGCCAAACACGATTTTTGGGGCAAGGCGAGCGGAATGAAACTGCGCGGTGGGATATAGCCGCGGGGGTATTCTTGCTAGGAGCAGGGAGCCAGGTCTCGCCTGGATCAGGCGGCCATCGAGGCGCCTTCCGGCTGCCACAGCTTGCCAGAATCTGTAATGAAGTCCCACACGACGGGTTTTTCCTCTCGGACGCGGTCGAGCATCTCACCGAGCCCGACGCAGGAGGGCTGGCGCAGGCCATGGTGCTCAACCATCCCGCTGATCTGGTGGAAGTAAATGGCGGAGAATTGCAAGAGCCTCAGCAGCTTGGGCTCCATCAGCGCGCACCAATGGGTGAGGTTCAGCTCACCGCTGAGCTGGACGATGCCGCGGATAAGGTAGAGCCGGAGCAGGGCGCCGAGTGTGCCGCTGGCGGCCCGCTGGCATTTCGACAACGAGAAGCGGGACACTTCAGCAAGCTGCCGGCGGGGCAACTGGCGCAGGCGAGGCAGGTTTGCCACTCGCTCCATTGGCAGCTCCAACCCAGAGTTGCAGAGTGCGGGAACTACCAGCCGGACCGTTCCGATCGCTTGGCCTGTGCGCAGGTCACGCAATAATACATGGCCGGACAGCGCATCGAATTCGTCACATTCCAATCCATCTTTCCCTGGTTCAAAGTTACGCTCCAAACAATAAACTTGATGTCGTAAACGGAATGCTGCTTCCTGTTGTTGCGGCGTAGTTGCGAATTCTATGGCAAAATCTTGACACACTGCGGCCATCGCCGCGCTATAGCAGCCCGGTTCCATTTTCTTCCTGACCTCTTCCCCCAACGAAAGTATTCGACACCGGAGAGAATCTCGCCGCAACAGCTTTCTGAGACGTTAAGGCCGGGCTCGGTGACGCGACTCTTTTCCTACCGGTGACGATTTTCTTACGGGAGGATACCGTCTCACGTTCGGCCCAAGGAATCCCAGGCTGAGGGACATATCCCATTCCTTGTTCGAATCGAAAAAGCGGGGCATTTTGTTACGTCGGGCGGCAGTTGTTCACGGAAAGTTGATAGCCCGACGTTGACAGCCTGGAGCCAGCCTCTATATCTGGCGCCAGCGAACGGCGGGTCGGTTGGCAGCGGGTTCGTGCCTGCGGCAGTGATGCCGGCGGGCCGCTTCGACGTGGCGAAGGGCCTGACGGGCTCGCAGCAAGAAAGGGCGAAACGTGGCGCGTATTGCCGGCGTCAATATTCCCACCAACAAGCGCGTGACGATCGGGTTACGCTATATCTATGGCATCGGACCGACGAAGGCCGCCGAGATATGCTCGCGTCTCAGCATTCCGGACGAGCGGCGGGTGAATCAGCTTTCCGACGATGAGGTGCTGCGCATCCGCGAGCTGATCGACCGCGACTACCGCGTGGAAGGTGATCTCCGGCGGGAGGTCGCGATGAGCATCAAGCGCCTTATGGACCTCGGCTGCTATCGCGGCCTTCGTCACCGGCGCGGCTTGCCGGTCCGAGGGCAACGGACGCACACCAATGCGCGTACCCGGAAGGGTAAGGCCGTCGCGATCGCCGGCAAGAAGAAGGTGACGAAATAGGGGTTCCCCCTTACCCCGGCCCCTCTCCCGAAGGGGGAGACGGGCAGCGAGTTCAGAGACAGGAATCCACGCAGAATGGCGAAGCCGGCCACCGCGACGCGCCCGCGCCGCAAGGAACGCAAGAACATCATTGCCGGGGTCGCGCATGTCGCGGCCACCTTCAACAACACCGTGGTGACCATCACGGACGCGCAGGGCAACGCCATTGCGTGGTCTTCGGCCGGCAGCCAAGGGTTCAAGGGCAGCCGGAAATCCACCCCGTACGCGGCGCAGGTCGCCGCCGAGGATGCTGGGCGAAAAGCGCGCGAGCATGGGATGGAAACGCTGGAGATCGAGGTGAGCGGTCCCGGCTCTGGTCGGGAGAGCGCGCTGCGCGCGCTGCATGCGGTCGGTTTCGCGATCACTGCGATCCGCGACACCACGCCGATTCCGCACAACGGTTGCCGGCCGCGCAAGCGCCGGCGCGTCTGAGGCAGGCCGGGGCCTATCCCGGCAGAGCCCGCCGCGGCCGTCTCATGGCCCGCGACGGCGGCGAGGATATTGAGTAAATGAGACAGAGCGCCGTCATCCAAAGGAACTGGCAGTCGCTGATCAAGCCGGAAAAGCTCGACGTCGAGCCGGGCGCGGATCCAGCGCGCGTCGCCACGATCGCAGCCGAGCCGCTGGAGCGCGGCTTCGGCATGACCCTTGGCAACGCGATCCGGCGAATCCTGTTGTCGTCGCTGCAAGGCGCCGCCGTCACCGCGGTGCAGATCGACGGCGTGCTGCACGAGTTCAGCTCGATCCCCGGCGTCCGTGAGGACGTCACCGACATCGTGCTGAACGTCAAGCAGCTCGCGCTGCGGCTGCACGGCGAGGGGCCGAAGCGCATGACGCTGACCGCCACCGGCCCCGGCGAGGTGCGTGCCGGCCAGATCCAGGCCGGTCATGACATCGACATCATGAACCCCGAGCTCGTGCTGTGCACCCTGGACGACGGGGTGAAGCTCGGCATGGAGTTCACCGTCACTCTGGGGCGCGGCTACGTGCCGGCCTCGGCCAACCGGCCGGAGGATGCGCCGATCGGGCTGATCCCGGTGGATTCGATCTATTCGCCCGTGCGTCGGGTCTCCTACAAGGTCGAGCCGACGCGGGTGGGCCAGGTCACCGACTACGACAAGCTGCTGCTGACCGTGGAGACGAACGGGGCGGTGACACCGGAGGACGCGGTGGCGCTGGCGGCGCGCATTCTGCAAGATCAGCTTTCGCTCTTCATCAATTTCGAGGAGCCGCAGCAGATCCGGGCCGAGGAGCCGCAGGATGACCTGCCGTTCAACCGCAACCTACTGCGCAAGGTCGACGAGCTGGAGCTGTCGGTGCGCAGCGCCAACTGCTTGAAGAACGACAACATCGTGTACATCGGCGACTTGGTGCAGAAATCTGAGCAGGAGATGTTGCGCACCCCGAATTTCGGGCGCAAGTCGCTGAACGAGATCAAAGAGGTGCTGTCCTCGATGGGGCTGTCGCTCGGCATGACGGTGCCGGGCTGGCCGCCGGAAAACATCGAGGATCTGGCCAAACGGCTGGAAGAGCCGTTCTAAGCGGGGAAGTCGGCACATGCGTCACGGGGTAGCGGGCCGGAAGCTCGGGGTTACGTCCGCGCATCGCCAGGCCATGTTCCGCAACATGGCAGTAGCGCTGTTCAAGCACGAGCAGATCACCACAACCCTGCCGAAGGCCAAGGAGCTTCGGCCGGTGGCGGAGAAGCTGATCACGCTGGGCAAGCGCGGCGGATTGCCGGCGCGGCGGCGCGCCTATGCGCAGCTTCGCGACGATTCGATCGTCGGCAAGCTGTTCGGGGTGCTGGCGGAACGCTATCGCTCGCGCGCCGGCGGCTATACGCGAGTGCTGCGGGCGGGGGTCCGTCACGGCGACGCTGCCGACATGGCGGTGATCGAGCTGGTGGATCGCGACCCGGGGGCCAAGGGCCTGGACAGTGGGCCGAAGCCGGCCGAGGGCGAGCAGGAGAGCGCGACGGCGGCGTAGCTATTTCTCCCCCTCCCCTTGCGGGACGGGGCTGGGGGGAGGGGGCGCACTGTGCGCTCGCGCCAGCAGCCCGCGCCGCGCCTGCGCAGCTCCGCGACGATACCATCGTCGGCAAGCCGTTCGGAGTGCTGGCAGAGCGGTATCGTTTCGCGGAACGGTGGCTACACCCGGGTGCTGAAGACGGGGGTGCGGTCTGGCGACGCCGCCGACATGGCTGTGATCGAGCTGGTGGACCGCGACCCGCGCGCTAAAGGGCTGGACAGCGGCCCGAAGCCAGCCGCTGAAGGCGAGCAGGAAGAGGCGGCGGCGTAGTCCCCGATGGCAGTGTGGAGGCTGGCCCGGTCCCGCCGCCGGTTACTCTCCCAAGGACAGGATCTAAAATAACCCGGCGATCGTTATGATCACGCCGATAATCTTCCCGGCCGCCTGAACACCGTTCTGAATGCCATTCCAGAGGCTGGACAAATTTAAGTTAGCCGATGCATCCCCTCGCCAAATCCATCCCTCCATCAGTTCATCCCACACACCCGGGACTGAGTTATTGATTCCGCTCAGGTTAAAGGTCCAGTTGTTGTTGTCCCAAGGGAGACCAGCATCGATAAATCCGGAGGCCCCGAACCTGAGCGCCGTGCCCCGCGAGCCAACTATGACAATGAGAACGGCGATATTGTATGGCAACCAGTTGCTGTTGTTGAATGTCCCAGTGAAGCTCCAGCTTCCATTTGGGTTGAGAGTCAAGGTAATCGGCGAATTTGCCGTCGTCGCTATATTGCCATTGGCAGGGCCGGGTATATTCGCGCTCCAGACAATTTTGATCGGATTAACAGTAGCCACACAGTTGAACAGAAACTGCTCCCATGCGCCGACACTCGTGGCATCTGTGTGAATCGGCTGAGTATTTCCACCATTTATGCCGCCGCCATTCACCGCCGTCACGAAATTGCCGGTCTCCGTCTGTATGGTCACATTTGGTGGACTAACCGAATCGTCTACCACGTTTATAATGAAACCCTCCCATGCATTTGCTATTGTCGCATCGGTGTGGACTGGGCAGGTTGCATCGTTGGGGCCACCGACACCGCCGCCATTGATAGCCGTTACATAGTTCCCGGCGGATGTCTGAAGGGCAAACTTCATTCCTGAGGTGCCAATCGGAGGAGACCCTGGCTGCAAGATGAGCTTGAATGTCTCGAAGGCGCCGGCAGCTGTCGCGTTTGTGTTTAGCGCCACACCCGGCACCGAGCCTGCGAGACCGCCTCCGTTAACGGCAGTTACCAGGTTGTGTCCATTGGGCGTATATATTTGGCCGAAGTATGACATCGACGCCATGACGCAGCTCCCCCTTATTTTCAAAGCGCCATTCGTTGGCAGAGAGAGAGCAGCATCTCCTCTTCCTAAAGACGCGCGCATCGTAGGTTTGTAGGAGGCGGCTTTGCACCGATACGATTATCGTATGAGGATGCGAAGCCGCCTCGCCAGCGTTCAGCTCTCGCGGACCGCGCCGCCGCTGTGCAGCAGCACGCGCACCAGTTCCGCCTGACGCCGCGTGCCCGTCTTGCCGAAGACGGCGGTCAGATGCGTCCGCGCCGTCGTCGGCGAGATGCCGAGGCGGCGCGCTGCAACCTTCAGGCCCTTTCCGTCGAGAACCTCGAGTGCGAGCGCCGCCTCCATCCGCGTTAGGCCAAAGCCCGCGCGTAGGCTCGCCGCGGTCGGATTGCTGGTGCGCTCGGGGTCGGTGACGAACAGCATGGCACTTGGATGGTGCGGTGCCAGCCAGTTTGTTTCGGCACGCAATGGAATTACCAGGACCATCAGCGGCGTGCGCTCCTCGCCGCGCGAGAGCCGCAGCCGACCGCCCGCGCCCTCCTTGCCATCGGCGATGCATCCCGCCGCCTCGGCAACCAGCTTGTGCATGGCCGCGGTCTCGGACTGCCGGTTTGCTCGCAACACACCTTCGGCGCCGCGACGAAGACCCAGTCGATCGGCAAGGATCTCCTCGGCGGCGCGATTAGCGAACAACACGTGGCAGGCGGCATCGACCAGCAACGATGCCTGGCGCAGCCGGTCGAGCAGCTCGGCCGAAGCCCTCCGCGCTGTCTCTAGCTCGGCGAGCCGAAGATCCGATTGTAATGCGCGCTGCAGGAGCGGGATCAACCCGGTCAGCCGCTCCCTATCCACCGTCTCGAACGCGTCCATCGATCCCTCCCGTGGACCAGGCGCGATCTCGCATCGGCTGCGCGAAGCCGGCGACCGCGCAAACGCCTTCCTCTTGGCCGTACGTTGTGCGACCAAGCTCCTACCTGCGGTGTTGATGGTCCCCTATGGCGCCGATACTTCCAGCATTTTAGAAACAGGACACTACATTCGAAACTGTCAGTCAACCAAATTCCGCTCCTCCCTCCGAGCGGCAACCTCTCACGTCTTGTTGACCTTTATATGATAAAAGTCATACGGTTCGTGGCCTGGACGTCAGGAGGATATAAAGTATTGATGAAGACCCCCAGGGCCGCCCCAGCTACACCTTTCCCGTTTGGTCGCTGATGTCACAGCGCGAACTGCGGCTGGTGAGGATTTCTCCAGTGATCTCCCTGAGTGATCCGGTGTCCGCGAGACATGAAATGAGACATCGATGAGACTGGATTGAACTGGACTGGTCCGGGAAGCGGACAGCGCCTGCGCTCGGGCTCCGACCCCAGGCCGGACGCCACGCAGGCAGGCATGGCGGCGAGCGTCTCGCGGATGATCCATCGTCTCTCAAACCTCGAAATGAGACAACGCTGAGACTGCAACGCGACGAGAAGCCCGAGCCCACACCCCTCTCGTTTGCTTTGCGCTGCACATGTCCTCCCTTCATCGATCGCAGGCAGAGACGGGGTCAATGTCTTACGGCATGATCTCCCGTCTCGCACAAAACGAAATGAGACAATGATGAAATGGACGAAAGCCTGAGCCCACACCCTTCCCGCTTCACCGCGGGGTGCTCGCCCTCCGGCTACGCTGCCAGGGAGCGTCGTGCCCCAGAGCGCGGCGGGTGAGAGTGCTGCGGCGCAGACGCGCGGAGAAGGCGCGGCCCGCGCAGCCAGGCGGATGTCGGTACCCGCCGCCGCGATTACGTTCGGGGCGTCACAAACGGGACGGACCCTTCCGGCCTGCTGATAGTCAAGTTCCCGTCGAACTGCCGGATCGGATGACGCACGAACGGGTGCCGCCGACAGGCTTCCTCGTTCAACTCCAGGCCCAGGCCTGGCTGGTTGGGAATCCTGATCTCGCTGTTGCTGAACTCGAGCGACTCCCGGACGATCTCGCGCCGCCAGGGCACATCGACGGCGATCGTCTCCAGGATGCAGAAATTCGGGATGGTCGCGGCGAGCTGCAGCGTCATCGCGTTCATCACCGGACCCGTCGGATTGTGCGGCGCCACCGGCAGGAAGCGCGCATGCGCCATTGCAGCGATCTTCTGCGCCTCCAACATGCCACCGACGTGACCGACATCGGGCTGCAGGATATCGACCGCGCGTTTGTAGATAAGCTCCATGAACCGCTCCGGTTCGAAATAGCGCTCACCTGTCGCGATCGCGATCGGGCTGTTCGCGCGCACGTCGGCAAGTGCGTCGATACTCTCCGGCGGCACCGGCTCTTCGAACCAGCGCGGCTCGAATTTCGCCAGCGCGCGTGCCATCGCAATCGCCGTGGGAACGTTGAGCCGACCATGTACCTCGATCATCAGGTCGATATCGGGTCCGACCGCGGCCCGAACGGCCTCGACGATCTCGATGGTTCGGTTGCGCGCCGGCCGGTCCATCTCGAGATAGGCAGCACCGAACGGATCCCATTTGAGGCCGCGGAACCCCATCCGCACCGCCTCTGTCGCTTTGCGCGCAAAATCCTCCGCGGTCTTCGCGCCGGAGAACCAGCCATTGCCATAGCACGGCACGACGTCGCGATGCTTTCCGCCGAGCAGCTCATACACGGGAACACCCAGCGCCTTGCCTTTGATATCCAGTAGCGCCGCCTCCATGCCGCTCAGCGCGCTGCGCAACATGACGCCGGTACGCCAGTAAGAGTTCCGGTGCATCGTGGAGACGAGATAATCGGTGGCGAACGGGTCCTTACCGATCAGGAACTCCCCGAGTTCTTCGAGTGCCGCGACGACAGCCTTTTCGTTCCACTCGACCGTTGCCTCGCCAAGGCCCTCGTGACCCGCATCGGTCATGAGCTTGACGAAAATGAAGTTCGTGCGATGCGCATCCACCAGAAAGGTCTTGTAGCCGATGATTTTCACAGTGGGTTCTCCCTCTCACAACTGCCAGCTCAATTCAGGAAGATCTTCCCCGGGTTCAGTATCCCCCGCGGGTCGAGCGCCTGCTTGATCGAGCGCATCACCGCCAGAGTTTCCGGCCCATGCTCCAGCTCCAGGAATTCGCGCTTGCCGATGCCCACCCCGTGCTCGCCACTGCACGAGCCGCCGAGCGCCAGCGCGCGGGCGACGATCTTCTTGTCCAGCGCCCAAGCTCGCTCCAGCCCGTCAGGTTCCGGCGGCACCAGGATGACGGTGTGGAAATTGCCGTCGCCGACATGGCCGACGATCGGCGCCGACAGGCCGGAGGCGGCGATATCCTCCTTGGCCCCGAGGATCGCCTCGTCCAGCCGCGAGATCGGCACGATGGCATCGGTCGCCAGCCCCTGATGGCCAGGCTTCATAGCCAACGCGGCCCATAACGCATCGTGGCGCGCCTGCCATAGCCTGTTGCGCTCGGCCGCATCGGTGGCCCAGCGGAACCCGCTCGCGCCGTAGCCCTGGGCGATCTCCTCGGCCTGCTGCGCCTGCTCGGCAACCGCGGTCGGGGTGCCATGGAATTCGAAGAACAGGCTGGGCAGCGCTTCCAGCCCGTCGAGCTTCGAATACCCGATGCAGGCTGCCATCTGCACCTCATCCAGCAGTTCCATCCGGGCCACCGGGATGCCGCATTGCAGGACGGCGATCACCGTCTCCACCGCCGCCCGCAGAGTGGGGAACTGGCAGGTGGCGGCGGATGCGGCTTCCGGGATGCCGTGCAGCCGGAGCTGGATCTCGGTGATCACACCGAGCGTACCTTCCGAGCCGATGAAGAGATGCGTCAGGTCGTAGCCGGTCGCCGACTTGCGCACCCGCCCGCCGGTGCGGATCAGCCGCCCGTCGGCCAGCGCGACCGTCAGGCCCAGCACGTTCTCCCGTATCGTGCCATAGCGCACGGCGTTGGTGCCCGAGGCGCGGGTCGCGCACATACCGCCGAGCGTGCAATCGGCGGTGCCGGGATCGACCGGGAAGAACAGGCCCTGGTCGCGCAGATACTCGTTCAGCAGCGGCCGTGTCACTCCGGCTTCCACGCGGCAGTCCATGTCCGCCTGGCTGACCGACAGGATGCGGGTCATGCGCGAAAGATCGAGCGTGATGCCCCCGCGCACCGGCGTGACATGCCCTTCCAGCGACGTGCCGGCGCCCCAGGCGATTACCGGCACGTTGTGCGCGTGGCAGAGCGCCAAGATGCGGGCCGCCTCCTCCGAGGATTCGACGAAGGCGACGGCGTCGGGCAGCATGCGGGGTTGGGTGTCCTGGCCGTGTGAATGATGCTCGCGCAGGGCGGTATTAGTGGTGATGCGGTCCCCGAGGCTGTCGCGGGCCGCCGCGATTACCGCATCGACGGGACGTGGCATGATCTGTGCGCCCTCCGCTGTTCGGCGGGTGCTTGTAGTCCCGCAGGGCGGGCTGGCAAAAGCCGCGTCGGTTCCGTTTCCGCTGGAGAGGTCAGGTGAGCGATAGGTTCTGAATGAGCGCCCCAGAGATCGACGCCGGACGGCTGTGGGACGCGCATATGGAGATGGCGCGGATTGGCGCGACGGTCGACGGCGGCAGCAACCGCCAGGCGCTGTCGGCCGAGGACCGCGACGCCCGTGCGTTGCTGCTGTCTTGGTGCGCTCCCCTCAACTTGCACTTCGAGCAGGACGCGATCGGCAACATGTTTCTCCGTCGCGAGGGAGTCGATCCGGCGGCGCGTGCAGTCGCCTTCGGCAGTCATCTCGACACGGTCCCGACGGGTGGACGCTTCGACGGCGTATTCGGGGTGCTCGCCGGGCTTGAGGTGATGCGCGCGCTCGACGCGGCCGGCCATCAGACGCGCACGGCGCTGGAGTTGGTGAACTGGACCAACGAGGAAGGCAGCCGGTTCCGCCCGGCCATGATGGGCAGCCGCGTGCATGCCGGCGACATGGCGTTGGAGGCGGCGCTCGCGGTCGTTGACCATGACGGCGTCAGCGTCGGGCAGGCGCTGCGCGGCAGCGGCCAAGCCGGTCCCCTCACACCGTCTCCGCGCGGCTGGTCCTGCTGGCTGGAGGCGCATATCGAGCAGGGACCAGTGCTGGAGGCGGAAGCCGCGGACATTGGTATCGTCACCGGCACAATGCAGGCGCGCTACTTGCAACTCGTCATCACCGGCGAGCCGAGCCATGTCGGGCCCACTAGCATGGACCGTCGGCGCGACAGCTTGGCTGCGGCGGCCGAGATCATCCTGGCGGTGGAGCGGCTGGCGCTGGCCGCCGAGCCGCACGGCCGCGCATCCGCGACGTGGATCGAGAATGCGCCAAACGCGCGCGGCGCGGTCTCGGCGGTCACCCATCTGCATTGCGATGTGCGGCACGAACAGGCGGAACGAGCGGTCGCAATGGAGAACGAGCTACGCGCAGCGATCGCAACGATCGGCGGGCGTCGTGGTGTAGCGATTGAGCTCGATCCCTACGCCACGTTTGGGCCAGCCGGCTTCGACCCGCGGCTTGGTGCGTTGCTGCGACAGAAGGCAGCGCATCGGCAGCTTGCCACGCGCGATATCATCGCCGCGGCCGGGCACGATTCAGTGCTGATCGCAAGGGTCTGTCCGAGTGCGATGCTGTTCGTGCCAAGCCGTGGCGGCATCACCCACAACCCACAAGAGTACACCGCGCCCGAGCACCTGGCGCGGGGCGCGCAGGTACTGCTGGACGCGGTACTGGACTTGGCCCAATAAGGGGCGGCGCCGGCCCTACGGATTGTTACCGGCAATCAGCCACGGATCTCCGGTGTTGAGCGTCGGCCGCGTGGCGAGTGTCACCGAGCCCCAGACGTCAGCGGATCCGAGTACCTCCTTCGCCGGATTCACGTTCCAGAACGAGTTGTCGCTAACGGTGACGGACACAGGGGTTGCGCTGTCGTCCCAAACTGCGGGGACGCTGGAGGCCATATCATTGACGAAAGTATTATCGCTGACGAGGAGACTAGACTTAGCCCAATGTCCCTGGGCGCTGCTGACCGTCGGCACTCCTGAGCCGGAGGCCTGCATGAATGCAATCATTGTTGTATGATTCTGGCTGTGCAGGCCCTTCTCTATGATGTTGCCTGAGACGATGTCGTCGCCGCCGTTGGGCAGACTGATCGAATAGCTCGCGGTGCTGTTGTTGTCGAAGATCCGATTATCCTCGATCGTGTTGTTCTCGGCACGGCTCTGAATTTCCATCCCGACGTCGGCATCATGAATATAGCTGTTGGTGATGGTCAGCGAGTTGATCACGCCGACATATATATTATGGGTCTGGCCAGTGCCAGTGCCGTTGAAGCCAAACTCGCTGTCGTCGATCGTAATGCTGCCTGTGCCGGCTACGAACGGCGTGCCGAGCAGGCCGTCCTGGTCGTTGTGGAACCAGTCGTCGTTCAGCGTGAGGTTGCCGCTCTGATAGCGGATGCCGGCGCCGTTGCCGCCGTCCTTGGCGGGAATGGTCACGCCAGAGATTTCGAAGCCGTTTATTGTTACATTGGGGGAGGATGTCGAGGTGCCGACCGTTAGCATGCCCTTCAGGTTCGTTGGCGGCTTGGTTTCCACCATGTTCACCATGCCACCCACCGCTTCGAGCGTGATGCTGGTGCTGATGATTGCAAAGTTGTTGGTGTAGGTGCCGGCCTGGACCTTGATCACGTCGCCGTTGTGGGAAGCGGCGACTCCGGCCTGAATTGTCGAGTACTCTTTGCCGGGACCGACTGTCAGTGTTGCCATACCCTGCATTTCCTTCTGCAAAAAGCCGGAACAATCCCGGCGAAAGACAAGATCCATTGGCCCAATCAGATATTCCCAGGTTCGCGTCAAGAGAAAATTGTTCTCATTGCGACTTTAGCGAACCATTAACATGTGGTATCTAAAATGACCGGTTTGCGTCGAGTATTGAGACACCCACCGCGACATCCGCAGAGAATGATCCGTCCCCGGGTGCAGTGACACTTCATCGCCGACGGAAGAGCCGCTAAAGAGACGGGGAGGAGGACTACCGATGATGCGCGCGCTGCTGCTCGACACCCCGCGCAAGCCGTTGCGACTTGCGGCGATTGACGTGCCGACGCCGGGGCCGGGACAGGTGCTGATAAGGGTTCGCGCCTGTGCCGTGTGCCGGACCGATTTGCACGTGGTGGATGGCGAGCTGACCGAACCGGTCCTGCCGCTGGTGCCGGGTCACGAAATAGTCGGCATGGTGCAGGCGCGCGGCGCCGGGGCGGAGAGGTTCCGCATCGGCGAGCGGGTCGGCGTACCCTGGCTCGGATGGACCTGCGGGACTTGCGACTATTGCCGCTCGGGTCGCGAGAATCTCTGCCCATACGCGCGGTTCACCGGCTATCAGATCAATGGTGGCTATGGCGAGTTCACCGTGGCCGATGAGCGCTTCTGCTTCGAGCTGCCGGCCGGCTACAGCGATGCCGAGGCGGCGCCGCTGCTCTGTGCCGGGCTGATCGGCTATCGCGCGCTCCGCGCGGCCGGTGAGGCATCCCGGCTCGGCATCTATGGCTTCGGAGCCGCCGCCCATATCATCGCGCAGGTCGCGCGCTGGCAGGGCCGCACCATCTTCGCGTTCACCCGCCCTGGCGATACGGCCGCGCAGGATTTCGCCAGCGAGCTAGGCGCCGCTTGGGTCGGGGGATCGGATCAGCCGCCCCCCGAGCAGCTGGACGCAGCGATCATCTTCGCGCCGGTCGGAGCGCTGGTGCCGGCTGCTTTGCGGGCCACGGCACCCGGCGGGACGGTGGTCTGCGCCGGCATCCATATGACCTCGATCCCCAGCTTTTCGTACGACATTCTCTGGGGCGAGCGGGTCGTGCGCTCGGTCGCTAATCTCACGCGCCGTGACGGCGAGGAGTTTATGGCGCTCGCGCCGAAAGTGCCGGTGAAGACGCGACCGGTTACCTATCCATTAGAGCAGGCGAACCAGGCGCTGGACGATCTGCGCGCGGGCCGACTGCAGGGGGCCGCGGTATTGATCCCGGAGTAACCGTCCCCTGACCATGATGCGCGTATGCCTGATGGACCCTGTTGATAGACCCGGCCCCGGTCACTACGATCCCAATATGGAAGCCCGGGTGGCCCGGCTGGAAGACGATATGCGCGAGGTCAAGGGGATCCTCGCGCAGATGCTGCCGATGATCGTCCGCATCGACGCGACGCTGCCCCATCTCGCCACGAAGGCGAAGCTGTCAGAGCTTCGCGCCGAGCTCGCGGAGAAGCCGGGCAAGGCGTATCTCTGGGGTGTGCTAGCCGTTCTGCTCGCGGCTTATGCCGCGGGTCTGGCAGCAATCGCGATCATCCGCTGAGCGCGCTCCGTTGACGGGGTGAACCCCGCCGCCTAGCGTCCCGCCATCTTGGACGAGAGGGGACGCCCGATGGCGAACAGGATCAAGCAGCGACTGAAAGAAGGCAAGGCCGTCGTCAACGGGTGGCTCGCCATCCCGTCCGGCTTCTCGGCCGAAGTGATGGCACAGTGCGGCTGGGACAGCGTCACCGTCGATATGCAGCACGGCATCCAGGATTACCTGTCGATGGTGCAGTGCTTCCAGGCGATGGCCGCGCATCCGGTCACGCCGCTGGTGCGGGTGCCTTGGAACGAGCCGGGCATCATCGGCAAGTCACTGGACGGCGGCGCTTGGGGCATTATCTGCCCGATGGTCAGCACCAAGGACGAGGCACAGCGACTGGCGGACGCCTGCCTGTATCCACCCGCTGGCAAGCGCAGCAACGGTCCGATCCGCGCCGCCATGTACGGCGAGGCGAGCAACTATCAGAAGATCGCCAATGACGAGGTGCTGGTGATCCCGATGATCGAGACGCAGGAGGCGATCGACAATATTGGTGCGATCCTGGACGTTCCGGGGATCAGTGGCATCTATGTGGGGCCGAGCGATCTCGGGTTCTCGCTGGGCATGACACCGTCGCTGGATCGTGAGGAACCGAAGATCCTCGGGATTTATGAGATGCTGGTGCGCGAGACCAAACGGCGCGGCCAATTCGCCGGGCTGCATAACGGGACGCCGGGGTATGCTGCCAGGATGATCGATATGGGATTCCGGTTCGTTACAATAGCAAATGATAGCGGGCTCATGGCCCGTGCGGCGCGCGAGGCGGTCGCGACGGTGCGTAAGGCTGCGGGGCCAGTGGCGGGATGATGGAAAGGCCAAGGGGGCGCAGCCCCCTTTGAACCCCCGCCAAGGGCATCGCCCTTGGAACCCTTTAGTTGGAGACTGGTGTCATGGCTCAGGCACCCACTATCCGGTTGCATCCTGATGATAACGTGGTGATTGCGCGCGCGACGTTGCTGCCGGGCACACCGGTAGCGGATGGTGTCGCGGCCGCCGAACGCATCCCCGCTGGGCATAAAGTCGCAGTGCGGCCGATCGCCGTTGGCGAGCCGGTGCGGCGCTACGGGCAGATCATCGGGTTTGCCACCATCGCGATCGAACCCGGGCGGCACGTGCATGTGCACAACACCGGGATGGGCGACTTCGCCAAGGATTACGCCTATGGCGTGGATGCGCGACCAACGGATTACGCGAATGAGCCGGCGACGTTCGAGGGCATCCGTCGTGCAGACGGCCGGGTGGCGACCCGCAACTATATCGGTATCCTCACCAGCGTGAATTGCAGCGCCCATGTCGCAGGGCTGATCGCCGACGTGTTCCGGCGTAACCCGTTCACCGGCGAAGACCCGTTGGCGGGATTTCCCAACGTCGATGGGGTGGTAGCGCTGACGCACAAAACCGGCTGCGGCATGACCGAGGGCGAGCCGCTCCGGCTGCTGCGGCGCACGCTCGCGGGCTACGCTCGGCATCCGAATTTCTCGCATGTGGTCGCACTCGGCCTGGGCTGCGAAGTGAACCAGATCGGCGGTTTGCTGAAAGAGCAGCGACTCGCCGGCCGGCTGAAGTCGATGGATATCCAGGGCATGGGCGGTACCCGCAAGACCGTCGAGGCGGGCGTCGCCTTCGTGAAGGAGGTCCTGGCCGAATCCAACCAGGTTGCGCGCGAAACTGTACCGGTCAAAGAGCTGACCGTGGCGCTGCAATGCGGCGGTTCAGACGGGTACTCGGGCGTCTCGGCTAATCCCGCGCTGGGTGCAGCAAGCGATTTCGTGGTGCAGCACGGCGGCACCGTGATCTTGTCCGAGACGCCGGAGACCTATGGCGCAGAACACCTGCTGACCCGCCGCGCCGTCTCACAAGAGGCCGGCGAAAAGCTGGTCGGGCTGATGCGCTGGTGGGAAGAATACACCGAGCGCGAGAACGCAGAGATGAACGCCAACCCGTCACCCGGTAATAAAGCGGGCGGGCTGACCACGATCCTGGAGAAATCGCTCGGCGCCATGGCCAAAGCGGGCAGCACCAACCTTGTCGATGTGGTGAAATACGCCGAGCCGGTGACCGCGAAGGGCTTCGTATTCATGGACACACCGGGCTACGACCCGGTAGCGGCGACGGGCCAGGTGGCGGGGGGAGCCAACCTTGTGTGCTTCACCACGGGACGCGGCAGCGTGTTCGGCTGCAAACCCGCGCCCTCGATCAAGCTGGCCACGAATTCGCCGATGTACTGTCGAATGGAAGACGATATGGACGTGAATTGCGGCACCATCCTGGATGGCGACGAGACCGTGCAGGAATGCGGCCAGCGCATCTTCGATCTGATGCTGCGCGTCGCTTCCGGTGAACGGACCAAGAGCGAGCAATTCGATTTTGGCGCCGCGGAGTTCGCGCCCTGGGTGATCGGCGCGACGATGTAGCGGCAGCGGGCAGATGCCCGACGATGCACGCGCAACGGTGCTGACGGCCGTAGATCGCGTTGCATCGGACTGCGCCGGGATGGATTTCTATGCCGCCGACCGCGGCCTTCGGGATTTACTGGCGATCTATCTGCCCGCCGCCACCCGTGCGACGCTTGACCAGCACTTTTCTCGGCTCGGCAGGATGGCCGGTGGTCCGCTGGACGAGTTGGCCCGCGTCGCCGACAAACATCCGCCGGTCCTGCATCCGCGCGACCGATTCGGCCGTGACGAGGACTGGATCGAGTACCATCCGGCCTATCGCGAGATGGAGGCAGTAGCATTCGGCGATTTCCAATTCCATGCAATGAGCCATCGCGCCGGCGTGCTCGGTATGGACGCGCCACTGCCGCCGGTCGCCAAATACGCTCTCCAGTACTTGTTCGTGCAGGCTGAGTTCGGGCTGATGTGCCCGATCAGCGTCACAGACACGTCGATTCACCTGATACGAAAATTCGCCGCCGACGAGCTGAGGGCATATCTGCTGCCGCGCATGCTATCGAGCGATCTCTCCACCTTGTGGAAAGGCACGCAGTTCATCACCGAGAAGGCCGGCGGCTCCGATGTCGGCGCGATGGAGACGGTAGCGCGCCTGGATGGCAGCACATGGCGCCTATTCGGCGAGAAATGGTTCTGCTCGCATGCCGACGCCGACGTGGCATTGATGCTGGCGCGGCCCGAAGGAGCTCCGTCCGGCACGCGCGGTCTTGCGTTGTTCGCGCTACCGCGGCGGCTTCGCGACGGCAGGCGCAACGCCTATCGGATCGTGCGGCTGAAGGACAAGCTGGGTACCCGCTCCATGGCAAGCGGGGAGATCATGTTGGAAGGTGCGGAGGCTTATCCAGTCGGGCCGCTCGATGCCGGGTTTCGACAAATGATGGAGCAGGTCAATCTCTCGCGCCTGTCGCAGGGTGTGCGCGCCGCGGCAATGATGCGTCGCTGCGTCAATGAGGCGCTGGCAGCCACTCGCGGGCGCTTTGCCTTCGGGCGGGCGGTCCTCGAGTTTCCGCTGATGCGGCGGCAGCTTATGAAACTGATCGTGCCGGCGGAGCAGGCGCTGTCGATGGCATTCGCCACCGCCGATGCGATGGAGCGCGGAGCGGCGACGGAGCTGCGCATCCTGACCGGGCTGCTCAAATTGCGTGCGTGTCGCGATAACATCGCCGTCGCCACCGGCGCGATGGAGGCACGCGGCGGCAACGGGTACATCGAGGACTGGGTGAACCCGCGGCTGATCCGCGACGCCCAGGTCGGGTTGTTGTGGGAAGGCACAAGCAACATTAACGCGCTCGATGTGATAGGCCGAGCAGTTGCGAAGGATGGTGCGCACCGCGCTCTGGCGACGCTGCTGCGGACAAGGCTCGAGCAGGCTATGGGCCTGCCGGTGGCGTTTCGTGCGCGGCTCGGCGAAGCCGTGGATCGCGCGGTCGCCACGGCAGAGCGGACAACGGCGAACGAAGTCCTGGCTCGCAGCGCGGCGACGGCGCTGTACAACGTTGCCAGTGCCGTGCTGCTCGCTTGGGAGGGGTCGCGGCCGGGCGCCGACGCGCGCCGCGTGCTGCTGGCCCGCTGCGTGCTGGAGCACCGCCTGAGGCCGCGCGATCCACTGGCGCCGGACGAGGCGGCTTGGGAGGCGCCGGTCGCGTCCGCGCTTCTGCATGATCGGCCCATGACTCTTGCCGAGGCCGTCCCGTTGCTTGTTTGAAGGGGGGACGATCGTCGCCGGGAGCTGCCCTGGGTAACAGGGGGTTCCGCGACAGCTCGGGAATCAGTCCGGGTGCGGCGGGACGTGCAGGCTCCGGCCGAGGAAAACTGATACTGATTGCAACGGAACGCCATTGTCGTTGATTAAGGATGGGGGTAGCACCTTGAGCGCGGAGAACCACGGCGACAGCTCGCGCCGCGCTCGCTCGGGATCGTCAAGCGCGAGCACGAGCAGATCCCGCCCCGAAAAGCCGCTGGCGGGCGCCACAAAACCGAATTGCCGGGAATCCGTGTTCAGCACGGTGACCGTCGCCTCCGGCCCGAGCGCGTAGCCGACCTTCCCGGCATCGCGCCAGTTCGACACCCCGACGACCACTCCTGGCTCCAGCAGGTCACGGGAAGCCAGGTCGTTGCGCAAGGAACTCCAGTCGATTGCTTCCAGGTCCGGGTCCTGTTTCGCGACGGCCGCGATCAGCGGTTGCATCCATTCGAGTCGGACCTGCGTGGAGACCACGATGACCGCAGCCACGACCAGGGTGGCGGTGCCTGTCAGCATGCGGCGCACCCATGGCGCGTCGATCCGCTCCGCGATCGCCCGGCCGAGCAGCGGGAACAGCATCAGATAACCCGGTGCCGCCCAGTGGAACATCACGCGCTGGCTCGACCAGGCGGAGATCAACGCGAACACTACGATCGGCGGTGCGCCGAGGCAACACAGCAGCCAGCTCCGCCAATCCGCGGGGCCGCGGCGCAAAGCGGCGACGAACACCCCCATCAGCGGCGCCCAGATCCAAGGCAGCACGAACAGCGCCTCGCCGGCGAGTACCACGATCGGCTCCCACGGACGTAACCGCCATCCCGTGGCGCGGTCGCCCTGGAACGCGAACGAAGCCCACCCATGCGTCGCGTTCCAGAAGATCACCGGTGAGAACATCGCAATCGCCAACAGGCCGGCGACATACGGCTCCGGACGCGCAAGCCAGCGACGGTGGCGCGGGCTGGTCAGCAGGAACAGCACCGCCCCGCCGATCGTCAGGACGGCGGTATATTTGGACAGCAGCGCCACGCCTGCGCAGAGCCCCGTGCCGGACCACGCCCCCCACACCTCTCCCGTTCGGCGGGAGAGAGCCTGCCCCCGGGCTCCGACCCGGGGGTCCCCGCGCCGAGCGCGGCGGGTGAGGGTGTCGGGGCGCGCCAGACCCTCACCCGGCTCGCTTCGCGAGCCGACCTCTCCCGCAAGCGGGAGAGGTGTTGAGCACAACGCCTTGACTAGGCACAGCGCAGCGCCGAGCAACGCGCAGTCGAGGGGGCCATCCGGCAAAACCCAGCTTGCCGCCGTCACCCCGAAGACCGGCGACAGGTTCAGCGCCACCGCCGCCCACAGCCCGGCGCGTCGATCCGTCACAGCCGCGCCCAGCCTGTACATCAGCCAAGTGGACAGCGCGAAAGTCAGGATGAACGGCGTGCGCACCGCGAGCGGCGCATCGGTCCTAAACAGGTGCGTCGCGCCCCACTGCATCCACCACGAGACCGGCGGATGATCGAAATAGCTGAGTTGCAGGCTCCGCCCGCTCGCCACCATGTAGCTTTCATCGACGCCAAGGCCGAGCGCCCAGCCGAAGCCGGCGCGCAGCAGAGCCGTCGCGAGGATCAGCCAGAGAACCCAGACAGTCTCGGCACCGAGCCCTTCAATCGACCACCGGGCACGAACTACCGTCGGCGAGTTAGGCCTCGACAACGCGCTGCGTCTGCACGCCGAGCCCCTCGACCGATAGCCGCATCGTCTGACCCACCTCCAAGAAGATGGGCGTGGGCTTCTTGCCCGACCCAACACCGGGCGGCGTGCCGGTAGAGATGATGTCGCCGGGATGCAAGGTGAGGAAATGGCTCGTGTAGCTGACGAGCTTGCGGCAGTCGAAGATCATTCTCTTCGTGGTACCGTCCTGCATGCGCTTGCCATCGACCTCGCACCACAGCCTCAGGTTCTGCGGGTCCGGGACTTCGTCCTTGGTAACCATCCAGGGCCCAGTCGGGCCGAATGTGTCGCAGCCCTTGCCCTTGTCCCAGGTGCCGCCGCGCTCAAGCTGGAACTCGCGTTCGCTCACATCATTGCAAACGCAATGTCCGGCCACATGCTCCATCGCCTCGTGTTCGCTGACATAGCGGGCGGTCTTGCCGATGACGATTCCGAGCTCGACCTCCCAATCCAGCTTCTTTGCGCCGCGCGGCTTCTTCACGTCGTCGTTCGGGCCGCAGAAGGCGCCGAGCGACTTCAAGAAGAAGATCGGCTCCTTGGGAATTGGCATGCCGGCTTCCTCGGCATGGTCTGCATAATTGAGACCGATGCAGATATAGTTCACCGGCCGGGCGACGCACGGACCAAACCGCGCGCCGGCATCGACTTTGGGTAGCGTCTTCGGGTCGATCGCGCGGATCATCGCCAGCGCCGCGTCCGACAGCGCGAAGCCATCGATGTCGCGCACCACGGATGCGAGGCACCGGATGTTGCCGTCGGCGTCGAGCAGCCCGGGCTTCTCGGCTCCGGACGGGCCGTAGCGCAGTAGTTTCATGTGACTCTCCCCGTGCTATAGCGTCATCCCGCCGTCGATCACGATCGCTTGGCCGGTGAGGAACTGTGCCTCGTCGCTGGCGAGATAGACGGCGAGTGCTGCGATCTCCTCCGGCGTGCCGAGCCGGCCCATCGGCTGACGGGCCAGAAAAACGGCGCGCGCTGCTTCTTCAGAGCCTGCTTTCGCAGCATTGGCAGCGATCCGCGCATCCAGGCTCGGCGTGTGCACGGTGCCTGGACAGATGCAGTTGCAACGGACGCCGCGGCTGATGAAATCCGCCGCCACGGACTTGGTCAGCCCAATCACCGCCGCCTTGGTCGCCGAATAAACGCAGCGGTTCACCACGCCTTTGACGCTGCTCGCCACCGAGGCCATGTTGATGATCGAGCCATGGCCTCGTTCCAGCATGCCCGGCAAGAAAGCCTGCATCGTGCGGAACATCGACCGCGCGTTCAGGTCGAAGGCTAGCTCCCACTGATCCTCGGTGGCGTCGAGCACGGTGCCCTCGTGCACGACGCCGGCGCAGTTGAACAGGATATCGATCGGCCCAGCATCGAACGCCGCCTGCTCAATGTCGGCCGCGTGCAGCACGTCCAGCTTGGCGGTGCGGATCGAATCGGAAGCGATCTCGTGCACCAGAGCTTCGTTCACGTCGGTGGCGATGACGTGTGCGCCCGCGGCCGCAAAGGCGAGCGCCGTGGCCCGACCGATCCCCTGCGCGGCAGCGGTGACAAAGGCGGTCTTGTTGGTAAGGCGTACTGGCATGGGCGACCCCTCTCCCGGCCCCTCCCGCAAGGGGAGGGGAGAAGGAAATCAGTGGTTGTTCCTCGATTCGCCGCGCGTCTCGATCACGTTCAGAAAGAGCGTGGCCGGCTCCAGGCAGGCGCCGGTGCCGAGCTGGCCGACCATGCTGCGATAAATCTCCTCCCACGGTGTCTTGTGCTCAAGCTTAGGCGGTTTCCACGCTGCGCGACGTGCTTCCAGCTCGCCGGGCGGCAGCAGCACATCCACCTTGCGAGTGTTGAGATCGATGCGGATCTTATCGCCCGTCTTCAGCAGCGCGAGGCCGCCGCCCACCGCTGCCTCCGGCGTGACATTCAGGATCGACGGGCTGCCAGAGGTCCCTGACTGACGCCCGTCGCCCATGGTTGGCAGCGCCTCGACCCCGCGTTTCAGCAGGCTGGCCGGCGGTTGCATGTTCACCACCTCGGCGCTGCCCGGATAGCCGACGGGCCCGCAGTTGCGGATGATCAGCACCGACTGGTCGTCGCAGCCCAGATCGGGATCCTCGATGCGTTCGTGATAGTCCTCTGGACCTTCGAACACCACGGCCTTGCCTTCGAAGACGTTCGGATGTGCCCGATCGGACAGGAAGCGGCGGCGGAACTCCGGGTCGATGACGCTGGTCTTCATCACCGCGCTGTCGAACAGGTTGCCGGACATCACGACGTAGCCGGCGGCCGCCTTCAGCGGCTTGTCATAGGCGCGGATCACCTCTCGGTCGGGCTCCGGCACGGTTTCCAGGTTCTGCGCCAGCGTCCGGCCGGTAACGGTCATGACGTCGTCGTGCAGCTTGCCGGCCTGCAGCAGCTCTTTCATCACCGCCGGCACACCACCGGCGCGATGGAATTTCTCGCCCAGAAAGCGACCGGCCGGCTGCAAATCGACCAGCAGCGGGATGTCCGGACCGAGACGTTGCCAGTCTTCGATCGTGTGATCGACGCCCATGTGCCGGGCGATCGCCACCATGTGGATCGGACAGTTCGACGAGGCGCCGAGCGCCGCCGCGGCGACAACGCAATTCTCGAACGCCTTTTTGTTCATGATGTCGGAGGGTCGCAGATTCTCGTGCACCATCTCCACAATCCGCCGCCCCGTCTCGTACGCCATCTGACCGCGCTCGCGATACGGCCCTGGGATCGCCGCGCAGCCGGGCAACGACATGCCCAGTGCCTCGGCTAGGCTGTTCATCGACGTCGCGGTGCCCATGGTGTTGCAGTGGCCGACGGAGGGGGCGGATGACGCCACCATCTTCATGAATTCTTCGTAGTCGATCTTGCCCTCGGCATAGAGCTTGCGGCCTTCCCAGACGATCGTGCCGGACCCCGAGAGGCGGCCCTGCCACCAGCCGTCAAGCATCGGCCCGCCAGACAGCACGATGGCCGGAATATTGACGGTCGCCGCGCCCATCAGGCAGGCGGGCGTCGTTTTGTCGCAGCCGGTTGTCAGCACGACACCGTCCAGCGGATAGCCGTGCAGCACCTCGACCAGGCCGAGATAGGCGAGGTTGCGGTCGAGCGCCGCGGTCGGTCGCTTGCCGGTCTCCTGAATTGGGTGCAGGGGGAATTCGAGGGGGATGCCGCCGGCGTCGCGGATGCCGTCGCGAACGCGCGTTGCGAGCTGGAGGTGATGGCGGTTGCAGGGCGCGAGGTCCGAGCCGGTCTGCGCGATGCCGATGATCGGCTTGCCGCCTTGCAGCTCTTCTCGGGTGATGCCGTAATTCAGATAACGCTCGACATAGAGAGCGGTCATGGCGGGGTCGGCCGGATTGTCGAACCACCGCCGGCTGCGCAGGCGCTTGTCGCCACCGTTGTCTTTCGCCATGGGTTCCCCCCTTCGAAGTCGCCGGAAGGTGTGCACCGGGGCGTGGTCCTGTCAACGCGCCCGGCTGCCGCCAACACCGCCCGTGGCGATTGGTCAATCGGTAATCAAGCGGACCGGAGTTGCGCGAAGTCCCGACGGAGTTTCAAGGAGCTGACCGGCGGTTGGATTGCCTGCTTAGCGCAGGCATGATGAGCATTAGCGGTCATGGTTTGTTCTGATCATCACCGCCCCAAGTGGCCAACAAGGACAATGCGTTGCTTGTTGATTTCCTGTTGACTGGCTCGAATCATGTTTCTGACGGAGCGCCTGCATGCAGCCCACCCCCTTTCCCCTTATCGAGATCGCCGGGTCGCCGCGAGATCGCGGCCGACAATACGGCGAAGCGGCGAGGGCGCGCATCCATCGCTCAGCCGAGATCTACCTGACCGCCTTCGAGAAACAGAAGCTATCCCGCGCACAGGTGCATACCCTCGTCGAGGGAATGCTGCCGATCATCCAGCGCTTCGAGCCTGCGTATCTCGAAGAGATGCGCGGCATTGCCGAAGGCGCGAATTGTCCATTCGAGCATGTGGTGGCGGTGAACGCGCGCACCGAGCTGCTGGCGGAGGCGCGCCGGGCCGGCGAGCCGGACGGTTGCACCGGGGCGGTCGTGTTGGCGGATGCCTCGGCCGACCGGCAGGTGCTTCATGGACAGAACTGGGACTGGCGGGCCGAATGCGCCGAGACTGGCGTCGTGCTGCGCATCCGTCGTGACGATGGGCCGGACGTGCTGACCTTCACCGAGGCCGGCGGCTTGGCCCGCTGCGGCATGAACGCGGCCGGCATCGGGCTGACCGCGAATTTCCTGTCATCCGACCGCGACCAGAAGCGCCCCGGCGTGCCGCTCGTGCTGCTGCGCCGGCGAGCACTGGAGAGCGCGCATTTCGCGCTGGCGGTGCAGACGATCTATGCCACGCCAAAGACCGTCTCCAACAATATCATGCTGAGTCATGCCGGGGGCGCGGCGCTGGACATCGAGAGCGCGCCGGACGAAAGTTTCCTGTTGCAGCCGCAGAACGGGCTGCTGGTGCACGCGAACCATTTCGAGAGCGTGGCTGCGCTGGCGAAGCTACGGGACACCGGACTGCCGACCACACCGGATTCCGCGTACCGCGCCGAGCGGGTACGTGGCACGCTGGCGCGACGGCAGGGACGGATCACCGTCAATGATCTGAAGGCGGCATTCTTTGACGATTTCGCGACGCCTTACTCGGTGTGCCGTCCGCCCCGCCCGGCTGCTGTCGGTGACAATCTTTCAGCGACGGTGATGATGATCGTGATGAAGCCAGCCGAGGGCTGGATGGAGGTCTGCCCGTTGCCTGCCCTGAACCGGCAGTTCACGCGCTACGCGCTCGATGACTTGCCAGCGCTCGCGGCAGCGGCGGACTGATACCGCCGGGTGGGGAAGGGCCAAGCAGCGCCTCCGCGCGCTCGCCGCCACTTGGGGATAGCTACTGTGCGGCGCCCCGCAGGACCGGTGGGACAATTCGGTGCAGCGCTGACTCGAACCTTCGGCGCACACGGGTGATACGCCCGACATCGGCCAGCCGCCGGTCCAGGAAGCTCAGCGTGGCGGCGTCATCTTCGCCGGGGTCGCGCAGCCAAAATAGTACGGTCGAGGTGTACACGCCGGCCAGAATGGCACGTTTCGTGTACCAGGAGATATCCGCCGAACGATCGCCGGCAGCGTGCCACATCGCATCTACGGTCCGTGCAGTGCAAAGGGCAACCATGCCGGCATTGCCGGGCAGCGCGAGCGCGGCCAGCGCGCGCCGGATCGCTTCCTTGTGCGAGCGGTTCTGGGTGAGCCGCAGGGCAATCACGGCGCGAATCCGCGCCGGAATGCGCATCGCCTCCAGATCAAGCGTGGCGGCCTCGAGCTCCATCCGCCGGTCCGCCAGATCGCAATACGCTGCGATCATGTCCGCTGCGCCACCAGGAAAAAGCACCTCGGCGTCGCGCGGATCTCCACCGGAGGCTGCCAGACCCGCACGCAACGCGCGATAGGTCCAGCCATCGAACGGCACATTCGGCAGCAGTGCATCGATCGCCGCGTCGCGCTCGTCGCTACGCTCAGGGGGTGTGATCACGCGCGAGCGCCCGTCGGTGCCTGCTGGGTCAGCGCTGCTCTGGTCAACTCCTCGTTGAAGCCGAACAGGCGGAAATCGGTCATGCGCATCGGATATAGAATCCCGTCAAGATGGTCGTACTCATGCTGGAGAACGCCGGCGTGGAAGCCGGACACGGTGCGCTCAGTCAGGTTCCCCTCGCAATCCACGCCGCGATAACGGATCCGCGGTGCGCGCGGCACAGCGGCGCGCAGGCCGGGGATGGACAGGCAGCCTTCCCAGCGCAGCACGCGCTGATCCGACAAGAGTTCGATCTCCGGGTTGATCAGTACGGTATTGCCGACAGGCAGGTCCTCGGGATCCTCGCTCTTACGCTCGCCCGGGATGCGGAAGACGAACAGACGCAGCGGCACGTGCACCTGTGGCGCAGCAAGGCCGACGCCGGGCGCGTCCTCCATCGTCTCCATCATGTCCGCGACGAGCCGGCGGATGTCCGCGGCGCTAGGGTCCGACACCGGCTCGCAGCGGGTGAGAAGCACGGGATGGCCCATGCGGGCGATCTTGAGAATGGCCATGACACATCCGAGATGCCTGGGGGAAAGGTTTGGCGAGGTCGCCGGGGCGTGTTATAGCGCGCCCCCCGCACCGGGCTACCGGCGGCGGAAGAGCGACGTGCGTCAGCGACCGAACCAACCAAGGCGTGTCCGATCGGCGGGCATGCGGAACCGAAAGGAGAAGGCGGCCAAGTGCAAGTTCTGGTACGTGACAACAATGTCGATCAGGCGCTCAAGGCGCTCAAGAAGAAGATGCAGCGGGAGGGAATTTTCCGCGAGATGAAGCTCCGCCGGCACTACGAGAAACCATCAGAAAGACGCGCACGCGAAGCGGCGGAGGCGGTACGCCGGGCCCGCAAGCTGGAGCGCAAGCGGATCGAGCGCGAGGGTTTCTGATCCTACCTGCGCGAACCCTGCCTCGCGCGAACCCGAAGCGCCTTCGCTTCAACAGACCAACCGTCGACTGCTGGTTCCCTCCAGAGACCACCTGTCGTGGCCGGCGCGACCGCACGCCGTCTGTCCGCCATCACAGTGTCGCATTTTGGCGTCGTCTCTGGCATCAGGGTCCAGATCATCAGTGTTCCGACCAGCCCAGCGCCGGCAAGCGCCAGGAAGGCGGTCGTCTGACCAGCATTGTCGGCAATGCAGGCGGCCAGTGTCGTGCTGAGCGTGGCGCCCGCAGCCGAACAAAGCCCAAAAACGCCGATGCACAGGTTGAAATGGCCCCGACCCCGGGTCAGGTCGGCTGCCACCAGTGGCAGCATCACCCCGAACACCGCGGCGCTGATCCCGCTGACCGACTGGCCCACCACCAGCGGCCAGGTCCCTGGTAGCACTGCCAGCAGCAATCCTCGGGCGGCCAGCGCGCCCCAGCCGGCCAGCAGGATCGGCCGGCGCCCCCAGCTATTGGCCCGCCGCCCGATCCAAGGGGACGTGCACGCCACCACGGCCTGCGGTACCATGATGCAGGCGGCGATGATCAGATTGGCGTAGTCGCCAGCCCGTTTGGTCACCTCGGATGCGGCCAGCGGCAGCATCGCCGCGTTCGACAAATGGAACATGACCGCGCAGGCCGCGAAGGCGAGCAACCGCCGGTCGGCCACCAACGAGCCGAGCCCTCGCCAGTCCACCCGATGGCCCCTCGATACCGGAGGAACGAAGTCGTCAGGAAGTTCGCCTACCGCTCCGGCCGGCGCGATCCGCCACAATGCCAGCAGGGCAGGCAACCCGAGCGCGGCGGTGAGCCAGAACACCGATGCGCTGGACAGATAGGTCCCAATACCGCCCATCACCCCGGCGGCGAGGCCATTGCCGATCGAACCGAACGAGGCGTTGCGGCCCAGCCGCTCCCCGAGCGCGGCGTGCCCGACGAGTCGGAGGCTGATCGCCGCGATTGCTGGCGTGATGATGCAGCTTGCGACGCCGTGCAGAATCTCCGCGACCGCTACCGGCAACTGGTTCGGGAGCACGGCCAACATGAGCGCTGCTAGCACCGTGGCGACAATCCCGGCCGCCGCCGCGGCACGCTTGCTGCGCATGAGATCGACCACGGCACCGGCCGGGATCTGGCTAACCATCGAGGTGATGGTGCCGAGGCTGAGTGCCAGGCCGATCTCGACCTCGGTCCATTTGTGAGTAGTAAGATAAACGGCGACGAAGGGACCGAAGCCGGTTTGCACGTCGGCCAGGAAGAAGTTGAGGAGGTCGAGCGCCCATAGGCTGCGCTTTGCCGGCAGAGAACCGTCTCGGGGCATCTTCGTCTACTGCGGCGCGCTGGGCTTGGTAGCGTTGGCAGCCGGCTTTTGCGGCTCCCAGGGCGCTACTACAACCGGTGCGGGCTTGGTCTCGCCTTGGTAGCTGGGCGCCGCCTTGATCTGCTCCGGCAGGAGGTCGAGCACGATCGGGTACTGTGGGTCTCCCGGGTTAAAATGCAGTGTGTTCCAGTGGACCGCGATTTTGCGGCTGCCCACGCCCATGAAGCCGCCGAAATCGATCACCGCGGCTTGGGGTTCGCCATTCTGACCTACCAAAACATCGACCAGCCGGCCGACCAGCGTTCCGAGCGGCCCAATAACCGGTTGGCCAAGGATCGCCACGACTTTGTCGGCCGGCACGCGGGTCACCGGGGCGGCGGGCTCAGGCGGCTTGGTGGCCGCTGGCGGCACGGCAGCAGTGCTCTGCGGTTCCTTGGCAGTCGGCGTCTTCGTTGCCGTCCTGGGCGCAGGTGGGCTGGTGGTGGGCGCGGGCGCCGCCGAACCAGGCTCGGGCTGGTGAGCGGCAGGCGCAGACGCTGCCCCCGATGGGGCCGTCGGCGTGGCGGATGACTGCGCGTGCGCAGCCGCAGCCAGCATCGTGGCGCTGGCCAGGAGGAGGGTTAATCGGTGCAATTGCGTCTCCCAGGGTGGGAGGTGCGCCGATCCTGGAGTCCGAATCAAGCTTTCTATGCGGATGGGGTCCTTGATCAGGCTTTGTGCGCGGCGGTGGCCGCGGCGGGCTGCACAGCGCGCCACGACGCCAGCAGAATGCCAGCGCAGATCAGCGCAATACCGACCGCGTGGTAGAGCCGGAAGTTCTCGCCCAGGCACACCACTGCAAGTACGCTGCCGAACAGCGGCATCAAGTGCATGGACTGGCCGGCCGGGCCGGCGCCGATCTCGATTCCGCGATTGAAGAGGAGATACGCGAAAAGGACGGTGCATTGGCGGCGCCGATGCGGGTGAAGTCTTCCGGTGCCGCCATCACGGTTCCTCTCATCTTGGCCCGCTCTTGGCCCGCCAGAATAAGAGGGCGCGTGCAGGCTTGGAAACCGCGCCGCAATCATGTTCCCTGCCACCGATGCAGACGGTTGCGTTGCGGAGCGAGACGGACTGGGATGGTTGGCGCGCGGCCACACGGGCGCTCGTGCTGGCTGGCGTGCCGCCCGATCAGGTGCAGTGGCAGGTCGCCCCCAAAAGAGCGCGCATTCCAACCGAGGCAAGCGGCAGCTTCGGCATCTCCCGTGCACTAGTGGCACTCGCCGGCCTGGCGATCCAGGCGCGGGATCCGCGGCGGTTCGAGGAGCTCTACCGGGTGGTGTGGCGCACCCATAACGGAGAGCGCGTGCTGGACGATCGCGCCGACCCGGATACACGCCTCGCGCAGGGGTTGGCTCTGTCGGTGCGAGCCGAGCAGCACCGGATGCGCGCGCAGCTCCGTTACCTGCCGGTGCACGAGCGCGGCGGGATACGATATGTCGCGTGGTACCGGCCGGCCCATTTCGTCCTGGAGGCGGACGCGCAACTGCTTGCGCGACGGTTCCACGGGCTTGCGGTCTCCATCCTGACACCGGACGGCAGCGCCCACTGGGATCAGGATGGGTTGCGATTGGGCCCCGAGGTCGATCCTGCCTCGGTGCCGGACGACGCGGGGCTCTCTGCTTATTGGCTCTCCTACGGTGCTGAGGTGATGGCCGCTGCGCAACGTGGCAGCTCGATTCCGGAGGCCGAGTTGCTTGGCGACGAGCCGTGGCCGCCCGACCGGCCGGCGCTCGGCCCGGTGGTGATGCAGGCGGGCACCGATCCCGGAATCGAGACGGCCTGGCATGAAGCCGCTGATTGCCGGCGCTGCCACCTCTGGGAGCCGGCGACGCAGACGGTGTTCGGCGAGGGTCCGGCGGGCGCGCGGGTGATGCTCATCGGCGAGCAGCCCGGCGACCAGGAAGACGTGATCGGCCGTCCCTTCGTCGGTCCCGCCGGGCTGATGTTGGACCGTGCGATGGAAGAGGCCGGCATCGACCGGCGTGGCACCTACGTCACCAATGCGGTGAAGCATTTCAAATTCACGCCGCGCGGCAAGCGGCGCCTGCACCAGACACCGGAGGCGCCGGAGATCCAGGCCTGCCGGTTCTGGCTGGATGTCGAGCGCGTGCGCTTGGCTCCGTCTCTCGTTGTGTTGCTTGGTGTCACAGCGGCACGCGCGGTGCTGGGCCGGGCGGTCACCATCGGCCGCGAGCGCGGCCGGCCGATCCGATTATCGGACACCGAGACCGCGTTCGTCACCGTGCACCCGTCCTTCCTGTTACGTGTGCCGGATGAGGATGCGCGGCATCGGGAGTATCAGGCGTTCGTACGGGATCTGAGGAAAGTGGCGGAATTGGCTAAGGACACTT
Organism: uncultured Pseudomonadota bacterium; assembly: GCA_963708245.1. GTDB lineage: Bacteria > Pseudomonadota > Alphaproteobacteria > Acetobacterales > Acetobacteraceae > CAVYXK01. The sequence goes on along the minus strand of OY970201.1, from coordinate 802,225 downwards.
GAGAATTCCGGGATAGGACCTTACCACAGCCAAGGCTGCGTCTGTTGTGCGGGACAGCGGTGGTTCCGGTGGCGGAGATCGCCGGTGGGAGTCAACTTGGGCTCCGCGGATCGAAGCAGGCTGCCCGAAGCTGGGCGAAAGCGCGGGCGCGGTGGCTGAGCGTGCGCTTCCCCTCCGCAGTCAGCTCGCCGAAGGTGCCGGATGCGCCGGCCGGAAGAAAGATCGGGTCGTAACCGAATCCATTCTCTCCGCGCGGCGGCCAGACTTCCTCGCCGTCCACCCGGCCGACGAAGGTCGCGGTGTGGCCATCAGGCCAAGCGAGGCAGAGCGCGGCGATGAACCAAGCCCGGCGGTCGGCCGCGTCTCCCAACATCGCGTTTACCCGCGCCATCGCGGACGCGAAATCCCTGGTGGGCCCCCCAGCCCACCGCGCAGAATGTACGCCGGGCGCGCCGTCCAGGGCGGCGACGCAGAAGCCGGAATCATCTGCCAGCGCGGCCAGCCCGCTCGCCCGCGCGGCGGCGAGCGCCTTTATTCTTGCATTGCCGAGGAAGTCCGGAGCGTCTTCCAGCGGTTCCGGCAATCCGAGCGCGCCGGCCGCAATCACGTCGAAGCCGAACGGGCGGACCAACTCCATGACCTCGGCGAGCTTGCCCGGATTGTGGCTGGCCAGCACCAGGCGGGCGCCACGCCGGAGTTGCCGGGCCATCAGTCAGGCCCCAATGTGTCCCGCTGCAGCGCGAACAACGAAGCCGTGCCGGCACGCGCCAGCGCCAGCAGGCTTAGAAGCTGCGCCTCGGAGAACGGCGCGCGTTCGGCGGTGCCTTGGACCTCCACGATCCCGCCAGCGTTGGTCAGCACGAAATTCGCGTCGGCCTCGGCTGCCGAGTCTTCCTCATAATCAAGATCAAGTACGGCCTCGCCCCCTGCGATCCCGCAGGAGACCGCGGCGACCTGGCCGGTCAGCGGATCGCGCGCAAGGACCTTCATTTTCCGCAAGTGCCTGAAAGCAAAGCTTAACGCCACCCAAGCGCCGCTGATGGCAGCGCAGCGCGTGCCCCCATCGGCGTTCAGCACATCGCAGTCGAGGGTGACAGTCATTTCCCCCATCACCGTCCGATCAACCACAGCGCGCAGGCTGCGGCCAATCAGTCGCTGGATCTCCTGGGTGCGTCCCGACTGCCGGCCCCGCGCGGCCTCGCGATCACCGCGGGTGTGGGTCGCGCGCGGCAGCATCCCGTACTCGGCGGTCACCCAGCCCTGGCCAGAGCCGCGCAGGAACGGGGGAACGCGGCCCTCCACACTGGCGGCGCACAGTACTTCAGTGTTTCCCATCCGGATCAGGCAGGAACCCTCGGCGTGACGGGCATAGCCGGGGATAATGGCAACGGGTCGCAGGGCGTCGCTGGCACGGCCGGACGGGCGCATTGGAAGACTCCCGAAACTGAAGACACCGCACAGAAACCAGATGCGGCGTGTGCTGTCACGACGCGGGTCGAATTGACCCTCCGCGTGCTGCCCCCTACCTTGATCCCCCGGAGAAGCCGGATGGACACCCCGATCAGCGCCGCAGGGGCGGCCTCGCGAATAAGCGGGCGAGGCGTCGAGCTACCCCCCGGTCTCGACGCCCGCTCGGCTGCAGTGCTTCGCGACATCGTCGAGCAGTATCTGGAGACTGGGGAGCCCGTCGGCAGTCGCACGTTATCGCGCCGGCTCCCGCTCAACGTCTCGCCGGCGACGATCCGCAACGTGATGGCGGACCTCACCGATGCCGGGTTGTTGTTCGCACCCCACACGTCCGCCGGACGACTGCCGACCGAGCGGGGGTTGCGCCTGTTCGTGGATGGGCTGCTCCACTTCGGGGAACTCTCGGAAGACGAGCGGGAGGCGATCTCCGCGGCGCTGGCGGCATCCGGGCGCAGCCTGGAAGAGACGCTGGCCAACGCCAGCGCGATGTTGGCCGGCCTGTCCTCGGCTGCCGGCCTTGTGCTCGCCCCGAAAAGCGAGGGGCCTCTCAAACACATCGAATTCGTCCCGCTCGGCTCCGGCCGCGCCCTCGTCGTGCTGGTCACCGGCGACGGGCACGTCGAGAACCGGGTGATCGATACGCCGCCGGGCCTGCCGCCGTCGACCTTGCAGCAGGCCAGCAACTACCTGAACGCGCGCATCGCCGGCCGCCCGTTGACCGAGCTCAGGCGGATCGTTGCCGAAGAGATGGCGGCGAACCGCACCGAGCTCGATGCCCTGTCGGCCCAGATCGTCGAGGCGGGGCTGGCGACCTGGACGTCGGAGGGACGCGGGGGAAGCTTGATCATCCGTGGCCAGGCGCGCCTGCTTTCGGACGTCACGCAGATCGAGCGTCTGTCAGCGATCCAGGGGCTGTTCGAGCGGCTGGAGGCGCAGGAGACGATGCTGCGTCTCCTCGAGCTGGCAGAGCAATCCGATGGTGTTCGTATCTTCATCGGCGCTGAGAGCGGGCTCTTCGGAACGTCCGGGATTTCGATGGTCGTCTCGCCGGCACGCAATGAGGCCGGGCGCATTTTGGGCGCGATCGGCGTGATAGGTCCGACGCGCATCAACTATGGCAGAATCATTCCCGTGGTGGATTACACCGCGCGCGTAATCGGGCGGTTGCTGGGCTGACCGGCAGCGCAGCGGCGATCAGAGCCGCCATTTGAGTGGGACGAGACCAAGCGGGCGGCCAATCGGGACCGGCACAGGCTTGACCTGCTCGACGGGCAACTGCTGTTCGATGGGCGCCCGGTTATCGACTACCCGTCCCCGCGCGGCGGCGAGTCGCGTTTTGTGGCGGTGGGTCTGATCGGGACGAAATTCTACGCGGTGATTTGGACCGAGCGCGGTGAAGCCATACGGCCAATATCGTTCAGGAGAGCGAGGGATGGCGAGGAAAGAGCGTATCGTGCGCGCTACGGCTGATGAGATCGAAGCAATGCGCGCACGTGGCGAGACCCGAAGCGATTGGAAAGCCGCCGAGGCGATGTCACAGGCCGAGGTTGAGCGGCTGGCGGACGAAGACGACGGCCCGCTGCCTGAAGGTTGGGAAAGCACGGTGGAAATCGGTGTGCCCGAGCGGAGGCAGTCGATCCATATCCGGGTCGATGAGTCCGTCCTGCGTTGGTTCAAGTCGCATGGGCCGGGCTATCAGACGCGGATCAACGCGGTGCTGCGGGCGTTTGTGCAGGCCCGCCGGCGTGAGGAGATGTCCGCGCGGTAGCTATGAAATAGGGCACGTTAGGGTGACCGGGTTCGGCAGCGGGTAGTAGCCCCGGGCCGGCACCCTCACCCGCCGCGCGCCCGCGCGGCGACCTCTCCCGCAGCGGGGGAGAGGTGCATCAGGCCCGACCCTCTACGCCCGCCGGGCGCGGTCAATCGGCACGACGTTTCCGCCGCCCAGCACCGCGGCAATACAGGTGGCCAATTCGGCCTGCTGATATGGCTTGGCGAGCCGTGGGACCGGCACGTCGAACGAATCCGGCAAGTCAGCATAACCACTCGCCAAGATGACCGGCGTGCCGGGCCAAGCCTGTCGCACCTGTCGCGCCAATTCGAGCCCCGTCATTCCTGGCATGGCCTGATCAGTGATCACCAGATCGATCCGGGGACCGAGACGCAGCACATCGAGGGCACGCGCCGCCGACGAGGCCTCGATCACGACGTGTCCCAGATCCTCCAGCATCGCGGCCGTACTCGACAAGATCAGAGGGTCGTCATCAACCACCAGCACCCGACACGCCCGCTCATGCCGCGGGTGCGGTTCCACGTTTGCCGCCGACCGTTTCGTCACCGAATGGTCCACCGGCAACCATAGCCGGACGGTGGTGCCTGACCCGGGGCGGCTGGAAATCTGCATTGCGCCGCCAGACTGGGCGGCGAGCCCGTGCACCATCGAGAGGCCGAGGCCGGTCCCCTTGCCGACGCCCTTGGTGGTGAAGAACGGCTCGGTCGCCCGCTTCAATGTGGTTTCATCCATGCCGATGCCAGTATCGGCAACCAGTACGCAGACGAACTCGCCGGCGCCCAACTCGGGCATGCCGCCGGCGGCACGCTCGCGGCAGGCGACGATATTGACCTGCCCGCCATCGGGCATCGCATCGCGGGCGTTGATCACCAGATTGAGCAGCGCCAGCTCGAACTGGTTCGGATCGACGCGGATCGGCGGCAAATCGGGCTCGAACGTGATCTCGATGCCAATGGTCGGGCCGAGCGTGCGGCGGAGCATCTCCGCCATGCCGTCGACGAGTGCATGCAACTCAACCGTCTCGGGCTTCAGCTCCTGTCGCCGGGCGAAGGCCAGCATGCGCTTCGTAAGAGTCGCGCCGCGCTCGGCTCCCTCGATGGCGCCGTCGATTAGCCGGGTGATAGTCGGATTGTCCGGCGGCAGACGCTTCCTCAGCAGGCTGAGATTGCCCGACACGGCCATCAGCAGGTTGTTGAAGTCGTGCGCCACGCCGCCGGTAAGCTGGCCGAGGCTCTCCATCTTCTGCATCTCGTGCACTTGCGCGAGCGCTGCTTCGCGCTCTCGCGTGCGCTGCTCTACGCGCCGTTCGAGCTCGGCGTTGGCCTCGGCCAGCTCAGCGGTGCGGGTGGCGACGCGGTGTTCCAGCTCGGCATTGAGCAACTCGAGTTGGCGGGTCTTGCGATAGAGCTCCGCGAACACCTTCACTTTGGCGCGCAGCAGCTCCGGTACCACCGGCACCGGCAGGTAATCGACCGCACCGGCCTCGTAGCCGCGCAAGCGGTCGAGATCGGTCAGGTGGATGGCTGAGACGAAGATAATAGCGGTGCGCTGGTAGCGCGGGTGCTCGCGGATCATCGCCGCCAGTTCGAAGCCGTCCAGCTCCGGCATCGCCACGTCGGTCAGCACGACTGCGATCTCCTTGCGCAGAAGCTGCTCGAGCGCCTCGCGGGCAGACGATGCCTTGATCAGGTTCTCTCCCAACTCGCTTAGGATGAGCTCGTAGCTAAGCAGCTTGGCCGGCTGGTCATCGACCAGCAGGATGTTGACCTTGTCCTGCTCAGTCATGTTCGTGCTCCGCGCCTCAGCGGTGTAACCAGATGCGCAGGGCGGAGAGAAGCTGCTCGGTGTTGACTGGTTTCGCCAGATAGTCCGAGGCACCGGCTTCCAGGCACTTCTCGCGATCGCCCTTCATCGCCTTGGCGGTCAATGCGATGATCGGCAGACGGCGGAACTGTGGGTTGGCGCGTATCACCTCCATCGTCTGATAGCCGTCCATCTCCGGCATCATGATGTCCATCAGCACGATCGCGACATTCGGAGTCTCCTCCAGCTTCGAGATCGCCTCGCGTCCGGTTGTGGCGGTCAGCACCTCCATGCCGCGGCGCTCCAGCACGCTGGAAAGGGCGAAGATGTTGCGAGCATCATCGTCGACTAGCAACACCTTCTGACCGGCCAGGCTTTCGTCCGAATTGTGCAACCACTCCAACATGCGCTGCTTCTCGGCCGGCAGGTCGGCGATCGTCCGATGCAGGAACAGCGCCGTCTCATCCAGCAACCGTTCCGGCGATTCCACACCCTTGACCACAACGCTGCGCGCCATGGCATGGAGCTGCGCGTCTTCCTCGGGTGACAGCTCGCGACCGGTGAACACCACGACCGGCACGTCCGACAACGCCTCGTCGTTGCGAATACGGTCGAGAACGTCGAAGCCGGACATATCGGGCAGGCGGAGATCGAGCACCACGCAATCCATCGCCTCGCGTCGCATCGTCGCAATCGCTTCGGTACCCGTCTCGACGGTAACGATGTCGATATCGTCGTGGCCCAGCAGCTCGGTGATGCTCAACTGTTCCGCCGGATTGTCCTCCACCACGAGGAGGCGCCGTCGCCGCGGGCGGGCGTAGTCGGTGATGCGCGACAGCGCCTGCCGCAGACCCTCCGTGCTGGAAGGCTTGCTGATGAACGAGAACGCTCCGCGGGCGAGCCCGTGCTGGCGATCCTCGTCCAGGCTGACGATCTGCACCGGGATGTGACGTGTCGTCGGATCCTGCTTGAGCTGGCTCAGCACGGTCCAACCGAGCATGTCGGGCAGGAAAATGTCCAGCGAGACGGCAGCCGGGCGATATTGGCGAGCCAGCGCCAGTGCTTCCGCACCGCGCGCCGCCACCAGCACCTTCAGCCCGTGGTCGTGGGCAAGATCGACCATGATCCGGGCATAGTGCGGATCGTCCTCGACAACGAGCAGAATGGTGTCGTTGGGGACGATCGTCTGGCGGTCGTCCGGCACGTGCTCGATCGGCTGTTCGACCAGCCGGGTACGCATCGGGGCCGGCGATTCTGCCGCCGGTGCTGGCTGTCGCACACCCAGCAGCCGCACTGGCGAGGATGAGGACGGGCCGACATAAGTCAGTGGCAAGTAGAGCGTAAAGGCGCTGCCGACTCCCGGCGAGCTGCGGAGCTGGATCTCGCCGCCGAGCAGGTTCGCCAGCTCGCGCGAGATCGCTAGCCCTAGCCCGGTGCCCCCGTATTTCCGGCTGGTCGAGGCGTCCGCCTGCTGGAATGCCTCGAAGATGATGCGCTGCTTCTCTGGCGGGATGCCGATGCCGCTGTCACTCACCTCGAACGCGACCACCAAGGGCGTGTTGTCGAGCACTGGATGACCGGGACTCCAGCCGGCGTCCGGCGCGGTGATGGTCAGCCGAACACCGCCCTGCTCGGTGAACTTGAAGGCATTGGACAGCAAATTCTTCAGCACCTGCTGCACACGCTTGGAATCCGTCGTAATCGTGCGCAATCTCGGGTCGATCTCTATGTCGAAATACAAGCCTCGGTTCTCGGCTTCGTGGCGGAAGGGCCGAGTGACCGTCTCCTGCAGAGTGGAAAGAGAGATTTCCTCGGCATCGACCGACACTGTGCCGGATTCGATTTTGGACAGGTCGAGAATGTCGGTGATCAGGTTTAGCAGATCGGTTCCGGCGCCATGAATCGTGCGGGCGAACTCCACCTGTCTGCCCGACAGATTGCCGTCGGGGTTATCGACTAGCTGCTGGCCGAGGATCAGGATCGAATTCAGCGGCGTACGAAGCTCGTGTGACATATTCGCCAGGAACTCGGACTTGTATTTCGAGGTCAGCGCCAGCTCGGTCGCCTTCTCCTCCAGCTCGCGACGGGCTCGCTCGATCTCCTGATTCTTCGCCTCCACCTCGACGTTGCGCTCGGCAAGCTGCTGCGCCTTCTGCTCAAGCTGCTCGTTCGTTTGCTGCAACTCGCGTTGCTGGGTCTGCAATTCGGTAGCGAGTTGCTGCGACTGCTTCAACAGCCCCTCGGTCTGCATCGTCGCCTCGATGCTGTTCAGCACGATGCCGATGCCGCCGGTGAGCTGTTCCAGGAAGGCCGTACGCAAGTCGGTGAAGCTGGCGATCGAGGCGAGCTCGATCACCGCCTTCACCTGGCCTTCGAACAGCACGGGCAGCACGATAATGTTGCGTGGAGCGATTCTGAACATGCCCGAACGGATCGGCACGACGTTGTCGGGTACTTCCGGAATGAGCATTCGCCGGCCGTCGGCGGCGCACTGGCCGATCAGCCCTTCGCCGAATGCCAGCCGCTCGGGATGGCCGTCGGCGCCGCCATCGGCATAGGCGGCAAGCAATCTCAGGCTCGGTGCGCCCTCTGATGCCGCTTCGGTATCGACCAGGTAGATCACGCCGTTCTGCGCTTCCACCAGCGGCGCCAGCTCCGAGAGCAGCATGCGGCCCACGGTCGCCAGGTCGCGCTGGCCCTGGAGCATGTTGGTGAAGCGCGCGAGATTGGTTTTCAGCCAGTCCTGTTCGGTATTGCGGTCGGTGGTCAGCCGCAGGTTGTCGATCATCGTGTTGAGGTTGTCTTTTAGCTCCGCCACCTCGCCGCGGGCTTCGACCTGGATCGAGCGGGTCAGGTCGCCTTTGGTGACGGCGGTCGCCACCTCGGCGATGGCGCGCACCTGGGTGGTCAGGTTGGCGGCCAGCAGGTTCACGTTGCCGGTCAGGTCCTTCCAGGTACCAGCCGCGCCGGGCACATTCGCCTGGCCGCCGAGCCGCCCTTCCACCCCGACCTCGCGCGCTACCGTCGTCACCTGATCGGCGAAGGTGGCGAGCGTGTTGATCATGTTGTTGATGGTCTCGGCCAGCGCCGCCACTTCGCCTTTCGACGTCATGGTCAGGTTCTGTTTCAGATCGCCACCGGCGACTGCCGTGACCACCTTGACGATGCCGCGCACCTGCTCCGTGAGGTTGGCGGCCATCACGTTCACCGTGTCGGTCAGGTCCTTCCAGGTGCCGGCCACCCCCGGCACGGCCGCCTGACCACCCAGCTTGCCGTCCGTGCCGACTTCGCGCGCCACGCGCGTGACTTCCGAGGCGAAGGCGTTGAGCTGATCGACCATCGTGTTGATGGTGTTCTTCAGCTCCAGGATCTCGCCCTTCACATCGACGGTGATCTTGCGCGACAGATCGCCGCGGGCGACCGCGGTGGTGACCTCGGCGATGTTGCGAACCTGCGTGGTCAGGTTGGCAGCCAGCAGGTTCACGTTGTCGGTCAGGTCCTTCCACGTGCCGCCCACGCCGGGCACCACCGCCTGACCGCCGAGCCGGCCTTCGGTGCCGACTTCGCGGGCGACGCGCGTGACCTCGGCGGCGAAGGAGCGAAGCTGCTCGACCATCGTGTTCAGAGTTTCCTTGAGCAGCATGATCTCGCCGCGCACATCGACGGTGACCTTCTTTGACAAGTCGCCGTTGGCGATGGCGGTCGCGACCTCGGCGATGTTGCGCACCTGACCGGTGAGGTTTGAGGCCATGAAATTCACGTTGTCGGTCAGGTCCTTCCAGGTGCCGCCTACGCCGGGCACCAGCGCCTGGCCGCCAAGCTTTCCTTCAGTGCCGACCTCACGTGCGACGCGCGTCACTTCGGATGCAAACGCGTTGAGCTGATCGACCATCGTGTTGATGGTGTTCTTCAGTTCGAGAATCTCGCCCTTCACATCGACGGTGATCTTGCGGCTGAGATCGCCGCGCGCCACCGCGGTGGTGACTTCGGCGATGTTGCGCACCTGCGCGGTCAGGCTGCCGGCCATCGAGTTCACGCTGTCGGTCAGGTCTTTCCACGTACCGGCGACACCCGGCACCTGCGCCTGTCCGCCAAGCTTGCCTTCGGTGCCGACCTCGCGCGCTACCCGCGTCACTTCGCCGGCGAAGCGGTTGAGCTGATCGACCATTGTGTTCAGCGTTTCCTTCAACTGAAGGATCTCGCCTCGCACATCGACGGTGATCTTGCGGCTGAGGTCGCCATTGGCGATGGCGGTCGCCACCTCGGCGATATTGCGCACCTGGCCGGTCAGGTTGCCGGCCATCGAGTTGACGCTATCGGTCAGGTCCTTCCAGGTTCCAGCGACTCCGGAGACCTGCGCCTGGCCACCCAAGCGTCCTTCGGTGCCCACCTCGCGCGCCACCCGCGTCACTTCTCCGGCAAACGAGTTGAGCTGATCGACCATCGTGTTGATGGTGTCCTTCAACTCCAGGATTTCGCCGCGCACATCGACGGTGATCTTGCGGCTGAGATCGCCGCGCGCCACCGCCGTTGCCACCTCAGCGATGTTGCGCACCTGGCCGGTCAGGTTGGAGGCCATCGAGTTGACGCTGTCGGTAAGGTCCTTCCAGGTGCCGGCGACGCCGGAGACCTGCGCTTGGCCGCCCAACCTCCCTTCCGTGCCAACCTCGCGTGCCACACGTGTAACTTCGCCAGCGAAACGGTTGAGCTGGTCAACCATCGTGTTGATGGTTTCCTTTAGCTGCAAAATCTCGCCGCTGACGTTCACGGTGATCTTCTTCGACAGGTCCCCGTTGGCGATCGCGGTGGACACCTCCGCGATGTTGCGCACTTGCGCGGTCAGGTTGGAAGCCATCGAGTTGACCGATTCGGTCAGGTCCTTCCACGTACCGGCGACGCCGAGCACGTTGGCCTGCCCGCCGAGCCGCCCGTCGGTGCCGACCTCGCGGGCCACGCGGGTCACTTCCGAAGCAAATGCGTTGAGCTGATCGACCATCGTGTTGATGGTCTCCTTCAGCTCCAGGATCTCGCCGGACACGTTGACGGTGATTTTCTTGGACAAGTCGCCGCGAGCGATTGCAGTTGAAACCTCAGCGATGTTGCGCACCTGGCCAGTCAGGTTGGAGGCCATCGAGTTGACGTTGTCAGTCAGGTCCTTCCAGGTGCCGGCGACGCCGGGCACCTGCGCCTGACCGCCGAGCCTGCCCTCGGTGCCGACCTCGCGCGCCACGCGGGTGACTTCAGAGGCAAAGGCGTTGAGCTGATCGACCATCGTATTGATGGTGTCCTTCAGCTCCAGGATCTCGCCGCGCACATCGACGGTGATCTTGCGTGACAGGTCGCCGCGCGCCACCGCGGTGGTAACCTGGGCGATGTTGCGCACCTGGTCGGTCAGGTTGCCGCACATCGCATTTACGCTGTCGGTCAGGTCCTTCCAGGTACCTGCCACGCCGGGAACGATCGCCTGGCCTCCAAGCTTACCCTCGGTGCCGACCTCGCGGGCGACGCGCGTTACTTCCGAGGCGAAGGAGCGGAGCTGATCGACCATCGTATTGATGGCTTCCTTGAGCTGCTGGATCTCGCCCCGCACATCGACGGTGATCTTCTTCGACAGGTCACCGCTGGCCACCGCGATCGTCACCTCGGCGATGTTGCGGACCTGCGCCGTCAGGTTGGAGGCCATGGAGTTGACGCTCTCGGTCAGGTCCTTCCACACGCCGGTCACCTCGCGCACCTGCGCCTGGCCACCGAGCTTGCCGTCGGTTCCGACCTCCCGGGCCACACGCGTCACCTCCGAGGTGAACACGCTGAGCTGCTTGATCATGGTGTTGACGATGTTCGCCGAGCGGAGGAACTCGCCGGCGAGGGGGCGGCCATCGACCTCCATCGGGACCGTCTGCAAGAGATCGCCTTTGGCCACCGCGCTGATCACGCGGGTGACTTCGGTGGTCGGCCACAACAGATCGTCGATCAGCAGGTTCACCGACGACTCCATCTCGCCCCAGGCACCGCTGGAGAGGCCGAACTTGACCCGCTGGCGGGTGTGGCCTTCGCGCCCGACCACCTGGCCCACATGCTCGAGCTGCTGCGCCATGCGCTGATTGGCGGCGACGATCTCGTTGAAGATGTCGGCGATCTTGCCGGCCAGCCCCGTGCGCTGACCCGGCAGCCGGACCGAGAAATTGCCGATGCGGACGGCCTGGAGCGCCTCCAGCAATTCGTCGGGCTCGAGCTTGGTCTGGTCGGCAAGGGCGGGGACCGCGTCTGCCACCGCAGCGCCACCGTTCGAGCGCTCGATCGAGATGATGCCGGCTGGGCCGTTGCCGCTCAGCTCGTCCATAACCATTACTCCGTTCCAGGTGTTCAGTAGCGGATCTTGTGTTGATCAGGATATGATGAAGGCGAGAGGTCACCCGGCGGTTCCGCTCGAAATGTGCCGCGGTGTTCCGCAAAAGTCCCCGACACGGCTCCCGTTCCTCTTCGATGGCGAACGCTCCGCCGCGCCTTGTTGGGGAGCGGACAGGTCTGATCCGGAGGGACATTACGAATTTGTTCGGATCGACCGCCAGCCCCGGTTCCGCTCGCTCACACGCAATTGAGCACCGTCAACAAGCAGTCCTGTAAAATTTACCAATGCCGTAGCCAGGAACGGATACGTCCCCGAATCGGATCGACAGCACGGGCACACAGCCGTCGCGATCCTCATCGAGGGCGAGGGAGCTTGCAAACTCCTGTCTAGGATAGCATATTCTACGGGATAGGAGAGCTTAATGGCCGGACTGGCATATCCTTCAGGCAAATATGACCCCTCGCCCGTCGTCGATCTCGCATCCAAGGAGGAGCGGGAGAAGCTCAGTCCATCGGCGCTCAAGGCTTTTTTCAACATCATGGACCGCTGGCAAATACGCGACGAGGATGCCCGACAGCTTCTCGGCGGGGTCACGAACGGGCCGTATTATGAGATGAAGAAGCATCCGGAAGGTCGCGTGCTTGACGCCGACAGGCTGCTGCGCATCTCCTACCTGATTGGCATCTTCAAAGCATTGAACATCCTGCATAGTCGGGAACTCGCCGATGAGTGGGTCCGCCTGCCGAACACCAACCGCATCTTCCGTGGGACCATGCCGCTTACCTACATGATGAAAGGCGGAGTACCGGCGATGCAGATGGTGCGGCGCCTGCTCGACGCGCGCCGAGGCGGAGTGTGAGCGGACTGCCGCCGACATCGCTGGTCCGCCGCAATGATACCCACCGCCTGATTCCCTCGAAGTACACCGACGACGGTAGCAGCGTGCTCGCCGGCATCGCCGATGATGACAAGCATCTCGCCGACATCTTCGATCTCGACAACGCCACCAACGACCGACTGTTGGCAGAGAATGAGCTGTTGCCCGGCATCGGCGTGCATGAGCTCGTGTTTGGGCTTCCCTATTATCGGATCGTCAACGCCGCTTTCACGCACGCACATCCACTCGGCAGCCGGTTCAATGGTCCCGATCGCGGCGCCTGGTACGCTGGCTTCGAACTGAGGACGTCACAGGCGGAAGTGGCGTTCCACAAGACCGTACAGCTCGCGGAAATCGGGCGTTTCGAGGACGAGGTTACGTTCGACGACTACCTCGCCGATTTTAGCGGCGAGTTCCATGATCTCCGCGACGCTACTGAATTCGCAGACTGCCTCGATCCTGACAATTACACGACGTCGCAGGCGCTTGCGGAGCGCTTGCTCGAAGCCGGTTCGCTAGGCACTGTCTATCCGAGCGTTCGGCGTGCCGGCGGCACCTGTCTTGCTTGCTTCCGCCCCGCGCTGGTCATGAATGTACGCAAGGGAACCACTTACCAATTCCGTTGGAGCGGTCGTCCAACGCCGGCAATCAACACTGTGCGCTAGGCTTGACCGCCCGCGATCAGGGCCGCTCAGTGAAGCTTGACCTGTGGTCCTGTCCGGCGTGATAGGTTGCGCGACAGTACCCCGAGCACCGTGCGGCGATTCCCGTGCAATGCGTGCTCATGCAGTGTGTGCAACGAGCGGTACATCAGGCGCGCGAACATGCCTTCGATGAAGATGTTGCGGCCAAGCAGGCGCCCCATCAGGTTGCCTACAGTGCTATACTCGCCCAGCGAGACCAGCGAGCCGAAGTCGCGATAGGTATAAGGAAGCAGCGCCTCGCCGCGCAGCCGGCGCTCGATCTGCCTCACCATGAGCAGGGCCTGCTGATGCGCAGCCTGAGCGCGCGGCGGGACCGGGGTGGCATGCCCGGGACGCGGACAAGCGGCACAATCGCCGATCGCAAAGATGTCGGGATCGCGCGTGGTCTGCAGTGTCGTCTCGACGACAAGCTGGTTGATCCGGTTCACTTCCAGCCCGTCCATGTTCCGCAGCACCTCGGGCGCCCGCACGCCGGCAGCCCAGACGACCAGTTCAGAGGGGATTACCTCGCCGCTCGCGAGCCGCACGCCATCCGCCCGGACCTCCGCCACCTTGGCGCCGGTGCGAACTTCGACGCCCATCTCGTCGAGCAGCCGCCGCGTCGCATCCGAGATGCGCTGCGGCAGTCCCGGAAGGATGCGGTCCGCCGCTTCGATCAGCACGATGCGGATATCGCTCTCTGGATCGATGCGATCGAGCCCAAAGGCTACCACCTCGCGCGCGGTGCGATGGAGCTCGGCGGCCAACTCGGTCCCGGTGGCGCCGGCGCCGATGATCGCCACGTGAAGCTGGCCCGGCCGTACCGGCGAATCCTGCATGTGCGCACGGATGAAGGCGTTGACCAGGCGGCGGTTGAAGCGCGTGGCCTGCTGCGGCGTCTCCAGCGGCACTGCGTGCTTCGTCACGCCCGGCGTGCCGAAATCGTTGGTCACGCTGCCGATCGCGATCACCAGCGTATCGTAGTGAATCTCCTGCGCCGGCGTGATCTCCTTGCCCTCGTCGTCGAAGCTGGCAGCGAGCCGCACCACCTTGCGGGCGCGATCGAGGCCGGTCAGCTCGCCCAGCCGGTAGCGAAAATGGTGCCAGTGCGCCTGCGCGAGATAATTCAGCTCGTGCTCGCCCGGATCCATGCTGCCGGCGGCCACCGCGTGCAGCATCGGCTTCCAGAGATGGGTGCGGGCGCAGTCGATCAGCGTGATCTGCGCGCGGCCCCGCCGGCCGAGCCGGTCACCGAGCCGGGTTACCAGCTCGAGCCCGGCCGCGCCGCCGCCCACGACCACCACATGGTGCTGCGTTTTGTCGCTCATCCGGAATTCGGTCCTGCGCCTGTCGGCAGTCAATCTTCGGGCGATCGCAGTGCCAGGGGAAGCGGGAAGTTCCGTGCTGGCACCGGCAAATTGACAGCATTCCGGCTTCCGAGGACGGTTGCACGCATCGACGGAACGGGGCGGGAATGGACAGCGCGCAACTCAGGACGGTGGTCGGTACCGGCGAGGCCGGATATGCCGGCGATGGCGGGCTGGCGGCAGAGGCACGGCTGAACGGGCCGTTCGATCTGGCATTCGACGGCGCGGGCAATCTGTTCTTCGCCGACACGTTCAACCACTGTGTCCGCCGCGTCGATGCCGGAAGCGGGCGCATCCACACCGTGGCCGGTACAGGCGAGCCCGGCTCCTCCGGCGATGGTGGCGCCGCGACGCAGGCCTGCCTGAACGAACCTTACGGGATTGCGCTTGATCGAGCCGGCAATCTCTTCATCGTCGATCGGCGCAACCGTCGTGTCCGCCGCGTCGATGCCCGCTCCGGCGTCATCAGCACCTTGGCGGAGGTGGGGCTGGTCGAGCCGAATGATGTCTGCCTCGATCACGAGGAACAACGCCTGTTCATCGCCGATGTCGCCGGTCATGTGGTGCAGGCGATCGATCTCGGCGCCGGCAGCATGACGACCGTGGCCGGCACTGGTGAAGCACGGCACGACGGCGATGGCGGCCCGGCCGTGGCCGCGGCGCTGCACGGTCCTCGCGCGGTCGCCGTAGCGGCCGACGGCGCGCTGTTGATCCTGGAGCGGAACGGCAACGTGCTGCGGCGCATCGACCCGGAAGCAGGGCTGATCGCCACTATCGCTGGTACCGGCGCGCGCGGCTACGCCGGCGATGGCGGTCCGGCGATCGCCGCCACGTTCGGCGCGCCGAAGGAGCTCGGAATCGACCGCGATGGCGGCCTGCTCATCGTAGGCACCGAGAACCATGTGATCCGTCGGATTGATCCAAACAGCGGGATCGTCGTTACCATCGCCGGAAACGGCAGACACGGCGGCGGTGAGGCATCGCTGGCTCGGCCGCACGGCGTGGCCGTCGGCCCGGACGGGGCGATCTATATCGGCGATACGGAGAACCATCGGATCTGCAAGCTGGAGCGCGGGGCGTGAACCGCCGCACGACGAACGACGACGAGACGTTCGATACAATCGTGACCGGTGCCGGATCGGCTGGTTGCGTCGTCGCCGCGCGGTTGAGCGAAAACCCCGGTCACCGCGTGCTGCTGCTGGAAGCAGGCATCGCCGACCGCAATCCCTGGATCCATATCCCCCTTGGATACGCGAAGCTGTTCGCCAATCCCGCCATCAACTGGATGTTCGAAAGCGAGCCGGAGCCCGAGCTGAACAATCGCACGATGTATCAGCCGCGCGGCAAGGTGCTGGGCGGCACCAGCTCGATCAACGGCATGATCTACATGCGCGGCAACCACGCCGATTACGACGAATGGCGCCAGCGCGGCTGCGAGGGCTGGGACTGGGACTCCGTGCTGCCGTATTTCCGCAAGGCCGAGGACCAGGAACGCGGCGCCGACGAGTTCCACGGCACTGGCGGGCCGTTGCGTGTTTCTAACCAGCCGCAGCGTTGGGAGTTGGCGGAGGCGATCCTGGCGGCATGCCTACAGGCTGGCATTCCGCGCAACGATGATTTCAACGGTGCGCAACAGGAGGGTGCGGGCTACTATCAGACCACCACCCGAAATCGCCGGCGCTGGAGCACGGCGTCTGCCTATCTGCGCCCGGCGCGCGGGCGGGCGAACCTGACCATCCGTACCAAGGCACATGCCACCCGCGTGCTGATCGAGAACGGCCGCGCGGTGGGCGTCGAATACCGGACACCGGACGGATTGCGAACGGCGCGGGCGCGCGGCGAAGTGGTCGTTTCCGGCGGCGTCTACGGGTCGCCGCAGCTTCTGCAGCTCTCCGGCCTCGGGCCCGGTGAGTTGTTGCAGCAGATGGGCATCCCAGTGGTGCGCGACATGCCGGGTGTGGGTGCGAACCTGCACGATCATTTCAATACTTACTGCACCTATCGCTGCGCCAAGCCGATCACGCTGAACGAGTTGCACCGGAGCGTCGTCCGCCAGGCGGTTGCCGGGCTGCGCTACGCGCTGTTCCGCTCCGGGCCGATGGCGGGGAACGGCCTCTATGTCGGCGCCTTCGTGCGCAGCGATCCGCGGCTGGAGCGGCCGGACTTGCAGATGAACATGTTCTCGTGGAGCACGCTCGAGCGCACCCGCAGCGGCATCGTCGTGCATCCGTTTCCGGGGTTCTCATTGAGCCCGGTGCATCTCAGCCCGGAAGGCCGCGGCACCGTGAGGCTGAAGAGCCCGGACCCGATGGCAGCGCCGGAGATCCGCTTCAATTTCCTGCGCAGCGCCTACGACATGCAGGCGATGCTTGCCGGCATTCGCCTGGCGCGTCGGATCGCCGCGCAGCCGGCCCTTACGGCTTATGTGGTGGAGGAGGTCGCGCCCGGCGCCTTGGCTCAGACCGACGCCGAGCTGGCCGAGGACGTGCGCCGGCGCGGTGTGTCCAACCTGCATCCGGTGGGGACTTGCCGGATGGGTCACGATGCGGGGGCGGTTGTTGATCCTCGTCTCCGCGTGCACGGCATCGAGCGGCTGCAGGTCGCCGATGCGTCGATCATGCCGTCGATCATTGCCGGCAACACCAACGCCCCGAGCATCATGATCGGCGAGAAGGCCGCCGACATGATCCAGCAGGACGCGCGAGCCGCATAGTCAAAAGGCTGAGGCGGTCTACTGCAATAGCGCGCGGCATTCGGCGAGAACGGGAACGTCGAGGGCGGTTGGAAACCAGTCCACGATGGAGCGCAGTTCTTCAAGCGCCTCAACGGGGTCGTCGCCTGTTTCGATGCTAAGCTTGGCGAGGTCGCGGGCGGCGTGCAGTTCGAACAGGCGTGCTTGCTGATCACGTGACCGCACGATGGCCCGCTCAAAACAGCGCCTAGCCTGCTCATGATGACCTTCGCTCTGCCAGATGCGGCCGCGCAGCCGAATGATTTCGGCGAGTTGATCCTTTTCCTCAGTCGTTTCGGCGAGGAGTTCGGCTTCGCGGATGCTCGCGCGGGCCTGTTCGAGTTGATTTGCGCGCAGTTGATATTCGGCGAGTATCGCCACATTGCGTGCCAGCATAAAGATTCCACTTGTCTTGCGCCATAGAGCGAGCCCACGTTGAATGTCTGCCAAACCCCGTTCTTCGTCACCGAGATCAAATAATGCGGGACCTCGATGCAGGAGGACGTTCCCAATTCGTGAATCAAAGCCATATTTCTCGCAAATCCCGATGGCGTGATCGGCACACGCGACTGCTGCAGCGTAGCGACCGAAACTGCGCAGTGCAAATACACGAGACACGCTCGCCCAGACGATTGAGAACAGGTGGCCACGATCTAGGGCGATTGCCATGCTTTGCTCGGAGACTGAGAGTGATCGGGCGAAATGCCCCATCATCCGCGAAGCCATTTCCACGTAGTCGCGCGCAACGATGGCCGGGTCGGCGCCTGCCCACGGAGCCTTGTGCGTACAGTTGACTTCATCATCCAGCTCGATCGCTTTCTCCGAGAAAGCAAGTGACTGCTGGAACTCACCGACATGGCAACTAGCCGAGCCCATCATTACCCAGACATGCACAAGCGTTTCGGGACGCAGGCGGTCCGGGTTCCCCCTCAAAATTTTGTCGCCGATTTCCATGACATCGCGATGGCGACAGGTACCGAATAGGAACGGCGCCATGCAGATGCCAGCTTCTGCAGCCTCGTCCTGCTGGTCCAGCGCCAGCGCGGCGTCGCGCGCTTCATGGAAGGACTGCAATACTTCTTCGGAATGGTAGCCGGCCATCTGCATCTGCGCATTGCCCAGCTTCATCAGGACTTCCGCGGCTCGCGTTCGGTCGGCGGCGGGCAGGTCCGCTCGCTCTGTCAGTCGCTTCGCGGACCGGTAATGCGCAACGGCTTCCTGGTTCGCGCCGCGCCGCTCCGCGGCATCGCCGGCCGTGATCCAGTAGGTGAGGGCCGCAGCGAACTCCCCGGCCTCCTGGAAATGATAGGCCAGTAGCTCCGGTTCCGTCGCGCGGACGAAACCGTCGTTAAATTCCTCCAGCACGGTGGCGATGCGCTGGTGGCAGATTTGACGGCGGCTCCTGAGCATGCTCGCGTAGGCCGCATCGCGGGTAAGAGCGTGCTTGAATGTATAAATGGCGTCTGGCGGCGCGCCACGTCGAGCGGCGAGTCCGGAGGCGACCAGCTCGCCCAGCCCTTGTGCAAGCTGCGCCTCCGGCAGTGACGCCGCAGCGGCAAGCAACGCATGCGGAAATTCCCGGCCGATTACCGCACCGATTTGCGCTACCTGCTTGGCCGCCGGTACCCGGTCAAGGCGCGCCATCAGTGAGGCTTGCAGCGTGCCCGGAACCGCGAGCGGTGGCGCAGCAGCGTTGGGGTCTGTGAAGGTTTCCAGCACCGCCTTGGTCAGTTCCTCGATGAACAGCGGCACACCATCGGTCTGCGTGACGATCCGTTGCAGGAGGTCGCGCGTGAGAACGCGCTCCGCGGTCACCTGCGCGGCCAGCGCTTCCGAATGCTTGCGGTTCAGCCGGCTCAGCGCGATGAAGCTGGCGCCCGCGCGGCCGACCCAGGGGGCGGCAAATTCAGACCGAAAGGATATGACCAGCAGGATCGGCAACTCCGCCAACCGGTCGATCAATGTGTCAAGCAACTCGAGCGAACTGGGATCGGCCCAGTGCGCGTCCTCGAACAGCATCAGCACGGGCTCGCTTCGTGTCACTCTGTCCAGCCGACGGAGCAGCGCGCCAAACGTCTGTTCTCTACGTCGCTGCGGGCTGAGTTCAACCTGCGGGTAACGATCGCCAGTCGGGACCGACAGCATCGCCGCGATCAGCGCAATATCCTCGAGCGGCAGGCCGGCCGGCGCGACGATGGCCTCCAGCTTGTGCAGACGCTCCTCGGCCGAATCCCCGCGCGCGAAACCGGCCTCCTGCTCCCAGCGCGCGACAATCGGATGAAGCGCGCTGTCCTGATGCATCGGCGAACAGAAATACCGCAGATTCGCATGCGGCTCGGCGGCTAATCCTACTGAGTCGCAAACCGGACGGGCTGACGGCCTGATTTAGCCCTTGCTGCGACGCGGTCGCGCTATGGTACGGGTGAAGATTCGAACCGCTCGGGGAGGGCGGCATGGATCTTCGCGATCGGTCTGGCACGGAAGCCCGGTTCAGAGCCTACGCGGCGGATTTGGCCTCGGTGCTCGGCCATGCCGACCGGGTCGCACCGTTTCAAGACTACTGCATCGGCTTGATCTCGACCGAGGGCCGCAAGAGCGTCGAACCGCTGGCGGCGGTGACCGCACCAGAGCGGACCGCGGCCCAGCACCAGTCGCTGCTGCATCTGGTGGCGCAAGCCCCATGGTCGGACCAGGCGATGCTGACCCGGGTGCGCGAGTTGGTGCTGCCATCCATCACCGGCGATGAGCCGATCCAGGCCTGGATCATCGACGACACGGCGTTCCCCAAGAAGGGCCACCACTCGGTCGGCGTGGCGCGGCAATACTGCGGGCAGCTTGGCAAGCAGGAGAACTGCCAGGTGGCGGTGAGCCTCTCGGTGGCCACCCACCAGGCCAGCCTGCCGGTCGCCTATCGATTGTATCTGCCGCAGGACTGGGCTGACGACCCGGTGCGGCGGATCACCGCGGGCGTGCCGGCGGAGGTTACGTTCCAGACCAAGCCGGAGATCGCGCTGCGGCAAATGCGCCAAGCCCACGCTGATGGCCTGCCGGCGGCAGTGGCGCTGATGGACCCAGCCTATGGCAACAACGCTACGCTGCGTGGCGGGATCAGCGAACTCGGACAGCCCTACGTGGCCGGCATCCTACCCACCACAGCAGTCTGGCGGCCGGGCGAGGCAGCAGTGCCAGCCCCGGCATGGTCGGGCCGCGGCCGGCCGCCCAAACGGCCGCGCCGTGATGATGCGCATCAGCCGGTCTCGGCCAAGCAGCTGGCGATCGAGCTGGCCGCCGACGCCTGGCAGCCGATCACCTGGCGAGAGGGCAGCAACACGGCACTGAGCTCACGCTTTGCCCGCCTGCGGGTGCGTCCGGCACACGATGATACCAAACGCAACGAACCTGCGGCGGAAGAGTGGCTGCTGATCGAGTGGCCAGAGGGCGCGAGCGAACCGGACCATTACTGGCTTTCCACGCTGCCGTCGGACATCACGTTCGAGCGGATGGTGGATCTCACCAAGCTGCGCTGGCGGATCGAACGCGACTATCTGGATCTGAAGCAGGAGGTCGGGCTCGGCCATTACGAAGGCCGCGGCTGGCGGGGCTTTCACCATCACGCAAGCCTATGCATTGCGGCCTACGGATTCCTGGTCTCCGAGAAGGCGACGATTCCCCCCTCAGGACTTGCCCGCGCCTGGCGCGGCCAGCGACCTGCCGTTCCCGCAGGTTACCGACCCAGAGGAGCTGCCGCTGCGTTCGCAGCGTCATGTGCCGAACTCGATTGCGACGCTGCGCATCCGTCTCGCACGTACCTTCGTCCATGCACTGCCGCGATGTCCCTGCTGCGGGCATAGGCGCCAGCCCTTAAGCGCGGCATGATGAGTGACGCAGTAGGACTAACCCTTCTTCCAAGGCCGCGAGCAGGCGCGACTTGCCGATCCCCGGCTCGCCGGAGAGCAGCACCAGCCGGCCCTCGCCGGAATTCGCCTGTTGCCAGGCCCGCAGCAGCGCGTTCAATTCCTCCTCGCGGTCGACGAGCGGCGTCACCGCCGCGGCATAGACCGCCTCGGAGCGGCTGCCGAGCGCGCTTGGGCCAAGCACCTGCCAAGCCGGTATCGGACCGGCGATGCCCTTCACAGCGAGCTGCCCGAGGTCGCGATAGACGAACAGATCGCTGGCCAACCGCCGCGTGCTCGCGCCGATGATGATTTGGCCCGCCTCGGCAAGGTCCTGCAACCGCGCGGCCTCCCCCGGTGCCTCGCCGAGCACTTCGCCGGCTGGGTCGGCGACGACGAGGCCGCTTGCCACGCCGATCCGTACGGTCAGCCCGGCGGGAAGCATCATCTCCCCCTCGGCCAATTGCTCGGCCAGGGCGAGGGCGGCATGCAGCGCGCGCTCGGCGGCATGTTCCTGTGCCACCGGATAGCCGAAATAGGCGAGCACCTCGCGCAGCCGGCTCTCCGCCATCACCCCGCCATGCCGGACGACGACGGCAGCAGCGTAGCGGCGATAGGCATCGATGAGGGCGCGCAGCTCCTCCGGATCTCCCGGCAGGCTGCTCCCTTCTGCCGGGAGTAGCTCTGCGGCGAGAGCGGTGACGTAACGTCGTTCGGGGAGAGTCGGCGCGGCTTGCAGCGGAGCAGCAGCGGTCTCGATTTCCGGCACCAAGGCCGCCGCCTGGCTCACTTTGGTCGCGAACTTGTAACCGCTGCTGGGCACAGTGACGATCAGGGTCGGGTGCTTGGGGTCCGGCTCAATCTTGCGGCGTAGCCGGACGATCTGCATGTCAATGCTGCGGTCGTAAGCCTCGGCTTCGCGCCCGGCCAGAAGCTGCAGCAGCCGTTCGCGGGACAACACCCGTCCAGCTCTTTGCGCCAATACCCGAAGCAACCCGAACTCGCCGTGCGTGAGGGGAACTTCCTTCCCCATCGGGTCCAGAAGGCTGTGGCCGCCGAGATCCAAGCGGTATCCGGCAAACTGCAGCATCGGCTCCACGGTGTTGGAATCGGGAGCAGGCGCTAGCGCCTCGGCCACCCGGGCGAGCAATCCAGCCTCATCAGTTACATCGAGCAGGTCGGAGTGGGGCTCGCGCTTGCTGCCGGGCGCCGCGACGAGCAGGACGCTGCCGACAGCGGCCCGAAGTTCCTGTATCAAGCCTCTTTCCGCGGGGCCGCGCCCATCGAGGACGACAATCGCCAGCGCGGTACCGGCGAAACCGATGCGGCAGGCGTGCGAAGCGCTCTCGGCGATCTCGACGCGGTAACCACCGGCCTTCAGCAGTCGCGCGAGTTGCGCGCGCAGCCCCACGTCCCGACCAACAATCAATATCCGGTCGCGCACAAAAGCCACCTGGGAACCAGCCCGCGCGTGGCGACCGTAACGCCGTTCAGGACCTTGTTACCAGCCCGTTACCCGCTTGTGGTCAGACAGCTACACCGCGGGGGGATTATGGCCCGGCAGAGATGGGAGCCGAACAATGAGTGCAGCCGAGATCGCCGCTAACAACAGTGCGTTCGAGAACGCCGTGGAGAGAGGAGACGTGGAAGCGATCGGAGCCTTGCTGGCGCCCGATGTCATGGCTCTTCCCCCAGACGGTCCGATTGTCAGGGGCCGTGAGGCTGTCAAACAGCTCTGGGCCTCCGCGATCAGGGATCATGGCATGAAGAGCTGCCGGATCACTACGGACGAACTCGACATCGTGGGCGACGTGGCAAGCGAAGTTGGCCACGTTGGAATGACCTTGGCGCCCCTGGGCGGAAAGAGCGAAACGGCAAAGATAAAATATGTCGTCGTGTGGAAGCGGCTCGGCGGCAAGTGGTTGCTTCACCGCGACATCTGGAACGCTGCTACAGAATAGTCAAAGCTTGCGTGAAGGCCGCCCGGTCTCGATGGGAGAACGGGAGCTACGGCATGTCGTGCCGAAACAAGGACTAGATGGTATAAGTCACAAGGGGAATGACGGTGGTTTCGGAAGCTGTGACCAAAACCTTTAGAGCATCGCTGCGAGGCGTGTCATTTGCCCCTGGTGAGCCGGGCTACGACGCAGCGCGTGTCGTCTTCAACCGGATCATCGATCGCCACCCCGCGCTCATCGCTCGATGCGCCGGCGCAGCCGACGTGATCGCCTGCGTCGGCTTTGCGCGCGAGCATGAGCTTTCGGTCTCGGTGCGCGGCGGCGGTCACAGCATTGCCGGCAAGGCGATCTGTGACGACGGGCTCATGATCGATCTCTCGGCCATGAAGGGTATTCGCGTCGATCCCGCCACGCGCACCGTTCGAGCCGAACCTGGCCTCACGATTGGCGAGTTCGACCGCGAGACGCAGGCCTTCGGCCTCGCGACTACGATGGGCGTGATCAGCACGACTGGTATTGCCGGATTGACCCTCGGCGGCGGCATGGGTTGGCTGATCGGCAAACACGGCTTGGCGTGCGATAACGTGATCACTATGGATGTCGTGACTGCCGACGGACGCCTGCTCACTGCCAGCCGCGATCGGAATGGGGATTTATTCTGGGGTATGCGCGGCGGTGGCGGGAATTTCGGTATCGTCACGTCCTTCGAGTACCAGCTCCATGAGCTTGGCCAGGTATTTGGTGGTGGTGTGCTTTATCCGATCGACCAGACGCGCGAGGTTCTGCGTTTTTATCGGGACTTTGCTGCCTCTGGCCCAGATGAACTGAGCACGCAGGCGGGACGGATCTGCACGCTGGACGGCGTTCCGGTGATCGCGATCGCCGGTTGTTACAGCGGTCCGTTGGATCAAGGGGAGCAAGTGCTTGCACCGTTGCGCAATTTCGGCAAGCCGATCGCCGACCTCTTCGGACCGATCAGCTACCTGCAGATGCAAAGCATGTTTGATCCCTGGTTCCCGCCTGGGCGTCAGGCCTATTGGAAAGCCAATTTCCTGCATGCCCTGCCGGATGAGGCGATCGAGATCTTCCACCAATATGCGCAGACGGCACCGTCGCCGTACACGACCGGCCCATGGCTCGAGAGCGTCCGTGGCGCAGTCTCGCGGATCGGCCCCACCGAAACGGCATTCGCCCATCGCCAGCATCCGTTCAATTTCCTAGTGCTGTCGAGCTGGGCGGAAGCGTCTGAGGCCGACCGGAACATCAAGTGGACGCGCGAGTGTTGGGATGCGATGCGTCCCTTCATGGTGGCCGGCGCCTATGTCAACTACCTTGAGGAGGAGGCCGATCCTCGCTCGCGTGCGGCGTATGGCGCGAATTACGACCACCTCGTTGCGCTTAAGAACAAGTATGATCCGAGCAACCTGTTCCGGATCAACCACAACATCCGGCCAACCATCGCCACGTAGAGTATTGCGGGAGGACTTTAGCGGTCCTGAGCCTAGAAAGTTTCAAAGTACTCCTGATGCTCCCAGTCGGTAACGTACGACTGAAAGCGTCCAATTTCCTGACGACGGACGGACACGTAGTGATCGATGAACTCGTTCCCCAGTGCCTCCCGGAACATTGTCGATGTGGAAAGCGCATCCACCGCCTCACCCAGGCTGCTCGGCATCAGCGGTTTCTCCACTTGTGCATAAGGATCCGCGAGGGGGCTGCCAGGGTCGAGCTTGTTTACCATGCCGTCCAGCCCGGCGACGATCTGCGAGCCCATGTATAGGTACGGATTGGCTGCGGGCTCGCCGGATCGATTCTCGATATGGGTTGCCGCATCGCCCATGCCGCCGACCAGCCGACACATGGCGCCCTTGTTGTCGTACGACCACACGACCCGCTTCGGCGCCAGGGGATTGGCGTTCAGCCGCTTGTAGCCATTGATGGTGGGATTTGAGAAAGCAGCGCTTGCACGTGCATGCTCGAGCAGTCCACCCACGAAGTGCAGCCCGGTCCTCGACATCAGGGCGCCAGCCTCGGCGAAGGCATTCTTGCCGCTCGTCGTATGGAACAGCGACTGATGAAGATGCCAGCCGCTCGAAAACACGTTCGGAAGCGCAGGCTTTGTCATGAAAGATGCCAGCAAGCCCATGCGACGGCAAACCTGCTTGACGGCACCCCGCAGCAAGATCACGGCGTCGGCGGCGGCTACGTTCTCCATCGGATCGAGCGATATCTCGATCTGGGCTGGTCCCCACTCCGCCTCAAGAGTCCGAAGTGGCAGGCCGACACCGATCAACGCATGACGGATGGGTGTGATGATCGGCTCCAATTCGTCCAGGACATTCTCGGACATGTATTGGTAACCGTGGCGCAGGGCCTCGACACCTGGCGGCGTTGGGGGCTGAGTACAATCCGAAAGGTCAACGTGTGCGTCAGTGATCTTCAGGATGTGGCATTCAATCTCCACTCCTCCAACATAGGTCAATCCCTGCTCCGCCAGTTGGTTGCAGGCGGTTTGCATGATCGAACGGGGATCCAAGGGGCAGCGCTCCCCGGATGACAGATAGAGGTCGCTTATGACCCAGCCGCATTTGTGCGCCCAAGGCAGGACTCGAAAGGTGCCCAGGTCCGGCACCGCAAACATGTCTCCGGCGCCGCCCATGGTATCGCGGCCGAAGCCACCATCCCGGGAAAAGACATTCTGGAAAATATTGTTGGCAGAATCCATGGCGAACAGCGCCGTGGTAAACGGTACTCCGTTCCGTGCTGCCTGAGAAAGCAGGCGCGCCTCGACCGGTCGCATTCGGACGATCCCATGCGTGTCGACGAAGGCAACGCGAACGACCTCGAGCTTCTCTTCGTCGATTTTCGCGAGAATGCGCGCCAGCATCTCCTGGCGTTCAGGCGAATCCTGCCCAGTACGCGCCACAAAATTCGGGCGACCGAGCGAGTTCTCGGCAGCTCCTCTTGTGTTCGCGTTAAGATTGTCGGACGGCATATCCGGCCACCCCGGTAATACGAGATACCAAAACTATATCACATTCGTCGACGGCGCATCATACAGATTATCGCCGCGAAGCGGGTCTAACCCACTTTCGGGGCAGGATAAGTAAACTGCCCTACCGTGGAACGTCCGTTGAGGGTGATGCGCTATGCAGTCAGGAACCCGATGGTGGCGCCCTCCAGCACCGCGCAGGTGAGCGGGCCACCGAACACCGCGCCGGTATCGATGTCGATGCGGTTGGCGCGCACCACGGGTGCCTTCACCGGCGTATGTCCGTGCACCACGACCGTGCCGAAGGACTGGTCGGTGTAGAGGAAGGGCTGGCGGATGCGCAGCAGGTCCTCTGGTGCTTGCGCGTCCAGCGAGATGCCGGGGCGGATGCCTGCATGCACGAACAGATAGCCGCCCTCCTGATGGCTTATCGTGAGGTCGCGCAGGAAGCCGAGATGTTCGGCTGGTATGGCATCGGTCCATCGCTCGCGTGGGCCGTCCGGATCCGCGCCGTAGCTCTCCAAGGCTGGGCGGCCGCCCTGAAACAGCCAGTCGGTACCCGCGGCGCGGTCGCCGGCCAAGGCATCGAGCATGGTCTGCTCGTGGTTTCCCTTGAGATTGATCACCGGCGCATGATCGACCGGGCTACCGCGCAGCAGCCGCGCGATGACGCCGGCACTGTCCGGGCCACGATCGACGTAGTCGCCAATATGCAGCAAGAGCGGCGAAGCCACGGGCCGGCGCGCGAGGTCCTCGGCGATGATCGCGTGCAGCGTCGCCAGCCTCGCGTCGCAGCCATGGATATCACCGATCGCATAGATCCGGCGGCCGGGCGGCAACGCCGCCGGGGCGGGGGCAAGCTCGAGCATTTCAAATCGGCGTCCGACAGCGGTGCGGCGGCCATAGGGCCCGCCGCACCGCTGTCGTCAAGTCATGCCGGCGCTTACAGCTCGGGGACGAGAGTAAGGTCGGAGACCAGGATCTTGCCCTTGGTCTCTGGGCCGATGAGCAGCGCGAAGACGAACACCAGGGCTGCCCCGATCGTCGTGATCAGCATCGGGACCACGAAGCCGAGCGGCTGGCCCGCCGCCCACAAAGCAAGCACCGGGGCGGTAAACCCGGCCCAGACCGCCCCCTGGTGATAACAGAACCCAGATGCCGTGGCGCGCACCTCGGTGGGGAAGCGCTCAGCAAGGTAGCTCGGGTTCTGCCCGTAGATTGCGCCCAGGAACGCGCCCTGCACGATGAAGGCAATGGCGATCGCGGCGTAGCTCGTCGAATAGAGATAGATCGGCGTGATGAAGATGCCGATCACCGCCGGGATGATCATCGCCCAGCGCCGGCCATATTTGTCGGCCACCCAGCCCCAGAAGCAACTGGCGAGGAAACCGACCAGGTTGGCGAGCGCGAGTGGCGTCGCCACCAGCCCCGGGCTGAAATGCATGTCCTTCTGCAGGTGCGTGGCGAACATGCCGTACACGGAGTAGTACACGATGAAACCGCTCGCCATCCACAGGCAGGCGGTGATGGTGTTGCCGAGCGCGCGAAGCCGGAAAATCTCGAACAGCGGCGCGCGGCATTCCTTTTGCTGCGAGCGCTGCTTCTGCCGGTTCTCGGCCCACACCTCCGGTTCTTTGACGTAAGCGCGGATCCAGACCACGGCCAATGCCGGCAGCACGCCGATCATCAGCAGGCCGCGCCAGCCGATCGAATTGTAGAGCAGGCCGTAGGCAAGGCTGGAGGCCAGGAAACCCAGGCTCCAGGAGCCTTGCAGGACACCGCTCATGAAACCGCGCGAGCGGGCAGGCCACGATTCCATCGCCAGGGCCGCCCCCGCCGGCCATTCCGCTCCCATGCCGATGCCGAGCAGAGCGCGGAAGACGAACAGCAGCAGGAATGTGGGTGACAGGCCGGCGAGGAAATTGCAGATCGAATACCAGAGTATGGAGATCATCAGCGGCTTCTTCCGCCCGATCCGGTCGGCCAGCCAGCCGGATGCTGTCGCGCCCACCAGGCGCAACCAGAGCGTGACGGTGAATACCGCGGTCACGGCAACCAGCGGCACGTGGAAATACTGCGAGATCGGCACCATCAGCAGCAAGAAGATGGTGAAATCGAAGGCATCGAGGGTCCAGCCGAGCCAGGCGGCGACCCAGGCGAGCCATTGCTCCTTGGTTGGCTCTTTCCACCACGCGACGGGGCCGATGGTCCCCACGGACGTTGACATGAGTTGTTGTCTCCCTGACGTATGAAATCATTCCTATGGGCACGTACCCAACGCCGCCCGTCGTTCGGTGGGGCGGCGGTGATTCTTTACGTCGGCGGCCGGTCGCGGTCAACGATGACAAGCCGAATCGGTCTCACGGCCGCGCCTTGCAGCAAGAGACGACGGCACGATCGCATTGAGTTTGGTGTCAGTTGCCGCTGGCGAGCGCCTGCTCGAGATCGTCTATCAAATCCCCAACATCCTCGATCCCGACGGAAAGGCGCAGTAAGTCCGGCGCTGCCGGACTGCCGGGACCTTCGATCGACGCTCGATGTTCGATCAGGCTCTCGACCCCTCCGAGCGACGTGGCGCGTTTCCAAAGCTGGACCCCCGCCGCGGCGGCGATTGCCCCGTCTCCACCCCCACGAACCCGGATGCTGAGCATTCCTCCAAACCCCCCGTGCATTTGCCGAGCCGCTACCGCGTGTCCGGGATGGCTGGGGAGTCCTGGATACAGCACAGCGACCACGCGGGGGTGATCCGCAAAATGCTCCGCGATCTTCTGAGCGGAACGACAGCAGCATTCGACCCGCAGCGGAAGCGTACGCATGCCGCGCAGCAGCAGCCACGCTTCGAACGAGCCGAGGATCGCGCCAAGGTTGATCCTGTTTGCACTGATACGCTCCCAGACTTCGTCCTGTGCCGCCGTCACCAGGGCGCCCGCGAGTACGTCGCTGTGACCATTGAGGTACTTCGTCGCCGAGTGCATGACGAGGTCCGCACCGAGTTCGATCGGTCGGGTCAGTATCGGCGTCGCAGCCGTGCTGTCGATCGCCAGGCGTGCGCCGGCGCGATGTGCGATTTCAGCGGCGGCGGCGATATCGGTTATGCACCAGGTCGGGTTTGCCGGGGTTTCAATCCAAATCAGCTTCGTCTGACCGGGTCGGACCGCTTCCGCGATCGC
The DNA here is from genome assembly GCA_963708245.1 of uncultured Pseudomonadota bacterium. Taxonomy (GTDB): domain Bacteria; phylum Pseudomonadota; class Alphaproteobacteria; order Acetobacterales; family Acetobacteraceae; genus CAVYXK01. The sequence goes on along the minus strand of OY970201.1, from coordinate 773,143 downwards.
GTTGTCGGCTGAGGCGTCCACGAACTCGATGGCCAGACCCCACTCGCGAGCGAAACTCTGGAGCCAGTTTCGCAGTCCCCAATACATGACCCGCGGCGCAATGACGTGGTCGCCTGGTCTCAGGGCCAGGAACACCGCCATTGCCGCAGCCATGCCTGACGAGAAGGTGAGGCACGCTGTCCCGCCTTCGAGCGCCGTCAGAAGAGCTTCCGGAAGTCTGAATCCTGGATTGGTGTCGCGCCCATAGGAGTATCCGCTGCGATACTGGTTATCCGGATCGCGGATATACGTCGTCGCCACATGCACAGGTGGCACAACCGCTTTGGTCGTTTCGTCCGTCCAGCCCAGCGCTTGGGCGGCCAGTGTAGCGGGACGATTTTGCCTCATTACGTAACCTCCATCGTGTGTGAGCGTTCTCTAAAAGTCGTGCCGGGCACATCTCGCGGTGACTCCTCGTTGGACGCTTGGCGCAAGGCCAGACAGCCGCGTTTTTATCTGGCTTGACCAGGACGCCCGGTGCTCCCCATAGTCAAAAGCATGGACACGGGCGGCAGGCGCATACGAATTATCCCCCCGGCGGCTCGCTGAGAGCGCCGGGCTTCCCCTCGCGCACCCACCACCCCATGCCGCCGCCGGCGGCTCTCCGGACAGGCCCATGAACGACGCCCCACGCGATTACCGCGACACCGTCTTCCTGCCGCAGACGAGCTTTCCCATGCGCGGGGATCTCCCGAAGAAGGAGCCGGAGATCCTCGCCCGCTGGGACGCGATAGGCCTCTGGACCCAGCTGCGCGAGACGGCGCGCGGGCGGCCGGTGTTCATGCTGCATGACGGGCCGCCTTACGCCAACGGCAACATCCATATCGGCACCGCGCTCAACAAGATCCTCAAGGACATGGTCAATCGCAGCCGGCAGATGGCCGGCTACGATGCAAACTACATCCCCGGCTGGGACTGCCACGGCCTGCCGATCGAGTGGAAGATCGAGGAACAGTACCGCGCCGCCGGTCGCGACAAGGACGCGGTGCCGGTCCTCCAGTTCCGCGCCGAGTGCCGAGCTTATGCGGCGCACTGGATGGAGGTGCAGCGGCAAGAGTTTCGCCGCCTCGGCGTCGAAGGCGGCTATGCCGAGCGCTATGCAACGATGGATCGCGAGTCCGAGGCAGCGATCGCCGCGGAAGTCTGCAAATTCCTGTTGAACGGTGCGCTGTTTCGCGGGCTGCGGCCGGTGCTGTGGTCGCCGGTGGAGAAGACCGCGCTGGCGGAAGCCGAAGTCGAGTACCACGACCATACCTCCACGCAGATCTGGGTGCGGTTCCCGATCATCGGCGCATCCGTTCCGGGCCTTGCCGGCGCGGCGGTGGCGATCTGGACCACCACGCCCTGGACCATCCCCGGTAACCGCGCCATCGCCGCGGGCGCGGAGTTCGACTACGCCCTGATCCACGTCGATGGCGTCATGGAAACATCGTCGGTGCGGGTGGGCGACCGCCTGCTGGTGGCACTGGCTTTGCTGCCGCAATTCCTCAGCGAAACGAAGATCGCCACACATCACCTGGTACGTGTACTCAAGGGCACCGAGCTGGCCGGCACGCTCTGCGCCCATCCGCTGCGTGGGCGCGGCTACGATCATGACGTGCCGCTGCTGTTAGGCGATTTCGTCACCACCGAGGCCGGCACCGGTTTCGTGCACGTCGCGCCCGGCCACGGCGAGGAGGATTTCGATCTCGGCCGCGCGCATGGGCTCGAAATCCCGGAAACCGTGGGCGACGACGGAAGGTTCAACGCCTGGGTGCCGCTCTTTGCCGGCCTGCACGTGTACAAGGCCGACGGTCCGGTTGCCGCCGCCCTGGCCGAGGCTGGCGCATTGCTCGCGCGTGGCAAGCTGGTGCATTCCTATCCGCATTCCTGGCGTTCCAAGGCACCGCTCATCTTTCGCGCCACGCCGCAATGGTTCATCCGCATGGACGGGGAGCCGCAGCGCATCCGCGAGAGGGCTCTGGAGGCGATCGCCAAGACGGTGTTCGTTCCGGAATCCGGACGCAACCGCCTGGCTGGTATGGTCGTCGCGCGACCGGACTGGTGCATCAGCCGCCAGCGCGCCTGGGGCGTGCCGCTGCCGATCTTCGTCGAAAAGCGGAGTGGCGAGCCGCTCCGTGACCCGGCGGTGGTCGCCCGCATCGTCGAGGCATTCACGGTCGAAGGGTCGGATGCGTGGTTCGCCTCGCCGCCTTCGCGCTTCCTCGGCAAGGAGAGGAACCCGGACGACTATGAGCAGGTGAAGGACATCGTCGAAGTGTGGTTCGAGTCCGGCTCGACCCACGCCTTCGTGCTGGAAGCGCGTGGGCTACCGTGGCCCGCCGACCTCTATCTGGAAGGCTCCGACCAGCATCGCGGGTGGTTTCAGAGCTCGCTCCTGGAAGCCGTCGGCACGCGCGGTCGCGCCCCGTTCAACGCGGTGCTGACGCACGGCTTCGTATTGGACGAGCAGGGCCGCAAGATGTCGAAATCGCTCGGCAACGTCATTGCCCCGCAGGAGGTGGCAGACCGATACGGTGCGGACATCCTGCGCCTCTGGGTGGCGATGTCTGATACTGCCGACGATCTGCGTATCGGCCCGGAGATCCTGAAGCAGCAAGCGGAGCTGTATCGCCGGCTGCGCAACACGCTGCGCTGGCTGCTCGGCTCGCTCGCCGGCTTTGCTGAGGCCGAGCGCGTGCCGGTCGCGGAGATGCCGGAGCTGGAGCGGTGGGTGCTGCACCGGCTGGCCGAGCTCGATCGGCGTATCCGCGCGGCGGTGCATAGCTATGACTGGACCGGCGTCTATCCCGAGCTGCACAATTTCTGTGCCACCGATCTCTCCGCCTTCTATTTCGATATCCGCAAGGATGCGATCTATTGCGACCGGCCGGACAGCGCGCGCCGGCGCGCTGCCCGCACGGTGCTCGATCACCTGCATCGCTGCCTCACGACGTGGCTTGCCCCGGTGCTCTGCTTCACTGCGGAGGAAGCGTGGTGCGCCCGCTTCGGCGAGCAGGACAGCGTGCATTTGCAACTGTTTCCTACGTTATCGGCGGCGTGGCGGGACGACGCTCTGGCGGCGAAATGGGAGCGGATCCGCGAAGTACGTCGGCGCGTCACGGTGCCGCTGGAAGAGGCGCGCCGGGCTGGCATGATTGGCTCGTCTCTGCAGGCGGCGGTGACGCTTCCGTTGAGCGCCGAGAACGCGACGCTGCTGTCGCCGGAAGAATGGGCCGAGATCGCCATCGTATCGGCAGTGCAAACGGAGCTCGACGCCGGCGAGCCTCCAGCCACGATCCCGCTCGCCGAGGGCAGCAAATGCGCCCGCTGCTGGCGCGTGCTGCCCGAAGTGGGGCAGCAGCCCGGTCATCCCACGCTCTGCGCCCGTTGTGCGGACGCGGTCGACTCCGGGCTGGTATGCCGGGCTGCCGCCGAATGAGCGCTCCGGCGGTGCGCGGTCGCCATACTAGGCTCGGCCTGCTGGTCGGCCTGGCGGTGCTCGCCGCCGATCAGGCGAGCAAATGGTGGATTCTCGACGTGCTCCGCCTGCCGGTGCGCGGGCAAGTGCGGCTGCTGCCGGTGCTTGACCTGACGATGGTCTGGAACCGGGGCGTCACCTTCGGCCTGCTCGCCGGGCTAGGGGCGTGGAGCAGCGCGGTCCTGGCTGTGCTCGCCCTCTGCGTGGTCGCGGTGCTCGGGTGGTGGCTGCACCGCGCCGAGTCGCGGCTGACCGCGATCGCGCTGGGCGCCATCGCCGGCGGCGCGGTGGGGAATGTGATCGACCGGGCGCGCTTCGGCGCGGTGGTGGATTTCATCCGTGCGCATGTCGGTATCTGGTCCTGGCCTGTGTTCAACCTCGCCGACGCGGCCATTGTGTGTGGGGTCGCCGCGCTGGTCATCGGCAGCCAATGGGGGCGGCGTGAGGACAGAGGCGGGGAGCTTGCCAAGCGCGAGGCGGATCGTCCGACGACCGGATGACGGGCTTGCGAAACCGGCCGCAGCGGCGCTAAGCGTTTCGCATGTTGCGTTCTCCCCCCACCTTGCCACAACGTCTGACGTGCTCCCTGCTGCTCGGGTGCGCCGCCATCGCGTTGACCGGCTGCGGCGGCGTCGGCGACACGCTGTCGCGCACCTTTGGGCTGAGCCGGGACGCGCCTGATGAGTTCACCGTCACCACCCAGGCGCCGCTCGCCATGCCGCCCGACTACTCGATCCGTCCGCCACAGCCCGGCGCCCCGCGGCCGCAGGACGTGTCGGATCGCCAGCAGGCGGAGCAGGCGTTGATCCCGCAGACTACGCTGACGCCTCAGACCGGCGCGATGAGTCCCGGCCAGCAGGCGCTGCTGGCCGCGGCAGGGCCGCCGGCGCCGGCCAATATCCGCGCCGAGATCGCGCAGGATCGCTCGCTCAACAATCCCGGCGAGAGCTTTGCCGACCGGCTGATGTTCTGGCGCCCGACGCCGCAGCCGGGGATCGTCGTCGATCCGACCAAGGAAGCGCAGCGGCTCCGGCAGAACGCTGCTCTCGGGCAGAGTCCCGAATCGGGCGAGACGCCGATCATCCAGCCTAAGCCGCGGGGTTGGCTGGAGGGGATTTTCTAGTCCTGGGCACCCTCTGCGGCTTGGCGTTTCATTTGGAAGGAAGTCGAACCGCAGAGACGCAGAGGGCGCTGAGGATTGCGCGGAGCGGGCGAGCTCGGCGCGGTGCCGCAGTAATGAATATTGCCCTGAGCGACAGCCAGCGTCGGGTCGATCGTTATGGCTCTGCGATATTCTGTCAGCGCGGCGTCACGTTCGCCCTGATCAAAGAAGATGTTGCCCAGTCCGTTGTGCCCGACGGCAAGCTGAGGATCGAGTGCGAGGGCCCTTCTGATCTCGGCGAGAGCCTCGTCACGCTGACCCTGCTCGCGGAGGACATCACCCAGTGAGCTGTGCGCGTTGGCGTCGAGCGGATCCCGTTCGATGGCCCGACGGTATTCGGCGGCAGCAGCATCGAATTTGTGCTGCTCATCCAGAAGCGCACCGAGATCGATGTGGCCCTGCCGAAGACGGGGATCGAGCTCTATGGCCTTACGGTACTCCCCGGCGGCGCCATCGACGTTGTGTTCTGCAGATAAGGCTTCACCTATGTCGATATGGATGACTGCACTGTCAGGGTCCAGCTCGAGCTCGCGCTGGTAAAGATCGATGGCTCTGTCCAATTCAGCGACATCGGCACCCTCTTTCTGATCTGTGTAGCCTCGATCGGCCAGTTCTTTTGGTACCGAGATCGGCTCGATCTCAATGGTCTGCTCGGCCCAGCTGTCAGTTGCGCGACTTATCGACCAACGCGTTCTTGGCGATCCACGGCATCATCGCGCGCAGCTTGGTGCCGATCTGCTCGATCGGGTGTTCGCCCATGCGCGCGCGCATCGCCTTGAAGCTGGTCTGATTCACCCGGTTCTCCAGCATCCAGTCGCGCGCGAACCGGCCAGACTGGATATCGGCGAGCACGCGCTTCATCTCCTTGCGCGTCTCTTCCGTGACGATACGCGGCCCAGAGACATACTCGCCATATTCCGCGGTATTGCTGACCGAGTAGTTCATGTTGGCGATGCCGCCTTCATAGATCAGATCGACGATCAGCTTCACTTCGTGCACGCATTCGAAATACGCCATCTCCGGCGCATAGCCGGCCTCCACCAGCGTCTCGTAGCCGGCCTTCATCAGCTCGACGAGCCCGCCGCACAGCACTGTCTGCTCGCCGAACAGGTCGGTCTCGCATTCCTCCTTGAAGGTGGTCTCGATGATTCCCGCCCGGCCGCCGCCGATGGCCGACGCATAGGAAAGCGCGATCTCCAGCGCATTGCCCGACGGGTTCTGGGCCACCGCGACCAGGCACGGCACGCCGCCGCCGCGTTGGTACTCGCTTCGCACTGTATGGCCGGGCCCTTTCGGTGCGATCATGAAGACGTCGATGTCGGCTCGTGGCTCGATCAGGTTGAAATGGATGTTGAGCCCGTGCGCGAAAGCCAACGCCGCGCCTGGCTTCATGTGGGGCGCAAGCTTGTCGCGGTAGAGCTCGCCCTGGCCTTCATCGGGCGTCAGCACCATGGCCACATCGGCCCATTTCGCGCATTCGGCCGGCTCCATCACTCGCAGTCCGGCGGCTTCCGCTTTCTTCACACCGGCCGAACTCGGCCGCAGCCCGACAGCGACTTCGGCGACCCCGCTGTCCTTCAGGTTGTTGGCATGGGCGTGGCCCTGGCTGCCGTAGCCGATGATGGCGACGCGCTTGCCCTTGATCAGGTTCACGTCGGCGTCGCGGTCGTAATAAACACGCATCAGTCGGGTTCCTCCCGTGTATTCGATTTAGATCGTCCGTGTCCCTCGGGCAATCGCCGCCACACCGGTACGTGACACCTCGGCCAAGCCCAGCGGACGCATCAGCTCGAGGAAGGCGTCCAGTTTTTCGGTGCTGCCGGTCATCTCGAATACGAAGCTCTCGGTAGTGGCATCGACCACGCGGGCGCGGAAGGCGTCCGCCAGCCGCAGCGCCTCGGCGCGGTGATCGCCCCGGCCAACCACCTTGATCAGCGCCATCTCGCGGGCGACGTGCGGTCCTTCCAGCGTCAGGTCGGCGACCCGGTGCACGGGCACCAGTCGATCGAGCTGCGCCTTGATCTGCTCGATCACCATGTCGGTACCAGATGTAACGACATTGATCCGCGACCAGCCGCGCGCGTCATCCACTGGCGCAACGGTCAGGCTGTCGATGTTATAGCCCCGCCCCGAAAACAGGCCGATGACGCGCGCCAGCACGCCCGCCTCGTTATCCACCAGGACGGAGATCGTGGCGCGTCGCAGAGTGGGATCGGGAGGCACGGGCGGCTCAATATCCACCTCTCCCGCTCTGCGGGAGAGGTCGGCGCGCGGGAGCGCGCCGGGTGAGGGTCCACCCGGATGCGCGACGACCCTCACCCGCCCGCTTCGCGGGCGACCTCTCCCGCAGAGCGGGAGAGGTGGACAGGGGCGTGCGACCGGCGAGCGCCATCACACCAGCACCAGCCCTTCATCAGTGATGCCGGCCGCTTCGTCCTCCTGCTCCGAACCCAGGATCATCTCGTTATGCGCCGCACCCGACGGGATCATCGGGAAACAGTTCTCCTTTGGATCGACCGCGATGTCGGCGATCACCGCACGGTCAGTCGCCAGCATCTCCCGGATCACATCGTCGAGCTGATCGACGCTTCCGGCACGCAGCCCCACCGCATGGAATGCATCGGCCAGCTTGACGAAATCCGGTAGCGCGGCGGAGTAGCTTTCGGAATAGCGCCCGCCATGCAGCAGCTCCTGCCACTGCCGCACCATCCCCATGTACTGGTTGTTCAGGATGAACACTTTCACCGGCAACCGGTACTGTGCCAGCGTGCCCATCTCCTGGATATTCATCAATATCGACGCCTCGCCGGCGATATCGATCACCAGAGCATCGGGATGCGCGACTTGCACCCCCATCGCCGCCGGCAACCCATAGCCCATCGTACCCAGCCCGCCCGAGGTCATCCAGTGATTCGGCTGCTCGAAGCCGAAATGTTGCGCGGCCCACATCTGATGTTGGCCGACCTCGGTGGTGATGAAAATCTCCTTCCCCACGTCGCGCGTCAGCTCATAGAGGCGCCGGATCGCGTGTTGAGGCTTGATCACCGCGCCGGGGGTCATGTCTTGCGTGAAGCGTAGGCTCTGCTTGGCCCGCCAGGCATCGATCTGCCGCCACCACTCGGTCAGCGCTTTGGTGTCAGGCTTCGTCGCGTCGAGGTCCCAGGCGTCCAGCAGCGCCGCCAGCACGCGGCCGGCATCGCCGACGATGGATACTTCGACCGGCACGTTCTTGTTGATACTCGACGGGTCGATGTCAGCGTGGATCTTTGTGGCGTCCGGACAGAACGCGTTCAGCCGCCCTGTCACCCGGTCGTCGAACCGCGCTCCAATCGCCAGCAGCACGTCGCAACCATGCATCGCCAGATTGGCTTCGTACGTGCCGTGCATCCCCAGCATGCCAAGGAACTGTGGATCGCTGGATGGGAACGCGCCCAGCCCCATCAGCGTGCTGGTGCAGGGAAATCCGCTGGTCCGCACGAAGCGCGTCAGTGCCGCCGAGGCCGCCGGGCCAGCATTGATGACGCCGCCGCCGGTGTAGATTACCGGCCGCTTGGCCTGCTTCAGCAGCGCCGCTGCGCGGGCGATCGGCGTCGGATCGGGCTCGATCTGCGGCCGATAGCTCGGGTGCCCGGCGGTCGGAGGCGAGTACGGCGCGGGACCGATCACGATGTCCTTCGGCAGGTCGACCACCACCGGGCCGGGCCGGCCAGAGCGGGCAACGTAGAATGCCTCGTGCACCGTGCGCGCCAGGTCTTCCGGACGCTTGACCAGGTAGTTGTGCTTGGTGGCTGGCCGCGTGATGCCGGTGGTGTCCGCCTCCTGGAACGCGTCGTTGCCAATGAGATGAGTCGGCACTTGGCCGGTCAGACACACCACGGGGATCGAGTCCATCAGCGCATCGACCAGTCCGGTCACTGCGTTGGTGGCGCCCGGTCCGGAGGTGACCAGCACAACGCCGACCTTGCCGGTCGAGCGTGCGTAGCCCTCGGCGGCATGCACGGCGCCCTGCTCGTGGCGGACCAGGATGTGGCGGATCGCGTTCTGATTGAAGATCGCGTCGTAGATCGGCAGGACAGCGCCCCCGGGATAGCCGAAAATAACGTCGACGCCCTGGTCCTTCAAGGCGCGTAACAAGATCTCCGCCCCGGACTGGCTCAACTCGGCCCGCATTGGCTGGCTCCCCAACGAATTAACAAACATCGGCGTGCCGCCTGGATGTGGGACGAAATCCGCCGAACGGCACGCATACGGCGCATGGTGCACTGCGTCAACCCATGGCACGAATAAAGTCAAAGATTTCACCCATATTTCTTTCCAAAAATTGCCCTGGACCTGCGATCCGCGCATGGATCGTATGCGTCCGGCCCTCTGGGGCCAGCGCGTGATGCCGGAACCACGTGGCCTGCCGCTTGCTGTAACGCCCAGTGGCCAGTACCGCTCGCTGTGCCGCCACCGCCAGTGAGGTCTCGCCCCTGAGATGCGCCGCCAGTTCGGGCACGCCCTGGGCACGCATCGCCGGTACTGCGGGATCGAGGTGCAGGCCCAGCAGGTCGCGGACTTCCGTCAATGCGCCGGCAGCGAGCATTGCCTCGAACCGAGCGGCGATTGCGGCGCGGAGCGCCGGGCGAGGCGGGGCCACGAGGATTGCGGCAAACCGCCAGCCAATCGGCCGCGTCGCCGGCTCTGCCTGCCATGCGGCGAGGCCCCTGCCGGTGCCGCGCCAGACTTCCCAGGCGCGGGCGATCCGTTGGGCGTCGGCGGGACGCAGGCGCGCGGCCGTGTGGGGATCGACTACCGCGAGCCGCGCATGCAGACCGTGCGGCCCAAGGTCAGTGAGCAGTGCTCGCGCCTCAGCCCGGGCGTCGGCACCAGGTTCAGGTATTTCTGCTAACCCCCCGGTCAACGCAGCGAGGTAAAGACCGGTGCCGCCGCACAGGATCGGCAGCCGCCCGGCTTGTTTCGCCACCTCCATCGCCTCCAGCGCCGCCGTCCGCCACCAGCCTGCGTTACCCGGCTCGGCGGCGCTGCGCACACCGTAGAGCGCGTGTGGTGCGAGCGCCTCCTCCTGCAGTGTCGGCCTGGCGGTCAGCACAGGAAGTTCGCGATAGACCTGCATCGAATCAGCGTTGATAATGGTGCCGCCGAGGTGCTGCGCGATCGCCAGGGCCAGCGCTGACTTGCCGCTCGCCGTCGGACCGGCAACGATCAAAGCGGAGCTTTCGTCCGTGGGCGCCCGCCGGCGCACTCCGGATTGCGCGTACAGCTTGTTGGGCGATAACATCGCTAATGGTCCGGTGGCCATCGGCCCACGCGAGCCTGTCCGAGAGCAACCTTTCCAACCGGGGCCATCTGCCACGTCAAACTCGAATGCCGATATTCAGCAACGCCCTGTTCCGTGCCATAGCAGACGTCTCGCGATCGCGCACGGGACCTGGGCCAGTCTTGGAGCGCGCGCCTCCTGGCCACGAGCGCGGCTCGGAAGGGCACAGGCCGCTCAGTCCGATCGGCAATGTCCTGCTTGGCCAACTCCCACCCTAGTGTAGGAGCTTGCCGGAAAGTTACGGAGAACGGCTGACCTTTCGATGAAAATGAGCGTCATCGCTTTTTCCGTCTTAGCAACACTGATTGGTGCAGTCGCGGGAGCGGTGCTAGGACTCAATGGCTTTGCCCAGCCCGTCAGTACCACCGCATTGAACCAGGCGCCCCGCATAAAGAACCTAGGCTGGCTGCTGTCCGGCTTCTTCGTGATGTACCTCGCTGATCCGAAGCGGATCGGCCTACCAGATGACTTCCCCCTGTTGTGGCCCTTCGTTGGCTACGGCGTTGGTGCTTTGGCCGGCGTTCTGGCCTCAATCGGCTGGATGGCGCATTCAATCACGCTGTCTGTGCAAGCATTTAACACACGGCTTCCATCGGATCAGCAGCTCGACCCAGGCTTGTTCCGGCGTGAATATCTCACTTACGGTAAAGCACGGTTCGACGAGAGATGGGATAAGGCAAGAGCCGAAGCTGCCGAAGCTGCCAACGTAAGGGTCGCCCGCGACCGTGAGCTAGAGCAAGCAAAAGGTGAGCGTCGGCGTGAACTAATTCTCAACGCAAATCTTGCCGCCGCAGAATGCGTCTACAACACCCTTCAGCAATGCGGGAGCCAACGGAAGATACCAGAAGGAGAGTTGATGGACTCAGTGTTGAAGGCAATTTGCGCCATGGCGGCAGCAGCCACGAATAGAGCGGCCAATCTACGTAGCAGCTATATGGCTTTTATTCCATCCGGCGAGGCAGATGACGCTCTGATACAGAAGGCGCTCTTTACGTCTGGGATGCCAGGCCGCTATTCAGGATATCTAGAACTCAAGCGCGGCAGCGTGCGTCTAAACCGAGAGGTCGTGCTACCGATTGCGGTCGTTCCCGAGTTTGTACTTCCCGGACCACCGGAGGCGGTGCTAAATCAGGATTTCTCAATGATGAATCTACAGAATATCAAGTTCAAAGACGAGGTTTCAAAGCTGGTTGGCAACGAAATCAGGGAGTTCTATAAGCATCCCCATTTTCATCAGATTGCATCTATAGCCTCTATACTCGTATGCGACATGAGAAGGTTGCATGGCGTTGTCAATATAGAGTTGTCTGAGCAAGACCTTTTCAGCAAAGATGTCGTAGCAAGCTTGAAGCCTCTCGTGGCTCTTCTGTCAGTTTTTCGGTGAGATGAATATATGGTCTCCGCTAATCGCTCTAATAGCAGACCAAAGTCGGGCCGCCTCTTTTCGGTGACCATAGCAACCGCCTTAAAGGAGACAGCAGCATGATCACCCTCAGCGCTGATATTCTGCGCCGCATCGCCCCGGTTGTCAGCGGGACGAAGGCCACCAACCAGGCGGCGATCATCGACGCTGTCGGCGCCGCGCTGGAAACAAGCTGCACCGGATACGCGATCGACACGGCTTTGCGCGCTGCGCATTTTCTGGCGCAGGCCTGCCATGAGTTGGACGGGTTCTGCACCACCGAGGAATACGCCAGCGGAGCTGCGTACGAAGGCCGCGCCGATCTCGGCAATACGCAGCCCGGTGACGGGCCGCGCTTCAAGGGGCGTGGCCTGTTCCAGCTCACCGGACGGGCCAACTACAAGCTGTATGGCGATATCCTGCATCTCGATCTGGTCGGCGACCCGGTGCTCGCTGCCGATCCGAAAATCTCGCTGCTGATCGCTTGCGAGTTCTGGAAGCGCGGGACGCTCAACGACCCTGCCGACCGGGACGACATCGTCACCATCACGCGCCGCATCAATGGCGGGTTGAACGGGCTGGACAGCCGTAGGGCGTATCTCGCCAAGGCAAAAGCGGCAATTGGCCCGGACGCCATGGGCACACCGAGCGATCCGACGCCGGTGTTGCGCCAAGGGAGCAGCGGCGCGGGCGTGTTGGCATTGCAGACCCTGCTCCACGCGCTCGATCCCCAGTTAACCGTCGATGGCGTGTTCGGCCCGGCGACCCAGGGGGCTGTGGTCCGGTTCCAGACCGGTAAAGGCCTGACGGCGGACGGGGTGGTGGATCCGGCGACCTGGGCTGCACTGCGGTCGGGAGGTACTGGTTGATCCATCCCGGTCTGCTGGTCGCGGCAGCAGGCTGCCTGATCGCCGGCGGCGCGGCGGCATCTTGCGATGCGCCGGCCCAGGTGAGGCTTGCACCGACCGACGGCAACGCGAGCGCCTTGTCCGCCGAGATTTCCGGCGGCGTGCCGCGGGGCGATCGCGACTGCTTCACCATTGCCGCGCGGGCTGGCCAGCGTCTGTCGATCTCGCAGCCCGGCCGAGCCGAGACCAATATTGTGGTGCAGCTTTACCAGCCGCCATGGCACATCCGCCGAGCTGAAGACAGCGTCGAGGTCGCCGGCCGAGCGCTGCCCGGCGCGGCCGAGGGCGCCGATGCGACGCATTGGTCCGGTATGCTACCCCGCAGCGGTGCGTACTTGCTGGTCGTCGGCACAAGCTGGGGCGGTGGTGAATACCGTCTTCGCCTTGTCCTTCGCTGACGCTGTTGCCGCGACCCAGTCCATGCCTCACGTGCTGACGCTGGTTGCCGATCGCACCGTGACGTCGCTGACGGACGCGATCATCGCCCGTGTCCGCGAGGCGGCCGGCGGCGGCATGCTGTTCGTTCTGTCGCCGGGCGAAGCGGCCGACATTCTGCTGCCCGCGCCGCCCGACATGGACGCAGTCCGGGCGGCGCTGGACGGTGCCGCAATCGACGCCATTCCCGTGCCAGTTGCGCTTCGCCGCAAGCGGCTGCTGATCGCTGACATGGACAGCACTATCGTCACCGGCGAGACGTTGGACGAGCTCGCCGATTTTGCCGGCCTGAAGGACCGGATCGCCGAGATCACGCGACGCAGCATGAATGGCGAGATCGATTTTGCCGACGCACTGCGCGAGCGAGTGGCCATGCTGCGAGGCTTGCGGCTGGAGGCACTCGAACAGACGTGGCGGCGCATTCGTCTGACAGCAGGTGCCGCCGAATTGGTCGCGACGATGCGTGCGAACGGCGCGGTGACGGCGCTGGTATCCGGTGGCTTCACGTTCTTCACCAGCCGCGTAGGCGAACTGGTCGGCTTCGAGATTCACCGCGCCAACGAGTTGCTGCACGACGGCGCGGCGCTCACCGGGGCTGTCGCCGAGCCGATACTGGACCGCGATGCCAAACTGCAGACGCTGCTGACGCTGGCGGCCGAGCGGCAGATCCCCCTGTCCGACACATTGGCGATCGGCGATGGCGCCAACGATCTGGCGATGCTGCGCGCCGCCGGCTTGGGCGTTGCCTTCCATGCCAAGCCGATCGTCGCGGCAGAGGCGCGCGCGCGGGTCGATCACGGTACGCTTCGCGCGGTCCTTTTCGCGCAAGGCTATCGTGCAGAGGAGATTGTTACCTGATCTAGAAATTATCCCGGGGAACGAAGATCCTGACCGTAACTTTTCGGAAAGTTCTGTCAACCCCAGGCGAAAACGGAGCATCAGGGACACGGGCGCCGATTGCACTCCCCGAGGTGCTGGACCAAGCTCGCACAGATCGGTCTAGTGCCATTATATAGCGCCTCTCCCTCGGCATTCCTGCGCAAGCAGCTTGTACGAGCAGGCATGAACTGCTTGATGTCATATCATTCGCAAGTTCAGAATCTATACAGAGATCACCGAGGGCGCAGAGATCGCTGAGATCGGAATTGCGCTCTGCTGGCGCACCCAAGTCACGCCGCACCTTGGGACAACCGGGACCAACACATCGACCGCCGCCAAACACTGCACCGTTCTTAACCCCCCCGCAACGCTCCAATGCGAGGCTGCGTTGTTCAATATGAACAACGAGGGCAAGCGTGGACGCCACGACCAATGCCGATCCCGCCGTGCTAGTAATACACTCCAGGCCTGCGGACGAACCGAAGCGGCGATCGAGGCATTCCGGGAATGTCTCGCCACAGCACCGGACCATGCCGGGACACACTACAATCTTGGCAATGCACTACTCAGCACCGGGCGGCCGGTCGAGGCGATCGAAATCCTACCTAGCCTGCCTGCGGCTCACCCCGGCGTTCGGCGCCGCTTATCTCAACCTGGCGGACACCTTGCGCCGGCTCGGGCTGCTCGATCAGGCGCGCTGGGCGGCCGAGGCAGGGCTGCGCCTGCTTCCGGATCTACCGGAGGCGGCGGGATGCCTCGCCAACGTGCTGCACGACCTCGCATTCTATGAATTGGCAGAGGCGCTCTATCGGCAGGCCTTGCGCGCTGTCCCGGACCATCCCGGCTGGCTGAGCAGCCTCGGCAACACCCTTCGCGCGCTCGGCCGGCTAGCGGAGGCGCTGGACTTGCATGAGCGTGCCATCGCAGCTGCCCCAGGGGACGCCGAGCTACGGTTCAACCGTGCCCTCGCTCTGCTCGCCGCCGGGGATTTCTCGCGCGGCTGGCGCGAATACGAATGGCGGTGGATGCGCGTGAGCCGGCGAAAGCACGGGTCATGGTGGAAGGGAGATGCGCTGGGTAGTCGGACCATCCTGCTGCACGCCGAGCAGGGGTTGGGCGACACCCTGCAATTCCTTCGCTACGTCCCCCTGGTGGGTGCCACTGGCGGCCGCATCGTGTTGGAGGTTCATGCCGCGCTGGTGCGGCTGTGCCAGGGCCTGCCCGGCATCGCGGAGGTCGTGCCTACCGGTGAGACTGGGTCGGAGCAGTCTGTGCAATTCGACGTGCAGTGTTCGCTGATGAGCCTGCCGCTGCTGTTGGGCACCACTCTTGAAACGATCCCGGCGGCAACGCCGTACCTGCATCCCGATCCGGCGTTGGTCGCCGCGTGGAGGCAACGGCTTCCCGATACCGGCGCGCTGCGCGTCGGCCTCTGTTGGGCGGGGGCCCGTCACGTCACGGATGCCGGCGCACGGTTGATCGATCAGCGGCGATCACTGCGTTTGGCAGAGCTGGCGCCGCTTGCCCGCATAAGCGGGGTGCAATTCGTCAGTCTTCAGAAGGGGGAACCCGCAGACGAGCTTCGGGACGCGCCCGCCGGCCTCAACGTGCTGGACCCGATGCCGGCGGTGACGGATTTTGCCGACACGGCGGCAATCGTCTGCCACTTGGACCTCGTGATCTCGGTCGATACCTCGGTCGCTCATCTGGCCGGAGTGCTGGGCCGGCCGGTCTGGATGTTATCGCGGTTCGACGGATGCTGGCGCTGGTTGCACGGGCGCGACGACAGCCCTTGGTACCCAACGATGCTCCTTTACCGGCAGGAGCACCCACGCGACTGGAGCGGAGTGGTGGCCCGCCTGCGTCGGGATCTTATTCCTACTGCGTCACTCATCATGCCGCGCTTAAGGGCTGGCGCCTATGCCCGCAGCAGGGACATCGCGGCAGTGCATGGACGAAGGTACGTGCGAGACGGATGCGCAGCGTCGCAATCGAGTTCGGCACATGACGCTGCGAACGCAGCGGCAGCTCCTCTGGGTCGGTAACCTGCGGGAACGGCAGGTCGCTGGCCGCGCCAGGCGCGGGCAAGTCCTGAGGGGGGAATTGTCGCCTTCTCGGAGACCAGGAATCCGTAGGCCGCAATGCATAGGCTTGCGTGATGGTGAAAGCCCCGCCAGCCGCGGCCTTCGTAATGGCCGAGCCCGACCTCCTGCTTCAGATCCAGATAGTCGCGTTCGATCCGCCAGCGCAGCTTGGTGAGATCCACCATCCGCTCGAACGTGATGTCCGACGGCAGCGTGGAAAGCCAGTAATGGTCCGGTTCGCTCGCGCCCTCTGGCCACTCGATCAGCAGCCACTCTTCCGCCGCAGGTTCGTTGCGTTTGGTATCATCGTGTGCCGGACGCACCCGCAGGCGGGCAAAGCGTGAGCTCAGTGCCGTGTTGCTGCCCTCTCGCCAGGTGATCGGCTGCCAGGCGTCGGCGGCCAGCTCGATCGCCAGCTGCTTGGCCGAGACCGGCTGATGCGCATCATCACGGCGCGGCCGTTTGGGCGGCCGGCCGCGGCCCGACCATGCCGGGGCTGGCACTGCTGCCTCGCCCGGCCGCCAGACTGCTGTGGTGGGTAGGATGCCGGCCACGTAGGGCTGTCCGAGTTCGCTGATCCCGCCACGCAGCGTAGCGTTGTTGCCATAGGCTGGGTCCATCAGCGCCACTGCCGCCGGCAGGCCATCAGCGTGGGCTTGGCGCATTTGCCGCAGCGCGATCTCCGGCTTGGTCTGGAACGTAACCTCCGCCGGCACGCCCGCGGTGATCCGCCGCACCGGGTCGTCAGCCCAGTCCTGCGGCAGATACAATCGATAGGCGACCGGCAGGCTGGCCTGGTGGGTGGCCACCGAGAGGCTCACCGCCACCTGGCAGTTCTCCTGCTTGCCAAGCTGCCCGCAGTATTGCCGCGCCACGCCGACCGAGTGGTGGCCCTTCTTGGGGAACGCCGTGTCGTCGATGATCCAGGCCTGGATCGGCTCATCGCCGGTGATGGATGGCAGCACCAACTCGCGCACCCGGGTCAGCATCGCCTGGTCCGACCATGGGGCTTGCGCCACCAGATGCAGCAGCGACTGGTGCTGGGCCGCGGTCCGCTCTGGTGCGGTCACCGCCGCCAGCGGTTCGACGCTCTTGCGGCCCTCGGTCGAGATCAAGCCGATGCAGTAGTCTTGAAACGGTGCGACCCGGTCGGCATGGCCGAGCACCGAGGCCAAATCCGCCGCGTAGGCTCTGAACCGGGCTTCCGTGCCAGACCGATCGCGAAGATCCATGCCGCCCTCCCCGAGCGGTTCGAATCTTCACCCGTACCATAGCGCGACCGCGTCGCAGCAAGGGCTAAATCAGGCCGTCAGCCCGTCCGGTTTGCGACTCAGTAGGATTATTGCCCTTGCCGGAAACGCGGCTCCGGTAGGCCGCGTACCCCTGGCCGCAGACTGAAGACACCGCCCGACAGCGGCGCACGACCCAGCGCTTCGGTGTCCAGGCCGGCTCGAGCCGAAGTCACGAACAGCGTCCCCAGATCCGCGCCGCCGAAGGCAAGGCAGGTCGGGCGTGGCACCGGCAGCCGGATGCTGCGATCGAGGCGGCCATCCGGGCGGAAGCGGGAGATGCGGCCGCCATCCCACTGGGCGACCCAGAGCCCGCCATTGGAATCAATCGTGGCGCCGTCCGGCAGGCCGTCAAACGGCGGGATGGTGGCGAAGTCGCGCTCACTGCTCAGCCTGCCGGTGGTTGGGTCAAGGTCGAAGGCGCGAATCGTTCGGGTAGGGGTGTCGGCGAAATACAGCGTGCGGCCATCAGGGCTGAAAGCGAGCGAGTTCGGTACCTGAATGCCAGACAGCATCGGCGTGGCGCGGGTAGCCTCGCAGCGGTACAGCCGGCCGCGGGCGCCCGCCGCATCGCGCGCCATCGAACCCACCCAGAACCGACCCTGGCGGTCGCAACGCCCGTCGTTCAGCCTAGTGTCCGGCTCGTTTGCCTCGATCTCCAGGAAACGGTCGAGCCGTTCAGTCTCCGGATCGAACCAGGCGAGGCCGGAGGCGAGCGCCACCACCACGGACCGGCTCGAGCCGAGGGCGAGGCAGCCAATGCTTTCCGGCATAGGCCAGGCGCGGTCGGCGCCAGTTTCGGGATCGAAGCGGTGCAGGGCAGGGGCGTCGATACCGACCCACCACAGAACGTGGGCGCGGTCACACCAGACAGCACCCTCCCCGAGTTGCGCCCGGGCATCGAGGGCGCAAACCGCCTCGATCACCATCGTTGGTCCTGAATGAAAGCCTCCGTTGCCTCGACCAGCCGGCGGGCGTGGCGCGCCGTTTCGGTATGGGCGCGTTGCTCTTCGCTGTCCTCGGGTGTTGCCCGGTCAAGCGGGACGTACCCTATGGCTGCGCGGGTCGGCTCTAGGTCCCACCGCATGCCGTCATTCCGGGACATCAGGTTGAGCACGGCGAAGCGCAGCGTGGCGGGCGCGGTGACCGCTTTCTCGAAGCCCTGACAGAGGTCGCGGTCGGAGAGCCACATGCGCTGGCCCCAAAGGCCCCAGCCCATCTGTGCGCCGGGTCGGTTCTCGCCGCGTTGGCAATAGCCAATGCGGAAGCAGATGACGGACAGCGGCCAGCGCTCGCTGTACGAACGGCCCAGGCGTTCGCCCACCAACTTGGAGACGCCATAAGCGTTCACCGGATAGGGCGGCGTTTCCGGAGTGAGTGGCCAGTCTTCGAAGCGATGTCCGGCAACCGCCCAGTTGGAGCTGGCGAAGATCAGTCTTCGGGCGCCCTGGCGGGCGGCGGCCTCGAAGACATTCAGCGTGAGATCAAAATTGAGGTGGACGATATTCTCCCAACTCGCCTTCGGGCTGGGGTCGGCAGCGAGATGGATCACCGCATCGGCATCGCGGAACTCCCGCACCCAAACTTCGTCCCAGACGGCGAGGTCGGCCCGGCGGATCGCCGGGTCAGCGGCGCGGGCGTCGAGCAGACGAAGGCTCCAGCCGAGGCCTTCGAAATGGCGGCGGAGCTTGGTGCCGATGTTGCCGCCGGCGCCGGTGATCACCACAGTGGTCATGGCGGGTCCTCCCGGTCTGCAGTTGTATTAAGGACGGCCCAGGTCGTCGATCACCGCCGCATCCGCCGGCTCATCAGCTTCCCCCCACGTCGCGCGCCCCGATGGTGCGTTCGCGGAAGCCCTCCGGCACCGCGCGCCCGTGGTCTGTGAACGCCCGCCGCACAGCTTCGACTGTGCCGCCGACCACCCGCGCGCGGTTGTCGCGTACGAACTTGTTCGACCCGATGACGGTGTCCAGCGATCCCTGGAATTGCGGCATCACGTAGCGGGCGAACAACTCGTAGCTGCGCAGAGTCTGCTCGCGATTGGCCCATTCATGCGCGCGGAACAGGATGCCGCCGAAGCCACCCTGGCTGTATTCGAGCAGCCGGTGGATGCCCTTTGTAATGGTCTCCGGAGACCCCACCAGCGTAGTACCCATCTTCACACCGTCGCGCAGCGGATCGTCGGCACGTCCGGGAGGCCGACCGAGCGTGTCCTCAAAATAAGTCTGCGTCTCCACCCGCTCGCCCGCTGTGACCTCGCGCAGCGCCTGCTCGTCGTCCTCGGCGATGTGCGCGTTGACGACGATGCGCCAGCGTTTGCGGTCCATGGTCTTGCCGTATTTCGCAGCGGTTTCTTCTGCGATCTTCCATTGCGTTGCCATCGCTTCCGGCCCGCCGGGCAACCCGGCGCCGATCGACAACACACCAATCCCGAACTGCCCGGCGGCGATCATGCCGAACGGAGTGATCGTGCTGGCGACCGCAATCTCGAAGCAGGGATCGGTGTAGGGCGCCAGATGCAGCCGCGCCTCTTGCAACTCGAACCAGTCGGTCTTCATAGTCACCGGCTCCTCGCAGCGTAGCAGCCGCGTGATCGCCTCCAGCGACTCGATCATGCGCGGGCGCAACGTAGTCGGCTCGATTCCCAGCATGTACGCGTCCGAAGTCAGCGCCCCTGGTCCGCACCCCAACATGGCGCGCCCCCGCGTCATGTGATCGAGCTGGACGAAACATTGCGCAACCAGCAGCGGATGGTGATACGGCAAGCTGGTCACGCCGGAGCCCAGCCGGATGTGCTTGGTGCGTTCGGCCGCAGCGGCAATTACCAACTCCGGCGACGCGATCAGCTCCCAGCCGGCCGAGTGGTGCTCGCCGATCCAGGCCTCGTCGTAGCCGAGCCAGTCGAGCCATTCCAGCAGCTCGAGATCGCGGTTGATCGCAAGTGTGGGGTTCTCGCCGATCCTGTGGAACGGGGCGAGAAAAATGCCGAACGTCATGCCGCGATGGGCCATGGCTTCAGGGGCTCCTTTGGTTTCACCCATCGTGCTACGATACCCGTCGGTAGCCAAGCCGGCGGGCTGCATGGCAGTTCAGGTGTGGCCAATATGCAGGAGGAAGCAGCGATGCGACTGGCGGGCAAGGTGGCGATCATCACCGGTGCGGCGTCAGGAATGGGGGCGGCAACCGCGCGGCGCTTCGGCCGCGAGGGCGCCAAGGTGGTCGTGGCGGACGTGTTGGAGGACGAAGGCCGCCAGGTAGCGGAGAGCATTCACGCCGCCGGCGGTGAGGCGACGTTTCTGCGCCTTGACGTGACCGATGAGGCGAACTGGAAATCGGTCGTCGACGCCACGGTCGCGAGCTTCGGCAAGTTGAACGTCGCTGTGAACAATGCCGGCATCAGTGGCAGCAAAGTGAACGATACGATGGAAACCGAGGCTTGGCATCGGCTCATGGCAGTGAATGCCACAGGGGTCTTCCTCGGCATGAAATTCGAGATCCCGGCGATGCAGAAAGCCGGCGGCGGTTCGATCGTCAATATTTCGTCGATCTCCGGCAATGCCGGCCAACACCGGATCCATTTCGGGTACAATGCCTCGAAGGGGGCGGTGCGGATCATGACCAAATCGGCCGCCGTGCAGTTCGGCCGGGACAATATCCGTGTGAACACGATCCATCCAGGGCTGATGCCGCCGATGCGTACCTCGGGCGCTACGGCCGATCCGGCAGTGCGGGCGAAGATGCTGGAGCGGGTGCCGCTGGGCCGCGCCGGGGAGGTGGACGAAGTGGCGAACGCCGCACTGTTTCTGGCGTCCGATGAGGCGTCCTACATCACCGGTGCGGAGTTGCATGTCGATGGCGGCTATCTGGCTGGCTGACCTCGATGTGGGGCAGAGGAACAGCGCTGGTACTCGCTGCGGTGACAGCGTTGTGGACACCGGCGACTGCTGCTGATCAATCGGAGCTGGTTCCCGACACCACTATCCACGGCCGCACTCTGGATTTCGACTGGCCCGACATCGAGGTGGGCATTGGCAGCTATGAGGCGGGCCCGACCGGTCTGACCATCATCCGCTTTGCGCGTCGCGCCGCCATGGTTGTTGATTCCCGTGGCGGTGCACCCGGCACAGTGAACACGGACGCGCTGCGACTCGGCTATTCCCGGCCTGCCTGGGACGCAGTGGTGTTTGCCGGAGGCTCGGCCTATGGCGAAGAGGCGATCACCGCGGTTGCCACCGGCCTCAAGGATGAGGGCATTCGGAGCGGCAGATCGGGCGACATAGCTTTGGTCACCGGCGCGATCATCTATGACCTGGGCGGACGACGCCTCAACGACATCTATCCGGATAAGAGACTGGCCCGCGCAGCGCTCGCAACCCTTCGACCTGGTGTGTTTCCGCTGGGCGCGCAGGGTGCCGGACGCATGGCGATGCAGGGCGGCTTCTTTGGCTGCAATGCGCATTCTGGGCAGGGCGGAGCATTTCGCCAACTCGGCGCCGTGAAGATTGCTGCGTTTGTCGTCGTCAACGCCTCCGGCGCAATAACGGACCGGGACGGCAATCTCGTCTCATGCCATCGCGCCGCGTCCTGGGGCAGCCTGTCGAAAGTAAGTGAACTGATGGCAAATGTACCGCTCAGCCGCGCCGATACTTGGCAACCGCCGGCCGCCGCCGGCGAGCTTGCTACGCGCAACACCACCATTAGCCTGATCGTCACCAATCGGCGGCTCGACTATGCTGGTCTCGAACGATTGGCGATCCAGGTGCACACCTCGATGGCACGGGCGATACAGCCGTTCTCAACTTATAATGACGGTGACACGCTCTTCGCCGCGAGTACGGACGAGGTGGATGACTTAGTGAATCCGCAAATTGATCTGGATACGGCGGCTTCGGAAACGATGTGGGACGCGATCCTGGCAAGCGTTCCCCAGCAGGCGCCCTTCCAACCGCCGGCATCGGTTACGGTTCCCGACGCGACGTTGCAACGCTACGTTGGGATCTACCGGTTCGCTCCGCATGCATGGCTGCGGGTGACCGACGATCACGAGCGTCTGATGGTGCTGGCCCTCGGTGCCAGCGTCTTCGCTTTCGACCGCTCCAAACCGGTGGCGGTCGTCCCGGCATCCGACACCGAATTCTACGTGCCGGGGCGCTACCCGACGCGCATTGCTTTCCGGGTCGTGGACGGCAAGGTGGCAGGCGCCGTGCTAAACCCTGGACTGTGGGAACAAACCGGGACACGGATCGAGAGTCCTTGACGGTACTGAATGGAGGAGGGGGCATGACACTCACCGACCAGCAGGTGCGCCAGTTCGAGACCGAGGGCTGGCTGTTCCTGCCCGACGCGTTCTCCGTGGAGGAGGTGGCGGTCCTCCGCACCGAGGCGGATGCGATCTTCCGGACCGATCGCAAGGAGATCTGGCGCGAAAAGTCCGGCGCGCCGCGCACCGCATTCGCCGCCCACACCTATAACGAGGGTTTCCGTCTACTGGGCGCGCATCCGCGGCTCATCCGCCCGGTCGAGCAGCTCTTCGGTGAAAAGCTCTACATGCACCAGTTCAAGATCAACGCGAAGGCAGCATTCGATGGCGAGGTGTGGCAGTGGCACCAGGACTACGGCACCTGGGCTCGCGACGACGGCATGCCGGAACCTCGCGCGATGAACATCTCGGTGTTCCTCGATGAAGTCATGCCGATTAATGGACCGCTGATGCTGGTGCCGCGCAGCCAGAAGCACGGCACGCTGGCGGCGATGCACGATGTTAGCACGACGTCGTATCCGCTCTGGACGCTGGATCATGGAACGGTGCAACGCCTGGTCGATGAAGGCGGCATCGTCTCGCCGACCGGCAGGCCGGGCGGAGTGCTGATGTTCCACGGCAATCTGGTGCACGGCTCGGCTGGCAATATCACGCCCTATCCGCGCAAGATCGTGTATCTCACATTGAATGCCGTTTCCAACTACATCCGTACGCCGACGCGTCCCGACTGGATTGCGCATCGCGACTTCACGCCGATCGAGCCGGTGGCCGACGATGCGCTGCTGCACTACGCCCGCTGTTACAGGGAGGCGGCAGAATAACGCGCTGCGTAGAAATCGCGGTTATCGCATTTGGGATGATTGCGGCAGGCCGTCCCCTCCCCATGGCCGCGAAGCACGCCGTCTTTGTCACCTCGCCGGCAACTTGGGCTGTCCCGGCGAAGCTGCCGGCCGGCTCGTAAATTCACCTCTCCCGCTCTGTGGGAGAGAGGCTGCCCCCGGGCTACGACCCGGGGTCGCCGCGCAGCGCGCGGCGGGTGGGGGGCGGCGGGAAAAGCCCTCACTCGGTTCGCTTTCCGAACCAACCTCTCCCGCAAAAGCGGGAGAAGCGGATTTCGCCTCCTTGTCCCACGTGCCCGGCGCGTGCACAGTCTCGGGCGGGACACAAAAGGGAAAAGAGCCAGCCATGACCAAGGTCGGATTAGCCGCAGGCAGCCTGCTTCTACTGGGCGCGGTGGCTGCCCGGGCCGATACGCTGGTGGTCTGCACCGAGGCCAGTCCCGATTTCGTCAACGCCCAGCTCAGCACCGCCAATACCAGCTTCGACGTGACCGAGCAGGTCAGCGACCGGCTGGTGGAGATGAAGATCGGCGGCTCCGACCTTGTTCCGGGACTGGCGGAATCCTGGACTATCTCCCCCGACGGGCTGACTTACACCTTCAAGCTGCGTCACGGCGTGAAGTGGCAATCGAATGCTGAATTCAAACCGACGCGGGACATGAATGCCGACGACGTGGTGTTCAGCTTCCAACGGATGTTCGATAAGTCCAATCCTTTCTATAAAAGCGCCGATGGCAACTTTCCTATGTTCATTGATCTGATGCAGCCGAACCTGCAGTCCATCGACAAGGTCGATGACTACACGGTGGTGCTCAAGCTGAAATCACCCCTGGCACCGCTGCTGCCGTCGTTGTCAGTACAATCCTTCTCGATCGTGTCGGCCGAATACGCGGCCAGCCTGGAGAAAGCAGGCAAACCCGAGGACCTCGACCGCAACCTGATCGGCACCGGACCGTTCAGTTTCGTGCAGTACCAGAAGGACTCGCTGGTCCGCTTCCGTGCGTTCCCCGATTTCTGGGGCAAGGACGGCGGCCAGCCTGACCGGGCGGCGAAAGTCGATAACCTGGTGTTCGCGATTACGCCCGACCCTTCGGTGCGTTATGCCAAGCTGCGCACCAACGAATGCCAGATTGCCCGCTATCCAAACCCGGCCGACCTGCCGGCGATGCGCCAGAATCCGGACCTCAAGATCGAGCAAGGAGTGATCGCCGCCCATAACGAGATCTATTTCAAGATGGACAAGAAGCCGTTCGACGATCGGCGAGTGCGCCTCGCACTGGCCGAGGCGATCGACATGCCCGACCTTGTGAAGGACGTGTTCCAAGGGAGCGGCACACCCACAGCGGCCTTGGTGCCTCCGTCGTTGTGGGGTCATAACGCCTCGCCGAAGCCATACAAATACGATCCCGAAGACGCGAAGAAGCTGCTCGCCGAGGCTGGTTATCCGAACGGGTTCTCAACCGACCTGTGGGCGGTCCCGGTGGTGCGCGCCTATATGCCGAACGGGCGACGCACGGCCGAGATGATCCAGTCCGACTGGGCGAAGATCGGCGTGCAGGCGAAGATCGTTACCTACGAATGGGGCGAGTATCTCAAGCGTGCCCGCGCCGGCGAGGCCGATGTGGGCATGCTTGGTGGCACCTGGGATTATCCGGACCCGAGCGAGATCATGCTCGCCCGGCTGTGTCATGCGCCGGGAAATGCCGGGCATTTCTGCGACCCCCGTTATGACGCGGCGGTGGAGAAGGCGAACGTCGTCACCGATCAGGCCGAACGGGCGGAGCTCTATGAGGAGGCGCAGCAGGTCCTGTATGATGACGTGGCGCAGGTCCAGCTATCCGACGTGACGGCCTATGTGCCTGTGCGCAAGAATGTCGAAGGCTTCCGCCTGCACTTCCTGGGCGGCCAGCCGTTCGGCGGCGTCTCTTTGGGGAAATAAGCATGCAACTCGCACTTTCGACCTGGCAGGAGGTGGAGGAGTACCTCCGCAGCTCCCGCGGCATCATCATCCCGATCGGCTCGACCGAGCAGCACGGGCCGAACGGACTGATCGGCACCGACCACCTGGATGCCGAGTTCATCGCCAAGGGAGTCGGCGACAAGATCGGCTGCCTGGTCGCGCCGACGATCACCATCGGCATGTCGCAGCATCATCTGGGCTTCACCGGCTCGATCACGCTGCGCCCATCGACGCTGATAGCGGTGGTGGGCGACGTGGTGCACTCACTGCTGCGCCACGGCTTCGAACGCTTCCTGTTCATCAACGGGCATGGCGGCAATGTCGCGACGGTAACGGCTGCGTTCGACGAGGTCTATGCGGCGGTGTCGCTGCGCGGCGATTCTTCGCCAGTGCGCTGCAAGATGGTGTTCTGGTCGGAGGGGCTTCGCTCCCGCAAGCTGGCCGATGAGCTGTACGGCGATTCCAATGGCAGCCACGCCACCGCGGCCGAGGTGTCGCTGTCGCAGTTTTATTTCCCTCAGGCGATCAAGCACGCGCAGATGTCGCCGAAAATAGCACCGAAGAGCCGCGGCTTCTACGACAGCGCCGACTACCGCCGCCGGTTCCCGGACGGGCGCATTGGCTCCGATCCGTCGCTCTCTTCGCCGGAGCATGGGGAGCGGCTTTATGCTGCGGCGGTCGAGGATATGGCGGAGGTCTATCAGAAGTTCGTTGCGGACTGAGCGTATTCTGATACGAACCGGAAGAGCGGCACCGCTATTCACCTCTCCCGCGCTGCGGGAGAGATCGCCGCGCGACAGCGCGGCGGGTGAGGGTGCAGCGCCGTGGGGCACCCCCACCCGGTTCGCTTCGCGAACCGACCTCTCCCGCAGAGCGGGAGAGGCGGATCCCGTCTAACCTGTGGCCGGCTTCCTCGCCCGTCGCCTCGGCCTCGTGCTGGTGACATTCTTCGGCATCACCGTCTTCTCCTTCGGGCTGATCCACTTGATCCCCGGCGATCCGATCATGCTGATGTTCGGAGAACGCAACGTGGATCCGGCAACACTCGCCGCGATGCGCGCCCAGATCGGGCTCGACCGGCCGCTGATCGTCCAGTATGGCCTGTTCATCTGGCGCACGCTGCACGGCAATCTTGGCCAGTCGCTGTCCACCCACGACAGCGTGCTGGGCGAGTTCCTGACCTTCTTCCCCGCCACCGTCGAGCTCGCAGTCTCGGCCATGCTGATCGCCGTGACGATCGGCATCCCCGCCGGCATCATCGCCGCGTTACGCCGCGGCACCGCCACCGACTATACAGTGATGGGGCTCTCCCTCACCGGCTATTCCATGCCGATCTTCTGGTGGGCGATCCTGCTCATCCTGCTGTTCTCCGTCACGCTCGGCGTTACGCCCGTCAGCGGGCGGATCGACATCGCGTATTACATCCAGCCGGCGACCGGCTTCATGCTGATAGACAGCCTGAGATCCGGCGATCCGGGTGCCTTCCGCTCGGCGCTGTCGCACCTGATTCTGCCGGCGACGGTGCTCGGCACGATCCCGCTCGCGGTGATCGCCCGCATGACTCGTTCGGCGATGCTGGAGGTGCTGAACGAGGACTATGTACGTACCGCACGTGCCAAGGGCCTGTCGCCGCTGCGCGTCATTGGCATCCACGCGCTGCGCAACGCGCTGATTCCGGTGGTCACCATCATTGGCCTGCAGGTGGGAAGCCTGTTCGGCGGCGCGGTGCTGACCGAGACGATCTTCGCCTGGCCGGGCGTCGGCAACTGGCTGATCCAGGGGATCAACCGGCGAGACTATCCGGTGCTTCAAGGCGGCATCCTGCTGGTCGCCGCCATCATCATCCTGGTGAATCTGACCGTCGATATCCTGGTCGGCATAATCAACCCGCGCATCCGGCACGCGCGATGAGCGACGCGGTGCTCGCCCAATCCGTCGGCCTGCTGCCGGAATTCCGCCGGCATTTTGTCGCCAGCCGTGGCGGCGTGATTGGTCTCGGCCTCGTGCTGCTGCTGGTGCTGTCCGCCGCGTTCGCGCCGCTGCTCGCGCCGCATGCGCCAGACGATCAGATCCGCACCGCGATTCTGCACCCTCCGACCTGGCTGGCCGGCACATTCCCGCTCGGCACCGACGATCTCGGGCGCGACGTCTTCTCGCGCTTGCTGTACGGAGCGCGGCTGTCGCTATCGATCGGGGCGGTGGTGGTGACCTTGTCGTTCCTGGTGGGCACGCTACTTGGACTGATCGCCGGATTTGCTGGAGGGGTCGTTGATGCGCTGGTGATGCGGCTGATGGACATCATGCTGGCGCTGCCGACCTTGCTGCTGGCGATCGCCGTGGTGGCAATCCTGGGGCCAGGCCTGTTCAACGCCATGCTTGCGGTGTCGATCGTGCAACTGCCCGGCTTCGTGCGACTGACGCGCGCCGCCGTGTTGGTTGAACGTAGCAAGGACTACGTTGCCGCGTCGCGCATGGCGGGCGCCGGGCGAGCGCGGCTGATGTTCCTGATCGTGCTGCCCAACTGTCTCGCGCCGCTGATCGTGCAGGCATCGCTCGGATTCTCCAGCGCCATCCTGGACACTGCGGCACTCGGCTTCCTCGGCCTCGGCGCGCAGCCTCCGACACCAGAGTGGGGCACCATGCTCGCCGATGCGCTGCAATTCGTGCAGAGCGCGTGGTGGGTGGTGACGTTTCCCGGCCTTGCCATCCTGCTGACGGTGCTGGGTTTCAACCTGGTGGGCGACGGGCTTCGTGACGCGCTGGACCCGCGCTTGAAGCTCGGATGAGCTTGCTGGAGATCCGCAACCTGCGCGTGATGTTTCCCACGGCGCGCGGGATGTTGCATGCGGTCGAGGGGCTCGACCTGGAGGTATCGTCCGGCGAGGTGCTGGGGATCGTCGGCGAATCGGGTTCGGGCAAATCAGTCGCTATGCTCGCAGTGATGGGGCTGATCCGTCGGCCAGGGCGGGTGAGCGCGGACGTGCTGCGCTTCGACGGCATCGACCTGTTGACGTTGGCGCCGCGCGCCCGCCGCCGGCTCGTCGGCAAGGACATGGCGATGATCTTCCAGGAGCCGATGACATCGCTCAACCCGTGCTTCACCATCGGCTGGCAGATCGGCGAGGCGTTGCGCACGCATCTGGGCCTGTCGCGCGCAGCGGCGCGCGTACGCACGATCGAGTTGTTGCGCCAGGTCGGCATGCCGGCGCCCGAACAGCGCCTGTCGGCGTTCCCACATCTGATGTCGGGCGGCATGAACCAGCGGGCGATGATCGCCATGGCGATCGCCTGCAATCCGAAGCTGCTGATTGCCGATGAACCAACCACGGCGCTGGACGTGACGATTCAGAAGCAGATCCTGGACCTGCTCGCTGATCTGCAGCGCGAACGCGGGATGGCGCTGATCCTGATTACTCACGACATGGGCGTGGTTGCCGACACAGCGCAACGAGTTGAAGTGATGTATGCCGGCCAAGTCATGGAGGGCCGTCCGGCCGATGCGTTGCTGAATTCGCCGGCGCATCCTTATACGGCTGCGCTGCTGGATGCCCTGCCAGAACGGGCTGACGAACGCCGCCGGCTGGCGACCATCCCGGGAGTGGTCCCCGGCATTGCGGATCGTCCCTCCGGTTGCCTGTTCGCGCCGCGCTGCCGCTTCGCGTTCGAGCGCTGCGTCGAACGCCCGGCGCTGGTGCCGTTCGACGACGGCGCCGTGCGCTGCCATGCGCCGCTGTGACGCTGCTGACAGCCGAAAACGTCTCGCGCATCTATACCGTCCGCCGCGGACCACTCCGCCGTG
This sequence comes from uncultured Pseudomonadota bacterium, assembly GCA_963708245.1. Lineage (GTDB taxonomy): Bacteria > Pseudomonadota > Alphaproteobacteria > Acetobacterales > Acetobacteraceae > CAVYXK01. The sequence continues at coordinate 744,307 of OY970201.1, read as the reverse complement.
CGATGCCACTGCACGCGGTCAGCGAGGTTTCGTTCAGCATCGAGGCCGGCCGCACGCTGGCGGTGGTGGGCGAGAGCGGCTGCGGCAAATCGACGCTCGCCCGTATGGTCTCGTTGCTGGAAGCCCCGACCTCCGGCGCCATAATCATTGAGGGCCGGTGGGCCGATCCCGCCGACGCAGCGATTCGGCGCAGCGTGCAGATGGTGTTCCAGGACCCGTATGGCTCGCTGAACCCGCGCCGCACGCTGGCCGGAATATTGGAAGAGCCGCTCGCCATCGCCGGTACGCCGCCGCGTGAGCGCCAAGCGGAGGCGCTGGCGATGATGGCGCGCGTGGGGCTGCGCGCGGACCAGGCAGGACGCTATCCGCACATGTTTTCCGGCGGCCAACGTCAGCGCATCGCGATCGCCCGAGCGCTGATGTTACGGCCGCGAATCGTGGTGGCGGACGAACCGGTTTCTGCGCTCGACGTGTCGATCCGCGCGCAGGTATTGAATCTGCTACTCGACCTGCAACAGGAGTTCGGCGTCGCGTATCTGTTCATCAGCCACGATTTGTCGGTGGTGCGTCACCTCGCCGACGAGGTACTAGTGATGTATCTCGGCCGCGTGGTGGAGCATGCGCCGCGCGCGCTCCTGTTCGAGCGCCCGCTGCATCCCTACACGCGCGCCTTGCTGGCAGCGACACCGGGGCTGAAGGCGGCGCGGGTGCGAGAAGCGGTCCGCGGCGAGCCGCCTTCACCGCTGACACCGCCTGCCGGCTGCGCGTACCACACGCGCTGTCCACACGCGACGGAGATCTGCCGAGAACAACGTCCGAAGCTGCGCGTGGTGGATGGCGCGGAGGTGGCGTGCCATCACGCCGACGAACTTAGATAGTGGGCGGTGAACTGTCCATTGAGGCCGACGAAGCTGATGCTGTCCGTGCATCCGGCAGTCACGCTCAGGAGCGCCTGGACTACGCGCGAATCGACCGGCGATGCCGAGATCCTCGCTATCGGATGTTCAGCTTCCGCCGACACCATGCCGGAGCCCGCTGTCGGCCATCAACGTGCCGGTTTTCCGACATAACTATAAAACATAAGCGAACCGATCCACTTGCCTCCAATACCGACTGCGATCCCGACGACGGTATCGAGAAGCCGCAGCAGCGGCTCATGCCATGCGTCCTGAGGACTCATGGCCGCAACCACCATCACGACGGAGGTGGTTATACCGGTTGTGGCAATGTCGTCACGGCGGCCCAACGCCATCATCACCGCCGTGCCGACGCCGAGCAGTACGGCCATGCCCACAGGCGAAAACGGAAAGACAGAAAGGTAGAGCAGGCATAACGCGAAGCTTACGCACGTTGCTACGAAACGTGCAGTTCCCGCCGATAGGCTGTGTTCGCGGGAGTCCCTGAAGACGAACACCGTCGCAACGGCCGCCCACATCCCTCCCAGATAGGTGTCATCCTTAGCGACAGTCCCCGACAGAACATAGGTTATAATCCAGTAGCTGATCAGGCACGCGATCGCCATGTTCACGGAATAGGCGACATCCCAGAGAGAGAGCGTTTCGAGCTTCTTCATGTTCTGGCAAAGCCTGCTGCGAGTGATGCCCAGGTGCCCTGGCGTCAGCTTCCGCCGACGCCGTGTCCGACCATCTTAGCCGGGTCGACGATTGCATCGAACCGCCGCGCGTCGATGTAGCCGGACTTGAGCGCGGCCTCCTTCAGGGTCAGGTCCTCGTCGTTCGCCCGGTGCGCGATCGCCGAGGCCTTGTCGTAGCCGATCTCCGGGCTCAGGGCCGTCACCAGCATTAGTGAACGGCCGACCATCTCGTCGATGCGCTTACGATTGAGCCGCGTCCCCTCGATCGAAAAATGCCGCAACTTCTCGCAGGCATCGCCGAGGATAAGGGCGGAGTGGAGAAAGTTGTTGATGATGATGGGGCGCATCGCGTTCAGTTCGAAATTGCCCTGACTGCCGGCAAACGCTACGGCACTGTCTTCGCCGATCACCTGGATGCAGACCATGACCATCGCTTCCTCCTGGGTCGGGTTGACTTTGCCCGGCATGATGGAGGAGCCCGGTTCGTTCGCCGGCAAGATGAGTTCCCCGATGCCGCAGCGCGGTCCGGAGGCGAGCCAGCGGATGTCGTTGGCGATCTTCATCAACGCAACCGCGAGCCCGCGCACCGCCGCCATTGCCGCGACCATGGCATCGAGCGAGCCCTGGGCGGTGAACTTGTTGGGCGCGGTCACGAACGGATAACCGGTCAGCTCAGCGATCTTCGCTGCGATCTCGCGGCTGAAGTTTGGCGGCGCGTTCAGCCCGGTGCCAACCGCGGTGCCGCCGGCCGCCAGCTCGAACAGGCCTTTCTCGGAGTCGCGGATGCGCGCCAGGGCGTCGCGGATCTGCTGTGCCCAGCCCGACCATTCCTGCCCAACCGTCAGCGGCACCGCATCCTGCAGATGGGTCCGCCCGATCTTCACAACATCCTTCCACTCCTTCGCCTTCGCGTCGATCGCACCTGCCAGTGCCTCCGCGTGCGGCAGCAGGTGCTGCTCCAGCTCCAACACTGCCGCGATGTGCATGGCGGTCGGAAATGTGTCGTTTGACGACTGCCCCATGTTGACGTCGTCGTTCGGGTGGACCGGCGACTTGCTGCCGATCTTGCCGCCAAGCAACTGGATGGCGCGGTTCGACAGCACCTCGTTGACGTTCATGTTGGACTGGGTTCCGGAACCGGTCTGCCAGACGTACAGCGGGAAATTCTCATCGAGCTTACCGGCGATGGTCTCGTCCGCGGCCCGCACGATCGCGTCCGCCTTCCACGGCGCGAGCCGTCCCGCGGCTTCGTTGACCAGCGCCGCCGCCTTCTTCACGTAGCCATAGGCGTGATAGACGCGTTTCGGCATACGGTCGTTGCCGATCGCGAAATGCACGAGGCTGCGTTGGGTTTGCGCTCCCCAATAGTGGTCGGCCGGCACGTCGATGCCGCCCATCGAGTTGGTCTCGTGGCGGGTGCCATGTGCGTCGATCCCGATCGGGACGTCACGCAAGGTGGGGTGTGTTGCGTCGCTCATAGCGTCGGCTCCTTCCATCGGGCAAAGGGCTGCGTCCCCGGACGGCCGGTTATGACCGCCCGGGGACAGCGCGATCAGTATTGCGGCGTGTATGACGCCGGTCGGCGAGGTCAGGTCAGTGCTCATCTCATGAGAATCAGAATCACGATCCCGAAGACCGCGAGGACGATCCTGCTCACCGCGTAGGGCACGGTATAGCCGATCACCGGAATCGCGCTGCGCGCCGCTTCCTGCACCGCGCCAAGGGACGGGCTCGTCGAGCGGGCGCCAGCGCAGGCACCGAACAGGATGCCCGGATGGAACTTGAACACATATCGACCCAGGAGCACGGCAACGATCAGCGGCACCATGGTGACGACGATGCCGGCAAGGAAGAGGCTGATGCCGTATGCCTCCAGGCCCGAAATTAGGCCGGGGGCCGCATTGAGGCCGACCACGGCGATAAAGCCGGCAAGCCCGACATTGTTGAACACCCAGACCGCCGGCTCCGGAATGCGGCCGAAAGTGCGGTAGAGGGAACGGAGATAGCCGAAGACGAGGCCTGCCACGAGGGTTCCGACATCCGGGCTGAGGCTCAACGGAATTCCGCCCACGGTCATGGTCAGGGTGCCGACGAGACTGCCGATAACGATTCCGGCGCCTACGAATGCGACGTCGGACCTCGAAGTGACGCGGTCGGCATAGCCAAGGGCGCTGGCGAGCTGCTCGACATGTTCTTGCGATCCATGCACCGTTAGAACATCCCAGCGCTTGATCTCCAGATCCGGTGTCGGGGCGAGGTCGCGGCCCGCGCGCACCAGACGGTGCAGGAAGATGGGACGGCCATATTTGGCCAGTTCGTCATGCTCGAGTTCTTCGACTGTCCGGTTCGTGGCTTCCTTGTTGGTTACGACGATATCGAGGTCCTCGGTCGGGTATGCCAGCAGCTCGGTATCGTCGACCTCGGGACCGACCTCTTTCGCCACAGCGCGGAGGCCCTCAGGAGAACCCGCGATCGCGAGGGTGGCACCTCTTTCAATGACAGCGTCGGCGCCTGGCCCGAGGAGTTGGGCACCCTCCCGGTGGCGCGTAATGAACACGTCTTTCAGTGTGCCGTTCAGTTCCCGCGGTGTCCGGCCGACGAGGTCGTCGTTCTCCACGCGGAAAGTGCGCGTGATAAGCGGGCGATAGGCAGAGCCGACCGCGGAGTCCGTTTTGCCGCCACCCATCTTGGCTTCGAAGGCCCTGCACGCCGTCGGAAGATCGATCCCCAGCAATTTGGGCGCAAGCGAGGACAGAAACCAGGCGGAGCCCGCGGCGCCGAAAGGATAGGTCACGGCGTAACTGACGGCGGCGAGGCTTGCCAGATGCGCCGACTGTTGGGCGCCGAGGCCCAGCACTTTCATATTGGATGCCGCAACGCCGAGCGTGCCTGAATTAGTATAGCCACCGGCCAGCAGTCCGGCCGTCAAGCCCGGGTCGTAGCCGAGCACTTTGGCGAGCGTGTACGCCGTAAGCAATCCGGAAAAGCAAACAATCACGGTAAAGAGGACCTGTGGTAGACCGTCCTTCTTGAGAGCACGGAAGAACACCGGTCCCGCGCTGTAGCCGACGGCAAAGAGAAACAGCGCGAAGAAGGTGCTCTCGACGATCGGCGCTATATGGATGTTCAGCTGTCCGATAATGAGGCCGGCGATCAGTGTGCTGGTAACGGCACCCAGACTGAACGAGCCGAACTTGAGGCGGCCGAACCAGGCGCCGATGGCGAGGGTCAGGAACAAAACGATCTGGGGATAGTCGCCCAAGGTTGCAACGATCGTATGCATGGGGCCCTCCGGCGATCCGCACCGGCCGGTGCGGATCGCCCACAGAGTCTCGATTGGCGATCAGTTGTATTGCGGCTTGTAGAGCTGGCCTTCGATCCAGGCGCGGATGTCGTCCGGCCGCTTTACTTGCGCCAGGCCGTTGTCGAACATGAACTCGGCGACGCGGGTCGCCGTCGTGACCTCCGTTTCCAGGATGTTGGCCTGACCGGGAAACAGCATGCCCTTCGCACGCAGATCGGGGCCGATCTGATCGGCGGAAGCCTCGGCCGCGGCGATGAAGCATGCGTCGGTGATACGCCGCGGCCGCGCCACGTACGTCGCCAGTCCGATCGCCGGGAAGATGTAGAAATTGTTCGCCTGGCCGGGGTGGAAGGTTCTGCCGCCCACCGTCACGTCGGGGAACTGCACGCCCGCCGCATAGAGGGCCTTACCGTTCGACCAGGTGTAAGCCTGCTCAGCCGAGCACTCGGCCTTGTCGGTGGGATTCGAGAGCGCAAAGATGATCGGCCGCTCGTTGAGCTGGCTCATCGCCTCGACGACCTGCTGGGTGAAGGCACCGCCCTTGGTGCTGACGCCGATCAGTATGGTCGGCTTCAAGGTCTCGATGGTCTGAACAAGGTCCTTCGATGGCGCCGCCTTGTGCGCGTAGACCTTCTGCGCTTCGGACAGGTCGGCGCGCGATGGCTCCAGCAGCCCGTCGATGTCGAACATCGAGATGCGGCTCCGGGCGGCATCCTGCGAGAGGCCCTTCATCTGCATTGCGGATACGATCAGGTTGGCGATGCCGATTCCGGCGGAGCCGGCGCCCAGGAACAGGATGCGCTGCTCGGTTAGTGGCGCAGCGATGATCTGCAGCGCCGTCGTCAAGCCCGCGAGCGCGACGCTGGCCGTGCCTTGGATGTCGTCGTTGTAGCAGAGCACCTTGTCGGTATAGCGCTTGAGCATCCGGATCGCGTCGGTGCCCTTCCAGTCCTCGAAGTGGATGCAGCAGCCGGGAAAGACCTGCTGCACTGCCTCGACGAATTCCTCGACGAGCTCGTCCAGCACCCGCTCGGACGGGGGCTTCTCGCGCAGGCCGAGATAAAGCGGATCGGCGCGAAGCGCGTCATTGGTCGTGCCGATGTCGAGCAGCACAGGGAGCAGGCAGTGGGGTGGCACCGCTGCGCACGCGGTGTAGAGCTGCAGCTTGCCGATCGGAATGCCCATGCCGTTGGCTCCGATGTCGCCGAGACCCAGGATGCGTCCGCCGGTGGAGACGCAGATGAAGCGCACGTTCCGCTCGGGCCAGTTGCGCAGCACCTCGGCGATGCGGCCCTTCATCTCGCGCGTGATGTACATGCCGCGGGCGCGCCGGTAGATGTGGCCGAACGTAAGGCAGGCATCGGCGACGGTCGGGTCATAGAGGATCGGGATGAAGCGCGCCGGGTCAGACATCACGGCGCGATAGAACAGCGTCTCGTTCCGGTCCGACAGGCCGATTAGATAGATGTAACGCTCGAGGTCGGTTGGCTTCGCGTCGAGGTGCTGCATCACGCGCTCGACCTGCCGGTCGAGGCTCTCTATCGCATGCGGCAGCAAACCCTCGAGCCCGTATCGGTGGCGTTCTTCTGAACTGAAAGCCGTGCCCTTGTTGTACTCGGGATCGTCCAGCAAGGCGGCGCCGTGCAGGCCATCAACGGACTGAGTCTTGGTGGCAGGGGTCATGTATTTTCTCCTGCGGTACGTTGGATAAGCTGACGTAACTCGGGCGGTCAGACACCCCGTTCTCCTGCTGTCGGGACGGCTGCTAGCGACGACGCCCGTCAGGGCCGGTTCATCCGTAATTGTGGGACCACGTTGATAGGGTGCATGCCCGCGCGCATGCTTGCGCTAGATTAGCGTGAATGTGGTGGACTTACTGCAATGCCCGAGCCTCCGCCGCCGGTGCTGCCTGCCGGACGCGCGTACCACACGCGCTGTCCGCATGCGACTGAGATTTGCCGCGAACAGCGCCCGTTGTTGCGGGTGGTGGATGGCGCGGAGGTCGCGTGCCATCACGCCGAGCAACTCGGCATGCATTTACGATGACGGAGCAAACCATGCCGCAGGAATTGATGGGACGGACGGTGCTGATGCCGTTCGACTATGATGGCGTTCGGTTGCAGCCGAGCCGTTTCCTCGACCAGGTTGAGCGTGCGCAAGTGGTGTATGGCACGATCCCGAACGACGATATTTTGCATGGCTTCCGGCGTGCTGCCGGGCTTGCGGCGCCTGGCAACGGCTTGCGTGGCTGGTGCAGCAATACCAGCAGCGTCATTTTCGGTCAGTTGTTGAGCGGGCTGGTACGCATGGGCCGCGCTACTGGCGAGGCCAGTCTCCGCGACAAGGTGTTGGCTCTTTTCGATGGCTGGCGGGAAACGATCGGGCGGGACGGTGATGTCCGCATGCGGCCCTATGATTGGGAGAAGCTGGTGTGCGGCCTGGTCGATCTGCACGCCTATGCCGGCGTCGATGCCGCGCTGGAAATTCTGTCGGAAACGACCGGATGGGCCGCGCGAACTTTCGACCGCAGCCGCCGTCCGGCCGATGGGCATGATTTCCAGGCCGTCGGTCCCGGCGGCACGTCGGAGTGGTACACGTTGCCGGAGAACCTCTATCGCGCCTACCTCGCCACCGGCGATACCCGGTTCCGCGAATTTGCCGATATATGGCGCTACGATCATTTCTGGCAGCAGTTCGCGGAAACCTCGGAGCCGGCGGTTCTGCTGCCGGTGCACGCGTATAGCCACCTCAATACCTTCAGCAGCGCCGCCTTGGCATATGCGGTGACCGGCGATCAACGCTATCTCCGGCTATGCATCAACGCGTATGATTTCTTTCTGCGCACCCAATGCTACGCGACCGGTGGCTTCGGGCCGGATGAGCGGCTGATGCCGCCGGATGGCAGCCTCGGCCGATCGCTCGAACTGTACGCCGGGCACGCCGAGATTCCCTGCGGCACGTGGGCCGCCACCAAGCTATGCCGTTATCTGATCGGCTTCACCGGCGAGGCGCGGTTCGGCGACTGGATCGAGACGATGCTCTACAACGCCATCGGCGCCGCCTTGCCCACAGAGCCTGACGGCAAAACCTTCTACTACGGCGACTACCGGATTTCGAGCGGCATCAAGCAGCACTATTGGCACGAATGGCCATGCTGCTCCGGCACGTATCTGCAGACCGTCGCAGACTATCATAACATCATCTACTTTCGCGACGAGGCCGGGCTTGCAGTTAATCTCTTCGTGCCGTCGGAGGTCCGTTGGTCGCACCAGGGCCAGGCAGTATGCTTCCGCCAGCAGACCGACTACCCCGAGACCGACACGACAACACTGATCTTCGACAGCCATCGACCGATATCGATGGCGCTTCGATTCCGCGTGCCAGGATGGTCGCAGGGTGCTTCCACTGAACTCAACGGAGCACCTCTGCCGCTGCGCGCAGCGCCTGGCGAATGGGCGGTCATCGATCGCGAATTCCAGCCCGGCGACCGCATCGGGATTCGCATTCCAATGGCGATCAGGATGGTGCCGGTTGATCGCCAGCATCCGGACCGCGTCGCGGTCATGTTCGGCCCAGTGGTGCTCGCGCAGGACGAAGCGTGCTGCCGGCGACCGTTCGCAATGCCGCGCAACGATGACCTATCCCGCTATTTGGTATGCGACGGTCCTGGTCCGCGGTTCCGTTTGCTGAATGGCGTTCCCGAGCGCCACACGCGCTTCCTGCAACCGCTGCACACGATCCCGCCCTTCTGGCCGTACTGGGTGTATTTCGACCTGGATGCGCAACCGCTCTATTAGGGCCTGTCGTCAAATCCCGACCAGTGGTTCGCCAGTTAGAGCGGGCTTGGTGAGTCCGGATTGCAACACCGTTCGGTAATCAGCAGGAGATGGCGAGATAGCCGATTCCGGCGCGACGCATTCTTCGATTCGTAGACGGTCAGCTTTGCAGGAGCTGACCGATGCGCCGCTACGGACTTCGCGACGACCAGTGGGACCGGATCAAGGACCTTTTGCCAGGCCGCAAGGGTTCGGTCGGCGTGACCGCGGCGGACAACCGCCGGTTCGTTGAAGCGGTGCTCTACCGCTACCGGGCCGGCATTCCCTGGCGCGATCTGCCGGAACGCTTCGGCGACTGGAAGAACACCCACCGGCGCTTCAGTCGCTGGGCGAAATCCGGCGTCTGGAAGCGAGTGTTTCAGCATCTTGCCGTCGATGCCGACAACGAATACGCGATGATCGACAGCACCATCGTGCGGGCCCATCAGCACAGTGCGGGCGCCCAAAAAAAGACGGCGAGGACCAGGCCATTGGGCGCTCGCGCGGCGGACTGAGCACCAAGATCCATACCATGGTCGATGCGCTGGGCAATCCGGTCGGCTTCCACCTGACCGGCGGCGAGGCACACGACCTGGTTGGTGCCGACCACCTCTTGCCGGACATGCAGGCCGACATGCTGATCGCCGATAAGGCATTCGATGCCGACGAGCGGGTCATCGAGCCGTTGGCGGCAGCGGGCAAAACCGCGGTGATCCCGCCGAAGGCCAACCGCCGGGCGCCGCGGGCGTTCGATCGGCATCTCTACAAGGAACGCCACCTGATCGAGAACTTCTTCGCCAAACTCAAGCAGTTTCGCGCCATCGCCACACGTTATGACAAGACCGCACGCAACTTCCTGGCCGCCATCTACCTCACCGCCAGCGCGATTTGGCTCAATTGACGACAGGCCCTAGGTCCTGAAAGTTTCGGAGCAGTTAAAATTCACGTCATGTTCCCTCCACGTTTTCGTGGTGTCCAGGATCGTTTCGAATGAGGCTGCTTTGATCGTGCGCGGAAGAGAACAGCAGGCGAACACGCGTCGGGCTGATCCGGGCCAATCCTCCATCATTGCCAATGGGCATTGCCGAGGTTTAAGCGCGCCCCCCGGTGCCTGTGCCCTCAAGCTGGTCTAGGTGTGGCGGCCATGGCGAAAACGGAGCGACACGGGCCCAAGGCTGCGGCCAAGACATGGCTGAAGCAGGAGATGCGGGTCGGCAGGCACGCCGCGACGCCGGTTATTGTGCTCGGCTTGGCCGGCAGCGTAGTGGCAATCTCCCAGGCTTGGTGCATTGCGGCAGCCCTTGCCGCGGTTCTGACCCGCGGGCGGCCGCCAATTCCTGCACTGGTGGCGTTCGCCGTGCTGGCGCTGGCCCGGGCGGCCTTGGGCTGGGCGGCGGAGCTGGCGGCGGTGCGGGCTGGGGCGGCGGGGCGACGCCGGCAGCGTAGCGATGTGATGACCCGCCTGTTGCATGCCGGTCCAGCGTTGCTGCGTGGGCGGCACTCGGCCGAACTTGCGGGGATCGCGGTGGACCGGGTGGAGGCGCTCGAGGGGCTCTATTCCCGCTGGATCCCGGCGGCGACGCTTGCCGGTTCGGTACCCGTGCTGGTCGGCATCGCGGCTCTCTGTGTCGATCCAGCGGCGGCCGGAGTGTTGGTCTTATGCGGGCTCCTGGTGCCGCTGGCCATGGCGGTCGCCGGGATCGGGGCCGCGGCGGCATCTCGCCGGCAGTTCCTGGCGTTGACTCGGCTGCAGGCCCGGTTCCTCGATCGGATGCGTGGGATCGCGACCATCGTTCTGTACGGGCGCGCCGGGAATGAGGCGTCGGCGCTGGCCGCAGCGGCCGAAGAGCTGCGACGGCGTACCATGCGGGTGCTGCGGCTGGCGTTCCTTTCGTCGGCGGCGCTCGATCTGGCGGCGGCTACGGCGCTGGTGGTTCTGGCGGTGCGCTACGGGCTGATGCTGATCCACCACACGATGGCCGATCCGGCCGCGGCTTTGTTCGTGCTGCTGCTGGTGCCCGAGTTCTTCGCTCCGCTCCGCGTCTTCGCCGCCGCGTATCAGGATCGGTTCCATGCCACCGCGGCGGCCTCCGAGTTCATCGATCTGCCGGCGGTGCCCGAGCCGGCGCCGCTCAGGGAGGTCCGCACCGTCGCCGCCCGTGGCGTGACCGTCGCGTTCGAGGACGTGCGCCTGACCTGGGACGAGACGCGGGGGCCGGCGCTGGACGGGCTGAGCTTCCGAGTGCCGGCCGGGGAAACGCTGGTGCTGGCCGGTCCTTCCGGGGCAGGCAAGTCGAGCGTCATCGAGATACTGCTCGGCTTTGTTCGGCCCGATAGTGGGCGGGTGACGATCAACGGCGCCGATATCTCCGAGCTGGTGCCCCAGGCGCTGTCGCGGCTGACCGCTTGGATCGGCCAGCGTCCCGTGCTGTTCGCCGGTACGATCCGCGAGAACATCCGCTTCGCCCGCCCCGAGGCGACCGACGAAGAGGTTACCGAGGCGGCGCGCAACGCCAGCGTGTCGGCGTTCGCCGCGCACTTGCCGCTCGGGCTGGAGACGGCGGTGGGAGAAGGTGGGTATGGACTGTCGGGCGGCCAGGCGCAGCGCGTCGCGATTGCCCGCGCCTTCCTGAAGAACGCGCCGTTGCTGCTGCTGGATGAACCGACGGCTCATCTCGACCCCGCCACCGAGGCCGAGGTGCTGGAAAGCCTGCGGCGACTCGCGCTTGGCCGCACAGTGATCCTGGCGAGCCACTCGGCCGCGGCGCACGAATTTGCCGGGCGGCGGCTTGATCTGCGGCAGGGGCGGGCGGCGCAGACGCGCATCTCGGCATGAGCGATCTGGTTCGCATCCTGGGGCTGTGGCGGAGCCGGGCGGGGTGGCTGGTGCTCGGCGGGCTGGTGTCGTTGGCGGCGCTGGCGGCGGGCGTCGGGGTGATGACGATTGCCGGGCGGATGATCGGAGCGGCGTTCGTTCTGGGTGTGCTGGCGGTGCCTCTGGCGCTGGACGTGTCCGGCGGGGCGCGGGTGGTGCTGCGCTATTTCGAGCGGCTGGTGACGCATTCCGCCACCTTCCGTGCCCTGGCCGACCTGCGGGTGTGGTTCTTCCGCGGGTTGGCGCGCAATGCGGCCGGCGGGCTGGGCTTTCGCCAGGCGGGTGACGTGCTGGCACGGCTGGCCGGCGACGTGGACGCGCTGGACGGGCTCTATTTGCGGATCCTCGTGCCGCTGGCGGGGGCGGCAATGCTGCTGCCGGGGTTGGTGGTGCTGCTCGGCCCGCAGGGCGGGGTGACGGCGACACTGGTGGGCGTGCTGTTCGTGCTGGCTGCGTTCGTGCTGCCCTGGGTGGCGGCACGGGCGGCTTTGGCGGCCGGGTCGCGACTGGCCGGGGCGGCTGCTGGTCTGCGCATCGCCGCGCTGGACGCGCTGACCGGGTTGCGGGAGGTGCGGGCGTTCGGCGCCGAGGGTCGCATGCTCGCGGCCGTGCAGGGGCGAGAGGCGGCGTTGCTCGGGGCCCAGCACGAGCTGGCGCGTCGCACCGCGTTGGCCGGGGCGGCGGCGCTGCTGTGCGGCCAGGCGGCGGTGCTGGTGGTGCTGGCGGGGGCCGGGGGGGCCGGTCGGCTGGGTGCGGTCGCCGGGGTGTTCCTGGTGGTCGCTGCGTTCGAGGCGGCCGGCGGGCTGCCTCGGGCTGGAGCGCTGGCGGGCCATGCTGCTGCGTCTGCCCGGCGCGTGTTGGAGGCGGCCGAGGCGCCGCCGCCGGTGGCCGATCCGCCGCAACCGGCCCCGGTGCCGGCGGATGTCACGCTGCGGTTCGAGGGGGTGCATTTCCGCTGGCAGGCGGATCATCCGCCGGTGTTCGAGGGGCTGACGCTGGAGGTTCCTCGGGGCGCGCGGGTGGCGGTGCTGGGTCCCTCGGGGTCGGGCAAGTCGACGCTGGCGGCGCTGGCGCTGAAGCTGGCGGCGCCGCAAGCGGGACGAGTGCTGCTGGGCGGGACCGATATCGCGCTGCTGGCGGCGGATGACGTGCGGCGGCGGATCGGCTGGCTGGCTCAGGCGACGCATCTGTTCGACGACACGATCCGGGCGAACCTGCGGCTGGCCAGGCCGGATGCCGACGAGGCGGCATTGTGGGGGGCGCTGGAGGCAGCGCAAATCGCTGAGGCGGTGCGGGCGCTGCCGGATGGGCTGGATAGTTGGGTGGGCGAGGGCGGCGCTCGGTTCTCGGGCGGGCAGGGGCGGCGGCTGGCGCTGGCGCGCGCGCTGCTGTCGCCGGCACCGGTGCTGATCCTGGATGAGCCGTGCTCGGGTCTGGATGCGGAGACGGAGCGGGCGTTCCTGGGCACGCTGAACGAGGTGGGGGAGGGGCGGAGCGTTATTCTGATCGCGCACCGGCTGACCGGGGTGGAACGGCTGGACCGCATCTGGCGGCTGTCGGGCGGACGGGCGGTGGCGGCTGCGGGGTAGGGGTTGGATCCGGCCCTACGAGCGGTGCGTCTCTTCGCAAAATATATATAGTGCGGCTCAAGAATGAACATCGGGTTAACGAGAGGGACGATGTCCATCGCCGGTTGTCGCAACGACTTGGTTGGTGGCCGGACCGCGGTCAAGCTCTGAGCCTTGGATGGCCGGCCATGACGGCCCAGTCCCGCCGCTGGGGGGTCAATTGCGGAGGACGGCTGGCATCGACCCTCCACGCCGATCGGCATCCGTAGGGCGACACCGGCCAGGTGCGGTGGGATCGACGCCTTGGTGGCGCGCCTGATCCGAAAATCGGCCATTCGTCTGGTGGCTTGGTGTGGCCGAATCCGCAACGGCCGGTTTGGCGTGTCAAATCGCGACAAGCAGACGTTCGGTCTTAGAAATTGCTGATGGCAGGTAGCGACCCAAGCCGACATGAGTATTGATTCTCGAGAACCGCCGGGTTCATCGCTTGCCAGCCCTCGCGGTACTTGCTCAATGCAATCCTCGGTTCGATAACGCCGACGCATTGAACGAATAGGGCAAGAGTATTCGCTTCGCCGCGATCCCTGGCGGAAGCTCTCGAGCGGGGTCACACCGGCCCGTTCACAGAACTGGGGATCAGATCATGTATAGGTTCGACGAGCCGAAGAGAGGGCGTTCCGGGGTCCATCGCCTCGCCGCCATCGTGGGTGTCGCAATGATGGCGTTCGCTCCATCACTGGCGCTGGCCGAATCCTGCCCGGCCGGCAGTTCAGGTCCCAACGTCCGACCGCCGGATGACACACCGGCCTCTGGGGTCACGGACACGGTCCTGGGTTCAATCGACCTTGCCAAAGAGCCCGTCCACATCGAGGGCCGGCTGCTGCGCCTGCGACAGCTGGTGATCCAGCCAGGCGGCGTGGTGCCCTGGCACAGCCACGGCGACCGTCCCGCGATCATCATCATCATCTCCGGCACGATCGAGGAGTACGCGAGCAACTGCTCGGTGCCGATCGTGCACCGGCCAGGCGACGTGACGACCGAGACGCACGCCACTTCGCACTGGTGGAAGAACACCGGCACCGAGACCGTGGTGCTGCTCTCGGCCGATCTGTTCCCGGAAAAATCTGACGCGCACATGATGTAACGCCATAGCCGCCGGCGTGGTCTTGCCGCCGGCGGCAACCCTTCAGGACACATTCCATGTCAACCTCGGTCACAGCGGCCGCGCCCCTGCACGGTCATGCCCATGCCATCGCGAACGCCCGGCGTTCGGCGGTGATCGGCACAATCGCATTTCTGACGCTGGTCGACCTGTTCGCGACACAGGCCATCCTGCCGATGCTGGCACAGGCGTATCGCGTCACGCCCGCCGCGATGGGGGTCGCGGTCAACGCGAGCACGCTCGGCATGGCGATCGGGGGGCTGGGCATCGCGCTCGCGGGCAGCCGCGTGCGCCGGCGGTCGGGGATCGTGGTTAGCCTCGCGCTGCTCTCCGTGCCAACCGCGCTTCTGGCCTCGGCGCATGACCTGACGGAGTTCACCCTGCTGCGGATCGTTCAGGGCCTGTTCATGTCGTCGGCATTCACGCTGACGCTGGCCTATCTCGGCGAAGCGTGCAGCATGGTCGACTCGCCGGGCGCGGTCGCGGCCTACATCACCGGCAACGTCGCAAGCAATCTGATCGGCCGTATGATGGCGGCCGGACTGGCCGGCCACTTCGGTCTGGCCGTGAACTTCCATGCCTTCGCCGCGCTCAATCTCGCCAGCGCGCTACTCGCGGGCGTCACCATCCATGAAGGCATGCGCATGGCGGACGCGAACGGCGCGGCCTCGGGCTTCGCCGCCTGGATCGCGCATCTACGAAATGCCGCGCTCTGGCCTGCCTTCGCGATCGGCTTCTGCATCCTGTTCGCCTTCATCGGCACCTTTACCTACGTCAACTTCGTGCTGGTGCGTCCGCCGTTGTCGCTCGGCATGATGGCCGTGGGGCTGAGCTACCTCGCCTTCCTGCCATCCGTGCTGACCACGCCGCTCGCCGGACGGGCCGCGCGAAGCATCGGCACGCGACGCACTTTCTTCGCGTCGCTCGCCGTAGCGGGGGTCGGCCTCGCGCTGTTGCTCGCGCCGAACCTGCCGGTCGTCGTGACCGGCATGGTGCTGGTCGCCTGCGGCACGTTCTTCGCCCAGGCAGTGGCGACCGGCTATGTGGGGCGCACGGCGACATCGGCGCGCAGCGCTGCCAGCGGTCTCTACCTCGCCTCGTACTTTGCCGGCGGTCTCGTCGGCAGTTTCGTGCTCGGTCAGGTGTTCGACCGCTTCGGCTGGGCGGCCTGCATCGGCGGCGTCGGCGCCGCTCTGCTGGCCGCCGCTCTGCTGTCCGCGCGACTGCGCACTGCGACTCTTCCCCAAGCGATGGAGACAATCCATGCTCGCCAAGCCTAACGGCAAGCCGCCGGTGATTCCTCGCGATCCGCCGGCCGATCGCATCGTTCTCGTGCTGCAGGGCGGTGGTGCGCTCGGTGCCTATCAGGCCGGGACCTACCAGGCGCTGCATGAGGCGGGGCTGGAGCCCGACTGGGTGATCGGCACCTCGATCGGTGCGATCAACGGCAGCATCATCGCGGGCAACGCCCCCAAGGACCGGGTGACGAAGCTGCAGGAGTTCTGGCAGCGCATGACGATCGGCGGGATCGCCGGCGCCTGGAGCACTTTGCCGATGGTCGGTCCCGCGCTTGCGAGTTGGAGCATGGTCGCCGGCGGCCTGCCGAACTTCTTCACGCCGAACCCGATGGCCTTCTTCAGCAACCAATGGCCGCTCGGGGCCGACGCCGCCGGCTACTACTCGACGCAGCCATTGCGCCGCACGCTGGGCGAGTTGGTCGATTTCGACCGGATCAACGGCTGCGAGACGCGCCTCACGGTCGGCGCGGCCAATGTCGGCAATGCGATGATGCACTACTTCGATAGCCGCGACATGCCGTTCACGGTCGATCACATCATGGCATCAGGCGCGCTGCCCCCGGCCTTTCCGGCCATTCGTATCGACGGTCAGCTGTTCTGGGACGGCGGCATCCTGTCCAACACGCCGGTCGAGGCCGTGTTCGACGACAATCCCCGGCGTAGCGCACTTGTTTTCGTCGTGCACGTCTGGAACCCGAACGGCCCGGAGCCGACCACGGTCAACCAGGTGATGACTCGGCAGAAGGACGTGCAGTACGCCAGCCGCGCGCGCAGCCACATCATTCGGCAGAAGCAGATCCATCGCCTGCGCCACGTCATCGCCGAACTGGTCAAGAAGCTGCCGGAAAACGCACGCACCGACAACGAGGTGCAGGAGTTGGCGGGCTATGGATGCCGCACGCGCATGCACATCGTACGGCTGCTCGCGCCGATGCTCGGCTCGGAGGAACATACCAAGGACATCGACTTCACCGAGTCCGGCATCCGCGCCCGCTGGGACGCCGGCTATACCGACACGACGCGGGTGCTCGAGCGTGCGCCCTGGCACGATCCGGTCGATCCGCTGGAAGGGTTCATCCTGCACGAGGCAGAGCACGGAGTGGTGGTCAGCACAAGCTGAATGGCCGTGCGGCGCGGGTCTTCGGTCTGCCATGCTTGCGGGCAGGGGTGAAGGGGGAATCAATGACTACCGACCCGTTGCTCGCAGCGCTCGAGGAAGCTGTCGAGCGCGTGCGTGAGATGGATGCGCCGCTGAGCGAGCGGCTGGGCCTGATCGCCGATACGGCGCGTTCGCTCAGCACGAACTTCGCCGCGGCAGTCGACCGTCTGATCACCCGGCTGCAAGTGAACGGCGCGGGCGAGACGGCACCGGCGCCCGGCGAGAGAATGCCGGATTTCGCGCTGCCCGACGAGACCGGCCATCTCGTCACGCTGAGCGAGGTGCTGGCGGAAGGACCGGTCGCGGTCTCGTTCAATCGCGGGCACTGGTGTCCGTACTGTCGCCTGAACGCGATCGCGATGGCGGAGGTGCAGACCGAGGTCGCGAAGGCGGGCGGCCAGATCGTTGCGATCGTTCCCGAAAAGCGGAAGTTCACGAACGCGTTCAAGCAGGATGCGGCGGCGTCGTTTCCGGTGCTGACCGACATGGACAACGGCTACGCGCTGTCGCTGAACCTGGCGATTTGGGTGGGCGAGGAGATGGCGAAGATGATCGCCGGCGCCGGTTGGGACCTGCCGCGCTACCAGGGCAACGACGCGTGGATGCTGCCGATCCCGGCGACGTTTGTCGTCGGCGCCGATGGTGTGATCGTCGCCCGCCACCTGGATCCGGACTACCGCAAGCGCATGGAGATCGATCAGCTGCTGGGGGCCCTGCGCGCGGCGCGCAAGTCGATGCCAACCCCCGCCGCCTGATCTACCCCGGCAGATCGGCCGCGCGCAGCAGGTTCAGCAGCGTCGTCGACACGGCAGAGCGGCGCCGCCCTGCCACCGCGTAGACGAAGACCATGCGCGTTACGTGCCATTGCGGGATGCTCAGGCGCTGCAAGGTGGGCGAGCGCAGCCCGCTCTCGGGCAGCACGGCGATCCCGGCGTTCGCGTCCAGCAGCATCATCAGCTCGTCGTCGGTGTCGATTTCGTGGCGGTTGACGGTGGCGATCCCATGCTCTTGCAGCATCTCGGCGACCGTGCCGCCCATCTCGTCGCCGGCGCGGATGAGGAAATTCTCGCCTGCGAGCTGCGGCAGGCCGAGGTCGTTGACCCGTCCAAGCCGGTGATCGCGATGCACGACGAACTCCAGCGCTTCCTCGAAGATCGGCCACTTGTCGAGCCGCTCCCACGTTGCCCCGAACGGACCGGCGATCGCCAGCTCCACGTCGCCCTGCCTGAGCAGATCCACCACGTCGGCCGGGGCGCCGCGCCGGATGCGCAGCTGCGCGCCGGGATAGGCGCGGAACAGCTCGGCGAGCGGCTGGCCGAACACCGCCATGCTCACACTGTTTGACACGCCGAGCGGCAGCGGCGCGATATCGCTGCTTTTCACCGCCTTCGCCAGGTTGCGCGCCGACATGGCCGCGTCGTAGCACTGCTGCATCAACGGAAGCATGCGCCGGCCGAGTTCCGTCAGATGCGACTGCGCCCGCTCGCGCCGGATCAGCTCGCCGCCAAGCTCCGCCTCCAGCGCCTGGACCGCGCGCGTCAGCGCCGGCTGGGAGACGTTGCACTCCTCGGCCGCGCGCGTGAAGTTCAGGGTTTGGGACAGCGCCAGAAAGTAGCGGATCTGTTGCATCTCCATAGAACACGCCCCTGCCGCCCAAATATCTTACCGACAAGCAGGACAGTAAGCCGTGCAGCGCGTCCGCGGGAAGGCGCTACGTCGCCTGACCGGGATCCAACGGCTGCAACCCGGCGAGCGGCGTCGGCTACAGCTCGCTCACCGTCGGATCGGTGTGCGTTGTGCGCTGGACGACCGTATACGGCGCGCGGGCAGCCATGACCTCGAGCAGCGTCGTCGTTGACGCTAGTGCCGCCGAGATGTTCGCGCTCGATCAGCGCGACACGCTGACCCGCGCTTGCGAGCCGTGCCGCAAGAAGGCCCCGCCTGCCCACTGCCGATCCCGATCGAGTCGAATCCGTTGCGCTTGGGACCCGCTCTCCCTCTCCAGGGATAGCGTGCCGAAGGTGCAGCGCCGATCCAAATGCCTGGCACGCATCGTTTCGATAAGCAGACCGCATCGCTGCGCCACGACGCGATAGCGCCCCTGCATCGATTGGCTACGCAAACGGCATTTCCGTCGAGCGTCGCAGATCGGGACACTCTGATGCAGGCGAGACCGGCGTGGTCCGCTCGGATCTACACGGAGGAAACCCATGGATACGTTACTCACCCAGAGCTGGCTGGCGCGGACCGCTCGCTTTGCGGCAAGGTCGCGCTGGTCACCGGTTCGACGAGCGGCATCGGTCTCGGCATCGCCCCCGCGCTGGCCCGATGCGGCGCGTCGATCATGCTCAACGGTCTCGGCCGTGCCGAAGACATCGCGCACACGCAGCAGGCGATTGCGCAGGAGGCGCGGGTCACCGTGCTCTACTCGGACGCCGACCTGACGCGCGTCGATGCGATCAGCGAGATGGTGGAGATGACGCGTGACACGCTCGGCGGCATCGACATCCTGGTCAACAACGCCGGCATCCAGCACGTCGCGCCTGTCGACGAGTTCCCGCCGGCCAAGTGGGACCAGATCATTGCGCTCAACCTGTCCGCGGCGTTCCATGTCATCCGCCTCGCGCTGCCCGGGATGAAGCAGAACGGCTTCGGCCGGATCGTCAACATTGCCTCCGCGCACGGCCTCGTCGCCTCGCCGTTCAAGGCGGCGTACGTAACCGCGAAGCATGGACTGCTCGGCCTAACCAAGACCGTCGCGCTGGAAGTCGCGGAGCTGCCGATCACCTGTAACGCGATCTGTCCAGGCTACGTCGCGACGCCGCTGGTCGAGAAGCAGATCGACGATCAGGCCAAGGCGCACGGCATCCCGCGCGAGTCAGTCATCCGCGACGTACTGCTCGCGCAGCAGCCCAACAAGCGCTTCGCCACCGTCGAGGAGATCGGCGAGACCGTGGCCTTCCTAGTGAGCGACGCCGCAGCGTCGATCACCGGTGCCGCCATCGCTGTCGACGGCGGCTGGACCGCGCACTGAAGCAGGAGCTGGCCATGACAATCACCCAGTTCGCGCGGAGTGCGGTCCTCGGCGGTTTGCTGCTCGGCGCGCTCGCCGCCGAGCAGGCCGCCATGCGGCCGCCTGCGACGGCGGCACCGGCCTTCGACTCCGCACCCGCCGAGGGCGTCGTGCGTGTCCGTAGCGTGTATCCGTTCGCCGAGACCGTCTCGCGCATCAAGGCGGCGATCGCTGCCAATGGCATCCGGTTCTTCGACGAGATCGACCAGAGCCGCCTCGCGCCGGGCACCGGCATCGACCTGCACCCGTCGACCCTGTTGCTGTTCGGCAACCCGCCGCTCGGGCTGCAGCTGCTGACGGCAAATCCCTATGCGGGCCTCGACTGGCCGGTACGGATGCTCGTCACGCAGGACGATGCCGGCACCGTCTGGATCGCGTGGACGGATTTCGGGTTCATCGCCAAGCGATACGCGATCACCGACCG
Organism: uncultured Pseudomonadota bacterium; assembly: GCA_963708245.1. Lineage (GTDB taxonomy): Bacteria > Pseudomonadota > Alphaproteobacteria > Acetobacterales > Acetobacteraceae > CAVYXK01. The sequence continues at coordinate 724,035 of OY970201.1, read as the reverse complement.
CGATCCCGTCATCGCGAAGGCGACCTCCGTGGCGGCGACGATCGCGGCGAGCGCCACCAAGAAATCGGGCTGACCGAGCCGCGTACGAGAGGCTTCCGGCAACACCGCAAAACAACGCGCCTCCGGCATCGCGCAGGGCGGAGCAGCGGAGTATCGAACGCTTGGCCGCTGTGCTGCCTCGCAGATCGCTTCGGCATCCGCCGCGTCGCTCACGAACGGGTTGACGTAGCCGGGTGGGATCAGGCGCACCGTGTGCCCCAGCTTGCTGATCTCACGAGCCCAGTAGTGCGAACCGGCGCGAGCGCTTGAGCGGCATCGTCGGCATCAGCAACAGATCGTGTGCCGCCAGCGCTGCGTCATAGGAAACAGTGGCCTTTCTGCGTAGCGCTCTGGCGTCGTCACCCTGATACCAAGGAGAGCAGCAGCAGTCGGCTATATCGCGTTCGGCAGCTAGGCCAAGTTGCATCAGCACAGTATCCGTGCGCTGTCCTGTTTCGGCGGCAACGCGTCGCGGGCATCGCAGCAGCCGCGCTCCACCAAAATCTGGCAAGCCCTTCCACCAGTGCCACCTGATCATCGATGAGGTCGGCCAGACTGGTTCTCTGCATCATGAGCACTCCGTCGTGGTTGCCCTGGACACCCCGCGCGCAATTATCGCAGCTTGTGCTTACGGGAGACGCGTGCAAGCCGATCGCGCAGGAGGTAGCGCTTGGAATCCTGGATCCTTCCAGTGCTGGCGGCGCCCTTCATCGGCAGCTTTCTGGGCGTTCTGATCTGCCGTATCCCACACGGGCAGCCAGTGGCGTTTGCACGATCAACATGCGCCGGGTGCAACAGCAGGTTGGCGGCACGGGATCTAATTCCGATCGCCAGCTATGTCCTGCTGCGAGGACGATGTCGGATCTGTGGAACGCGCATTGGCTTCTTTCATCCGGCGGTGGAGCTAGCCGCGCTCGGGATTGCCGTATGGGCGGCTCTGGCCGGTGCGACAGGTGCACGGCTATGGGCCAATTGCTTACTCGGTTGGTTCCTGCTGGCTTTATCCTGGATCGATGCTGAACACCTGCTGCTGCCGGACGTCCTGACCTTGCCCCTGCTTCTGTTTGGCCTGACGGTGACCTTCCTGTTGGAGCCTGATCACCTCACCGCTCATGCATCAGGCGCGATCGCGGGGTACCTGGCGTTTCAGGCCATCGCTTTCGGCTACCGAAGGCTACGTGGGCATGAGGGGCTTGGCGCCGGTGATGCGAAGCTGATGGGGGTGGCTGGCGCATGGGTAGGGACAGCGGCGCTTCCCGTGACCGTGCTGATCGCGGCCAGTGCCGGGCTGGCTTATGCCGCGTTTCGGTATGCCAGCGGTGCCACAATGACCCGTCTGACCGAGCTGCCCTTCGGTCCCTGGCTGGCGCTCGGCCTGTGGTTGGAGCGCCTTTACGGGAACGGGCCCTGACGCAGGCTGCGACTGATACACGATCAACGGACGGAACCCAATCGGGGCCAGCCATTTGGCCGTGCTCACCGCCAGAACATCCGGGTCAGCGCGGTGGCGGAGGCGGAAGCTGACGGTGCGGTATACGTGGCGATTCTTACGGATTGCAGATCATATCGCTGCCGGCGGCGGACCTGCTCGGTCCGGCCGAACAAAGATCGAAATCGTGCCCGGCCCTATCGGAGGGGTTTCGATAAAGGTAAGGGTGATTCCACGGATCGAGCGGGGCCGTACTGCCCTTGAGATAAGGGCCGTTCCAGGCATCGACGCCGGTCGGCTGCTGCGCCAGCGCGGCAAGCCCCTGTTCCGTGGTCGGATAGGAACCGATATCAAGTTTATAGAGGTCAAGTATTGAGGAAATCCGCTCAATCGACTGCTTTGCGACCGAGACCCGTGCATTGCTGAGCTGATGCAGCACCGCTGGTGCCACGAGGCCGATCAGCAGCCCGATAATCGCGATCACGACGAGGAGCTCAAGCAGCGTGAACCCCGCGCTTCGCGAGGGCCGTGTGGATCGCTTTTCGCCGAGCCGCATTCTGCCTCCTCCTCCCGAGCCGACTGGCGCTTGATGCCGGGCCAGCATCTTATTACGGTACCGCCCCGCGCTGGTATCACGAGTCCCGATGGCCATACCTTATCTTGCCTGCATGGCGCTTGTCGCTTCCTTCTATCATCTGCCGCCACGTGTGTTGCCATCGATCCAGATGGTGGAGGGCGGCGGAATAGGGCTGGCACATTCCAACCGTGACGGTTCTGAGGATTTGGGCGTAATGCAGGTCAACACCCGCTGGATTGCGCCCTTGTCGCGCTACACCGGGCTGTTGACAAACGCTGTCCGATTTCGCCTGATCAATGACCCATGTTTCAACATTGCCGCCGCCGGCGCCATCATGCGGGTCTATCTCGTTGAGGAGCACGGCGACCTCATGCGCGCGGTCGGCGACTATCACTCCCACACGCCGGGGCTAAATCAGGCGTACCTGGCGCGCGTGATCGGTGCTGCCTGGATGTTGTTCGGCCGCTCCCCGCCTCTGCGCTGAGAAGGCTGATCCATCGAGCAACGCCGCTTGTCGGTGAGCCGGAGGCGCCACGGCTAATGGCGCCGGCGGGCTCAGCACCAGGGGAGCCGGGGTAACGCCATTTTGAGGCTCCATGCCGCGTGAGCCACTCGGCTGCTTCCCGCAGCGATAGAAGGGTGGGGTGTAGGATGACTCGTCCTGTGCACAGCCGTTCGACGCAACCTGTTGGTGTGAGAGATTGCCTCATTCCGACATGGTTTCGACACCCTACAAGCGAGACTGGTACAGTCCTCAGCCCGCTCGGAGAACAGGTCATCTTCCACTAAGTGGAGCGCTCGATCTTTTACGCTCCTTGCCTCCAAGAGCCTGTCTCGGAACGGGCACGGCTTGCGCACCGCCAAAGGCATTGATTTGAACCCGGATATCCCAGATGAACGACAATCTAGGGATGGGGATTTGCGCCATCGTTGCGATTATCACACAACAGCAAGGGCCTTGGGGGGCTTATGATCGAAACAATCGTTGTCGTAAGACCGGAGCTGGGGCTATCATCCGCTCTGGGTAGGCAGGAATATCGGCTTATCTGGGAAATGTCGGACGGAATGACTGACATCGTACTGCTGGACGGCGGCATGGGCCAGGAACTGATCCTCCGGTCAGCCAACAAGCAGCCGCGGCATTGGTCCGCGACCTACCTCATGCAGGAGCCCGCGCTCGTGCGCTGCGTGCACCGTGCCTACATCGCCGCCGGCGCGCGCGTCATCACCCTGAATACCTACACGGCCACCTTCACCCGCATGGGGATGACCGGCGATGCTGATCTCGTGCCGGGGCTGCAACGGATTGCCGGCGAGCTCGCGCGCGCGGCGCGCGACGATGCGGGGGCTAGCGGGGAGGGCGTGCTGATTGCCGGATGCCTGCCGCCCCTGAATGGCAGCTATCGCCCCGAGCGGGTGCGCCCATTCGAGGTCAACCTCGAGGAATACCGGCGCCTCGTTTCGCTGCAGGCGCCGCACGTGGACCTGTTCCTCTGCGAGACGATGTCGTCTGCCGAGGAAGCTCGCGCGGCGGCGACGGCGGCGGCGGAAGCCGGCCGCCCCGTCTGGGTCGCGTGGACGCTGCACGAGGTGGGCGCGGCCACGCTGCGCTCGGACGAGACGGTGGGCGAAGCGTTCGCGGCGCTCGCCGGCATTCCGGTGGCGGCGGTGCTGGCCAACTGCACCTCGCCCGAGGCGATCACCGCGGCGATGCCGGAGCTCAAGGCGACGGGGATGCCGACCGGCGGCTATGCCAACGCGTTCGAACCGATCCCCCGTAGTTTCCTGCCCGGCGTGCCGGTGAACCACCTAGGCGTGCGGCGCGACCTGGATCCGGACGCTTATGCCGCGGCTGCCATGGGCTGGGTGGGGCAGGACGCGACCATCGTCGGCGGCTGCTGCGAGGTGGGACCCGCGCACATTGCGCGGTTGCGGGACGCCCTGCTCGCGGCCGGGCATCGGATTGTCGCGCCAAGGGTGTAGGGGTGGCGGGTGTCGCCATTGCTACACGGACAGCAACGGTGACAGTTGTGCCCTGTAGACGGCCGAACTGACCGTTCGTCCTAAATCCGGCAGTTGAGTGATTGCGCGCCGCGGCTGAATCGGCAGATTTGGCCGGCATGAGCACAGAACAGAGATGTCTGGCGGTTCACCCCGCGGGTGAGCAACCGGAAGTTGCGCCGCATTCGGCGATTGCCGATACCTTCGCCGGGCGCGTGCACGTGGAGTGGGACGCCGCCGCACCGGTGACGCCGTTCGGCCAACTGCCATTCTTCATCGACTACCTGAAGCAGGCCGGGTTGTTCGACAATTGGGTTGCCGACTGTCCGCTGCGGTTCACTAGCCCGAATGCACCGCGTACACGCGATCTGCTTGGCACCGTGCTGCTGTCTGTTCTGGCGGGTCACCGGCGCTATGCCCATGTGACCGCGCTGCGCTGCGATCCGGTGAACCCGCCGTTGCTCGGCATGCGCAAGGTGGTCAGCGAGGACTCGGTTCGCCGCGGGCTGGAGAAGATCGACGAAGCGCAAGGCTCGGCCTGGCTGCAAAACCACCTGGACTATTGCACCGCTCCGCTGCTCGGCGAGCCGTGGGTGCTCGACATCGATACCACCATCAAACCTTTGTATGGGCACCAGGAAGGCGCCGAGCTGGACTATAATCCGCACAAGCCGGGTCGGCCGTCGCACTGCTATCACAGCTACATGCTGTCGAACCTGCGGCTGGTGCTACGGGTCGAGGTATTGCCCGGCGATCAGCACAACGTCAGACACGCGACGGGCGGCTTGTGGGAGTTGCTGGATCATCTCGGAGCGGGGCAGCGGCCGTGGCTGCTGCGCGGAGACAAGTCGTGGGGCATCGAGCCGGTGATGGCGCGGGCCGAGCGGGAGGAGCTGGCGTATCTGTTCCGTCTGCGCATGACGAAAAACGTCACGCGGGCACTGCAACGGGCGATGCAGGCATCGGACTGGAAGGATGCCGGCCAGGGCTGGCAGGGCAAGGAGACGAGCCTGCGGCTGGAGGGCTGGAGCCGGCAGCGGAGAGTCATTCTGCTGCGCCGCCAACTGGCTGGTCCGCCGGCCGTCGATCATGGCGATCCGGCTCAGCGGCGACTTGGCTTCGTCGAGGTGGGCCCCGATCAGGAGGCGTGGGACTACGCTGCGCTGGTCACCTCAATGGACGATGAAATCCTGACGCTGGGGCAGTTGTATCGCGATCGGGCGGATTGCGAGAACGTTTTTGACGAGCTGAAGAACCAATGGGGTTGGGGCGGTTTCACGACACAGGACCTCACGCGGTGTCGGCTGCTGGCCGGTATCGTTGCACTGATCTACAACTGGTGGAGCCTGTTCGTCCGGCTGGCTGATCCGGAGCACCATCGGGAGGCGATCACCACCCGACCCTTGCTGCTGTCGGCGATCGCGCAGCGCACCCAACACGCCGGCCAGGTGAGGCTGACGATCAGCAGCGCGCATGGCGCGCGCGACAAGGCGAGGCAAGCTTACCTGCGCATCGCCGGCTTTCTTGACCGGCTGCGAAAAAGTGCGGAGCAGTTGGATCCGCTGCAACGCTGGTATCGCATCCTCAGTGAAGCGCTCCGCTACTTCTTGCATGGCCGGCAACTGCAGCCACCGCTTCGCCTGAGCCCGGCCTGAGCAATTACCCCAGGTTGTGGGTCGTCACTTCAGACCGGCGACGATCGGACCCAACTGCCGGATTTAGGTTCGTCGCCCGGATCCGGGTTGAATACCGGTGCCGAGTGATCAAAGAATTCCGCCGTGCAGTTCGTCGCGCGGATGCTGATGATGTCTTCCTCGATGCGAAGCGCCGCCACGCTTATGTCAGCTGCGGCCAAGGGAGCGCAGACGTTCTTCCTCAGGCACTTCGACAGGCCATGCCCAGAACGAATTCGGAGGAATACGCGTCGTCACCGAGATGCCGAGGCGCCGGCATCCGGGGCTGGTCCAGCATAGCCAGCGACCCATCAGCCGAACGTGCGCGAACATCCCGACCCAACGCTGTGCAGCCTCAGTGCGCTTCGCCGCCGCCCGCAGCGAGGAGAAATTGTGCGTTTCGATGTAATAGACCGTGCCTCGCCATCCTCGTGCAGCGAACACTCGGTGTGCGAAGTCCCACCGGTCAGCGCCCAACCCCCGACGGCGGTATGCCGGTCGCACAAAGGAGTACGCGCAGCAGATCAATGAAGGGTCGAATACGAAATATACTGCGCCCTGTTCCAGGCAGACAGGGCCTGACGCGTACCAATCATACCCAACGAGCGCTTCATCTGCGAAACTCGCGATGAAGAACTGACCTTGCGCCAAGCGCCGCCTCGCATCGCCTGCGTCTACCCCAGATGCCGGATCGGCGCAGAGCGTCAGTACGCCCTGCGGATCCAATAACCGAACAACAATTTCGGGGTTCTTCGATCGGATGGCTTCCGGCAAAGCTTTGAACTGACCAACACGCACCTTAGCCAGCCGCAGGCCGACTCGATCCTGCATCCGCCACATCACCGCAGTGTAAATGGATTGGATGAGATGGGCCGGCATCCCGCTGCTCTTCGACGACGCGCTTCTCGCAAAAACCTACCAATAGCACATAATGGCCTGCCGGTCACGTCGCTGTCGTAACGCGTGGCATTGCTCCCGGGAGATCGAGATTGACCACGCGAACTGGCCCTTTCCCGGTGCGATCAGTCGCGGCGTTTAGGTGCTGGGCCCCGACCTTCGGGGGCAAACGCACGTCCGAGTGCCCGTGCCCGCGCAGGTCCATCCGCGCCACTCGATAACGGCGGCAGAGCGGCGGGACGATGGTGTAGAACCGCCGCGAACTTCCTATAACGGCGTGCAGCAGAATCAGCGTTGCAGGCTCGGTCCAGGGATCGGTGAAATCGGTGATGTCATAGGCCAGCCGGATGCCGTCGCTTGCCGTGAACTGCATCATCGCCTGCAAGCCTCCCGCCCGAAGGCTGGCGCCGGCGAAACGGGAGTGCAACTCTGCACGTCACCGCCACCGGATGAACACCGGCCTGGTGCCTGACGGCAGGGAGACATCACCCATGACGGACGTCGCCAAAGGATACGTTCTGGTCCTGCAACCGGAAGAGGGCGAGGCGTATTGGCAGCCGCTGCCCTCCACCGGCTACGTGATCAACAAGCTGACGCCTTACTGCTCGCCGTGCGACGATTTCTCAGCCGGCCTCCAGGTTCTGGAGCCGGGCCGCCATATCCGGCGCCACGCGCACGAACGCAGCCACGAGGTGCTGTTCTGCTACGCGGGCGAAGGCTGGGCCGAGATCGACGGACGGCGCTGCGAGGTTCGTCCGGAAACGATGATCCTGATCGGCCGCGGCGTCTGGCACACGGTGCATAACACCGGCGCCGGACAGATGCGGCTCTTGTGGCTGATGATGCCCGCTGGGCTGGAGGACTGGTTCCGCGCTATCGGCCGACCGCGCAGACCCGGCGAGACCATGCCCGAACCCTTCGAGCGCCCGGCCGATATCGACGGGATACTCCGCCAGCAGCGGTTCCTGCCGTCACCGGCCGAGTAGGGCGGCGGTCGCCCACGGCCTCACCTCTCACGCTCTGCGAGGCATTGAGATCATCTCCGAGGCCAGTCGTCATTTGCCGGACAAGCTGGAAAGCTCGGCACCCCGAGATCCCATGAAGCGGCCACCCCCCTTGGCATGATGTCCGGTGTTGGCCGAGAGCGGACTGGCAGTTTTCGGGCGGAGAGCGCAAAAAAGGCGACATCCAGTCGCAGCGCGACAGACGGGTAAATCGCCGTGGCTCGCAACGCGGGTCCCTGGATGCCCGTCGAAGCAGGCGACGCGCGCCCGAGAAACTTGAAGAAAGCATACACGATGGTAAAGCGCCGCAAAGAGGAAGAGATCGTCGGAGTGCTCGAGTTCGAAGGCAAGACCAGCGAGGATCCGGAAGTCATGAAATGGCTGGCCGAGCACAAGGCGCAGAATGGGGGCAAGATCCGGGTGAGCCGGGGTAGCACGGGTGTCCGAGTGGCATTCAGCAAGGCAGCGGACATGGCGTTGTGGCAAGCGCGGTCTGAGCAGGGGGGCAAGGGGAAGCGATCGCCGCGTTCCTGAGCCTCATTCAAACCGGAGAGGATATCGGCATTGACAAAGGAAGAACTGACCGTTTGGGCGTTGGCGAATGGCTGGCGGGTCATCGCAGGCCATCCCAGCCTGACAAAGCCGGGCGCGCCGAACGATCCCATTGTGCGTCTTGTGCTGAAGGCGACGGTGGTCAACCTTGAGGTGCGCAAACCCGCCGGCAAATGGGAGAAAGTGGCTGGTGAGAGCTACGCACACGTCGTGCAGGGCTCGGAAGACGAGCCGCCACGTGGCCTTGGCTTCGAAAAAGTCCCGAGCATCACGTTGCTGATGCAGCAAAATCGCGACGCAATGGCATTTGGACGGATGAGTGGCAGCTAGAGTCCATCTCGGGACGCTCCTCGCGCGCCTCTGCGTACCCTGATGACGCCCATTGGAAGGCGATAATGCAACAGGGTGTCGACCTGTCGTTCATTATCGGCCCGGAAACTGGGATCAACGATGATCAAGGCTTCGACGGCGGTGGTTGGCCGGAAGCGGAACGGCTGCTTTGGAGTTGCCATCAATAATATGCAGGCGTCCGTTCTCGGAAAGATCGGCAGGCGGCGACCCGTCGCGGACGTTCGTCCCCCGCCGACGGGATGTCTAGTGCTGGCCGAAAGAGAGAGCTGCCCTCAAGCATCCATTATCGCCGATTCTCCCGTAACGTGGTAAGCACAATACATGGCCCGCAGAACCAAGACGAAAGCCGCGACGAATCGGCGCAGCTATTCCCAAAATACGATCAAGACTCTCTTCGGAGCCTCGGGAAACCGGTGCGCTTTCCCCGGGTGCACCAGTCCCGTCATCGCACCCGAAACTCCTGTGTCGGATGCGGCGGTAGTCGTGCAGATTTGCCACATTTACGCAGCATCCGATAACGGACCGCGTGGCAAACCCGGATTGACAGCAGCTGAGCGCAACTCGCCGAAGAATCTCATACTAATGTGCGGGCATCATCATCCGCTAGTCGATAAGCAATGGCAGACATATCCGGCGGATCTTCTGACGGCGTGGAAGAAGCAACACGAGGCTGAGTTTGCGCAAGGAACGACCGAGGCCCTGAAGCGGCAAGACTCGATGCAGCAAATGGGCTTCCTGAGAGATTATTCGGATCAGCAGATTGCAGCCGAACTCCAGGCCATAAGGCAGGGACGATTTATCAACGGCTATCCGACGAGCCAGAAGGCCGCTGAACTTGCTGAACGGATCGACCGAACGGAACTGGCAGGCGGCTCAATCGAGCTTCGGGCGAGAGGTCTCGCGTGGTGTGCCCGCCTGCTGTGCCAACGGGAAACCTTGGACCGCGCGAGAGAGCTGCTGAAAAAGTCGAGAACATTGGCGGAAACAGCAGAGGCTGCGCTCGCGGAAGCATTCATCGTGGCCACGCGGGACGGGGGTACCGCACTGGCCTTGTTGGCCCCAATGAAAACGCCCGCAGCTCGGAGCGCCGCGCTGCGCATCGTCACCAATAGCGGCCAACCGCTGGGAGCGATCGCGTGGGTCGAACGAGCGAGCCTGACGCTCGATTCATTTGATAGCGAGGGAAAGTTTTTTCAAATTTCAAACGAGCTTGCTGCGGAGAGGTGGCAGGAAGCTGTGGATCACGCATCACAGATAACCGATGCAGATCTAGCGGAGACGCCTGTCCTCCATCACGCTGTTGGAGTGGCCTATCTGATGCAGGCTGTGCCCGCTGAGCTTCGCTCGACTGCCCTGTCGCAAGTTCCGTTCGAAGCAGCTTCGTTTCCGCTCGCGGCTGATCCAGCCGCTCTCGCCTTCCGGCAACGGGCGATCAAGGCATTCGAAGCGGTGTCCGCCTTCGCGCTCCAGGCAGGTGTCGCCGCCGCATCACACCTCGCATCCGACCTCACGCTCTGGCTAAAGCTGCGGGACCCGCACGCCCACGACCGAGCGATGGAAGAGCTGCGGGGGAGTATGCGGGACCCAGAGCAATCCCTCCGGAGATTGCCTTTGGCCCTTCAATTCGGGCTCAAGCTGGATGTGGCCGCCATCGAAAAGGAAATAGACCGGCGGGTTGCCCTATCTGGCACGGGCACTGCGGACGAGGCCGCCGCGCGTTTTGCTCTCGCCTTCGTGCAAGGCGATCCCAAGGGAACGGCCGCATACATCGCTCGCCACCGAAACCAGCTGTACGCATATCTCCACAAAAGCGCCGTCCAGATGATCGAGATCGAAATGCTAGCGCGAGCCGGCCAGATCGACGCCGCAAAGGAAAGGCTAACCGAGGCAGTTGCCGATGGATTGAGTGCAAACGAGCAACAGCATCTGACAAGGATCATCAGGGAGGCGGAGGGTGCCGATCCGGCGGCAGAGCGGAAGCGGCAGTACCGAGCAGTCAGGACGACTGAACGATCTCGTGAATCTCGCGATTCTATTAGAAATGCAGGAGTCCTGGCAAGAACTACTTCCATTTGCAGAGCGGCTCTTTAGCGAAACCCATAGCCTCGAAGATGCCTGTCGGGTCGCAAAAGCATTAAATGAAGTAGGACGATACGATGAGCTGCTTCAATTTCTTGAACAAAATTCGACCGTGGTCCAGCACGTTGATGGACTCAAGACATTGCTGGCGTGGTCGCTTTACCGCCACGGTCGTTTTGACGAGGCGTCCTCTCTGCTCGCAGAGCTGGCGGCGACCCGAGACGATCCCAACGACCGCAGACTATGCGTGAACTTGGCTATAGCGTCGGGCCAGTGGGATGAATTGGTCGAGTTTAGCACATCTGAGTGGAGGCAACGTAATGAACGCACTGCCGCTGAACTGCTGATAGCTGCACAGATGGCGCGGGCGGTCGGCGGACCGCATGCGAAAGACCTAGTGCTAGCCGCTACCGAGAAGGCGCCGGCCGTACCGAACATCCTAGCGGGCGCTTACATGCAAGCGACAAGTGCCGGCTGGGAAGGTGAAGGCATCGTTGGCGGGTGGTTGCTGCGCGCCGCGGAACTTTCCGGGGAAGGCGGACCGCTGCGGCAGGTGACCGTGAGGGAACTTGCCGATCACAAGCCAGAATGGGACAAGCACGCAGCATCGGCCTGGCAGCACTTGGCTGAGGGGAAGATGCCAATGTTTGGCGCAGCGCATCTTCTTCATCGCTCTCTGATCGACCTCACGCTCCTGCAAGCACTGGCAAATTTGACAGAAAGCGATACGCGCCGGCGTGGCATCGTCTACGCATTCAGCGGCGCCCGGCTCACCGATATCACTCTTCCCAGCCTTACAGCGATCGCTCTAGATCTGACAGCGATCTTCACCTTGGCGCTTCTAGGTCTGTTGCCTTCTGCCATTGCCGCCTACCAATGGGTTGCAATTCCCCATTCGACGCTGGGTTGGCTGTTCCAGGAGCGCCAGCGAGTGACTTTCCACCAACCGAGCCGCATCAAGGAGGCGCACGAGTTGAAGCGCCTCATTGCCGAGCGCAACCTGGAAGTGCTGCCGGCACAGCCCGTCCTCGATCCAACCCTTGCGAAGGAAGTGGGCCTTGAGCTGGCTGGACTGCTGACCTTAGCGGCAAAGGCAAAAGGTCCAGACGGTAAGACAAGGTATGTTATCCGCTCAGCACCGGTGCATCGTGTCGGTTCGTTGATGGAAGAGGAGGCGGACCTCTCCACGTATTACGAATGTCTGTGCAGTTGTCAGGCGCTAGTGGAAAAGCTTCGCGCGAAGGGCGTTTTGACCTTCGATGAAGAGCAGCGTGCGCTAGCCTATTTGAAACTTCATGAGCGGCGTTGGGCGTCTGAGCCCAAGATTGTGGATGGCGCCGAAATCTACCTCGACCATCTGGCCACTGCTTACCTTCAGACGATAGGTGTTATTTCAAAGATAAGGGCTGCGGGCCTCACTGCGCACATCACGGAAGATTATGACCGGGATGCCAATCGACTCATCGCTTATGAGAAACTATCAGAACAACAGCTTGGCCTGATCGAGCTGATCCGTAAGACATTGTCGGACGGCCTCGCCTCGCGCCACGTTCGAGCTGTTAAATCACCTTCCATTGGCGACGAAGAACTCCTGGGATCGCACCCGACGTTTAGCGTCCTCGGGATCGACGATGCGGTTGACGCCCTGGTCGTCGATGACCGGTTTGTCAATCAGCACCCCTTTATGGAGGCAAACCACCGCAGGACCCCGATCCTCACGACCGTCGACTTGCTAGTCGATCTCGCACGCAAGGGCACGATTTCCAAGCAAGGCGTCCACGCGCATAGGACCTACCTGCGCCAGGCTGGGTTCCTCTTCGTCCCGTTAACCGAAGAGGAGCTTCTCCACCACCTGCTAGATGCACCGTTGAACGACGGCGAGGTCCTGGAGACCGCCGAGTTGCGCGCCATCCGGGAGTCGCTACTGCTGGCCCGTATGCGGAAAATTCTTCAAATTACGACAGAGACGGTGTGGCTCCATGGATGCATGCAATCGGTGATTCGGGCCATCAAGTGACTTTGGAAAGAGGGAGCAGACCTCGGCGAAGCTGTCAGCCGGGCAGAGTGCCTGCTCCGGTTACTTGATGTCCGAGGCTGGGCGCCCTCAGCGATACCGGGCAACGAGCGCAACTTCGCTTTATTCGCCCACGCGGCCTATATGCAGTCTCTTATGTCGCCGCCGGATAATGTTCCGGATAGCATTCGCGACGCGTATTATGACTGGATCGATCGCAGGTTCCTCCAGGGCTTACGCGATAGCGAGCCGGAAGCCTTCGCGTGGATCATCGATCGCGCGCGCGAATTGATCGTCAGCGCCGCGGAGCGGACCGTGCGGCGGTTGGGAGCCGCGTAATGTCGCGCGCGGAGTACATACGCGCTTCCGTCGCCATAGCGACAAGTCAGCTTTTCCCTAGCAGGGTCCGTGATGCGGTCATATCTGATCCAAAATTTATACAATCATTCGGGCTTAAGGCGGACGCTGTAATACGTTTTGGTCGCGATGACCTGACATTTCAACGTTCGGTTCTTTTCGATGCGACCCGGCAGGCGCTCCGACCTGGACACGAAGCCGTCTCCGTCGACAATATGCAAGGCGAGACCTGGGAGGTCTGCGTAATTCCAAACAAATCACCGGTCGAGATTAGTCTCGCTCGAGGCGCTTCGCGCGTTCTGGTCAATCATTTTGGCCTCCTAAGTCGCGGCAAGGCTGTACGCCTCGGCACGCTCCTCAATGAGGCGAACAATCTTGGTCTCTTAGCCGAACAGATTGTCGTGTGGAAGGAGCTGCTTGAGAGGCGAGCACCTACGGACGACGAAGCCGTCATCATCTGGGAGGACCTGAAGGATACGCCGGTTGCGGTCGCGAGCGTCATTCGGGAGAACCTCGCAAGCGGCTCGGTTTCGTTAGATGTATGGGTTCCGCGTTCGCACCGCTACTATGAACGGCTCGTGGGTCGATGCGAGGGTGGCCTGTCGCTCGACAACTATGCGGCACAGGTCGCCCCTCAACAATTCGTCAGACTCTTGGGTTGGCGAGGCGCCGAAGGACTGAAGCGGGCTCTCTTACTGGCGGCCCAGCCTCGCCTGAGTGCGGCGCTTGCAGAAGCAAAAATCGACGACGGTACGCTAGGCGAAGTGCTCGCCTGGCTGGCTGAAAAGGGCGACGTCATGTCTTGCGCGGCCGGGATCGAGATCGCCCAGCCACGAGTAGCAGGCAATGACCGATTGAGGGAGCCGTTCGGTCAACTCTTGAAGGCGTTCGTAGCATGCGAGTCCGGCATTGGAGTCGATCGGTTCCAATTGTTCTCGTGCTTATTCCTGGCTGTGTATGGCGAAATGGCATATTGCCGCATACACGCCGAGAAGCCTCCGTTCTGGCGCAAACTGGCCGCGATTGCCCAGGCCTCGCTTATCGAGCGATGCATCGTCGAGATCGCAAGTGATGCGGCCGGGCTTGCAAGCTGGCTTCAGTCGGTTCGGAGCCAAATATATTTGCTTGAATGTCTCGTGGACTTACGGGTAGAGCCGCGGTGGCTGCCGGACCTTGGCTTCCCAGGTCAGCTAAAGAACGAGATATGCGGCCGAGTTTGGGGAGCCATGACCAAGTTCACTCCGGGCGACCTGGGACCGGAGTTCGTCGGTTTGGCGTGTGGGGATGCGGAGGGGAGCCTGAAAAAGAAATTCAATCACGTTCTCGCAGGTCTGCCTGGTCCGCTCGAAGGCGGAACAGCCGCCAGTGTAGAATTGTCCTCCGAAGAAGTGACTCAGATCAAGAATGCCCTCTCGTCGACGAAGATCACGCTGGAGTCGGTCTCGGAACTCGCAAACGCGGCTATTCTGTTTCGATTTCCAGCCGACATCACCGATTGCGCGTTCCAATCGATAACCAACGAAGAGGCCACGCGCTTGCAGTGGCGTCTCGTCTGGCTCTGCCACCTTGTTCCGGAATTGTGGGCTACTTGCGGACAGGCGGAAGCCGCACTCCGATCCATTTTGAAAATTTAATACCGGAAGCTACCGGAAGCAGCAATAGATCTCGCCGCCGATATGGCACCATAACTTCCTTACTTGCGCGAGGACACATATCCCGCCAGCAAGTGTCTATCTTGCCGATATAAATAACGCCGCGTCCCAAGACATCCGAGCATGTCTTGAAGGGGGCATTCTGCCTTCCTGGGGTGGTGCTTGCTTCTGACCTAAGTACCCTGGATCCCTGGCCTCTCGCAGCGCCGCCCAGGATGCATACGGAGATGTCCGCTTCGGAGATGCTGGCTGAGGCGGCTGGATGACCGGAGTGGGCGCAAAACGGCCGGAAGCGGAAAGGCGGCTTCTAGGCAATCGGAAAGCCCAAGCCGACCTTCATCGGGCTTCGACCGGGCGGCGTTTGTCCGCCCCTGAGCGTCCTCGCCTTCGTCCGCGCGCTTATGAGTCGCGCGACAGATGGCCGCCGGAAGGCGAAAGCGGGCACGGCAAGGCCCCGTCAACGGCCACTCGATCAAGCGCGTCCACGCGAATACCAGTCGCCCATAAAGCGGCCCAGGAAACATTTCCTTGACATCGCCGGACGACTGTGTTCTTATTACGTTCATGTCTGCCCCGCCAACCGGCCCCGCTCAGGCCGCCCCTCCCAATCCCCGGCCCGAACAGGCGCCGGCGCAGGGTGGCAGCCGCATCGAGCGCTTCCTCGGCTTGCTGTGCGGGCTTATCGTCTACGGCATGGACATGGCGGAGAAGCTCCGTCAGAGCGCCGGCACCCCCACCTTCACCCTGCTCGCCAAACGCTTCGGCACCACCGATCTCGCCGCCATCGTCCACCGCATCGCCCGCGGCCTCAGGCTCGCCGCCGCGCTCCACGAACGGCTCGAACAGCGCGCCGCCCGGGGCCGCGATATCACCCCGCCGCCACTGCGGTTGCCCTCACCCCGCACCTCAGCCACGTCCCACCCGCGCGCTCAGCGTCCCCAGCCGGAAGCGGCGCCCGATATCGCCGCGCTGCCCACGCCCAAGGAGATTGCCGCCCTGCTGCGCCGCCGCCCGCTCGGCGCCGTGCTCGTCGAGATCTGCCGCGATCTCGGCGTCGCGCCGGGTGATCTGGAGCCTGGGCTGTGGAAGGAGTTGTCCTCGACGATCATCGAATTCGGCGGCAACCTGGCGGCATACGTCGCCGGCTTGATAAACGGGGTGTTTCACATCCCGCCCAGATTGCGCGTCGCGACGCGGCCGGCAAAACCGCGATCATCCCCGTCCGTCCCGCCCGCGCTCGCCACCGGCCCGCCCTGAACCCCCAGCGTCATGGCCGGCCTTGACCCGGCCACCAGGCGTGATCCGCGGGGCTGGCGCACGGCCGGCTCCGCCATTGGGATTCGCTCAAAACTCCCCTGCCCTTGCGGGACCCGCTTGCGATGCCCGCGCCGTGCGGCGGAAAACCCCGAACTTGTTCCGGGGGGATTCCGCCACCAAGACCCAAGGGGCCGGAGCCACCTCGGTTGCGCAAAGCTGGAAAGATTGGCTGAGCCACGCCTCCCAGAATGGCGCTGTCGTTAGAGCCGGCGCAGGCGACAAACTAATTTAGAAACACGGCGGGGACGTGTGTCGACCGACCGCTTGACCTTTCTCCGGCGATTACCGAAGGGGGCGTTACCACCGCGCGGCGGCCGTTTCGTCCGCGTCGCGAGCTCCCACCCACGCCGCCTCGCCGCCGGCGAATTCCTCCTTCTTCCAGAACGGCGCCTTTGTCTTCAGCCAGTCGATCAGGAACGCGACCGCATCCAACGCGGCCTGCCGGTGCGCAGAAGCAGCCAGCACCAGCACGATGTTTGCCCCCGGCACCAGCCGGCCCACGCGATGGATGACGGTGCAGCCAAGAAGCAGCCAGCGCTGCTCGGCCTCGGCAACGATCCGCGCAATCGCCCGCTCGGTCATCGCCGGATAGTGCTCGAGGCAAAGGGCGACGAGCGGGCGGCCCTGGCGATCGTCGCGGACGGTGCCAACGAAGCAACCGATGCCGCCGATCGCCGTGCGGCCCTGGGTCAGCACCGCAATCTCGGCGCCGATGTCGAAATCCTCCGTCTGCACCCGGATGCGTGCCATGGCAGTATCCATCAACCGCCGGTGACCGGTGGAAAGAAAGCGACCTCATCACCGGGCCGAACCGGCGCATCAAGATCGGCAAAGTCCTGGTTCACCGCGCAGCGTATCGCGCGCCGATTCTCGAATGCCGCGGCGTGGCGAGGACTGCGCTGGGCCAACCACCCCATCAACTCACCGACTGTGCCGATGGCGGAGGGCAGGACCAACGACTCCTCCCCCGTCCCGACACGCTCACGCAGCCAGGCGAAATAGAGGACCGTTAGCGGGCGGGAGGCGTTGGTCATCTCCCCTATTTAGGGCTTCGGCACCTGAGGCGTCGGTACCGTCTGCACCGTGCCATTCGAGTTGATGATAGTGCTGGTCCCGTTGCCGTTGGGAACGACGATGGCCGTCGTGCCGTTCGGCATGGTCAGAGTCTGGTAGGCGCCGGTGCCGCCGCTGGGAACCGCCGTGCCTTGCGGCGTCTGATAGGTCGGCATCCCGGCGACTGGCGGCGCCGCCGGAGCCGCCGGCGGAGTGATCGGCGGAATTGGAGTGACCGGAGGCGGCGGCTGGTAATTGCCGGGAGGCGTGGAGCTGCCTGGCACAGGTGGCAAGGCCGGGGGCGTCGCTTGGCCGGGCAACTGCGTGCCTTCCTTCTCCAGCGACTCCAGTGTGGGCTCGCTCTGAACCGGGCCGGGCCATACATTGCCCGGCTCTACGGTCAGCGGTTCGACGTTGACCGGGATGCCCTGGGCTCGTCGCAGGTTCTCACTGGCGCCCGCCGGCATATTGGGGTCCTGCCCGGCAACGAACGGGAACGTGCGCCAGGAGGAGAACTCGCAGCCGGACAGGCTCAGACAGAGGCCGAGCAAGGCAAGGCGCCACATGATCGAGGCTCCGGACGGCTGGTAAGCGATGCGACCGGCGCCGCACGGCCGATCGCCGCGCACATTGCCGTCAGCGAGCGCACGGCTCAAGAGTCCACGAGACTGGATATCGTGCCAACAACCCATTCCGCAATCGCAGCGGGATCGTTCAAGGGCAGAACCAGCCGATCGCAGCCGAATTCGACAGTATCGGCCGCAACTGCAATCACTTGGGGCTCGGTGGGCCAGATCGGCGGCCGCCCGAGCGCTGGACGGTGCACTTCCAGCTTCGGGAACGGATGCGTCTTGAATCCCTCGACCAGCACGAGATCGACCGGCTCGAGCCGCGCCAGCAGGTCTGGCAGCCGCGGTTCCGGGCCATCCACCTCGTGCAGCAGCGCCCAGCGATGCGCCGATGCCACCAGCACCTCGTGCGCGCCGGCCGCCCGGTGCCGGAATGTGTCCTTCCCGGGCCGATCCATGTCGAAGCCATGATGCGCGTGCTTGACGGTGGAGACCGTCAAACCGCGGCTTCGCAGTACCGGCAGCAGCCCGGTGATCAGGGTGGTCTTGCCGCTGCCGGACCAGCCGACGATGCCGAGTACCTTCACGCCGCCCGGTTAGGACGGTGGCTGCGCCGCACCGCCGGGCACGGCAGCCCGCGGCGGCGGGTTCGAGGCGTGGCGCAGTCCCGCCATGAGGTAATCCCACCCGGTGACAAGGGTCAGCACGGCTGCAACCCAGAGCATCGAGGCTCCGATCAGGTTCACCGGCAGGAACCCCAGATGCAGCAATGCCGCCGACCGGTCGCCTGCCAGCAATGTGCCGAGCGCGCCCATCTGGAAGCCCGTCTTCCATTTGGCGAGGGGCGTCACCGGCAGCCCCATGCGGATCTCGGCCAGATACTCCCGCAAGCCGCTGACCAGAATCTCGCGCAGCAGGATGACGACGGCCGGATAAAGCGTCCATCCGCTGAACCGCCCTTCGCCGGCGAGCAACATCAACGTGGCGCCAACCAGCAGCTTGTCGGCGATCGGGTCGAGCATGCGGCCGAAATTCGACTGCAGGCGCCGGCTGCGGGCGATGCGGCCGTCCAGATAATCGGTGATGGCGGCGACGCTGAACACGACACACGCCGCCAAATCCGCCGCGGGTAGCCGCACCGCCAACAGCACCGCCAGCAGAGGAATGCTGGCAATGCGCGAGAGCGTGAGCAGGTTCGGCAGGTCGGTGAGCATCGAAGCGTGAGAGTACCGTGCCACGGTGACTTAGGAAACGCCCTCGACACGCACCCCGGGATGGAAATGCGCATAGACCCGGCGCGCCGTCTCCCGGCTGATCCCCGGAGCCGCTTCGAGATCGGCGAGCCCGGCCATCTTCACGCCGCGGGCGGACCCGAAATGGTTCAGCAACGCACGTTTGCGAGCGGCGCCGATGCCGGAGATTTCATCAAGCTCGCTGCGGGTCAGCGTCTTCGAGCGACCGGTGCGATGAGTCGTGATCGCGAATCGGTGGGCCTCGTCGCGCAGCCGCTGGAGGAAATAGAGCACGGGATCGCGCGGTGGGAGCTGGAACGGCTCCAGCCCGTCGGTGAAGAACCATTCCCGGCCGGCGTCGCGGTCGGGGCCCTTGGCAATCGCTACCAGGGGGACGTCCGCCACGCCGAGATCTGCCAGCACCTCCCGCGCGGCCGAGAGCTGGCCGGCGCCGCCGTCGATCAGCACGAGGTCGGGCCAGCCGGGCTTCTCGCCCTCGGCCTGTTCACGCAGGGCGCGGCCGAAGCGGCGCTGCAGCACCTCGCGCATCATGGCGAAATCGTCGCCGGGGGTGAGCTGTCCGCGGATGGAGAACTTCCTGTAGGCGGCCTTGGTGAAGCCCTCCGGGCCGGCAACGATCATAACCCCGTAGGGATTGGCGCCCATGATGTGGCTGTTGTCATACACCTCAATCCGTTCCGGTGGCGCGGCCAGGTGGAACACCTGGGCGACGCCTTCCAGCAGCTTCGCTTGTCCGGCCGCCTCCGCGAGCTTGCGTTCCAGCGCCTCGCGCGCGTTGAGCTCGGCGTGCT
This sequence comes from uncultured Pseudomonadota bacterium, assembly GCA_963708245.1. Taxonomy (GTDB): domain Bacteria; phylum Pseudomonadota; class Alphaproteobacteria; order Acetobacterales; family Acetobacteraceae; genus CAVYXK01. The sequence goes on along the minus strand of OY970201.1, from coordinate 704,427 downwards.
GTACGACGGCCCGCTTCTCGCCGCGCTGCGGCACCACGATCTCCACCTTCCGGCCGGCCTTCAGGCTGAGGGCCTCGGCCACCAGTTCCTGCTCTGGCAGGGGATGGTTGGTCAGCACACAGGGCGGCGGCGGCTTGTCGTCGTAGAACTGGGCGACGAAGGCGGCGAGCACCGTGCCGGCCTCCTCCTGGCGGGCATGGGTCGGGAAGAAGGCGCGGTTGCCGTTATTGCGCCCCCCGCGAACGAAGAACACCTGCACACAGGTCTGCCCGGCCATCTGCCAGGCCGCGATGATATCGGCGTCCTGCAGGCTGGCGGGATTGATCACGTCGCTGCCCTGCACGAAAGTCAGCGCACGGATGCGGTCGCGCACCGCGGCGGCGTGCTCGAATTCCAATGCCTCCGCGGCCTGCTCCATCTCGGCGGCCAGTTCCTTCTGCACGCTGGCCGACTTGCCGGCGAGGAACGCCTTCGCCTGCGCGGTCAGGCGCGCATAGTCCTCCTGGCTGATCCGGCCGACGCAGGGCGCCGAGCAGCGGCGAATCTGGTACAGCAGGCAGGGGCGCGTGCGGTTGGAGAAGACGGTATCGGCGCAGGAGCGGAGCAGGAACACCCGCTGCATCGCCGTGACCGTCTGGTTCACCGCCCAAGCCGAGGCGAAGGGTCCCCAGTAGCTGCCCTTGCGAAGCTGGGCGCCGCGGTGCTTGGCGATCTGCGGGAACGGGTGGTCCTCGGTCAGCATCAGCCAGGGGTACGACTTGTCGTCGCGCAGCACGATATTAAAGCGCGGCTTGAGGCGCTTGATCAGGTTGGCCTCGAGCAGCAGCGCCTCGGCCTCGGTGTGCGTGGTGACGATCTCCAGCGCCGCGGTTTCGGTCACCATGCGCCGCAGCCGCTCTGGCAGCCGTCCAAGCTGGGTGTAGGCCGCGACCCGCCGCTTCAGGCTGCGGGCCTTGCCGACGTAGAGCGCGTCGCCCTTAGCATCGAGCATACGGTACACGCCGGGGTTCGCCGGCATCGTCGCCAGCGCTGTCTCGATCGCCGCCACCCCGGCTGGCGGAGCCGTCGCCCCGTTATCGCTCATCGGCAGGACTTAACGATGGGTTGAAGAGACACCCATTTTGTCACGGTAATGTCGCATTGTCCCCAAACCTGTGCATAACTCTGTGAGTATATCGGCTCGCGATTTTGCGAGATCGGCCTGTTTCTTGGATTTGTACGATTTTGCTTAATCTATAGGCACAAATCCAATCCACTGATTTCACAGCATTTCCTGGAAAACCTTTTCGTCATCAGAACGGCATGCCATCCTGCTGTTGTTACAGTGCCTCCCCACCTGACCGGGTGGACAAATCCCGCCGCAGGCTCTCCGCTGCGGTGGGAGCGGGTGCCGCACCTGCGAGCCCGTCGGGATAATAGCACGGTCGGGAATTGAAAACTGGCACAGCCTATTCCTCATCCCGGACGGGAAGCCGGCCGGACTTCCATTGCAAGTGCTGCCCGCCGTCCAAGGCAAGCATCTGCCCGGTCATTGCCGGAAGCGACAGGATCGCCAGGACGGCGCGGGCCACCTCCTCGGGCGAGGGACCGTGGCCGAGCGGCACCGATGCGCTTTGCGCCAGGAACTGCGCCTGGGTCTGGCTCGCATTGGGCAGTGCGGGCCCGGGGCCAATGCCGTTGACCCGGATGCGCGGCGCCAGCGCCAGTGCCATCGCCTGGGTCAGCCCCCAGAGGCCGATCTTGGATACGGTGTAGGAGAGGAAATGCGGCGTGATCGACCACACCCGCTGGTCGAGCATGTTGACGATGACACCCTCGGCGTCGGCGGGCAGGTCGCGGGCGAAGTGCTGCATCAGCACGAAGGGCGCGCGAAGGTTGGGTTCCAGATGCGCGTCCCAGGACGCGCGGCTGGCATCATGCCACTCGTCGCGCTGGAAGGCGCTGGCGTTGTTGACCAGCACGCCGATCGGACCGAGCGCGGTCGTTGCGGCGGGCAGTAGCCGTTCGACCTCGGACTCGGCGGTCAGGTCGGCTCGCAGCACTATGGCGTTGAGGCCCCGGCCATGGATCTCGGATGCCAGGTCGTGGGCTGCAGTTGTGCTTCGATGGCAGTGGATGGCGACCTGGAAGCCGGCCTCGCTCAAGGCCAGAGTGATGGCGCGGCCGAGTCGTCGGGCCCCGCCGGTGACGAGGGCGGCGCGCGGGATAGTGGCTGGGAGGTCGATACTCATCGGCGGTATTGCTAGAGCACGTTCGGCCGGACTGGAAACGGCCGTGGGCCGCGACCTCGTCCGCCTCTACCGCAGGTGGTGAGCTGGGCTTTCCCGTCGTGATGGAAGCGGTCTATTCTCATCACCGTCTCGTTTCGCTGTGCACGGCACGTCGGATCATGTGACGAGACAATCAAGGTGAAACCGCAGATGCTCGCCGAGGGACGGAGATGGCGCGTGGGTTGGGGTGAGGATTCTGCCACGATGAGCGACAGCTCTCCCCACCCTCTCCTGCGAAGCGAGAGAGAGCCTGCACTCAGGCTACGACCCGACGGGCGGTTCGCGAAGCGAACCGGCTGAGATCCTCATCGATCGATGCCGGTCAGCCTGAACCGTGCTCTATGCCGTTCCGGCTTCGGCGAAGTGGCGGTCCGGCGTGGTGGGAGGTGGGAGAAGGGCGGTGATAAGCGACTGAAGCAAGTCGTCGTCGGGCGGGCCGGATAATCTCTCCATCAGGCGGAGCAGGTCGGCCCTTCGTGGAGAGATGGCTTTGTTATTCTGGGCGGCGACGAGTGGGGCGGGCTGGGGTTGCTGCGCCGGCTCGGGTTCCGGTTGCGGCTCTGGCGCCGGGGGTGGTGCTGGTTCGGCGATCGGCGCGGGCGCCGGCCGCCTCAACAGCGCCTGCGCCATCAGGCCGATGGCACAATGCTCGGTCCAGGCAGCGCGGTCGCGGGCTTCGCTGTTCGCCTCTGTCTTCTGGCGGGCGGCCTGCATGCGCAGCAACAAGCGCACCGCACTCTGCGCCTGGCGCATCATGCTGTTGGCCTGGGCGCGGCATTTCTGTGCCCAGTACGACGTTGTGTCCGCTTCCTGGGCGAGTCGCAGGAGATTTTTCCACTGCTCGGAGGCGGCGACGTAGAGCGCGGCAACATCGGCCTCGGCGGCGTTGGCCGGAGAGAGCGCGGCGATGCGGGCGATGGCGGCGTGGTTTCGCCGGGCGAGGTCTTCGGGGCTGTGAGTGAGTGGTGGCGGCAGCGTAGGGCATAGCGAGTGGACGAGTTGGTAATAGACGTCGGCCGGGAGTTGGTCGGCGAGGTTGGTGTGGTTCGGTGGGGCGCTGGCAGACATGAGGGCGCTTATAGCCGTTAATTTTCCTCCTGTCAAGCGTTATTTTCGCTCCCTGGAAGATCCGAACATCGTATCAAACGAGCGGTTCTGCCCATGACCGCTACGGGTGGAAACCGCGAGAACGAGCCATCCAAATCTACCGCTGACCAGAGGAGCGGACAGTGATCGCGAGCTACTGGTCGATCTGGGCAATCGCGTTGCGCAAGGGTGCGTCGGAGATTTGCATAAGGCCGCGGTAGGGCTCGCTCAACTCCAGGATAAGGAGAATCGCACCCGCGACCGAGAGCGCGCCCACCAACAGCGCCACGGTGACGGTCGCGTTGAAGCGCGCAAACAGGCCGAAACCGAGAAACAGCACGCAGATCCAGAAGATTAGCACCATCAGGAACGGCCATGAGATCGAGCTACCACGCTGCTCGAACATCAGCAGACGTGATTGCTCGATGCTATCTTGCTCCTGCGTGGCCCGGCTCTGCAGCACCCGTTCCTCGTCGGTTTTCGGCCCGTGTTGGTGATCAATGTCGTGGTCTCCCTCGTAACAATGTTCCGGCATTGGTCGCGAGAATATGGACGTCACCTTCTAGGCATGTGTTGCCGATAGAAAGGCGCGCTTATGTCAGATCGGCGCAGCGTGGACCGCACTCCCGCCTGCGACGCGAGCCCCGGCCATGGCCGTTTGCGCCGGACATTGCTCCGGCCGCAAGCAGCCCCACCAGAACGGCAGCCATAACGATTCGGCGCAATATCAGGGACTCCCTCGCCTCGACAAGATCCTACTCTTTTCGGTGTCCCAACAGTCAGCGGCGCCGGCAGGACTGGACCTGTTGGCCGCCAGCAGCGTGAACTCGCGGGACTCGGACCCTTGGTTAAAGTCCATGATCCCGATCGTGATTGGCGTGATCGGAGGGGTCGGATTGCTGCTTGCTGTCCTACATGGGGATAGAGGCCACGATCTGGGCAGCAGCGTATCTGTGGCTGGGCGCGCTCGACTCGTCTAGGGACGCGATCCTTTATTCCGTCGACGCGATGACTACGCGAGGTGCTTCGGGCTGAGGCTGGAGCCGCATTGGCGGATGATGGGTGCGCTGGAGGCCGCCGACGGCATGCTACTGTTCGGCATCAGCACGGCCTACATTTTCGCGGTGATGCAGGCGTATTGGCCGATGCTCTCCAAGTCGCTGGGGACCCCTCGCCACCCGCGATGAAGCAGAAAGTGTCGGACTACCCCCCGGTCCCCAATCCGCCGCCAACTTGGACTTTAGCGAATCACACGCTAAATTGTACTATATTACGTCGGTTTCGATCCATGACGCTTGCGTCGGAGGTGCATTTCTGTCATTTTATTTGACAGGAGTGATCCATACCGCAACCCATTTCGAACGCTCCATGTTGGGATACCGTAATCAAAAGGAAATTCGATGCCCGTGAATAATCCCAAGGAACTTTTCGTCAAAATGTTGAGCGACCTCCGTCAACGCACTGAGAAAACGACAAAGATCTATGAGGAACTGGGCGAAGTCGCGCAGGACCCGAATATCAAGGAAGCTCTGCAGTCGCGCGCCTTTCTCCAGGAGAAGGTCCTCAGTTCGCTGGACCGGTGCTTCCAACTCATCGGCGAGAAACCCGTTCCGCTCAGTGGACGCCTGCAAGAGGTCTTCGTCGAGGACTTCCGGCGCGAGCTCGCCGAGATCCAGGGCTCGGCGGCAAAGGCCCTCTTTGTCCTGATCAAGGCCAACCACTTGATGCACCTTCGGGTCGCCGAGTACGTGGCGCTGATCGCCATGGCCGACGTAACCGGGCACCTCGGCGTCGGCGTGCTTCTCGAGAGCTGTCTCGCGGACAAACTCGCCTTCATCGAGCGCACCCACCGCTTGATCAGGCACACCATCGAGATGAAGCACGATATCAGACTGGCGGCCTGAGGGCGCGGTCACATTCGAAGTAGACCCTGATCGCCTCATGCTGAAGCGATCAGGGTTTAGCCGCGCAACGTTGCCTGCGAGAGTTCGTCATTGACCAGGCGGGGGTGGCCTTAGGCCGCGCGCCCGGCACACCTGTGCGAATCTCGATCGGAGCCAACTGAACGACGCCTCTGCATGGTGAAACAGCCCGAAATTATAAAGCGGCCCGATTTTTGCTCCTGGGACTTACGCGAAGGGCGCGAAGTTTCCTACGGTGGCTCCCCTCTGGTCCTGATAGCAACCGCTTGCCTCACAGATGGATCCGTGCGTCGATAGCGAGCCCAATCCAAACGCGTCAGGTCGGGACGGCCGCGTGTCAATGAGAAGTCTCGCGTCACCAATCTCTATCGTCGAGCCTCGGGAAGCTGGATCGTGAGGCTACTGATACGATTATTGCAGCGCTTACTGATCCTCGGGTTGGGAGTCTTTAGTGTCTGGCTGATTGTCTTTGTGGTCTTCAAATTTGCGGACCACAGGCTCCCATGGATTCTGGCTTTGGGGGTCACGTACGGCCTCGCGGCATATATCATCCTGCCGCGTGCCGTTCGCATGGGCCTTAAAATCCTGCAGCGCAAACATGTGCCTCGTTTTACAACGACTGGCGACGGTTTACCCGGCGACCCCGTCAATGTCGTGCTTATAGGCACGCTCCGACAGCTTCGCTCCGCCTTTGCAACCGTCGGCTGGTCAGAGGCTGATCAGTTGGGTTTGGCAAGCTCGTGGCGCATGATCAGGGCATTCGTTTTGAATGCTCCTTATCCGACTGCCCCATTTAGCACGCTTTATCTTTTCGGACGGGGACAAGACATCGGTTTCCAGAGGTCGATCGACGACAGCCCGCGGAAGCGCCATCACATACGATTTTGGGCATTGGCCCTTGCACATGCCGAGGACACGGTGGGAACAGCCGCCTTCTGGCTAAACACCGACCGGCCACCGGAGGCTGCGTGCGTTCTGTGGGTCGGAGCCGGCACCAAGGATACCGGTCTCTCCTTGACCCAACTGACCTTCCAGATCACCCACTCTACTGATTCGGATACAAATGCTGAACGGGACTATATCGTAGCGGAGTTGATGAAACATCGGGTCATCGCAGAGGTGACATCCTATAAATCCGGCCAGCAGCTGCCCGTCGAACGCGTCAATCGCTACGTAACCGATGGGGAAGTCAGTGTGGCGAGCCTAGTGGAAGCGTGACACCCCGACTGGCACGGATTGAGATCCGCGCCAGGCAGATGTCGCCTTTCGGTCGACTCCGGCGGTTCGGGTGGGCAGCCCGGCTACCCCCGCTCGGGGTGGCAAGCTGCTGTTCGAAGCCGTCGCAGTCTGGCCAAGCTAGCCAGGGCGAAATTCGGGGACTCGCTCCTGCGAACTGGGGCCGCCAATCTGGACGGGGCTAACCCTGTTACCGCTCCCGATGAGTGGCGGGCAGGGGTCCGGTGCGGTATTCGAACAGAATCTGCTGGAGTCTTCCTTCACCCAGGACCTCGTTCAGTTCTCTGAATGTCAGGTACGGAACGAGGATCAGCAGCATGATCAGGCAGCTGGCGAGAATCTGCAGCAACGTGCCCCCCGCAACCTCAGCGAGTGAAGCAGCGATCGTCCGCCCATGAATGACCCCGACGACTGCTTCCTCGATGACTGAGAGGACAAGAAGCATCACCAGAAAGAACAACGACTTGTAAGCAATGACTTGAACGAACCTGCGTTCCGAGTATCTATCCCCGATCCGTAATACATGTCCTATCAGTATGAATTTTGCCAGGATCACCGCCTTAATGAGCGCTGACCCATACAGAGCATAGCTGATTCCCTGCCCACGGAGAATAGCCATCTTGTAGAGAATGAGCGCACCGAAGCAGACAAACAGATATGCGGATATCAGCGCATATTCTTGCAGCTCGTGACGAAGCTTTTTGGCGACGGTCATATGAGACCCAGTTTGGCTGCTCATGGTTCATGTCCCAGTTCAGTACATACGCCAGGTGTCAGCCTGCGTCATCGACTGCTCGGTGGCGGCGTGCCTCGGGCTGGGTGCGAAACCCCGAGCTACTGTCCGTGTCGCGCCATGGCTTCCGCGATCTTCGAAGGGATCCAGGCGCAGGTTCACGAGAACCGGCGCGTCCGGGTGGGTCTTCTTGCCAATCCAGCCGCCGGGTTGCTCAATGAAGCGATACTTGAAGTCGTCGATCATCAGACGAATTTTGTGAAGCCGGTTCGCCCGATTCGGTTCGAAGGTGGTCCATCGAACAGGGCCGCTGGTATCAGACGGGCCGACACCCTTCAGACTTGGCGCTACCGATGAACGCCCGGTAAATGAGTCGCAGCCTTGGCGCGGCACCCTCACCCGCCGCGCTGCCGCGCGGCGATCCCCGAGTCGGAGCCCAGGGTACTGCCTGCCGACTCGCGTCATTGGCCCTGCCGCCCGGCTGCCAGGCGAAGCGCGTAATCGATCGCCTCGATCAGGCTCTCTTCGCTGGCCACGCCTTTCCCGGCAATGTCGAATGCCGTGCCGTGATCGACCGAGGTTCGGATCACCGGCAGTCCGAGAGTGATGTTCACCCCCGACAGCGCTCGCCATGTCCCGGTCGCCGGATCCACGTCGAAGCCCAGCAGCTTAACCGGGATGTGCCCCTGGTCGTGGTACATCGCCACCACGGCATCAAACTGCCGCGCCCGCAGCTTCACAAACACGGTGTCGCCGGGCACGGGCCCGGTGACGTCGAGGCCCTGGGACCGGCAAGCAGCGACCACGGGGGTGGTGATCTCGATGTCCTGCCGGCCGAACATGCCGCCTTCTCCGGCGTGCGGATTGAGCGCCGCCACCGCCAGGCGCGGGTGCGGCACGCCCAGGTCACGCACTGCCTGGTAGGTCAGCTCGATCGTGTGGCGCAGCCGTTCCGGCGTCAGCAGACGGGGCACGTCGGCGAGCGCCACGTGGGTCGTGACGTGCCCCACCCGCATGTCACCGTGTGCCAGCAGCATCACCGAGCTTTTCGCCCCCGTTAGTGCCGCCAGCATGTCGGTGTGGCCGGCATAATGATAGCCGGCGAGGTTGAGCGCTTCCTTGTTCAACGGGGCGGTGACGATGGCGTCGATCCGCCCCTCCAGCGCGAGGGCGACGGCGCGCTCCACGGCGAGATAAGCGAAACGCCCGGCCTCTGCTGACACCGCCGCAAGAGGGATTGGCTCCTGCTCCTCGCCGGCTGGCAACAACGCAAGAGGTGGCCACGTCGTATCTGCCTTGGTCTCCGGCAAGCCATTCGGCTCGCCCAGCAGGCGACCCGCCGCCTCCATGGCCGAGCGATGGCCAACCACCAACAGGCGCAGCTCGTCCGCGGCGATGCGCGGTCGCAGCCGGCGGCAGGCCTTCACGACGATCTCCGGCCCAATCCCCGCCGGGTCGCCCATGGTGATCGCCAGGTGGGGCACATGAACGCTCATAGCGGCTCTCCTTCTCGCGCCGGCCGCAGCAGACCCAGCAACAGGCCGGCATCGCCAAAGGCACCGGATTTGGAGATGACGCGCAGCCCGCCCCAGCGCCCGCCGCGCACGATCGAGGCTGGCACGCCTGGGACCAGCTCTCCATCCACGTCCAGCCGCTCGGCGCCGAGACTATCGCAGACCCGGCGCAGCGTCTCGCCGCCAGCAACGAACAGAGTGCCCGGACGATCCAGGAATGTCAGCAGCGCAGCGAAGGCGGCGGCGATGTGCCGCCCCACTGTCGGACGGTCGGCGCCGGGGGGAGCCACCACCGCCACGGCGGCACTGGCACGCGCCAGCCGGCGAGCGATCGGCGCGGCTTCCTCGGCGTCGCCGCGGACGATGCGGTGCACATACGCCCAGGCCGCCGAAAGCTGCGCGACCGAGGCCGGGTGGTCAGAGCCGATCAACGCCAGGAGGGGAGGCCGCAGCACGGGGACCGGGGGGAGAAGCCCGCCGGCAAGCGCGCCGGCCAAGCCGCCGCTGCCGCACCAAAGGACACGCCCTGGCAAAGCACGACCGGCCGCGACCACCGCTGCCAGGTCGGCATCGGTCTCCGCGTCCCAGAGGCTGGTGCCGGCAGGGGCTGCCTCCCCCGGCTGGCACAGCGTGACTGCGATCCCCTCGGCTGCAAGCCCGGGCAAGAGATCGGGCCCGACGTGACGCCACCCGTTTGGGTCGCGCACCAACTGGCGGCCCGACCGGGTGACCCGGCCCTGAAACGGGAAGGCGGGTGCAATGATGACGTGATCGAAGCCTCGCCGGCAGGCGGCAACCTCCATGGCCACATGGCCGCGCAGCAGGCTGTCGATCTTCTTGAAGGCTGGCTCGGCATCGTCGAGTAAGCAGGCCAGTCGGTCGGCTATTGCCCGCGCATCGGCGGCGGTCAACTCGCGGGTGCCGGTATCGATCGCAGCAGGGCCGGAGAGCACGCGGGGCGGCTTCCAGAAGGTGGGCACACATGGCGTCGGCGCCGGTCCTTCGACCGACACGAACCGCGCCGCGCTGTCCAGGGCTCCTGTCAGGTCATCCGCAAGCACCCGCAGCGCGGTCATGCATCAGAGGAAGCAATACCTGCCGCGGCCAGGCAAGCCCTGCGCAATGGTCGGCGCTTAACCGGTTGGATGCTTCTGCCCCGGGTGCTCCTCGTCCTCCCACTGATGCGCGGTCTCGGTCGCGTGACGATCAGAGGTTGGCAGACCGGTCGGGCGAGCATGATCGCTTCGCTGCCTTGATGGCTGGGGTTGCCTAGCCGGCCGATGGCCTGGCTTCTCGGCCCCGGTGATGCCCGAATGGGACGGAGGGTCGCTTGCCGGGAAGCTGTCGGCCGACGTCTCGTCCAACCGGTCGTCCTTCGCTCCGCTGTGCTCCGGGGTCATCATCGCTGTTCCTTCAACTGTGCGGACCGCAACGCCTGGCGCGGCCAGCAGTTCACGGCCAGGGGCCGCACCAGCGCGACTCCAGAGGAGAGAGCAATGAGCACGACTGTCGTGGTCACCGGCGCCGGGGCGGGCGTGGGCCGAGCTGCCGCCCGCGCCTTTGCCGAGCGTGGCTGCAACCTTGGGCTATTGGCACGCGATGCGGACCGGCTGGAAGCGGCGGCGAGCGAAATCAGGGCGCATGGCAGGCGCGCCTGTCCCGTGGCCACCGACATAGCCGACCCCGACGCCGTCGAGGCGGCGGCCGAGCAGATCGAGCGCGAGCTTGGGCCGATCGATGTCTGGGTGAACGATGCGATGGTGACGATCTTCGCCCCCGTGCACGCGATCACGCCGGCCGAGTTCCGCCACGCGACGGAGGTGACATACCTTGGCACGGTGTACGGCACGATGGCGGCGCTGAAGCGGATGCGGCCTCGCGCACGTGGGTCGATCGTACAGGTGGGATCGGCGCTGAGCTATCGCGCGATTCCGCTGCAGTCGGCCTATTGCGGCGCCAAGTTCGCGATCCGCGGCTTCACCGACAGCCTGCGCTGCGAGCTGCTGCACGACGGGCTGTCGATCAACCTGTGCATGGTGCAGCTCCCGGCGGTTAATACGCCGCAGTTCGACTGGGCGTTGTCGCGCATGCCGCGCAAGGCGCAACCCGTGCCTCCGATCTATCAGCCGGAGGTTGCGGCTCGCGCCATCGTGTTCGCTGCCTTCAGCGGGCGCCGAGAGATCTGGCTCGGCGTGTCGAGCTGGAAGGCGATCTTGGGCAATAAGGTGGCGCCGGCGCTGTTGGACCGCTACCTCGCACGGTCAGGCTACACCAGCCAAATGCGCGATGAGCCGCGGCCATCGGATGCGCCCGCCAACCTCTTCCACCCGGTCCCTGGTCGGCAGCGGGCCCATGGCAGCTTTGACGATAAGGCCCGCACTGGCGCTTTGACGCTATGGGCCACCGAGAATCGCAATGCCCTGATCACCGCAGGCTCCGTGCTGCTCGGAGCGTTGGGGCTGACGCTGTCGCAAGCTCGGCGACGCGGAAGCTGAGCCGCGCGCCCGTTTCGGGCGGCCAAGCAACCCGGCGCGATCCGCATCTGTTGGCGGTCGGGGTCCTCCGCAACCCCGTCGCGCTGGAGGAATAACATCCCCATTGTGATCGCGGGCCCCGCGACAGCGGGGCGTCGCGATCCCGGCCCGCGCACGATCGTCCGCAGGTCAGCCACTCACTAGTGTCGGCTCACGGACCGTGGCCGGATGGCCGCTCGTCCGGGCCACCGCGAAGGTGCTGACGAAGGTCAGAAGAGTGCACGCTGCAATGTAGGTCGCGGGCGCAGTCAGCATGCCCGTCCGCGCAATCACGGCCGATGCGGCGAGCGGCGCGAAGCCGGACAGGATGGTGATTGAGAGATTGTAGGACAGCGCGATCCCGCTGAACCGGACCCGCGTCGGGAACAGAGTGGCTACGATGCTCGGCCAGATGCCACTGGCAATGGAGAACACCAGCGACAATGCGCCCAGTAACAGAACCAAGTGCCCGCTGCCGGCGGCAATCAGCGACCAGATCGGAAGGATTGTCACGGCCAGCAGGCCGGCCCCGACCCGCAAGATGAGGTGAGGCGGAAGATAGTCTCCCGCCCATCCGGCCACGATCAGCCCAGCGGAGCTGACGAGCAGCGCGGTCGTCATTGCTAGCGCCGTCTGGGACGGACCGTAGTGCAGGCTTTGCACCAGGTACGCTGGGACGAACCCATACAACATGCCGTTGAAGCCGCCGATCACCGCCACGACGCCCGCCGCTATCAGCACCGCTCTGCCATGCTCGCGCAGTACCTCGGAAAGCGGGCTAGTGGCGTGGGAATGCATGCGCAGGAATTCTGGCGACTCCTCCAGGGACCGGCGCAGCAGGTAGCTGACGCAACCGATCAAGCCGCCCAGCAGGAAGGCAATCCGCCAGCCGTAGGAGGCGACATCGGCCGGCGGCAGCGCGTGCTGAATTCCAAGGTTGACCAACGTGGCGACGAGCACGCCGGCGTTGACGCACAGGATGATGACGCCGCAGGCGAGGCCCGATCGTTGCGGAGCAGCCTCTACAGCGTAGGTCAGCGCCCCCGGCAACTCGCCGCCAAGACACATCCCTTGCACCAGGCGCAATCCGACGAGCAGCATCGGCGCCGCCAGGCCCCACACTGCGTAAGGTGGCAGCACGCCGATCAGAATGGTGGCGGCTGTCGTGCAGAACAGCGACCCTAAGAACACTGGCCGCCGGCCGAAACGGTCGCCCAGCCCACTCAGCACGATGCCGCCGAGCGGTCGAGCGAGAAAGCCAATCCCCAGGACCGAGAAGGACAGGATCAGCGAGACATAGGGATTTGTCGCCGGAAAGAACTGGTGCGCGATGTAGTGCGCGAAGATCCCGTATATGACGAAGTCATAGAACTCCAACGAGCCTCCGAGGCTCGCAAGCGTGACGACTCGCCACTGTGCTCGGGTGAAATTACGGGCGGGCAAGGCGACAGCCGCTGGCGTTGACTGCAACATGGTGTTGTTTCTTCCGTGGATGACCAAGCTACTGGCCGGTATCGACCAGCGGGGCGATACATGAAGGTTGCCTTTCCGCGCGCGAGCAGCATGTTCGATCGGTCCACCATGTGGACAGAGCGGGTGCTTTATCCGCCCCTTGCTTCCGCCAGCCTCTGCTCAATGAGCTGCCGCGTCTCGCGCAATGGCTCCAGGCAGCGGCGCACGCCTTCTTCGGCGCTGATCACTCGCGCCATCCAGATCGTAGTGATGCAGCCCAGTAAGCGGCTCCCGACACGGATCGGCAAGCCTAGAGAGCCAGTGTGCGGCCAGATCTGGCCCCCTTGCCGCAACGCATAGCCGCGACGCCGGGTGGCGGCGATCAGGCGCGACACCTGAGCCGGATCGCGTGCCAGAGCGTCATGCGGATCGCTGGACCGGGCCAAAAGGGTCAGCAGGGTCTCCCGCTCCTCCTTCGGCGCGAAGGAAACGTAAGCCAGACCGGACGCGCTGCCGAGAAGCGGTAGCTCATGCCCGACCATATTCCGGTCGATCGACAGCGGGGCGATGCGATGGGTCGTCTCATGGATCACCATCTTGAGGCCCTGGAGTGTCGAGACATCGCACGGCCAGGAGATGCGCCGGGTCAGCTCTGAGACTGCCGGCCCGGCAATCGTGGTGATCCACTGCTCGTCCTCGAAGCCCTCCGCCAGGCTGCGCACCTTGAGCCGGAGATGAAAGCGCTCGTCGGCGGTGCCGCGTCCGACGTAGCCGTCCTCCAGCAACGTCTCCAGCAACCGGTACACGGTGGCCCGCGGCACGCCGCTCTCGCGCGCCAGGGTCAGGGCCGTGGCGCTGCCATGCCGGTTGAGGACCGACAACACGGCGAGACCGCGGGTGAAGGACCGGATCGGTTTGGCGTGCATAGCGATGCGTCCACCATGTGGACAACCACGAGAACAACTTTGCCCTCAACACGGCCGTCATCCAAGTCTGGCGCACCAACAAAGTTCACATCGCCCAGGAGGAGACACCATGGCGACCCAGACCACACCGACAGAGCAAACGCACGAAACCGACGTGGTGATCGTCGGCTGCGGCCCGGCAGGTGCGATGCTTGCAAACCTTCTCGGTCTGCAGGGCATCAGCACCCTCGTGCTGGAGCGCGAGGCGGCAATCTACAACCTGCCGCGTGCGGTGCACTTCTGCGACGAGGTCATGCGGCTAGTACAGACCGTCGGTCTCGCCGAGGCAGTGCAGCCGCTCGTCCACGTCTCGCCCGGAATGAAGTTCGTGGACGATACGGGACGCCTGTTACTCGATTGGCCGCGTCAGCAGGAGCGTGGGCCACAGGGCTGGCACGAGAGCTACCGCTTCCACCAGCCGGAGTTCGAGCATGTGCTGCGCGGGGGGCTTGAGCGCTTCCCTTCCGTCGCGCTCCACCTGCGGACCGAGGTCTTTGCTTTGGACCAGCACCCAGACGCCGTGGTGGTCCGCTACGAGGACCTCGCAACCGGTCAGATTGCCAATTGCCGGGCGCGCTACGTCGTCGGATGCGATGGCGCCCGCTCGCTGGTCCGGCGCTTGATGGGCGCCCCGATGGAGGACCTTGGCTTTCATGAGCGCTGGTTGGTGGTTGACGCCATGCTCAAGCGGCCGCGTCCGGATCTCGGTGACTACAGTGTGCAGTATTGCAGCAAGGTACGGCCCGCGACGTATATCCGCGGCACAGGCAATCGGCGCCGGTGGGAGATCGCGGTGCTACCCGGTGAGGACGGAACCACGATCACCCAGCCTGCCCAAGTGTTCGAGCTGCTGAAGCCTTGGGTCGGGCCTGACGACGTCGAGCTCGAACGGGCGGCTCTTTACACCTTCCACTCCGCCATCGCGCCAATCTGGCGGAGCGGTCGCCTGCTCATCGCCGGGGACTCGGTCCACCTCACCCCGCCCTTCCTCGGACAGGGCCTGTGTGCCGGCATGCGCGACGCCGGTAATCTGGCCTGGAAGCTGGCGCGTGTGCTGCGGGGCCAGAACGACGACACGCTACTGGATACCTACCAGACGGAGCGCGCACCGCACGTGCGGGAGTACATCGAGTTGGCGGTCCGCCTCGGCGGTTTGATCAACACCAAGGCTATGGAAGCCGCCGTCCCACGCTCCGTCCTCGAGGATGGCGAGTGCGCGCGCATGGCTTCCATCAAGCCCCGGCTCGGGACCGGTGCCGGTGGATGGAACGGGTTCGCCGGCCAGCTCGCCCCGCAACCCCAGCTTACGGGCGGTATAAGACTGGATGACCGGGTCGGCTACCGCTTCGCCGCAATGTTCCAGCCGGAGTTCGCCGCGAGTCTGCCAGGGGAAATGTTCGGGCACCTCGCAGATCGCGAGATCATCGTCGTGGCGGATGATGCGCCCGAGCCGCGAGCCTGGCTGCAGGCGGCCGGTGCCCCGGCCATTCTGGTGCGCCCGGATCGTTACGTGCTCGGTGAAGCCCACTCACGGCAGGAGCTGAGCGCTCTGGTTGCCGCCGTCTGAACACCCAATCCCAAAATATCAGAGGCTACGATGAAGCTCATGTCGTTCGTTTCGGCAGGCCAACGCAGCTATGGCGTGGTGACGGACAGCGGGATAGTGGATCTTGGCCGCCGCCTCGGCGACCGCTGGCCCACCCTAAGGACGCTCCTGGCCACGTGCAGCTTGGCCGATGTGGAAGGTCTCGCCCGCGACACGCGGCCTGATTTCTTGCTCGAAGACGTCGACCTCGCGCCGGTGATCCCGGACCCAGACAAAATCATCTGCGTAGGGCTGAATTACCGCGACCATGTCGCGGAGACCGGACGCACCGTGACCGAGAACCCGGCGCTGTTTGCCCGCTTCGCCGGCAGCCAGGTCGGCCATCTGCAGCCGCTGGTTAAGCCCAAAGTGTCGGACGAGTTCGACTACGAAGGCGAGCTCGCCGTCGTGATCGGCAAGGCCGGACGCCACATCCCCGCCGAGCATGCGCTTGAGTATGTGGCCGGCTATTCCTGCTACAACGAAGGCAGCGTCCGCGACTGGCAGCGCCACACCAGCCAGTATCTCGCTGGCAAGACCTTCGCTGGGACTGGCGCCTTTGGACCCTGGCTGGTAACCGCCGACGAAATTCCCGATCCATCGGCCCTTACGCTCGAGACGCGGCTGAACGGCCAGGTGGTCCAGCATACGACGACCGACCTTATGATTACGCCGGTCCCGGAGCAGATCGCCTACATCTCCACCATCCTGCCGCTGCTGCCGGGCGACGTGATCGTGTCCGGAACACCGGGGGGCGTGGGCGTCAAACGCAATCCACAGCTTTTCATGCGCCCGGGCGACGTCGTTGAAGTCGAAATCAGCTGCATCGGCGTACTGCGCAACCCCGTCGTCGCCGAGGTCACCTGAGCAGCCATCAAGGAGGAGGTGTCATGCAATCGACCGCAGAACTCACCGCACTGGGCTATATCGGCATCCGCTCATCGCGGCTCGATGACTGGAGCTCGTACGCCACGCGTCTGCTCGGTATGCAGCCTGTGGACCGCGCCCACGCGGTGCGCGCGTTTCGCATGGACGACCGTAAGCAGCGCCTGGTCGTTACGCGCGATGAGGGCGACGGGCTCGGCTTTCTGGGCTGGGAGGTGGCGGACGCCGCGGCGCTCGACGCGCTGGCGGGGCGCCTCGACGCAAATGGCGTGAAGGTACACCACGCGCACCACACGTTGGCCGACGAACGCCGCGTAACCGACCTGATCGTCTTTGACGATCCAGCGGGCAACCGGCTCGAAGTGTTCCACGGACCCGCGGTGGCGAGCGATGCTTTCCAGCCAGGGCGGCCGATCTCAGGCTTCCGCACCGGGCCCCTCGGCATGGGGCACGCCGTGCTCAACGTCGAAGACACGGAGCCGCTGCTACCTTTCTACCGCGACCTGCTCGGCTTCCGCGTCAGCGACTACGCCCTCAAGCCCTACAAGCTCTACTTCTTCCACATCAACGGCCGGCACCACAGCTTTGCCATGGTTGGCTCCGGCAAGCGGGGGCTGCACCACTTCATGGTGGAACTGTGCAGCCTGGATGATGTCGGCCAGGGTTACGATCTCGCGCAGCTCGAGGACGGGCGCGTGGCGTACACGCTCGGGCGGCACACCAACGACTACATGACCTCGTTCTATTCGCACTCACCTTCCGGCTTCTTCGTGGAGTACGGGTGGGGCGGCCGCGTCATCGACCTTGCCACCTGGCAACCGCATGAGACCCATGACGGGCCAAGCCTGTGGGGACACGAGCGGCTCTACATGGAGCCCGAGCAGCGCGCCCGCCTGCGCGAGATGCGCCTCTCCACGGCAGCGAGAGGCGTGCGGGCACCCGTGAGTGCCACAAATTGCCCCTGGCTGGACGCGGCCCTCGCGAGCGAATGAGACGAGTTTGCAATGGCAGAAATACCCATCCGGAAGCATCAACGGGCCGTCCTCATTACGGCTGTCGGGCGATACCTGACCCCCTGGCGACACGAGGAACTGACCCTCTGGTGTTTAGGAGGTCGCATGGCATCGGAGATGGAAGGCGCTCCGCGGATGGAGGATCCGCGGAGGACAGAGATGAAAGCGCCGGACGAAGTGGCGGCGATGATCAAGCTGAAGGAACTGGGGTGGGGACGAAGCGGATTGCGGCCGATCGAGAAGCAGATTCGCCGGGTCAGCGGATACTTTGGGCGTTCGTTGCTACCGACATCGGACAATGGAATAGAGCTGGGTGTTCCCCACGAAGAGGAGGCGATCCGGCAGGCCCAGCCGTGCCGCACGAAGCACGGTCCAGCGGGCGGCCGGAGACGACGGCTCGGAGCCGACGAGGCCGGAGGTCACGCGGGAGTCGTGGACGCGCCGGGGGCATTCGATCGGATCGTTGCCGGAAAATTCTCCCTTTACACTCTATTAATGTTCTGCTAAGGTAACTCTACCTTACGGACCTCCAACGGGAGAAGGACATGAAGAGGGCATTGTTAGCCGCCTGCGCTATCGGCGGACTGGTTATAGGTGCAAACCAGGCCCACGCAGGTCTAGTTTTTGTGGGAAGCTGGATTGTCGGCAACGGCCCGACATGGACCACCAATCCGCCGGTCTATTCCGGCCAAAGTGCGGCTGCCCTGTTGTTCGGGGGAACTCCCGGCGAGTACACCATCTCCACCGTGAACGATGACCCGGCGGACGCGAACGACATGGCGTGGGCCGACAGCTGGGGTGAGACGATCACGGCGGTCGCACAGGGCTACAGCTACAGCGCCTGTGGCGGAACCTACAATTGCGGCTCCTCGGGCAGCGCCACCTCGGCGTACGTGCACGACCACTCGTGCTACAATCGCTACGACGACCCGAGTGCGCCGTGCTCGGGCGACGGCACCCAGTTCGTGAACTACGCATTCAAGAGTACGACTTCGGTGCCTGAGCCCGCATCGATTGCATTGCTCGGCACGGCGGTCGTCGGACTGGGTGCGTTTCGTCGCCGCAAGTAAGGCTCTGAAGGCGTGACCAAACGAAGGGCCGCGGGGTTCGCGGCCCTTTCTTTGCCTGACCACTTTATCGAGCGACCATTCGGGTCATCGCCCCCCGGGCGGTGCCGGTCGCCGGGAGGGTATTCCCTTCCCTCTGCCGTCGCACCTCGGGTACGTTGTCGAGATGACCACAACTGGCCGAAATGAACCCTGCCCTTGCGGGAGCGGGCGGAAGTACAAAGTGTGCTGCGGCAGGACGGTCCCGGCAATGCAAAGTGGGACGCCGAACGGTGGGAACGCACCGCATCTCGCCAAGCTGAGCGATCCCGGACAGCAGTTGGACGTCTTCGACTGCTACCGTCCGGCCTCGTTTCAACCTGACCCGACGCATCAAAGCCCCGTGGCCCGGTCTCCGTCCCGCGAGGCGAGCCTTTGCCTCGCTCGTGGTGGAGAGCTCATAGCCGCCGGCCTGCCCGCCGATGCGATCGCGCCGCTACAACGCGCCGTCGCTCTCGACCCCCTGAGTGTCGCCGCACAGCACGATCTCGGCCTCGCTTATCTGCTATGCGAACGCTTGGCCGAAGCCATCGCCTGCCTGCACCAGGCGGTCGCCCTGCAGCCCAGCCATGCCCGCGCCCATTTCAACCTCGCCGCCGCCCTGGAACGAAACGGCCGCGATGGCGAGGCAATCGCCGAATATCGTGCGGCGACCCGGCTCAACCCCAAATGGGCCGAGGCGCACAGCAAGCTCGGCGATTTGCTGCTCGCTCGCGGGCAGCGCGAAGAAGCGGTCGATTGCTATCGTCGGTCGGCCGCGGCATCCCCGCACTGCGCGCTTGGCCGGGTGAACCGGGTGAAGGCCCTGGTTGTCGACGAACAGATGGACCAGGCTGAGGTCTTGATCGCCCGGATCCATGCGCGCGATGCCGCCGATGCCCCGGCGCAAAGCCGGCTCGGCGATCTGCTCGCCGAGCTCGGGCGCTTCGATGAAGCGGCGGCCTGCTACGAGCGCACCATCGCTGTCGAGCCGCAGCATGCAATGGCCTATTTCGGCCTGATCCATTGCAAGCGAATTACGGAGAGCGATCGGCCGCTGATCTCCCGCATGCAGGCACAGCTTGCCGACGGCCTTTCCGGGCGGCAAGCGATCGCGACACATTTCGCACTCGGCAAAGCGTTCGAGGATCTTCAGGACTATGCCGCTGCCATGCGGCATTTCGATGCCGCTAATCGCCAGCGGCATCTCGCCCCGTTCAATCGAACGGCACTCGCACGGCATGTCGAAGGGCTGTTACGACGTTTCAGCCCCGAGTTTTTTCGGGAGCACGCCCGGATTGGCGTAGAGGACGAAACGCCATTGTTCATCCTGGGCATGCCGCGTTCGGGCACGACATTGTTGGAACAGATCGTCAGCAGCCATCCCGACGTCATCGGCGGCGGCGAGCTGTCGTTCTGGATGAACCGTCTGCCTGCCTGGGAAGAACGCTGGACGCGGGACCCCCAGGCCGCACACACGGCAGAGCTGGCAGCGAAATACTCCGCGCTGTTGCGCCAGATCGGTCCGCACGCCATGCGCGTGACTGACAAGATGCCATTCAACTTTTTCGCAATCGGGCTGATCCGACTGCTGTTTCCGCGTGCCCGCATCATCCATTGCCGGCGGCATCCGATCGATACGTGCCTTTCGATCTATTCAACCCTGTTCGCCAGCCCGTTCGCCTGGGCAAGCGATCGAGACGACCTGGCATTTTACTACCGTCAGTATGAGCGGCTGATGGCGCATTGGCAGACCGTCTTGCCGGCTGATCGCTTCACGGAGGTCGATTACGAAGAGCTGGTCCGCACCCCGGAAGATACGACGCGCCGCCTGATCGATTTCTGCGGACTGGCGTGGGATGACGTCTGCCTCGCGCCGCAGCGCAATCGGCGCACGGTGGCTACCGCCAGCAAATGGCAGGCGCGCCAGCCAATCTATACTGGCGCGGTTGAACGATGGCGCCGGTATGAGCCCTGGCTCGGAGCCTTGCGCGGTCTGATCGATCAGCCGTCACCGACAGGACCGGAATAATGGTCGCCGGGGCGGCTCGGACTATGCCGCCTCGGCCAGCACCAGGCGGCGGCGCGGCACCGTCTTGACCGGCATGGCCGCATAGACGTCCTTCACCGCCTCGGTGATCGTCACCCCGGCCAGCGCCGGCAGAAGGCGCCGCCCGGTGCGGTCGAGCAACGGGCCGCTGCGCAGCACCAGCCGCCACGTGATCGGCGGCAGATAGAGCGCTGCGTCGCGCCGCTCTACCCGGAACAGCGAGGCGGCCAGCAGCCGGCCGAGCTGGCCAGAGGAATAGGGCTGGCCGTGGCCGAAGGGCGTCGCCTCGAGATAGGCCCAGAGCCCGCTGCGGTTGGGCACGACGATCAGTACCCGCCCATCGTCCTTCAGCACGCGCCAGACCTCGCGCAGCATCCGCCGGGCGTTGTCCGCCGCCTCCAACCCGTGCACCAGCAGCACGCGGTCGAAGGTCAGGTCGGGGAAGGGCAGCGCATCCTCCTCGGCGGTGCAGGTCAGGTTCGGCGCCCCAGCCGGCCAGCGCGCCACACCGATCTGTGCCGGGGTGACCCCGATGCAGCGCCGCGTCTGCTCGCGCCAGAGCCTGAGATACGGCGCGCCGTAGCCGAGGCCGAGCAACGACTGGCCGGTGAGGTCCGGCCACAGGGCGATCAGGCGTTCGCGCAACAGCCGCGCGGTCACCGCCCCGCGGGCCGTCGCATAGAAATCCGCCGCCGCATGCGCATCCGCTGCCATCCGCCCCCTATAGCACGCCGAGCGGCTTGCGGCGGCTCCCCCGGGTGCTACGCTTCATCCATGAGCATCACCGCGACCCCCGTCCCGATCCTGAAGGACAATTATGCCTGGCTGCTGCGCGACAGCGGCGGGGCTACCGCGATCGTCGATCCGGCCGAGCCCGGGCCGGTGATCGCCGCGCTGGAACGCGCCGGCGGACGGCTCGATCTGATCTTGCTGACGCACCATCACGCCGATCACATCGCAGGTACCGATGAGGTGCGGGCGCGGTTCGGTGCCCGGGTGGTCGGGGCGGCGGCGGATGCGCACCGGCTGCCGAAGCTCGACCAGGCAGTGCGGGAGGGCGACCGGGTCGTGCTGGGGGACGCGGCGGCCGAGGTGATCGACACGCCGGGCCACACGCGCGGGCAGATCAATTTCTACTTTGCCGACGGCGCGGTGCTGCTGAGCGGAGATACGCTGTTCAGCCTGGGCTGCGGGCGGCTGATTGAAGGCACGGCGGAGGAGATGTTCGCCAGCCTGCGCAAGCTCGCTGCCCTGCCCGGCGAGACGAAAGTTTGTTGCGGGCACGAATATACCGAGAACAATGCGCGGTTCGCCCTGTCGGTCGATGGCGGGAACGCGGCACTGGTGCGGCGTGCGGAGGAGGCCAGGCAGCAGCGTGCGGCGGGCCAGCCTACCGTGCCTTCGTTGCTGTCTGACGAGTTGGCCGCCAATCCGTTCCTCCGTGCGCCGGACGTGACGAGCTTCGCTGACCTGCGGGCGAGGAAGGACCGGTTCTGACGCGCTGCGCGGACGGCGATCTGTCGGTCCGGTTGGTTGCGGGCAGGAGGGGTGCGGCCTTATAAGGCCGGCCCCCGCGGAGAGGTGCCGGAGCGGTCGATCGGGGCGGTCTCGAAAACCGTTGTGCCCTTCGGGGCACCCAGGGTTCGAATCCCTGCCTCTCCGCCAGTTTTCAGGGGTTCTTCCGCCCTCGTCCGCCACCAGAGTCCACAGGAAAGTCCACAACTCCGGCTCCGTCGCTGCTGTCGTTCTCTGCATCGGGTGACGCGGATGACGTATATTTAAGAGTGCGATCGAGCGCGGCGACGGCGAGCTGGGAGGCCTGCTCGGTGACGTGCTGATAGACGCGAAGTGTCATCGCCGGGTCCGCATG
The DNA here is from genome assembly GCA_963708245.1 of uncultured Pseudomonadota bacterium. Classification (GTDB taxonomy): domain Bacteria; phylum Pseudomonadota; class Alphaproteobacteria; order Acetobacterales; family Acetobacteraceae; genus CAVYXK01. Next base: position 682,248 of record OY970201.1, on the reverse strand, counting down.
GCCCAATCTGTCGGCGACGACCTTGATGGGCACCTGCTGTTCGAGGAGCAGGACCGCGTGGGCGTGGCGGATGCAGTGCAAGCCCGTCTGTAGCCCGTTCGCCCTGGCGACGGCGCTGACGATCGCGGTGGCTCGGGAAGGCCGCCACAGCGCACCGCGGAAGTCGGGGAACACCCAATCCTCGGCGTTCCAGCTGCGTCCGGACTCCAGCTGCCTCTCGCGGACCCAGCTCCTGTGCACCTTCAACCTGGCGACGCAGTCCGTCGGCAGGGCGACGGTACGCCTCGAGGACGCGTTCTTCGGGCACGGCTTGATGCCGAAGTGTCCGCCAGCCTCCTCCACTGCCCGGTGAACCCGAAGGGTGCCGCGGTCCAAATCGATATCACCCCATACCAGGGCGAGCAGTTCGGATTTCCGCGCGCCGCTGGCCAGCATGATCCGCACGAGGGCCGCGGCCACCGGCTCGCCAGCGGCTTCCAGGAGCTCGGCCAGGCGCAGGGTATCGGCGACGCTGGGCGGGCTGGGCGAGGCGAGGGAGCGGGGCGGTGGGGTCGCATCCTCCCAAGGTGCCCCGGTGATCAGTCTCCACTTGCGGGCCTGTCGGAGCGCCTTGCGCAGGACGCCGAAGGCGCCGCTCACCGTGACGGGGGAATAGCGCCGGCGCAGGGCGGCAATCATCTGGTCGATATCCTGCGGCCCCAGCTTGGCCAGCGGGCGATCGCCGATCACCGTGGTGATGACTCTCACATGCTGGTTGTCGCGGTGGACCGTCTTGCGCGCGCAGTTGCCTGCGGCCGCTCTCCAGGCCTGCCACTCCGCGAGGAAGGCGCCCAGGCGCTTCCCGCGCGTGCTCTGCACAGGTTCGCGGCGCTCTTCCGCCTCGAGACGGTTCGCCTCCCGGAGCGCATCGGCCTTGCTGCCCTTGAAGATCCGGGACCGGTCCGTCATCCGGCCGGTGACCGGATCGGGCGCCCGCCACTTCATCAGGGGATTGCCGGAGGGACGATCTGCGATGCTGGCCATCTACTGGGCCGCCTTGGAAGCGGCGTGATGTGCGGCCGCCCGGCAGACGTTCGTACAGAAGCGCTGGTCGTTGCGGCTGACCGGGAACCATAACTGGCAGTGATCGCAGCGGCGGAAGCGCTGCTTGGCGCCGATATCCGTCACGCAGGCCGCCAGCAGGAAGGCGCGCAAGCTCAGCGGCACGTGGACAATTCGCCAGCCATCCAGGCGCAGCACCAGCTCCTCGTCCAGGAATATCATTTCTGTGGTGGCCCGGAGCGCGGCAATGTCGCTGTGCTGTAGCGGGCTGAATGGCGCCAAGTAGAAAATCTGCGGGTTCTCAGCCTCCGGTTGCCACAACTTGGCCGCCGCCTTGAGTTTGTAGTGTAAGGTCCGCCAGTCGGAGTGATCGGTCGCCCCGACCATGTGATTGAACAGCTTCTCCGCACCGCCATGGGCGCGAACGTCCGCGGGATCAAAGAGCTTCTCATCGATGTGCTGGCCGTGGTCTGCCAAGAGGCCGTAGCGAGCCTTCGCGTCCTGCCCGTTCGGTAGGTCGGCAATCCGTCGCCAGAGAGCTGGAACGGCCCCGGGCGCGTAACGGGCGCCGTCGCCGCCAGTCCAGGTCCACACCGATATTTCTCGCATTCTTTTACACTCGCGTCATAGCCGTCAGGAGCGACGGTATTCCCCCACGAGCCACCTTGCAACACGTCGGCATGAATTGTAGCTTCCTGGAACGCATACGCGCGTTGATGTGCGCGCCACTCTAATGGAGGCAGGGATGGCGGAGCTGCTCGAGGCGGTGAAGCGCCAGCTGGAGCAGAAGGCGGCGGCGGGCGGCAGTCAGACCACCGGGGTGGTCGGCCCGACCGAGCCGACCGGAGTGTCACCAGAGCTGATCGAGGCAGTGAGGCGCCAGATCGAGCAGGAGGTGGCGGCGGCGGGCGGCAACCAGGCCATCGTCCGCAAGGCGATCAGCCCGACTCAACTGGCAAAGGAACTGGGTGTGAGCCCGGCGGCAATGCTGCGCGCCTGCCGCAACCGCAGCATCCGGTGTGTTCGTTTCGGACGAAGATTGCTGATTCCGGCAGACGAGGGCGCGAGAATTATGCGCGAAGGCATGTTGCCGGTGACGACGGAAGCGTGAACAGAATTCCGCCGACAACAATCGGCCGCTCGCACGGCGGACGCTGGATCGACAAGCTCAACCAACGATAAGTTACCTGCACAACTAGGCCGAGAGCTTCGGCTCTCGGCCGTCTCTTCACTAATGACGATGATGCTGACGACAACCCTGTAATCGCCAACTACTACGCAACCAAAAGGGTAGTGAATATGTCTATATGGACAACACAAACAACTGAACAAATCGGCGCACCTCGTTTGCAATTCGACGGCCGCGAAGGTGTCTTCACCCTCGTCGATCGCGAGCGGGCAAGCGACGGCAGCTTCACCGATATGAAGCGAGAGCTGGCGGTCGGCGCACATATCGCCTTGGACTTTTGTTCGTTGAAGACCGGCCCTATCAGGTTTTCCACTCGACCGGATTTCTCTAAGCTGCGGCCTTACGGCCAACCCCAACTGGAAGCGGACGGCGAGGAATATAAAGAGGGTTTCCGCATTAATGTTTACCTGGGGCGCACTCTCGGGGTGCGCGCATGGTCCAACAATGCGGTCGCTACTCAAAACGTCATGCGGAACAAGCTCGACGACTTTATGTTTTCCGTCGAGGCAACCCACGACAAGATTCCGGTATACCAGATCGAGGACAGTCTTTCTCTATATAACGAAGCGACCAACTCGACCTACTACGCGCCGGAGCTGGTGCTGATCGGCTGGATGGGGCGAGATCCGAACACCTTCGGCACACCATTGGTGCCGGGGCCAAAGCCGCGGATAAGTCCGCCACAGCAGGCATCTCCGGCGCCGGCGGCCCGCACCCTGCCGCCAGCCGTACCATCTGCGCCTGCCCAGCCGGCCGCTCAATCGGCAGCCGACTCGGCGTGGTTCGAGCCGACAGCGCGACCAGCCCGAACGGCTTTGCCGCCGCGGCAACGCACATCATCGCGTGCAGACCCGCCTTCGGTTCGCGATGATCTGAATGATGAGATACCGTTTTAGCAATGAAGAACGGGCGGCAGGGTCTGACACACCCTACCGCCCGCAGAAGGAAATCATGTCACCATGGCCGCATCTAGTGGTCCCGTCGATTCTGCACAAGGGCCTTGGACGCTCGCCGAGGATATCCGGCTGAAAAGCTGGCTGTTGGTGATCATTCCGATACTGAAACCGGACATCCGCCACACCGAGGACGGCACCAATCGCAAGTATCAAGGAACCCAGGGACTTTCCGTACACCGCGGCCGTGGCGTTTGGTACCAGCACGGCACCAAGGTCACCGGCAGTGCGATCCAGCTGCTTGAATTGCCGGAGATCACCGGCTGGTCGCACGCCACGACCGTTGCGTGGGCCAGGGTGTTCCTCGCCACGCATGCCGGCCTCGGGCCCTCTCCGGCCGAGGACCAGGATGGCGACGCCCCGGGAGCCGCTGCCGAAGCCGCTGAGGCGAAGGCCAGGGACGTCCTGGAACGGTGCGTGCCGATCGAGGGCACGACCGGCGCACGCTATCTGGTCGGCCGCGGCCTCGTCGGCCCCCACCCCGGACAAGTCAGATGGGTCGAGGACGCCCGAATTGGCGAAGGCGCGGTCGTCATCCCGTTGCAGGCGCACGGCGCCACCGTCGCGGTGCACCTGGTCTATGTCGATGCCGAGGGCAACAAAAGCCTGATCAAGCCGAACAAACGCACCTACCGGTTGCAGCATGATCAGCGGCAGGGTGGCGTCTTCGAGTATGCGCCGGCGCAGATAACCGGCGACAAGCAGGATCCGCTGCCGGTGTTGGTCGCCGAGGGGCCGGAGGATTTTTTGACTCTGGTTGCGGTTTTTCCCGATCACCGTGTTCTCGGCGTGCCCGGCGTCGACTGGCTGGCGCACATGCCGGTGACGAAGGACATGAAGCTTGTCCTGTTCAAGGATGGCGATCCGCCGGATTCAAGCGGTGCGAAAAATCTCCTACTCGGCACTGATGCGTTGTTATTGACTGGTGCCGAGGTGCTGCTGACCAAAACCGAGATCGGCGAGGACTGCAACAGCATTTTGCAGAAGCACGGCCCGGACGCTCTGCGTGCACTCAAGGATAACACCGAGCCGGCCGAGCTGACGGTGCGGGGTGCGGCAATGAAGCTCGTCCGGATGGACGCGGCCGAGCGGGATAAGGAGCGCAGAGAGGTCAAGAAAGAGTACGGCGTCAGCATGTCGACGCTGCGCGAGCTGGAGAAGGAAGCGGCGCGCAAAGACAAGCCGGTGCCGAAGCCGGAACCGCCGGCAGCAATCGCTCGCCTGGCCGCTGCGGCGCCTGATCCCTGGCCCGACGAAGTGACGCTCAGCGCCGTGCTGGACAGCCTTTACGAGCGTCTCCGTGCCCACGTCAGGTGCGCCCCGGCGCAAGGTGTGACAGCCGCGTTGTGGGCAGCGCACACGCATGTTTACGAGCTATTCGAGCACTCCCCGCGCCTGGGTCTGCGCTCGCCGCTGCCGCGCTGTGGCAAGTCGACTCTCCTGGGCATATTGGCTTTGGTGTGTCGCGGCGCAGTGACCTCGGAAAGCCTCTCTCCTGCGACATTGGTTCGGCTGCACGGCTGGGTCGGGCACGTGACAGTGCTGTTCGATGAGGTCGACGCCGCCCTCGATTTGTCACCGGAACTCAACACCGTACTGCGTGCCGGCTTCCAGCGCGGTGCGAAGTACATCCGAACCCGCATGCTGCCGAACGGTGACAGCATCCCCGACGTGTTCGACGTCTATCTCGCAGTGGCGCTGGCCCGCATCGGCACGATTCACAATGCGGCGCTCGCCGATCGCTGCCTCTCGCTGTACCTTACCCGCAAGCTGCCGGGCGATGCGGTCGCCCGGCTCCGGCACGACAACAACCGCGAAAAGCTCTTGGCGATACAGCGCCAGCTCGCCCGCTGGGCACAGGATGCCGGTGCGTCCCTGACACCCGATCCAGCCATTCCGCCCGAGATGGATGACCGGCAGGCGGACTTCTGTACGCCGTTGTTGTCGATTGCCGAGGCTGCCGGCGGCCCCTGGCCGGAGCGCGCTCGGCAGGCGTTGCTGGGAGTGCTGACGGGGCACGACCAGTGGGACAAGAGCATTGAGCTGACGCTGCTGCGCGACCTGAAGGCGATATTCGACGAGCATCTGGCGAGCAACCCGATCGAGCCAATCGGAAAGCAGGAGATCTCGTCTGCGGAGCTGGTAGGAGCGCTGTTGCGAATTGAGGGCGGCCCCTGGCGGGAGATCACCCAGGGGAAGCCTCTCAGCCAGCACAAGCTGGCACGCCTGCTGGAGCCGTTCGAAATCGCTCCCGGCAAGGTTGGCCCGAGCCACGCCAGGAAGAACGGGTACACGCGTGGGCAGTTCACCCGAACGTGGAAGGCCTATCTTTCTATTTTTCCCAGGGCCCCCCCCTTTCAGAGTGGGCAGAGTGGACATCCTGAGGAAACAGTAGGCATTCAGCCCGATTTCAGTGGGGATGTCGCACCTCCGGATGGCGACCATGAAATCGACCGCAAACCCGCAGAAAACCTACGGATGTCCACTCTGCCCACTCTGGAAGGGGGGGCCCCTGGAGAAAATACAAAAATTCCTCCGTCGGACCCTCCGGCGGACCATCCGACCCCCACGGCGACTCCCGCAGCGCCAGCCGCGGAACCCGGCACCAGGGTCTTCACCGACGGCGCCGGCAAGACGGTCGCTGCCGAGGACGTGTGGGTGGCGCGGGTGCGCCATCGGTGTGCCGAGCACCCCGAGTGGACGCTCGCCCGGTTGGCCAAGGACATGCATCAGCCGGTCGATCGCGTACGGCGCGCCCTCGGTCTCGACGACAGCAGGCTCAGCGGTGGCGAGACGGAGGCGTTGCCGTGACCGACGACTGGCAGACTCTGTGCTGGCTCATGGGCCAGGCGACCACGCTCGGCGCCAAGTTCCGGGTAAGCGGTGCGCACGTAATGATGCACACCGGGACGCCGCTACCGCAGGAGCTGATCGACGGGCTCGAGGCGCACCGGCACTTGTTGCGGCCCTATCTGGACGCGATCACGCCAGATCATGAAGCCATCAAGTTCTTCGAGGGGCTCGGCGTGGCCGCGACCTTGCTCACGGAATCCACGGAGGTTAGCGCCGCGCTGGCGACGCTGGAGCAGGATGCCGCCACGCACGGCGGATACGTCGCGATCGATCTCGAAACCGCCGCACGGCCCGGCTGTGGCATGCCGTGGCCCTATGTCCGCCTGAACAAGGACGGTGCATTAAGCGCCAGTCAGCCAGCAAAGCACGAGGACCCTGCTCTGCTGGACCCCCACCGGGGGGAGCCTGCACTCGCACAATTATACGCCGGCGGGCTCGTCTGTTTCTTGTTCAGGGGTTGCGCTCTCGCCGCGTTGCTCGATTCAGGTTGGCTGCGTCGGCAGCATCTCGTCGCACACAACTCGGAAATGGAGTTCCGCTTCCTGCATCACTACGCAAGCCAGCGCCTGCATATCCCTGGGCCTGGGGCACCGGGTCGCCTCGAATGCACCGCACAAGCGACGAATTTACTGATCGGCGTGGCGCATGGGGGGCATGGCGGAAGCCAATCTCTTGCAGCGGCAGCAACTTATTTTCTGGCAAAGACGCCACCCAAAGAGCTGGCGACCTCGGATTGGGCTGCCGAGACGTTATCCGAGGGGCAGATCGCCTATGCTGCGTCCGACGCAGTGCTGCCCTGGCGGCTGTGGTCCATCCTATCAGCCGATCTGCAACGCACCGGGCGGTGGGAGGCATACGAGCTACAGAGACATGCGGTGCCAGGCGTCGCCGCAATGATGCTTACCGGGCTTGGATTCGATCGCGAGGAGCACCGGAAGCAAGTTGAAAAGTGGAAGACCGATCTTGCTGAGGCACGTCGGCAATATCACGAGGACACCAAGCGGCCGCCACCCGTCACGCCCAATGAGGTGCGCGCGTGGCTCAAGGAGATCCTGCCGGTAGAGCGGCTGGCCCACTGGCCGCGGACCGATAAGAGCGGGCAGCTTTCCACCCAAGGGAAGCATTTAAAGCGCCTGGTCGGGGTGCCCGGGGCAGGCCCGGTGCTTCGTCTATTGCAACTGCAGGATTTGCTCTCGAATTTCGGTCCGAAGCTTCCCGATAAGCTCAGCCCGATCACCGGGCGGCTGCATCCGAGTTTCAATATTGCCGCGGCAAAATCCGGCCGCTTCAGTTGCAGTAAACCGAATCTTCAAGGGTTGCCCTCGCAGCGGGCGCCCGAGTTTCGCCGGTGCATTCGTGCGCCTGATGGACGCCTGTTGATCTCCGCCGATTGGTCACAGGTCGAGCTGCGGGCGCTGGCCTGGCTAAGCGGCGATCCGAACCTGACGGCGATCTTTGCCGATCGGCAAGACCTGCACGTCGAGATGGCCGCCATGATCACCGGCGTGCCGGTGGACCAGATATCCAAGCAGCAAAGGCAGGCGGCAAAGCCGGTTTCATTCGGGGCGGTTTACGGGATCGGTGCCGCCTCGCTCGCGCAGAATGCCTTCTATGACTATGACGTCGATATGAGTGAGCAGGCGGCGGCCGACGCCCTGGAAGCCTTCTTCGAACGCTTTGCTGTGGCCAATCATTGGCGGCACGAGAATTTCGAGCTCTGCAAGGCTGAAGGCCTCGTGCGAATCGGATGCGGCCGTGTTGTGGAGGCACAATGGGAATTCGGCGGGCAGCTAAGCTTTCCCCAGTGCTGTAGTCTGCCGGTTCAAGGCATTTGTGCAGATGCCATGCTGCGCGCGATCGCACTTACCTATGCCCGGCTGCGCCGCAGCGGGCTTGACGCCGAAATGATTGCAACCGTGCATGACGAGATTTTGCTTGAGGCCAGCGAGCGTGATGCCGAGGCCGCCCGCGATCTGTTGGTGCAGGCGATGATCGACGCATTCTGCGAGACTTTCCCTGGCGCGCCTTTTGAAGGCGTGGTGACGGCGGAGATCGCGCGCACCTGGGCTGGTGCGAAGGGCGGCGGGGACTCCAGCAGCACCGAGACCCCTGACACTGTGGAGCCGGCACAGACAGGCCCTGTCGGTGGGGATTCAGTCGTGACGGCGGATCCAGCCGTGGAGCCACGTCCGGATCCAGTTGTGGACGAAATGGCGGATGACCCGGTGGACGAGACGGCGGATGGGGAAGTCTGCACTCTCGAAGAAGCCGGCATGCTCGGGATCTATCCAGACGATCTGTTCTGGGCGACCTGGGGTGCACGTCAGGAGCTGGAGAGGCTGCATCGCGAGATTCGGTGCGTAGCGGAACACGGCGGCGGCTCGCCGGCCCTTGCTGCTGCCGCCACGCTGGACGCGGCGATGGCGACGAAGCTCGAGGCAACGGTCTTGGCTCTCACGGAGGCTTACCCGGAAGCCTTCAGCGCGGAAGCCATCAAGGCAGCTGGCTGGCCGGTCTCAGAAGGGAAAGCGCCTGCCGATCCCGATGGGCTGCCCGCCGAGCCCGAGCCCGAGCCCAAGCCGAAACTGCGTGCACAGAGCAGGCATAGCGATGACGAGCGGGGTCTCGATCCGTACTTCACTTGCCCTGAAGCAACCATCAGTCTGCTGTATCTTGAACGAGAGCACCTGCCGCTTGTGATCTTCGATCCTTGTGCCGGCGATGGGGCGATCATCAAGCTGCTGGATAAGCATGGCTTCACAACCTTCGCCAACGATATCAAGGATTACGGGCTGACGGGTTGCGTGATCGGCGATTATCTGACCGCGCCGCCCTTGTCCGGGATCGCGGGCATCATCACCAATCCGCCCTATAAGAAGGCCATCCCGTTCCTCGAAAAGGCGCTCACCGAGGTGGGCTACGTAGCCTTCTTGCTGCGATCGAATTTCCTGATCGAGGCTGCCGGGCGAGACGCGTTTCTCGCAGAGCATCCCCCGGCGCGTGTCTACTATTCGTCACAGCGGCTCCCGATGATGCATCGCTTTGGTTGGACCGGGAGGACGGCGCCCAGCAACACGCCGTATGCGTGGGGGATCTGGGATCGTCGCGCTGATCATGTAGAAGTACCGGTGCGCTTCCGTTGGCGGGATATCTGGAAGGCCTATCAAGCTGCCGGCGAGCGGCTCGATCTGATGGTGGTGTGAGGGCCGCCATGCTGCACCGTCGTCCGCAGCATCGTCGCGCGGTCGCGCCGAGCCAGCCGACAGGCCGGACGAGCGCGGAGCAGGCGCTCCACAGGCAGATCGCCGACCTGCTGACCCTCGAGCTGGCGCCCGCAGGCAAGCTATCGCCCCACGGTGTCGTCTGGTGAAGCGCCGATCATGCCAACTTCGCCGGTGTCGCACCTGGTGCGCGCGCCGGCCGCGGCATCATCGCCGGCGTGCCCGACATCTTCGTCCTCTATCAGGGTCAGGCGTTCTTCATCGAACTCAAGACTGCGGCTGGTGCGCTGAGCCCCCCACAGCAGAGCCTGGCGACAGCGGCGCTCGTCTGTGGCAGCCGCTTAGGGATCGTGCAGAGCGCTGAGGACGTGCTCGCCTGTCTCGATCGGTGGGGAATCCCGAGAGCGCGACGCCTGCGGCTATGAGAATCCAATGGGAATAGAGCGAGCTTCCTGGACCCAAGCCAAAGGAGGAGAGACAATGACCCAACTGCCTCACCATCTCCCCGAGCTTCCCGCACTCCGCCGGGTAATCGGCGACCTGGCGTACGACACCGCCGATGCCAGCCTGTTGGTGTACGATCGCGACGACTACAGCGACGCTGTGGGGGCGCTCCTGGTCACCGTGCGACCCAACCAGAGGCCGTTGAATGGGTTGCCGAGCGCCGGCCGCATCTGGTCGAGGAAATCTTCGGCCGGATGCCCGAGGCGGGCCAGGGGGAGCCTTACAAGCCGCTCGACGGCACCGGCTGAACTGCGCCGGCTACCGACAACAGCGACGGCATCCTCTGCTGGTTTTGCCCGGTCTGCCTGACGATGACATTGCTCGCGGACGTCGAGCGCGGTGAGTGTGCGTGCAAGCCATGACGCCAGGACTGCCCGCTGCACGCTGGATCGTTGCAGCTTCGGGTCCTTACTGACCGCGGCCGGTATGCGGGGGAAACAGGCCCGCAAAGCCGCTAGCGTCTGGCGCGAATTTCCGCCTGACCCTTGCTGGTCCGCGGCGCCCGGGCATAGGGTCCGCTGCCCCCAGGGAGGCCGTGGAGTGGCCGAACCCATCTCAGGCAGTGCGTTCGCCCGCTACTGCGGCGTCAGCAAGCAGTCCGTGTCGCTGGCCCGCCAGCAGGGCCGCCTGGTGTCCACCCCTGACGGCAAGCTTGACCCTGACGAGCCGACGAACGCGGCCTATGCGGCGCTCCGGCGCGCACCAGCCGATACTGGGGAGAACGGGCAGATCGCTGCCCTCAGGGCGAAGATCGAGTTGGCGCGGCATGCAGTCGCGCATCTTCGGGAATTGCACGTTGAGCGTTCAGCGTGCCTGCAACAGTGGACCGCAGGCGCCCGGAAGCTTCAGGCAACCATGTCGAGCCTGGCTGACCGCTGGGCTGCACCGCTCGCCGAGGAGCTCGCCGAACAGGAGGAGATCGTCCGTGGCGCCATCGGCGCCTTCGTCGTACTGCTGCTGGAGGAGATCGCGAGCTTCGAGGTCGCCGCAGAGAACGCAGCGAGGCAATTGTGACGACGCTCGCCGCTACTCGGCAGGAATTGCACCGCGTGCATGCCGAGCGCGACAAGTTGCGGCTGCGTATCCGGACCGGTGATCTGGTGCCACTGCATGTCGCGCGAGGCGTGGCGTTCGCTACCGCTCGGGGTTTCCGGGACGCCGTCTTACAGGCTCCGGACCGGCACGCCTCCGTCATCGCCGCGGCTTTTGGTCTCCAACCGGGCGCCCTGGGTTTGGCGCTGCGCCGCATGGTCGCGACGGAGCTGGCGCTTCTCGCCGGCAGGCCGCCGCCGGTGTTCAGGCCGCCCAAGCCGGAGTATCCGCCGAGCGACGGCAGCGGCTTCTTCGAAAGCCACATTGACAACCAATGGGCGCGAGAGTGGCGTGAGAAGAACCCGGAGCGCGCTCGCCAACAGCTTGAATACGAACAGGCGATCGATGTCTACAATGAACGATGGGGTTTACCACCACGGGTGAAATTCTGCCCGTTGATCAACGAATCCGCGGAGGAATAGCGTGCCGATCGAATTCGAGTTGATTTACAAGATGCGCAGGAAACTAAATGCGGAGAGCTCGATCCTTGCCGGCCTCTCCGGGCAGATCGTCGAGGCCTCGCGCTTGCTTTCGCAACTATCTATCCAGGCCGCCGATGCGGCAGCGCGGGCGGCGAGGTTCCCCGAGATGGAACCAATGAGCCCGGCACAGAAGAACGACTATTTCAACGCGATGGCCGAGGCCCGACGCCGCGAAAGAGACCGTATCGTTACAGAAGCAAACATGGCCGGCGTCGATCCGGCGCCGCTGTTGGCCGAGATCGAGGCCCGGCGAAACGAGATCGATCTCGCTGCCGAGTATGCTGGCGCGGCCGAGGCCGAGGCCGTGCGGGCGCGTGCCGAACATCCTCCACGGACCCGCGTGGGCCCGACGCATCGCGCGAAATGCTTCGTTTCTTCCTCAACCACCCGCATCCCGCGCAGCGCACTTGAGAAGCCCCGCTTCAAGGTCGAGGCCAACGTATGGCGCTTCCACCCCAAGCGGCGGTAGTGGGGCTGCCCGCCCGAACCGCCGGATCCGGACCCGATGCGGACATCACAACGAGGCACAGCGCTTGGGCAAGTGCAGGGTGCTAGCGCAGGGCCTGGTACCCACGCCTGACGGCGGCGATGATCTTGTCCGGGTCCTCTACGCGCGGTCGCACAGCCCATAACCTGACTAGGCCGATCGAGCCTTAACGCGGGCAGAATCGGCGTGGCCCTCGGCCAGTTTGCGACGCATGACAGCGACCGCGGCGCGTGCGACGCGCCGCTGCCCGCGCACCAGCTTCAGCTGGTTTTCCGCTCTCAGCGTGACCGGGGAATCTCTGCTGAACGGCGAATTACAGCTTGACAACCTTTCTCCTGGATTGCGATATTGTAGGCAATTCAGCCTGGAGGGCCAACAAATGAAGACCCTGCTCGCCTCGACAGCCCTCGCGCTGGGGCTGGCTGGACCGGTCGCCGCTGCCCCGATGCTCACTCTGGACGTCTACGACAACGGCACACTGGTGGCGGGCACACCGATAACCTCGAGCACCGGCACGCTGAGCTTCAACGGCAGCGCCACCGGCTTCTCGGTGATTAACGTGGACGTGAGCGGCGTCCCGCTGATTCCCTCGCCCGAACTCGGCACCGTGACCCTGGACACGCGGAGCCTCTCGGCGGGCACGCGAACGCTGGAAGTTCTGGTCACGCAATCCGGCCTGCCGAGCTTCGCCGGCGGCACCGGTGAAACGACCAGCACGGTCAACGGGCTGATCGGGGCGCCGGGACCGACCACCGTCAAGATGGTATTCAACGGGACGACAATCGCGAACCACTTGTTTCCGGCAAGCTCTATCGTGGCGACCGATACTCAGCTCTCTACGCTCGCGGCGGTGACCGGGCCGTTCTCAGAGGAGCAAGAGATTTCTGCGGTGTTCACCGGCGCCAATCAGCAGCTCGAATCGACGGTCCAGTTCGACACGGTGCCCGAACCGTGGGCCATCGCCCTGTTCGGCGTCGGGCTGCTCGGCCTGGCGATGATCCGCCGACGCCGGCCGCTCTCGCTCGGCTAAAGTGGCGCGCCTGCCGCCACGCACGGCAACCTGGGCTGCTGCTCGCTCAGCAAGCTCAGCATCATGGAGGCGCATGGCTTCCAGATAAGCCAGGACCTCAGGGCTCGGGGGGGCGGCAAGTCGCTCATGGAAGGACTCCTCTCGCTGCCCACGGGCTCGCTCGGCCGTCGCGGATATCGAGCCCGCATGTTACGCCCGGAGTATATTCAGATTCCAGAAACCCAATCTAGCAACCTCGCGTTGTGCCATTGATGCCTAGCCGTTGCGGGCATCGAGCGCCGCCCGCCAACAGCAACGATTGGGCAGACGAAGGGCTCGCTGCTCCTGTGCGCGAGGTTAACGCAGCCTGCGTTAGCGTTGATTTTTACGTGGGATTTTCATGCAATCAACGCAGCTTTGACGTTGCGTTGATCCTGACGAGGCAAAGAGACCCACTATACTTCGATTTTAGCGGAAAGGACAGTCCTCGATGACGACACTCACAGTCGGGCCGGGCAAAGGATTCACCACCATCAACGGCGCTATCGCCGCCTCGCACAACGGCGACACGATCGACGTGCAGGCCGGAAACTATGTCAACAACTTCGCGGTGATCTCCGACAGTATCACGTTGCAAGCTGTCGGCGGCATGGTGAACATGACGGAGACGCAGCCGCCGCCGAACGACAAAGGGATGTTCACTGTCGGCACCGACCTCTCTGGGCATCTTCTGGCGCCGAACGTCACCATCAACGGTTTCCAGATCAGCGGCGTAGCTATCCCGGCGCGCCTCGGCGACAACGGCGCCGCCATCCGCTATCAGGCTGGCAATCTGACGCTGAATGACGACTGGTTTCACAATAACCAGGAGGGATTGCTCGCCACGCCGTTTGTCACCGGCACGGGCAACATCACGATCAGCGACAGCGAGTTCGGCTTCAATGGGAGCGGGAACGGGCAGACACACGGTATCTATGTCGGCTCGATCTACTCGCTGACGATCAGCGACAGCTATTTCCACGACACGGTTGTGGGGCATGATATCAAGAGCCGGGCCGAGAACAACACGATCACCGACTCGCGCATCTACGGCTCTTCGGCGCCGAACGGCGATACCGGCAACGACAGCTATCAGATCGACCTGCCGAACGGCGGCAAAGACATCGTCACCGGCGATGTGCTGGAAAAGGGGCTGCACAGTCAGAACCCGCACTTCATCGCGTTCTATGAGGCACCCGCCAGCGGCGACGGCCCGAAGTGGGCGAATAGCTCGCTGCTGGTCGAAGACGACACTTTCATTAACGACAAAGGCGCTGGCGTCTCGGCGGTGTGGAATCTCGACACGCTGCCGGTCGTGACAGTGGAGGACAACGACTTCTGGAACCTGCCGCTCAGCTCAGCCCTTATCGGGCCAGGGGTAACGTCCGGCAATGTCGAACTGGGAATGCGGCCGACGCTCGACTACGCGCATCCATGGAACGACCTCCCCTACGTCTCGGCTTGACCCAGTCGGGCTTCTGCGGTGGCGGTCGCTGCGGCGTGCAGGACAGCATCGAGTTGACCGCGAACGCATCGCATCCGGCGAGCGTGGCTACCGGCGACCAGATGGGAGGTTCTGCGGCTCGGGTCCCCAGTCGGAGATGAACGGGCTCGGCCGATACGGCAGTTGTCGGGCGATCTACGTGCCGCGTCACCACAGGTGACTTCTCTAGGGTGCTTGCCACGCGCGTTGCCCTCAAGGGGCAGTCGCCGATCTGCGCGCTCATCACCGCGGCGATGGCAGACCCGGGCTATGCCGGGCCAGATGGCCGAGCTGCACGCCAAGGCGCCTGATCCGCGGTCCTGGTGAACGACGGCCAGGTGACGCGACGGGGGCATGCAACAATGGCTGGCTGATTGCTACGCCGCGTTTCTGATGGCCGAGGCTGTCATTCCAAGAACGCCGAAGGTGAAGTAGGCTCAAATCGGGGCACGGCGAATGCCGGCCAGAGTGAGCTTTTGTTTCAGAGGTGAGTACAGCGATGGGTTGGCATTTATAACGACCTGACAGCTGCAACTGGCGGCAATCTTCGCCCCAACGCCAGCCCTGGGCCGGGCGCCGCTGCTGGGCTCCGGTAGCTTCGATCCGGGCCGAGACCGCACACGCTGGCCGCAACCCGCCCTGTGAACTAGTCCTACTGAGTCGCAAACCGGACGGGCTGACGGCCTGATTTAGCCCTTGCTGCGACGCGGTCGCGCTATGGTACGGGTGAAGATTCGAACCGCTCGGGGAGGGCGGCATGGATCTTCGCGATCGGTCTGGCACGGAAGCCCGGTTCAGAGCCTACGCGGCGGATTTGGCCTCGGTGCTCGGCCATGCCGACCGGGTCGCACCGTTTCAAGACTACTGCATCGGCTTGATCTCGACCGAGGGCCGCAAGAGCGTCGAACCGCTGGCGGCGGTGACCGCACCAGAGCGGACCGCGGCCCAGCACCAGTCGCTGCTGCATCTGGTGGCGCAAGCCCCATGGTCGGACCAGGCGATGCTGACCCGGGTGCGCGAGTTGGTGCTGCCATCCATCACCGGCGATGAGCCGATCCAGGCCTGGATCATCGACGACACGGCGTTCCCCAAGAAGGGCCACCACTCGGTCGGCGTGGCGCGGCAATACTGCGGGCAGCTTGGCAAGCAGGAGAACTGCCAGGTGGCGGTGAGCCTCTCGGTGGCCACCCACCAGGCCAGCCTGCCGGTCGCCTATCGATTGTATCTGCCGCAGGACTGGGCTGACGACCCGGTGCGGCGGATCACCGCGGGCGTGCCGGCGGAGGTTACGTTCCAGACCAAGCCGGAGATCGCGCTGCGGCAAATGCGCCAAGCCCACGCTGATGGCCTGCCGGCGGCAGTGGCGCTGATGGACCCAGCCTATGGCAACAACGCTACGCTGCGTGGCGGGATCAGCGAACTCGGACAGCCCTACGTGGCCGGCATCCTACCCACCACAGCAGTCTGGCGGCCGGGCGAGGCAGCAGTGCCAGCCCCGGCATGGTCGGGCCGCGGCCGGCCGCCCAAACGGCCGCGCCGTGATGATGCGCATCAGCCGGTCTCGGCCAAGCAGCTGGCGATCGAGCTGGCCGCCGACGCCTGGCAGCCGATCACCTGGCGAGAGGGCAGCAACACGGCACTGAGCTCACGCTTTGCCCGCCTGCGGGTGCGTCCGGCACACGATGATACCAAACGCAACGAACCTGCGGCGGAAGAGTGGCTGCTGATCGAGTGGCCAGAGGGCGCGAGCGAACCGGACCATTACTGGCTTTCCACGCTGCCGTCGGACATCACGTTCGAGCGGATGGTGGATCTCACCAAGCTGCGCTGGCGGATCGAACGCGACTATCTGGATCTGAAGCAGGAGGTCGGGCTCGGCCATTACGAAGGCCGCGGCTGGCGGGGCTTTCACCATCACGCAAGCCTATGCATTGCGGCCTACGGATTCCTGGTCTCCGAGAAGGCGACGATTCCCCCCTCAGGACTTGCCCGCGCCTGGCGCGGCCAGCGACCTGCCGTTCCCGCAGGTTACCGACCCAGAGGAGCTGCCGCTGCGTTCGCAGCGTCATGTGCCGAACTCGATTGCGACGCTGCGCATCCGTCTCGCACGTACCTTCGTCCATGCACTGCCGCGATGTCCCTGCTGCGGGCATAGGCGCCAGCCCTTAAGCGCGGCATGATGAGTGACGCAGTAGGACTAGGGCCTGTCGTCAAATCCCGACCAGTGGTTCGCCAGTTCCGGCGGGCTTGGTGAGTCCGGACTGCAACACCGTTCGGTAATCAGCAGGAGACGGCGAGATAGCCGATTCCGGCGCGACGCATTCTTCGATTCGTAGGCGGTCAGCTTTGGGGAGCCGACCGATGCGCCGCTACGGACTTCGCGACGACCAGTGGGACCGGATCAAGGACCTTTTGCCAGGCCGCAAGGGTTCGGTCGGCGTGACCGCGGCGGACAACCTCCCGTTCGTTGAAGCGGTGCTCTATCGCTACCGGGCCGGCATTCCCTGGCGCGATCTGCCAGCTCCGGGTCGGTTTTCGGTTCTGTCAAACCAACCTCTGATTGGACGGAAAACGCGCGGCGCCCGCGTGTTAATTTCCGCCGCCTCGTTCGAGGGCCGCCGCCATGCTACGCTGCGGCATGGAGGTATGCGATGGAATTCCACGTCATCAGCGAGCTTGGCCCGAAGCAAGCGCTGCTGCGGTCCGGCGCGCTGCTATGCAGCGACGTGACGATCGCGCGCACCGGCGTGCAGTATTACCACCCGTCCGAAATCGGGCTTGCCGGCGACAGCATGATCCGCGCCGCAGAATTCGCTAATCTTCATCTCACAGATCGCGCGGTCTCGGCGCGCCCGCCATGCGAACAACTCCGCCGTCATGCAATGGAATAGCCTTCCTCGCGCAACGCCCGGATTTGACGGATATCCTCAAGGGAGAATATTTTTTTCCATCGAGTGCAAGAAGGCGTTGTCGAGATGAACAATACATCGTGCAAAGACGAAGCAGGTTCTGGCCGGAAGTCTTGTTGCGATGGATGAAGATTTTCTCAACGGCGGCTTGATCGAGCTGGGAGACACGTCGGCCGATACTCTACCGCGCACCTTGATCGTCTCAGGCCTCGGGGCGGCACATCCATGGTTGCGAAGATGTTGGTCGCCGCCGGCGTGTTCATGGGCGGCCGGCGCGATGAGGTGACGTTCGAGGACGCCGACATCGTCGATTGCCTCCGCAGCCAGAACCGCGCGGCGTTGCGCGGCATCATCGCCTGTCGCAACGCGGTTCATCCGGTCTGGGGCTTCAAGCGTCCACAACTGCATGACCTGCTGCGGCCTCGCGAGTTGGCGCTCTTTCGCGCGCCCCGACTGATCCTGGTGCTGCGTGACCCGATCGCGGTAGCGCAGCGCAACGTCGTCTCGATGTATGCTGCGGCCGTGCCGGAACTGCACTCCGCCGTTGCCGCGCTGAGCGCGGCGGTCCGCCTGGCGACCGCCGCGCCGTGTCCGACGCTGCTGGTCAGCTACGAGAAGGCGCTGCTTTTTCCCGCCCGCTTTGTGCCCCGGCTGATGGCGTTCTGTGGGCTTACGACAAGTGGGGATGACCTTGTGCGTGTGGTGGACGCGGAGGCCAAAGACTATCGCACTGTGACGCAGCTCCGTCCGGAGGGCCGGGTTGAGAGCGTGATTCGCGGCGTGCTGAGCGGCTGGTGCTGCCTGCCGGATTCGGTCGAACCGGTGGCGCTGGAGCTGCTGATCAACGATGTAAAAGCACGTGAATTCGTCGCCGATTTGCGGCGCGCGGATGATCTGGCTGGCCGGCACGGTTTCGCGCAGAAGCTGCGTGGACTCGGGCTTGGTTCTGATTCCGTGATCTCCGTGCGGCTCGCGGGGCGGAGGCTAGAATTGGAGGGAAGCGGACGCACCCTAGGGGCGCTTGAGGCGGCCGGGCGGCTGATCGTGCGTGAGGGGGCTGGGTGCGGTTCCATGCGCTGGGGGTTCGCGCGGGGACGGGCTGCCGGCGTCATTCGCCGGTCGGATTGAATTTACATTTGTGCCGCGCCGGCGGAACGATGTCCGCGTTCCAGCCGCATAAGCCGGCCTGCTCCCGACTCACGTGGTCTGACGCGAAGTCTTGGTGGGCTTGGCGGTTCCAGTTCCGTCAGTCTCCCAAGCCGCTGGCAGGCGGGACCTCGCTCGGCCCGATCCCAGGCCTCGCCCGCGAGCGGCGTCACCTGCGACAGCACAAGGCGGTATTCGTCTATTTGCACACTGCGCGGGCCGCTGCATGCGGAACCAAAGCCGGTATTCATGCGGCAGCCCGAACCACTGCCGGGCAATGTCGGTTATCATCTCGGCCCGCACTGATGCCGGCGACGCGGCCGACGAGTAACGTCGCGAACTGCCGCGCGAACGGCGAGGCCCCGCGAATAGACGCGCGGCGCGAGGCGATCAGCGAGCCCCACCTCCAACGCCGCACGGCCCGCTGCCGCAGCTTAAGGTCGTCGACCACGTAGTCGCTTCCATCATCGGCACGCGTGCGTTCGCCGGCGCCCCCGGTGTGAGATGCATTCCGGGTCCGCCAATTCGTCCGGTTCCGCTTTTTTTAGTCACCTCTGGCCGGAGCGTGTTACCACCTTGGATGTTGATGACGAGGGGCTAGAGGCGAGCTAGCACTAAACGGAAAACAGGCTTTGTCGGAGATGGAAGCCCCAAGAGTTCGCGACGCGACCGACCGCCGCTAGCGGTCCCGGCCCAGGGCCTGGCACCCGCCCGTTGGCTGCATTTTCCGCGAGACAAGCGGCCCGAATTGGATTCTACACGTATCAGGAAGAATTGGAGGGAGCACCCGACATCATGATGCGACCTGCAACACGCCGGGAAGGTGCGCGGGAAGCGGTCACTTCGGTCGCGGGGGCGGCGCTTGACCGTAGCATCGCCCGGGCAGGAGGCGATGAAGTTGATGATCTTCGCCTTGGCCCGCGCGACCTCGCTCGACGTGCCGCCGTCTAAGGGCCCGTCAGACAATAGGCGAATCGGGTAACGGTTGGGGTTTCTCCGCGTGGACTATCCACCATATGTTGTGTGGATGGTCGATTCGGACAGCATAAGGGAACGTTTCGCGGCGTTGTCGCCGTATCTGGATGAACGGGGACGACGGCCATTTGCGGCAACCGAGGCGAGTAGTGCCGGGTATGGCGGGGTTGCTGCGGTGTCGCGCATCACCGGCATCGCGCCGAGCACGATCGGACGCGGCCAGCGCGATTTGACCGAGGACGTTAAGCTCGATCCCGGTCGGGTTCGACGGCCCGGTGGCGGTCGCAAGCCGCTGGTGGTGACCGACCCGGGGCTCTTGCCGGCGCTGCTGGCGTTGGTCGAGCCGACCGAGCGAGGCGATCCGGTGTCGGCGCTACGCTGGACCTGCAAGAGCCTGCGGCGCTTGGCGGCGGACCTGCGGGCTCAGGGCCATGTGGTCAGCCATACGGTGGTTGGCGAGTTGCTGGCACAGCAGAATTTCAGCCTGCAAGCCAACAGCAAGACCAGAGAAGGCGGCGACCATCCGGACCGGGACGCGCAGTTCCAGCAGATCGGTCAGAGCGTGACCGAAGCGTTGGCAGCCCATCAGCCGGTGATCTCGGTGGACACCAAGAAGAAGGAATTGGTTGGCGACTTCAAGAGCGCCGGGCGGGAATGGCGGCCGAAGGGAACCCCCGAAGAGGTTCGCGTGCATGACTTCGTGATCAAGGAACTGGGGCGTGCGGTACCGTATGGCGTCTATGACCTCGCCGCCAATGCCGGCTGGGTCTGTGTCGGGGTGGACAATGACACGGCCGAGTTCGCGGTGCAGACGATCCGCCGCTGGTGGTACGAGGTCGGGCGGGTGCGCTATCCTGACGCCAAGCACCTGACGATCACCGCGGATGGGGGTGGCAGCAACGGCTCGCGTGTGCGTCTATGGAAACGCGAACTTCACCGTCTCGCCACCGAGATTGGCATCGATATCAAGGTTCACCACCTGCCGCCCGGCACCAGCAAATGGAACAAGATCGAACACCGCCTGTTCGCCTTCATCAGCCAGAACTGGCGTGCCACGCCGCTGGTCAGCTACCGCCTCATCGTCGATCTGATCAGCGCCACCACAACCGATAAAGGCCTCATCGTCCGTTGCGAACTCGACGAGCGAACCTATCCGAAGGCGATCGCCGTGTCCGACCAGGAGATGGATGCGATCAACATGACGCGCGCCGAGTTCCACGGCGAATGGAATTACACCATTCACCCGGGCAATCGCTCAGATCGCGCAGTTGATTCCTGACGGACCCTAAGTGTTGTCAGTGGCTCGAGCCAGCCATGCGGGGAACTGTTTCATTCAGTTCTCCATTGTGAAAGGCTTGCCTGTGAGGGCACGATCGCAGTTGCTAGCGATGGTATTAAGCGCAAGGACTAAGTCGGAGTTGTTGCCCTCCCTATCGTGGCCTTGATATTTGAGCATCGCGAGGTCGCGAATCACTCTAACAGCTTGATGATTTGTCCGTCGGTCATGTGCGATTCCCCTTTAAAGTTGCTCCCCTCCCGCGTCTTGCGGTTGGCCTGGCAACTGTAGTTCAGTTGCCGCAGCAGCTTGCCGACCACGCGCTGGCTGACCTTGAAGCCAAGCGCGGTCAGCTCCTTGACGAGGTGACGCTGACTGCGGCTGACCCAGCGCAGCGGCGAGCGATCGCCGCAAATGGCCTCCTCGATCAGTTTCTCCAGCGCCGCCGGCAACCCGGGTTGCCGGGTCACCGCGCTCTTGCGGCCAGCGCCGGGCCGGCGCAGCCGGGCGCCCAGTTCATTGCGACCGCACCGCAGTTCCGCGATGCCTCGCTGGATGGTGCTGCGCGCCAGCCCGGTTGCGCTCGCGGTCGCGGTGACGCCGCCAGGGCCCTGCGCCAGCGCTTCGTTGGCGGCGAACAGTCGCCGGGCGCGTTCATCGAGGAAGGCCGCTGCCTTCTGCCAACGCGCTCGGATGTCGGCGATGTCGATCACACCGCGACGCTAGCCGACGCATCTCGCGTCGCACCTAGCAAATTCTCGGATTCTATTCGTGTTTTTTTCGCGGCTCCTCGATTCGTTTATTTCGCTGCGAGTCCATAGGCGAGATAGCTCATGCCGTCACCCTGCGGGCGAGCGAGCGAACCTGGGCGCTCGTATTGTCCCTCTCACGCTGCGCTCGTGTTCGTCGACGGTGCGGACGATGCTGACACCTGAAAAACTGGCGGGCGATCTGGTGCGGTTGACGCGCGAGCGCGACGCCGAGCGCGCAGCACGGCTCCGCGTCGAGCACGAGCTGCGCTTGCTGCGCGAGCGGCTCCAATAGAGCGGTCACAGGAACGCCGCTCCGGCATGTTCCTTGACCGCGCCGCCATGCAGCGGCTGATCGCGGAAAAGCGACTGCGGCTGGATGCCGAACGCAAGCTGCGGCTGGTGACGGCCGAGAACCAAAGGCTGCGGCGGACGGTAGTGGCGTTCCAGCGCAAGGCGCTGGCCGAGATGGTGGCGAGAAAGAAGCTCGACAAGCCGCCCGACGAAGCTGGCGTTGCGTCCTGAACCGTCGGTTTGACCGGACGCGAAGTGCGCATAGCTCCGCCGAGCTTCGCGGGTGTCGGCTCCCTTCAACTCGTGACAAGCTCCGGTCACGAGATGGGGGGGCAAAAACCATGGTCGGCAAGCTGCAGAACGGTCGCAAGCGGGCACTATCACCGAAACAGCGAAAGCGGAATCAGCGCAAGCGGGACAAGGCAAAGGCCTTGGTCATCCGCCATGACAAACGGCTGGCGGCAATGCAGGCCAAGGCCGAAGCGCAAAGCGCCGAGGTTGCCGCGAGCAATGTTGCGTTCGCTGCATCGCCCTATGCGCACAAGCGGTTCGCGTGCGGCACGGTGGACGTGCCGCTCGACTTCGAGACGCGATCCGACAAGGGCCGCTCCCGCATGCCGGGCTACAAGCTGCTTTCTGCCGATGCGATCTGCGAAATCGATGCGCCGTTCGCGCGCGATGCCGGCATGTATTTCTGGGCGTGGCGGGACAAGACGAAGGAATGTTTGCAAATCGTCGAAGCCTGGGGATTCCGCAAAGTCACCACGATCTATTGGGTGAAGACGCGGCCGGACGGAACGCCTGCGCACCACGGCCTCGGTTATTACGGGATGGCGAATCCGGTCGAAGAGCTTTGGGTGTGCCGTCGCGGCGACTACGTGGCGCCGATGCTGGGCGACGGGTTCGAGTGCATCGCATGGCTGTTGCCGGCCGAGGACGAAAACAGCAAGAAGCCCGATGTTTTCTACGACGAGATCGCGCGTCTCCATCCGGGCGTGGAGCTGCTGGAAACGTTCGCGCGCGTGCGGCGGCCGCACTGGTGGGCGTGTGGGAATCAGACGGAGCGATTGATCCTGCCCCCGCTATAAATCAGTCGCGGATCGGCGCATGCTGCCGGCGCAATTGAGGATGTGCAGGTAGTTCTTGGCCAGCACCGGGTTCTGATACTTGCCCTCGATGGTGAGGTAGGGCTCGGTGATAAGCGCCTTGAAGACGCCGACATGTGTCCGGTCGCCGGCATAGAATGCCTCGTCGGCGAACAGCAGCACGGTATCGCGCAGGTGCGCGTTGAAATTGCCGGTCAGGTGCTTGGCATTGGAGATCGCCAGTCCGTGCTGGCCGAGCAGGTATTTCATGGCGCGGGCGAGGAGGCCTTTGCCGCAGCCTTCGGGTCCGCACAGGACCAGGGCGACTTCGCCTTGACGGTCGGGGTGCTGGACCACATCAGCCAGCCAGTCGAGCACGTATTCATAGAGGTCGGAGTTGCCGCAGCAGATGACGTTGCGGATATGTTCCTTAAAACCGTTGGCAGGAGCCGGGCTTCGGCTTGACGATGAAGCCCTGCCAGAGATTGAGCCGTGTCGGCGGGATGCTTACGAGATGACGGATCGAATACCACGGCGTTGAACTGGCGGCGGTCGCGGTGGTGCAGCCAGACGCGGGCACGGGCGAGAATGTCGGCTCGCCGGTCTTGTCGTTGACGCCGGTCTCGACGGTCCGGTTCATGTAGAGCTTGGCCAGATCGTCAAAGCTGACGCGTTCAAAGTAGCCGCGGTGTAGCTGGTAGTCGTGCTTTGGCGAGTAGACGAGGACTTTGCCGTTCTCGGAGATGACGAAATACTTGCGATTGAACTTTCGGCGATCAGGGCCTTGACCGCGGGGGTATCGGGTTTCGGCCCTGGTGGATTGTTCTGTAATGCGGCGTGTGCTGCGGCGGCGGCTGCGGTAGCCGCGGCCGCGGCCGCTTTGGCTGCTGCGTCGGCGCGTGCCTTCCGGATGTCTTCGACCGGCTTGTCGAGTATGGTGACGCGGAATTTGACGGCCTGGCCGCGGCTCAACTGTTCGGCGGTAGCCTTGCGCTCCAGTTCGTAATCGTAGCCGTCCAGATCGGCGAGGTGTTCGAGCAGTGCGGCGCGCTCGGCTTTGGTCAGCGGCTTTGGCTCGGTGTCCTCGGCCTTTGGCGCGTCGAGCTTCGGTTCCGCCGGCTGAGCCTCGGCCTCCTGCTGCTCGTCCGGCTCGGGCTCGGGATGCTCGTCGGCCGGCTGGGCTTCGTCGATTCCATTCCGGGGACCAGGCTCGTGAGGCTCGTGTGCACTGGGTAATGGTTGTTCCGGAGCTTTCGGCTTCGGCGGCGGCCGGCATACTCTGGCCGGTCCTCCAAGGTCAGCGGCTTCTTGACGCCTCCGCCGACCGCCCAGGCGGCGTCTCTGCGGGCGGCCTTCCAATCCTCGACGGTCTGCGGGAGCGCCGCGATCAACTCCTCGACCGCTTGGGCCTCTGTCCAGGTGGTGAGATGTAGATAGCCGCCAAGCGTGATGTTGTCGATCTGAGGTGGTCCCCGGAATTCGGACAGGTGGTTAAGCTTGGTTCGCCCTGAGAAGGACGGACCCGATGAGTGGGAAGCGGAAGCGCTACTCGGGTGAATTTAAAGCGAAAGTTGCTCTTGAGGCGACGTGAGGTGAACTGACGGTCTCGCAACTGGTGGCGAAGGTCACCTCGCCGAACTCGGAGTGATTGGTGCGAAGGGTATCTCCCGGCTGTGGGAACTGCTGGCATTGGCCAGTTCTGCACCGGTTTGCCAACTGCCTGATTTGGCGCGGGAGTGCACTTCAGAGAACCCGTAGGTACCAGCGGCTCTCGGCCCCGAGACTCCTGACGACGCGTGGCGTCATCCTCCGCCCCACCCCAGTTTGACAAGAACCCCGCCTACGAGGGAATATATTAGATTACCGATGGCCGGGCCGGTAAGACGAGTGCCTTTCGTCACTTCTAACCGAGCTAGGTCATCTCGTGACGCATCGATCGAGTTGGAGAGGTTCCAAGGTGCCGCCAATCACGCCACAAGGGTACGTCGACAGAATTGTGGACGGCATAGTAACTGGGTGGGCGGTCAATGGCCGAACCGATCCTGCCGTGCTTTTCGTTTTCGTAGATGGCAAACCCATAGCGAATTGTATTTGTAGCATCGATCGTCCTGACTTGGCCGAGATCAATCTACCGACTGCAAAAGCTGGATTTAACTATCGCCTTCCGATCGCTTTCCTGGATGGACAGTCGCACGAGATCTCGATGCGATTCGACAACGGCGAGTGCCTCAGCCATACAAACGGGGACGGCACGGTCTCCAAGTCCAAGAAATTTCGGATGATGCTTCCTCCGCCTCAGGTGCACGGGTCCGTCGATGGCCTGGAGAGTGGTGCACTATGCGGTTGGGTGGTGACCGAAGACTATGAAACCGGCCGCAGGCTCGGCGGTAGCGACGTGATTATAACGCACACGGGTGTCGAAATCGGGCGGGTAAGAGCTGATCGGTGCCGCCCAGATGTTGCGAAGGCAATGGAGTGCGACCCGAATTGCGGCTTCAGCTTCACACCGCCGGTGCGTTATCGCGATGGTAAACAATATGAGTTTGGCTTTTACGTGGCCCCGCACCGAGTGGAGCTGCCAAAAAGCCCTCTCACCTTCGAGTTTCCAGCTCAATCTGTCGTCACAAGGTTGGCTCAGTTTCATACCGCAATCGATGCTATCGGCACACAATTATGGCGAATGAAGCGAGAGCTGCGCTCGCTGCTTACGAACGATGTCCTGACCTTAGCCGATTATGACGTCTGGGCGCGGGACTACCAAAGGGTTCTTCGCCTTCGCCGAAGTCTCGTAAACCGCGCCGTGGACAAGGCCAGCAGCCCGCTCGTGAGCATCCTCTGCCCCGTCTACAGACCGCGCCTCGATGACTTTACGGCAGCGGTGGAGTCCGTGCTGACCCAGACCTACGCAAACTG
This sequence comes from uncultured Pseudomonadota bacterium, assembly GCA_963708245.1. Taxonomy (GTDB): domain Bacteria; phylum Pseudomonadota; class Alphaproteobacteria; order Acetobacterales; family Acetobacteraceae; genus CAVYXK01. Next base: position 656,548 of record OY970201.1, on the reverse strand, counting down.
GGAATTGCTGCTGGTTGACGACAATAGCAGATCCAAAGCGCTGAGCGCTGCGATCGCGGCATTCTGCGCGCGTGACCCTCGCATTCGCGCCATTTATCTGCGCAAGAATGGCGGGATCAGCGCCGCTACGAACGCGGCGATCGCCGCCGCTAAGGGTAAGTATATCGCCCTGTTTGACCATGACGATTTGCTAGCTGATGTAGCTGTCGAGATCATGGTGGATGCCGCGTTGCGCACCGGGGCAAAATTACTCTACTCTGACGAAGATAAAATCGATGATTATGGGCGGTTCTCGGAACCAAACCTCAAGCCGGACTGGAACTACAGGCTTCTTCTCAGTCAAAACTATCTGTGTCACTTCTTAATGATATCGGCAGAAGCTATGGCCAAGGCAGGCCCGTTGGCTAAGAGGTATGATGGCGCGCAAGATCACGACCTGGTGCTTCGCCTGTCCGAAGCTCTCGATCCCGAGGAAATCCATCATGTCCCCGAGATCATCTACCACTGGCGTAAGACGCCAGGCTCAACGGCCTCGACTATCGATTCGAAATCCTATGCCGTCGCGGCGGGCGCAGCTGCCGTGCGTGACCATCTCAAACGAAAAGGATATGATGTCACAGTATCCTCGCTCTTGGGAGCTACGACCTATCAAGTCAACTGGAATTTTACGACCCAACCGAAAGTCTGTATTATAATTCCATTTCGGGATAATTTAGACGTAACTAAGAGATGTCTGGACAAGGTACTCACGAATACCGAGTACAAGAACTATGAGGTCATACTCGTCGACAACTGGTCGACAGATCCAAGTGTGGCCAGGTTCCGAAGCTATGCTACAAAGGTGAACAATGTCCGTGTCCTAGAAGTCAGGGAGCCGTTCAACTATTCGAGACTCAACAACATTGCTGCAAAGCAGACCAGGGCAAAGTTCCTTCTGTTCATGAACAACGACGTCTTTGTTGACAAGAAGAACTGGCTGAGGCTTCTGGTTGACGAGGCGCTGGCCGATCCACGGGTAGGCGCGGTTGGTGCAAAACTGCTATATCCCGACCAAACTGTGCAGCATGGTGGTGTCATTCTGGGTGTCAGCGGGGTCGGAGATCATGCCTATCGCGGACTGAAGGCGGATGATCCAGGGTTCATGGGTCGAGGTATCTGTGCGCAGGAGCTCTCCGCCGTGACGGCCGCGCTGATGGTCTGTCGCGCGGACGCGTTTCGAGAGGTGGGGGGATTCGATGAGCTCGATCTCGCTGTTGCCTATAACGACCTCGATTTGTGTCTAAAGCTGCGAAAGAGTGGATATCGGGTCATCTGGACGCCCGCTGTGATGGCCGAGCACCATGAGTTGGCCAGCCGCGGCGACGATATGAGTTGATCTAACCTAGCCCGCTTTGTTCACGAGGAGCAGACGATGCTGACTCGGTGGGGGGATGCTGTTCAGCACGATCCATTCTACAATCGGCATTTCTCAACAGAGAGTGGATTGTTCAGCCATCTGTCGAGCAAGTCCCTGGAACTAGAGGTGGATCCCGCGCAGCCTAGTACATCGAACCCATGAAATGATTCCTTCGACGCCCTCAGATGCTGTATTGTCGGGCCGGAGCAAGCCAAGCGGAGTACGCTCAGATCCTGCTGCGCTGCTAGGACGATCCGTCGCACTATGTGGTCGGGCGAGCGGTCAGAGTGACGCACCAGACCGTCCAGCGTTACCTGGCGCGCACGAGTAGGTTCGGCGATGGCAGAGCTCGATGACAGCCCTCCGCCCGGGAAACAACCCGAGATCACGTTGGAAGAGCGGACGTGGCTGGTGTCGCGGCCTGCCAAAAGGCCAAGGACGTGGTATACTTGCACCAACTCTGGACCACGCGGTTGCTGGCCCGCCGTGTCCGAGACCATGCTCCGGCCGAGGGAGCAGCGAGGATGGAACGAACCAGGAATGGCACAGCGCGGTGTTGCCACGCTACGACCACATACGACCGGTGGAGAGGCTCCCGGCTTCGTCACCATCGATGACGCGCCGGGGCTGGATGAGGCGCCGGGCTCGTGTGAGCCGAAGCGCCCGCTCCTCCTTGCATTGTACGGGGTGTCGTCGCGGAACCAGACCAGGGCTTGACCAGGGCTGCAATTCCCTTGACCCTCACCGCGGGATACGTCAAAAGGTCCACTGAGGAAACGGTGCTCGGGCATGATCTCAGAGAGGTTCCAGTCCTTAAGCGTTCCGGCAAAAATCTTCTTTGTACATATACCAAAGACGGGCGGGACGTCTCTTCTCGAGTGGTTCAGCCGCATCTATGGGGAGCAAAACTGCTGCGAGCATATCGAGAGCCTGATGTTACCTAGCCCCACAAACGAAGCGATGGGCCATCTTCTCGAGTTCGATGTGGTTGGAGGACATCTGCCCATAGATTATATCGATTATTTTGCCTGGTCAGATATACACGCTGTCTCGATAATGCGTGATCCACTGGGGCAGTTCTTTTCCCACGTGAGCCACCTACGTAATGCAGACCCGAACGATGACTTTCTGATTGGCATCAAGCGAAAGCTGAACACCTCCGTTGGCTACTTCCTAGACGTTGCAGAAGACGAGGAGTTAGACTTCTTCGAAAATCCACAGTCAAAAACGCTGTTTGGAACCAAGGCACCCTGGAGAGACATCGCTGTCACGGAAAGGATGATCTTCTTACGTGAAACGTACTCGGCAATTCTTACAACCGAGACAATGGAAGATGAGATCGCGAAGGCCAGATTTCGGGACAGTCGCTTTGCTCGAAAAGTGCCCCGCTCGAACGTGACGTACTACAGCCTAGATCCGCTAAGCTACCGCCAAGAAAGATTGCTGAATGGCCTGCTGCTGGAGGATATCTCACTGTATCGGGAACTGGTCGAAGCCTCGAGAGGCTGACCTGAGCCCCAACGTAAGCGTCCGGCGGCCGCCTTGCGGACGTTCGATCGATCTCAATATGTCATTGTTCGTGGCCAGACGGGTGGCTCGTCCCTGCGGTATGTGACGAGCGAGGGTTGCGCTGGACGTGTGAGCGTAGGGCCTCAACACATAGCGAGGACGAGCCGTGCAGGAGAATAGCGAAGCTTTCGTCGGTCTGGATACCTTTCAGGGCTCGCGAACAGCGGCAGTCGATGCCGCGCCTTTCGGGAACTCTGGCGGCGACAACGGACCTGACGAACAAAACCTTCCTTCGACGCCGGCTTGAATTTTTGGCTAGGGGAGTCTAAGGATACGAGCTTCGATTGGCCCCGACATAGGCGATACCGGCGAACCGAATCCTATCGCGATGGACATACTTGATCAAGCAGAAGACGATACAACGCCGACGGTGAGTGACTCCTCCCCAACGGATGCTCGCGTCGAGATCGATCCGTTTGTATACATCGGGGAAGTCGACGGTCGGCTTGACCTGCATGTGCGTGGCCGAGTTGTGAGTGCTGTGCCGGCGTCGGAGGTTTCTCTTGTTGCGGGCGGGGAAACGGTTTGCCGGATGTGTTGTGGCCCCACGCCGCCGAACTGGCAGGCCTCGGTGGGCGTTGGGTTCGTCTTCATCCTCGCAAAGGCAAAGGCGACAATGGAGGTGCGGACGCCTATCGCCATCGAAGTACGGCTGCCGGAGGAGAAATATATCTCTGAGCCCGCGACGCTGGTCTACGATTTGAAAAGGTCTGCAGCATCCATCACCTCTATCACAGGTGAGGCGGTACGGGCTGCTACGTCCAGCACGCCGCCTGAGCCTCCGATCCGCGTGTTCGTCGACCGTGCGAGGCGCGATAGCGTCGGCGACCTAAGCATCTTGGGCTGGGTGGTGGCGCGCTCGCGGATGGTCACCGTGCAGGTACACTTAGATAAAGGCAAGTTGGGCGTCGCTCGCATCGGGCTCCCGCGCGAAGATGTGCAACGGGCCCACCCCGTCTATCTGGAGGCGGCCCGGTCGGGCTTTGCGTTTGCCGAGAGACGGTCCCGCGGGCGTCCAAACGAACGGGTGGTTCTCCAGGCGATCGCGGAAGGCGGAGTTGCACTCGAAACGGTCGTGACCGTTGACGAGCCGCCCACGTCGTCCACCCCGATCGAAGCAGAGGCGGATAGCTCATCGCCGACGACGCAAGCCCGGGCGGTTTCCCAACCTCTGGGTCCGACGTTGGGTAGCGGTCCACCAGTTAAACTGCATTGCGACCTGGCGACGCTGTCCGCCTCCGGCATCCTTACGGTCAGTGGTTGGGCGGTGTGTGCCGCAGGTGTCACTGAGGTGAGCCTATTCCTCGATGACACCCATCTCGGAGATGCGGACCTTGGGCACCCGCGTGAGGATGTCGGACGCCAGTTCCCAGGAATCCCTCTGGCTCGGCGTTCGGGATTCCAATTGAAGGTGGAGCGGGTCGTACCGAAGGGCGCCAATTGCTCAGTGCGCCTCGTCGCGCGCAGCGCCCTTGGCCGTACACAGGCCCTCATGCAACAACTATGTGCGGTCGAAGAGGCCCCGCAAGCGATTTCGCTTGACCAGACCTCGCCCGCGCCGTCGACAGGCGTTCGCAGCGAACTCGACTTGCCGCACGTCGTCAATGCCGCTGCGTCAAAGCCGATCGTCGGGCGACTCACCATCTCCGGATGGGCCGTGGCACAAGCCGGGATTGAGTTCGATCACCGTGCTCATCGACGGTCGGCCGGTCGGTAGAGCGTATTATGGTATCTCGCGCCAGGATGTCGCAGCCGCGCTGCCAGACTGGCCTGAGTCTCTGCGCAGTGGCTATCTGTTCAATTGCCCACCGCGGATGCTCAAGGAAGGCTTGCACACGGCGACGATCCGCGTCGCAGCACGCAACGGCGAGACGGATGAGCGGGCATTCAGCTTTACGGTGCGCCTGCCAGAGGGCGACGAGAGTCATTTCCGTATTCGTCGTCGAATGCCACGAGCCGAGTTTGACCTGCATATGGACGTGCTGGATCGAATGGTTTGGAGGCCGAGGTTCCATCTGCTGATGCCACTGCGGCAAGAGACTGATATTGAGGCAGCCGCAGCCACGCTGGCTGCATTGCGTAGTCAACCTTACAAGGAATGGCAGCTTTTCCTGGTGACCCACAATACCAACATCGAGACGCTGGTAGGGTCGCTCGCGGATACCGAGCTTGTGGAGGTCATCGGACCGGCCCTCCTTGAGCGCACATTCGGCGCAGATGCGCCGGATGGACTGTTCGTTCTAGTCTGTCCGGGAGATCTTCCCTCTGCCGATGCTCTCACCCAATTGGCAATCGCCAGCGGTGTCGACCGCGACGCTGACTTCTTCAGCTGCGACGAAATGCGCGTGAGCCCGGCGAGCGGTGAGCTGGAGCCATTCCATAAACCTGAGTTCTCACCGGACCTGCTACTCCACACCAACTACATTGGCCGCTTTTGGTGTGCGCGTGGGTCGCTGCTCGCGCGGACCGGCTTCGCCTGCAGCGAGCTGTTGTCGCGTGGTGAGTATGACCTGATATTGCGGTGTACTGAGAGCGCGTGCAGGGTCCGACACATTCCCCTTCTGCTATGCCGGCGTGGACCACGCGAGGAAAGCGCAGACGTCGAGCGCGCCGCGCTGATGGCGGCTGCGAAACGGCGCGGTATCTCCGCGATCGTGTCCGATGGACGCGTCCCGCGGAGCTACCGTCTCAGCCGCACCGAGCCTCTGCCCGGGCTCGTCTCAGTCATAATTCCGACCTGTGCCGCGGGCGGTCACATCAGGACCTGCATAGAGACGCTGCGAAGGTATGTAGGAGAAAGAAGAATAGAGATCATCTGCATAGAGAATACACCACACCCGGAATCACGCTGGAAGCAGTGGCTGCGCGGCGTTGTAGATCGCGTCATCACTACAGAGCAGGCATTTAACTGGTCGCGATTCAACAATCTCTGTGCCGCGACGGCAAGTGGTGAGTTTCTCTTGTTCCTTAACGACGATATTGAGATCACGGAGCCTGGTTGGCTTGACACCATGCTGGACGAGCTCGCCAATCCGGGAGTTGGTATTGTGGGTCCACAACTGCTGTATCCGGACGGACGTGTCCAACACGCCGGCATGTTCCTCGCCGAGCTCGGGCTTGCACGGCACGCGTTTCGCTTCAACGAGGCCAACGATCCTGGCTATTTTGGCCTAGCGCTTACGACACGAAATGTGATCGCGGTCACTGGCGCCTGCATGCTCGTCCGCCGAGCACTGTTCCTCGAACTGGGTGGGTTCGATGAGGCACATGAGATCATCAATAATGATCTGGACTTCTGCCTGCGGGCCCGGGAGGCCGGGCATGCCATTGTCTATACGCCCCACGTTAGTCTGACCCATCATGAGGCGGCGAGTTGCGGCAGCCTTCCAGATCAGTTTGACGAGGACCGCTTCCAAAAGAGATGGCAGCCGCTTTTCCTCCGTGGCGACCCATTCTCGAGCCCATGCCTAGCCCGCGGCACTGACATATTCGCGCCCGAAGAGGAGCCCGTTCAGGTTGTCTGTGCTGGGCATCCGCTGTTTGCGCGCGAGGAGATCATGCGGATTCTGGTGGTCAAACTCGATCACATTGGCGACTTCCTCACAGCCGTTCCGGCACTGCAGCGGCTCCGCAAGCTGTTTCCTCACGCGCGTGTCACCATACTATGCAGCCAAACTGTGGGCGACTTCGCGCGGACAATGGGTGTGGTCGATGGATTCATCGTGTTCGAGTTCTTTCATGCGCGATCGGGACTCGGCCAAATGACGCTCAGCGCCAGCGATTTCGCCACACTCCGGGCTCGGCTTGAACCGGAGCAGTTTGACCTCGCGATCGACCTGCGCAAGCATCTCGAGACACGCGAGGTGCTGCGATACACGGGGGCGCGGTTTCTCGCCGGCTACGATTCGATGGGTCGCTTCGATTGGCTTGACATCGCGCTAGAGTGGGCCGTCGACCAGAGCATGCTGGCCAAACGGAGCCACGTCAGTGATGACCTGCTCAATCTCGTGGAAGCGATCGCCACCGCCAGCAGTCCGGATCGGGGAGGATCGTTACTCCCTACGACGACGCGCGACCAGGATCTCGAGTTCCTGCCTCGTGAGACTCACCATCTCTTCCAAAAGCCGGTCGTCTGCGTTCACGTGGGCGTCGGGTCGGTCATGCGCCAGTGGCCGTCCCGCCACTTCGCTCATTTGATCGACATGCTCGTAGCCGATTGTGGCGTCTCGGTTGTGTTGATCGGTGGCCAAGACGAGCAGGACATTGCCGAGCAGATTCTCGGGTCCGTTGCCGAACCAGCCGCCCTATGCTCCTTGGTCGGCCGGATCCCGCTGACAGGTCTTGCCGCGGTCATCGGCGCCTGTGCGCTGTTCGTCGGGAACGATAGTGGCCCCAAACATATCGCGGCCGCACTTGGGGTGCCGACGATCGGAATCCACTCCGGTTCCGTAGACGCGACCGAATGGGCGCCCGTCGGCAAGCGTGCTGTCGCGATCCGTCGTAAGATGACTTGCAGTCCTTGCTATCTGGTCTGCCCCGAGGACTGCTATCGGCAGCTCGCATGCCTGACAGGGCTGGAGCCCGCCGCCGTGTTCGCTGCCTGCGTGCCGTTCCTGGGGCTCACGTCCCCGAAAGCGAGCGGCACCGCCGTTGGCCGGTGAATCAGAACCGAGCGATCGTCGCGGAGACCCCAGATACCGGGTGCCTCATTGGCCGGCATCGCGCGCAAGCACGGCATTGGCACCGAGCTTCTGTATTCCCGGTGGCGAAGTTTTACTAGCGAGGTGCCAGCGATGACGCCCGGCTTCGCGCGGGGTCGAGACGGAGAGCATCACGATTCTGTGGGTGCAGCGACGGCGGCGCTGGTCGGCGGAGGACAAGGCGCGGATCGTGCAGGAGACCTTTACCTTTGATCGCCATGGTCCTCTCCTCGATCCTGGTAGTGGCAGACAGCTCCACAGCGGAGGCGATCAGGCCATCAAGCAGATCGGAGTTCTCGATCTCGTCGCGCCGGCCGAGCGCCTTGATGATGCGCTGCACATGGCGCCCGCCCTCGCGGACGTTCTCGACGAGGTAGAGATACCCGTATGGGCCGATCTTCTTGACGCGGACGAACATGGCTGGTGTCCTGATCCAGCGCAGGATCACCACCACGAATTGCAGAACGTCAAGCAAATCCTCAGCAAAACTGCGAGTCGGCGGAGAGGTTTTTGCACCACAATTCTGACGCCGCTCACGAAACCCGCAGAGTTCCGCGGCTTTCACGCCGTCGGCGCCGCCAAACTGTCGAAGTTGGGTCAAATCAACACTGTCGTGGTGGGGCCACGTCGCTTACAGCGAAGCGAGTAGTGCTCGAAGATTAGCATTCTCATCTGATCCCAGAAAACGCACACATAATTTTGGCCGAGTAATCAGAAACCTTGATTCACGTTGGAAGGTAAACACCGTTTGCTCGCGATTAACGCCAGAAAGAAAGTTAGCTACATAAATAGGAAAGTTGCCACTACTACTTATTATTATATCAGACTCTTGTATGCTTTCGATACTTTTCCTAAACGCTTCCGGAGCCTCTCCGTAATGTATACTGTCGACCTCCCCTTCAAAGCTATCGAACAAAGCCAATTCTTGATCACGGAAATATCGCAAGCACATCTCAGGATCGAATTCGCCGAGTTCTGCCTTGATCTTCTCAACGATCTCCGGCGTACTAAGGTAGTTTAGGACACGCTGATAACCGTCGGTGACTAGGATCACCCTAACCTTCCGTCCGCCTCTTCTCCTCAATGCTTTAACAAGATCCTTCATAAAATCGAGACGGCTGTTTCTAATAAAACTCGAGCCCTCGCTTTCGTTGATAACCTGAAACACAACCTGGCTTCCTGGGCCGGCGTGCGGCACCACCAGGCGTGCATCCAGGATGAATGGTATGCAAACCACGTCTCCTAATCTTATATGGATAGTAACACACCTCGCGGATCGCGAGGTATCTCGCAGATCGAGCTGTGATTTCGATAGATGCAGTGCTTTGCAAAACTGATTCTCAAGATAATTGCCCCGCCGATCGACCAAGACTGGAGTCAGCATAGCGGCGCTCTGCGCATCGATGAAAAAGCCTATTGTGTCCTTTTTGTTGCTGTCGAAACTCGAGGTTACGAGGAGGTTATGTGCGAGTTCCCTCAAATTGTTGCCTTGGAGCCAACTCACGACGCAATGCGATTCGCCGACCGTCGGAAACGAATTACCGAACACAATATCATACCACAAACCAGACTTGCCGAACAGGTATTCAATGCGGCCGCTTTGGCCGATTTGCTCTCGTATAAAGCCTCTGAAATGCAGACCTAGCATTTCTGAAAATTTTGCCGTTACCATGCCTATCATGAGCTGGTCGCCAAGGCCGCTATGGCAACAGCAAATCGCATAATAGCGAATTCCGCTGTTCGATAGATGCGCTCTAAGTCCGCTAATTAGAGACTGCTGTGTAGGGTTGTCCAAGAGGGGCTCTTGCTCGAAATGGCCGGAACATGATATCTCAGTCCATAGTTCAGCGTACGCGTGTGCGGTTGCACTCCGATTGACTGAGAGCTCAAAGAACGTTCGTGCTATTCCCCGCAAACCAAAATGTCTGGCCACAACTCCACACCTTAAAAGATCGTTGGCAGCAAGGTGCGGGAGAGTGTCTTCCGATAACAGTCGCAAAAGGACCTTCCTCACGTTCTCAAAGGGCGAGTCTACTAATTCCATCTCTATATATGAACAAGACGCCGAGGCTGCGTCGTAGATATGGTTTATCGCTTCCTGCAGTTTTCCTTGCTCGAGAAGCAAGTTGGCCTGATCTATGAGACTGTAAGTGTCAATCACCATTGATTCAGAGACTACTCTAGCCCGCGGCCTAACGAAAACTTCCACTTGTGCAAGATGGAGCTGTTGCCTCTCGGTCAACGATAAGCGAACGTAACGCGCCTCCAACTCCCCGCCTAGCCAGGCTTCAAAAGGAAATCCGTACCCAGCCCCACCAAATCGGGAAAAACCTGCATGCACCAGAACCCAATCGTTCTCGCGTTCCGCTACCTCGATCTTCAATGTTCTGGCTCGGCTCTGAAACTCATCCATCACTCTATTGTGGACGATAATGGCCTCCAGCGGGTAGACGGCCTCAAGGTCGACCTGCCACCATGGGCTGTCTTCAATATCTGTATGAAAGGCGAAATCGGAGGGGAAGCGACCGGATACCGCGTCCGCGGATTCGCCTGGGCGCGACCACTGTGAGGTCGAACTCTGTCGGGCGGGTTTTCCCAGAGCGACGTTGAGCAACCCTTTTGTAGAGCGTATCGCCCGACCAGCCGCTGCTTCGACATTATGACTATCGGGGGGGGTCTCGAGGGACTCGAGCGCCGTCTGGGCCGTGTTGGTTTGTGCGCTGGCCGCAACCGCATCCATTCGCCGCTCTGCCTCCAAAAATTCCGCCAACCTCACCGTGGTTGGTAGAAAGGGAAAAAACCAAAGCTTCTTGTCGTGAGCATGTACATTGGGGAAATCGGTGCCGGTGGGATATAGGGTCTCTGAAGGTCTGCGATTCACCAAATTGGATCGAACGTACGACAATTCCAGCGAATTGGAAACCGGAACGCCAGCGATGAAGTTGTAGGTATTTTCGCCGTCGTAATCGTTGCCGTGGACGTGGAACAGCGTAAAATCCCGGTTCAGCTTTCTAAGCACGCGCAAATACCGCGCTCTGAATACCGGATCGGGAAGGCTGTGCAAGCTATGTATTTCGAACACGATCTGCTGAAATCGCTGCAACCGATCCCGCGGGAGGGCGTCAAAGGCCTCATATTCATATCCCTCGACGTCCATCTTGAGAATTAAATCATTTCCGACAGGAACATGCTTTTGAAGCTGGTTTTCTATGGTGTCCAGAAGCTGCTCCTTATCGGTTCTGCCGGCCACTCCTTCCTTAATCCAGTTCAGGCGCAATTGCGGATCAGGCGTTCTTATACACACAATCGTATGGTCAAACATATACACAGGGTGACCACGCAATGCCATCTGGATATCAAAGCGGTACTCGCCATCGATCCCATAGCTCAGCACGGGCTGTCCGTTGAACAGCTCCGGAATCAAAACATACCCACCGTCCTGCTGTGGCCCAATCCGCTGCTTACTCCGGTCAATGTCGAACGGAGTGAGCAGCGAAAGAGCTTCAATCAGCGAAACATCTTCAACGTCGCCATCGGCTGATGGAGCCAATTCCGACTCATCTTCAGCGGCTTTGAGGTAGAATGCGTCCCCGTGCCCCATCCCGTTGATGGCCAGCCCTCTCATTCTAAATCCGTACGGCTTTAGATACTTCGTTATTTCCTCGTGCGTGCACCCACCCTCGTACAGAGGCTTTTCACTAACCTCAATGTAAATCCCATCTACGGAGCGCAACGCATGTCTCGCACCCTTCAGAACTTTCAGCTCAGAGCCTTGCGTGTCTACAACAAGCAAATTGGGCGGACACGGCAGATCCAGCTCGCGTAGAAGCACATCGACACTGGTGGTCGTCATCTCCTGTTTGCCGATGTAAGTTACGAATGGGAACAACTCAGCATGGCGGCCGAGGTCCAGAATGCTAGATGACTCGCCGTTGTTACTGGAAATGTTCAGTCTGACTTTCTCGCCGACCGAGTCAGAGCAGAGCGCCTGCACAGCTATGTGCCCGGGGATTTCCGAGACGTTCGCTTTAAGATCCGCATACACTGAGTTGATGGGTTCGACATAGACAACGGGGATCTCCCCGGCAACGCGATACTCATCGCGCTCCTGCCCGACGTTAGCCCCGATGTGGACAATTCCGGTAACTGGCGCTCCAGCAATTTTCATTTGCTGCAGCGCTTCACTTCCCGCACCCATCTCAGCCCCGGTTGTTGTTAGAATGCGCGGTTCGGCGCCGAGTTCTTGCGAACCTGCCGCTCGATCCATTCATATGTGCGAACAAGCCCCTCCCGCAGCGATCCGGTCGGCTCCCAGTGCAGTCGCTCACGGATCAGCCGGTTGTCTGAGTTCCGCCCGCGCACGCCCTGCGGACCCGGAACATGGCGCTTCTCGATCCGCTTGCCGGCGATGTCGGCCACCAGATCGACCAGGCCGTTGATCGTCACCATCTCTTCCGAGCCGATGTTCACCGGCCCGGCGAACTCCGAGCGCAGCAGCCGCATCGTGCCCCCCACGCATTCGTCGATGTAAAGGAACGATCGGGTCTGCTCGCCGTCGCCCCAGACCTCGATCGCATCGCCGCTCTTCGCCATCGCCACCTTGCGGCAGATCGCCGCCGGCGCCTTCTCCTTGCCCCCGGTCCAGGTGCCCTCGGGGCCGAAGATGTTGTGGTAGCGCGCCACATGCGTCTTGGTGCCATGGTTGCGGCGGTAGGCCATATAGAGCCGCTCGCTGAACAGCTTTTCCCAGCCGTATTCGCTGTCCGGCGCCGCCGGATAGGCGGAGTCCTCCGAGCATTTCGGATTGTCCGGGTCCTCCTGGTTGTAGGCCGGGTACATGCACGCCGAGGAGGAGTAGAAAATCTCGCTTATGTTCCGCTTGCGGCAGGTTTCAAGGACGTTCAGGTTGATGGTGGCCGAGTTGTGCATCACGTTGGCGTCGTTCTCGCCCGTGAAGATATACCCGGCACCACCCATGTCGGCGGCGAGCTGATAAACCTCGTCGAACCGCCGGTCAATAATGGCGCGGCAGAACTCGGGCTCGCGCAAATCGCCGATGACGAAATCGTCCGCTTCGGTCTCTGAATATTCCGGGAACTTCAGGTCAACGCCCCTGACCCAGAACCCATCGCATTTCAGTCGCTTGACTAGATGGCTGCCAATGAACCCACCGGCACCGCACACCAAAGTCGCTTTCAACTTCTTTGATCCCCACCGGACAGGTTGCAGACATCGCATTGGGTGGACGCGGCGGCAGCCTTAGCATCCAGGCGTCGGACGGGCAAGCTGCTGGCGAAGATCGCGCTGGGGGGCGTTGCGAGAGACCGCGACGGTCACGGACCTCGCGCAGCGCTACGAGGTGCACCCCAACCAAAATCTAATGTGGGCCGCAAGGCCGAGGCGCAGCGGGAGCGCGAGATCGAGAAGCTGCACGCCAAAATCGGGCAACTCACGGTGGAGCGGGATTTTGGCCGGGAGGTCCGGAAGATGAGCGCTCCGGACCGCCGTGCCCGGCTCGACCGCGACCACCCCGTTCTGTCGCTGCGGCGCAAATGCGCGCTGCTCGGCTTGGAACGGCACCTTCGACCAGGACCATGCTGTCGCTGAGCGCTGGGCCCGGCGTCCGTTCCACCGAGCTGCCTGACCCACCACATTATGGACAGTCTCCCCCATCCCTAGCACTCCCGCGGCCGGAACCGCCGCAAAGGCGAGTTTTTCAACAGAATTGGTCGTAACCGGTCATCCAATTGGGCCGTTGAGCAGCGGGACCCCGGTCTCCGACCGAGCCCATCGAGGGACGTACGCCCGCCTCGCGGCGACGACGGCCGAACTCGATCGAGGTGTATTGCGAACCTTGATCGGAGTGATGGATCATGCCTCTGGGCCGTCGGGTCAGCAGCGCCATGTTCAACGCGTCGAGCACCAGTTGGGTGGCGAGTGTCGTGGCCATCGACCAGCCGACGATGCGACGGCTGAAGGCATCGAGCACCAACGCGAGATAGAGAAAGCCCGACCAGGTCGGGATGTAGGTGATATCGGAAACCCAAAGCAGATCAGGCGCTTCGGCTGCGAAGTTACGCTCGACCAGGTCGGGCGCCGGACGGCCGGCGCCCTGGGCCGTGGTGGTGACGAACGTGCGCCGGCTCACACCGGCAACAGCGGCCCGTGACATCAGCCGTGCGACGCGTTTGCGGCCAACACGAATGCCTTTGGCCGCGAGCTCGGCATGAACGCGCGGCGCCCCGTAGGTGCCGCGCGAGGCCGCATGCGCAGCATGGATCTCCGCGGTCAGCGTTGCATCCCTCTGCGCCCGCCGGGACGGCCGGCGCTTCGCCCACGCGTAGTAGCCGCTGGAGGAGACACCCAGCACTCGGCACATCGTGGCGATCGGGTAAGTTACCTGGTGATCGCTCACGAACTGGAACCCTTCGGTGGGATCGCGTTCGTCTCCCGAGCGAACCAGGCCGCCGCCTTTGAGAGGATTTCCCGCTCCAGCCTGAGCTGGCGGTTCTCACGCCGCAGGCGGCTCAGTTCCTGGCGTTCCGCCGTGGTCAGGCCGCCATCGCCGCGGCCGGCATCGCGCGCGGCTTGCGCGACCCAGTTGCGGATCGACTGTGCGGTCGGCTCAAACTCACGCGCCAGTGTCTCCGGCGAGCGCCCGGCTTGCACCAACTCGACCATTTGGTGACGAAACTCAGGCGGATAACTTCGACTCGATTTCGGCATGGTGGACTCCTCGAACGCTAATGCTCGGGTGTCCACGAAACCGGGTCAACTCCAGACTGAGGCATGGGGCACTCCATTGTTTGGTTCGACAACGACGATGGTGCCATATCTTCTCGTCGCCGCTGACGCCCCATAGCATCTCGACTCGCTCGTCAAGTGAATTCCAAATGCGAATCCCCTGCCTGGACGGCTTCCGTCAGAACCCGCAACCTGCTACGGAATGGTATGTTCAGTGAATGCCGAGCCACCTCCGGGCAGCTTCGCCACTGAGGAAGAACTGGCGACGGCGATCGTGGTACTGCGGAACTCTTGGAATGACGGGAACGTGCTATGCTCCTCATGAAGTGGTTTCTTGCGATCATAGGTACTTTCTGCATGGCGTCGCTGCCGGCAGCAGCCGACACGCCGCCTAGCATGACACTCAACGCAGTTTATATCGGCGCATCCCAAGAGGTGAAATGTGGTGGAACAGACGACACCGTGCTGCTCTCGAGCATCCTTGCTGGCTTTCAGAGTGGCGCGATCTCGCGCGTGCGGCTGCATGGACGTTGCGTCAGCACGACTGCGCTGGTCGCGAGGATCACCGGCATCTCCACTTCCATCGAGGGCGATGGACCAGACGTCACAACGATTACATTCCGTAACGCGACCGATGGCTTCGAAATCATCCTCGAAAAATCCGGAAGCGCCTGCGGTGGCTTCAATATTTCCGGTCTGTCCATCATCCGAGGCGCGAGTGGCCCAGTAAGTGCCAACACAGCCCTAAACGTCGCGGTCAATCCGTTGTCCGCAGGAGGATGCAACAGCAATAATACCATCGACCATGTGAACATCCGAGGAAATATCGAGAATACGACGTTTTGGCTCCAGAATGCCTATATATCGGGGGTCAGCTACGTCATACAAAACAGCCAAATATTAGGTCTACTCACCAGCGGAACGGATCTTGGAGACAACAGCATCACCTTCAACGGCCCGAACACAAACCACTATCAGACGGGCTCGGTCGTCGCTAATAGCTTCATTGGAGGCGGTTCTACCGGCATTCGTGTGACCGGCTATGCGCAGGGAGTTCTGATCTCTAACACAAGCGTACTGGGGCAGTATTGTTCGGTGTGTTGGTCCGGGGTGACCCCAGCAAGTAACAACACGACCTATGGGAAGGCGTCGCCTAGGGGCTCTCAGACGCTATTTTTCCGACCCGGAACTGTCAGCGGCATTACAAATGGGATGATTGTCAATGGCACGAACATCACTGCCAATGGGTCCGTCTTGTCTGTGGACAACAGCGTCGGGCGAGTGGTCATCTCGTCGCCTGGCACGACTGGCATTGTGGCCACTGGGACTCGCGTGTCCTTCCAAGTGGTCGAGACACCCGAGGCTCTTCAGATCGTCAACTCATCATTCTCGGGGGCACGTTATGATGTCTATCAATCGTTTGGCAGTGCAAACAGCATCACTACGAGTAATTTTCTCCGCTTTGGTACAGGAGTGCCCGCCACATGGACGGCGATTGATTTAGAGGACAACAACAACTCCACTGTTTTCGGCAATCCATTCATCTTGGGCAGGTTCCGCGGCGATGAGACAGGAATCGAAATAGATAACACGACATCTTCAGGGAAAAATAATTCCAATACCGTTTATGGAAATATCTGCAACTTTCTAGATCATTCCTGTATCAGGCTCAGCGGAACGACCTCTA
This sequence comes from uncultured Pseudomonadota bacterium, assembly GCA_963708245.1. GTDB lineage: Bacteria > Pseudomonadota > Alphaproteobacteria > Acetobacterales > Acetobacteraceae > CAVYXK01. The sequence continues at coordinate 640,452 of OY970201.1, read as the reverse complement.
GGACCACCGTCTTTGGGAATACCTGCGACAGTTGCTTAACCGTTCTTCATAATGCGAATCCGGCCGGAAATCCGAACTTGCTGAACACGACCCAAGGGGTAGCGGACTTAAGCCTAAACGCTGCTGCAGGGCAGCTAATAACGCCCTGGGGGCTTTCGGTGGCCTACACGCAAAACTCTACCGCCAGCACGGTCGCCAACATCGTCTCGGTTTTTGGGATGTGCAACGCCGCGAACAAGGGCAAGCACGGCCTCGTGTCGGACGCGAGCGGGACGCCGGTCTTCTGGGGCACGCCGTCCGGCGGCGGCTCGCTTGCGGCGCCGGTGTTCTGCAACGGCTCGACCTGGGTCTATGGTGGATAGTCGCCATCAGGCGGAGCATTGCGCTGGCGCCTCGGTGCATCAATAGCCTGCCGGGAGCCTATCACAACATGGGGGCAAGACGGGCGCGGTGAGCTACGGGCGCAGCTGATGCGGATGGGCTGGTTCCCGCCGGTGCACGTCAAGACACTGCCGGTCCAGGAGGTTGGCGAACAATACGCCCACCGAATTCGATCCGCTCCCGGCGTTCTTGGAGCTGTACTACCTCGCACGCTATCCCGATATCCTGAAGGCGGTCGAGGACGGATGGCACCGCACCGGCTACAAGCAGTTTCTGCGCTCCGGCGCGCGCGAGCTGCGCTCGCCCAGCGAGACATTCGATCTGCACGATTATGTGACGGCCTCGGGTAGCGCTGTGCCGCCTTTCTGGCTGCTTCCCGCCGCTGCTCCTTCGTCATACGAGATGCCCGCATTCGGCCACCGATGCCGCCCATACGCCACCTCACAATTCCGGCCGCCAGTCAGTTGCAGTCAGTTGCTTGGCCATCTCGACCACGGTGATGAGCGTGCTATCCTGATCCTGGGCAGCGGGGGATCTGCTCGGATCCGCCAGTGGTGGCGGCAGTCTGGAACCGCTTGTCGGCAGCAGGAGCGCCCGCTAGAATCCCGTCCCTTTGTCAGGGATACGGGGTGGACATACGGTGTTTGGACGGCTGTTCGGCGGCTGTTATGGAGCGACAAGAGCACACAGCTCAAGGCTATTTCTGGTTCCGCAGCCGCGAACGCGGCAAGCAGTTCAACGAGCGCAGCGCCGGCTTGCTGGACTGGACCCAGCACCCGAGTGACGTAATCGTGCTCGTGCTGTTTTGGCGTCTGCCCGATCGCCTGACCTGTGCGATTTGTCCGAGATGTTCCTCATCCGCGGTATCGTGTTTAGTTACAAGACGGTCCAGAAGTGGGAGGCGAAGCTCACCCCAATCCTTTCTGCCGAACTGTGTCAGCGGCGCTGCCGCCTCCGGCCGGCGCCAAGCTGGTGTGTGGACGAAACTTATATATGGGTCCGCGGCCGCTGGTGCTATCTCTATCGGGCCATGAATCGAAACGGTGCTCTGGTGGATGTGCTGAGCGAGCGGCGCGATCTCGCCGCGGCAAAGGCGCTCTTCCGCTCCGCGAACGCCGCGACCGGGAGTGTTCCCGATCGGCTCACCAGCGATGGCCACGATGCGTACCCGAGGGGCGATCCACGCCGAGCTCGGCGATGCGGTCACGCACCGGACCAACACCTATCTCAACAATCGACGAGCTTCGAGACGTCCTCCGTGTTCGAGCCCGCCACGGCCAATATGCCGCACCTACACGCGCACACATCTATCAAAATACTAAGTCTGACTACTTCACAACGGACGGCTAGTCCGACAGGGATCTTACTTTGCGTCTTGGTACTTGGGCGACTTTCTAGGGGGCATCTATGGAAGATTTGAAAAAACTTTTCGCGAGTTTCGAAAACATCGGGGACAATTGCGAATTCGGGATTGCCCAGAGAGTCGCCGGGATCGAGCCTTTGGGACTTTTCCGCTTTGCTGGAACGGCCCATCTTCCTTCCTTGACTGCCGCGTTCGAATCCGACCTCGAGTCCTTTGGTGAACCCGACGACGTTGAGTTGTTCGGTGCGAACGGTGGCTACTATGGTGTTCACATCAAGAGCTTTCATGTTATATACGCTACGACGACACGATTGGGCGCCCAAAAGCAAGAAGTTGTGCTCAACCGCGAGATCGCAAGAATTAGCTTTCTGAAGCGCAAGCTAATCGAGGATCTAGCGGATGGGCACAAGATTCTTGTTCGGAAAGGTCTTCGAGACAATTTCACCCAAATTCAAGCCTTGAGCGCAGCTCTGCGAGGTTTTGGACCGAATATGTTACTCTGGGTTACCGAAGCGGATCGTGAACACCCGAACGGCTCACTTGAGGTTTTGACTGATGGTATTCTCGCCGGCCGCATCAACCAATTCGCGCCTCCAGAGAATGTCCCTAATCTTGTATTCGATGACTGGGTCGCTCTCTGTAGGCGCTGCTTCACGTTATTGCGCAGAGGCTGATCGGCTCTGTCGCAGATGTCTACCCGGCGGCGACCAAGTGTATGATTGCCGGCATGGGTTCCAGCGGGAGGGCATAGCACCGCGACCAGCTTGGCCGCCGCGACGTGACGCGCCCGAGCATCCGGCGACCATTGCCAGCGGGTGGGATGAGCCTAGTCGGCTTCGCACCTCCGACAGCCGCTACAGCAATGCGGGAAGCGGAAAGCCAGCCAAAAAGGCCGCACCGCCTCACTTTAGCACTGGACACGCGACACGGCATCTACCGCGATCATGTAGGCGGATGCACCCCAGGGCTGCCTCTTCGGCGCGTTGACAGCTATCAGTCCGCGGCAAGCGCTCGGCGAAACAGGTCAGGCACAGTGCCACGCGGACGAAGCACATGATTGCGTGCCTAGGTAGCGCCGCGCTCGCGCGCCTCGTCCAGCAGTCCGCGCAGTTCGGTCCGTATCGGACCCGAGAAGATGCTGGCTAGTTCAGGACCGGCAAGCCGCCGTGCATCCGCGACGATGGAAGCGCAGAGACGCAAGCTGACGATCGAGTCTCCCCCAGCGCATTCGCAGTTCCAGACGAGGATCTTCGCGGCCAATGCTGTTTCGGTTAGTGCTGGCGTCTCGGCCAAGCAATCGAGTACTCCATCGGCCTGCTCGATCAATGCCTCACTTTCCTCGTAGGGACTGCCGGGTTCCCCGGCCGCGCACATGAGCTGCCGCCAGACAATAGCAAGAGCGGTGGCTTCGTGCATAGGTTGCGTCCTTCTGACAGGGCTGAACCGCTGGACACGGCTGCGATCGCCAATGTTCGGGCTCACGATTGCGTGAGCTGTTGTTGTCCATATGCACCAAGCGCCTGTGAGTTTGCAAGTTCATTCTTGCCCCGCGACGACAAAACATCGTCCTGCGAGCCTGTGGCAGCGATGGGACCGGCTGGGGAAGGAGGGCGCGGCGGTGAAGGGTTCCGCGTAGCTCGGTTCTCGGGGTCGCGGTGGCGAATACATCAGCGCAACCGCCATGCTCGGTTTGGTTCATGCCCCTGCAGGCAAAGCCCAGATATCGGCGATCTCTTCACAAAACCCGATGAATGCGCCCGACCGTCACAAGTGGTTTGGCCATAGGTCGACTCGTTAGACATAGTATACCGGCTTCATAACCAAGTTTATTCTCGGATACTTTCACCAAGTATTTCGAAAATCTGGCCGAAGTGTCTATTAAATGAGAGCTGCCGCACAATTTAAGGGCGTAATAAATGGGGTTGATAATCTGACCTTTAACCAGTAGGATTACTCAATGATTCGGCACTGTCACCCCCACAAAGCGCCGGTTTCTGAGGATCTTGCTGCGGAGATTGGACCTCGTGGAAGGGGTGCGCCTGCCTCCAATTCTGTCACGGTCGTCGGATCACTTGTGATGGTCGACGCGAGGCCTCTGACTCGTAAGAGTGTCGCAGACATGTTCACGCGAGGGCTTCCTGATCACGTCGTTGTCGCTGTATCGAGCTGCCAGGAATTACTGAACCTTCCGGAGAAATCGCAGCCTAAGCCAGGAATGATCCTGCTCAACGCCAGCCCTGGCAGCGCCGGAGGTGAGTGGGTGCGTGACGCGGTCCAATGGCTCCAAAAGTGGCTACCTAACACGCCGGTAATCGTCCTTTCCGACGATAATGACGGCGGAGAGATCGATGAATTGTTATCGCTGGGCGTGCGCGGGTATCTTCCGACAACAGTCGATCCTGAGGTCGCGTTCGCCGCAGTCAGGCTCGTTGGCGCGGGTGGCACGTATGTCCCCGTCCCCTTTATCCGACAGATGGTGGTCCGGCGCGAAGCTGCATCATTGAGCGTGCGCAATCCCGGTGCCACCGAGCTGCCGGCGGGCCTGGATCTGACACCGCGGGAAATGGCGGTGGCCGAGCTTGTGCGACGGGGCAAGCCCAACAAAGTTATTGGCGCCGAACTTAGCCTGGAGGAAAGCACAGTGAAGGTGCACGTCCGAAATATCATGAAGAAACTTGGCGCCGCGAACCGTACGCAAGTAGCACTCGTCGTCAATCGTCTGTTTGTTCGAGCGATCGAAGCGGAAACAAGCCCGCCAGCAAACAACCATATTGTGACACGGTCAGTGACCATCGACGAATTCGAGGCGGTCGCCAGCCGTTCGGCGGCCCGACGAGAGAGCTGACAGGACGGCGCTGCTCCGAGGATGGACGGACACGCGGCGCCGCAGCCAGTCAACGTTAGTAACCTTCCGACTTCGTCCGCCTAGCAAAAGGATTGGCGAGGCATCTCCCGGACTGCGGGCAGGGCTCGCCGGGTGAACGCTTCCAAGCTCCAGCGCGCCGTGGTGGACGGCGAGCAGCCACGGACTGCTGAAGGCTGCAACTAGATCGCTGAAATGACACCGTCCGAACTCTCGTCCGCCCCGGATCCCGAACCCCAATGTGCCAGCGTCCTCGATCAGAATACTCTCGCGTTTCTGCAGGGATTGCTTCCGCGGCGTCGGCAAGCCAAGCATCCAGGTCCGGACGGGTGACGCCATCCTCTTGCAGCGTGAGCGCCATCACCTGTTGCGCGTAGATGTGCGCAGGCAACGCTGGTGGGACGACGGGCTCAATTGCCGCTTGACGCCAAAGGAGCACGATGGCGAGGGCCGCCAGGAGTTCCTCGTCATCGGTCACCAGGAATAGACAATTGCGCGTTGTCCCCGGCGCCCGGTCCGCCCCATCCGCTGAAGCAATGACGCGACTGACGACGGCGCGCCAACCTGCACCACGCGATCAGGGTCACCAACATCGAGCCCGAGGCTCAAGAGTCGAGGTCGCAACGATAGCACAATCTGGTTCGGCCACGAACGCTGCTTCCGCTTGCCGACGCTCATCGACAGACAGCGAGGCATGGGAGACGAACGTCCGAATGCCCGCGCGGTCCGCAACCCGCTATGGGCCAGGATCGGCGTAGGGCGTTCGACGGTCTATGAGTGGAGACAAGAGGACCCGAAGTTCGCTGCGCTCTGGGACAACGCTTACGAAATCAGCACGGATGTGTTGGAAGCCTGCCTCTATGACCGGGCCTGCCGCAACGGTAAGGTCCGGCTTGCGCGCCTTGAGCAAGAAGATGGCAGCTGTCGTGTCGATCTGCGGACGCTCCACGCTGAGGGAGATCGGCGCGGCGTCCGGCGCTCCGCCGATCAGCACGACCTTGCGATTGATCCTGGCCGGTGCGAGCGGTGTAGGATTTACGGGCGCGCACCACGCGGGTCATGATCAGGGTCTCGGCCATCAGACCAGCCCCAGCGCGAGCAGCCAGGACGGCGCACCATCAGGTCCGATGCCATCCGGCTCGACGGTATCGCCCGTGACCGTCTCGCAGATGCTTTCAGTGCACCACTCCTGCAGCGCGCGCAGGCTGGGCAGTGCGCGCACCTGGCGCCGCCAGGCGGGGAGGGCCTCGACCTGGGCGAGCTTGTTCGCGCGCCAGGTTTCGAGCGCCACATCGGCCTTCTTCTGGCGCCAGCAGGGGTGATGCAGGGTCTTGCAGAGCGTGGTGCCGTCAGCGCGGTCGCTGACGAGCCGGCCGTCGGTCGCGAGATAGCGCGCGATCTCGTCGCCGTGCGCGCCGGCGGTGGTAGGCTTGGTTATTGGGTGAGGTGTTCCTGTGGTAGGGTCGATGCAGTATAGATAGGAGACTTACATATCGAATGCAATCAAAGTAGCAATCAACAGCAATAACGATTTACTGCATCGGCGTGCTGAGCCGCGAGATGGAGAAGGCGTAAGGCACTCGCACTGATCTCGAAGCTCTACCCACTGGTGGGGAGAAGTTGAACGGCATCAGCACGAGCCTGCATGCCGGATAATTGCCAATCCACGTCACCAGCGCAACGTCACACACGGCGGCCGGTCGCCCTGCTAGTGCGAAATTCCGGTACGGTCGCCGCCGGCCACATGTCGGCGCTGGAAACCAGCTTGCGATCGGCGCATGCTCGCCGCCGGTGCAGACGATGCAGCCGAAGATGCGCGCTGACGAAGCGGCGGCAGTCTTGGGCGGCAGGCGCCGAGGTCCCGAGAATTTGAGTCCCGAATTTATGCAACATGCGCGCGCGGCCGAGACCATCACCGCCCACTACAAAGCTCATCCTAGCAAGCTAGGTCGCTTCACAGACGCGGCCTGGCGGGCACGCGACCAGGGGTCGGCCGATCCGCGCCGTGCGACGGAGGAAGGCTAGGTTTGATTAGAGGTTTCAGAGGCAATGGCGCTGAAAGCGCCATTGGTCTTGTGCGGTTGATATTCGCCAGTGCCTACCCAAATCCCTAGACCTTCGGTTCCCATGGGGACGATGATGCCACCGCCGGGCCGGAGATGCACGGGATCGGATTGTTCCAAAAGATGAAGCGTAGCCGAGCAGCGCGCCAGTTATCCCGTCAGGTTGCCCCCGGTCGCCTCGATCGCCCGCAACAACTTCGGCCCATTATTCCGCGGACTCCCGACCCGCCGATCCACTGGTCAGATGCGCAGTAGCGCCGGGTGCAGCAGGGCTGCCGGATCACCCTCTACCTCGCCGAGCCATGCCGGCCAGTCAGCTGGCTCCAGGATTCGGTCTCGGTCTGCACCGCGAAGCGGACAAGTGACAAATGCGACGGAGCGGCTCGTTCGGTGCCGAAAGACTGTCCACAAGAGGCGCCGTGCATCTGCTTCGAGCATGATCGCCTTCCGGGAGACTGTCTCGCCGTAGGTATCTGCTAAATTCTGGCGCTGCCCAGACTTTGGGCAAGTTATCGAATTGCTATGTTTCAGAATGGTTTCAGGGCTTGGTGAACAACCTTATCCACCGAATTGTCCCCAGGATGGGGGACATTGCGGTGGCCAAACACATACAAGGGCCGCTCCGAAGAGACGGCCCGCAAGCAGCAAATCGTGCTGATTGTTGCTGGAATCCGGAAGGTGGCTTGCGCAGATTGGTCCAGCACGGCCAGCCGCCCGGAAACGTTGTCCGTGAACGCAACGCTTAGGCCGGCGGCGAACTGCCGCAGCGGTGAAGGACCAGCAAACACCGCCGCGGCAATCCAGCGGCCGCCACTTCATGCGATTGGACGGACCGAGCGAGCCAATCTCTGGCGTGCGCGTGGTCCGAACTTGGTGTCCGGCCAACTCTGTTTTTGCGGCTAGCACCTTGGTGCAATGGGCGGGCCCTGGCAGCCGCAAGTCGGGACGGATCGATTATCAAAGATGACACCTCAACGAAGTCAGTCGTAGACTCGGTTGCTCCTGCATTGAGTTCTATTCGGCTTGCGTGCTGACCGGTTACATAGGGTCCTTCTGCGAAGGTCTCGCTCGTAGCCTGAGCACTGGCGTGAGGTGCGCAGCAAGCGACTGCATCAGCCGTACCAAAAACAACGCTGGTGTTATTTGTGGTACTGACCCCGTAGAGTTGGATGTTGACTTGCACGCGAGCGCCGCCGGCGCCGGTTGCGCTTGCGGTAGAGGCGACGTTCGCTCCGACGCCTAGCTGCGAACCACTGCCGACGAAAATCTCGCCGGCGCCATCGGCCTGCGCCGCTTCCGCAGCCGCGCCAGACGCTTGGCTCTGCGATGTCGCGTAGTTGAGGAAGGGGTGCCCGCTGATGGGCTGCCGCTCGCTATGCTTAGATCACTGGCTGAGGTGAAGGCCGTAGCTGTGCTGCCGATCGCCTGTGCAGACGCAAAACTCGTCGCACGAGCGTCCCCGATTGTGCCCAGCTCGTGGCCGGGTTTTGCCCGGCCTTTGCCCTGGAAGGATTTCGACATCGACAGCTACTTCGTAAGTGAGGGCACAGGGCGCTGGTCACGCGTGTCGGTGGCCAAGTCGCTCGGCTGCAGAGCGCTCAATTGGCGATTGGTTCGCAACGGCCTTGCCGCCACTACGCTCCTACGGCGTCGAGCACTTCCCGCGCGTATTGGTCCCGATCATGCTCCGCCCGGATCCTCCCGAGGGCGCCGTCGCGCAGGTTGCGCCACAGCGCACCGTCGCGGTACAGCCGCACGATGCATCGCGCGAATCCCGCGTCGGCCGGATCGACGGCCAACAGCTCCTCCCCATCCGTCCAGCCGAGCTGCGCCCGCAGAAGCTCTGTTGCCACCACCGGCAGCCCGAACGATGCCGCTTCGTGCACTTTATAGGGGAGTCCAGCGGCGTAGCGGGTCGGCGCCACGAACACGCGATGCGAGTTGTACAGCACGCGTGTCTCGGCCACCGGGCCGCGCAGGGTGACGCGCGGATGATCGCGATAGCGGTCAAGGTTCACGCCCGGCGCCAGAAAGCCGGCCACCGTCAGCCGTGTCTCCCAGCCCAACTCCTCCTCGACCAGCGGCAGCACCGCATCGATGAACCAGCAAAGGCCATCGTGATTGGGACTGCCCTCGGCATGGATTGCGCCGAGAAACAGCAGGCTGGCGCGCTCAGAGAACGGGCGCGGTGTCGGCCGTGCCTCGCAGAGATGGCCGATCACGCTGACCGCATCGAAGCCGAGGCCGCGCAGAACTGCCGCCTCCGCATCACTCACCGAGACCAGGCGCCGGCACAGATGCGCGTCGCGGAACTCCGCGGCCAGCGCCTGTTCCAGGTCGAAGTCCTGGCCATGCAGGGCGGCCTCGCCGGCCAGACGTAGTGCGGCGATCGCCTCGGTGTCGAGCACCAGCATCGGCCGAGGTTCGTGGCCGGCCAGGCCAGCTTCAAGGGCTGCGCGCGTGCGGTCGAGATTGTGCGTGCGGGCAATCCAGATCGCGTGAAACGAACCCCCGCGCTCTCGCAGGAACGCTTCCAATCCGTCGAAGGTGCGATCGTACATCACCTCGACCACGTCGGGCATGTCGGCGGCGATAGCAGCGGGACCGAACGGTGGCGGATCGAGCGGGAACACCGTCACCGCGAAGCCGAGTGACACCATTACGTTGATCAGGTCGTTGGAGCGGACGAAGCCTGATCCCGTCATACGCAGCGGCACCGTGTCGTCGATGAACAGGATCCGCCGGCGTTGCGGCAGGGCGGCGCGGGCAATATGCGATGCGGCGGGGGTGGGTACGCCGGCATGGCGCTCCGGCGCATGATCGAATGCGACCATGGCCGGGTCGTACACGATGCGATAGCCAGCCTCGGCAATGCGACGGCAGAGATCGATGGTCTCACAGGCCTCGGCCGCGGCTTCATCGAAGCCGTTCAGGTCGTTGAACAGCGTCGTGCGCAGGAGCAAGAACCGGTCTGAGCAGTAATCGACGTCGCGGACGAAATTTGCTTCCGGAGCAAGACGAGATGCGCCTTCTAGGCACCGCTCCGCACTGGCGTCGTTGGGCAGCACATCAGACGCCGGCCCTTATTGCCGCGGCGATATCGGGATAACGAGCAAGATAGAAGCGTTCCGAGAAATATGGCAGCGGATCGAATTTCGTGGGCGTATCGTTGGCCAGATAGTGGTGCAGACCGCAGACCCATTTACCGGCGGCGATTGCCGCGGCCACCTCCGGATAGGAGGCGAGATACGCCACCGGATCGAAATAGACCGAGGTTCTCGTTGTGCTTTTGCCGGCGGCCGCGTGACGCAGGAAATGCGCGCAGGTTCCTTCGGCCGCGGCTTGCTTCGCGTCATCCTGGGAAAGCTCCGCCTGATAGCAGGCGGGATCGAAGAACAGGCCGCCCGACCGCCCCTCGAGGTCGCCAATCCATAGGTAGTGCTCGTACAAGCTGCCGACGCCGACCGCCTTCAGCGCCGCGTCGGTCAGCTCGGGATAGCGTTCGCGGTACAGTGCATCTTCAAACAGCCAGTGCACATCGGGCGAACCGATTTCGCTGCTGGTCGCTGCCCCTAGAGCGCATCCAGTCTGACTAGAATCCACCGTTGATGCACCGCAATATGTCGAGATTCGCGCCTCATTTACGAGAAGCGAAGCGGCGACGCAATCTCCTGGAGAGTACGGGATTGGCGGGAGACTGCTCTTCCCATGGCCAGTCCGAAGCCGAGCAACCCTCCTTCGACGCGACCTGCCGCAAGTTGACCCGCTTCGCGACAGACCCTGAGATCAGCCGCGATGAGGCGTAGATGCCCGCCCCAGGTAGCCGATGAGATGTCCGCTTCTGCCGATGTGGCGGCTGTGGGGTTGCGGGCAACGTGCTCGCGTTGTCCACAAATCCACTAGCGGGCCGGCTGGCTGATTAAAGCAGCCCTCCCGACGCCGGTTTCGCAGCTTCCTCCGTCCTAATCATACCGCGCCAGGCAATGCGGCCCGTCGAAGTTCGCCACTCCACCGTCGGGCTACCCCTCTACCCGCACCTTCGCCCTGATGTAGTGTCGGCGGTGCAGCCGCGGCGTTATTTGCAGCCACCGCTTGGCCCGCAGCGCGCAATCGGAGCGGCCCACCCACCCCACGCGTGCGTTCGGTATTACCCCAAAAGCACCCACAGTTTCGCCCGACGAGCCAAAAATCGAAACAGACTTGCACCGCGTCCCACTTTGCCCTTTAACGGTGATGAATCAACCTACAGGTCGCAGGTCGTGGAACCGCAATGGGCACGGCCCCGCCCAGTTGACCCAGTCCAATGCTCCGCTGCGCCGTTTAGGACCATCATTATGTAAGCAGGTGGTGCAATAGAGGGATAAAGCAATGAAGCTACGAGATATGCTAGTCGTGCTCGACGGGTCGATGTGCAGCGACGTCGTGCTCGAATTAACGCTCAGCGTGGCGCGACGTCATGGTGCGCATGTGACAGGCTTCTGCCCACTTGAGTTGCTATATATCTTTGATGCAGGCGGATATCCTGAGGCGCTCCCGCGGCAGAAAGCAGCAAACCGTCTCAAGGCTGAGGTTCTGGAAAAGGCACGTAGCATTGAGGCGGACTTCCGTGAACGGCTTCGGCGTGCCGATGTCCAGGGATATTGGGAGGTTTCGGCTGGTGCGGCAGTCGATTCCGTGGCGCGCCGCGCTCACAGGGCCGACCTCCTAGTGCTCGGTCAGACCGACCCCAATCATCCATTGCCGCCGACGGCCAATCACGTGATCGAAGAAGCTCTGATCAACTCAGGACGGCCGTTGCTTCTCGTCCCCTACTTCGGCCGGTTCGACGGGATCGGCACGAATGTCGTTTTCGGATGGGACAGCACACGCGAGGCAGCCCGTGCGGCGCACGACGCTCTGTCACTGATCGAGCCAACGGCGACCGTCACCGTATTGACTATCGGACGTGGCAACTCCGTGGCGGAGTCACTGGAGGTACCTGGCGCTGATATGGCGGAACATCTCGCACGGCAGGGCCTCAAGGTCTCCGCCGCACGCACCGTCACTGACGGAAGCGTCAGTGATGGCGACGCGCTCCTGGCCTACGCCTCAGACTGTGGAGCCGACTTGCTGGTCGTCGGCGGTTGCGGGGATTCGCGGGGACGTCAGCTGCGGGATCATACGACTTTGCCCGTGCTGATGTCGCACTGAATCGTGGTGGGGACACGCATAACTGCTGATCCCCTGCGCAGAACCGTACGTGCGACGTTCCCGCGCATGACTACCCGGCGCCTGGGCTTGTTACATGCGTCGCGTCATGTCAGGAAACACGTAAGGGGTAGCTTGCAACGCTGCTCGTCTCGGCGCCAGACGGGACGCTACGCACTTGGTTGGATGATTGAAGCCCCGGCCTTTTGTCGCGCCGCGGCTGGCGAGGAACGGCAAGCGGTCCTCTCTGGCACCATCAGGGGGCCGGGCAGTTTTCGGGCAATCGCGAAGAAGGCGTGGCGTGTCTCGCGTCTGGTCCTCTTGGCTTCCTGGCTGGCGGATCAGCGCCGCCGGTCCGCCCTCGGTCCGCTTCCTACCGACTAATTCTCGCCCTAGCCCATGTGCGGCTGTTACGCATCCTTCTTGCCCGCCGAAGCGCTGCGCCGGACATTCCGCACGGTCAACGCGCTAGCGAACCTGGAGCCGTCCTGGAACGTGGCCCCGACGCAATCGGCACCCGTGGTGCTTCGCCATTCTGACGCGGGCGAGCGCCACCTTGATCTTCTCGAATGGGGCCTGCTGCGGTGGTGGCAGGTGGACATCAAGCGACCACGGCCGATCAATGCTCGCGCCGAGACTGTCGAATCCGGCAGGTTCGGTGGTGCCTTCGCGAAGCGGCGGTGCATCGTGCCTGCCAATTTGTTCTATGAATGGAAGGTGACCGAGGACGACAGGCAGCCTTACGCGATTGCTCGGCAGGACGGGCAGCCGATGGCATTCGCCGGCCTCTGGGAAGAATACCGGTTTCCGGACCTGAGGGTGCTGCGCACCTTCGCCATCATCACCACGGCGGCCAGCGCCGAGATGGCCGAGCTGCATGACCGCATGCCGGTGATCTTGGAACCGGCTGACTGGCCGGCATGGCTCGGCGAGGTACAGGCCGATCCGGCATCACTGCTGCACCCGGCGCCGGACGCCACGCTACGCACCTGGCCGGTGGATCGGAAGGTGGGCAATCCGCGGAACAACGGGCCGGAGCTGTTGCAGCCAATCGAATTGGTGTGAGGAATCCCGGTGCGTCCGAATACTGTTAGGCTACAATCCTCTCCGCTGAATCTAGGGCCGCTTTCGGCCGGTTGAGGCGTGCAAGAAGTTGCCGCTTCTCCGCACGGCCCTCGCTGCGCATCAGATCAGAGCAAGCATGCAGATGAGACGACTTGACCGCTAGCCGCCTAAACCTCGCTACTTTGGCAGCGCTTGCTGAACCTATTTCAACGGAATGCGGGATACCCCGCGCCAGCGTCGCGCAAATCCGAGACCAGCCAAGCCGACGCCGAGCACGGCTAAAATTGTTGGCTCGGGAACTGCCGCTGAACGGACCAGCTGAGGATCGTAAGCGACGTTATCGAACTCGAACGCATATTGCGAGCTTGACGCCACGACCTTGTTGAACGGTTCGGTCGAGGTGACGTTGACGTAATAGGTGCCGTTGATCCCCTGGTCGCCGTCGGCGTCGGCAGTCACCATGCTGCCGGTGATGCTGCCGACCAGGGTCGCACCATTGTATAGGCTGAGCGTGTTGTAGGCGTCCACCGAGCCCCAGAGCAGGCCGAGATAGTTCGTGCCGCCGGGCAGGCCCAGGGTGACGCTGCCGACGCCGGTAGTGAGGTAGGTGGTGGTGTCTGGACCGTTGGACGGGTCTCCGAACGGGCGGCCATTGTTGTTCGACAGATACGGCTCAGCATATACGCCACTGAGCGAACCCTGCACGGCTTGACCATCCGGGGTGAAACTGACCGTCACGCCATTGCTCGTCCCGCCGTCTGTCCCCAAGGGAAGGTTGTCGAAATTGACGTAGCTGACCCCCGTCGGAGCACCACCACCCACCGCGGCGCTCAACGAGAGCGTCGCGTGTGTCGCAGGTCCGCCAACGCAGCCGCCGATCACCAAGGCCACGACAGCGACCCCTTTCCAAAACATGGAAATGCTCCAAAAAAAGTTATTCAACCACGACCGTAAACTATTTCGTAGGCGGCCTCAAGCCGATATCCGACCAACCCGGATAAAAAATATTCTGTTCCCGTTACCTACTTTTTCGCCGTTATGAGCGCGAAGCAGAGTCTCGACGATCTCGTGGTGGCGGGGGGGGGAGCTGTTCGCGTTCGCCGGCAGGATAGCTCGGCAGGAAGAACGGAACAAGAACACAGAGAAGTTGCCAAATGGGTGACTCCCTCTTGCCCACTCACAGGCCCGTGAGGTAACTCATGCGACCGCGTTGCGGGCGACGCCTCGGGTCTTGGCGTAGGCGCTGACGGTCATCAGGGGCATCGGTGAAGCCTTGCCCTTCGCCATCGTCCGACGCAACGCTTCGCTGACTAACGAGGGGAGGCGGCATGTCCAGCATCGGCACGACAGACGAACCGGCCGCGTTGCTCTCCGCGTTATCGGGTCTGGTGACGGTGTATGCCGCGCGGGCGACGCCGGTGCTGCGGCGCGCGCTCGCGGAGCTGGTGAGCGATACGACAGCGCCGACCGCATCTGCGTCGGCCAGCGCTGGGGCGGACAGGCGGCAGAGAACTCCAATCACCGCCCCTTCACGAAACCATCGGACCGTCCGGGCCCGCGCGAGTACTACCGCGGCGAAGCATTCGAAATCGAAGGGTACAGGCGGCGCCCGGCCGATCGATGAAACCTGGGATACTCTCCGCTGCCAGGTGCGTAGTCGGATGACCGCGACCGGCACCGATTTCGCCCAGCTCGGGCAGGCGATCGGACGGAGTGCGAACACCGTCAAGATCGGCCTACTGAGGCGCACACCTCCTGCACCCTCACTGTCGAACCTGTTTTCGACCTGGCTGGAGAACGGATCTGCGGCGCCTGAGGTCGCCGGCGAGGCGGATGGGTTTCGTCCCGAGGCCGCAAGCGGAGCTGCAGCCCGCTAAAATCAGTGGCTCCAAAATTGGAGGCAGTGAGCTGGCGCCTGAGAGCGTGTCCATTTTCGCCGCCTCCGATGAGGCGGCAAAAAGCGACACGCCGACGCCGGCCGAGGCTGGGCGGGTCCCGGCCGGCGGCACGAACGGCTACGCGGCGATGGAGGTGTCCGCGGCATCGATCGCGGCTGATCCTGTTCCCAGGCAGTGCGCCTGGGAACACGGTGTCGTCGGGGACCGTGGGTATTGGCGCTGCGACGAACCTGCCGTGCTGGGCCGGCCGTGGTGCGAGCATCACGTGCGGCTGTTCCAGGTCGGCAAGTCGCGCAACGCACTGACCCTGCGCGCGCGCTACGGCTGAGCGGAGTCCACAGGCGAGTCCACAAACCAGTCCACCGCGCGTCTGAGGACGCCTGACAGCATGCGCGTCACTACAGCAAAATCAGGCACTTAGTGACGCGCATGACGCCTATTACAAGGTGCAGCACGTTCTCGAAAACCGTTGTACCTTTCGGGGTACCGAGGGTTCGAATCCCTCCCTCTCCGCCATGGCGTTCGCGTTTCAAGGGTTAGGAACAATCCCGATCGCCGTTCCCTCCACGGCTCCCGCTTCACTGGGGCGCCAGTTGCCGTCAGGTAGCCTCGATCCGAAGCGGGCCGGCCGCGAGCATGCCGGTGTGGCGTGCGCATGACCCCCCGCGCATTCCTCGATGCGGTAGTCAGGCCCAACGTCGCTGATTTTCACGCTCGCTACGGTGACATACGCTGGGCGTTCAACGCCGTCGCAGCGATCGATGCGCTTGCTGCCCATGTCTTTGTCTGGCTTCAGAACAACTCCCCATCATCGGTCGTTGGGCTGAACGATACGTCCTATCGCGCAAAACTGGCCGCTTCGCACAAAGCGTTCGCACTACTGCGAGACATTGCTAAGGCTCAGAAGCATGTCCATTTGACACAGGGAATCCCAGCCGTCTCGCACGCTTCCCAAGTTTCAAGCAGAGCGATCGCCTACAGTGAGGGGCCGTACGGTATGGGTCGGTATGGCGGCCCACCACAAGTTGTCGTGGATATGGACGACGGTTCGCTGCTCTACCTTGAAGGCGTGGTAGACGACGCGCTTGCGCTGCTCCAAGCCGAGATGGATCGGCTGGGCCTGTGAAACTGGGGCGGCAGCAAGCACGCCGTAGAGCGGCAATTCTCGTTGCAATGGCTGTGTTCCTGCCAACATTCGGTCGCGCCGCGAAGCACGACGTCATCGGCGTTGGCACAGCATCCTGCGGGCGCTGGATAGCTGTCCGTCGGGACAGACACTCCGCTCTGCATGAGCAATGGGTACTTGGGTTCCTCTCCGCCGTGGGCTTCATGGGAACACCTCGGAACAACCCGCTGAATGGCGTAGACGCCGAAGCAGTCTTCGCACGGCTGGACCGCTACTGCCAGGATCACCCAACGGCGACCATTGAACACTCAGCCATAGAGTTCTTGATAGCTCATCCCCGAGGATCACTGGAGCGATAGAGCAGGGGCGAACGGCGGGAGCTAACCCCTTTCGCGGGAGGAATTCCCGATGACCGGGCTTCTAGGCCGAACTTTCCCCGCTTTTGAGCACAAGTTACTGATATAGCCCATTTTACGGGGTGGCTACCTGTCTACGCGGCGATCGCCACGCCGAGCAGTTCGAAGGCCCGGCGCTGAACCTTGGTTGGCGTGGCGAGAATAGCGGTGAGCTGGTCACGACCGAGCCGAACGACATTGCGCGTGAGTGTCGCGAGATCGGCGAGCAGGGTGTGGAAGCTGTGCACCGGGAGCGATTCACCCTCGGCGGGGTCGGTGCGTTTGCTGGCGGCTTTGTGCTGCGTCGCCGGCGAGGGCCTGGCCCTCGCCACCGGCGAATTGCGCTGCGCCTCGCGGGCCAGCGGATCGTGCTCGTCGAACAGCATTGGCGCCAGCCGCTGGCGCATGTGCCACTCCGTGTAATAGGCCAGCATGCAAAGCAGCACGTGTCCGCGCACCCGTGGCGCGGTCCAGTGGAACACCGGGCGCAACTCGAGATCGACCGTCTTCAGCGAGCGGAAGGCGTGCTCCACGCGGGCCAGATTTTTATACGCGCGCACGGTCGCCGCGGCATCGGACTGCTCGGCCGGCAGGTTGGTGCGCAGCACATAAATGCCATCCAGCGCTGCCTCGGCGGCGATGGTGGCATCGTTTCTGCGGAAGCTGAAGCTGTCGTCGGTGATGGTGATTGTGAAATGCTTGGCCATCTTGCGCCGACCCAACACGGCGCCGACCGCCTGGCCGATGGCGGCCGCGCCACGCAGCGGCTTGCGCGGCCGCTCGACGCGCGCCTGGATGCGGCGCAGCTCTTTCTCCGTCGCCTCCAGCAGCTCTTGCCGTTTGCGGGCCCGCTCGCCGGCCAGGAACGGGTTCTTGCACACCACCAGGCGTTCATCCGGATAGTCGGGACTGGTGATCTCGGCCATGTCTCGCTCGTCGAACAGCGACGGCTGCAACGGCCCACCTTCAGCTGCGAGTGCCTTGATCGCCGAGGCGCGCAGGGCGGTGATCCAGTCGAGCCCGGCCGGGCGCAGGGTCTCCTCGATGCGGGCGCTGGTGAGCACGCCGCGGTCGCCCACCATCACCACACGTTGCAAGTGGAATCGCTGGCGGAGTTTGTCGATCTGCGGCGCGAGCGTCATCGGATCGGCGGTGTTGCCGTCGAACACTTCCACCGCCACCGGGCAGCCGTCGGCGGCGCACAGCAGGCCGATCACCAGTTGCGGGCGATCGCCCCGGTGGTCACGACTGTAACCGTGCTGCGCGAGTTCGCAGCAGCGTCCTTCCAGGTAGGTTGAAGTGACATCGTAGAGCAGCAGGGTGCCGTCTTTGAGATGACGGCGGGCCAGCGTGGTTTCGATGAACGGCTGTTCGCTCGCCAGCCAGTCGAGCGTCGCGTAGAGCTCGCGGGCGGTGACACGGCCGAGCTCCAGCATCTCGCCCAACGAATGACAGGCGGTGGTGGTATCCAGCATCCGCGCGGTGGCGAGCTTGGCCGCCGGCTCGAGCAGTCGGGCGATGATCAGCGCCAGAGCGAGGTCACGCCGTCGCTGTGGCGCGCGCCGCGGCAGCAGCCCATCGAGGTCGATCCGTCGGGCGGTGCCCAAGGCGGCGAGCACGTGGCCATGCGGCAGGGCGCGCACGATCTCGATCGCTTCGCTGGCGGGCAGCAAGCGCTCCCCGCGCAACACGGCACGCAACTGCTCGATGCGCTCGGCCGGCCAGGCGGAGAGGTTTGCCAGGGTGCGTTTGCGGGTCTTGCCGTCCTCGCGATAGCTCTCGCGCAGCAGGATGGCGGGGGGCGAGCCTCGGTTGGGCACCACGTCGATATGCATGGACCCACCGAATCAGGCCGAGTTGCGTCGGGTCAAGAAGAATTTGTGGCCTTACATGGCCGTCAGTTGCCGCAATATCAGGCCCTTTCAATCAGTTGGGCAAAAAAAGGTGGGAAAGTTCGGTCTAGGCAACGCCGGGTCGATAGCCCCGAAGACGAGCGGGGTCCGCGAACCACACCAAGTGACCACCATTCCGGTCCACCAGATCATAGCGCTATGGCGCAGAGATCGTGCTTATGATCGTCTGTCGCGGCCCGCCCTTCACCTTCTTCGTATCTCGCGTCGCCCCGACGCGGCGCGCTCACCGGTACTCACCGGATCAGGCACCGAAGGCCGAAAGCCCCGTCTGCGCGCGGCCAAGGATCAGCGCGTGCACGTCGTGTGTGCCCTCGTACGTGTTCACAGCTTCCAGGTTCATCACGTGACGGATGACGTGGTACTCATCGGCAATGCCGTTGCCGCCGTGCATGTCGCGCGCCTCGCGGGCGATCGCCAGCGCCTTGCCGCAGGAGTTGCGCTTCAGCATCGAGATCATCTCTGGCGCCGCGTCCTGCGCATCCATCAGCCGCCCCAGCCGCAGCACCGCCTGCAAACCCAGCGCAATCTCGGTCTGCATATCGGCGAGCTTCTTCTGCATGAGCTGAGTCGCCGCCAGCGGCCGGCCGAACATCATCCGCTGCATCGTGTAGTCGCGCGCCGCCATCCAGCAGAACTCGGCGGCGCCCAGCGCGCCCCATGCGATGCCGTACCGTGCGTTGTTCAGGCACGAAAATGGGCCGCGTAGCCCCTTCACACCGGGCAGCACGTTGGCCTCCGGCACGAACACGTCCTGCATCATGATCATGCCGGTGACGCTGGCGCGCAGGCTGAACTTGCCCTCGATCTTCGGCGTTGTAAGCCCTTGCATGCCGCGCTCAAGGATGAAGCCGCGGATGTCGGCCGCCTCGTCCTTCGCCCAGACCAGCAGCACGTCGGCGATCGGAGAATTAGTGATCCACGTCTTCGACCCGTTCAGCACGAACCCGCCATCAACCCGGCGTGCCCGCGAACGCATGGACGCAGGATCAGAGCCGGCATCAGGCTCGGTCAGCCCGAAGCAGCCGACGAACTCGCCGCTGCGCAGCTTCGGAAGGTAGCGCTCCTTCTGCGCATCGGAGCCGAACGCCCAGATTGGGTACATCACCAGCGAAGACTGCACCGAGAAACAGGAACGGTAGCCGCTATCGACCCGTTCTACTTCGCGGGCAATCAGCCCGTAGGAGACGTAATTGACCCCGGCACAGCCATATCCTTCGAGCGTGGCGCCGAGGAATCCCATCTCCCCCATTTCGTTCATGATGGCGTGGTCGAAGTGCTCGTGCCGGTTCGCATCCAGAATCCGCGGGAACAGCTTCTGCTGGCAATAAGCGCGGGCACTATCGCGGATTGCCCGCTCATCTTCTGAGAGCTGCGCATCCAGTCGCAGCGGATCGTCCCAGGCGAAAGGGGTGAAGTGCGTTCTGTGCGAGCTCGCCGCGACGGTCATGCCTCGGCTTCCGTCTTCTGCACCTCCCGTACGGAGCCGCGCCCAGGACGGGCGGGCACCAGCATGAACGCCGGCGCATCGGCGCCGAAACCTGTCACCGGGGGAGCCTGCTCCCGCCGTTCCGGCTGGAGTTCGCGAGGCGGCGGCTTACGAGTCGGAGGGGCGGGCCGAACCCGCACTTGGCGCCGCTCGGGCGCCGCCGGTTTTTCGGCGAGAGCTGTGTTGGCAGGCTTCTCAGCCCGTTTTTTCGACTTCGTATCCGGCTTTTCCGGATTATCCGGCTTTTTCGGAGCTTTCGTCCGGCCTCGCTTCCCGCGCCGGCCGTCGCCTTCCGCCCAGGCCACCGGATCGAGCCCTTCCACGACCACCGGCGGGATTGGATGCCCGATCAGCTTCTCGATCGCCTCCACTGCCGCGCGATCATCCGGCGTGGCAATGGTGAAAGCGTGCCCCTCCAACCCCGCCCGCCCGGTGCGCCCGATCCGGTGCACGTAGTCCTCGGCATGGTGGGGCACGTCAAAATTGAACACGTGCGACAGTCCGCCGATGTCCAACCCGCGAGCCGCCACGTCGCTGCATACGAGCAACTGCAACTCGCCCGCCTTGAACTTCTCCAGCGTCGCGAAGCGCACCGTCTGCGTCATGTCGCCATGCAGAGCGCCGGCGCTGAATTTGTGTCGGTTCAGCGACTTGAATAGAATATCCACGTCGCGCTTGCGGTTGCAGAAGATAAGCGCGTTCTGCACCCGCTGCGTGCGCACGAGCCGGCGCAACGACTCGCGTTTGTCATGCTCGGCAACCAGCGCCAGCCCCTCGGTGATAGTGGTGGCCACCGAGGCCGGGCGAGAAACCGAGATCTCCTTCGGATTCTGCAGGAACGCATCGGCCAGCTGCCGGATCTCCGGCAGCAGCGTGGCAGAGAACAGCAACGTCTGGCGGTTGCGCGGCAACAGCCCGACAATGCGTTCGACATCCGGGATGAACCCCATGTCCAGCATACGGTCCGCCTCGTCGATAACTAGGATCTTCACATCGCTCAGCAGGATCGTGCCGCGCTCGAACATGTCGATCAGACGACCGGGCGTGGCGATCAGCACATCGACTCCG
This sequence comes from uncultured Pseudomonadota bacterium, assembly GCA_963708245.1. Taxonomy (GTDB): domain Bacteria; phylum Pseudomonadota; class Alphaproteobacteria; order Acetobacterales; family Acetobacteraceae; genus CAVYXK01. The sequence continues at coordinate 619,644 of OY970201.1, read as the reverse complement.
CGCATCAGCACGTCCCGCTGATCGGTCATGCTCTCGCCGCCAATAATCAGCGCGTGGGTCAACTTCAGGTACTTGCCGTACTGGACGAAATTCTCGGCAACCTGCAGCGCCAGTTCGCGCGTCGGCTCGAGGATCAGGCTGCGCGGCATGCGCGCCCGGGCACGTGAGCCTGACAGGATGTCGAGCAGCGGCAATGTGAAGCCCGCGGTCTTGCCGGTGCCGGTCTGCGCCGCGCCGAGCAGGTCGCGTCCCATCAGCACGAAGGGGATCGCCTGCTCCTGGATCGGCGTCGGATGGCGATAGCCGATTTCGGCGATCGCCTGCAGGACCGGTTCCGAGAGTCCCAGATCATCGAACAGGGGGCGGCGCGGCTCAGCCCCCATCACGGCCGCCGCGTGTTCGGTCGGGTCCGCCGAAGCGGTCATGGTGTCGGTCAAATTCTCGTCCAGTCGAGTGAGCGCGGCGGTTTACGCAACGTGCCGCACCGCTCCGCGTTATGGCGCGCGGAACCACTCTCAGGCGACCGTGCGCTTGCCCGCGGCATATCAAGATGAACGGCCGGAAAGTCAAGTTGCCGCCGCAGTGTCGCCGGGCGAAAGCCCGGAAAAGCCTGGATTAGCAGCACGGTCGCACTAAGATGCAATCCAGCCCTGCCCCAGCATACGGAGTCCCTCATGACTGCACTCATCCGTCGGCTCGGCCGTCCGCTCGCCCTCACAACCCTTGGCACCACGTTCCTTGGCCTGCTCCTCACCACCGCGCCGGCACACGCCCGCGTCGGCGTGGTCTTCGGCTTTGGCGTCGCACCGCCCGTCTATTACCCGCCGCCACCGGTTTACTACGCGCCACCCCCGCCGTTCGCGTACACGCCCCCGCCGCCCATCGCCTATGCCTCGCCGCCTCCATCCCCGACCGGCCAGTCCTGCTACGCCGGCCCGCTCGTCTGTCCGATGTTGAATGTGGGGGCGCCCGGCCGGACATGCTGGTGCACGGACACCGCGGGCCGGCGCGTGTATGGCACAGCGAGCTGAGCCCGCCGACCGAACGGCAGGCGATCCGGCGGTCGACCCGCGGGATCTCCCGCCGCGCATCGAAGACTACGCGCTGATCGGCGACTGCACGACCGCGGCACTGGTCAGCCGCGGCGGGTCGATCGACTGGCTCTGCTGGCCCCGCTTCGACAGCGACGCCTGCTTCGCCGCCCTGCTCGACACACCGCGAGCAGGGCGCTGGCGCATTGCGCCGAAGGACGAAAGGACCCGCATCACGCGCCGATACCGCCCGTGCACGATGATCCTGGAGACCACGTTCGAAACCGATGCGGGCACCGCGTTGCTGATAGACTTCATGCCCATCGGCGGCGCTGCATCCTCGGTGGTGCGCATTCTGCGTGGCCTGCGCGGCAGCGTGCCGATGCGCCTGGAGCTCACGCTGCGGTTCAACTACGGGTCGGTGATTCCCTGGGTGACGCGGCTGCGGACCGGCTTCGGCCTGCGGGCGATCGCCGGGCCGTCGCTGGTTGTGCTGAACAGCACCGTTCCGCTCGAAGGATGCGGCCTTTCCACGATTGCCGAGTTCGCCGTCGAGCCGGGCGAGGACACGTACTTCATCCTGACCCACGCTCCGTCACATTTACGGACGCCGGCGGTGCCCGACCCGGACCCCGCACTGCACGCCACCGAGGCGTTCTGGACCGACTGGTGTCATCGCGGCACCTACGACGGCGAATGGAAACCAGCCGTGCAGCGGTCTCTGCTCACGCTGAAGGTGCTCACCTTCGACGCAACCGGCGGGATCGTCGCAGCACCAACCACCTCCCTGCCGGAGCAGCTCGGCGGCACGCGCAACTGGGACTACCGGTTCTGCTGGCTACGCGATGCCACGTTCACGCTGCTGGCCCTGATCCATGCCGGCTATCGCGAGGAAGCACGAACATGGAGTGAATGGCTGCACCGCAGCGTTGCCGGCAGCCCCGAGCAGATTCAAACACTGTACGGCCTAGCCGGGGAACGGCGGCTGGCGGAATGGGAGGTACCGTGGCTCACCGGCTATCAAGGTGCGCGGCCAGTTCGGGTCGGCAACGGCGCCAGCACGCAGTTGCAGATCGACGTCTTCGGCGAGGTCGTCGATGCGCTGTATCAGGCCGACCGTCGTGGTCTCTCCCCGCCGGCCGAGGCATGGGAGCTGCAACGGGAGATCGTCGAGTACCTCGTCACGCTATGGGACCAGCCGGACGAGAGCATCTGGGAAGTGCGAGGCGGCCGACAGCAATTCACATTCTCCAAGGTAATGGCCTGGGTGGCGCTCGATCGCGCGTTGAAGAGTGCCGAGAAGCGCAGGCTGACATTTGAGGCTCTCGATAGCTGGCGCAAGTTGCGGGATGAGGTCCACGCGACGGTCTGCCGGCGTGGCTTTAACGCGGCGCGAGACAGCTTCGTGCAAACCCTCGACGGCGACGTTCTGGACGCGAGTCTACTGATGATCCCGCTGGTCGGCTTCCTGCCGGCGACCGACCCGCGTATGCGCAGCACTGTCGCAGCGATCGAGCGTGAGCTTGTGCATGGCGGTTTGGTCCGACGCTACCAAACCGAGGAAACCAAAGACGGCCTCCCCCCTGGCGAAGGCGTATTCCTCGCCTGTAGCTTCTGGCTTGCCGACAACATGGTGCTGCAAGGACGCTACGACGACGCAACAGCATTGTTCCGCCGGCTGTTGGCGCTCGCCAACGATGTCGGCCTGCTGGCCGAGGAATACGACCCGACGACGCAGCGCCTGGTCGGCAACTTTCCGCAGGCGTTCTCGCATCTCGCGCTGATCAACACGGCACTCAACCTCAGTGACTACGGACCGGCGCACCAGCGCGGCGGCGGCAATTGATAGGGCCGTCGGGCCGCCCGATACTCCAGCTATGACGGCGCCGGACCGGCCGCACGATCAGCCCGACACCGCCGGACGCATCGTCATCACGCGGGAGGGGCTGCGCGACGGCTCGCTGCTCGCCCGGGTGCGCGCCAATCTGCGGCCCGGGATGACGGGGCGCAGCGACGCCGAGATCGAAGCATCGCTCGATGCCATGCTGGCGACGCACGACGCGGCCGGGGATGCGTGGCTGTTCGCCTATGGCTCGCTAATGTGGAATCCGGCGATCCGCGTGGCGGGCCGGCACACCGGGCTGCTGCATGGCTGGCACCGTCAGTTCTGCTTCTGGCTGCTGTCGGGGCGTGGCTCGCCAGAGCGCCCCGGTCTGATGCTGGGGCTGGTCCACGGCGGCGCCTGCCACGGCATCGCGTTTCGCATCACCGCCGCCGAGGCCCGCGACGAACTGCTGCTGGTGTGGCGGCGGGAGATGTTCGCCTACGCCTACCTGCCGCGGTGGGTAAACGTTGCGACATCGGAGGGAGTGGTGCGCGCCATCGCCTTCACCGCCAATCCGCGACACGAACGCTACGTCACCGGGCTTAGCGACAGAGATGTGGCGGCACGGCTGGTTGGCGCTCGCGGGGTGCTTGGCTCGAGTACGGATTATTTGCGCGAGACACTCGAGCACCTCCGGTCTCTTGGCCTGCGCGACAAGCGGCTCGAGCGAATCGCGACACTGGTGGAGTCCGCGCACCACGCCGGCACTCCCAGTTACCCCTGATACATCCAACCGCCGCGCCCGACGCATCAGCGGCACCTCGCGGGACCACCGTCTACGCAGAGGATGCTTCTCTCGTAATTCCTGCGAAAGCAGGAATCCATTCGAGCCGCGGAATTCGTGGCGCCTCCCAATGAGCGTCGCTCTCTCGGGCGGCCAGTATTAGTCCGACCAGAACACCTCGTCGATCGCCTGATCGAATGACCAGGGACACGACCAGGGGAACATGTCGCGTGGCAGGTCGGTCTCGCGCTCGGCGCGCAGGACGGCGTCACCATCGCCGGCTGGCGCGAGATGTTGCTGCCCGCGCTCGCCGCCGGCGAGGACATCCGGCTGTGGCCGTTCGAAGGTCCGTTCCGCGCCCTCCTCGCGCCCGGTGCAATCGCCGTGGCCGAGAGACCTATCCGGCCGATGCGCTGCGCCATCTCGGCCTGAAATTGTCCGGCAGCAAGCGCCGACAGACGGACCGCGCAGCGCTCGCGGCGGGCTCCGCGATGCGATGGCGCGGCTCTGCGCCCAACCGGAACCTGAGCTGGCGGTTGCCATTGAAACCGGTTTCGCTGCCGGCCAGGCCGGCGAGGACCGGTTCGACTGCGTCCTCGGCCTGCTATGCATGCTCAACGTGCTGGCCGGCAACCGCCCCGACACCGCGCCCGACGATCCCTGGATACGGCGCTGGGAAGGCTGGGTGCTGGGCCAGACGGCGCTGCCGGTTACACCTGAGACAATCCCGCCGCCCGCGCCCGCACCTTGGTCAGAACCGGCGCATCCGCTGCCTTGATACCCAGCACCGCGGTGCGCGCGCGGAAGATCGGATGCGCTAGCCGCCGTCGCAGATTAAGCCGAGCAGGCTTTGCCGCCATCTGGATGGAAGCCCTGGGCCTTTGCGTCGGCTTCCGACATATACTTGCCGCTCTTGGTCTTACCGTACCATTTGCTTCCGGCGCAGTGGTAAACCTTCGACGAACTATTGACCCACACTTGCCCGGGTCCCGGCACCCCAGACTTCGCGGACGTGGGCGGCTGCGCGGCAGCCGCCGTGGTGGATCGCTGGGCTGCTGCAGCCGGCGTCTGACTCGTCGTTGCGGCCGCGGTGCTGCCGGTCGCGGCCGGGGTGCTGCCGGTCGCCGCCGCGCCTGCGGGCGCCGCCGTGCCCCAGGTCTGCACACCTTGGTGACCCTTGCATGCGCCACTGCGCGACGGGCCGGAGAAAGTCGTTCCATCTTTGCACGTGGCGGTCACGGTCGTCGCCGCCTGCGCAACATGGGACAATAGCATTGCAGACCCGAACAGTAGCATCATTAGGCGAGGCTTCATGGGACCCCTGTCTCCTCTTTTTGCTTCGTCCGTGGCCCTCGGGGCTCGCCGCCCCGCAGCCACACCTCGCTGATCTCCGGCTCAGCGCCGTCGCAAGTCAAGCCCATTCGGTCTCAAATGATCCGTCTACGATATCATCGTGATCAGATTGCGATAGCGAACATTATCACTAATCCGTGAGGTTCGTCGCGGAGGGCTCGTTTTGGCTATAATGTCTGAAACTAAGTGGGGAGAGACCAGAATGAGCGGGTTACTAGGACAGCTTGTCGGCAATATTCTGAGCAGCCAGTCGGGCTCGCAGCCTTCGGCAATTGCCGGGATCATCCACCAGATCGTGGCCAGCAATTCGGGAGGGACGAGCGGCGTGGCCGCGGTTGTGTCCCGATTCGAGGCAGCGGGATTTGGCCAGCATGCGCAGTCGTGGGTCGCAAACAGCCCGAATCAAGCGATCTCGCCGGATCAGTTGGGCCAGGTCTTCTCTTCCGACGAAGTCCAGGGTTGGGCCACGCAGGCCGGCACAACCCCCGACGCCATCCTGAAAGTCCTTGCGGAAGCACTTCCCAAGGCGATGGACCACGTAACGCCCAACGGCCAGTTGCCAGCGCAGACGGCCGATGTGGCGGGGATGCTGCAGAAGTTCATGAGTGCTCACGGTCTGACGGCGTAGCTCAGCACCACTTCATGGTGCGGGCCCGTAAAGCCCGGCTGCCCGCGCCCGCACCTTGATCAGTGACACCAGCAGGTCGAGCGTCGGCGTCGGCACGTCCACCATCCGCGCCATCTCCAGCGGCACGCTGTAGAGCGCGTCGATCTCCATCGGCCGGCCCGCCAGCAGGTCCTGCAGGATGCTCGGCCGGTGTCCAAGCTTCATGTTGGTCGCCACTGTCCGCTCGACATCCACCACCGGTGAACGGCCCATGGCGCGAGCCAGCGCCTCGGCCTCGGCCAGGACGCGACGCGAGGTCTCGACCAGCACCGGTTCCTCATGCGTTTCCCGTACCGGCGATTGCGTCAGCACGCACATCGGCCCGGCGCTGAGGTTGAAGATCAGCTTCTGCCAAATCAGGTCGCGGACTTGCTCGCTGACGGCAGCGGTCAGACCGGCCGCCCGGAATGCTGCAGCCAACGCCTCCACCCGCGGCGAGATGCTGCGGTCCGGCTCGCCGAACGTCACGCCCAGCGTTTCGCCACTGACCATCCGCACCACGCCGGGCGCGGGCACCGAGCTTGCCGGCCAGGCAATGCCACCGATTGCGCGCTGCGGTCCGACCGCCCGCCACATCCCATCGCCTGGATCTAGCCGCCCAAGCCGCGTGCCATCCAACGGCCCGCCATGCGCATAGAAATACCACCAGGGAATTCCGTTCATCACGAACGCAACGCTCGTCTCCGGCCCGAGCAACGGCGTAATGGCAGCCGCGACCGCGGGTAGCGACGGCGCCTTCACGGTGACGATCACCGCGTCCTGTCGGCCGAGCTCGGACGGCTGGTCGCTCGCGGCCACTTTCGCCCGGATCGTGCGGGAAGCGGTCTCCACAATCAGACCGTCAGCGCGAATTGCCGCCAGATGCGGCCCGCGAGCAACGACCGAGACCTCAGCGTCGCTTTCGGCAAGTACCCCAGCCAGCCAGCCGCCGATCGCACCGGCGCCGAAAACGCAAAGCCTCACGACAGGATTTCGAGCGCCGCGCGTGCCACTGCCTGCACGCCCAAGCCGATGCAGCGTTCATCCGGCTGATAGGCGGAGTTGTGCAGCCGGTCCTTCCGTCCCGGCTGGCCGGAGCCGATGCGCAACTGGAAGCTCGGAACAAGCTCCGCCATCAGAGCGAAGTCCTCGGCGCCGAGGACCGGCTGTCCCTCTTCGATCACATCGCCCAACTGCTTGCGCACCGCCGCAACCGTCGGGTCGATCACACGGTCGTCGTTCACCAGCGGCGGCACGCCTCGGCGATATTCAATCAGCTCGCAACCAACCCGCATGCCCTCTTCAATACCGGCGCAGAGCCGGCGGATCGCCTGTTCCGCGAGATCGCGCACCTCTGGATGCAAGGTACGCACCGTCCCCAGCAACCGCACCTCATCGGGGATGATGTTGCGCACCGTGCCTCCGTGGATCGCGCCCACCGTTACCACGGCCGGCCGCATCGGCGGTACCTCGCGCGAGACGACGGTCTGGAGTTGCACCACCAAATTCGCCGCTGCGACGATCGGATCGACCGCGTTGTGGGGATGGGCCGCATGACCCGACCGCCCGCGCACGACGATCTCGAACCCGTCGGCGGCGGCAAGCGCCGGGCCACGTACGAAACCGAAGCGCCCGGCCGGCAGGTTCGGATGGTTGTGGAAGCCGAGCGCGTAGGTGATGTCCGGATCCTTCATCACACCAGCGGCGATCATCTCCCGCATCCCGCCGATTGCTTCCTCGGCCGGCTGGAAAATCAGCTTCACCGTACCGGCGAGTTGGGGTGCCAGCTCGTGCAGCACGGAAGCAACCCCGAGCAGCGTGGTGGTGTGGATGTCGTGTCCGCAGGCATGCATCAGGCCAGGCACAGTGCTGGCGAAGGGAAGGCCGGTCCGCTCTTCGATAGGCAGCGCGTCCATATCGGCGCGTATGGCGAGCACGGGCCCCGGCCTGCCACCTTCGATCAGGCCCACCACGCCGGTCTTGGCGACTCCGCTCTGATGCGGAATGCCGAGCCGTGTAAGCTCGCGCGTGACCACGCCGGCGGTGCGTACTTCCTCGAAAGCAAGCTCGGGATGCGCGTGGATATCGCGACGGATCTCGATCAGTTCGGGCTCGATGCGTTGCGTCGCTTCGCGGATTGCGGTCTCGGGGTCGTTAAGGAGGGCAGGGGGCATGGGGTCGTCGCTCGCGCTGGTGAGGCGCGGACCATGCGGCAGGCTGCTGCTGGCGACAAGGTCGCCGGGCGTTCAGTAAGGGGTTCCGTCCTTGTGGGTGAATGTGTACCTGCCGTCCGGTCCCATGCGGCCATGCATGTCGATATCGGGATAGCTCACCTCGTCACCGGCGGTGCGGTCGCCGATGACGAGCAGAAGAACGTCCTGGGCGGATCGGTTGACGAACCGATGGGCATTGTCGGTCCCGGCCGGGAAGCCGGCGCACATGCCGGCACGCAGCACCTCCACGCCGGCATTGGTTTCAAGTTCAACCTCGCCCTGCAGGACGTAAATGAACTCGTCCTGTCGCGAGTGCGCGTGGCGATGCGAGGATTGACCGCTGGGAACGATCCGCGTGAGATTCACGCCATAATTGGTTAGTTTCGCGTGATCGCCGAGGCGCCGATTCCAGCGCTGCTGGTTCGCGGCCCGGTATGGTTTCGGATAGCTCGTGGCGTTGCTTTCAGGCAGCGCCAATGGGTCGAACCCCGACAGTTCCGGCACACCAACCTCCTCCGATTGCCAGCCTTATGTGGCTCTATGTGGCTCTCAGCTTGCCGCCACATCGGCAGAGCCGCAACCCGATCCACGACGCCCGCTAAGCTCCCCATCTATAGTCGCGCTCGTTCCGCATGGCCGGCCGGCTACCGTGTTTGTCCTTTATCTGCGCGCAGTGCGTCCCTTGGAATGGCGCAGTTCGATCGGGGCAGTCACTTCTCTTTGAAGAATTGCCCGTAACCCGTCGACTGATCGCGGCGGTGGAGAAGCCGAGCGAGATCACGTTTGGTGGAGATTCACCGGAAGCACCCGGATCAGGCCGCGTGCCACGCCATCGCCACTAATCCGAGCCGATCGTGACGCGTTCTACCCGATTTGTCGGCCTGACACGCGAATGGAGGGGCATGATGCTCACCTTGCTGATCCTCATCCTGCTGATCCTGCTGATATTCGGCGGTGGGGGCTACTATGGCTATAGACGCGATTACTACGGCGGCGGCGGTGCCGGCCTGGTCGGGCTGATCGTTGTCATCCTGCTATTGTTGGTCATCTTCGGTGGTCCCGGCTGGGGCTGGTACCACTACTGACCAAGGCGGCGGCACTCCCATCCCAGCGGGTTGGGAGCCAAAAGCTGGTGTGGCAGCATCCCCGCGACGATAACACGGGGGATGAGCCATGCCTGACGATTTCCGCCGCACCCATGACTGGGGCGCGCTGACCCGGGCCGAGATCGCCGCGGCACGCGATGCCGGCGCGCTGCCGGTGCTGACGGTGGGCTCGGTCGAGCAGCACGCTGATCATCTACCGGTCGATACTGATTCGGTCTCGGCTTATCGTGTGGCGCTGCTGGCGGCGGAGCGCTGCGCCGATCCGCATGTACTGGTGCTACCGCCTCCGTCCTTCGGTTTCTCACCGCATCATCGCGCCTGGGCGGGCACCATCACGCTGTCGCTCGAGACGTTCATCGGCATGGTAACGGACGTAGCGGAGAGCCTGCACCGCACCGGCTTCAAGCGGCTGCTGGTCGTCAATGGGCATGGCGGCAACCAGGGTCCGCTCGCTGCCGCGTGCACCGGTCTGGGCGCGCGCGGCCTCGCGGTCGGCTACGTCAACTACTTCTCGCCCGGCGAGGAGCAGTGGCTGGACGTGCTGCCAGGCGCGCAGCGCGGTGTCGGCCATGCCTGCGCTTTCGAGACAGCGCTGCAGCTCGCGCTGCGCCCGGCCGCGGAGGCAGCATTCATCGCCACCAAGATCCGCGACCTGCCGCCACGGCTGACGCCTTGCTATGTCGCCGGCAACGCGCCGGACGTGCTGCGCCCGGCCGGTGCCTTCTGGGGTGCGATCTTCGTCGCCGGCGACGTGGGTTATGTCGGCGACCCGGCGGCGGCCACCGCGGAATCGGGGGCAACGATCCTGGATGCCACGGTGGCGGCGCTGGCGAAATTCTTCGCCGACTTTGCCGGCGCCCAGCTTCGCGTCGGCGCCGCATGATAGCGCCCGAAACCTTCGCGGTGGCGATGCGCGACGGCGTGCGCCTTGCCACCGACATCTATCTGCCCGACGGCGCCGGCCGGTTCCCGGTGATCATGGAGCGCACACCGTACGGCCGCTACGTTGCCAGCCGCAGCGAGATCACCGCTTCCGACCGCACACCGGCGGAGCGTGCCGCACTGGCCGGGTATTTCACTGCGCACGGCTATGCCGTGGTCTATCAGGACACACGCGGCCGTTACTGCTCCGAGGGGCGCTTCGTCAAATACCTGTCCGACGGCGAGGACGGATTCGACACCTGCGCCTGGTTGCGACGGCAACCTTGGTGCGACGGCCGCATCTGCACCATGGGCTTGTCCTACGCCGCGCACACCCAGGCGGCGCTGGGCTGCCTCGATCCGCCGGGGTTGGTTGCGCAGGTGTTGGATTGCGGCGGCTTCGCCAATTCCTGGCGTTCGGGGATCCGTCAGTCGGGCACGTTCGAGCTGAAGCAAGCCACGTGGGCATTCCGCAACGCCCAGGTCTCGCCCGAGGCGGCGGTCGACCCGGTGATGGCGGCAGCGCTGGCCGCGGAGGACATCGGCGAATGGTTCACTCGCATGCCTTGGCGACCGGGTCATTCGCCCCTGCACCACCATCCAGACTACGAGGCTTACCTGTTCGAGCAGTGGCGGCATGGAGCATTCGACGAGTTCTGGCGCCAGCTCGGCATCTGCGCTGAAGGTTGGTACGACCGGTACAGCCGGGCAGCCGTCGTGCACATGTCCTCCTGGTTCGATCCTTATGCGCTGACCGCGGTGTCCAACTACACCGGCCTGCGGCGTGCTGGGCGCGGGGATCAGCGACTGATTCTCGGCCCGTGGACGCATGGGGATCGCAGCGATCGCGTGTTCGGCGACGTGGATTTCGGCCCCGACGCGCCACTCGATTCCTGGGCCGGCGATTGGCGAAACTATCGGCTGCGCTTCTTCGATCACGTGATCAAGGGTGCGCCGCTGCATGAGCCGACGGTGCGCGTGTTCGTGATGGGCGGCGGCTCCGGCCGGCGGACGGCGGCAGGACATCTGGACCACGGAGGGCGCTGGATCGAAGCGGCGGACTGGCCGCCATCCGGGGTCGATTTCGTTGCGTATCACCTGCATGAGGACGGACGCCTTGACCCGGCTGCGCCAGAGGCTGGGGCTGCGGAGTTGGCGTATGATTTCGACCCGCGCCGACCAGTGCCGACGATTGGCGGCGCGTTCTCCAGCCTGGAGCCGGTCGCAACCGCCGGCACGTTCGACCAAGTGGAGGGGCCGGCGTTCTTCGGCTGCGCGCCGCCCTATCTGCCGCTCGCCTCGCGTCCCGACATCCTGGTGTTCCAAACCGAGCCACTGCCGCAGCCGGTGCAGATCGCCGGACCTGTGGAGGCGGAGTTGTTCGTCGCCACCGACGGGCCAGACACCGATTTCACAGCTAAGTTGATCGATGTGCATCCGCCGTCGCCCGATTACCCGCGCGGCTATGCGATGAACCTGACCGACGGAATTCTGCGCCTGCGCTATTCGGAAGATCCGTCGCAGCCGCGTCTGCGCCGCCCAGGGGAGGTGGTGCATATCCACATCACGCTATTCCCGACTGCCAATCTGTTCCTGGCCGGGCACCGGATCAGGCTGGATATTTCCTCCAGTAACTTCCCAAAGTTCGATGTCAACCCGAATACGGGAGAGGCGGAGGGGGCTGCACGGCGAACTCGCGTCGCGGTGAACACGGTGTTTGTCGATTCAGCACGGCCGAGCCGGGTGATGCTGCCGGTGCTGCCGTTGTGAAAGTGAAGAAAGGAAGGTTTACCGCAGAGACGCAGAGGACGCTGAGAAAACTCTTACTTAACGCCCAAGCCACGCATGAACTGATCGCGGATACGCGCCGGGTCGCGCTCGGTCGTATCAGCGGGCCCTGACTGATCGATCCGGCAACCGATCAGCCATGGTCCATCCTCGTGCAACGCCAGATCAACTAGTTCCTCGAAATCACCCTCATCGGCCGCCCAGGCGCTCTGCGCGATCCCCGCCCCGCGCGCGATCGCAACGACATCCGTCCCTGCGGCTGTTGCCGCCGCCTGCCCGCCGGTGATCTGGTACGTGCCGTTGTCCATGATCACCACCGCCAGGTTCCGCTGCCGCCGCCCGGCGATCGTTGCCAGCGAACCGAGCTGCATCAGGATCGAGCCATCGCCTTCCAGCGCGATCACTCGCCGCTGCGGTTGCGCCAGCGCCACGCCCAGTGCGATCGGCGCCGCCAGCCCCATGCTGCCCAGCATGTAGAAATTCTGTGGCCGCCGTCCGGCCGCCCACAGGTCGAAATTGGTGTAGCCGATGCCGCCGATCACAGCCTCGTCGTGCTTCAATTTCGCTACCAGCCGCTTCGTCAGGTCGAAGCGATTCATCACCTTCGCCCGGTCTCGATTTGCCGGGTGATTGGCCGCGAACGACATTGCGCCGGCTCCCCTACCGCTGGAACACTTTGCCGCCGGTCAGCAGCGGCGAGAGGATTAGGCAAGCCGGCGCCTGCGTCGCGACTGCCTGACGGATCGTGCGATCAACGATGAACTCTACTTCGTCGAGGTGGGTCATCGTATGGTGCTCCACGGCCAGCGCGTCCAGCACGGGGCGCATCGTCTTCGCCACCATCGCCTGGCCGAGGTTGAACTCACCCAGCGTGCCGCGTTCCGAGACCATCATAAGCACCGGGATCTGGAACGGCACGGCAAGTGACGCAATCACGTTCGCCAGCGTGCCGAAACCGCTCGTCTGCATCAGCAGGATGCCGCGCAGTCCACCCATCCAGGCGCCGGCCACGATGCCGAGCGCTTCCTCCTCGCGCGTGGTGGCGAAGGCGGTGAAGAACGGATCGGCGTGCACCGCATCGAGCAGCGGCCGCAGCACGTTGTCCGGCACGTAGGTCACCAGCCGTACCGCATGGCGTTTCAGCCCATCTACCACGATCTCGTGCCAGGCGCGCGTGTCGGCTGGCTCCATGGCATCCTCCTGCATCGCCGCGCGCCGGCTTGCGCGACGGCACGTCCATCCGTACACAGCACGCGTGCCCGATCTCGGCAAGACCTACGACGTGTTCGTCGCGGGCGGCGGCAACGCGGCCCTATGCGCGGCGATCACCGCGCGCCAACACGGTGCCAGCGTGCTGCTGGCCGAGCATGCGCCGCGCGCGTTTCGCGGCGGAAACAGCCGTCACACACGGAACCTGCGGGCAATGCACGATGCGCCGACCGAGACGCTGACCGATGCTTACCACGAGGACGAGTACCTGGGATGACCTGCGCCGCGTCACCGGCGGCAACACCGACGAAACGCTCGCCCGCATGACGATCCGCGCATCGGCTGGCGTGTTCGGCTGGATGAAGCAGTGCGGCGTGCGGTTTCAGCCCTCGCTTGCAGGTACGCTCAGCCTGTCGCGAACCAACGCGTTCTTCCTGGGTGGGGGCAAGGCGTTGGTCAACGCGTATTATCTGACCGCGGAGCGGCTTGGCGTCGATATTCTGTACGATGCAGAGGTGGTTTCATTGAAACTTAACAACGGCATGGTTCATTCGATCGAGATCACCTATAAGGGCTTCCCCAAGACGGTGCAGGCACGCTGCGTGATTGCATCGTCTGGCGGGTTCCAGTCGAACCTGGACTGGATGCGGCAATACTGGGGCGAGGCCGTGGATAATTTCGTTATCCGCGGCACGCCATATAACCGCGGCCGGGTCCTGAAGAACCTGCTCGATCAGGGCGTTGCGGCTGTCGGCGATCCCACGCAATGCCACGCCGTGGCACTGGATGCCCGGGCGCCGAAATTCGACGGCGGCATCGCCACACGGCTCGACTGCGTGCCGTTCAGCATCGTGGTGAATCGCGACGCCGAGCGCTTCTACGACGAGGGCGAGGACCTCTGGCCCAAGCGCTACGCCATCTGGGGCCGGTTGATTGCGCAGCAGCCGGGGCAAATTGCCTATTCGGTCTGCGATGCCAAATCGGTGCCGTTGTTCATGCCGTCGGTCTATCCGGCGATCACCGCCGAATTGCTGGGCGAGTTGGCCGAGCGACTGGGCCTCGATCCGATCAAGCTGCGTGCTACAGTTTCTCGGTATAACCTCGCGGTGCGGCCGGGCCGATTCGACGACAAGAAGCTGGATGGATGTGCGACCGAGGGGCTTGATCCGCCGAAGACGAACTGGGCTCGGCCGATCGACACGCCGCCCTTCACCGGCTATCCGCTGCGGCCGGGAATCACTTTCACCTATCTGGGCGTTCGGGTGAACGAACAGGCGCAGGTGCTGATGGAGGACGGGCGACCCGCCGGCAACCTGTTCGCCTCCGGCGAGATCATGGCCGGCAACATTCTCGGCAGGGGTTACCTCGCCGGGTTCGGTATGACGATCGGCACGGTGTTCGGCCGGATTGCCGGGGAAGAGGCGGCACGGCATGCGCGAAACTGAAGCGGTCGGCGATGCACGGCGCGAGATGGAAGTGTGCAACGCCTGCCGCTACTGCGAGGGCTTCTGCGCTGTGTTCCCCGCCATGGAGCGGCAGCGCGCGTTCAGCGCCGCCGATCTGAGCTATCTGGCGAATCTCTGCCACAACTGCCGCGGCTGTTATTATGCGTGCCAATACGCGCCGCCGCACGAATGGGGCATCAATGTGCCGCGCAGCTTGGCGCTTGTGCGCGCTGAAAGCTATCATGACTACGCGTGGCCGCAGCCACTGGCGCGCGCCTTCCAACGCAACGGGGTGGTGGCGTCGTTGGTCACCGCGGTCTCGCTTGCGCTGGTGCTAATTCTGACTGTCACTTTCGCCGCGCCCGAGGAGCTTTACACCGCGCATGCAATCGAGGGAGGGACGTTCTATACGGTGATCCCGCTCTGGACGATGCAGCTTGTCGGGTTGGTCACGTTCATTTTCTCGCTGGTCGCGCTGGGGATGGGCGCGGTGCGGTTCTGGCGCGATGCCGGGACGTCGAGCCGGATCGCCGTGGGCGCGGTCCTGCGGGCGCTGGGCGATGTGCTGAGCCTGCGCAACCTCGGTGGCGGCGGTCACGGCTGCAACGATAACTCCGAGCGCTTCTCAATGACGCGGCGGTGGCTGCACCAAGCGATGTTCTTCGGCTTCTTTCTGTGTTTCGCCGCCACCTGTGTGGGGTTCGTGTATCACGCGTTTCTGGGGCGGGACGCGCCGTATCCGTTCTTCAGCTTGCCCGTGCTGCTAGGTACGCTGGGCGGGATCGGGCTGCTGGCGGGCGCCGGTGGCCTGTTCGCGATGAAGCTGGTCGATGATCCGGTGCCGGCGGCGCGCGAGCTGCTGGGGGCGGATGTCGCGCTGCTGCTGTTGCTGGCGCTGAGCGCCGCGACGGGCTTGGTGCTGCTGGGGCTGCGGGCGACGGTGGATATGGGGATCGCGCTGGCGGTGCATCTGGGCTGCATCCTGGCGCTGTTCGTGCTGCTGCCGTACAGCAAGATGGTGCACGGCGTGTACCGCACGGCGGCGCTGCTTCGGGCTGCGGTAGAGGAGAGGGGGCCTTAGATGACGAAGGCCGGGCGCCCCTGCGTCCGACTGAAGAAATCAACTTGCAGATGCAAGCGGTCGCAACTTCGCTCGTGCTGCGCTGCGCGCAGCCGGCGTCACTGTCAACAGTTCCAGCGCCTCGTCGTCACCGACTGGCGTCAGCGCGCGGTCGCGGTAATCGCGCGCCGTTTGGTCTCGCTTCAGTTGGTGACGCAGCATCAATAGACGCGCCGCCATCACCCCGACTCTCGCATGCTTGACCACGAAGTCGAGCCCAAACATCGGCCAGAACCGCCATGCCGGCACAATGGGCCATCCCGGACGGCGCTCGGTGCGCACCTTGCGGCGGAGGTAGCCGCCCTCCAGCGGATGTGTGTGCTCGACCAGGCTCAAGCTCCAGAAGCTGAGCAGCATGCTCAACATTTTGCCGAGCGAGATCCGAGTGGCAGCGGCACGGCGCATCAGCGTGCACATATGTGGAAACGTATAGTAGGTACGCCACGCTGCCCAATAGGTCTGCTCCCACTCGCTGCAACTCATCGTCGAATGTGCGGTCACTACGTGGAATGTGTCGTAGCGGTTGAGGTCCGCATCCATCGCGACGCCCGCAAGCGCCAGTTTCTGATGGTCCTCCGACCCTGGTAGCGGCGTCAGGATGAAGAACTCCAGGAAATCGATCGGAAGCTCGTTCTGGATGATACGAATGTCGCGCATCACTGTCGCCGGGGTGTCGGCTGGAAAGCCGATGATGTAGCCGGCCCAGATCACCGCGCGGATGCGCTTCCAGGCCAGCAGCATGTCGCGATACTCGGCGATGCGGTTCTGCTTCTTCTTCGCCGCGAGCAGACTGTCCGGGTTGATCGATTCCAGGCCGATGAACACCCGCACCACGCCGGCGCGCTCGGCTTTCTCAATGAAACGCGGAATGCGGTGACACAGCGTGTCCACCTGAATGGTCAGCTTGATACTGAACCCCTCCCGCTCGCGCAGCACGATCAGCCGGTCGAAAATCGGTTCCCAGTCTTTATTGCGAGCAAAATTGTCGTCAGTAATGAAAAAACTCTGCACACCCTGCGCAGCGTTTTGGCGGACGATTGCCTCCACGTCGTCGGCGGTGCGGCGGCGCGAAACGCGACCCTGGACGTTGATGATGGTACAGAAGCTGCACTGGAACGGACAGCCGCGGCCTGCATCGAACGTGGTCATTCGTCCGGCGGTGCGGGCGACGCGGTCGGGTGGCAGATAGGGAATCGGCACGCCGGCGAGGTTCGGCAGTGTCGCCATATGGTTATAGAGCGGCCGCAGCGTGCCGGCGGCGGCATCGCGGAGCAGCTCCTCGAGCCCGTCTTCCGCCTCGCCGGCATAGAGCACGATGCCAAGGTCCATCGCCTCCTGCAGCTCTGGCGTAATGGTCGGCAGCATCGCGAGAGTGCCCGAGACGTGGAACCCGCCAATGGCGACATCGATGCCGCGTGTACGGAACCGGCGGGCCAGGTCCATCGCGCGCGAGTACTGGTTGGACTGCACCCCGACCAGTCCCACCATCCCGGCGCCAGCCTGCGTTATGTCACGAGCGATCCGCTCCGGCCGGATTCGGGTGTTGGTCTCGTCATAGGCATCCACGACGATGGCAGTGTCCGGCCCCAGCACGTGCCGCGCCGCGCAATCCATCGCCAGCCCGTAGACCGCCGCGAGGCTGTTGGACGGCATGGAGGAGCGGAACCACTGAATGACATAGCCGTCGTCGTCGTAATGCGACGGCTTGATCAATACGAGGCGGAACTGCTTGCGTGCGGAGATGGCGGCCATCCCTCTTGATTTGCCGCGTCAGACAACCACAAATGCAATCATGCTGGCAAGCGGGCTGGTCCATCTGTGACGAACGGCGCTCGATGGGTCAGGGGCCGTTACAGAGTCAATCTCTGCGGCGGCCGGTACAACCTTATCGCCTACCCCTGCATCTGCATGATCTGGTCCATCGGCATCATGTTTTGATTGAGGTGGGCCATGATCCATATCGACCCCACCATCACCAGCATCACGATCAGCACCCCGAACGCCAGTGCAAGCACGTTGTTGAAGTGGTCGGGACCGGTCGTGATGTGGATGAAGAAGACCAGATGAACGCCCATCTGCGCGACGGCCAGCACAAAGAGGGCGATAGGGATGCTGGGCTGCCAAACCAGCGTGGTGCCCGAAATGAAGAATGCCACCACCGTGATCAGTGCGGCGAGACCCAGCCCGACCAGATAGCCAAGCAGGCCTTCTGCGATCTCGTGACCTTCGGCACGCTCATCGCCGGGGGAAATGTCGCCGCGACGCAGTGTACGCTCGGTGTCGCTCATCGGGCTACCCCCATCAGATAGACCACGGTGAATATCCCGATCCAGATGATATCCAGCGTGTGCCAGAACAGGCTGAAGCACAGGACGCGGCGCAGGATGTCGGGGCGGTAGCCTTTCGCGAACACCTGCGCCATCATCGTCAGCAGCCACATCAGGCCGAGAGTCACGTGCAGCCCGTGACACCCGACCAGGGTGAAGAAGGCGGAGAGAAAGGCGCTGCGCTGCGGCCCGGCGCCGATGGAGATCATCCCGACGAACTCGTGAATCTCGAGCGACAGGAAGATCGCCCCAAAGAGCGCGGTTATCGCCATGGCGGGGTAATACATTGAGTCGCGATGCGCCCTGGCGCCGATGGCGGCGACGCCGCAGGTGAAGCTGGACAGCAGCAGCGCGGTCGTCTCCGCCGCGACAACACCGAGATGAAACAGGTCCTTCCCGCTCGGCCCGCCGGCGGTCGCCCGCGACAGCACCGCATAGGTCGCGAAGAAAGCAGAGAACATCACGATATCGCTGAGCAGGAAGATCCAGAAGCCGAAGCCGACGATGATGCGCTTGGAAACGATGTCGCGCGCCGCGTGCTCGGCATGCGGCTCACGCAAATACGCGAGGCCGAGGCCACCCAGGTGGTGCGGGTCGATCCGCCCAGCCGTTCCCTCTGCGCTGCTCATTCTGCTGGCTGCATGGCTGCGAATGCCGCGCGGCGGGCGGCGCGATTGGCCCGATCGATCCGGGCGACCTCCTCGGCGGGAACGAAGTACTCGGTGCGGTCACGCCACGCGAAGACGACGAACGTTGCGAAAGCGCCGATGAAGCCCACGATGACCAGCCACCAGATATGCCAGATCAAGGAGAAGCCCATGATGGTCGCGAAGAAGGCGCAGATGAAACCGGTCGGGCTGTTGCGGGGCATCTCGATCTCTTCGTACACTGGCTCGTCGCCGAGTTCACCCTGCAGGGCGCGTTGCTTGATGTCCCAATAAGCGTCGCCCCCCTCGATCCGCGGCATCACGGCGAAGTTGAATGCGGGCGGCGGCGACGCCACGGCCCACTCCAGCGAGCGGCCGTTCCAGGGATCGCCGGTGAGATCGCGAAGTTGGTCTCGCTGAAGGATGCTGACCACAAGTTGCGCGATCAGCAGCACGATCCCGGCCAGTATGACGAGCGTGCCGACGCCCGCGACCAGCAGCCAGGGATGCCATGCGGGCACGTCGTAGTGCTGCATGCGCCGTGTCATCCCCATCAGACCCACCACGTAAAGCGGCATGAAGGCCAGATAGAAGCCGATGAACCAGCACCAGAATACCGCCTTGCCCAGGCCTTCATGCAACCGGAAACCGAATACCTTCGGGAACCAGTACGTGTATCCGGCAAACATACCGAACAGTACGCCGCCGATGATCACGTTGTGGAAATGCGCGACCAGGAACAAGCTATTATGCAAGACGAAATCCGCCGGAGGAACCGCCAGCAAAACGCCCGTGAGCCCACCGATGAGGAACGTAATCATGAAGCCGATCGACCACATGATCGGTGTAGCATAGACGATGCGGCCCCCGTACATCGTGAACAGCCAGTTGTAGATCTTCACGCCCGTCGGCACCGCGATGATCATAGAGGCGATGCCGAACACCGCGTTCACATCGGCTCCCGCCCCCATGGTGAAGAAATGGTGCAGCCAGACCATGAAGGAGATAATGCAGATGGCCATCGTCGCCGCCACCATCGACCGGTAGCCGAACAGAGGCTTGCCCGAGAAGGTCGATACGACTTCCGAGAATACGCCGAACGCCGGCAGGATCAGGATATAAACCTCTGGATGTCCCCAGATCCAGATCAGGTTCATATACATCATCATGTTACCGCCGGCCTCGTTGGTGAAGAAATGGAAGCCGAGATAGCGGTCCAGCAGCAGCATCGCGAAGGTCGCCGTAAGGACCGGGAAGGCGGCGACGATCAGGAGGTTGGATGCGAGAGCGGTCCAGCAGAAGACCGGCATTCGCATATAGGTCATGCCGGGGGCGTAAATCTTCAAAATCGTGGTAACGAAATTCACACCGGTCAGCAGCGTGCCCACACCGGATATTTGCAGCGACCACAGATAGTAATCCACGCCGACGGTGGGCGAGTACGTGAGCTCCGACAGCGGGGGAAACGCCAGCCAGGTGGCGCGGGAAAACTCGCCCACCACCAGCGAAATGTTCACCAGCAGTGCGCCGGTCGCGGTCAGCCATAAGCTGACCGAGTTGAGGGTCGGGAAAGCGACGTCCCGCGCACCAAGCTGCAAGGGAACGACGACGTTCATCAACCCGATCACGAACGGCATCGCCACGAAGAAGATCATGATCGTCCCGTGTGCCGAGAAGATCTGGTCGTAGTGGTCGGGCGGCAGATAGCCCGGCGACCTGAAAGCCAAGGCCTGCTGCGAGCGCATCATCAGCGCATCGATGAAGCCCCGTATCAGCATGACTATCGCCAAAGTGATGTACATCACGCCGATCCGCTTGTGATCGACGCTGGTGATCCATTCGTTCCAGAGGTACGGTGCCCAACCTTTCAGCGCGACGAATATCAGCACGCAAAGGATGATGAACCCGACAATAGCCCCAGAAAAAAGCGGGATCGGCTGATCGAGCGGAATGGCGGCCAGTGTCAGCTTGCCAAGCAGGTTCATACTACTGCTCCGCTCGTTTGGCTGCGCCCGGATTGGTCTCTGGAATCGGTCCAGGGCCAGGCGGCAGCACCTGCGCGAAAATTTTCTGGAACAGGTCGGGCTCGACGTCGCGGTAAGTGAACGGATTTACGCTCAGGCTCTGTTTCTCGAGGTCCTGATAGCTTTGCGCGGTCAGCGTCGCACCGCTGCTGCGTGCTGTGTTGACCCAGGCCGAGAACTGGTCGGCGGGCACGGCTTCCACGTCGAAATGCATGGTCGAGAACCCATCGCCGCTATATTGACTGGATAGCCCGAGGAAGGTGCCGGGCTTATCAGCGATCAGATTGAGACGTGTGCGCATCGCATTCATCGTGTAGATCATGCTGCCGAGCTGCGGGACGAAGAAAGCATTCATCACGCTCGCGGAAGTCAGTGCGAAATGCACGGGCACGCCGACGGGAATCACGAGACGGTTGACGCTCGCCACATGCTGGTCTGGGTAGATGAACAGCCATTTCCAGTCGAGTGATACAACCTGGACTTCGAGGGGATCACTCTTCGACGGCAGCGGCTTTGCCGGGTCCAGATCATGCGATCCGACCCACGCCACTCCTCCTAGGAGCAGGATGGTCAGCAACGGAATGAACCACGTGATCAGCTCAAGCTGACCGGAATAGACGAAACCCGGCTGATACCGCGCCCTGGTGTTGGACGACCGATACCACCAAGCGAAAGCAAGTGTCGCGGCCATGGTCGGCAGAACGATCGCCAGCATGATGAGGACCGAGCCGATCAGTATTGACTTGTCGGCGGCGCCGATGGTGCCTTGCGGATCGAGCACTCCGGACTGGCAGGCGCCCAGGGCGAGCGGGGCCAGCAGTATGCCATAACGGGCGGGCAGGGCGATCACCGATCGCGTGCCGCGGCGCGGAGCTCGTTGACGCTGAAACCCGGGTGGATCGAACCGCAAGACGAACCCCTTCCCGTACGGCACAGGCGCTAGGCTAACCTTAGGCTGCGGACTTGCTTATGCCAATAGGCCATCGCCGCGGCGAGGCAAAAAACTGGCGTCGTGCGTTGGGGCCTTGTTGAACGGCCGTCCGGTAGCAGAAAGAGCCATTCAAGGTTCGAAGCTGGACGGCCGAGAAGGGGTCGTATGCGGCCTATCGACCGGAGTGATCTCTCTGGCGTTCCATCCACGCGAGGAGCGCATCGAGCGCATCGGCAAGTACCTGTGTGTCCGTCCTGCCGGATCGGACCGGGACATGGAACGAATGATCCGCTCCGTCGATTGGCATCAAGGTTGCCAACTCGCCAAGCTGCCCGACGGTCGCGGCAAGCAGAGTCATGTCGGCCAGGGTATCTTGGGTTCCCTGCAGGAAGAGCATCGGAATGCGGATCCGGGACAAGTGCAATGCGCGGTCGGTTGACGGCTTGTTGGCGGGATGCAGGGGAAAACCGAGGAAAATCAGGCCCCGCACGCACGGTAGCGGTGCTTCTGCCTGCGCCTGTGACGTCATGCGCCCGCCGAAGGACTTGCCTCCTGCAAAGAGTGGAAGCGCGGGCACGAGCCGGGCAGCCGCGCCAACCGCGGCGCGCACCGTGGCGTGCGCAAGCGCGGGCCGATCCGGCCGCTTCGAACCCTGCTCCATATAGGGGAACTGGTAGCGAAGCGTAGCGACCCGGCGTTGGCAAAGCCCGTCCGCGACCGCTGACATGAACGGGTGGGTCATCCCGGCACCCGCACCATGCGCCATCACGTAGCACGCCGTCGCTTGCCGAGGCAGTTGCAGAAGACCCGAGACGGAATGCGCCTCGTCGACCGCGATCCGTACCTGCCTCAGATCACTCAGTTCGGTGTCCTCCATCGCGAAGGAAATTTTTTAGACGCAGATGGAAGAAGATGCACGCTGATCCACGCAGATAGCTACAGGCCGAGTGATCTGTCCGTACGTCTCATCAGCTAGGGATTTACTGGACGGGCGCATGGGTGCAGGGTTTGCCAGCCACGCTGAACCATCTGCGTGTTCAGCCTGCATCTGCCTTCATCTGCGTCTAAACTCTTTTTGTCCGCCGGACCGGGACCCCGCCGGCCGGCTCGCGTTGTATAAGCTTGGGCGATGCCCCGCCGGTGGTGATCCTCCCCCAATGCTCGACGACCGCACCGAACTCCGCCGTCTGCATCGTATTGCCGAGCCCCAGGCACTCGCTGCACTGCTGAAACAGGCCACGCTACCCCAGGAAACCGGCGCCCGCGTCGCGGCCCGCGCCCACGCGCTGGTTCGCGCCGCCCGCTCCGCCCACCGCCCCGGCGCCGATGTTACTGACTTCCTGAAAGAATACGGCCTCGGCACCGCCGAAGGCGTCGCCCTGCTCTGCCTCGCAGAGGCGCTGCTGCGCATTCCTGACGCCGCCACCGCCGACGCACTGATAGAAGACCGCATCGCGGCAGCCGATTGGCAGGCGCATCTCGGCCACGGCGACAGCCTGGCGGTGAACGCCTCCGCCTGGGCGTTCATGCTGACCGGCCGCGTACTCAACCGCGAAGAAGCAGAAGGCGGCCTGCAAGCCGCGATCCTGCGCATGGTCCGTCGCCTGGGCGAGCCGGTGATCCGCACCGCGCTGCGCCGAGGCATGCGCGTGCTTGCCCGCCAGTTCGTCATGGGCCGCACCATCGCCGAAGCTCTGGCCCGCGCCAACAGCGCCGAGGGTCGCCGCTGGCGCCACAGCTTCGACATGCTGGGCGAGGCGGCTAAAACGACCGGCGACGCCGCCCGCTACATGGCCGCCTACCGCGACGCGATCGGGGCAATCGGTCAGGCCTCCGCTGGTCGGGGGCCTGTTGAGGGGCCCGGTATCTCGGTCAAGCTCTCGGCCCTGCATCCGCGCTACGAGCCATTACAGGAAGCGCGCTGCGTGCCGGCGTTGATCGGCGCGTTGAACCAACTCGCGCTGGCGGCGAAGCAGAGGCAGATCGGGCTGACAGTCGATGCCGAGGAAGCCGACCGGCTCGAGCTCAGCCTGGACATCTTCACCGCGGTCCTCGCCGATCCGCAGCTTGCCGGCTGGGACGGGTTGGGGCTCGCCGTGCAGGCCTATCAGAAACGCGCGCCGGCGGTGATCGATTGGGTGGCAGCGCTGGCCCTGAGCACCGGCCATCGCGTGCCGGTCCGGCTGGTCAAGGGCGCGTATTGGGACACCGAGATCAAGCTCGCCCAGGTGGCGGGTTATGCCGACTATCCGGTGTTCACCCGCAAGGCGGCAACCGATGTGAGCTGGCTCGCCTGCGCGCGGCAGATGCTGGACCGGCGCGATGCGCTGCGGCCGGCGTTTGCGACACACAATGCACACAGTCTCGCCACCGTGCTGGAGACCACCGGCGATGTCGAGTTCGAAACGCAGCGCCTGCACGGCATGGGCGAGGCGCTGTATGAAACTGTCGTCGGCCCAGCGTGTCCGGTGCGCGTCTATGCCCCGGTCGGCACGCACGAGGACCTGCTCGCCTATCTCGTGCGCCGACTTTTGGAGAACGGCGCCAACACCAGCTTCGTGCACCGCCTGGTCGATCCGGCGGTGCCAGAAGAAGCGATCGTCGCCGACCCGGTGGGCCGCGTGCGCGCCCAGGGAGCCACTTCCAATCCGCGCATCCCACTGCCGCGCTATCTCTACCCGGACCGCGCCAATTCGGCCGGCTTCGACCTTGGCGACCGTGCCGCGGCGCCGGCGATGCTCGCGTCGGTGCAGCGTTACGCCGGCAGGACGCACTGGATCGGCGGGGCCGAGCGTGCGCGGGAGATCCGCTCGCCGGCCGATCGGCGCATGCTGGTCGGCACCATCGCCGACGCTACCGAAAGGGAGATCGATGCCGCGCTGGCCCGACTGGCCACAGGCTGGCGGGACTGGGACGCGGCCGGCGCGGCACATCGCAGCGCGCTGCTGGATCGCGCCGCCGCCCTGATCGAAGCGGCGCGCGACGAGCTGCTGGCGCTTCTGGCCCGCGAGGGCGGAAAGACACTGACCGACGGCATCGCGGAGGTGCGGGAGGCAGCGGATGGATGCCGCTGGTACGCCGCCCGCGCCCGCGAGCAATTCACCCCGCGCGATCTCCCCGGACCCACCGGCGAGCGCAACACCTGGAGCCTCGGCGGTCGCGGCGTGTTCGCGGCGATCTCGCCATGGAATTTTCCGCTGGCGATCTTTACCGGCCAGATCGCGGCGGCGCTCGCCGCCGGCAATGCGGTCGCCGCCAAGCCGGCCGAGCAGACACCGCTGGTTGGGGCACGCGCCGTGGCGCTGCTGCACGAAGCAGGGGTGCCGGCAGATGCGCTCGCGCTGCTGCTGGGCGATGGGCCTTCTGTCGGGCAGCCGCTGATCCGGGACCCGCGCATCGCCGGGGTTGCGTTCACCGGCGGCACCGAAACGGCGCAAAGCATCGCGCGGATGCTGGCCGAGCGCTCCGGCCCGATCATTCCGTTCATCGCCGAGACGGGCGGGATCAACCCGATGATTGTCGATAGCTCGGCGCTGCCCGAGCAGGTAGTTGCCGACGTGATCACCAGTGCGTTCGGCTCCGCCGGGCAGCGCTGCTCTGCGCTGCGCCTGCTCTGCGTGCAGGATGACGTCGCCGATCGGATGCTGACCATGCTGGCCGGAGCCGCCGAGACGCTGGTGATCGGCGATCCCCTGGACCCGGCGACCGATGTCGGCCCGGTGATCGATGAGGAGGCCCGCGATCGCCTCGCGCGCTACGCAGCCGGGATGGGCGCGCCGTTGTTCGAGCTGGGTCTGCCGGCGGGCACCGAGCATGGCACGTTCTTCGCCCCGCGCGCCTTTATGTTGGACGACGCGGCACGGTTGCGCGAGGAGGTGTTTGGCCCGGTGCTGCATGTCGTGCGTTACGCGGCGGACCGCCTGGACACGGTCATTGACGCGATCGCCGCGACCGGCTTCGGCCTGACGCTGGGCGTGCACTCGCGCATCGAGAGCACGCAGCGGCGCATCGTCGAGCGGCTGCAGGTCGGCAACGCCTATGTCAATCGCAACCAGATCGGCGCGGTGGTGGGCGTACAACCCTTCGGCGGCCGCGGCCTGTCCGGCACCGGCCCGAAAGCCGGCGGCCCGATCACATTGTACCGATTTGCTGAGGAGCGGGTGGTATCGATCAACACCGCCGCCGCCGGCGGCAACGCCGCGCTGCTGGCCGCAGACGAGGGCTAACTAACAAATCCCCCTCCCTTTGGGACGCCCCTTGCGGGATGTTCCGCCAATGACCTGTCGGCGTTGTTTCAGCAAGGTTCGATCCCCACCAGTACCGCACCGGTTCCGGAACGGGCTTCCCTGAGTGTCCTTGGTGCCGCCCTAACGGGGCTGCTCGTCGCTAGGCAGCGCCGCAGGCCGGGTTCGGTTACAAGCGTTTCCGGGTAGACGGGCTACGAGATCGGCGTGGCGCGCGTTAACGTCTCGGGTTCGGCGTCACAGGTATTCCTCTGCGTCTCTGTGTCTCTGCGGTTGAGCTTAGGGAGGTCTAACCGCAGAGACGCAGAGCGCGCAGAGGCCAAGACATCGCCCAACATCATCCTTCAAAATCCAGCCCGATATCCAACACCGTCGCGCTGTGCGTCAGCCACCCGATCGAGATCAGATCAACCCCCGTCGCCGCCACAGCCGCCGCAGTGGCCGGCGTGATGCGCCCTGAAGCCTCGGTGATCGCTCGGCCATCGACCATGCCCACAGCCTGCCGCAGCATCTCCGGTCCCATGTTGTCGAGCAGCACGGCATCGACCCGTAGCGTCAGCGCCTGTTCGAGCTGACTCAGCGTATCCACTTCCAGCTCGATCTTCACCAGGTGGCCCACTGCGGCGCGCGCACGCTCCACTGCCTCGCGCACCCCCCCGGCAATGGCCACGTGATTGTCCTTGATCAGCACCGCATCATCCAGGCCAAAGCGATGATTCCCGCCGCCGCCGACGCGCACCGCGTATTTCTGTGCGGCTCGCAAGCCGGGCATGGTCTTCCGCGTGCAGCACACCTGCGCCTTGTGACCACGGATAGCCTCGACCACGCTATGCGTCGCCGACGCAACGCCGCTCAGATGGCACAGAAAATTGAGCGCGGTGCGCTCCGCCGTCAGGATGCCGCGCGCCGGTCCGGAAATAGTTGCGATCGGATCACCCGGCGCCAGGCGGCTGCCGTCTTGCCGCTGCGGCACGATATCGATCGCCGAATCCATCAGCCGGAACGCGGTCAACGCGAAATGCAGGCCGGCTAGAACGCCGGCTTGACGGGCCACCAGCACAGTGGGGGCCCGCGCCTCGGCGGGCACGATCGCGCCCGTGGTGATATCGCCGGCGCGGCCGAGATCTTCAAGCAGTGCGGCGCGCACGACCGGTTCGATCATCACCGCGGGCAAGGCGGGAACAGCCATCTCGGCTCTCCGCTCAGACCGCCAGCATCCGCTCGACCGCGCGTCGGGCGCAAGCAGCTGCCGCCGGATCGATTGTCACCTCGTGCTGCATTGTCTCCAGCGCCGTACGGATCTTCGGCAGCGTGATGCGCTTCATGTGCGGGCAGAGATTACACGGGCGCAGGTACTCGATCCCCGGGTGCTGCGCGGCGATGTTGTCGCTCATCGAGCATTCGGTCACCAGAACTACACGCCGCGGCCTCTCGCGCCCGACGTAAGCGGCCATGTCGGCGGTCGAGCCGGCATAGTCAGCTTCGGCGATCACTTCCGGCGGGCATTCGGGATGCGCCAGCACCACGACGCCCGGATAGTCGGCGCGCACCTGCCGGATATCCTTCGCGGTGAAGCGCTCATGCACCTCGCAATGGCCGGCCCAGGCAATCACCTTCACCTTCGTCTGCGCCGCCACGTTCTGCGCCAGGTACTCGTCTGGCAGCATGATCACGCGCTCAACGCCGAGCGATTCGATCACCTTTCGTGCATTGGCCGATGTGCAGCAGATATCCGATTCTGCCTTTACCGCGACCGACGTATTCACATAGGTCACCACCGGCACGCCGGGATAGCGCTCCCGCAGCAGCCGCACGTCCTGCGCACTGATCGATTCCGCCAGCGAGCAGCCAGCGCGCGGATCGGGGATCAACACGGTCTTAGAAGGATTCAGTAGCTTGGCCGTCTCCGCCATGAAATGCACCCCGGCGAGCACGATCACCTCGGCGTCGGTCTTCATCGCCTCACGCGCCAGAGCCAGGCTGTCACCAGTAATGTCGGCGACGCAGTGAAAAATCTCCGGCGTCTGGTAGTTGTGCGCCAGAATCACCGCGTTGCGCCGGCGCTTCAGCGCCAGGATGGCGTCGATGTCGTCGGTGAAGACCGGCCACTCCATCGGCGGGATGACATGCTGCACGCGCGCATAGAGCGCAGCGGTACGGTCGATAGCCTGTGACAGAGACATGCAGCACCTTTATGCTCACAATGAGCATTTGTGGGGACGAAAAATTCGGCCAACCTGGCCGTCCATTATGCTAAATATGAGTATAACGCCGTTGTCAAGCCCCTGCCGTGTGGTGGCTCCGGGCCTGCCTCCGCATTGCTAACCTGAAAATCCCCGCGACTTGCGAAGTCGTCTTACCGCTCCACCGTCCGCCGCTCGATGGCCAGCAGCGTCTCGAGACCGATCGTCTCGTGCACCGCCTGTTGCTCGGCTTGGCCGTCGGCGCCCAGCAGCGGATCGGCCCGCAACGCCTTCAGTGCGGCGTAGCAATCGCGCAGCGCACGGTGCATTGCCAACAGCGGCGTCTGCGAATCGACGAACAGCCGATAGCCCATCCGGTGCAGCTCCGGCACCGGGATGCCGGTCGCGGCGACACCGCCCCCGGCGAACATGTACATGAGCGGTGGCGGCAGCCGCTCGGCGATGTGGCGCAGGTCTTCCGGCTCGCGCGCGGTCAGGAACAATATGTCGGCGCCCGCGCGCTTCATCATCTCGCCGCGGCGCAGCGCCTCGTCCATGCTGATGTCGCGCACGGCGTTGGTCCGGGCGATGATCAGGAACTCATCCGAGCGCCGTGTCGCGACGGCTTCGCGCACCTTCTCAACCATCAAGTCGGCGTCGATCAGGTGCTCGATGCCGATGTGGTGGTGAGCGCGCTTCGGCAGAATCTGGTCCTCGATCTCGATTGCGGCGAAGCCCGCAGCCTCGGCCATGCCGATCGTGCGGCGCAGATGCATCGGATCGCCCCAGCCGCAGGCTCCGTCCAGGATCAGGGGCAGGGAGCAGGCGGCGCGGATGTCAAGCGCCGCCTGGCACATCTCGGTGAGCGACAGGTTGGCCTCGGTGTAGCAGGTCAGGTAGCCCATGGCCCCGCCGCCCAAGTAAAGCGCCGGAAATCCAGCGCGCTCGGCAAGCTTCGCCATCAGCGGGTTGAGCGCTAACGGTGCGAGAACCGGCTCTTGGCTGTCGATCAGCGTTCTAAGGGGGTGGACGCTCGGCTGAGCCATTCAAGCGCGCGCCAGCCGGCGGCCGTACAACAGGCCGGGCAAGATCAGCCCTACGCCCAGGCCCCAGAACCCGTCGATCACCAGCGATAGCACGATCCGACCGACCGCCAGGCTATCGGCGATCGACCCGCCCTTCAGCGGCGCCACCACGAAGAGGCCCGTCAGCCCGGCGACAATGCCCAGCCCAATACCGCTCAGCCACTCGGGACCGGGAAGCCAGGGCAGCAACAACCCGAACAGCACGCCCCACACGCCGCCCCAGAAGCAGAGATCGACTATTCTCGGGATGCCGAGGGGGCCCACCGCGTCGGTTGGGAACGGCGCAAAGCCAATGAGCCCGGCGGCGTGGAGCGCGCCGATTATGCCCTGATGGAATGTCATTACTGCGAGGGCGCCGGCAATGAATCCCAGCACCGCCCGTCCTGGCGCACCTGCCATTGTCGCCTCCCGACATGTCTGCTGCCGCCGCCAGGCACCATTGATGGTGTGCGGCGCCTGGTCAACTAGGCCGTCGCGCCGGATTGCCGTGGCCTCCGCGGCAGGCGGCGTTTACTTCGACCGAAAGCGTCCTAGCATCGCTTCGAACATTGCACCCCGTTGGGAGGAACATCATGCAAACGCGCCCGCTCGGCCGTACCGGACTGACCGTTTCGGTGCTCGGCTTCGGTTGCGGCGCGGTCGGCGGGCTGATGGTGCGCGGGGCGCCGGCGGACCAGATGCGTGCAGTCGCGCGTGCCGTTGAAGCCGGGATCACCTATTTCGATACTGCCCCGTCGTACGGCGACGGCGCGTCGGAACGCAATCTCGGACGCGTGCTCGCCGAGTCGAAGCCGGACGTGCGCATTGGCACTAAGGTGCGGCTCGACGATGCCGAGAAGACATCGATCGCCTCCGCCGTGGCCGCCTCGCTGGAGGCCAGCCTGCGCCAACTCGGGCTCGATCACGTTGATTTGTTGCAATTGCACAACGCGATCACCGAAGCCGATGCGCCAGGTTCGGTCACTGTTCAGGCGGTGCTGGAACAGGTCGTGCCGGCCTTCGAGCGGCTGCGCGATCAGGGCAAGATCCGCTTCTTCGGGATCACCGCGACTGGCGAGACCGATGCGCTGCACCGGGTGGTCGGCGCCGGCATGCTGCACACCGCCCAGGTGCCCTATAATCTGCTGAACCCCAGCGTCGGCGCGACTGCCCCGCCGAACTACCCCGCCCAGGATTACCGAAACCTGCTGGCCGCACTACAGGCGGCTGGGATGGGTGCAATCGGCATCCGCGTGTTGGCCGGGGGTGCGCTTTCGGCCGAGGCGACGCGTCACCCGATCGCCAGCCCACCACCCCAGCCGATTGGGTCCGCTGGCAGCTACGATGCCGACCTCGCGCGCGCCCGGCGGCTGCTGCCGCTCGTGGCCGAGGGCCACGCCGCCACGCTGCCCGAAGCCGCGCTGCGCTACGTCATTGCGCATCCGGCGATCAGCACCGTGTTGATCGGGATCGCCACGATCGAACAGTTGGAGCAGGCGATTGCGGGCGCCGAGAAAGGGCCACTGCCGCCTGCCGCACTGCACCGGGTGGCGGAGCTGCAACACGGGTTTGCCGGGGAGACCCGGTAGGAGTCGCAACAATCCGACGTTCGCTCTGAAGTCACGCGATCGGGACCGGTACGGTTAGGTGAAGCTTGATATACTCAGCGCAATTCTGGAGCACAGATAGGAAGATGATCAAGAGACGTCGCATTCTCGTGGTCGAGGATCAGGCGCAGATCGCCGAGCTGATCGCCGATGCGCTTAGCGATACGTATCAGCCGGTCTGCGCTTCGAGCGTCGAGGCGGCGGTGGAGCAATTGCTGCCCGGCGACATCGACCTCGTGCTGCTAGACTGCGTGCTGCCGGGCGGCTCGATGTGGCAGGTGATGCTCGAAGCCGACCGTATCGGAGTTCCGGTGGTGCTGATGACCGGGGATCCAGGCCAGATCCCCGAGGTGACCGGCGGTCCGCGACCGTATATCCTGAAGCCCTTCTCGATCGCTGAGCTGCTCGACGTCATCGATGTTCAAACCGGTCTCGCAGCGGTCAGGCCGGCATCGAACCCAGTTTAGGACGCTTCGGCTCCCGGCAAGTGCGCATCGGCGCGACGGTGCCTCGGCGAGGGTTCCGTAGCCACGCGTTCTGATGGCTCGTTTTAAGGGAATGTAACCGCAGAGGTGCAGACGGCGCGGAGCCACGTAATATCAGGCGAATACCTCGGCCTCGTCTTCGATCTTCGCCGGGTCGAGATCCATGCCAAGCCCTGGTTGTTCCGGCGCCGCGATCATACCGTTGCGGGGCATAACAGGGTGCGCGAGGAAATGCTGATTGATCGCGTTCCATTTCACCAGGAATTCTTGCCATGGCGTCAACAGCGGAGATTGCGCCAGCGAGAAATGAATGCCCGCCGGCGTCGAATGGCCGTGCGGTATCACGATCAGGTCATGCGCGCTGGCATAGGCGGCGATTTTCAGCACCTCCGACAGGCCGCCGGCCCAGTAGATATCCGGCTGCAAGATATCCAACGCCCCGGCGTCGATGAAGCGCTTGAATCCCCAGCGGGTGTATTCGTGCTCGGCGCCCGATAGCGGGATGTCAGTGCGCTCCTTCACCCGCACATAGCTGTCGATACGATCCGGCATCACCGCTTCCTCGAGCCAGCGCGGGCGGTACTCGGCGATCCGGCCGGCCAGTTCGATCGCATAGATCGGATCGAACGACTGCCAGCAATCCAACATGATGTCGTAATCCTCGCCGAGCGTCTCGCGCAGGGTGCGGACCAGCTCGACATTCTTGTGCAGCCCGTCCGGTCCGCTCATCGGTCCGTGGCGGAAGAACCATTTCTGCGCCGCGTAGCCGAGGTCGCGATATTCAGCGGCGCGTGCCCGCACCCGGCCCGTGTCGGTGACATTAAAGCCGAGCATGCTGGCATAGGCCGGCACGGCATCGCGCGTCGGGCCGCCGAGCAGGCGGAACACCGGCTGGCCGAGCCAGCGCCCCTTCAGGTCCCACAGCGCACAATCGACCGCGCTGATCGCCAGCATCGCGTCGCCCTGTCGGCCGTGGACCATGATCCGGTGCATCTGGTCCCACAGCTTCTCGTGCGCGATCGGGTCTTGATGCAGGATGATCGGGCGCAGGCGCCGCGCGACGAAGATCGCCACCATCTCCGGCAGCGGGCCGGCGATGCCGATCGGGCCGGCATCGGTCTCGATGCGGAGGAAATACTGTTCCAGGCGGAAGCTGTGGGGATCGGTCTGCGCGCCGCCCTCGAAGTCGTTGCGCATGCGGTATTCCGGATAGATGTCGATCGGGCGGACCAGCCGCTCTTCCCAGAACGGGCCTTTGGTCGGCATGGTACCGCGCACGCAGAGCAGACGGACGGCAGTGATCTGCATGGCGAATGCCTTTCAGTCGGGGTAGGTGGCGCGGTGCATTTCCAGCACCACTTCGTCGAGCCGGCGTCCCGGCTGATACGCCGCCATCCCCGCTGCCTCCGGGGACAGTCCCGGCAGCGAGCGTGGGCACATCTCCGCCGGCTCGATCACCGTCTTGACCGGGATGAGCGCGGTCCACACCGGCACCGCATAGTCTTCTTCCTCGTCGGCGACGTGCTTGTCGCGAATCTTGCCCGACGCGTGCTCGATCTCCATACCCAGCAGCGTGGTCGCCTTGATCTCCTGCTTGTTGGGTGGCCGTAGGGCGGCGGCGCGGCCAGGGAAGAAGCGGTTGATGAACGCGTCCATCGCCCGCAGCTTCTGCTCGACGTCTTCGATCATGTGCGCACGGCCGAACGCCATCACGGCGCGGTAGTTGATCGAGTGGTGGAACCCGGAGCGCGCCAGTACAATGGCATCCATGTGCGTGACAGTCAGGCAGACCGGGATGCCCTGTGCCTCGGCGCGGAGCATCCGGCTGGCCGAAGAACCGTGCCAGTAGAGATGATTGCCTTCGCGCCAGAACGCAGTTGGTGTGCAATAGGGCTGGCCCTCGATCACATAGGCGATGTGGCAGACCATCGCTGCGTCCAGGATCGCGTGCACCGTCTTTTTGTCGTAACGTCCGCGCTCCGGCGTGCGGCGCACGCGGTTGCGGTTGGTCACCTCGAAGGATTCAGGCGGGGCCGTAACGTCGTTCATCGTTCTCACCTCTCCCGCAAGGTCTTACGGGCAGGCAGGCGGGATCGCAACCCGCGCTGACGACGGCTCCCCTCTGATCGGCGGTGCCGGATGGGTCCTCACCGTAACCCGGCGCCCGTCCGGAGCCGAGAGGCGCGTACCTTAATTCAAGTAACGGCCGTGTTTCATTCTCGACGGGGCGAGATGGGTGAAGCACTGACCTTGTGTCGGCGTGCTGTCACGCTTGCGCCTGACCGGCTGGAGTACCGCTTCGACCTCGTGCAGTTGATGAAGGTTCGGCCTGGCGATTATCCTTGATGCGCTGGAGGCGGGCCGCGTCTTTCTCCGTGCGCGAGCAGTGTTTTCTACACTTCGCCCCGGCCAAGGCATTCGATGATATTGGAGAGCGAGACCGCAGTTTTGCGCATCTCCTGGAAGGCAATGCGATCAAGCGAGCCCATATAAATTACCATGAGGCGAGTGCGCTCGGGACAATCGACCGCATCCGCCGCGTTTTCACCGACGAGCCGATGGCTGCACGTCGGGACGCGAGCGACTCATCCAGCGTGCCGGTGTTCATAGTTGGTGTGCCGCGATCTGGCACGACGCTCGTGGAGCAGATGCTGGCGAGCCATCCGGCGGTATTCGGCGTCGGCGAGCGGCTTGACCTGCTGCACGCGATCGAGCGCCTGGGGGCAGAACGCCTTGGCGGGGTGCCGTTTCCGGAAGCGGTGTGGACCATGGCCGCCGATGAGTTGCGTTAGTTGGGCTCGGAGTACGTTGCCGGGTTGTCGTCGTTAGCCCCGAACGCCGCCCGTATTACCGATAAAATGCCGAGCAATTTCCGTTTCGTAGGTCTGATTCGCCTGATCCTGCCAAATGCGCGGATCATCCACGTTTCCAGAGACCCGGTGGATACGTGTCTTTCTTGCTTTTCCAAACTGTTCTCAGGCGAGCAATCATTCACTTATGACCTTGCGGAGTTGGGCCGGGTTCATCGCGCGTGTCAGCGCCTGATGGCGCACTGGCGAGCGACGCTGCCGGCAGGCACAATGCTGGAGGTGTCGTACGAGGCGCTGGTGCGGGATTTTGCCGTGGAAGCCCGCCGCATCGTTGCTTATTGCGGGTTGCCATGGGACGGACACGTGCCTGAAGACGAGACCTCCCAGCCGGTCCACACGGCGAGCATGGCCCAGGTCCGCCAGCCGATCTACGCCAACTCCGTGGGACGGTGGCGACCGAACGAGCCCTGATTCGGCCGCTGCTGGAGGCGCTGGAAGCCCCCTGAGGTGCGTGGCCGGCTTGCTAGGGTGGGGGGGAGTGCCCCTGGGAGTGCCCCTGCGCTCGACACGCCCGCTACTCCACAACCTCCTGCTCGCGGTCCGCCCCTCCGTCCCCATCGCCCTCGTCGGGTTTCGGCAACGCCGGCAGTGCCGCCTCCACGATCTCGAAATCCAACTTCCCGTCCTTCAGCGTCACCTTCACCGCTCCGCCGCGGACCAACTTGCCGAATAGCAGCTCCTCGGCAAGCGCCTTCTTGATGTGCTCCTGGATCACCCGCGCCAGCGGCCGCGCGCCGTACAGCTTGTCGTACCCACGTTCGGCCAGCCATTCCTTCGCCGCCGACGACAGCTCGATCGTCACATTGCGATCGGCAAGCTGGGCCTCAAGCTGCATGACGAATTTCTCGACCACCCGCCCGACGATCTCCGGCGACAGGCCAGAGAACGCGATCGTCGCATCCAGCCGGTTGCGGAACTCGGGCGTGAACAGCCGCTTGATCGCCTCGTCGTCCTCGCCCACGCGCGAATCGCGGCCGAAACCGATCGCCTCCTTCGCCAAGTCCGACGCGCCCGCATTGGTGGTCATGATCAGCACCACGTTGCGGAAATCAACCGTCTTGCCGTTGTGATCGGTCAGCTTCCCGTGATCCATTACCTGCAGCAGGATGTTGAACAGATCGGGATGCGCCTTCTCGATCTCGTCCAGCAGCAGCACCGCGTGGGGATGCTGGTCGATCGCGTCGGTCAACAGCCCGCCCTGGTCGAACCCGACATAGCCTGGCGGCGCGCCGATCAGCCGCGAGACTGAGTGCCTCTCCATGTATTCCGACATGTCGAAGCGGATCAGCTCGATCCCCATGGTGGCCGCGAGTTGGCGCGCCACCTCGGTTTTACCGACGCCGGTCGGGCCGCAGAACAGGTAGTTGCCGATCGGCTTCTCCGGCTCGCGCAGCCCGGCGCGGGCCAGCTTGATCGCCGCGGCCAGCGCCTCGATCGCCCTGTCCTGGCCGAACACCATGGACTTGAGGTCGCGTTCGAGGTTGCGCAGTGTCTCCTTATCGTCGGCCGAGACGCTTTTGGGCGGAATGCGTGCGATCTTGGCGACGATCTCCTCCACGTCCTTCAGCGTGACCATCTTACGCCGCTTGTTCTCCGGCAGCAGCATGCGCGATGCGCCAACCTCGTCGATCACATCGATCGCCTTGTCCGGCAGCTTGCGGTCATTGATGTATTTCGCGGACAGTTCCACCGCGGCGCGGATCGCCTCTTCGGTGTAGCGCACCTTGTGGTGCTTCTCGTAGTTGGCCTTGAGCCCGCGCAGGATCTTGATCGAATCCTCGAGCGTCGGCTCGTTCACGTCGATCTTCTGGAACCGGCGCACCAGCGCCCGGTCCTTCTCGAAATAGTTGCGAAACTCCTTATAGGTGGTGCTGCCGATACAGCGCAGTGTGCCCGATGCCAGAGCCGGCTTCAGCAGGTTCGACGCGTCCATCGCCCCGCCGGATGTCGCGCCCGCACCGATCACGGTGTGGATCTCGTCGATGAACAGGATGGCGCCGGTCATGTTCTCGAGCTCGGTGACCACCGCCTTCAACCGCTCCTCGAAATCGCCGCGATAGCGGGTGCCGGCCAACAGGGCGCCCATGTCGAGCGCGAAGATGGTCGATTTGGCCAGCACCTCCGGCACGTCGCCCTCGACGATACGCTTGGCCAACCCCTCGGCAATCGCGGTCTTGCCGACTCCTGGATCGCCCACGTAGAGCGGGTTGTTCTTGGTTCGCCGGCAGAGGATCTGGATGGTTCGCTCGATCTCCAACTCACGGCCGATGAGAGGGTCGATCTTGCCGGCGACGGCTTTCTTGTTGAGGTTGACGCAGTAGTTCGACAGCGCGTCTTGATTGCGCCGTCCGGGTTTCTCTTCGCGTTCCTGCTCGTGATGGGCCTCGTTCTGACTTGTGCCCTGCACTGGCCGCTGTGCCGACCGGCCGGGCGCCTTAGCGATCCCGTGGCTGATGAAGTTGACGGCATCGAGCCGGGTCATGTCCTGAAGCTGCAGGAAATAGACGGCGTGGCTCTCGCGCTCGGAGAACAGTGCGACGAGCACATTGGCGCCGGTTACCTCGTCACGGCCCGAGGACTGCACATGGATGGCCGCTCGCTGCACGACGCGTTGAAAGCCGGCGGTCGGCTTGGGATCACCGGCACGGTCGGTGGCGAGCCCGGCAAGGTCCTTGTCGAGGAATTCCGAGAGATCGCTGCGCAACTTGTCGAGATCGACGCCGCAGGCGCGTAGCACGGTGGCGGCATCGGTATCGTCGGCCAGGCCGAGCAGCAGGTGCTCCAGCGTGGCGTATTCGTGTCGCCGCTCGCTGGCCAGGGAGAGTGCGCGATGCAGCGTCTGTTCGAGGTTCCGTGAAAGCATGCCGACGCTCCTAAACGCGCTGGTAGTCAGTCTGATCGTGAAGGTGGGCGTTCCAAGCCGGGGAGGGAAGCCGTCGCACCCATGCCTCTCGCAGACCTCTGCCGACCACGGTGCTCATCGCCTTCACTCCTTCTCGATCGTGCACTGCAATGGATGCTGGTGCTGGCGCGCCAGGTCCATGACCTGGGTCACCTTGGTCTCGGCGACTTCATAGGTATAGACGCCGCACACGCCGACGCCGCGGCGATGGACGTGCAGCATGATGCGGGTGGCTTCCTCGCGGCTTTTCTGGAAGAATTGTTCCAGCACGTGAACGACGAACTCCATCGGGGTATAATCGTCGTTCAGCATCAGGACCTTGTACATGGCCGGCTTACGGGTCTTCGGCCGGGCCTTGACCACGACGCCGGTGCTCGGTCCCTCGCTGCCGCCACGCTTGTCGTTGTCGCTCATCACGTCTGCTTTCGCCCCGCCCGCAACTCCGCCTGGGGTCGCCGTCAAGGCGCAAGCATATCGGAACCTGCCGGGGGGATAAAAGGGCTGACATGCGGCAAGATTGCGTCGGGGCGCAGTCCGTGCGCTTCAGCCACTCCGCCAGGCAATAAAAAGGCCCAGGCGAGGGGGAATCGCCCGGGCCTTCACCGGCCAGCCGCGCGAGGCGGGCGGCCGGCCGACGCAAAGCGCGGCTTAGATCGGCTTGGCGAACGTCTCGACCGCGAGCGTGACCCGAGCGGTCAGCGGGGCGAGCGTCTGCTCGGTCAGTTTGAACGAGGCGTCGGTCAGCCGCCCCGACTCGGAGATCGCCTTCTCCATGGTCGTACGGGCGAGGCTCGCCTGTACGTCGAACGCATCCTTAAGCGACTTCGCACTGGTCATTGCCTTGAAAGCGGACAACGTCTCCTCGAACGAGGACTGGGCAGTCGCGGCGACCTGCTTGGACAGGTCCTGGACGCCGGCAGCCCAGATCTGGCCCGACTTCATGACTGCTTCCAGGTTGCCCTGGCCGAACGCGACAAATTCCTCGGCGGTCTTCATAGCCTTCTCCATTCCTTCCTTCATACGGGCCTGGGTCTTCTCGAACCCGGCGGTTGCTTGTGACATACCTTCCTTTAGCGCGGAGACGGTGTGCTCGATGCCCCTCGCGCCCTGCTGAATGCCGCTCTCCGCCGCTTCGTAGCCGGCGTTGACCGCGGTAGGAGGAGCGTCCTGAACCGCGCCTCCCGTCTCGTCCGTCTTCGTTTTGATAGCCATCGTGGTTCTCCTGTATCGGCCGCCCCAACGGCGCCTCTGGACCCCGGGAGCAAGTTTTGCTGCACTGCAACACCGCAGGACATAAGGGGAACTCGCGCGATCTTCAAGCGAATTTTTGTGCATTGCACAATAACAGACCGCCCCCGGGCTTAGGCTGGGATTGCAGAATTGGGGTTAACCTGCTCAATTGGCTTCCGAATCCGCTTGTTTCGGACTGGACAGGCGCGACAAACCCTGCAAGAGTTTCAACGGCAGGCGGGAGAAAGACGGAAAATGGCAGCTTGGCGGCGCCATGGATGCGGATTTGTGCGGTCGCTTCCGCTTGCACTGATCCTGTTCGGCCTCGGCTGTGGCCTCCTTGGCACCGCCCGCGCTCAGCCCGACCCCGACCGGTATGCATCGATCGTGCTCGATGCCGCGAGCGGCAAGGTGCTCGAGGAAGACAATGCCGACGCCCCGCGCCGCCCGGCAAGCCTAGCCAAGCTGATGACGCTCTACATGACGTTCGAGGGGTTGCGCGACCGGCGAATCTCGCTCGACGAGCTGGTTCCGGTCTCGGCGCACGCGGCGTCGATGGAGCCGACCAAGCTCGGCCTGGCGCCGGGCATGTCGCTGACCGTCGAGCAGGCGATTCTGGCCATGGTGACCCTGTCGGCCAACGACGCCGCGTCGGCGATGGGGGAGCTACTGGGCGGCAGCGAGGATCGGTTCGCCCAGATGATGACCCTGCGCGCACGCGCGCTCAGCATGAGCAACACCATCTTCGCCAATGCCTCCGGCCTGCCGGCGGAGGACCAATGGACGACGGCGCGCGACATGGGCACGCTGGCTCGCCGGCTGATCACCGACTTTCCCGACGAGTACCATTATTTCAGTACGGCGAACTTCGTTTTTCATGGGCGGGTGATCTTCAACCACGACACCGAGTTGAAATCTTATCCGGGCGCGGACGGGCTGAAGACCGGCTACACGATTGCCTCTGGGCACAATCTGGTCACCAGTGCGGTGCGCGACGGGACGCGTCTGATCGGCGTCGTGCTGGGCGCGCCGTCCAACGGGACGCGAGACGTTCGTATGACCGCGCTGCTCGATGACGGGTATCGGCAGCTCGGCGTGCCTGTGGGTCGCACAGTGATGGTCGCCAGCAGGCTGCCGGCGCTGATCCCGGCGGCGCGTGCCGAGGAGCTGCCGCATTTGGCAGGCCGGCCGGCGCGGCTGCGCGAGGTTGCGCGTCTACAGACCGACAACTCTGTGTGGGCAATTCAAGTCGGCCTCTTTCGCAGCGAGCAGGCCGCACGGCTGGCTGCAGTCAAGGCGCAGCAGATGGCTGATAACGGCGCGGCACGCATTGACCACGCGCCACAGCGCGGACGGCCGGGCTGGCGCGCGCAAGTGATCGGGCTGACTGGCGCCGAGGCGCACGACGCCTGCGTCGCCCTCTCACGCCACGGCATGCCCTGCGCAGTGATCCGCGCCGAGGCCGACCGCAACCTGGCCCGGAGTTAGTCGGCCAGCCCCGCTGGACCCTCACGCGGTTCGCTTCGCGAACCGACCTCTCCCGCAAGAGCGGGAGAGGTGGATGCCTAGTCGATCGCCGGATTGTCCGGATCGAGGGCGCGCAGCCGAAAATCGGAGGCTTGCGGCGCGTAGCGGTCCCATAGCGTACGTAGCTCGGTGATCGGTTGGTCATGCCAATCGACGCGCAGATCGATCAGCGGGAAGCTATCGGCCTGCACCACCAACAGATGTGCGCTGCGCACGGGCTGCTGTTCGCCGCCGGCGACAAGGCCTTCGTCCAAAGCATGCAGGAGCCGCTCCGCTAACGGCAGGTGCGGCGCCGCCTGCAAGCCGCACACCATGGCCGCCGGTACGAGCGGGCTCGCCAGGATATTGCCGATTGCGCAAGCATCCTGGACTGCGGCCTCGCCCTTCTCCGGCTTGGTGCGCGCACCGCTGTAGGCGGCGGTGTTCCCCTCCGCATCGAGCACCGCGAGCTGGCGCCAATGCGCCAAAGCTGTGGACGCAGTCAGGGCGGCAACTGTCTCCTGCGCCGTGCAACCGGATCGGAGCAGCGCCAAGCCGCGTGGTCCAAGCCGCGGATCGGTGCGATGTTGGGTCAGCACGGCGCCGACTCCCGCCGCGCAATACGCCACGCGCGCACCTACGGCGATCGAGGAGGTGGTCACCGCCGTGCCGATCTGCCCGGTTCGAGGACAGCGCGCAATGATCGAGAAGGTCATTCCGGCACCTATGTCACGAAGGATTTACGCTCTGCAATCCACTGGTGCGGATCTGGAAACCAGCGCATTGCCAGTTCGCGGTCTGGTCCAGCTTTTCACGTCGGTGCTGCTGCTGAGCAGCGGTTGGCCGCTGACCAAGCTGGCGATCGACCTAGGCAGTACCCCGCTCTGGTTTGCCGAGGGGCGGGCGGTGTTGTCGGGGCTTGTTGCGGCGGCATTGCTGGCTGCTCGGGGCCGTCTGCGCACGCCCTGTCGCGCCGACCTGCCGGCGGTGATCATGATCGGGGTGTTCCAGCTCGCCGCCTTTTTCGCCTTTGCGCACCTTGCGGTTGCCTGGGTTCCGGCGGGACGGACCGCGGTGCTGGCGAACACAACGACGATTTTCATTGTACCACTGTCGTTGCTGGTGCTCCACGAACCGATCCCCGCCCGACGCTGGTTGGCGACCGGCCTCGGCATTGGCGGGATCATCGTGCTGATGGGGCCGTGGGCGATCGATTGGGCGTCGGGCCGGGTGCTGATCGGCAACGCCTTCCTGCTGGGCGCGGCGTTGTCATGGGCGCTGGCGATCATCACCGTCCGCCGCGCCCCACCGCAGTCCGGCATGTTCGAGCTGCTGCCCTGGTGCTTCCTGGTGGGCTCGCTCACATTGGCGCCGCTCGTGGCACTGGAGGCGCCGCATGGCAGCTTCGGGTCGCACCCGGGGGCATGGGGTGCGCTGGCTTATATCGGGTTGATTGCCGGGCCGCTCGGCACCTGGGGCGTGATGGAGGCAGCGGTGATTCTGCCGGCTGTGGTGTCCTCGGTTGGATTCCTGGCCACGCCGGCGGTCGGCATCCTGCTGTCGAGTTGGATTCTCGGCGAGAAGATCACCCCCGATCTGCTGGCCGGCACGGCGTTGATTCTCGCCGGGGTGGGGCTGGCCGCCTGGCCTGCGGCTCGGCGCCGATGATCTTGCACGGCGTGACGGTGGGGGAGGGGCCGCCGCTCGTGCTGTTGCACGGGCTGTTCGGGTCGGCACGCAATTTCGGCGCGGTGCAGCGGGCGCTGGCGGCGCGCTATCGGGTGATTGCGCTCGACCTGAGGAACCACGGCGCGAGTCCGCATACCGCGGCGATGGATTACGCCACCATGGCCGGGGACGTGATCGAGACGCTGGCGCGGGAGGCAGCACTGCCGGCGGCGGCGCTGGGCCATTCGATGGGCGGCAAGGTAGCGATGCGGATGGCGCTCGACCGGCCGGATGCGGTCTCGGCACTGATCGTCGCGGACATCGCTCCAGTGCCGTATCCGCCGCATTTCCGCTACTATGCTGAGGCCATGCTGGCAGTGCCGACCGGATCGACTCGGGCCGAGGCCGATGCGTGGCTCGCTTCTGCCGTGCCGGATCCGGCGATCCGCGGCTTCCTGTTGCAGAATCTGCGGCCGGGCGCGGCGGCGCCCTGGCGCATCGGGCTGGCGGAGATCACGGCCGCCCTGCCGGCGATCGGGGATTGGGATATCCGGCCCGGGCAGGTTTATCGCGGTGCGACTTTGTTTCTGGCAGGCGAAGCTTCCGATTACATCCGTCCGGAACACCGAGCGACGACCCGCGCTTTGTTCCCGGCCGCGCGCTTCGTCACTCTTCGCGGCGCCGGCCACTGGCTGCATGCGGACAAGCCGAGCGCGTTCATAGCCGTGGTGGAGCGGTTCCTTGCCGTTGCAAGGCCCGACCTGACGCAGCGGCCCTGAGTGCCGCACGGTGAGTGCGTAGGATCACCGTCGCGTGTCGATTGCCTCGCGCGATTGAGCCTCCGGCACCGGTGACCCACCGTGGCACGAGGCCGACCATGACTGGGGGGCTTGCACACGGGGAAATTGTCGTATCCGAAGGTCAGCGGGCCATTCAGTCCAATCACCACCGGCATG
This sequence comes from uncultured Pseudomonadota bacterium, assembly GCA_963708245.1. GTDB lineage: Bacteria > Pseudomonadota > Alphaproteobacteria > Acetobacterales > Acetobacteraceae > CAVYXK01. The sequence goes on along the minus strand of OY970201.1, from coordinate 577,559 downwards.
ATCATTGAACCTAAATCCGGCAGTTGAGTGATTGCGCGCCGCGGCTGAATTGGCAGATTTGGCCGGCATGAGCACAGAACAGAGATGTCTGGCGGTTCACCCCGCGGGTGAGCAACCGGAAGTTGCGCCGCATTCGGCGATTGCCGATACCTTCGCCGGGCGCGTGCACGTGGAGTGGGACGCCGCCGCACCGGTGACGCCGTTCGGCCAACTGCCATTCTTCATCGACTACCTGAAGCAGGCCGGGTTGTTCGACAATTGGGTTGCCGACTGTCCGCTGCGGTTCACTAGCCCGAATGCACCGCGTACACGCGATCTGCTTGGCACCGTGCTGCTGTCTGTTCTGGCGGGTCACCGGCGCTATGCCCATGTGACCGCGCTGCGCTGCGATCCGGTGAACCCGCCGTTGCTCGGCATGCGCAAGGTGGTCAGCGAGGACTCGGTTCGCCGCGGGCTGGAGAAGATCGACGAAGCGCAAGGCTCGGCCTGGCTGCAAAACCACCTGGACTATTGCACCGCTCCGCTGCTCGGCGAGCCGTGGGTGCTCGACATCGATACCACCATCAAACCTTTGTATGGGCACCAGGAAGGCGCCGAGCTGGGCTATAATCCGCACAAGCCGGGTCGGCCGTCGCACTGCTATCACAGCTACATGCTGTCGAACCTGCGGCTGGTGCTACGGGTCGAGGTATTGCCCGGCGATCAGCACAACGTCAGACACGCGACGGGCGGCTTGTGGGAGTTGCTGGATCATCTCGGAGCGGGGCAGCGGCCGTGGCTGCTGCGCGGAGACAAGTCGTGGGGCATCGAGCCGGTGATGGCGCGGGCCGAGCGGGAGGAGCTGGCGTATCTGTTCCGTCTGCGCATGACGAAAAACGTCACGCGGGCACTGCAACGGGCGATGCAGGCATCGGACTGGAAGGATGCCGGCCAGGGCTGGCAGGGCAAGGAGACGAGCCTGCGGCTGGAGGGCTGGAGCCGGCAGCGGAGAGTCATTCTGCTGCGCCGCCAACTGGCTGGTCCGCCGGCCGTCGATCATGGCGATCCGGCTCAGCGGCGACTTGGCTTCGTCGAGGTGGGCCCCGATCAGGAGGCGTGGGACTACGCTGCGCTGGTCACCTCAATGGACGATGAAATCCTGACGCTGGGGCAGTTGTATCGCGATCGGGCGGATTGCGAGAACGTTTTTGACGAGCTGAAGAACCAATGGGGTTGGGGCGGTTTCACGACACAGGACCTCACGCGGTGTCGGCTGCTGGCCGGTATCGTTGCACTGATCTACAACTGGTGGAGCCTGTTCGTCCGGCTGGCTGATCCGGAGCACCATCGGGAGGCGATCACCACCCGACCCTTGCTGCTGTCGGCGATCGCGCAGCGCACCCAACACGCCGGTCAGGTGAGGCTGACGATCAGCAGCGCGCATGGCGCGCGCGACAAGGCGAGGCAAGCTTACCTGCGCATCGCCGGCTTTCTTGACCGGCTGCGAAAAAGTGCGGAGCAGTTGGATCCGCTGCAACGCTGGTATCGCATCCTCAGTGAAGCGCTCCGCTACTTCTTGCATGGCCGGCAACTGCAGCCACCGCTTCGCCTGAGCCCGGCCTGAGCAATTACCCCAGGTTGTGGGTCGTCACTTCAGACCGGCGACGATCGGACCCAACTGCCGGATTTAGGTTGAAACGAAGTCGGGAACCCTTCTCGTGTGGCTTGCTGCCTAACCGCTGAACGAAAATCGGGGTGCCTGCGCTCTTGCACTCGGCAATGAGCGCCCGAGTCCATTCCAGGTGAAAGGGTCGTGAACCCGCACCAGATTCACCGCCATTGATTACCCATTGCAGCTGGGGAGCGAATTTACCGAGGCGCACAGGCGCTAACTGTGGCTGAATGCTGACTCCATGCACCATGGCGGGAATGGCCAGCAGTTTGGGAACGTCGCGCTCCAGCACCTCCTGATCGGCCGATATGATCAGCCAAACATTCGGGTATCCGGCACTCCAATCCGTTGGCAGCATCTCTGGCGCGTTCCCGATACGCTTGGTCAGCAGGAGCCAATCGAGGTTGTGGGTCTGATGGATCAGTCGCCACAGCCGCTCTCGCACCGCCTGATCGACCGCGTTGTCAAATACGTCAGCCATCGACGCGCAAAACACGCGGCAACGGCATCCTCTTGCACCCGCCAGGTGATCCCATTTCAGGGGTTCGGCCCAATAGTCATCGCCAAAATAACGTCGTGCCACGCGGGGCCCCCAATGCGCCCGCTTGAACCATCTGGTATCGAGCATCATCGCGTAGCAGTGGTCGCACAGCGGACTGATCTGGGTGCAGCCCCACCATGGATTAAAGGTGTGATGACACCATTCGATCTTCGTGGTCGCTCCCATTCCGTGCCGCCTTGCTCCAGTTGAGCCGCCTGCCACGCGGCCCACGCGGAAGGGCATGACTTTATCTTTAAGCGTGTCGCACCCTGAAGGGGCCGGTCAAGCCCGGCCAGGATGGCGGGTGCGGGGCGGCATGACGGGATCTGTCAAAACTTTCGACCTTGGTCGAAGCCGTCGGTGAGGGTTTTCAGGAAGGCAATGATGTCCTGCTCGTCCTGCGCACTCATTGCCGGCGTCTCGCCCAGTTTGCGGTCAAATGGCGGATCGGTGATGTCCAGGTTGGCGCGATACTGCGCTGGAATATCGTTGGCCTTCACGACCTTTCCGTCCGCGTCGCGTGGATAGATCTTCCCCGGATCCGTATCACGGAAATTGTAGAAGTCCATCACCTGCTGCAGCGAGTGGTACACTCCGTTGTGGAAGAACACGTTACGCGTCGCCACATTGCGCAGCGTGGGCGTGCCGAACAGGCCACAGTACTGCGTCTGGGTCTGCATGTCGGTGCGGAACGGACCGCAGATGCCTAGATCGAAATACCTGGGATCACGATTAACGGTAAGCGCCGTGTTGCGAGGTACGCCCAACGCCTCGAACTGATGATCGGTGAACAAGGGCGGCAGGCCGTCGGCGGTGGGCTGATCGAGGTGGCAGCCGCCGCAATCCGCTTTCTTCGGATCGTTGAACAGCTCGTAACCGCGCAGCTCCGTCGGGGTCAGCCGGGCCTTGCCCTCTAGCCAGAAGTCATACTTGCTGGTGTAAGGATGGAAGCTGGGGCTTTCGATCTGGTAGCGGGCCACGGCGAACATTGCTTCTGCGACGGCCATGCGCGGGCTGTCCAAGATCGATGGGCCGAACAACTGGGCGAACAGGGACGCGTAGGGCGCTTGGCACAGCTTGGACGCGACGCGCTCCACGCTGCCGCCGTCCATTTCCAGCGGCGACAGCAGCGGAAACATCGCCTGGTCCTGGAGCGTGTCGGCACGGCCGTCCCAGAACAGGCCGCCTTGCGGCACGAGATTGGCAGCTGTCTGCGCTGTATCCAGCGCCGTCTTCTGTGTCCGCGCCGCATCCTGGCCGAGCGCCGCCATCTGCGCCAGCGTGACGGTCTCGTTCTCCTCGTTGTCGGGGCCGACGCTGAAATTGGGTTGCCGCTCGAGATACATCAGCGACGGTACGGCACGGACACCCTGGCTCGATAAGGTGGGGCCGCCCAGCATTGCTGGAAGGTCGTTGGGCGGGCCGTAGTGGTGGGCCGGGCTGTGGCACGATGCGCAGGACATGCGGCCCGAGGACGACAGGCTGGGGTCGAAGAACACGCGCCGTCCCAGTTCCGCCATTGCCGATAACGGTTCGACGGGCGGGCGGACAAGATGCACTGGATGCGGGTTCAGCCCCTCGGCGAGCATGGCGCTCGCGTCCGCTTGCCCCGGCAAGGCGGGCGGCAGACCCGCGCCAGCCGCCGCAGCAACAAGCCGACTGCTGGCAATTGCAACGATCAGCGCGGCTCCAGCCAAGCGCATGCGTCACGTGTCCCGACGACTTGTCAGTTGGATACAGTTGGACTCGTGACCGGAGTTCCAGTGGTCGGATCGAGATAGAGCGGCGGATTGTGACCGCCCGACGTGAAGTCGAACAAGCTCATGATCGACCCAGCGGTTGCGTCGAAGGAGCCGTCGTCCAGGCGCTGGCCGTGCAGCCAGTTGTCCTCGATGAAGCGCACTACCGAGGTCTGGGAGATTTCATCGTGGCTGACGACATTTGCCTTTACCCAAGGGGAGACCACCAGGAACGGGATGCGTGTGCCGGGACCGCAGCGACCGTTGACCGGCTTGCCGTTCACACCCGCCGGCGGATTGCCGTTGCCGCATTTGCCGGGGCCGTCGAGCTGATCGGCTTGCGGGTCGAAGGATGGGCTGGTGGTCGCGGCGAAGCGATGGTCGTACCAACCGTCGGAGTCATCCCAGGTGATGATCACGGCGGTGCTGTTCCAATCCGGCTGCTGCTCGAGGAAATTGATCAGCACGGTGGTGCCCGTCTGCTCGTCCAGCGGATCGGAATAGCCGGCATGTCCGTCCTGATAGGCGGGCAACTTGATGTAGGACACTGCCGGGAAATTGCCCGCCTTCACCGCGTTGTAGAAATCCTGCAGGCCGTATTCGTGGTTGGCCGGATCAGGCGTCTTGCCGTCAGGCTCGAAGCTGTAGCCGATGGTTTGGAGCGAGCTCGGGCGGGCATGGGTCGGGTTGGCGGTCGATTGATAATATTGGAACCAGTTGTGGTGCGGGATATAATCGACGACCTTAGCGCCGATCACCTGTGAATAGGTGCTGCGGCCGCAGCCGTAGGTGCCGTTCGTGTTCGTGATCCCCAGGTTGAAGCCGCCCATGAAGCCGCCCCAAGTGATGCCGGCGGCGTTAAGCAAGTCGCCGATGTTCCTGCCCTGCATCATCGCCTGGTCGTTCGGGACCGAGCAGGCGTCGTAACCGGGATCGACATCGTTGATCATGGTCCACCCCTCCTGGCCATCGCTGATATAGTACGAAACAGCGGTGACGGTGGATGGCTTCTTGGTGGTCGCGACGATCTGCATGCCGTTGGTCTGGCCGGCTATAAGCTCGAGCGCACCTGGCGTGGACGGACCATAGGTGTCGGTGTAGGCGTTGTCGCTCATCGCGAAGTGCTGAGCGTATTGCCACATGGCGCCGACGGTGTTGCCGTCGAAATAGCCCATCACCTGCCCCTTGGTGCCGAAGGCGCCCACGCCGCCGGGCGTGCCCTTGCCGGTGTATTTCGGGAACAGATCGGCCTTGCCGCCGTTATACGCCTGCTGTTCCGCGGTGTAGGCGTGGTTCTGATCGGCGGTGTTGGCCTGCGTGCGGTCGAGGCGGAACGGTTCCGCTGCGTCGGCGCCGTTCGCAGGGTTGGTGAAGTTGGGGTTGTTGGTCAGCAGATTGGCGGTGACGAGATTGTCGACCTGGGGCGTCCCGGGGGCGGCGGTGAAGGCGGGCTCACCGGGCGGGTTGGTGGCGGAGGGGTAGGTGGCGAAGTAGTGGTCGAACGAGACGTTTTCGTTGAAGATGATCACCAAGTGCTTGATGGGTGTGGCTGTCGGCGCCGCATCCTGCGGGCCTGGGCTGCTCGGGCTGGCCGGGGCGATCGCTCCGGCGGTCGCGGCTGCGGCGGAATGGGGCTGCCAAGCGGAAGCAGCCAGGACGGCTGCGCCGAGGGCAGTGGAGAGCAGGATTTCGCGTCGGGTCATGGCAATCCCTGAGGGTTTAAAGCACCGGGGGTTGGGGCTCGATTACACAGGGTCTGCAGTTATGGCAAACCGCTCGATGCTCGTGTGAATGAATTATGACGAGCGTCGATGCCGCGGCGACACCGGCGGCCGGTTTTGACATCAGGGCGCCCTGTTCGCCATCATTCCCGGCATGCGCCTTGGGCAGGAGGAGCGTGCCTGGCTCGCCGGTACAGGCGGCAAGGCGCGGCAATGGGCGATCGAGCACCAGATGCGCGTCGGGACCTATCTCGGCGCGGCCGATTTGGTGCCGGTGTCGCAGGCCCACATCATGGCTGATACGGAATCACTCGGATCAGCCGGTGTCGAGTGGCTGGAACGTCTGGCCACCTTGCCGGAGGCGGAGCGGCGTGTCCGCATTCCCACGACCACCGACCCACGCGGCACCGATTTCGCCGCCGCGGCCCGGCTGAAGCAGCAGCCTTGGATGGTGGAGCTGGAACGGCGGGCGATCGCCGCGTTCGAATTGTTCGGTGTGCTGATGACGGACACCTGCATCAACTACCAGACCATCATGCCCGCGGTGCGAGGCGAGCACATGGCGTTCGGCGACACCGGCGTGGCGATCTATTGCAACAGCGTGCTTGGGGCGCGATCGAATTTCGAGGGCGGACCGTCGGCGTTGGCCGCCGGTCTGACTGGCCGCACGCCGCGTTACGGCTATCATCTCGGCGAGCATCGTCGCGCGACGCTGGTGGTTGAAGTCGCGCAAACGCCGCGTGCGCTGCACGAATGGGGCACGCTTGGTGCGATCATAGGGCGCCTTGCCGGCGATTACTGGCAGGTGCCGGCGCTGGTGGGCACCGACCGTGTGCCGAGTTCCGATGAGCTGAAGCATTTCGGTGCGGCGTTGGCGAGCTATGGCTCGGTCGCGTTGTTCCATATGATCGGGATCACGCCCGAGGCGGCTCGTCGCGAAGATGTTGTGCCGGCAACGATGCCGGTCTGCGCCAGGATCGGACAGGCGGACCTGCGTGCGTTCCAGAAAAATCAGATAGGCGACATCGACGCGGTCGATGTGGTGGTTTTTGCCGCGCCACAGCTTAGCCTGATTGAGATGCAGACTGTTGCCGGACTGCTCCACGGGCACCGTGCGACAGTGCCGCTGCTGGTCGTGACCAGTCCGCAGGTGAAGCCGGATGCCGACCGGCTCGGGCTGACCGCGCGCATCGAGGCGGCCGGCGGAATGGTTCTGGCCGGCATGTGCTTCTACCAGAGCTACGCACGCGAGATGGCGGAGGCGAATGGCTGGCGGCGGCTGGCTACCAATTCGGCCAAGCTGGTCAATATCCTCGGTGGCTATGGTTACCGCCCAGTGCTGCTGTCGATGGAGCATTGCGTCGATGCAGCCTGCGGTGGGGGGCGGATCGCGTCGTGACGGTTTATCCGGCAAAGGCAGGCATGGGTGTTTGCGTGCGCGGCTGTGCGCTGGTTGCAAAGGACGGATTCTCTGCGCGCTATGACCTGGATCGCACGCGCGGGGTGTTTTCCCGGCCGGAGCACAAGCTGGCGGGACGCAGCTATGTCGGCCGCGTGCTGGTGCTGGATGCGGCGAAAGGCGGCGTAGCCACGGCCTGGATGCTGCATGAGATGGCCGCGCGCAGGATGGCGCCGGCCGCGCTGGTGCTGAACCGGGTCAATCCGATCATGGTGCAGGGCGCGGCGCTGGCGGACTTCACGATGATCTCGGGCTTCGAACAGGATATCACCGCGGCAGTACCCAATGGGGCCCTGGTCGAGGTCGATCCCACCGGCGATCCGCCGGTCCTGCGCGTGCTCTCCGCCCCCGCAGCAACGGACGCAACCGAATGAGTTACGAACGACCCTATGCGGAGCTAAAAGTCATCGACCTCAGCCAGGGCGTGGCGGGTCCCCATTGCGCCATGCTCCTGGCCCAGTACGGGGCGGACGTGATCAAGGTGGAACCGCCGGAAGGCGGCGATTGGAGTCGCGGCCTGGGTGTGAAATACGGCGATCAGACCGCGTATTCGATTCCGGTCAATCTCGGCAAGCGTAGCATCGCGCTCGATCTCAAATCCGACAAAGGACGCGCCGTGCTCTGGCGCCTGATCGCCGGAGCCGACGTGTTCCTGCAGGGCTTTCGCCCCGGCGTGATCGAGCGTCTGGGCTTCGGGTATGCGAGCGTTGCCGAGCGCGAGCCGCGCCTGATCTATGTCTCGGTGTCTGGCTTCGGACCGACCGGGCCGCTGGCCGAGCGGCCGGCGATGGACCCGGTGTTGCAGGCGTTCACCGGGCTGATCGCGGAAAATGTAGGAGAAGACGGGGTACCGCACCGCATCCCGATCATTGCCATCGACATGACGACCGCGCTCTATGCATTTTCGGCGCTTGCCGCGGCGCTGTATGCGAGGCGCGATGCACCCCATGGCCGGCTGATCGACGCCAGCCTGATGCAGGCCGCCGCCGGGCTGCAGGTGGTGCGGATCATGCAGCACCATCTGGAAGCTGGGGCGCTGCGTCCGCCGGCCGGACCCAGCGGCGTATATCAGGCTTCGGATGGTTGGATCTCGGTCACGGTTCCCCGCCAGCATGAATGGGTGGCATTCTGCGATGCCATGGGGCTGGCGCAGCTTGCGGACGATCCGCGCTTTGCATCTACCGAGGGACGGGTCGAGAATGCCGATGCAATGCGTGCGTTGCTGCGTCCGGTCTTCGCTGGGGAATCCGTGGCGCAGTGGTCGGAGCGATTCGCCGCGCACAAGGTGATGCACGAGCGACTGAACACGTACGCTGACTTCCTTGTCCATCCGCACACCGCTGCCAGCGGTGCGATCGCCTGGGTGGATCATCCCGCGGTGCCGCAGACCATGCCACTGCCCAACTTGGTCGGGATTCCATCGTTCGCTTCCGGCGATGTGCGCGCGGTCGCGCCCGGTCTCGGCCAGCACAGCGCCACGATCTTGCGCGCGCACGGCTTTACCGAGAACGAGATTGCTGATCTCGTTGCGCGCAGAGTTGTTGGCGTGGCCGCTTCGACGTCGTAGCTGCTATAAACCGAACAGCAGCTTCGCGTTGCCGCCGGCGATCATGGCGGTCGTGACGGCATCCAGCGACGGTATTGCGGCGAGATGTCCGATAGGGTCATACTCGCCCATGTCGTAGGGATAGTCGGTGCCCATCAACACCTGTCCGGCGCCGAACAGCTTGACCAGTCCTTCAAGCTGGTGCGGCGTGAAGACGATGGTGTCGACGTAGATGCGCTTGAGATAGGTGGTCGGCGGATGCGGCAGATCGCCGTGGCTGTCGCTGCGCGCCCCCCAGGCGTGGTCAATGCGGCCAGAATAGCCGGGCAAGTAGCCACCGCCATGCACCGCGATCAGCTTCAGCGCCGGATGGCGCTCGAGTACGCCATCGAAGATCAGGTAATGCAACGCCATCGTGGTGTCGAACGGATTGCCGATGACATTGTTGAAATAAAAACGGCCGAACCGGCGTGCCTCGGTGAAGCCAGCTGGATGGATCATGACCACCGCACCGAGCGTCTCCGCCTCGGCCCAGAAGTCGGCCAGAGTCGGATCGGAAATTTCCATCTCGCCGACATGCGTTAGGATCTGCACGCCCTTGAAGCTGAGCTCGCTTATGCAGCGGTGCAGTTCTTCGGCTGCCGCGGCGCCGCCGGCCTGCAGCGGCACCGTGCCCACGGCGGCCAGCCGATCCGGCCGGCGAGCGACACAGGCGGCAACGCCGTTATTAACCAAACGTGCGGCCTCGATGCCGATCTCCGGCGGTACCGTGTAGGTGCATTGACCCGGTGCCGGCGAAACAACCTGGATGTCGATGCCCATTGAATCCATAGCAGCGAGTTGCAGATCGAGATCAACGAGGTTCTGCCGTCGGTCCGCGTCTTGCTTGCGGGTTAGAAAGCGGGTCTCTTCAGTGTAGAACTGGGTGCGCGGGTCGGCCGGCAGATGCGGCCGGACAAAGGCCTCCGCCTCCGCCACCAGCATGTGCGCGTGCATGTCGATGGTGACGCCGCGCGGCCGGACTTCGCGTCCGGGCCGGCCATGGCGGCGCACCGCAGTCCGATCGTAGCGGTTCCATGGTTCGGCCATCGCCACCTCCTTCCAGCGTACCGTTCCATGATACGCCCTTGTTCGTGTGGCGCCGAGCGCCTGGCCACCCCACATGCGCGGCATTCGCCAGTATGGGGAGATGCGGATGATCGAGGTTTGGACCTGGCCCACGCCGAACGGCCACAAGGTGCATATCGCGTTGGAGGAGCTTGGAATTCCCTACAAGGTGGTGCCGGTCAATATTGGCGCGGGCGAGCAGTTCTCCTAGGAATTCCTAGCGATGACGCCTAACCATCGGATCCCGGCAATCGTCGATCCCGACGGTCCCGGTGGCAATCCGCTGAAACTGTTCGAGTTGGGCGCGATCTTGATCTACCTGTCGGAGAAGACCGGCGGCAGGCTGGTTCCCTCGGACCCGGTGGGGCGTTACACGTGCCTGCAATGGATGATGTTTCAAATGGGCGGCGTGGGCCCGATGTTCGGGCAATACAACCACTTCGCGAGTTATGCGGTTGAGAAGCTTCCGTACGCGATCGAGCGCTACACCAATGAGGTGAAACGGCTGCACCGGGTGCTGGAGAAGCGACTGTCCGAGGCACCGTATCTGGCCGGGCAGGAATATAGCATGGCGGATATCTGCACGTTCCCTTGGATTCGCAACCCGGATCGCCGCGGCATCGACCTCAACGACTATCCCAACGTCAAGCGCTGGCACGATGCGATTGCCTCGCGCCCGGCGGTGCAGCGTGGCGTCGCGGTGCTGGCCGAGAACCAGCGCCGTGGCCAGATCAGCGATGCGGAGAGGGAGAATCTGTTCGGCAGGACTCAGTTCGCGGCAAGGTAGCCGTGTTCGGCCGCTGCAAGCCGCGCGGTGCGCCCGGCAGGACTCGAACCTGCAACCAAGCCGTTATGAGCGGCCCGCTCTGGCCAATTGAGCTACAGGCGCACGCGCGAGCGATGTGGCCCCAGCCCCGCCGCCGGTGCAAGCCCATAGGCTAAGTGCCTGGGCCGGCGTGGGATTTGCCTGCCTGACCTCATTCTGGCATACCGCGCCGACCTTCATCACCCGTGCCGGTTCCGGGCTCGATTCGGGCCGGGATTCGGCTGTACCCGGCCAAGGAAACGCTGCGGATGGCATTCGCTTTCGTGATCATTATCCTGTGCGGTGTGTTGGCACTGGCCTATGGCTTGGTGACCAGCCGGGAAGTGCTGGCCGCCGACGCGGGCACCGCGCGCATGCAGGAAATCTCGGCGGCGGTGCAGGAAGGCGCGCGCGCGTATCTCAACCGGCAGTACGCAACCATCGCCATAGTGGGCGTGGTGGTCGCCATCTTTCTCGGCTTTACCCTAGGCTATCACGTGGCGATCGGATTCCTGATCGGCGCCGTGCTGTCGGGCTGCGCCGGCTACATCGGGATGAATGTCTCGGTTCGCTCCAACGTGCGCACCGCGCAGGCCGCGCGGACAGGCCTCGCAGCCGGCCTCGGTATCGCCTTCAAGGCCGGCGCGGTCACCGGGCTGCTAGTGGTCGGGCTCGGGCTGCTCGGCGTCTCGATCTACTACCTGATCCTGCGCAGCGGCTACAGCGCTACGATCAGCGACGAGGAGCTGCGGCGCGTGCTGGAAGCGATGGTGGCGCTGGGCTTCGGCGGTTCATTGATTTCGATCTTCGCCCGTCTCGGCGGCGGCATCTTCACCAAAGGGGCGGATGTCGGCGCCGACCTTGTGGGCAAGGTGGAGGCCGGCATCCCCGAGGATGATCCGCGCAACCCCGCCGTGATCGCCGACAACGTGGGCGACAATGTCGGCGACTGCGCCGGCATGGCGGCCGACCTGTTCGAGACCTACGTGGTGACGATCGTCGCCACCATGCTGCTGGCCGCGATCTTCTTCACCGGCGCGGTGCGCGATGCCGTCCTGATGCTGCCCCTCGGCATCGGCGCGATCTGTATCCTCACCTCGATTGTCGGCACGTATTTCGTGCGGCTCGGGCCGGACAACGGCATCATGAAGGCGCTCTACAAGGGGCTGCTGGTGACTGGAGCGCTGTCGGTCATCGGGATCGCCATCATCATCGCCTGGTTCATCGGGTTCACCACCCCCTTACCGTTGGCGGGTGGCCAGACGCTGACCGGCTTCGACCTGTTCGTCTGCGCGATCATCGGGCTGGTACTGACCGGGGCGATCGTCTATATTACCGAATACTATACTTCGACCGCGTATCGGCCGGTGCGCAGCATCGCTCTGGCCTCCACCACCGGGCATGGGACGAATGTGATTCAAGGTCTGGCAGTCTCGATGGAGGCGACCGCGTTGCCGGTCATCGCGATCGCGATCGCGATCATCCTGTCGTATCTGATGGCCGGGCTGTTCGGCATCGCGATTGCCGCCACCACAATGCTGGCCCTGGCCGGCATGATCGTCGCGCTGGATGCGTATGGCCCGGTGACCGACAACGCCGGCGGCATCGCCGAGATGGCGGACCTGCCACGCGAAGTGCGGGTGACCACCGACGCTCTGGATGCGGTCGGGAACACGACCAAGGCGGTGACTAAGGGGTATGCGATCGGCTCCGCCGGGCTCGCCTCGCTGGTGTTGTTCGCGGCCTATACGCAGGACCTGAAGTACTATTTCCCGAACTTGACCGTGCCGTTCCAGCTCGAAGACCCGTATGTCGTCATCGGGCTGTTCATCGGCGGGTTGATGCCGTACCTGTTCTGCTCGCTCGGCATGACCGCGGTCGGTCGCGCCGCCGGCGCGGTCGTCTTGGAAGTACGCCGACAATTCCGCGAAATCCCCGGCATCATGGAGGGGACGGGCAAGCCACAATACGGCCGCGCAGTCGATCTGCTCACGCGGGCGGCGATCAAGGAGATGATCGTGCCGTCGCTTCTGCCGGTGCTGGCGCCGGTGGTGCTGTGGCTGGTGGTCTGGGGCATTGGCGGCCTGGTGGCGGCATTCAGCGCGCTGGGCGCGATGCTGCTGGGCACCATCGTCACCGGGCTGTTCGTCGCGATCTCCATGACGTCGGGCGGTGGGGCGTGGGACAATGCGAAGAAATACATCGAGGAGGGCCACTACGGCGGCAAAGGCTCAGAGCCGCACAAGGCGGCGGTGACCGGCGATACGGTGGGTGACCCGTACAAGGACACGGCCGGCCCAGCGGTGAACCCGATGATCAAGATCACCAACATCGTCGCGCTGTTGTGGCTTGCCATCGTCTCCGGATGGCTGGCGCACTAGGCTTGGCTGCTTGGAGCGGTCCACATGGACGTAAGCAAAATCCCCACCGGACGCGCGCCACCGGGCGACATCAACGTGGTCGTCGAGATTCCGGAGGGCTCGGCGGTGAAATACGAGGTCGATAAGGCATCGGGCGCCGTCTTCGTCGATCGTTTCCTGTTCACGCCCACCGTGTATCCAGCCGCGTATGGGTTCATTCCGGGCACTCTTGCCGAGGATGGCGATCCGGCCGACGCCCTCGTGCTGACGCCAGCGGCGGTCGTGCCGGGCGCGGTGATCCGCGCGCGGCCGATCGGAATGCTGCTGATGGAGGACGAGAAGGGGCCGGACGAGAAGATCATCTGCGTCCCGCACGACCGGGTGCATCCGCAGGACCGTGACATCGAGACCATCGACGACCTGCCGCGCATCACCCGCGCCGCGATCGAGCATTTCTTCCAGCGCTACAAGGAGCTGGAGGACGAGAAATGGGTGAAGCTGCTGGGCTGGGGCAATAAGGCGGAAGCCGAGGCCGCGATCAGCCGGGCGATTGCGGCGGTCAGTCGCTGCTGAACCGATAGCGGAACCGCTCGCCGTCCGTTTCCACCCGGCCGGCGGTCGGCGCCGGGAAATGCACCGGGAGCACCAGCGTGTTGGTGTCAGCGACCTCGCCCAGGAACTGCCGGCGCGAGCGGGCAGCCATCGCTTTGTCCCAGTCGAACACGGTGGACCAGTCGGGCTCGCGGCATTGCAGGGCGTGGTGCATCATGTCGCCGGTCACGACGGCGCGCATACCCCCGGACCGGATGTTGACGCAGCAATGGCATGGCGAGTGCCCTGGCGTTGGCGTCAGCCACGCTGTGTCGTCGAGCGTGAAATCGTCGTCCACCAGCAGCGCATGCCCGGCTTCCACGACGGGGCGGCAGTTGGTGCGCCAGACGGTGCCCGGCGGGGATTCGCCGCGCGCGTCGGCTGCTTCCCACGCCACGTATTCCCGCTTGTGGAAGATGTATTTCGCCCGCGGGAAGGTCGGCACCCAGCGTCCGTCCACCAGACGTGTGTTCCAACCGCAATGGTCGATGTGCAGGTGGGTGCAGAAGACGTAGTCGACGTCCTCGAACCGCAGGCCGAGCGCGGCGAATCCGTCGAGCCATGGCTGCTTTGGGAAATCCATCGGCGCGGGATAGCCTTTGTCTTCGCCCGTACACGTATCGACCAGGATCGTGTGGCGTGGCGTGCGCACGACAAAGGTCTGGTAGGTGATCACCAGCCGGTCCGAGGCGGCATCATAAACGAGCGGACCGAGCTCTGCGAGATGCTGGCCGCCGATGTCACGATCGAAATCCGGGAACATGTCTTCCGGCCGCCGCCACGGGCCGTCGCGCTCGATGATGCTGGCGATCGATACGTCGCCCAATTGGATCTGGTCCATATGCTGTCTCCTGCACCTTGACGGTGTCGCCCCGGCGGCGACGATAGCCCGGATCGGCCGGGCAGGGGAGGAGAGCGCGATGAGCGAGGTTCGGATCGTGGCAAGCGGGTTCGGCTTCGCCGAAGGCCCGGCGGTGATGCCGGACGGATCGGTGGTGCTGACCGACATCAAGCAGAGCTGCGTGTGGCGGGTCACGCCGGATGGGGCGAAGAGAGTGCTGGCACAGACCGGCGGCGGACCGAACGGGCTCGCATTGGGGCCGGATGGTGCGATTTATTGTTGCAACAACGGGGGTGGGCTGTATCGCCCGGATAGTTTCATGTCGGTCGGGCCGGCGCCTGACTATGCCGGAGGCTCCATTCAGCGGATCGATCAACGCAGCGGCGAGGTGCGGACGCTCTACACCAAATGCAACGGGCATCGGCTGTCGGCGCCGAACGACCTGGTGTTCGATACGGCCGGCGGGTTCTGGTTTACCGATCTCGGCAAGCGTTATGAGCGCACGCGCGATCACGGCGGGCTGTATTATGCGCTGCCGGATGGTTCGCGTATCGTCGAGGCTGCTTACCCAATCCTGAGTGCCAACGGAGTTGGACTGTCGCCGGACGGGAAGGTGGTATACGTGGCGGATACCGAGCCGGCCCGGCTCTGGGCGTTCGATGTGGCAGGGCCTGGGGTGGTGCGCAAGCAGCCCTTCCCCTCGCCGCATGGCGGGCGGCTGATCGCCGGCCTGCCCGGCTTCCAGCGGTTCGACAGCTTGGCGGTGCAGGCGAACGGGGATATCTGTGTCGCTACGCTGGTGAGCGGGTGCATCACGGTGATCGCGCCGAGCGGCCAGGTACTGCGGCAGGTGCCGATGCCGGATACGCATCCGACCAATATCTGCTTCGGCGGGCCGGATCGTCGCACGGCCTATATCACGCTATCGGAGACCGGGCGGCTTGGTGCGGTCGAGTGGTTGGAGCCGGGATTGGCGCTGAATTTCTGAGTTTGGCAGGCGTCGCCCGCTACCGGTGACAAAATGCGGCGCGCCGCCTGTTCGCCGAGGGGTTGCCGGGTATCTTCCAGGTGATCCACACAGGGAAGGCTGTTCGATGAAGGTGCTCGCCGTCCATCCCGGTCCGCTCATGTACACGCGGGTCTTCCTGCGCCTGGAGCCGCTCGGGCTGGAGCTGGTCGCAGCCGCAGCGGAGCGGGACGGTCACGATGTGCGGCTGCTCGACCTGCAAGTGGAGATGCATCGCGACTATTTTCGTACGATCCAGGCTTGGCGTCCGGACGTTGTTGCCTTCTCGTGCAACTACCTGGCGAACGTCCCGGAGATCGTCGATTTGGCGAAGGAGACCAGGCTCCGGCTGCCGGACTGTCGAATCGTGGTCGGCGGGCATAGTGTGTCGTTCACCGCGCGGGCGATGCTGGAGCATGCCGACGGTTCCATTGATTGCGTGCTGAAGGGCGAGGGCGAGGCGGTTTTCCCTGCGCTGCTGGCGGCCTTGCAAGGCGGGCGTTCGATGCTGACGGTGCCGGGCGCGGTGACCGAAGCGGGAGAGGGGCCGCGGCCGATCTTCGTGGACGACCTGGACGCGTTGCAGCCGGCGCGCCGGAAGCTGCGCCACCGCCGCAAGTACTTTATCGGCACGCTGGATCCCGCCGCGTCCATCGAGTTTTCCCGCGGCTGCCCGTGGGATTGCTCGTTCTGCAGCGCTTGGACGTTCTACGGCCGCAGCTATCGCCTGAAATCGCCCGAGCGGATCGTCGATGACCTGGAAGCGATCCCGGAGCCTGGCGTGTTCATCGTCGATGACGTGGCTTTCGTCCGCGCCGAGCACGGCATGGCTATAGCCGAGGGGATCGCACGGCGCGGCATCCGCAAGCAGTATTACCTGGAGACCCGCGGCGACGTGCTGCTGCGGCATCGCGAGGTGTTTCGCGAATGGCGGCGGCTGGGGCTGAAGATGATGTTCCTGGGCCTGGAGGCGATCGACGAGGAAGGGCTGAAGAAGTTCCGCAAACGGGTGAATCTGTCGAGCAATTTCGAGGCTCTCGAGTATGCGCGGTCACTCGGTATCAATGTGGCGATCAACCTCATCGCCGATCCGGACTGGGACCACGCGCGCTTTGCCACCGTGCGCGAATGGTGCATGGAAATACCGGATGTCGTAAATATCAGCGTCAATACGCCCTATCCCGGCACCGAGACCTGGGTGACGGAGGCGCGCAAGCTGGCCACCCGCGACTATCGACTATTCGACATTCAGCATTGCGTGCTGCCGACCAAGCTGTCGCTGGAGGAATTCTACCGCGAGCTGACCACGACCCAACAGGTGCTGAACCGGAAACACCTGGGTTGGCGGACGCTGTGGCAGGCGAGCGGGGTCTTTGCCGGGCTCGCGTTGCGCGGGCAGACGAATTTTCTGCGCAATATGTTCCACTTCAACAGCGTTTATGATCCGGACGCACTGCTGGCGGACCATGCTCGGCCGGTTGCCTATGAGCTGCCAGTGCCGCCGCCGGTGCAGGAGAAGCCGGAGCGCGCTGCGCTTTACATTCATGCGGACAAGCCGCACGTCAGGGCGGTGGCGGCGGGGGAGTGAGGTGTGGGGTGGTTGTGGGAAGCGGCGGGATGATGTTCTGCCCACCCTCACCCGGTTCGTTTCGCGAACCCACCTCTCCCGCAGAACAGGAGAGGTGACAGAGGTGCTTCTAAAAGAAGGCTCCGGAGGCGACCTCCGGAGCCTTCCGCATTGTCTTCAGTCATGGCTGCCGAAGATCCGCTTGCGCGGATCCTGTGTCACCTAGCCGAAAACTCCACGATAACGGAGATCCAGGCCGCGGCGACAGGCGCCGACTGAGAGCAATGAGACACTGGATCACCTCCTTTCAGTTGTTGACGACCAGTGCGCATTGTGACGCGATTCGCTGGCCGGCGCAAGTCTATCTTTCGGTTATGACGCAGAAGAAATAAACAGCGCAGCCGGAAAGGTCGCCAGCGCATCGCCCAGCGGCAACCGATTCGTAGCAAATTCTCTTGGCGTGCCACGGACGATATCGTCGAATTGGCCGGAAACACCCGCCGGAAGGTGGACCAGGGTGCCACGCCATGCCGCGGGTGGGATCAGGAGTCCGTCGCCGGGCGGAAGCAGGGGGAGCGGCAGGCGTGGGACGATCGTGATCATCGACGCGCCGCCCTCCCGGCGTGCAAAAGCAATAACGTGGACCGCGCGTGGTCCTTCGACCTCCAGCGGCGTGTAGTCGCCGCGCGCGAACAGTGTCGGCCGTTGCCGGCGCGCCGCCATTACCCGCGCGATCAAGGCCTGTTTCACCCGGCCGTCACGCCAGCTCGTTGCCAGTTCGATCGGCGAGCGGGCTGCTTCGAGTGTCCTCTCGCGCTCGTCGAAATCGACAGGGCGGCGGTTATCGGGGTCGACGAGGCTTTGATCCCAGAACTCCGTCCCCTGGAAAAAGTCCGGCACACCAGGCGCCGTCAGCTTCAGTAGCACCTGTGCCAGCCCGTTGACGGCGCCTGCCGGGGCAATGCGGTTGGCAAAGCGAGCCATCTCGGCGGGGAACGCGCTCTCTGCGTCCATAATCCGATCGAGGAATTGCCGTGCTGCCCTTTCGTATCGCTGGTTCGGCGATGTCCAGCTTGTGGCGAGCTTCGCCTCGCGCAGGGCCTTCTCCTGCCAGCCGGCGATCCGCGCGACGAATTGGCCGCGTCGGACGTCATCGGTGGGGTCCAGCATTGTCGGCCAAGTACCTACGATCGTCTGATACAGCATGACCTCATCACCAGGCGAGGGCGCGGGGGTGCCATCGACGGTGGTACGGTGCACTGCATTCATTGCCATCCAGTGCCGCAGGGTGGCTTCCCATTCGTCCGCCATCTCGCTGATCACGGCAAGACGCGCACGCACGTCCTCGCCGCGCTTGTGATCGTGCGTCGCGGTAGCGATCATCGCATCGGGGAAGCTCGCGCGCCGGGCAATGCAGCGATGGTGGAACTCGGCTACCTCAATGCCCAGGCGTGCGGCATTGAACCCGACGTCGTTGCGGGACAAAAGGCGGCCGTAGCGATAAAATGCGGTGTCCTCGACCGCCTTGGCGGCAATGGGCGCGCTGAGCTGCTGCAAGCGCGTTGCGGCGACGCGCTGGGCTGGCCGGTCGGGCGCGCGCAGGCAATCGACAATGAATGCAGTCACAGACGGATCGGCGAGGCCCCTTGCATTACAGGCGCCGTCGAGTGCCTGCGCGAGGACAGGTCCGTCCGATGCCGGGCGATCATCACCGACGGCATAGGTTCGATAGACCGGGAAATGCGCGAGCAGTTCCACCACAGCGCGTCGCAGCGCGGGCCGAGAGGTATCTCGAGTCTCGGGCTGATGCAGCGCCACGCGATGCAGTGCCGCAACAGCGCTATCGAGTGGCGCGACGAAGCTGCGCTCCAGCAGTTCGCGACGTGCCGCCACGTCTTCCTGCTCGAACGCCGCGGGCCGACCCGACAACATGGCCCAGAGAGTTTCGAGCGCTGGTCGCGCTTCCGGGTCGTGTTGCACCGCGTTGACTTCATCCATAAAGTCATAGCCGGTGGTGCCGTCCACGCCCCAGGTGTCGGCCAATTTCTCCTGCGCGCCGAGTATCTTTTCAACCACGATATACGGTGTCCGCTCCGGCGCCAGCTCGTGCAAACGGGTGCGCAGGCGACGGCAGTAGCCGCGCGGATCGGCAAGGCCATCGACGTGATCGATGCGTAGGCCATCGATCAGGCCCTCGGCGTACAGGCCGAACAGCAGTGCGTGAGTGGCCTCGAACACGTCGGGATCTTCCACCCGCACGCCGACCAGCCCGTTGATATCGAAGAAGCGGCGCCAATTGATTTCATCGGCGGCGGTGCGCCACCAGGCGAGGCGATAGTGCTGCCGCTCCAGCAACCGATGCAGGCGCGTGCGTCCGTCCTCTGTCGCCGGGTCATAGGCGGTAGGCGACAGCATATCGATCTCCGACTGATCGCATGGCGCAATGGGAAACACACGGTGGAAATAGCGGGCCTGCCATTCCGTGGGGCCGCGAGTTAGCGTGATCTCGCCTGCGGCCAGCACGTCGCCGTATTGGCGCCCGAGCACGGGGACCAGCAGTTTGCTATCAAGCAGGGGATTGTCCGGGTGCCAGTCGATATCGAATGTCTTGGCATATGGGCTTGCCTGACCGCGGCGCAGCACGTCCTGCCACCATGCGTTGGCGGAGTCCACCAACATGTGGTTGGGAACGATATCGACGATCAGTCCAAGCCCTTCGGCCCGCAGCGCGGCGACCAGGCAACGGAAACCATCCTCGCCGCCCAGCTCGGGGTTGATGCGGTTCGGGTCGGTCACGTCGTAGCCGTGCATCGAGCCGGTCCGAGCGGTCAGGATCGGCGAGGAATAGAGATGGCTGATGCCCAGACGTGCCATATACGGCGCAAGCCGTGCGGCGTCGGCAAACGTGAACCCCTTGTGGAGCTGCAGGCGCATCGTCGCACGTATGATCGGGTGCGCGGCCGTCATCGGCGTGGCCGTTCAGCGGCGACATCGGCCAGCCGCCGCGCTGCTTCTGGCTCGTCCAGCAGCTTATCCACCAGATGGGGGCTGCGTCGCCGCCAGTTCGGATGCTGGTCGGTGGTGCTGGGCAGATTGGGCTGATCGGGCGAGCCGAGCACGTCTTCCAGGGGCAGCAGCGCGAGCGGCGAAGCCGTGCGGGCGACGAAGCGGATCGCGGCATCGACGAAGGGTTCCGGCGTTTCCTGCGGAGGCGCCGCTCCCCGTGCCGCGCCAGCCTTACGGAACGCCGGCCACAATGCGGCGCGGTCCTGCTCGCGTTCGGCGTCCAGCACCTCCTGTTTTTGGTGCGCGCCGAGCACTCCATGTTTGGCGCGCAGCGCAATATCGGCGCCGAGCCACCAGGACGCCACAGTGGGCAGATCGTGTGTGGAGGTCATCGCGATTGCACTGCGATCCCATTGCTCCGGTGCCTTAAATCCATCTTCAAATCCATCTTCGCTTCGCTCGAACCACAGCACGCGCATGCCGTAGATGCCGTGGGCATCCATCTTTTCGCGGAAGCCCTCTGGAACGGTTCCAAGATCCTCGCCAACCACAACGGCGCCATGCCGCTGCGATTCCAGCGCCAGCAACCGCAACATGTCCGTGAGCGGATAAGCCAGGTAGGCGCCGTCTGCCGGGGATTCACCCTGCGGCACCAGCCAAAGCCGGTGTAGCCCCATGGCGTGGTCGATCCGCACGCCGCCCGCGTTGCGTAACGCAGCGCGCAGCGTCGCCAGGAATGGCGCGAAACCGGTCGCGCCAAGCGCGCGAGGGGAGAAGGTCGTGATCCCCCATTGCTGGCCCTTCGGGTTGAACAGGTCTGGCGGCGCGCCGATCGTCAGTCCGCCAAGAACGTCCTGCTGCCGGCTCCAGGCGTGGCTGCCGGAGGGATCCATTCCCACGGCAAGGTCGCTGACCAGTCCGATACGCATGCCGGCGGTGCGGGCACGGCGTTGTGCCGCGGCGAACGAGCGGTCGGCGACCCATTGCAGGAATACATGAAACAAGATGTCGCGCTGATGCGCCTGGACGAAGGCGGCCACCGTTGCGCTGTCGGGATCGCGCAGGTCGGATGGCCAGGCGCGCCAGTCTTCGCATTGCGGAGCCGCGGCAAGCTGCTCGGCGTGGAGAGCCTCGAAGCAGGCATGGCTGGCGAGCAGCGCGCCACCTTCCAACTGAAACTGCGCAAAGTCCGCGTGCAGCGCCTGATCGGCTATCGAGCCATCGGTGAAGCCTGTGAATAAGGTACGCAACAATCGCAGCTTAGCCGCAGAGGCCGCGGGCCAATCGATCAGGGAAAGTGCTTCCAGGCGCTGCATCTCGCCGGCCACGCCGGCCTGGTCGATTGCCTGGCGGATGACCGCTTCATCGAACAGCAGTTCAGGTGCGGTGTGCAGCGGGTTCAGGAACAACCGGCTGGACGGCGAGTAGGGACCATACCGCTCCGGTTGCGCTGGAAACAACGCATTGATTGGGCTGAGCGCGAGCGCATCCGCTCCGCGAGCCGCAGCGGATTCGGCCAGTGCCGCGACACCCAGGGCGTCGCCAATGCCGCCATCGCCTTCGCGGCACAGTCCGTAAATCTGCGCGGCGAGGCCCCAGATCCGCCCGCTCGGCGCGATCTGCGCAATGCGGACGGCACGGTCGGGCGCGACCGCCAGGACGATCTCACGCTCGCCGATCAGCAGCCGGTGGTATCCCCGCTCGGCGATTGCCGGAAGTTCGAGCCCGCTATGCGTCTCGCGGGGCGCCAAGTCTCGGGCTGCACCCGATTCCAACAGCAGGCGCACGCGCCGCGGCGCATCCGCGCTTAATGCCAGCCGTGCCGGGCGGCCGGCGATCGCGGTGACCAACGGCGGCAGCGCATCGAATCCGTCCAGAGCAGTAAGCCGATGCCGACTTTCTCTGATCTCGTCGATGTTGCTGCAGGGATAGCTTAGAGCTTCCAGCACTTTGCGCAGGACCTCCGGCGCGACGACGCGCGGCTCGCCGGCATAGTTTTCCCATTCGACCGCCACCCCGGCCTCGCGCGCCAGCGCGCGCAGCGCATCGTCACTCACCGGGCTGTGTCCAGGAACGCGACAGTTGCGTGTTCCGGCAGCTCTCCGGCGCGCACGCGTCCGGCGGTGGCGTCCGGTATCGCAAACAACACCTCGCCCGCGGGTGGCGAAATCTGCACCGATGCCCCGCCCAGATTGACGGCGAGCGTCAGCACGCCGACCGGGCCAAGTTGCCAACGCGCGCAAACTGCCTGGGCGCCGAGCGGCGCAGCGTCGATGCTGCGCGTGTGCTCCAGCTCCGGCACTATGTCCCTCATCCGGATCGCGATTAGTTGTTCGTACAGCGCACGTCGTGACTCGGCGAGCGTCGGGTCGGGTTGCGGGATCGACGCGTCGAACGTCTCCGGCGCATTGGGGTCGGGGATCAACTCACGTTTTTCGGGATCCGAGAATTCGGGCAGGTGTGCGAACTCCTTGCGCCGCCCCTCGAGCACTGCTTCCGCGAGCGCGGGCGAATGGTCGGTGAAGAAGAGGAACGGCGAAGGAGAGGCGATTTCCTCACCCATAAACAACATCGGGATTTGGGGGCAGAGGATCTGTGCGGCGATCGCTGCCTCCAGTGCCGCCGGATCGGTGAGTTGGGTCAGACGCTCGCCGAAGGCGCGATTGCCGATTTGGTCGTGATTTTGCAGGAACAGCACGAAGGCCGTCGGCGGCAGGTCTTTGCTCGGCGTGCCGCGCGGTCGGTGGCGGTGGGAAGACACTTGGCCCTGAAAGAAGAATCCCTCGGCCATCACGCGCGCGAGGCAAGCAGCGCCCGCCTTCGCATAGTCGCGGTAATAGCCGCGGTCCTCTCCGGTCAGCAGCACGTGGAAGGCGTGGTGCGCATCGTCGTTCCACTGCGCGTCGATGTCGCGCATGAGATGGCTGGCTTCGTTGCGCTCGTTCTCCAGCACCAGATGGACGTGACGGCCGGGCTCCAACCTGCGACGCACCTCTTCGGCCATCTCGTCCAGCCAGTCGGGTTCGCTGATCTCGTGCACCGCATCGAGCCGCAGCCCGTCGAAGCGGTATTCGGTCAGCCAATAGATCGCGTTTTCGGTGAAGAAGTGGCGCACCTCCGGGCGGCGGAAGTCGATCGCACCACCCCACGGCGTGTGGACATCCTGGCGAAACATCTGCGGCGCATAGAGGCCAAGATAGTTCCCGTCCGGTCCGAAATGATTATAGACGACGTCGAGGAACATCATCAGCCCGAGGCCGTGGGCGGCATCGACCAGTGCCTTCAGCTCCTCAGGCCGGCCATAAGCGGAATCAGGCGCGAATGGTAGCACGCCGTCATAGCCCCAGTTGCGACGGCCAGGAAAATCGCCGATCGGCATCAGCTCCACGGCGGTGACACCGAGCTGTGCCAGCCTCGGTAGCTCCCGCATGACGCCGGCGAACCCGCCGAAGGTACCAGCATGCAGCTCGTACAGCACCGTCTCGTGCCAGGGCCGTCCGCGCCAGCCGTCGTTCCGCCAGGTGTAGGTGCGCGGGTCCACCACTTCGCTTGGTCCGTGCACATCGGCCGGCTGAAAGCGGGAGGCAGGGTCGGGCACCAGCGTGCCGTCGCCAAGCTGATAGCGATAGCGGGTGCCGTCACCGCCGGGGGCGACCGCTTCGAACCAGTCGCCGTGACGCTGCATGGGCACGCTTCCGCCGGTTTCGAGCGCAACGGAGAGTTCCTGCTGTGCGGGTGCCCACAGCCGAAAGCGGACTTGCCCGCGATCCAGCACAGTCGCGCCGAATGGCAGCGAATGGGCGGCGGCCTGGCTCATGCAACGTCCTCTCCGGCGGTTCCCAGCAGCAGCACGGCGCTGCGGGCCGAAACCATCAACTCCGAACGCTCCAACTCACGCTCCGGTTCGTCTGGTGCCGCGGTGTCGATCAGGATCCTGGTCGGCAGCGGCGGCCGCGGCAGGGTGAACACTCGGTCCTCGTGGGTCGGATTCAGCATCAAGGTAAGCACCTTCGTGCTTCCGCCCGGCAGCCGCGTGGCACGACGAAGCACGATCGTGCGTTCGTCCGGATTGTTCCACGCTTCAACCGAAATCGACGCGCCGCGCTCGTCGAACCATTCGATGTCCAGCACACCGGGCGCCAGCTTGTGTCGTCCCAACAGGAAGCGCGGATTGCGGAGCGCCGGGTGGGCGCGCCGCAACGCCGTCAGTCGAGCGACGAAGTCGGTGAAGGTCCGGCCGCGGGGGGAAGCCGCCAGCTCCCAGTCGAGCCAGGAGGTCTCGTTGTCCTGGCAATAGGGATTGTTGTTGCCGTGCTGCGTGCCGCCGAATTCATCGCCGGCCAGCAGCATGGGCGTGCCCTCGGCGAAGAACACCGTGGCCAGCATCGCCCGGCGGAGTCGCTCGCGGACGGCAACGATCGCCGCGTCGTCGCTGGGACCTTCCACGCCCCAGTTGGCGGAGTAGTTCTCGTCCTGGCCGTCGTTGTTGGCTTCGCCATTTGCCTCGTTGTGCTTGTGGCTGTAACTGACCACGTCGAGAAGCGTGAAGCCGTCGTGGCAGGCGGCAAAGTTCACCGACGCCCAGGGCCGCCGCCCGCCGTGACCGAGCAGATCCGCCGATCCGGCCAGCCGTGCCGCGAAATCCGGCCGCTGACCTGCATCGCCGCGCCAGAACCGGCGCACGCCGTTGCGGAAGCGGTCGTTCCATTCGGCCCAGCCAGGCGGATGGCGTCCGAGCTGATACCCGCCGGGACCGAGGTCCCATGGTTCAGCGATCAGCTTCACGCGCGACAGCACGGGGTCCTGTCGTACCGCATCGAAGAAGCCGGCACCGGGGTCGAATCCATGTGCCTCACGGCCGTGCGATGCCGAGAGGTCGAAACGGAACCCATCTACATGAAACGAAGTTACCCAATGACGGAGCGAGTCCATGACCATTTGCAGGACGCGCGGCCGGGTCATGTCCACCGTGTTGCCGCAGCCCGTATCATTGACGTAGTGCCGCGCGTCGTTATGTACTAATCGGTAATAACTCGCATTATCCAGGCCGCGGAACGACAGCGTCGGCCCATCCGCGCCGCCTTCCGCAGTGTGGTTATAGACTACGTCGAGGATCACCTCGATTCCGGCGGCGTGCAGCCGGCGCACCGCTACGCGCAGCTCGTCGGCCGAGCCGCTGGCCAGATAGGCGGGTTCCGGGCTGAAGAAGGCAAGCGTGTTGTAGCCCCAGTAATTCCGGAGACCCCGGCGCAGCAACGAGCGATCCTGCACGAACGCGTGCACCGGCATGAGTTCGATTGCAGTGATGCCGAGCCGTCGCAGGTGGTCGATCATCGGGGGCGCGCCCAGCCCGGCAAAGGTGCCGCGCGCGTCGGCAGCGATATCGTCACGCCGCGCAGTGAGGCCCTTCACATGCGCTTCGTAGATCACGGTATCGGACCAGGGCACGTCCGGCGGGCGATCGTCGCCCCAAGCGAATGACTCGTTCACGACAACTGCTTTGACCATGAACGGGGCGCTGTCGCGCCTGTCATATGACAGATCCCCGCGCGGCGAGCTGGCGCGGTAGCCGTACAGTGCGTCCGACCATTGCAGCTCGCCCGTCAGGCCGCGCGCGTAGGGGTCAAGCAGCAGCTTGTAAGGGTTGAACCGGTGGCCATGCCCTGGATCGTGTGGGCCGTGCGCCCGATAGCCATACACCGTACCGGGTTGAGCGCCCGGAAGATAACCGTGCCACACCTGGTCGGTGAATTCGGGCATGATCAGTCGCGCGGTCTCGTGTCGGCCGGACTGGTCGAACAGGCACAGCTCGATCCGCTCGGCACGTGCCGAGAACACGGCGAAATTGACACCGAGCCCGTCCCAGGTGGCGCCGAGCGGGTATGGCTCGCCCGCCAGCAGCGTGTCGGAAAATCCGTGCACGCTGGTTAGCCGCCGGCCCGGAACAGCACCGTCGCCAGCGGCGGCAACGTCAGCTCGAGTGACTGCTCCTCGCCGTGAGCGGGGATCGGCGCGGCCGAGGCTCCACCGGCATTCCCCATGTCTGAGCCGCCATACCAGGCGGAATTGGTGTTCAACCGCTCATGCCACCATCCCGGATGTGGCACGCCGATGCGATAGCCGGGCCGCGACACAGGGGTCATGTTGCACACGGCCAGGATGGGGGGCACCTCGCCGGCACCGAAGCGCAGATAGGCGAACACCGAATTCTCGGCGTCGTTACCAATTACCCAGCGGAAGCCGGCCGGGTGTGCGTCGTACTCATGCAGCGCCCGTTCCGTCACGTAGATCCGGTTGAGGTCGCGCACCAGTCGCTGGATGCCGCGATGGGCAGGGTCGTCCAGCAGCGCCCAATCGATCTCGCGATCATGGCTCCATTCCCGATCCTGCGCGATCTCGCCGCCCATGAACAGCAGCTTCTTGCCCGGATGAGTCCACATGAAACCAAGATAGGCGCGCAAATTGGCGAATTTCTGCCAGCGGTCGCCGGGCATTTTGCCGATCAGCGATCCCTTGCCGTGCACCACCTCGTCGTGGCTCAGCGGCAGGATGAAGCGTTCAGAGTAGGCATAGATCAGGCCAAAGGTGAACTCGTTGTGGTGCCATTTCCGGTGGACAGGGTTCTCCTGCATGTAGTGCAGGGTGTCGTGCATCCACCCCATGTTCCACTTGTAATCGAAGCCTAGCCCGCCTTCGGCGACCGCACGCGTCACGCCCGGCCAGGCGGTTGATTCCTCGGCGATCGTGATTGTGCCGGGGCAGCGCTCCGGCACAACGGTGTTGAGATGGCGCAGGAAACCGATGGCCTCCAGGTTCTCCCGCCCGCCATAGATGTTCGGGATCCACTGTCCCTCGGGGCGGCTGTAGTCGCGGTACAGCATCGATGCTACGGCATCGACACGCAGCCCATCGACATGGAAATGCTCCAGCCAGTAGATCGCACTGGCGAGCAGGAAGCCCGACACCTCGCGCCGCCCGAGATTGTAGATGAACGTGTTCCAATCCCGGTGATAGCCTTCACGGGGATCGAGATGCTCATAAAGCGCGGTGCCGTCGAACCGCGCCAGCCCCCATTCGTCGGTCGGGAAATGTGCCGGCACCCAGTCGATGATGATGCCAATCCCAGCGCGATGGCAGGCATCGACGAAGCGGGCAAATCCCTCTGGCGGGCCGTAGCGGCCGGACGGGGCGAACAGTCCCAACGGCTGATAGCCCCACGAGCCGGTGAACGGATGCTCGGCAATCGGCATCAGCTCGACATGGGTGAAGCCCATGTCCTGCACGTACGGCACCAGCCGCTCGGCAAGATCGTCCCAGGTAGGGAAACGGCTCGGATCGCCCGCATCAGGGCGCAGCCAGGAGCCTGCATGCACTTCGTAAATTGCGATCGCTGCATCGACGCGGTGCTTCTCGCCACGTGCGGCGATCCAGTCTTCGTCGTGCCACGTGAACGGCAGGCAGTCGGCAACGACCGAAGCAGTAGAGGGCGCCGGCTCGGTCGCGCGCGCCAGCGGATCGGCCTTCAGTGGTAGCGCCGCACCGTCGGGGCCGACGATTGCGAACTTGTAGCGTGCCCCTGGCCCGAGGCGCGGCACGAACAACTCCCACACGCCGGAACCGTGACGCACGCGCATCGGATGCCGCCGCCGATCCCAGGAATTGAAGTCGCCGACGACCGACACCGCGCGTGCATTTGGTGCCCACACGCCGAACCGCACGCCGGGAACACCGTCGATCATCATCGGCCGAGCGCCCAGCTCAAACGCTAGCTCCAAATGCCGACCTTCATTGAACAGATAAAGGTCGAGCTCCCCCAGCAGCAAACCGAAGGAATACGGGTCCTCGGTCTCCTGTACAGCGAGCGGCCAGGTGATTCGGAGCAAATAGGGCTCAGTGCTCTCGACACGGCCGGCAAACAGGCCGGCCGGTTCCGCGGGCAGAAGCGTCCCGAGCAGGCGCCCATCCTCACGCGCCAGCACCTCGACCCGCTCTGCACCAGGGAGGAATGCCCGCACGATCAGACCCTGCGGCAGATCGTGCGGCCCAAGCACCGCGAAGGGGTCGTGGAGCCGACCAGTGGCGAGTGCATCCGCTACCCCGGCATCTAGCGGCGGCGCTTCCTGGAGAAGCTGATCAGTCATCGGCTGCCTGCTTCGCTGTTCCAACCAGCCGATCGGCAAGGCGCGTCAGACCGTGCAGCGGCACGTCGATCCATCCTGGTCGGTTGGCGGATTCGTAGACCACCTCGTAGGCTGCTTTCTCGATTAGGAACAGGTCAAGCAGCGCGGCATCGGCCGTCGTATCCGCGACCGCGCGATATCCGGTAAGGAAAGCAGCGACCGCGCGTTCAATGAAGGCGGTGAGGAAGCCGTCGCGTCGCGGGTCGGGAAGATGCGCATGGCTTTCACGGCTCTTCCGCTGCACCACGGCGGCAGCATAATCGAAGGATCGCAGCACGCCCGCCACGTCCTTGAGCGGGCTTGCCTTGGCGCGCCGCTCCGCCAGCGTGCGCGCCGGTTCGCCCTCAAAATCGATGATATAGATCTCACCGCTGGCCACCAGCGTCTGGCCGAGATGCAGATCGCCGTGTACCCGCGTCAGCTTCGTTCCCAGGCCGTGCCGCGCTGCATCTCGCACCGCGGAAAGCAACGGTTCCCGCATGGAGCGCAGATATGTTGCCTCCGCCGCCGTCGCCTCCTCCAGCTCGTGTTGCGTGTCGATCGCCCGATAGGCGGTGTCGAGCTGACCGATCACCTGCTCGATCCAGCGGTGCACCGTGTCCGCGTCGGCCGCCATCGGTGCAAACGCCGCGTCATCCGAAGGTTGTGCAAGCACCGCGTGCATTTCTCCAAGCCGGCGCCCCAGCAAAGTGGCGATCGCCTGGTAATCCTCGAAATGCTCATGCGGGGACGCACCAAGATTGCCCTCGGCGTCAAGATCCGACAGGCCGCGCATCAACCACTCCAGCGTCCAGTTCCACCCGTCGCCCTGGTTCCGAATGAAACCCTGTGCGACTGCCAGCGTGTGCCGAGTCCCATCGACGCCGATGCGCACCAGTTCTCCCAGCAGCGGCGGGATCCCGGCGAAGCCCTGCTCGGTCAGGTAGTGCCCCATCTCGGCCTCGGGATGCGGGCCGCCGACAATCCGGCGGAAGATCTTCAGCATCGCCAGATCACCGACAATCAACGAGCTGTTGGATTGTTCGGCGGACAGCCAGTTGATGCCGGCATCAGGGGCGATGCTGGCCTCGCGCATGCGATAGGTTGGTTCGAACTGCAGCTCGCCGTCTTCCGTGGCGATCCGCCTTCTCTCGGCAAACCCCGTCATCATGGCGCGGACGAAAGCCGGGACGGCGAATGCATCGGTCAACAGGCCGACCCGGCTGCGGTGACGCACCCGCGCCAGCGCGAGCTGTGCGGGCAGTGCCGCGGTCGGCTCATCCTCCCAATACACCGAGAGCGGCAGCAGCCAGCGCGCCGTTCCGCCTGGCAGCACGGTCTCGACCTCCGCCAGCAGCAGCTCGCGCTCGGCATCCAGCGCAGAGAGCAGCGCCAGGCGCACCGCACCGAGCGTCTGGTCCTTCGCCGAGAACCAGCGGCGCTTGGCCAGATAGGTGGGCAGGATGTCCCGTTCCATCGCCGCCCGAGCCGAGGCAAGCGCATCGGCCAGTGAGTGGCGCATGACGATCGTCTGATATTCGGGCATGGGCTCCGGTGCCGGTGTGTGCCAGGACGGCCAATCCACCTCTCTGGCGAGAAGAAACCAGTAGAAACCATAGGGCGGCAGCGTCAGGAGATACGTGAGCTGCCCGATCGGCGGAAACACCGACGTGCCGTCCAGTTCGATTGGGTAACGTCCGGCGAATTCCGTTAGATCAAGCTCCACCGCTTGCGGCGTACGGGCAAGATTCGCAACGCACAGCAGCGTCTCTTCACGATAAGTGCGCAGATACGCGAGAATCTTTCGGTTCTTCGGATACAGCAGCCGGAAGTCGCCGCGACCGAACGCGCGGTGCTGGCGGCGCACCGCCAGCACGCGACGCGTCCAGTTCAGCAACGAGTGGGGGTCGCGGGTCTGCGCCTCCACGTTGACCGCTTCGTAGCCGTAGAGCGGGTCCATGATCACCGGCAGCACCAGGGAAGCCGGATCGGCGCGGGAGAAACCGCCATTGCGGTCAGGCGACCACTGCATCGGCGTGCGCACTCCGTTGCGGTCGCCGAGATGGATGTTGTCACCCATGCCGATCTCGTCGCCGTAATAGATCACCGGCGTCCCGGGCATCGACAGCAATAGGTAATTCATCAGCTCGATGCGCCGTCGGTCGTGCTCCAGCAACGGCGCGAGCCGGCGGCGAATGCCGAGATTGAGTCGGGCACGACGGTCGGCCGCATAAGTCTCCCAAAGATAGTCGCGCTCGGAATTGGTGACCATCTCTAGGGTCAGCTCGTCGTGATTGCGTAGGAAGATGGCCCACTGGCATGTTGCCGGAATATCGGGAGTTTGGCGCAGGATGTCGGTGATCGGAAACCGGTCCTCGCGGGCGATCGCCATATACATACGTGGCATCAGCGGGAAATGGAACGCCATGTGGCATTCGTCCCCGCTACCGAAATACTCTTTGGTATCCTCCGGCCACTGATTGGCCTCGGCCAGCAGCATGCGATCGGGGAACGACGCATCGACCTCGGCGCGGATTTTCCGCAGCACGGCATGAGTCTCCGGCAGATTCTCGTTGCTGGTGCCTTCGCGCTCGACCAGGTAGGGCACCGCATCTAAGCGCAGCCCGTCGACGCCCATGGCAAGCCAATAGCGCATTACCGCGAGCACTTCCTTGAGTACGCGCGGATTGTCAAAATTGAGGTCAGGCTGATGCGAATAGAAGCGATGCCAATAATATGCGCCGGCAGTCTCGTCCCAGGTCCAGTTTGATCGCTCAGTGTCCAGGAAAATGACGCGTGTGCCGGCATATTTGTGATCCGTATCGGACCACACGTAGAAGTCGCGATTCGACGTGCGGGGCTTCGCCAGCCGCGCGCGCTGAAACCACGGGTGTTGGTCCGAGGTGTGGTTGATAACCAGCTCGGTGATCACCCGGATGCCGCGGGCATGCGCCGCCGCGATGAAGCGTTTTACATCCGGCAGCGTACCATAGTCGGGATGAACGCCACGGTAATCGCTGATGTCGTAGCCGTCATCCACGCGGGGCGAGGGATAGAACGGCAGCAACCAGATCGCGGTGACCCCGAGCGAGGCGATGTAGTCGAGCTTCGACAGCAGACCGGGAAAATCGCCAACGCCGTCGTTATCGCCATCGAAGAAAGACTTGACATGGATCTGATAGATGGCCGCGTCCTTGTACCACAGGCGGTCGTCCTCGGCCGACTGGACAGCGGCAAGGGGCAGCGGCGTGGACAGTGGGACGTTCATGCCGCCGCCCCTACCGGGCCGACGCGCCAGATGCAGAACGGCATTTCGGCGGGGTCCAGGCGCACGGTCTGGTTCTTGCCGAACCAGGTGAACCGATGGTTGCGCACAAGGTCCTCGGCAGCAAGCGATCCACTGTCAGGCAGCCCCCATTCCCACAGCGGCACCTCGATCCCTGCCTCTTGCACGTGATGAGGATCGAGGCTCACTGCCACCAGCACCATCGCGCGGCTGTCAGGCGCCATCTTGCCATAGAGCAGCACCTGATCGTTGAAGGCGTTGTAGAATCTCATGCCGAGATGGGATTGCAGCGCCGGGTTGGCGCGGCGGATACGGTTGAGCGCGGCGATCTCGGCCGCAATGTTGCCGGGCGCGTCCCAGTCGCGCACCCGGATCTGGTATTTCTCGGCATCGAGGTACTCCTCTCGTCCGGGCAGCGGCGCCGCTTCGCACAACTCGAAGCCGCAATACATCCCCCACAGGCTGGACAACGTGGTCGCCAGCACCGCCCGGATCAGGAAGCCTGCGCGGCCCGAGGTCTGCAGGAAATACGGATTGATGTCGGGTGTATTGACGAAGAAATTTGGACGGAAGAATTCGCTCACCGGCAGCGAATTAAGTTCGGTCAGGTACTCCATGATCTCCTGCTTGGAGTTGCGCCACGTGAAATACGTATAGGACTGAGTGAAACCAACCTTCGCCAGGCGATACATCAGCTTCGGTCGGGTGAAGGCTTCGGAAAGGAAAATGACGCCGGGATCCCTGGCGCGCATGTCGGCGATCATCCATTCCCAGAACGGCAGCGGCTTCGTGTGTGGGTTGTCCACCCGGAAGATGCGCACACCGTGGTCAACCCAGAACAGCACGACGTCGCGCAGCGCCAGCCAAAGGTTGGGGATCGCGGCTGGCGCGTAGAAATCGACATTGACGATGTCCTCGTACTTCTTCGGTGGGTTCTCCGCATAGCGCACAGAACCGTCCGGGCGCCAGCGGAACCACTGCGGATGCTGCTTGATCCACGGATGATCGAGCGAGCATTGGATGGCGAAATCGAGCGCGATCTCCAACCGATGCTCCCACGCCGCAGCAAGCAGCCGGCGAAAGTCCTCCATTGTTCCAAGCGCCGGGAGGATCGCGTCGTGCCCGCCGGTCTCGTCGCCGATCGCATAGGGACTGCCCAGGTCGTCCGGCTCGGCCTTCAGGCTGTTGTTGCGCCCCTTGCGGTTGGTGTGACCGATCGGATGGATCGGCGGGAAATACAGCACGTCGAAACCCAGATCGCGGATACGCGGCAGGGCGGCGATCACATCGTCGAACGTGCCGTGCCGAGCGGGATCCCGCGTTGCCGAGCGCGGGAACATTTCATACCAGCTCGCGAACTCCGCCTGCGCACGGTCGGCGTCGAGCGGCAGCTCGGCGTGGCGGACTGCGAAGGGGCGGTGCTCCGCGGCATCGACCGCTGCCAGAGTCTCTTCGGCGATTAGTATGTCGATCCGGTCAGCAGCGGAGGCCCCGTCCAGTCGCTGCAGCGTCGCCCGTACTCCGGCACTCGCCGGGTTAGTGGCGATCCGGCGCAGAAGCTGCAAGCCCTCTTCGATTTCAGCCGCAACATCCTGCCCCGCCTCGCGCTTGCGTACCAGATCGCGTCGCAACGTCCGCCACTCATCCCACCAGGCCTCGATGGTGAAAGAGTGACGGCCGACGCGGACAGGGGTGAAGCTCGCCTCCCAGCGATCGTTGACCGTGGGCCGCATCGGCTCGCGCTGCCAGTCGCTTTCATCGGCGGCGCGCCACAGTAGCGCGGCGCTCAGTGCCGTCGTGCCCGTCGGCGAATATATCCGTCGAGACGGTGACGGCATCGCCGGCCAGGCGCTTCACGGCGAAGCGTCCGTGATCTACAGCGGGTGCAACTGCGTCTATGACGATGCGCGGCGCCGCAGCTGCCTCGACTGCGGCCGCGGCACCGCCATTCCGCGGCATGGCGACCGGCGGAGCGCGGTCATACCGAAAGACGCGCACCTCGCCGGGCGCGAGCGGGGAGCGCAGATCAAGCTCGCCGTCCGCGCGAGCGGGCGGCCCGAATGCCGCCCCCGCGGTCGCCGGCAGATGCAGCAGCGGAAAGTCGAGCCGCGCCGTCCGGGTCAATGCGGGATTGGCCACCACCACCAGCGCGTGGTTCGCCTGCCGCACATCGGGCGCATCAGCGCGCAACAGTGCGGTCACTTCTGATTCCGGCCCGGTCAGCGGCCGCATTTCGCCATCTATGCCGAGGGCGGCGATCTCGTCGGTAAGTCGGTTCGCTGCCCGGATCTCCTCACTCAGGTCGCTGCGCGCCTCCTGCCGGGCCTGCTCGAAATCCTGCGGTGCCGCGCGCACAGGATCGAACGCGCGGCGGGTGGCGTATTCGAACCCCATAGGCACGAACAGACCGCTGGCGGTGGCAGCCGCAAGGCGCAACGCCCGGCGATAGGCAGCCGCGACATCGGCCTCGGGATCAAGACGCGGTGCCAGCCGATCGGTAAACGAAGGCTCGGGCGACGCGATGCGGGGCGCGACCTGCCTGAGCGTCTCTGCCTCGTCGCACAGCCAGCTTGCCCGCACGTCCCACCAGGCGAGCGAGGAGACGACGAAGTCGAAGTCCAAGCCAGCCAGGCGCGCGACGGCGGCGCGCTCGAGTCCAGGTGTCCAGGCGATGAAGAGCGTTTCGGTTGCCGAGCCCCGCACCTCCGCGATGATGTGGCGCCAGATCGCCGGCGGGACATGGTGCGGGTTGAGGCACCGAAAGCCGGCGGCGCCGGCGCGCGCAAGCCGGGTGAGCCGCTCGGCCCACCAGGCGCCGAGCTGGCCGGCCGAGTTGCCGGCGTCATAACGCGTCTCCGCGGCGTCGCGCGAGCGCGGCTTGTGGCGCGGATCGGGCGGTTCGGCGCTGGCAGCGTCCGCCTCGAACCAGTCAGGCTGCCGTGCCCGGATGGTGGCATCGATCGCCACCCGATCGGGAACGAGATCGAGGATCAGCCGTAGCTCGTGGCGGGCGCAGTCGTCCGCCAGGCGGGCAATGCCCGCGTCGGCCGGGCCATCCCATCCCAGCGCCGGATGCAATGCCTCGTGGTTGGCGGAGAGGAAAATGTCGCCGTCACGGCCGGGGGCGAACATCGGCGCCGAACCGACGCAATCGAAGCCCATGGCACGGCATCTGGCGAGATGGCGCGGCCACTCGGCAAGCGGTCCGGCGACCAGCGGATGCATGTGGTAGATCTTGGGCGCCATGTCCTCCGCCAACTCCTAGAATTGCCGCCCACGCAACATGTGCGGAGACTCGCCAGAGCAAACCTCACAATCCGCGGAGTTGGGGTGAGCTGCCGGTCCGCGCAGCCTCTTCGCCTCTCCCTCGGTCAGTCACGCGAATGGCAGCCTGCCATCGAGATGCCAACGTGTGGCGACCAGGTCGGTTCACGGTCGCGCTGTTCAGCCGGTGGGCAGCCCGGTATCGTTCACCGCTCGGAATCGAGGGCGGATCATAGCTTGCGAATTGTTACCTGGAACATCAACTCGCTGCGGCTGCGTCTGCCGTTGCTCAAGGCGCTGACCGATGCACTGGCACCGGATGTGATCTGCCTTCAGGAGACGAAGGTGCCGGATGAGCTGTTTCCCGCGGATGCACCCGGCCAGCTCGGTTACCCGTTCGTCGCGTTCCGCGGCATGAAGGGCTACAACGGGGTAGCCATTCTCTCACGACGCCCTGTCGAGGTGGTGTCGCTCGCCCCGGATTGGTGCGCCAAGGGCGACTGCCGGCATCTGTCGGTTCTGCTCGATGCGCCGGGCGGCCCCATGGAGCTGCACAATTTCTACGTGCCCGCTGGCGGCGACGTGCCGGATCGCGCGCAGAATCCGAAATTCGCGCACAAGCTCGACTTCGTCGCCGAGACGCGCATGTGGTTCGCTGCGCGCACCGGGCTCGCCCGCACCGTGCTGGTGGGCGACCTCAACATCGCACCGCTCGAACATGATGTCTGGAGCCACAAGCAGCTTCTGAAGATCGTCAGTCACACGCCGCCGGAGACCGAGGGCCTGACCGCATGGCTCCATACCGGCTTCGTTGATGCCCTCAGGCATTTCGTGCCGGCCGACCAAAAGCTTTACACGTGGTGGTCGTACCGCAACTGGGATTGGCGGGCCTCCGACCGAGGCCGACGACTCGACCATATCTGGGTCACGCCCGACCTGGCCGGCGCGCTGCATCGGCAGATCGTACTGAAAGATGCACGGGACTGGCCGCAGGGATCAGACCACGTGCCGGTGTGCGTGGAGCTGAGCCTGTAGCGCGTCGCGGAGCTGTGCTTCCAGCGCATCCCTGTCACCCGCAAGCAGGGCGTCGAGCGTGAACGGGCACTCGTCCGGCAGCGAACCACGCGGCTGACCGTCTATGGTGATCGCGCGCACCTGCTTCAGAGCCTTGCGATACAACTCGTCGCAGCCGATCCACTGCCGCATTGACGGCGAGAAGCGCTCTTCCGCGTCGGCCAAGAGTCCGAGTGCCTCCGAACGCCAATGCTCGCATGGCCCGGCAGTCGGCCACGCGACCGCCTTGAGCACATGAATCATGGCGTGTCGCAGCAGACTCTCGACCGAATGCAGCTCTGATCGACCCACGTCCTCGACCTCCTCGATGACGTGGTCCCAGTCCACGCCCTCCACCCGCTCACCGCGGGCGGCACGGCGCAGTAACTCGCCCTGGCGCTCCGACCAGAGCAGGATGTCCTGCCAGTAGAGTTCGTTCTCCACGCGTCTCTCAGGCTGGCACCGAGGCTGCCGGCACGCCCTCGGGAACCAAGCGGTAGCCGCCGCCTTCGGTCACCAGCAGGCGGGCATTTGCCGGATCGGGTTCGATCTTCTGGCGCAACCGATAGATATGCGTCTCCAGCGTGTGGGTGGTGACTGCGGCGTTATAGCCCCAGACCTCGTTCAGGAGCACTTGGCGGGCGACCGCCCGATCGCCAGCCCGGTAGAGGAACTTGAGGATGGCTGCCTCTTTCTCCGTCAACCGGATGCGGCGGTTCTTCATCGGCTCCTGCAGCAGCTTCGCCGACGGACGGAACGTGTACGGGCCGATGGTGAACACCGCGTCCTCGCTGTTTTCGAAGATGCGGAGCTGGGCACGCAGCCGTGCTAGCAACTCGTTCAGCCGGAACGGCTTGGCAATGTAATCGTTGGCGCCAGAATCGAGTCCTCTCACGACGTCGGTTTCGGCGTCGGAACCGGTGAGCATGATCACCGGCATCTTGTGCCCCTGGCGGCGCAGCTTCATGCAGAAGTCCCGACCGTCACCGTCCGGCAGGGTGACGTCCAGGATAATCGCATCGAACCGGGCGTCCTTGCTGGCAAGCTGTTGCTCGGCGTCGCTCAGCGTCGCCGCCTCGACCGAGGTGAACTCGCCATCGACGGCCAGTTGCTCGGCCAAGGTCAGGCGGAGGTCATGGTCATCGTCCACGATCAGGATTGGTCGTTCACTCGACATTGCTTCTTATCCTTCGCAAGTGCCGGGCGCGCCAGGAGCACGCCCCAGCGACTGGGTGATCCGGCGGGGCACGGCGGGACGACTCGCCGGTACACGCCGGGGGTACATTGGATGCCATCACGCTTGTAGAACCACCAGGGCTGGCGCAGCGCCCCGAATGCTGCTCACATCGCCGTGAACCCGTCCGCGACAGTCGACTCGATCCGCCATATACTCCCTCGCCCGATGGTCCGCGGCTCGCGGCCTGCTGGCCTCGCGCAGGTGACCTGCTAGTAGCGTCGGGGTGAATAGTGACGAAAATAGGCCAGCTTCATTTCGCTTTATCGTGATCGAACAGTGACGCGGACATCAGCTGCCCTGGATGCACTGCCTGCCCCGCCCTCCGGCTCACCGCCACAGAGCGGGTTGCCGATGGCGCGCCTGCGCACCGTTCATCGTGCCGGTGCCGAGTTGCGTCGGGGATCTCCTGTGCTGCTCGCCGGCGCCGCGCCGCTTGTTCTGCTGGCGGCGGAAACGGCTGGGCCGCGGGGACTGGATGAGCTGGCTGCGTTGACGCCGGAACCTCCTGTGCTGCTGCTGGCTCCGGTGCGGGCAGCTTCGGTGCTGCACCGGCCGATCGAGCAGGCAGGCCCGGCGGTCGCGCTCCGGCTTCCAGAGGCGCTGCTGGCGCCCGAGGCGCTGCACAGCATTGCCGACCCCACCGAAGACCAGTCGCTTCCGTTGCATCCGGAAACGACGACAGTGCCTGCATCCGCGGCCGCGGCGCTGGAGTTGATGAAGCTGGCCCGGCTGCTGCCGGCAGTGCTGTGCGCCCCGGCTGGGCCTCCCACGGCCGAGCAGGCGGCACGCCAGGGGATTCTCGCCGTGGAGGCGGACGATGTGCTGGCCTATCGGCCCGCCGCGGCGGCCGGGCTCCGCAAGGTTGCCGAGGCCGTGGCGCCGCTCGAACTCAGCGGCCGACACACGGATCGTCGCGTTCCGGACTGAGGATGGCGGGTTCGAGCACCTCGCCATCGTCGTGGGCGCGCCGGAGGCGCAGGAGGCTCCTCTGGTCCGGCTGCATTCCGAATGCTTCACCGGCGATTTGCTGGGCAGTCTTCGCTGCGACTGCGGCGCCCAGCTCAAAGGCGCGATCCGGCGCATGGCCGGGGAAGGGGCGGGGGTGCTGCTCTACCTCGCGCAGGAGGGGCGCAGCATCGGGCTGGTGAACAAGCTGCGCGCCTACGCCCTGCAGGACCGCGGGTTCGATACGCTGGACGCCAACCGGGCGCTCGGTTGGGGGGCGGACGAGCGGAATTTCCTGGTCGCCGCGACCATGCTGCAGCAACTCGGCGTCCGCCGCATCCGGCTGTTGACCAACAATCCCGATAAGGTCGCCGCGCTGGAGGCATGCGGGATCGAGGTGGTCGCTCGCGAGCCGCACGCCTTCCCACCGAATGGCGTGAACGACCAGTATCTTGCGACCAAGGCGCGGCGATTCGGACATCTGCTGGACTGAACGGATGCGAGCGGTCGTCCTGCCGGATGGCCGGCTGATCGCGGGCGGGCGGACATTCCGCGTTGCCCTCGGGCGGGGCGGGGTGCGCGGCGACAAGCAGGAGGGCGATGGCGCCACGCCTGCCGGGGTGCTGCCGCTGCGGCGTGTGCTTTATCGCGCCGACCGCGTGCCGCCGCCGAATTGCGCCGCGCCGATCGAGCCGATCGCCCCGGACGACGGCTGGTGCGACGACGCAATCCATGCCGATTACAACCACATGGTCCGCCTGCCGCACCGGGGGCGTTGCGAGGAGTTGTGGCGGGCGGACGGGCTCTATGATGTGTTGGGCGTGCTTGGCTGGAACGATGCGCCGGTCGTGCGCGGGCGGGGCTCGGCCATCTTTCTGCATGTGGCGCGCCCCGATTATGCGCCAACGGCTGGCTGCGTTGCGCTCGCCGCCGATGATCTGCGCGATGTGCTAGCCGACGGACTGACTGGGCTGGAGATTCGGCCGGCGTAGTCAGCAACTCCTCCCGCACTTGAGGAGAGGTCGGTTCGCGCAGCGAACTGGGGGTCTCGGGAGCCCCGGCGCCCTCACCCGCCGCGGCAACGGCGGGTGACCTCTCCCGCAGCGCGGGAGAGGTACAGGGGGCTGGGCGTTTCCAGCCGCCATCAAATCGCTCTAACATCCGGGCCAGGAAACACCCTACGGAGCCTGCCATGAGCGCGACGATTACCGTCGGCGAGCTGACCATTCACCGCATCGTCGAGCAGGAAATCCCGTTCACCGACCCGTTCGAGTTCATTCCAGGTCTGACCCTCGAGGTGCTCGAGGAAAACCGCGAGTGGATGGAGCCGGCGGCGCTTGACCCGGCCACCGGCAAGCTGGTGCTATGCTTCCAGTCCTATGTCGTGCGCACGCCGCACCACACCATCCTGGTCGATAGCTGCATCGGAAACGATAAGGATCGTGCCACGCGTCCGCCGTGGCACATGAAGTCGGACGATACCTGGCTGCGTGGGCTCGCGGCCGCCGGGCTGACGGTGGGCGACATCGACTACGTCATGTGCACGCATCTGCACGTGGATCACGTCGGCTGGAACACGAGGCTGGACAACGGACGCTGGGTGCCGACCTTCCCCAACGCGCGTTACCTGTTCTCGGAACGCGAATACGCCTACTGGGCCGATCAGCATGCCAAGACGCCGATCAATTGCATCGCTGACAGCGTGATCCCGATCGTCGAAGCGAAGCGGGCCGATTTCGTCACCAGCGAGCATGTGCTGGACGACCATGTGCGCCTGCTGCCCACGCCCGGCCATACTCCGGATCATTTCGCTGTATTGCTCGGCCGCGGCGGCCAGGATGCGATCCTGACCGGCGATCTGATCCACTCG
Organism: uncultured Pseudomonadota bacterium; assembly: GCA_963708245.1. Lineage (GTDB taxonomy): Bacteria > Pseudomonadota > Alphaproteobacteria > Acetobacterales > Acetobacteraceae > CAVYXK01. Next base: position 537,805 of record OY970201.1, on the reverse strand, counting down.
CCGATCCAGGCGCGGTATCCGGAGCTTTCCATGCGCGCCGACACCGACCCAAAGCAGGCCGCGCTCACCCGGCGGAGCTTCCTGACGCGCGCCTGCGAATCTGGCACGCTGTGCTGCACCGCGCATTTCCCGTCGCCGTCCGCTGTCCGGTTCACAAGCTGGGGGGACGGCTTCCGCTGCCAGCCTGCATGACTCCAACCGTATCCGGACGAGCCCCCGAGGTGAAGACCCTCGGGCTCGTCTGCGCCGCCCATCTGGTCAGCCATTTCCACGGCCTCGTCCTGGTGCCGCTGTTTCCGCTGTTGCACCAGCGGCTCGGAGTGGATTTCGTCCGGCTCGGGCTGGCGATCACGCTCGCCAACGTTGCTTCGGCGTTGGTCCAGGTGCCGGTCGGCTGGTTGGTGGACCGCGTCGGCTCGCGGCGCATGCTGATCGGCGGTCTCTGCCTCTCCAGCGCGGCCTTCGGCTGCTTCGGCCTGTATCCACACTACGCCGTGCTGATGGTGGCGGCGGTTGTGTTCGGCATGGCCAACGCGGTCTATCACCCGTCGGACTACGCCATCCTCGGTGCCGCCGTCGAGCCGGCGCGCGTCGGGCGAGCATTCTCGTTCCATACTTTTGCCGGATACCTCGGCGGAGCGCTTGCACCGCCGGTGATGCTGGTGGTCAGCACCCATGCCGGGCTCAGCGCCGCGCTCTTTGTCGCCGCATCGATCGGTCTCGCCGTCGCCGTGCTGCTCGCGTTCTCTGGCTGGCTGGACGCTGTGACCGCGCCGCTGCCACGTGCGGTCACCGGTGGCTCCGCCCCGGCAGCGCGGCTTCCGATCGCGCGGCTGCTGAGCCCAACCATCATCAGCCTGACGGCGTTCTTCGCGCTGCTCAGCCTCTCGACCGGCGCGCTGACCAACTTTTCCGTCGTCGCCTTGAAGGCGCTGTATGCGGTGCCTCTGGTAGTCGCGAACGGCGCCTTGTCGGCGTTCCTGACAGCGACGGCGATCGGCGTGCTGGCGGGCGGCGTGATTGCCGACATGACACGCCGGCACGGCGAGGTGGCGGCTGCGGCGTTCGCGGCCACCGCGACGATCGTCTTCCTGATCGGCACCGTGCCGCTCAACGCCGTGGCGCTGATCGCCGCAATGGGATCGGCCGGCTTCCTCTCCGGCATGATCGCGCCCTCCCGCGACATGATGGTGCGCGCCGCCGCACCGCCCGGCGCGGCCGGCCGGGTATTCGGTATCGTCACCACTGGGTTCAATATCGGCGGCACGATCGGACCCATGCTGGGCGGCTGGATCATGGACCGAGGGGCGCCGCGCTGGGTGTTCTACTCCTCGGCGGTGTTCATGCTGATCACCGTGGTCATGGCGCTCGGCACCGAGTGGCGCGGCCGGCGGCGCAGGGTGCCGAGCCATGCGGATGCCGCCGCTTGAGGGGTCGCACCGCAGCGACCAACTTGCACACATGACACGATTGGCGCATCTGCCCGAACGGGGCGTGATCGAAGTCGGCGGCGATGACCGCGTGACGTTCCTGCAAGGCCTGGTATCCAACGATGTGACCGAGGCGCAGCCAGGTTGTGCGGTCTGGGCCGCGTTGCTGACGCCGCAGGGCAAGTGGCTCGCGGATTTCTTCATTTTGGCCGAGCCGGACCGGCTGCTGCTCGATGTCGAGCGGACGCAGCTTCCGGCTTTGGTGCAGCGCCTTTCGCGCTTTCGTCTGCGCTCCAAGGTCGCGATTTCCGCTCGGGATGACTTGTCGGTGTACGCCGCCTGGGACGGCGCGTGGACCTCCGGCGGGATCGCCGCACCCGATCCACGGCTGCCCGAGGCAGGCTGCCGCGTCCTAGCGAGCGAACCGCTGCAAGTCACGGCGACTGCGGATGACTGGGATCGGCATCGTCTGGCGCTAGGTCTGCCCGACGGGTCGCGCGACCTGGAGGCGGAGAAGACCGTGTTGCTGGAGGCTGGGTTCGGCGAGCTGTCCGGCATCTCCTGGACCAAGGGCTGCTACATGGGCCAGGAACTCACGGCACGGACGAAGTACCGCGGCCTGGTAAAGCGGCGGCTGGTCCCGGTCGAAGTCGAGGGTCCGCTTCCCGCGCCTGGAACCCCGGTTATGCGTGATGGCGCGGAAGTCGGCACCATGCGCTCCGGCCGCGACGGGCTCGGGCTCGCCGTGCTCCGGCTGGAGGCCTTACGCGAGCGGCTCGTCTGTGGTGAGGCATCGCTGATCCCCCGCATTCCCGGGTGGATGCGCCTGCCGGAGCAGGTCGAATGAGCGAGACCCGGGTCATCGACTGGGAGAGCCGGTACCAGGCTGGGACCACTCGCTGGGAACGCCCGACCCTCAATCCGGCCTTCGTTGCCTGGCGCCAGTCGGGCGAGCTTGCGCCCTGCAGGATCCTGGTCCCGGGCGCCGGCCGAAGCGCCGAACCGGCGGCGCTCGCCGCGGCCGGGTTCGACATCACGGTGCTGGACGTGGCACCCACAGCCGTCGAGGCGCAGCGGACGCAACTGGGCTCGAGCGGCTGCGTGGTCGAAGCGGACCTGTTCGCGTGGCAACCGGCCGAACCGTTCGATGCGGTGTACGACCAGACCTGTCTATGTGCGTTGCCGCCAGATCGCGTGCCGGACTACGAGCAGCTCCTCGCGCAGTGGTTGCGCTCCGGCGGGGCGCTGTTCGTTCTGTTCATGCAGACCGGAGCGGAGGGCGGCCCGCCCTTCGACTGCCCGATTCCCCACATGCGGATGCTGTTCGCGCCGGAGCGTTGGGTCTGGCCGGCGACGCTTCCGCCGCTGGTTCACCATCCGTCGTTGCGGGACGAACAACCGGTCGTACTGCGGCGACGGTAACGATTAAAAGCACGTTCAACTAGACGGGAAAGGACCGGCGGACGTGGTGAGACAACTCAGGGAACTTGCCCGCTGCACTCCGCGTGGCAACCCTCGGTTCGGAGCCCGCTTGCGGAAGCGGATGGGCTCGGCTTTCCAGTCATCATGAATGCGGCCTACTCTCGTCAGCGTCTCATTTCGCTGCATGTTGCACGTCGGATCATGTGATGAGACAATTCCAGAGGAAACCACGTATGCACGTTCCGCGCAGGGGGAAGGTATAGCGTTAGATTCCTTTCCTATTAAGGTTATTGACGAGGTTTCCGATAATTTCAAAGTACTGTGTCAGATGCCGGTCAGGCACGTGGGGGTCGTGCTAACGCCCTGCATTGGGATTCGCTCGGTGCCGTTGACCGACTTCGGCTGCGGGAGACCCGCCGCCTCCAGGATCGTCTGCGCAACATCCACTACATGATGCCATTGCGAACGGATTTCGTTCCTCGCCTTGATCCCGTTCGGCCAGTGCACGACCAGCGGGTTGCGCGTGCCGCCATAACTGCTTGCAACCTGCTTCGTCCAGGTGAATGGCGAATCGCCCGCGACGGCCCAACCCGCAGCGTAGTGGCTATACGTCATCGGTCCGCCGAGCAGGTCGATGCGCTAAAGTTGAAGCTCGATCGGCTCGGGAACACCATTAAAATAGAACATCTCATTGAACAAGCCATTGAAGCCGCCCTCCGGCGCTCGCACCGTTGTCGCCGACGATAGTCTGGATCGTGCGGCGGCTCGACATTAACCGTCCCATCATAGATCAGCGGCGCCCATTGGTTGGTTTCGCCGCCGAGCCATAGAATTGCTGGCTCGTGCCCTCAGCCTTATGCGTGTCACACAAACGACCGAAAACTAGAGCATGATCGCTTGAAGCCGAATCGGCAGGCGGGGGGATTCCGGCGCGGCAAGGTTTCTGATTGAAGATGCTGGCTGGACTGGAGGCCAGCCATGCATGGGAGCTCCCTATTCACTGGACTTACGCGAACGGGTGGTCGCTGCGGTAGCTGGCGGCATGAGCCGGGCGGAAGCGGCCAAGCGCTTCGCCGTCAGCCACTCCTCGGCGATCCGCTGGAGCAAGCGGGCGGCAGCACCGGCAGTCCTGCGGCTCTGCCGATGGGCGGTAAAAAGCCGTTCGCGCTGACCGCCGAGGAGGCGTGGATCCGCGCCCGGGTGGTCGAGAAACCCGACATCACTGGTCGCGAACTGCTGGCTGAGCTGACCGCACGCGGCGTCACGGTCAGCTATTACGGCGTGTGGCATTTCCTCGACCACGTCGGTCTCAGTTTCAAAAAAAAGCCTGCGCGCCAGCGAACAGGATCGCGCCGACGTTGCCCGCCGGCGCCGGCAGTGGAAGGAGCGACAGGGCACCGTCTCTGCGGCGCGGCTGATCTTCGTTGATGAGACCTGGGCGAAGACCAACATGACGCGCTTACATGGCCGCTGTGCGCGGGGTCAGCGACTGGTCGCGAAGGTCCCGCACGGACCGCGCAAGACGCTCACCTTCGTCGCCGGCCTGTGCTGTAACGATTTCGTCGCCCCCTGCGTGTTCGATGGACCGATTGACGGCGAAAGCTTCCTCGCCTGGGTCGAGCAATTCCTCGTCCCGACGTTGAAACCAGGCGACATCGTGGTGATGGATAACCTCAGCAGCCACAAAGATCCGGCGATCCGGCGTGCCATCCGATCGGCCGGTGCCAAGCTGTTCTATCTGCCGCCCTACAGCCCGGACCTGAACCCGATTGAACAGGCGTTTTCGAAGCTGAAGACGCTTCTGCGCAAAGCGAATGCTCGAAGCCTCGAGGAGGTTGAACGCGCGGTCGGTGCGTTGCTGAAGGAGTTGACAGCAGCGGAATGCCGCAACTTTATCAGCGAGGCAGGGTATGCGTCAACCTGAAACGATCGTGCTCTAAATCCGAAGGTGCCGTTGGTACCGTACCGTGGCCGCAACGCACTGTAATGCGCGCCGATCAGCATTGTAGACCGGGGTAGCTGCCGCCAACCTTGATGAACCTGCCGCGAATTCGTGGCTCTTTGCGGCGGATCGCTGGATCTGGCCGGCGACACTGCCGCCGTTGATTCACGCTATCTTCCACTCGCCGGAAGCCGTCTTGCACCAATTCACGGTGTAGATGCGCTGTCCTGTGACGTGACGCAGCCGGATGACGTATCGAACCTTCCTGCACGCCATCCCGGCCTTCTCAAAGCTCTGTAGCACCGTCACGGTGCCGCTGTTGCCAGTCTTCGGATTTGACCAATGGTCTTCGGCACCATTGGTGACCGTGTCTTGCTGATAAAGCTGCGAGGCAGCAGCACTCATCAACGTCAAGTCGTCTCCGCGCAGACCGGTGCGCGAGCTTTGGAACGGATTGATCTGCGCCTCCGAGATCGTCGGCAACGCGACGGCCGCTAGAGAGAGCGCCACCAGGAGCAACGCGAACCGGGTCATCGGACGGAACCTCGTTCGTGGATTCGACGTGGCGGAGTTTCCTGCGGTTGATATCCCCTGGCAATCCAGAATTGGCGGCGGCGTCTCACCTGTGGTCAAATTGGCGCTTTCGGCGGGGGGAGGAGGCGAGGGATGCATCTCTTCAAGCAGCACATGGTCACGAATTTCGCCGAGGCCGCAAGCAAGATCCCGGTCATCGACTATGGCCCCTATTTCGCCGGCGAACCGGGCGCAATCACGACGCTTGCCGCCCAGGTCAAGCACGCCTGCGAACATGTCGGTTTCTTCTACGCAAACCACGGCGTCGATCAGGCGGTGATCGACCGCGCCTTCGCCGCTTCTCGCCGCTTTCATGCCCTGCGGCTGGAGACGAAGCTCGCGCTCAGGCTGAACCAGAACAACATCGGCTACCTGCCGATGAACGCCTCGGTGCAGGGCGCATCAACGGTGCACAAGGCGACGCGGCCCAATCAGAACGAGAGCTTCTTCATCAGCCACGATCGCGGTCTGGACCATCCGGACGTGCTCGCCGGTCGCGCACTGCGCGGTCGCAACCAATGGCCGGACGGCATGTCGGGATTGCGCGAGGACATGATGGCGTATTTCCACGCTCTTGGTTCCATGTGCGACCGCATGCTGCCGCCCTTCGCGGTCGCCCTCGGCATGCCGGCGGATTTCTCCGCCTCCTTCTTCGCGAACGAGGCGCACGCCAACCTGCGGTTCCTGCACTACCCGCCGCAGGACCCGGACGAGGAAAACCTGTTCGGCCAGGCGCCGCACACCGACAACAGCTTCATGACCGCGTTGGCGCGCACCGATGTGCCCGGCCTTGCCGTGCGCCTGCCGTCCGGCGAATGGTTCCCCCCCGCCGGTGATCCCGGGGACATTCCTGATCAATCTCGGCAATATCATGCGTCGCTGGTCGAATGACCGGTTTCTTTCCACACCGCATGGCGTGCTCAACGAATCAGGAACCGACCGCTACTCGATCGCCTATTTCCACAGCCCGAACCCCGATGCCGTGATCGAACCCCTGCCGTCCTGTATCGGCTCCGACAATCCGCCGCGCTATCCGCCGGCTGTGTACCGGGACCTGATCCTGACGTTCTACCGGGCCAACTACTTCCACCAGACCGGCCATCGTTCGGAAGCCGCTGCCGCGGCTGGAGCCTGAATACGTGGGCAAAATCGGCTCTGGCGGCGGAAATTGCTGCACTGCACGGCTGTTTTTTGCTCTGCCGCGTATCCAGGGCGCATGCTCAGCCCCGAAAGACAGCCAAAGGGGAACGAGGCTATGACCGTCGCGGCAATCCTGAAACACAAAGGCCGTCAAGTCGTCACTGTCACGCCGACCTCGACCATCGCAGAGGTCTCGCAGATCCTCGCGGAAAAGCGGATCGGCGCCGCCCTTGTGCAGGACAGCGCGGATCAGCTTCTCGGCATCGTGAGCGAGCGGGACATCGTCCGCAGCCTCGCTGCCAACGGCGCGCGCACACTAGATATGACCGCCGGGCAGCTCATGACCCGGGCGCTCAAGACCGCCACCCCGCACACCACTGTGGCGCAGGCGATGCACGAGATGACGGTCGGCCGGTTTCGTCACATGCCCGTACTCGACCGAGGTGCTCTGGTCGGCGTGATCAGCATCGGCGACGTGGTGAAAGCCCGCATTATGCAGCAAGAGCACGAGGTCGAAAGCCTGAAGACTTACGTCGCAGGCTCTGCCTGACCCCTGCTTCAGGTCGCCGTCCTATTGCGGGTTGTACTGCGCGTCGCCGACATGCATCGGCTGCTTCCATACTGGCTTGCCAAGATTGACTTGGCTTGGGGTCGTGGCGGCGCCGCCTGCGGCGCCGACGCCGGCGCCGACCAGGGCGCCTACGGCCGCCCCCGGCGGGCCGGCGATGGCGCCGACAACGGCGCCGGTGCCAGCGCCAACCCCGGCGCCTCCGGCAGCGCGGTTCGGTTCATTGGAGCCGCAGCCGGCGAGCAACGCCAACCCGCCGACGACCAGGACAAGTTTCATGGTCCGGTTCATCGCAGTCTCATTCCTTTCGGTTGCTAACGAATCAAGGCATGGGATTTGAGGTTAAATGTCGCGATGAGTGATCAGTTGGCATCGCGTAGCATCACGTCAGCGTGCTGAACGGATCCGTGAGGTAGGAGGTAGAACCTATGGACCACGATCCGGTCGCCTATTCCCCGATCTTGCATCGCCCGCGACTGCGATGGCCCGGTGGAGCACGGGTCGCCCTCTGGGTGGTGCCTAATATCGAACATTACGAATACCTGCCCGCGACGGTCCGTGTCCGCGATCCGTGGCCCCGTTCGCCGCATCCGGACGTGCTCGGGTACGCGCAGCGGGATTACGGCAACCGGGTGGGGCTATGGCGGCTGTTCGCAGTCACCGACGCGCTCGGCATTCCGTGCACTGTCAGCCTCAATATGGCGGTGATCGAGCACTACCCCGCCATTCTCGAGGCCATGGAGGCGCGCGGCTGGGAATTCATGTCGCACGGCATCTACAACACCCGCTACCACTGGAGCGTCCCGCCAGCGGAAGAACGGGCGGCAATGGAGGAGAGCCTCGAGATTCATCAGCGTGTGACCGGGCGACGGCTGCGCGGCTGGTTCAGCCCGGCCATCAGCAACACGCTGGCGACGTTCGAGCTGGCGGCGGCATGTGGTTACGACTATGTCGCCGACCTCTATCACGACGACCAGCCATTCCCGCTGCGGACGCGCACGGGACGATTGATCTCGATGCCCTACTCCGTCGATCTGAACGACGTGATTCTGCACCGGCGCGGCGAGGAAGCCGCCGAGTTCGCCAGGCAAATACGTGATTACTTCGACACGGTGTACGCCGAGGGGGCAGAGCAGGGCAGGGTGATGTGCATCGCGCTGCATCCCTACTGGGTCGGTCAGCCGCATCGGGTGCGGGCGTTCCAGGCGGCGATGGAGTACGTGTTGTCGCATCCCGGTGTCTGGTTGACCACGGCGGGTGCAATCGCCGACTGGTTCACCGCCGAACACCTGCCTGCCATCGAGGCGCATCTGGCCGCGCGCGAGGCAGCCAATGGCTGACCGCATGCCGGGCATGGACCATGCGCACTATGCGCTCCGGCCGTTGCCAGATGCGCCGCGCTTCGCCTGGCCTGGCGGGGCACGCGTCGCCTTCATGGTGACGCTGATGCTGGACGTGTGGGAGGTGAACCCACCCGACGGCGCCAGCCGCGACCCGCGCATGGTCTCGCCGCTCGGGGCCTTCTTCCCCGACTGGCTGACCTGGAGCCAGCGCGAATACGGCGCGCGGGTCGGTATCTTCCGAGTGCTGGAAGTGCTCGATTCGTTTGGGCTTGTGCCGAGCGTTGCGTTGGGCGCCGCGGCGGCGACCCGGTATCCCGAGCTGGTCGATGAGCTGCTGCGCCGGAGAGCCTGTTTCATGGCGCACGGAACGTTCGCGACCCGGCGTATCAGCAGCCTGATGGATGCAGCGGAGGAGCAGGCGCTGATCGCTGAAAGCCGCGACGCAGTGGCAGCGGCGACCGGGATGGCGCCGATTGGCTGGTGCGGCCAGGACTTCAATGAGTCCGCCCGAACGCCGGCTTTCCTGGCCGAGGCGGGGTTCGACTATACGACAGATTGGGCGAACGACGATCGGCCCTATCTGCTCGGTCCCTATGACGGGCGCACCCTGCTTGCGTTGCCGCCACAGCCGGAGTGGAACGACCTGGAGTGCATGTGGCTGCGACGCGTGACCCCGCCGGTTTGGGCGGACTGTATCGCTGAAGGCATGGCGTTCCTGCACGCCGAAGGGGGCGCCGTGTTCAACCTGACGCTGCATCCGTTCGTCGCCGGCCAGGCCCACCGGATCCGTTGGCTGCGCGAGGCGCTGGCACGCTCGCTTGGCCACCCCGGCATCTGGCGCACGACAACCGACGAGCTGGCCAAGGCGGCGCGCGCGCAGCTTGGGTGAGAATATTCCTCCTCCCCTTGCGGGAGGGCGACTATGCCGCTCTTGACAGCGGAGATCCGTCTCGTGTAGGCAATGGGCGACAGGCCGGCGCAGTATCACGGCGATGGCAACGGATGTTGGGGTATTCCCGACACTCGCTCTATGTCTTTGACATCATCTGCTGGGCATTCCTCATCGGTGCAATCATAAGCAGCAGCGCCGTCGCAGACAGCATCATCAGTGTCCGTCATTTCTCCGGTTGGGTTATAGAAGCCGCGCGTCAGTGTTCTGCAAAATCTGGTGATATGAACTGGAGTGTCGGGAAAAATGTCATAGTAAATAGCCCATCCCCATATGAAGATTCTCCCCTTGTTCTCCAGGGTGGTTTGCAACTCGTGAAATTCGATCACTCGAACGGAGCCCTGCAAACTGGCTTTAGGGCCGAGGGAGGGAGAAGCAAATACTGTGCGTGGTTCAACAGCGAACTCCGTCTTGCTGACTACGGGTTTGTTTATGGGTTTCCCAACATACAGCCTAAGCCCTACGGTCGGGCTATTTCCAGCATTGGTCCACGACGGCACGAGTTCAAAAACATCGCTCTTGTCCGAGATTACGTGCCTCTTGGATCTTATAAGCCCAGCGAATATCACGAAAGCTCGCTGGGTGGCAATCATAACATCAGCTTGACGCTTCAGGCTTTGGGCTTGGTCTTGCAGAGCGCTGATCGTGTTACCAGTCTGCACCGAGGACGATCGCATTTCTCCGAGCTGATAGCGCATGGTCCTCCATTGGGCGCCAGCGAATATGACGTAGAGAAATGTCAGAGAGGCCATTGCGTGAGCCGGAGTGCCGAAGGCCCACGCGAACAGCTTAACGGGAACGGACAACAGCCAAATAATGTCGCAGGCCAACACGCGGAGCAAATGCGTCCAGCCCTTGGATGCTTGCTCGCGGCGGTAGCTATATGCCTCTTGGGCGCAGCGCTTAAGCTTGGTGAGCAGGAAGACGAGTTGCTCCAAGCGGTCGGGACCGTTCTTCTTCTTTTGGCCTTTTTCGCTCTCTATCAAGCTGCTCACCGTGGTCTTGGATTCAACCTTACTGAGAGCGTCCCCGCCTCCCTAGGTTTCGACGCCTCAGCACAGCGCTATGGCTTGGCTCCCGAAATCTCACGGCGCGGTGACGTGCCGTGAGGCTGAAATTCGCGGCGCTAGTTTGCATGCTCAGCGTCTGGTACGGGTTCCATTATCCAGTGGGCGCCGTCGAAGCGTTTGCCTCGATATTTGAAAATCAGATAGCGACGGCATCCGAAGATGTCCGAGTACGTGACCTTGCCGACCACATAAATTATACGATCGAGCTTCTGATAAGCAGGAATTACGTCGGCGGTGATCGGCATCTCCGGTTCGGCAGTGACGCTTCCGCCGGCCCCGATTATGAAGGTGTCGGCTTGCACATTCTCGACGGCCAGAGGCGGCTCAGGATCGCCAGATTGAATGGGAACTATTCTGGTCCTAGCTTCGCCGTCATAGGCTGGCGTTTGGCCAGAATTCTTGATCTCCACATCGACACGCAGGACAAGTTCTTTTGTGATAATGGCACCCGCTGTATTTACGACGACGTAAGCCCGCAATTGACGCTTTTCGGTGTCCCTGGCGACCCATCCCTGATACCCGCTGAAAGTCGCTGCGGCTATGCCCCCTATTGCGGCAATCAGAGCAAATATCGCAGTAGCATATTCGAGCCAGTGCTTCTTACCTCTCTCGGTTTCGGCTCTCTTATCTCCGGTTTCTGGATGTGCTGGCTTGCCGGCAGCCGAGACAGCCTGTGGGGGTGGATTAGGGGGGCGTTCCTGTTTGTGGCCGGGTGCGTGGCGTCGATTGCTGGGGGTATTTGGCTTTGTGTTCATGTCACTGAGAACGTCCCCGCCTCCCTCGGCTATGACGCCTCAGCACAGCGCTATGGCTTGGCCGAAGATGTCTTCGTTGTTCCGGTTGTTGTAACGCCACTCGAATTCGGCAACATAAAGCGGCAGATATTTGCGGCTGACGTTATGGAACGTACCGATGATTCCGCGCTTCAGCAGCGACCAGAAACCGTCGATCGTCTGAGTATGGACGTTGCCTCGCACATATTCGCCGCGCGAGTGAGTGACGAACTGATGGGGGCGCTTGCGATTAATGCGATGGTAAACGCCGGACTCGTCAGTCGCAACGAGAGCGACCTTCTCCGACACGGCTTCATTCACGAAGGCATCCGCAGTGATTGTATCAACGCGTTCGACCACGCGAGCGACAACGGTTCCTTTGCGCTCGGCAGCGCCCATGACCGCGACCTTGCCAGCGCCGCCGGTTCCCGGCGTGCGCTTGTCCCAATGCCGGTTCTTGTTCTTGCCGCCGACGAATGTCTCATCGACCTCGACAATCCCCATCAGCTTACGGAACTCGGGATCGGTGAAGGCAGCACGAATGCGGTGCGTCATGTAGAGCGCCGTTTTGTAGGAACCAAAACCCATGATCCGTTGGATTTGCAGACTGCTCATACCTTTCTTGCTGGTCAGCATGAGGTAGATCACCTTGAACCACTGGCGAAGGCCGATATTCGTGTTCTCGAAGATCGTATTGACGAGCACGGAGAATCGGTACCCCTGGGGCAGGCAGGCTGGACATACCCAGTGGAACGGCCGGGTCTTCAATTCATAGACCCTTTCGTTCCCGCAGCGGGGGCAGCAAACGCCATCAGGCCAGCGGCGCTGGACCAAATACGCCTTGCAGGCGCCGTCGTCCGGGAACAGCCGTTCCCATTCTGGGATCGTCATCTGAGGCGTGAAGGTCGGATTACCCATCGGGAGACCCTCCATGCGTGACGCCCGTAAATATAGCGCAACGGACTCCCGCTGTCAAGTCCTACATAGTCGCCCTCGCAAGGGGAGGGGGAGGCATTATCCCCGCCCGAATGCCGCCGCGCGCAATAGGCTTGGCACCTCGACGTCGATTTCCAGCGTGGAGATTGGATCGCCGCGATCGAGCTTGATCTGCACCTTGTCGCGATCCAGCGTGACGTGCTTGCCGATCACCGCCAAGATCTCCTCCTGCAAGACAGAGATCAGGTCGGTGCCGCCGGTAATCGAGCGCTCATGCGCCAGCAGCACCTGCAGGCGCTCTCGCGCTACCGGCGCCGAATCGCGCCGGCGAAACAGCATCAGCAGGCTCACGCGATCGCCCTCCGGCCGAACAGTTTGCCAATGAAACTTGTTCGCTGGGCGGCTGGGATGCTGACTTTGATCTGCTCGCCCTTCAGCCGCTTCGCCGCTTCCGCATAGGCACGTGCAGGCGCCGAGGTCGGGTTGCTCAGCGTCACCGGCGCGCCGAGATTCGACGCCCGCAGCACCTCCTGGCTTTCCGGGATGATCCCGAGCAAGGGGATCGAGAGGATCTCCAACACATCCTCGGTCTTCAGCATTTCGCCGCGGGCGGCACGGGCGGCGTCATAGCGCGTCAGCAGCAGGTGCTTGGGCATCTTGTGCCCGTGCTCGGCCTTCGCGGTCTTGGAATCGAGCAGGCCGATGATGCGATCCGAATCGCGCACCGAGGAAACCTCGGCATTGGTCACCACCACGGCGGCGTCAGCATGGCGCATCGCCATGGTGGCGCCGCGCTCGATCCCCGCCGGGCTGTCGCAGATGATCCAGTCGAATTTCTCGCGCAACTCGTTGATGACGCGCTCGACGCCCTCGGGCGTCAGCGCTTCCTTGTCGCGAGTTTGCGAGGCCGGCAGGAGGGACAAATTCTCCAGTCGCTTGTCGCGGATCAGCGCCTGCGGCAGCTTGGCGTCGCCCTGCACCACGTTGATGAGGTCGAACACGACCCGGCGTTCGGCACCCATGACAAGATCGAGGTTGCGTAGGCCGACATCGAAATCCACCACCACAACGCTCTCGCCACCCTGCGCCAGCGCGACGCCGAGTGCGGCGGTCGAGGTGGTCTTGCCGACGCCGCCCTTGCCGGATGTCACGACTACGACCTGCGCCATCATGCTTCCCCTTTCGCTCAGTCCAACGCTGCCATCATCATCGATTCGCCTTCCAGCCAGGCCTGCACGGCGCGGCCGTGCAGGGCGCGGTCCATATCGTCCGCGGTCTTGTACACACCGTCGATCGCCAGCAGCTCGGCCTCCAGCTTGCGGCAGAAGATGCGCGTGGCCTTGTTGCCGGTGAATCCGGCAATCGCCCGACCGCGCAGCGCGCCGTACACGTGGATCGAGCCGCTGGCCATAATTTCTGCCCCCCAGGCGACGGAGCCGATGATCGTTACATCGCCGGTCTCGTGCACGATCGACTGGCCGGAGCGGATCGGGTGATCGACCACCAGGGCGGTCAACTCGGTGGAGGCAGGCGGTGCCGCGGGGGGACGTTCATCGGGCAACTCGACGGGGCGACCGGCGCCCTTCGACGCTGTCCCGATCGGGCCGCCCCATTTCTCGACGCCCTGCCACGATGGGTGGGCGCCCTCGGTGCCGATGATGCGGATGCCGCGCCCCGCCAGCAGTTCGATCAGTCCGGCGACATTCGGCTGCTCGCGCGGCAGGGCGGTGAGATCGAGCAATACAGGGCGGGAATCGAAGAACGACGGGGCGCGGGCGATCTGGGCATCAAGCGCCGCCAGCCACTCGGCCAACGGCGGCTCGGGCGTGAGCACGAGCGCCATGAATGAGCGGCCGCGGACGCGGATGGCGGTACGGGACTCGGAAGCTGACACCTTGTTCGCGTACTGCGCCCGCGTGTCAGTGGTCAACGCGAATGATCGCTTGCGAATCGCCGCCTTTCGTGTCTAGCGAGTCGCGGTCGGCCGTACTCTCACCCGCCGCGCAAGGGCGCGGCGACCTCTCCCGCAGGGCGGGAGAGGTGTAACGAGCGGCGGGCGTTTCCCCTCGGCCGCAATCAGCTCTTCTGCACGCCCCAGAACAGGATGTTGGCGCACTTGACGAAGCCGCTGAGATTGCTGCGGAACGCAGTCGGCAGGAAGATCTGGCCCAGCGGCATGAACGGTATCGTCTCGAATGCGTGGAGCTGGATCTGCTCGCAGACCTTCTTCTGCGCGGCGAGATCGGGAGCATTGAACCAGTCCGTGCGCAGCGCCTCGAGCTTCTCATCGGCGGGCCAGCCGAACCAACCCTTCCTGCCATTGCCGCGCAGCGGATAGGAGCTGCCGGGATTGGATACCGCGAGCCCGCCCCACAGCGTGCAGAAGCTATTCCAACCGCCCTGAGCCGGAGGATCCTGCTTGGCGCGGCGACTGACGAGCGTCGCCCAGTCCATCGCCTGGTAATCGACATTCAGCCCGAGCTGCTTGAACAGGCTGTTGGTCACCTGCGCTTCCTGCTGCAGCGCCGCCTGGTCGGTGGGCGACATCAGTACGATCTTCTCACCCTTGTAGCCTGATTCCTTGACGAGCTGGCGTGCCTTGGCGAGGTCGCGCGTACTTGACAGCGCACTGAGCCCTGCCGTGTTCGCCATAGGCGAGCCCAGGATGAAGAACCCCGCGGGGTACTTGCCGAGGTCCATCTGCTCGCCGACCATTGCTTCCACGTATTCCTTTTGGTCCACCGCCGGCAGCAGCGCCTGCAGCAGCTTCGGGTTGTCGAAGGGCGGATAGAGATGGTTGAAGGCCAGCACGCCCAGCCAGCCGAGCGGGTCGAAGGTCGCCACCCGCACGCCGGGCGACTGTCGCAGCATCGGCAGGAGATCGATCAACGGCAGCTCGACCCAATCGACCTCGCCGGTCTGCAACGCTGCCGCCGCGGTGGCCGGGTCCTTCTGCACGATCCACTCCACGCGATCGAAATGCACGACCTTGCCGCCCGAGAAATATTGCGGCGGCTCCTGCCGCGGCACGTATTTCTCGTTCTTCGCCCAGGCGGCATGCGCACCGGACACCCATTCGTCACGCAGGAAACGGAACGGCCCGGAGCCGACATACTCCTTGATCTGCTCGCTGGCCGGCGTTTTCGCCATCCGCTCGGGCATCACGAAGGCATTCTGCGCGCCGAGCGCATAGAGCATCTGGCGGAACGGCTTTTTCAACAGGATCTGGAATCGCTTGTCGTCGAGCGGCTTCACCTCATTGGTCAGCGACGCCAGATATTGTCCGAACGGGTCCTTCACCCACCAACGGGTGATCGAGGTGGTGCAGTCGACCGCCCGCACCGGTTCGTTGTCGTGGAATAAGAGCCCGTCCCGCAACGTAAAGGTCCAGGTCAGCTCATCGGAGGAGACCTCATGACCGGCGCACATCTGCGGGCGCGACGTTAGCGAATCGTCGATTCCGTACAGCGTGTCGAAGATCATGTAGCCGTTGTTGATTGCGACTGTAGCGGTGGTCCAGATCGGGTCCGGGTTGGCGAGATCGGCCTGCGGCACGAAGCGCAGCACCTTGGCGTTGCCCTGGGCGATTGCCGGGCGCGCCAATCCGGCGGCGGATAGCGCGGTAACCGATGCGGCGGCCCCCTTCAGAACGTCCCTGCGTCGCATTGCCGAGCCTCTCCGTTCGATTGTGAATGAACGCGAGTGTGGCCTGCCCTCGGTCCGTCCTCAAGGCGAATCCGGGGCGGGCGCCGAACGCTTTGCTAGCCGGATCGACCCGGGCGATGGCTGGAGGTCGGCGAGCCATGCTAGACATCGAGCGGTGATGACTCGGCTCGGCTTCCTTCGTGTCGGCTTCTTCGCGGCGCTGTTGGCACTGGCGGGACAACTCGCCTGGGGCGCAACGGTGCCCGATCCGGCGCTGGCGAAGCTCGGTCTCGGTGTCATCTGCCACACGGGCGATGCAGGCAGTGCGCCGACCGGCCCGGCGCATCGCGCACCGGACTGCGCACTATGTCCGCTGTGCGCCGCCATCGCCATGCCAGCGCCCGCTCTGGCGAAGCCGCCGCTGCTGCCGCGGCCCCGCGTGGCGGCGACCACCCCGGCTGTCATCATGGCACCCGCCACCACGCCGCCGGCGAGAACCGCCATCGTCGCGCAGCCGCGCGCACCTCCCGTTCTGGCCTGAGTCCCTTCGTCTCTCCGACGACGACGACCCGACCGGGCAACGCGCGGCGCGCCGATCCGTGTCCGCCCCGTGCAGCCTTCTCGGTCCATCATGGGGGAAAATCATGACATCTGATACTGATCGCAACAGCCCCACTCCAACGCGTCACGCATCGCCAGTGCTGCCCTACGCGGTTGTTGGCGTACTCCTTGCGCTGCTGATGTTTGGTACAGCGGGCTTCCTCTGGTTCGGCACCAGTGCCCGCGCCTCCATCGGCGGCCCGTTCACGTTGCTGAACGGCACTGGTCAGCAAGTCACCGACCGCGGCTTCCGTGGGAAGTATATGCTAGTCTATTTCGGTTACACCTACTGCCCCGACGTGTGCCCGACGACGCTGCAGTCGTTGGCCGGCGCACTGGATGCGCTGGGGGCGAAGGCCAATGACGTGGCGCCGATCTTCATCACGGTGGATCCGGCGCGCGACACGCCGGCGGTGATGCAGCGCTACGTCGGTGCCTTCTCGCCGCGGCTGATCGGGCTGACCGGGACGCCGGCGGAGATCGCGCAGGTGGAGAAAGAGTACCACGTCTACGCAGCGAAACACGTGACCGGACCCGGCCCGGACGATTATGGTATGGATCACAGCTCGGTGATCTATGTCATGGGGCCGGACGGCCGCTTCATTGCCCCTCTGGCAGAGGCCGCGCCGAAGCAGATGGCCGCCGACATCGCCCGGCTGATGTCATGAGGGAGTCGCGGTCCGCCTCTCGCGGTACCGCCACGCCATCCGGTAAGCTGCCCGTATGGACAAGCCAACCGCGCCCGAGATGCTGGCCCGCGACCCTGCCGCGGACACGCTGACCCTTCCACCCCGCGCGCCGGTGGTTTCGCATCCCGTTTCTGCCGAGCTGGACAGTGCCGAGCGGTTCATCAACCGCGAGCTCTCCTGGCTGGACTTCAACCACCGCGTCGTGGAAGAGGCCGAGAACGCGCGCCACCCTGTGCTGGAGCGGGTGCGCTTCATCTCGATCAGCGCATCCAACCTGGACGAGTTCTATTCGGTTCGTGTCGCCGGGCTGATCGGGCAGGCCAAGGCGGGGCTGCCCGCGCTGTCGCCGGACGGACGCACACCCGCCCAGCAGTTGGCTGAGATCAAGCTGCGCGCCGAGGCGCTGCTGGTCGATCAGCAACGCGTATGGCGCGAGCTCAGGGGGCTGCTGCGTGCCGCCTCGATCGAGGTCTGCGAGACCGACAGCCTCCGCGAGGACGATCTTGTCTGGCTGGAGGGCTGGTTCATGGAGCGGGTGTTTCCGGTCCTGACGCCGCTCGCCATCGATCCGGCGCATCCATTCCCGTTCATTCCCAATATGGGGCTGGTGATCGCGCTCCGTCTGCTGCGTACCGAGGACGGCAACAGCATGCGCGCTCTGATCCCGCTGCCGGCCCAGGTGGAACGCTTCATCCGGCTGCCGTCGTCCGGTAAGGCGATCCGCTTCGTGATGCTGGAGCACGTGGTCCGACGGTTCCTCGACAAACTGTTTCCCGGCTTCCGCATCACCGGCCAGGGCATGTTCCGGCTGATCCGCGACACCGACGTGGAGTTTGAGGAAGAAGCCGAGGATCTGGTCCGCTCATACGAAACCGCGCTCAAGCGCCGCCGCCGCGGGGTGGTGATTCATCTCGGCCTCAGCGCCGACATGCCCGACGACCTGCGCGAGCTGGTCGCCGACGAGCTTGACGCGACGCCTGACGAGATCTTCGTGCAGGACGGCATCCTGGGTGTGGCCGACCTGCGTCAGCTCATCGTCGATGACCGGCCCGACCTGCTGTTCCCGCCGTACACGCCGCGCTTCCCCGAACGCATCCGCGATTTCGGCGGCGACTGCTTCGCCGCGATTCGCGCCAAGGACATCATTGTGCACCACCCGTTCGAGAGCTTCGACGTGGTGGTGCAGTTCCTCCGTCAGGCTGCGCGCGATCCGAACGTGATCGCCGTGAAGCAGACGCTGTACCGCACCAGCCGCGACAGCCCGATTGTCAAGGCGCTGATCGAGGCCGCCGAAGCAGGCAAGTTCGTCACCGCTGTGGTGGAGCTTCGGGCCCGGTTCGACGAGGAGGCTAATATCCACCTCGCCCGCTCGTTGGAAGCAGTCGGCGTGCAGGTGGTGTTCGGCTTTGCTGCCCTTAAGACGCACGCCAAGCTGTCGCTGGTGGTGCGCCGTGAGGCCGGTTCCGTGCGCTCCTATGCGCATTTCGGCACCGGCAACTATCACCCGATCACCGCGCGCATCTATACCGACCTGTCGTTCTTCACGACCGATCCCGAACTCACTCGCGACGCGGCGCGGCTGTTCAATTACCTGACCGGCTATGCGCAACCGGAAAAGATGGATGCGATTGCCTTCAGTCCGCTGACATTGCGCAAGGCGCTGCTGGAGCTGATCGACAAGGAGATTGGCTTTGTCCGCGCCGGCCGGCCCGGCGGCATCTGGCTGAAGCTGAACAGCCTGGTGGATGAAGAGCTGATCGACGCGCTGTATCGTGCCTCGCAGGCCGGAGTGAAGGTGATGGGCGTGGTGCGCGGCATCTGCTGTCTGCGGCCCGGCATACCGGGCCTGTCGGAGACGATCCGCATCAAATCCATCGTCGGGCGGTTCCTCGAGCACAGCCGGATCTGCGTGTTCGGCAATGGCCATCCGCTGCCTAGCAAGCATGCCCGCGTCTATATCAGCTCGGCCGACTGGATGGCGCGGAACATGGATTGGCGGGTCGAAACGCTGGTGCCAATCCACAATCCGACTGTGCACGCCCAGGTGCTGGATCAGATCATGGTGGTGAACCTCAAGGACACGATGCAATCGTGGGAGCTGCGACCCGACGGAACGTGGCGGCGCGTCGCACCGGGCAAGAAGCCGGTTTCCGCTCACCATTACTTCATGACGAATCCGTCCCTCTCCGGCCGGGGATCGGCGTTGCATGGGCCAGTCAGCTCGTCCACGCCCGCGCATCGGCGGCCGGATCGCGTGAACCAGGACTGAGCTATGGACATCTATCCGTCGCTGGGCGCACCGAGGTGCGCGGTGGTCGATCTCGGATCGAATTCCGTCCGCCTTGTCGTCTACGAGGGCCATACTCGCAATCCGCTGGCGATCTTCAACGAAAAAGCCGTGCTGCGGCTTGGCCGCGGACTGCAAGCGAGCGGGCTTCTGAACGAAGACGGTGTGGATCAGGCGCTGACCGTGCTGCACCGATACCAGGTCGTGGCACGGGCGATGCGCACCGAGCAGCTCGATATATTGGCAACGGCGGCGGTCCGCGATGCGAAGAACGGTCCGGACTTCGTCGCGCTGCTGCGGTCGCGCTTGCCCGATGCGTCGATCCGGGTGCTGTCCGGCACCGAAGAAGCGGAATACTCCGCGTTGGGGCTTTTGTGCGGGATTCCGGAAGCTGACGGCATCCTGGCGGGGATTGGTGGCGGCTCGCTCGAGCTGGTGCGGATCGCGAATGGCCGGAGTGAGGAGGTCGAAACTCTGTTGCTCGGCCTCATCCGTCTGGCCGAGCGGTCCGGCCATGATCCCGAACGAGCGCGGGTGGTCGCCGCCGCCGATTTCGACCAGGTGCGATGGCTGTCCGAGGGCGAGGGGCGCGACCTCTACCTGGTGGGCGGCGCATGGCGGGCGCTGGCGCGTCTGCACATGCTGCAGGTCGGCTATCCGCTGCACATGGTGCACCAGTACACGATCGGCCGAGAGGAGGCGCGCGAGTTGGCCACGATGATCGCGACGGCCACCCGGCGTGCACTCGAGCGCCTGCCCGGGGTGCCGCGGCGGCGAATCGATGATCTTCCCTATGCCGCGGTGGTGCTGCGTCGTGCGCTGCGTGCCACCGGGGCGCGCCGCGTCGTGTTCAGCGCCACCGGTCTGCGCGAGGGCTGGTTCATGCAACGGATGCCGGCCGAGATCCGCACGGAGGACCCATTGCTGGCGGCCGCGCGTCACTATGCGTACCGGCTTGGGCGCGACCCGGCTCTGCCGCCGGCACTGATCGCCTGGACAGACACGCTGTTCCCGCAGGAGACGCGGCAGATGCGACGGTTGCGCGAAGCAGCGTGCTGGATGTCGGACCTCGGCAGCCGCGACCATCCGGAGTTTCGCGCCGAGCAAGCATTCCTGCGGGTGCTGCGCCAGCCCGGCCTCGGCTTCGACCATCATGCCCGTGCGTTTCTCGCTCTAGCGATCGCGCTGCGCTATGAGGTGGAAGCGGATACCGAATTTCTGCATCCTGCCCGGCTGCTGCTGGACGTCGCCAACGCACACCGTGCCGTGGTTCTGGGGACCGCCCTGCGCCTGGCCTATACGCTGTCGGCGGGCACGCTCGACCTGCTGGCCGGTACTGCTCTTTCTGTCGAAGGCAGCCGTCTGGTGCTGCGACTGGATGAGCAGCTCGGCGTGTTCGCCGGCGAGAGCGTGCTGCGCCGGCTGGATCGACTGGCTCAGGCGATCGGGTTCGAAGCGGCGATCGAAACTGTGCCCGAGACGGTGGCCTGATGTCGGGATGACGGCTGGTTTCCGTCGTATCTCCAATCTCACGGCTCGGCGAATAGCTCGTCAAGCGTCATCGGGCAGTCAGAGGACACCGGCAACGCCGGGATGCCATCGATGCTGTCGGGCAGCCGGCGAAGCGCCCGGCTGTAGAGTTCTGCCACGTCGATCCGCTGTGCCATCGAAGGCGCTAATGCCGCACGGCGGCAAGCTGAAACGCACGCATGCGGTGCCGCTTCTTCAAAGCGCCGCAAGAGCCACCGTGACCATCCCGAGTGCTAGGTTCAGCACGATCAGCCGCCGGATCCGTTCTGCAGCTTCGCCTGCACGGGCCGTGCTGACAGCGGCGCGGAAGCGGCGATACGGACCGAACACCAGGGCGACGAAAACCACCGCCATGATAACGCCGAGGGCCATCATCGCGTTGACGTTCCACGGAAGGCTGGCGGGCCCACCAAGCACGCCGAACACCATTGCGAAGCCGGTGATCAGTGCGATCGGCATGACGTGCCACACCACCAGGAAGAAGCGGCGAAATACGCGGTTGTGCATGGCGACGCGCTGGGCAGGCTCCAGCGCCGAGATGCTCGGGCGGAGCACGACGATCGCGAAGAACATGCCGCCGACCCAGATCACGGCGCACAGGATGTGGATGGCGAGGACCCAGCCCCAGAGGGATGCGGCAGGATACGTCACAGCAGCGTCTCCAGTTCGGCAACAAGGTCGCGCAGCTCGGCCGCGGCGGTCGAGCGCGGCGCGGCTTCGGTTATGCCAAGACCCTCCGCGAATGCCAGCGCGACCCCGGTGCGGTTGCCGAGCGCGGTACGCAGCAGCGGCAGCCGGCGCGCGGCGATGTCGGCCTCTACGCTCGCGCGCAGCCGGGAAGCTGCCGGAACGCGATTGAGCACAATCCGGGCAATGCGCCGTTCAGCCTCGGCAAGTTTGAGCGTGCCTTCCGCGGCCCAAATGTCGGGCGGGCTCGGTTGCACCGGGATCAGCACGAGATCGGCGCCGCGGATCGCCAAGCGGGCATCCGTATCGATCTGCGGCGGACTATCGATCAGCACCACGTCGTGGCTGCGCTTCAGCCGCTCGAGTTCGGCGCCCAGTCTCCAGCCGGACAGGTCGGAGAAGGTGAGGGGGCTGCACGGCCCTCTCCGCGCGGTGCGCAGCTCGTGCCACCGTGCCAGGCTGCGCTGCGGGTCGATATCGAGTAGCGCGACCCGACGTTTGCCGCCGAGCGCCGCGGCGATGTTGGCGGCCAGCGTAGTCTTGCCGGTGCCACCTTTCTGCTGCGCAACCGTGATCACCGTTGCCATCGCTGTGCCGACTCCATTGCGGGCGACGGCAAAGGGACCAGAATGGCCGCGAAGATGCCAGCTATCGCTTCACACAGCCCCCGCACCCGGCGGCGGCTCCAGGAGTGGGGCGAACCGCGATGGCGATGCAAGCCGTGGCGGGCGGCAAAGGAGACGGCAGATGACTCAGGGCCGATTGTTCGATCGGCTTTCATTGCAGCGAGCACTGAGTGAGCTGGGCGAGCGGGCTCACGCTGAGGGAAAGACCATCGAAATCGCCATCTACGGCGGTGCCGCCCTCATGCTGACCTACGATTGGCGAACGGCAACGAGAGATGTGGATGCGGTTTTCGAAACCGATCGAGAAACCATTCGCCGGCTTACGGCCGCCATGGCAGAGGAGCATGGGTGGGATCGGGACTGGCTGAACGACGGCGTCAAGGGCTTCCTGAGCTCCGCGGATACCGATCCTGAGGCCAAGAGACTATTTGGAACCTATCCGTCGGAGAACCGGCCGGGACTTAGGGTCATGGTACCGAACCCACGATACTTGTTCGCGATGAAGTGCCGAGCCATGCGGATCGGGGGCGTCGAGGAGAGCCGGGACGTAGAAGACATCCGGAATGTGGCCCGCGAAATCGGGATCACCAATGCGACGCAAGCACTGGAGCTTGTTTCTGAGTTCTATCCGGACCGCCTGATCCAACCCAAGACCCGGTTTGGCCTCGAAGAGATACTCGGTGTTGCAACGCCGGATGATGCCGAGCCCACGCCCGGGACGGAGCGACCGTGAGACGCCCGCGTACACTCCGCGCGGTGGCCGAGCGCGCTCAGCAGGGCGAGCAAGGCTTCGATCCGGCCCTTCGTGAGTTTCTGGACTACTTCTATGCGAATCCAGAGGGCCGTGTGCAGGCGATCGCCGAGCCGCCGCCATCACTCGACAATGACGTGCGCGACGCCTATTTGGCGGCGGTGGCCGAGCACCTGGCGCATTGTTACAATGTCGAGGTACCGGCTTGGTCCGAGACTCGGGGATTGACGTTGCAACGCCCATTCTTTGCCGGCGGACTGGAATCGCTGAAGGCGGTGTTGACCGTCGAAAGCCCGACAGCCTTCCGTCGGCGTATGCTGTTCGTCAGCAAAGACGCGCTGTCCAGGCCACGGAAGCCGACATCCGAGCCGGCGACGTAAAGGAATCGCGTAGGGGGCAGCCGGTGGCGCGCATACTGGTCATCAACCCGAACAGCTCCGCAGCCTGCGGAATCGGAATATCGCAGGCGATCGCGCCATTTCGCTTTGCCGGGGGGCCGGCGCTCGACGTGGTGTCTCTGAACGATGGACCCCCGGCAATTTATACTTGGCGCGATTGGCACGCGGCCGTCGAGCCGATCTGTCGGTGCATCGAGCACGAGGAGGCAGATGCCTACGTGATCGCCTGTGCATCCGATCCGGGGATCGACGCCGCGCGATCGGTGACGCGTCGGCCGGTGCTCGGCGTGTTCCGCTCCGCGGTCGCTGCGGCGGTCGTGCGCGCGGAACGGTTCGGCGTGGTGGCGATCGTCGAGGCGTCGAAAGCGCGACACCTGGCAGCGCTGCGGGCGATGGGGCTTGAGTCGCGGCTGGCCGCCGAAGCGGCACTGAACGTCACGATGGAGGTGCTGCTCGATCCCGCGGCCGCGCGTTCCCGGCTGATCGATGCGGCGCAAGCCTGCGTGCGCGCCGGGGCTGAGACGGTCATACTGGGCTGCACCGGTATGGCGCATCATCGTCGGGCGGTGGAGGAAGCTGCGGGGGTGCCGGTGATTGAGCCGTGCCAGGCCGCAGCAGCGTTGGCGATACTCGCATTGGCAGGTTGAACCGAAAGGAGGAGATGTACTGGCTCAAAGGTAGATAACTCCTACGAAGCGACAAATGGCTTTTTCCCCAAGTCCTATCTGCTCTGGCCCTGCCATAGCTCGGGCTCGACCGCACCGACCTGCTCGACAATCCGCCGATACGCCTCGGGCCGCCGGTGCTTGTCGAAGGCGAAGACCGTCGTTCGCCCCAGCCGGCACATCTCCAGATCGCAGTCGGCGGTGATCAGCTCATCGTCCCAGCTCGCGGCCTGAGCGATGATCTCGCCCTGCGGGTTGACGATGATCGAGTGGCCGAACAGCTCGCACCCGTCTTCCACCCCCGCCTTCGCCGTCGCCACCGCAAAACACGAATTCTGATAGCACCCGGCCTGGATGGAGAGATGCGAGTGGAAGACGCGCAGATGATGCGCCTCGAACCCGCCCGCCGCCTGGTTCGTGCTCGGCGTGTTGTAGCCCAGCATCACCAGCTCGACACTCTGCAGCCCAAGCACCCGCCAGGCTTCCGGCCAGCGGCGGTCGTTGCAGATCATCAGGCCCATGTTGATGCCCGGTACACCTCCCATCGGCGCACGGATCACCGGGAATCCGAGATTGCCCACCTCGAAATATCGCTTCTCCAGGTGTTGCACGTGTCTCGCCGGATCGAACTCGGCATGTCCGGGAAGGTGGACCTTGCGGTATTTCAGCAGAATCTCGCCCGCTGGGCTCACCAGGATCGCGGTGTTGAAGCGGCGCTTCCGCAGCCGCCCCGCCTCATCCGGTTCCTCAGTCAGTTCGGCATAGCCCAGATGGAAGCCGATCCCGTACCGCCGCGCCGCTTCGAACAAAGGCGCGGTTTCTCGCGACGGCATCTCTGTCTCGAACCAGCGATCCGCCTCCTCGATGCGTTGGTGGTAGTGGCGCGGGAAGAAGGTGGTCAGCGCCAGCTCGGGAAACACCACCAGTTCCACGCCTCGCCGGTACGCGTGCTCCATGAGCCGCAGCATGCGCCCGACGGCGACCTCGCGCGGTTCGGCAAGCTGGATCGGCCCGAGCTGAGCGGCAGCGACGGTGATGCGACGTGTCATTGCACAGGGACCCATATCATGAGCGGGGAAACGGTGACTGTGACGTGCTGCTCGCGGCCGGGATCGGTCAACTGGCTCGTGTAGTTAACGAAGCCTGGCTTCGGGCCGGGCGGAAGCTCCGCCAGATTCACCTCAAGGTCCGCCTCGCACACGAAGCGGAACGCGAGCCAGCCGCCTGCGAGCATGCGGATATGATCGATGCGCGTCGATGCCGGCAGGTGGAAATGGTTCGTCAAGCTTTGATGGACCAAGGCCAGCGTTCTCGGGTCGCGGCAGTCAGGCGGCACGACGTGGCGCCGGATATGCACCATGACAGCGGCTGCCACGCCGAGCACCAGCGCCGCCGCAGCGAGCGCCAGCCATCTCACTCAGGTGCTTTGCCTCGGCACAAAGCGCCCGCTGCCCGGTGCGGCGAGCACGTTCGCGCCATCCCAGATCAGTTGCCCACGCAGCAGCGTCGCGGCCACGCGCGCGCGCATTCGTCGGCCGTGATAGGGCGACCAGCGCAACTCGGGCCGATCGACGATCGCCGCCTCGTCGAAAACGAAGTTGCCCTTTTCCAGCACCAGCAGATCGCAGTCGGAGCCGACGCGGATCGCCCCTTTCTTCGGCCACAGCCCGTGCAGCCTGGCGGTGCGTTCGGCGCAATACGTCGCCATCAAGGTCGGCGACAGACCACGCTCGTCGAGCAGCGTGTACATCAGCGGCGCGAAGCTCTGTAGGCCGATCAGCCCGGCGCCGCAGGCAAAGATGTCGGCCGATGTCTTCCGCTCGAGCGGCCAGGGGGCGTGATCGGTCGAGACATAGGCCACCTTGCCGGCAAGCAGCGCATCCCACATGCGTGGGATCTCGATCACCGAGCGGAACGGTGGGTTGCACTTGCCCCGTCCACCAAGTCGGACGATGTCGTCCTCGGTCATGCAAAGATAGTGGACGCAGGCCTCACCGGTCGCTTGCGCGCCCATCCGGCGGAACGTGTCGGCAATCTCGAACCCGCGCGCCACTGAGGAGTGCGCGATATGCACATGCGTCCCCGTCGCCAGCCCCATCTCGAAAATGTCGAGATCCGCCACGGTCTCGGCGAGCGGCGGCCGCGTGCGGCAATGCATGATCGGCTCGCTGCGTCCGGCCGCTTGGGCTTCCGCGGTGAGCCGCTCCACCAGCTCCTGATCTTCATTGTGGATCGCCACCGGCAGGCCGGTCGCAGCGATGGCGCCGAAGGCAGCGAACATAGTCGGGTGGTCGATGCGCGGAAAACGGACGGGATCGTACTGGTACGTCGAGAGCTTGAACGCGGAGATGCCGCCGGCCGCCAGCTCGGGGATTTCGCCCACTCCACCCGTCTTGGTGATCGTTCCGTAAAGCGCCACATCGACATGCGCGGTGCGCTCGACCCAGCCGATCTTGTCGGCGAGCTTGCCCGCATCGGTCACCGGCAACGGCACGTCGTACGGCATGTCGCAGCAGGTGGTCACACCGCCGGCCGCGGCGCTGCGCGTGGAGCCCTCGATCCCTTCCCATCCGATCGCCGAAGAAGTGTGCATATGGCCATCGACCAGTCCGGGCAGCACGAGCTTGCCGGTGTAGTCCAACACGTTCGTGGCCGGCGGAGCCTCGCCTTGGCCAATTGCCGCGATTGTCTCGCCGCGCACCGCGACATAACCCTGGGTCAGGATGGTGTCGGCGGTGACCACGTCACCGACGATCACCCGTTCGAATGGCATGGACACTCTTATATATGCATCCCTGGTGCTGCTGTTCGTGGGCTCGTTGCCTTCTCGGCTTGCCGCCCTGGAACAGCGACCTTACGAAGACCGGGCGACAGCGTCCACTGGAGGATTGGCGTGAAGCAGCACGAGGTCCGGGTCTATCCGTCCAAGGCCGATCTTCCCCGCGAGGAGCAGCTCGCTTGGAAGATCGCTGCGGTAGCCGCCGATCGGGTGCCGATCGAACGCGATGTGGCCGCGATGATCATTAACCGAATCATAGACAATGCGGCGGTGGCGATCGCGGCCATCAACCGCCATCCAGTCGTGTCAGCCCGCGACGCGGCGCTTGGCCATCCGCGTCCGGGCGGCGCAACCGTGTTTGGCGTGGCGGCAGCGCGACGCGTCAGCCCGGAATGGGCCGCGTGGGCGAACGGCACCGCCGTGCGCGAGCTCGACATGCATGACACGTTCCTTGCTGCCGACTACTCGCATCCGGGCGACAACGTCCCGCCAATCCTGGCGGTGGCGCAGAGCATGGAGCGCTCCGGACGCGACCTGATCCGGGGCATCGCCACCGGTTATGAGATCCAGATCGACCTCGTGCGCGCCATCTGCCTGCATGCGCACAAGATCGACCACATCGCGCATCTTTGTCCGGCGCAGGCGGCCGGAATCGGCACGCTGCTTCGACTACCGGTCGAGACGATCTACCAGGCCGTGCAACAGGCGGTGCATGTCAGCTTCACCACGCGCCAGTCGCGCAAGGGCGCGATCAGCTCATGGAAAGCCTATGCGCCGGCGCATGCGGGCAAGCTGGCAGTGGAGGCGGTTGATCGCTGCATGCGTGGCGAAGGTGCGCCGAGCCCGATCTATGAAGGCGAGGACAGTGTGATCGCCTGGATGCTCGACGGACCGGACGCCGTCTACCATGTGCCGCTGCCGGAACCTGGCGAACCCAAGCGTGCCATCCTAGACAGCTTCACCAAGGAACATAGCGCCGAATACCAGTCCCAGGCGCTGATCGACCTTGCCTTCCGTATGCGCGAGAAGATTCCCGACCCCGAGCAGGTCGAGAAGATCATTATCCACACCAGCCATCACACACATTTCGTGATCGGCACCGGCGCGAACGATCCGCAGAAGATGGACCCGAAGGCGAGCCGGGAGACGCTTGACCACTCGATCATGTATATCTTTGCCGTCGCTCTGCAGGACGGGCGGTGGCACCACGTGGACAGCTATGAACCGCGCCGGGCGGCTCGCCCCGACACCGTGCGGCTGTGGCACAAGATCGAGACGCGCGAGGATCCGGAATGGACCCGGCGCTATCATGCGACCGATCCCGACCAGATGGCGTTCGGCGCCCGGGTAGAGGTGTTCATGAAGGACGGCAGCCGGATCGAGGACGAGTTGGCCGTTGCCAATGCCCATCCGCACGGCGCCAGGCCGTTCGCGCGCGACGACTACATCCGCAAGTTCCGATCACTGACAGACGGCATCATCTCCGCCCGCGAAGCCAACCGTTTCCTTGAGGCGGTGCAAGAGCTGCCACGCCTGCCTGCCGGCGAACTGGGACGGATCCATGTGGCATTGCCGGCCGGACGTCTTGCCGAGGGCAAGCCAGGAATTTTCTGATTGAGGAGACCGAGCCATGAGCGAAGCACAGACGGCTCAGACGGGTGCGAACCGGCCGAAGAAGTCGGTCGCGCTGTCGGGGGTGCTGGCCGGCAACACCGCGCTCTGCACCGTGGGGCGCACCGGCAATGACCTGCACTATCGCGGCTACGATATCCTGGACATCGCCGAAGCGGCGGAGTTCGAGGAGATCGCGCATCTGCTGGTGCACGGCACCCTGCCTAATCGGGCGGAGCTGCACGCCTACAAGGAGAAGCTCCGCAGCCTTCGTGGACTGCCCGCGGCGGTGAAGGATGTGCTCGAATCGCTGCCAGCCGCAGCGCACCCGATGGACGTGATGCGCACAGGCGTCTCGGCCCTCGGCTGTGCGCTGCCGGAGAAGGACGACCACAATCATCCCGGCGCCCGCGACATCGCCGACCGGCTGATGGCCTCGCTGGGCTCGATGCTGCTCTACTGGTTCCACTATACCCATAACGGCCGGTTGATCGATGTTGAAACCGACGACGACTCGGTCGGCGGCCATTTCCTGCATCTGCTGCACGGCCGCCCACCGCCCGAGCCCTGGGTGCGGGCGATGCACACCTCCCTCATTCTCTACGCGGAGCACGAATTCAACGCTTCGACCTTTGCGTGCCGCGTGGTGGCGGGTACCGGGTCCGACATGTACTCGGCCATCACCGCCGGTATTGGCACACTGCGCGGGCCGAAGCACGGCGGCGCCAACGAGGTCGCGTTCGAGGTGCAGAACCGCTACGACAGCCCGGCAGATGCCGAGGCCGATATCCGCCGGCGCTTAGCGGCGCGGGAGGTAGTCATCGGCTTCGGCCACCCCGTCTATACGGTCGCCGATCCGCGCAACAAGGTGATCAAGGAGGTGGCGCGGCGGCTATCGAAGGCCGCCGGCTCAATGAAGATGTTCGAGATCGCTGACCGGATCGAAGCGGTAATGGCCGACGCCAAGGGGATGTTCGCCAACCTCGATTGGTTCAGCGCCGTCAGTTACCACATGATGGGGGTGCCGACCGCGATGTTCACACCCGTCTTCGTCATCGCCCGGACCGCCGGCTGGAGCGGGCACGTCATCGAACAGCGGATCGACGGCAAGATCATCCGTCCGACTGCCAATTACACCGGGCCTGACGACCTGCGATTCGTGCCGCTGAAGGATCGCTCGTAACCGGCTTCGCGGTCCGGCAGCACAGACGGACACCGCCGCGTCAGCGATGACGCGGCGGTTCTTTGTGGCGATGATGCGTGGTGGCGACAACGCGCGCTCAAATTTTTATCGAACCTGAGCTCGAAACGGTTGCTTTTTGTTGACATGCCGGTGGCAGACGCGGAATAGCGGAGTCGTCATGCATGCGCGCGATTCGCGCGGCAATCGCGTCCTGTCGGCGCCGGCATGTAACTACGGAAGGACGGTCCATGGACCGCAGCCTCGTCCACGCGAAGCAGAGCCGATCGGGCCGCGCGCAGATATTGCGCCGTGACCGATCGCGAGTCGCGTGTGGGTGCAAGCGGCCGTGGCGCGAGGGGCAAACGATGTCCCACGCCGGATACGTCGGCCAGTCGGCAGGATTCACAGGCGCACGCCTCAAGAAGCTGCACGACTCAGCCGATCCGGTCGCCGGCCCGATCGAGCTAGCCTGTCGGCACAACAACACCGCGCCGACAGGCACGTTGCGGAGCAGGCCGCTGGGACGCGTTCCCGAGCTGCGGCCGTTCGACGCACCGCGCGACCTCCTACCCAACATCAGAAGGAGTTCCCTCAGGTGAGCACCGAGGACGACACCACCGAGACGACTCGCGCCCAACCGATGGCGATGCGAGCGGGCACGCGAAAGGCAGGTCGCAAGGCCGGCGTGCGTAAGGCTGCAGCGAAAAAGAAGGGCGCCGGGCGCAAGATGGCCGGTCGCAAGACTACCGCGAAGAAGGCCGGTCGCAAGGCTGCGGCGAAGAAGGGCGCCGGGCGCAAAACCGCTGGACGCAAAGCTGCCGCGAAGAAAACTGCTGGCCGCAAGACCGCCGGTCGCAAGGCGGCCGCGAAGAAAGGCGGGCGCAAGGCTGCAGCGAAACGTGCCACCGGTCCGCGCAAGGTCGGGACGCGCCGGCGCAAGGCCGCCATGCCGATGCCCGAGCATGAAGAAGGGATGGGCGAAGAGAACTCAACCGATCATCTGGGCTGACAACACCTGCGTGATACGGATTGGGGGGCGCCGTGAGGCGCCCTCTTTTTCAGCCGAACGTGGCTAGCAGATCGTCGATCTGTGCCGATGTCAGCAGGCGTGGCGCGGCGTTGCGGAGCAGTAGAAACAGGCGGGCAGCTTCCTCTAGTTCCTCGGCCGCATAGACCGCATCCGTCAGAGTCTTTCCCGATACCACTGGTCCATGGTTGGCGAGCAGCACGGCTCTCGCGCCTCGGGCGCTGGTCTCGATTGCCGGTTCCATGGCGGGATCGCCGGGACGGTAGTACGGCACGATCGGCATGCGTCGCCCGACGCGCATCACGAAATACGGGGTCAGCGGCGGGATCGGGTTGTCCGCAACGACGTCGGGCAGGCAGGCAACCGCCGTCGCCATGGTGGAATGCAGGTGCACCACTGCTCCGGCATCCGACCGCGCCGTGTAGAAGGCGCGGTGCATGAACACCTCCTTTGACGGCTTGTCACCGCCAATATGGCGGAAGCTGCAATCGAGACGCGACAGCCGCCCCGGATCCAGCCGGCCGAGGCAGGAATTGGTCGGTGTGATGAGAAAGCCATCCTCTAGACGCACGCTGATATTGCCGGCAGAACCCACCGAGAAGCCGCGCGCGAAGAGACTGGCGGCAAGCTCGACGAGCAGGTGTCTCGTGTCGTTTTCGGTCATGCGAGCACCTTGAAGGCTTTGAGAAAGAAGTCGGGGGCGCCGAAATTGCCGGACTTCAACGCCAGCAACAGAGGCTCGCGCTCGCCTTGCGCGTATGTCCACGGCACGCCCGGATCGATCTCGGCGCCGATTCGCAAGCTGCGTACGCCAAGTCGCGACACCACTGCTCCCGCTGTCTCGCCGCCGGCGACGACGAGGCGCCGCACACCGTGCGCGAACAACCCATCGGCGATCATCCCCAGGGCATGTTCCACCAGTGCGCCGGCTGCATCACGTCCGAGACGCTGCTGTAGCGCCGCCACTTTGTCGGGCGGTGCGGACGCAGCGATCACCACCGGTGCCGCGCCGAGCTTGCCGTCGATCCACTCGAGTGCCTGCGAACTCAGCGCCGCCGCGTCCGGGTGCGCCAGCGGATCGAGCTGCAGCACCGGCACGTGCGTGGCGGCGGTTTCCACCTGACCCAGCGTGGCACGCGAGCAGGAGCCGGCAAGCACTGCAGCGTATCCATCAACTATTGGCAGCGCGGCAGGATCGCTGCGCGATGGCAGCAGGCCGCCGCGACGGAAATTCTCCGGCAAGCCCATCGCGACTCCGGATCCGCCGGTGATCAGCGGGTGTTGCGATGCCGCGGCTCCAATTGCCGACAGATGCTCGTCGCTCACCGCATCGATGATCGCATAGCGCCGGCCTTGGTTTTTCAGCGCCGTCATGGCGCCGACAATTGCTTCGGCGCCCTTCGCGACCACTGCATAAGGCACCAGCCCGACTGTGCCGTCGGTCTGACGTCCGAGCACGCGCACCAGGTTGGCGTCCTTCATCGGCGTCAGCGGATGGTTCTCCATCCCGCTTTCGTTGAGCAGGCTGGATCCGACGAAGAGATGGCCCTGAAAGACGCTGCGTCCATTTGCCGGGAAGGCCGGGCAGGCGAGCGCGAAGCCGCAGTCGAGTGCTGCCACGAGCGCGTCAGCCACTGGGCCGATATTGCCTTGGTCAGTGCTATCGAAGGTCGAGCAGTATTTGAAGAAGAACTGCCGACACCCCGCTTCCCTCAGCCAGGCGAGGGCAGCGAGGCTCTCAGTCACGGCCTGTCGCACCGGTGCGGTGCGGGATTTCAAGGCGACCACGACGGCATCCGCGTCCGGTAGCGAATCCGACCGGTGTGGCACCCCG
This sequence comes from uncultured Pseudomonadota bacterium, assembly GCA_963708245.1. GTDB lineage: Bacteria > Pseudomonadota > Alphaproteobacteria > Acetobacterales > Acetobacteraceae > CAVYXK01. Next base: position 505,347 of record OY970201.1, on the reverse strand, counting down.
ATGAGCTGCACCGAGCGCATGCCGTTGCGCACCAGCATGGAGGCAAGATCGGTTGCGCCCGTAAAGTCGTCCGCGATGGCCCCGAGCAGCATGGGCGTCTCCCTTCAGCCGAACAGCGCGGCGGCGAAGGCGTTGATCTGTGTCTGCCACGACGGCAACGCGCGACCAGCCTGCCAGGCGGCCTCTGCCATCTCTTGCCGTAGCGCGGTGCCGAAGATCATTCGCCGCATCGCTTTCGAAAGCTGGTCGTGATCCCCTGGCGGACACACCACGCCAGCTTCCGGCGGCACCAGCGCAGCCGCCGTGCCAGTTGTTATCGCGACCGGCACGCCACGCTTCAACGCCTCGGCCACCGCTATGCCGTAGCCTTCCCAATACGAGGCCAGCGCGAACAGATCGGCGTCGCGCCACAGCTCGTCCAGCGCCGAATTGTCCACTTCGCTGGCGAAACGCACCTGATCGGCGACTCCGAGCTGTTGGGCCAGAGCCGCGAGTTCCTGTGCATGCGTCGGGTCGCGATTGGCCGAGCCGACGATGGTGAGTCGCCAGTCGAGGTCGAACAGCCGGGCCAGCGCCCGAATCAGCACGTCGTGGCCCTTACGCGGGATAAGCGCGCCGATCGACAGGATCGCGCAGCCGGGACCGCCGGAGCCAGTGCTGCGCGCCACATCCTCGGTGCCGGGAACGACCACGCGCAGCCGTGCACGGTCCACGCCGAAATCGGCCACAAGGCGTTCGGCGGTCGGCTCGCTGGTGGCGATGACGCGGGCGAACCGCGGCAGCAGCCGCAGCTCGGTGTTGCGCAGCGTCGCGCGGTCACTGTCGCCGAGGCTGGTCTCGAGTGCGGTCGGGTGATGAATCAACACGACGGCGGGGCGGGAGGCCAGGGCATCACCCTGACCGGCGAATGCCGGCAATGCGAGACCGTCGATCACCGGGAGCACGTCGCGCGGCAAGGAGCCCCAGGCGCCGCGCGCGGCGCTGCGTGCTGTTTCGTCAGTGACGGGATGGGCGCCCGGCAGCTCGATGACATCGACGGTGTGTCTGGCGGCGCGGAGGCCGTTCACCATTCGCCGGTCGTAGGCGTAGCCGCCGGAAAGGGAGGAGAAAGGGGCGGGAACGATCAGACTCACCTGCATGGGCGGCAGCTTGCACCTGTCGGGTCCCCAACTCTACCTCTCTTGCTCTGCGAGAGAGGTTGGTTCGCGAAGCGGACAAGGTGAGGGTCGAGCGTCGCACCCTTACCCGCCCGCGCTGCGCGCGGCGGCCTCTCCCGCAAAGCGGGAGAGGTCGATCGGGCAACAGAACTCAGGGCAGTCCCAATGACCGTTTCAATCGACCTGCGTCATTTCCGTGAGTTCGGATGGGTCCGCGTGCCTGGAATTGTGCCAGCCTCGCTCTGCCGACAGCTTGTTGAGGTGCTCGAACGCGAACTCGGCGTGCCGGTCCGTGATCCCTGCGGTTGGGACGCGTACGGAAGTGAGGGGGGAGACCTGCTGCCGATTTTGGGGCCATCAGGCGCAATGGGACATTCGACAGCACCCGGCGCTCCATATTGTTTGGGCCGCGCTGTGGAACACCGATGCGCTCTGGGTGTCCCTCGATTCCTGTAGGTTCACCCCGCCATGGCGCGCTGGATACGCTGAACCGTACGGACTGCACTGGGACCTGAATCCCTGGGATTCCAATGTCTCGATGCTGCAAGGGGTGTTGGCGCTGACTGATACCGCGGTCGGACAAGGTGGGTTCCGCTGCGTGCCAGCTTTGTACCGTGATCGCGATCGTTGGCCGACTGCGCCAACAATCGATGGTGGTGGGGAAGAGAATTGGTTTGCTGCGGCCGATGAACGTGAAATCGTCTCTGTGCCCGCGGCGGCCGGCGATCTGATTGCCTGGGACTACAGATTGCCGCATGGCAACTCGAAGAACAGCTCGACCGTTCCGCGCCTTGCGTTCTATGTCGCGATGTACCCGACCCTGGACGAGCGGCTGCGGCAAGCGGCCATCGAATCGTGGCGGACTGGCCGTTGCGTTCCGTGGTGGCGCAGTCGTCCCGGTTACGATCGCGCCGAGCCGTGGCCCCCCGCGGATCTGACCGGTCTAGGCCGGCGTTTGCTGGGGCTCGACGCCTGGTTGCTTTAGCGCGAGCCGCTCGTCATCACCTGCGGAGCCGCACTTGGGCAAAGATGCGTGCGTGTGCCGCACCCTCACCCGCCGCGCTTCGTGCGGTTACCTCTTCTGCTGGGGGGCGGGAGGCGGACTAGGCCCTGTGGACAAACCAACAACTGGCTGAGCTGCATGGCGGAAGCTTGCACCTGTCGAGGGCGGCTGGCCACTGATCCGCATTCCGCCTCTCCTGCTTGCGGACGCTTGCGGGAGAGGCCCGTCAGGCGGAACGTGGCGGGTAGAGACTCGCGCCCGGCACCCTCACCCGGTTCGCTTCGCGAACCGACCTCTCCCGCAGAGCGGGAGAGGTGGAATTAGGCGTGGGCTGAGATTGCGATCGGACGGGGGTGTGCAGCACCGACCAGTGCGCCGAATGCGCCATAGCGCGTGGTCCTCGCGGCGAGCTCGCGGCGGCTGGCGCGGGCGATAATCTCCATCACGCGCGTCTGTGCCGCGATCGCTCGCTCCAGCAAGCGGCGGTTCTCCTGTACCAGGGCGGCAAGGCGTTCTCCGATCGCTTCGGCCCGGTCGCGACGATTGGGCTCGATCGGGGCTGCCTGTTTACGCAGGGCAGCGGTGAATGTCTCGGCGGCGTGGTGCTTAACGATAACCGTTGTGGCTGCGGCCCTTAGATCGAATGCCGCCAGAGCGGCATTCTCCGCCGCGATCACGTCGGCCAAGCGCGCTGCCGCCGCCAGCAAATCATCCGTCATGGCTTGGTGCCTTCCTGCTTGCGCAGCAGCGCCTCGAAGACCGGTGCGGCAAGGCCGAGCCCGCCCTGGGCTTCCATCTGCTTGCCGATCTCCTGGATCAGCATGGGGCGCCATGCGGCCTCGCCGTCGCCGCCGCCGAATGGGTTGTGCGCGGTATCGACGGTGTCGAACATTGGGGTCAGCAGCTCGCCGAGCGCCACGGCCTCGAAATCCTTGGCGGCTTGCCAGAGCTTGGCGGCCTGGGCGGGTGGCAGGTCGTTCGGCGGCGGTCCGTCAGTGGGGAGCACCACTGGCATCACTGCACCACCAGGTCTGCCTGCAAAGCGCCAGCCGCCTTGATGGCCTGCAGTATGGTGATCAGATCGCGCGGGCCGATGCCGAGCGCGTTGAGACTCGCCACCAAGTCGCGCAGGGTTACGCTGCCCTGAACGATGCCGAGCTTGCGATCGTGCTGGTCGTCCACCTGCACCTGCGTGCGCGGCACGGTCGTGGTGGTGCCGTTCACGAACGGGCCGGGTTGACTCACGTCCGGCGTCTCGGTGACGCGCACCGTCAGATTGCCTTGCGCGATCGCGACCGTGCTGATGCGGACATTGGCGCCCATCACGACGGTGCCGCTGGCTTCGTCGATCACCACGACGGCGGGGCTGTCGGGCTCGACCCGGAGATCCTCGATCGTTGCCAGTGCGGAGATCAGGTCGCGTCCGGCCAGATCGACCGCCACGGTCCGCGGATCGGTGGAGCGGGCGACGGGACCGAGCGCACGGTTGATTGCGGTGGCGATCCGGCCGGCGGTCGTCAGGTCCGGGTTCCGCAGCGAAAGACGCAGCGTGGCAGTACGGTCGAGTTGAAACGCCACCTCGCGTTCAACCGTCGCGCCGTTGGCGATCCGACCCGAGGTGGGGACGCCACGGGTGACCGACGTGGCCTGCCCCTTGGCGGCGATCGCAGCGGTGGCAAGCGCCCCTTGCGCCACGGCATAGACCTCGCCGTCGGCTGCCATCAGCGGCGTGACGAGAAGGGTGCCACCGGTGAGGTCAGTGGCGTCACCAAGCGCGGAGACAGAGACATCGATCCGGCTGCCTTCACGGGCGAAGGCCGGCAGCTCGCTGGTGACCATCACCGCGGCGACATTCTTCGTTTCGACCTTCGCGGCGTTGTCTTGGGTGTTGACGCCGAGCCGCTGGAGCATGCCGATCAGCGATTCGCGGGTGAAGATAGCATTATCAAGCTTGTCGCCGGTGTTGTTGAGGCCGACTACGAGACCGTAGCTGACAAGCTGATTGTCGCGCACGCCCTGGACATCGGTGATGTCCTTAATCCGCACCTGGGCGGCGGCGGGTGTGGCCGCCAGCAGCAGCATGACGGCGAGCAGGAGGAGGCGGCGGCGGCGGGAGCTGGCCCGGGCGCGGCTGCTGGTAGCAGGCTTGTAAGGAATTGCCGGCATCGTGCGGGCTGTTCCGCAAGCGGCATGCCAGGGTCAACGCGCTGAAAGCGGCGTCCGCGCTACGGGATGACCCGGCAAAAACTGCCGGACGGCAGGGCGGAGTCGGACGAAGGAGCCGGGCGATGACGGGTGTCTCTGAGGTGCGGATAGGGCCGCTGCTGGGCGCCAGCGGCGGGTCCCGGCGGCGCGGGGGAGCGTTCGAGCTGTTGCCGGAGAGCGCGCCCGCCGCCCCGGGGTCTGCGGCGGCCGTGGTGGCGCCGGCTGCGCTGGCCGGGGCTTTGGCGCTGCAAGAGCTGGGTAGCGATGGGCCACAGGACCGCGCGGCCAGACGCCGGGGCTATGATCTGCTGGCGGCGCTACGCGCCTTGCAGCGCGGCCTGCTGGCGAATGGCATCGATGCCGCGTCGCTGGCAGACTTGGCGGCGCTTTCGACCGCGGTGCCCGACGCAGCGGATCCACGCCTGCGCGAGGTCGTGGCAGAGCTGGTGCTGCGGGCGCGGGTAGAGCTGGCGCGGCATGACCCGTGACGGGCGGGCCGCGTCCTGGGCGAAACCGTTTCGTGTCAGGCTGTTGAACCTTGCACCTAAGCCCTTGGCGGAGCTGTTACGCGCAGCTATAAGCCCGCGCGTTCGAGATCCCGGGACAGGCCCGGCGCAAAGGCAGGATCGGCAGGCATGATGGTGACTCTTCCGCCCGACTATCGGCCCACCGATAACGAAGAGTTCATGAACCCGATCCAAGTCGAGTATTTCCGCCAGAAATTGCTGCGATGGCGGGCCGAGCTGCTGAAGGAGGCGGACGGGACCCTGGCGAGCCTATCGGAAGGCGGGATCCACGAGGCCGATATCACCGATCGGGCTAGTGTCGAGACCGACCGCGCGCTGGAGCTGCGAACCCGCGACCGGGCACGGAAGCTGATCGCGAAGATCGATCAGGCGATGCATCGGATCGAGAACGGCACCTATGGGTTCTGCGAGGAGAGCGGGGAACCGATCGGGCTGAAGCGGTTGGAGGCTCGGCCGATCGCGACGCTGTCAATCGAGGCGCAGGAGCGCCACGAGCGGATGGAACGGGTGCGCCGGGACGATTGAGGGCCGGGGGCTCTCGGGCAGGTTTGCAGACGGCAACGGCCGCTACGCGGTTACCGGCTCCATCTCGCTCGAACGGCTGATAGGGCAAGCCAAGGACAGCTATTACGAGACGCTCTAGCGTGCGGCGCGACGAGAAGACCAGAAGGACGAGGAGATGGCCCTCGCCCCGCCGTCATTTGTTAGAATGAGCGTGGGCAGTCGTGGTGTGTGTGTGAGCGAGTTCGCTATGTTCGTGAGCCGCGGTTGCGTGCTCCTTGGCCTCGTCGTGCTCACCGAGATTGTGGTGATGGGCAGCTTCAAGATGATGGTGCGCGGCAGCCTGATGGTGAAGGGCCGCCCGGAGGTGATGCTCACTAGCCGGATGTTTCGGTGACTGTGCCACTTGTTGCTTTCCTTCGCGAGATTGATTTATCGCGTTGGCAGGAGCGCCAACGGTTTGAGCCGGGCGACTACCTGAGGGTAGGCTAGCAGAGTTTTGCTTGCGTGTGCGCCGGCTCCGGTATCATTTTCCGTGACCATCTCATGACAAATCCGTTGTCGCCAGGCCGCCGCTCGGATCTGAGCGATGTATAGCAATGAAACGGAGGACCGCGGGCCGCAAGCAGGGGGGCTGAGTGCTCGGCCTCAATCCACGGCACGCAGGAAGTCGAACCCCTTCGACGGGCTCTGCACCAGCAGAAACCGCGCCGGAACGTCGCTGCTCGGGTTGCGGATTGCGTGCACCAAACCGCGCGGCACCAGGTTCACCGCATGCGGTCTGCAGTGCACCACGCTCGCCGCGGCGCCCTCGCCCACCTGCGCCTCGATCTCGCCCTCCAGAACCAGGGCGAAGTCCCAGCTCGGGCTGTCCCGGTGCGCCGGGATCCGGCTGCCCGGCGCCAACACATACACGCCGGCCTGCATCTCATCCGTGCGGTGCAAAGCCGCGTAGCGCGCGCCAGTGAATTCGGCGTCGAGAACCTTAAAGAGCCTCCAGCAACGGGCGCAGTCCTCCACCACCGCGGCTCGCGTCGATCCCACTCGTGCTGGCGTTGCGATGAAACGCGCTAGGGCTTGGACGCCAAGTCCGGCTTGCCGGTATCAAGATCAACCGGTACCGAGACATGCTCGTGTACGATAAGCCAATTGTCATTGACTTTGCGGTACACGTCGGTGACGCGCACGGTCAGATCGATCGGCTGGCCCTTTGTGTCGGTTCCGCTGACATGCTGGATCGAGTGGCTGTATCCAAGGGTGCCGTCAGCGGCAACTTGCAGATCAGTGATTTCGAACTTCACCGGTCCCTTTAACGTCGCGAAAAACTCTTCCCAGTCCTTGCGGTATGCATCGGCGCCGACATATTGGCGCGGAGGAACGACGTCGAACACGACCAGGCTTTCATCGGGCACATACATCTTCATGATGGCGTCAACGTCTTTGGCGGTGAACGCCGCTGCGAATCTGGACTCAAGGGCCCTGATAGCGTCCTCATCGCTGCTGCCGGCCTGGGCTGGCATTGCCGTTATGCAAATCCCCGCTGCGACAACGGCGACCATCGAGATTGCAGTCCTTGTCTTCACTTCTTCCTCCAATCGTTATGTAGCGCTATGCGGCAGCCTCAGTAAAGGATTGACGGCAGCCAGCCGCCGCTCGGTTTGGCCGATACTCATCAGCGTCATCTGCATCACGAGACGCAAGCCGGTCGCGATACCGGTCGCAACCTCCGCCGACAGAAAGTCATGCGGGAACCTGTGATGATCCGCGAAAGTCTGAAAGGCCGGTAAATCACCCGGCCACAATTCTCGGCGCCTGATAGGGCCGCACGACGTATCGCTGTAGCCACTTGGCTCTCTCCCTTTGCAGGCGTGAGCCGCCCGTCGATGCTGTCGTTGACCGGAATGAAGCGGCATTACGGGAACGAGTCAAGGTGGCTATGTCAGTTCAAAATTCTGCCGTTCGGCGACAGCACGCAACCACTGCACAGCTCGGCCTCTCGGTGCAAGCAGTTGCCGCTTCCCCGCCGCACGATTGAGGCACGCGATGGAACCTCACGCCGCGTCAGGCTCGGATGAACACGACGGGAACAAAACGAGCTACGAGGACATGTGTGCGAAGGCCGGCCGATCGTGGAATTGCTGCCCTACCCAGCTCCTGTTATGCTGCGTCGGCGGTACGGTTGTGGTGGATGTCACCACCAATCGACCTCCTATTGGGGGCAGTAGCTATGTTCGACCTCGACCAGTTTATTGCGGATCTCCGTGCCACGCTCGCTGAGCGGTCCCGAAAGGCCATGAAGGAGGTCGTTGCCCGTGCCGTCTCTGACCCCGCATCCCTGCTTCGCCAGATCGGCGGGCCGGAGAAGGGTGCAGTCCAGGTTCTGCATCATGCTCCTGACCTCACGGTCCTTAATGTGATCTGGGCACCAAACCAAATCACACTGCCACACGACCACCGTATGTCGGCTGTGATCGGCATGTATGGCGGGCGGGAGGACAACATGTTCTGGCGCCGTATCCCAAACCCGGCCAAATTCCAGATCGAGGCCGCGGGCGGCCAAGCTCTTGGGGTCGGCGATGTCACGGTTCTCGGCCGCGATATTATCCATTCGGTTATTAATCCGTTGGCGAAGCTGAGCGGCGCCATCCACGTTTACGACGGCAACTTCTTCGCGGTGCAGCGCAGCATGTGGAATTCCGAAACCTTGGTTGAGGAACCTTACGACATCAATGCCGTCTCAAAGGGCACGCCGTTACACGAAGCTCGGTAGGCCCTGGCTACACAGGGTTCTCCTGGGACACCCTGTTTCGGAGCTTTGGCAATCCGTTCCTTCGGTGCGGATTTCATTCTTGTTAGGCGATGCGCGCTCAGCCTCAGTGCCACTGCGACAGTTCGACGGTCACACCCTCTGGTCCTTCGACGAAGACCAGCTTGCGCGAATGAAAGTCCATGACGTCGTTGCGGGTGCGGAATCCGCTCGCTCTTAATTTGGCGACCTCGGCCTCGACGTCGTCAACGGCAAAACAGATGTGGTTCATGCCGAGCTTGCTCAGATCGCGGATATGCGGATCAGGCAGGGGGGCAGGGTGGTGATAGCGCAGTAGTTGGATCTCAGTTCGCGGGGAGGCGTGCTCCAGGACCAGCGTAACATGCTCGGCCTCGATGCTGGGAACACCCATGTAACTGGCAAACGGCTCACCGGCGATCACCACAGACATCGCTTCCGCGAACCCCAAGACAGAGAAGAATGCCTTCGCACGATCGATGTCGCGCACGACGATTGTCAGATGGTCGAAGTGCTTCACCATCTCCGTTCCTCCTTATGTCCACCGACCGGTCCTGTCTTGCGCAAAGGTGCCTCGGCTGCCGCTCGGTTTGCTGGCTGGCTTCGGTTCGAGCTTACTGCTGATCAGGTGTTGTGCACCAGGAAAGGTCGGAGATTGTCGATCCGACGGCGGCGGTCGTTTCCGCGGTCCCCTCCCGCACCACCACAGCGGCCATCGCCCGCTCGACCGCACGCGAGCCAGCCCGGGGCACGCTGGCACAGATCGGTGCCAGAATGAGTGCGCCCAGGGAACGCAGGATCGGCTGCACCGCCCTTGCCGCCACACCCGCAAATTCGTTGCCCGCCTCTCCCCGCCTGGCGCGCGCTTTTTTGTTCTAGGGGTGTGCGGGCGGCGCGCGTGAGGAACACCGCGCTGCCGCCCGCCGCCCACGCGTCTGTTGCCCCATCGCCTCAGCCGAGATGGGGACTGCGCGGGCACGCGCGCGATGTCGCCGATCAAGAGTAACGTCACTGAGGGGGCCTCGGTTACGATCTGTTGACTCTGCTACGCGACAGGCTGCATCCGTCCAATTAACCATTGATCACGGGTTCGTGATATGCCATTAACTGGCTAGACGCCGTTCCCTCTTCCCGGCGTTTTTTTTAACCTAGGCGCGCGCCGGTCTGCCCGGCGCGCGCCTTCCTTGTCCCGCTTCGGCACGGGAAACGAACGCGGCCGGCTCAGGTCTGGACCCACCGCGCTCGCCCTGGCGCTCCGCTAAGTCTTGGGGGAAGAGGTGCGGAGCCCTGGTCAGCATTGGGCTGCTGATTTGACGTTTGCTGAATCCGAGGGCTCGGGACAGCCTGTTTGCCGTTACTAAACAATTCCGCGAACCATTCCGCTGCCGCCACCAACACAAGTAGCTCTCTCGCTTTCGCGGCTACGCGCTCCGCCGGTGCGTCTCGGTCCTCTTGGATCAGGACCCGCACGCTCTCCACTGGCACCTGCCCAGGCAGGCGGCCGGGTGGCAGAAGCTCGACCTCGAAGAACGTGCTCTTGCCCAACCCCACGAGGCGAGAGATACGCGCGGCGTAAAGAGATGGGGCCATTTCGATCCCACAATATCTCAGGATTAGCGGGCCACCCTGTGAACTAGCTCACACGCTGGCGGCGAGGTTGCCGCGTATGCGCGTGCGGCCTGATCCACGGCGTCGGACCTCCGCCGTGTTTCGGCCAAGGCGCAGCCGGTCCCCAACCCGGCTGCGCCACCCTCTCCAGCCGGGCAGGTGTGCGGGCGGCGCGCGTGAGGAACACCGCGCTGCCCGCCTGCGGCCCACGCGGCTGTTGCCCCACCGCCTCCCCCCAGGATGGGGGCCGCGCGGGCACGCGGGCGATCTCGCCGATCGAGGGTAACGCAACCGACAGGCGGAGATCAGAAGGGTAAGAAGATGTCCATCATCTGCTGGCCCCAGCGCGGGGTTTGCAACTCGGTCAACGTGCCGCGCCCGCCATACGAAATCCGCGCCTCGGCCATCCGGTCGTGCGGGATGGTATTGTCGCTGGCGATGTCCTGCGGCCGCACCACCCCACTGACCGTCAGCACGCGCAACTCGCTGTTGACCCGGAATTCCTGGGTCGCCTCCACAACAAGGTTTCCGTTGGGCAGCACCTGCGTCACCACCCCGGCAAGCCGCAGGGTCACCGCTTCGTTGCGTTGGATCTGGCCGGTGCCTGTGTTGCCGTTGGTGCTCTTGGTCGATAGTAGACTGGCCGGTGTCATGCCGTTGTTCTTCATGGCGTTCTCGAGGCCGAAGAGGTTGGGGATTCCTGCCAATTCCAAGCCGGTCCGGGTTGTTGTCGTGACGTTCTGCCAGTTCGCCGAATCGTTCATCGCCACCACGACGGTGATCAGATCTCCGACATGCGCGGCGCGTTGATCCGTGAAGAAGGCCCGCGAGCCTTGGCGCCAGAGCGAGTCGCCGCTGACCGGCGGCGGCAGCGGCGGCGGCATGGGCATGGTCAGCGGTCGATAGCCCGGCGCCTCCGTCGGGTTACTGGATGGCGTCATCGTCGGCGGCTGTCCGATATCCGAGATTCGCTGCCTCAACGACTCGCAGCCGGCGAGTGCCAGCATCGCCAGCGCGGCCGCAACCAGGCGGAGCACCGGACTCATCGTTCGATCAGGCCGGCGGTTCGCTGCCTGGTGGCCGGCACCAGCGGAACGGCGCCTGGAGCGACCCTCACTCGCCCATCCGCCATCACCTGGGCCTGTACGATTGCGTGCGAAACCGGATTCTGCACGCGGATCTGGTCGCCCTCGGCGCCGGCGTCCAAGGCTTGCCCCTCGGCGGTCACTGCAATCCCAGGGCTGTCGAGCAGCATCACCACCCGCGCTCCTTTGGTGACCAGCAGGGGCCGCTCGAGTTCGGTGCGCGGGAGCGGCTGACCGTCGGCGATCTGATCGCGAAGCTGCAGGCCGATCGCGTCCTGCATGCTTCGCGCCACGTCGCGCGTTACCCCGGAGGCGCGGAGACGCGCCATCCGCAGGTCGGAGGCGGCGATCACGGTGCCTGCCGAAAGCCGGCCGACGGCGACTGGGACCTCCAGCGTGGCCTCGGCGCGGCCGGCCAGATTGACGGTGATCTCGTCCATCGTCGGCCCGGTCAGAGTCAGCAGGGCAGTGAAGCGGCCGGACTGAGCGTCGTATTGCAGGCCGGTGATGACAGCGCTGAACCCGGACTCGGGGGGAACCAGCGGCGGTGTGAACGCGCCCAGGTCAATGTCGCAATCCGCGCTCGCGCCGGCGGCGATCAAGGCGGGGCGTAGCGGCGCCATCACCTCGGTCAGCGCCAGCGGCCGGCCGGGGCGGTCGAGTATCGCGCGATCGGCAGGGCCGGTCGGGTGCCAGTCAACTCCGTAACGGCGTGCGATATACGCGAGCTGACTCGCTTCGACGACGATCCGGCCGCCCGGGCCGGGTCCCGGTCCCAGCACGCGGTCGGCCTCGGGTCCGGCATCGCGGAACAGATCTTCCAGCCGCACCACCGGCGTATGCAGCGTGGTCATCGGTTTCAGGGTTGCCGCATCGGCCGGTGCGATGGCCACCAGCAGCGCGGCGATGGTCAGGGTCCGCATGGCGTCACCGCAGGTTGGTCAGGGTGGAAAGCATGTCGTCGCTGGTTGTGATCACGCGGCTGTTCATCTCGTAGGCACGCTGCGCTGTGATCAGGTTGGTGATCTCGGTCACCACGTTGACGTTCGACGTTTCGATGAACCCCTGCATCACGGTGCCGAACCCGGGTGTGGCTGGATTGCCGGTCACCGGGTCGCCGGACGCGGCGGTCTGGACGAACAGGTTGCCGCCTTGTGAATCGAGTCCGGCAGGGTTCGGGAAGGTGGCGAGCTGGAGCTGTCCGAGCGTTTGCGGCGCGGTTTGTCCGGCAATCGTCGCCTGGACCTGGCCGGACGTATTGATCGTCACCGCGGTGGCGTTGGTCGGTACGGTTATTCCCGGCAGCACCTGGTAGCCGTCGGCGGTTACGATCGTACCGTCGGGGGCGAGGCCGAACGTACCATCTCGCGTGTATTCCGTGGCGGTTGTCGCGCCCGACGGCACGGCGACCTGGAAATAGCCGGCGCCCTGGATCGCCAGGTCGAGCGCGTTCGAGGTTTGCTGCAGATTGCCCTGCTCGTTGATCCGGTAGATCGCGGCGGTCTTCACGCCGAGCCCGACCTGCGCACCGGACGGCACGATGCTGCCGGACTCTGAGCTGTTCGAGCCGACCCGGCGGAGGTCCTGGTAGATGAGATCCTGGAATTCGGCACGCTGGCGCTTGAAACCTGTCGTCGTCATGTTGGCAATGTTGTTCGAGATCACCTCGACGTTGGTCTGTTGTGCCTGCATACCGGTGCTGGCAATGTCGAGTGCGCGCATGTCGGCTCCTATCGCGCGAGTTCGCTGATGGCGGCGAGGTCTGCCCTTGCCATGCCGACGGCGACCGCGGCTGCGGCAAGCAAGGCCAGCAGCAGGATGAGGATCGGCGGAAGCAGATGCGGCCGCGGCATCATGACGAGGCTCCTGACGGCAGCAGCCTGTCGATGGCGTCCTTCTCGCGATCGGATTCCGCCTGCACCATCTGGGTGACGAACTGGAACTCGCGTTCGTTCTCGATCATTCGGGTGAGCTCGGCGATCGGCTGAACGTTGGAGCCTTCGATGGCGCCCTGCACGATCTTGGGCTGGGCGACTGGGTTAGTCGGGGTATCGGCGCGGAACAATGTGCCGCCTTCGGCGGCGAGCTGCATCGGATCGGTCGGCTGCACGATGCCGATGCGGGCGATCTGGCCGTTCTCGCTCGACAATGTCCCGTCACCGGTCACAGTCAGGGTAGTATCGGTTGGGGCAATCCGGACCGGGTTGCCCGTGCTGTCGAGCAGCGCATCGCCGGCCTCGTCGGCGACGGTACCGTCGGGCATAAGACCGAACCGCCCGTCACGGGTGAGGCGGATGCCGCGCGCGGTCGAGACGGAGAACCAGCCGACGTCAGTGATCGCGACGTCGAGTGGATTGCCGGTTCGTCGGATCGGGCCGGGCGCCTGCTCTCGCCACGTGGCACGGTCCTGAGTGAAGGCGATGGTACTGCCGCCAGGTGGTGTATCGGCCCCGTCCTGGCGGTCGAGCCAATCGCTGAACAAGACTCGTGTGGCTTTGTATCCGGGTGTGTCGGCATTGGCGATGTTGCCGGCGATCACGTCCATCGCGCGCTGCTGCGCGACCAAACGGGATGTAGCGATGTTGCTGGCGAGGTCCATCCTATTCACCTGCTTCGATCCGCGAAGGGGGAGAGCAAGCGCGGTGCCAGTCGAGGTCCATCCACGTCTTTCCATTGGATAAGGAGGAAAGAGGTGGATGGCCGGGCCACGCCCGGCCATGACGAAGGGGCCGGCCATGACCGCGAGGCGACCTCGCTCGGCAGGCTTTGCCGGGTGCGATCGACCCAGTGCTGCGCAAGCGGTGTGGGTTGAAACCTCGGATTAACTATCCGTCGTTATCGGCGCACAATCGTTGATTCTCTGCGGCTTTCGGAGTGCCACCAATCCTCGGGCTACACCTTGGGCAACACATCGGCGCCCAACGTGCCGCTCGCCTCACGCTCGGGCTCCCGTTTCACCGGCGGATTTGACCCGGCCGCAGTTGCGCTTGCTAGAAGGGCCCCCGAAGGCATCGGGACGCGGCGCATCAATGGCGCGGGCAGCCGACCTCACGGCCCCCCAGAGGTTGCAGAAAAGTCGGTTCGGTTGCAGAACGCATAGGCAGCCGGCCTTCGATGACCGCTCTCGACCCAACTCGGCCGCATCGCGGCCCACCCAACGATCCCGGAAGCAGACGTTCAGGAACGCCGCGTGCTGGCGGCTTGGCGACTTATCTCGGACGAAAGCAAATATCCGGAGGCCTCCGTCACTGTCCGAGTTTGCCTAGGAGGGCGTTTCGGAGGCTTTCGACCGGTCCGCTCTTGCTCGGGTGCAAAGCGGATACCCCGAGACTAGCGGCGGCCTGAGCCACCTTAATTTTGATGATCTGGATGGTTCCATCGTCCGTAGGCTTGCCGGCGCGCCGGAGGAGGTTTTTTAAGCGATCGGTCCATTTCTTGGACCTGTCGGCGGCCTTGAAAGCCGTTCGTCCGGCTGAGTTGTCATCAAGAAGAACATGTACACGACAGACCGCTTCGGAATGCAGGCGGATCCGATGGCGCAGGTTAGCCGCACCTCCGAGAACATCGATTCCCAGGCGCCCCGATTGTATGTTGCCCGCCAAGGAGGAGTCCATGCTTGAGAGCATTGAGCGTATGGCAATACGATCCTCTTCGCCTTCCACGATCAAGATCGTGTCGGCACTCGACAAATTATCGTCGAGCCTGACGCCAAGAACGTCTCTCACTTCCTTTACGTTCTTCGCCGGATAGGCGCGGTTTTGCTTGACAATGATATTCTGGTGAATATCTGCGCGGTTAGTAAAGATCGGATTGTGCGTGGTGATCACAACCTGATATCTTGCCGACAGCTCGATGAGAACATTCTTGAGTTGCCGGATCGCAGAGGGATGTAAGTGCGATTCGGGCTCCTCAAGTGCGATTACCATCTCCTTCCCTTCGCCCGTGGCGCGGGAGATGTGACGCATCAGCGCCAGCGCCGCCAAGCTTTGCACTCCGTCGCCCTTTGATTCCAAGGGAGTTTCGACGCCGTCATTCACCAGTAGTTCGCTAATCTCGCGCAATGCGTAGCTACGGTCTCCCTCTTCAATCACGACCTTTGCGTAAGCAATATTCGGAAGGAATTCGCGCATGGTTGTCGTGATGTCGTCCGAGAGTGCCTGAAGGACCGGTTGCTGAGCGGCTGCAATATCTAGGAGAGCCTGCTTGTATTTCGATTCTTGCTCCACCTTTGCCAGCTCCCCGCGAACAAGATCATTGACGATGCCGCGAGCGAACTGTGCTGTTCGGACTGCCGGTATGTACTGGACGCCCATCTTACCAGCAATGAAGTCGGCAATCAGCTCTGCCTTGCTGCTAAGCGCTTTTTGCCGTCTTCCCTGCTTTGGGACGGTAACGGATCTCGTTTCCTTATTGAGGACAAACGATATCGGAAGGGTGTCGTTGAGGCGACTTCCAATGTGCTTCTGAAATTCCGCTATCTCGTCATCTGAAAGCTCAAATTCAAGGGTGATCACTGAGCCACCCTCCGGCTCCTTTTCCTGCAACTTCAGTGGATAGTCCTGCGTCCAATCATATTGACCCACAACATAGGAACGTCGAGGCCGGCGGATTGGTAAGCGGCGGGACAGGTCTCGTCGTCCGACGAGTAGTGTCATGGCTAAGACCAGCGCCCGTAAGATATTCGACTTGCCCTCGTTGTTGGGGCCAACCAGGGTAGTGAGACTAGATATGGGGATGCTTCGTGCCGCAGTGATGCTACGGAAGTTTTGCACTGTTACCGAAATGAGCTTCAAAGGGCCCCCTACCGTCCGACTCGGTGCCAGATTAGCAATAAATTCCGGTTTTTTGAGTTGAATTTCTGATCTCAACGCATCCTGACCCGAAAGCCGACCCGCCGGAATCCACCCATTGCGGCGGTAGCCGGACTCCCCACCCGAACCGCCCAGAGCGGCGGTAGCTGAGCTGCCCACCCGAACCGCCGGAGTCGACCCAAATGCGACATCCGCGCAGAACTACCCGAGGACCGACCGCCTGGCGGCTCCACTGTCCTGGGTTGGTGTGGCCGGACGCCTCGATCCAGATACGGCGGCTGTGCGCGGAGGCGCGCACGTCTATCTCGACGACCTCGGCCAGCGGGCTTGCGTGAAATGAGCGGCGACGCAGCGTGTTGCGGCGCTTAGAAGGGGCGTGTCCAGGACGACGGGACGGCGGAATGGCGCACGGTGACATACGGGCGATCTACACTGCGGCCGGCGCGAACCTGGCGATCGCGGTCGCTAAGTTCGGCGGCAGCTTCGTCAGCGGTAGCGCCGCAATGTTCGCCGAGGGCGCTCATTCTCTGGTTGATACGGTCAACCAGATCCTCCTCCTGGTCGGCATCCGGCGGGCGGCGCGAGCGGCCGACGAGAGGCATCCGTTCGGCTATGGACGCGAGGTGTACTTCTTCGCGTTCGTCGTCGCGCTGTTCATCTTCCTCGGCGGCGGCGTCTTCGCGATCTACGAAGGCTGGCACAAGATCAACCACCCCGAGGCGGAGGGGTCTGCGACGATTGCGGGATACGTCATTCCGGGGTTTTGGCTCAATATCGCCGTCCTGTCGTTCGCCATCGTGACAGAAGTCTACTCCGGGCTCGTCGCCTTGCGGGCCTTCCGAGCCGAGGTGGGCGGGTCGCCCATCCTGCGTTCGATCCGGCAGAGCAAGGATGCGGCGCTCTTCACGGTGCTGCTGGAGGATGCCGCGGCGCTCGCCGGCCTCTGCATTGCGATGTCCGGCGTGGTCCTCGCGCGTGTCTTCGAGATGCCGGCCCTTGACGGGCTCGCTTCCGTCGGGATCGGCCTGCTGCTGGTGGCGGTCGCAGTCCTGCTGTTGATCGAGACGCACGGTCTGCTGATCGGGGAGGCGGCCGACCCCGCCCTGGTTGCCGCGGTTCGCGCCGCCGTCGCGGAAAACGCGGGCGTGCAAGCGGTGCATGAGGTGCTAACCCAGCACGTGGGGCCGCACGACGTGCTGCTGGCCGTCAGCGCCGACATGGACGACGCGATGACCGCCGGTCAGATCGAGGCCTGGGTGTCGGCGCTGGAACGCCGCATTCGCACCGATTTCCCGCGCGTGACTCGCGTGTTCATTGAGATCCAAGCTCAGCCGGTTCCAAACTGATCCGGCCGTCGAGGGCCGCCTCGCCCGTTCCGTCTAGGCAGAGATGCGGTTTTCGTGCCCGAGGCGGCGTGTCGGGGAAACCGCGTTGGTTGTCGATAGCTAATTAAGTTGTCCGGTTTACGTAGCACATCAGTTGTCCGCTTGTTTCCGGTCCGTTCCCAAGAGGCAGGGACAGAACGGCGGCCGTTCTGGCGGCAGGTCAGGCGGGCCGTTGGCTGGTGACGGGCGCGTCTTCTTCAACTCATGAAATCAATTTCCTTCTTTTGCTGATGCGCCTGTGGAGTTGTGGGCAACGCTCTTCCGTTGCCCAACAAATCCACAGGCGAGCCGGACCCAAGCGCGATCATGCCGCCGCGTCCAACGCCGCCATCCGCAGCGCCCCCTGCGCGTCATAGCGTCCCAGGCAGCGCGGGCCGTGGAACACCGCGTGGCTCCCGTCGTGATATTGCCGCACCTTCACCCGTGCCTTCACGAAATGAGCACGCAGCGGCGACGGTGGTATCTGCAGCTTCATCCGTCGCCACGAAACCGTGTTGTCGCGGTCCACCTGGCGCTCCTCCTGGATACACAGAATTTCCCGCAGATCGACACCAGCAACGGCGACGAAAGCCGATCCCTCCTGCTCCGCCTTCACCGCAAACTGCGCGTTGTGCGCCGGCAGGTAGCAATCCCGAATGAACCGGTTGGCCTCCGCAACCGTCGTGATCCCAGCCAGCGCCAGCTCCTTGACCAGGCGATCCTGTAACGTCTGAAACAGCCGCTCCGAACGACCACGGGCCTGCGGTGAGTAGGCCGCAATGTGCTCCACGCCCAAATGCGCCAGCGCCCGCCCAACCTGTGTCGGCCGCTTCCGGTCAACCGGGCCGCCAAACTCCGGCGTCACGAAGTAGTGGCTGCCCCGATCCGTATAGAGGCTCAGCGGCAGGCCATGCGCGCCAAACACCTCCAGCAGAGCCTGGAACGTCGATTCCGTGCCTTCCTCCGCTACCAAAAACCCCGAGTAGATCACGTTCGTCGCGTCGTCCATCGTCACTATCAGGTCCAGCGTCTCCCGCCCCGCCAGCCATTCATGGCGCGACCCATCCTGATGAAGCATCATTCCAGGCAACGGCCGTCGCGGCCGCTTGCGCCGGTGTGCGCCGCGCCGCGCGGCGCGCTCCAGAAGCCCCTTCGATTGCAGGAACGCCTTGGTCCACGTGTAGCCCCAGCGGAAACCGTGGCGGCCCACCAAGTGCTCGTGAAAGTGCTTCGCCGTGAACCCGCTGTAACGCATACGATACAGCCGCTCGACCTCCTCCTCCCGGTCGACCGGAACCCGCTTCCCAGACGCCCGACCAAGCCGCCGGTCCAGAAGACCGGCCGCCCCGCACTCTTCGTAGCGCTGTTGCCAACGACGGAATGTCCGCTCGCTGATCCCAAGCAGCTCCGCCGCTTCGCACTGGTTGAGTTCGCTCGCTTCATACCGCTCCAGCACGCTCCCGAACTTGATCACTCGCACACCCTGAAGGGCTTCCGACCGGCGCATCCGGGCTCCCAAAAGGAACCATCATCACCGGACAGATCGTGCGCTACCTAAACCGGACATACCGTGTGCTACCGACAGGGGAAACCGCGTTGGTTTGCAATACCCTGTAGACCGTAGTAGAGTTGTCGTCCTAGGACCCGATCAACCGTAGTTGGCGCCGGTTCCCGCCCCGCCGTGCGCGGACGGGCGACGGACGCCGATTGGTATTGGGTCCGCTTTCCACCCCGTGCGGCGGTAGCCAGGCTGCCCACCCCGAACCGCCTGAGTCGACCCAGAGCGGAAGATGCCGGTAAGTGCTTGCGGCCTTCTTGCAGCTACGCCCGACGGATGACCGCCCCCTGGCGACTGGAATACGCCGTCCTTGCGAGCTCCGCGCAAGATGGCGACACCATGCGCGTCTCCAATATCCGCGACTTTGCCTGGACCTCCGAGACGACCGCGATCCCCCGCTACTATGACGCAGCGTTCAACCTGAACGAGGTGAAAGGCGTCGATCTCGTGATGTCCTACTGGGCCGGCGACGAAATCGCCCATGTCTTCGTCAGTTTGACGTTCGATGACGGACGCCATCTGGCAGTCTCCGTGAAGACACGCCGCGCTGCTGGACAGGACTCCTCGACTCTGGGCGGCTTCTTTCGGAACTACGAACTGATCTACGTCATCGCTGACGAAAGAGACCTCATCGGCGTGCGCACCGACATGTGGCGGGAGCGCGTATACATCTACCCCCTCCAGACCACGCCCGGGACTCCTAGGCTGCTGGCGAAGACGCCACACTTCTACAATACGCTGACCGACAACTGCACGAGCAATGTGGCAAGCCGCATTGCCGCCATGTCGGGGAGCGGCGGCGGTCTCCGCTATATCTGGAAGCTTCTTGTTGAGCGGCTATACGGATTCCTATGCGTATGGCCGTGGTCGGCTTGACCAGAGCCTGCCGTTCCCTGAACTCAGTCGACGCAGCCGGGTCAGCCGCGACCGCGGGGCCAGTATCGGGCCTGATTTCTCGTCCATGATCCTCGCGGGACGTTCGTGATCCAAGTGGCCATGTGTGTCCCGCGCGGGCCGATGATCGTCGTTGGGTGCCCAAACACCCCAAAGGTCAGTGGCACCCCCGTCGCCGTCACGATCCACGCGCATGTTCGGATAGGTGGCAGGCGACAAATGTCCCTCGACATCCGCCGGCGTCGGCTGTTGCGCGGCGCACCTACCTTACTCCTGAGGAATGTCTTAAGGTTCCAGCACGAACTGGGTCGAATAGGCCACGGATGCAAGCATCGTAACGGCACGGACGTGAGTGACATGGGCTGGAACCGTCGGTACGCCATCGTCAGCTATCTGCGTTCCTCGCTCTGGACGGTGCCGCTGTTCGCCCTGGTCGTGGAGCAAATCGGCGTCCGTTTCCTAACGTTCATCGACCAATCCCTCCAGTGGGTGCCCGCGCTGGCGATCACCGCCGCTGAAGCGGGCGACGCGCTGGCGACCATTGAATTGTTAACGATTGCGTTTCTCGTGTTCACGTTCGGCTCGATGCTGGTGGCACTTCAGGTGGCGAGCGCCCAGCTGACGCCACGGATCATTGCGACAACGCTCCTGCGAGACAACACGATCCGGTTCACCGTCGGCCTGTTCGTCTTTACCCTGCTGCTCGCCGTCGGTACCAAGGCGCGGCTGCATGATCCGCTGCCGCTGGAAATGGTGACGGTCGCCATCTTTGCCGGCATCGGATCGATGGCTGCGTTCCTGTTCCTGATCGACTACACCGCTAGGCTGTTGCGGCCGACGGCGATCTGCCAGCGCGTGGCAGAACGCGGGATGGCGGTGATCGAGGCAGTCTATCCCGACGCCATCGAGCACCCGTACGCACCGCGGCAGCGACAACAGACCCCATCCCAACCGGCTAGGACTGTCGTCCATGAGGGCCGGTCCGCCGTGGTACTGGCGCTCAACCTGAAGGCGCTCATCCGGTCGGCCCGGGATGCAGACGGCGTGATCGAGTTCGTGCCGCGGGTCGGCGATTTCGTGGCATCGGCGGAACCACTGTTCCGCCTGTCCGGCGGCGCCGCGACGCTCAGCGATAGCACGCTGCGAGCCCAGGTCGCCTTCGGCCCAGAGCGCACCATGGAGCAGGATGCGACGTTTGCCTTCCGGGTGATCGTCGACGTCGCTGTCAAGGCACTGTCGCGAGCCATCAACGATCCGACCACGGCGGTTCTCGCACTCGATCAGATCCATCGACTTCTGCGCGTTGTCGGTCGCCGCCACTTGCACGACAACGCCCTGTACGACTTCCAGGGGGCGCTCCGGCTGATCCTTCCGACGCCCAACTGGGACGACTTCGTCGACTTGGCATTCAGCGAAATCCGCCTGTACGGCGCATCGAACTTCCAGGTGACCCGGCGGCTTTTCGCGATCATCGAAGACCTGATGAACGTCCTTCCGGAGACGAGGCAAGCCGCACTGCACCGGCAACTTCACGTACTGAACGATACACTCGAGCGGCTGCATCTCCTGCCGGTGGACCTGACGCTCGCCCGGTGTCCCGACCGGCAGGGGCTGGGTGGATCATCCACACTATATGAGCTGCAGCAGTCCCGCCTCGAACGTCCGAGGTGACTGACCACCTTACCGTCGTCCTGAAGATCACGCTCGTGGTCTTCATTGCGAGCAGCCTGCTGGACATGGGCCTACGGCTCGATCCGCCTGACGCTGCCCGAGGACTGCGGAACGTTCGTTTCGTCGGGCTGACGTTGTTTTGGGGCTTCGTTGTCTCACCGGCGCTAGCCTTTGCGATCACGCGGTTCCTACCACTCGCCCCGCCCTACGCGATGGGGTTACTGCTGATGGGCATAACGCCATGCGCGCCATTCCTGCCGATGATCGTGGAGCGGGCGAAGGGCGACGTCGGCTACACTGCGGCGTTCATGCTGCTGACCTCTATTGCAACCATTGTCGTCATGCCTCTCGCGGTTCCGCTGATGATCGAGGGCTTGACCGTCGGCGCGTGGACCATCGCCGAACCTCTGGTCCTGGTTGCGCTGCTACCGCTCGCGATCGGCATGGTGCTTCGCCATGTCAGCACCGTCTTGGCGATGCGGCTGCAGCCCCTGGTGAAGCGGACCTCGAGTCTTGCAACCGTCGCCGTTCTGGTGGCCTGCGTTGTCGTGTTCGGCCGGGGCCTGATCGGCTTGGCAGGGAGCCTAGCGGTAGCCGCGCAACTCATCTACTTCGCCGCGATTACGGCGTTGCCCTACTGGATTGGCTGTGGCCTGCCGCACGACCAGAAAATTGTCCTGAGCTGCGGCATGGCGACACGCAATCTCGGCCTGGCTCTTGCTCCACTATTCTCGTTGGCAGAGGTCGACCAACGGGCAATCGTGATGGTGGTCCTGGGCCTACCCATTACGGTCGCATTCGCGCTGGGCGCTGGCTTGCTGTTCCGCCCCACCGTTAATTGGGACGCCTCGTAAGCGGACGATCTCTGCGCGAGAGGTGAACGATGGATGAGCAACAGACGTTTGCTCAGCGGTCGGGCGACGCTGACCGAAGTGTATATACCCTCGATCACAATGGTGATTCTCTCCAGCCTCAAGGTGGCCGTGGGACTCGCCTTCACGGGCGCGATCGTTAGCGAATTTGTCCCCTCCCGCCGTGGCCTCGGGTATCTCCTGAACTTTGCACAGTCGAGCTTCAATGCGGCACTGACATTGGCGCTGGTGCTGCTTATCATGCTCTTTGTGCTGCTGCTGCTCGCCATCACTGGTTGGATCGAGCGGCGGTTGTTACGGTGGCGGTGACGCGGGAGACCGTCCCCCGAGATCGGCAACGGCCGCTTTCCACGTGCGCCGTGAAAAGGCGGCGCTTCTCCAGCGGGTGCAAGCCCCGCCCGGCAACCGCTCCAGCCGGAAGCAACCGGAGCAGGCATGGAGGTGACGAAGTGTCTGAAGCCTTCGGATAGCGGCCACGTATAGGTGACCGCGCGAGAGTGTAGGCCGCAACGTGAGTGAACGCTGAGCAAACCTCGAAAAGGACAATGTGCAGGCCGACTCGGCAGTGGGACCGGGGAAGGCTGATACGGGTGGGTGATTTTTGAGCGACGAGTACACCCATCCGCTGCACCGGGGTAGTGGCGGCGGCATGCACACAAGGAAAGCGTACGCAACACGGGAAGCCCCGATGCGTGGCCAGGGATGGCCAACCGGACGCCCGCGAGGGACAGGCCGGGCGCGGCGGGGTGGCGGAGAGGTTCGTAGTACCGCTGAAGCCGGGTAATGCCGGGGGGGTCGTGTCGCAGAGTTGGTGGAAATTTGCGTAGCGTCGTCTCCGGCGGGCTCAGCTTATCGCGTTATGCAGCGAGATCAATGCATTGAGGAGCAGGCGCCTCGGCGAGTGTCTGCCATCCGTCCACCTTGCGCATGGTGATTTGGCCGGAGGCCAACAGCGCCCAGAACAGCATGGCCGCGGTTTCCGCTGATGGAAGGACGGTCTGCGTCTTGATGCGGCGCTTGAACTCCTCGTGCAGCCGCTCGATCGCATTGGTGGTACGCGCCGATCGCCACTGGCTTTCGGGCAACCGGGTGAAGGTGAACAGCCGGTCTCCGGCTTCCTCCAGGCTGTCCGCCGCGGCGCGGCATTTCAGTCGCCACTTGCGGATGAACGACTTGCGGCGCGCTTCGATCTCCTTCGCTGTCTTGGCGTAGATCATGCCGTTGTAGTCGCTCGAGATCTCTTCATGCAGCCGCTCAGGAGCGTGCGCCAGAAGGTTGCGATGCTTGTGCACCGTGCAGCGCTGCACCAAAGCCTCCGGCCACACTAGACCGAGTGCCTTCTCCAGCCCCGACGCGCCATCAATGATGACGAAGCCGGGGGTCTTCAGACCGCGTGAGATCAGATCATCGAGCAGGCTGCGCCAGGCCGCCTCGCTCTCGCCACCCATGTTGCGCACCGCCAGCAGCACCTTCTGGCCATCACGGCGAATACCCAGCACCACCAGCAGCGAGATCGACGTCGCCTTGCGGTCGAGCCGCACCCGTACCACCGTGCCATCGAGGATCAGCCGCACGGCGTCCTGTTCCGCCAGCGAGCGGCGGCACCACGCCTCCCAGGCGGCCTGCACTTTCCGCCAGACCCGGCTCACAGTATCTTTCGAAACTGCACCTTTGAACAGCGCTGCTAACGCTCGCCGCACCCGGCGCGTGTTGCTGCCGGACAAGTAGGCGCCGGCAATCAGCGCCTCGACCTGCCGTGTCATTCGCGCATAGCGTGGCAACACCTTGCTGTGCCATTCCTGGCTCGTGCCATCGTCGCAGGTCAGCCGCGCTCGCGGCACGCTGATCGTCACCGGCCCGAATGAGCCGAGCAGTTGGCGTTTCCGCCGACCGTGGCGATACCCGACTCTCGCCCCCGCCGGCTCGGCGTCCACTGTCTGCCTCGGCCGCTGGTAGCGTGCACGGCCCAGCGCGTCGTTCAGCTCCTCATCCACCAGCACCTCGATGAAGCCGCGAATGCGCTCCCGGATGCCCAGCTCGATCGGATCGAACCACGCCTCGCCGAGGAAGATCCGCGACTCGCTGGCGGCGTTTCTGCTATCCTTGTCCATGGTGTGGTCTCCTTCGGCGTCTCACCGCCGAGTCGGCTTGTTGTCCAGCCGGAGACTACACCACCTTGAATTTCAACCACTTCTGCGACGGCACCGCCGGGGGAGGGAAGGGGCCTCAGTTCAAGACAGACGCAGCAAGTGATGAGGGACCTGGAGATTGGGCAACCTATCAACTCCGAACAGTGTTCAGAAGTTGCAGATGGCGTTACACGCAAAAGCGAAGGCAGAAGCCGGGTATCGCTTCTACGCCCTGTATGACAAGATCAGCCGCGAGGACATCCTGGCCCGTGCCTATGCCCAGTGCCGTTCCAACAAGGGCGCACCGGGTATCGATGGGCAGGATTTCGCGGATGTCGAAGCATACGGGGTGGAGTGGTGGCTTGGCGAACTGGCGCTTGCGCTCAAGCAGGAGACCTACCGACCGGACCCTATCAGGCGTGTGTTTATTGCGAAAGCCAACGGCAAGCTCAGGCCGCTGGGCATCTCGACCTTGCGGGATCGGGTCTGCATGACAGCATCAATGCTGGTGCTGGAACCGATCTTCGAAGCCGATCTTCCATCAGAGCAATACGCCTACCGTCCTGGGCGCAACGCGCAGCAGGCGGTGGTAGAGGTGGAAGAACTGGTGTTCCGTGGCCATCCGGATGTCGTCGACGCCGACCTCGCGGACTACTTCGGCAGCATTCCCCATACCGAACTCATGATGTCGGTAGCGCGCCGGATCGTTGATCGGCGCGTACTGCATCTGATCAAGATGTGGCTGGAATGCCCCGTGGAAGAAACCGACCGACGAGGCCGGAAGACACGCACGACGGAGGCGCGGGACAATCGACGCGGCATCCCGCAAGGCTCACCCATCTCACCGCTTCTGGCGAATCTCTATATGCGCCGGTTCGTGTTGGGGTGGAAGAAGCTCGGGTTGGAGCGCAGCCTCGGCTCGCGCATCGTGACCTATGCGGACGATCTCGTGATCCTGTGCAGGAAGGGTAAAGCCGAAGAGGCCTTGCAGCACCTGCGCGGGATCATGGGCAAGCTGAAGCTAACGGTCAACGAGGAGAAGACACGCATCTGCAAGGTGCCGGAAGGCGAGTTCGATTTCTTGGGTTACACGTTCGGTCGGATGTATTCGGCGAGAACCGGCCAGGCACGCCTGGGGCACCGGCCATCGAAGAAGAGCATCACGCGTGCGGTTGAGAAAATCCACACGCTGACCAACCGAGCGGGATCATGGCAAGAGACCACAGAGCTGGTGGACAAGTTGAACAGTACGCTGCGCGGTTGGGCGAACTACTTTAACGTAGGTACCGTCAACAAGGCGTATCGGGCACTCGACAACTACGCGGCTGTGCGGTTGCGTCGGTGGCTGCGCTTCAAGCACAAGGTCAGACGGAGCAGGAGCGGAACTTATCCACTCTCGCACCTCTACGGGTACTTCGGGCTCGTACGCCTGACCCGGCTTGGGCACGGCGTGTCGTGGACGAAAGCGTGACGTCTTGTCCGAGAGCGTGGTGCGGGAAATTCGCACGCCACGTTCGATGAGAGGGGTGTGGAAACGGAGCTACGGTCAGGCCGTTAAGGCACCGCCAGACGAAAGGGGCGGCCGGATATGCCCGACCTAACGCCACCGCGCCACATCCCTACTCTACCCTGAGCGGCGGTAGCCGGGCTGCTGGCCGAACCGCGGGAGGCGACCCCTTGCGGACACTTCGACCCTAACCGCCCCGGTTAGGCTAATCCTACTGCGTCACTCATTATGGCGCGCCTGAGGCTTGCGCGGTGCCCCGCAGCGAGGACATCGCGGCAGCGCCTGGGCGAAGCTTCGCGCGAGACGAATGCGCAGCGTCGTGATTGAGTTCGGCACGTGGCGCTGCGAGCGCAACGGTAGTTGCTCGGGATCGGTGACTTGCGGGAACGGCAAGTCGCGCGCGGCGCCAGGCACAAGCTGGTCCTGAGGGGGGATCGTCGTCTTCTCGGAGACCAGGAATCCGTTGGCCGCGACGCACAGGCTGGCGTGATGATGCAAAGCACCCCAGCCTTCGTCGCCACGATCGTTGGCAACACCGATTCGGTTGGCTCTGCGGATTTTAATGAGCACCTATCCCAACGACGCGCCGAAGCGATATTCGAGGCTCTTGTTTATACCAACAAGGTGCCGGAGAACCGGGTGCAATTGCACTGGACCGGCGAGCGCCTACCATTTGTATCCACTGCCGATGAACAGGCAGAGTCGCAGAACAGGATGGCTGCGATTATCGTAAGCGATGCGACGTCGGCACATTGTGGCGGATGAGCACGCTGTGGTGGGGTGTAGGGTCATAGACACCACACCGTCATCGCCTACAGACCCCGCTGCGGACGCTCCTACAACATCGCGTAGGAGCGCGCGTATGCCGCGGTCGAGGTCATTACCCGCGGCGAGCTGCGGCGGGTCTGGCGGGCGTCTCCGGCCGTCTACGATTGCGGGACGCCCAAATCACCGGTAGGCTCCTCTCTGGACGAGCGGTGGGCCGTTCATCTGGCAAAATGCCCGCTGAAACCGTCAGCAAACAAATCGGGCAGAGGGCGTTCGCATCGGCTCGGTTCGCCGCGACCTTAGACATCGAACTCCGGGGAGTTGCAAATGGCTAAGAGCCACGAGGCTGTGGAAAAGCTCAAGGGACCGAACGAGGAGAAACCATCGTCTGCCGGACCGGGACCGAGTTTGTTCGCGTTCACTATCGATGCGAGCACCGGCCAGATTACCAGGCTCGAGAAGGTGGATAGTGCCGGCACGCGCCGCCAGCTATCTGAGCAAGACAAGATCAGCCTGCAGTCGAGCAAGTCCTGGCAAACACTGGAAGCAATCGTCGAGCAGGCCTTCGAATCCGGAATAGCCTGCGTGCTCGGGAACGGAGAGGAGAAGGACGAGGCGCAAGAGTTGGAAGACGAAGCGGAGGTGCGGCGCACTCTGCTGCAGGCGTTGATGGAACGGAGCCGCACGACGGCTTTGCTTCAACGCAGCGTTCTGGGTCAGGCGATGCTGGCCACCGCACTGCAGCAGGTCACCGCACCGCAGGCTTCGGAAGCCGAAGGCAGCTCCGCGCAGCAAAAATCGGGCGCTGCCGTGGAGCCGCACCAGCCCGGCTCGACTGGGCCGGCGCAGCACTAAGTCTCAACAAGAGGAGGATGCCATGGCGGTCGACACGTTGTTACGTGATCGAGAGGAGGTTGGCTCGGAAGGAGCCGGCCGAGACGAGAAGGAGATCGCGAGGCTGCTGATCGGCAGCCGCATGCTGCGGCGCCGCCGGATACGTAATCTGCTGCTGGCGCACGTCTTGCGGGAAGGCCGGGAGCGGGAGGATGAGGACGGGGACGAAGGCGGTAGCGAAGAGCGTCGCCTCGTTCGTCTGCTCGTTGCGGGGGGAGCGATCCGCCGACGCCGCGTGCGCCGCCTTCTGCTCGCCCGCCTGCTCAAGGAGCGGAGCGAGCGGGAGGACGGGGAGGACGAGGAGGAGGACGGGGAGGAGGAGGCGGGCAGCGAGGATCGCCGGCTGGTCCGTCTGCTGATCGCGGGCGGCATCGCCCGCCGACGCCGCCTGCGCCGTTTGCTGCTCGCTCACCTGCTCCGGGAGCGCAGCGCGGGAGCGCGTGAGGAGGAAGACGAGGACGAAGACGAGGAGGATGAAGAGGAGGATGAGGGTGGCCGGGATCGGCGCCTCGCTCGCCTTCTGATCGGGGGCGGGATGATGCGCCGCCGTCGTCTGCGCCGCCTGCTGCTTGCTCGCCTGCTCAAGGAGCGGCGCGCGCAAGCCGATGAAGGTGAAGAGGACGAGGAGGAGGACGGGGAGGAGGAGGCGGGCAGCGAGGATCGCCGGCTGGTCCGTCTGCTGATCGCGGGCGGCATCGCCCGCCGACGCCGCCTGCGCCGTTTGCTGCTCGCTCACCTGCTCCGGGAGCGCAGCGCGGGAGCGCGTGAGGAGGAAGACGAGGACGAAGACGAGGAGGATGAAGAGGAGGATGGGGGTGGCCGGGATCGGCGCCTCGCTCGCCTTCTGATCGGGGGCGGGATGATGCGCCGTCGTCGTCTGCGCCGCCTGCTACTTGCGCGCCTGCTCCGCGAGCGGCGGGAATAAGAAGAGAACGAAGACGACGACACGGAGGGGCTTGCGCCGTGTAAGGCGTGATGCGGTCGGCGGCGATCCGCAGAGGAAGAGCACGGCGCCGATCGCAATCACGATCAACGTCAGGCGGCGCACCGGGTTTGCTGGCGGTTGTGCCTGGCCGGCCGGCGGCGTGCGCGCCGGGGGATCCGATGCTGCTGCTGTTCCGCCATGGGCTCGTCCTCGGCTCGCCGTTGCTAGTGCTAGTGAATGGCCGCCTGTATGATGCCGAGCGCACCCAGCCCATACACCATCAGTTGGACAGCAACTGCGGTAAGCAGGATCCCGAACACGACCTCGGAGATGA
The DNA here is from genome assembly GCA_963708245.1 of uncultured Pseudomonadota bacterium. Classification (GTDB taxonomy): domain Bacteria; phylum Pseudomonadota; class Alphaproteobacteria; order Acetobacterales; family Acetobacteraceae; genus CAVYXK01. The sequence continues at coordinate 476,749 of OY970201.1, read as the reverse complement.
CCAGGCCGACGGGGTTCAGGCGCTTGGACAGCTTGTCGATGTTGGCAAAGATCAGGTAATCGACCGCGCCGACCAGCAGGGCGAGTCCCGGGACCAAGGCGGCACTCGCGACCGAGACGATCTCGCCGGACGCAATGATGAGGATCGTGATGCCGACCGGGTTCAGCAGATAGGGCACCGCGAGCGGGTAGACCGCGATCTGCTTTGGATCCTCTCGGATCTCGACCACCTCCTCGACCTTCTTGGTCGGCCCGGCGGCCATGTTGATGGCGAGGATTGCAAGCACGATCGCGCCGCCGACCGCAACGGCGCCGCCGCTGATGTGGAGCAGGCGCAGGAGAAACCAACCAGTGGCGAACAGCACGATGGCCGTGACCACCGCTGTCACAACCATCCGCCGGCCGACAGCCCGCTGCGTCTCCGCATCGAGGTGCTTGGTCTTCTCGAGGAACGGCACCAGGGCGACCTTGGGACCCATGCCGATCAGCAGGAGCAGAAGCAGCTTGACCACGAGTTCAGCATCGATAACCGCGAAATTCATTGCGAAACTCGCTTTCGCTATCGCGTTGCGGTGAGCACGCCAATTCGAGACCGGGCGGTCTTATGCCAAGCGTGACCGCTCTTGGCTTGCTGATGGCCGTAGCCATATAACGTGTTCGTATGAACTTTGTCGAATTCCCGGTCTAGTACACCGTTTCCATGAACCGACTCCTATCACGCCGCCTCGGCGATCTTGTAGGTCCAGGTGTGGATGACAGGATCGCGGTTGATGTCTTCAAGATAGGCGAGGATCCTGGCCTTAAGTTCGGCCTTGGAAGCAACCCGAATGTGACGCAGCATCGAGCGCGCCATCTTGGAGAAGAAGCCCTCCACCAGATTGAGCCATGATCCGTGCTTCGGGGTGAACACCAAGGTGAAGCGACCGTGCGGCTGAGCGGCAAGCCAGGCGTTGGTCTCCTTGGAGACACGGGCCGAGTGGTTGTCGAGGATCAGCTTGATGGCGGTATCTGCGGGATAGGCTTCATTGAGTTGTTTCAGGAAGCCGACGAACTCACGCGATCGATGGCGATCCTCGACACAGGCATGCACTTTGCCGGTGAGCAGATCGATCCCGGCGAGCAGGCTCAAAGTCCCCTGACGCTTGTATTCGTGGTCGCGTGCGAAGCTCACATGAGAGCCGGGCTTTGGCGGCAAGTCGGGAGCGGTATTGCTGATCGCCTGAATACTTGGCTTTTCATCATAGGATATGATCGCGACGTTGGGTTTCGCGGCCTCATTCTCTGCAGGATTGCGACCTCGCGATGGACGCAGAGCACGTCTGCCATCTTGGCCTCAAACGCCTCGTCGCGCCGCTCGAGATAATAGCGAACCTTGTGTGGCTTGACCTCGTGGCGGTCGAGGATTTTGCAGACCGTGCCTTGGGCGATGCGTGCCAGGCAGGGGTGCCCGGCAGCCTCCGCGTGCGCGCGGACGTGGCTTGCCAACAGCCGGGTGGTCCAGAGTTCGTGCGGATAGCCGTGCTGCCTGGCTGTCTCGCAGGCCAACGACACCAGCCAAGCTTTGGCTTCGTCGGTGATCTGCGGAGCTTTACCAGGCCGCGGGCTGTCATCGAGCGCCGCCATCACGCCAAACCGGACGGCCCGATCCAGGCAGCGCAGTACGGTTTGGTGGGTCACGCCGACGGCCTCGCCCACCGCGTAGCACGAGGGGTCGGTGCGATACGCAAGCAGGATGCGTGCTCGTTCAACCCAGCTGGCCGGTGCGCTACGCGACCGTGCGATCGCCTCCAGCTCAGCCACCTCGTCTTCCTGGAACCGAATCTCAATGACGCGTCGGGGTGCCGCCATCGTGCCCTGCCATTCCTGTGCACTGGCCACACTACAAGATGTGGGGGTCACTTGGGAATCCGGCACAACTGATCGGTTTCACGGAATCGGTGTACCAGTCTAGGGCGCTGACGAAGTCCGCACCGATGTAAGCGAGATTGCAGTCGACGTCGCCCCGTTTGTTGACCAACTACGTGCGCAGCACGTCATTGCACCCACTCGCACGACGGCGTTGAGCGCGGCCATTACCCATTACCCATTGCACGCCGATCCCGCTTACGGCTGCACTGCCATCCATTTGCAGCCGCGGTTGTTGTCCGTGACGGTCAGTGTCTTCGGCGTGGCCGAGAGATCCGCGACCACAACCAGCCGCGCGCCTGCCAACGCGAACACTGTTTCGTAGACGTTGGGACGCACCAGATTCATCTCGTCATCGATACCACCTGCCGACTTGATCTCGGCCTGGCGGTTCTGTCACGCCTCGCGCCATATCGGCACCCGATTGACCGGGGCTGTGCGACGGCGCCTGGGGGTCGTCAAGGCCGGGACGAAGAAACGGCCCCTTTCAGCCGAACAAAGCAACATCAGCAGGTGGTTGGAGTGGTTCGGCCAGACAAGAGGGTATCGTAACTACCCACGCCCAACAGCGAGGAGGCTATTTTTTCGAAGTCAAGGGGCTTGGTTGAGGCTGGGCAAGCGCCGCTGCCTGATTGTCTGGTATTTGATGAATAGGTGCCTGGCCTGGTGGCAAGATGTTCGTCCGTTGCATCGCTCGCACGAACTCACCGGCGCCGGTGCCCCATTTCGAGAAAACTGCGAGTGCCGTAGTAAAAGATACATCGACCGGGTGCACCCGCTCGCTTGACAGAATGTACAGCGCTCCCGCCATGGGAGTTGGCACCGACGGCACCAACACCGTGTAGAGCCCATCGTCCAGTTCCTCAATAATCAGCGCCGGAACCAATGCGTCCTCGATTTCGACGAGTGCTGGAGCAAATGTCGGTTCGTCAGCCGTTCCGGCGACGCGCGCCGCGAGGCCACGCAAGATCGTATAGCCCGGGAGCTTCGAGAGGATCGTATTCTCAAAGGCATTTTTCAGACGTAAGCCCGGACCGGTGCGCACCATTAACCCTATAATAAAGCAGATGATAGTCAGTAAGAGAATTGCGAAGACCCCACCAAATGCGACAGAAGGGGGGATGATCGGCTTTAGCAATGCCAAGATTGCGCTGACTGCCTTGGCAAGCAGAAGTACGGCCACGTAGACCGGCAGAACGATAAGAATTCCGCCGATCAGTGTTGTCTTGGCGAACTCGACGAGCGGTCTCATGTAGCTTGCCTCCTGGAGCGTGCCAGCCGAAAGGGAACCGGCTCCGGCGATCCAACCGACAGAGCAGTGGCTCTGATAATGGCGATGGCCGTTTGGCGCGCAGTCATGCCGAATCCTCCAACCAGTAGCCACATCTACACTTAAGCCGGACCAATTCCTATGATCCAAATCAATGAGGTGGCGACTTACTTGGCGAACTCCGGCCCATTATTCCGCGGACTCCCGACCCGCCGATCCACTGGCCAGATGCGCAGTATTCCATCCAGCGCCGGGTGCAGCAGGGCTGCCGGATCACCCTCTACCTCGCCGAGCCATGCCGGCCAGTCAGCCGGCTCCAGGATTCGGTCTCGGTCTGCACCGCGAAGCGGACAAGTGACAAATGCGACGGAGCGGCTCGTTCGGTGCCGAAAGACTGTCCACAAGAGGCGCCGTGCATCTTCTTCGAGCATGATCGCCTTCCGGGAGACTGTCTCGCCGTAGGTAACGTCCGTTGTGATATCTGCTAAATTCTGGCGCTGCCTAGACTTTGGGCAAGTCATCGAATTGCTATGTTTCAGAATGGTTTCAGGGCTTGGTGAACAACCTTATCCACCGAATTGTCCCCAAAGATGGGGGACATTGCGGTGGCCAAACACAGAAAAGGGCCGCTCCGAAGAGACGGCCCGCAAGCAGCAAAATCGTGCTGATTGTTGCTGGAATCCGGAAGGTGGCTTGCGCAGATTGGTCCAGCACGGCCAGCCGCCCGGAAACGTTGTCCGTGAACGCAACGCTCAGGCCGGCGGCGAACTGCCGCAGCGGTGAAGGACCAGCAAACACCGCCGCGGCAATCCGGCGGCCGCCACTTCATGCGATTGGACGGACCGAGCGAGCCAATCTCTGGCGTGCGCGCGGTCCGAACTTGGTCTCCGGCCAACTCCTGCTTTCGCCGCTAGTACCCTGGTGGAATGGGCCCATCCCGCGCAGCCGCGAGTTGGGACGGATCGATTATCGGCAGCGAAGATGACACCTCAACGAAGTCAGTCGTGGACTCGATTGCCCCTGCATTGAGTTCTATTCGGCTTGCTTGCTGACCGGTTGCATAGGGTCCTTCTGCGAAGGTGTCGACCGTAGCCTGAGCACTGGCGTGAGGTGCGCAGCAAGCAACTGCATCAGTCGTACCAAAAACAACGCTGGTGTGATTTGTGGTACTGACCCCGTAGAGTTGGACGTTGACTTGCGCGCGAGCGTCGCCGGTTGCGCTTGCGCTAGACGCGACGTTCGCTCCGGCGCCCAGCTGCGAACCACTGCCGACGAAAATCTCGCCGGCGCCATCGGCCTGCGCCGCTTCCGCAGCCGCGCCCGACGCTTGGCTCTGCGATGTCGCGTAGTCGAGGAAGGGGGTGCCCGCTGGTGGGCTGCCGCTCGCTACGCCTTGATCACTGGTTGAGGTGAAGGCCGTAGCCGTGCTGCCGATCGCCTGTGCAGACGCAAAACTCGTCGCACGAGCATCCCCGACGGTGATCCGGTCCATTTCGATCTCAGTCAAGGACCGAGCGGCGAATCGGGGACTGTGGCTTGTCGATGCCGCGCAACCAGCCGTGACTACGGGAATTACCAATCGAAGAACCCCCACAACGCGGGAGACTGCCCTTCCTGACCTGTTCAAAATACGAGGCACTCTGCGCTTCTGATCGCGCTGCCGCAGGTCCGGGATGTGGATGTGCACGTGCGTGTCCTGGTCGCGCACGTGGGCGGGCGCCGCATCGTGCGTGCGATGTGCGCGGGCAGCGTTCGGGCGCCACAACAGGGATGTCGGATCGCCGTTCTAAGGGGGAGGCGGCGGAGCCGCCCTCCCCGTAGGCTGCGGTAGCCACGGTCCGTGGTCAGTCATCCAACGCCGCCCCATCGGTCAGGTCGCGTTGCCGGGCTTTGCCGCCCGTGACGGCCCGCATCCAGGGCAAGCCGCGCTTTCGGCTGCGCTCGCGTAAATCGGTCAACAATTGCGCCCGCCCCCGCGGGGCGGCGGGCGGGGTGGGGACGCCAAGCCGCTCGTCCGTCTCCATTGGATCGGTGGTCATTGGTTCGCTGTTCCTAGGTTCCGTCGGGCTAGGTGCCCGGCGGGTTCGTCATATGTGCTATGGCGGTAGTTACGTCAACGGAAATGTTCCCTTTTCCCGTCTCGGCCACTCGCGGAATATGCGCAGTTTGGCTATCGTCTCGATACGCACATCGTTGACTATCCAAACTGTAACGCCCTGCGTGTCTATGACGATTCCATGAAGCAAGATATACCGGACCGAAATGACCTCACCGCCACCGATGCCTCAGCCTGCCGCACAGCAGCGGCGATGGGGCCGGTTGCGGACGTTCGCCTTCGGGGCGGGTCGTGTCGCAGAGTTGGTGGAAATTTGCGTAGCGTCGTCTCCGGCGGGCTCAGCTTATCGCGTTATGCAGCGAGATCAATGCATTGAGGAGCAGGCGCCTCGGCGAGTGTCTGCCATCCGTCCACCTTGCGCATGGTGATTTGGCCGGAGGCCAACAGCGCCCAGAACAGCATGGCCGCGGTTTCCGCTGATGGAAGGACGGTCTGCGTCTTGATGCGGCGCTTGAACTCCTCGTGCAGCCGCTCGATCGCATTGGTGGTACGCGCCGATCGCCACTGGCTTTCGGGCAACCGGGTGAAGGTGAACAGCCGGTCTCCGGCTTCCTCCAGGCTGTCCGCCGCGGCGCGGCATTTCAGTCGCCACTTGCGGATGAACGACTTGCGGCGCGCTTCGATCTCCTTCGCTGTCTTGGCGTAGATCATGCCGTTGTAGTCGCTCGAGATCTCTTCATGCAGCCGCTCAGGAGCGTGCGCCAGAAGGTTGCGATGCTTGTGCACCGTGCAGCGCTGCACCAAAGCCTCCGGCCACACTAGACCGAGTGCCTTCTCCAGCCCCGACGCGCCATCAATGATGACGAAGCCGGGGGTCTTCAGACCGCGTGAGATCAGATCATCGAGCAGGCTGCGCCAGGCCGCCTCGCTCTCGCCACCCATGTTGCGCACCGCCAGCAGCACCTTCTGGCCATCACGGCGAATACCCAGCACCACCAGCAGCGAGATCGACGTCGCCTTGCGGTCGAGCCGCACCCGTACCACCGTGCCATCGAGGATCAGCCGCACGGCGTCCTGTTCCGCCAGCGAGCGGCGGCACCACGCCTCCCAGGCGGCCTGCACTTTCCGCCAGACCCGGCTCACAGTATCTTTCGAAACTGCACCTTTGAACAGCGCTGCTAACGCTCGCCGCACCCGGCGCGTGTTGCTGCCGGACAAGTAGGCGCCGGCAATCAGCGCCTCGACCTGCCGTGTCATTCGCGCATAGCGTGGCAACACCTTGCTGTGCCATTCCTGGCTCGTGCCATCGTCGCAGGTCAGCCGCGCTCGCGGCACGCTGATCGTCACCGGCCCGAATGAGCCGAGCAGTTGGCGTTTCCGCCGACCGTGGCGATACCCGACTCTCGCCCCCGCCGGCTCGGCGTCCACTGTCTGCCTCGGCCGCTGGTAGCGTGCACGGCCCAGCGCGTCGTTCAGCTCCTCATCCACCAGCACCTCGATGAAGCCGCGAATGCGCTCCCGGATGCCCAGCTCGATCGGATCGAACCACGCCTCGCCGAGGAAGGTCCGCGACTTGGTGGCGGCGTTTCTGCTATCCTTGTCCATGGTGTGGTCTCCTTCGGCGTCTCACCGCCGAGTTGGCTTGTTGTCTCAGCCGGAGACTACACCACCTTGAATTTCAACCACTTCTGCGACGGCACCTCGGGGCGGGAGCGCTGATACTAATAGGTTCCCTCTATGCCCTGGCAGGACTGGCCGCGTGGGGCGTGTGGCAAGCGTTGTCTGGCAGGTAGGGGGACGTAATTTTGCTTTTGGCAAGTGCCCGCCAGCCGTTCCGCCGGTCTCCATACAGAATCGCGAAATGGATTTTGGGGAATTGTGGCGGGGCGGTAAAGTAAACGTGCGGGTTGTATTGGCATGGTTGGCCGTATCCAAATCGGCTTGATTAGGCGCTGGTGGGCCAGATGAAATGCGATCATGGCCGGTGATCGAGACGGTCGGCCTGCGTGAGCAGGCGGACAAGTATCCGGCGCAGATGTCCGGCGGCCAGCAGCAACGCGTCGCGCTGGCCCCGCGCGCTCGCGCACGAGCCGGGGCTTTTGCTGCTTGACTTGACGAACCGCTGTCCGCGCTCGACGCCATCGTGCGGCAGCACTTCCGCGCGGAACTTCGCGCCCTGCAACGCCGACTCCTTGGCCCCGCTGCGGTGCTCTTCCCACAGCAGTGCCAGCGTCACGTTCGGCCGGCGCAGTTCGCGGTGCACCGTCGCCCAGTCTGGCACCGGACGTTGTATCACCGGATCGGTCCGCATGGGTCGTTTGCCTTCGATAACATCCTTCCTGAGGCACTCAGACCGGCGGCGGGCGCCAGGTGCTTGCAGCAGGCGGACCGACGATGACTGGCGGTCCGGGATCGGTCAGCGGGGTGCCATCCGGTTCCGGCAGGCCGTTCCGCAGGTGCGCGCCACGTCACTAGGTTTTGGGCGGCTCCGGCAGCGCCGATGAATGGTGGTGGACGATCAGCCATTTGCCGCCCTCGGGCGCATAAATGAACGTGTAGCGCGCGCCGACCTTGGTGCGCGTGCCGGGCTGATCGCCGTCCAGCTCGAAGGTGTAGAGGCCGATGTCGTAAGCGATGTTGCAGCCGATGTGCACGATCCGCTGGTCGATGGTGCCCTGCGGCGACTTCTCCAGGAAATGGACGAAGTAGCCCCGGATCGCCGCCGGACCGACGAGCGGGCCGTTCTGGAGCGTCGGCAGCAGGGTCGCGTCAGGAGCGTAGTTCGCGACCACCATGTCCGGGTTCTTGGTGGCCAGCGCCCGGTTCCAGCGATCGAACAGCGCCTCGACTTGTTTCTCTGTGATACGCGCGCAACTCGCGCGGGCCGGCGGTTCCTTCGCGCTTGCGTCAGCTGACGTGAACCCCAGAACGAGAACCGCCGCGGCCATCAGGCCGGTGCGCCTGCCCATCATCGTCCTAGCCTCCTTGGGTTATCCAGTTATAGGCCTGCCATGGTCGAAAAAGTACTGCCCGACGCCATACTGCGCGAAGTAGCCGCCGCCCAGGTTCCAGTTGCACGGCTTGATGAACGTGCAGACCGGCATGGTTTCACTCGATTTCGATTGATTATGAGGCCTGCGCGTCGGCAAGCAAAGCGTCACGCGCATCGCGCCAGAGCTGCAGCACCTCCTGAGCGAGCGGACGCAGGCCGGCACCACGCCGATCCTTCAGTGGTGCGGTCAGTGCCTCGCGCACCCGGCCCGGCAACGGCACGCCGCTGTTCGCGGTCAGAAGATCATAACCGATGAGCAGCTTGTGTGCCCCGTCCATCCTATCGGCGACAGCAGCAGATCCGCGTGCGGCATGTCGACAGCGAGGGCGCCCCGCTGGATGCGCACCGGCGCCACGGTTTCCGCTCGCGGATGCCTGGTTAGATTGATGCGCCGATGGCCGACCCACTTGACGGGTCGTGCACTCAGTTGTCCATCCGAGAGTGTCAGAACGATGTCTCCGCACAACAGGCTCTCGATGGCCCGTTCGCCAGTGGCGGTCAGAATGTGCGTTCCCGCCGCATAGCAGACACTGCTGAGGAAGACTTCTGTGCCGGTGCCGCCACTCTCCAGTGCCGTGTTGACGAACCAGGTTCCGGAAGCATTGGTGATACCGCTCAAATCCAGGACGGCGCCGTCGGATAGCGTGACTGTTCCCGTGGTGCCGGAACCGCTCTGCCCCGATATAACCGTGACGGTCGCGTCACTAAGAATGTGGACCAGGTTCGTGGGCGTGAGGGTGCTTCCGACATTAGACTAAGGCCGACGATTGAGTTGTCGAACCCGCTCGCTGCGCTGCCGGTAAGCGCCAGTTCGCCGACTGATCCCTGGAAGGTAAAGCTGTTTCCGGCTCCAGGAGCGGCGTCGAGTTGCAGAGCAAATACAGCGGTACTGCCGATGCTGAATACCAGCCCGGAGTTGCGTCCGAGGGCGGTGGTCAAAGCGAGATTGCCGTCGCTCGCCGTGATAGGTGTCCGGCTGGTGGTGAGACTGCGGGAGGTAGTGGGACAGCGGAATGCCTAGAGCCACCTAGGGTTTCTGGGTTTTGTCCCGCTGTCCCGCGCCTAGGGGTTGGGACAGCGGGACAGTGCGCCCCCGTTATGGCCTTTGAGCATGCCAGCAGTGCGGCGGCTAGAGCGCGCAGATCAGCCACGGCCGGCCCCTGCGTCGCCATTGAGCCGCCTCTTGAGCCGGTGCACCGCACTCTTGCTCAGGCCGGTGTCGTCCGCCACGTCCCGGACGGACAGCCCCTCAGCCAGCAGCCCGGCCGCGCGATCGCGCTGCGTATCCGCCAGGTCTGCGGTCGTCCAGGTGAGCCCGCCATTCGGGTCTTCGGTGAGGGTGGCGAGGAATGGCGTAGCGTCCGCGCCCATTACACCGCGGGCTTTTTCGAGATGCACTTCGAAGCGGGCGCCTTCGGCTGGCTCGTACTCCGCGGGACGCTTCAGTGCGATTACCGTGTCAAGCACGTCCTCACGGCGGCTGGTGCCACGCTGCTGTCCGCCCTTGCCCGCATGATGGATAACCAGCACCAGCTTGCCGGCCCGCCGAAGCGATAACAGCCAACGCTGCAAGCCTTCCCAGTCGTCGGCTTCGTTCTCACGGATGCCTCCGGCCAGGGTGGACAGATTGTCCAGAATCACCACCTCGGCGTCACGCACCGCGGCATCGACTGCATGCTGCACCTCGGGGCGTGCGAGGCTAGGCATGCCGTCCGGCATCAGATCGGCCGATATTAGCCGGAGAAAATCAGCAGCCGGGGGAAGCGCGGCAGCAGCGCGCATCAGACGCGCGAGGCGGTCTTGCAGCGCCCCAGCAGGCATCTCGCCATCGATATACACGACACGATGTGGGGCCGGCGCGGGCCAGCGCAGCGCGGTGGTACCGCTCGCAATCGCCAGCGCGATCGACAGCGCCACATAGGTCTTACCCATGCCGCGGGGTGCGTAGAGCATCGCCAATCCCGGCAGCGGCAGCACCGGCTCCAAGGCATACGCACGGGGCGGCAGCGTCATGCTCAGCAGCTCAGCCACGGTAATGACGCGCAACTCGGGTGCGCTGGCTCGCACGGCGGCCGAGAGGACGGTACCGTCACGTTGTACCTCCAGAGCACGAGCCCGGGCAAAGACCAGGAAGCCAGCTGGTTGCGGACCCGGCGTCCGGTCGCCGGTACAAGTAGTGTGTTGAAGGTTCTGCAAAATCGCTGATGGCGAGAGGCGGTCATGGCAGGCTGGTGATGTTCACGTCATCGGTTCCTTGTGAGGAACCCCGCCATAACCAAGAATGAATTCAGCCATCTCGTCACGTCCATGGCTGCTCCGGCTGGTAGGACCGCACACTTCGCCGATGCTGGCTTGCCACTCATCCTCCGCGCGCAGCGCGACGCTGAAATGCGGCGAGAGTTTTCGGCGCGGGGCTGTCGGGGCGTCGTCATCCGATACGACCGCGACCTTCTTGAGCAAGTTGCCCCACATGCTGACTTGTTCGGAATCATGGCGCGCGCCGCTGATCTCCTGCCGGTGGGGCACGAGACCAATCACTGGGGTCCAGAAAACCCCACTGAATCGCGCCTTCTTAAGCGACTGATCTAGGTGAACCTTCGTCACGTTGCTCCGTCGGGACACACAACCCCTAGTCTCCCGCGCGCGATGGAGGCTAATGGTGAGCAAGCCGAAGCGGGCAGCGCTCTACCTACGGGTCAGCACGGACGGGCAAACCGTGGACAATCAGCGGCTGGCGCTGGAAGCCGTCTGCGAGCAGCGCGGTTGGGAAGTGGTGCAGGTTTATTCCGACAGCGGTGTTTCGGGAGCCAAAGGGCGCAACCAGCGACGTGGCTTGGACGGGCTGTTGAAGGATGCCTCGCGAGGACGGTTCAACGTGCTGCTGGCCTGGGCGTTGGATCGCCTTGGTCGCTCGCTGCTGGACCTGCTCGACACGCTCAGCGAGTTGGAGGCAGCCGGCGTGGCGCTGGTCCTGCATCAGCAGGCGATCGACACCACCACCCCGGCGGGGCGGATGTTCTTTCAGGTTACCGGGGCGTTTGCCGAGTTCGAACGAGCGATGATCCGTAGCCGCGTCAGGGCCGGCCTGGAACGCGCCAAGGCCCGTGGGGTACGCCTTGGGCGGCCGAAAACCGGCACCAAGGTGGAAGCGGCCATACGTGCCCGCCTGACGGCCGGGGAAGGTGTCAAGAAGGTCGCGAAGATCGTCGGCGTCGGCAATGGCACGGTGTCGCGAATCAAGGCGGCAATGGGGACCTGATCGAGGTTTTCCGTATAGGCTAGGTGGCCTGCTCATGGTGATCCTGACGACCGGTATTGCTGTGACTCTGGCTCGCTGGGACGGGACTGCCGGGTCCTTCAGGTGCCGATCTCGTCGGGATCACTGTCAACGCCAGCGGATACCCAAATGCTACACGACTCAACACTGCGGGTGATGGTCCTGGAGGAATTCGTCGGGAGGCGTGTGCAGCGGGGTAGAGATGGGACCGAGTGGCCCGGCCCAGGGTTGATGATGTAGGGTCGTTTATATCCTCACGCGCCGATCATGTCATGCCACCGAGAGCTGCTACTTGCGATGATGCTCTGTGCTGGTGGTTGCGCCAGTGTTTCATCGCCTGATGCGAGCGCAGCTGCGACGTCACCTTCGCCACGTGCTGTGGCGCTCGTTCATGAGCCCGACTCCTTGCCGCGATTGAAGACCCTGCCGTTACCGGCCCTCTCACTGCCGGCAGCATCGGTTGAGGCGGCGCGTTTGCAGGCGGCGTTTGCCCGAGAAGTCCATGACGCCGTACCTGAAACTGCCGCCACGGGGCAGCGCTGGATGATGCTGGCGAGGACAATGCTCGCCGAACACGGTGAGGCAATCGACCGCGCGCAGCTGGTGGTGGTGGTCGACCCGAATCCGCACGTTCAAAAATTAGCTCTTTTGGTGGCGCTGCCGAGCGCCCCGTGGCTGGTCATCGGCGGCACGCATCTCTCGACTGGCCAACCGAACCGGCATGGCTATTATATCACGCCAACCGGCGTGTTCTTGCACGACGCGTCTATCCTCGACTACAGAGCGCAAGGCACGTTCAACGAGAACCATATACGCGGACTTGGGCTGAAGGGCATGCGAGTGTGGGACTTCGGCTGGCAGTGGGCGGTCAAGGGCTGGCTGAAGACGCGAAGAAGGCCAGATACGGTTGCTGATGCACGCGACCGATCCTACTTATCTGGCGCAACGGATCGGCCGACCGGCTTCGGAAGGTTGCGTACGGGTACCGGCGGACGTGGATCGGTTTATGGATCGGTCACCGAGGCTGAAGATCAGGACCGAAATTCGCTTACCCGGTCGCCAGCGGTTTCAGCAGCTCCGGCCCATTGTTCCGCGGGCTGCCAATGCGCCGATCGACATGGGGTACTGGACGCCGATTATGAGAAGGCGGCCATGGATGATATCTCCTTCCGTGCCATCCTTCCTCGTGACCGCGTGCCCACCCCGCTGGCCGGCGATAGGTTGGTGATCGTCGACTCGTCACCAGAGCGACATAGAACGCAATGATTGCCAGTCGGTGATCGGGCTCGCTCAACCTTACCGGCCAGCGATGCACTCACGTCAACCCCGCAAGAGAAGCGGCTCTCATAGTCCTGAACAACGCCAAAGTCAGAATAGGCGAGAGATCTGCACCAAACCCCTTGAAGTTCGATCGGCACGACCGAGCCGCTTTCCAAACGTTCGACAACATCTTCGCCACCGAGGACACCCCCTCCAGCCCCAACGCGATCGCGATGATCGCCGGTCAGTCGGGCGAGACCCAATGGGTGAAGCATGGCGCCACGGGCGCCACGGTCACGGTGAACGGCGTGACCGGCACGTTGCAGAGCGTGCCAGTGGTGGGGCCTACTGCCGTATTTCACGAAGGACCCAGTGCATGCGCGACGATCGATCCAATGCACGCGCGGAGACCGTCGCCACGTCCGGTATGTTCCGCCGAGCGTTCGCGCAGCGTCGGTGCATCGTGCCGGCTGATGCGTTCTATGAGTGGAAGGTTGTTGCGAACGGCAAGCAGCCCTACGCCATCGCTCGGCAGGACGGGCGCCGATGGCCTTCGCCGGACTCTGGGAGGGCTTCCGGTGGCCGGACGGCACCGTGACGCGCAGCTTCGCCATCATCACCACGGATGCCAGTCCCGACGTGGCCGAGTTGCACGACAGGATGCCCGTCATCCTGGAGCCGGAAGACTGGCCGGCGTGGCTGGGTGAGGTCGAAGGCGATCCGCTGTCATTGCTGCATCCCGCGCCGGACTGCACGCTGCGCACCTGGCCAGTCGATCGGCGCATTGGCAGCCCGCGGAACAATGGGCCGGAGCTGCTGAAACCGCTGGCGACCGAATAAGCGAATTTCAGTCCTGATCTTCAGCCTCGGTGACGACGAATATCGCTCACCTAGCCAGTGGGCGCAGATTAATCTGGAATGCCTCCAGAGGCGCAAACGTCGCAGCGGCACAGGTCTGCCCGCCTGGGGTCAATCCGATCATCGATCCATCAACAAACGTCGCAGCATAGCTGCACTCATAATTAGCGGCGGCCTGCCCTCTGAGAGTTAGGCAAAAGCCGCGAAGAGGCAGGGCTAAGCCCTCGCTACCGCAAAACCTGCCGGACAGGCTCCACGGCGATAGCTGATCTCGCCCAAGGACAACCCGGTACAGGAGTTCTTCGGACGCGACATTCTGTGGGGGCGTGATTCTGAACCCTTCAATCCAACGACCAGAATGACGCTCACCGATCCAGTCACCCAGTTTCCCCTCGACGTCGCCGACATTCTGAATGTGCGCGACAACCTCGGACACGAGATCCGCGTGGCCGCTCGAAACTGACTCCAATCGGTCAATGCGAGTTAAGACTTCAACCCGCAAGCGTTCGATCGCTGAAAGGATGCGTGTGACGGGATCATCGCTCACGGTATTGGCCCATTTGCACCTTGGCTAAGACTCGGGCGAACGCAGAGCGGACACTCAGCGCGATCCACAGGGCGGCGTCAACCGCGCGTCTTGGGATGCGGAACTGGTCGCTGCACGTCGCGCGCCTGATACCTTGCTACGGTATGCGGAGGAAGGCCTGCGCGGCGGCTTCGGCTGACGGACGGGACACAATCGCGGCACAGCCTGACACCGGACGGAGCGGACACCATTGGAAATCTACGTGTTTGGCAACGTGCCGCTACCGGTGCCGCTCGCATCGCTCAATCACTGCGCGACGTGCGCCCCGATCGCCTCGCCCGCATGGTCGCGCGCGGTCACGTGCACCTGAATGCCGCCGATATGGCAGCGTTCCACCCCGAGCTGTTCCCGAGCGTTTCAAGGCCATGACCGATTAGGGAACATCACCCTCGAACGCCCTGTGTCCGAACCGTGACCATCCTCCCTAATCCCCGCCGCCTTGACTGACAGCCCGCCTAGCCATCCAATTCACTTGACCCGTGCGAGAAATCCGAGCTGACTGTCCCGAAGCCATCCTTGAAGACCACTGATTTATGTCCGATCCCTTGTGGACGGGCTCTATCACAGTGGTAGTCGAAAATAGACTCAAATCAGAAAAAAGGGAGCGTCCAATGTTAAGAAGCGTAGTAACGAAGAGCCTTGCAGCTGCGGTGATTATGAGCCTTTTTGCAGGTCATACTGCTACAGCACAACAGACGCAGAATCCGAATTGTACGACCCATTTTGTTTATTTTGACACTGGCAGCCACGCATTAACGCCCGAAGACCAAGACCATATACGCGACGTGGCCGCAATGATGCAAAGCACCCCAACCTTCGTCGCCACGATCGTTGGCAAGACCGATTCGGCCGGCTCTGCGGATTTTAATGAGCACCTATCCCAACTACGCGCCGAAGCGGTATTCGAGGCTCTTGTTTATGCCAACAAGGTGTCAGAGAACCGGGTGCAATTGCGCTGGACCGGCGAGCGCCTACCATTCGTATCCACTGCTGATGAACAGGCAGAGTTGCAGAACAGGATGGCTGCGATTATCGTAAGCGACGCGGCGTCGGCAGGTTGTGGCGGAACCGCCGGCGAGACCGGGGCCAAGGCGCTGCTCAAGGCCATGACCGATTACGTGGCGGCGCAGAAGGCCATCTCGTTCGACTACGACGTAAGCCTGGAAGTCGTCACCACGGACGACCAGAAACTCACGCTGGCGGCGTCGGGCAATGTCGAGCTGGCGCGTCCCGACAAGGTCCGCGCCAACCGGTCCGGCGGGTTTGCCGATATCGAGACCGTATTCGATGGCAAGACGCTGACGATCCTGGGCAAGAACATGAACATCTATACCCAGGTCGCCATTCCCGGCTCGATCGATCATCTCGTGGACGAGTTGAGGGAGAAGTACAACCGGCCGCTTCCGGCCGCTGACCTGCTGATCAGCAATTCCTATGACGAACTCATGGAAGATGTTGTCGACGTGAAGGATCTCGGCAGCGGCGTGATCGGCGGCACGGAATGCGACCACCTTGCGTTCCGAAAAAAGGATGTCGACTGGCAGATCTGGATCGCGCAGGGGTCGCGCCCCTATCCGTGCCGGTACGACATCGCGACCAAGGTCGTGGCCGGCAGTCCGGAGTACAGCATTCAGATCCGCGACTGGAAAGCCGGCAGCGACGTCGCGTCGGGCGACTTCAGCTTCACGCCGCCGCCGGGCGCCCGTCAGGTGGATGTGGCTGATCTGGCGAAGCTCAAGGACATGAGCGACCTGCCCAGCAATTTCAGGATCGGAGGCAAGTGATGACCACGTGGAAGAAGATCCGCCTGCTGCTGCTCGCGGGAATGATCGGGGTTGGCGGGCTGGAACTCGGCGATCAACTGTCGATCCCCGGCTTTCACGGCCTGATCGTAAGCGCCGAGGCCGTGGTCGGGCGTCCGCTGACGCCCGTCAGCGTTGCCGGGGTGGCCCGACGCACAACTCGGCGATGCGCGGTCGGCGTCTACAACTGCTAGACTATGGGGCCGCGCTGAGCGTGGCCGGCTGCATCGTGCCGCCTCCGTCAGGAACGGGAGCGGCAGCGGAGGGGGCCGCCGGCTCCGGCCGCTGGTCCGCCTGCGTACCCTTCTGGGAAGCGGCCTGCGCCTCGATGATCTCGCGCAGGCCGAGGCCCCAGGAGGGGAGGAGATCACCTTCAGGAAGTTTTGCGAAGGTAAAACCTCGCCTCAGGACGAAAGGGGGCAAGAATCCAACCTTAGTGCGGCCAAACGCCCGCCACGGGCATCGCCAGACCCGCGACAGCCCGCTACGCTACGCGGATGGACGCCGTTCCAGGACCACATGGTGAGCCCGACAGCGATCCGGTGGAACAAGCGCTGGGCGATCTTCGGATGGCCTACTGGCGCGTTCGGGCGGCTTACTTTTCCTCCCTAGGCGACAGCGCAGCGGCAGAAGCGGCAGCAAACGCTGCTGCAGAAAGGCTGGTGACGAAACCGGTGAAACGCCGCCCCTTTGCCGAACAGCTCGGCACCGTCGTGGACAACCCCGTCTGTAAGGGCCGCTTCGTGCGGGTCGAGGAGCCGCCTCCCTTACGCGAAGGGCGCGAGCTGCTGGACCTTGTCGACGCGTTAGATGCAGTCGAACCGACGATCAGCCACAGCGCCCATGTTGAGCGCGTAGCTCGGATGTTGATCGATGGATGCGATGTCGCCGACCCGGACCTGTACCGGCGATCAGTGATACGGCGCATCTGGCGATGGCTGAAAAAACGATCTGGAGACAGTATCCAAACCAGAGGCCTCCCAAGCATGGTGATGCCCTGCGCCCTACGCCTTGCTGGCAACCCAACGGTGTGCTGGAATCAGTAATTCGACGCCGGTCGCTCTGTTGCAGAGCCCGGACGGACTGGACAATTGGCTTGCCTCGCGCTTAAGCAGTTCCGTCCCTCCTGATCTTCAATCCGCTTTTGATGTGGGGGGAGCCCCGCAATTCAACCTTAGCAACGGTATGGTGAAATATGCCTTCGACGATCGCGGCAGCTTTATCAATTACCCTGGCCATCTGCTCGCCTTTCGTCACCGCTCAGGCAGCGGCACCTGACCCGCGCATTGACCAGGTTGATCGTGTTATCTCGCTCACAAAGGCCTTGGTCAAGGGTGTGGAACAATGCTTTAACCCATCCCACACCAAGGGGAATACCGCAGCGAAGAACAGATTAATCAAACTGGAAAATACAGCCCTGAGCGCGAAATCCAGCCTGACCAGTGGTGACGCCCCGAAACTGGCGCAATCGGCGGCTGAACTGGAGGCGCAATGGAAGACATTCTCTGAGAAAGCGCCCATTGCCGCCCGTTTTCATTGCGACACTCAGCGTAGATGCATGGAGCTTGGCTTTGAGGGACATCCAAATTATCCGCATTGCCAGCCCGTGAATGGTAACAAGCATGCCAACGTTCAATACATTCAGTTTCAGCAATTGTTGCGAATCCTCCCCCAACTCCTACACGATTTGAGCCCCCGAAGCTGACGGGGATAGGAGTGTCGTGTAGTGCTGCGATGTGTTACGGCACGCTCGGTTCACCACCCACATGTTCGCCATGCGCTGTCGGGACAACGAGATCGAACGCCGCCAACCTGCGAGTGATCAAGAGCGTCCGATAAATATCGTTCCTAAGCTCAGGCGGCTTCGGTCAGGCGGCTTCTGTCGGTGCCAACCTCGGGCGCCGCGTCTACGACGTAGGTCATCGAGCCGGCCAGGTGGATTTCCAGCATGACGTTGCCGCTTATCTCCGGCAGCGGCAGCACCGCCTCGCCATCGTCATGCGCTCAACCGCTTCGGCAGCGCGACCCTGGGCGATCAGCGCCTCGGCGAGCAGACAGAGATAGAACCGAGCGTGCGGCGCTCGACGAAATCGGGCTGCGACTCTGGATGCCGGAACTCTTGCGGGTAACCGCTGATACGTTGCTGATTGCAACGCCTGATGCACTGGACGCGGCTCGGTCATTGTTTGATGAAGCGGACGAAATGGCGACCGCACAGGGCGTTCACATGCTGCGCCTCCGGTGGCATTGAAGCCAATATCCGCCGACAGACATTCAACGCATCTGATTCGGCGGAACATACGGGTCCGGCGTGCCGGATGGGATGCGCGGGCATTTCTTCAGGCTTGCCTGAAACTCCGCAATGATCCGCATCATAGGGTGGGCAACCGAAGTGTTGTATGCGCCTACGTCACGCTCCTCCCGGAGGTCTGTGAGCAGATTGACCAGTTTCGGCAGTACCGTCGGCGCGGCCAGAAACGGACGTCGCGCACGATCAGGGCTAACATGGGGCGCTGAGGAAGAGGCGCGATTTTCGGGAGGTTAATGATGCCAACGGTCTCCGTCGAATTGAGTAACGTAGCCGGTACCGAGGCGGCGCTGGGTTGGGCAGGCGCCCATACCATCGTCGTCGACAGACCGGAGGGTCGTGCAGGCGGCCGCGGCCTGGGGTTCAATGGCGCGCAGCTGCTGGCGCTGACGATCGGCGGCTGTTTCTGCAACGACCTTCGCTACGTCGCACATGCAAGTGGTGTCGAGCTTGGTGGCATTTCTGTCTCGGTGGCGGTCGAGCTCGAGGGCGATCCGATCCTCGCGACTGCGGCCAGCATGACCGTCAGTTGCAGGACACTCGATGGCTCAAGTGCCGACGCCATCATCGAAAAAGCCAAGGCTGTGTGCATGGCGGTCAACTCCCTGCGGCGAGGGATCCCCGTGCAGGTGCGTGTGGTTGCATAGGGTTCGACAGAGGCCCGGCCAGCGGCTGCTTTCGGATCGCTGCTTGTCCTCGACAGTTTTCAAGAACGATCGTCCGCTCGCCGCCGTTGGGCTCTCCAAAGCTGCGGTCCAGATTCGGCCGGCACATGCCATTCGGTCGCTTGGCCCGAATGTCCGAGAAGGGTCGACTGCGGCTGTTCGCCGTGGACCTCATTCCCGCTGGCTGACGGCCCGAAACAAGAGAGACCGCCTCGCCCCGCAACCTGTCAAAACCTCTGTGCCGAGGTACTAGTGTTGCGATCCTATCGCTTCGATCCCCGGCCTCCATCTGGTTCGCGGCCGATCCCGCCATCCCGGTCGGGATCGAAGTGTCAGAGTCAGAACACTAGGAGGTGTGTGGGTATAGGGGCGAGCGCGCGATCATCCTCAGAGTTCGCGGCTACCTCAGCCGCTACCGATCCGTCTTGCTATCGGGGTTGTCGTAGGCTCGCAACGCCGCAATCAACCGCCTCGCCTCCCCCCGTGCGCGGGCTGCTTCTCGCACCTCCGCAGCACGCCCCCCATGTTTCCAACGGGCCCGCCGGCACCGCTCCAAGCCCTCGGCCGTTCGCGGCCCGGTCGACGCCCCGCCGTGCTTGTGACAACGCCCGTTCGCCATCGCTGGGGCACGGCATGGCTGGCCGTTGCAGCGGCGCCGGGCACCGCAGCGTGGCACGGTGTTCGCGGCCAGCAGTCCCGCTTGCCATCGGGCGCCTTCGTCGGGTCCATTGCCTCCTGTCTTCACTCCCCCCTCCCGGGCGGCGTCATTGCCGCGGCTACCATGGCCTGTCCGCCGTCCTGCACGTTGACGTGCTGGACTGTGACGATCTGCCTTCGCCCATTGCGCAGGGTGTCCAGCGTCAACATGGCCCCCTGAAACGAAGCCATCAGTTTCGCCGCCGCGTTTGCGCATCGGCTGGCTTCAATGTTGGCGGCAGCCGCCTGCGCGTGGGCGTCCATGCTGTCGAAGCGCTCGGCCTTGTTCGCGAACCGCATGGCCTGCTGCGCAAGCCGCATCATCAGTTCATGAGCCTTCGCCATCTGGTGCGCGAGCATCTTTCGGCGCTGCTCTCGGCGCCGATGGATTCGGCGAGGTCGAGCGCAAGTGCGGCCCTGCCGCCAATCAACGTTAGCCGCTCGCGGCTGGCCTCGGCGTGCAACAGGTTCGGTGGCGAGCGGATCGGGCCGGTCTCGTTGGGCTGGACGAGCTCTCCACCCCTCCCAGCAACCAGCGGCTCGTGTGGGGTCAGGGCTTCTTCAGCTTCGCCTTCAAGCGCCTCGGGGTCCTCGCGCTTCCTGGCAGCCCACTCGGCCTCGAAGCTCATAGGCCACCTCGGCGCAGACTAACCCGCATCAACGCTAAGTGCAGTGGGAGATCCCCGCGGTTGCTGATCTAGATCAATGCGAGGCACACGGAATTGACGATTTAATACCATAGGTCTACTGTTCCGCTCATATTGGTTGTCGAGGACGACGCCGGCTTCCGCACAACGCTTTGCATGCATCTGGAGGAGGCTGGTTACCGAATAGCAGCAGTCAACGAGCGTTCGGTCGGAGCCGACATTTTACGCGATACCCGCCCCTCCTTGCTGATCGTCGACGCTGGGCTACCTGGTGGGGACGGAAAGGCCCTCGCAAAGCTGGCCCGCTCCCTGGGAGTGCCGGTGCTGCTCATAAGCGGGGACCCCGAGGCTATGACGAAGCACCGGGAAGACCCATTAACCTAAATCCGGCAGTTGAGTGATTGCGCGCCGCGGCTGAATTGGCAGATTTGGCCGGCATGAGCACAGAACAGAGATGTCTGGCGGTTCACCCCGCGGGTGAGCAACCGGAAGTTGCGCCGCATTCGGCGATTGCCGATACCTTCGCCGGGCGCGTGCACGTGGAGTGGGACGCCGCCGCACCGGTGACGCCGTTCGGCCAACTGCCATTCTTCATCGACTACCTGAAGCAGGCCGGGTTGTTCGACAATTGGGTTGCCGACTGTCCGCTGCGGTTCACTAGCCCGAATGCACCGCGTACACGCGATCTGCTTGGCACCGTGCTGCTGTCTGTTCTGGCGGGTCACCGGCGCTATGCCCATGTGACCGCGCTGCGCTGCGATCCGGTGAACCCGCCGTTGCTCGGCATGCGCAAGGTGGTCAGCGAGGACTCGGTTCGCCGCGGGCTGGAGAAGATCGACGAAGCGCAAGGCTCGGCCTGGCTGCAAAACCACCTGGACTATTGCACCGCTCCGCTGCTCGGCGAGCCGTGGGTGCTCGACATCGATACCACCATCAAACCTTTGTATGGGCACCAGGAAGGCGCCGAGCTGGGCTATAATCCGCACAAGCCGGGTCGGCCGTCGCACTGCTATCACAGCTACATGCTGTCGAACCTGCGGCTGGTGCTACGGGTCGAGGTATTGCCCGGCGATCAGCACAACGTCAGACACGCGACGGGCGGCTTGTGGGAGTTGCTGGATCATCTCGGAGCGGGGCAGCGGCCGTGGCTGCTGCGCGGAGACAAGTCGTGGGGCATCGAGCCGGTGATGGCGCGGGCCGAGCGGGAGGAGCTGGCGTATCTGTTCCGTCTGCGCATGACGAAAAACGTCACGCGGGCACTGCAACGGGCGATGCAGGCATCGGACTGGAAGGATGCCGGCCAGGGCTGGCAGGGCAAGGAGACGAGCCTGCGGCTGGAGGGCTGGAGCCGGCAGCGGAGAGTCATTCTGCTGCGCCGCCAACTGGCTGGTCCGCCGGCCGTCGATCATGGCGATCCGGCTCAGCGGCGACTTGGCTTCGTCGAGGTGGGCCCCGATCAGGAGGCGTGGGACTACGCTGCGCTGGTCACCTCAATGGACGATGAAATCCTGACGCTGGGGCAGTTGTATCGCGATCGGGCGGATTGCGAGAACGTTTTTGACGAGCTGAAGAACCAATGGGGTTGGGGCGGTTTCACGACACAGGACCTCACGCGGTGTCGGCTGCTGGCCGGTATCGTTGCACTGATCTACAACTGGTGGAGCCTGTTCGTCCGGCTGGCTGATCCGGAGCACCATCGGGAGGCGATCACCACCCGACCCTTGCTGCTGTCGGCGATCGCGCAGCGCACCCAACACGCCGGCCAGGTGAGGCTGACGATCAGCAGCGCGCATGGCGCGCGCGACAAGGCGAGGCAAGCTTACCTGCGCATCGCCGGCTTTCTTGACCGGCTGCGAAAAAGTGCGGAGCAGTTGGATCCGCTGCAACGCTGGTATCGCATCCTCAGTGAAGCGCTCCGCTACTTCTTGCATGGCCGGCAACTGCAGCCACCGCTTCGCCTGAGCCCGGCCTGAGCAATTACCCCAGGTTGTGGGTCGTCACTTCAGACCGGCGACGATCGGACCCAACTGCCGGATTTAGGATTAATCGCGTTCCTACAAAAGCCTTTCAAACTCGCTGAGCTTGAGCGCGAAGTGGCTAAACGCACGCGGGCCCGGGCGTGGCTGTTCGAGCGGCTAAAGGCGATGGCCCGGCCGGAGCCGCTGGCGATCGAGCAGGAGCAACCGCAGAGGCCAACTACGTTGCCTCCGCCCAATAACTGGCCGTGACGACGGCGCGCCGTGAGACGCTTAGCGCCACCTATGCGCCTCCGGCCGAGGCAGTTGAATGATGACTGGCCATTGAGCTAACCGCTGAGACGACCGATCACACTAAGCGGAGACACCGATGCGTGACGCGCAACCCGCCTCTGTCGCAACGCGCTGCTGTTAACTTCGGCTGGAGCAACGCGTCGAGAGCGTCAGTTTGCGCCGCGGACAGCGCACTGGTGACCCGGCGCGATCCCGCGAGAACCAGATGCTTCCCAACGAAACCATCGCGGGATCTGGCGCGAGGTGGAGGCGGCGATGCAAACGGAGACCGAGCCAGTATGAGCGTTTAGGCGTGCCCGGCCGGCGCTATCGGCGGCAACACACGTAGATCAGAAATCAGGTTCGCCCGCAGATACTCGTGCACCGCTGCCGCCAAACCCGCTGCGCTCTGATGGCGGCGAAGGCAAGCTCTGCAGAGCCCCGAGGTTGCCGCCTGCCTAAAGTCGTCGCGGTACGCATGGATGGCCACGATCGCGTGCGGCAGTGCAGTGATGCTGAGCGCGGCCCCGCACAGCAGACAGACGAGCCCGTCGCCGCCCAACATCTCGAGTGTGCCGTTCACCAGCGCGATCAGTCGGTGCGATTCGACATCGCCCTCCGCCGCCCGGGCGAGATGCGCCACGGTGTTCTCGACGTCGATGATGGCGACGCGCAGCAGCCCTCGGGACTCGTCCTGGATCCGCCGCCAGCCTTCCGCGACCCGGCCACGGCGATCGTCCGCCATGGCTCAGCTCCTAGGCGCCGTGCGCACGCCACGTCGGGACCGGCGCCGCTTGCGGCCCCGCACCGGCGGGACATCATCCGCCCCGCGGATCAACGCTCGCTCCGCCTGTCGCTGGTCGCTGCGCTTGGCATTTCGCTTGGCCATGGCTCCGTCCTCCGCTGAATAACCGCGAGCGATATCGCCCTTCCCTATGGCGCGTCGATGCTCAGGTCGGTCTGCGGGCTACTCCCCGGCCTTCGTCGTCTTCGTTGGCCTCGACCTGAGACCCTTCCCCGCAGTGCAGCGAGCCTGACGATTCTAAGTCACTGCGCTGAAGCCGGCGCGCACTTCACCATCGCATCGGGCAACCCTCGGCGCCGACACGATCTCGCCCACGACACCCCAACAAAAGCAAGCCGATCGGCGAGCCGGGCCCCGAGCCTGACAGCAAACCGGCAGACGCTGGCGCAGAACCGGCCAGCGGGAATGCCAGCCGTGCGTTGAAATCGCCCGCTTTGCCGGGCCAGCGGCGGGGCGTGGCGGCGTCCGGGCGGCGAGGTGGACGCGGGGGGATCTCTCCCCCCAGGCAGGTCAGCCGCCAGGGGCCTCAGCGGGCTTCCCTGGCGGCTCGCTCGCATGCGCCGGTACTCCCGGCTTGCTCGGCTCCCTCGGTACTCTCCGCCGAGGCGGCGCTCCTTGTGCCGCGGTCCCTCCGCCGGTCGTTGCGGTCGGTGTCGCCGCGGTCGTGCCTTGGTGACAGAGCACCTCGGTGCTGGCCCACGAGTACGACGCACGCGGCCGCGACGTTCTGATCCAACTCCCGGTCGGCACGCTGGGCGACGAACAGATCTAGGCAATAGGTTGCATAGGCCATAGGCCTGGGAGGGCAGGTCCTGCTACACCAACTCCTCACGGGTGACGAAAACGGATCGCCGGGTAGGTGTCGCGCAGCAGCGGAATGATCAGGCCGGACATCGCGCAGGTCAGCCGGCAGCCATGTACCGTACCGAATCGGGCAGTGTGAGAAAACCAAGCCATAATAGCCTGCGCCTGAGACAACGCTTTTTTAATATCTCAACGGGAGACGCAACATGCCGACTCTCACCACACCGGTCGACTGCAGCAACTCAGACCTGGAAAACCCGGAGGGCGGTCTGATGGCTGACGCCGCCGGGTACCTTTTCGGCACGACAGATTACGGTGGGGCGAACGACGATGGCACGGCGTTGGAGCTCGTGAACACCACCGCTGTCGCTGTCCCCCCTACAAATCAGCGGCACCGTCGCGGACCAGCTCACAAGCGATAACACGATTTCCGGCCCGATGCCATCGCCGGGGATCAGCGTGGCGGGCATCTTGCTGCCGTCCGACACTGGGTTCATTGCTGGCTCCTGAAAAGACACCCGCGTTGATAAGCATTCGAGCGACTGGAGAGCTGGACGGCACGTGCGCCGGCTCTGTCGCAAACTTCCTGAATGGACGGGTTGGGTCCAGGCCTCTGCGACTGGCTCTGCTTCGCGTCATCGCACAATTGCCGCTGAAAGAAATTAGCGAGGCGCTTTATTCCACTTGTTCGTCGGCCACGCGGAACATTCCCGCATCACGGCTTCCGCTTGCGGTTGCAAACCACACAATTTGCTGCACTGCGCAGCGCGAGGAGGGTCATACCGGTCCACGGGCTCTCACGAAATCGTGTAGCGTGCACTCTGCCCAGCGGCCGATCAACCTCCCGTTCCTGTGCAATCTTAAAACCCTGAAAACCCTTAATCGGGGGTCGCGTGCCCGTGTCGGGGAACGGCGACATCATCGAGTTTGGCCGGTTCCGATTGCGCCGACGCGACCGGACGCTGCTGGCCGATGGCGTGAAACTGGACCTCGGGGCACGGGCCATCGATGTGCTGCTGGCGTTGATCGATGCCGGCGAGACGATGCTGAGCAAGGACGAGCTGCTGAGCCGGGTCTGGCCCGATGCCATTGTCGAGGAAAACAACCTGCACGTGCAGGTCTTCGCCCTGCGTCGTGCCCTCGGTGCCGATCGTGACCTGATCAGGACGGTGCCCCGCCACGGGTATCGTTTCACCGGCCATGTCACGGCGGCCGCCAGATCAGCTTCGGCAGCGCAGGTCGGTCCTGGGCCGACTGTGTCGTCTGCCAGCAATCTGCCGATACAAGTTGGCGAGCTGATCGGGCGGGAGGCCGATCTGCAGCAGGTGGTCGAACTGCAGACCACCTATCGCTTGCTGACGCTCACCGGGCCGGGGGGGATCGGCAAGACCAGCTTGGCCCTTGCCGCTGCATGGCGCCTGGTCGATCGCTATCCGGACGGCGTGTGGCTGGCCGATCTGGCGACGTTGGCTGATCCCAACCTGGTGTTGCCGGCGATCGCCGCGGTGCTCGATTTGCGGGGATTGCCGTCGCCGCTGCTGCCTGAACACGTCGCAGCCAGCCTGGAATCGCGGCGATTGCTGCTGCTGCTCGACACCTGCGAACACCTGATCGAGCCAGTCGTGCGCATCGCCGAGGCGCTGCTGCACGGTGCACCGTACGTGCAGCTCCTGGCGACCAGCCGGGAACCCCTGCGTGCCGAAGGCGAGTGCGTCTATCATGTTCCGGCCCTGGCCGTGCCAGGCGATGAGATCACCGACACCGAGGCTCAGCTCCACCACAGCGCGGTGCGCCTGTTCGTCGCGCGTGCCCGCCTCGGTGGTGTGCGGCTGCAGGTAGATGATGACCGCGCCAGAACCATCAGCGGCATCTGCCGACGGCTCGATGGCATTCCATTGGCGATCGAGCTGGCGGCCGCCCGCGCCGTTGCGCTGGGAGTGCGGAGTGTCGCCGCCGGCCTCGATGATCGCTTTCGCTTGTTGACCGGCGGACGACGGACGGCGTTGCCGCGGCAGCAAACGTTGCGGGCGACGCTCGACTGGAGCTACGAGTTGCTCTCCAAGGCCGAGCGCGCGGTGCTGCGTCGTTTGGCGATCTTTCCCGGCGGCTTTGAGCTGGAAGCAGCGGAAGCAATAGTGGCGACCACCGACGGCGAGGGGCCGGATGTCCTCGATAGCCTGGCCAACCTCGTCGCGAAGTCGCTCATCACCAGGGATGGCACCAACGTCCCCGTGCGCTACCGGCTGCTCGATACCACGCTCGCCTACGCTCGGGAAAAGCTCGAAGAGAGTGGGGAGTTCGCGGAAGTTGCGCGGCGCCACGCCGAATATTTCCAAAAGCTATTCGAGCGTGCCGAGACCGAATGGGACGCGCGCCCCACAGCCGAGTGGATCATCACCTATGCGCGGCACATCGACAACGTGCGTGCATCCCTGAACTGGGCTTTCTCGGCGGGAGGGGATGCGACTGTCGGCGTGGCGCTCACGGCTGCGGCGGTGCCGCTGTGGTTCGAGCTCTCTCTGGTGGATGAATGCGTCGGCTGGATAGAGCGCGGGCTAGCCGCGCTCGACGCCGTCCCGGGTCAGGTCGTCGAACGCCGCACAATGCAGCTCAACGCGGCGTTAGGCTGGCTGCAAATGTACGCTTCCGCCAAGGTGGAGAACAGCGTCGCTGCCTGGAAGGTGGCGCTTCGGATGGCGGAGAAGCTTGGGGACACCGACTATCAGCTTCGGGCGCTTTGGGCGCTTTGGGCGGACCGCATGAATCACGACGAATACCGGGAGTCCCTGCCGCTCGCGAGCCGGTTCCGCGGCCTTGCTGCGGAAGCGGGGGATACGGCCGACCGGCTCGTCGGGGATCGGATGACCGGCTTCTCGCTGCATTTCCTGGGAAACCAAACGGGGGCGCGAGAGTGCATCGAGCGCATGCTGGGCCGATACGTGCCACCGGTTAGCCGGTCGCATACCGTCCGATTCCACTTCGACCAGCGGGTGACAGCGCACATCATGCTCGCGCGGATCCTTTGGTTGCAGGGCTTCGCGGACCAAGCGCTGCGCAATGTGGAGAGTAACATTGAGCACGCGGTTTCCATCAATCACACGCTTTCGTTGGCCAACGCGCTCGCGCAGGCGGCTTGCCCGGTTGCCCTGCTGGCCGGTGATTTCGCGGCGGCGGAGCACTACATCGAAATGCTCCGCCGCCACACGACGATGCATGCGCTGGACGTCTGGCACGCTCAAGCCGATTGTTTCGACGGTGAACTTGCCATCCGGCGCGGAAATCCCGACCGGGGACTCTCGCTGCTCCGCGCTGCGGTCGCATATCTGCAGCGGGCCGGCTTCGTGCAGTACCAAACGGTGTTCCTCCTCGCGCTGGCGCGCGGTCTGGCCTCCGCCGGCGAACCGGCCGCGGGGCGTGCCGTCGTGGAGGATGCCTTGGTGCGATGCGAGGCGACCGGAGAAAGCTGGTGCCTCGCGGAGTTGCAGCGGGTGCGGGG
The DNA here is from genome assembly GCA_963708245.1 of uncultured Pseudomonadota bacterium. Taxonomy (GTDB): domain Bacteria; phylum Pseudomonadota; class Alphaproteobacteria; order Acetobacterales; family Acetobacteraceae; genus CAVYXK01. The sequence continues at coordinate 449,014 of OY970201.1, read as the reverse complement.
CGAGACCCTCCTACTGGAGGAAGCACCTGGGTGTTTTGAAGCTGCGGAGACGGCATTCTTGCAGTCGCTCAGCACGGCACGCGCGCAGAACGTCCTGTCGTGGGAGCTGCGGAGCGCGATGAGTCTGGGGCGGCTATGGCAGAGGCGGCGCCGCGCGGGAGCGCGCGATCTGCTAGCTTCGGTGTACGCGCGGTTTTCCGAGGGTTTCGGCACCGCCGATCTGATCGATGCCGCGGCTCTGCTCGATCAACTAGACCATCCAACCCCGCGAGCAGGTATTCCGTGAGGTCCATGCGGGATCGACCGGCGCGCTAACCAGAATTTACATCCATTGATTCGCGCCGGAGGCGCCGATGGCCATTCTCGGGTGTCCGAGAAGCTCTATGCGAGGGCGATCCGATTGAGCATGATCCGGGTAGCCGCAAGGTCGATCATCGCCTCGGACGTTTGAACTCGAAATTCATAGTCCTTGCTGAGCCGACGATATCGTCCCAGCCATGTAAAGCTGCGCTCCACGATCCAGGTCAGTCCCGCCAGCTTGAAAGCTCGGTGCTTCCGTTTGACGATTCGGAGTTCGTAGCAGCCGGGCTCTCTGCAGGCGCAGGCTCGTCGCGCAGCACGATAAGGTCCAGGCTCTGGTCGATCGCGCGCAGAGTCGTCACATGCCGCCGCACTCGGTACGGCGCGCAAACAAGGGGCTGTTGTCGTCCCATCCCTTCACTCCCCGGTGAACGATCAGCAGCCTTTGGTGACAGATCCTCCGGAATGCTTAGTGGCTATTCGCCGTGTTCGGGTTACAACTTTAGGCGCATAGAACAATGCACAAAAGCTCATAGGCACGGCAAGGACGCTGATCGCCGGCGACGAGGGTACGGTGGCGATATGCAGGGCAAATGTCGTCAGTTAGGGGGCGGCCGAAAGTGGCGGCCGAAAGTCTCAAAACCGTGAAGACCGCCTGTCAGCCAGAACACGATGCAAGGGCGGGTCCGACCGGCGCATGCGCAGTTCACGAAATGATATGAGCCGCTTCTGGGTCTCGTCCCACAGGACAAGGGTCGAGCATCGAAAGCTCTCGACAAACGTTAGCCGGCCTACGCTCGCCAGCTCCGGGTGATCCTCCATCACCTGTGCCAGACGGTAGAATGGAATGCGGCTACACAGATGGTGCACATGATGTATCCCTATGTTTCCTGTGAACCAGGCGAGAACGGGCGGCAACTCATAGTACGAGCTCCCGTGAAGTGCGGCTTCATGAAAGTTCCAGTCTTCGTCTTGTGCCCATCGGGTGTGTTCGAATTGATGCTGGACGTAGAAGAGCCATACGCCGAGCGATGCGGCAATCAGCACCACCGGGCCGGTCACCAGAAGAAAGGGTCCCACCCCGACCAACCGCCCCATCGAAACGATGACAGCCCCGATCGCCGCATTCGTCCCCATCGTGCTGCACCAAGGTTGAACGCCCGCGCGCATGAGGCCGGCTGGGAGGCGGTAGTGCAACAGGAAGAGGTATGCTGGAACAACGCCGAACATGATGGCCGGATGGCGGAAGATGCGGTAACCAAGCCGCCTCACAGAACCGAGTGCGAGGTATTCGCTTACTGTGAGGGTTTTGATATCGCCTATCCCCCGAAATTTTAGGTTGCCCACAGCCGCGTGATGCGTCGCATGCCTGCGACGCCAGAAGTCATAGGGCGTCAGCGTTACGACGCCGATGATCCTGCCCACCCAATTGTTCATAGAACGTTGTCGGAAGAAGGCTCCGTGGCCGCAATCGTGGTGGATCACAAAGAGACGCACGAGGAAGCCGGCAGTCGGCACCGCGAGCAGCAGACACAGCCAATAGCCAATACCAAGCGCGAGCCACATGACGCCCCAGAGCGCCACCAACGGCACCGCCGTGATGAGGAGCTCGAAGGCACTGCGTGCGGCACTCGTCTCGCGGTAGCGGCCGAGCGTCTGGACCCAAATCCTGCCGTCTTCGGCGGAGAGTGCCATGCCTTCATCTTCCGTTACCGTGCCAATCGACCAGCTAAGCGCTTTGCTCCAGCCTTCCGGAGAGCAAAGTGGCTGCGATGCCGCCAACCTTGCCGGCTTTTACGAAACGACGGTCGAGATAGCGCAATCCCCGACGACAGGTATACCCCGAATCCGAAGAATCCCGACGGCACCCTCTTGACCCGGCTCGGCGCGATCCGATTCGCTCCCCGGAATGGCCGGAGCAGTTCTGAAAGCAGCGGATCGGGCGCACCTGTTGGTGATGATGCGGCGGCAGACCAACAGCCATGTGCACCGGCGCATGAACGTGCTGCTGCTGTTGGATGACGGCTGGACGGCGGAGCGGATCGCCGAGGCACTCTACATCGATGCCGAGACCGTCCGCGAGCACCGGCGCCTCTATGAGCGCGACGGCATCTCCGGCCTGGAACGCCTCCCCTACGAGGGGCGAGAGGCGGCGCTGACGGCGGCGCAATGCGAGGCGCTGGCGTCCGAACTGACGGAGCAGCTCTACATGACCGCAAAGGCGGTCTGCCATTTCGTGGAGGAGAAGTTCGGCGTGCCCTATACGCCGAACGCGATGACCAAGCTGCTGAAGCGGCTGGGCTTCGTTTACAAGAAGCCGAAATGCGTTCCCGCGAAAGCCGACGCGGCGGTGCAGCAGCAGTTCCTCGCCGAGACGCTCGCGCCGATGATGGCGCAGGCCGGCGAGCAGCAGCCACTGTATTCTGTCGATGGCATGCACCCGGCCCACAAAGGCCACCCGGCCTTCGGCTGGATCAAGCGCGGTGTGTCTTGCGAGCTGAAGAGCAATCATGGGCGGGTCAACGTCAATATCAACGGCGCCCTGAGCTGGCCCGATCGCGAGGTGGTGCATCATCAGGCAGCCAAGATCACCAGCGAAGCCATGATCGAGCTGTTCAACAGCCTGGCGGCGCGTCATCCCACCGCCAGCGCGATCCGCGTCGTGTTGGACAATGCCAGCTATAATCGTTCAGCGACCATCAAGAGCTACATTGCCGCCGAGAGCTGTCGCATCAAGCTCGTCTACCTGCCGGCCTACTCGCCAAATCTCAATCTGATCGAGCGGCTGTGGTGGTTGCTCAAAAAGACCAAGCTGTGGAACCAGTACTATCCCACCTTCGCCGAATTCAAGTCGGCGATCGACGCGTTCTTCCAGAACCTCGGCACCTACCGAGAGCAGCTCGTCTCCTTGATCACCGATCAGTTCCGGTTGATCGGCGCTACCAAGCCCGGAGTTCCTTGAGCAGAGGGGTATAATAGCGGCAGCTTTTCGGATCGCCAGGCAGGCGACCATCAGCGGGCCTTGGATGGCGGATCCTACCGACGCCGAACTGGCGGTGGTAGGCTCGGAAACTACTCAGATCCATGCGCAAGCCATCGGCGTTCGACGATGATGAAGTTTGAGCTCGGCGCAGCACTCCTTTGACTGCGGAAGAGTGCCTTTGTCATGACCCTACGTTGATCCCGTTCAGCGGCCGCACTCGCTTGGGGCGACTATACGGCCATATTTGCGGGCCCACCTGCTCTGGCTTCGCCTACCGGCGGGTCGGTCCCCATCGAAGCTGGCTCGGGCCTGCAAACCTATGCACGTACCGCGACGCGGCGATTTCTCTAGATAATGCCGACTTCCCACCGGTGTCGCGGCCGATCAACTTGCCGTGCGGCAGGGTGCCTAAGCAGGTGCTGAAGTCCCATCGACTCGCGTTCAAAGTGGCACGAAACCACCGCTCCTGGAAAACGGACTACCACGCTCCGGATGTGTATGCGGCACGTGTTCCGAAGACCCCCGCAGACCCAAGCAGACCACCCGCGTCCTCATGCTGGCTGAGAAGTACTGACTATGTGCCGGCACCCAAGCGCGACACCTTTTTCTGCGCGCGCTCGCTCCCAGCAGTCGACATCGGCCAGATGAACTGCCCCCGCTCCAGGCGTTTGATGAACAAAAAGCTGCAGCCGTGATCTAGGTTTTTTCAACTGTATGCGCGTGGTGGCGCACCGGGTTGGGGGACCGGCGGCGCCTTGACCTGACACGACGGAGGTCCTGACGCCGTGCATCAGGCCGCGGGCACGACGTCCCCATGCATGCCCGCGATCGGCGCCAGCGCGGTGTTGATTGGGCCAGCCTTCCTACCGTGTCACTGCCGGCTTCTTCATCACCACGAAGCCTGAGCCGAAGGTTCTCCACCAGCCGCTCCGCCGCGACCCGCGCCATGAAGCTGTCGGCGCCGGCCGTCGTAGCGGAGAGCGCGGCTTGCCCGCCTGCACAGCAGAAATCCACAAAATCGATGTGCAAAGCGTGTTCCGATCGCCACCAGGGAAGGAAGCCGCTCGGAACTTTCGTGATTTTCCGCAGCCTGCTAGGTTACTTGCCGCCTAGGGCGATCGGGCTCGGGCTGACCCAAGAGCGAAAGGGCTCCGCCAATTACTCCCGCCTGCTTACGCGAATGCCTTGATCGGCTTGGGTGGTCATCCACAGAACTGGCCACTCGTGCTGACGTTTCTTCTGTTACTGTCCGGCGCTGGATGAGCGGCAAGCTAGCGATTCCCGATCACGTTGCACACACCATCGGCAAGATGGCGGAGCTAGCGGAGGGGCTTTCGCGGAAGCCATCCGGAGTAACCCAGCAATGAAAAGGGTCTTACTCGCGGGGGCTTCGGCCCTCGCGCTCGCCGGTTGCGCCGCCGTGCCGCCACCGCCGCCGCCCGACTGGTCGAGCTCGCCGTCATTTGCAGACCAGCAAACTGCTGTCGTCATCAAGTGTCGTGGACTCGTCGGCTACGCCAATGACCACGGTTACCGCGTGTGTCTAGCCAGCGAGGGTTGGGGCAACTACGAGCCCGAATCCCCGCCGCCGCCCGCATCAGCACACGACTGCTACGTGAGCCAGTCTGCGGGCTTCGATACCTGTAGAAGCTCGCCGCCGCCTGCTGCGCCACCGCCGCCGCCCGACTGGTCGAGCTCGCCGTCATTTGCAGACCAGCAAACTGCTGTCGTCATCAAGTGTCGTGGACTCGTCGGCTACGCCAATGACCACGGTTACCGCGTGTGTCTGGCCAGCGAGGGTTGGGGCAACTACGAGCCCGAATCCCCGCCGCCGCCCGCATCAGCACACGACTGCGACGTGAGCCAGTCTGCGGGCTTCGATACCTGTAGAAGCTCGCCGCCGCCTGCTGCGCCACCGCCGCCGGCACCGGACCCGAACGTGCATTACGTGCAACTCACACGCGACGATGACGCATTCACGCTGCCCGTGACAATCGGCGGCGGGATGGGACCCTATGATGCGAGCGTTGCAGTCGATACCGAGACCTTTATGCTCGATACCGGCGCCTCTAGCGTGATTCTGCCCGGCGATCTGGCCGCCCGGCTGGTGATGTCGGGCATCTTCACACCAGATACCGACCTGCACTTCTCACGGGCAATGCTGGCCGATGGCAACAACGTCCCGACACTGACCGGCGGCAGGCTCAAGTCACTCACGGTGGGTGACGTGACCGTGCAAAATGTCCGCTGCACGATCGGCCCGCCCGGCACCTCGCTGCTGCTCGGTCAGTCGTTCCTGCAAAAATTCTCGTCCTGGTCTATCGACAATACCCGCAGCATGCTCGTGCTCAAGCCATGATTTGGCTGGCAGGAAACACTTATCGCTGGCGAAACCCTTGGCGGCCGGCGCACGGCGTGCCCATCTCTCTGCCGCACATGCTGACCAAACACCCCCAATATCGTCACTCGCTGCGCGAAGTTGCGGCCCGCCTGAGCGCCGAGGATGGCTTCAACATCACCCGCGCGGGCATAGCGAAGGTTCTCCGCGCCCGGGATGCGCGCTGATGCAGCAAGCTACGCATGACTGGTATCAGCACGCAACTTTTTTCGTCGGTGTGGGCACGCTGATTCTGGTCGGCATATATACGGGCATCATGGGATATCAGGCTTGGCTTGCCAAAGATACAGCACGGCGGCAGTTGCGAGCGTATCTGTCAGTCACGATCAGCGGGCCGGAAGGCGTATTCGCGGGTCTAGTAACCGAGGTAGCTGGTATGGTGCCACCGATCACCGGGAAAACCACCATGCACCCGTTCATCAAAAACTATGGTCAAACGCCAGCCTATGAAGTGAATTGCTGGGCCGGGATCGCTCTTGCAGACTTTCCACTGAGGATATCCCTTCCAACGCCGCCGATCACTCTTACTGTAAAAAGGCGAGTTCCATCATCCCGCCGGGCGAAGTCACCACCATAATGACGGAGAGCCGTTTGTTGACAAAGGATGAATACGAAGCTGTGAGGAGCGGCAAAAAGGCCATCTATGTGCACGGCGAGGTGAAATACCGAGACGCATTCCGGACCCGGCAATTCGTCCGATTCCGTTTCTTTAATCAACTCTGGCCGAATCGTGTCAACACCTTGGATGTCGATGAAGAGGGATTCGATGCGAGTTAATTCGACCATCCCATGCTGACCAAGCACCCCAACATCGTCATCGCGACACCGCCGAAGCGAAGCCGCCACAAGAAGGCCAAGGCCACGCCCGTGCTCACGCAGCGCATCGCCGATCACAGCAAGCCCTTGCCGCCGCATGACCTGAGCAAGCCCGCGAGGCTGCGGATCGGCTCTGGCAGGACCTTGTGCGTAGCGTGAACCAAGCCGCGCCGGCTCAGCCCGCTTCCGGCCGGAAGAACAGCCGAACCAAGTCCGGGCAATAAGGATTGCAGCGGTTCTGAATCTGCACCGCCTCGCGCTTCGGGCAGTCGCCCACCTGCGCCCGCAGCACCGCTCCCATCGCTGCATTCGGCCCACGGTCCGACAGCAGCCGGGCGACCGAGAGCCGCCCACGCCGGTCGCAACGCCCGCACAGAACTTCGATCATCTCCGCCCGCTCAGCGACCTCGCTGAGCAGGATCACATCGCGCGCCATGTCTCGATGCTCGCTTCTGGCCGAGCTTGCTTCGTCTCGTCGAGCGGCGCTACGGCATGCCCGTAGTGATGGCGCTACCTTGCGGGATGCTGGCAGATGCGAGGCGTCACGGCGCTGGCGATCGCCCGTCGGCCTAGTGTAGCTTGGTGCGGCTACTGGCAGCGTGCCCAGCCATTGAAGCTCGGCGGGCGGGGTTGCAGCCCCGCTTGCGCCAGACAATTCGGCCGTGGCCCGACCGCGTTGGCAACATACACGGAATGGGAGCGGCTGTCATCATGATGCAAATCAGTCCGCGCGCACAAGCCATCGAAAGGCAGACCGAAGCGTTAGCTAATGCCGCGTTACAGCTTTTGTCAGAGAAGTCGCAAGGCCGCGTAGCGCCGTTTCTGCGCTTTCTAGGGTTGCGTCCGATGCCCCTTTTGTCAGCGGTTCTAGCAGTTTTGCGGCGTCTCCGATCAGCGAAACCATCTCGTTCTTCGTCAGCGTCCTCTGATGGACAAGCGCAATAATAAGCGCCAATAACAGCGCAGCGAATGCGTCCGACTTTCCAATGGCTTCCGCAATCCCACCTTCCATTTCCTCGTACGTCATAAGCTTCGCTCCCTGGGTTGGTTGGCACCTCCAGGTTAGCGAACGGGGGAGCGGGAGTCATTCCGCTCCCCTATTTTCTCAATCGGTGCCGCGCCCGGCTCCCGCAGCCAGCTTTTAAATGGCCAGCTTCCTGCGCCCTAGGCTGCGGTTGTATCCGCCCGTCTTCCTACAACGAATGATTGTGAGACAAAATGATTGTGGTCGCTGATGACAGCACCTAGAGTGCAAGTTGCCGTCGCGGAACATGTGGCATGCTGGTTAGCAGCAGTCGGGCGCGCCCGGAACGCCGCCGGTGCTCAACCTCTCAACGTGACCAACCCTCAGAGGCTCTATGATTCTCGATATTGTAGGCGCAAGCGCATCTTTGGACAAAAAAGGGCTTCACGTCGCGTTCGATGTGGTCCCGGAGATCGGCCATCGCCTCGAACTGAAGACCGGGGAAATATTTGTCGCGCCCGCGAAGCAGGGAAAGGAGAACGCGATTTCGGCGACACTCTTTGTCACTGGCAAGGAACGCGGCGCTAACGGCACGGAGCTTCCCAGCGCGATGAGCTATCGGCGGTGGAGGGACGATTCGGAAATCTGGCTCATTTGGCGACTTCCCGATGATCAACTGGCAAAGTTTCATTCTATCATCCTACCCCGGAAGACGCCCCGGCAGGCGGTCGTTTTCTTTTTGGAAGGTCCGTTGTTTTCGCCCGGCCCGTTTGAATATGGGCCGGACCCAGAAGGTCGTGATCAGAAGTGGGATAATGAGAAGACTCCAGTCGTGCTTATCGATAACATCGAGTTTGGTCTCATTCCTAAACCCCCTCCCGCCTGGGATATAGAAATTCCGAATGACTATGATCGCGAAGTTCTGTCGGACACCGCTAGGGTGAATTTCGCGCTAATCCGCAAGCTATCTGCAATTGAAGCCTCAATCAGACAGCTTCTGTGGATGATCTGCCTAATCGCTTTGCTGATGGTGATTCTTCTCTTCCGCTTTTGGCATTGATAGGGAGGGGCTCGGCGTCCGCACATGCTGATAATGTTCGTCATTGCCGAAGAGCCGGACGCCGGTTGAGCCACAATGCAGGAGCATTGGTACGTCAGAATCCGGTTACGCCATCGGTTGGACAGTCGGTCTTCTGCTGTTCGTGGGCCTGTGGGGCCGTGACAGTCGAGCGTCGGATGGCGGCTGACGAAATCTGGCCGAACAGCCCATGAGCGACAGCGACGCCACCGGCTCACATAGCAGGGCATCCAGCACGTCCATAAAGGCGCGGGTGATCGGTCCCCAATGCTGCGCGGCTGCTTATGGCGGCCGTTGTAGCCCTGCACATAGACCTTAATCCGCACCTTGGCGTTGCGGTCGAGCGGGATGCCGGGGGCCGGGCCGAAGATCTTCTCCCGGCGCGGGCAAAGGTGATTCGGGAGTGCGGGCATGGTTTCTCCGTGGGGTTGCAGCAACAACCCACCCGCAGCACGCTTGCTGGGAGGTTGAAGGGAACCATAGCGACCCCGAAACGCGTCAGGCTAATAACGCGGGGTGCTGAAATCATTGGAAATAACGCGCTGCCATGAATGAGGCTCGACGCAACCGTCGGCCCTTGCGTGTCGTGTCGGCGCAAGGTAGAAATGTCACTCGGCGCGCAAAGTAGAAATGTCACCCCCAGGCTGCGGCCGGCCAACCCAAAGAGCCGCGCATTCAATGCCTTCCTGAATACCCAATGCCCTTTGTTCGACCCGCCGGAGGCGTGGTCGAATGGTCGGGACGCCCTTCGTTCTTTAATCGCGGACCTCTTGGCAAGTGGGGAATCGACGAAATGTTGTCGCGCCTGTAGGTCGGCAATGGGTGGATTCCGGACCCAGTCGCCCGCCACCATTGCAACGCTCAGCCACCTTCCGGCGACAGGAGGGGTTTTACTTTGCCCGCCGCCAGTATTCACTTTTTTCGCAGGAGGAAGGGCAGTGCAGGGATCGCTGGGGGAGAAGATCGGTGAAGGCGCGTTCTCGGACGTCCACGCCTGGGCGCCCGGTCAGGTGGTGAAGCTGTTCAAGGACGGCCGACCGCAACGGCTCGCCCGGTACGAGGCCCACATCACCCGCGCCGCCTTCGCCGCCGGCGCTCCGGCGCCAGAGGTGCTCGGCGAGGTGACGCTGGACGGGCGCTTCGGCATCGTGCTGTCGCGCCTCGACGGACCGACCCTGAAGCAGCTTTCGCGAAGCGGCGCCATGACGAACGGACAGGTGGGCTCGATCCTCGCGACCCTCGCCCTATCCGTCCACAAGACGCCCCCGCCGCCAGAGGTGCTCCGCCTGCGCGACTTGATGGCGGGCTCGTTGCGCGACGACGGCGGCCGGATTCCGGAGCACATCGCCGCCGGCATCCTCGCCCTGATCGACCGCCTGTCGCCGGGAGACGGGCTGTGCCATGGCGATCTTCACCCCGACAACGTGATCATGACGGCGAATGGTCCAAGATTGATCGACTGGCTAGGTATCGTCCGCGCGCCCGCCGCCCTCGACCTTGCTACCAGCCACATTATCCTTGCCGAACTCACCGCGGACGTCGTTGCCGATCCGGAGCGGCCGCGCGCCTACAATGCAGTCATGCAGTCCGAATACGCGCGGCTGGCCGGCATGTCACAAGCGGCGCTGACGGCGGTGATGGAGCCCTACCTGTCCATCATCCGCGTCCGCGCCCTCCTCGCGGGGTGGTGTGGGCCCGCCCAGCGGGAGCGGTTGATTCCAGCGCGTCGAGGCGACCCTGCGCTCGGAGAGCTGATCGGTCAGCCCCGGGTCCGTCGCCCGCACGCTTGCGCACTGGATTGCCCAAACCAGAGAATGTCGCGGATAGTTTCTTTGTTCGGCTGAAGCGCCGTTTCTCCGCCCCGGCCTGCATCATCACACTGCGCCGCGCGGAGCAACGGTCAAGACTGGCCGCAGGCCACCGCCGGAGGCGGCGCGAAGCGGTCTTGACGGCTGCGAGCACGGCGTAACGCTCGATCAGGTTGGGGGCTACTGTCCTGCCGGGTCATGGTTCTTTCCGCGGTCTGTTGTCAGCCGCAACGTGGCGTCGGGGAGGTCGGCACCCCTATGTCCCGAACGCGGTCACCTCGAAAGGGCCGCAACGAAGGACGCGGGGTTGCCGGGCCTCGTCCCGGCTGGGACATGCTCCCGCCTCGATCAGGCGGATCTCTGTTCGCGAATCCGGGGGCTCGCCGCGCTCATGCGGCGGCCACTGCGTCACCCCAATCGAAATCGCGGTCATCTTTCCAGACGCGGTGCATGATCACGCCCAGTTTGCGGGCAACCGCCACCTTGGCGCGACGCATGCCGATCCGAGCGGCAAGGCCGAGTCCCCACGTCCTGAGCTTCGATGGCTTCGGATGGCGAACAAGCAAGACGTTCGCTGCCTCGAACAGGTAGGAGCGGAGCAATCCGTCACCACACTTCGATATATGACCGGCCTTGTCGACCTCGCCGGACTGATAACGTCGCGGCGTGAGACCGAGATAGGCCCCGACTGACGTTGATTGTTTGAAGCGAGAGGGATCGTCGATCACTGCCATATATGCGAGGGCAACGATCACGCCGACGCCCGGCACCGACATCAGGCGGCGTGCGGCGGCATCGGCCTTGGCTCTCAGCACCACCTGACGGTCAAAAATCGTGACCTGATCACGGATGGCCAGCCAGGCCGCAAGTAAAGGTTCGATGATCGCCGACAATGCCTGGTTATCGCCGATCGCGTCACGGACGCGTATCGGGAAAGGGCCTTTGCAGCCACGGGCAATGACATGGCCGAACGTCTTCAGCAGACCACGTATATTATTGGCCACGGCCTGACGCTGCGAAACCAATTGCGCTCTGGCCATCAGCAACATGCGCAGGGTTTGTGCGTCCATGCTCTTGATGGCGACCTCGCGGAACCATCCGGTTCGCACGACCTGTGCGAGGCCAAGTGCATCGTTGGCATCGGTCTTGTTGACTTGCAGGCTAAGTGCCGCCTTTGCGTGGCGGGCGTCGAGGCAGACGACCGGCAAGCCGCGCCGCCGCAATCCGAGGGTCAGCCAATTAGAGAGCTGGCCGGTCTCCAAACCGAATCGCGCGAGGGCCGGGGCCTGAGCGCGGACGATCCGGCAAATCGCATCGGGTTCCGTGGCACACTTGCCTCGCCAAACGACAGCGCCGTTGCTGTCGATGACGCAGATCGAGGTGGTCTCAAGCGAGACGTCGAGTCCGACGTAGTGTTGCTGATCCATGGCGTTGCTCCGTGTTGTGGTCACGGAGGGCTACCCGGTGGTCGGTTCCGGCTGTCCTTCGCGATTACGCCATGTCCCGACAACTGCCACCAGCCGAGGCGCGCAGAGGAGCGGTCAAGAATGCCGAAGGCACCGCGAAGCGGCGGGCGCTGCAGGCGACCGTCCTTGACGGCTCCGAGCACCGGGGCCCTTGCTGACCGGTCAGGCCGGCAGCGTGGTGATGTCACGCCGTGACGGGCGACCTTTGGACGGTAAGCCGGGCGCTTCGAGATTGTTCGGTGGCCGCTGCCGGGCAGGGTGGTGGCGGCGTCGGTTGGGCGCATAGGCTCCCTGCTGCGCCTGCACGTGCGCCAGCACCTCGGTCAACCGCTTGTTCTCCACGATCGTGCCCGGTTCGACCGTGCGGATCTTGTCGAACACCCGGAACGGCAGGTCGCTGCCGTTGGACCGGACGGCGAACCGACCGTCCGGGTAGTTCACCACCTCCACCGTCTTGCGCGCCAAGCTACGTGCCAGCGGCGTCGGTTCGAGGATCAACATCATGCGATCATAGTGCAGTGTCAGGTTGTTGGTAACAGTCCGCTTCTCTCGCCAGGCCAGGATTTCATCAAGATCATCCCGGGGCGATAGGCGCCGATGGAGATCCGTGCCGTTCAATGGCTCTCGACCAAAGCGCTTGTTGTAGTCGGTGATGAATCCCGGCAACCAGGCGTTCGCTGCTTCGATGCCGGCAATGTTGGCGAGCCGCAACTCCTTCACCAGCCGGTCTTGCAGCGTGCCAAATGCACGTTCCACCCGACCCTTGGCCTGCGGAATGTTGGCACAGATGATGTCGATGTTCAGCTCGGCCAGGGCCCGCCCGAACTGCGTGATCCGCTCGCCGCCGATGGCATCCTTGTTGTTCACCCGGAAGATGCTGTGCTTGTCGCTATACAATGCGACCGGCTTGCCGTGTGCCTCGAGATAGCGGCGCATCGAGCGAAAGTAGTCGAACGCCGATTCCGATGCCGCGAAGCGCAGTTCCATGATCCGGCTGGTCGCATCGTCGATGAAGGCGAGCAGCGTGCAAACCGCACCACGGTCCTCGAACCAGGCGTGTTCCGAACCGTCAATCTGCACCAGCTCGCCGAGACACTCCCGCCGGCGTCGTGGTTGATGCGGGCAGGGCAGGCGGTGGCGCCGGTCGACCCACAGCCCGTCGGCGATCATCCATTGCCGCAGCGTCTCGTGCGAGACCGTGCAGCCGTGCAGCTTTGCCAGCTTCTCGGCCGCCAGCGTCGGCCCAAAGTCGCGATACCGCTCGCGCACGATCGTCAGAGCCAGGGCCCGGACCGCGTCCGGCAATCGGTGGTTGCTGCGCCGACCGCGGCGCTTCGAGACCAGGCTGGAGGCGCCCTCCTGGCGCAGACCGCGCAGTAACCGCAGTGCCTGACGCCGGCAAATCCCGATCAGTCTGCAGGCATCCGCGATGCGCAGCCGCCCGGACTGGACGCCAAGCAGAACTTCCAGCCGGCTGAACTCCTGCGTGCTCATCGACATCACCGCCATGGCACCGCTCCCGGGACCCCAAGACCCCTGAGGGTGACATCTCTATTTTGCAGAGGGGTGACATCTCTATATGGCGCTTACACGTTTGTGCCGCATAAGGCGCATTACGGCAACCGGAGCCAGAGCCACGAGTCCGAGCAACCGGGAGCAAGCCCCGGCAAGCCGAAGCCGAGCCGGACCCGAACCCGGAACCACACCCGGAGCGGAGCAGGGAAACGGCCCCCTAGCGGCCACAGGAACCGCCGCGGAGCCGGCCAGGGGCCGCGGGAGCGATGCGAGCAGTCGGCCCCGTCGCGAGCCCGCCACGGCACGCTACCGGTCGGGTCAGGGCCGGCCAGCGCGATGCCGGACAGGCTCCGCAGCACGGTCCCGAGCCTCGCCCGAGGCGCCGCGATCGGTCGGGATAGCTCCGGCCAGGATCATGCCGGGCAGGCTCCCCCCAGCCCGGTCCTGAGGTCGCCTGAGGCGCCGCAGCCGGTCGGGGTAGCGCCGGCCAGGATGGCGCTGATCGGGGTTGGTTGCCAGCACGTTCCCGAGCCTCGCCTGAGGCGCCGCGATCGCACGCCACAAAAGCCGGAGCGCCAAGCCGGACGGAGTTAGTCTCTGCCGTCTCTTATGTCGGTTGTTTCTGTATCCTATTGCTCGCAAAAGCCCTTTATTCTGCGGGGTTGCCGTATGGGATGCGAGACTGAGACGAAGCGGGAAGGTTGCTGAGTATCGCATGGCGGGTGTGATGGTAAGTTGCTGGTGATAGTATAGCCCGCAACCTACCGGTTGCTGGTGATACTACAAGGAGCCGATCGGGGAGGCATGCGTTGCGCGATACTGCCATCGGTCGGGGTAGAAGCGACCAAGCTGGCGCCGGATCGCCCGGGCTGCCCAGATCGGTCCGAATGCGGGAAAGCGGCCTCGAAGGCCGATGAGACGGCATATAGTTACGACGCGTGTAGATTGTCGGAAAGGGAGTGTGAAGGCAGCCTTGAAGGCCGCACGTTATGCAATCGAATGGAATATATGGATGGGATGGTTGCTGTAATGTAGTATTCTTGGGGAAAGCGATGGAAAAAGCCGATCATATGGTAGTTTGGATGCATCGTAACTACCATTCGTTCCGTAAGTAGTCACGAAATGGCGATCGCCAGCCAGGGGGGCCGATCCGTATGTCTCCTACCCCCGGGCTGGTCTTCCGTTGATGTGAATGCAACCATTATGAGCGACAAATTCCCCTTGCCGTCAGATCACGCCGACAGCGACGCGATCTCGGCAACCGTCGGGATCGTCGTGTAGGCCCAAGCGTTCGCCCGCGTCTCGCTCCCCCGGCCGCCCGCAAGCCTTAAGCCGGCTCATGCCGCTCCCGCAGGAACCGAAAGAACTCCACGCCCTCGCGCAGCCGGCGCTTCATCATCTGCGGGCTGCGGACCATCTCTCCCACAATCGCAGCGATCTTCGGCGCGCGGAAATAGAACCGCTTGTAGAACGTCTCCACATTCTCGAAGATTTCCGTGTGCGTCAGATGCGGATAGTGCAGCGGCGCAATCTGAATGCCGTGTTCATCCACCAGCTCGGCGTGCGCCGCATCCAGCCACCCGTTCTGCACCGCCTGGTCGTACAGATACGTCCCCGGATACGGCGCCGCCAGCGACACCTGGATCGTATGCGGATTGATCTCCGTCGCAAACCGGATCGTCTCCTCGATCGTCTCCTTGGTCTCCCCCGGCAGGCCCAGGATGAACGTCCCGTGGATCGTGATCCCCAACTCGTGACAATCCTTAGTGAAGCGACGAGCCACCTCGATCCGCATTCCCTTCTTGATATTATGCAGGATCTGCTGGTTGCCGCTCTCATACCCCACCAGCAGCAGCCGCAGCCCGTTATCCTTCAGCACCTTCAGCGTCTCGCGCGGCACGTTCGCCTTGGCGTTACACGACCACACGACCCCCATCTTGCCCAGCTCCCGAGCGATCTGCTCAGCGCGCGGCAGGTCGTCGGTGAACGTATCGTCGTCGAAGAAGAACTCCTTCACCTGCGGAAAATACGAACGCGCCAGCCGGATCTCCTCCGCCACATGTCCCGGCGAGCGCACCCGGTACCGATGCCCCCCCACAGTCTGCGGCCACAGGCAGAACGTGCAGCGCGACTTGCAGCCACGCCCTGTGTACAGCGACACATAGGGGTGGAGCAGGTAACCGATGAAATAATCCTCGATGCGCAGGTCGCGCTTATACACCTCGGTGACGAAAGGCAGTCGATCCATGTCCTCCAGGATGGCGCGATCCTTGTTGTGCACGATCGCGCCGTCGCGGTCGCGATAGGAAATGCCATCCACCGCGTCCCAGTCACGCCCCTCGGCAATCTCCTTGATCGTAAAATCGAACTCATTGCGCGCTACGAAATCGATCGGTGCGCCTTGCCGCAGGCTCTCCTCCGGCTGCACCGCGACCTTGGCGCCGACGAAGCCGATCTTCAGCCCGGGATTGGCGTCCTTCAGCGCCGCCGCCACCCGCACGTCCGAAGCAAAGGACGGCGTAGACGTATGGGTCACGCAAAGCTCGTACCCCGCCGCCTGGCGCAGCACCGCATCTAGCCCGAGCCGCGCCGGCGGCGCGTCGATCAGCTTGCTGCCCTCGACCAGCGCCGCCGGCTGCGCCAACCATGTCGGATACCAGAACGAGCGGATCTCCCGCCGCGCCTGATACCGTGAGCCGGCGCCGCCATCGAACCCGTCGAAGGAAGGCGGGTGTAGAAACAGCGTCCTCATCATCTCGAATATCCGTCCCTCTCGAACCCGGCCGGCACCTTGGCCGGGCCGTCGGCCTCCAGGGTGGTGCCGCGCCACTCCACCCACGTTCCGCCATAACTCGCGATCATCACCGCGACCGACATAAGCTCCCGCAGCGGCAGAAGCCAGAGCGCGGGGGAGGGCAGGGGGGTCGCCACCACCCGACCCAGCGCGCGATCGACCCCACGCGCCGCCACCGAGCGGATCGCCCAGGCCACGCACACGCCGCCCCAAGCCCACCCCGCCGTCGGCGCCAGCAGCGCGGCGAGCAACGCCCAGAAGATGGGGTATTGCAGCACCGACGCGGCGAACGGCAGCGGCGCCAGGGCGCGGATTGTGCGCGCCCAACGCAGTTCGTGGCGGAACAGCGCGGCAAGCCGCGTTTCGCCGACCGTCGTCAACGGCACCGTGTCGGCCAACCCCACCGCTAGCCCGATCCCCTGGACCAGACGCCCGAGCGCATTGTCGTCCGCTAGGTGATCGACCAATGCGTCCAGCCCGCCGATGCGCCGCAGCGTGTCGCGCCGCAGCGCCATGGTTGCGCCGAGACAGTCCCGGCGTCCGAGCTGGCGCGACAGCAGCGCCCCAGGCAGGAAGCAATGCGTGATCCAGGTGGCGCCGAGCAGGGCGGGAAAACACCGTGTTGCCGGCAGCCCGACATAGAGCGTGGTGACCACCCCAGTTGCTGGTGGCTCCAATTCCGCCGAGAGCCGCTCAAGATAATCCGGCGCCACGTGCAGGTCGGAGTCCGCGATCACGATCACCTCGTGTCGGGCGAGGGGCAGCATATTGATCAGGTTGCTAACCTTTTGGTTGCGACCGTGCTGCGTCGGATCTACCACCAGCTTCAGGTCGCGGCCGGGAAAGCGCGATTGCAGCCGCCGCACGACGCCGGCCGCCGGATCGGCCGCCTGCTGCACGCCGAACACCACCTGATAGACGGGATAGTGCTGCCGACAGAGCGTCTCCAGCCCCTCCTCCAGCAGCGGCTCGTCGCCATGCAGCGGCTTCAGGATCGTGATCGGCGGGTGCAGGTGTACCGGCCGACGTGGCCGCGCCGCGAACCGGACGACAGCCACCCATCCGGCCAGACATTGCAGCATGGCGACGATGGCGAGCCCCATGGCGAAGGCGGCCAGGGTAGCCATGGCGGGCTCATCCGACGCGAGCGGCCTGTTCGAGCCTGCTCTCCGCTCCCAGCGCACAAAGCGCCGTGGCGACAATGTCCTTGGCGGTCAGCCCGGCTTCGGCAAGCTGCTTTGCTTGCGAGTCGTGGTCGATGAACTTGTCAGGCAGTACCATCGGCCGGACCTTCAGCCCATGGTCCAACAGCCCCTTCCAGGCGAGGTGATGCAGCACGGCTGAGCCAAACCCACCGATCGATGCTTCCTCGATCGTGATCAGCACTTCATGATGCCTGGCGACCTGCTCGATCAGGGCGGCGTCCAGCGGTTTGGCGAACCGCGCATCGACCACAGTGGCCGGCAACCCCCGCGCCGCCAATTCGTCGGCCGCCTTCAGCGAATCGGCGAGCCGGGTGCCGTACGAGATGATCGCAATGTTGTTGCCTTCGCGGATCAGCCGGCCTTTGCCGATCGGCCACACCTGCGGGGCGTCCGGCAGCTTTACCCCCAGGCCCTCGCCGCGGGGATAGCGAAAGGCACTAGGCCGGTCGTTGATGCTGACCGCGGTGGCGACGGCGTGCACCAGCTCGCCCTCATCCGCCGGCGCCATCAGCACGAACCCGGGCAGGCAGCCCAGATAGGTCACATCGAAACTACCGGCATGGGTCGCCCCATCGGCACCGACCGGGCCGGCCCGGTCCATCGCGAAGCGCACCGGCAGGCCCTGGATGGCGACGTCGTGCACCACCTGGTCGTAAGCGCGTTGCAGGAAGGTCGAGTAGATCGCACAGAACGGCTTCATCCCCTCGCAGGCGAGGCCGGCGGCGAAGGTAACGGCGTGCTGTTCGGCAATACCGACATCGAAGCAACGGTCGGGGAAGTGCTTGGCGAACCGATCGAGCCCGGTGCCGGAAGGCATCGCCGCCGTGATCGCGACGATATCCGGATCGCGTTCCGCTTCGGCAATCAGCGCCTCGGCGAAGACCTTGGTGTAGGCCGGCGGTCCTGGCGGTGCCTTGGCCTGCTCGCCGGTGACAACATTGAACTTGGAGACGCTGTGCAGTTTGTCCGCCGATGCCTCGGCCAGCGGGTAACCCTTGCCCTTCTTGGTGATGACATGCAGCAGGATCGGGCCCTGCTCGTCCGCCTCGCGCACGTTGCGTAGCACCGGCAGCAGGTGGTCCAGATTGTGTCCGTCGATCGGGCCCAAGTAATAGAACCCCAGCTCCTCGAACAGCGTGCCGCCGGTCAGCATGCCACGCGCATACTCCTCCGCCCGGCGCGCGGTACGCTCGATGCCGCGCGGGAAGCGCCGCGCCATCTTGATGCCGAGGTCGCGCAGGCCAAGGAAGCTCTGCGAGGACATCAACCGCGACAGATAAGCGCTCATCGCGCCGACCGGCGGAGCGATCGACATGTCATTGTCGTTCAGCACGACGATCAGGCGCGTACGCCGGTCGCCGGCATTGTTCATGGCCTCGTACGCCATGCCGGCGCTCATTGCCCCGTCGCCGATGACGCAGACCACGTTGCGGTCGTCGGGGGCCAATGCGAACCGCTCCCGCTCGTTCTCGTCCGCCGCCGCATAGCGCG
Organism: uncultured Pseudomonadota bacterium; assembly: GCA_963708245.1. GTDB lineage: Bacteria > Pseudomonadota > Alphaproteobacteria > Acetobacterales > Acetobacteraceae > CAVYXK01. The sequence continues at coordinate 430,196 of OY970201.1, read as the reverse complement.
CGTTCCTCAGATCGCGCGCCACCGCCATGCCGAGCCCGGCGGAGATCGATGTGGACGAATGGGCGGCGCCGAACGGGTCGTATTCGCTTTCAACGCGACGCGTGAAGCCGGAGAGCCCGCCGCCCTGGCGCAAGGTTCGGATGCGGTCACGGCGCCCGGTCAGAATCTTGTGCGGATAGGCCTGGTGCCCGACATCCCACAGCAGTCGGTCGCGCGGGGTGTCGAACACCGCATGCAGCGCTACCGTCAGCTCCACCACGCCAAGCGCCGAGCCTAGATGGCCGCCGGTGACCGAGACCACGTCGATGGTCTCCGCGCGCAACTCGTCGGCAAGTTGGCGCAACTGCTCGCCCGAGAAATTGCGGAGATCGGCCGGCGTGCACACGCGGTCGAGCAGCGGCGTTTTCACTGTGCTCATGATTCCCCCGCGCTCATGATTTCGTTGGTGTCATGGGGACCTCAGTTCCGCCGCGACACGACATGGGCGGCGAGGGCCCGCAGCAGAAGCGCCCGCTCACCAAAGCTTTCCAGGTGCCGAGCCGCCTGCCGGGACAGCATCTCGGCCTGCGCCCGCGCGCGCTCGGGCCCCAGCACTGCGACCATGGTGGCCTTTCCGGCGGCGGCATCCTTGCCGGCGGTCTTGCCGGTCTCTTCTGTGGTGCCTTCCGCGTCCAGTAGATCGTCCGCGATCTGGAAGGCTGCACCAAGATCGCGCCCATAGGCCGCCAAGTGATGGCGCTGGGCAAGCGGCGCGCGGCCGAGGATGGCGCCGGCCTCAGCGCAGAACTGGATCAACCGCCCGGTCTTGAGCGCCTGCAGCCGCGTGACCTGGACGGCATCGAGGTCTTCGCCCTCGGTCAAAATATCGATCATCTGGCCGCCGACCATGCCGCGCGCGCCGACCGCTGCACCGAACGCGGTGACCAGTTCGCAACGCGCCTGCGGGTCGGAATGCGTGTCGGCTTCGGCCAGCAGTTCAAAGGCGCGCGCCTGCAAAGCGTCGCCGGCGAGAATGGCGGTCGCCTCGTCGAAGGCGCGGTGCGTCGAGGGCCGGCCGCGGCGCAGGTCGTCGTCATCCATCGCCGGCAGATCGTCATGCACCAGTGAATAGGCGTGCAGCATTTCGATCGCGGCAGCGACTCGGGCAGCGGACGTCTCCGAGACCGAAAACAGCGCGGCACTCTCCATCACCAGGAAGGCGCGCAGCCGCTTGCCGGCACCGAGCGCGGCGTAGCGCATCGCCTCCGCAAGCCGTGCCTCTGGGCCTTCGAGTTCGGGCAGTAGCGTGTCGAGCGCCGCCTCGACGGTCCCAACCGAACGCGCCAGCGCAGCGGTGAGATCGATGCCAGCCAAGGTCGCACTCATGCGCGTTGGACCACCCCTTGCTCAACCCGTTTCCACCCCACTGGCAGAGTCATATCGGGTTGCAAAGCCCAGGCAGCCTGCTAGTCGGATACGCAGCATACACACTGTGGCACATCTGCCACAACCTGCCGGGTACGATGCACCCCGCTGGCAACGGCGAATCTGGGCTTTACCTGAGCTGCAAGCCGATTGCCAATCGGTGACCCGGGGGTCAGCGCAGAGGATTGTCGCAGTGCCGAGTGCGTGCCATATCCGACGCCAGAGCTTGGGTATTCGGGGCTGGAGATGAGCATGCTGCGCGTTGTCTTGGCCCAACCTCGCGGCTTCTGCGCCGGGGTGGAGCGGGCGATCGAGATCGTCGAACGGGCGCTGCGGAAATACGGTCCGCCGATCTACGTACGTCACGAAATTGTGCACAACCGTCACGTCGTGGAGGATCTGCGCACACGCGGCGCCGTGTTCGTGGATGAACTGACCGAAATCCCGCCCGGCGCCATGACCGTGTTCTCCGCCCACGGAGTTGCCCGCCGGGTCGAAGACCTGGCACGCGAGCGCGGACTGCCGGTGATCAACGCCACATGTCCGCTGGTTGCCAAGGTCCACAACGAGGGCCGGCGCTACGCCGCGCAAGGACGCGAGATCGTGCTGGTGGGCCATGCCGGGCACGCCGAGGTCGAGGGCACGATCGGCCAGATCGAAGGCACGGTGCACCTGGTGCAAACCACCGCGGACGTGGCAAGGCTGGTGGTCCGTGATCCCGAGAAGCTGGCCTACATCACCCAGACCACGTTGTCCGTCGATGACACGCGCGGAATCATCGCGGCGCTGAAAGCGCGCTTCCCCGCAATCGTCGGCCCCGACGTGCGCGACATCTGCTACGCGACGCAGAACCGCCAGCAGGCGGTACGGGAATTGGCCAAGGCGGTCGATACCATCCTGGTCGTCGGCTCGAAGAATTCTTCCAACTCCAACCGCTTGCGCGAGATCGGCGAAGAACTCGGAAAGCCGTCCTACCTGATCGACGATGCCGCCGCGCTGCGCGCCGAGTGGTTTGCGAGCGTCGAGTTGGTCGGTGTCACCGCCGGCGCGTCAGCCCCTGAGACTCTGGTGCAAGGCGTGCTGGAGGGGTTACGCCAGTTCGGCGAAATCGATATCTCCACCCTGGCCGGCGTGGCCGAGGACGTGCGTTTCCGCTTCCCCGCCCAACTCGCCGACGCTGCGGACTAACGGAAGAACTGCGATGGCTGTTCCCCTGAATCAGGCGCTGCGGGTCGGCGCCTATGTCCTCCGCCAGCACCTGACCGGGCGCAAGCGTTACCCGCTGGTGCTGATGCTAGAGCCGCTGTTCCGTTGCAATCTGGCCTGCGCCGGTTGCGGGAAGATCGACTACCCGGCCGAGATCCTGAACCAACGCCTGTCTGTCGCCGAATGCCTGGAATTGGTCGATGAATGCGGCGCACCGGTGGTGGTTCTGGCCGGCGGCGAGCCGCTGTTGCACCGGGAAATCGAGCAGATCGTTGCCGGTGCCATCGCCCGGCGAAAATTTGTGATCGTCTGCACGAATGCCCTGCTGCTCGAGAAGAAGATGCATCTCTTCAAGCCCGGGCCATATTTCACTTGGTCGGTGCATCTGGACGGCGATCGTCAGGACCACGACCGCTCGGTGTGCCAGGACGGCGTGTACGACCGTGCCGTTGCCGCCATCGGGGCCGCCAAGCGGGCGGGATTTAGAGTGATCATCAACGCTACGCTGTTCGACGGTGCCGAGCCGGCGCGAGTAGCAGGGTTCTTCGACGACGCGATGGCGATGGGGCTTGACGGGATCAGCGTCTCTCCCGGCTATGCGTATGAGCGAGCGCCGGACCAGCAGCATTTCCTCAACCGGCGCAAGACAAAGGAATTGTTCCGGAGCATTTTCGCGCGCCAGGGGAAGGGCGCGGGGAAGCGGAAATGGGCGTTCAATCAGTCGTCCATGTTCCTGGACTTCCTGGCCGGGAACCAAAGTTTCCATTGCACCCCATGGGGCAATCCCACTCGCAACTATTTCGGCTGGCAGCGGCCCTGCTACTTGCTGGGCGAGGGGTACGCAAAGACGTTCCGCGAGCTGATGGAAGAGACGGACTGGGATAAGTACGGCACCGGCAACTACGAGAAATGCGCCGACTGCATGGTGCATTCCGGCTATGAGTCGACCGCGGTGACTGAGACCATCCGCCGTCCATGGAAGGCGGCTGCGCAGGCTATTCGCGGCATCCGGACGGACGGGCCCATGGCGCCGGAAATCCCCTTGGACGGGCAGAGACCGGCGGAATATGTCTTCAGCCGCCACGTGGAGCAGGAACTCGGAAGGATCCGGGAGAGCAAGCGGGCGACCGCGGCAGAAGCAGGGGACTAGACCCTTACACCTCTCCCGCGCTGCGGGAGAGGTCGCCGCGCGGCAGCGCGGCGGGTGAGGGTCCCGGGCCGGAGCTGCGACTCGCTGCCAATTCCGGTCACCTTGACCGTGCTCTAGAGCACTACCGCACCTCACCCACTTCTCTCGCTTCGCGGGTGAGGATCTCGCGAAGCGAACCGGGTGAGGGCTGCTCCGGCATCGGCCGCATCCCGCCGGATCGGAGCCCACGCGCACTTGTCCATGCGCGGAGCCCGCAGAGGCGACAGGTGCGCCCTTGATCGGGCAGCCCGGCGGCGTCTATATGCCGCCTCCCAAATCGGCCGGGGCCATAGCTCAGTTGGGAGAGCGCCTGAATGGCATTCAGGAGGTCAGGGGTTCGACTCCCCTTGGCTCCATTCCTGCCGGCACGATCTGGCCAACTCTTTGATTTTCCTATTGAACTCCGGATGGTGACCGTGCGGTAACCACCCCGACGACCACCCCGATTGCACCACCCTGGAGTGCGCCCCGCTGGATGGGACCCGTTTTGTGGCGACCCATGCCCCCCATTCTGGGAAATCGACCAGACCACCCCCGGCCCCCTCACGGGTCATAGGGTCCCCTTTTCGGGTGTCGCTCTGGCGGCCTGTCCGGCCCACCCCTCGCTTACGATCCGGGGCCCCGAATGATAATAACAACAACAACGAAGCCTGACTTTGTGAAACTCGATCAGCGACCACCCGACGGTCATGGTTGCGTAGGGTCCCCGGTGTGTATGGCTGCGCGGTTGCGCGTGGCGCGTTTTGCACGATCAAACGGCAATGCGCGCGATTGTCGCAATGCACTGATCGTGCTGCTGACCATCGACCATCTGACCGGTGACCATGGCATCGACAGGACTGGTGACGGGCTGGATGGTGACGGTCACCCGATCAGCGCTGGCTGAGGGACCTGGACGGATATTAGGTTGCCGGGAACGGAAGCTAGATCAATGGGTTGACGGTCGGCGTCCTTGGGGTTCTGTATCCTCAGTTTGGTCCCGCTGGCAAGGCGGCTGTGCGTGCTGACATCCGCCCTTCGCTTTGGCAGGTGGGTGCTCGGCCTTCGTGCATTCAGAGGCGGAGTGGCTGTTTGTGATCTTGACCGCATATCTTGACGAAAGCGGAACGCACGACGCCTCGCCCACCACTGTGATGGCCGGCGTGATGGGTAACAACACGCAATGGCTGCGCTTTCAGCGCGCTCTGGATGACCTCAAGAAGAAACATGGCTTCCGCGTCCTGCACGCAACGGAGTTCAAACACCGGGCGGGCGAGTTTAAGGGCTGGTCGCAGCAGCGATGTGTGGCGCTTTTGGATGAGCTGGCGGATATCACCGTTGATCGGCTTATGGAGGCCGTGGCCTGCCGCCTGGATAAGGCTGCCTACCAGCGTGACTACCAAGCCGGAGATCGGCCGAGGAAGCTACGTCTCGACACGCAATATGGACTGTGCTTTCGCATGTGCCTCGACCATCTGAGTGCCGATGCGATCAGGCGGTTGGAGAACCACCCCAAGTTCGGTGAGTCCCGGCTTCACGTCGTTCTCGAAAGCGGACACCGCAATACCGGAGATGCCACACGTATCTTCCAGGAGCGGGCGGGGGATCTGCGCGGCCTCGGTGTCAACCTCCTGGGGTCGATCACCTTTGCCGAGAAGGATCGCAGCGACCCGCTCATGGTTGCCGACTTCTTGGCGCACACCACGTTTATGCGGGACACGATGGAGCGCACCGGCAGGCCACCTCCGGATGCGCCCCTCGGACCGCACGACAAGAAGGGTGTGTTGCACCTGGCGTTTCCGCCGGGCGGTCTGGCGAAACTTAAGGCTGCCCAGATCGAGCAGCTAAAAATTCGCCAAGTCGGGCCAAGCCTCACCACTTAATCGGCCCGGCGGACGACACCCGGCCACCTGGCAGGGAACTGCGGGCTCGCCGAGGAAGGTCCCGACCCCGCCAGCGACATCGACCACCTTCCCGCTTGTCTTGGCGACCTCCGTTACGGCTTGCGCTTGGGCGTCTGTGAGGGGCATCGGGCTGCTCCGAGTGGGGTGCCATAGGCCGTCTGGATCGTGGCCCCTGTATAGGCGCGACGAGCCCTTTCCGCGACGGCGCGCCGCCGGACTCACGCGCGGCGCGGGCCGCGAAACCTTCGCATCCCTCCTGGCCGCGGCGGTCTATCAGTGCCATAGTGTCTTATTATCCGTCGAAATCTGGCCGCCTCAACGCGGCCACCAGTTCCGTGCAGACGTAGAATTCGAATGGCGACGCAAGAGAAGAAGAGGCGACGCAAGCGGCGGGGCGAGGTTTTGGCTGCCGGCCCGTCCGATCCCTGGGCAAATCCGGCAGTGCCCGACCCCCCAACACCGGGGCGGGTGTTATTGCGCAGACGGGCGCGGAAATCACGCTAGGCATCAACAGTGAAGAGGACAGGCAACCTGCGGCAGGGACCGCTATGCAAAGCGCCTCGTCTGAGATGGGAGCAGCTTCGCACTTTCAGGCCACGGCCACAGTTGTTCGTGCTCCGCCACGTCTACCTGCGCAGGCAGTCGGGCCGCACTTTGAACTCGCAGAAACGGGCGTAATCGTTCTAGCGCCTCCAGAGGCATTGGACAGAGCTGGCAATCATGTCCAACGCCTCCGTGTTCTGCACCCAGTCCTGTGCGACCTGTCGCGCGAGCTGGTCCAGAAGCTATCGAGAGGAAACGCACCGCACGCGCATCTTCGCGGCAGGGTTCAAAGTTATAGAGAGATCATTGACCGACCGCTCCACGCAATAGACTTCTGGTTGCTCTACATTGAAGGCGTTAGGCTCGCCAATGCCTATACAGCCGCCGAGGACGAGGTCAGCCGTGGGGACTTGCCCCCGCTCGATGAGCCTATGCGCGAGCGCATCGACACAGTTCTCCGTCTGCATGGCACGTTCTTGCTGTCAACCGTTGAGGGCCAAGCGGCGATCGACGCTGAGGAGCGCTACCAACGTCGGCCGGACGAGGAGAGAGAGGTTCGAGAGGCTGGCGTTGCTATCGCAGCCACCCTTGCGAATAAGCCCGACATCATCGAACCATCCGCCGCTGCCGTCGTGATGGGGGCGGCTGAGCAGATAGGTCAGGGAGCACATCCCGAGCGGAGCGGCGTTGCTGGCACTGGGACCTTGCGCAACGCGGCAATAACTATCATCGGAACGGCCGCGATTGCGGTGGCATTACCGGTCGTAGGTGGCGCGATCCTGGGCACGACCGGCCAGTTTGCCGGTGGCGTAGCTGCGCTGATATTGGCCGAGGGCCTGAAGCGGTCGAAGTCGGGCGGGTTGATCATTGGGGCGGTTAGCAGTGCGTTAGATCAAGCCGCCACGGATGACTTGGCCAAGGCGCTGCCGGAACTCCGGCCCAAATTCCAGCGACATGTTGCGGTCGCAAAGACCCTTGTGCCAAAGCTGCGTGTGTTGGCGGGCAAGAATGATCAGTTTGCCTGGATCAATGAGACGCTGGATTGGTTGGAGCGGCACTTACCCACAGATGATAAGGACGGCTCCTAAGCCCGGCATCGACCAGCTTCCCGAGTGTCTCGGCGGTCTCCGTTACGGCTTGCGCTTGGGCGTCGTTGTGGCAGTGCTCTATGTCGGTCTGGCGGTCGTGGTGCTGCAGAGCATCACGCCGCAGAACCTCGCCGCACATGCCGATACCGCGGTCGCGGAGGCGGCGCGCCGGTGCTTGGGCATTCCGGTTACGTTATCGTCTCAATTGCGGCACTGTTAGCGACCGCATCATCGATTAACGCCACAGTGTTCAGCGCCATCCGGATCGCCGCGGCGCTGGCGGACACCGGACGATTGCCGGGGGCATTCAATCCCCGGTTCTGGCGCAACGGCAGCAATGGTGTCGTGGTCAGTGTCGGCGGCATCCTGCTTGCACTGAACTTCATGCATCTGAGCGCCATCGCCAGCATCGCGAGTGCAACCTTTCTGATCGCCTACATCGCGGTGCATGTCGCGCATTGGCGGCTCTCGCAACAGACCGGGGGATCGCGGACGGCGATCATGCTCGGTGCCCTGTCGATGGGGGGCGTCTTGCTGGTGTTCCTGTGGCACGCCACGAGGACCCAGCCCTGGTCAATTGCTATGATCGCAACATTCGTCGCTGGAAGTGCGCTCCTCGAAACCGTGCAGGAGCGGCGCGGCCCGCTTGGCCCGCGAGGGCCGAGGCGTTTGCGGGCTATGCCATTGCGAAGATCGCCATCGCCTTGAACGAGAGCTGAACCGCGGCCCATGACGGCCTGACCGAACCGTTTGGTCGCGCCGGACGGCGGCTCGGGTTGCTGGCCGAGTTGGCGGCGGTTAGGTAGGCTGGTCCGGCGATGGCGGGCATCGCGATATAGTCGCGCGGCTACCCTGTGCGACCGGCCCGAGCCGGCGGGCGGCGACTGAGCTGCTGGGTCCCGGCAGCGGCAGGTATCGCGATATGTTCGGCTGGCTGACCGGATACGATATCGAATAAGACTAAGCATCGTCATATGGTTTTCTGCCGCAACCATCCCGTCCATCTACATGGGCTGGCTTCCCGATGTTTGATTTCCGAGTGCTAACTGGCAATACCCTTTGGTACCAAGCTGAACCAGGCTATTGTAGGTGAATAACTTCCTTTACCGTCGGTATACGCGGGATACTTTCGCCCGGACGGAACGGCGTTAGATCAATACTAAAGTTGGGATCACGGCAGGTCCGGTCCCGCCTGAAGAGCAGCATATGGTCGACAAGGTCCGACTCCAACCCGAACGGCATGTATCCGACCTTCAGTGCGTCAGCTTCGGTCGCGCGGGCGCTGTCGAAGGCCCCTGCCTGAGCATAGGCACAGGCCAATGTATCCAGGTCATCACTGTCCGGAAAGAGTTGGACAGCTAGCTTCCCATACTTGACAGCCTTTGCTCCGTCACGCAGCGTCGCATCCGGAACTGCGGCATAATACCAAGCCAGATGGTTCGGACCGAAGTAGCGGGTCGGAGCCGGCGGAATAGCACGCAGAAAGTAATCGACCATCCGAGAGTAATTGCCCCGCCAAGACCATGCGACTCCGACAAGCGCGTCGTGGTACGCGAAGTCGTCTTTCCTGGTCATCGACAGCAAGACGCCCCCTAACCCGACAAACTTATCTGGGATGCTCCAGTATTTCCGGTAGTAGTTGTCGTCAGTCACCCCCCATCCATTGTCTCGTAGTCAACCCCCGTACCACCGCTGACCTCCCATCGCACAAAGCTGTGCCCAGGTATATTGATGAGATGGAGAGGATAGCCCATTACCTCTGCTATGGCGAGGTAGATAAATGAGCCGACGTCACAGTCGACCACATAGAATGGCCCCGAGCCCCGCGCCTTAATGAAGGCCTCTCGCCTGACGTTGTCCCTCTGATCCTGAAGCTCGATTAGATCCCTGCCATGGTACATCGTCGGTCCGAGGCCATCGCTCAGGAGAAGTACGAGCCCGTGGCCTGGGTAGACGAAGCCATGGCGGAGCAGGATGCAATCGATTCGGTTTAGTGCGTCGCCAGCAAATGCAGCAGCTTTGTCGGGAGGCAAGCTGGCTGAGTACGGAGGGAGAGAATGAACCGCTTCACCGATAAGTGTGTCTAGAATTGCATACATGCCGGGGGTCACCCGGTCGTGTCGCAGAGTTGGTGGAAATTTGCGTAGCGTCGTCTCCGGCGGGCTCAGCTTATCGCGTTATGCAGCGAGATCAATGCATTGAGGAGCAGGCGCCTCGGCGAGTGTCTGCCATCCGTCCACCTTGCGCATGGTGATTTGGCCGGAGGCCAACAGCGCCCAGAACAGCATGGCCGCGGTTTCCGCTGATGGAAGGACGGTCTGCGTCTTGATGCGGCGCTTGAACTCCTCGTGCAGCCGCTCGATCGCATTGGTGGTACGCGCCGATCGCCACTGGCTTTCGGGCAACCGGGTGAAGGTGAACAGCCGGTCTCCGGCTTCCTCCAGGCTGTCCGCCGCGGCGCGGCATTTCAGTCGCCACTTGCGGATGAACGACTTGCGGCGCGCTTCGATCTCCTTCGCTGTCTTGGCGTAGATCATGCCGTTGTAGTCGCTCGAGATCTCTTCATGCAGCCGCTCAGGAGCGTGCGCCAGAAGGTTGCGATGCTTGTGCACCGTGCAGCGCTGCACCAAAGCCTCCGGCCACACTAGACCGAGTGCCTTCTCCAGCCCCGACGCGCCATCAATGATGACGAAGCCGGGGGTCTTCAGACCGCGTGAGATCAGATCATCGAGCAGGCTGCGCCAGGCCGCCTCGCTCTCGCCACCCATGTTGCGCACCGCCAGCAGCACCTTCTGGCCATCACGGCGAATACCCAGCACCACCAGCAGCGAGATCGACGTCGCCTTGCGGTCGAGCCGCACCCGTACCACCGTGCCATCGAGGATCAGCCGCACGGCGTCCTGTTCCGCCAGCGAGCGGCGGCACCACGCCTCCCAGGCGGCCTGCACTTTCCGCCAGACCCGGCTCACAGTATCTTTCGAAACTGCACCTTTGAACAGCGCTGCTAACGCTCGCCGCACCCGGCGCGTGTTGCTGCCGGACAAGTAGGCGCCGGCAATCAGCGCCTCGACCTGCCGTGTCATTCGCGCATAGCGTGGCAACACCTTGCTGTGCCATTCCTGGCTCGTGCCATCGTCGCAGGTCAGCCGCGCTCGCGGCACGCTGATCGTCACCGGCCCGAATGAGCCGAGCAGTTGGCGTTTCCGCCGACCGTGGCGATACCCGACTCTCGCCCCCGCCGGCTCGGCGTCCACTGTCTGCCTCGGCCGCTGGTAGCGTGCACGGCCCAGCGCGTCGTTCAGCTCCTCATCCACCAGCACCTCGATGAAGCCGCGAATGCGCTCCCGGATGCCCAGCTCGATCGGATCGAACCACGCCTCGCCGAGGAAGATCCGCGACTCGCTGGCGGCGTTTCTGCTATCCTTGTCCATGGTGTGGTCTCCTTCGGCGTCTCACCGCCGAGTCGGCTTGTTGTCCAGCCGGAGACTACACCACCTTGAATTTCAACCACTTCTGCGACGGCACCGGTCACCCTACCCGCTCCCTTCTCCTCGTTGAGGAACTGATGCCCAATGGTGTTGTATTTGGGACGATATCCCGGACTCGGCACGACGAACGCATCGGCCGGACGTACGTTTGGGCAAGTATTGGGCTTTAAGACCAGCGTCCCCGACGCAGCCAATGGGAAGAGATCGTATGCCGCCGCTTCCCTCTGGATGAGGCTATAAACGCCCAGAAGAAGCAGCATAGCGACTGTTGTCGTTCTCATCATCGATCCCCTTGAACGTGGGTTCGTCCTCGCGCAGGACGGAGATCGGGTTCCGGACACGACGTAATTTGGTGATGATTACTCGAATGATCCCGCCTGACGATAGTGCCCTGAGTCTCTGGAGTCTCTCGTCTACGCCAAAGAGTGATTTCGATGGTGTTCTCCATCACCACCCTCGTCATCACCACCCTCGTCGCAGATCGCCGCGACTCGCCCACAAGGGCGAGCCACATTTGTGCCATAGATCAATCCCATGATGAATGTTCGCCGAGTCGCTTCAGTCACGAACTCCTCCAACAGAGTGAATGCACTTACGGGTTCAATTCCCTGCCTCGGTCCAGCACTGATACTTGCCACAGGTGCCCTGTACGGCCCTCACCCGGTCTCCCCAGCAGGTTAGAACGATACCCTCGCTCATTTGCAGTCCCGACAACAGGCTCGGAAAATACCTAAGCCGTAAGCGTCATGGGGCTGACACCTTGCGGCACGGTGTAGCGCCGTGATGCAAGTCTGTCATGGACGCGACGCTGTTGCCGGCGATAGAGGCTGAGGACGCTCATAAGATAGATCGTAAGAGCGCACGGCGGCCGCGGGTCGAGTTGATCACGCGTGGCGAGAGGCGTCGCCGGTGGTCTGTCGAGCAGAAGCAAGAAATTGTGGCGGAGAGCCTGGGGCCGGATACGACGCCGACAGAGGTGGCGCGCGAACACGCGATCAGCAGCCGATCTCCATGAAGAGATCGCGAGGGTCGCCGGCCAGCCGTTTCAGCGGGACGGAGCGGCCCGCGCCCGCGAGGGCCGCGCTGAACTGATCGGCCAGCGCCAGGATGGAGATACGGCCCAGATCGACGCGTTGCTGGCGCACCAGGGCGAGGCAGATCGTGCGCTCAGCCAGTCGGCTGCCGCCCGGATCAGCATCCGCTCCTCGAACGGTTGATCTCGGTCGCGGCCTCGCGCTCCGCCGGCTCGGCTGCGACGTCTTCGCGCGGCCGTCCCGACGGCTTCGACGCGCCGGCTTCGCCGCCCTGCTGGAAGCCGCGCTCATCGTCTTTCGCGGGCCCGAAGGACGGCCGGACAATGCGGTCTATCGCCCGGTCCTGTCGCTTCTCCGGCGCGTGACCGACGCGCTCGCGCATCTGCGCGCCCGGCTCGCGGACGCGCCGGCCCACACCCCGCTGACGGCGTTCTGCCGCGGCGCTCCGGCCGGGCGGCCAATCGCCCGCTCGCGCTGCGAGTGGCCATCGCCAGCACGCTTGTCGCCGCCCTCGAGCTGGCGCGCAACGGCCTGCTCATCCTCGAGCAGGGAGATGCCCTTCGCGACGATCACACTCGGCCCGCACCGAGGTGACCCGCGAGTTTCAGTTACATCATTCCATAGCAGCGAGGGTAATGGCCGAGGCCGCGCGGCACCCACCTCCGGGCTCGTGGTCAAGTGGGGCGCGAAGCGCATATTGGACAGATCGTGCTCTCCGTTCGTGGAACTCGCGATGCCCGATGGCCACGACATCCCGGAGGACACCCCGATCTACTCCGCCCTGTGATCCGCCATCGCCGAACAGGCGGAATTGGGTTCAGTTAGCGTCGCGCTACCATGGTCTATCGCAGGTTTCCGCGCTGGCGCGCGGTTTCAAGCAAATCATGCGTCGGGGCCCAGTACCGAGGGGCTGATCCTTCGGACCTTCCTTCCTGGTCCGAGGACCGGCGCCACCAGCGCCATCACTGGCGTGACGATCGCGAGTGGGAACGTGACACGAGATTCACGCCGCAGAGATTTCGTCGCGACGGCGTTCTGCGCCTTGCAAGTAGATCTCCTTCAAGAAACGGCTGGTCGGCACCATCCCCGTCAGGAAGTCGAATTGCGGCGCGTAGCGCAGGATGCGGCGCGCCTTGTCGGAGCTGATCGTCGCCCGGGACTGAAGGAAATAAAGCTGGCCAGGATTCGGAAGATGAACGTGGCCTCGCCAGCGTGTCGTCGGGCGGGACAGCCAGTCGTCCACGCGCCGGCGAATGCCCGGCGGTAGCGGGCCGAGCCCCTTATGCACCAGCTTGCGGCCAGGCCCGGATTGCGCGACACGGCGGATCACGCGCGCCGGGTGTGCGACCAGCCGCAGGAGCTTCCGGACCTTGCTGCTCTCGCGCTCGATCTCAGCGACGGGGCGATAATGCGGCCCGTTCGCCCCGACCGCCCGTGCCATCTCCTCGTAGAATTGGGCCCAGGTTGTCCGACCCGGACCGGAGATGAGGAAGCGCTCACCGACGGCTCCAGGATGCTGCGCGGCGAGGATCATCGCGCTGACGACATCGTCGACGTAGACCGCGTTACAGATTCCCTCGCCGCGATCGGGCAGGACGACGGTGCCGTATCGAAGCATGTCAGCAGGGTTGAGCGTCCATGGTTGGGAATAGGGGCCGTACACGATCGTCGGCTGCAGGATCGTGCCAGGGAAAGAATCCTCGCGAACTGCACTCAGGATCTCGCGTTCGAGTTGGCGCTTCGTGCAGGCGTAGCCGGGGTTACACCTTTCCTCGGGGCTCTGCTCGGTTACTTCGCCCTCGGCGGGCGTTTGGTAGACGACGAAGCTGCTGAGATGGACGAGCCGGCGAACCCGGTTCGCGCGGCAGCTGGCGATGAGTGCGCGCATCGCAGTGAGGTTCCACGCATCGTTGTCCCAGTCGTAGGCGCAATGGAAAACGACTTCGGTCCCTTTTAGCGCCGCGCGGGCCGATCCGGAATCGGACAGATCGAGCTTGACGGTCTTGGCACTGGTGCGCTCGAGGCGCGAGCCGGAAGCGGCGCTACGCAGCAGCGCGGTAACGGCGACACCCTGCTCGGCGAGACGCTCGACAAGCCGTCCGCCGATGAGGCCGGTCGCGCCCGTGACCGCAGCGGCCGTGCCAGGTTGCAACGTGGGCGACGGGATGGCTGTGTCCTGGAACTGGTGAGACATGCTACGTATCTCTCACGAGCCTCCCACCGGGATTGGGAGCTCGCCGCCTTGGTCGGCAGATTTGTTTGGAGGTTCAACCCATTCGGCCGGGACCGCGACGCTCGCGTCGGCCGACAGGCGCTCCCTGAGGTGGTGGGCGAGACGAATGGCGAGAGCGACGATCATCAGCGTCGGATTCGCGTGGCCCACAGTCGGGAACACCGAACTGCCTGCCGCATATAAGCGCGCGACACCATGGACCTGACAGTCAGCATCGACGACACCGTATCGCGGATTGCTGGCCATACGCGTCGTGCCGCTCGGATGACAGGAGTCGACGAACACAGCGTCCTCGTGCCGACCGTCCCGCACCCAATCGGCGAGATGCACGGGGAGCAGGCCGAGACGGTTGAATTCGCTGGCGATGTTCTGACCAAGCACGGCCAACGACGCCCTCTCCTGGCCACCGATCCGCCAATCCATCTCCGGGATCGGCAGCCCCAATCGATCGCGCTGCTCGGTCAGTCGGATGCGGCTGTCGCGGTCGGGGATCTGCTCGACTTTTGCAAACAAGCCGATCTGGTCGACCTTACGCGTGACTGGTCGTTTCCGCAATCTCGCATACAGCGCGCTGAGCACGAAACCCGGCTGGGAACAGATGAGCCCGAGGTCGGTCACCGCGTGGCCGCGCGGTCCCCTGCACAAACGCTTGGCTGCTTCGATCGGATCATCGGCGGCCATAAACTCCTCGGGCAACGCGGCGCAGTTCAAAAGGCCGTCACGACGCTGCACATCAGGACTTAGCGCGAGTCCCTCGATGAACCTGTGCTGACCGCGCGCGCCGTTAGCCTCGTAAGGACCGAAGAGGGCACGAACCCGCGCTCTGTCGCGCGGATCGAAGCGCACGAGACATTCAGCAGTAGGGTGATCCATAAGAAACCTGCCGACGACGTCGTAGCCATTGCCGACACCCTTTGGCATCGTACGATTGGAATATAGCAAAATGCGCGCATTCTCGACACCTCCAGCGCAGAGAATGACCGCTCGTGCCCGCACGGTCGCGCGCTTGCCCTGTGGATCCGCGATCTCAACCGACTCGACGATGGCACCCGACGCGCCGGTGTTCAGGTGCGTGACTGTTGCATGAACGAGAATGCGGAGGTTCGTGCTCCTGCGTACTAAGAAGTCCGGACCGAATCGCACGGGTTCTCGCTTTGCGGCGCCCTGGCTGTACTGCCACCAGGTTCTAATGAGGAGCGTAGGATCGATATCCGGCCGTTCCGTGACGCCGACCGGGTTGGGGCGAGTTCCATCCGGCCCATAGGGACCGGCGCCGAGATATTCGGAAGCGCGATCAAGGTAGGGCGCAATCGTGTCGCGCCCGAATGGCCATCCCGAGTGCGGCACCCAAGGGCGTGCCTCGTAGTCAATCTCGTCGAGAGGGATGCATCGTCCCGTCCAAATATGTGACGTACCGCCAAGAACCCGAGACCGCCCGTTGAAGAGGGTGACGCCAACACTCTCTATTTCGTTCAGCGCGTCCGTATCCGGGTCAGGCTTGATACCGCCGCTTTCCAGAATCAGGATCCGCAGGCCGCTGTCGCGCAGTTCCTTCGCGATCGTCCATCCCGCGAAGCCGCTACCGACGAGGCAAAGATCGGTTTCGATGGTTGATCCCGGGCTCAGGCTGCGAAAATCTTGGATGCTCATTGCGTCTCCTGACACTGTCCGCGTCATTTCGTTCCGCTGCGCCCGCAGCTCCATTCCGTGGCATCAGTCGTCGGCAGGAGCGGTTGGCGAGGATGTGCGAGATGGTAAGGATGGCGAACCAGTAAACGTCACCGCCGTCAGTCCGGTAACGATCCGCATTGCGGCTGCAAGCAGGAGCCATTCCATTCCAGTCCTGGGCAATGACTGATGCCGAATGCTACATGGACAAGCGCAGCTATATCTCACGAGTCACGCAGACTTGATCAACGCGCGCTGCGGCGAGACTGCCTCGCGGCGAGCACGCGAGATCCAGCCGCCCACACCGTCCGGAAGGCGGCGGCTAACACTTCGTTTAGGCGATCCACGTCCCGAACCGGGGCTGAGTACTTGCGATGTACGCTCAGTTGATCGTAGAGGCGTCATATGGTTGAACTGAGCCCACGGCAAACGAGACGGCGATATGGTCCCTGCGACTTGGGTCGTACTCCTTGGTAATGGATAGTTGATTGGTAATGGATAGTTGATTTCTGCTTACAGGTCTTCCGGGCATCACGACGGGGCACAGATATGGAAGGAGCCAGGCTGGTCGCATTCTATCTGCCGCAGTTCCATCCAATCCCTGAAAACAACGAGTGGTGGGGAACCGGCTTCACAGAATGGACCAACGTAACTAAAGCGAAACCACTGTTCCGAGGCCATCAGCAGCCTAAGTTGCCTGCTGATCTCGGATTTTACGATCTTCGCGTCCCGGAAGTGCGTGCCGCTCAGGCGGATCTGGCGAGAACATGCGGCATTGAAGGTTTCTGTTACTGGCATTACTGGTTCGGTAATGGTCGAAGGATTCTCGAGAGACCGTTCCACGAGGTGCTGACGAGCGGGCAGCCGGACTTTCCGTTCTGCCTCGCTTGGGCAAACCAGTCCTGGTCTGGGATCTGGCACGGGAATCCTGCCTCGGTGCTTATTCGTCAGGAGTATCCAGGCCCTGATGACGAAGCCGCGCATTTTGCCTGGGCCTTGGGCGCCTTTCGCGATCCGCGTTATATGCGCGTGAACGGCAAGCCCATCTTCGTGGTCTACGCGCCCCACGACTTGCCTTCGACAGATGGGTTCGTTGGTCATTGGCGCCGGCTTGCGAGCGCGGCTGGCCTGCCTGGACTGTATTTTGTAGCCGTCTCCACGGTCTACGACTTGGGCATCGACGTCTACCGCAATCCGATTCTGGCCCCATTTGACGCAGTGACACCGCTCACGCCACAGGACTTCCTTGAGGGACCCGGCCGTCGATCTCGCATCGATGTCAGGCGACGTTGGCGTGAGCGCGATTTCGGATGGAAACTGAGCCGACTGACCGAGAAATATCGGCGTCCGGCCCGTTTCGATTACAGCCACGTAGTCAAATCCGCCTTGGAGACAATGCCGGATGACTTTCGGTTCCTCCCATGTGTGCTTCCCAACTGGGACAACACGCCACGGTCCGGCGTGCGTGGGGTGGTATTCGAGAATTCCACGCCTGATCTGTTCGCGCGCTATCTTGCCAAGGCCGTGGAGAAGGTGAGCAACCACCCGAGAGAAATTGCGATTGTGTTCATCAAAGCCTGGAACGAATGGGCCGAGGGAAATTACCTCGAACCCGATAGGCGATACGGCCACCGCTACCTCGAGGCGATACGCGCAGTCATGTCTGGCTCACACGTCTCCCGCGCGTCGGCTCCGCAGGCACCATCCGACGCGGTGCTCGCACCGGCCATCTCCGAGGCATGATGTCGCGGACCGCTCCGCTCGCTGCCCGCTTTGATGCGGGAACCCTGAGACGACAATCGGCTCGCGGGGCGGCGGTCACATTTTTCACCCAGGGGTTGAAATTCTGCGTGCAATTCTGCTCGACGGTCGTCCTCACGCGGCTGTTGGGGCCGGCAGACTTTGGCCTCATGGCTCTCGTCACGCCTCTCCTCAGTTTTGTTAAGAGCTTGAATGATCTTGGTTTCGGACAGGCAGTTGTGCAGACGAACGAGCTCAATCAATCTCAGGTCTCGTGGCTCTTCTGGCTCAACCTCGCGACGAGCACCGGGCTTGCCATAGCGGTTATGCTCGCCGCACCTGCGATCGGGTGGCTCTACGGCGACCCAAAAGTCACCACTCTCACGATTGCGCTTGCCTCCCTGCTGATACCAGCGACGCTTTCAATGTTGCCTTCAGCAATCTTGAACCGGCAGCTGCGCTTCATATCGCTCTCCATTGCAGAAACGCTTGCTATGGCAGCGGGAGCGGCTGTGGGGATTACCTCCGCTTACGCGGGGTTAGGCTACTGGTCGCTGGTACTGATGCAGGCCACGAATACCCTGACGATTCTCCCACTGATCGGGTGGCTTGCCGGATGGTGGCCGTCAGCGCCCGCCCGAGAGCGGAATGTTGGCTCACTACTCCGGTTCGGCATCAACATGACCGGCTCGAACCTTGCAACCTATTTCGCCATGGCTGGCGATAACATCATTATTGGCATGGTGAGAGGCAAGGTCGCGCTGGGCTTCTATGACCGTAGCTACAATCTGGTCGTTCAGCCGTTGATGCAGGTCATGGGACCGGTAAGCCGCATTGCCGTGCCTCTGCTTTCGCGCTTGAGCGACGATCCGCCCCGGTTCAGTCGAGCCTATCTGCAACTGCTGCAGTTCGCACTGGCTATGTGTGTACCGGGGTTGTTGTTCCTTATTTTCACGGCCCCGGCGATAGTTCTACTGCTGTTCGGGTCAAGATGGCACTCCATAGCGCCGATAGTTGCCTGGGTATGCGTGGGTGGCCTCATGACACCACTGAACGCCAGCGCATCCTGGATATTCACGGCCCAGAACCGCACGCACGAACAGCTTATCTATGTGGTGCTCAACGCGGGTATTAGTCTCGCATCGTTTGCGATCGGCGTGATTTGGGGCGTAGTCGGAGTTGCCTGCGTCTCGGCACTCACGTTCGCGTTTATCCAGACGCCACTCCTGATCAGAGCAGCAACCCGGGTGGGAGCTGTGACATTACCAGTGACGCTGCGCGCCGTAATGCCGTTCGCAGTCGCCGGTACGGCGTCGGCGGTTACGCTCTTCTGCGCGCATCTGGACAGTCACGGCGTCCGTGGTCTCCTCGCCGCGCTGGCCACATCCTACGCCATTTTCTCGCTGGTGCTCGTCTGTCTGCCCGAAGGTCGGCGATTCCTCACCGGGTTGCTCGCGCTTCGGTCGACACTGTGGCAAATGGCATGACTCACAGACGAACCTGTCTGCTTCTTCGCACGTGTCGCTTCGGACACGTGGAACAGGCATTCCTGCAACGGTTGCACCGCGAGTCCGGATTCGTGACCGCTGTAGTCGCCGACGAAACGGCCTGTCATCTCGAATGTGGCGACTTTCCGAAGGTCAGCGTGACACGCCGAGCGGCCCGTCAGCTTGGGCTCCATTGCCCACGAGATTTCACCTGGCGCTGCGGAGACTACGGCCTCTACCTCGCGCGCCAGGCCATGCCGCAAATCGAGCATTTCTGGCAGATCGAACCCGATGTCCGGTTCGCGTACCCCAATTACGGGGATTTCTTCCACATGTTTGACCCATATCCGGATGTCGACCTGATCGGCTTCGACTTGCGCTTGTCGGAGCTCGACCATTTCTGGCACCCGACCATGCGTCAGAAGACGCATAACGTATATCGCTGCCTGTTTGGACTGGCGCGTTTCTCTGCACGTGCGCTGGATATTTGCGCCGCCGAGCGTCGCCGTGACTTCTACAATATCTGGGCAAGGCTCGTTTGGCCCAACGACGAGACGTTTACCTCTACAACACTTATTGCTGCAGGAATGAACGTCAAGGACGCCAACGCCTTTGGCCGGAAGCTCTATACACGGGAGGAGAGCTTTTCGTATTGGACGCCCTTCCGCGGCGAGACCTTTGATGACATCGCTCAGGACGGCCTTGTTTATCATCCTGTGTTATGGGGAGAGGATTATAACCGCAGGATTGCAAGACTGCGGCGTCATCCGCCGCTCGAGCGGATTAGGAGAAAGGTGTTGAAGGTGGTGATGGTCGAGGGGTATCATCGGCGGCTTGGTCTCGGCGGCGTCCTTGCGAGGCCTCGACCGGTTATACGCCCATCCCGGTCGGCGTCCGACAGACGTTAGCGCAGGAGGTCAGGGCGAAACCCCACTGGGTCCGCCGCTCGTCGAACCGCCGCCGAACCCTCGCGCTTTCCACTGATGTGTGAGCCATTTGGCGCTCGCCTGCAAGAGGCTTGCGGTCTACATATGGGCAGTCGCATGCTCCATGTGCCATCAACATCGACTTCGTTGGCGTCGCAACTCGGCCGCAATCGGCTCCCGACCTCGTCGACGAGGCCGCACCGATGACTCAGGTGCCGCTGCGCGATCCGCAGCAGAAGAAGTTGCCGCTACTGGTGGCGCAACGAATTCTCCCCGACACCCCACCCCCTGAGGCGTCTCAGGATCGACAAGATCAGGCCGGGGACCCTCTACTTTGCCGACAGACTGCGCGCCAGGGATGCACCTGCCAGCGCGTTGATCGCAGCAACATCCGCTCGCTCCGCCCCGGTGGGGGAGGCAGTCGCGGCGAGCGGTTGCACCGTCGTCAGCGCATCCGAACCCTCTCCGCTCAGAGCCAGCGACAGGGCGAGATTGATGCGAGCGGAGCGCAGCGCGGGAGCCGCGGCAAGCGCCTCGCGGTATGCCGCCTGCGCCTCGGCATGATGCCCCTGAAGGTCGCGCGCCACGCCGAGATCGTTCAGCATGTCCGGGTTGTGCGGCGAGCCGGCGAGCGCCTCCAGAAACACCTGCTCGGCGCGGGCCGGATCACTTTGCAACAGGATGCGTCCAAGCGCGAGCTGTGCCGTCGGGTCCGCTTCGCGCCCGGCGCGCACCGACCGATCCGGTGAGGTCGCGCTACCGCACGCACCCAGAATCGGCAAGAGGCAAAGCAGGATCGCAGCGCGCAGCCGTCGGTGCATGACCGGTTCCTTAATAATGACCGAACGCGCGCTTAATGAGGATCGCCGCGGGCCCGGCAACGATGATGAACATGCAGGGCAGGATGAACACCACCATCGGTACCGTGAGCAGCACCGGCAGGCGAGCAGCACGCTCCTCGAAGCGGGTGAGGATCTCCTGCCGCATCTCGGCGGAGAGTGTGCGCAGAGCAGCCGAGAGCGGCGTGCCGTATTGCAGGCTTTGCGACAGGGTCGCGGCGAGTTGCTTCAGGCTATTCAGCCCGGTGCGACGCCCGAGTCCGAGAAGCGCCTGGCGCGTGTCGGCGCTGATCTGAAGCTCATGGGCTGCGATCGCGAATTCGCGCGCGATTTCCCGGTGGGTGTCACGCATCTCCTCGGCCACGCGTTCAATCGCTGCTTCCAGGCCGAGGCCGGCCTGGGCACAGATGACCAACAGGTCGAGCGCGTCCGGCACGTGTCGCTCCAGCCGGGCGATATAGCCGGTGCGGATGCGGCGCACGATCATATCGGGGGCGAGCAGCCCGGCCCCGGCAAGGCCCGCCAGGATGGCGAGGCGCACGGCCGGGCGCTCGTCCGCATGCGGCAACGCAAACAGCGCCAGCACAGGCAGCCCAACAAATCCGGCGATCTTCGCGCCGATGAACAACCAGAGCCCGTCGCTGCTGCGGAAACCGGAGGTGACCAGCGTCTGCTTCAGATCGGCCAGCGTGCGCGCCGGCAACAGCCCGCTTTGCCCGATGAACCGGCCGAGCGTCGTGAGCGCCGCCATCGGCAAGCCGCGCATACCGGTGCCGGGGGTGCCGCGCTCGGCCGGTGGCGCACCACGGGCATAGGCGATTCGCCGGCGCAGGCTCCGCTGCGTCTCTGCCAGGCGCAGCAGCAACGCCGCACCGACCAGCACCAACAGCCATCCTGCACCGACGGCCAGCCAGACGGAGCCGCTCGACCCGGTTGCGAGGTGCGCGATCATGCAAGCGTGCGGCGGATAATGGTGCGCATGACGAATATGCCGATGGCGAGGAACGATACGCCGGCGCCGAGAAGCATATGGCCGAGCGGCTCGTCGAAGAGCGTATTCATATAGCCGGGGTTGATTAACCAGAGCATAATGCCGGTGAGCACCGGCATCACCGCGAGCACGACGGCGCTGCTGCGCGCCTCGGCGGACAGCGCATAGCCGCGGGACTGCAACGCCACACGGCGGCGAATCACGTCGGCAAGGTTCTCCATCACTTCAGTCAGGCCGCCGCCGGTCTGCGACTGCACCGACACTGCGGTGGCGAAGAAGCTGTATTCGCCAAGCCCGGTGCGGCGAGCCAGGGCGCGCAGCCCGTCCTCCAGCGGCACGCCGATGACGATCTCGCTGTTCAAGGCGGCGAACTCGACCGCGGTGGGCGGCTCGGACTCCTGCGCGACGGCGCGTACCGCCTCGGGAATTGGAATCCCGACGCGGACCGCGCGAACGATCATCGCTAAGGCGTCGGGCATTTGCACCAGGAGCTGCTGGCGCCGGCGCGCATCCATCCGGCGGAACCAGGCTTGCGCAACGATCCACCACAGCAGTGGCAAGGCGAGCAGCCCTGCCTGGCCGAGCAGGTTCGCGGCCATCTCGGTGCCGACCCAGGCGAGGGCGAACGCTCCCGCCAGGACGGCCCACCAAGGTGTCGGATACCGAATGACGCGGCCCGGATCGAAGCGGAACACCCAGCCGAGCCAGCCAAGCAGGCCTTGCTCTTCCGGAACGGCAAGCCGGGTGATCGCGGCTGGGCGGAGCGGGCGGGTGCGGGCGAGCGGTTGCAGCACCCGCTCGATCCGTGACGCCTCGCGACGGCGCTGCTCGATCCCGTGCAGCAGGAACACGCCGCTGAGGCCCAGCCCGGCCAGCAGCAGACAGCCGGTCGCCAGCAGCAGCAGGGCAGGCGGCAGCACGGTCATCGCTCGTCGGTGCGAAGCGCCGCCATCCAGGCGCCATCGACGCGGAAATACGCCAGCCGGGTGATGAAACTCGGTCGCGCGGGACTGACGCGGTAGTGCACATTGAGTTGCCCATCTGGCCGCTCGCCGTCGATCTCGAGGCGAAACACGTCGTTCATGATCACCACGTCGTTTTCCATGCCGGCCACTTCGGTGACCTGGGTCACGCGCCGGCCGCCATCGCGCTGGCGCTCCACCTGCACGATCAGATCGACGGCGCTGACGATCTGGCGGCGAATGGCGGCGGCCGGCAGGCCCATATTGCCCATCTGCACCATGTTCTCGATGCGGGTCAGTGCGTCGCGCGTGGTGTTGGCGTGGATCGTGGACATGCTGCCGTCATGGCCGGTGTTCATCGCCTGCAGCATGTCGAAGGCTTCGCTGCCGCGTACCTCGCCGATGATGATGCGGTCGGGGCGCATGCGCAGCGCGTTGCGCACCAGATCGCGCTGGGTTACCTCGCCCTTGCCCTCGAGGCTCGGCGGACGGGTTTCCAGCCGGGCCACGTGCGGCTGCTGAAGCTGCAGCTCGGCCGCGTCCTCGACCGTGATGATTCGTTCCCCAGGGTCGATCAGGCGCGACATCGCGTTCAACAGCGTGGTCTTGCCCGAGCCGGTGCCGCCGGAGATGACTACGTTCAATCGCGCACGCGCGGAGATCTGCAGCACCTCGGCGACCGGTGGGGTCATCGCGCCGAATTCGAGCAGGCGGGCGAAGTCGATGGTTTTCGTGCCGAACTTGCGGATCGACACATAAGGGCCGTCGAGTGACAGCGGCTGCAGCACGATATTGACACGCGAGCCGTCCTTCAGCCGGGCATCGACCATCGGGCTGGATTCATCGACCCGCCGTCCGACCGCGGCGGCGATGCGCTGGCAGATATTGGTGAGATGCTGCACATCCCGGAACCGCACGGAGGAGAGCACTACCTTACCGGCCCGCTCCACGAAGACACGCGCCGGGCCATTGACCATGATGTCGGCAATGGTGTCGTCTGAAAGCAACGGCTCGAGCGGCCCGAGACCGATCATGTCGTGCAGCAACTCGGTTGCCAGCACGCGTTGCTCGCGGAAATTGATCTGGATCCGGCGCTCGTTGGCGATGCCGGCGATCAGCCGCTCCACCTCGGCGCCGAGACGGTCGGCCGGGATCGCGGCGATGGCAGAGGGATCGAGGCGAGCCATGCATTGCGTGCGCAGCTCGGCGATGACGTCGGGCGGTGCCGGCGGATCGGTCGCTGCATCGCCGGTCGATGCCGCCGGCGCGGTGCCAGTGCCGCCATGCCGGCGGCCGAAGACGGGTGCGCTCAGGTCCGTGCTCATGGCGATGGCCGTTGGGCGCCGCCGATCAGCCGGCGCCACAGGCCGGGCGGACGTGCCGCCTCGGCCGGTGCGGCGGCACCGTCGAGCAGGCGCACCGGTGCGGCCTGCCGCGCCAGTTCGGCAATCGCCGCGCGGAAACCGGCGTGGCGGCTCACCGCCGGCTCTCCGGCGACAGCGGCGTTGCTGACCTGACGCGGCAAGTTCGGGATGGCGACATCGACCCGCTGGCCGATCGCGTCTTCAACTTGGCGGCGCGACATGCCGCTGGCGCTGGCGGCGCGGTTCAGCACGACGATAGCGCGGCGCGGCTGCCCCGCTTCGACCGGAATTGCCAGCAGGCGCAGCACGTCGCGGACCGAAGCCAGAGTGGGCTCCATCACCAGCACGCGCTGATCAGCGGCGCGAAACAGCTCCCGGTACAGCGGCGCGGAACGGAACGGCACGTCGGCAATGATGAAACTGTAACGCCGGCGCAGCGCGTGCAGCAGCAGACCGGCCGCACCGTCGGCGGTGTCCGGCTCTTTGTCGAGCGGCTCGTGCCCGGCCAGGATGTGGAGCCGGTCGGCGGCCGGCACCGCCATCCGCTCGGCCAGCAACGCATCGATCCGCTCGGGCGTCTCGAGCGCGAGCCGAAGGCCGGGGCCGGGGCGAAGATCGAGCAGGAAGGCCGAGATCCCCATGTGCAGGTCGGGATCCAGCAGCACGGTATGGCGGCGCGCCAGCACGCCGAAATGCCACGCCAGGTTGACTGCGATGGTGCTGGCACCGACCCCGCCGCGGGCGCCGGTGACGGCGGTCATCTGGCCGCCGAGCACGCCGGTTTGGTCGCGCGCGTGGCCGGAGATGATGGGGGCGAGATGCAGCGCGACCTTGTCGCGGGTGAGCGGCTTCTGAAGATATTCGCGCACGCCGAGGCCGCGCGTCAGCGCGCGATATAAGTCGAGGTCGGCGAGTTCGCCGACGGCAAGGACGACCACGTCCGGCTCGACCACCTCGGCCAGGCGCCCGAGGGCGGTGAGTGGCTGCTCTTCGCCGCTGACATCGACGATCAGCACGCGCGGAGTGGCGCTTTTTTGCATGGCGGCGATGGCGGCGCGGACGCCGCCGCGGCGGATGTCGAAGGCTTCGACGACCGCATCGGCCAAGCCGTCGCGCAACGCGATCTCGCTGTGTCCGTCGGCGAGGAAGGCGATCAGGCTCGGCCGGTCGGGTCGGCCGGCCGGCGCCGCCTCGAAGGTGAGCGTGTCCGGCATCAGTTGCCGCCCGGCTGTTGTCCGGGTCCGGCAGGGGGCTGGGCCGGGGCGCTGTCGGGCGCGGCCTCGGAGCTGATCTCGCTGGCCGGCAACGGCTTCACACGGTCGATCCAGAGGCGCTCGACGGGCGGTACCGCCCGTTGGCCGAGTGTGCCGGGATCGCCGTGGCCGCGCACGAGGTCGGCGGGATGGGCGGCCATGACGTCGATATTGACGGCGTTGACGCCCTGTGGCTGCCAGCCGCTGTCAGGAGGAATGACGTCGAAGTCCATCCGGCCGGCGGAGCAGCCGGCGAGAGCCAACGCGAGGAACAAGGCGGAGGGGCTGCACAACCTGGTCATTGCACGATGAACCCGGTGCCGGACGGCAGGCCTGCTCGTTGCATGCTTGCCGGCAGCGGAACCAGCATGGTCGGCGAAGCTGCTGCAACGGGCGAATTGTCGGGCGCCTTCAAGGCTGAAGGATCATCGACCGGGCGCGAGATCAGTGGCGTGACGAGGATGACCAGCTCCGTGCGGTCAACTTGGTAACTGGTGGTACCGAACAGCGTGCCAACCGCTGGTATATTCCGCAGCGCCGGCAGACCGGAATTTGTGCGCGTCGAGCTGTCCTGCAGCAGGCCGGCGATGGCGAAGCTCTCGCCGCTGCCCAGTTCGACCGTGGTCTCCGCACTCCGCACCGTAAGCGCCGGGATCGTGATGCTGGCGTTGCCGGCCGGGACCTGCACGGCGCCTTGCGTCGTGAGCTGGCTCACCTCCGGGGCGACCTTGAGGTCGATCCGGCCGTCATCAAGCACTGTGGGCACGAAAGAGAGCTGCACGCCGTAGCGCTTGAACTCGACGGTGACCTGTCCGTTCTGCTGGCCCACCGGAATGGGGAACTCGCCGCCGACCAGGAAGTGTGCCGGCTCGCCGCTCATCACCGTCAGGTTGGGCTCAGCCAGCACGTGCACGAGCCCATCCGAGGCGAGCGCATCGATCATGGCGCTCAGGTTCAGTCCCCCGCAGAGCACGCTGCCGATCGGGCCAGCCGCGCAGGCCGCCGAAGTGCCGCCATTCAGTGCGCCGTTCAGGGCCGGCAGCTTGCCGATGCTGCCGAGCTGGCCGAGCGCGGTCCAGTTGATGCCGAGCGAACGCGTGATGTTGCGGTCCGTCTCGACCATGCGCACGGCGAGCGTGACCTGCGTGCGGCCTCGCACCGCAAGTTGGTTGACGACGCCGGAGGCATCCGGGGCGAAACCACGGACGATGTTGACGGCCTGCGCTGCCTGCTCCGGACTGGCGACGGACCCGCTCAGCAGGAGGGTTCTTCCAGTCTGCGAGACCTGGATCCGGCTGCCTGGAAGCAGGTGGACGAGGGCCGATTGTGCTGCCGACGCGGCGTAGTGCGAGGGCTCGACCACCACCTCCTCCTCGGCCAGCAGATGGCCTGCGGAGTCGAGCGCAGCGATGGTCGTACGCCCTGGCGCGAGGCCGAATACGAACAGCACGGTCGGGCTAGCCGGCCGTACCTCGGCCACCTTGGGATCGGCGACGAAGACGTTGGCGGCCGGGCCGCCGAGGCTGACAACACGACCGCTGCCAGCCTCCAGCGTCAGCGCCCCGCGCGGTGGGGGAGACGATGCAGCCAGTGAGGTCGCGGGGTGTGTCTGTATCGGCGGCCGTGGTGCCGACGCCGCGGCAGCGACTGGAGGTGATGCGGCCAGGGAGGGCGAGGGAGGTGTCTGTGTCGGCGGCCGTAGCGCCGACGGCGCGGCAGCGACCGGGGGCAATGCAGCCAGTGAGGTCGAGGGGTGTGTCTGTATCGGCGGCCGTGGTGCCGACGCCGCGGCAGCGACTGGAGGCGATGCGGCCAGGGAGGGCGAGGGAGGTGTCTGTGTCGGCGGCCGTAGCGCCGACGGCGCGGTAGCGACCGGTGGCAATGCAGCCAGTGAGGTCGCGGGGGCTGCCTGTATCGGCGGCGGTAGTGCCAACGGCGCGGCTGCGACCGGAGGCGATGCAGCCAGTGAGGTCGCGGGAGGTGACGGTGTCGGCAGCCGTGGCGCCAACGGCGCGGTAGCGACCGCCGGCACGACCAGGCTCGCTTCGTGCCGATCGATCGGCAGGTCCGGTCGCAGCAGTTTCGCCGGCAGGTGCATCGGTGCGGCCGCCGCCGGGAGTGGTTTCTCCGGCAACGGGTCGAGTACGTCGAGCACCAGCCGGTTGTCCAGCCGCATTGTTCTGAGCCTTGCGCCGGGTGCCACGGTGATTTCGACCCCGCCGGCGTCCTGGCTCATGGCGACCACGTTCCGCGGCAGTGATGGCGCCGCCGCGATCGTGCTTGCCGGATCGAACTGCAACGTCACCTGCGCCCCATTGCGCGCGATATGCCACGACGCGGGCCCGGCGAAGTCGAACACGATCCGGCCGAAGTCCGGGTGATCGCCGACACGCACCGGCACGGGCTGCTCGGCACCTGAACCGGCCGGCTCTGCGCGGCAGGGCGCAACGCCCAGCAGCGCCAGCGCGAAAACCATCAGGCGGCAGACACGCATCCACCAGCCGTCATGGCCGGGCTTGGCCCGGCCATCCGCGTCTTTCCCTTGTGTCCGCTCGAAAGACGTGGATCGCCAACCTTCGCTTGCCTGCCCCGAGCCGAAGCGGCTTAGGTTCGCCGAAGGCAGGCGGGACATGACGCTGTGAAGCCACGTCCCCGGCTCAGGCCTTTTTTCGTAGCAGAACCTCAATGGACTGAAGGACCGTCTCCGGCGCTTCGTTATGGAACCCCTTCGTGGCCCTCTGTGTGATTCTCCGCCGAGCTCCGTGTAGACCTTAAGATCAATAATTGACATCAGAAATGGAACTCTTTGCCGTCGGCTGCGCCCTGAAAGACGCGGACGATGTCAGGGGCATCATGCGTGGTCTGGCCGGCGAGCGCCGGCGACACGTCTCCGGCCCAGGTCGTCGCCGCGGGGTGTACGGGTACTAGGGGGCCCTGCCTCGGCGGCGCGCACGGCGAGCGACAGGTGTCCCAGCCTGGTGGCGACTGCGAGCCGCTCCGCCTGCGCCGCCATTACTTCAAGCGTGACGGTGCGCGCACCGTTTTTTCCCGCTGGATCGTCCGGCATCGCGCCTTCGACCAGCCGCTGGTCGATGGCGATCACGCGGACATCGGCCAGGACGGTTTCTGCCGCAACCTGCCGCCCAGGCGGAGCCGTGTGGTCGGAGATGGTTTCGGTAAGAATGACATCGACGCGGTCGCCCGGCCAGATCAGGCCGGCGGTGCCGCTGACGACATCGACGCCGACGGTGACCGCGCGCATTCCCGGGCTGAGCACGGCGGCGAGGAAGCCGTGATCGCCCGGACGCATCACGTCGCGCGGCAGAATGATGTCCTCGGCCGCCAGTGTGCGGCGGACCATGGCGCCGACGAGGTCGCGGCGGTTCGCTGGCGTATCCGGGCTGGCGCCTGGCGGCAGATCAGCCCCGTCCAGCTTCTTGCCGGTGAGATCATCCGGCTTCAACAAAGCGCCGGGCTGCAGGGCATGCGCGGCCACAAGCGCCGCGGTCGCCGCAGGATGCCTGGTCGCCGCTGTGGGATGTCGGGTCGAGACCCAGGCGATCAGGCCGAAGCCGAGCAGGCCCGACGCCACCAGCACGAACATCGCGACCCGCAGGATCATGACACGGCGCTGCGGACGAGGACGACGATCGTCGCGGCCGCGATCGCCACCGCATAGGGCAGTGGGCCGCCGCGCGCGAGGCGCCACCGCTCGGCGCGCCAGGCGCGGCCGAGCAGGCTCGCCGGCCGGGGGCTACGCGGCCGCGGCACCCGATTTCTCGCCGCGAGATAGACAAGCGCGAGCAGGGCTCCGGCGATGCTGGTGTCGACGATCAGGCTGGGGACGAGATGGGGCGGGACGGCGAGGACGCAGGCGCCGAGCAGTTTCACGTCACCGCCACCGAGCCAGCCTGCACGCCAGCAGGCGGTTGCGAGGATGAAGATGGCGGCGCCGGCAATCAGACCGGCGGGAAGAGTGTGGTTGATCAGGCGGACGCCGAGGCCGGCGAGAGCGATCGCGGCGCACCATCCGTTGGGGATGGTGCGCGCGATCACGTCGTGCACGGCTGACGCGGAGGTAAGCAGGGCAACGGCAGTCAGAACGGCCCAAGAAACCACCGACGGAGGGAGGGGAATCATGTCGTGTACTCGCTACCTTTCCGCCACCCATCCGTCGGCCTCAGCATTCGAGCCAGGACGTCTCCTCAGCCGCCACCCGGGATGTCGCCGGCAATGCTCGTGAGCACGTTTTGGAGGCTGCCAAAAAAGGCGGTGAAACCAGCCATAAGTGCGGTCACAATCGCACCCGTGACCACAGCGTATTCCAACGCCGTGACGCCCCGCCGATCCGCCTGCAACGCACAGTGCGCTTTCAACAGATACTCTTTCATGCTCGATGCTCCTCTGAGCCAGGTTACCGGCCGCCAAGCGCGGAGACGGGTGTCTCCGCTGTCCTGGAAAAGCACTGGGCGGTTACCTCGCCGCCACCGAGCCAGCCCGTGCGCCAGCAGATGGTAATGAGAGCAAGGATGGTGGCCGCGGCAGCGAGGCCGCCAAGAATGGCATGGTCAAGGACACGAGCGAGGATGCCGAGCAGTGCAATCGCGGCGCACCATCCGTTTGGGATGGTGCGCGCGATTACGTCGTGCACGGTCGCCACCGTGGCGAGGAGGGCGACGGCAGCCAGCACAACACAGGAAACTATCGGCGGAAGGACAGGAATCATGTCGTTGATTTTTGCCACCTTTCCGCTCCCCGCATTCACCGTCTCGGCATTCGTGCCGCGACGCCTCCTCAGGTCGGGATCGCGGCGCCAATGGCCGTAAGCGCGGTTTGGAGCGAGCCGAAAAAGGCAGTGAAACAACCGGCAAGAACCGTCACGATCACGCCGGCGATCAGCGTGTACTCCATCGCCGTGACGCCGCGCCGATCGGTCTGCAACGCGCAGAGTCCCTTCAAGAGATAGTCTGTCATGTTCGATTCTCCTTCGAGCCAGGTTACCGTCGCGAGGACGCCTCCTCAGGTCGGGATCCCGGCGCCAATGGCCGTAAGCGCGGTTTTGAGCGAGCCGAAAAAGGCGGTGAAACAACCGGCAAGAACCGTCACGATCACACCGGCAATCAGCGCGTACTCCATCGCGGTGACGCCCCGTCGATCGGCCTGCAACGCGCAGAGCCCCTTCAAGAGATAGTCTGTCATGTTCGATGCTCCTTTGAGCCAGGTTACCGCCGCCAAGTGCCGAGACGGATGTCTCCGCCGTCCAATAAAAGCATCGTATAGTTAATAAACTGTTTATTGCGCAGGCGTCGCACGAATATTGAGACGATTGTTTCGATCGTGCTAGCGAAGCCCGTCGGGCGCACCAACGATCACCCGAGGCAACGAAACCGAGGTCAGCGTCAGCACGTAGCCTGCGGTGCCAGGCGCGCTCGGCGCGATCACCCGCACGCCCGCCACGATCACAGCCGGCACGACCGGCGCGGCATCCGCTTGCCACATGGCCAGCACCCGCGCAGCGTACGGCTCGCCGAGCGCCGGCGTCGCCGAATGATAGAGTGCTGCCACTTCCCGCCATGAGCCGGTGCGGGCATAGAGCTCGGTCAGAAAGCGTGCGGCGTAGCGCGCGTTCGCCGCAGGGTCGAATGCCTCGGCGAGCGAGGCAAACGCATTCGGATGATAGAGAAGGCTGATCTGAAAGCAGCCAACGTCCCGCGAGAGACCGCTCTCGCGCAGGGCACGCGCGGCTGCCACGGCATCGGTCGCGTTGGCAAAATACAGTGGCGTTCCGGCCAGATCGATCGTCCACGGCCAGGGTGTGCGGCGCTCGAGAAGCGGATCGAACCGGCCGCTCTCGACCTTGCCGATCGCCAACAGCAACCCGCTTGGCAACCCTGCCTCGACCTCCGCGGCTGCCCCGGCCCGCTCGCAATCCAGGCCGGGAGACTGTCCAGCGGCGGCACGGGCCAGCAGCAACCAGAGACACAACGCGCGGGCGCATTGGCGAACCATGCCGGAGGGCCAGTTAAGCTGGTGTGAAGGCCACGATGACGGAGGTCATGTGCTGCGCCATCGATACCTCTCCCGCAGAGAGGGAGAGGTGGACTCGCGCGCGACGTCCACCCCCAGTCGACTGGTCAACATTCCTATGCAGAAGCATCAGCTTGGGCTCGGATAACACGCGGATGCCTTCAACTGTACCGCGGCCAGTGGCCCGATCAGCAGACCGCTCCACAGCTCGGAACTGATCGTCACCATGGTAAACTTGCTGTACCCGTTCGAAGCCCCCCGGCATAAGGATGCAGCCGACACCGTCACATCGGATGTTTTCACCGCGCCGGCTCCCGCCCACTGCTCCGCCAGAGAAACCGCGTAGGACGCCGGGTTGGAGCATGTGCTCAGGGCGGCGCAGCGTGCCGTGAGCCCGGCCATGATCTGGAGAGCATTGTTCGTCCACAACAGCAGCCCGACCTGCAGCGCCCCGATCAAGAGAAGCACGGCCCCAGACGCAACGACGGCAAACTCCACCGCCGTTGCGCCGCTTCGATCACCGGTCAGCCGCCGCATCAATAAAGCCGCACGGTCGAGGTGGCCGACAGGTTTGTCCGTGCCAGCATGCTGTAGGACGGCATCAGCGGCTGATATGTATATTGGAGGTTGATCACGAGATAAGTGCCGACGGGATTGCCGTTCGGGCAGGACTGTCCGTACGTGCCGCTGGTCAGCGTGGTGGCAGGCGGGGAGGCTGAGTTGTTGGTCTGGGTGCATCCGGCTTCAGGTCCGGTCACAGTCACTGTCGGGGTCGGGGATAGCGCCAGGCTTGCTTGCACCACAGCCTTGACCGCGGCGGCAGAGATCGTGCCGTTGACCCCGGCTTCCTGCTGCGCGGCAAAGGCATAGGTAGCGCCCGCCTCCGCCGCCTGTTCGATTTGCGTGGACTGGCCGAACGCGAGTCCAAAATCGGCCAGCGCTCCCAGAATGGTTAACAACGCCGGCGCGACGATCGCAAACTCCAGTGCGGCCACGCCGTTCCGGCGGCGGAGGAGATCGCGGGCAAGGGGGAAGCACGGCCCACTCATTGTATCAGCATCGCCGTAGCCGGTTTGTTGTACAGCGCCGGGATGCCGAGCGCGGCGCACCCGGTATTGGTGAAATTCGAGTTTCCCGAGAACGTGGCGGTCGATGCGACCACGTCGAGGCAGGAGCTTTTGGTCGTATAAGCGGTGGAATTGCCCGAGATCGTAACCGGGGCGTTCGGGGCATAGACAGCACCGGTCAGCACGACATTGCTGTTCCCCGAAAGATCGACGCTGCTTGTCGAACTGGTCCCGTACAACAGTCCGGCGGTAGGGCCAGAGGACGGAGCGGTCAGGCTGACGCTTCCGTTCCCGGAAAACGAAATGCCGCCGTTGCTGATCAGCGTTACGCCATTTCCGGTGAGGGATGCGTTCCCGCTGACGCTTATCCCGTTCTCCACGTAATAAACCCCGGGATTCAGGGTATAGCTGCCGTTGCCGCTGAAGCTCAGGCTCGAATAGTCGCCGGGGCTCAGCGTTGTGCCAGACTGAGTCTTGTAGGTCCCACCGGGAAGGCTCAGGGCGCTGTAGTACGTCGAATAGAGCGGGTCCGGGATTTGTGCGATCCCTTGCTGGGAACAGGGGGAAGACCCCGGACAGGTGATCTTCGCGTTGCCGCTGGTGCTGATCGTACCGCTGGCAATGACGGTGGGAACCCCGATTGTTGCGTTGCCGCTGAGCTGAAGCGAGCCATCAGATCGCACGCCGCAGGTCTGGCTCGTGATGGAGGTGTTGCCGCTGAGGTTGATATCATCATAGGTGGTAATCGCGGTGGCGTCTCCCTTCAACGCCAGCAGGCACGCTTGGCCGCCGGCGCTGCTGAGGCTGACCGCGGCGACGGCGGTGGCCGACAGCATCTGCTGTGTTGCCGAGGTGAAGATGCCGGCAAACCAGGTCGGCGCGCTGGTCTCTATCTGGGCAGTCACCGTCCCCGCGGTGTTGGCCGCGGCGTTGACCGACGTATTCACGCTGAAACTCGTGCTCCACTCGCCGTAATTGTCGGTGACTGTGTCGGTCCCCGTACCGCTGCGCGTTCCCGCCGGGAGTCCATTCAGCTCGGCGACATTCGCCGTGGTGGTCACCGCGGCCGGCCCGCTCCAGGTCTCGGCATACCGCGCCGCGCCGGCCATCGCGGCAATGTCGGCAATGCGCTGAAGCTGCACCCGGGTCAGCTCCCAATCGCTGATGCCGACGTCCAGCGCCATGACGCCCAG
This sequence comes from uncultured Pseudomonadota bacterium, assembly GCA_963708245.1. Lineage (GTDB taxonomy): Bacteria > Pseudomonadota > Alphaproteobacteria > Acetobacterales > Acetobacteraceae > CAVYXK01. The sequence goes on along the minus strand of OY970201.1, from coordinate 396,611 downwards.
CGAAACCGGCAGGGCCAAGGCGGTCAGCACAGCTACCGACCCGCGCCGGTCGCGCTGGATGGATCGGGAGAGCATCGGCCGTGTTCGCCTCGATTTAACCGAATGGTGACGGGTTTGCGGATTTCGCGCCAATTTTGTTGCTATTTCGTTAATGTGTGAGCGTTCCGCGTCTCTGCACCCTGTCTAAAGGCGCGGACGGGCGCGGAGACGCTCGATCTCATGCTGGCGTCGGAAGCAGGACGCCGGAACGCGGCTGTGAAGTGCGAGAACGTCGGCGCCCGGGTTATCCACCATCGAGCAAATCCCAACAACCCGGCCCCCCTCGCGCGTACCGTGGAATCGGTAGACCATTCATCCCGTGGCTGCCGGCGCCCGGCACGGTTGCCCCACCGCAGCGAACGGAGTGACCCCTAAGGCATTGCCACAAAGCGCATTTTTAGGTCGCTGGCGGGACGGTCGCGGTAACCAGCTCGACGGACCTCCGGCTCCACTACGCCATATCAGAGGTTAGCGGCGGTCTTCCGAAAATCTTCCGAAAGTGAGCTCCAACTTGCACCTGCCCCAGGCGCTTGCTAACTCCATTTATCGGGCAAGCTGCGGAATGCGGCTGGATTGGGGGAGGTGCACAAGATGAAATGGGCCTTTGCGATCAAGGCTGCCTGCCTTGCGGCGATGTTGGCAGTCGTTGGCGGCTTGATCCCGACAGCGCGCGCCGAAGACGTCACGCTGACGGTCTGGAGCCATGAGGCGGACGAACCGGCCAAAGTGGCATTCCGCGACCAGGTGGCCAGTGACCTGGAAAAACAGCACCCGGGCCTGCACATCAAGATCACCTGGTTCGAGAAGAATGGGCTCTACACGGCATTGCGCACGGCGCTGCCGGCGGGACGAGGCCCGGATGTCTTCTATCTGGAACCAGACCAGTTGCACCAGTACGTAACCGCCGGCTACCTCCTGCCGCTCGACGATCTGGTGAACTGGAACCAGATCTACCCCTGGGCGCGCGCGGTCTGGCAAGAGAATGGAAAGACCTGGGGCATCCCCCAGGAGGTAAACGACAACGTCATCTACTACAACAAGGACTGGGCGAAAAAACTCGGGGTCGAGCTGCCGGTGGGCGGGCAGCTTAGCCAGAGCGCATTCCTCGATCTCGTGAAGAAGGCGCGGGCCGCGGGCATGGTGCCGATCGCCCAGGGAGTCGGTGACCGCCCTTATCCCGGCGCCTACATCGTCGGTGAGGCGCTGCTGCACAAGCTCGGGAAGGACGATTACGCCAAACTATGGGCTGGGAAGCTTTCGTTTTCCGATCCGCGCGTTGTCGACGTGCTCACCTGGGTGAAGCAACTGGTCGATGCCGGCGCCTATCCCAAGGACTTCATGACCATCAAGCTCGGCGAATCCTTCTATTACTTCTACAGCAAGCCGGGCGCGCTGATGCTGCCGATGGGAAGCTTCTACAGCGGACGTGCCTTCGCGCCCCCCGACAAAGGCGGCCAGCCTGCCGATTTCCCACTCGGCATCATGCAGTTTCCGGCGATGGATGGCGGCGCGTGCAATAAATGTGAGACCGCCGGGATTGGCTCCAGCTTCGTGATCAACGCCGCTACCAAGCACCCGAAAGAAGCCGCCGAATTCCTGGATGCCATGTCCACACCGGCGAGTGCTGCGATATGGATCGGCAAGGTCTATGAGCCGGGAGCCATGAAGACCGACGTGACGCAGTTCGGCGGTCCGCACGGCGCCTATCTCAGCCAGTTGATGGAGAGTCAGAAAGGCGTCGATCCCTTCATCGGCATGCCGCTCGACCTCATCACCAATGGCGGCTGCAAGGACGCCTTCGGTCAGGTGTTGAACTCGGCTTTCCCGGGTGGGCTGCTCACCGTGGACAAGGCCGTGCAGATGATGAATACCGCCTGCTATCAGCATTAGGCGAACGCCGTCCGGCCCTCGATAGGACGACGCGATGCTGCAACCGGCCATGGGGGTGGGGCTGCCGCCTGCGGTCGTGCCCCGGCGAGAATCATCCGTCGATGTGTGGCAGCCGTCGCAGGCAACGCTTGTCCTTTTTCTCGGTCCGGCAATTCTGATCTTCGCCGGGTTCACTGCCTATCCGGTGCTGCGCACCTTCTACAACAGTGTCTACTTCGTCGGCCCCAAGGGAGCGGCCGAGTTTGTCGGGCTGCACAACTTTTCCCAGGTACTGTTGGCCGATCCCGTGTTCTGGACGGCGGTCCGCAACACAGCAATCTTTACCCTGGTCGGCACGCCGCTCGACGTATTCGGCGGCCTGCTGCTGGCCCTTTGCCTGTTTGCCGGCGTACCGTTCGCCCGCTCACTTAGGGTCATCTGGTTCCTGCCGGTTCTGATGTCTTATGTCGTGGTCGGCATCATCTGGGTCTGGATCTACGACTACGACTGGGGGGCACTGAACCTGCTGCTGCACGCCGTCGGCCTTGGCAGCCTGGAGCATTCATGGCTCGGTGATCCGGCCACAGCGCTTTGGGCCGTGATGGGCGCGCACTTATGGAAATGGCTCGGCTTCAACATGATCGTCTTTCTCGCCGCGCTGCATGCGTTGCCCGGCGACGTGCTCGGCGCCGCCGAGCTCGACAATTGCGGCTGGATGGCCAAGACCATCTACATCATCATTCCGATGTTACGGCCGACGCTCGTGAATCTGCTGGTGCTCTCCTTCATCGGCAAGATGATGATCTTCGACCTCGTCTGGATCATGACCCAGGGCGGCCCGTTGTGGTCCACCGAGACGGTATCGACCTACGTTTACAAGCGCGCGTTCGACTGGAACACCTTCGACCTTGGCTACCCTTCGGCGATCGCAGTGCTCTGGTTCGCGATCATCATAGCCTTCGTCGTCGTGATCAGTTGGCTGCTGCGCCAGCGCGACCGGCTCGAATTCTAGCCGAGCCACGGGGATAGCGATGCGACTCTGGCTCGCCTACGTACGCCGTACCCCGCTGCTCTTGTTCCTGCTTGGTTACACGGTACTGACCGGCGGCCCGTTCCTCTGGGTCGCGTCGATGTCGCTGCGGACCACGTCGGAGATCTTCGCCAACCCCTATGGTTTACCGCGTCATCCGCACTGGGTGAATTTCGCTGACGCCTGGATCGGCTCCAACTACAGCACCTACTTTTGGAACAGCTCCGTCGCCGTGATCAGCGCGGTAACCGGTGTAACCGTGGTCGGCGCGATGGCGGCGCATTGCCTGGCGCGCTATCGCTTCCGTTCGCGTCGAATGATCCGTTTCGTGATTCTTTCGGGACTCGTCCTGCCGCCGCAAATGCTGATCCTGTCGCTGTTTCAGATCCTGCTCGATTACCAGCTCTACGACACGCTGCCAGGGCTCGCGATCGTCTATGTGGCGACGCAGCTTGGCATGACGGTCTACCTGCTGGAGGGTTTCTTCTCGCAGATCCCGCAGGATCTCTTCGATGCCGCGCGGATGGACGGCTATTCCGATTTCGAGATCTTCTGGCGCATCACCGTGCCGATCGGGGTACCGGCGATCTTCACCACAGTGATCCTCAACTTTGTCATCCTCTGGAACGAGTTCCTCTATGCCGTGGTACTGCTGACTAGCGACGAAAAACGCACCTTGCCGCTCGGGATCATGCATTTCATGGGCGACCACCAACTCGATGTCGCCATGCTGGCGACCGGACTGATGATCGCCATCATACCGGTCGCCTTCATCTACGCCTGCTTCTCGGAAACGATGATCCGAGGCATGACCGCCGGCGCGATCCGTTAGCGCTCGGGAACTCAGATGGCGGTGGTCTCGATCGACGGGTTGAGCAAGCAATACGCCGCGGGCGGCGACTTCGCCGTACGTGAGATCAGCCTTGCCGTCGCCGACGGTGAATTCATGGTCCTGCTCGGACCATCCGGTTGCGGCAAGACATCCGTCTTGCGCATGATCGCCGGGCTCGAGCCGATCACCTCGGGGACGGTTTCGATCGACGGCCGAGTCATGAATCAGGTTCCGGCCAAGGATCGTGACATCGCCATGGTGTTCCAGTCGTACGCGCTCTATCCGCACATGAGCGTGCGCGACAACCTCGCCTTCGGTCTTCGCCGGCGCAACGTCTCATCCGACGAAGTCGCGCGACGCGTGCAAGACGTGGCGGGGCGCCTCGGCCTGCTGCCGCTGCTCGCTCGCAAACCGCACGCGCTCTCGGGCGGACAACGCCAACGCGTCGCCCTTGGGCGCGCAATCATACGCCAGCCGAAGGTCTTCCTGTTCGACGAGCCGCTTTCCAATCTGGACGCCGCTCTCCGGGTCGGCACGCGCGCCGAGATCAGTCGCCAGCAGCGGGAGATCGGGACAACCACGATCTACGTTACCCACGATCAGGCGGAGGCGATGACCATTGGGCACCGCATCTGCATCATGAGTGCGGGCGAGGTCGTACAGATCGGTGCTCCCATGGAGGTGTATCGCGGCCCGGCAAACGCATTTGTTGCGCGTTTTCTCGGCAATCCGCCGATGAACCTTCTGCCGGCAAGGCTCGAGCCGGCCGGGGATCGCGCCAAAGTGCACCTCGCCGGAATGGTGTTCGACCTGCCGCACTGGCCGATCGGCCCGCTTAGGAACCAGCTCAACCGGGCGATCACGCTCGGTATTCGCCCGGAGGATCTCAATGAAAATCCGAGCGTGCCCATGCCACACCTCCGGGTTCATGTGCGCGCGATTGAGCCGCTCGGCGCAGAGACGATCCTGCTGCTCGCGCTAGGCGAGCAGAACCACGAACTGGTCGCCCGTGTCGGGCGCGAGACTTCGTTCAGGATCGGCGAATGGAGGGACATTGCGTTCGATGTCGCAGCGGTGCATCTGTTCGATGCCGAGACCGGCAAGGCCATTTCCCGGCTAGAAATGTAATTGCTCGCCGCGTGAGGGAGCGCAGTCTTTAACGTGACGAGAGAGCCACGGCATTGGCTTGAGTATGGGGTATTCGCCTTCGTCGTCGTCACCGCCATCGCGACTGCCACGGCGGCATGGTACACGCGCAGGGAATGGGAAACCGCGGTCGACAATGGACGCCAGCAGCTCCGAGCCTATGTCTTTCCGGATCAGGCCAATCTGGTTTGGGAGGGAACCGCGAAGCCAACCATGGCCGAGATCGTTATAAAGAACAGCGGTCAAACACCCGCCTACAAGGTATCAACTGCGATGACGATCGGCATCAGAGAATATCCGCTTCGCGAAGAGCTCTCTGTTCCCTCGATGCCGAGTAAGCCTACAGTCATGCCTCCTGCCGGTAGCGCCACGCTTTCTGCGGGAATGGCGCAGCCGCTCACCGCCGACCAACTGAAGGCCGTACAGAAAGGCACGCAGGCGATCTATGTCTTCGGCGATATCGCCTATACCGACGCATTTGGGGAATGCAGGATGACGCAATACAGGCTCTACTATACCGGTGCAGGTACCGACATTGGAAGTCGGGTCGGTCTTACCTATCTTGATGAAGGCAACACAGAGGTTCCTTGCCGCAGATGAATGCGCGGGTCGTTCGCCTTCGCAGTGGTTTGCACCGGTATAGGAAGAATTCGAAACCCTCGGTTGCCTCAGTGCACGCACCGTCTTAGGGTCCGACCATACAAGATTGTAGACACCCAAAAGGGGAGAGACATGTCCCGCGTATCGACATGGACACGGCGCCACATCCTCGGCGCATCAGCCGGAGCCGCCGCACTGGCCATCGGCGCCCGCTGCGGCGCGCTCGCGGCACCCGCCATCCAGAAGGGATCGACGCTGACCTACTGGGGTGGCCTGATCTTCTCCGACAAGGCGAACAAGACACTCACGGACGCGATCAACAAGTGGGGCGCGCAGAACGGCGTCCACACCGAGGTCGTGATGGTGAACCAGAACGACACCGTGCAGAAGGTCTCCGCTGCGATCGCCTCCGGCACCATGCCCGATGCGCTCGATGTCGGCCTCGACCTGCTAATCGTGCTCTCGCGCCAGGGCGTGTTCCTGCCGCTCGACGACCTCTATGCCTCCATCGGAAAGCAGCACGGTGGCTGGCTTTCGCCGGTGGAGAAGGCGAGCCTCATGAACGGGAACAGGTTCGGCATTCCGTTCGGCATCTCCGGCAACATGCTGCTCCGCCGCAACGACGTGCTGAGCAAGGCCGGCTTCCCCAATCCCCCGGCAACTTGGGTGGAGCTGGTCGCGCAGGCGCAGAAGGTCGTGAAGCCGCCGTTCTTCCCGATCGGCCTCTGCCTCGGCAACTGCGGCGACGGAAACACGCAGATCGATGTGCTGCAGTCCTACGGCGGACGAATCGCCGACGACAGCGGCAAGCACGCGGCGATCAAGTCGGACGCGACGCGGACATATCTCGCCTGGGTGAAGGACGCATACGACAAGAAGCTGTTCCCGCCCGGTGTGACTGCCTGGGACGGCGCGGGCGACAACAACGCCTATGCGGCTAGCACGATCGCGTTCGCCGCCAATACCGGCTCGATCGGCATCGCGGCCCGCAACGACGATCCCGACCTGTACAACGGCACAGCCTATTCGTCGCTTCCGGCCGGCCCGCTCGGCGTGATCTCGCCGATGGACCCGCAGCTCCGCTCCATTCCGAAGTCAAGCAAGAACCCGGAGGCGGCAAAAGCGCTGTTCGAATACCTTGCGCAGCCCGAATACACCCAAGCCTACTATGGCGACGCGATCTACGGCCCGGTGCTGCAGAACGAGATGCAGCTTAGTGTTTTCAACGGCAAGGACCCCATCCTTGCGGGCCTGCTCGATCTGGTGAAGAAGGGCACGCCGCCCGCCTACCCCGACGTTTACAATGCCGCCTTTGCGGATGTAGCCAACAACTTCCTTATCCCAAAGATGATCCAGCGCGTTGTCGTCGATCGCTGGGACTTCGACCGGGCGATGGACGAAGCGCAGGCGCAGATTCAAGCAACGTACAACAAGTACGCTTGACTGTGCTGCCATGTCCGTAACGACTCACCGGGCGGTCGTCTCTCCGGTGAGGCGGCCGAGACTGAGCGCGACGGCGCAGCACGCGCTGTTTGCCTATGGACTCGTCCTCCCCACAGTCCTGCTGCTGCTCGGTCTGGTCGGCTATCCGTTCTTCTACGCGATCTTCATCTCGTTCACCAATCGCGTCGTCGGCAATGCTGGCCATTGGGTCGGGCTCGCCAATTTCCGCTACTTGGTGAACTCTCCCGACTTCCAAGCGAGCGTGTGGAACACAGTCACGATCGTCATCGTCAGCGACGCGGCCAAGCTGGCGATCGGCCTCTCGCTCGCGCTGCTCGTTAATCAGCGCTTGCATGGGCGGGGGCTCTTCCGCTCGATCCTGATGCTGCCGTGGGCGATGCCGGCGTTCGTCGTGTTCCTGGTCTGGCGCGTGATCTATCAACCGATCGGCGGGGGCCTGAACCTTCTGCTCACCGACACCGGCCTCTATTCCGGCTACATCGACTGGCTCGGCGAGCCATCGACGGCATTGCCGGCTGTGATCGTCGCGACCGTTTGGCGCGGCTTTCCGTTCTGGTTCATCTCCATCCTCGCCGCGCTGCAAACCATCCCCGGCGAGCAATACGAGGCCGCCCGCGTAGACGGTGCCAACGCCTGGCAACGGTTCCGCGCGGTCACCTTCCCCGGCATCCGCCAGGTCGTGATCATAACCACGCTGCTCTCCTCGATCTGGACCGCGAATTCCTTCGAGAACGTGTGGCTGCTTACGCAAGGCGGCCCGGCCGATTCCACTATGGTATTCCCGGTGCTCGCCTATTTCGGGATGCAGACGATGCAGCTCGGCCAAGCCGCGGCGGTGTCAGTCGCGATGCTGCCCGTCCTCGCGATCCTTGTATTCGCCGCCACCGCGATGGCGCAGCGCGGTGCCGAGGACTGAACGATGCGGCGCGCCTTCATTCTCAACCGTATTCTAACTTACGCGGCGCTATTATTTGCTGCGCTGCTGATCCTGTTCCCGCTCTACTGGATGGCGACAACATCGCTCAAGATCCCGCGCGACATTCTACGCACGCCCTCGCTCTGGCCACACACCTTCACCTGGAACAACTACCGCAACCTCATCGAGCAGAGGGACTTCCTCACCGCGATCCGCAACAGTCTTCTCGTCTCCGCGATGGTGACGTTGATCTCTGTCGCGATTTCCTCGCTTGCCGCCTATTCGATGGCACGCTACCGCACGCGGTTCCGCGGGGTCTTCGGCCGCCTTATCCTGTTCGCCTATCTCACGCCGACGTCGCTGCTGTTCATTCCGCTCTCTATCATCATGGCGCAGCTTCAGCTCGGAGATTCGCTGGTCGGACTGATCCTCGTTTACCTGACCTTCTCGCTGCCGCTCTCGACCTGGCTCCTGCAAAGCTACTTTCGAGGCGTCCCCCGCGAGCTCGAAGAGCAAGGCACCATCGACGGCCTCACCCGGCTCGGCGCGCTGCTGCGCATCGTGTTGCCGCTGTCCGCACCCGGCCTTGCCGCCGTCTCGATCTTCACTTTCACCGGCGCCTGGAACGAGCTGCTGCTGGCGCTCGTGCTCATCACCTCGGCCGGCAAGCGCACCGCACCGCTCGCGCTCAATTATCTCATCACAACAGACACGCTACCCTACGGCCCCCTGATGGCCGGGGCGGTGCTGTCGTCGGTGCCGCTGATCCTGCTATTCTTCCTCGCCCAGCGCTTCATGGTGCAGGGGATGACGGCGGGATCAGTGAAAGGTTGACGAGCCTGCAACAAGATCAGCAGCATCCACTCATATGTGACCGGGCCTAGAGGACAACTGATATCAAAGAGGAAGGAACATGGTCCGTTACGACTTGGCAGCACGGACGGCTTTGGTGACCGGTGCGGCATCGGGGATCGGGTTCGCGACGGCGCGGATGCTGGCGCAGAATGGGGCGGCTGTGGCGGTCAATTATCTGCCCGACGACGCCCGCGGACCCGAGGCGGTGCAGCGCCTGATCGCCGAGGGCGGCAAGGCGGTGGGCGCGCCCGGCAACGTCGGCGTGCCGGGCGAGGGCGAGCGGATAGTGAATCAGGCGGTGGAGCGGCTCGGGCGGCTGGATCTGCTAGTGAACAATGCCGGCACTCCCGGCACCAACCGGCGGATCGCGCCCGGAGAACTCGACATGATGACCGACGAATTCTGGCAGACGCTGCTGCAAGTAAATCTGCTCGGCGTCTTCCGGTGCTCGAAAGCGGCGGCGCCGGCGTTGAAGGCAACGAAGGGGGCGATCGTCAACACCGCTTCGATCGCCGGACTGGGACGCGCCGGCAGCAGCCTGGCATACGGGGCGACAAAGGCCGGGGTGATCAGCCTGACGCAGAACCTCGCGCGAGCGCTCGGTCCGGAGGTGCGGGTCAACGCCATCGCGCCGGGCGCAGTGGATTCCTCCTGGATGGTGGACTGGACCGAACAGGAGCGGAGAAGCTCCATCGAGAAGGCGGTGTTGAAGCGGCGCTGCCAGCCCGAGGATCTGGCCGAGGTGATCGTGTTCCTCGGTTTTGCGGCAGCGATGGTGACGGGACAGACGATCGTCGTGGATGGTGGGTTGACGCTCTCGTAGAACACAACAAAGGAGAACCAAATGGCTGAACAGCGCATTCGTATCGGGATCGGCCAGTTCAAGGACCTCACCGAGGAAAAGCTCCGCTTCGCGGCCCAGCTCGGCGTCAGCGCGGTCCAGCTCAACGCCCCGAACCTGCCCGGCGAGACGCGCTGGGAGCTGACGGACCTGCGCGCGCTGGTGGAGCGGGCGGAGTCCCACGGCCTGCAGCTTGAGGCCATCGAGAACGTGCCCGTGCACTTCTACGAAAAGGTGATGCTCGGCCTGCCCGGCCGCGACGAGCAGATGGAGAACTATCTGGCGACCGTTCGCGCGGTCGGCGAAGCCGGCATCCCGATCCTCGGCTACCACTTCATGCCGAACTCGGTCTGGCGCACCGAGCGAATGGCGCCGGGCCGCGGCGGCGCCGGCTGCACAAAGTTCGACATGTCAGTAGTCGAGAGCACGCCCGATCTCGACTCGCTCCGCAAGTTCCTGCCGACCGGACTAGGCAAACAGGACCGCATGCCGCTGCGCGACAGGAGCAACGCCGTCACCCACGAGCAGATGTGGGCGAACTACGAATACTTCATCAAAGCGGTCCTGCCGGTCGCTGAGAAGGCCGGTGTGAAAATGGCGCTGCACCCGGACGATCCGCCGGTGCCGATGCTGGGCGGCGTCGCGCGCCTATTCTATGAGCCGGCCGGGTTCAAGCGCGCTTGGCAAATGAGCGACGGCAGCCCCGCATGGGGGCTCGATCTCTGCCTCGGCTGCTGTTCCGAGATGCTCGGCGGCGCCGCCACCGTGCGCGAGATGATCGAGTTCTTCGGGCCCAAGGGGCGGATCTTCTACGTCCACTTCCGCGACGTGAAGGGAACTGTTCCCAACTTCACCGAGTGCTTCCTCGGCGAGGGCAACTACGATCCCGCCGAGGTGATGACGCTGCTCCGCCGTAACGGCTTCACCGGCTTCCTGCTCGACGACCACGTGCCGCACATGGACGACGACACCGATTGGAACCATCGCGGGCGGGCGCATGCGATCGGCTACATGCAGGGGCTGCTACGGATGGGCGACCGGATGCAGGCGGCTTAGCCCCGGTCAACCGCCCCGTCAGGCGTTCGGGGCGCGGTATTGGACTTTCACTTCGTTGGCCCGCTTCATCGCGGTCTCTGCTTCCGCGGCTGTCAACAGCGCCATCGTTTCGAATCGCGCGAATGCGCCGGTTGATGCTGCCTTCATTGAGCATGCAGCCACCGAAATGGCATCTGGGAACTCGCAGATAGCGACTCCATCATACTCGCCGAGCGCGAAATAATAGCAAAGCAGCTTGCCGCCGAACCCTTCAATAAGCGAGGTGGCCGGCGCTGTTCTGTCCTGCGGCTTGGCAACCAGTGCCCTGGCGGTTGCATCCTTGAACTGCCAGCGAAACAGATAGTGAGACATGGCATTTCCCCCTGTTTATCGTGGCGATCGCCCTTTTTCGTCGCCTGACCCTTGGGCGCGGTGACGCCACTCTGATCCCGCCATCACCCCTGTCAATGGCGGACGCGCGCAGGCCGCCGCTTCAGATAAAATGTCGTTCGACAGGAAAAAGACCCTCATCCCGCCTGTCCGACCGTGCAGCCGGAGAATGCTCAGTTGCTGTCTCGCCGGCCCGAGCCAGCCGATCGCGGGCAAGACGACGTTGCCGAGCGAAAGCCAGGGATGGTGCGTCTCCAGATGCGTGCCCAGCAGCCCGTCCACCGTCACGGTGACGGCGAACAGGACGATCGCCACTCCGGCAAAGGCGAAGGGGATCGGCACCAAGATTGGTGCCCGTCACCAGGCGACGGCTGCGGCTGAAGTGCTTGAATCCGAACATGGTCAAGCGATCCTGTGTGCTGGATTGCTGACGGTTTCGCCCGCCACCCTGCACAACGGTATGTCGATAGCTAATTAAGTTGTCCGGTTTACGTAGCACATCAGTTGTCCGCTTGTTTCCGGTCCGTTCCCAAGAGGCAGGGACAGAACGGCGGCCGTTCTGGCGGCAGGTCAGGCGGGCCGTTGGCTGGTGACGGGCGCGTCTTCTTCAACTCATGAAATCAATTTCCTTCTTTTGCTGATGCGCCTGTGGAGTTGTGGGCAACGCTCTTCCGTTGCCCACAAATCCACAGGCGAGCCGGACCCAAGCGCGATCATGCCGCCGCGTCCAACGCCGCCATCCGCAGCGCCCCCTGCGCGTCATAGCGTCCCAGGCAGCGCGGGCCGTGGAACACCGCGTGGCTCCCGTCGTGATATTGCCGCACCTTCACCCGTGCCTTCACGAAATGAGCACGCAGCGGCGACGGTGGTATCTGCAGCTTCATCCGTCGCCACGAAACCGTGTTGTCGCGGTCCACCTGGCGCTCCTCCTGGATACACAGAATTTCCCGCAGATCGACACCAGCAACGGCGACGAAAGCCGATCCCTCCTGCTCCGCCTTCACCGCAAACTGCGCGTTGTGCGCCGGCAGGTAGCAATCCCGAATGAACCGGTTGGCCTCCGCAACCGTCGTGATCCCAGCCAGCGCCAGCTCCTTGACCAGGCGATCCTGTAACGTCTGAAACAGCCGCTCCGAACGACCACGGGCCTGCGGTGAGTAGGCCGCAATGTGCTCCACGCCCAAATGCGCCAGCGCCCGCCCAACCTGTGTCGGCCGCTTCCGGTCAACCGGGCCGCCAAACTCCGGCGTCACGAAGTAGTGGCTGCCCCGATCCGTATAGAGGCTCAGCGGCAGGCCATGCGCGCCAAACACCTCCAGCAGAGCCTGGAACGTCGATTCCGTGCCTTCCTCCGCTACCAAAAACCCCGAGTAGATCACGTTCGTCGCGTCGTCCATCGTCACTATCAGGTCCAGCGTCTCCCGCCCCGCCAGCCATTCATGGCGCGACCCATCCTGATGAAGCATCATTCCAGGCAACGGCCGTCGCGGCCGCTTGCGCCGGTGTGCGCCGCGCCGCGCGGCGCGCTCCAGAAGCCCCTTCGATTGCAGGAACGCCTTGGTCCACGTGTAGCCCCAGCGGAAACCGTGGCGGCCCACCAAGTGCTCGTGAAAGTGCTTCGCCGTGAACCCGCTGTAACGCATACGATACAGCCGCTCGACCTCCTCCTCCCGGTCGACCGGAACCCGCTTCCCAGACGCCCGACCAAGCCGCCGGTCCAGAAGACCGGCCGCCCCGCACTCTTCGTAGCGCTGTTGCCAACGACGGAATGTCCGCTCGCTGATCCCAAGCAGCTCCGCCGCTTCGCACTGGTTGAGTTCGCTCGCTTCATACCGCTCCAGCACGCTCCCGAACTTGATCACTCGCACACCCTGAAGGGCTTCCGACCGGCGCATCCGGGCTCCCAAAAGGAACCATCATCACCGGACAGATCGTGCGCTACCTAAACCGGACATACCGTGTGCTACCGACACACCCTGCACAACGGTATCGCGCGGAGGGCCAGACCTCGCTTATACTGCGGCGACCGCGAGGTCGCGATGAAGCGCGACCGGCGACTGACTGCCGCCCCTGCTCAGCGACAGCGGCCGCGATCGCTCTGACGCTCGACGAGTGGAGGCCGCGCATGGCCGATGACATTCTGCCCAGCAGCCAGCGGGCGCAGGTCGCCCGGCCCGCCATTCGCCGCATCGGCCTTGCCGATGTACGCGACGCGCTCGCCCTCGGGGCCGCGGATTTCCGCGCCAATCCGGTGCATCGCGTCTTCCTCGCCCTGGTCTATCCGGCTATCGGCCTGTTGCTGGGATGGCTGGCGTCGGGCGTCGGCACTCTGCCGTTGCTGTATCCGATCGCCGGCGGTTTCGCGCTAGTGGGGCCGTTCGCCGGGGTTGGGCTGTACGAGATCAGCCGCCGGCGGGAACGCGGGCTCCCGTCGTCCTGGCTGAGTACGTTCGCGGTGTTCCGCTCACCGCGTATCGGCTCGATCATGGAACTCGGCGTCCTGCTGGCCGCCGTGTTCGTGATGTGGCTGGTGGCGGCCAACGGCATCTATGACAACACCTTGCACGGCACCGGGCAGGAATTGTTCGCGGCGTTGGTCCGAGCGGCGCTGACCACGCGCGCCGGCTGGGTGTTGTGCGCCGCGGGAACCGGGGTCGGGTTCCTGTTCGCCGTCGCCGCGCTGGGCCTGGGGGTGATCTCGTTTCCGCTGTTGCTCGACCGTGACCTGGGGGGGTCGACGGAGGAGCAGGCCGCTACGGCGGTCGCGACCTCGGTAATGGCGGTGATTGCCAACCCGCTGGCGATGGCGGCCTGGGGGCTGATCGTCGCGGCCGGCATGATGATCGGCGTGCTCACCGCCTTTGCGGCGTTGGTTGTGGTGATGCCGATCCTCGGCCACGCAACCTGGCATCTGTATCGGAAAGTCGTTGCGTAGGGGCGCCGATCTCAGGACGGGTGCAGGACCAGCCCTTCCGGCGCTATGTTGGGCAGCAAGGCTCCAAGCCCTCCTGCGCTGGTTTCGCCTGAAACCGCGTGCGACGTTCCATGTGCAAAACTGACATTGAAGAAGTCGGCTGCTGTGGCGTTGCTCGCATCGCTCGCCATCACTGCCAGGGTGACGGTTCCGGTTGCCGAGCTTGGAACGCTTCCGAATAATTCGTCGCTTGCCGGATTGAAGTGCAGCCACGAGGTGACGTTGGGTCCGTACACCTCGTAGGCGGCGAATGTCATCTTCTCGCCGAGGGCATCCTTGAACGTGTTGGCCGGAAGCACGAAAGCGACGGCCTGGCCATCGTCCCAGGTCTGGTTGAGCATGGGTTTGGTCACCGAAATCCCCAGCTTGGGGACAGCGGGCGGCTGAACCGTGGCGGTGAAACTTTCCGACACGGAAAGCTTGCTGGTGTCTGTCGCCGTCACCTTGACCGTTATGGACTGCGCGGTTGCCGGTGCCGTGCCGCTGAACGTCTCGGTCTTGGGGTTGAAGCTCAGCCACGTGGGAAGTGCTTGGCCATTGCTCTGCGTGGCGGTGTAGGTGAGCGCCTCATTCTGAGGGTCGGTGAACGTGTTGGAAGGAAGCGCCAGAGAGATCGAGGTTCCTTCGGTCCAGGTCTGGTTTGGGGTCTGCTGGCTGATGACCGGCGGCGCCGCTGGGACGGTGATACCGAAGGTCTCGGAAGCCGACAGCGAGCTGGTGTCGGTCGCCGTCACCTCGACCGTCAGGCTCTCCATCCCCGCCGGCACCGTGCCGGAGAAAGTGTCGGTCGTTCCGTTGAAGCTCAGCCAGGTGGGCAGGGCCTGACCACTCGGCAGCGTGGCTGCGTAGGTCAGCGTTTCGCCTTGCGGGTCGGTGAACGTGTTTGCCGGCAGAGTGAAACTGACATGCTGGCCTTGTTGCCAGGTCTGGTTCGGCGTCTGATTGGTGAGCGTGGGCGGTGCTGCCGTCACACTGGCCACGACTGCGGCCAGGCTCTGCCAATCGCCCCAGTAGCTGCCGTTATACGCTCGCACTTCGATCGTGTCGCTGCCCGCGGTGGCACCGGTGTCCAACGCCACGGACGCCAGCGAGGCCACAGTGACCGCGTTGGCGGCCGAATGCGCCGACGGTGCCGCGCTGCCGCCCACTGCGACGCTATCGGCGGAATCGGTGTCGTAGGCCTGCCATTCGGTGATCGCCTGGCTGGTGACCGGATTGGTCGCGACGAACAGGGAAGCCAGCGAGCGGCTGCTATTCTCCGCGATCGTTATGCTTGATACGGTATCTTTGACCACCGGCGCGTCTAGCTCGTAGACGACAGCGTTGGCGGAATTGACGCCGCTGAATTCCTGCATGGCCGGGTGCGGTGCCGCGACGATGATGTCGTTTGCCGAGCCGTCATTGGCGGGATTGGCGATGCTGCCGTTGCCATTGATATAGGTGATGTTGTCCACCAGCATCGCCGAGGCGCCGGATCCCGATACCACCGTGGTGATGTGGCCGCCGCCGCTGCTGGTCTCGAACGCCACCATCTCGCCGGCGACCAGGTTCGATTCCCAGTTGCTGTTGGCACTGACCGGGCCGTTGTAGGCGACGATCCACTCCCCATTCGCCACACCGGGCACGCCGATCAGCGTGCTGGTCAGGGGTAGCGAAGCTCCAGCCTCGGCCGAGATGTCGGACGCGAGCACCCAGCAGCCGTCCTGGTTCCATGCGTCTCCGACGAAGGACAGCGCCGCCGAGCACACTGAATCGGGCGTCGCCTGAGTTGGCGCGTGGCCTGCGACAGACGGTTCGGTGACGACGCTGGTACTGCCATCGTAGGTGAAATAACTCGGGTTCTCGATCAGTACGTAGGGATTCGTCGCATAGGAATTGGCGAGGTTGGCGTTGTTCGTCGTGAAGACCGACAGATTGACATTGTCGTTGGTATTGGATGATGCGGTGAATGTCAGTTGGTTGAAATAGCCATAGACCGGATTGTAATAGAGCCCCGTCGACGCCTGATACGTGAAGACCGCGCCGATAGACCACGCATCGCTGCCGAAATTCTCGAAATCCTGGGTTGTACCATCACCCGACAGGGTGCCCATGTGCGACGTGTTGTAGCCCGCCGTGTATTCGTCGCGGTCCAGCCCCGTCAGGATCAGGTAGGTTGGGTTGCTGGATGATGCGGTCACCGAGAACAGGGAGGACAGGCTGACCTGCTCGCCGGGATCGGCCACAAAGGACCCGGTATTGGGATTGATCGACATGTGGGATTCTATCTGCTGTGAGGGTTGTCGGACGTGGGGGGATGCGCTGGAACGGCGCCTTCAACCGGCCGCGCAATACGGCTGTGCGACTGCAAGCGCATTCATTCCCCCACGATCGGCCGTTCTGGCAGGGCCGAGCACCAAATTCGGTGTTCCACGCCATGTGACGGCAAAACGGTAAACGAACGGTTGATCTTCAGGAGACCTTGCGTGCCGGCTGGTTGGGGCGGGCAGGGAAGGGGTGAGCTCCAGATGGAAGAGGTCGAGTTGGAGATGGAGGACGACGACGATGACGCGGCCCCCCTGACTGAGTTGCGGGAGGAAATGCGCGGCGTCGCTCGCGGGACGCGGCACGATGCCGCTCGCTGTGACGGCAGGCTGACAACCATGCCGCTGCGGCCCGTGGGGCGGCAGGTTGCGGTATGAAGTCTTCCTACCATGTGCTAGTCTCTCCGAAGCGGAGGACGCCATGGCTGCTGTCGAGAAACGCACGATCAGCCTGCCCGCCGAACAGGCGGGCTACATCGATGCGCTGGTCGCTGAAGGAACCTATGCATCGGCCAGCGAGGTCGTGCGGCGGGGTTGCGTGCCTTGCAGGAGCGGGACGCCGCGGTCGAGCGTTGGCTGCGTGAGGAGGTGGCACCCGTCTATGACGCCCTGCAGGCAGATCCCTCCCGCGCGATTCCGGCTGATCAGGTCTTTCAAACCCTGCGTGCGCATCACGCGAAACGGCTGAAAGCCAAGCGTGGCGCATAGCGTCGCCTTTGCGCCGGAGGCGCAGGCGGACCTGATCGAGCTTTATGACTACATCGCTGAGCACGGCAGCCGCGAGCGTGCATTCGCCTATGTCGAGCGGATCGAGGCAGTGTGTCGGGGCCTGGCAACTTTCTCCGAACGCGGCGTGCGCCGTGACGATATACGGCACGGCCTGCGGGTGATCGGCATGGCAAGGCGGGTCACCGTCGCCTTCCACGTTGGTGCCGGGACGGTGACGATCGACCGCATCCTTTACGGCGGGCACGATCTGACTGCGGCATTCGACGACGACTGATACCGGCCGCCTTTGAGAAGGACGTCTCATCGTCGTCTCATTTCGCTGTACGCGAGATGGTTGGATCAGGTGGTGAGATAGCTTGGGGGGAAGCCGCGGATGTGCCGCCGACGCGCACAAGTGGCGCGTGGTTGGATGGGATTGCGTGGAATTGCGGGAGATTGCTTGCCATTGCCTTCGCGGTGGACGCGATGACAGGGGGCACGCGGTCGTCATGGCGGGCGAAGAAGGGTGCCGTCCACGACTTTGTGGCACGCGCAGCCCGGGCGTCGGGCTAGGCCGTGGAGGCTTCGGCGAACTGGCGGTCCGGCGTGGTGGGAGGCGGGAGAAGGGCGGTGATGAGCGACTGAACCAAGTCGCCGTCGGGAGGGAGGTTGTTTAATCTCTCCATCAGGCGGAGCAGCGCGGCCCTTTGTGGAGAAACGGTTGTGTCATGCTGGGTGGCGGCGACCGGGTCGGACTGCGGTTTGTCCACCAGCTTGGGTTCCGATTGCGACTTTGGCGCCGGTGTCGGTGGCTTGGCAATCGCCGCCGGGTTTGGCTGCGGTGATAGCGCCTGTGCCATCAGGGCGATGGCGCAATGCTCGGTCCAGGCGGCGCGGTCGTGGGCTTCCTGGTTCTTCTCGCGCTTCTCTCGGGCGGTCTGCATGCGGAGCAGCAGCCTGAGTGCACTGTTCGCCTGGCGCATCATGCTGTTGGCCTGGGCGCGGCACTTCTGTGCCCAGTATGACGTTGTGTCCGCTTCCTGGGCGAGACGCAGGCTGTCCTTCCATTGTTCGGAGGCGGCGACATGTTGGGCGGCAACGTCAGCCTCGGCGGCGTTGGCCGGGCAGAGCGCGGCGATGCGGGCGATGGCGGAATGGTTTCGCCGGGCGAGGTCTTCGGGACTGTCGGTGAGCGGCGCCGGGAGCGTAAGGCATAGCGAGTGGATAAGCTGATAGTAGACGTCGGCCGGGAGTTGGTCGGCGAGGTTGGTGTGGTTCGGTGGGGTGCTGGCGGACATTGTGGGGGCAATATACAGTCAATGACTCTCTTTGTCAAGGTTATAATTACTATCTGTCGGTAGCACACGGTATGTCCGGTTTAGGTAGCGCACGATCTGTCCGGTGATGATGGTTCCTTTTGGGAGCCCGGATGCGCCGGTCGGAAGCCCTTCAGGGTGTGCGAGTGATCAAGTTCGGGAGCGTGCTGGAGCGGTATGAAGCGAGCGAACTCAACCAGTGCGAAGCGGCGGAGCTGCTTGGGATCAGCGAGCGGACATTCCGTCGTTGGCAACAGCGCTACGAAGAGTGCGGGGCGGCCGGTCTTCTGGACCGGCGGCTTGGTCGGGCGTCTGGGAAGCGGGTTCCGGTCGACCGGGAGGAGGAGGTCGAGCGGCTGTATCGTATGCGTTACAGCGGGTTCACGGCGAAGCACTTTCACGAGCACTTGGTGGGCCGCCACGGTTTCCGCTGGGGCTACACGTGGACCAAGGCGTTCCTGCAATCGAAGGGGCTTCTGGAGCGCGCCGCGCGGCGCGGCGCACACCGGCGCAAGCGGCCGCGACGGCCGTTGCCTGGAATGATGCTTCATCAGGATGGGTCGCGCCATGAATGGCTGGCGGGGCGGGAGACGCTGGACCTGATAGTGACGATGGACGACGCGACGAACGTGATCTACTCGGGGTTTTTGGTAGCGGAGGAAGGCACGGAATCGACGTTCCAGGCTCTGCTGGAGGTGTTTGGCGCGCATGGCCTGCCGCTGAGCCTCTATACGGATCGGGGCAGCCACTACTTCGTGACGCCGGAGTTTGGCGGCCCGGTTGACCGGAAGCGGCCGACACAGGTTGGGCGGGCGCTGGCGCATTTGGGCGTGGAGCACATTGCGGCCTACTCACCGCAGGCCCGTGGTCGTTCGGAGCGGCTGTTTCAGACGTTACAGGATCGCCTGGTCAAGGAGCTGGCGCTGGCTGGGATCACGACGGTTGCGGAGGCCAACCGGTTCATTCGGGATTGCTACCTGCCGGCGCACAACGCGCAGTTTGCGGTGAAGGCGGAGCAGGAGGGATCGGCTTTCGTCGCCGTTGCTGGTGTCGATCTGCGGGAAATTCTGTGTATCCAGGAGGAGCGCCAGGTGGACCGCGACAACACGGTTTCGTGGCGACGGATGAAGCTGCAGATACCACCGTCGCCGCTGCGTGCTCATTTCGTGAAGGCACGGGTGAAGGTGCGGCAATATCACGACGGGAGCCACGCGGTGTTCCACGGCCCGCGCTGCCTGGGACGCTATGACGCGCAGGGGGCGCTGCGGATGGCGGCGTTGGACGCGGCGGCATGATCGCGCTTGGGTCCGGCTCGCCTGTGGATTTGTTGGGCAACGGAAGAGCGTTGCCCACAACTCCACAGGCGCATCAGCAAAAGAAGGAAATTGATTTCATGAGTTGAAGAAGACGCGCCCGTCACCAGCCAACGGCCCGCCTGACCTGCCGCCAGAACGGCCGCCGTTCTGTCCCTGCCTCTTGGGAACGGACCGGAAACAAGCGGACAACTGATGTGCTACGTAAACCGGACAACTTAATTAGCTATCGACAGGTTATAATTACTATCTTGGAGGCCGCAAGTGACAGAGGTGCTGAGGCGCTGGCCCGGCCGAGCGGTTTCGAGTCACGTTGAGCGACGCGCTGATCAGTGCCGAGGCGTCGAAAATGATCAATCGACAGCGGGGCGGTCACGTTGGCGAGCGCGGTCGCGAACCGTTCGGCATCCGGTTCGGCCAGCAGAATCGCGACCAGCGCAGACGTATCGACAACTACGTCAACGCCACGCCGGTTTCGTCGTAGCCGACGATCTCATCAGCGCTGCACGTGTCGAGGCCAGGAAGGCTCGCGCAATGCCGCCCGATGTCCATCAGTTGTTCGGCAAGGCACGCGTTTTCTGGTGGCTTGGTGTGGCCGAGAGCGGACTGGCAGCTTTCGGGCGGAGAGCGCAAAAAGCCGACATCCAGTCGCAGCGCGACAGACGGGCAAATCGCCGTGGCTCGCAACGCGGGTCCCTGAATGGCCCGTCGAAGCAGGCGACGCGCCCCCGAGAAACGTCAAGAAAGCATACACGATGGTAAAGCGCCGCAAAGAGGAAGAGATCGTCGGAGTGCTCGAGTTCGAAGGCAAGACCAGCGAGGATCCGGAAGTCATGAAATGGCTGGCCGAGCACAAGGCGCAGAATGGGGGCAAGATCCGGGTGAGCCGGGGTAGCACGGGTGTCCGAGTGGCATTCAGCAAGGCAGCGGACATGGCGTTGTGGCAAGCGCGGTCTGAGCAGGGGGGCAAGGGGAAGCGATCGCCGCGTTCCTGAGCCTCATTCAAACCGGAGAGGATATCGGCATTGACAAAGGAAGAACTGACCGTTTGGGCGCTGGCGAATGGCTGGCGGGTCATCGCAGGCCATCCCAGCCTGACAAAGCCGGGCGCGCCGAACGATCCCATTGTGCGTCTTGTGCTGAAGGCGACGGTGGTCAACCTTGAGGTGCGCAAACCCGCCGGCAAATGGGAGAAAGTGGCTGGTGAGAGCTACGCACACGTCGTGCAGGGCTCGGAAGACGAGCCGCCACGTGGCCTTGGCTTCGAAAAAGTCCCGAGCATCACGTTGCTGATGCAGCAAAATCGCGACGCAATGGCATTTGGACGGATGAGTGGCAGCTAGAGTCCATCTCGGGACGCCCCTCGCGCGCCTCTGCGTACCCTGATGACGCCCATTGGAAGGCGATAATGCAACAGGGTGTCGACCTGTCGTTCATTATCGGCCCGGAAACTGGGATCAACGATGATCAAGGCTTCGACGGCGGTGCTTGGCCGAAAGCCGACGTTCGCGGAGGACGGTGTTGAGCGGCTGGAGATGATTGTAACTCGGCCCGTATGCGGTGGACAATTTGCATAGCCTCACCGGTTGCTGCGAGGCCCGCTACGTCTCACTCGCTAAAGTTCGCCAGAAACATCGAAGACGATGACAGATAGGCGCCGGCGCATATCCTCTGGTAGAAGCGATTGAAGCATGCCTTTCATCTCGGCAGCAGTTTTCGGCGGCTGCATGCCGTTGGGCTGCGTGGGTATCTGCCTGGGCCGCTTCGCTCCGAACCAGAATACGACGTAAATGCCGAACCCTTTGGCTTCAGGATCATGCGCATAGAAGCGTTCAAGCTGCCCCGTGATCGCCGTCCAAACCTCCGCATGATAATCACGCTTCAATTCACAGAGAATCTTGCGCCCTGGCATGGCAGCCGAGATATCCGCCCGTTTGTCCGCCACCATATGCCCTTCTGGCTCAACTGTGACGCCGAGTGGAAGCAGTACAGGCCTCAATAGGGTGACGATATCATCACGACACGCGTCCTCGGGTCGCGGGCATGTCGGTTTGGCGCGGGCATCGAGATTCCAGAACTGCTTGAAGATGTCGGTGTTCGCCCGCGCGATCCGGCGCTCAAGATCACGCAACTGGGCCACAAGCAGCGCATGGAGATCGGCCACAGTCGCGGGTTCCCGATTGGCGAGCGCGCGGACTGTTTGCGGCCAATCGGGCCGGTCATATTCGGCTTCTCGGCGACGCTGACGCTGACTGGCAAGTGCATGCAGCAGATGCGGATTATAGGAGGCAAGTTGAGGATCAGCTTCAAGCCGCTGGAGAGCGTCGGTTGCCGCTGGGCTCGGCGAAGCCGAAATCATGTTGATAAGCGCTCGAAAATGCTCCGATGCATCCCAGGCATTGGTGTTGCCCCACCAGCTCTCAACGGGATGCGGCGTATCGGGGAAGAGCGATCCCGTCAGCCGCGCCATGAATTCGACCATCGGCAGCGGCAGGGCATGATCGGGCTGACCCCGGCGCGCACAACCGCTCCTGTCGCGCAGATCGAAAACAAGGCCAGGCCGCACGGCCGCGCGCTGCCGGACATCACTCTCGAACCGCGCGGGTGCCATCACATAGGCCGTCACCAGCCAAAGATCGCGCTGCCGCTGATCGACGGCCACCGCTCCGGAGATGACCGGGGCCGCGAGTTGCAGGAAATCTTGATACGCCGTCGGCAGCTCGGCGACCGCATCCAGAAGGTCGCCAAGCCTGAAGGGATCTGCGTTGGGGAATTGCCGCAGCAAATCCGGAACAATCGCCGGCAGATACGGCTCAAAAGCAGGCTCGTTCAGAAGCTCGCGCAAGCCGTCAACGAATTGTTCGTTGCGGGAAAGGCGCAATTGCGCGATGGCAAAATAGGCATCCCGCACGAGTTCAGGTTGGCGCTCCGTCAACGCCTTGCGCCAGGGATGGACTACCAACTGCTCCGTGTTTCCTTCCCGGAGCGAAACCGGATTGGCAATATCGAACACTAGAATGCCTTTGAGAAAATCGTCGGAGAGGTTGGCCAGCCCCTGTCCCGCCGCCCAACGCTCGTTCAGCCCCGCGACAAGCGCGTACCACCAGTCATAATGCTGATGATCTGCGATGAGCGTCATCACATCGCTAAAGTTGGGGAGATCGTTACGCAACAGCGTCGCGGCCAGCGCTTCGAGCGCTGCGTCGACGCGCTCCTCGCCAAGCCACGCTGCAATCCTGGCGCGCGGCGAGAGGCTGCGATCCGTGTCACTATAAAGGGCGAAGTAGATAAAGGCCAGGTGATTGAGCCAGCCAAGGTGCGCGCCGCTGCGGACCTGCTCAATGTTCTGGTCAAACTCCTGCTGCTGCCGCGCACGACTGTCCTGGTTTTGCGCGGCCCGTCCCGAGCGGCCCGTGTAAGAGTTGGCCGGCAGCATCGTAACCACCGCGGCGTCGCGCGCGGCGCGAAGCGCCGCATCGTTGTCGGCGCGCAGGTAAAGATCATCGAAAACCGTCGTCCCGTGGAAAGATGCGATCTGGAACGACAGCGAAAGGGCGACTCCATAGAGGAACAGGCGCCGGTCGCTTCCTGTTTCAGCGGCATCGAAAGCCTGGATAGCGATCTCGGCCAGCGCTTCCGGGCTCAATTCAAACAAGGTTGCTTCGCGGAAACGGATAAACGCGAGCCAACGGTTCTCATCCATCGGAACGCGGTTAAAGAAATCCTCGGCAAGTGCGCGTAGCCGCTCGGGCGTGGCTCGCATCGCTGTGCGCAGGTCGCGCGCGCGGCTTTCGCCAACGCCACCTTTGAAAGCGGCCCGCTTGCGCAGCCATCCCATGACGCGGGCCGGCTCGAACAGGTCGGGGTTCGACCAGGCGCGCACGAGAACGCGCGCGTAGAGCGAGCCCGCCTCTCGGCTCGTACGGTGAGAGCCAGCCTGGTCTGCTGTCGCCGGCGGCTCGATGCCGTCAAGGATCGCCGGCAGATCCCGCTCCGGAAGGGCGTCAGCCAAAGACCACAGCATGCCGCTGCTGATCGTGCCTTGGGCGCGGAAAGAGGCCTCGACCAGCGCGATCACGTCATCCGGGCCATAGGGATCCCCGTAGAGCGCCTGCACGATCGCCGCGCGCAGCCGCAGATCGTTCACGGAATTACCGAGCTGCGTGTCAAAGACAGTCCGGACTGCAGCCTTTCCAGCGTCGCCGAGGCGCAAGAGCGCCTCGAGAGCGTGCAGCCGTTCGGCATAGGGCGAGGCCTGCCGCGCAAGCACCGCTTCAAGGTCCGGCAGCATCGCCGGCAACGGCGTCCCGAGCGCAAGCGCATCGACCACGACCGAGCGAACGCCGAAGCCTGAGCTGGGATTGTTGAGGATAGCGCGAAATTCGCTGACCATGTCCGGCCGCGCGAGCGCCCCGATCGGCAGCGCTTGCCAATTCCCCGAACGAAACCACGGATTGGTGCGCGAGAGACTGTCGAGGGCGCGTACAAGGACAGCGCAGGACGAGGGCGACAACGAGGCGGCATCGCCATAGGTCAGCACGCCATAGGGATCGGCTTCGATAAGCTCGTTCGCGTGCTCGGGCAAATGCACTGCGAGCCAGGCGTGCAAGCCCCTCAGTTCCGACGCCGGGTGCCCATCCACCCCCATCAGAGCCACAACGCGGCCGAGAGGAAGGCCCTCGCGCACGCGGGAGGCAAGGAATTCCGCCGCCAGGAATTCCGCCGTCGTGCGGTGCGCGTAATCGACCGTTTCCGGCTCCGGCGCTGCATCGAATACGCGCCGACAGAGAACGGCCTGAACTTTCTCCGGCGGAAACAAATCTAGCGAGCGATAGCCGGGAATATCCGCCTTGCCTTCCTGATCCGTCAGATTGATCGCATCCACGTCGCTGATCAGCCGGGCGGCACAGACCGCCCCAGCCACAGGACGCAATTCCGCAACCGAGAAGACGCCACCGCCGAAGCGCGCCCGGTCCACATTAGGCTCCTGAAGCATCAGCGTGGTCGAGAGTTCAAACAACTCTCTACGTGTTGCGGGCCATGACCCCGTCTGCACTGCGCGCCAGAGCATGATAAGGTTCTGCGGGTTTTCGAGAAAATCACCGAGCCCGCGCTCCGCAGCGTCGTTGAGAAAGCGTTCGACGTCATCACCGCCGACACCCTGACCAGCCAACACGGCGATCTGTTCAGTACGCGACAGGTTCTCAAGATGAAGCAGGCAGGCGCCGTCCTGCTGGTCGAAGAATGGCGCCATTGCTGCAAGATCGCTTTCACCGAGCCAGTCAGCGGCCCGGCATGAAATCCGCACCCTCGGCGGGGCCACATCGAACAGTTTTACCACCAGCGCATCGACGGTGTCCCGATCGCCCCGACCAGCGCGCTTTTCATCCAACCCGTCTATGAACAACGCTTGCCCACGCAGCATGTCTGCCGGGGTGTTTAGAAAGGCGCGCGCTTTGATGAAGAGCGCCTGTTCAACGGCCGCCATCTCGCGGAAAAGATGCGTCTTGCCGGCGCCCGGATCGCCCAGCAAAACGATGTTCGCGCGGTCGGCGAATTCTGAGAACGGCCGCGACGCGGCATCCTCAGGCCGGCCGGCCGCAATATTGATTTGTCGCACAACTCGCGTCATCGGGAATCCAGCCAGCTCAGGCTGGCTTAAGCCATCGCTCGCTGTCAAGAGTGTTACTGCTGATCAGAAATATCGGAACGGCCGTCTCAAAATGGGCGCGTAGCGGCCGGCTCCAGGCGGCGCTGAACGTCCGGTTCCGGGATCGCCTCATGGCTGGGCTGACGGCCGTGTAGGGTCGATAGCGACTGTTTCGCTATCATTCAGAGATAGGCTCTAAACCGCAAAGCGGTCCTCGGCAAACAAAGCGGACCGTCGGGACAAGCAGGCTGGCGAGACAAAGGGGCGCGGCACATGCAAGACGATCCTGATCTCTCGCATGGCGACATCTATCGCGAGCGCGTATATGCCTTTGCTGCTTGCAGAACGTCCGACGCGATGCAATTTCACATTCTGGCGGCGTTCAATAACGGCGCCGTCGCGGTGCTACCAACCGCGCATCGCCAAGCCACTTGGCAACAACCTCCGTATCCGCTCCTCGAACAATAAAGCGGCAATCGCCGAGGCATCCACCACCCTAACGGCCATCGCGATCGGCGCGCACCAGCGCAGCCGCCTCGCCAGGCGCGCGCACCCCCAGCCGGCGAACCTCGGCAAGGATGTCCGCGGGACCGTCTTCCTGAACCGCCGCCTCGATGATTGCGAGCAACTCGCCTTGCAGGGATCGGTGGTGCCGCTCGGCCCGCTCGCGCAATCGCTGCACCACCCGGTCGGGCGCGTTCTTGATGGACAGGTTGACGGGCATGGTTCCGATTTGGTGAAGGTTTTCGGACGCCGGCCATCGCCGGTCGCGCGTCTGGGCATGGGGCCGGCGTACGAAAACCGCCCATGCACGAACCCGCGGGGCTGCGGCGACGGTCTATGGGGATTTTGAGTTTTGCTCGGTTGAGGTGATTGCGCGACCGGCTCGGCGCTGGCGTTGGCGGGGAGTTGGTGAGTGAGATTTTTTGCCAGGCGGAGCGTGGATCGGGAACCGGCCACGGCTGATATTCAGTCGTGTGGCGCTGATCTTGGCGAAGGGCGTGCCTGGTGGCATTCGTCGTAACGGTGGTGTTGCGGCGTGAGGTGAGCGCAAGCCGTGCCGGGTCACGACGGGGTGCTCCCGGTTGATGCGGGCGCGTGAGGTGGCGCGCGGGGTTGCCTCCATCGCCCGAAGGTCTCGATGATGGTCATGCGTCCGCCACAGCAGGGACAGGGTGGCAGCCAATCGAGTGGTTCTGGCCCTTCGACAGGCTCCGGCGGCGGTGCCACGGCAAGCAGTTCGCGGGCACGCGCAATACTGGCCTTGCGTGCGGAACTGGCGAGCAAGCCGTAATGGCGGATGCGGTGGAAGCCATGTGGCAGGACATGGAGCAGGAAGCGGCGGATGAACTCGTGCGGCGTGAGCGTCATGACGCGCTGTCGCTCGGGACCATCGCGGCGGTAGTCCTTGTAGCGGAAGGTGACGCCAGTCTCGTCGAACGCAATCAGGCGCCGGTTGGAGATGGCGACCCGGTGGGTATAGCGCGAGAGATAGGTGAGCACAGCCTCGGGGCCGGAGAACGGCGGCTTGGCATAGACCACGAAGCGCTTCTTCCTGATCGGAGCGAGATGACGCAGAAAAAGGCGGCGGTCAGCGAGACCGGCCTGGGTGCCGAAGAAGGTAAGTCGTCCCGCCTCATGGAGTTCGATCAGCCGGGTGAGGAACCGGCGGCGGAAGAGCGCGCCCAGCACCCGCACCGGCAGCAGGAAGGCCGGACGCGAAGATATCCAGCGCTGCCCATCGAGCGAGATGCCGCCGCCTGGCACGATCATGTGGATATGGGGATGGTGCGTCATCGCCGATCCCCAGGTGTGGAGCACGGCGGTGATGCCGATGCGGGCGCCGAGGTGCTTCGTGTCGGCCGCGATCGTCATCATCGTCTCCGACGCTGCGCGGAACAGCAGATCGTAGACGATCGCCTTGTTCTGCCCGGCGATGTCCGCCACCTCGGTGGGCAGCGTGAAGACGACATGGAAATAGCCGACCGGCAGCAGGTCGGCTTCGCGCTCGGCCAACCAGGTGCGCGCGGCGGCGCCCTGGCACTTGGGGCAGTGCCGGTTGCGGCAGCTATTGTAGGCAATGCGCTGATGCCCGCAGTCCTCGCAGGCATCGACGTGACCGCCGAGTGCTGCCGTGCGGCAGTTCTCAATCGCCGACATGACCTTGAGCTGGGTCAGGTTCAGGTGACCGGCCTGGGCGGCACGATAGCTGGCACCTTCAGCGCGGAAGATATTGGCGACCTCGATCGAGGTGCGCAAGCCGCGTCAGCCGCCGGGATCCTCGCCCTGCATCAACGACGCCAAACGCTCCAGAGGACTGGTCACCGAACGGATCGTCTTGGTGGCAACGCGCGCATAGAGCGCGGTCGTATCAAGCTTGCTGTGCCCCAGCAGGACCTGGATCACACGGATATCGACATCCTGCTCCAGCAGATGGGTGGCGAAGCTGTGGCGCAGCGTATGGGGCGACACCCGCTTCCTGATCTCGGCGGCTTCCGCTGCCTCATGGATTGCGCGGTTGATCTGCCGGGTTGAGATCGGATCGGTGGCACTGCGTCCGGGGAACAGCCAGCCATGAGCTAGCATGACGCTGCGCCGCTTGCCTTCCTTCCACCACAGCCGCAACAGCGCGAGCAGCTGGGGTGACAGCATGGCATTGCGGTCCTTGCGTCCCTTGCCCTGTTCGACCCGGATCAGCATGCGCGTGCTGTTGATATCATCGACCTTGAGGCTGGCCACTTCCGAAACGCGCAGGCCCGCGCCAGAGGCGGTGCCAAGTATGGCCTTGTACTTGATGCCCGGTGCCGCCTCGAGCAGCCGGCCGACTTCCTCGACGCTGAGCACCGCTGGCAGTTTGCGCGGATAGCGCGCGAGGACCAGGCGCCGCGACAGATCCGGCCGGTCGAGCGTTACGGTGAAGAAGAAGCGCAGCGCTGAGACGGAGCAGTTGATGGTGGGCGGTTGTACCCCGCTCTCGCGCTGGTGCACCTGAAACCGGCGAATATCCTCAGCCGTTGCCGTATCGGGCGGCTGACCGAGGAAGGCCGCGAAGCTGCGTACAACACGAATATACTCGTGCTGCGTATCTGATCGCAGGCCGCGCATCGCCATGTCTTCCATCATGCGCTGCCGCAGCGCACTGACGGGGCGGTCGATAGTTGGAACAGGCATCGGAAGTTCCTCTCATGATGAAGGGAACTCCATGCTCGAGAGGCAACTACGCCGCGCTCAAGACTTCATCGAAAACGCGCATAAGTATTGAGGTCCAGGGGCTCGGCCCCTGGCGGGGTTTGGGGCAGCGCCCCAACCTTACTTGCTTCATCGGTCAATGGTTCGGGTGCCGCGTAAAACTCACCCGCAGCACCAATCCCGCGAAGCGGGTTCGTGCTTGGCTCCAAGATGGATGCGCTGATGCCATGACCACGCGACTTGTGTCGATGCTCAACCGCTGGCCCCGTAGATGGCCAGTAAGGCCTAGAGGATCGGCAGCAGAAGGCAGCCCAGGCCCGGCACCCTCACCCGCCGCGCTACCGCGCGGCGACCTCTCCCGCAGGACGGGAGAGGTGGACGGAACTCGGCGCTTCCAGTTAGTTCCCCGATTTCGTGCGCCGGCGGATGGGGCCAGCGGAAACGCGAACATATGACGCCGGCACAAACTGCTGGCGTTCGGCCTCCGTCAGCTCCGGAGCATCGGGGCCATAGCCCACCCGGCTGTCCGGCATGCCGCTCTCGATCCAGGCAAGCGCCTCCAGGGCGTCGCGGTCCAGCGTGGCCTCCGGTGCACCAGGGGCCGGCGGCTTCCGCCGCGAGTCTGGCTTGGCCGGTGAGCGACGGATCAACGGCTTAGCGGAAGAAGATTGCGCGTTCATGACTGTCTGCGAACCGGATGCTGATGACTTCGATGATGCCATGATCTTTGGTATATGCCACGAAATATACGGCCGTGCGGGTCACATGATCCCGGCCGATCACCAGGCGGCCGACAAGAGCCTGAAAGCTGCTCCTCCCGCGCCTGCGGTGCTCGACATCCACCCCGCTTATAAATCCGCGTCCAGTCCGCCAGCTCGGCGGCGGTGAATTTCGGGCGCTCCGGATACTCTGCTTCATGCTTGGCCCGGTTGCGTGGATTCCAGGTGATCCGCGTGTAAGTCTCGGACTTGGGGCCTCGCCACGTGCCGGCCAAGGTCTTCTTCTTGGGGGCCATTGGCGATCTCTCTGGCGGGCCGTCACTGATATCGCGTTAACGTCCGCGACCAAGTCCCCGGCCCCCCCACACTGGCCTTTCCCCCCACAGCCCACTACCTTCGCCGGCAACCCTCGCCGAGACTCGTCAGCATGCCCGAACACCCGGTCTACAAGCGCGTCCTGCTGAAGCTCTCCGGCGAGGCGCTGATGGCGCGCCGCGAATACGGCCTCGACACAGAGAAGGTGAAAGCCATCGCCGCCGATATCGGCGCCGTCGCCGCCATGGGCGTGCAGACCTGCATCGTGATCGGGGGCGGCAACATCTTCCGCGGCGTCTCCGCCGCGGCCGCCGGGATGGAGCGCGCGCAGGCCGACTACATCGGTATGCTCGCCACCGTCATGAACGCGCTCGCGATGCAGAGCGCGCTCGAGCAACTCGGCGTGGCGACCCGCGTTCAGTCCGCCATCCCCATGTCCAGCGTCTGCGAGCCCTATATCCGCCGCCGCGCCGAGCGCCACATGGAGAAGGGCCGCGTGGTGATCTTCGCCGCCGGCACCGGCAACCCGTTCTTCACTACTGATACCGCAGCCGCGCTGCGTGCCGCGGAAATGGGCTCCGATGCCCTGTTCAAGGGTACTCAGGTCGATGGGGTTTACAGCGCCGACCCGCGTCTCGACCCCCGCGCCGAGCGCTACGATCAGCTCTCCTACCAGGACGTGCTGGCCGGCCAGCTCAAGGTGATGGACGCGGCGGCGATCAGCCTCGCGCGCGAGAACCGGCTGCCGATCGTCGTCTTCAACATTCATGCCCCCGGCGCGTTCGCCGCTGTGGTTCGCGGCGAAGGCCGGTTCACCCGGATCGTCGAACCCAGCTAGAAACGAAGAACAGGGAGGCACCCGCTATGGCGGCCGATCTCAATGCGCTGAAACAGGACCTCTCCCGCCGCATGGATGGCGCGCTGGAGACGTTGCGGCGTGAGTTTGCCGGGCTGCGCACTGGGCGCGCGAGCCCGGCGCTGCTCGAACCGGTGCGGGTGCATGCGTATGGCAGCGAGGTCCCGCTCAATCAGGTGGGGACCGTGGGGGTGCCGGAGGCTCGCATGCTGACGGTGCAGGTCTGGGACCGTTCGCTGGTCGGTGCGGTGGAGAAGGCGATCCGCGATGCCGGCCTGGGACTCAATCCCGCGTCCGACGGGCAGCTTGTTCGCGTGCCGATCCCTCAGCTCACGCAGGAGCGGCGCAACGAGCTGGTGAAAGCGGCACATAAGTATGCCGAGGGCGGGCGGGTCGCTGTGCGCGGGGTCCGCCGGGATGGGATGGAACAGATCAAGACGTTCGAGAAAAAGCATCAGATCGGCGAAGACGTCAGCAAGGACTGGCACACTGATGTGCAGAAGCTGACGGATCAATACATCAAGAAAGTCGACGATATGCTGGCGGAGAAGGAGAAGGACATCCGTCAGGTCTGACCGCCAACACGTCCCCTCTCTGCCGGGAGGTTGGCGCGCGAAGCGTGGCGGGTGAGGGCTCCGCGGTTTGTTGCACCCTCACCCGGTCCGCTTCGCGAACCGACCTCTCCCGCAGCGCGGGAGAGGTGAACTGTAACTGTAATGGCGCTTCCTTGACCCGAGCAGACTCCTCCCGACAGCCTCCTACGCACGTCGCCATCATTATGGACGGCAACGGCCGCTGGGCCGCCGCACACCATCTGCCTCGGGCCGTGGGCCACCGCGAAGGCGGAAAGGCGGTGCGCCGCGCAATCGAGGCCGCTATTCGGGAGGGGGTTGCGTGGCTTACGCTCTTCGCCTTCAGCAGCGAGAACTGGCGCCGTCCGGCCGCCGAGGTCTCCGACCTCACAGGCCTGCTGCGCCGCACCGTTGAGTTTGAGTTGGCGGGATTCGCGGCCAACGGCATCCGGCTGCGCGTCATCGGGGACCGCGGCCGGTTTCCCGCCGACATCCAGGCCAGCCTCGCCGACGCCGAGGCCACCACCCGCGCCAACACCCGCCTTAATCTGACCGTCGCGTTGTCCTACGGCGCGAGGGCCGAGATCGCCGCCGCTGCCCGCGCGCTGGCGCAGGCTGCCCGCGACGGCCGGATTGATCCCGACACGGTGGATGAAGACGCGATCGCCAGCCATCTCGCGACCGCTGGCATCCCGGACCCCGACCTCATCATCCGCACATCCGGTGAGCAGCGGCTGTCGAATTTCCTGCTCTGGCAGGCGGCCTATGCTGAACTCGTGTTCCTCGATGTCCTGTGGCCGGATTTCGGCCCCGAGCATTTCGCCGCCGCATTGGCCGAATTCGCCCGCCGGGATCGGCGCTTCGGTGCCCGCCCAGTGTGAGGCCAAGCCCCGGCGCTGGGCGGACTTGCGCAAGCGGATCGCCTCGGCACTGGTGCTCGCGGTCGCCGCGCTGGCCGTCATCTGGCACGGCGGCGTCATCTTCGATCTTGTCATCGGTGCAGTGACCGTCGCCCTCTGGTGGGAATGGGCGGCGCTCTGCCAGCGCGGCGGCAGCCTGGCCCTGTTGGTTGCAGGCCTGGTCTGGATTGCGCTCGCCGCGTCGGCCCTGGTGTCGCTGCGTGCCGATCCGGCCACAGGGCTGGGGAATGTGATGTTCGTGGTGCTCCTGGTATGGGCGACGGATATCGGCGCATACGTCGCCGGCCGCGCGATGGGGGGCCCCCGCCTGGCGCCGCACATCTCGCCGGGTAAGACGTGGTCTGGTGCCGCCGGCGGATTGCTCGGAGCGGTCGCCGCAGGCGTACTTGTCGCGGGCCTGCAAGGGCCAGTCAGAGGGCTCCTCAGCGCCGCGGCCATCGCTGCGTTTCTCTCGATCGTCGGGCAGGCCGGCGATCTTCTGGAAAGCCTCGCCAAGCGCCGCTTCGGAGTGAAGGATTCCGGCCACCTTATTCCCGGCCACGGCGGTGCCCTGGACCGGCTCGACGCCATGTTGGCGGTGCTGCCCGTGGCATGGCTGCTGGCGCAACTCCCCGCTCGTGGGGTAGTCCTGTGGGGATGAGCAGCGCGCCCCGCTCGGTGACCGTGCTCGGCAGCACCGGCAGCGTCGGTCGCCAGACTATTGATCTGCTGGCGGGTAACCCCGAAGCGTTCGAGATCCGCGCCTTAGTCGCGAATCGCAACGCCCGCTTGCTGGCGGAACAAGCCGTTCTGCTCCGCTCGGAACACGCTGTGGTCTGCGACCCGTCCGCTTACACAGAACTGAAGCAGATCCTGGCCGGCACCGGCATTAGCGCGGCGGCCGGGCGGGACGCGGTCGTGGAAGCGGCGGCCAGACCGGCCGATTGGACCATGGCGGCGATCACCGGTGCGGCCGGGTTGGCGGCTACGCTCGCTGCCATCCGGCGCGGTGCCTGCGTGGCGCTTGCCAACAAAGAGGCCCTGGTCTGCGCCGGCGATGTCATGCTGCGGGCGGTACGCGACGCCGGCGCCACGCTGCTTCCCGTCGATTCCGAGCACAACGCCATCTTCCAGGCCCTGGCCGAGAACAATCATGGCGCCGTCGAACGGATCGTGCTGACCGCTTCAGGCGGCCCGTTCCGCACCGCCTCGCGCGAGGAGATGGCGGCGGCGACGCCGGAAGCGGCGCTGAAGCACCCCGTGTGGTCGATGGGCGCCAAGATCAGCATCGACTCCGCCACCTTGATGAACAAGGGGCTGGAGGTGATCGAGGCGGCCCGCCTTTTCGGCCTACCGGAGAGCGCGATCGACGTGCTGGTGCACCCGCAATCGGTCATCCACGGTCTGGTGTGCTACCGGGACGGCAGTGTGCTGGCGCAACTGGGGGCGCCGGATATGCGGATCCCGATCGCCCACACGCTCGCTTGGCCGCGGCGAATGCAGTCGGCTTCCCCCCGGCTCGATCTGGCGGCACGGGTGAAGCTGGAATTCTTCGAGCCGGACTTGGAGCGTTTCCCGGCGCTCGGCCTCGCCCGCGAGGCATTGCGGGCCGGCGCCGGGGCCCCGGCGGTGCTCAGCGCGGCCAACGAAGTGGCGGTCGAAGCCTTCCTCGCTCGCCGGATCGGGTTCCTCGATATTATTGCGACGGTGGCCGAGGTGGTCGAGGTGCTGGGCGCGCCGCCGGCCGACACGCTGGAACAGGTGGTCGCGATCGATGCCGCCGCCCGCCGAGCCGCCACCGAACGAATCGCTTCCGCCTTCGCGGCGTGATAGGTTGGAGCTTCAACCGACTACCAACTAAAAACAGGTCCGGCGTTGCTCCACGCTCTCCCCGAACTGGTCCGCACGGTCGTCGCGTTCGTCGTCGTGCTGGGCGTCCTCGTCTTCGTCCATGAATCCGGCCACTACCTCGCGGCGCGCTGGCGCGGTGTGCATGTGGAGGTTTTCTCGATCGGGTTCGGCCAGGCGCTGACGACCTGGGTCGACCGGGTGGGCACGATTTGGAAGATCGGCTGGATCCCGCTCGGGGGCTACGTCCGGCTGCATGGGCAGGAGCGCCCGGAGGACGTGCCGGCGGAGCTGCGGGCGCGCTGGATGGCCGGCCGAACGTTCCAGGAGAAGTCAGTCGGGTCCCGGGCGATCGTCGTCGCGGCCGGGCCGATCGCCAATTTCGTCCTGGCCATGGTGCTGTTCGCCGGCCTGTTCGCGGTGGCCGGCCGGCCGGTGACGCTGCCGATTGTGAACCAGGTCATGCCAGACTCGGCCGCCGCGACTGCCGGATTGCAGCCGCAGGATCGGATCGAGGCGATCAACGGCACGCCGATCGCCACGTTCGAGGATCTGCAGCGAATCGTGGAGGATCGTCCGGATACGGCCGTGCAGGTGCGGATCCGCCGCGGCAACCAGGAGCTGACCCTGCCGGTGGTGACCGGTGCGCGGGAATCCGACGGGCGGAAAATCGGCCTTCTCGGTATCCAGGGCGGGGCCATTACTTATCAGCACTTGTCCTTCCCGGCTGCGGTCTGGGCCGGGGTAACCGAGACGTGGCGGGTCACCGCTGAGACGGCACGCGGGGTTGCTCAGATTTTCACTCGCGGCCAAGGCGCCGGCGAGATCGGCGGGCCTCTACGGATCGCTCAGCTTTCAGGCCAGGTCGCCGCGATGGGCGCCGCCAGTCTGATCTCGTTCATTGCCGTGTTGTCGGTGAATCTCGGGCTGATCAACCTGTTGCCGATCCCGGTGCTCGACGGCGGCCACTTGCTGTTCTTCGCCTGCGAGGCGGTGTGGGGCCGACCGCTGCCGCCCCGCGCGCAGGCATATGGCTTCCGGGCGGGCCTGGCGCTGATCGCCGGCTTGTTTATCTTCGCAACGTGGAACGACCTGTCGCATCTTGGCGTCTTCCACTGGTTCGCGGGATAGCCGGCCGTTCGGCGTCGCCTGTTTTCTGCTATTGAGGCAGCGATGCGTGTGCGCGGCGTCGCGCATACAGCGTTGTTCGGCTCGCGCGCGTTGACGATTGCCCGCTGCGGCAGCCTGACGGTCACACCGCTACGGTGCTCACCGGATGGATACAGGCGCAATAACGGGCTGTTCGGTTCTATTGTGTCGAAGTTAAGCCGGCTGGTTGAGGCTGGGCAAGAGCCGCTACCTGATTGTCTGGTATTTGATGCGTAGGTGCCTGGCCTGGCGGCAAGATGTTCGTCCGTTGCATTGCTCGCACGAACTCACCGGCACCGGTGCCCCATTTCGAGAAAACTGCGAGTGCCGTGGTAAAAGATACATCGACCGGGTGCACCCGCTCGCTTGAGAGAATGTACAGCGCTCCCGCCATGGGAGTTGGCACCGACGGCACCAACACCGTGTAGAGCCCATCGTCCAGTTCCTCAATAATCAGCGCCGGAACCAATGCGTCCTCGATTTCGACGAGTGCTGGAGCAAATGTCGGTTCGTCAGCCCTTCCGGCGACGCGCGCCGCGAGGCCACGCAAGATCGTATAGCCCGGGAGCTTCGAGAGGATCGTATTCTCAAAGGCATTTTTCAGACGTAAGCCCGGACCGGTGCGCACCATTAACCCTATAATAAAGCAGATGATAGTCAGTAAGAGAACTGCGAAGACCCCACCAAATGCGACAGAAGGGGGGATGATCGGCTTTAGCAATGCCAAGAGTGCGCTGACTGCCTTGGCGACCAGAAGTATGGCCACGTAGACCGGCAGAACGATAAGAATTCCGCCGATCAGTGTTGTCTTGGCGAACTCGACGAGCGGTCTCATGTAGCTTGCCTCCTGGAGCGTGCCAGCCGAAAGGAAACCGGCTCCGCCGATGCAACCGACAGAGCAGTGGCTCTGGTAATGGCGATGGCCATTTGGCGCGCAGTCATGCCAAATCCTTCGGCCAGTAGCCACATCGACACTTAAGCTGGACCAATTCCACTGATCCAGATCAATGAGGTGCGATGGCGGTCGGAATCCGGGTAATTTTGGCGATGTTCGAAATCTTGGCACGAAAGTTGCCGAGGCTCCCACCGACCTCACCGCCGAACTCGATCACAGCTGGACGGCTGGGGGGCCCGCCTCTGTCAAGGCCGAAAGCCGCCAGAGGCGGTGGCCGAAGGGCAGCCTTGGTCGGGGCTGGCCTCCAGCCACACGCGTGTCAGGTAACGGGTGCGGTGGCCGACGCGGCTTGGGGTTGCAGTTCGACGCGCAGGAGCGAGGCTTTCCGTACGATCCCGTCGGGCGGCGCAGTCGTCCCGCCGTCGGTTGTCACGTAGGCCACCCGGCCGTGGTCGCCGGGGCCGCGGCCCCAGGCGGCGCTGGATGGCCCGGCCAGGACCTCGTCGAACGGATCGCCGGCGATGTGGCGGACCTCGCTGCCGTGCCGGGGCTCGAGCGGAACCCGGTCGATCGTGTTGGCGCGGTGCCGGGTGACGTAAGCGAATCCGGCACTTTCGTCGACACAGAAATCATCGGCGTTGTCGATGGCGGCGACGAACTCGGCGTCACCGGCGGGGTCGAGGGTCGTCGGGTGGACCGCGACGCGCATGAAGACTTTCTGGGCGGTCGACGTGTACCAGAGGTATCCCGTCTGCGCGCCGTAGCGCACGCCGTTGACGCCTGGTTGCGGCGGCGGCGCGACTCCGCTGTCGGCGTCCATCGCCATCGTATCGTGGGCCAGCCAGATCCGGGCTGCCGCACTTCGGGTGTCCTCCGCCAGATCAACTCGCCAGATGAACCCGGCGAAGCAATCGGCGATGAGCATCACCCCGGGACCGAGCAGGCAACTGCCGTTCAGGGCGCCGACACGGTCGTCGAAGGTAAAAATGATTTCAGGCGACACCGGGTCACCTGGAATCCAGTCGTTAAGGTCGACACGCGCCAGATGTAACTCGTGGGTCGTGTAGCCGTCGGACAGATTAACGATGAACACATCGGGTTCGACCTCGGCGATGCCAGAGACGAGATGCTCGAAGGTGTGTACCAGGACCGGGCTGACGGCCGCGCGGGGCTCGGGACCGGGAACGCACCAGAGTTCCTTCTGGAGTACTGCGGTGATCAGGACCGAACCGTCGCTGCGGACGGCGAGGTTCTCCAGGAAGTACTTTTCAGGGAAGTAGGCTACCGGAGTCAGTGTGACTGCCGGGACAGGAGTGATCGGCATGAGACATCCTCACTTCACGGCTGCTGGTCGAGTCCGACAGCATTTGACGGGACGTCGTAAGCCACCAGCGTGAGTGAGACGCACGTGAAGTATCCGATAAGTACGGTCAAATCCGTGAGACCCGCGTCGCCCAACAGATTTACTGCGCGCTGATACAGGCCCCTCGGGACGACGCGCGGAGCGATCAACGCCGACGTGATTTCATAAACGACTTGCTGCCGGGGGTCCTCAAATGACGTCGGCAGTCCGGCGATCAACGCCTGTACCTTTTGGGGTGGCAGATTACCGTCCTTCTCCGCGATCTTTTCGTGTTCGTAGTTCGAATAGGCAGCCAGCCAACGGGCATTGGTGAGGTTCGTGGCGATCTCGATCTCGGCTTTGGACAGCGACGAGTGACCTTGATAGTAAGCGCCTAGCGGCACCATCAGCTCGATGAGCTTCGGATTCTGCAGCCAGATCTTGTAGGGCCCTGGCACCAGCCCGCGCATCTTCACCGTAAACTCGTAGGCTCGCTTCTGCTCAGCGGTCATTCTCTCGAGCGGGATCTCGGCATATCGACCGAAGGTCCCGAAGTCGGATGGTCCAGGCATGTGTCATTTCCTTTCGGCGTCGGACGAGCCGGGCTTGCCGAGCGCGTCGGTCCATGCGGCAGCGTGTCAGGCCGCGCTCCGGAACCTCAAAACGCCGAGCAGGGCGGCTCGTCACGCAAGGATGTGGGAAGCATCCGCCGTTCGATCTTTCACAAATCGGTCGCGAGTTTCGTGTTTCGCGCTTCCTTGACAGGCCCCCGCGCGCTACCAGCGCCGGGCGGCGCGCCAGGCGCTCGGGCTCATGCCAACGCGCTTGCGGAACATTGTAGCGAAATGGCTCGGCCGCACGAAGCCGCCCGCCAGCCCGATGTCGGTCACCGATTTGTCGGTGTTTTCAAGCAGATCCCGTGCCCTCGCGATGCGGAGATCGCTCACAAAGCGGTGCGGCGAGTGGTGGCGCAGGAGATGGAACGCGATTGCGCGGCCGAGAAGATCGGCCATCAATTCGCTGCCGGGGCCGCGCGCCTCGACCTCGACCGCCGGCACTCGGCCCAACGTGCGTCCCGATGCAGGCTTACAAGTCCAGATTTTCGCTCACACAGCGATCACCAACCAGTCGGCAAGGCTCCAGCCGTCTTTCCTGCGCTATCATCCTTGTGGAACGTCCAGTTCGGTGGCTATCCTGCCTGAATTCTCGACAATCCAATCGCTCCGACCGAGGAGACACCATGACGGGACACACATATGACAAGGAGATCACTGCACTTCTGGTGATCGATCCGTATAACGACTTCATTTCCGAGGGAGGCAAGATATGGGACCGCATTCGGGCTGTTGCAGAAGCGAATGACTGCGTTCCTCATATGCTACAGGTCCTGAATGCCGCGCGGAAGGCGAAGTTTCGGGTCTTCTATGTAATGCATCATCGCTACCGTCCGGGTGACTACGAGACTTGGAAGTACATTGCGCCCATTCAGAAGGCAGCGTGGGTGCGAAAGAGCTTCGAATACGGCACGTGGGGTGGCGAGATCCGTGCCGAGTTCGAGCCTAAGCCAGGCGACATTGTCGCTACGGAGCATTGGTGTTCCAGTGGCTTCGCCAACACTGATTTGGATTTGCAGCTCAAGAAGCACGGCATCCATCAGCTCATAATTATCGGACTTATAGCACATACCTGCATCGAAGCGACCGTTCGGTTTGCCGCCGAGCTCGGCTACGAGGTCACGGTGGTAAAAGACGCGACGGCGGATTACTCGGACGAGGAGATGCACGCCGCTCTCGACATCAATATCCCGAACTACGCCAGTGCCATTGTGACCACAGATGAAATCGTCGACTTGATCTCTGCTGTCTAGTGTCCGACATCGAGGCAACGCGCCGAGCTCGTCGATCGCGATGTAGAGGTGATCGAACTGTTCCACGACGTGGGCGGTGTGTTCCACTATGCCGGCCAGGCAACAGCCGCCTTTGGCGGGAGAGCCAGGAGGTGCTCGCCGAGAGCAGGTCGCGACCGTCGTGCTGGCGGACGGAGCTCGCTTGAAAGTGCAGGTCGGCCGGCTTGGCGTGCCCGAGGCAGGCGCAGCGGTGGGAATCTGCGTCAGTCGCCTGCTGATCTATCGCGACGGCGGTTCGATGAGGAAGAGCGGCTCGGACGGAGGGGTTCGAGCGTTGGGTATTCTACCCCGGTCCCTACATATTGACACGCCGCACTCTTCGGACAATCACCCGGCGGCGCAGGCAGGGAGGGCCAACCGTGCTGAACCTCTACCCTCGGCGAGACGGCCCAAGCGGCGCGCACGATCGACCGGGCGACGGTCCGGCCCCCAAACCGGTCTGGTGGGATCTGCTGGATGGAACCGATGCGGAAAGGGCCGCGGTCGAGCGATCGACAGGGCTGCAGGTGCCGACGCGCGCACAAATCAGCGAGATCGAAAGCTCGAGCCGCCTCTATATGGAGGGAGACGCACTCTATTTGAGTGCACCGGTGGTCTCTCGCAGCGACTCCGGCACCCCCGTCGTGTCACCGATCGGGCTTGTCCTGTCGCCGCACCATCTGGTGACAGTTCAATTCGCCGCACTCCCATCGTTCGAGACATTCGCGGCCCGCTTCAATGCTCACGCGATCGGCGACGTCACCAGTTACGAAGCGTTCGTCGGCCTGCAGGAGGCGATCGTTGATCGGCTGGCAGACGTGCTGGAACAGATCGGGTCCCACCTGGATGAAATCTCCGACGCTGTCTTCCATTCCGGCGAGCGCTGGCCTGGTCGAGCCGACCGGACGTTGCGCGAGACCCTTCGGCACGTGGGGCGAACAGGAGATCATGTCTCGAAGCTCAGGGATTCGCTGCTGGCGCTCGGCCGTATGGTACCGTTCGTAACCGATAATGCGCAGGCCTGGATACCGCAAAGGCTGCATGCGCGGTTCAGGACGCTGGGCCGCGATATCATCTCCCTGAAGGACTATGACGAGCACCTGAGCAACAAGGTGCAATTCCTGCTGGATGCCAGTCTGGGGTTGATCGGCATTGAACAGAGCGACATCTTCAAGATATTGACCGTGGTTTCCGTCGTCGGCATTCCGCCAACTCTCGTGGCAGGCATCTACGGTATGAATTTCAAGAACATGCCAGAGCTGGATTGGCCGTGGGGATATGAATATGGCTGGGTACTCATCATCATCAGCGCGGTCGTGCCGCTGATCTGGTGCAGACTTCGCGGTTGGATCTAGTGCGTCGCTTCCACGAAAACACCCGCATCTTGGCGACGGTTCCTCGGGCTGCTCACGCCTCCTGAACACCGGACACTGCATGCCCAGTATATCCTCCGTGCCGTTCCCGGAGCAAGGGGGGAGCTAGTGTTGCGATCCTATCGCTTCGATCCCCGGCCTCCATCTGGTTCGCGGCCGATCCCGCCATCCCGGTCGGGATCGAAGTGTCAAAGTCAGAACACTAGTGTCTGTGTCGGTAGCACACGGTATGTCCGGTTTAGGTAGCGCACGATCTGTCCGGTGATGATGGTTCCTTTTGGGAGCCCGGATGCGCCGGTCGGAAGCCCTTCAGGGTGTGCGAGTGATCAAGTTCGGGAGCGTGCTGGAGCGGTATGAAGCGAGCGAACTCAACCAGTGCGAAGCGGCGGAGCTGCTTGGGATCAGCGAGCGGACATTCCGTCGTTGGCAACAGCGCTACGAAGAGTGCGGGGCGGCCGGTCTTCTGGACCGGCGGCTTGGTCGGGCGTCTGGGAAGCGGGTTCCGGTCGACCGGGAGGAGGAGGTCGAGCGGCTGTATCGTATGCGTTACAGCGGGTTCACGGCGAAGCACTTTCACGAGCACTTGGTGGGCCGCCACGGTTTCCGCTGGGGCTACACGTGGACCAAGGCGTTCCTGCAATCGAAGGGGCTTCTGGAGCGCGCCGCGCGGCGCGGCGCACACCGGCGCAAGCGGCCGCGACGGCCGTTGCCTGGAGTGATGCTTCATCAGGATGGGTCGCGCCATGAATGGCTGGCGGGGCGGGAGACGCTGGACCTGATAGTGACGATGGACGACGCGACGAACGTGATCTACTCGGGGTTTTTGGTAGCGGAGGAAGGCACGGAATCGACGTTCCAGGCTCTGCTGGAGGTGTTTGGCGCGCATGGCCTGCCGCTGAGCCTCTATACGGATCGGGGCAGCCACTACTTCGTGACGCCGGAGTCTGGCGGCCCGGTTGACCGGAAGCGGCCGACACAGGTTGGGCGGGCGCTGGCGCATTTGGGCGTGGAGCACATTGCGGCCTACTCACCGCAGGCGCGTGGTCGTTCGGAGCGGCTGTTTCAGACGTTACAGGATCGCCTGGTCAAGGAGCTGGCGCTGGCTGGGATCACGACGGTTGCGGAGGCCAACCGGTTCATTCGGGATTGCTACCTGCCGGCGCACAACGCGCAGTTTGCGGTGAAGGCGGAGCAGGAGGGATCGGCTTTCGTCGCCGTTGCTGGTGTCGATCTGCGGGAAATTCTGTGTATCCAGGAGGAGCGCCAGGTGGACCGCGACAACACGGTTTCGTGGCGACGGATGAAGCTGCAGATACCACCGTCGCCGCTGCGTGCTCATTTCGTGAAGGCACGGGTGAAGGTGCGGCAATATCACGACGGGAGCCACGCGGTGTTCCACGGCCCGCGCTGCCTGGGACGCTATGACGCGCAGGGGGCGCTGCGGATGGCGGCGTTGGACGCGGCGGCATGATCGCGCTTGGGTCCGGCTCGCCTGTGGATTTGTGGGCAACGGAAGAGCGTTGCCCACAACTCCACAGGCGCATCAGCAAAAGAAGGAAATTGATTTCATGAGTTGAAGAAGACGCGCCCGTCACCAGCCAACGGCCCGCCTGACCTGCCGCCAGAACGGCCGCCGTTCTGTCCCTGCCTCTTGGGAACGGACCGGAAACAAGCGGACAACTGATGTGCTACGTAAACCGGACAACTTAATTAGCTATCGACAGGGGGGAGCTAGTGTCTTTGTATCGTCACATGTTTGTCTCGATGCCTCATCAGAGGTTCGTCATCTCTCTCATCTATACCTGACGTGATCACTGCCACGACTTTTAACCATAGCGTTCAACCACCGGAGATTTTGACCGAAGCCGGCGACGCACCGGGGATGTTCGCCGGCGTTGAGGGTAGCGCGCGCGCCGCGGCATCGATAGACTACTGCGGAGCGCGAAATGTGGCACGACAGTCAGCACGCGGGGGGCATCAGATGAGCGATCCAGCGGCCAAGTCAGCCGATGCGCATGAACGCGAGATGGCGAGGCTGCGCGAGGATTTCGTCGACAGCTGGGACGAAGAGCTTGAGATGGAGATGGATGATACCCGTCTCGGTTCCCCGCAAGGCGTGGAAGGCGGATCGACGCTCAACCGGCGCGTCTATTTCCGCGAGTTGTTCCGGCTGCAAGGTGAACTGGTGAAGCTGCAGGACTGGGTCGCGCATAACCGCCAGAAGCTCGTGGTGATTTTCGAAGGGCGGGATGCGGCGGGCAAGGGCGGTGTGATCAAACGTATCACCCAGCGGCTTAATCCGCGCATCTGCCGCGTCGCGGCGCTTCCCGCGCCGAACGACCGCGAGCGGACACAGTGGTATTTCCAGCGTTACGTCTCGCACCTGCCGGCTGGTGGCGAGATCGTGCTGTTCGACCGGTCATGGTACAACCGCGCCGGTGTCGAACGCGTCATGGGTTTCTGTACCGACGAGGAATATCAGACGTTCTTCGAGATGGTGCCCGAGTTCGAGCGGATGCTGTCGCGCAGCGGCATCAAGATCATAAAATACTGGTGTTCTATCACAGATCAGGAGCAGGAAGCGCGATTCCGGGCACGTATCGAGGATCCACTGAAGCAGTGGAAGCTTAGCCCGATGGACCTTGAAAGCCGCAGCCGCT
This sequence comes from uncultured Pseudomonadota bacterium, assembly GCA_963708245.1. Taxonomy (GTDB): domain Bacteria; phylum Pseudomonadota; class Alphaproteobacteria; order Acetobacterales; family Acetobacteraceae; genus CAVYXK01. Next base: position 353,628 of record OY970201.1, on the reverse strand, counting down.
GGGAAGCGTACACTCAAGCAAAGGAAACCCTGCTCGAGCGCACCCACATACCGGAAGCGCCGTGGTGGGTGGTTCACGCCGTCGACAAAAAGCGCGCCCGCCTTAACTGCATCAACCACCTGCTGAGCCAGCTTCCGTATCAGGAGGTGGAGCACGCCAAGGTCGTGCTTCCGCAACGCGTCCATCATCCGGACTATGTCCGCCATCCCGTGCCCCAGGAGATGATGGTGCCGGAACTGTACTAGACTAGTGCGCCGATTCTCAGGGAAACGATGTCCTAGAGTGCGTTTAGGGTGACTGGAATCGGCAGCGAGCCGTAGCCCCGGCACCCTCACCCGACGCGCTGCCGCGCGGCGACCTCTCCCGCAGGGCGGGAGAGGTGTGAGGAGCTCGGCGTTTTCGCCGGTTAACCGCCAATCGCCTCCAATGTGTGTCGCGCGATCATTGCCTCCTCATCCGTCCCGACGCCGCGTAACGCATCGGCCCCCAGATGCGCATCGACGAAGCGCTGCAGCGCCGCTAGCAGGTCCTCGTGCGGGCCGCCGGAGAAGCGCTGCTCCTTCTGCAGCGTCCCCGCCGGGTCACGGGCGATGAAATGTGGCTCACTGCCGATCCCCCTCGATCTCGCCGCGGGACGCCGCCATGAGCTGTCCGCCCGAGGCAATCTCAAATGGCGCGAACTTGATGCTGGAGGAGCCAGCGTTGACGGCAAGGACGGCGTCAGCCACGCGTCCCCGCTTGGTCCACGTCCCGTTGCGCTTGCTCTTCCTCTTCCTCTGGCCCGACCATCAGCATGCCGGTGTTGGGCTCGACGCAGACCAGCCGGTTCTCCACCTGCTTCACGCCGGGCACGTTCTCCGCGGCGACGCGGATCGCGTCGCGCTCGCGCACGTCGAATACGACGCCGTCGAGGTCCACCACCCCATCCTCCACCGCAATGGTGAAGGATCGCCGCGGCGCCCAGGGTTGGCTCGCCAGTTCCGCGAGGATCGCGTTCCGGATCACCGTGTCGCTGGCCGAGGCCGCCGGTACATCGAACTCCTTGGCCAAGGCGCGGACGAGGTCGGCGCGGCTGATGATCCCGACTACCTTGCCGTCGCGCGTCACCGGCAGCCGCTTCACCCGCCGGGTCCGCATCAGCTCCGACACTTCATTGAGCGGCGTCGCCTCATTGATCATGATCGGGTCCGGCGTCATCACGTCGCCGACCCGGCGGCCATGCGTCTGCACATAAACGCCGGCTGCCCGGCCGGGGGCGAAAATCACGCTGAGCCAGCCGGGAGACTTGCCTGCCGTTCCGGTCTCCACGCGCTGCAGCAGGTCGCCTTCCGTCAGCATGCCCACCGCATGCCCGTCCGCGTCCACCACCGGCAGGCCGCTGATATGGTTATCGATCATCAGCCGCACCGCCTGCGACAGCGGTGCGTCCTGGCTGATCGCGATGACGGTGCGCGACATCACGTCCGCGGCGTTCATAGGCAGGTCTCCTGGCCACCGGAAGCGAGCAGTATCGCACCGTTCTCAGGTCGCCTGGAAGCGCCAGCCGACGATCTCCGGCATGTCCCCCGCCGTGGTCGACGTGTCGCGATAATGGACAATGCATGATCCTGTGCGAGCAGAGGCTCTGGTTCCTTCGGACTACACAAAAACAAGGGGTTCCAAGGGCAACTCCCTTGGCGGGGGTCCAGAGGGCAGCACCGCCTGGCCTTTCCAGGGTATGGCACGCGGCCGCGGCGATGCGCCGGGAGGTCGGCTGATGCGGATCGTGGTGGTCGGCACATCGGGAGCCGGGAAGACCACCCTGGCGCGGCGCATTGCCGCACGGTTGGCGCTGCCGCATATCGAGCTCGATGCGATCAACTGGCAGGCGGGCTGGCGCGACTTGACCCGACATGATCCGCCCGAGTTCCGCCGCCGCGTGAGCGAGGCGATCCGCGCAGAGGCCTGGGTGGTGGACGGCAATTACGGCCTGGTGCGCGATTTGGTCTGGCAGCGTGCGACGCACCTGATCTGGCTCGACTACGACCGCCCGTTGATCATGGCTCGGGTGATACGCCGTTCGCTCTGGCGTGCCGTTCTGCGCACCGAGCTTTGGGCCGGCAACCGCGAGCGATGGCGGCACATGCTGCGGCCAAGCCACCCGATCCGATGGGCCTGGAGCAATTGGGCCCGGCACCGTCGCGGGTACGCGGAGCGCCTGGAGCGGGAGGAGTACGTGGGCCTTGTTGTGCTGCGGCTTCGCCGCCCGGCTGAGGCCGAGCGCGTAATCAAGTTTCTGGCGGAAACCGCTCGCGTCGGCCTCGATGCGGGAACGGGCGGGGGCTCTGCCGCCGGCGTGGCTAAGGGCGGGCAGCCTGGATGAAGGCGGGCTCTCTATATAGTCGCGAACATGATCACGACCGCAACCGCCATTGCCGCCGTGCAGACCCAACCCAGGGCCCAGAGCGGCCATGGCAGGGTGAACCGTCCCATCACCTTGGGCTGCATCGCCATGATCATGATGACGCCCATGAGCGGGACCGCGACGATTCCGTTCAGTACCGCAGACCAGAACAGCGCCTTGATCGGATCGAGACGGACGAAATTGATGAAGACCCCCACCAGCGTCGAGACGGCGATCGCCGCATAGAAGGCTTTTGCGTCCAGCGGTCGCCGCGCCAGTCCCGTCGGCCAGCCCAGTGCCTCGCCCAATGCGTAGGCCGCCGAGCCTGCCAGCACCGGCACCGCGAGCAGGCCGATCCCGATGATGCCGATCGAGAAGATCGCAAAAGTGAACAGCCCGGCCAGCGGGCGCAGCGCCTCGGCAGCCTGCGACGATGTCTGGATATCCGTCACTCCGGCGGCGTGCAGTGTTGCCGCAGTGGTGATGATGATGAACAGGCTGATCAGATTGGAATAGCCCATCCCGAGATAGGTATCGAAGCGAATCCGCCCGATCTCGCGTGGCGCTTGCTGGGGCGCATCGAGAAGCGGTTCGGCGTTTGGGTCGATCTGCTCGTTCTCGGCTTCCTCCGAGGACTGCCAGAAGAAGCAGTAAGGCGTGATCGTGGTGCCGAGCACGGCGACAATCGTCACGATATAATCCGTGCCGAGCGAGAAACTCGGCAGAAGCGTATCATGGATAACCTGTCGCCAAGGGACCCGCACCACGAACGCAGTCGCCACGTAGGCGAGCAGCGACAGCGCCGTCCATTTCATGAAATGGACATAGCGTTCGTAACGAGAGAACGTCTCCAGCAAGGCGCAGCCGACCGCGAAGCACACCACGTACAGGTGCGGTGGCCCGCCGATCAGAAGCTGCACCGCCGCGCCCATTGCGCCGAGATCGGCGCCGAGATTGAGCGTGTTGGCGATCAGCAGAAGGGCAATGATGCTCCGCAGCAGCCAGGGCGGGTAATGGGCGCGGATATTGGCCGCGATCCCGTGGCCGGTGACCCGGCCGATGCGGGCGCTGATCTCCTGGATTGCCGCCATCAGCGGCCAGGTGAACAGCATCACCCAGCACATCGCCGTGCCGAACTGCGCGCCAGCCTGCGAGTAGGTGGCGATGCCGCTCGGGTCGTCGTCCGATGCGCCGGTGATCAGCCCTGGCCCCAGCTCCGACAGCCAGCCTCGCGCTGCCGCGCTGACCGGTGCACGATGCAAGGCGATACGTCCGGCCAGCGGAAGCGCCTCGCGCTGCCACCGTGTGCGAATTCCGATTCTTGCGCTCATGTCGCGATAGGATAGAACATTCCCGCCGCGGACTGGCAATCAGCGGCCGGTCGCCAATTCCTAGAGCGTCCCGCCGCGCCGTCCGGCCATCGCTCCAAGTCGCAGCCGTAACGCGTTCAGCTTGATGAAGCCTTCAGCGTCGAACTGGTCGTACGCGCCCTGGTCTTCCTCGAAGGTCACTACCCGCATCGAATAGAGGCTGTTGGGCGACTCCCGCCCGATGACGCCGACATTGCCCTTGTAGAGTTTCAGCCGCACCCGCCCGCTCACGGATTTCTGGCTCTCATCGATCAGCGCCTGCAGCATCCGGCGCTCCGGGCTGAACCAGAAGCCGTTATAGATCAGCTCGGCGTAGCGCGGCATGAGCTGGTCCTTGAGGTGCGCCGCCTCGCGATCCAGAGTGATGCTCTCGATGCCGCGGTGGGCCGCCAGCAGGATGGTCCCGCCTGGGGTCTGGTACACGCCGCGCGATTTCATGCCAACGAAACGGTTCTCCACAAGATCGAGCCGACCGATCCCGTTGGCGCGGCCCAACTCGTTCAGCCGCGTCAGCAGCGCCGCTGGCGACAGCCGCTCCCCGTCGATCGCCACCGGGTCGCCGCGCTCGAAATCGATGGCAATCACCCTCGCCCGGTCCGGCGCATCCTCTGGGCGGATGGTGCGCTGGTAGACGATCTCGTCCGCCTCGACGGCTGGGTCTTCCAGGATTTTCCCTTCGGATGAAGAGTGCAGGAGGTTGGCATCGACGCTGAACGGCGCCTCACCGCGCTTGTCGCGGGCGATCGGGATCTGGTTCTCTTCTGCGAATTGCAGCAGTCTGGTGCGGCTGCCGAGGTCCCATTCGCGCCACGGCGCGATGATTTTAATGTCGGGCTTCAGCGAATAGTACGACAGCTCGAAGCGCACCTGATCGTTGCCCTTGCCGGTGGCACCGTGCGCCACCGCGTCAGCGCCGATCTGTTCGGCAATCTCGATCTGTCGCTGCGCGATCAGCGGCCGGGCGATGGACGTGCCCAGCAGGTACTGTCCCTCATAGAGCGCGTTGGCGCGGAACATCGGGAAGACGAAGTCTTGCACGAACGTCTCGCGCAGGTCGTCCACGAAGATCTGCTTGACGCCGAGCAATTCTGCCTTGCGCCGGGCGGGCGCCAGCTCCTCGCCCTGGCCGAGATCGGCGGTGAAGGTCACCACCTCGCAACGATAGGTCACTTGCAGCCAGCGCAGGATTACGCTGGTGTCGAGGCCACCCGAATAGGCGAGCACGACTTTCCGGACATCCTTTACGGCCATGGCGGCTCCCGTCTCGGCTGCTGTCGGCGGGGGAGTAGCGCCGGCGCGGCAAACCAGCAAGAAGGGTGGGCGGCGGCAGAGTCGGCCGGCTGGCCGGCCCAAACCGGACTTCGCGACGGCTCCGCACCCACTTTGCTAGCGGACTGACCCGTTCGGTCTCAGTCGCTATCTTGTTACTTTTCCGCGATCAAATTCTGAGACCGGACCGCGGCTCATGGTGCTAATCAGGGGGTGGGGGGGCGGTGCGTGGCGAGCCGTGCGGCGCGCGAAATGGATTACCTGGAAGACGCATGCGATGATGCCGGCGGGACGAACCGAAAATGCCACCATCATGGTCGTTGACGACGACCCTCATGTACGCACGATCGTCGCCGAGTTCCTAGCCGATTCGGGCTACCGTGTGCTGGAGGCCGGCGGCGGTCGCGAAGCGCTGCGGATGCTTGCCGACACGCCTGGCATTGACCTTGTGATCACCGATGTGCGCATGCCAGACTTGTCGGGTCTCGAGCTGGCCGAAATGGCGACGCATGGGCGCTCCGATCTGAAGGTCATCCTGATCTCAGGATATTTCGTGTCCAGGCAGGTCGACCTGCGCGTTCTGAAGAAGCCGTTCCGCATGCAGGAGCTGGCAGAGGCAGTCCGCGATGAGCTCGGGCGGTGAGCGGACTGTCTGCGCCCCGCCCCACCTGCTCGACCAGCTTATTGGTGCATTTGCCGTTCAAGTGAGGTTTTTGATATTCTGACGGCGAACAGTGCGATTCCGGAGTGATTCGTAAATCGGTTCGCCGTGCAGCAGATTGGGCACCAGCATGGCGGCAAAGCACGCACCGAGCATCGGGAGAAGCGTCGCGAAGCCTGCGGTCATCTCGATGACGAGCACGATGCCGGTAACCGGAGCCTGCACGACGCCGGTAAAGAAGGCGGCCATGCCGACGACGGCGAATGCTTCCGGGTCGATACCGAGATCGGGAAAGGCCATCCTGCAGAGGGCGCCACAGAACAGGCCCAGCTGCGCCCCGAGCGCCAGCATGGGGGCGAACAAGCCGCCCGGAGTCGCCGCCGAATATGAGACGGCGCCCAGAGCGAAGCGCAGCAGAAAGGCCAGCGGGATCATCGCCAAGGGCGCTCCACCAGCGAGCATGCGCTGCGTGATCTGGTCGCCGCCCCCGACCAGCTCGGGGGCGAACCATGCGAGAATCCCGACCCCACCGCCGATGACACCTGCTTGCAGCTCTACCGGCCATCGGGAGAGCCGGTCCGTGATCTTGATGGCGACCAAGATGGCCCGGTTGTAGAGGGTGGCGAAGAGCCCGGCGAGGACGCCCAGCACGACGTAAAGTGGCCAGGTTGCGGCAGCGGCATAGCCGAGCGGGCCGATTGCCGCGCTCGCAGAGGTCGCTATCGCCACATGAAAGTCCGGGGCGTCGCCAAGGAACAAGCGGGCTATCAAGATCGCGGTCCCCGACGCCCCAAGCGCTGTAATTGCGATACGGGCATCGAACCGCTGCACCAGCTCCTCAAAAACGAAGATCGCGCCGGCGATCGGCGCGTTGAAGGCAACAGCGAGCCCGGCACCCGCGCCGGCGGCGAGGAGCACCCGGCGATCCGGCCAGTCGCGGCCCGACAGTTTTCCGACGGAGTGGGCTATCACCGCGCCCATTTGCACGCTCGGCCCTTCACGACCGAGCGCCAATCCGGGACCGATTGCCAGCACCCCGCCAAGGAATTTCACCAAAATCAGATGAGGCGGCGCGGGCGGGAGCTGCTCATCCAAAGCTGCCTCGACTTGCGGGATGCCGCTCCCCGCAGCGTAAGGAGAAAATCGTCGGACCAGCCAGGCCGCGAACGCGACTGCCGCAGCAGCACCGGCGATCACCAACACGAAACCTGCAAGCCTCTCTTCGTGACCCCGAGCGATCAGGATGTCGCGAAAGCGATCAGCCTCTTCGAGCGCAAGTCGAAAAACTGCGCCGATGAACCCGGACCCCGCGCCCGCGACCAGCGCGAGGAGCGTCAACACAAGCAGACTGCGGTAGTCCGCTGGCGGTTCGGCGGCAGGCTTTGACCGAAAGGCTAAATTTAAGTCCCGTTTCCCTGTCTTCATCCAACGTTGAGCTCGTAGTTTGTCGCCATCGATTGATCCGACACCCCCCAGATGACCGGCTTCTCAAGCGGTATTTTGCGCCCTTTTGGCGTTGCCAACACGGCCGACGCGGGCGAGCCGCCGTGCGGGTGCCCGCATGAGTTGCCGAGATTGTAGGCGAGCGCATGAAGCTGAAGGCGGACGGCGTTGGCGGCGAAGCTCCGGCACGATAGCCGCGTCCACTTGATCGCGCCCTTGCCCTCTTTGATCCACTGCTCACAGGCGCCGCGCTGATGTAATGAGAGGGCTCCGACCGCTCAGAGCGGCCATCTCCAGTTGAGGATCTCCGGTGGGTCGATGCCTTCTGCATAAGCGTAGCGACGGCAGTCGAGCTGCTGATTCATCAGCGCCTCGCGCGCATGCGATCCGCGGAGCTTGAGGGACGGAATGCGGTCGATCGCATCGATCGCCAGGGTGAAGCGATCCACCTGGTTCTGGATCGCCAGCTCCATCGGCGTGTTGATGTTGCCTTTTTCCTTGTAGCCGCGGACGTGGATGTTGTCGTGGTTGGTCCGACGATAGGTCAGGCGATGGATCAGCCAGGGATAGGCATGGAAGTTGAAGATGACGGGCCTGTTCGGAGTGAACAGCGCATCGAACTCACGGTCCGAGAGCCCGTGCGGGTGCTCGGTGTCTGGTTCCAGCCGAAACAGATCGACGACGTTGACGAAGCGTACCTTCAGTTCAGGAAAATGCTGCCGCAACAAGGCGGTGGCGGCGAGAGCTTCCATTGTCGCGACGTCGCCGCAACTGGCCATGACGACGTCCGGTTCGCTGTCCTGGTCGTTGCTGGCCCATTGCCAGATTCCGGCGCCCTTCGTGCAGTGCCTCACCGCCGCATCCATGTCGAGATACACCAGGTGCGGCTGCTTATCGGCGACGATTACATTGACGTAGTTGCAGCTCCGTAGGCAGTGATCCGCAACCGATAGCAGGCAGTTTACATCGGGCGGCAGGTAGACGCGCGTCACGTTCGGGCTCTTGTTGGCAACGACATCCAAGAAGCCAGGATCCTGGTGCGTGAAACCGTTGTGGTCCTGCCGCCAGACGGTCGACGTGATCAGAAGATTCAGCGAGGAGATATCGGCACGCCAGGGTAACTCGCCGGATTTCTCCAGCCATTTGGCGTGCTGGTTGAACATCGAATCTATGATGTGGACGAACGCCTCGTAGCTTGAGAAAAAGCCGTGCCTTCCGGTCAGCAGATAACCTTCCAGCCAGCCCTCGAGCGTGTGCTCGCTGAGCATTTCCATGACGCGCCCATCAGGCGCCAGTTCGCTGCCGTCAGCATCCTCGGGAAAGTATTCGCCGAGCCAAGCCTTCTTAGTTACCTCGTAAAGCGCGGTCAGGCGATTGGAGGCGTTTTCGTCCGGGCTGAGGACACGGAAGTTGGAGGGATTGTCCCGGGCGATGTCCCGTAGGAACTGGCCCAGGATCTGCGTGGGTCCGATCTCGGTCAGGCCAGGTTTCTCAGCCTCGACTGCATAGGCTCGGAAGTCCGGCACCCGCAGCGCCTTACGCAACACTCCACCGTTGGCGTGCGGATTGGCACCCATTCGGCGGGTGCCTTTCGGTGCGAGTTCCCGCAGCTCCTCGCGCAGGCGCCCTTCCGCGTCGAAGAGTTCATCCGGTCGATAGCTGCGCAGCCATTCCTCCAACATGGCCAGATGCGCGGGATTTTCGTGTATCTCTGCCAGTGGCACCTGATGGGCGCGCCAGAATCCTTCGACCTTGTGCCCGTCGACCTCTTTGGGGCCGCTCCATCCCTTGAGGCTGCGCAAGATCACCATCGGCCAGCGGGGCCGCTCGACCTTGGAGGGGGACTCGCGCGCCTGTTTCTGGATTCGCCGGATCTCTCGTATGCAGTGTTCCAGCGTGGCTGCCATTGCCTGGTGCATGCTGTCATGGTCGGAACCCTCCACGAAATAGGGTTCGTAGCCATAACCGCGGAATAGGTGCTCCAGCTCCTGATGCGGAATGCGGGCAAGAATGGTGGGGTTGGCGATCTTGTAGCCGTTCAGGTGTAGTACCGGAAGCACTGCGCCGTCGCGAACCGGATTGAGGAACTTGTTCGAGTGCCACGACGTGGCTAACGGCCCGGTTTCCGACTCGCCATCGCCGACCATTACGGTCACAATCAAATCGGGATTGTCGAATGCCGCGCCGAAGCCGTGCGACAGGGAGTACCCGAGCTCTCCACCTTCATGAATCGAACCGGGTGTCTCCGGCGTGCAATGGCTGCCGATGCCGCCCGGAAAGGAGAACTGCTTGAACAACCGACGCAGCCCTTCCTCGTCTTCGGAGGCGTCGCTGTAGATTTCGGAATAGGTGCCTTCGAGATAAACATTCGAGATTATGGCTGGTGCGCCGTGCCCCGGTCCGGCAAGAAAGATGACGTCCAGATCATACTTTTTGATCAGGCGATTGAGATGAATGTAGGTAAAGCTCATTCCTGGATCGGAGCCCCAGTGGCCGAGCAGGCGCCGCTTGACGTGGGTGGGCTTCAGTGGCTCACGGAGCAGCGGATTGTCCCGCAGGTAGATCATCCCGGCCGACAGGTATAGTGTGGCGTTCCAATAAGCCTGCATCCGCCGCAGCTCCGCCGCGTCGAGCGGGCTGCCTTGCACGGTAGACCTTGCCGGACCGTAGGCACTGATCGACTGAGCTTCAGTTATTGCGTCCATGGGTTCCCCCCGAGGCCCGTCTTCGGGCAGAGTGCTGTTTCCACCGCGTGCATATCACCAGCCCGACATAGCACAAAGGTGGAGGCTTTCCGCTTGGCGCGACTATTAGCGCCAAGGCACTAATTTCAGCGTGTTTCCCAGGGACGATACATCGGTTCAGCTCCTGTTGTTCGATCGCGGCGACGCCTCTTGATCCCTCACGAATTATTGATCTCGATCCGAGCATCAACCACACCGGCTATTACTGGCACTGTATCGTTCCCGGCGTCACGGCGGGCGAGCTTTATCGCTATCGTGTTATGGGTCCTTCGATCCGGGGCAAGGCTCCGTTTCAACTCAAACAACCTCCTGCTCGACCCCCTAGGTGAGGTTGCTTGGCCCGCCCCTTCGCCAAGACGATATTGCTAGCAGGGAGCAGCGTCAGGTGGACGTCTTCGTGATCCGACACGGGGAAACAGAGTGGAGCTTTAGCGGCCAGCACACCAACACGACGGACATCCCGTTGACCGCGAACGGGCGCCGGCCCGGCTTCAACCGATACTCGCCAAGGAGTTGTTCACCCAGGTGTTCACGAGTCCACCGCATCGAGCGCGCGAAACCTGCGAGTTGGCGGGTCTCGGTGACCAGGCCACGATCGATCCCGACCTCAGAGAATGGAACTACGGCGAGTACGAGGGGCTGACGTCAGAAAAGATTCATGAAAGAGCGCCGGACTGGCTGATATTCGAGGATGGGCGCCGGGTGGGCAAACGCCCGAGCAAGTGGGGACACGGGTGGATCGCGTGATCGGACGCGCCCGAGAGACGGAGGGCGATGCGTGCTGGTGGCGCGCTGGATTGGGCATCCTCCGAGTGCCGGGCGGCACTTCCTGCTTGATACCGGCACACTTTGCGTGCTCAGCCATTATCGTGATGCGCCCGCCATCAAAGTCTAGAACTGGCCCCTCGTCTGACGCGTCGAGCAGCGGCTGGATTGTCTGGTTTGGGAAAAAGTCTGAGCGGCTTTGAGGGAGGATGAGTATGAACGAGGCAATCGATGTCGCCGCCGGCCAGAATCTCTTGGAGCAGTATGGCTGCGGTCCAACCAAGTTCTCCGGACATAGCGACGCGCTTTACGAGCGGCGTCTGCTGTTTGACGATGTCATCGATCCGAACACTGCAAACGACCGCGAAAAATTCGAAGCAGCTGCAAGATCGGTCAGGGACGTGCTCTCGCAACGCTGGGTGCACACCGCGCGCACCTATGATCAGCAGAACCCGAAGCGTATCTATTACCTATCGATGGAATTTCTCATCGGCCGCTCATTGGCCGACAATGTGACTAATCTATTGCTCGAGCCCTTTGTCGAGCGAGCCGCGATGGAAATTGACCTCAACTGGCTGGGCCTGTTGGAGCAGGAGCCCGACGCAGGCCTTGGGAATGGCGGCCTCGGGCGCCTCGCCGCCTGCTTCCTCGACTCAATGGCAACGATGCAGCTTCCGGCGATGGGCTACGGCCTGCGTTATCAATACGGCATGTTCCGGCAATCCATCGAAGACGGTTGGCAGCGTGAGCGTCCGGACAATTGGCTGAGCCGCCACGACCCGTGGGAGGTGGCGCGTCCTAACGAAACCGTCGAAGTCAAGCTCGGCTGCTCGTTTGAGATGCATCGCGGGAGCCTACAGGTCGTGCCTGGCCGCCCTTCTACTATCATTGGTATCCCGTTCGACCGAGCGGTAGTGGGCTATGGCGGCAAAACCGTCAACACACTTCGACTGTGGAATGCCGCATCACACGATTATTTCCAATTTGAGGAATTCAGCCACGGTGATTTTATTGGCGCCCAGGTCAGCAGCATCGCGGCCCACGCACTGACTCGCGTCCTGTACCCTGACGACTCCACCGAGATGGGGAAGGAGCTGCGCTTTGTGCAGGAGTATTTTCTCGTTGCTTGCTCCCTCGCTGACCTCGTGCGTCGGTTTCGACGCGACAATGCCGACTGGCGCAGTCTTCCTGACAAGGTTGCGATCCAGCTCAACGATACGCATCCCACATTGGCTGTACCCGAGCTTATGCGCATCCTGCTCGATGATGCGTATCTCGAGTGGGACCAGGCGTGGGATCTAACGCAGCGCACTCTAGCCTACACGAATCATACACTGCTGCCCGAGGCTCTCGAGAAATGGCCGCTGCACTATTTTCAGCAGATCCTGCCGCGGCATCTGGAGATCGTGTTTGAGATCAACCGCCGTTTACTCGCCGAGGTTCGGCGGCGCTATCCGGGCGACGAGGCGCGCGTCGGCCGCGTTAGCCTGATCGAGGAGGGCGTGGAAGGCAAGGTTCGGATGGCGAACCTGGCGATCGTCGGCTCGCACAGCACCAACGGGGTTGCCGCAATCCACTCCGGGCTGCTGCGCACGATGACGGTCAAGGATCTGGCCGAGCTGTTTCCAGAGCGCTTCAACAACAAGACCAATGGTGTCACGCCGCGGCGCTGGCTGCTGCTGGCGAATCCGGAGCTGTCCCGTGTCATATCCGACGCTATCGGCGATGGCTGGATAACCGATTTCGGCCAGATCGCAAAGCTGACGCCCCTCGCCACCGACCCCGCCTTCCTCAATGCCTTCCGGCGGGCAAAACGTGACGCTAAATTGCACTTCGCCAAGTGGTTGAAATCGACCACCGGGCAGACGGTCGACCCCGACAGCATCTTCGACTGCCAGATCAAGCGCGTCCACGAATACAAACGGCAGATGCTAAACGCGCTACGCATCATCGTGCTCTACAATCGATTGAAGGCAAACCCGGACCTCGACATGGCACCGCGGACCTTCTTTTTCGCCGGAAAGGCCGCACCGGCGTACCGGCTCGCCAAGCTCATTATCAAGTTTCTAAACAACCTGGCGGGCACGATTGACGGCGATCCGATGACGCGCGACCGGCTGAGAGTGGTCTTCCTGCCCGATTATTGTGTGTCCTTGGCCGAGCGCCTGATACCGGCCGCCGACGTTTCCAATCAGATCTCGACGGCCGGTTACGAAGCGAGCGGCACGAGCAACATGAAATTCATGATGAATGGAGCGCTCACCATCGGCACGCGAGATGGTGCGACGATCGAGATGGCAGAGGAGGCGGGCGAGGAGAACTTCTTCCTGTTCGGACTCAGCGCGCAACAGGTTGCCGATAGCCGTAGCTGGTACAGCCCCTATTGGCACTATGATAACGAGCCCGAAGCCCGGGCGGCCTTGGACCTGATCTCCGCAGATTATTTCAGCCAGTACCAGCTAGGTGCTTTCATCCCGCTACACGACGCCCTATTGGCGCAGGGGGATCACTACATGCACCTCGCCGATCTCAGGTCCTACCTGGACGCCGATCGGAAGCTCTGCGAACTCTATGCGGACAGCGATGGATGGGCCCGCAAGGCGATCCTCAACGTGGCCGGCTCTGGCAAATTCTCCAGCGACCGTACGATCGCCCAATACGCGGCGGAAATCTGGAACGCGAAACCTTGTCCGATACCATGAAAGGCGCACACAGATGACGACTTCGCCGCTTGCCGGCCAGCCCGCGCCAAAAGAGATGCGCCGAGAGCTTTAAGGACGAGCAGCACCTGCAGGCACTGGTGGCCGACGCACAGCAGATCGTGCGCGACGCTTAGGTAGGTCGCCCCGCCTGCCGTCCCCGCAAGGGAAAAAACAGTGCACACGGCCATCGAAGGCGAGGAGAAATTCGAGGGTATGTTCCGGAGCTTCCATGCCCTAATCATATGGTCATATGATTAATCCTAAATCCGGCAGTTGGGTCCGATCGTCGCCGGTCTGAAGTGACGACCCACAACCTGGGGTAATTGCTCAGGCCGGGCTCAGGCGAAGCGGTGGCTGCAGTTGCCGGCCATGCAAGAAGTAGCGGAGCGCTTCACTGAGGATGCGATACCAGCGTTGCAGCGGATCCAACTGCTCCGCACTTTTTCGCAGCCGGTCAAGAAAGCCGGCGATGCGCAGGTAAGCTTGCCTCGCCTTGTCGCGCGCGCCATGCGCGCTGCTGATCGTCAGCCTCACCTGGCCGGCGTGTTGGGTGCGCTGCGCGATCGCCGACAGCAGCAAGGGTCGGGTGGTGATCGCCTCCCGATGGTGCTCCGGATCAGCCAGCCGGACGAACAGGCTCCACCAGTTGTAGATCAGTGCAACGATACCGGCCAGCAGCCGACACCGCGTGAGGTCCTGTGTCGTGAAACCGCCCCAACCCCATTGGTTCTTCAGCTCGTCAAAAACGTTCTCGCAATCCGCCCGATCGCGATACAACTGCCCCAGCGTCAGGATTTCATCGTCCATTGAGGTGACCAGCGCAGCGTAGTCCCACGCCTCCTGATCGGGGCCCACCTCGACGAAGCCAAGTCGCCGCTGAGCCGGATCGCCATGATCGACGGCCGGCGGACCAGCCAGTTGGCGGCGCAGCAGAATGACTCTCCGCTGCCGGCTCCAGCCCTCCAGCCGCAGGCTCGTCTCCTTGCCCTGCCAGCCCTGGCCGGCATCCTTCCAGTCCGATGCCTGCATCGCCCGTTGCAGTGCCCGCGTGACGTTTTTCGTCATGCGCAGACGGAACAGATACGCCAGCTCCTCCCGCTCGGCCCGCGCCATCACCGGCTCGATGCCCCACGACTTGTCTCCGCGCAGCAGCCACGGCCGCTGCCCCGCTCCGAGATGATCCAGCAACTCCCACAAGCCGCCCGTCGCGTGTCTGACGTTGTGCTGATCGCCGGGCAATACCTCGACCCGTAGCACCAGCCGCAGGTTCGACAGCATGTAGCTGTGATAGCAGTGCGACGGCCGACCCGGCTTGTGCGGATTATAGCCCAGCTCGGCGCCTTCCTGGTGCCCATACAAAGGTTTGATGGTGGTATCGATGTCGAGCACCCACGGCTCGCCGAGCAGCGGAGCGGTGCAATAGTCCAGGTGGTTTTGCAGCCAGGCCGAGCCTTGCGCTTCGTCGATCTTCTCCAGCCCGCGGCGAACCGAGTCCTCGCTGACCACCTTGCGCATGCCGAGCAACGGCGGGTTCACCGGATCGCAGCGCAGCGCGGTCACATGGGCATAGCGCCGGTGACCCGCCAGAACAGACAGCAGCACGGTGCCAAGCAGATCGCGTGTACGCGGTGCATTCGGGCTAGTGAACCGCAGCGGACAGTCGGCAACCCAATTGTCGAACAACCCGGCCTGCTTCAGGTAGTCGATGAAGAATGGCAGTTGGCCGAACGGCGTCACCGGTGCGGCGGCGTCCCACTCCACGTGCACGCGCCCGGCGAAGGTATCGGCAATCGCCGAATGCGGCGCAACTTCCGGTTGCTCACCCGCGGGGTGAACCGCCAGACATCTCTGTTCTGTGCTCATGCCGGCCAAATCTGCCGATTTAGCCGCGGCGCGCAATCACTCAACTGCCGGATTTAGGTTAATCCCAAGCGGCCAGGTGCCTAGCTTGTAACTCGGATCGCGGCGGAGCAGCGCTCCTGCACCAGTCCGATATTGGCCGATCATCCCCCAAGCGGCGACCAGGCCGGGTCCGAGGCACTGGTTGGCGTGACGATATCCCGGTGGTTGAAGCCGGTGATATCGACCGAGGCGAGATGGGACGAGAACCCCTCGCCACGGCTACCGGTGGCGCGCGTGGTACTGAAATACATCAGCACCCGTCCATTCGGGCAGAAGGTCGGGCCTTCGACGTCCCAGCCCTCGGCCAACAGGCGCTCGCCGCTGCCGTCCGGCTGCATGACGCCGATCGAGAAGTTCAATTCCTCACCGCCATAGCGGGTGAACGCAATCAGGTCGCCGCGCGGCGACCACACCGGCGTGCCATAGCGTCCGTGGCCGAAGCTAATCCGTCGCGCCCCACCGCCGCTCGCTGACATGATGTAAAGCTGGGGGTCGCCGTCGCGATCGGAGTTGAACACGATCTGCGACCCGTCGGGGCTGTAGCACGGGCTGACGTCAATCGAATCGGCGTTGGTGAGTTGCCGGCTCGTCCGGCTCCCCAGCTCCACCACCACGATCGCCGAGCCTTGGCCGCGCGCGAGCGCCATGACCACGCTGTTGCCGCCCGGCGAGAAGCGGGGCGCAAATGTCATGCCCGGAAAATCGCCGAGCACGCTCTGCGCCCCAGAGCCGAGATCGAACAAATAAACGCGTGGCCGGTCATTGGCATAGCTCATGAATGCGATCTGGTCGCGCTTGGGCGAGAAGCGCGGTGTCAGCACCGGCCAGGCGCCGTCCGTCAACGTGCGGTAGTTGGCACCGTCCTGGTCCATGATCGCCAGCCGCCGCGTCTGCCGCCCGCGCGGTCCGGTCAACGCCACATAGACGATGCGCGTGTCGAAATAGCCGCTTTCGCCAAGCAGCCGCTGATAGATCGCATCCGCCATGATATGCGCGATGCGTCGCCAGTTGCTCTGTGTGGTGGTGTACGCGGTGCCCTGTAGCTGGGTCTGCGGCAGCACGTCCCACAGGCGGAACTCCACCCGCACCTCGCCGCCGCCCTGCGAGGCGGTGCGTCCGGTCACCAGCGCCTGCGCGCCGACCGCCGCCCAGTTCTGGAACTCCGGCACATCAGAGGTTGGGTTCGCTGCCGCCTGGATGTATGCCTGCGGGTTGATCACCCGGAACAGCCCGGAGCTTGCGAGATCATTGGAAACCACCAGAATGATGTCGCTGCCGAGCTGTTGCGATATCGGGTCGGCGCCGGCAAGTGCCGGCAGCGCAATCGGAATCGGGGCGGCGCGGGCGCGATTCACGTCGATCACCGCGCTCTGCGCCGACGATGCAGCGGGGGCGGGAGCCGTCGGCGCGGGGGCGGGCGGTGTTTGCGCGCGTGCGACCGCCGGCAGCGCCAGCGATCCGGCCGCGCCGGCAGCACTCGCCAGCAAGGCACGCCGGGGCATCCAGATCCGGCGAGTCAGCAGCGGAGATGTAATCTGGTCGGTCATCGGCGCATCTTTCATGTTGGCCGGGCGGAACGGGATCAGGGGCTGAAGCGGAACGTCAGAACGTTGACCTTGCCCAGCATGCTCGGCGGCAGGGGCAGGTTGGCGCAGGCCGGGTCCATAACCGCGCGCACCGCCCGCTCGGCAAAAGCGCGGAACCGCGGGTCGGCAAGCCGGCCCTGGTCCGCCGGCGCTACGTTGGCAACCCGTACCTCGCCGGTCGGGTCCGTGGTGACGGTGAGCAGCGCCTGCATCTTATCGAGGTCGAGCGCGCCGGGGTCAGTGGTCCAGCATGGCCGCACGTGATCGCCGATCGCCCCGCGTTCTGCCGCGGTCAGGGCGGCGGTGTCGTTGCCCGTGGGACTGCCGCCGCCGTTCGGCAAGCCGCCCTGCGCCGGGTTATAGCGCGCGGTCGGCGGTTTCTGCTGGCGGGTCATCGCCCTCAACTTCTCCAGCGTGTTGTCGAGCGCGTCGCTCTCGGGCGCCGGGTTCTTGGTCGGGTTGGGCTGGGCCGTGTGGCTGGGCATCGGCGGTGGCGGCACCGGTAGGGGGGGAAGCGGGAGAACCGGAGACGGCTGGGCCGGCGTCGGCGCAGGTTGCGTTGCCGCCTGGGCCGGAGGCGGGGGTGCCACCGGAGCGGGCTCGGGCGTTGGCAGCGGCGGCACGGGGAGAGGCGGGGTCGGCACGGCCGTCGCCGCAGCCGGTGCAGGAGGTGGCGGCGGGGGAGGGGGCGGAGGTGGCGGTGCGGACTCGTTGGGCTGCGGCTCCGGCGGCTGGAAGGCAGGCGGCACCGGCAGGGGCGTCGGCGCCGGTGCCGGCGCAGGGACAGCGGCCGGCGCCTGCGCCTTCGTCGTGGACGTGGCCGTGCCCTGGAATACCATATCCACGGCCTCCTCGGGCGGCGCCTCGGGCGGGCGGAAGAACGGCACGCCGAGGAGCAGTGCCGCCAGGATCAGCACGTGCAGCGACGCCGAGACCGCGGCACCACGCCGCAGCTCCGGCGTCATGCCCGACGGCACCATCCCGCCCCACATGGTCAATCCGGTCCGCGCACGGCTGGGCTCTCAGCCGGATTTGGCCTGCGCCGGCGGCGTCGATTGCGAGGCGGGCGCCGGAGCTTGTGGCGTGGCAGGCGCAGCGGCGGGGGCGGTGGGCGTTGACGCCGGAGCGGTTGGCGTTGTCGGCGGCTGTGCCAACAGGGCCACCTTGGTGAATCCGCCCTGGGTGATCGTGCCCATCACCTGCATCACCAGCCCGTAGGAAATATCCTTGTCCCCGCGGACGAAGATTCGCCGGTCGTTATTGTTCTGCGACAGGGCCTGCAGCTTAGCGACGAGCTCGGGCATCTGCACTTCTTCGTTCTGCAGGTAGAGCTTGCCCTCGGCGTTGATCGACACCGTCAGCGGTTCGCTATCGGTGTTCAGCGGCTTCGCATCTGTCTTCGGCAGATCCACTGACACGCCGGAGGTCATCAGCGGCGCGGTGACCATGAAGATGATCAGCAGCACCAGCATCACATCGACCAACGGCGTGACATTGATCTCTGACAGCGGCCGGTACCGGCCGCGCGCGGCCCCGGCCTTGCCGCTCAGCGGACCGACCGCCACCGCTCAAGCCCTCTCTTCGCGAGTCTTGTTCATGACCGCTCTTCGCTCTGCCGCGACAGAATGGCGCTGAACTCGGCGCCGAAGCCTTCCAGCCGAGCGGCGAAGCGCGCCAGATCGGTGCTGATCTTGTTGTAGGCAAGCACGGCAGGAATCGCGGCCACCAAGCCGATCGCGGTGGCGAACAGCGCCTCGGCGATGCCCGGCGCCACCACCGCGAGATTGGTGTTGTGCATCGAGGCGATGGCCGAGAAGCTGTGCATGATCCCCCACACCGTGCCGAACAGCCCGATAAAGGGCGCGGTCGCGCCGACCGAGGCGAGGAACACCATCCAGCGCTCCAGCCGGTCCATCTCTCGCTGCACGGTTACGCTGATGGCGCGATCGATGCGCTCGCGCACGCTGGTGTGGCTGACATCGGCGCCGGCGACGCGGACGGTGCGCCGCCATTCGCCCATCGCCGCACCGAACACTGCCGCCATCGGATGGGAGGGCCGCGCGCCTTCCTGATCGAACAGCTCATCCAGGCTGCCGCCGGACCAGAACCGGTCCTCGAAGCCGTTGGCGTCCTTGTTCACCTTGCGCAGGCTGGACCATTTCTCGAACACCACGGCCCAGACCCAGACGCTGGCGGCGAGCAGGCCGACCATCACGATCTTGACCAGGATATCGGCCTCGAGAAACAGCCCCCAGAGCGACAGATCGCTGGTCGTCGCTCCCAGACTCACCGCATCGACTGCCCGATCCACCGCATCTACTCCTATTGGCCGGCCGGCCGGGCCGCCTGCATGTCACTCAACACCGTCCGCCAGCGCGACGGGATACGCGCCGGCCAGTGGCCACCCGGCGGCACGCACGCCAGTTCGACTTCCAACACGGCGCACGAGCCAGCGGGACCCTGCACGTCCTGCCGCAGCACCAGGGCGGCTGCGCGCATCGACACCGGCTCGGTCACCACCTCGAGCGACTCGTCGAGTCGGGCGGGGCGGAGATAGTCCACTTTGATGCGCCGCACCACGAACATCAGATTGTACTCGCGCAGCAGTTCAGCATGGGCGATCCCGAGATCCCGCAGGGCTTCGGTGCGCGCCCGCTCGGCGAAGCGAAGATAGTTCGCGTGGTACACGATGCCCGCCGCGTCCGTATCCTCGTAGTACACACGTAAGCGGTAGTGATGCCTGCCTTCCGCTACGGTGGCGACGGGATTGCCGCTCATCCATCGTCCCGCAGCAGATCGAACTGGTCGGGGACACGCGCGGGCGCCGGGAGGTTGAGATGGCGCCAGCCGGGTTCTCCCAGCATGCGGCCGCGGCTGGTGCGCAGCACGAGCCCCTCCTGGATCAGGAACGGCTCGATCACGTCCTCCAGCGTGTCGCGGGCCTCGGCCAGGGCGGCGGCCAGCGTTTCGACGCCGACGGGACCGCCGGCATGGTGTTCCGCGATGCGCAGCAGGTAGCGCCGATCCATGGCGTCAAGGCCGAGGGCGTCGACTTCGAGCCGGGTCAGGGCGGCGTCTGCCACCTGGCGGTCCACCGTCGCCGAGCCGCCGACCGCCGCGAAGTCGCGCACCCGGCGCAGCAGACGTCCGGCAATCCGCGGGGTACCGCGGGAGCGGCGGGCGATCTCGGCGGCGCCGTTTTGGGTCAGATCGACGCCGAGCTTCTCGGCGCCGCGCCGGACGATTATTTCGAGCTCGGCCGGGGTATAGAACACGAGCCGCAGCGGGATGCCGAACCGGTCGCGCAGTGGCGTCGCCAGCAGGCCGGCGCGTGTGGTGGCGCCGATCAGGGTGAACGGTGCTAGGTCGATGCGCACCGAGCGCGCTGACGGCCCCTCGCCGATGATCAGGTCGAGCTGGAAATCCTCCATGGCGGGGTAGAGCACTTCCTCGATGGCCGGCTGCAGCCGGTGGATCTCATCGATGAACAGGACATCCCTCGGTTGGAGGTTTGTCAGGATTGCGGCGAGGTCCCCGGCGCGCTGGATCACCGGGCCGGAGGTGGCGCGGAATCCGACGCCGAGCTCGCGGGCGACAATCTGGGCGAGCGTGGTCTTGCCGAGGCCGGGCGGACCGTGCAGCAACACGTGGTCCAGCGCTTCGTTGGGGTTCCGCTCGGCGCGGGCGCGTGCCGCGCGGATGAAGACGGCGAGGTTCTCCCGTGTGGCGGTCTGGCCGATGAACTCGGCCAGCGACTGTGGCCGCAGCGAGGCTTCGGCGGCGTCCTCCTCGCGACGGGCGGAGGAGACGGTGCGGCCCTCGCTGTCACTCATGGCGCATTCGCCTGGCTCGTGCGTTGCGCGAGTTCCTTCAGGCTGTCACGGATCACCGCGTCCAGCCCAGCCGCCTCGCCGAGCCGGTCCACTGCGCGGGCGACGACCGGCAGTGCCTCCGGGCGGCGGTAGCCGAGATTGACCAGGGCGGAGACGGCGTCCTCGGCCACGCTCGGCAGGCGCGCCAGCGCGGTCGTGGCCACGCCGGGCGCCGAGGGCATGGCACCGGCCTTTTCGCGCAGCTCCGTCAGCAGCCGCACCGCGAGCCGGGCGCCAACCCCAGACGCTCGCGTCAGGCTGGCGCGGTCGCCGGCGGCGATGGCGGTGACGAGATCGCGCGGCGACAGTGCTGACAGCACGGACAGAGCGACCTTGGCGCCGACTCCCTGCACCGTGGTCAGCAGGCGGAACCAGTCGCGTTCGGCTGAATCGGCGAAGCCGTAGAGCAGGATGGCGTCCTCGCGCACCAGCGTTTCGATCAACAGCACCGCGGGTTCCGGTGGCGAGGGCAGGGCGGCCAGCGTCCGCGTCGAGGCCTGCACGAGGTAGCCGACGCCGTTTACGTCGATGATGCAGCTTGCCTCGTCGCGCTGTGCGACGCGTCCAGTGAGGCGGGCGATCACCCGACGCCGACCTTGCGGTTCCACGCGAGGCGGGTGGCGCGGTGATGCGCGTGGCAGATGGCGACTGCCAGTGCGTCGGCGGCGTCGCCCCGGCGGATGGCGGCGCCGGGCAGCAGCCGGCGCACCATCATCTGCACCTGTTCCTTGGCCGCCGCGCCGGTGCCGACCACCGCGAGCTTCACTGCCATGGCGCCATATTCGGCGACCGGGATGCCGGCGAGCGCGCCGGACAGCAGGGCGACGCCTCGGGCATAGCCGAGCTTCAGCGTGGCGGCGCCGTTGCGGTTGACATAGGTCTCCTCGATGGCGGCCTCGTCCGGGCGTTGGGTAGCGATCAGCGCGGCCAGTGCATCGTGCAGGGCGCGCAGCCTTGCGGGCACGTCCTGCGTATGGTCGGTGGCGATCACTCCGTCGGCGAGGTGGCGCAGGCGGTTGCCTTCGGCCTCGATGACGCCCCAGCCGGTGAAGCGCAGGCCGGGGTCCAGGCCGAGCAGACGGGTGGCGCGAATTGGGGGCGGAGCGGGCATCGCAGGAGCGTTATACCTACTCTCTGAAACCCAATTTCGACAGTTTGGCGGCCGCGGCGGCGGAAGATCGCGCGTGTCGCGAGCAATGCCAGAATTAAGGTGCGAAAACGCTGCTGCCACCGACGTGGCTTTGCCGGCCAGCCAGCCGTGGCACGTCAGGTAACCCCTGGCCGGCACTTATGGACCGAACACCGGACGAACCCAGTAGCCGTGCGCTGCGTTCCAGGAGGCAAGATCAATCGTGACGCCAACGGCGGCGATTTCCTCGCGATCGTTTCATAACGCAACAATCCAGGACCACCCCAGGAGCCGACGAGCTTTCGGCCCGACTATTTTTTGCAGGCGATCCAGTCGAACGTACCGCTGGTCGGTTGCTCGGCCCAGCGTCCGCCGACCTCGCCGGCGTGCATGTCGTATTCGGTGATGTAGTGCATCGCAGTCCCGGACGCGGTGCGCCAGTGCGAGCCTGCCTGATCGGTGAAGCCGTTCTCATTGCAGGCTTTCAGCGCGGCCTTCGCCTCACCGCGGGCCGAGCAGTCGGTCGCGCCGTTAATGTCGGCGCAGTGGTCGATGGGCTGGCCCTTCACCTTTGGATCATCGACCCGCGCCGGGGCGTTCTGGGCGAGGGCGGTGGGCCCGGCCGCCAGGACCGCCCAAGTTGCCGCAGCAAGCAGAAGACGCATCTGGTACCTCCGCGAAGTGGTCGGGACTTATACCAGTCGGCCAGGAGATTGGCTCTCACCGGCATCTCCTGCGACTTCGACGGCAATTATAGATGCTGTGAGAGCTGACGAATACCCAGCGAGCTCCGAAAGCTTCTTGAGGACATCTCCAAATTTGCACGATCGGAAGTTGAGCGATGAAGGCCACGGCGGGTCGCCCAAAGGATTAGTCGGAATGTTTGTCGGCGGCCTGCCACCCCTGCGCGTTCAGCACGTTCCGCCGGATTGCTGGGTGAGAGAGCGTGAAGCAAGCGAGTGCGCGGTGTGAGGGGAGCGAACCCACCGGTCGATCCAGACGGGTGAGCGGTCGCGGGCTCAGCCGTCTGATGGCAGCAGGTCCTCGATATGCACGCCCAGGCGGCGGGCAAGGCGGGCATAAACCATCACATCGCCCGTCCTGGCGCCGGTCTCGATCTGCGCCAGGTAGGGCTGGGAAATAGCTGCGGCGGCAGCGAGCGCGGCTTGCGTCAGACCGCTACGCCGGCGCCAGAAGGCGAGTGGGGTCGGAGCAGCAAGCCAGGCGTCCATCTCGGCATCGGTCAGTCCCTCGTCCTCGCCACGTCGATGCGCGGCTATTGCCTGGGCATGGTCGCGCGTATCGACAAGGTCCTCGTAATCGGCGCAACTCATGAGCACCAGCTCTTCGCCGCCCGGCGTGGTGATCGTCTGAACGTGCATGATGGAGTTCCTTTCAACGGTAAGCGTCACCGCGTGGGGCGATTGAGGGCGAGCCGTTATGACGCTGTCAACGCCGTCCACTGCTCGGCCGATCTTGCCGAGTCAGCACCGTCCGCGGATGAATGCGCCGACGGCTGCCAACGCCTCACGCCCCATCGAGAGCTGCTGGTAGAAGAGATGCCAAGCGTGAATCATCTCGGGCCATACCTGTAGCGTCACGCTGACATCAGCCTCGCCGGCGACGGCTGCGAGCCTGATCGAGTCGCTCAACAGCGTCTCGGCCGATCCGACCTGGATCAGCAGAGGCGGCAGGCCGTGCAGATCGGCATGGATCGGGGAGGCGAGCGGCGTGCGCGGATCGGCGCCATGCAAATAGGCGGTCGCCAGCTCGGTTAGGTACTGCAGCTGGATCAGTGGATCGACCGCAGCCTTGCTCACCATGGTTGATCCGATCATTTCGAGATCCACCCACGGCGAGCTGCACCACACGCACGCGGGTAGCGGCTCGCCGGCGTCGCGCAGCGAGAGCAGTGTCGCGATCGCCAGCCCGCCGCCCGCGCTCTCGCCGGCGAGCGCAATGTGCTTGGGGTTGACGCCGGAGGACAATAGGAACCGGTACCCGGCGAGTGCGTCCTGGAGTGCGGCAGGGAACGGATGCTCCGGCGCCAGACGATAGCCGAGGGCGAGCGTCCGCGCCTGCGCTTGTCTGCCGGCCTCGGCGATCATGTGACGGTGGCTTTCGATCGAGCCGGAGATGTACCCGCCCCCGTGAAGGAAGAGGATAACGCGGTTCTGATCCGCGCCCGGTGCAATCGTCCATTCAGCAGGCACACCATTGGCGTCGACACGTTCGGTCCGAACATCGGATGCCAGGGCGTAGCGGGCCCCCAGCGCGTCGAGCCGCTCGCGCCGTTCCGATAACCCGACTGGTCGCGGGCGTGCTCGCAGAATCTCGCGGATGGCGTCGATCTCAGGATTGCTCATGGTATTCCCCAATTGAACCGATCGCTGCTTGGCCGCCTCGGGTTGCGACAACGAGCGCCACGTCGCCACCTTCTTCGTGGTTCTATCCACTATCTAGTGTTCTGACTCTGACACTTCGATCCCGACCGGGATGGCGGGATCGGCCGCGAACCAGATGGAGGCCGGGGATCGAAGCGATAGGATCGCAACACTAGCATTTTGCGCGTTCGGGCAGCGTGGAAGGGCACCAAATGTTGTAAATGTATCGAAGGCGACTGGGTAAACTCCAGGGCTACCTCACTCCAGCATACCGGCTGTACGTCGTCACACCGACCGGTGACGCGCTCGCACGCCCCGCTCGATTGCCGCCGCCACCAACGGGTCCAGGTGAAGCTCGGTCCGCACGAAAGCCAGCATCTCCAGCGACTGTTGCCCGGCGACCTCGTCGGCGGCGATCACCTCACAGGCCAGCGCATAGGCGGTCTCCCGCAAGCTCGGGCTCAGCGCGGCGCGGATCAGGCTTGCGGCATGACGCAGCCCGTCCTCCTCACGCAGCAGGTTCACTGCCGTATCGGTGGCCAGCGCGAGCTGGTCGCTGGAGAAATGTCGGAACGCCGGCAGGGTCTGCACCTGCGCGGCCATCACCCCGATCTCCCGGTCCGTCATGCCGCCGTCCGCGGCGGCGACCAGGACCATGGTGCACACCAGCGCCTCGGGCGCATCGAGTTCCGATAGCGCAGCCATGAACGTTCTCCCTTCGGTCGAGAGTCAGGAGCGTGGTCGAACCGCCGGGGCGGTTCAATCGGGCAGAGCCGGTTGGTTCAGGAAATTGCGCGTCTCCATGACCGCTTGTGACAGACCAACCCGGCGGACCACGACGCCGGCCGGGAAGGCGGAGAGCAGCCGGCCCGGGGTCTGCCGGTCCAGTAGCACGAAAACACCGCGGTCGGAGGCGCGCCGGATCAACCGTCCGAAGGCTTGGCGCAGGCGCAGGCGGGCGACGCGGTCGTCATAGGCCTTGGGATCGCCGGCTGAGAGATGGATGCGGCGTTCGCGGTGCAGGATGTCGGGGCGCGGCCAGGGGACTTTCTCGAACACCACCAGCCGCAGCGCGCGGCCGGGAACATCGACGCCGTCGCGCATGGCGTCGGTCCCGAGCAGGCAGCTCTCTTCCTCTGTGCGGAAGATATCGACCAGGGTGGCGTTATCCATCGCATCGACGTGTTGCGCGTAGAGCGGCAGGCCGGCTGCCTCCAGCTCCGGGGCGATGCGGGCATGCACGGCTACGAGCCGGCGGATCGCGGTGAACAGGCCGAGGGCGCCTCCGCCAGCCGCTAGGAATAACGCGCGATAGGCGGCGGCGAGAGCGGCCAAGTCCCCATGCGGTACGTCGGTGACGACGAAGGCGCGGGTCTGGGCGGCGTAGTCGAACGGACTGGCGACCGCGACCCGTAGGGCCGGGGAGGGGAGATGGGGCGCCCCGACGCGCGTCTCGGCCGCCGCCCACGCGCTTTCCGGGTCGATGTCGCCGGAATCGCGCAGCGTGGCGGAGGTGACGAGAAGTCCCTCGGCCGGGGCGGCTAGCGTCACGGCGAAGGGGACGGTCGGGTCGAGCCAGTGGCGGTGCAGACCCACGTCTCGTTCCATGGCGTCGCGTCGTTCCAGGCGGAGGAACAGCACGTGGTCGGGGCGGACACCCGGCTCCGTTTGCGGGTTCTCGATGTTGCGTAGCATGGACTGCCACGCGACGAGTGGGTTCAGGGCTCGGCGGGTGAGCGAACGACAGGTGGCCTCGATCCGGTTGGGCGTGGCGGTGTCCATATCGTCGGCTTCTTCGTCGAGGCGGGCGGACAAGCGCTCGCGCAATAAGGCAAGCGGCTCGGCAATGCGGGAGAGGGCGCGCCCCAGGCGCTGGGCGACGGCGGGAAGCTCCGGCAAGACGGGGTAAAGGTCGCATTCCAGGGTCGTGCCGGCGGGCTCCTCCGCGCCGGCGGTGCGGGCGAGGATCTGAAGGCGCAGCATGCGCAGCAGTTCTTCTGCTGGGCTGGGGCGGCTGGCTTCGAGACCCGCCAGCTCGGGTCCGTCCTGCGCCAGCCGCGCCGTCCAGCCTGGTGCCGGCAGGGCGCGGGCGGCCTGCAAGGCGGCATCCAGCATGGTTTCCAGCGGTGGACGGCCGGCTACCAGCTCGCCGATCCGCCAGGCGAGGCCGCGTGCGCGCGATCGGCCGCCCTCGGCTCCCAGCAGCCACCGGCGCAATTCGGCGGTCTCCTGCCCGGAGAGCACGGCAGCGAAGGCGGCGTCAGCGGCGTCGAACAGATGGTGGCCCTCGTCGAACACGTAACGGGTCGGCACGGTGGCGTCGTCGAGCCCACCCCAGGCGGCTTGCGTCATGACCAGGGCATGGTTGGCGACGACCAGCTCGGCCGCGCGGGCGCGGCGGATCGTGTGCTCGACGAAGCAGCGGCGCCAATGGGCACAGGCGGCATGGATGCACTCGCCCCGGCGATCCGCCAGCGCAAGCACGGTGCCGGCGCCGAACAGCTCGGCGATCCAGCCGGGCAGGTCGCCGCCTTGGATGTCCCCGTCGGAAGTGGCCAGCGCCCAGCGGGCAATCAGGCCGAGCGGAATGACGGAGACCGGCATCAGGCCGGTCATGGCCGGACGCAGCGCGTCCTCCAGGTTCAGCAGGCAGAGGTAGTTTTCCCGCCCTTTGCGCACGACGACGCGGCGGCGGCGCTGGACGGGGTCGGGATGAAGGCGGGCCAGCTCGGCGTCGATCTGGCGCTGGAGGTGGCGGGTGAAGGTGCTGATCCACACCGCACCGCGATTCTTCTCGGTCCAGAGACTGGCCGGGGCGATGTAGCCCAGCGTCTTGCCGGTCCCAGTGCCGGCTTCAGCAAGCACCAGATGCGGATCGCCACGCGCCTGGCGCGGGCTGAACGCCGAGGCAGCCGCCCCGGCATAGTCGGACTGGCCGGGGCGCTGCTCGGCGTCGGAGCCGAGCATGGCAGCGAGGCGGGCGCGGGCTTCGGCTTCCGGCACCGGGTGCGCCGAGGGGGGCGGGAGGGGAGCGGTGTCCTCCCACTCCGGCAGGCGCTTCCAGACTTTCAGGGCCTCGCTCGAAGGGGCGGCCTCGGGCTCGCCGAGCGCGGACGTGACGAAGGGCGCCCAGCCCCAGCCGGCGCGGCCCATCCGGGCGGCAAGGCCGGCGGCGTCGCGGTTGAGCGCGAGATGGCGGCCGGCGGCGAGGCGACGTAGCAGCATGGCAGTGAGTTCAGGCAGGGCGGCGGCTTCGGCTTGCAGGCCGCTCGGCGGGTCGAGGTCCAAGGCCAGACAGAGGCCGCGCGGCGTGGGCGTGGCAGTGCGCGCGGGCAGGATGAAGGCGAACAGCTCCAGGAGGTCGAGGCACCGGATGGGGCGGAGGCCGAGGCGGCGGAACGTTGCCGGCCCGTGGACGAGCATTGGCGGGCCGAGCGAGGGGAGCTGCGAGGCGGCCTCCTCGGCGGTCAGGCGCAGCAGTTCGCCGTCGGGCGTGAACAGCACCGCATGCCCGTGGCCGGCGGCCAGGGCGGGGGCATCGGGCAGGGCCAAGCGCACACTAGATGAGTAGAGGGATTCGGGGGTGGGAACCATGGGCATCCGCGGGAGAGTAGCAGGTGCAGATGTACATCGACGGCGGCGAGTACCGGGCTCACGGTGCGAAAGATGGGGTGCCAAACTCTGGCGGCAGGGGAAGGGATGGCCGGGTTTTTCCGCCACGATTGCTGAGCGCTCGAATGTGCTTAGAATCAAATGAAACATCTATTGTGTGCCCCTCAACTCGCAGCGAGCCCGCAACTTCTCGGCGAGCCGTGGTTTAGGGAGAATGGCGCTCGCGGTGCCGCAAACGCTGGAACCCATGGAGGCAAAACCTGTCAGCCAACTGCCAGACGGGCCCGATTGGCTGCTGGAGCCGAAATATGACGGTTTCCGCTGTTTGGTTTTCCGCGATGATCAGCAGGTCGATCTTCGGTCGCGTCGGAGCCGGCCGCTAGTGCTCTGATCCTAACGGACGATTCCCAAGTCGGCGCGACCGTGCGATTCTGTTGGCATGAGCAAGACAGAGGCATGTATCTGGCTGTCGCCTGCGGATCGGGCGACGCTGCAAGGTTGGATTTCCGGGCGGAACACGCCGCAGAAGTTGGTCTGGCGGGCGCAGATCGTGCTGCTGTCGGCAGCGCGGCTTGGCCTGATGGCGATCACGCGCTCGGTCGGCAAGAGCAAGGTGACGGTCAGCCGTTGGCAGGAGCGCTACCTGGCCAAGGGGATCGATGGCCTGCGGCGCGACGCCACCCGCCCGGGGCGTAAGCCGCCGCTGACGGCCGAGACGATCCAGCAGGTCATACACAAGACTCTGCACGAGAAGCCGCCGGCCGGCACCCACTGGAGCATCCGCAAGATGGCCGCCGCCAGCGGCCTCAGCTACACCAGCGTCCAGCGCATCTGGAAGGCACACGAGCTCAAGCCGCATCGGGTAAAGACCTTCAAGCTGTCGAACGACAAGCGGTTCGTCGAGAAGGTGCAGGACATCGTCGGCCTCTACCTTAATCCTCCGGAGAAGGCATTGGTGTTCTCGGTGGATGAGAAGAGCCAGATCCAGGCACTTGACCGCACGCAGCCCGGCCTGCCGCTCAAGAAGGGGCGTTGCGGCACCATGACGCATGATTACAAGCGCCACGGCACTACCACGCTATTCGCCGCCCTGGAGGTGGCCACTGGCAGGGTCATCGGCCAGTGCATGCCGCGTCACCGTCACCAGGAGTGGCTTAAATTCCTGCGCCGGATCGACGCCGAGACACCGAACCACCTCGATGTGCATCTGATCGCGGACAACTACGCCACACACAAACACGCCAAGGTCCGGGCTTGGCTAAAGCGACACCCGCGGTTTCACATGCATTTTACCCCGACCTCGGCCTCCTGGCTCAATCAGGTCGAACGGTTCTTCGGCCTGATCACCGGGGACCGCATCCGCCGTGGCGTGTTTAAAAGTGTCGCGGCATTGGTCACGGCGATCCGGGATTACTTGCAGCGTCATAATGCCGATCCCAAGCCCTTCGTGTGGACCGCCTCCGCTGCCGCTATCCTCGAGAAGGTCGCACGTGGGCGACAAGCGTTAGAGTCACAACACTAGGAAGATATTTCCCGGAGATCGTGGCAGCCGCACGCTCGTTGCCGGTTGCTCGCTTGGTACTGGACGGCGAGCTTGTCATTCCGGATCTGCCTTTCGACGCACTGCAGCTACGGCTTCATCCCGCTGCTTCCCGGGTCAGCAAACTGGCGAAGGAGCATCCGGCCTGTTTCGTGGCGTTCGACCTGTTGGCGGATCAGCAGGGTCGGTCCCTGATGGAGTTGCAGTTTCGAGACCGGCGTGCCGCGCTGGTATCATTCTTCGAGCAAGTCGGGCAGTCGTCCCAATTCGTAATTTCGAGAGCAACGACATCTACCAACACCGCGCGGTCGTGGTTGAAGCAACTCGGTCATGGGTTGGACGGAATCGTCGCCAAACGTCTCGACCTTCCGTATCAGCCGGGCCAGCGAGCGATGCAAAAATTCAAGCTGTGGCGCACGGTGGACTGTGTCGTGGGAGGTCTGTACTACAAAGCCGGCACGCGATCGGTGGAGTATCTGTTGATGGGGCTCTACGACGAAGCCGGCCGACTGAATTATGTCGGCCGGTGCGGCGTCGGGCAGCAGGGGGCGGAAATGGCCAAGCTGCTCGAGCCACTGGTCGGCGGCCCCGGCTTCGACGGCAATTTACCTGGCGGCAGAAGTCGGTGGTCGGCGCGAGAACGAACGGCGGTGCCATTGCAGCCGCGACTGGTGGCGGAAGTCAGTGCAGACCATGTTGAAGATGGTCGCTTCCGACATGGCGCGCGGCTTCTCAGGTGGCGGGACGATAAAGAGCCTCGTGCGTGTACCATGGATCAGCTCGAAACCAGCTAGTGTTGTGACTCTAACGCTTGTCGCCCACGTGCGACCTTCTCGAGGATAGCGGCAGCGGAGGCGGTCCACACGAAGGGCTTGGGATCGGCATTATGACGCTGCAAGTAATCCCGGATCGCCGTGACCAATGCCGCGACACTTTTAAACACGCCACGGCGGATGCGGTCCCCGGTGATCAGGCCGAAGAACCGTTCGACCTGATTGAGCCAGGAGGCCGAGGTCGGGGTAAAATGCATGTGAAACCGCGGGTGTCGCTTTAGCCAAGCCCGGACCTTGGCGTGTTTGTGTGTGGCGTAGTTGTCCGCGATCAGATGCACATCGAGGTGGTTCGGTGTCTCGGCGTCGATCCGGCGCAGGAATTTAAGCCACTCCTGGTGACGGTGACGCGGCATGCACTGGCCGATGACCCTGCCAGTGGCCACCTCCAGGGCGGCGAATAGCGTGGTAGTGCCGTGGCGCTTGTAATCATGCGTCATGGTGCCGCAACGCCCCTTCTTGAGCGGCAGGCCGGGCTGCGTGCGGTCAAGTGCCTGGATCTGGCTCTTCTCATCCACCGAGAACACCAATGCCTTCTCCGGAGGATTAAGGTAGAGGCCGACGATGTCCTGCACCTTCTCGACGAACCGCTTGTCGTTCGACAGCTTGAAGGTCTTTACCCGATGCGGCTTGAGCTCGTGTGCCTTCCAGATGCGCTGGACGCTGGTGTAGCTGAGGCCGCTGGCGGCGGCCATCTTGCGGATGCTCCAGTGGGTGCCGGCCGGCGGCTTCTCGTGCAGAGTCTTGTGTATGACCTGCTGGATCGTCTCGGCCGTCAGCGGCGGCTTACGCCCCGGGCGGGTGGCGTCGCGCCGCAGGCCATCGATCCCCTTGGCCAGGTAGCGCTCCTGCCAACGGCTGACCGTCACCTTGCTCTTGCCGACCGAGCGCGTGATCGCCATCAGGCCAAGCCGCGCTGCCGACAGCAGCACGATCTGCGCCCGCCAGACCAACTTCTGCGGCGTGTTCCGCCCGGAAATCCAACCTTGCAGCGTCGCCCGATCCGCAGGCGACAGCCAGATACATGCCTCTGTCTTGCTCATGCCAACAGAATTGCACGGTCGCGCCGACTTGGGAATCGTCCGTTAGGATCAGAGCACTAGATGATGGGGGAATCGGGAGATTGGTGGCGAAGCTGGGCTGCTGAGTGGACCACGCCGCGAGGTCGTGGAGCAGCAGCGCCATATGGTATGGAGTGCAGCCTGCTTAAGGGCCAACCGCGTCTCCAACCGGACTGTCTCGTAATCGGCGCGCAGCCCACCCTCGTCCTGATCTATGCTCGCGGTCCCCTTGCCGCGCTGTGGGAGATGAAGATCACCGACTTGCCTGCTGCTTTCAGGCTGCTCACCTTGCGCTGCTCCGGCACGCCGAGGGCCGCCGTAGGCTCGTCCATGATCAGCACCTTGACGTTCCACAATAGCGCGCGGCCGATGGCGACCCCTAGCGTTGACCGAACGGCGGCCCGCAATTCGCCTTCTCGCCGGCGATATCGTTCTTCGCCACCTGCGAGACGCAGGAAGAAGTCGATCAATTGTGGGAGAAGCTCTCCGAGGACGGCGAGAAGCAGAGGACGGTTTGCCGACCGCGAAGCCCACGAGAAGATGGGCTTTCACGAAGGCTGGGGACGGTGCGCGGACCAGCTTGCCGCGCTGGTTGCGACACTCTGACGAGCATCGGGCTAGCCCAGACCTGGCGTGCCGGCCGTGACGGTGGGGCCGGCCGTGACGGCAGGGATCATCGCCGCCAAGCGAGCGTCGCGATGCGCGCGGGGGATCCCGAGGGGCCGCAAATGCCAATAAAGTTTTAAGGGAAGTCACATATAGCCACCCCCTAGCAACAGCCGTTCCGGACGGCCGCCGTCCCGGATGGTTCGACCACAGGGGGAATAAAGATGCGAACGGGCCGTCTTTTCGCGGCGATCCTCAGCCTCGCTGCCATGGCACTGACGGGGTCCACAGCCAACGCCGAGAACGGAGTCACCGCGAATAAAATTCTGTTCGGCCAAGTCGCGGCCCTCGACGGTCCCGCCGCCGCTCTCGGCCAAGGTATGCGTGCCGGTCTGCTCGCGGCTTTCAATGAGGCTAACCAAGCCGGCCGCATCAAGGGACACACGCTCGACCTGACCTCGCTGGACGATGGCTACGAGCCGGACAGAGCCATCGCCGCCGCCAAAACGCTAATAAACGATAACAAGGTCTTCGCCCTTATCGGCGCCGTCGGAACGCCTACTTCCGCCGCAGTCCAGCCGATCGCCGCCGAATCCGGCGTGCCGTTCATCGGCGCTTTCACCGGCGCGGAGTTTCTACGCGATCCATCCAAGACTGACGTCGTCAACGTGCGCGCGTCGTATTTCCAGGAAACGGAGACGATGGTGGAACACCTGACCCAGGATCTCGGGGTCAGTCGCATCGCTATATTCTATCAGGATGACGCCTATGGGCAAGCCGAACTCGCGGGTGTCACGCGCGCGCTCGACAAACGCAAAATGTCCCTGGTGTCAGAGGGCACATACGAGCGCAACACCACCGCGGTGAAGAGCGCACTGCTCTCGATCCGCAAGGGCGATCCCCAGGCCGTCATTATGATCGGTGCGTATAAGCCGAGCTCCGAGTTTATCAAGCTTGCGCGCAGGATCAGGATGGATGCGACGTTCGTCAATATTTCCTTCGTCGATGGCGAAGCCTTGGCGAAGGAGCTCGGCCCGGACGGCGCTGGGGTGGTGGTCACCGAAGTGGTTCCTTTCCCTTGGGACACGTCGATCGGCCTCGTCGCTCGCTATCAGGCAGCTCTGAAGGTCGTTAATCCAAATACTCAGCCGGGATTCGTCTCTCTCGAAGGTTACATCGTTGGCCGCATGGTGGCCGCGGCGCTTGGCAAAATCCCGGGCGAGGTCACCCGCCAAGCTCTGTTGGAAGCCATCACGAAGACCGGCACCTTCGATCTCGACGGCATGACGCTGAGCTACGGCCCCGGTAACAACCGCGGATCGAGCAAGGTTTTCCTCACTGTCGTGCAAAGCGACGGGACGCTGAAGTCGGTCGATAAGCTGTCCAAGCCGAATAGCTGATCCACGATGATGCGTATCGGCTCACTCCTCCAGTGGCCGCGGAAGTGGGCTAGAGGGCGGGGCGGGATCGGACGGCGCGCAACCGGTATCCGCGCCAAGCTTTTCCTGGCCTTTGGCACGATCGCCGCCATGACGGTGCTGGGAGTCTTATCGGCGTGTTCTCGTACGAGAGCATCGCGCGCATGATGGCTCGCATCACCGATGAAAACCTGCCGGCAATGAGCCTGTCATCGCGGCTTTCGAAGACGAGCGCCGAAATCGTCGCCGCTGCGCCGTTGTTGCTGGCCGCAAGCGATGAGACGCAGCGGCAAGCAGTCCAGCGTACGCTGACATCGCTGCCGGGCCAGCTCGATCATGACATCAATGCATTATCACGAAACTCCGGCAACACCACTGATATAGCTCCACTGCACAAGACGGCGAACGAGCTTGGTCACAATCTGGACGAGCTGGCTCAATCCGTCGCGCGGCGCCTGGCACTGAACACCGAGCGGAACTCGACGGTTGCCAAAATCCGGGCGTCCTACGAGACCCTCGCCAAAATGATAGCTCCGCTGGTCGATGACGCGACTTTCGATCTCGTCACCGGCTTGCAAACTATCCCCCAAGGCGGCTCGCCGAACGCCTTGCAGGACCGTCTCAATGACCTCAGCAACAAGCAGCTCCCTGAGCTGCAGGCGCTGTTCGACCTGCACGCGGATGCTAATCTCGTTCTGGGGCTTCTGATCGAGGCGGCCAACATCCCGGAGAAGGATCTGCTTCCCCCGGTGCACGATCGGTTCCGGGCGAGCGCCGGCCGCCTGGAGAAGTCGATTGCTGCTCTGAAGGGCATTTCCGCGGCGCCCAAACTGAGCTCGGCAGTGGCTGATCTGTTGAGCTACGGTCGCGGCGACAGGAACATCTTCGAACTGCGTAGCGCAGAGCTTGAAGCGGCGGCGCAGGGCGAGAGCGAGCTCGCCGCAAACCACACCTTGGCGGCGGCACTGGAGCAGCAGGTTGGCTCGGTGGTCGATGCCAACCAGACGCGCGCTCATACGGCGACAGAGGCGGTTGGGTCGCGGCGACAGGAACATCTTCGAACTGCGTAGCGCAGAGCTTGAAGCGGCGGCGCAGGGCGAGAGCGAGCTCGCCGCAAACCACACCTTGGCGGCGGCACTGGAGCAGCAGGTTGGCTCGGTGGTCGATGCCAACCAGACGCGCGCTCATACGGCGACAGAGGCGGTTGCGCAGGCCATCGCCCGTGGCCGTCTTCTTCTGATTGTGCTCGCGGCCGCCAGCATGCTGCTCGCCCTCGTCATCGCCGTATTCGCGATCGGACGCAGCGTCGTGCAGCGCCTCTCTTTGCTGCGTGCCAGCATGGCCGAAGTTGCCGGTGGCAATCTGGACGCGGTCATTCCGCAGGGCGGGCATGACGAGATCACGGAGATGGCGGCCGCGCTCGTGGTATTCCGCGACAATAGCCGCACGGCCCGGACCCTGGAGAAAGCGGCCGAGACAGAGCGGCAGCAGATGGCCGAACAGAGACGGGCCGAGCTTCTTTCGTTGGCGGAGAGCTTTGAGTCCAGTGTCCGGAGCGTCGTCGATTCGGTCGCCGGCGCCGCGAGCATGATGCAGTCCGTTGCCGAGAGCATGGTAAGCACGGCCGACGAGACAAAGCGGCAAGCCGCCGCCGCGTCAGATGCTTCGACACAAGCGGCGACCAACGTCGAGTCCGTCGCAATCGCCGCCGAGCAACTGTCGGTCTCGGCCTCCGAGATCGGCCACCGCATCCTGGACTCCGCCAATGTTACGGCGAAGGCGGTGGCTGAGACGGAGCGCAGCAATCAGCAGGTGCAAGGGCTTGCAACTGCCGCGCGCCAAATCGGCGACGTGGTCCAACTGATCAGTGATATTGCGCGACAAACCAATCTTCTGGCTCTGAACGCAACAATCGAGGCTGCGCGCGCGGGTGAGGCGGGCAGGGGCTTTGCTGTGGTGGCGAGCGAGGTCAAAACGCTCGCTACTCAGACAGCGAAGGCGACCGAGCATATTGCCGCACAAATCCGCGAGATCCAGAACACGACGAACGATGCGGTTGCCGCGATGCAAGGCGTCACGACCACGATCGGTTGTATCAGCGAGATTGCCGCCACAATCGGTGTTGCCATCGAGCGGCAGGATGCGACGACACGCGAGATTGCCCGCAATGTGCAGCAGGCCGCACTTGGCACGCGTGGGGTCTCGGCGAGTGTCGCCGGTGTTACCCAGGCGGCAGGAGATACGGGCGAGGCAGCCAATGTGGTGGTCACCTCGGCGGCCAAACTTGCCGGTCAGGCGCAAACGCTGAGCCACGAAATCGATCGCTTCCTGGCGGGGGTCCGCGCGCGCTGATCGCGGTGCCGGTGTTACCCGAAGTGCTTTCAGGGTGGCCGGAATTTGCAACGTGTCGCAGTCCCGGCACCCTCACCCGCCGCGCGGCCGCGCGGCCGCGCGGCGACCTCTCCCGCAGGGCGGGAGAGGTGTCATCCGCGCTGGTGTCAGACGGGCAGCCGTATCCTCGCCCTGAGTCCACCGAGCGGGCTGTCCTCCAGAACAATCTCCCCGCCATGCGCGCGAACGATGTCGCGGGCGATCGTCAGCCCCAGGCCGGTCCCGCCGGCGGCGTCGCTTTCGAACGGGCGGAACACGCTTTCGCGCCGCTCGAGCGGGATGCCAGGCCCGTCGTCATCGACCGTGACCTGCACCGCGCGGTTGCCTGCCATCGCAGCGAGGACCACGCGATGCGCATGTCGCCTCGCATTATCCACCAGGTTGGTCAGCGCCCTGCGAACCGCCCCGACGCGCAGCTTCAGGGTCAGTTCCGCCGGTACGTCGAGTTCCACCTCCGCACCCGACCGCCGTGCGCCAGCCGCGACCTCTTCAAGAATGGCCGACAGGTTGGCGTCTTCTGCCTGCTCGCTGCCCTCGCCGCGGGCGAAGGCGAGATAGCCTTCGATCATCCGCTCCATCTCCTCGACGTCGGCGGCGATCTCGGCAAGGTCATCGGCCAGTTCCCGTTGCGGCGGTAGCATCGCCAGGGCGAGCCGCATACGCGTAAGCGGCGTGCGCAGGTCGTGCGAGACGCCGGCCAGCATCTCGGTGCGCTGGGTCAGGAAGCGGCGGATGCGTTCCTGCATCCGGTTGAAAGCGGTGGAGGCGCGCCGCACTTCCGTCGCGCCCTCGGGACGGATCGGGCCCGGGTCGCGGCCCATGCCAAACGCCTCGACCGCATCGGCAAGGCGCCGGATGCCGCGCACCTGATTGCGCATGAACAACGCGGCAATGGCGAACAGCAGCGTCGACGTACCAAGCACCCAGGCGACGAACAGGAACAGCGCGCCAAGATCGACCCGCTTGCGCGGGGCCTGCACGTCGAGCACACCGTCCGGCATCTGGATCCGGATCAGCACCGATTGCGGATCGTAGCTCCAGTCCATCGTAAAGGGAGCGTCCAGTCGTTCGCGCAACGCTGCTTCCAGGTCATCATCCGCCGGACCAAACACATTGGAGCGGCGATGCGGCGCGATGTGAGCGTCGGGCTCGAGTCGGACGTCGAGGCCGAACTGGAGGCGCGCGGCGTCGAGGATCCAATTCGAATTGGCCGTTCCGGGATAACGGTCCATGAGTTGCATCGTGAACGCGACTTCGCCCGCCACATCCGACGAGAGCCGGCGGTACACCAGATCGAGGTGGCTGCCGTAGTAAACCTGCAGCGCCACCGCCTGCAGCAGCACCAACGGAATCAGGATCATCAGCAGACTGCGCCCGAGCAGCGAGCGCGGTAGAACTCGCTTGACCACGCGCGCGAAGGGCAGTGGCAGGCCCATCAGGTCCCCGGCTTCAGCACGTAGCCGCGGCCACGGACGGTGTGCAGGAAGCGTGGCTCGCGCGGGTCCACCTCGATCTTGCGCCGAAGCCGCGTCACCTGGACGTCGATCGCGCGCTCCCCGGCCTCGTCCATCAACAGCGCGGTGGCGATCTCTTCCCGCGACAGCACTTCGTTCGGCCTGCGGGCGAGGGTGGCGAGCAGGGCCGCCTCGCCGCCGGTCAGCCGGGTCGTGGCATTGGAGCCACGCAGCTCGCCTCGCTCGGGGTCGAACTCCACGACACCAAGCTGCACCGGGCCGACCGGCGTCTCGGGTTGGGCGTGGGCAACGCGGCGCAGCATGGCGCGGATGCGCAAAACCAGCTCAAGCGGCTCGAAGGGCTTTCCGAGATAGTCGTCCGCCCCTGCCTCGAAGCCGGCGATGCGATCCTCGGGCGCGCCGCGGGCGGTCAGCAGCAGGACCGGAGGTCCTTGGCTATCATCGCGGCGCAGGGACTCGGTCAACGCAAGCCCGTTCTCGCCGGGCATCATGATGTCGAGCACCAGAAGATCGGGGCTGACCGAGCGGAGCTTGGCGCGCGCATCGGCGGCGTTCTCGGCGGTGGTGACGCGGAAGCCTTGTTCGGCCAGGTAGCGCGACAGCAAGGTGCGCAGCCTGGCGTCGTCATCCACCACCAGGATGTGCGCGGCTTCGCCCATGATCAGACGCCGCGGACGCGCGGCTCCCGGCCGAGCGTTTCCGGATTGTCCAGATAGGCGCGGGCGCTGTCGTCCATAATGGCGCGCATTACCCGGCGGAAGCCATCGACCGCGGCGCCGCCGGCTTCACGATAGGCCGCCGCGAGGCGTTCCTTCTGTCGCTCGAACAGCCGCCGTTCCAGCGCCTGGCCGGCCGGGGTGAGCGTGAGAAGTCGCTGGCGGCGATCGGCACTGCCAGGGGATTGGGACACATATCCGTGCTCGACCAGGACGGACAGCACCCGGGCGAGGCTCTGTTTCGTGATCCGCAGGATGCCCAGCAGATCGGAGACGGTGATGCCAGGGTTGCGGCCGATAAAGTGCAGCGCGCGATGATGCGCCCGGCCGAGATCGAGCTCCTTCAGGATCACGTCGGCAGCGTTGGTGAAGTCGCGATAGGCGAAGAACAGCAGGTCCTGGGCGAGCCGGATCTCTTCCTCGCGCAGGAAGAGCAGATTGGCGCCGGCTGGCTGCGCGGTTGGCTGGAGCGCGGGGGGGTGCCTCGATTCGGCCAGCGTCGGGACGGTGCGGTGGGTGGCGCTCATGCTGTCGCCTCTCGGGTCCGGCATGGCAGACATTCCTTGGGCATGCGGCAGAACTGTTGACGTATCTGGGGCTGCATTATAGCGTGCGCAAGGCTGGAGCAATAAAGTTGCGAGGATACGACCAATGGCGCTAGTTCCTTTCGACGACCGCGACGGTTGGATCTGGATGGACGGCGCCCTGGTGCCCTGGCGCGACGCGAAGCTGCATGTTCTGACGCACGGGCTGCATTATGCCTCAGCGGTGTTCGAAGGCGAACGGGCCTATAGCGGCAATATTTTCCGGCTGCGCGACCATACGCAGCGGCTGCTGAACTCGGGCCGCATCCTGGGCTTCGAGATTCCTTACACGGCCGATCAGATTGACGCGGCCTGCTACGAGACGCTTAAGGCGAACGGGCTGACCGACGCTTATGTGCGACCGATCGCCTGGCGGGGGTCGGAGATGCTGGCGGTCTCGGCGCAGCACACGAAGATCCACCTGGCGATCGCCGTCTGGCCGTGGCCGAGCTATTTCGGGGACGATCGGATGGCCGGCATCCGGCTTGGCATGGGAGCGTGGAAGCGGCCGTCGCCGGAGACCGCGCCGACGGCGGCGAAGGCGACTGGGCTTTACATGATCGGCACGCTTTCGAAGCATAAGGCGGAGTCCGAGGGGTTCGCCGATGCTCTCATGCTGGACTGGCGCGGGCTGGTGTCGGAAGCAACGGGGGCCAACATCTTCTTCGTCTTTGACGGCGAACTGCACACGCCGGTCCCGGACTGCTTCCTGGATGGAATCACCCGGCGGAGCGTGATGGCGCTGGCGAAGAACCGGCAAATGAAGGTGGTGGAGCGGCCGATCCAGCCGGAGGAAATGCGGCGCTCGACCGAGGTGTTCCTGGCGGGGACGGCGGCCGAGGTGACGCCGGTGCGGGAGATCGACGGGCTGACTTTCACGCCGGGACGGATCAGCGAGACGCTGATGAAGGATTATGGGGCGCTGGTGCAGAAGTCGCCGGCGGAGGTGGCGAAGATTACGGGGTGAGGGCGTTGCCGGCCCGCGGAAGGGTCAGAGCAAGTCAGGCGCCGCACGGGATAGCGCGCCGCATTCCTGTCGTGTGATACGAATGGTCTTCTCCGCGCTACGGCGGATGTGGTGGCCGCCCACTTGCGGGTCATTCTTGTCAGCGCTTGGCATAGCTTATACCTGACGCCCTGCCTGATGACCGCTTCGGGTGGACTCCGGTCGGTCCGCTTCTGGAGAACTGATCCGAAAATCGGCCATTCGTCTGGTGGCTTGGTATGGCCGGGAGCGGACCGGCCGCTTTGGTTGGCTGCAATGCCAAAGCTGACGTGCGTCCCAGCAGGGTCCACCCGAACGGACATTCACACCGGAGCTTGAGGATCGCAGGACCAAGCGGCCTGTCTGGGAGAGCCAGAAACGGAAGCGTCGGTTCCCGGTCACGTAACGCAGGGTCGTGTCGCAGAGTTGGTGGAAATTTGCGTAGCGTCGTCTCCGGCGGGCTCAGCTTATCGCGTTATGCAGCGAGATCAATGCATTGAGGAGCAGGCGCCTCGGCGAGTGTCTGCCATCCGTCCACCTTGCGCATGGTGATTTGGCCGGAGGCCAACAGCGCCCAGAACAGCATGGCCGCGGTTTCCGCTGATGGAAGGACGGTCTGCGTCTTGATGCGGCGCTTGAACTCCTCGTGCAGCCGCTCGATCGCATTGGTGGTACGCGCCGATCGCCACTGGCTTTCGGGCAACCGGGTGAAGGTGAACAGCCGGTCTCCGGCTTCCTCCAGGCTGTCCGCCGCGGCGCGGCATTTCAGTCGCCACTTGCGGATGAACGACTTGCGGCGCGCTTCGATCTCCTTCGCTGTCTTGGCGTAGATCATGCCGTTGTAGTCGCTCGAGATCTCTTCATGCAGCCGCTCAGGAGCGTGCGCCAGAAGGTTGCGATGCTTGTGCACCGTGCAGCGCTGCACCAAAGCCTCCGGCCACACTAGACCGAGTGCCTTCTCCAGCCCCGACGCGCCATCAATGATGACGAAGCCGGGGGTCTTCAGACCGCGTGAGATCAGATCATCGAGCAGGCTGCGCCAGGCCGCCTCGCTCTCGCCACCCATGTTGCGCACCGCCAGCAGCACCTTCTGGCCATCACGGCGAATACCCAGCACCACCAGCAGCGAGATCGACGTCGCCTTGCGGTCGAGCCGCACCCGTACCACCGTGCCATCGAGGATCAGCCGCACGGCGTCCTGTTCCGCCAGCGAGCGGCGGCACCACGCCTCCCAGGCGGCCTGCACTTTCCGCCAGACCCGGCTCACAGTATCTTTCGAAACTGCACCTTTGAACAGCGCTGCTAACGCTCGCCGCACCCGGCGCGTGTTGCTGCCGGACAAGTAGGCGCCGGCAATCAGCGCCTCGACCTGCCGTGTCATTCGCGCATAGCGTGGCAACACCTTGCTGTGCCATTCCTGGCTCGTGCCATCGTCGCAGGTCAGCCGCGCTCGCGGCACGCTGATCGTCACCGGCCCGAATGAGCCGAGCAGTTGGCGTTTCCGCCGACCGTGGCGATACCCGACTCTCGCCCCCGCCGGCTCGGCGTCCACTGTCTGCCTCGGCCGCTGGTAGCGTGCACGGCCCAGCGCGTCGTTCAGCTCCTCATCCACCAGCACCTCGATGAAGCCGCGAATGCGCTCCCGGATGCCCAGCTCGATCGGATCGAACCACGCCTCGCCGAGGAAGGTCCGCGACTCGGTGGCGGCGTTTCTGCTATCCTTGTCCATGGTGTGGTCTCCTTCGGCGTCTCACCGCCGAGTCGGCTTGTTGTCTCAGCCGGAGACTACACCACCTTGAATTTCAACCACTTCTGCGACGGCACCGTAACGCAGCCCCTCTGGCCGTCTCTGACCCCAGATTGGCGACGATCGTAGGTAGCATGTACGTTAACCAGTAGCCTGTACGTTAACCAATAGGACGATTCGCAGGGACGCTGCCCATTGAAATCGAAAGACACTCTAGCCGACGCCGTTTCCCGATTCGGCCTCTCCCTAAAAGCGAAGCTGTCCAGCAAGGGCGCTTCAGGCGCCCCCGAAGACCAGCTGCGCGCGCCCTTGGAAGCGCTCATAGCGGATCTCGCCGGCATCTTGGCCTTCAAGGCCGGCGATGTGGTCGCGGTGGGCGAAGCGACCCTGTCGGCCCTAAAGACCCGGCCAGATTTCGCCGTCACGGTCGCCAACGCGCTCGTCGGGTTCATCGAGGTCAAGGCCGGGCAAGGGCGCGGACCCGCGCAAGCTGAAGGACGAGCACGACAAGAAGCAGTGGGATAAACTCAAGTCCCTCCCGAATCTGATCTACACGGACGGCAACGCCTTCTCGCTCTGGCGCGACGGCAAGCCGCAGGGAGCGATCATCAAGCTACAGGGGGATGTTGAGACTGCCGGTGCGAAGCTGGCGGCGCCAACAGGTCTGCAGGCGCTGTTTTCGGATTTCCTGCGGTGGAAGCCGGTTGCCCCTACCAGCGCACGCGCACTCGCGGAGGTCAGCGCGAAGCTATGCCGACTGCTACGTGATGAAGTCACGGAGCAAATGGCCTTGGGAAGTCCTGCGCTGACCGCCCTTGCTGAAGATTGGCGCAAATTCCTGTTTCCGGAGGCGACGAATGCGCAGTTCGCTGACGGCTACGCACAGGCGATTACGTTCGGCCTGCTCATGGCCCGCCCCCAGAATATTGCCCTCACTGCGGGACTTGATAACGTCGGAAATCTGCTCCGCAAGACGAACACGGTCATTGGTGCTGCCTTTCGCGTCCTTACCGACGACGTAGATAGCCAGGACGCCCTCAATACGTCCCTCGGCACCCTCACGCGCGTTCTCAGCGTGGTCGACTGGGCTGTAATCGGAAAGGGTGATCCGGAGGCGTGGCTATATTTCTACGAGCACTTCCTGGAGATATACGACAACACGTTGCGCAAGCAAACGGGGTCATATTACACGCCACCGGAAGTCGTCACCGCGATGGTCCGCCTTGTCGACGACGTATTGCACGATCTGTCGCGATTCGCTGTTCCGGACGGCCTCGCATCCCCTGACGTCACATTGGCAGATCCTGCGATGGGGACGGGAACGTATCTGCTTGGTGTATTGCGTCGGATCGCAGCGATCGCGGAGTCGGACCAGGGTGCCGGAGCCGTACCCGGCGTCATCGAGTCCGCTCTCAAACGGGTCATCGGCTTTGAAATGCAGTTCGGACCGTTCGCTGTCGCCCAGCTTCGTCTTCTCGCGGAGGTTCTCGACCTTCTCCTTGCCAAGAAGTCCTGCGGCGGCTCCGGTTTTCTGGACAGCGGGATAAGCTTAGGGCTGACCGGTTCCATAAGAGGCGAGACGTGGGTGTAATGAGGAAGCAGCACAGCGCGGACTTCAAGGCGCGCGTGGCGATGGCGGCGCTGTCGGGGGAGAAGACCCTGGCGGAGCTGTCGTCGGAATTCGGTGTCCATCCGACAATGATCAGCACCTGGAAGCAGGAGCTGATGAAGCGTGCGAGTGAGCTGTTTGCGCGTGGCCACAAGGCGGCGGGAGCCGAGGACACACAGAAAGTGATCGACGATCTGCACCGCAAGATCGGTCAGTTGCAGGTCGAACGCGATTTTCTTGCCGGGCAGCCCGCCATCTCCCGACTGCTGAGAGGCGGGCGATGATCGCGCCGGAGGCGGGGCTGTCCGTAGGCCGGCAATGCACGCTGCTCGGGATCGCGCGCAGCAGCTTCTATTACCAGCCTCGGCCGATCTCTGCGCCGGAACTCGGTCTGCTGAACCGGCTCGACCGGATTTTCACGGAACATCCAGTGTATGGCAGCCGGCGGCTGCAAGTGGCGCTGTCGCGCGAGGGGATTTCGGTGGGGCGTCGGCGCGTCCGACGGCTGATGCGCAAGCTGGGGCTGTGCGCGATCAGGCCGAAGCGGGACACCAGCAAGCCGCACCCTGAGCATAAAATCTATCCGTATCTGCTGCGCGACAAAACGAT
Organism: uncultured Pseudomonadota bacterium; assembly: GCA_963708245.1. GTDB lineage: Bacteria > Pseudomonadota > Alphaproteobacteria > Acetobacterales > Acetobacteraceae > CAVYXK01. The sequence goes on along the minus strand of OY970201.1, from coordinate 310,235 downwards.
CGACCAGCCGAACCAGGTGTGGGCGAGCGACATCACGTACATCCCGATGCGCCGGGGATTTCTGTATCTTGTTGCGATCATCGATTGGGCGACGCGGCGGGTTCTGTCCTGGCGGTTGTCGAACACCCTGACGACCGGGTTCTGCGTCGACGCACTCAATGAAGCTCTTGTCCGGTACGGCAAGCCCGGAATTTTTAACACGGACCAGGGCTCACAGTTTACGAGCGACACGTTCACGCGGGTGCTGTTGGATCATGGGATCGAGATCAGCATGGATGGGCGCGGGCGCTGCCATGACAATATCTTTGTCGAGCGCCTGTGGTGGACGGTGAAGTACGAATGGGTCTACCTGCGCCCGGCGGCCAACGGGCTTGAGCAAAGGCGCAGCTTTGCTGAATTCTTCGACTGGTACAACCGGCGACGCCCGCACCAGGCGCTTGGATGGCAAACACCGGACGAGGCCTATTTCGGCAACGCCGGGCCGGCTGTGGCGGAGGCGGCATAACGCGATGGCACATCGACGCTGTGGATTTGTGGACAGTCGGCTGCGCCGATGCCCGCCTGACCGCGCGAGCGCGGTCCCCCATGGACAAGCCGGGGAAAACGCTCTGCGTTTCCCCCACCTTGCCCACAGGTCGGCGGCTGTCCATAAGCTCTACAGCGCACCAACAACAGCAAGGATTGAATTTGATTCCGGGAAAGGTGTAACCTTCAACCGGCAACCAGCCTTAGCTTATTCTTCCCGGGACCTGTCCAAACAACCGGGACCACCGCAGTCCCTTATTGCTGGCGTTAACCTTCGCCTTTATGTCACCAACACTCTCGGAAACCCGGAAGAAGAGAAAGAGTATATCCCGCATATTCTCAAACCCCTCGCAGCTTCAAGACGCGAGGCCAACAAGATCAAACGCCAGGAGCCGATCACGGTTGTCATCGGCAATCCTCCCTATAAGGAAAAGGCTAAAGGCAAAGGCGGCTGGATTGAATCCGGTAGCGGCGGCAAACTTGGTCCTCTCGCGCTCTGGATTCCGCCGACCGCTTGGGGCGTTAGCGCTCATACCAAGCATCTGCGTAATCTCTATATTTATTTCTGGCGATGGGCGACCTGGAAAGTCTTCGGCGACGGAGCCCCCACCCCGCAGACTGCACCCGACCGAAAAGGGGTTGTTTGCTTCATCACCGTGGCGGGCTTCCTGAATGGCCCAGGCTTTGAGGCCATGCGTGATTATCTGCGACGAACCGCGGACGATATTTGGGTGATAGACTGCTCGCCCGATGGCCATCAGCCGGACGTTCCAACGCGGATCTTCGAAGGCGTACAGCAGCCCGTTTGCATAGTCCTCGTCGCGCGCACAGGAGCGAAGGACCCCAAAGCGCCGGCAGCAGTCCGTCACGCTGCTCTACCGGTAGGCCCACGAGAGGCGAAATTTGAAGCCCTAGCCAAACTCTCCCTCGCAACTGGATGGGCGGATTGCCCCACCGACTGGAGGGCACCGTTCCTGCCCAGGGCCACAGGAGGTTGGGCTACATACTCGCGATTAGATGAGCTTTTCTCCTACAACGGTTCAGGCGTAATGCCGGGCCGCACGTGGGTGATCGCACCCGACAAGAAAACACTTGAAGACCGTTGGGATGTTCTGATCGCGGAGAAGGACGGAGAAAAGAAGGAGGTCCTGTTTCATCCTCACTATCGTGGGGGCGATCTCGGCGACAAGTATGCGGGGAAGGTCGTCTATGACGGCCTGACGGGTCACAAGCACAGGGATGTTTCGGTCGCCAAGGACAGTGAAGCGGTAATTGAACCGACGCGCTATGGATATCGATCTTTCGATCGACAGTGGATTATCCCGGATAGCCGCGTGATTAATCAGCCGAACCCGACGCTTTGGGACAGCTTCTCAAAGTCCCAGATCTTCGCCACTGCCCTTATGCGTCATTCGCCGTCATCTGGACCTGCAATTACGTTCACTGCACTCATCCCCGACCACGATCACTACCGTGGGTCCTTCGCGGGACGTGTCTTCCCACTTTGGAGCGATGCCGCTGCAAAGACGCCGAATGTTAGCCCGTCAGTTATCGGACACCTCTCGACGCTTTACGGGCAGGCTGTGTCGGCCGATGACTTCTTTGCCTACATTGCGGCTATCGCAGCACATCCAGAATATACGTCAATGTTTGGCCCGGATCTAATCCAGCCCAGCCTGCGGATACCGATTACGGCCAATGCCGACCTATTCATCGAGGGAGCAACACTGGGAAAGACGGTCATATGGCTCCACACTTTTGGAGAACGCTACGTGTCCGCCTCTGATGGCCGGCCCGCGGGCCCGCCGCGCTTGCCCCCGGCCGAACGTCCCACAAATCCGAAGGGAGGTACCATCCCCTCGGGAGTGCTCCCCAGCACATGTCCTATGACGTATCGACCCGCCGCATCCAGGTTGACACAGGGTATATCGAAAATGTCCCTCCGGAAGTCTGGAATTACGAGGTCTCTGGTAAGCGAGTGCTGACGCAGTGGTTCTCGTATCGAGGTCACGACCGCAGCAGGCCAGTGATCGGGGACAAGAGGCCGCCATCGCCCCTCAATCACATCCAGCCTATAGGTTGGTTGGCCGAATACACAGCCGAATTGCTCAACGTCCTAAATGTGCTGGGAATGCTCGTAAAGCGAGAGCCGGCGCAGGCGGACCTGTTGAAGCGCGTCTGCGCCAATCCAACTGTTAGCGGGGACGATTTAAAGGCGGCATCTCCAGCCGCTGGGCCCAAGACAAAAAAGAAAACGTCCAGGCGGAATAATGCGAAGCAAGGTAAATTGGTTTGATCCTGCTCGGACCGTCCCAGCACGATAGAATGGAATGTCCGCTAAAGGAAATCACGCCGCTCACTCAAAGGACGGCTATGGTGAAGGTTTTCGGACGCCGGCCATCGTACGCCGCGCGTCTGGGCCATGGGCCGGCGTACGAAAACCGCCCATGCACGAACCCGCGTGGCTGCGGCGGTGGTCTATGGGGATTTCGAGTTTTGCCTTGTTGTGGTGATGGCGGAACCCGCTCGGCGCTGGAGTTGGCGGGAAATTGGTGAGTGAGATTTTTTGCCAGGCGGAGCGTGGATCGGGAACCGGCCACGGCTGATATTCAGTCGTGTGGCGCTGATCTTGGCGAAGGGCGTGCCTGGTGGCATTCGTCGTAACGGTGGTGTTGCGGCGTGAGGTGAGCGCAAGCCGTGCCGGGTCACGACGGGGTGCTCCCGGTTGATGCGGGCGCGTGAGGTGGCGCGCGGGGTTGCCTCCATCGCCCGAAGGTCTCGATGATGGTCATGCGTCCGCCACAGCAGGGACAGGGTGGCAGCCAATCGAGTGGTTCTGGCCCTTCGACAGGCTCCGGCGGCGGTGCCACGGCAAGCAGTTCGCGGGCACGCGCAATACTGGCCTTGCGTGCGGAACTGGCGAGCAAGCCGTAATGGCGGATGCGGTGGAAGCCATGTGGCAGGACATGGAGCAGGAAGCGGCGGATGAACTCGTGCGGCGTGAGCGTCATGACGCGCTGTCGCTCGGGACCATCGCGGCGGTAGTCCTTGTAGCGGAAGGTGACGCCAGTCTCGTCGAACGCAATCAGGCGCCGGTTGGAGATGGCGACCCGGTGGGTATAGCGCGAGAGATAGGTGAGCACAGCCTCGGGGCCGGAGAACGGCGGCTTGGCATAGACCACGAAGCGCTTCTTCCTGATCGGAGCGAGATGACGCAGAAAAAGGCGGCGGTCAGCGAGACCGGCCTGGGTGCCGAAGAAGGTAAGTCGTCCCGCCTCATGGAGTTCGATCAGCCGGGTGAGGAACCGGCGGCGGAAGAGCGCGCCCAGCACCCGCACCGGCAGCAGGAAGGCCGGACGCGAAGATATCCAGCGCTGCCCATCGAGCGAGATGCCGCCGCCTGGCACGATCATGTGGATATGGGGATGGTGCGTCATCGCCGATCCCCAGGTGTGGAGCACGGCGGTGATGCCGATGCGGGCGCCGAGGTGCTTCGTGTCGGCCGCGATCGTCATCATCGTCTCCGACGCTGCGCGGAACAGCAGATCGTAGACGATCGCCTTGTTCTGCCCGGCGATGTCCGCCACCTCGGTGGGCAGCGTGAAGACGACATGGAAATAGCCGACCGGCAGCAGGTCGGCTTCGCGCTCGGCCAACCAGGTGCGCGCGGCGGCGCCCTGGCACTTGGGGCAGTGCCGGTTGCGGCAGCTATTGTAGGCAATGCGCTGATGCCCGCAGTCCTCGCAGGCATCGACGTGACCGCCGAGTGCTGCCGTGCGGCAGTTCTCAATCGCCGACATGACCTTGAGCTGGGTCAGGTTCAGGTGACCAGCCTGGGCGGCACGATAGCTGGCACCTTCAGCGCGGAAGATATTGGCGACCTCGATCGAGGTGCGCAAGCCGCGTCAGCCGCCGGGATCCTCGCCCTGCATCAACGACGCCAAACGCTCCAGAGGACTGATCACCGAACGGATCGTCTTGGTGGCAACGCGCGCATAGTCCTACTGCGTCACTCATCATGCCGCGCTTAAGGGCTGGCGCCTATGCCCGCAGCAGGGACATCGCGGCAGTGCATGGACGAAGGTACGTGCGAGACGGATGCGCAGCGTCGCAATCGAGTTCGGCACATGACGCTGCGAACGCAGCGGCAGCTCCTCTGGGTCGGTAACCTGCGGGAACGGCAGGTCGCTGGCCGCGCCAGGCGCGGGCAAGTCCTGAGGGGGGAATTGTCGCCTTCTCGGAGACCAGGAATCCGTAGGCCGCAATGCATAGGCTTGCGTGATGGTGAAAGCCCCGCCAGCCGCGGCCTTCGTAATGGCCGAGCCCGACCTCCTGCTTCAGATCCAGATAGTCGCGTTCGATCCGCCAGCGCAGCTTGGTGAGATCCACCATCCGCTCGAACGTGATGTCCGACGGCAGCGTGGAAAGCCAGTAATGGTCCGGTTCGCTCGCGCCCTCTGGCCACTCGATCAGCAGCCACTCTTCCGCCGCAGGTTCGTTGCGTTTGGTATCATCGTGTGCCGGACGCACCCGCAGGCGGGCAAAGCGTGAGCTCAGTGCCGTGTTGCTGCCCTCTCGCCAGGTGATCGGCTGCCAGGCGTCGGCGGCCAGCTCGATCGCCAGCTGCTTGGCCGAGACCGGCTGATGCGCATCATCACGGCGCGGCCGTTTGGGCGGCCGGCCGCGGCCCGACCATGCCGGGGCTGGCACTGCTGCCTCGCCCGGCCGCCAGACTGCTGTGGTGGGTAGGATGCCGGCCACGTAGGGCTGTCCGAGTTCGCTGATCCCGCCACGCAGCGTAGCGTTGTTGCCATAGGCTGGGTCCATCAGCGCCACTGCCGCCGGCAGGCCATCAGCGTGGGCTTGGCGCATTTGCCGCAGCGCGATCTCCGGCTTGGTCTGGAACGTAACCTCCGCCGGCACGCCCGCGGTGATCCGCCGCACCGGGTCGTCAGCCCAGTCCTGCGGCAGATACAATCGATAGGCGACCGGCAGGCTGGCCTGGTGGGTGGCCACCGAGAGGCTCACCGCCACCTGGCAGTTCTCCTGCTTGCCAAGCTGCCCGCAGTATTGCCGCGCCACGCCGACCGAGTGGTGGCCCTTCTTGGGGAACGCCGTGTCGTCGATGATCCAGGCCTGGATCGGCTCATCGCCGGTGATGGATGGCAGCACCAACTCGCGCACCCGGGTCAGCATCGCCTGGTCCGACCATGGGGCTTGCGCCACCAGATGCAGCAGCGACTGGTGCTGGGCCGCGGTCCGCTCTGGTGCGGTCACCGCCGCCAGCGGTTCGACGCTCTTGCGGCCCTCGGTCGAGATCAAGCCGATGCAGTAGTCTTGAAACGGTGCGACCCGGTCGGCATGGCCGAGCACCGAGGCCAAATCCGCCGCGTAGGCTCTGAACCGGGCTTCCGTGCCAGACCGATCGCGAAGATCCATGCCGCCCTCCCCGAGCGGTTCGAATCTTCACCCGTACCATAGCGCGACCGCGTCGCAGCAAGGGCTAAATCAGGCCGTCAGCCCGTCCGGTTTGCGACTCAGTAGGATTAGAGCGCGGTCGTATCAAGCTTGCTGTGCCCCAGCAGGACCTGGATCACACGGATATCGACATCCTGCTCCAGCAGATGGGTGGCGAAGCTGTGGCGCAGCGTATGGGGCGACACCCGCTTCCTGATCTCGGCGGCTTCCGCTGCCTCATGGATTGCGCGGTTGATCTGCCGGGTTGAGATCGGATCGGTGGCACTGCGTCCGGGGAACAGCCAGCCATGAGCTAGCATGACGCTGCGCCGCTTGCCTTCCTTCCACCACAGCCGCAACAGCGCGAGCAGCTGGGGTGACAGCATGGCATTGCGGTCCTTGCGTCCCTTGCCCTGTTCGACCCGGATCAGCATGCGCGTGCTGTTGATATCATCGACCTTGAGGCTGGCCACTTCCGAAACGCGCAGGCCCGCGCCAGAGGCGGTGCCAAGTATGGCCTTGTACTTGATGCCCGGTGCCGCCTCGAGCAGCCGGCCGACTTCCTCGACGCTGAGCACCGCTGGCAGTTTGCGCGGATAGCGCGCGAGGACCAGGCGCCGCGACAGATCCGGCCGGTCGAGCGTTACGGTGAAGAAGAAGCGCAGCGCTGAGACGGAGCAGTTGATGGTGGGCGGTTGTACCCCGCTCTCGCGCTGGTGCACCTGAAACCGGCGAATATCCTCAGCCGTTGCCGTATCGGGCGGCTGACCGAGGAAGGCCGCGAAGCTGCGTACAACACGAATATACTCGTGCTGCGTATCTGATCGCAGGCCGCGCATCGCCATGTCTTCCATCATGCGCTGCCGCAGCGCACTGACGGGGCGGTCGATAGTTGGAACAGGCATCGGAAGTTCCTCTCATGATGAAGGGAACTCCATGCTCGAGAGGCAACTACGCCGCGCTCAAGACTTCATCGAAAACGCGCATAAGTATTGAGGTCCAGGGGCTCGGCCCCTGGCGGGGTTTGGGGCAGCGCCCCAACCTTACTTGCTTCATCGGTCAATGGTTCGGGTGCCGCGTAAAACTCACCCGCAGCACCAATCCCGCGAAGCGGGTTCGTGCATGGGTCGAAACCGGTCATCGGATACGGCGGTCAGCATTATACCCGGGAGGCCGTGTTCCCCGCCTGCAGTCGGCGCGCCACGCCCTGGGCCAACGCCGCACGTCTATCAGGGTCGATCGAGGTAGGCGCCGCGATGCTGCGGCAGCTTCCAGCCGAGCAAACGGCTCGCGACCAAAGTCCGCAACACCTGCGCGGTTCCACCGCCGATCGTGAACATCCGCGCGTCACGCACCATCCTTTCCAGCGGATAGGCACGGGAGTAACCACGAGCACCGAAGACTTGTAGTGCATCATTGGTGACGCGGATCGCCGTGTCGGCGGCAAGCACCTTGGCTTCGGCGGCCAGCAGGGCATCGGGCAGCGGCGCAGCACTGGTCGCTGCGCGGTGGATCATCAGCCGTGCCGCGTCGATACCGATCGCCATGTCGGCCAACATCCATTGTAGTCCCTGGAATTCGCCGATCGGCCGGCCGAATTGCTGACGAGATTTGGCAAAGCTCAGGGCCTCGTCGAATGCGCCCTGTGCCAGTCCGAGCGCAACGGTAGCGGCACCGACGCGCTGGCTGTTGTACGCCTCCATGAGAGTGGCGAAGCCGCGCCGCCAACCACCCGGGGTGCGCAGGACCATCTGCTCGGGGATTTCGAGGTCTTCCAGGATGATCTCGGCTTCGGGGATGCCGCGCAGGCCCATCGTGGGCTCGCGCTTGCCGATGCGAAGACCGGGCGCCGTGTCGCGCACCGCGAGGAAACCACCGATGCCAAGCTCGGCGCCGTCCTTATCGAACGCGCGCGCGAAGATCAGGTGCAGTTTCGATATACCCCCACCAGTGATCCAGTGCTTTGTGCCGTTGAGGATAAAACGGTCACCGCGAAGATCAGCGCGGGTGGTCATGTGGCTTGCAGCCGATCCAGCCTCGGGCTCGGTGATGCAAATCGCCGGCTTATCGCCTGCGAGTACCAGCTCGGCCGCCAGACGCCGTTGCGCTTCGCTGCCGTAGAGCATGATCGCAGAGATCGCGCCCATGTTTGCTTCGACAGCAATGCGGCCGGTGACGCCGCAAACTTTTGCCATCTCCTCGATGATCAACGTGGCATCGAGAAGCGATCCACCGGCTCCGCCGTAGGCTCGGGGGATCGTGTACCCCATGAAGCCGGCATCGCGTAGCGCGGCGACATTGTCCCAGGGATATTGCTCGGTACGGTCGGTTTCCGCTGCACGGGCGCGGATGACCTCGCGTGCCAGCTCGCGCGCCTGCGATCGGAGAAGAGTCTGCTCAGGCGTCAGCTCGAATTGCATGATGGATTCCTCCGCGCAGTCGAAATCGCCAGTCTACACCTGCTGACCACGAACCAGGAAACGGGGCGTCAATGCGAAATGACGCGATTCGGAGTAGAGTTGCGCCTTGCAACCTTAGCGGGACCTGGTGGGATGAACATGCGGGAGGAGATCGAACGCCACTACGCGAGCGAAGCTATCGCCGACCGCATCCTCGCGGCGCTGCGCGAGGCATATGGGCCCCACGTGCGGATCACTCCGGACGCGCTGGCCCCGCTCGATCATTTCTGCAGCGCCGGCCGGAGTGACCGCGCCGGGGCGTCGAGAGGAAGCCGCCACGCGAGAGGACTTCGGCGACGACTCCGACATCCGTGCCGAATTCGGCAGTCGCGACGGCCGGCTGCACTGCGTGGGCGAGCGCAGCATTCACAGGACGGGCGTTAGACTTGGTGCGCGAGTGCCAGCCCGGCTTCCGGCCAATCGAAGGCAACAAGGCGGCCGGTGCCAGAGAGCGTGACATAGGCGGTATGCAGATTCGGACCGCCGAAGCAAATATTCGTCGTCATCGGATCGCCGGTAGGTACCTGACGCAGCAATCGTCCCTCCGGGGCGATCACGCTGATGCAGCCACTGATCAGCGTGGCGACGCAGATACTTCCGGTCGCATCGACGGCGAGGCTGTCGAAGCGTTGGAATCCGCCGAGCCCGGCCACCAGCCGGCCGCCATGCGGGGAAGGGAAGGGGTGCTTCTTCGCGATGCCGGGTGACTCGAGGTCGAAGGCCCAGAGGCGGGCGGTCTCGGTCTCCGCGACATAGACCGTGCGGCCGTCGGGGGAGAGGCCGACGCCGTTCGGCGTCAGGATCGGATACGCCACTTCCTCGATGCGCGAGCCGTCGGCCAGCGCGTAGTAGAGTCCGCCGTGATCGCGGTCGCGCGCGCGGGACTTGCCGAGATCGCTGAAATAGAATCCACCGTGCGCGTCAAAGACGATGTCATTGGGGCCGCATAGCCTGTGCTCGCCGCAGTGGTCGTAGAGCACGCTGACTGCGCCGGTTGCGGGATCCAGCCGCTCGATGCGTCCGCCGGCGTAGCCCGAGGACGGCGCCACCGGGCGCAGCAGCCCCATCTCGTACCGGAAGGCGAAGCCGCCGTTGTTGCAGATGTAGAACGCGCCGTCCGGGCCGACGGCGAGGCCGTTCGGGCCGCCCCCGGTGCGGGCGACCACCTCGATGCGGCCGTCCGGGTGGACGCGGCTGACGGTCTGGCGCTCGATCTCCACCAGCACGACGGAGCCGTCGCGCATCGCCACGGGTCCTTCGGGGAAAGAGAGGCCAGTGGCGATCACACGCGCTTCATTCATTGGCGATTCCTCCTGCAATCAATAGGTGTTCAGGCCGAGTATGCCCCGGCCGTGTGGGGTGTCCGCAACCAGCTTGCGGCCGATCAGGTCGCGTAGCGTCTCCGAGGTGCCGCCGCCGATCGACCCGTAACGGGCGGCGCGATAGAAGCGCGAGACGGGATATTCGTCTGTGAAGCCGAAGCCGCCGTGCAGTTGCACCGCCTCGCTGGTGACGCGGATAGACATCTCGTTGTTGAAGACCTTGGCGGTCGCGGCCATGAACGGGTCGGGGAACGGGTTGGCGGTGGCGGCGGCGCGGTACAACAGGCCGCGTCCGGCCTCGATGTCCTTGAACATGTCAGCAAGCTTCCAGCGGATGCCCTGATGGTCGGCGATCGGCTTGCCGAAGACGGTGCGGTTGCGAACGTAATCGATCGCTTCATCGAATGCGCCCTCGGCGAGGCCGAGCGAAATCGCCGGATTGAGGCAGCGCTGGGTGTTGAAGGCAGTCAGCAGCTTGCGAAAACCATCTTCGCGGATGACGAGGTTTTCCAGCGGCAGCTCGCAGTCGTTGAACTGGAGCTCGTGCAGGTTCTCGCCGCCCATGGTGTGGAACGTGCCGGTGACCTCCAGGCCAGGGGTGCCGGCTTCGACTAGGGCGCAGCCGATGCCCTCGCGGCCGGGTTTGCCGTCGATGCGAGTGAAGACGACGAACATGCCGGCTTCCGGGGCGCGGCTGATCAGCGTCTTCGTGCCTTTGAGGATGGCTCGATCCCCGGCGATGCGTGCGTTGGTGCGATAGGCGGCGACATCGGTGCCAGCATGCGGCTCGGTCATGCAGATCGCCAGGATGCACTCGCCGGCGGCGACTTTCGGCAGAATACGCTCCTTGATCGCGGGCGGAGCATATTGCGCGATAACGCGGGTCTGCACACCGGCCTCGCCCAGCACCGCCATTGCGGTGACGTAGCAGCACTTGGCGATCTCTTCGAGGATCAGCACGGTGTCGAGGATGGAGAGACCGAGGCCGCCGTATTCCTCGGGCACCGACATGCCGAGCACGCCGAGAGCTGCGAGTTGGCGCATGTTCTCCCAAGGGAAGGTGCCGTTCATCCAGCCCCGCGCGCGGGGTTTGAACTCGGTCTGGGCGAGGGCGCGGATGGAGGTCAGCATTTCGCGCTGCTGGTCGTTGATGCGGACGTCCATGTTTCCCCTCAACCCTCACCCCGGCCATCTCCCGCAAAACGGGAGAGGGGGATTCGATCCTTTGGCAATCGACGGCGCGATGGTAGGGGATACCGATCGGTAAGGGCAGAGAGTGCGGATGCCGTATTCAGCAGGAGTGGCGCGCGCCAATCCGGAAGTGACGCGCCTGGTGGGATCGATCGAGGCGGTCGAGCGAGGGCTCGCCGGGGTCGGCTATATCCCAAGCCGGCAGATCGCCACGGCGGTTTATCTCGCGCACCACTTGCAGAAGCCGATCCTGGTGGAGGGGCCGGCTGGCGTCGGCAAGACCGAGCTTGCTAAGTCGATCGCGGCCTGGTTCACGCTGCCTCTGATCCGCATGCAGTGCTACGAGGGCCTCGATGAGTCCAAGGCCCTCTATGAATGGAAATACGGCAAGCAGCTTCTTTACACGCAGATCCTGCGCGAGAAAATCGGCGAAGTGCTTGGAGAGACAGAGGGGCTGGGCGAGGCGATCGACCGGCTGCACGGTTTCGGCGACCTGTTCTTCTCTCCCGAATTCCTCGAGCCGCGGCCGCTGTTGCGTGCGCTGCAGCAGGAAGGCGGTGCAGTGCTGCTGATCGATGAGGTGGACAAGTCTGATCAGGAGTTCGAGGCGTTCCTGCTGGAGATCCTGTCCGACTATCAGGTGTCGATCCCGGAGATCGGTCGCGTTGCGGCGGGAATCCCGCCGGTGGTGGTGCTGACTTCCAACAGCATGCGCGATCTGGGCGATGCGTTGAAGCGGCGGTGTCTGCATCTGCATATCGGGTTCCCGGACGCGCGGCTGGAGCAGCGGATCATCGAATCGCGCGTGCCCGCGGCGGAGGAAAGCTTGCGCCGGCAACTTGTGGCATTCGTGCAGGGGCTGCGCGGGCTTGACCTGAAGAAGGCACCATCGGTCAGCGAGACGATCGACTGGGCGCGTGTGCTGGTGCTGCTGCATGCGAGGGTGCTGGAGACCGAGCTGGTGCGCGACACGCTGAACGTGCTGCTGAAATTCGAGACGGATATCGAGACGGCGAACCGGCAGTTGGGCGAGCTGACTGGGCGTGCGCGGCGGGAGGCAGGGCTGGCGGAGTAGCGGGCGTGCATCCGGCCGAGCCTCTGCGTCGTTTCTTCGAGGCTGCGCGCGGGGCGGGGGTGCGCATCTCCCCGGCCGAGAGCATCGATGCGGTGCGCGCGGTCGAAATCGTGGGATATGGCGATCGCGCGGCCCTGAAGGATGCACTCGGGCTGGTGCTGGCCAAGACGCCGGAGGAGAAGCGGGCGCTCGCCGAGTGCTTCGATCTTTATTTTCAGCGCGATGATATCGGCGTGTCAGAGGAACCGGTTTCGTTTGAGTCCGGCACGGCGATATCTGGTGAGGGCGGGGTGGGAGGCGCGCTGGGGCGCATGCTGCTGGAAAGGGACGCCGCCGCGCTGACCGCTGCGATGGAGGAGGCCGGCGAAGCCGCGGGGGTGCAGAACATCCGCTTCTTCACTCAGCGGAACCTCTATGCGCGCCGCGTGCTGGACCGCATGGGCCTGGGTGACTTGGAGCACGACATCGCGGCGCTGCGCCGCGAACGCAAGCCCGAGGCTCGCGGGCTTGCGCGGCGGTTGGAGACCGGGGTGGAGGGGCTGCGCGGGCAGGTGCGCGATTTCGTCGATCGCAACCTGCTGCTGTTCGCCCGCGGCCAGACCGAGGAATTCCGGGAAGAGCTGCTGAAATCCACGCGGCTTTCGAACCTGGAGCGGCGCGATTACGAGCGGATGCGTGCGCTGGTCCGGGTGATGGCCCGGCGACTGGCGACGCGTTATGCCAAGCCTCGTCGGCGGCGGCTGCGCGGACAGCTCGATGTGCGGCGGACAATGCGGCGCAACATGGGCTGGGGTGGCGTGCCGTTCATCGTCTTGTGGAAGGAGCGGCGGATCGAGAAGCCGCGGCTGCTCGTGTTATGCGACGTCTCCGGCTCGGTCGCCGCGGTGGCGCAGTTCCTCCTGATGTTCCTGTATGCGCTGAACGAGGCGCTGGCGGACATCCACAGCTTCGCGTTTGCCGGCAGCCTGATCGAGGTGAGCGACATCCTGGAGCACGAGCCGATCGAGGCGGCGATTGCAAAGATCCTGGGGATCATCGGCTTCGGGTCATCGAACTACGGCAACTCGTTGGTGGATTTCGAGGACGGGTGGATGGCGCTGGTCGACCGGCGGAGCACGGTGATCGTGCTGGGCGATGCACGAGGAAACCGCACCGATCCGCGGGTGGATATCCTGGCGCGGATCGCGGCGCGGGCGAAGCGAGTGGTGTGGCTGAACTCGGAGTACCGGGCGGCGTGGGGGACGGGGGATTCGGACATGTTCCGCTACGCGCCGCACTGCCAGATGGTTCGCGTGTGCAGCACGCTGCGGGAGCTGGAGCGGGTCGTGGAGGAGTTGTTGGAAACGGCGCGCTAGCGCCGAAGGCGGCCGTCAACGGCGGGAAGATCTCCGAATATCGCGTCACCATGGAGGTGACATTCATTCTGGAGAACTGATCCGGGACAATCGATCGAGTTGGAAGCGGGCGTTGCAGGCCGCTTCCGGCGCTCTGCCCTGCGGCTCCGGTCAGGCGCCGAGCCGTTCAGCGATCTCGTCGCGCCATCGTCTGGATGCGGCGATCATGCAGGCCCGGCCTGTTCGGCGATCGATGATTTCCGGATCGAGGTCGGCATCGAGCACGATGGCCGCTTTGGCGCGGTGCAGCGCCTCTTCCAGCGTTCGGTATTCTCCGTAGATGCGTCCATTGATGCGTAGCTCGAAGCAGAGCATGGGCCCCTCCTTCCCGGTGGGGGCGGCGCGTGCTGTCACGCATGGCAATCGCGAGCGCGGGGCGCCTTCTCCCGGAGGCGATGATAGGCGCTCGGCTGGGCCGGCAGGCGGTGATTGTCATGGCTCGCTGAGTTGTGAAGTGGGGGGCGGGATGAAGGGCAAATCGCGTATCTGATCGTGATCGGGCTCTCTTTTTCTTCGTGGCGCCGGGGTAATGAGGTTGGGCTGAGACTGGGCGCAGAAATAAGAGGCCGATCATTTTGCCAACATGCGGCAAGGTGCCGCATCGTCGCGGTTCATAACGTATCCAGAACCTCTGGCTCGAGGACAAGCGTCAATTGTGCCTGGCTCCGGAGCGCCGCGATTTCCAAACTGGAAATCGTCACCCCGAGTAGCCGCACACCAAGTGGTGGCGGGAATTGAGGTCGCAGTAGCATGAGGCCGATTTCTTCCAGCTCTGACTGCGAGCCGATCGGATCGACGCACGATCGGCTTCGGGTGACCTGGCGAAAGTCGGCGTACTTGATCTTCACCGTTACCGTGCGTCCGGAATAGCCGTCGCGGCTGCAGGCAGCCCAAACTTTCGCGAAGATCGGTGCCAAAACTGGTATGACATCGTCCCAGCGCTCGAGATCGCGCTCGAACGTGGTTTCGGCGCCGATGGACCGGCGGACTTGATCGGCCTCTACCGGGCGATCGTCCTGCCCGCGCGCCAGGCCGTAGTAGTGGTTCCCTGCCTTGCCGAAGTGCTCGCACAGGAACGCTCGCGATTGGCGGCGAAGATCCAAGCCAGTGTGGATGCCCAGCGCATTCATCCTGGTGGCCGTCGCAGGTCCCACGCCATGGAACTTGCTGACCGGTAGGCTCTCCACGAAGGCCGCGCCCATCTTGGGGGTGATGACGAATAGCCCATCTGGCTTGCGGTGATCCGAAGCGAGCTTGGCCAGGAACTTGTTATAGGAAACCCCGGCAGATGCGGTCAGGCCGGTTTCCGCTCGGATCGCTGCGCGAATCTCCTCGGCGATGGCGGTCGCCGAGCCCCGGTCCACAAGTGGCACGGTCACGTCAAGATAGGCCTCGTCCAGCGACAGCGGCTGGATCAGAGGAGTGTAGCGAGCAAAGATGCCGCGGATCTGCTGGGATACCGCTTTGTAAACATCGAAGCGCGGCGGTACGAAGACCAACTCCGGGCATTTCCGTCGGGCGGTGACCGACGCCATGGCGGATCGGACGCCGAACTTTCGCGCCTCGTAGCTCGCTGCTGCCACCACGCCGCGTGCCCCCGATCCGCCCACCGCCACCGCCACCCCGCGCAGGCTCGGGTCATCACGCTGCTCCACGGACGCATAGAACGCGTCCATGTCGATGTGGATGATTCGCCGGTAGACCTGCGGCTGGCCGGGCGATGACATGCCGCCTTTGACGCTAACACAAAGGCCGCGGCATGAGAACGAAACGTGGTCACCCCCACAGGTCGCTGTGCTGCTTCAGTGCTCTCCGGCTCTCCTCATCCGACACGTGGCCCGCACTCTGGGATCGGAACCGCCCAGATCTCGTCTGCGTATCCACGGATTGTGCGGTCGGATGAGAACCAGCCGGCATGTGCGGTATTCAGGACGCTCCCGCGCCACCATGACCGTCGATCGAGCCAACGCGCCGCCACCTGCGCCTGCGTAGCAGCATAGGACATGAAATCCGCCATCACCATGAAGTAGTCCGAGCTGATCATGCCTTCGACCAACTCTTGAAAGCGGTCCGGCTCCGAGGGGGAGAATACGCCGGACCCGACCTGATCCAGGACCTCCTGCAACGCGGGCGAAGTGGCAAGCGCGTCGCGTGGGTCGAACCCCTGTTTCCGCCGGGCAGCGACTTCCTCGGCAGTAAGGCCAAAGATGAATATGTTGTCCTCTCCAACGAGGTTGCGAATCTCGACATTGGCGCCGTCCAACGTGCCGATTGTAAGCGCCCCGTTCAAGGCCAGCTTCATATTGCCCGTGCCCGACGCCTCCATACCGGCCGTGGAAATCTGTTCTGAGAGGTCAGCAGCGGGGATGACCTTCTCGGCGAGGCTCACATTATAATCTTCCAAGAACACGACTTTGAGCAGGCCCCGCAGCGCGGGGTCATTGTTTACTATTGTTGCGACATCGTTGATCAGCTTGATGATCAGTTTGGCGCGGTGGTAGCTTGCGGCTGCCTTCCCCGCAAAGATCTTTACTCGCGGCACCCATTCACGGTTAGGTTCAGATCGCATCGCATTGTACAATGCTATAGTCTCGAGAATGTTGAGGAGCTGCCGTTTGTATTCGTGAATTCGCTTTATATGTACATCGAACAGCGCATCGGCATCCACTTTGATTCGCAGTCGGTCAGCGATAAGCTCACTGAGCCTGATCTTGTGGATCCGGCGAATGGCGACTAGCCGGTCACGCAATGCCGGATCGTCCGCAGTACTCGCGAGGCACCGCAACGCTGCGGGGTCATCGAGCACTTGCTCGCCTACCACCTCCACCAGCAGCGCGGTCAGGCTGGGGTTGGCTCCAAACAACCAACGGCGAAAGCTGATACCATTGGTCTGATTGACGATACGGCCGGGAAAAACCCGATGCCAATCCTGGAACACCGTCTGGCGCATCAGGTCGGTGTGTAGCTTTGAGACGCCGTTGACCCTCTTTGAGCCAAGAAACGCCAGCGGGCCCATGCGTACCCGCCGGTCCCCCGTCTCATCGATTAGCGACATCGACGTTAAGAATTGCTCGTCGATGTAATTGGCCGCTCGCAACTCCTGCAGGTGCATAGCGTTGGTCTGGTAGATGAGCTGCATATGACGCGGTAGAAGTCGCTCGACCAGCGGTACCGGCCAGCTCTCCAGCGCCTCCGGCAGCAAGGTGTGATTCGTGTAGCAGAACGTTGACGTGGTAATCCCCCATGCTTCCGCCCAGGGCAGATGGTGCACATCGATCAGCAGGCGCATCAGCTCCACGACCGCAATCGCAGGGTGCGTGTCATTGAGCTGGATGGCGGCGTGCTCCGCCAGCGTCCTAACATCGCCATGCTGCTGGACGTGACGGTGAAGCAGGTCCTGGAGTGATGCAGAGGAGAAAAAATACTCCTGCCTCAGGCGCAACTCCTGGCCGGCAGGTGTATGGTCACCAGGGTAGAGGACCTGAGAAATCGCGTTGGCTCGTGCGCGGGAACTTAGCGCTTCGACGTGGTCGCCACGGTTGAAGGCATCCAGACGCAGCGGATCGGGGGCCCGGGCAGACCACAGACGCAGCGTGTTGACATGCCGCCCGCGCCACCCAACCAAAGGTATGTCATATGCGACGGCATCCACCAACTCAGTCGGCCGCCAGACGTAGCGGCCATTACCCTGGTCTGCTTCCTCCGCCTCCACCTTTCCGCCGAAGCCGACGGAATACCCCGTGTCCGATCGTTCGAATTCCCACGGATTACCGCAGGCGAGCCAGGTCTCAGGGTGTTCGTGTTGCCAGCCGTCTTCGATTACTTGGCGGAATAAGCCGTGGTTGTAGCGGATGCCATATCCATATGCGGCAACGGAGAGGGTCGCCATGCTTTCCATGAAACACGCGGCAAGGCGGCCTAGACCACCGTTTCCCAATGCTGCGTCCGGTTCGATGTTGCGCAACGTGTCAAGCTCTACCCCCAACTCCGCAAGGGCCGCGCGCATCAGCTCGGTCAAGCCCAGGTTGTTCAGGGCATCCATCAGCAATTGCCCGATCAGGAACTCGAGCGACAGGTAGTACACACGCTTCCGACGTTGCGCATTGGTAAGCCGGGTGGAATTCACCCAGCGGTCCACGATCCGGTCGCGCACGGCGAGTGCCGTCGCCACGAACCAGTCGCGATCTTCGGCGACGACGGGATCCTTACCGACGGAATACGTCAGCTTTGCTAGTACGCTAGACCGCAGCGTAGCAATATCGTCTTTCCGCGTCAGAAAATCTACTCTGGATGCGACCGCATCCCTTCGGGTTGACGCACGTAGCTCGCTCACTCAACTGCCTCCGGCCGTAATTCGGCAAACACCACCGGAGGACTTTAGCACAATACCATGTATTCCTCAAGGCAAATCGGCACGCAATCGCAACTGGATGATTTTCCTTCAAACAGATGACTTTCCTTCAATCAGACGTGGCGCCACGACGGTTTCGTGGGGTCGGCGAGCCGGATATCGACCGGGCCAATCCCGAACACGGCAATCACCGCCGATTCCCGGCCATTGCGCGGGACTCCATCGTAATGCCAGGTGCGCGCGGCGCGGCGGACGAAACCGCCGGCCGTCACCGGCACTGCGTCCTGCGGCGCGAAGTCGGCGCCGCTGTTGAGCCACCATGTCCCCGACACCACCACTTGGATGCGGTCAGTCGCATAGTTGTGCGGCGCGCTGAACCAGCCCGGATGCCATTTCATCATTACGAGATAAGGCCCGGGCTTGTCGAAGTCGCCGTAGAGCTTCGCCATCTCGCCGCTGTCAGGCGGCAGATTGCCCCAGCGCTGGAATACGATCCGATCGGCGGGAAGCACGAAGGTCTCCTCGGGATTGATCGGACTGGCCGCCGCAGCGGCAGCGAACAGCGATGACAACACAGGCGCGATCAAAAGCGAGCGCCGCTGCAGGGGGGTGATATTCATGCACCAGTTCTCCGTCATGCCTGAATTGCGGCGGTGAAGCTGTCGAGAGACGAGGCTTGGGTTGACTGACCAAGCCTCTCGAAGCCCTCGTTCTCACTAGCCGTTAGACGGGGTCGTCGACTGCGCGACCGGGTTTTGCTTGCCGGCGTGAGCGACTTGCCAAGCCCGCTCCTGATTGATCACGTATGCCTCGCGAGACTGCTGAGCCTGATAGGCAGGGTTCATTGCATAGAAGCCGGACGGAGCCGAGTTCGAGTCGAAGTATCGATCTCCTCCGTTGCCGCCGCCTTCTTCCGCAAAGGCGGCAGTACCGGCGGACAGCGCCATCATGGCGACGGCCGCGAATAGCAAAACTTTCATGATCAGCCTCTCTTGTGTGATCGGCCCGGCACAAGCGCCGGCCCTCACGAACGCATATCGGCACTGCGGCGCACATCCCAACGTGAGCAATCCGCAATCACATATGTCGCTGGCGAATAGTGCCGAAGGCGCACTTCACGCATCGGTCCCGCGCATAACCCGTTGCTGGAAGGCGTCCCATTTGCTGACGGGAGCGCAGATGCGGCTCTGTAACGCCGGAACGTCGGAGTCGGGCGGATCGAACGTCGGAAACGACAGGCATACATGAACGGAGAACTCAAATGTCTATACGTACGGCCATGCTATCAGCACTGATGGCGGCAACTTGCTTATCGCCGGCTCTGGCGGCGCCTGCGGCCTCGTTCGGATCTCAGTTGCCGAACGTCGGCGCGTCGGTCACAGCGCCGCGGGGATCGGCCGTCGTGACCGGCTCGCTGGGCTCGATGGCGACCACCGCCATGCCGGGCTCCGGGGGTGAGGGATTCCTGATGAACAACGGCAACGGCACCAGCACACTGATTGTGCCCGGTGGGACCCCGCAGACGGTTCCTACGCCAAGATAGGCAAACCGGGATTGGGACTGACGCGCAGGTTCGCACGCCCGCGCGTCAGCCCCAATAGTCGGCGGGAAGATTGACAACGATCGGCTCGGGCGTGCTTCTCACCACCACCCAACGGAGCGGCTGCGTCGGTGACTGGTTGACCTCCATGTGCGGCAGCCATGCGGGCACATGAAGGAATTCGCCCGCGCGGGCGACAGCGCTGAACTCGCCACGTTCGCCCCAGCGCACCAGGCACTCGCCTTCCAGCACATAGGCGATCGTGTCCTGCTCTCCATGATGATGGATGCCGGTGCCGGCGCCGGGCTCCACAACGAACAGGCCGCCCCAGATGCTGCTTGCGATGCCCTGGCTGACCGAGATCGCAGCGAGCCGCTCGGAACCTGGCGTCTGCGATGTTCCCCGATCGAATTCCGACGGGGTAACGACACTGATATGCGGAAGCGTGGTCGTGGCCATGAGACACCTCGGGTCAGCAGAGAGGTCGGCAGGCTGTGCGGCCGACACAAAAGTAGATTCGTACTATCCAGTAGCGCGTTCAATGTGGGCGGCGGGCCTTTGCTCATGCACGGGCCAAATCCGCTCATTCGTTCTGCCAAAGTTGAGCCGCCCCATCGAATCGCGATCTCGCCGGCAATTGGGCTGGTGACCGGTTTACCGGACAGGAAGAGGCTGCAGGGAGCAGATCATGCTTGACATTCATATCAACGGCGCCGTGCATCACGTGGACGCCGACCCGAACATGCCGCTGCTGTGGGCGCCGTTGCGCGGTTCGAAGGGGCTGCGATCATGACCCTGGGCAATGCGCTTTACAGCAACATCACGTCCAAGAACGGCCAGGCTGAGCAGTCGAATTTCAGCGATTACACGGTGGCGCGGATCGATGGCACGCCGGAGACGCATGTTTATCTCGTGCCGAGCAGCGCACCGCCTGGCGGCGTCGGCGAGCCGGGCGTGCCACCGGTGGCCGCGGCGATCTGCAACGCGATCTTCGCGGCGACCGGGAAGCGGATACGTGCGTTACCGGTGGATCCGAGGAACTGAAGGCGGCGTGATGGGGCTGGTCCAGTGTCATCTCGACGAGCCCACGGGCCGGGGGCCAACCTGCCATACGTGAATGGGGTGCACAGAGTGGCGGAATGACTTCCGCCCTACGAGCCGTGCCGCGTAGGGCGGAAGTCATTCCGCCGCCTTCACGCCGTAGCGCCGCCGTCGACCGGCAGGGCGACGCCGGTGATGTAGGACGCCTCGTCGGAGATCAGGAACAGCGCGGCGTTGGCGACCTCCTCGGGGCGTGCTGGGCGGCCTATCGGCACTTGGCCGCCGCGCTTCAACACCAGGGACTCGGGCGTCTCGCCGGGCGGTAATTGGCTGTCGGGGCGGGCGACGAACACGCGCAGCATCGGCGTGTCGACGGGGCCGGGGCAGACCGCGTTCACCCGGATGCGCTCGCGGGCGTAGCGCTTGGCCAGCCCGTGCACCAGCCCGACCACGCCGAACTTGGCGATGTTGTACACCGGGCTGAACTGCGAGCCGACGAGGCCGGAGGTGGAGGCGGTGAACAGCAGTGCGCCGCCACCGCGGGCACGCAGCTCCGGGATCGCTGCTTCCGTGGTGACCAGCACGGTGCGGAGATTGAGGTCCATCGCCAGCTCGTAATCCTTCCAGTCGATGCCCTCGACGGAAGCCGGGCCGGGGTGGCCGACATGGTTCCAGACGAAATCGAGCCCGCCCCATTCGCGTGCCGTGCGCCGCACAATATCGCGCGCGAAGGCGTCCTCGCGCAAATCGCCTGCGAGGGCCATGGCGCGTCCGCCGGAGCTGGTGATGCTGTCGGCGACCTCGCGGGCACTGGCCTCGTCGATATCCACCACCGCGACGGCGGCGCCTTCGATGGCGAAGCGCCGGGCGCCGGCCCGACCCATGCCGGAGGCAGCCGCGGTGACGATGCCGATCTTGCCGGCCAGACGCATTGTTGCCTCCTCTACGATCGATGCCGGTGCGTGCTCAGCCAGTCGAGCATGATGCGGTTGAACGTGTCGGGGTGCTCGACATTTGGGAAATGTTTTGCGTCGGCGATCTCCTGGTAGAGCGCGCCTGGCACCAGTTCGGCGATGCGCCGGTTCTGCTCGGGTGGCGTGCCGGGGTCCTGGGCGCCGCACACGACCAGCAGCGGCAGGCTGATAGATGGAAGCTGCGCGCTGAAATCGAAATCCAGAATGGCGTCGCAGCAGCCCAGATAGCCGTCCGGCGTAGTGGCCGCGACTGTGTCGCGGATCTGCCGCCAGCGTGCCGGGTTGCGGCTCTTGAAACCATCTGTCAGCCAGCGCTCGACGGTAGCGTCGGCCAACGGTGCCAGCGACTTCGCCCGCTGCACGGTGGCGATGCGCTGGTCCCAGGCGTCGCGGGCGCCTTGCGGACTGGTGGGCAGCGTGTCGCACCACATCGCCGAGATCAGCCGTCCGGGATGCGCCAGCGCGAAGGCCTGGCCGAGCATTCCGCCGATCGACAGGCCAATATAGTGGACGCGCGGAATCTCCAAGACGGCAAGCGCCCCTGCCACGTCGTCGCCGAGCTGGCGCATCGTGTAGGGCCGGGGCAGCGGATCACTGCCGCCGTGGCCGCGCATGTCGAGCCGCAGCACCCGAAAGCCGGCGGCGAGCAGGGGCGGGACTTGCTCGGCCCACATCCCGCCATTAGCGGCGAGTGAATGGGTGAAGCAGACCACGGGCGCGGCTTCTGGCCCAAGCAGGTCATAGGCAATGTGCCGGCCGTCGAGCGACAGCTTCATGGCGGTTCCTTCGCGATTGCAGAGGCAGAGTAGAGGCGGGTGGGGGCATCGGCAACGCGGCCTGACCGGCGCAAGCAACGGAGTACAGGAACGGCCCTGCTGGACTATCTTCGCCTCTGCCCTGAACGAGGAATATCGCGTGCTGGCACGAGCATGGGCGGTCGTCGGCGCGGTACTGCTCGGCTCAACGGTGGTGGGCCAAGCGCCGGCCGAACAGCCGAGGACGCTGAAGGAGCGACTGTCCGACAAAGCATCCGACGAGCAGCGGGTGGACAATTGCCGCGTTCCGATCGACCGGCGCGGCCCCGTGCCGCGGCCTGGCTGTCCAGAGGGCGCGAAGCCGGCCCCGATTGCAGTGCCCGCGGGAAAGCCGGATTGAGGTTCCGGAGCGCGGAGGCGAACAATGAGTGAGATCGATCTGTTCGAGGCAATGTACACCGCTCGGGCGTTGCGCAAGCTCAAGCCCGAGCCGGTCCCCGAGGCGCTCATCGTCCGCATCCTCGAGGCCGGCACGCGCGCCGGATCGGGCGGCAATGCGCAGCGCTGGGCGTTCATTGTGGTGCGCGATGCGGAGCAGCGGCGCAAGCTTGGGGAAATCTACCGGCGTGGCTCCGACATTTCCAAAGCAGTCTATACCCTCCGCGGCCGACCGCCACACATGACGGAGAAACAGTTTCAAAAGATGATGACCGCGGGAGCGTATCTCTGGGACCATATGGCAGACGCACCGGTGCTGTTGGTGCCGTGCATCCAAAGCAACACGCTGCCACCGAAGGAGACGTTCCCACCCGACATCCAAGCCCGCTACGACGAGCTCAGCGCCTATCAGCAGCTTATTCGCGGCGCCAGCATCTATCCGGCGGTACAGAACATCATTCTCGCCTGTCGTGCGCTCGGCCTCGCGACGTTGATCACGACCAACCATCTCTACTACGAGGCGGAGCTGCGCGAGGTGCTCCGCATTCCGGATGAGATGTTTCCGTGCGCGCTGATGCCGATCGGCTGGCCGGTCGGGAAATTCGGGCCGGTCACCCGCCGGCCAGTCAGCGAAGTGGCGTTCGCCGACCGGTGGGGTGCTCCTGTCCTCGCGTAGATCTGGCTGCAGCTACAGCGCCCGGCGGAATGTCAGGTTGATGCGGCACCGCCCGGTGAGTGGATGCTCACCCTCGGCGAGTGGGTCGATGCCATGGAACGCGAGCCGTAACGACCCACCCCAGACGACAACATCGCCGCTCTCAAGCCGCAGGCGGCGCGGGCGATCGGTCCGCCGCAAGCCGCCAAACAGGAACGTGGCGGGCAGGCCGAGCGAGACAGAGACAATCGGCTGGGCGAAGTCGCGCTCGTTGCGGTCCTGATGCAACGACAGTCGCGCACCCGGCTCGTACTGGTTGATCAGACAGGCATCGGGCACGAAGCCGGGATAGCCGGCTTCCGCCGCGGCGCGCTCGGCAAGCTGCGTGAACAAGGCAGGCATCGGCGGCCAGAGCTGCCCGGTCACCGGGTCTCGCGCCTGGTAGCGGTAACCGCTGCGATCAGTGATCCATCCCGCCGTGCCGCAATTGGTCATCGCGACGGACATTCGATACCCGCCGGGAGTCACCATGTGCCGGAAAGGCGCCGCTGTCAGAACCCCAGCAAGATCGCTCATCAGAGCCGGGGCAGCTTCACTTGCGAAGCCGTGCAGCAGAACAGCGCCGGCGGCGAACGGCTCGGCGCCAGTGCGGGGCAGGCCGCTCAGCAGGTCCGGAAATGCCGGCGGATGGTCGATCTCGCTCATTCCCATCCCCTTAGCTTACCGGTATTTCTCCAAGTCACCATCGATTGCGTCGTCGCCGCGCCCGGCCAGTTGCCCCTCTACGGTCGGACAAAAATGAAGTCGAACCGCAGAGGCGCAGAGGGCGCAGAGCTGAAGAATGGGCACCGTCGCAGCCTGCAATCCGCGTCATTTCGCGTCGTGGAAAATGATGCCCAGAGTGAGCCGCCGGCCAGAGCGGATACGGCTGACGCCATGGCGCATCGTCACGCGGTAGGCGCCGCGCGTTCCGCGCACCGGCCGATAGTTGACCGCGAAGATGACGCCCTCGGCCTGTCCCAAGGGAACCACCTCGACGCGCGACTGCATGCGCGGCCGCTGTTCCGTCAGCGCGAACTCCCCGCCGGTGAAATCGAGGCCCGGTTTGCTGAGCAGGAATACGACTTGCAGCGGGAAGAAGAGATCGCCGTACAGGTCCTGATGCAGACAGTTGTAATCGCCGGGCCCGTACTGCAGCAGCAACGGGGTGGGGCGCGTCTGTCCAGCTGCATGGCAGCGCTCGAGATAGGAGTGGTGGGTTCCCGGATAGTCGCCCGGCTGCCCAAGCAGCCCGGCCCAGCGGTTCGCGGTCGGGGCGAGCCGCGGGTAGAGCGCGGTGCGCAGGGAGGCGATCGGGAAGGGGAGGGGGTAGGCGAAGTACTTGTACTCGCCCTGCCCGAACCCGTGCTGCGCCATCACCACACGGCGGCGGAACCGAGCATCATCGTCGTAGTGCGCGGCGATCGCGGCGCACTCGTCCGGAGCGAGCAGCTTGCCGGTGGATGCACAGCCGAACGCGTCGAGATCAGCCTCGATCGCGCGCCAGTCGAGCCGGGCGACTCGCTGTTCGATGGCTGGTCCGGTCGTGGTGCGGGCGAGGGCTGGGTTGCGCATGGCCGGCAGATGGGGAGCTAGCCAGCCGGTTGCACTCCGACTGTTGCTGTCGCTGCCGGCGGCGTGTTCTCGTTGCGCCGGGCGGGGCAGGGGTGCACGATCTGAATCTGCTCCGAGGAGCGCGGGCCGCCATTGCCCTTACCGCAGTCCGCGCCCTAGACTCCCGTATCCATACGGAAAGAATACATGGCCGATCGGTTGCAATTGGCACGCGCTTTCGAGGACGCCGGCCTTGCCCGCGACAAGGCAGAACATGTCGCGTCCGTCGTGTTCGACGCGATCCACGACCATGTGGCGACCAAGGCAGACGTGGCGGGCATTGAGGCCAAGATTGGGTCAGTTGAGGCCAAGATTGGGTTAGTCGAGGCCAAGCTTGAGGCCAAAATTGAGTTAATCGAACACCGGCTGCTGACCCGGCTTGGCGGGCTGATCGTGGTGAACGCCGGCATTCTCTTCGCCGCGCTACACTATTGGCCGACGCATGGCTAACTGGCGTTGAGCAGGAATCGAGAACATGCTGCCCCCAAAGGAACGGCTGACGATCTGCTTCGCACATGTCGCCTACCAGATGCAGGCGCGCTTCGAGCTGCGCGGCACTGGCATCCGCTGCTTTCAGGTTCGCTCGCGCGAGGAGCTGGATCGGCGCGTCGGCGAGGCGGACGTGGTTTCGGTCTCGATGATGTGGCACAACGAGCTGATCGACCGCGCCGAACGGCTGCGGTTCATTCAGTCGATCAGTGCTGGCATCGATCAGTACGACCGCGAGAAGCTCGCGGCGCGCGGCATAAGGCTGGCTAATGCGGGCGGCGTCAACGCCAATGCGGTGGCGCAACATGCGGTGGCGCTGATCCTGGCGCTCGCCCGCCGCCTGCCGGAGGCGCGCGACAACCAGGCGAAGCGCCTTTGGCGGGGCATGATCAGCGATCTGGCGCAACGCGAGGACGAGCTGGGCGGGAAGACGCTGCTGATCGTGGGGCTGGGGCGGATCGGGGGGACGCTCGCGCAGCTTGCGAAAGCGTTCGGCATGCGCGTCGTGGCGACGCGGCGTGACCCGGCGGCCGGGGCAGGGGCAGCCGATGCGGTGCACGGGATGGACGAGTTGGGCGAGCTGCTGGGGCAGGCGGATTATGTCGCGCTGACCTGTCCGCTGACGCCGCAGACCGAACGGGTGATCGACGCGGGGGCGCTGTCGCGGATGCAGCGGACGGCTAGCTTGGTCAACGTAGCCCGCGGGCGCTGCGTCGATGAGCCGGCTCTGATCGAGGCGCTGCGCGCCGGGCGGATCGCTGGCGCGGCGTTGGATACGACGGCGGAGGAGCCACTGGCGGATGACTTGCCGCTGTGGAGCATGCCGAACGTGCTGATCACGCCGCATACCGCCGGGGAGACGCGGCGATACGAGGACAACGTGATCGACATCCTGCTGGAGAACCTCGGCCGGCTTTGGCGTGGCGAGACGACCCTCCGGAACGGAGTAGTCTGAGAAGTCCGAGGGGTCCAGGGGGCAGAGCCCCCTTGCCTTATCGGAGCACCCCGCGTCGCGCCAGGTTGCGCATCAACGCGCCCGGTCCGAATGTCCAGGGCTCGCAGGCATCGGTCGGCGCCATCCGGTTCACCAGCCGCCCGAGCCCGGGGGCGGCGATCGTGACAATGTCGCCCGGCTTGTGCGTGAAGCCCTTGCCGGGTGAGTCGCGGTCATCGACGGGCGCGAACATCGTGCCGAGGAACAGCACCGCGCCGTCCGGGTAGCGATGATGCGCGTTGACCATCTGCTCCACGAGATCGGCCGGATCGCGGCTGATCTTCGCGATCGACGATTCGCCCTGCATGCGGAAGCCATCCCGACCCTCGACGCTCAGCGACACCGTCGTTTGGCGGATGTCGTCGAGACCAAAAGTTGCGTCGAATAGCCGCAAGAGCGGCCCAATCGCGCAGGAGGCGTTGTTGTCCTTCGCCTTGCCGAGCAGGAGCGCCGAGCGGCCCTCCACATCGCGCAGGTTCACATCGTTGCCGAGCGTCGCGCCGACGATCCGCCCATCCGAGGCGACCACCAGCACCACCTCGGGCTCCGGGTTGTTCCAGGACGATGCCGGGTGGATGCCGGCGTCCATGCCGGTACCGATCGCGGCCATCGGCTGGGCCTTGGTGAAGATCTCCGCGTCCGGGCCGATGCCGACCTCAAGGTATTGGCTCCATGCGCCCTGCTCGATCAGCACCTGTTTCAGCCGGGTGGCCTCGGGCGAGCCGGGCTTGAGACGCGCCAGATCATCGCCGACGAGGCGGTTGACTTCGGCACGGATGACGGACGCGGCATCCGGGTTGCCGCGAGCTCGCTCCTCGATCACCCGCTCAATCATCGAGACGGCAAACGTCACGCCTGCGGCCTTGATCGCTTGCAGATCGATCGGCGCCAAAAGCCAGGGTCGTGCCGGGTTGCGTGTCTCGCGCGGGGTGTTGGCCAGAGCCTCGTCGAGCCGAACGATGCGCTCGCCTTGGGCGGCACGCAGCGCCGCCGCGGGGTCGGGCTGCTCGCAGAGGTCGCGCATAGTGGGGAAGGTTGCGGTGATGTCCACGAGTTCGGCCCCGTGGACCGCGATGACGGAGGGGCCGTCGGCGTCCGGCCGCCAAACCCGGCCGGCCAGCGCCGCTTTCGCGGCGTCCGGCGGCAGCACGGGCTGCAAGGCGTTGCTCAGATCCGGCACCGGCTTTCCTCCCGCGGCTGAAAATCCGCTACGAACCCCATATACCACCGACCCGGTCAACCCGAGCGAGGGGAATTCTTGCGATGAAACGGCTGTTCGGCGGTGCCTCCCAGGATGCGACGACACATGAGTTCCCGGTCACCCGCACCCAGGAGGAATGGCGCCGGACGCTGACGCCGGCGCAGTTCAGGGTGCTGCGCGAGCACGGTACAGAGCGTGCCGGCAGCAGCCCGCTGAACCAGGAGAAGCGGGAGGGAAAATTCGTTTGCGCCGGCTGCGGGCAGGAGCTGTTTGCGTCCGACACCAAATTCGAAAGCGGCACCGGATGGCCGAGCTTCTGGGCGCCGATCGAAGGTGCGGTTGAAACGACAGAGGACCGCAGCTTCTTTATGACCCGCACCGAGGTGCATTGCAACCGATGCGGCGGGCATCTCGGGCATGTCTTCGATGATGGGCCGCAGCCAACCGGGCAGCGCTACTGCATGAATGGAGCGGCGATGGGGTTCAAGCCCGACTGAGCTGAGCGTGACCGTGCGCGACAGATCGACCTACCGTCAAGCCGTCGGCCAGATCCCAATCCCTCTTCAATCGCTGCTTGCGTTGGCGCCTCGAAAAGATTGTCGCGCCAGACGATCTCGCCCGATTTGTTACGTCGCGTATGATGGATCCTTCGCATCGAGCAGGTGCTTCAGCTCCGAGAAATGCGCGAAGGCCGCCGCGCCGTATTCCTCCCAGCCGCGCGCAGTGCGCTCCGCCAGGTCCGGCGGCATGATGTTCAGCCATTGGCCGGTAGAATAGGCCAGTACCAGCGTCCGACAGGCGCGCTCAAGGTAATAGAGGTCGTCGAACGCCTCGGCCACGCTATCGGCTACCACCAACACGCCGTGATTGCCCATCATCATCCGGCGGAACGGACCAAGTTGCGCCGCCAGCCGCTCGCCTTCCTCCATCTGATCGGCGATGCCGCCGAAGCCGAGATCGATCGCCACTCGCCGGAAGTAGCGTGCGGTGTTCTGGTCGATCGGCTTGATCGTCGGATCGGCGAGCGAGGCCAGCGCCGTGGCATAGGGCGGGTGGACGTGCAGGACGCAGCGGGCATGCGGTACGAGGGCATGCAGGCGCCCATGGATGCACCAGGCCGACGGGTCCGGCGCATCCGGGCGGTGCATCGTCTGCGGATCGTCGGCGTCCAGCAGCAGCAGGTCGCTCGCCCGGATGCGGGAGAAATGGCGCCATCTCGGGTTCATCAAAAATCGCCGGCCGTCGGCTGATACGGCGAGGCTAAAGTGGTTGGCGACCGCTTCATGCCAGCCATGCTCGACGGCCAGCCGGAACGCCGCCGCAAGATCGATCCTGAGCTGCCGGATCTCTGATTCGGATTCCGCGGCTGCGGGCATCGTGATGTCGGGTGCCATAGCGAACCTACTCCTCTCGCACGGTCAGGTGCCTCAAGCGCTGGGCGCTGGCCCAGTGCCGCGAAGTTGCACGAAATGCTGCATCGTGTCGAACCAGAACGGTGCTCCGAACAGCGTGGCGGCCGCCGTTAGAAGGCAGCCGATGAAGTGGCCAGCAATATAGGGAGGCGCCCATGAAAAATTGCTCCAGCCGAATGGAAAGGATGCGTCCCAGCTTTTGAATGCCGCCTCATACGCGTCCGGCGAGTTCAGATTAAAATTCGTGGCCGCGTGCGCCGCAATGTCCGGATGCGTCCACAGGGTGACTGCAATCGTCCAGGTGTCGATGTTAAGAATCAGAACCAGCACCAGCGCCACCAGGAAGGACATCCTTTGAGTGTGACGCTTATAGTCCCCACTCAGCCGGTCCATCGCTGCGTCGAACCAAGCCGCAACGTGGCTCTGAAACGCACCCAACTCCCCACCCGAGCGCTGGTACATCCCGAGCAGTGCGGTCCGGAGTTGTGGGTCGGCAATCGCCTCCAGCGACTGCCGCAACGACGGCGCACCACTTGCCGCCGCTCGGGTGTCGCTCCGCGCACGCAGGGCGTCGATCAGGGCACCGGCGAAATGCATCGGCTCGATATAGGATGGAACGCTCACCAGCTCGGCCCGGCTCTGCGCGCCGCCGGGCGCCAGCGGGTTTGCCGCGCCGTGATTCAGCACGTCGAGCGCCAGGCCCTGGAGCTGCTTGTCATTGAGCAGCCGTCCCAATCCATCGACCAGCGTCTTCGCACGTAGCGCGCAGGCCGAGGCGATGGCCTCAGTCACCGCGCTCACCACCAGGCTGATCGTGCCGAAGGTGAGCGCCAGGCCAATGAAGACGCTGAGAATCCCATAGATCTGCATGACGAGCTCCGCTGGCGGAGCGGCAGTCAGACGCCGGCCTGGCAACTCCAGGCCCGGGCAGGATGGGTCGAATTGTTGTCGCTGTGAAGCTCCGCGACGCGGCGCAGCATAGCCGCCGTCGCGGTGTGGGCGCGGTGCAGGGCGCGCTCGATGATCGCCGCCTGCTGCTCCGGCGCGTGTCGCATCAGCTCCTGGACCAGGAACGCCTCGCCGATCGGCGCCGGGCCGAGCGGTGCCAACGTGTTGTCGTCCGCTGCGAGAAGCGTGTCCGCCAGACAATCCGCCACATGCTCTGCTGGCTCGGGCAGGTGCATGCCCATGGCGGCGGCCTCCTGGTGGACGAGACCCGGCGCTGCACCGAGGGAGCAACCGGCCTGGAGCGTTATGCAGGCGACAAGATGTCGGACAAGGACAGGATGGAGTTGCTGCCGGTAGGCGAATTGCTCGAGCCTCATTCGTTCCGCCGCCGCCAGCTCGTCAGCGAGTGCGGCCGTGGACCGTGCCAGCGCCGCGGGTATGCCCTGATGCGGTGCCACCAGGGCGGCCATCAGCAGATGCAAGGGTTCGGCGGAGTCGAGGGCGGCAGAGGCGGGGGGCGAGCAGGCCGGCAGACCGGCAAGTCGCGCCGCCAGCGCCATTGCCTGGCTGACCAGAGCGCGTCGATCAGCGGGCGCACGCAGGCCTGCGAGGTGCACCGGTTCCGCGAGGTCCGGCGAGGTATCGGCACAGGCGAACGCCGGGCAGCGCAGCGCACGGCCGGTCGGTTCGCGCTCTAGCAGCAGCAGGCGCAACTTCCTGCCCTCCTGCCGGCTACGCGCAAGTCGGACGCAGCATTCCGCCGACAGCTCATCGTACGCCTCGATGCGGTCGATGATCACCAACGAAGCGTCCTTGTGCCACGGGCGCAGAGGCTCTGCCCCGACCTGCGCGATTGTTTCGATGGTCGCGAACCCTGCCGACCACCCCTGTGCTTCCGCGCGCCGACACAATTCGATCGCGAGCCGCGTCTTGCCCGTTCCTGCTCGGCCAACTAGCCGGCGGATCGACAGGGGGGCCGCGCTAGCCACCCAGCACTCGAGCAACGCTAGCTCCTCGGCACGGCCGAGCAGTGGGAGGGCGCAGCGTTCAGCGCGCAGTAGGTCGAGCGGCTCGAGTATGCTTGAGGCGCTGGCATGTGGCCTGGCGAGAGCGAGCCAGGTTCCCGCCTGGAAGGCAAGCTCGCTTTCGATCCCGGCTTTCGTGTGCCAGGGTTCCACATTGCAGGCGGTTAGCTCGTGCAAATCTCCTCTCCGCCTCTCGGCTCGAGATACTTAGCTCACGATTGATTGGGTTGTCGCGAAGAAATGTGGCGCCCTCGTGACGGTTCGCCGTCGAACGATGGTGCCCCTGACGTCGGATTGGCGTTCGATGAAGCGGTCGTGAAGAAGGTCAAATGGGAGAAACCGTGTAACGCTCCGAGCGGCTCGCTTATCTAGTGAGGAAGTAACCGCAGGTGCTGGGCCTCCCATGAAGGTGCTTTTCGCAACGAGCGAATTGGCCGATTTTGTCAAAACCGGAGGCCTAGGGGACGTGTCGGCGGGCCTGCCACGCGCGTTGCGACGGCAAGGGGCGGACGTGCGGGTGTTGCTTCCCGGTTATCCGGGCGTGCTCGCCAAGTGCCGCGACCTAAGGATCCTTGGGTCGCTGCCAGGGCGGGCCAGCATCCCACCGTGCCGAGTTGGTCTGGTGCGGCTAGCCGGGGGGCTCACAGCCTATGTGCTACTCGCGCCCTCACTGTACGAGCGGCGCGGAAATCCTTACTCCCGGTTGGACGGCGCCGAATGGGCGGACAACGATTTGCGCTTCGCGCGGTTGGCGCTCGCGGCGGCGCAGCTTGCGCAAGGATTAGGCGGCTTAGGCTGGCAGCCCGACCTTCTGCATGTCAACGACTGGCCCGGTGCCCTCGCGCCGGCTTATCTGCGCTGGGACAACGCTACAGTCCCGTGCGTGCTGACGGTCCACAACATCGCCCACCAGGGCGTGTTCAGTGCCGAGCATCGCCATGCGCTGGGCATCCCGGAACACGCGTTTGCCATCAACGGGGTGGAGTTCCATGGCAAAGTCTCGTTCCTGAAGGCCGGCCTTTACTATGCCGACCATGTGTGCACGGTCAGCCCGAACTATGCGCGCGAGATCACCACTGAGGGGCTTGGGGCCGGCTTGCACGGGCTGACTTCGGGCCTGACCGAGCGCGGACAGCTCAGCGGGATCGTCAACGGCATCGACGAGAGCTGGGACCCCAGCCGCGATCCGCATCTTCCGGTGACGTTCGATGCCGAAGACCTGCGCGGCAAGTGGGCGACCACCGAGACTGTTCGCGTGGGACTCTGTCTGGCGCCCTCGGATGGGCCGCTGTTTGGCGTCGTGTCGCGGCTGGTGCCGCAGAAAGGGCTCGATATCGTCGCCGCGGCGGCGGACGGCATTGTCCGCAAGGGCGGGCAGATCGCCATTCTGGGGCTGGGCGAGCCGGCGACCGAGCAGATGTTGAACAAGCTGGCGCGCTCGCACCGCGAAAATATCGCCGTGCTGGTCGGGTTCAACGAGCCGATGGCCCGGCGCATTATCGGCGGCAGCGATTTCTGCCTTATGCCGTCGCGCTACGAGCCCTGCGGGCTGACCCAGATGCAGGCGCAGCGTTACGGCACGTTGCCGATCGCGCACGCCACCGGCGGGCTTGCCGACACCATCGAAGACGGGGCGACTGGATTCCTGTTTTCGGACTTTTCTCCCAGCGGGCTCCTGGCTGCATGCGAACGTGCCTTCGCGGTGTTTGCCGACAAGGCGCAGCTTGCCAGGATGCGGCGGACGGCCATGTCGCGCAGCTTCGGCTGGAATGCGCGAGCCGCCGAATACGCACAACTCTATTGCCGGCTGACGGGCAAGCCTATTGCCGAGCCTGAGTTGCCGGTACCCGCGCCAGCCGAGCAGGAGCCGGTGCTGGCCGCCGCGTAACCGCGGGCCGTATGGCCGTAGGGTGGAAAAGCGAAGTGCATTCCGCCGCGGCGCCTACCAGCCAGAATTGACACGAGAGCCACGGCTGGCACTGTGCTCGATCCGAGCACGGAAGGGCATGCGATGTGTGGAATTGTCGGCCTGTTCGCCAAGGATGCGGCGTTGGAGGCCGAGCTTGGCGCGCATCTGGCGACAATGCTTGTAAGCCTCAGCGATCGTGGACCGGACAGTGCCGGCTTTGCCGTTTATGCACCGCCGATCGGCGATGCCGTGAAGCTGACGTTGCGTGGACCGGCCGGCTATGATTTCGATGCGTTGGTCAACTCGTTGCGCGGGCGCCTGCCGGGGTTGATCAGCATCCAGCCGCGCGGCAGCCACGCGGTGCTGACGGTGCCGGCTGCCGAAGAGTTGGCCGTCCGGGCGACGCTGGCGATGCTCGCTCCGGAATTGGTAGTCGTCGGCACCGGACGCAGCATGGAGCTATTCAAAGAGGTCGGGTCGCCTGCCGAAGTGGCCCACCAATTCCATCTTGAGCGCATGGAAGGATCACACGGCATCGGGCACACGCGCATGGCGACCGAGTCCGCGGTGACCATCGACGGCGCCCATCCCTATTCCACCGGGCCGGACCAGTGCCTGGTGCACAATGGCTCCCTGTCCAATCACAACCAGGTCCGCCGCGAGCTTCGACGCCTGGGCTATCGGTTCGCCACCGAAAACGACACCGAGGTGGCAGCCGCCTATCTGACCGCGAAGCTGCACACCGGTCTGTCGCTGCAAGCGGCGCTGCAGGGATCGCTGCGTGATCTTGATGGGTTCTACACCTTCGTCGTCGGCACCGAGACCGGCTTCGCCGTGCTGCGCGATCCGATCGCCTGCAAACCGGCTGTCATGGCGGAGACCGACCGTTTCGTGGCATTCGGCACCGAGTACCGCGCGCTGGTGGACTTGCCGCGTATTGAGCAGGCGCGCGTGTGGGAGCCGGAGCCGGCGACCGTGTATGTGTGGGACCGTCGCTCGTGACACAGTCCGGCTTCGCGCGCGTGTTCGACCTGGCGACAGCGAGCGGACGCGAACTGAACCAGGCGCTGCACGATCTCGGCCCAAACACCAATGCGACTCGCTGGCAGGTAATGAATCCGCGCGGCCGGCACTCGCTCGCAGTGGGAGTCGATGCTGATGTAACGATTGAAATCGCCGGCCATGCCGGATATTACTGCGCTGGGATGAACAAGCTAGCAACGGTGATCGTGCACGGCAATGTCGGTGTTGGCGTGGCCGAGAACATGATGTCCGGCTTCGTGCATGTGCGCGGGGATGCCAGCCAGGCCGCTGGTGCGACCGCGCGGGGCGGTATGCTGGTGATCGACGGCAACGCGGCGGCGCGCTGCGGCATTTCGCTGAAGGGCGCGGATATTGTCGTGAAGGGCTCGGTCGGGCACATGTCCGCTTTCATGGCGCAGTCCGGCACCCTGCTGGTGCTGGGCGATGCCGGTGACAGCCTGGGCGATTCGATCTACGAGGCGCGTCTTTATGTGCGCGGCGCAGTCGCCGGGCTGGGCGCGGATTGCATCGAGAAGCCGCTGGCCGATCGGCATCGCGCCGAGGTGCATGATAAGCTGCGGCAGGCGGGACTAGCTGGGCAGGTCGACGTCGCAGAGTTCCGGCGCTATGGATCGGCCCGACAACTCTATCATTTCCATGTCGATCATGTGGATGCCTATTGATGGATTCCACGCCGGGCACGCCACCACGCTTCTCGGCAACCTTTGATCCACATGTGCTGGCAGAGATCCGCCGTGCCGCCGCGACCGGCATCTACGATATCCGCGGCGCCGGGGCGAAGCGCAAGCTACCGCATTTCGACGACCTGCTGTTCCTCGGTGCCTCGATCAGCCGGTATCCTCTAGAAGGATACCGCGAACGCTGCGGCACCGATGTGCTGCTGGGCACAAGGTTTGCGAAACGGCCGATCGCGCTGAAAATCCCCATCACGATTGCCGGCATGAGCTTCGGTTCGCTGTCAGCGCAGGCAAAGGAGGCGCTGGGGCGCGGCGCCAGCATCGCCGGTACCTCGACCACCACTGGCGACGGCGGCATGACCGACGAGGAACGCACGCACAGCCGTACGCTTGTGTATCAGGTCCTGCCGTCGCGCTACGGCATGAACCCCGACGATCTGCGTCGCGCCGACGCTATCGAAGTCGTGGTCGGGCAGGGCGCCAAGCCCGGTGGCGGCGGCATGCTGCTGGGGCAAAAACTATCCGAACGCGTCGCGGAGATGCGGAGCTTGCCGGCAGGAATCGACCAACGCTCCGCCTGCCGGCATCCCGACTGGACCGGACCGGACGATCTGCAGATCAAGATCGAGGAACTGCGCGAGATCACCGATTGGGAGAAGCCGATCTATGTGAAACTGGGTGCGTCGCGGCCGTATTACGACACCGCGTTGGCTGTGAAGGCGGGGGCGGACGTGGTGGTGATCGACGGTATGCAGGGCGGTACTGCCGCGACCCAGGAAGTGTTCATCGAGAATGTCGGGATCCCAACGCTCGCAGCGATTCGCCCGGCAGTGCGCGCGTTAGAGGAGCTCGGCGTGTATCGCCAGGTTCAGCTTATCATATCGGGCGGCGTGCGCAGCGGTGCAGACGTGGCGAAGGCGCTGGCGCTGGGCGCCGATGCTGTGTCGATCGGCACCGCGGCCCTGGTGGCGCTCGGCGACAACGATCCGGCCCTGGAAGGGGAGTACCGCAAGCTGGGCACCACTGCCGGTGCCTATGACGATTGGCACGAAGGACGCGATCCGGCCGGTATCACCACGCAGGATCCGGAGTTGGCGGCGCGGCTCGATCCGGTGTCGGGCGGACGGCGCCTGGCCAACTATCTCGCGGTGATGACGTTGGAGGCGCAGACGATCGCTCGTGCCTGCGGCAAGAGTCACCTGCAGAAACTCGAGCCCGAGGACCTCGTCGCGCTGACCGTCGAGGCGGCTGCGATGGCCGGGGTGAAGCTGGCGGGCACCGACTGGATACCCGGACAAGGCGCAACGTGAGGGGCGGCGATGGCGATTGATCTGGCGGCCGAAGCGAAATCCCGCGGGATCAGGCATTTCCTGATCTCGTTCCTGGACCTGTTCGGGGTGATGCGGGCCAAGCTGGTTCCAGCCGCGGCCATCAACCAGATGCGCGAGGGTGCCGGCTTTGGCGGTTTCGCGACCTGGCTAGACATGACGCCGGCCGATCCGGACATGTTCGCCATTGCCGATCCCGACAGTCTGCTCCAACTGCCGTGGAAGCCGGAGGTCGGCTGGCTGGCCGCCGACTTGCAGATGGCGGGAGCACCGGTGGCGCAGGCACCGAGGCTCGTGCTGAAGCGCGTCGTGGCGGAGGCAGAAAAGCGCGGTTACGAGATGCAGACCGGCGTGGAGTGCGAGTTCTTCCTGATCGCGCCCGACGGCACCGCCATCTTCGATGGCACGGACAGGCAACCCAAGCCCTGCTACGATCAGTCCGCTCTGATGCGCCGCTATGAGGTGATCGCCGCGATCAGCGACGCCATGCTGGCGCTGGGCTGGAACCCGTATCAGACCGACCACGAGGACGCCAATGGTCAGTTCGAGATGAACTGGCAGTACGCTCCGGCGCTGGTGACGGCCGATCACCACGCCTTCTTCAAATACATGGTTAAGACGATCGCAGAGCAGCACGGCATGCGCGCAACCTTCATGCCGAAGCCGTTCGTCCATCTGACCGGTTCGGGTTGCCATGTTCATGTCTCGCTTTGGCAGGACGGGCGGAACATCTTCGCGCATTCGGCGGGCGAACTCGGCCTTTCCGATCTTGCGTACCAATTTATCGGCGGCGTGATCGCGCATGCCGAGGCATTATGCGCGCTTACCAATCCGACCGTGAATTCCTACAAGCGGATCGATGCGCCGATGACCGCTTCGGGTGCGACCTGGTCGCCGAATGCTGTCAGTTACGGCGGCAACAACCGCACTCACATGATCCGCATCCCCGATGCCGGGCGCTTCGAGCTGCGCCTCGCCGATGGCGCGGCGAATCCCTATCTGTTGCAAGCAGCGATCCTGGCTGCAGGACTCGATGGTATTGCCGAAAGGCGCGATCCCGGACGGCGGCTGGATCTCAACATGTACACGCATGGGCATACAGTGCCCGAGGCAAGGCGTTTGCCGAAGAATCTGCTGGATGC
Organism: uncultured Pseudomonadota bacterium; assembly: GCA_963708245.1. Lineage (GTDB taxonomy): Bacteria > Pseudomonadota > Alphaproteobacteria > Acetobacterales > Acetobacteraceae > CAVYXK01. Next base: position 273,236 of record OY970201.1, on the reverse strand, counting down.
GCTCCGAGCGTTTGCAGGCTCAGATGTTCTGCGCCAGGCACTCGGGGCAGAGTTCGCCGACGCCTATGTGAAGCTTCGGCAGCAGGAGTGGGATAGCTATGCGCGCCATCTGACGCAATGGGAGCGGGACACGACGTTGGATGTCTGATTTTGTCAGGTTGTCGGGACCGCCGCGATATCACGATCTGGTCTGGATGGGAGATGAGCGCCATAATGCAGCGACATGGGGACACTAGGAACAAGGTCAACCAAAAGAGTTTGGGGGAAACAGATGAAACCAAGAGATAGCTTGCACATCGGCCTGTTGCCGGGCTTGGTTGCCGCGGCCATGGTCGCACTATTCGCCGGGGGCGCCGGTGCCCAGGCGCCGAAGTCGCTAATGGACCGCATCCTGGACCGTAAGGAGATGCGGGTTGGCGTGGAACTGAAATACCCGCCCATCATGTACCGCGACCCTAGCGGCAATCCGCAAGGCTTCGAGGTCGATCTGGCACGTGCGATGTGCACCACGCTGAATGTGAAATGCACCTTCGTCGATGTGGAATTTCCAGCTCTGATCCCTGCTTTGGAGGCTGGAAAGATCGACATTATCGTCGCGCAGATGGCATTGACACCTGCACGCGCGATGGTGGTTGATTTCTGTAAGCCGTTCGAGGCCACCGGCGACGTCGTGATCGTGCCGCCGAACTCTCCGCTCGGGGAGAATGCGACTGCCGACCAGGTGATCAGTGCCTTGAATAAGCCGCAGACGAAGATCGCCGTTCAGCTCTCCACAGTTGAATCCCAGATCCGCAGCAGCGTCTTCTCGAACTCGCAGCCGGTGGACGTGAACGGCCCTCTTGACGCATTCTTGCAGGTCACGACGGGACGCGCTGACGCAACGCTGTCGGACGACGTAAGCTCACTGACTTATGCGAGGGAACATCCGGGTTCGATCAAGGTGCTCCTGGACGGAAGGCACCAGCCTTACCTGAGAAATTTCCCGTCCGGCGGCGGAGTGCTGCGAGGCGACGGTGCCTTCTGTCGCTGGGTGGACGTGCAGGTTCAGGACTGGATCAATTCCGGTCAGTACCGAGCGACCTACCTTAAGGACGTAGGGTGGGAACCTCCCCTAGCGCAGCTTCAGCTTCTTCGGGGCGGCTATTAGATCTCCGGGCGAAGGGATCGAAAGCGCCGGCTGAACAGGACGAATCGCGCTCGGCGCCTTCATGGCTGACTTCTGCTCGTACGTACCGCCACGGTAGCGTGATGTGCGGGAGATGGCCGGGTCAACAAGACCCGCCATGACGTTTGGGAGGCCGGCCGTGACGGTGGTGGCGGCGATCAATCTCCGCGAGGTCTGAGCGATGACGGCTAGCTATACTTTTCGCTGGAGCGTCCTGCTCCCCTATTTACCAATGTTCGCGCAGGGCCTGCTCGTCACGTTCGAAGTCTCCATCGTGTCGGAGCTCCTTGCGATCATGGTGGGCCTGATCGCCGGAATAGCGCGGGTGTCCGAGGTCCGCCCGGCACGCTTCATCGCGGTCGCCTATATCGACTTCTTTCGCGGCGTCCCGCTGCTGGTCACGCTCGTCTGGGTTTATTATGGCATCTCACTGCTGCTGCACATCAACATCTCGGCGTTTAATGCGGGTGTCGCGGGCCTCGGCGTGACTTATGGGGCCTTCCTGGCGGAAGTATTCCGAGCCGGCATCGAGGCCATTCCCAAAGGCCAAACAGAGGCGTCCTATTCACTTGGCCTCTCGCGCGTGCAGACCATGCGCCACATCGTCTTGCCGCAGGCGCTGCGGATCGTCTTTCCGCCGCTGGCCAACAGTTTTATCGGGATGCTGAAGGATTCGTCGCTGGTTGCTATCCTCTCGGTCACCGACCTGATGCGGGTCGGCATGATCGTCGCGGCCGATACCTTCCGTGCCTTCGAGGCCTATACTTTCGTCGCTGCCGTCTATTACGTGCTGACTTTGATCACGGCGCGCATTGTCACGCGCATGGAGCGCAGCTTTCCGATTCTGCGCTGAGCGCGCTCACGCCACGCGATAACGCTGGAGCGCATCCAGGTTCAGCTCGGCACCCAGCCCTGGTTTCGAGGGTTTCCGGATCAATCCATCGCGGAATTCGAAGCCGTCGATCGCCAGCTCCTTCCGCAGAGTAGATGTGCATAAGTCCGGAGGCAGATACTCGATGAATCGACAATGCGGCGTCGCAAACGCCAGATGTGCAGTCGCGGTCACCGAGACGCCTGTCTTCCAGCAATGCGGAACGATCAGCCTGCCGTGTTCTGCTGCCATATCGCAGACGGCCACGGCCTCGCCGAACCCACCGACACGGCCGATATCGGGTTGCGCCACGTCGATCTTCCCGCGCTCGATGAGTTCCTGAAATTCGAATCGGGTCGCTTGCCACTCACCGGCTGCGATCCGCATCGGCGCCTGCTCGTGCAGCCGCGCGTATTCGTCAAGCCGGTCGATCCAGATCGGTGTTTCGAGGAAGAAAATATCGAACTCGGCCCAGTCCCGAACGGTTCTCAGAGCAGTCGCGGCGTCAGGCCACATATACTGCACGTCCACCATGAGCGTGATATCTGCTCCCAGGGCTTTGCGCACGGCCTCGATAACGCGCGTATGCTTGTCATAGTCCTCGTGCATGCCGTCATGCGCGTAGGGGCCGTTCATCGTCACTTCGGCCTTCACCGCACTGAAGCCGAGTGCCTTGGCACGTTCCGCCCAGGCCGAGAGCGAGTTGCGGTACTCCTCCCAGCCCATTCCGGTGGGTTGCAACGAGGCATACGGGACCACAGCCTCCTGCCGTGCGCCGCCCAGCAATTCGAAGATCGGCTTGTTCTCGGCTTTCCCACGAATGTCCCACAACGCCATTTCGATTGCGCCGATCGTATGGATTACGGCGCCTCGCCGTCCGTTCATGGCGCTGCCGACATACAGGCGTTCCCAGAGCGGAGCGATCGACAACGGGTCGGCGCCAATCAGCATCTCACGGATTCCCCGTCCCATCGTGTGGGTTCCGGGCGCTTCCAGGCAGGCGCGGGCGATCCACGGGTTGACATCCGATTCGCCGACACCGACGATTCCCTGGTCGGTATGGACGAGGACAATAAAGCTGTCCTGCGCCGATGAGGTGCTGCTGGTGCTCATATCCGGAGCGAGCAGCACATAGCATTCGACCTCGCTGATCTTCATGGTTTGCCTCCGCCCAGGGCTGCGGGATTATACAGCGATGCCAGAACGATATTTCGCTCTAGGGAGGCGGGAGAATCTTTCGCATCGCGGCTCTAATGTCCAGGATCGAAGCCAAGGAAGCCGGCCGATGGAATTGGCGCGCCGCCGTCTCCAGCGAACAGCCGGGGCGTCTGGACCGGCGATGGCGCTGTCGCCCGCACCAGCTTGGAGGACCTCCGCTCGGCATTGCGGGCAACTTTTCCACCGCCGACTCCCTTGCCGCCCGCATGCAGGAGACCCGCTGCCGATGCCGAAGAGGGCGCTGCCTCCCCGCCACCCGCCGACAGCAACAGGAACGTGATGTCGTTCCGCCCCAGATCGACCGAAAGCTGTACCGGGGTCATCCCCAGCACATTGTGGCCGTTCAAGTCCGCCCCCCGAGCGACTGCGTCCTGAGCCGCGGCAAGATCACCGCGATTGATCGCATCGAACAGCTCGTCGGTTGGATTCATCGTGATCGGAGGCGTTGTCGCCGGTGCCGGCGCTGCCTTCGGCTGCGCTCCGGGCAGACCCATCGGCGGGGGACGTGCGGGTCCTGCCTGCTGTGGGAGCGATTGCCCGCCGATGTTCGGGGCACCGGTGAATCCCTGAAAATGACTGACATCCGGCGGCAGAGCGATCTGCGCCACTGCCGGCTGCGCCAACGCGACGAGACCCGCCCACATCGCCGTGAACCCGCCGCGGCGCAACACCGCGAACAACCCCTTGCACCTCATGCAGCCTCCCTCGATCAGCCCGGATTGAGGCAGTAGAATCCAGCGCTGAGGTAAAGGGAATAGCCGGTCGCCAGCAAATAGGGAATCAACGAGCAGGCAGCGACCCGATCGATCGATGCGAAACGTCGGATCGTCAGGGCGATCAGTGGAATCAGCGCCAGCAACACGGCCGAGCCGAACAGCGGCCGGTGCAAGCCGAAGAAGGCCGGAGTCCAGAGCGCATTGACTGCGAGTTGCCAACCCCAGAGTTGCAGCGGTCGGACGCTGATCGAACGCCGCCAGACCAGCCACCCGCCGAGGCCCATCAGCACGCACAGGACGCCCCACGCCGAGACGAACAGCCACTCAGGCGGCGTGCCGGGCGGCCGCGCAAGCGATAGGTACCAGCGGCGCGCGCTGCCAGCCAACACGCTATCTGCGGCGCAAACCAGCAGCGCCAACCCAATGAAGCCGACCAGCGCAAAGGCCGGCGACACCGGGGTCGAGGACCGTGGGGGTAAGCCCCACCTATCTGGATCTGTTATCTGGAAGACACGATCCTTTCAAAGACCGTACACACTGCTGCGTTCGATGTAGGTGGTGGGGAGCACTCGTAAAACCCGTCCGCCGCTCACGTGCCCTCGCGCCGCCACGTCGCGATCATCAGGCCCAGCATAAGCGGCAAGGCCGCCCACGCGGGCAGCAAGCGGAGCGAGGCGACCCCGGTCACCAAATGGTCACGACGGCGCTCGAGCCCGATCCAGTCGTTGCCGGACGCCGCGCGCCCCGCTTCCGTTCGCCGCAGTTCAGGCACGACCGGCGGCGCCCCGAGTTTACCAGTGTCGAGCCAGTGTACGCCGCCGCCGGACTCGCTTGCGAGCTTGCGCATTTTCGTTGCGGTCGCACGCAGGTCGGCGATCCCTAGCGGATTGGCCGCTCCCGCCGCAGCGTAGGCAAGTCGCACGCCGTCGCTGACCCGCCACACACCGGGCATGGCCGCCGGTAGGCTTGCCTTGGCCCGGCCCGGGCTGACCGTTTGCAGCGCAACAGTTTGCGTCTTGCCGTCTGGATCGGTCACGGTGATGTTGCCGGGTGGACTGGCGTCGATCGATCGGCGCTCTACCATTAGCTTACCGTCTACAACCCGCGCGGTGATCGCGTTCTCCTCCAGCTCCGGTTCCTTCATCAGCCAGTGGGCGATGCGACGCAGCAACTCGGCCTGCGGTCCGCCGCCCTGGTGGCCGCGCGACCACAACCAGATCTGATCGGACAGCAGCAACGCGGTCCGGCCCTTACCGACGCGGTCCATGATCAGCAGCGGCCCGCTGTCCGGCGCGCTCATCAGCACCTCGCCGTGCACGTCGACGGGCGTAACGCGGCGATACCACGACCCCCAGGTCGGGGTCGCGTCAGGGTTATCCGGAGGGTTGGCACCGGCAAGTCCTTCGGTGACCGGATCACGCGCCCCCATCGGAGTGACGCGCGGGCGGAACGCGCCATCGACCACACCGTCGTAGGGGGCCGGCATGGCAGGCAGCACGTCGCCCAGCGGCGTGTCAGCTAGGCTGGCCGGGCTGGCGAACTCCGGCCCGACGCTCAGGAGCAGCGCCCCGCCTTGGCGCACGTACTGGGCAATGTTGTCGAGATAGGGCAGGGGCAGCAGCCCGCTGTTCTGGAACCGGTCCAGGATGATCAGGTCGAATTGGTCGATCTTTTGCTGAAACAGCTCGCGCACGGGAAAGGCGATCAGCGACAGTTCGTTGAGCGGCGTCAGGTCGTCCTTCTCCGGCGGGCGCAGGATGGTGAAATGCACCAGATCGACCGCCGGATCGGATTTGAGCAGACGCCGCCAAGTGCGTTCGCCCGGATGCGGCTCGCCGGAAATCAGCAGCACGCGCAGTCGGTCACGCACGCCGTTGATCTCTACCACCGTGCGGTTGTTCAGCGTCGAGACCTCACCTGGCAGCTTGTCCGCCGACAGTTCGATCACCGTGGGGCCGGCGCGGGTGATCGGCACATCCAAGATCTGCGGCCGATCGACCGGCACGCTCTCCACGACGGGGGGGTCGCCGTCTCGGCGAATGGTGACTCGGGCAGCCTGACCTTGGTCGTTGGTCCCGAGGTCTTCGACCGCGAAGCGAAGCGTCACGCTCTTACCGACGATGCCGAAGCTCGGTGCCTCGATGATCCGCAGCCGCCGATCCACTTCCTCGCCCTTGGCCGGGATCAGCACGTTCAGGGGCGCACCATCCAGCGCAGGAGCCTGGGCATTGGCGGGGATATCGTTGGCCTGGCCGTCGGTGATGGCGATGGTACCGGCGAAGCGAGCGCGGGGGATATCGGCCAGCGCTCGTTCGATCGCACCGAACAGCAGCGTGCCGGAGTTGCCGCTTTCGGGCACATTCACCGTCCGCAGCTCGAGATCTGGGAATTTTGCCGCCTGCTCCGCCAAAGCGGCGCGTGTTGCCTCCGCCAAGCGGGCACGGTCGCCGACCTGCATCGGGGCGGTCTGATCGACCACCATTAGCCCGATATCGGGCAAGCCTTCCCGCGTTTCCTGGACCAACCGTGGCCCAGCCAGCCATAGCAGCAGCACGGCGAAGGCGAGACTGCGCAGCGCTGTCCCACGGGCTCTCCGCCAAGCCGCGAGCAGGACCCCGAGCACGCACAGCCCCGCCAACGCCGCCAACAGGTCGAGCGGGATCAGCGGGTCGAAACGCAGCGCGGCGATCGCCTGATGCAGTTCCACGTCACTGGCCCAGTCGCTCGAGAATTGCTTTCACGTGCACCTGGTCGCCTTTGTAGTTCCCGGTCAACGCGTACATCACGAGGTTCACACCGAACCGGTAGGCCAGCGTGCGCTGCCGATCGCCACCCGGGATCACGGCATAGGGATTGTGGCCGTCGGCATCGATTGCCCACGCCGCGGCCCAGTCGTTGCCACCGATGATCACCGGGCTCACGTCGTCGTTGCTGCGGTCCTGACCTTGCTGGACCCAAACAGTTCCGCTATCGTATCTGCCTGGGTAATCTCGCAGAAGATAGAAGGTGCGCGCCAGCACGTGCTCGATGGTCAGCGGTGTCAGCGGCGGCACCACCAAGCCACGGGCCACCTGTTGCAGAGCCTCTCCGGTGCCCGGGGCGAAGCCGGCACCCGAACCCGAGTCACGCGTGTCGATCAGTAGGATCCCGCCACGGTTCATGTAGTCGTTCAATGCCGCCGCGGCCGTCGCGGACAGCGGCTGGGCATCGGCGGCAATGGGCCAATACAGCAGCGGATAGAAGCTGAGGTCCGTTTTCCCCGGCACAACCGGGTCGGGTTCGTCCAAGACAGCAGCGGTGCGCGCGTTGACGTATTCCGAAAGGCCTTCGAGGCCTTGTTTTGATACAGTATCGATATCGTCTTCCCCGGTCACGATATAACCAAGCCTGGTCCCGAGCGCCGGATTGTTCACGTGATTCAGGTCAGCCCGGGCCGGTGCCGCTACGAGCAGTCCGGCCGTCAGCGCGACAGCAGCAACGCGCCGCACCAGTACCGGGCGCAACAGACCGCGCATCAGGAGCGAAATGAACAGATCAAAAGCAATCAGCACAACCGCGATGGTGAGCAGCGCGGGGCCCAGCGCCCGTTCCGGGACCGCCGAGGTAAGCGATTCGATCCGCGCGCTGGCGATCATTGGGGCCGCTTGCAGCGGCGCCAGTTTGGTCGAAAGGTTCAACGCCTGGCGTCCGTTCTCGGGGCCGTAGAGCCCGGGCGGGTGCTGCGGCGAGACTGGCGTGTCGGCGAACTTGTCGGCTGCCAGTCCGGTCGCAGCCTGTGACGGGGGCGACAGCACCCCGTAGCCGTCCAAGGTCTCTGCTGGCGCAAGGATGGTGCGCCCGGGCACCGTCTGCACGCCTGCGGACAGCGCCACCAGCCGTCGCAGCATATCGACGAACAGTCCCGATAGCGGCAGGTTGGACCAGTCGTCAGTCGCCGTGATGTGGAACAGGACGATCCGGCCCTGGCCATGCGCCGCTTCGGTGACCAGCGGTGTACCGTCGGCGAGCGCGGCCCAAGTGTGGGAGGCGAGTGTCGCCGACGGCTCAGCCAGCACCTGACGGGACACAGTGACGTCATGCGGGATAGCAAGGCCGGCGAATGGCGAGGCAGGTGAGAAAGCTGCTAGCCCGGCGGGCTCGCTCCAGGACAGAGCTCCGCCGAGCTGGCGGTCGCCGCCGAGCAGTTTGACCGGCAGGAGCGGGTCGGTCTCGCCGAGCGGTTCCGCTGCCGTTTGGGGGCCGGCGAACCGTACCAGCAATCCGCCTTTCTCGACCCACTTGGTCAGAGCGTCGCGTTCCGGCCCGTCGGGTAACGGATCGTCGGCGAGGACGATCACCGAGATATCGCGGGAAAGAAGCTGGGCAATAGTGCCCTCCCGCACCTCGGTATAGGGAGTCAGGGCGCGCCGGAGATAGTAGAGCGGCCCGACGAACGGCATATCGGCGGCTTCTGGATTGGCGGCCATGAGACCGATCGGACGGCGGCGCCAGAATTCGTCGAGCAGAACCACCGACCCGGCTGAGGGAACGCCGGCCAGTACCAGACGTGTTAGCCGGTTACGCAGCTCCGGCGGCAGCACGATGGCAGAAGTTCCGGTGCTCGCGCCGGCGGGCAGCTCGACTGACGTCTCGGCCAGGGTGCGGCCGTCGCCGGTCTGGGCCTCGACTTTGGCTGTTGCCGCTGCTGGTTGCGGCGCCTGCGCAACGCGGGCAATCAGACTGTCCGCCGTGCTTTGCGGCGGCAGCAGGAGGCGGGATGGGGCGGTGTCACAGCAGAGCTCGGTCACCCGCCCCGCACGCGGAAGCGCCTGCGAGAAGCGCGGGAAGGCGTCGCCATCGGTGAGCCCATCAGGCAGATAGACGACGGAGCTATCATGCCGGTTCCAGCCAGCCAGGGCCGTGACCGCGGCGGCGCGATCGACCGGCCAGGGCTCGGGATGCAGGGCGGCGAGCCGGGCCCGCAGATCGGATACCGGCATCAGCGGGGTGATGGTGGGGACGACGCCGCCGTCATCGGCGGCCGTCGCCAGCAACGCGACTTGCCGCCCGGCGCGTGCTGCGCGATCGAGCGTAAGGTTCGCGGCCTGAACGCGGCGCGGCCAGTCAGCGGCCGAAGCCCAACCGTTGTCCATAACCAGCAGGACCGGGCCACGCCCGGGCAATGCGGAGCCCGGGTCCAGCACAGGGCCGGCCAAACCGATGATGACCAGGGCGGCGGCGATACAGCGGAGCAGCAGCAGCCACCAGGGGGTGCGTGCAGGGGTTTCTTCCCGTGCTTTCAAGCCCAACAGCAGCCGGATCGCCGGGAAGCTCTCGCGCCGCGGCGCGGGCGGCGTGACGCGGAGTAACCACCACAGCAGTGGCAAGGCGGCGAGCGCCAGAAGCACCCAAGGAGCAGTGAAGATCATCGTGCGGTCATCGCGATGTAGAGCCCGAGCAACGCAGCTTCCGGCGGATGGTCGGTGCGATGGATGCCGAAGCCGAATCCTGCCGCTTGGCATAGCGCGCGGAGTCCGTCCTGTTGCGCTTGCAGGCGTTCGGCATATGCCTCACGCACGCCTTCGACGCGCGGGATCAGCGTCTCGCCGTCGCGTTCCAGGCCGCGGAAGCGGATACGGCCGCTATAGGGCAGCAGCGCCTCGGCCGGATCGAGCACTTGAAGCAGGGTACCGGTCACCGGGATCCCGGCTAGGCGCGCGACAACTGCCTGGATTTCAGGCAACGGCGACAGGAAGTCGCCGAACAGCACCACCCTCGCGTGTCGCGGCACCGCCAGGTTGGCGGGCAGTCCGGCTTCGTTCGGTGCAGTGCCCGACAGGGCCTCGGCCAGTCGCTCGAGCCCAGCCCGGCCGGCTAGCGGCCGTGCGTTCTCCTGCAGCAGCGCGACCCGCTCACCCCCGCGCAACAACAGCGCGGCGAGCGCGAGCAGCAAGAGTGCCGCACGCTCCTGCTTCTCGACCGGTGCAAGGTCGGAGCGCCATCGCATGCTGGCCGAGGTGTCATGCCAGAGGCAGACGGTTTGCGCTGCTTCCCATTCAGTCTCGCGGACGAACCAGCCGTGCGGCTCGGGTCTGCCCGATTTCGCCGACTGACGCCAATCGATCCGGGCGATCATGTCGCCAGTCACGAACGGGCGGAATTGCCAGAAGCTGTCGCCGGATCCCACACGGCGGCGTCCATGCACGCCCTGAGCCACGGTGGCGGCCACCCGCTCGGCAGCGACCAGCAGCGGCGGCAGGCGAGCCGCCAGCGCCTCGGCGCGGCGGGCGCCGGCACGGACCGCAGCGTCAGCCAAGGCGCTCCACCAGCCGGTCGATCACCTGCTCCAAGGTTACTCCGTCGGCGCGGGCGGCGAAGGTCAGAGCCATCCGGTGGCGCAGCACTGGGCGGGCCAGCGCGGCAACATCATCGATGCTGGGCGCCAACCGGCCTTCCAGCAGGGCGCGGGCCCGGCACGCCAGCATGAAGGCCTGTGATGCGCGCGGGCCTGGGCCCCAGGCGACGTGCTTCTTCACCGCCTCGTCCTGGGCGGTATCCGGCCGGCCGCCGCGCACCAGCGCCAGGATCGCGTTCACCACTGTTTCGCCGACCGGAACGCGGCGGATGAGCGCCTGGGCGCCGATCAGGTCTTCGGCTGTCATCGTCTGGACCGGACGCTCGTCAGTCGCACCAGTGGTTGCCAGCAGCATCGTGCGCTCGGCTTCCAGGTCTGGGTAGCCCACATCGACCTGCAGCAGGAATTGGTCGAGCTGCGCCTCCGGCAGCGGATAGGTGCCCTCCTGTTCGATGGGATTCTGCGTCGCTAGCACGTGGAACGGCCGAGGCAACGTATGCTCGTGCCCGCCGGCGGCCACCCGCCGCTCCTGCATCGCCTGCAACAGTGCCGATTGGGTGCGCGGGCTCGCCCGGTTGATCTCGTCGGCCATCAGAAGCTGGCAGAACACCGGACCGTGCACGAAACGGAAGCTGCGGCGGCCGCCCTCCTCCTCCAGCACCTCGCTGCCAACGATATCAGCCGGCATCAGGTCCGGGGTGAACTGAACGCGTTTGGTCGCCAGACCGAGCACGATGCCTAGCGTTTCGACGAGGCGGCTCTTGCCTAGGCCGGGCAAGCCGATCAGCAGGACATGGCCACCGCAGAGCAGGGTGATCAGCGTTTCATCGATGACCACGGGCTGGCCGAAGATGACGCGTCCGATGGCGCTGCGGACGGCGGCAATGCGCGCACCGAGTGCCTCCACCTCGTGCAGCACCGGATGCGCAGCGATTGCTGCGTCGTTCCCACCCGCTTGTGCCACACCCGCCGTGCTTGCAGACATCCAAGTCTCCGCCGATGAGTTTCGAGTCCTCCCGCGCATATTGGCACTTTCCGCGAGAGGGGGAGGCTCCCTATATCGCGACTAGTGGGCGAATGCCGGGTAGAAAATCGTGAAACATCGGCCAGCCCGGATTGAGGAGACGAGGATGACGCCGCCGCTATTGCGTCCGCCGGGCTTGCGGTGCGCCACCCCGGTGTTGGAGTGATGAGAGCGGGATCGGCGCAACAGGCCGCGAGGACCAACCCGATCGCGCCACGGGCGCGTCGGGTCCCTGTTGAATGCGGCGATCTGCCGTTTTTGATCAAGCGTGACGGAACATGGCTCTATCGCGGCACCCCGATCGGCCGGAAGGAGCTTGTCTGCCTGTTCGCGAGCGTGCTCAAGCGCGAGGCGGATGGGTCATTCTGGTTGGAAACCCCCGCCGAGCGTGGCCAGATCGAGGTCGAGGACGCTCCTTTCACGGCCGTCGAGCTGGACTGGACGGGCGACGGGCGACGCCAGGTGCTGTCCTTCCGCACCAATGTCGATCAGGTGGTCACTGCTGGTCCGGAACACCCGATCCGCATCGCGCATGACATCCTGACCTGCGAGCCCACGCCGTATCTTTGGATCCGCCCCGGGGAGGGCGCTTTTGGAATAGAGGCGAGGATCAGCCGCGCCGTCTACTACGAGCTGGCGGCGCTCGGCGTTCCCGAATGGGTCGGCTGCCGGCGCATGCTCGGTGTGTGGTCGAGTGGCCTGTTCTTCCCGCTGGGCGAGATGCCGTCCGGCGAAGGCTGAGCGACAAACCTGGTGCAGCAAGCCGGATTGGACGTCGCCGAGTTGCGCCGACGGCTGCGGCGGGTTGTCCGCGCCGAAGCGCCCGGGACGTTACTGCGTGGAGTCGAGCTCCTGGACGCCCAAGGTCGCCCGCCGGTCCCGGCTGCCGTCCTGGTGCCCTTCGTGCTGGGCGAGTCGCCCGGCGTGCTGCTGACCAAACGGAACGAGCATTTGAAGCGGCATGCCGGGCAAGTGAGCTTTCCCGGCGGCCGCATCGACGAGACGGACGCCGATGCCGAAGCCGCCGCCCTACGCGAAGCCGAGGAGGAGATCGCACTCAGCCCGCGTTCCGTGGAAGTGGTCGGTCGGTTAGGCGATTTCCTGACCGGGACCGGGTTCCGCATCACACCGGTGCTCGGGCTGGTTCCGCCAGGACTTCGTTACGATCCCACGCCTGGCGAGGTCGATGCGGTGTTCGAGCTGCCGGTGGATGTCCTGCTCAACCCCACCGCACCCCGCCGTGAACGTCAGGAGCGGGGCGGGCTGATCCGCGATGTGTGGGTCTGGCCGCATCCGCAGCACGACATCTGGGGCGCAACGGCGGCGATCCTGGTGCATCTGGCCGAGCGGCTACGCGCCGAGGCGTGACGCGGATGTTGCGGCTTTCCGAGATCGCGCTATTCGCCGCGCCGTTCCTGTTGTTCGGGGTCTGGCGCCTTGCCGCCGTGTACGGCTTCCCTTCGGCAGCGGCGGTGGTCGTGGCGGCCGGGGCACTCCTGGTGATGCTGGGCGCGCTGATCTGGTTCGGCGAGGAGCGCGCCTTGCCGCCTGGGGCCGCCTATGTGCCGGCACGGCTGGAGAATGGCCGTATCGTGCCCGGCCATGCCGGGGCCAGCGCGGGCGGCGGGGAGTGAGCACGGCGCCGGCCCTGCGGATCACGCCGCCGGCCTTCCTGTCCGAGCCGGCACCCACCGCCGTGCTGGCGGCGCTGCCCGAGGCACGCGTGGTCGGAGGTGCGGTGCGCGATGCGCTGACGGGCCGGGCGGTCTGCGACATCGACCTGGCGACGCCGCGCCTACCCGAGGCGGTGATGCAGACGTTGGCCGCGGCAGGTATTCGCGTGGTGCCGACCGGGCTAGACCACGGTACGGTGACCGCCGTCGTCGATGGCAAGGGCATCGAGATCACCACCCTGCGGCGCGACGTGGAAACTGATGGGCGGCACGCGCGCGTCGAGTTCACCGACGACTGGCGGGAGGATGCGGCGCGGCGCGACTTCACCATCAACGCGCTGTCGATGCGGCGCGATGGGGCGGTGTTCGATTATTTCGGCGGCATCGAGGACCTGCGCGCCGGGCGCGTCCGCTTCGTGGGCGATGCGGCGCAGCGGATCGCCGAGGACTATTTGCGAATTTTACGCTTCTTCCGCTTCTTCGCCCGCTACGGGCGCGGGGTCCCCGACCCCGACGCGTTAGCCGCCATACGCGGCGGACTGGCCGGACTGGCCGGACTGTCGGCCGAGCGGGTATGGAGCGAGCTCAAGCGCATACTCGCGGCACCCGATCCGGTCGCGGCGGTGACGCTGATGGCCGAGCTAGGCGTGCTGGCAGAGGTGCTGCCCGAGGGCGCCGACCCGGCACCGCTCGCCGCGCTTGTGGCGGCCCGGGCGCCTGTGGATCCGCTGCTGCGGATGGCCGCCCTGTTCAGCGGCGACGCCGATGCGCTGGCGGATCGGTTGAAGCTGGCGAACGATGAGCGGGCGCGGCTCGTGGCACTGCGCGCGGGCCCGCCGCCAAAGCCGACGGACGATGACGCGACGCTGCGGCGGAGGCTGGCGGACACCGAACCGGGGGTGCTGATCGACCGCGCCTGGCTGGCCGGTGGCGACGCACCGGGCTGGACGGAGCTGCGCGCGCGCATCGCGGCGATGCCGCCGCCGGTGTTCCCGCTGGAGGGTCGCGACGTGCTGGCGCTCGGGCTGACACCGGGGCCGCGCGTGGGGGAATTGCTGCGCGAGGTGCGGGCTTGGTGGATGGACCAGGGCTGCACGCCCGATGCTACCGCCTGTCGGAGGAAGCTGGAGGCGCGGGTTGGGGGCACAACCTGATCTGGCACCGCGGCCTGGTTGAGGAGTATGGTATCGGACGCGTGGCCGTAGCAGCGAAGGCGCGCCGGAAACATGAGCGATAGCCAAGCCGATTGGGTCCGGAGGGTCCTTGGATTCGATATCGCTTCATCCGCGGGCGCGCACGCGGATTTGGCCGACCCCGGCCCGTTCGGGAAATTGCGCCTTGCTTGGCTCGATGCCCAAAAGGCGGTGGCCGCCGAGCTCGACCGGCTGCGAAACGCGGCGCTCGCCGACTTTGCCGACGATCCGCTGAGCGCCAACCTGGCACGGCTCGACGAGGTGCTGGCCGGCTTCGCGGAAGGGCTGGAAGATCGGCTGGATCAGATAACGAAGGCTAAGACTGCCGCCGCGCGTGGCATCGCGCTGGGTGCCACGCGGATGGTCGCGCAGCGTTACTTCAATCACGTGCTGAACGACACGCTGATCGACCACATCGAGACGAACCCGTTCGCACCCGTTATCATCTCCGGTCGATTGCTCACTCCCTTATCGGACATCCTACAGGCGGTTGCCGAAGCGGGTGGGCGCTGAGGCTTCCAACCGCAAGCGAGGACAGAAATGCCCAACCCCTTGTATATCGTACCGTTTGGAAACCGTCTCGACCTCAAGCATCTGTCAGACCAGTTGCAGGCCGAGCTGCTTCAGCTACGCGCCGATACCGCCCTCGCAACCTTCGACGACGTCGCGAAGACCTGCAACATCTACGTCGATTTCAAGGATCTTCGCTTCCGGTACGCGAATATCGCGAGCGTCATCGTCGGATTCAAGCAGGCCGTGTACGTCGCCGAGGATTTCGGGACACCGGCGCTGAAAGCGCGCCGCAAGCAGATGCTCGACGATGCCCGTGACGGCTTCCGCAACACGGTCTATGCGCCGATAGATCCGGCGACGACAACCGCCGTGACCCCCGACATGGATCAGGCAGCCGGGCTTACCGCCCTGATGGCAAACCCGGGAGCCGGTTTCTGCCTGGGAACCGCGCACGACGACCTGCAGTCGAAGGCCATGCTCTGCGACGGCCTGGACAGCGGCACGTTGGCCAACAGCCTGCTGTTCATCGAGGAGATCCCGACCGCGTTGCAGACCGTGCTGAAGGCCTGGCTGGAGGACGGCAACAACGCGAGCCCGATGCCCGATGCACTCGCGAAGCATATCAAACCGCTCGATGAGCAGATGGCCAGGACGGCGAACGGGCCGGTGGCCCGCAACTTCTCGGCCCTGCTGCAGAAGGCGAAGGAACAAAACGCCAAGGTTTTTGGAATCGACGGCGGAGACGCCGATGCGGGCGTGGACATAAGCCACGCCGGCTTCAAGGAACGGCGCGATGCCAGGATGAACAAGCTCGCCGCGGGCGTGATCAGGAAGGCACGGGACGACAACCCGGGTGCGAAGTTCGTCGTCTCGGTGGGCGCCGCGCACATGAATTCGCACGAGGGCGGAATCCCCGGCATCGCACAGCTTTTCAACATTCCTGGCATCATCGTCGATCCGGCAAACGGCAAGCTGGTGCCGCAGCCGGACGACCCGGCCAAGCGGACCATGCCAAGCCGCGAGGAGCAGGAATTCATCGACCGTTACAGCGATTCGCTCGAGGCCGAGATCGCGAATGTCAGGCCCCGGCTGGGCGATGCCGGTCAGCTGCTGCAGGGGGAGATCTACGACAACGCCCGGACGTTGGCGGCGAAGCTGCGTGCGGACGGCGCCCTTCCCGATATCGACCACGTGGACACCGCGCTGGCCTCACGCGAGGTGCGCCAGCGTTGGACCGCCTATGCCAAAGTGATCAAGGCGGCGCCCGACACCATCGAAGAAGCGGAAGTGGACAAAATGGTGACCGACGCAACCGGCACCGGAAGCCCTGCCCTCTGCACTATGGCGCTGCGGCACGTCGCCGGCCGCAGCCGAGGTGACCTGGTCGATCGGCTCGTGCCGCCGGGCAACGTGAACGCGTGCGATGAGAACGGCGACCCGCCGATCATCACGGCGGTGAAGCGCCGATGCGACCGCGATGATCCCCGCGCGAGCCTGCAGGGCAGTATGGTCAGGAGGCTGCTCACCAAGGGGGCCGACCCGAACCTGCAAGGACAGGGCAACCGCACCGCGATGCACCACGCCGCGCTGAACGACAACACCCAGGCGCTCGACGCACTGCATAAGGCCGGCGGCCGGACCGACATCCAGGACAGCCGCAATTGGTCCGCGTACGACGTCGCGGTGGGCTCGACCAAGGTCGCAGCCGAACAGTGGTTCTACGACCACGGCACGGCCAACCCGCCGGGCGTGACCGGGACCAGCCCGACGCTCAGCAGCGTCGATGCGCTGATGCAGGCGGTCAAGTGCGAAAACCCCGGCGACATGGCCAAGGTCCAGGCTGCGTTGACCGAACTCTATGGCAATCGTGATCTGCGTCCGGTGCTGGATCTGGTGGCGCTCAACTCGCTGTCCCCGCGCGATCCCAGCAACGGTGGCGGGCTGCGGATGTACGTTGCCAACGCCACCGAGGTGAGCGGCCTCTACAACGACCCTGAAAAACGTATGAACGCCGGCTACGACGATGTCGCGCACGTCGCACTCTTTGCCTCACAGTCCAGCGGCGACTTCGCCGGCGAGATGATCCACGAACTCACCCATGCCGCGGCGCGGATCGCTTACGCAAACGGAGCGCAGCCGTTCAAGCCCGGACTGGGGAACGACTATCGACAAGCAGTGGTGAATGACGTTCGCCGGACAACTCTGCCCTTGTCGGATGACACGAATGAAGAGGAGATCAAGCGGCAGATCAGCGGCCGCATGGGCGGCTACGTGCTGCGATACCCCAAAGAAGCCGAAACGAAACTGATGCAGGAATTCATCGTCAACGCCCCGCAGCTCATGGCGCAGCTTGGATCCGCCGAGGCGACCAAGCTCGTACCTGGCCTGGCCCAGTATTTCCGAGGGCCGTTCGCCGACGCATGCCAGGAAGCGGCTCGCGCCGATCGCTTCGAGACGGCACGCGGCAAGATCGACAACTCCGCCCTGATCGCCACTGCCGTGCCGCGCCAGGCAGCAGCCTCGCCGGCGCGAGTAGCTGCAAAGCCCAACACGCCCGACCGCGTGCTTGGTATGATGCGTGACAATTATCGCGCGATGTATGGGGATCCGACCAAAGGCTCGGCCCTCACGCCGTACGAGCCGGCCCGATTCCAATTGAGTTGGGGGGATGAACAGGCGTTCCAGCCGCGCATGCAGCGGGTGGAGAAGCTGCTGCGCAAGCTGCTGGCCGAGCAAGGACTTCCGCCTGAATTGTCGGTGGACGGGTTGCGCGACCTGGTCACGAAGATGGGCGCGCAGATCCGAGGCGTGGCGTCGGTCAAGGACATCGACGAGCTGGCTCTTGACCTCGCAACCACCTGGGTGCGGAAGGCAAAGGAAGAATACGGCAGCCGCCCGGCCAAGGACGGCAAGTTGCCGGATGAGCGCGCGCTCGCCGAGGCGATCGTGATCCGAGCAGAGGACAAGGTGTGGAACGAGGGTGCCATGCCGGACGCGCAGCCCGGCGCGGTGCACGTCGATCCAGACAAGCACAACCGGATGGTCAGTCAGCTCGCCGAGGCGCTAGGCCGGCTGCCGGGCGATCAGAAGGCCGACCCGGGGGCACTCGTCGAGCGGCTGGCAACGGCGCTGGCCGGCGACAAGTCCAAGGGCTTCTATCGCAAGCCGGACAAGAAGACCGGCGGTCGCGCCGAGCACGTGAGCATCAGCGAGAAGGACGCCAAGCGCGTGTGGCTGGAGACGCTGAAGGCGGCTTGATTTGGCTTGATTAGTTTAGGAGCGGCGGTGAGCGGTCGAGAGGCATTCTTTCGGTCGGGCTGGTATGACGTCGCTCCTCCCCTTGTGGGAGGTGGCTAATACCCGGTATCGCTGGAGCGCGAATTGTGTCATTGCGAAGCCCCCAATGTGGTGCACCGGTGACGCGAGGGAAGATTGAAATGTAAGACCGGGAGATTCGACCGGCATTGGATGCCCACTGGGCTGCATCCGACGCGATGACTTCGAGGTGGAACACCAAATCTACCGAGAGGACGCTGTGCTTGAGTATCCGCAGTCGGCCGAGCGCATCCGCGGCCGGCGCAATATTCAGGCGTCTCGCTTCGCACAGCCGAACATGAAGCGCTTCACCGTGCGGCGTATCCTCGGCGCTGCCGACCTCTGGGTCACTGAATTCGTCCTTACTTACGACGGGCAACCGTCTTATACCAGGGGCCTTTGATGTTGACCCTTGCATGGCGAAAGGCGGCGGAATGCGCTTCGCTTTTCCGCCCTACCGGAGCGCATGGCGAGTCAAATACAGGGGCGGTTGGTATTACACGGTGAGCATCATGGAGTTCAAAGATGGGAAGGTGGCCCGCGAGACCCAATACTTCGGCGATGCGTTTGAGCCAGGGCCTTCGCGCGCTCAATGGGTCGAGCTGATGCGGTGAAATGCAAACGGCGCGAGGTGGCGATCCAACGCTTCCTCGTGCCGAGCTAGATCTCAGAACGGAGGAGTACAAGCATGGCAGCGACCGACACTCTTCGCTATGCAAAGATCTCCCTCGCCCACGGATCTGGTGCAATTCCTGCCCTCGGGTTTGGTACGTTGATTCCGGATCCCCTCGCGACCGGACAGGCAACCAAGACCGCATTGGGAGTGGGGTTTCGTCACTTCGATTGCTCGGAGCGCTATCGCAATGAACAAGCGGTCGGCGATGCGATGCAGGAGGTGTTTAAGGCGGGGACGATTCAGCGGAAGGATGTGTTCGTCACCACGAAGCTCTGGAATAACAATCATCGTCCTGAGCGGGTCAAACCCGCCTTCGAGGCGAGTCGCCAGCGACTCCGACTCGACTATGTCGATTGCTATCTCGTCCATACCCCCTTTGCCTTCCAACCGGGCGACGAGCAGGACCCGAGGGACGAGCGCGGCCAGGTTATCTATGATCCTGGGGTGACATTAGTGGAGACGTGGCAGGCGCTGGAGTGCTTGGTGGACGAGGGCCAGTGCAAAACAATCGGCTTATCAAATATCAATTTGGAGAAACTGCAAGAGATTGTTGAAGCCGCGCGAATCAAGCCGGCGGTCGTAGAGGTCGAATCCCATCCGTATCTCCCGGAATGGGATTTGCTCGAATATTGTCAACGATATGGGATTGTGCTGCTTGCATTTGCGGCGTTGGGGCATGGAATGGAGCCCAGATTGGTGGATCATCCGGTGATCATCGCCATCGCACAGCGTGTCAGGAAAACCCCTGCCCAAGTCTTGCTTGCCTGGGCGGTACAGCGCGGCACCGCGTTCCTGACTACCTCAGTTACACCCGCCCGCATCCAGGAGAACTTTGAGCTTTCGACCCTGCCGGAAGACGCCATGCAGGAGATTCGGAACGGAGTCACGACGACGATCCGATACAATGCCGTAGTAGAGACCGGCGTGCCTGGGTTTATTCCCAGAAGTCGGTGAACGCGAGACGATTGACCTGTAGATCGGCGTCCAACCTTGACCTCACCCAGGCGGGTCCATTGCGTTGATAATACAAGAGGAATCGGCATTTTGCCCGGGGTCAAAGTTGGACGCCGACTTATATTGAGGAGGATGCGCGCCAGAGTGGCCTGCCCGCTCGACCCCGGTGATCCTGCCCATCTTCAGGACACCTGAGTCCAACGCCCTCTCCGATGACCGCATTGGGTGAGAGCAGACATCTGACCCCGTGCGAAATTCAAGCAGATCGTGTGAAGACGAGGTCGTCAACAGCGGCCGTGCAATATTCTATCGCGAATGATCCTCTGCGGATACGGAAGATTCAACATGGCCCTGCGCGACGCAGCAGGACTGCTCGTTGCCGTTACGGCACGGGGTTTCACACGGTCTCCAAGAATTTTGCAGCACCCACTACAGGTCGAGCGCGACGGCGGTTTTTGGCGCTGAGCAGCAGATGAGCGCATTGCCTTCGGCTGGCGGGTCCAACGGCTCTGGCGCGTAGGCGAGTTCGCCTTCAATCAAGCCGCTCTCGCAATTGTGGCATACGCTCGATCGGCAGGCCCAACGCACGGGAATGGCGCAGGCTTCCGCCAATTCGAGCAGGCTGACGAAGCGGGAGTCCCATGGCACGGCGAGACCGCTTCGCAAGAACGTCACCATGGGTCCGCCGCCCGCAGGACCGTCAGGACGATGAGGTAAGGCTGCGGCGACGCTGGCGATGCCCGGCGTGCGAGTGGACGCGGGCCCGAACACTTCGACGTGGACCCTGGGCCAGGGGAATGCCCCATGCCGCCAAGCCTTTCTGGAAATCCTCGAGGAAGCGGGGCGGACCACACAGATAGAAATCAGCGTCCTTGGGAATCCCGAACTCGTGGAGCAGCTGGAGCGAAAGGTGGCCTGGGTCGATCGAAGTCCTGTCCGAGCATGTCTCCCGGCGTAGGCCGACTGTAGATCACACAGCGATGCGACGCCCGCAGCGTAACGAGCAGATCGTCCGCCTCCTTAGCAAACGAATGGTGCGCCCGATCGCGGGCTGAATGCGGCCACCAAACCGGCCGAGACGTCACGGCGTTTCCGGCTCCGCCGGCGTGGCGCTAACCGTCGGCGGGATATCCACCGTGCTGGCGCGCGCGCCCGCCGGCGCACTCGTGGACTCGCTGCGCGCTAAGCGCACCCCAATCGGCGCGGCTTCCGTCCTGGTCGCGGTGGCAGCGATCGCGATCGCCCTGTTGCCGAGCTTCTGGCCGGTCATGGCGGCGCAGGCAGCGAATGGCGCCGCCGACGCGGTGTTTCCGGCCGCCGTCGCCGCCATCAGCCTGGGCATCGTCGGGCGCGCGCGGTTCACCGCCCGGGTGGGCCGCAACGAGGCGTTCAACCATGCCGGCAACGTGATCACCGCCGTCGCCGCCGGCATCGCCGGTTGGCTAATCGGCCCAGGGGCGGTGCTGTGGATGGCCGCGCTGCTGGCGCTTGGCGTGCTGGTGCCGCTCGCGCGTATTCATGCGGAGGACATCGACCAGGTGCTGGCGCGCGGTGCCGACGACGGCGACCGCGGGCGCAGCGAGCGCGACGGGCTGCTGGTGCTCGCGCGCAACCGTCCGCTGCTGGCGTTCACCGCGGCTATCACGCTGTTCCACTTCGCCAACGCGGCGATGTTGCCGCTGCTCGGCGAGAAGCTGTCCGGCGCCGACTCCCGCGCCGGAGCGCCCTTCGTGGCGGCATGCATCATCACGGCGCAGGCGGTGATGGTGCCGATGGCGTGCTGGTGGGGCGTCGCGCCGATGCGTGGGGACGCAAGCGGCTGCTGCTAATCGGCTTCGCGGCGCTGCCGATCCGCGGCGTGCTCTACACGCTGGTGCGCGACCCGGTGGCATTGGTGGCGATCCAGGCGCTGGACGGTGTGGGCGCGGGCATTTTCGGCGCGCTGTTCCCGGTGGTAATCGCCGACGTAACCGAGGGCAGCGGGCGCTACAACCTGGCGCAGGGCGTGTCCTCGGCCTCCTGGGGGCTGGGAGCAGCGCTGAGCAACGCGGTGGCCGGTTTCGTGGTGAACGGCGCGGGCTTCGACGCCGCGTTCCTGTTCCTCGCCGGCTGTGCGGGCGTGGCGCTGCTGGTGCTTTGGTTCACGGTGCCCGAGACGCGCGGCTGGGCGGAACGCGCGGGGGAAGGCAGCCCGGCGCCGGCGCGCCAGCCGACCCTTGGATGACCGGACCGCCGCATCGCCCGGCCGCAACCCGGCGCACCGGCTGCTCAGCATCGGCACCGTGGTGCTGGTGGTGGCGCTGGCCGTGGCGGCGGCACTCGCACCTTGGCTCGCGCCGGCGAGTCTGGCCGGGCGCGACGCCGGCACCGTCGCCGCCGGGGTAATTTTCGCCGGTAGCTACATCGCGCTCGCGGTCGGGCGCATTCCCTTCCTCGCCATCGACCGCGCAGGCGTCGCGCTGGTGGGTGCTTGCATGATGGTGCTGGCGCGCGCGCTGCCGCTGGAGGACGCTTATCGCGTCGTCGACCTCGACACGCTGACGTTGTTGCTCGGCATGATGATCGTGGTGGCCAACCTGCAGCTGTCGGGATTTTTCGATGTCGTAACCGCATGGGTGATGCGCCGCGCCCACGGCCCGCTTGTGCTGCTGGCGGCGGTGACGGCGATCTCGGGTGTGTTCTCGGCCTTCCTGGTCAACGACGCGATATGCCTGGTGCTGTCGCCGCTGGTGCTGAACCTGACCCTGGCGCTGGGGCGGCGGCCGGCGCCATACCTCCTGGCGGTGGCGATGGCGAGCAATGTCGGGTCCACCGCGACCATCACCGGGAACCCGCAGAACATCATGATCGGCAGCTTCTCGGGCATAGGCTACACGCATTTCGCCGCCGCACTCGCGCCGGTCGCGGCCGTGGGCCTGCTGCTGACGATGGCTCTGATCGCCGTCGCCTATGGGCGCGAGTTCCGGCGCCCCAACAGGATGACCGCCGACGGCCCCCGCGCGCGCCCCAACCGGTTCCTGATCGTCCGTGCGATGCTGGCGATGGTGGCGTTGTTCTTCGCCGGGCAGCCGCCGGCCAAGGCGGCGATCATCGTGGGCGGACTGCTGTTGCTGACGCGACGAGTGCGCAGCGCGCGCGTGTACGCAGCAATCGACTGGTCGTTGCTGCTGATGTTCGCCGGCCTGTTCATCATCGTGGCCGGCGCGCAGCACGCGCTGCTGACGCCGGACGTGGTTGCGGCGGTGGGTCGGCTGCAGCTGGAGCGCGTGCCCATGCTGAGCGCGGCGACGGCGGTGTTGTCGAACATCGTCAGCAACGTCCCGGCGGTCCTGGTGCTGAAGCCGTTCGTGCAGGGCCTGCCCGACCCTACCCGCGCCTGGCTGACCGTAGCAATGGCGGCGACGCTCGCCGGCAACTTCTCCATCCTCGGCTCGGTGGCGAACCTGATCGTGGTGCAGCGCGCGGCCGCGCGCGGGGTTATCATCGGCTTCTGGGACTATTTCGTCGTCGGCGCACCGCTGACGCTGCCGACGATCGTGATCGGGACGCTGTGGATGATGCGATAGCGCGCTGCGCCAGACCTCTGGTCCGGTAGCCATTCCCCTCATGCCCCCTCAGGCTCGCTCCCTCATGCTCCAGTAGCCAGCGTTTGCGCGCGAGCCCGCCGGAATAACCGGTCAGCGTGCCGTTCGCACCGATCACGCGGTGGCAGGGCACCGCGATATTGACCGGGTTGAGCGCGTTTGCGCGCGCGACCGCACGAACGGATCGTGGAATATCGAGCCGCCGCGCCAGTGCGCCATAGGTCACGACTTCGCCAGGTGCGATCCTGCGCAATTCCGCCCAGACCTTGCGCTGAAAATCCGTCCCGCCGCCATCCACCTCGATCTCGTCGAGCGCATCGAACGTGCCGTGCAGGTAGGCGCGGATCTGTGGGCAGACAGCACCCGGATCTGCCGTTGTGACCCGCTTGAAGTCGCCGTACCGCATGCGCAATCTCGTCAGCATTTGGCGCTCGTGGTCAGCGAATTCGACGGCGCACACCTTCTCGCCCGCGGATGCGACGAGGATCCCGCCGATCGGTGAGTCAATCTCGCCGAACAGAAGGCACACCCTCGTCATCTCAGCGCGACGTGCTCAGGCGTGCGCGGCGGCAAGTGCCTCGCGCACACTCGCCAGGGTCCGCTCGATGTCGTCGTCGGTCGTCATCCAGTTACACACGGAGATCCGCATCACGCGCATGCCGCGCCATGTGGCACCGCCGAACCAAGCGACACCCCTGCGCTGGATCTGGCGTATCAGATTGTCGGTCATCCCGTCGTGATCGCCGTCTTCGGCGAGAAAACGTACCAGCCCCTGGTTGATCGTGGGTGCTGCCACGACCTCGGCACCGGGAAGGCGACCGATGCCGTCAACCAGCCGAGCGGCATGTGCACAGCAGCGTTCAACAATCTCGCCGATTCCCGAGCTACCGAGCGCGCGCATCGCCGCATAGACCACGAAGCCGCGTGCACGCCGGGACCATTCCGGATTCCAGTCCTTCTGATTGCGGAGCTCCTCATGCGGAACCGAATAACTCGTGTCTTGCGCAAAGGCCGCACGATGCGCGCCTGCGCGCTTGACGAAGACGAGACCCGAGTCGAACGGCACGTTCAACCATTTGTGCCCGTCTGTGGCCCAGGAATCCGCGTCTTGCGCGCCGTCGAGCAGGTGGCGATAGCGCTTGCTCGCCGCCACCCACAGCCCGATCGCACCATCGATGTGGACCCACGCCTTCGCGGCATGGGCGACCTGACAGGCTCGCCCGAAGGGATCGAAGACCCCCGTGTTCAAGTCGCCGGCCTGGAGGCAAACGACTGCGGGCTTCTCGGTGTACCGTCCAAGTGCCTCCTCGAGGCGGCTAACTTGTATACGCCCCATATCGTCGGACGGTACGTATTCGATTGCATCCGTGCCGATGCCGAGAAGGCGACAGGAGCGCAGGATCGACTCGTGCCGGTTCTGCGTCGTGAGGAGTTTGAGTGGCGGCGCGCCGAACAGACCCGATCGTTCGACATCCCAGCCGCGATCGCGCAACAGCTTGTGCCGGGCGGCAGCAAGCGCCGTCGTGTGTGCCATCTGGCAGCCCGTCACGAAGGCAAACGATGCCGATTGAGGTATGCCAAAAAGCTCCTTTGCCCAAGCGCCGCACACTTCCTCGACGACAGCCTCGGCCGGCGCAGTCAGGTTCGATGCACCGTTCTGGTCCCAGGCGGAAGTGAGCCAATCCGCCGCGAGGGCCACCGGCAGTGTGCCGCCGATCACCCAACCGAAAAATCGGCCGCTGCCCGAGCCAATAATGCCACCCTCGGTATCGCGGACGAGCTCATCGATCACCGCCTCAGCCAGCATTCCTGTTTGCGGGAGCGATCTCCCCAATCGCCGCCGCAGCTCAGCGACAGTCGCCGTCGCGGCGACCGGGCGAGATCGAAGCGATCCAAGGTATCCGACCGCATGGGCGGCAGCGGCTTGGAGGGCGTTCGACATGGTTCACGGCTCCGCTGATTGGGCCAGCAATTAAGGACTCTTGCACATCCGGTATACATCCGGACGGGTAGATGGTTCGGCGAAGGCCGAAGGATTGCCTTAACTAGCAATGGCGTCTCTAGAGCTGCCGTGTCGGCTTCTCCTGACTCCAGGTACTAGTGCCCTTATCGCGGCGAGCTGATTCGTGATCGGAGATCGGAATGATACCCGATGCAGTGGAGGTCCGACTGACGTCAGAAGAGCGCGCAGTGCTTGAGATTCGGCTCCGCGCGTCGCTTGGTGTGACGCACGATGCGCGCTAGCATTGATACGCAGATCCTGTGACGGCACCACGACGCCGACCGCACCAGGGAGCGAAACATGGACGCCGATTTTCAGCGCGCCGCACTTGACTACCACCGGCTGCCGCGGCCGGGAAAACTCGCTATCGAGCCGACCAAGCGGATGGCGACGCAACGCGACCTCGCATTGGCCTATTCGCCGGGGGTGGCCGCCGCCTGCCTGGCGATCAAGGCCGATCCGGCGGCGGCGCTCGACTACACCACGCGCGGCAACCTGGTTGCGGTGATCTCCAACGGAACCGCCGTGCTTGGGCTCGGCAATATCGGGGCACTCGCCGGCAAGCCGGTGATGGAGGGCAAGGCGGTCTTGTTCAAGAAATTCGCCGGGATCGACGTGTTCGACATCGAGGTGAACGAACCCGACCCGGAGCGCTTCTGCAACGTGGTGGCCGCGCTCGAGCCCACCTTCGGCGCGATCAACCTCGAGGACATCAAGGCGCCGGAATGCTTCGCGATCGAAGCTGAGCTGCGCCGACGCATGGGTATCCCGGTATTCCATGACGACCAGCACGGCACCGCCATCACAGTTGCCGCGGCGATCCGCAACGGGCTGCTTCTGCAGGGCAAGCGTCTGTCGGACGTTACGCTGGTCACCTCCGGGGCCGGCGCCGCCGCGCTCGCCTGTGTCGATCTGCTTGTCTCGATGGGACTACGGCCGGACAACGTGACGCTAACTGATATCGCCGGCGTGGTGCACGCGGACCGCCTGGGGATGCTGCCCAATATGGCGCGCTACGCGCGTCATACCGCAGCCCAGACGCTGGCCGACGTGCTGGTCGGGGCGGACATCTTCCTCGGACTTTCAGCGCCGGGCGTGTTGAAACCGGAGTGGCTGGACCGGCTCGCGGAGAAGCCGCTGATCCTGGCGCTCGCCAATCCCGACCCGGAGATCATGCCCGAGCTGGTGCGTGAGGAACGACCGGACGCGATCGTCGCCACCGGCCGGTCCGACACGCCGAACCAAGTCAACAACGTGCTCTGCTTCCCGTTCATCTTTCGTGGCGCGCTGGATGTTTCCGCCAGCACCATCAACGACTCCATGCAGATCGCAGCGGTGGAGGCGATTGCCGGGCTGGCGCGGATGGAGGCAAGCGAGGTGGTGGCCGCGGCCTATGGCGGCGCCGCTCCGGTGTTCGGTCCCGACTACATCATCCCTAAGCCGTTCGACCCGCGGCTGATCCTGGAGATCGCCCCGGCAGTCGCGCGCGCCGCGATCGAATTGGGCGTGGCGCGCCGGCCGATCGCCGATTTCGCCACGTACCGGCGAGAGTTGGAGCGCTTCGTCTTCCGCTCCGGCCAACTCATGCGGCCGGTATTCGAAGCGGCACGCCAGCACCTGAATCGTATTGTCTATGCCGAAGGCGAGGATGACCGCGTGCTGCGCGCGGCGCAGACGATCGTCGATGACGGGATCGCGACGCCCATCCTGCTCGGGCGGCGCGCGGTGATTGCGCGCAAGGTCCGCGAGTTGGGTCTACGGATGGACCTGACAGACGGCGTGCGGGTGCTGGACCCCACCGAGGACACCGAGCTGTTCGGTGCGTTGCTGCCCGAATACCAGCGTCTGGCGGGCCGGCGCGGTATCCCGCCTGCGCTTGCCGGCCGTGCGCTGGTAACGCGCAACGCGGTGGCCGCGGCGATGCTGCTGCACGCCGGCGAGGTAGATGCGGCGATCTGCGGTGGGGCGGCGAACTGGTGGCGACAGGTGCAGTACATCCTGCCGATCATCCCGCGCTGTCCGGGCGCGTCCCGCGTCTATGCGTTGTCCTGCCTTATCCTGCCGACGGGCACGCTGTTCCTCTGCGATACCAATATGGTGGTCGACCCAACTGCCGAGCAGGTCGCCGAAATGACCCTGCTGGCCGCTGCCGCGGTCGGCGGTTTCGGGATCGAGCCCAAGGTGGCGCTGCTGTCGCACTCCAATTTCGGCGGAAGTGATTCGGAGTTGGCGCGGAAGATGCGCCGCGCATTGGCGCTGTTGCGCGAACAGGCGCCCAAACTGGAAGCGGATGGCGAGATGAACGCCGAGGCGGCGCTGATCGAGACGATCCGCAACCGCGCGATCCCCGACAGCCGGCTGAGCGGCTCGGCGAATTTGCTGATGATGCCGAACCTGGATGCGGCCAACATCGCCTTCACCCTGCTGAAGGCGGCGGTCGATGCACTGCCCGTGGGTCCGATGCTGCTGGGCTTGGCCAAGCCGATCCACGTACTGGTGAACAGCGTCACGGCGCGGGGGATCGTTAATCTGAGCGCTTTCGCGGCGTGCGAGGCACAGAAGCTGGCGGAGGATGGGGCGGGAGGATAGCATGCCGCTAACCCCCGGCCCCTCCCCCCGCCCCCTCCCGCAAGGGGAGAGGGAGCAGCGGGGCTTGGGCGGAGAATCGAGAACTCATGATCTGGCTTGCCTTGGGCGCCTTCACCTTGTTTCTGTTTCTTGGTGGGCTGCGCGCGTTCGAGCGGGCCTCGGTCACCACGATCAAGTCGTTCTTCCTCTGGCTGCTGGCGCTGGGCGGGATCAGCTTGGCGCTGCTGCTGATTCTGACCGGCCGCGAGGGAATTGCTCTCGGGGCGCTGACCCTGGCGGGGCCGGTGATCTGGAACCGGTTCAGAACGTCCCATTGGTCATCGCACTGGACCTCGGCGTTTTCCGGCACGGCCGGCGCATCGCCGTCTGGCGCGGGCGGTGGCCCGATGAGCCGCGAGGAGGCGTTCGAGGTCCTGGGCCTTCACGCCGGGGCCAGCGAGGCCGAGATCCGCGCAGCCCATCATCGGCTGATGCGAGCCGCACATCCTGATAGCGGCGGCTCGGACTGGGTTGCGGCGCGGATCAACCAGGCGCGGGACGTGCTGCTCGGATCGGCGCGGAACCGTGCAGGGCGCCCATCCTGACTTTCGCGTGAGATGAGGCGCTCGCCGCCCCGGCGGGGCGGCGCGCGTGCCACATTTCCGATTGCTCGCCCTGATGCTAACGGGCGGCGTCCCGGCCGCCGCAAGAGGTTCCCGACGCCATGAAGCCACTGCGCAAAGCCGTCCTGCCGGTCGCCGGGCTTGGCACGCGATTCCTGCCCGCCACCAAAGCGATGGCGAAGGAGATGCTGCCGGTCGTCGATAAGCCGCTGATCCAGTACGCGATCGAGGAGGCACGGGCGGCCGGAATCGAGCAGTTCTGCATGGTGACCGGTCGGGGCAAGACCGCGCTGGTCGAGCATTTCGACATTGCCTTCGAGCTGGAGGCCACGCTGCGCGAGCGCGACAAGCCGGAGGCGCTGGCACTGCTGAAAGAAACGCAGGTCGAGCCGGGCTCAATGGTCACCGTGCGCCAGCAGGTGCCGCTTGGGCTGGGCCATGCGATCTGGTGCGCCCGCGCTTTCGTCGGCGACGACCCGTTCGCGATCCTGTTGCCCGACGACCTGATCCTGGCGGAGACGCCCTGCCTGCGTCAGCTTGCCGATGCATATCGCGACACCGGCGGCAACATTGTCGCGGTGGTCGAAGTGCCACGCGAGCAGACCGCCCGCTACGGCATCCTGAAGACCGGGCACGACAACGGCCGCCTGGTCGAAGTACTTGGGCTGGTTGAGAAGCCGGCGCCGCAGAATGCGCCGTCCAACCTCTCGATCATCGGGCGCTATGTGCTGATGCCGGAGGTGATCGCGGAGCTCGGGCGCATGGAGCGCGGCGCCGGCAACGAGGTGCAATTGACCGATGGCATGGCGCGGCTGATCGGCCGCCAGCCGTTCCACGGGCTGCGCTACGAGGGCCGTCGGTTCGACTGTGGTGATAAGGTGGGGTTCCTGGAGGCGCAGATCGCCTTCGCGCTGAAGCGCGATGACTTGGGTCCGGCGGTGCGGGCCTTTCTGAAAAATTACGCGACATAAGGGGCCGCCGATGGGGTTCTCGCATCGTTTCGATCCCACGGTGCTGCGTGAGTACGACATCCGCGGCACGGTCGGCAGCACCCTCTTCCCCGCGGATGCGTCTGCGATCGGGCGGACGTTCGGCAGCATCGTGAGCCGGGGAGGGGGCAGGACGGTGGCGGTCGGCTACGACGGACGACTGACCAGCCCGGAGCTTGAAGCGGCGCTCGTGAAAGGGCTCGTCGCCTGCGGGTTGGAAGTCGTGCGCGTCGGCCGCGGCCCCACGCCCATGCTGTACTATGCCGCGACCACGCTGAACACCGACGGTGCGGTGATGGTCACCGGCAGCCATAACCCGCCCGACTATAACGGCTTCAAGATGATGCTTGGACGCAAGCCGTTCTACGGCACGCAGATTTGCGAACTGGGCGAGCAGGCGGCAGCCGGCGACGTGGTGGACGAGGCAGCCGGCAGCGAGCGCAGCATCGACCTCCAAGCCGAGTATGTCGGCCGCCTTCTGACCGACTGGGACGGCGGCGACCGTGCACTACGGGTGGTGTGGGACAACGGCAACGGCGCTGCCGGCGAGGTGCTGAGCCAACTCGTCGCCGCTCTGCCGGGCGAGCACATCGTGTTGAACGGCGAGATCGACGGGCGCTTCCCGGCGCACCACCCCGATCCGACCGTGCCGACGAACTTGGAACAGCTCCGGGCCGCGGTGCTCGCGCGCCGCGCCGACGCCGGCATCGCGCTGGACGGCGACGCCGACCGGATCGGCATGGTCGATGACAGCGGCGAGATTCTGTTCGGTGACCATCTGCTGATCGTGCTGGCGCGCGACGTGCTGGCGCAGCATCCGGGCGCGACGATTATCGCGGACGTCAAGGCGAGCCAAGTGCTGTACGACGAGATCGCGCGGGCCGGCGGCAAGCCGGAGATGTACAAGACCGGGCACAGCCTGATCAAAGCCAGGATGGCGGAGATCGGCGCGCCGCTGGCCGGCGAGATGTCGGGCCACATCTTCTTCGCCGATCGCTGGTACGGGTTCGACGATGCGCTGTATGCCGCGGTGCGGTTGCTCGGGATCGTGGCGCGCATGGACACCAACCTTTCCGCGGTGCGTGCAGCGCTGCCAGCGGTGGTCAATACGCCGGAGTTGCGCTTCCCCTGCGAAGATAGCCGGAAGTTCGCAGTGGTGGACGAGATCGCCGCACGGCTGCGCGCGGAGGGCGCCAAGGTTGGCGAAATCGACGGCGTGCGCGTACTCACCGACGTCGGGTGGTGGCTGTTGCGCGCGTCGAACACGCAGCCGGTGCTGGTGGCGCGAGCCGAGGCGACGAGCCCAGAGGGGCTCGAGCGGCTGAAATCGGAATTGGTCCGCCACCTCGAGGCAAGCGGCCTGCAGGCACCGGACTTCTCGGGCGCCCAGTCGGGGCATTGAGAACTGACGTTCAGCGGACGTCGAGAGCGTTGGATGCGCTCATTGCTGTCTAACGAAATCAATCGACCGAGAAACTGGTCCCGGACCCGCAGGCCGATTTCGCATTCGGGTTGCGCACCGCGAAATGGCTGCCCATGAGTTCGTCGGTGTAGTCGAGCTCCGCCCCCGCCAGCAGGTCGAGGCTTGCCGCATCCATCAGCACTTTGGCCGGCCCCCGCTCGATCAGGCGCTGCGGGCAACGGCAGGTTCAGGTCGGCGGCGCGCACCGCTAGGCGGTGCCAGATCGGCTCCACAATGCAAGCATCGTCGATGAAGGGGCGACACGATGCGGCGATACGCCGGCGCTGCCCATCGTCGAAATCCGGATGCAGCAGCAACGGCGCGGCGGCGTTTTCGAACATGCCGCGGTTGCCGGTGTCGAGATAAGTTTCAGCCGGAAGGTTCTCGGCAAGCACGATGTCGTTTGTGTAGAGTTCGATATGGTAGTAGGCGACGGCCTCGCTTTCGGTGTCTCGTCGAATGCTGGCGCCGTTGATCAGCGGGCGGACCGGAACAAGGAAACCGTCGACCAGCACGGAGTGGTCGGGCGAGAGTTGGAGATCACGGCGCGCCGCGCCATCAGCGAAAGCATGAGCATTGATCAGGATCGGTTGGGCCAGCTCGGGTGCCGGGTGGCGAAGCAGATCAAGGCGACGGTAGCCAATCCATGTGATCGGACGTATCGGACCAGCCGCCGTCACGACGCGTTGACCAATCGCAAGATGCTCGACCGCGGTTTCGCCCCGTTCGGTCAGAATGCGGGTACCGGCGCAGAAGCAGGGCGCAGTGCTCAGGAAGATGTCCGTGCCGCCGCTGCCGTCCGGGGCGAGATGGAAGAAGTCGCCAGTGTAGTCGCCGGCCATCTGCTGGGTATAGGTGTGGCCGCCTTGGCTGACCGTCAGCAGATCGGTGCCCGAAGACAGGCCAGCCGATCCGCCGCTGGCATAGGCCAGGAACGTCACGTCGATGCTGCCGCCGAGCTGCAGCACCGTGTTGCTGCCGACCCCGCCGGACCAGATGATTTCCTCGCCAGCGCTGCCGATCGTAGTGCCGGCGCCGGCCCCACCCGAGGAAATAACCTCTAAGCCGCCACCGTGCACGACGGCGGCGCTGTCCAACCCGCCGAAGGACACAACGCCCTTGCCGCCGCTGCTCACTACGGGCCGCTTGCCGTCTCGGGAACGGCCATCGCGACAACGCTGAGCGGCGGGACGGAGTACGTCTATGGCGCCAACGCCAGCGCGACGATCGCAGCCGGCGGCATGCAAATCGCGTCAGGAATGGCAACCAGCGCGGAAGTGGCGAGCGGCGGCGGAGCGGCGGCAGCGAGACGGTCCTGGACGGCGGCACGGATCTCGGTGCCACGATTTACAGCGGCGGCGAGCAGGGTGTGTTCGGCCGAGCGAGCGGTGCTGCTGTCGAGGGCGGCGGTCTGCACACCGTCGAGGTCGGCGGCGGCACGAGCGGCACGACGGTCGGTTCCGGAGGCCAGGAGATCGATCGTCGTGCCGCTCACAGTGACGACGGCCGAGATGAAGTGCCAATCCAAGGTGGCGGCAGCTCGTTCGACGGATTAGTCTAGCGTTCTACGGACAGGCGCTGAACATGCATCTGACCACCCGATGGCACGAATATCGAGAGCATCCCGCGTTCCGGTCCTTCTTCGAATGCAATCCCGCCCTGATGGGCAGGGCAGAGGCACTTTTCCCACGCTTGACTGCAGAGGTAACAAGAGGATACCTTATGCTTATAGGATGCGATCTGGGTTGCACGTCTTATTCCAGAGTACTCCCGGCCGAAGCCAACGTCTACCCAGCCAGACAGTGAGTCCAAACGTCCATGACCAACATGCTCAGTGACGCGAAAACTATCCTCATCGTCGGCGACGCCGCCGTATCAACCGGATTCGCCCGAGT
This sequence comes from uncultured Pseudomonadota bacterium, assembly GCA_963708245.1. Taxonomy (GTDB): domain Bacteria; phylum Pseudomonadota; class Alphaproteobacteria; order Acetobacterales; family Acetobacteraceae; genus CAVYXK01. Next base: position 240,461 of record OY970201.1, on the reverse strand, counting down.
TGTCAGGAAAATTGGCGATCAACTAGCCCAGACATTCCGTGTGCATCAGCTGGCGATCGGATACCTAGGAGATCCGCACACTTATCCGTGGCCGCTATATCCCGCGTTTAACCGCGGTGACGTGTACGGAAGAAATCGTCTCCCTGAGCTTATCAAGCTGATTCGCCCCTCTGTAATCTTCATTATGAATAGCTTGTGGACGGTTGCAAGCTACCTCGACCAACTCGACCACGCGGAAGCTTCGGATATCCCAGTCATTGCGTATTGTCCAGTGGAAGAAGGCGGCTTTGACCCACAGGTCGTCTTGCGCCTAAAACGGCTTGCCAAACTCGTCGTCTATACGGACTTTGCCCGCGGTATTGTGAGGGAGTGTTTCGTCCAAGTCGGGCATCCTGTAAGAGATGACTTTATTGAGGTAATCCCCCATGGTGTCGATACCAGTGTCTTTCACCCGCTCAAGCCGCTGAACGAGCGCGGAGCCCGGTCTGCGGAGTTGCGGATTAGCGCCAAGAACGATTTGTTACAAGCAGACATTGGTTCTGAGGCATTTTTTGTCCTCAATGCAAATCGAAACCAGCCACGTAAATTGATCAATCTCACTGTGCAAGCCTTTTCCATCTTCTGTCGGGGGAAACATCCTGATGTCAAGCTGTACCTGCATATGGGTCTGAGAGATGTCGGATGGGACATTAAATGGCTTGCTAAGCGACATGGGATTCAGGATCGACTTATACTTTCAACGGACTCAGCATCGCTGCCTCAGGAGAGCGATGAAGTACTTAACTTGATATTTAATGCCTGTGATATTGGGGTAAGCACAGCTGCCGCGGAGGGCTGGGGGCTTACGACGTTCGAACATGCTGCAACTGGTGCGCCGCAGATAGTTCCCCGCCATAGTAGTTATGAAGAGCTTTGGAGTGACTCTGGCATTTTGGTTGACCCAGTTCTTACTCTAAGCACTCCGGATGGGCAATTCATGTTGGACTACCATCTGGTGTCACCGCAAGCCGTTGCGGAAGCTCTCGACAGGCTTTACAGTGATCCACTACAATTTGACCTGGCATCGGCTGCCGCATTTCGTAATGCTACCAAGAGAGAGTATCAGTGGCAAACAATATGCGACCGATGGAACGACACCTTTAGGCCATGGGCCTAGGGATTATGTCGCAAGACTTCAAATGCCCCCGGATTTGCCACCAAGGGTATAGTTGGAGCGCGGCAGTTCCGTAGGTGGAGGGGAGCGGAGCATGACCCCAAACCAGCGCGATGGAGAACTGACGCGGGGCTGAAGGCGAAGATCGCGCTGGAAGCGTTGCGGGAAGAGGCAGCGGTTGCGGACCTGGACGCGGATGGGATACGGCGGGCCAAGCGCAAGATGGACGGATTCAGCGAGCGCATGGCGGATGCCAAACATGCGATCAAGGATTACGTGGCAGGCATGACGGACCGATACGCAACGGACGAACAGGCGCCTGACCGATCTCGGGGTGTCAGGTGATCCTTTCTCGGACGCGCTTGACTGTCATCACGATATGACTACATGTAGTCACGCAGCGCGAGACGGCTCATGCTCCGGCTGGGACCATGCTCATGTGGCGCTGGGCGGCGAGAGTTTGGTCGCTTTGGTCGAGGGGCTGCAGAATGCGCTCTGGCCCCCCCGCGGGGCGCCGGCGGAGCATCGCAGCGGCAGTCTCTGGGCGGCGTTCCGCAATCTCGACGCACTTGGTGCTGCAATGCCCGATAGTCCGACGCCGCTACCGCCTCCTCGCCGGCACCGACCGCCGACAGCGCCCCCTCGGCGTAGAGCCGGCGCCAGGCGAACACCTGATTGGGCGTAATACCGTGTTGGCGGGCGACCAGCGACACCGACATGCCGGCGCATACGTCTCCTGCGCGATCCGCGCCTTCTCCTCTGCCGACCACGGAGTCGCCGCTGCACCGAGGTGATCACCTCGACCCGATCGATCTTCTCAGTCATAGACAAAGGCGACTCCTGCTCCTTAGCCAGTAGGTACATCTGTCCGGTGAATTAGGGGGCCGCTTCAGATGGACAGCGGTTTACAGCAGAACTTTGGAATTCGCTCGCCGATGAGTGCCTTGGCGTAACTGCGTCGCTTCGGCACAATGCTCTCAGGGTCATATATAATCGTTGGTTTGAAGAAGAAGACTACCGACGTGGCTTATGCGAACATTTGCAGGTTCCATTTAGTGACGACGGCCGAGATGAAGTGCCAATCCAAGGGGGCGGCAGCTCGCTCGACGGATTAGCGTTTTACGGACAGGCGCTGAACATCATCTGACCACCCGATGGCATGAATATCGAGAGCATCCCGCGTTCCGGTCCCTTCTTCGAAGGCAATCCCGCCCTGATGGGCAGGGCAGAGGCACTTTTCCCATGTTTGACTGCCGAGGTAGGAGAGCATACCTTCACCTATAGGATGCGATCTGGGTTTGCGCGTCTTATTCCAGAGTACTCCCGGCCGAAGCCGACGTCTACCCGGCCAGACAGCGAGTCCAAACGTCCATGACCAACATGCTCAGTGACGCGAAAGCTATCCTCTTCGTCGGCGAGGCTGCCGTATCAACCGGATTCGCCCGAGTGCTCAGGGAAATTGGCGATCAACTAGCCCAGACATTCCGTGTACATCAGCTGGCGATCGGATACCTAGGAGATCCGCACACTTATCCGTGGCCGCTATATCCCGCGAGCAGCCGCGGTGACGTGTACGGGAGAAACCGTCTCCCTGAGCTTATCAAGCTGATTCGCCCCTCTATAATCTTCATTGTGAATAGCTTGGGGACGGTTGCAAGCTACCTCGACGCACTCAACCACACGGAAGCTTCGGATATCCCAGTCATTGCGTCTTGTGCAGTGGAAGAAGGCGGCTTTGACCCACAGGTCGTCTTGCGCCTAAAACGGCTTGCCAAACTCGTCGTCTATACGGACTATGCCCGCGGTATTCTGCGGGAGTGTTTCGTCCAAGTCGGGCATCCTGTAAGAGATGACTTTATTGAGGTAATCCCCCATGGTGTCGATACCAGTGTCTTTCGCCCGCTCAAGCCGCTGAACGAGCGCGGAGCCCGGTCTGCGGAGTTGCGGATTAGCGCCAAGAACGATTTGTTACAAGCAGACATTGGTTCTGAGGCATTTTTTGTCCTCAATGCAAATCGAAACACGCCACGTAAATTGATCAATCTCACTGTGCAAGCCTTTTCCATCTTCTGTCGGGGGAAACATCCTGATGTCAAGCTGTACCTGCATATGGGTCTGAGAGATGTCGGATGGGACATTAAATGGCTTGCTAAGCGACATGGGATTCAGGACCGACTTATACTTTCAACGGACTCAGCATCGCTGCCTCAGGAGAGCGATGAAGTACTTAACTTGATATTTAATGCCTGTGATATTGGGGTAAGCACAGCTGCCGCGGAGGGCTGGGGGCTTACGACGTTCGAACATGCTGCAACTGGTGCGCCGCAGATAGTTCCCCGCCATAGTAGTTATGAAGAGCTTTGGAGTGACTCTGGCATTTTGGTTGACCCAGTTCTTACTCTAAGCACTCCGGATGGGCAATTCACGTGGGACTACCATCTGGTGTCACCGCAAGCCGTTGCGGAAGCTTTCGACAAGCTTTACAGTGATCCACTACAATTTGACCTGGCATCGGCTGCCGCATTTCGTAATGCTACCAAGAGAGAGTATCAGTGGCAAACAATATGCGACCGATGGAACGACATCTTTAGGCCATGGGCCTAGGGATTATGTCGCAAGACTTCAAATGCCCCCGGATTTGCCACCAAGGGTATAGTTGGAGCGCGACTGTTCCGTTGGTGGAGGGGAGCATGACCAAACGAACGCGATGGAGAACTGACGCGGGGCTGAAGGCGAAGATCGCGCTGGAAGCGTTGCGGGAAGAGGCAAACGGTTGCGGACCTGGCGCAGCGCTAATAAGTGCATCCGAACCAGGTCTATGCCTGGAAGCGGCAGCTCCAGGACCAGGCGGCGCAAGCGTTCGATCCGGGCGTCGGTCGGGATGCCGAGGACCGGCGCGTACGTGAGATCGAGAAGCTTCACGCGAAGGCTTGTCCTCGGGCTCGACCCGAGGATCGGACAACTGACGATTGAACGCGATTTTTTTAGCACCGGGGTCCGGAAGATGAGCACCGCGGACCGGCCAGCACGGCTCGATCGTGATCACCCTGAACTGCCAGTTCGTCGAAATCAATCGACGGAGAAACTGGTCCCGCAGCCGCAGGCCGATTTCGCGTTCGGGTTGCGCACCGCGAAATGGCTGCCCATGAGTTCGTCGGTGTAGTCGAGCTCGGCGCCCGCCAGCAGGTCGAGGCTCGCCGCATCCACCAGCACCTTGGCCGCACCCCGCTCGATCAGCAGGTCATCGGGCTGCGGCGTCTCGTCCAGCTCGAACCGGTACTGAAACCCGCTGCACCCGCCGGCCAGCACAGCGACCCGCAATGCCGCGGGCCGTCCCTCGGCGGCGACGATCTCGGCGATGCGTTGGGCGGCGCGGTCAGTCAGGGCAAAGCCCGGCATGGCATCCATGACCACAAGATAAGACCGATCCCCCTCGAATTGAAGCGTTCTGCCCCGCGGTGTAAGCCCCGCCGCCATGACCGCCGCCTCCCTGGCCCCCTATGCCGTGCGGCCCGAGACCAGCCGCGGCCGGCTGCATCCGGAGCCGGAGGCGCCCACGCGCTCGCCCTGGCAGCGCGACCGCGACCGGGTCATCCACAGCTCCGCTTTCCGGCGCCTGCAATACAAGACCCAGGTCTTCGTCAATCACGAGGGCGACTTCTTCCGCACCCGCCTGACCCATTCGATCGAGGTCGCGCAGATCGCCCGCTCCATCGCCCGTGCTCTGGGTCTCGACGAGGACCTCACCGAGGCGCTGGCGCTCGCCCATGACCTTGGCCACCCGCCCTTCGGCCATGCCGGGGAGGAAGCGCTCAACCTCGCCATGAAGCCGTTCGGAGGCTTCGACCACAACGCCCAGTCGCTGCGCGTCGTCACCCTGCTGGAGAGCCGCTACGCCGCGTTCGACGGGCTCAACCTGACCTGGGAGACGCTGGAGGGCCTGGTGAAGCACAACGGCCCGCTGGCCAAGCCGCCCGCCTACATCGCCGACTACAATGAACGCCACCGGCTCGATCTGAACACCCATGCCGGGGCCGAGGCGCAGGTGGCGGCGCTGGCCGACGACATCGCCTATCACAGTCATGATCTCGACGACGGGCTGCGGGCCCGGCTGTTCGGCCCGGAAGAGATCGCTCATCTGCCGATCGTCGGGGATGCGCTGAACGCCGCGCGCCTCGCCAGCCTGGACGTGCCGCCGCCGCGACTGCGCCATGAGACGATCAGACGCGTGATCGACGCCATGATCACCGACGTGATCGAGGAAACCGGCCGGCGGCTGGCGAAGCTCGGCCCAAAGGACGCGGACGGGGTGCGGCGGGCCAAGCGCAAGACGGTCGGGTTCAGCGAGCGCATGGCGGATGCCAACCAGGCAATTAAGGACTTCCTCTTCGCCCGGATGTACCGGCACTGGCGCGTGAACCGCATGACCGCCAAGGCCAGGCGACTGACCGAGGAATTGTTCCGCCTGTTGCTAGCCGACCCATCCCTGTTGCCCGATGATTGGCGGGCGCGGGCCGGGGAGGCCGGGCTGTCTCGCGCCGCGACCACGGTTGGGGACTACGTTGCCGGCATGACCGACCGCTACGCCATGGACGAACACCGGCGGCTGACCGATCTCGGGATATCGGGCTAATCCACCGAATCCGCTTGACCCTCGTGAACCATATGACTACATGTGGTCACCAACCATGAGGTGTCCCATGCAGAGCCTTCATCTTCGAGACGCCAAGGCAACCTTTTCTGCTGTTGTCGAAGCCGCAGAGAAAGGCGAAGCCACGACGGTCACCAAGCACGGCCGTCCGGTCGCCATGATCGTCCCGGTCGAGGAGGGACGGCGCATTTATGCGTCCAGCCGACCCTCGTTCGCATCCCTGCTCATGGCGATCCCGCACGAGCTGGAAACCGAACGCGACGATACCTCGGTGCGTGAGGTCGACTTGTGAACGGTTACCTGCTCGACACGAATATCGTCAGCGCTTTCGCGCCGGGGAAACAACTGCTATCGCCAAAGATCGCCTCCTGGTTCGAACGTCAGGCGGATCGTCTGTTCCTGTCGGTCGTATCGGTGATCGAGATCGAGGCCGGCATTCGCAAGATTCGGCGCACCGGTGCCTATAGGCGCGGCGATGACTTGCGACAATGGTTCGGCCGGATCCTTAGCGTGTACGGGGACAGGGTCATCCCGCTCGACACCGATATTGGACGTGCTGCCGGAGCCATGACGGACGGCGTGCGAGCCGCCGGCTATGACCCAACGCTGGCCGACATCGCGATTGCAGCGACCGCCAACGTCCGCGACCTTACTGTCCTGACGCGGAACACGAGGCATTTCGCGCCGACCGGGGTACCTGTGCTCGATCCGTTTGAGCCGCCACCGTCGTAACCCGCTTGGACGGCTTGCCCTTGCATAGGCTGACCACTACAAATATGTAGTTACCGGGTGAGGCCGCGATGACGCTGCGGTTCACGTGAGATAACGCCAAGGCAGCCAGCAACCAGCGCAAGCATCATGTCAGCTTTGAGACTGCCGTTCGTGTGTTCTCCGATCCGTTCGCCCTTAGCGAGCAGGATCGCATCGAGGGTGGCGAATATCGCTGGTAAACCATTGGCTCGGTTGAGGGAACCGTCGTTCTCATGGTCGCCCATGTTGTAGCGGACGAGGACGGCGAGGCAGAGATTATTCGTATCGTCTCGGCGCGACGGGCAACGCGGACGGAAAGGAGGCGCTATGAGCAGGAAAAATATCGTCGTTTACGAACTTAACCCGGTGCGACCAACGCCTCTGAGCGCTGCACAGAAATCCGAGCTCAAGAAGCTGAGGGCACTGCCAGACGAGCAGATCGACACGTCCGACATTCCGCCGTTGTCCAAAGCATTCTGGCGGAACGCGGTGCGCAACCCATTCTACCGGCCCGTCAAGCAACAAGTGACGGTGCGCCTGGATGCTGACGTGCTGGCGTGGTTGCGTTCGATCGGGCGAGGATACCAAACCAAGCTCAACGACATTTTGCGCCAAGCCATGCTGCGCGAGGTCAGCAAGGACTGACGCAGGATGACCGATCTCTTTGCCCAGATTCGCGAGCATGTGCTGACGGCTCTGCAGACAGCCGTACCCGACCTGCCGAACGAACTCACTTCGCGCGTCGAAGTCGCGCCGACCCGCGACGCCGCGCACGGCGACATGGCGACCAACGCAGCGCTGATCGCGGCAAAGCCAGCCCGCCAACCGCCGGCCAAGCTTGCAGCGGCGATCGCCACAGCACTATGCGCTGCGCCGGACATCGCCGATGCCACCGCGGCCGGTCCGGGTTTCGTCAACATCCGTCTCAAGCCCGCAGCGTTGCAGAGCATGTTGCCAGCCATCCTGCGCGCTGGTGTCAATTACGGCGACACCACAATCGGTGCGGGCTTGCCGGTAAACGTGGAGTACGTTTCCGCCAATCCCACCGGGCCCATGCATATTGGCCACTGCCGTGGGGCAGTTGTAGGTGATGCGCTCGCCAATCTGATGTCCAAGGCGGGTTTCGCCGTCACCAAGGAACACTACATCAACGACTCCGGCGCGCAGGTCACCGCGCTCGCCTGGGCCGCCTATTGGCGCTACCTGCAGGCGATCGGCTCGCCGCTCAGCGAAGAGGAATTCGCCAACGAGGTGCCCGGCGGCCTGCAATATCGCGGCGAATACCTAATCCCCATTGGTGCCGCGCTGGCCGCCGAACACGGCACGTCGCTCGCAACCGAAAGCCGCGGCATAGCCGCCCCCGAACGCTGGCTGGACACCGTCCGCGATTTCACCATTGCCGCGATGCTGCGCGCGATCCGCGAGGACCTCCACGCGCTTGGCATCGATCAGCAGGTGTTCAGCTCCGAGCGAACGTTGGTCGAAAGCGGCGCCGCTGATGCGCTGATCGAGCGCCTGCGCGCCGAGGACCTTGTCTATGAAGGCACGCTCGACCCACCCAAGGGCAAGCTGCCGGAGGACTGGGAGCCTCGCCCGCAGACCCTGTTCCGCGCCACAAGGTTCGGTGACGACATCGATCGGCCGCTGCGCAAGTCCGACGGGTCCAACACCTATTTCGCCAACGATATCGCCTATCACGCCCACAAGGTGGCGCGCGGGTTCAAGCTGCTGATCGACGTGCTCGGTGCCGACCATGGCGGCTATGTGCCGCGTATCAAGGCGGCGGTGAAGGCCGTCTCCCATGGCGAGACCGCGTTCGAGGCCGTGCTGTGTCAGACCGTGCACGTGATCAAAGGCGGACAGCCCGTGCGCATGTCGAAGCGGGCCGGCACGTTCGTGACCTTGCGCGATCTCATCGACGAGGTTGGCAAGGATGCGGTCCGCTTCACCATGCTGACCCGCAAGGCCGACGCGCAGATGGAGTTCGATCTAGACGCTGTGGTGGCGCAGACGAAGGACAACCCGGTGTTCTACGTGCAGTACGCGCACGCCCGCTGCCGGTCCGTGCTGCGTGCCGCCGCGGACTTGTTCGGCGCCGACCGCACCTCGGAAGTGGCGCTGGCCGACGTGCCGCTCGACACGCTCGAAGCGGAACCGGAGTTAGCTGTGATCCGCCGCCTGGCAACATGGCCGCGCACGGTGGCAGGTGCTGCTGCAGCGCGGGAGCCGCATCGAATTGCGTTTTTCCTCTATGACTTGGCGGCCGATTTTCATATGCTGTGGAACCGAGGCAAGGACGACGCCACGCTCCGTTTCCTGCAAGCCGACCGGCCCGCCGAGACGTTCGCGCGGCTGGCTCTGGTCGCCGCGACGGCGGTGGTGGTTCGCTCTGGCCTCGCCGTGATGGGAGTGACGCCGGTCGAAGAGATGCGCTGACCGGTGCCGCCAAGCAGGAGGCCGCCGTGTCGGACGATGCCAGTATCCGAACACCCACCTATCGGGTCCCGCGCGGGCGCGGGATAGATCCCGCCACGAAGCGGCTGGCGCTTATTGCCGCCGCTCTCGGCAGCGCCCTGCTGGCGGTGGTCGGCGTCTGGTCGGTCAACGGCCATCGTACCAGCGGGGGCGACGTGCCGGTGATTGAGCCGCCGCCCGGCCCGATGCGCGTAAAGCCCACCAACCCGGGCGGGATGCAACTCGCGCCTGGCGACGAGATCTTCGCGCAGGGATCAGGCGGGGACAACGGCACCGATACGCTGGCGCCGCCGCCCGAAACCCCCGATCCGCAGGCCCTGCGCCCACCCCCGAAGCCGGTCGCTCCCCCGCCAGTGCCGGCACCCCAGGCAGCGCCCGCGCCAGCGGCGACATCGCTGCCCCCGATTTCACCCGCGGTCCCGCCGCATGCCGCGCCTTCGGTCGACAGCCCCGCCCCAGCTGCCCCTGCCGCCAAGCCAGTCGTTACGACGCCTGCTGAACACGCCTCGGTCCAACTCGCGGCGCTGCCGACGGAAGATGCGGCGAAGCAGCAGTGGACGTTGCTGCAGCACCGCCTGTCGGACCTCCTGCACGGACGCCAGCCGGCAATCAGCAAGGTCGAGGTGGACGGCCATACCTGGTGGCGCGTGCGCACCGGCGGCTTCGCCGATCTGGCGACGGCCCGCGGCTTCTGCGACCAGGTCCGTGCCAAAGGCAGCGCCTGCGATGTCATCCGGCCTTGATCTCCCTCGTCCACCTCTCCCGCTCTGCGGGAGAGGTCGGTTCGCGAAGCGAACCGGGTGAGGGTGCGGGGGCCGCGAGACCCTCACCCGCCACTTCTCCCGCAAGCGGGAAAGGCGGACTGTCGTGAAGGCCGCCATCATCGGGATTGCTAGCACTCAGCTCAGCCCTGATGAGGCGGCGCTATTCCGTGCGCACCCGCCGGCGGGCGTGATCCTGTTCCGCCGCAACATCAACGACCCGCGGCAGCTCGTGCGGCTCGTCGCCTCGCTGCGCCACGTGCTTCCCACTGGTGCTGTGCTGATGGTGGATCAGGAAGGCGGCCGCGTGGCCCGGCTGGCGCCGCCGCACTGGCGCCGCCACCCACCCGCCGCCGCAATCGGTCGCGTCTTCGACGTCGAGCCCGCTGCAGGACTGCGCGCCGCATGGCTCACCGGCGCATTGATTGGCCTCGATGCCGCGGCCGCCGGCTTCGACGTGGTGACCGCGCCGGTGCTGGACCTAGCGATGCCGGGTGCTTCGGCGGTGATCGGGGATCGCGCCTATCACGCTGAGCCCAACGCGGTGGCCCGGCTGGGTCGGGCAGTTGCCGCGGGATTGCTGGCAGCCGGCGTCCAGCCGGTCGGTAAGCACGCCCCTGGCCACGGGCGTGCCGAGGTCGATAGCCACAGCGCATTGCCCCGCGTGCTGGCGAACGATCTCGAGGCGGATTGTCTGCCGTTCGCCTTGAACGCCGATCTCCCTTGGGCGATGACGGCGCATATTCTTTATCCGGTCTGGGACCCCACATTGCCTGCCACGCTGTCTCCTGCCGTGATCACAAGGATCGTCCGCGGGAACATTGCTTTCAAAGGAGTGCTGGTGACCGACGATCTTGCGATGGGGGCGCTGTCCGGCGCGCCGGCTGACCTCGCGCTTCAGGCGCTGGCGGCGGGATGCGACTTGGCGCTCTATTGCGCCGGTGATGCGGCCACCAATTCGGCGCTGCTGTCCGCTTCTCCCCCGATGAGCGAGGCGACGGCCGAGCGGCTGGCCACCGCCAGCGCCATGGCAGCGCGGCGCCGGCTCGCGCTTGATCCCGGTTCCCTGGCTGCCGAACGGGACCGGCTGGTCGCGTGACCGGCCTTGTCGTGCAGCTTGCTCTCGCGGTGGTGCCCGCCATCCTGGCGATCACCCTGCACGAGGCCGCACACGGCTATGCCGCCCTGGCGCTGGGCGACGACACCGCCCGGCGAGCCGGACGCCTATCGCTCAATCCGCTGCGGCATGTTGATCGCGTGGGTACGATCCTGCTGCCTGGGTTCCTGCTGATCTTCCAGCTGCTTACGCTTGGGCGGGTGGTTTTCATGTTCGGCTGGGCCAAGCCCGTCCCGGTCTCCGCCTGGAAGTTCCACGACCCGCGCCGCGGCATGATGCTGGTCGCCGCTGCTGGACCACTGATGAACTTTTGTCTCGCCTGGTTGGGCGCGGCGCTCCTGCCCCGTACGGGAACCTTGATGCCCGGTGTTGATGCCTATCTGGATGCCGTCCTGTCGGAGCACCCGATCGTCGGGACATTCCTGTTCTATTTCATCCTGACCAATCTCGTGCTGGGGCTGTTCAATCTGATTCCGATCCCGCCGCTCGACGGCGGGCGCATCGCGGTCGGGTTGCTGCCGATCCGCTTGGCGCGAGCCTGGGCGCAGCTCGAGCGCGCGGGCATCATCGTCGTCCTGCTCGTCATCTTCGTGCTGCCCAGCCTGTTCCGCGAGTTCGGCGTCCGCTTTGACCCGTTCCACCAGGTGCTGGGCAACGTGGTACCCTGGGCGATCCGCGCGTTGCTGATGTTGTCCGGCCACCATCTGGGCCCGCCGGTCCATGAACAGTCCCTCTGAGTCGGCACCTGAGGAACTCGTCGTCCATCTCGACGGGTTCGACGGACCACTCGATCTGCTGCTCGAATTGGCCCGGGCGCAGAAGGTGGATCTCGCCCGCATCTCCATCCTCGCCCTGGTCGAGCAATACCTCGCAGTGATCGAAAGTGCGCGTCGCGTACGTCTCGAAATCGCCGCCGACTGGCTGGTGATGGCGGCCTGGCTTACCTGGCTGAAATCGCGCCTGCTCCTTCCGCCCGGGACGGAAGCGGCGGAGGAGGGAGAGGAGGCCGCCGAGGTACTTGCCGGACGGCTGCGCGAGCTGGAGGCGGTGCGCGCCGTCGTGACCTGGTTCGGGGCTCGGCCGAGGCTTGGCCAGGACGTGTTTGCGCGTGGCGCCCCCGAGGACCACACCGAAATCGACCGCTCGCGCCTTGCGCTCGATTTGCCCGCGCTGGTGCACGCCTATCTCTCGGCCGTCCGACGGAGCGCTGGCCGGCGCCGCTACCAGCCGCGTCCGCTCGCTCTCTGGACCGTGCAGGACGCACTCTCGCGCCTTGTGGCGATGCTTGGCAGCCTGCCCGACTGGGCGAGCCTGGAGCGGTTCCTGCCGGACACGCTGGGCGGTACGTTGGAGCGTAGGGCGGCGCTGGCGAGCACGTTGCTCGCCGGACTGGAGATGGCGCGCAGCGGCGCGGTGCGGCTGCGGCAGGATCACCCGTTCGGACCGATCCTGCTGCGCCGGGCAGCGGCGGGAGGGAACGCATGAGCGACGAGCAGCAATCGCTGGTGGTCGAGGAGGAGTGGCTGCGCCTTGCCGAAGCGCTGGTCTTTGCGTCGTCCGCCCCGGTCAGCGCGCGGATGCTCGGCCAGATCCTGCCCGAGTCGGCCGACGTGGACGCGGTGATTGCCGCGTTGCGCGCCCGCTATGCCGGCCGTGGCGTCGAGCTGGCAGATGCGGCGGGCGGGGTGATGTTCCGTACCGCGCCCGATCTGGCGCCACGGCTGCGGAAGGTGGTCGAAATTCCACGCCGCCTGCCCCGGGTGGCAATGGAGACGCTGGCAATCATCGCCTACCACCAGCCCATCACACGCCCCGAGATCGAGCAGATTCGTGGCGCCAGTCTGTCGCAGCAGACGCTTGATGCGTTGCTCGAGGCGGGAGTGGTTGCCCCCAAGGGCCACAAGGAAGTGCCCGGACGCCCGACGCTCTGGGGGACTACACCGGCCTTCCTTGCCCAGTTCGGCCTCCGTGATCTGCGCGATCTTCCGAGCCGGGAAGATCTACTGGTGGATCCCACGCCCCCCCTCCCCTTGCGGGAGGGCGAAGGGGGGAGGGGGCCGGGGGACAATGACGGAAGCGCGGATGCGGACCCGCCCCCTAACCCCCTCCCGCAAGAGGAGGGGGAATGACTGTCCTGTTGTTCACTGCCGCCGTGTTTTCGCCCCGGAGGTTTCCTGCTAGCTAGCCGGCAGGAGACGATTTTCCCCAAATGTTCGACTTCGCCTGGTCTGAGATCGCCGTCATCGCCGTCGTCGCCCTGATCGCGATCGGCCCGAAGGACATGCCGGTCGCCATCCGTGCGGTGACCGGCTGGCTCAAGAAGGCGCGCCGCATGGCCGCGGAGTTCCAAACTCACGTTGATGAAATGGTGCGCGAAGCGAATCTCGACGAAGTGCGCGACCACATCAACGAGCTCCGCAATTTCGACGTGAAGTCGATGGTGGAGCAGACGGTCGATCCGGACCACTCGTTGCGTGACACTTTCTCCAGCAACCCGCTGGAGCCCGCGCCGGCGATGCGCGCGGACGAGGCAGTCACCGTAGCAACCGAGAGTACCGGCGATGTTGCCGTCGCCGAGCTCGACCGCCCCGCCGAGGCGACCGAGACGCCAGCGGTCATCGCCGCGGCCGAACCGGCGGCACCGGCGTTTATCCCGCCCGCACTGGCGACTGCCGCGCCCAAAGCGAGCGCAGAACCGGACGCACCGGCCTTTATTCCGCCGGCCATCGTCCGCCGCCACAGCTCGCGCGCCGCGTCCTGATCGCCGCGCGCTTTTAACCGCCGACTTCCTGGAACCCACGTGGACCATATCGAGCAGATAGACGACCCGATCAACGATAAGCCGATGCCGCTTCTCGATCATCTGATGGAGCTGCGGCGGCGGTTGATGTACGCCATGGCGGCGTTCATGGCCTGCTTCTTCTTGAGCTACTATTTCTCGAGCAAAATCTACTACTTTCTCGCCGAACCGCTGGCGCACGTGCTCGCACAGCAAGGCACGCAGACGCCGCGCCTGATCTACACCCAGCTCTACGAGGTGTTCTTCACCAAGATCAAGGTCGCTATGTTCGGCGGCATCTTTCTCGGCTTCCCCATCATCGCCACCCAACTCTGGCTGTTCATTGCCCCCGGCCTCTATCGCAGTGAGAAGCGCGCACTGCTGCCGTTCCTTCTCGCCAGTCCGGTGCTGTTCCTGATGGGCGGCGCGCTCGCCTATTACGTCGTGTTCCCGTTCGCCTGGAAATTCTTCGCCAGCTTCCAGTCGATGACCGGCGGCGGCGGCATACCGATCGAGCTGATGCCGCGCGTCAGCGAATATCTCGACCTGGTCATGAAACTGATCTTCGCCTTCGGCATCACCTTCCAACTTCCCGTGCTGCTGACGCTGTTGGCCAAGGTGGGGATCGTCTCTTCTAAGGGACTCGCCCGGTTTCGCCGCTACGCTTACGTCGGGATGTTCGTGATCGCCGCGATCCTCGCACCCCCCGATGTCATCACCCAGTGCAGCCTCGCGCTGCCGCTGATTGCGCTCTACGAGATCTCCGTCCTGGCCGCCAGGATGGTCGAGCCAAAGCCGGCGACGGTCTGAACCGATGCACGACATCCGCGCGATCCGCACCGACCCCGCTGGCTTCGACGCCGCCATGGCGCGGCGCGGACTGCCGCCTGTGTCGGCGGAAGTGCTCGCGCTCGACAGCGAGCGCCGCACGCTGCTCACCACACAGCAGGAGAAGCAGGCGCGCCGCAACGCGCTGGCGAGGGAGATCGGGCAGGGCAAGCGCGCCGGCGCCGATACTGCGGCGCCGGAAGCCCAGGCCGCCGCCCTGCGCGTTGAGACGGAAGCGCTGGAGCGACGAACGGCCGAGCTTGAAGAGGCTATCAAGCGCATCCTGGAGGCACTGCCAAATATCCTTGATGCGGACGTGCCGGACGGTCCCGACGAAAATGCCAACGTCCTGCTGGCGCGGCATGGGGAGCCGCGCGATCTCGGCTTTCAACCAAAGGAGCATTTCGAGCTCGGCGAGGCGCTGGGCATGATGGACTTCGCCGCCGCCGCCAAGATGGCCGGCACCCGCTTCGTCGTGCTGCGCGGCGCGCTGGCGCGGCTCGAGCGCGCGCTCGGTCAATTCATGCTCGACCTTCATACGCGTGAGCACGGTTACACTGAAACTACCGTGCCGCTGCTGGTGAACGACGCCACCGCCTATGGCACCGACAAGCTGCCGAAATTCGGCGACACCATGTTCCGTACCACCGACGGTCGCTGGCTGATCCCGACCGCCGAGGTGCCGCTGTCCGCCCTGGCAATGAGCGAGATCATCCCCGAACACGAACTGCCCTGGCGCGTCACCGCGCTGACGCCGTGCTTTCGCAGTGAGGCCGGTGCCGCCGGGCGCGACACGCGCGGGATGCTGCGCCAGCACCAGTTCATGAAAGTTGAGCTGGTGTCCGTCACCCATCCCGATCAGAGCGTCGCCGAGCAGGAACGGATGACCGCCTGTGCGGAAAAGGTCCTGCACTTGCTTGAGCTGCCGTTCCATCGCGTCATCCTCGCGTCCGGCGACACCGGCTTCGGTGCTGCACGGACCTTCGATTTGGAGGTGTGGCTCCCCGGCCAGCAGACTTGGCGAGAGATCAGCTCCTGCTCGAACTGCCGCGACTTCCAGGCGCGCCGCATGAACGCGCGGTTCCGCGCCGCCGACGGCAAAGCCGTCGGTTTCGTTCATACGCTGAACGGCTCTGGCATCGCGGTCGGCCGTGCGCTGATCGCGGTGATGGAGAACCATCAGCAGGCGGACGGTTCGATCCTGATCCCCCGCGTGCTGTGGCCATACATGGGCGGATTGGAGCGGATCGGCTCGTAGGGCGGACGCCAGTCCGCCACTCCGCGCACCCAAGCCAAGTACGCCTTCGTGACGCGCCGCTCGCAATCCGCTGCCTTCAGGCGTTCGGGATGCGGCCTAGTACCTCTGCACAGAGGTTTTGACGGGTTGCCGGAGCAGTTATCCTGGCTTCTCGGCCTCAATGCAGCTCGGTTCGGGTCCCCTTCGGACGGACGGCTTTGGGTGGATTTCAGACTGTCCGGTTTCAGGCGGTCGCCGTTCGGCGACGGCGCAAGATGGCGGACGGACAGCAAATCGCGCAGGTATCGGCATCACGTCATGCGTCGAGCCAAACTTCCATGCCGATTGCATCGGGAATTATCTCGGTGCGGTGGAAGGGGGTCTGCTTCAACAGCTCGGCAAGAGCGTCAGTCCGCCACGCACGTGGCAGCTGGATGTAGCGGAAGATGAGCTTCATGAAGAGGCGATTTGCGAAAGAAACATCCAGACCATCGACGTAGTCGCCGACATCCGTCATGGAAACATCCCGTCGGAGATCGACAATGAGACCGCGCCCGCCGGATTTGAGGACGCGATGCATTTCCTTGAGCGCGCCCAACGGATCGGCGAAGTTCTTGAAGGCCGCACGGCATACCAGGAAGTCGAAGCCATGGTCGACAAAAGGCATCCGCGAGGCGTTGCCCTGTTCGAAGCGCACATCGACGCCGGCTTGTTTTGCGCTCTGGCGAGCGAGTTCAACAAAGGTCTTGCTGATGTCGAGACCGGTGACAGCAAAGCCACGCTTCGCGAGGTCAACGGAAAGGAAACCCGGGCCGGTCGCCACTTCCAGGATGGCACTGCCGGCGGGCAGGAGCCCGGTGATTCGGCTGGCCAGGCGGCGGAATTCCTCCATATCTTTCGCGGTGTTCTTCGCGTACCACCGCGCAATAGCTCCCTCCATCCCCATGCCGATGTAAGCTTTTTCCACCATCGCATCCCCCTGCCCGTATATCTTACTGAATAAGATAACTGTACCATAGGTCCACCATGGCCCGTTCGTCAAATGCTGAACGCCCCGCCCTCTATACCGACCTCACCCACGCCGTCCGGCTGTTCATCGCGGGGAGCAGCCTTTACAGCCAGCGCGTGGCCGAAAAGCTGGGGCTGCACCCGACCGACCTTCAATTCCTCAATGTGCTGGAACTCCTGGGGCCGCTGACCCCCAAGGTGCTTGGGCACTATAGCGGCCTCAGCTCCGGCGGGGTGTCGGTCGTGCTCAATCGGCTGGAGAAAGAGGGATATATCTCCCGCCAGCCCAATCCCAAGGACGGCCGCAGCATTGTGGTGAAATTTGCACCGGCAAAGCGGCGCAAGGTGAAGGCGCATTATGCTAAGGTCGAGCAGCAATTCACCAATCTTTTGGCATCCTCCCCAATCCAAGAGCTTGAGACCGGTACTCACCTTTTTCACCAAGATGAATGCGGCACGTGCCTCAGGCTCATGAGCATGTCCGCTCTCGGGAAACCTCTGAACGGCGACAAATGACCATCTTGGATGCGCGCCGCGTGAAAGGCGGCGCTTTCCAGTGGGTGCAAGGCCCACCCGGCAACGCTCCAGCCGGAAGCAACCGGAGCAGTCATGGAGGTGACGAAATGGCTGAAGCCTTCGGTACAGCGGGTCACGAATTGGTGGCGGGCGAGTGTGCAGGCTGCAGGCCGACCCGACGACCCTTTCGGGGAAGGCTGCCACGGCTGGGTGAGATGAGCGAAGAGTACGCCCAGGCGCTGCACCGGGGTAGTGGCGGCAGCATGTACACAAGGAAAGCGTACGCAACACGGGAAGCCCCAAGGCGCGGTCAGGGATGACTAACCGGACGCCCGCGAGGGACAGGCCGGGCGCCGTGGGGTAGCGGAGAGGTTCGTAGTACCGCGGAAGCCGGGTAACGCTGATGGAGGAAAGGGACCTCAGAAGATGCAGGCTGATGCACACAGATAGCGACAAGCTGAATGGCAATCCGCCGGATTTCGAGACGTGGCCTACCGAAATTGAGCAACAGACAGAGCCGGATGGCCGGCCTCCTGCTCGCTGCTCCCTGCTTCCGTAGGGACAAGTTTCGCAGGAACACGCTTCGCCAGCCATGACAATGGAAGGCCGCCATGCGATGCCTCGATTAAACCGGACAGCCGAGGCGCCCATGCCGGCATCTCCATCGTCGATGCGGCTGCTGCCGTCTCTCACATCGTGACGTGAACTACCGCCACGCCTTCCACGCCGGGAATTTCGGCGATTGCGTCAAGCATGCCCTGCTGGTGTGGCTGCTCCGCGCGCTGATGCGCAAGCCGGCGCCGCTGTTCGTCCTGGACACCCACGCCGCTGCCGGCCGATACGACCTGACCGCCGGTCCGGCCGAACGTACCGGCGAGTGGCGCGCCGGCATCGACCGCCTGCTCGACGCGCCGCCGGCGGCGCTGGCCGACTATGTTGGGCTGGTGCGGGAGCTCGGGCTCTACCCTGGCTCGCCTGACCTCGCCCGCGTGCTGCTCCGTCCCGGCGACCGGCTCGCGTGCTGTGAACTGCATCCCGAGGAATACGCCGCGCTCCGCCGCCGGTATGCGCGCGATCCCGCCGTCGCGGTGCATCGCCGCGACGCCTGGGAGGCGCTGGGCGCGCTGCTGCCGCCGGCCGAGCGGCGCGGGCTGGTGCTGATCGATCCGGCCTATGAGGATCCGGACGAATTCACGCGCCTGGCCGCCGGACTGCGCGCCGGCACCGCGAAGTTCGCGATCGGAGTGTTCGCGGCCTGGTACCCGATCAAGCATCGGGCACCGGTGCGCGCCTTCTTCGCCGCCATGCAGGAGAGCGGCATTCGTGACATCCTCGCCGCCGAGCTTTGGTTGCGCGAACCGCTCGATCCGACCCGGCTCAACGGATGCGGCATGCTTGTCATCAATCCGCCCTACCGCTTCGAGGACGAGGTCCCGCCGATCCTGGCGGCGCTTCTCGCTCGGCTCGGTACCGGCGAGCCCGGCGCTGGCACGGCATTGATCCGGCTTGCCGATGAGTAGCGTCGCGGTGATCGGGGCCGGCGCGTGGGGCACCGCGCTCGCCATCCAGGCGGCGCGGGCGGGGGCGACTGTCACACTGTGGGCCCGCGATCCCGCCCGAGCCGCGGCGATTGCGGCAACCGGTGAGAACCCCCGCCTGCCAGGGGCCCGGCTGCCCGAAGGGGTCCGCATCACAGCGGACCTGCCGAGTGCAGCGGATGCTTTCCTGATCGCGGTGCCCTTGCAGCACATGCGCGCCGTGGCCGCGCGCCTGCCGGACGGTGCACCGATGGTCTGCTGCGCAAAGGGGGTTGAGGCCGGCACGCTGCGTCTGCCGCTGGAAATTCTGGCCGAGTTGCACCCGGATGCGCCTGCCGCCGTGCTGACCGGACCCAATTTCGCCGGCGAGATCGCCGCCGGGCTGCCCGCCGCCTCGGTGGTGGCCGCCGCCGATCCGGCCTTGCGCACGCGGATCGCCGGTCTGCTCGCCACCCAGGCATTCCGTGTCTATGGCAACGACGACCCGATTGGTGCCCAGGTCGGCGGAGCCGCGAAGAACGTCATCGCCATTGCTGCTGGCGCGGTAATTGGCGCGGGCATTGGAGAGAACGCGCGGGCTGGGCTGATGACCCGCGGCCTTGCTGAGCTGGGCCGGCTGGTGACAGCGCTCGGCGGCCGGGCCGAGACGGTTATGGGCCTGTCCGGGCTGGGTGATCTGCTGCTGACCTGCACCAGCCCGACCAGCCGGAACTACAGTCTCGGCTTGGCGCTTGGCCGAGGGGAGGCGTTGGCCGACATCCTGGCGGCGCGGACCTCTGTCACTGAAGGCGTCGCTACCGCGCCGGCGCTCGTGGCGCGCGCCGGCGAGGTAGACCTGCCGATCTGCCGTGCGGTGGCCGACTGGCTGCAAGGCCGCACCACGCTGTCACGCGCGATCGCAGAGTTGCTGGCGCGGCCGCGGCGGGATGAATGAAGGTCAGCCGCTCGCCTCTCGCTGCGCCCGACGCGCCGCCCTGGCAAGCAACATGCGGTCGTGAAAAGGCTCAGAATCTCAACAACGCCATCGGGCGCAACGCGATAGATGACCAAATGCCGCAGTTCGGCCAGCCAACGTTCGAGACTCCGATAGATCAGATTTCAGAAGAGCTTAAGTACGAACCGCAAAAGAGCAATCGCGAACAAGGCGAAGAACGCCGCTATCAGCCCGCTGACCACCCAGAAACCATTCTGGCTGCCGCCGAACGGAATACCGCCGACGTTCATACCCCACATACCTGTAATCAGCGTTGCCGGCAGCAATACCGCCGAGAACATCGTGAGTATGTAGAGGTTCCGGTTGGTCTGCTCCTCGACCTGTGCACGGAGCTCTTCGAGCAGGAACTGACAATGCTCCACATAGTCCTGGGCATCCTCGACCAGTGCCGCATAGCGGTGGATCTGGCGATTGAAGCGGTCAAATTCGTCGGCGGGGAACGGCGCCGGACGCTCGCGCGCGAATTCGAGCATGGCGGTGCGTTTGTAGGCCATGTCGCGGGCGATCTGGATCGAGTCGCGTCGTATCTCGAGAATGTCATCGCGGTGCTGGGCGCCTTCCCGTTTCAACACCTTGGACCCAATTGCGCTGAGGCGTTCGCTAGCCTTTTGTAACAGGCCCTCGCCGATATCATTCAGAGCCTTGAAGAATTCCGTGATCAGTCCGAACGGACTCGCGGGCAGGGCAGTCCCCGCGTCTACCCGGCGTCGCACCTCCGCCATCGAAAGCAACGGGAGACGGCGACCGGTAACGATCAACCTCTGAGAGGCGACGACGCAGAGCGAGCCCGCTTGCAGGGTGGCGGCACCGGGTTCGTCGCGGAAGTCGCGCAGATGGCCGTAGATCATGTCCGGCGTGATGAACAGCCTGCCGCGCTGGATCGGAGCGGCCACCGTTTCGATAACGTCGGGCGGCCAGGGGCGCCGGCGCAGCCAAGCCTGTGCCGCGACATTACCAAGGTCGAGATGCACCCACATGAAATCCACGTCGCTCGTAGCGACGTCGAACTCTTCAAGATCGCGCAGCGCCCGCCCTCGTCCGCCGCGGAATGCAAGAGCGAACAACGGATGGCCGTCTGTCATGGCTTGCACGATGCCGCGGACCAGCACGCCGCCGTCATCCCTGGTTGGAGTCCGTCGATCATTTGCCGAATCCTGATCCAGTCTTCAGAAGCCAGTCTCCTGCGGATGCAGCGTTGCGGCCTGTCTGCTGTTGCCAGGCGCGCACTCCGTCAGTCACCCGTTCGTAAAAGCCGGTCGGGCCAACGGCAGCCTCGATCCCGCCGAGCCGCATCTGCTCGCGCACCTCATCGCGCACGCGAGCGAAGGCGAAGGTGATGCCCTGTCCCTGCAGCCGCTTGATGACATTCAGCATCGCATCGCACGCGCTGGTGTCTATGAAATTCACCGATCCTGCGTCTAGAAGCACGTGCTTGGCCGGCGGCCGGGTTGCGGCCAGGGCAGCCTTCAGCTCTTCGTCGAGAT
This sequence comes from uncultured Pseudomonadota bacterium, assembly GCA_963708245.1. Lineage (GTDB taxonomy): Bacteria > Pseudomonadota > Alphaproteobacteria > Acetobacterales > Acetobacteraceae > CAVYXK01. The sequence continues at coordinate 219,170 of OY970201.1, read as the reverse complement.
GGCCGATGCTCGCAAAGAACAGGTCGCCGCCGGCCCGCCAGATCAGCAGCCCCGGGAAGGTGAGCGCCTCGGGGTGGCGTAGGACATCGCGATAGGCCTCGGTGCCCGGTAGTTGGCCGAGCACGGCGCTCTCCGGGTGACTGGTCTGATAGATTAACACCAGCAGTGACAGCGCCACGCCGACGGCGATGCCTGGCAGCACGCCCAACGTCAGTTCGCCGGCAACCACGATCACCGCTATCGCGAACTCGCCACGGGCGCGGGCGAACAGATTGCGCAGATAGGCTGGCTTCGACAGGTGGACCATGGCCGCGATCACGATGGCGGCAAGCGCCGGGTGCGGCATCCCCCGGAACAGCGGCGTCAACAGCACCAGTGTCAGGAAGCAGAAGACGGCTGCGACAAGGTTGGCAATCTGAGTGCGGGCACCGGCGGCCATGGCAACGGACGTCTTGGACAGGCTGCCGACGACGAGGAACCCGCCGAAAAGGCCACTCAGGACGTTGGCGGGCCCGTGTGCGACGAGTTCTTGATTAGGGTCGATGTCGCTGCCGTCCTGCATCGCTGCCGCCTTTGCCCCGCCAAGCGCTTCGGCATAGCCGACGAGAACGATGGCCAGGGCGCCCGGCACCAGGTCCCGCAGCTTCGCCAAGTCGAGGTCCGGCAGCACGAGGTGAGGCAGGCCGGACGGAAGGTCACCGACAACGCTTATGCCGGCAGCTTCGCCGTTGAACGCGCCGACAAGAAGAGTGGCCGCTGCCGCCACTACCAGGGCGGCGGGCACCCGAGGTGCCAGATGACGCAGCAACTGCATTGCGGTGAGGCTGAGGATGCCCGTCAGCACCGGCGCGAACGTGGCGTCCGACACATGCCGCAGCAGGAACCAGAGCTTGGTGAAGAAGTTGCCGGATGCGCCTTCGATGCCCAGCAAGTGCGGCACTTGGCCAATGATCGTGACCAACACGAGGCCTTCGATGAATCCGCGCATCACCGGCGTGGGGATGAAGGCGGCTACCCAGCCCATGCGCAGAATACCGAAAAGGAGGAAGAATGTGCCGATCAGGACCGCGAGGGTGGAGGTCAACGTATTGAAGTCCGCGGTCCCCTGAACCGCGACGGCGCCCACGGTCAGCGCGGAGATCAGGCCGGTCGCTGTGTCTGGGCCAACCACCAACAGGCGCGAGGTACCGAGCAGGGTATAAGCGACCAACGGCAGGACGAGCGTGTAGAGCCCCATGATTGGCGGCACGCCGACGATGCCGGCATAGGCCATGCCCTCGGGCACCATCACCGCCCAGACCGCGAGGCCAGCCATGACGTCCGGCAACAACCAGTCGCGCCGATAGCCAGGTAGCCAGCCAAGAACCGGCAGCAACCGCTGTGCGATCGACGCAGGGCGAGCCGCGATGGGCATGGGGCTTCCCCAAACTTGGCGCGAGTCCGCTTGACGGTCTCCGCGGAGAGCATAATCGAGGAGATCATGCTCTACTTGCTTCAAGACAGAACAGCTTTATCAGATCAATTGGCATGGCGGAGCGACTCCAATTGATCTGATGCTGCTCTAGCCCATCTTATTCACCGCATAGCAGGAACCGTCGAGCCGGGTCCTGTCGCTCGGGCGGCGAGGCGGGCGCTGGCGGCTCATCGTCGATCCTCGGAATTCAACCCCTCGACAAGGCTCAGGACCGGGGATGGCGGCTCGGACGGGAGCGGGCAGTCGAAAGGGCTTGAGCCACCTCAGGCGACCTCTGGCGGGTTTGGGCGAGCGCTCGAAACCCGTCAGCGAGGCTCTGACGACCGCGGCGAGGGCATGGGCGAGCGACAAGGCCCGGCTGGAAGACGATCGGGGCCGGGCCAAGACAGAGTTGAATTCCTGTGCAGATCGAATGTCGACTGGTGCAATTAACCCTGATCGGCATATAAAGCGCCGCGGCACGCGCTGTAATATAACTTGCGACATGTAGTAGAGCAAAGCTTCATGCCAGTCCCCTTGCAGCCGCGATGCGGTCAGTCCCAGTGAAAGATCTTGAGCGCTTTGTCGACGACCCAAGCATCGCCGCCCGGACCAACGTTGACGCTGACCGCGCCGCCGCGAACCTGACGCCATGCGTCGACACCGTTCCAGCGGAAAACGCCATTGCCCTGAGGAAGCCAACCCTCCCATGCGGGGCCGGTGGGTAAGGCTTCCGTCCCCACTACCCAGACGCTCCCATCGGGACCCACGCCGATGTCGATCCCCGCGCCGGGATACTGCTTCCAGCTTCCCGCGCCGAATTCAAAAATCCCGCCCGCCCGGTTCACCACCCACGCGTTTCCGCGCGGATCAACGGCGATACGGACTCCAGCCCCAGCAACCTGTCGCCAACCGCTGCCGGCCCACTCGTAGATGCCATAACCTCCAGGATCGGGATGTTGAGCGGCCCAAAAGCTTCCGTCCACACCAATACCAGAATCCCACATACGCCGACCAACGGCGACGCCCGCGGGAGCTCCGATGACCCAAACGCTTCCATCTGCGCCTATCCCGATGTCCTGCGCCAAACCGGGAACGTCTTGCCAGGCGCCATTCACCCAGCGGAAGATCTGATTGATGCCATTGACCACCCATGGATTGCCGTTCGGATCGACGGCGATGCGCACTGCTGCGCCCGCCACCTGGTCCCAAGCCGCGCCATTCCAGTGGTAGATGCCGTAACCGGTCGGTTGCCCGTCGCTGCCGATCGCCCAGACGCTCCCGTCGGCGCCCGCGCCGATATCGTGCGCGAATCCTGGGACGGGCTGGAAGCCCGGTCCCAGCCTATCGATGACATTCTGCGTGATTCGAGGAATGTGATTGTTCTGCCCCTGGTCGTCCGCAAGCGCCAATGCCCAGTTGATCGTGGCGCCATTGAAGACTTCACCCGCTCCCTCGCCGGGAATGAAGCTGCCCATGGATCCCGTGAGCGAGGGTGGAGTGTCCCCCGGATTAAACGCACTGGCTATGGTATATCCCGGTGGCGATGTCATCGGCGAACCCCATACCGGTTGCGCAACATCGCATTCGCTATACTCGATGATCGAATTCGCATTGTTGAGTCCAAAGAGTCCAAACGGATCCCCGGTTTGCAATCCCGTTCCCGCGAGGGACCAGTGAAAGGCATTCTCGACGACGAAAGGTATGGGGGGGAGATTGATCCCGCAGCCGAGGTAGCTCGCGCCGGTCATCTCGGTCTCGGGGCGATTCACGGGTGAAGCAAACCAATTGATGGTGGTCAGTTGGGGCGTAGTGGAGTAGTAAACGGGGTCGAATCCAGCGATTTTGAAGCAGGTTAGCATCTGGCCGTCCGGCGACACACGGACTTGCCACCAGGAAGTATTCGCGCAAAAGAAGGCCACGTTGCCACCCGCGTTTACGAAATTCTCGACATGATCGCGCATCTCCCAGGTCCAATACTCGTGGTGGCCGACGAACAGTAAAAGCCTGTAGTTGGGAAATGACGGACCGGCGAAATGCAGATCGCGGTCGGTACAAACGTCAACCGGGACGCCTTGCTGCATCAACCACTGGATCGCCGGGATTTCAAGACTTTGTGGCATGTTGCCTAGCGAATAACCAAGTGGGCGCTGAAACGACAACTCAAAGGCGTAAGGAGCGCGCACCTGGTCGCAGCTCGGATATGTGCCTACAAATTTCTGCGCGGTCCGCTGGTCGTTCATTGAGGACTCGAATCCGTAGACATCGCGTCCCGCCCACGTGTTGTAGGCGTTGTAAGTCACGTCGGCGATCACCAAGAGAATTCTTGTCTGGGAGACGGCTGGCTCCCCGACCACAAACGCGACATCCGCGACATTCGGCGGCGAAGCGGTGTCCTGACAGCGCGCCAAATACAAGCCAGTGGGATAACCAGAAATGGAAGCCTTTGCCACAGAGGGCCAGCCAGCGCCGTCCCGGTAAGCGGTTCGACTGATCGCGAGCGAGCCCGTGGCGGGGAAAACGCCACCCACTTGAGTCATGAGCTGTTCAGTCTGGCCACCCTCGAAATAACCTTCACGATAGATTTTGATAGTATATGGCTCAAGACTGCTAACATGAAACGAAATCGTATCGCTTTCTGAAGCGATACGGGGCACCAACGGGTTTCCAACGCTGGAAAGCTCGTAAGTGATGTATGCTTCTAAAGGAACATCTGGTGGTGGAAGGGGTTCGTGCAAATATGTCTGGCCGAGTCCGGCTGCGCGGTCGTATAGAAGCACGTCCGTGAATCCGCCAGTGGCAGCACGCCAATTCCGTGCCTCGTCGGGGAAGTCGATATTGCTCGGGCCGTCGTTGAACCAATGGTCGTCCGGCTTGGCCATGAAGAAGTTCCCGGGCACGATCAGATCGAACGTTGTCCGGAGACCGGAAAGCGTTTCGACCGGGCTGACCCCGCCATTGTTATCAAAGTAATAGGTCTTAAGTTGCCCGGCAGAACGGTCGTGCAGCAACAAACCTGAAAAGCCGGATCCGAAATTTCCGGCAATAACGTTCGTAGCGTCTTGTATCAGCTGGCCTGTTGCCACCGGATAGGAGACCAAGCCGCCCCCGGCTCGCACACTTTCATCGAAGTAATACATCTCGCCATAGCCTGTTGAACCTTCGTAAAAGAAGATATCTGTGAACGCGGGTGCGGAGTTATAGCCGGGCGTCCAGTAAAAATCTGCGGCGACGATATGGGTCCATGTGCTTCGCCAATCGGTGAACGTCTGCGTGGGCGTTGTTCTGGCGAGGCCCACTCCGTCTGTCTCCCATAGTTCGCCATAGTTCTCCGAGGGACTGTAAAACACGAGGCCCGAAGTGTTGCGCCTTGTGAACAGACCAGGCACAATTTGCGTCCAGGTGTTACGCCAGTCCGAATACTCGCTCAATTGCACGAAGAGCCCGGTTCCTTGGCAGTCGAAAAATCGTGCGAATCCGCTTGCCTGATCGTAAAGCAGGATGCCGGTCAATCCCGAAGGCCCGAAATAGCCTGGGATTATGTGCGTCCATCGCGGTTGTCCACCAAGCGGATTGTAGGTTTGCATTGCGGGTGCAATAATATGGCCTTGACCATCCGTTTCGTAGACTTCGGCGTAGCCCGTGGACTGCTCGAAAAACAGCAGGCAGGTGTATGGAGACAATGAGAAGCGCCCCGGCACGATATGCGTCCATGTTGTGCGCCAGCTGGCGTCGGAAAATAAGATCTCGAAATTGGGGGGATACATTTTTTACCTCCGTGATTGGTCTTCAATATGTATGGTTACCCTTCGCACCCAAGGGGAGCCGAACTGGGATCCCGAAATGGCTCCCGACCTTGCGGTTAACCACCATCTTCTTGATCTGCCGTGAAGAGCCTTCCCTTGTCAAGCCTCCGCTTAACTAGCCGCTCCTATTCACCAAGCTTCGCAAGAAAATAGCTGATCGGACGAAGCTCGGTGTTCGGGCAAATCTGTCCCCATTGCGCCTATTGCATCGTGAGTAGGTTGAATTGGGTTGGTGGTTGGCGAACAGTGGGCTCGACGGGGCGCTCGCCCCGCAGGCTACGGGGCGGCCGGCGGCGGGCAGTGGGCGAGGTTGCGGAACAGCGACGCCCCGGGGCAGGCGGCAGCCAATGCGACGCGCACACGGGAGGTCATTTCGATTACGCGGGCAGCGATCTTTATCAGCCGCAAGCGGATGGTCGTGAACTCGGCGGTGTGAGGTGGTCCCCGGAATTCGGACAGGTGGTTAAGCTTGGTTCGCCCTGAGAAGGACGGACCCGATGACTGGGAAGCGGAAGCGCTACTCTGCTGAATTTAAAGCAAAGGTCGCTCTTGATGCGTTGCGTGGTGAACTAACGGTATCGCAACTGGTGGCGAAGCACAGTGTCCACCAGACGATGATTTCGGCCTGGAAGCGGCAGGCTCTTGAAGGGCTGGCCGGGGTGTTTTCGGGACACCAGGCTGCGACGGAAGCGGCTCGGGAAGATGAGCTCGAGAAGCTGCACGCAAAGATCGGTCAGTTGCTGGTGGAACGGGATTTTTTGGCGAAGGCCTCCGGTCGATGAGCCTGGACCGGAGGCGGCGGCTGATCGATCCGGCGCAGCAGGAGCTGTCGATGGTGCGACAGTGCGAGCTGCTGTCGGTGAGCCGCTCGGGTTTGTATTACCAGCCGCGCGGCGAGACGGCGCTGAATTTGGCTCTGATGCGGCTGATCGACGAGCAATTCCTGGAGACGCCGTGGTATGGTGCCCGACAGATGGCGCGGCATCTGCGCCGCCAGGGCCGCATGGTCGGGCGCAAGCGGATGCGCCGACTAATGGGTCGGATGGGCCTGACGCCGATCTATCAGCCTCCGAGAACGACGGTGCCGCATCCGAGCCACCGGGTGTCTCCGTATCTGCTGCGAGGGCTGGCGATCGACCGGGCGGACCAGGTGTGGTGCGCGGATATCACGTATATCCCGATGCATCGGGGCTTTCTTTACCTTGTTGCGGTGATGGACTGGGCGACCCGGAAGGTGCTGTCCTGGCGGCTGTCGAACACACTGGACGTGGAGTTTTGCATTGAAGCTGCAGAGGAAGCGCTGGCACGCTTCGGTCGGCCGGAGATCTTCAACACCGATCAGGGCAGCCAGTTCACCTCGCCGCAGTTCACCGGGCTGCTGGAGGCGGCGACGGTGCGCATCTCGATGGACGGCCGGGGCCGTTGGATGGACAACGTGTTCATCGAGCGGCTGTGGCGCAGCCTGAAATACGAGTGCGTCTATCTGCATGCGTTCGAGACCGGGTCGGAGGCGAGAGCTGGGCTGGCGCGCTGGATCGGTTACTACAATTGCTCATCACAACGCACATTTCGCTATGTCGTTGAGGAGAAGAGATTTTGTTGGAGCGCGTCCGGTAACGCGGGGTGTCTTGGGTGGGCCTTGGCGCGCAGGGCAAGGCCGCGGGCGGCGGTGCTGTCGAGATCAGCGCGGCTGAAGATCCAGGGGCCATTCTCCAGGGGATGCGTAGCGTCGATCTCGCCCCGTTCCACAGCCAGTCGCAAGGTGCGCGGCGCAACACCCACAATGGCGGCAGCCTCGCCAAGATTGAGCCAGGGTTCAACGCCGTCTGCCGCCTCACAGTACACCGGGATCCGATAGCTGGATCGTAATGCAGTCACGCGTTCCCGGGTCCAGCGATTACCATGACCTGTCTTGAGACTGTTGCGGTTGAGAGTCCCCGCGATGACGTCGTCCCGGGCGATCAACGCCAGGGCGCGCACGGCCTTGACGATGTCGGCAGACGTACTGTTGCGCTGTCCCCGCCGCCGCCGTGGCAGCCGGTGCTGAGTATGGATTCCGCCTACCCAGTGGATGGTCAGGACGATCTCCGACGTGGCGTCATCGAGGTCGGCCATGGCTTCGTGGATGACAGTGCGCACGATTCGCTTCTTGAGCCGCGCATCCGTCGTCGGTGCTGACCAGACAGTCTGGAAGTCCTCGGCCAGCGCGGTGAAGGAGATCGGCGCGAGGTCGAGCCGAGGCTGTGCCGCGGCGTCATGATCGGCAATCCGCTTCTCGAACTCGGCCACGCGGGTGAGGGCGCGGTTCCAGCGAGCCTCCAACTCGCCAGCGACGAAGCGGTTCTCGGGATCGGCCGCGTCATATTGTCGGAAGGCCCGATCGGCGGCGTACCGCGCCGCCTCGAGGTCGCGGACCATGGCCTCCCGCGCCTCGTCACGCTGTACCGTGGCCTGTGCCTCGGCCGCTCGTGCGGCTTGCACGGCGGCGGGCCGTAGGACGGTGAGCAGTGCCGCTTCGACGACATCATCGACACGCAGCCCGCCGAATGCGATGCAATTGGGCTCCCCGCAATCGAGTTCTTCCACGAACACATGCATAACGAGGAATCTGACCCTTGGCCCCCGTGTACTGCACGATGAGCTTCCGACCGCAACGACAGCATCGCAGCAGCCCTGACAACAGCGCCGAACCGTGCTTGGGCGCGCCGCGAGTTCCGGGAGTCGGAACGTTCTCGCTCACCATCTTCCGGATCGTCTCCGCGCGGTCCCAATCGACATAACCTTGGTGCGCACCCGGCTGCAACGCCAGCCATTCCGCGCGCGGCTTGCGCCGGGCACGCGCCTTGGCTCCCGCACCGCCATATTGCACCGAGACGCCCGTCTTACCGTACGCGTACGCGCCCCCATAGGCAGGATTGGCGATGAACTCGTGGAGGGTCGAATACCGTGGGCGACGCCACTCGATCGGCCCGCCATTGATCCTGGTCGGCAAATCAAGCTTGTGCTCGAGGAACCAAAACAGCGCCTGCCGCACACTGCCAAGTTCGGCGACCTTGTCGATGGCGAGCATGATCGCCGCCTGGACACGACGGTCGGGATCCTTCTCCAGCCGGTCGCCCACCTTAACGAAGCCAACAGGCGCCGCGACGACGAGTTCACCGCGCCGTGCCTTCTCATAGCGCGCAGACAGTGAGCGCTGCCGCAGCAGATCAAGCTCGTACTCGTTGAGGCTCCCTTTCAACCCCAAGAGCAACCGGTCATTGCCTTGTCGCGGCGCATAGACGGCCTCCTGATCGACGAGCAGTGTATCAACCACACGGCACATCTCGACAAGCTGCTGCCAATCGCGGCTGTTGCGTGCAAAGCGCGAGACCTCTCGAGCTGCCACCGCACCGACCTTGCCGAGGCAAACTTCGGCGACCATGCGTTCGAAGCCGGCGCGCGTGGTTCCGCCCGCTGCCGAACAGCCAAGGTCCTCATCGATGACTTCGATCTCCGACCAGCCAAGCTGTACAAGGCGGTCACGCATGGCGTACTGAAGGACCTGGCTCTCGCGGTTGTGCTGAACCTGATGGGCGGAGGACTGGCGGATATAGAGCACAGCCTTGCGCGCCCGGTGCTGCGCTCCGATCTTGTCAGCGCTCATCGCTGTCGCCCTCCGGGGGCTCGTCCAACTCCTGGCGCGCGCCGCCGGCGTGTGCGATCAGCAATAGGGTGAGTAGGTCGGCCAGCGTCTGCCGCGCCTGATCCGGCAGCGCGCTCCATCTCTGTGCTCCGTCCAATTCCGGTAGCGGACTCAGCAGACAAAGATCGAGTTGATGTAGTGGCGGTCGGGGCCGGCGACGAAGCTGCTGCATGGCGATCTCCACGATAGGAATCGGGAGATGCTATCCTCGCATCTGACGGCGCTTCCGTTGCCGCGAGCCGCATCGCTTCCGAGAGCAGGACTTGCAATGCTGCAAGGGCCGACAACGCTACAGTTGGCTCGGCTGACAGCCGAGTTGAACAGCAGGCCGCCGTGTCCAACATCCATACCGGGATCTCCTGAACACGAGCAACGGTCGCATCCACAAGACTGCAGCGCGCCGCAGCACCGGTCGTCCTCTCGATCACCTCATGAATACGAACAGTTCGCCCAGCCCAGGGATGCCAGGAATAGGCAATGGCTATCTCTTCGCCGGCTGCAGTACCGTGGGTCTTGTGGCGTGGAGTTCTACAATGCCGCTCGGCCGCATTCCGCTCTATCGGGGCGCACACCCGATGAGGCGTATAGACGGCAGCTCGGCGAAGTGGAGATGGAGCGAATGGCGGCCTGACGAAACCCGGAACCAAGCTTAACCCCGCCGCCAAACTGTCCAGAGGAGGGGGGCCACCTCAGTGGCCAGTGCATGCGTCTTGGGGATGCCATCGCGCACGGCGAGCAACAGCCAGTAAGCCGCCGTATGCAGGATGATCCGCATCTGGTTGGCGAACGGAGCGCGGCATGAGGTGCGATCGGAGGCGAGTTGGCTCTTGTGCAACTTGATCAGGTTCTCCGCTTGACCGCGCTCACAGTAGAGCGTGTCATACAGCCATTCGGCGCTGCCGGCGGTGGTGTTGCTGACGACGAAGCGGATGTCGAGGCCGAGAGTGGGCGCCTCGATGCGGGCTGCTACACGGCGTGGGCGCGACCAGGATTTGGCCCGATATTGCGTTTCGGTATAGCGGCGCAGCAGTGGAGCATCGGCTTCGGCGCGGCGAACACGAACATCGTCGGCGGCCGGCTCGACCACGCTGCGCAGCACGTCGTTGCCGGAAAGGCCGAAGACGTAGCGAATGCCTTCCGCTTCGCACCAGTCCATCACCTCCGTCCGACCGTAGTGGCTGTCGCCGCGGACGGTGATGCGCGTGTTCGGCCAGTGCGTTCTGATCTCGCGCAACAGGCGGCGCAGGTGACTGCGCAGTTCGTTGCCTGAAGGGGTCTTGCCGGGCCGCAGCAACACCGCCACTGGGCGGGCGGTGGCTGTGTCATAGACGTGGATCGGCAAAAAACAACGCTCATTGTAGTGGGTATTGAACAGCGACAGCTGCTGGTATCCGTGCACCACGTCCACGGTGTCGTCGATATCGAGTGTGACCGCCGCCGGCGGCGTCGTGTAGCTCGCGCAGTAAAGGCCGATCATCGTCCGCATCAGCCGGATGATCTCACGCAGGCTGGGGGCGTTCTCCCACCGCGATATGGTCGGTTGTGAACAGAGGTCTCGACCGCCGTCGGGTAGCTTGCCACAAGCCAGCTTGAAGGCCGGATCGCTGCGCAGGTGATCGAGATCGTCGGCGTCCTCGTAGCCACAGGCGATCGCCAGAATGCGGGCACGCAAAATGTCACTCAGCTGATGCACGACGCGGCCTGGATCGCGATGATCGGCAATCTCCGCCGCCAGCCGATCGCAGATCCCGAGACCACGCTCGGCTTGTGCCAGCAGGACGACGCCGCCATCCGACGTGATCCGCCCGCCATCGAATGCCGCGGTGACTTTCTTGCCTGCGACGGCTGGCAACGTGAACGGCTCGCTCGTATCGTCGTGCATGGCGGGTGTGGCACCGGGTGAGGTTGCGATTCGGATGGCGTCAGCACCCAATCCGTAAGCACAGTCAGCATCTTATGCGACATCCGCCGACGAATCCCTGCTATGCGATGAATAAGATGGGCTAGCACACAAGCCAGTATCGTCAGTAGCAGCGCCCATGTCGCGACCAACAAGGTCGCCAACATGTTTGCCTCCATTTTGTCGCGTCCCGACGGGCCGGGCACTCTCTCACATTATCGATGGCCGAAATCCCAGGGGCAGGTCACTGTGGCCAAGGCTCAACGAATATGCGCAGATTCCGCTTCAGCGCGGTAATGCGACCGCTGCAGGCGCGTTGCGCCGCCGCAGGGCCAGGCCCGGGAGGGAAAAGCGGATGAAGCTGCTGAAGCACGAACCGGAGGCCGTGGCGGCTAAATCCGGCATCTCACCGAAGCGGATGGCGAAGCTGTTGGCGCGGCACCGTGTCGAAGACGGCCGCGCCTTCCGGCTGAGGGATCACGACCCCGGCGACACGGGCGGTCAGAAGATCGATAAGGACGAGGCGCACGCCCTGTTGGTCGGCGGTGTAGAGGCGCTGTCGGAACATCAGGAGAAGCTCTACGCGCAGGACCAGTGGGCGATGCTTTGCGTCCTTCAGGCGATGGACGCGGCCGGCAAGGACGGTACGATCAAGCACGTCATGTCGGGCGTGAACCCGCAGGGCGTGGAGGTGACATCGTTCAAGGCGCCGGGCCCCGAGGCGTTGGAGCACGACTTCCTGTGGCGGTCCAACCGCGCCCTGCCGGAGCGCGGGCGCATCGGCATCTTCAACCGCAGCTACTACGAGGAAGTGCTGGTGGTACGCGTCCACCCCGAATTCCTGGACAAGCAGCGCCTGCCAAAACGTCTGGTGGCCAAGCACATCTGGAAGGAGCGGCTAGAGACGATCGCCGCCTACGAACGCTTCCTGACCCGGCAGGGAACGGTCATCGTGAAATTCTTCCTGCATCTGTCGAAAGACGAGCAGAAGCGCCGCTTCCTGAGCCGCCTCGACGAGACCGACAAGAACTGGAAGTTTAGCACCAACGATCTCGCGGAGCGGGCCTATTGGGACGATTACCAGCTGGCTTATGAGGAGGCGATCCAGGCGACCGCGGCGCCGCATGCGCCGTGGTATGTCGTTCCGGCCGATAACAAGTGGTATTCGCACCTCGTCCTGGTCGCGGCGATGAACCATGCGCTGCGCGAAATGAACCTCGAATACCCGAAAGTGAGCAACGAGCAGCGCGCCGCGCTAGACGCTGCGCGGGCGAAGCTAGAGGCAGAGGCCTGAGAGTCCGACTTGAATCTGGTTGTGAACGAGCGATCTGGCGGGTCAGATGCGCAGGAATGACGCGGTGCGGCTCAGGTGACGGGGGAAACTGGCCAAGCGTGCTCAGTGGGATACCTCCCCGTCTTGCTGACCGGCTGGTGAGCAGACACGTTGATCGCAGCATGATGCACACTAGGGGATATAGAGGGTATCGTCCTGTACGACCGGACGCCACAAGACCCATCACCAACCGCAAAGGTTCTGTTGGATGCTTTTTCCGCCGCTGGAATCCAGCCGACGTTGCAGGCGTGGCCGAATGACGAGGTCAGAATTGCTGTCGGCTCCCCACCAACTTAGAGCTGCGCTGATCGCAGCTTTAGTAAGCCTCTCTCCGGCGTTTGGATACGCCCAAAGCTCGCCACCGCATATAAATGGAAATTGCAACAACTTTGGCAACAACAATTTTAACTGCAACCAAGTCATAGATCCACGCAGACTAGAGCTTACAGACCCACTGAAGGAACTCCTGTTACAGGATGTACCAAAGGACAAGCCGGGAGAAGTCAACATTATAGGACCGTCACCTGCTGATCGCGAAGTCGGCATGGATATTCTGAATTTTCTGAAAGCGAACGGCTACTCTGTACGGCTCGGTTATATGGCTGGCTTTGCCAATCCCTCTCCCGACTATGCCCTCACTCTGCATAATACCCCCGACTCCCGCTCTTGGATTTTAGACGTTGCTCCAAGCCTTCCGATCGGGCCGTAAGGTAATCGTTAGGACTCTCCGTCCGTCCACTTACTCCCACGATAAAGGGTTTGCGAAACATCGCCGCACCGGGAAGGGGAACGCGTTTACCACCGCAAACGGTGGTGAAGCTGGACGATCTATGGATAGGTGCGGCGGGAGGCGATAGGCGACCCTTCGTACGGAACCCACGGTGCAACAATTAATATCCATGAGTTTTCGCCCGGTGGCTCCAAAAACGTTAGCGGATGTTCAGGCGCAGGCATCACTGCTCCAACCTCATCGCCCAGCTTGACGTCATAACCGTTCGCCAGGAGGAAATCTAAAATCTGATGTCCAATTTGATGCTCCTCTTGAGCAGCTCCAACGATCTTTACGATTCCAGGTCTTCCCTTCGGAAGGCTTGATAGAAGCTGGGACTTGACCTCATCAGTGAACTGCATCTTTCTGGGCGCGAGATTAAAAGTGTTGCAGTTAAAATTATTGTTGCCAAAGTTGTTGCAATTGCCCTTCACCGACGGTGGCGTTTGCGCGCTTGTGGGCCACGCTACCCATACCAGAAACGGCGTTAGCAATATAACATAGACGGCAATCCCGGCCGCACGAAGCCGCACGGTCCAATCCCAGTGATCTTTCTTATGGAGCCACATGGCGCCCACCACGGCCAGCCAGATAGCAGCTACGATAAATGACAGGCACGCACCCAAATGTGCAACTGAAGACGAGTTGGCCATCAGTGCGCCGCCCAGCGCCAAGGCTGCTGGAATAAGTACGCCTGTGATAATCCACGCGGTCTCCATTGAGCGCCGTCATGTCCCGTCACCGCTTGCACAACCGATCCCGTTCCGTGTAGAAGGCGATTTTATACGGCCCTGGGACGGCCAAAACCTCTCCGACGAATTGGGATTGCGGCCCGTTGCGCGGACCGCATCAAATAGCAGAATGCAACGCGGCGGCGCTAGGGCACCGCTTCGCTTTTGCGACCGCGTCGGCCGATTCCCTTGCCGGACATCTGTTCTCCCCAATCAGCCATCCCAAAAACGACGACTACACCGAGGTGGAAGCGCAACGACGCTTCGAAGCCGAGACACGGGGGGCGCTCATGGTCGGTCACCGGGAGATGAAGGACTCCCCCGGAAGCCGCGCGCAAAGCCTAGAAAGGGAGCCACAACTGGCGAGGGTCGAAAATCTCGCCGGTCGCCTGGCGGCGCGGCCTAGTCACCTTCTCCGCCTGCCAAGCGAGCCGCGCCCTGGTGTGGCTGTCGCTATCTGCCGTCAGGTTGTCGGTAGAAGAGCCGCTTGCCTTCCGCTCCCTTGATCGCCTTCTCGGCGCGTTCGGCGTCATCAAAGCCTAGCCGGGTGCTATGGGGCCTGCCCCGCGGATGCGCCGGCCCCCCTGAACGGGACGTCCCCTCTGAAAACTGACCACTAACTGTTTCAGGGGCCGGCCCATCGCCAGCCGCCATCCCGATTCCGCCCATCACCGGCGAGCGCGATCATCTTCGGAGCCTTCCCGCCACAGGCGGGAATCCAAACGCACCTATCGCAAGGCACCTTGGGGCTTGTCCCCAGGCAATGCGGGCCTTGCCGACCGCCCCCCGACCGCACACCCTGAGCGCCGCATGATTCGCGGCATCCTGACGGTCGGAGGCTGGACGATGGCGAGCCGCGTGCTCGGCTTCGCCCGCGACATGCTGATCGCAGCGATGCTGGGTGCAGGCCCGATTGCCGACGCGTTCTTTGTCGCGCTGAAGCTGCCCAACCTGTTCCGCCGGCTGTTCGGCGAGGGCGCGTTCAATGCCGCCTTCGTCCCCGCCTTCTCCGGCCTGCTGGCCGCCGAGGGCCCTGACGCCGCGCGCCGCTTCGCCCAGGAAGCCTTCGCCGTCATGACGTTCTGGCTCGGGCTGCTGACTATCGCCGGCGAAGTGTTCATGCCGCAGATGATGCTGGTGCTGGCGCCGGGCTTCTCTGCCATACCGGCCAAGTTCGCCCTGGCGGTGACGCTGTCGCGGATCACCTTCCCCTATCTGATCCTGATCTGCCTGGCCGCGCTGGTGTCGGGCGTGCTGAACGGGCTGGATCGTTTCACCGCGGCCTCGGCGTCGTATGTGCTGTTCAACGTCGTCTCGATCGCCTTCATGCTGGGGCTGGCACCCTACGTGCCGACGGTAGGGCACGCTCTTGCCTGGGGCGTGTCGGCCTCGGGAGTCGCCCAGCTTGGACTGCTGCTGATTGCAGTGCGGCGGGCCGGCATGGGCCTGTCCTTGCCCTGGCCTCGGCTGACCCCGCAAATGCGCGTGCTGCTCCGGCGCATGGCGCCGGGCCTTGTCGGCGCCGGGGTGACACAGCTCAATCTGGCGGTCGATGTGATCATCGCCAGCCTGCTGCCGCCTGGCACGGTCTCGGTGCTGTACTACGCCGATCGGGTGCAGCAGCTTCCGCTTGGCGTGATCGGAACAGCGGTGGGCACCGCGCTGCTGCCGCTGCTGTCCCGACAGGTGCGCGCCGGGGAGGCGGCCGATGCGCTCGGCACGCTGAACCGAGCGATCGAATACGCGCTGTTCCTGACCTTGCCGGCGGCACTCGCCCTGATGGTCGCGGCCTGGCCGATCATCTGGGTGCTGTTCGGCCACGGCGCGTTCAGCGCTCAGGACACGAGGCTCTCGGCGGCGGCGCTGGCGGCCTATGCGGTCGGGCTGCCGGCCTTCGTGCTGGTGAAAGTGCTGGCGCCGGGCTTCTTTGCCCGCGGCGACACGGCGACGCCGGTGAAGATCGGACTCGCTGCCGTGGCGCTCAATCTGGCGCTTAATATCGCTTTCATGCGGCCTCTGCAGTCGATGGGACCGGCGCTGGCAACCAGCGTAGCGGCGATCTTCAACGTGGCCATGCTGGGCGCCGTGTTGGCCCGGCGCGGCCTGATGCGGTTCGACCGGCTGCTGCTGCACCGGGCGCCGCGCATGCTGACCGCCGCGCTCGTCATGGCGGCGGCGCTGGCGGCGTTCGACCACGCGCTATTCACCCACCCGGCGATGGCTGGTGCCACGAAGGTGTTGGCGCTCGCCGGATTGGTGGCGGTCGGGCTTGGCGCCTATGCCGTCTCGCTGCAGCTTTTGGGCGCCTACGATATCCGCGATGCGCGCCGAATGCTGCGGCGTCCGGCCTTGCGTGCGGCGGACGGATCGGCCATCAGTCCCGGCACACCTCGGACCTGACGACACGCTCCATGCCTCGCATCTTCTCCGGCGTCCAGCCGAGCGGCGGCGCCACTCTCGGAAATTATCTCGGCGCCTTCCGCAACTGGGTGGCGCTGCAATCGGATTATGACTGCATCTGGTGCGTGGTCGATCTGCACGCGATCACCCAGTGGCAGGACCCGGCGGCGCTGGCCGCCCAGACGCGAGAGATGGCGGCGGTGCTGATCGCCTGCGGGATCAACGCGCAGCGACATATCTTGTTCGTTCAGTCGCATGTGCGCGCGCATGTGCAGCTCGCGTGGATCCTGAACTGCGTCGCCCGCGTGGGTTGGCTGAGCCGCATGACTCAGTTCAAGGAGAAGGCCGGCAAGGACCGGGAGAATGCATCGGTCGGCCTGTACGCGTACCCAGTGCTGATGACCGCCGACATCCTGGCCTATCACGCGACGCATGTGCCGGTGGGCGACGACCAGCGCCAGCACCTGGAGCTGGCCAACGACATCGTGCAGAAATTCAACCACGATTACGGGG
This sequence comes from uncultured Pseudomonadota bacterium, assembly GCA_963708245.1. Lineage (GTDB taxonomy): Bacteria > Pseudomonadota > Alphaproteobacteria > Acetobacterales > Acetobacteraceae > CAVYXK01. The sequence goes on along the minus strand of OY970201.1, from coordinate 202,580 downwards.
TCGAGTTCTTCCCGGCAATTCATCCGCTGATCCTGGGTCCCGCCGCGCGGGTGATGAGTTTCCGCGACGGCACCAAGAAAATGTCCAAAACCGATCCGTCGGACCAAAGCCGGATCAATCTGAACGACGATGCCGACACGATCGCGTTGAAGATTCGCCGGGCGAAGACTGATCCGGCGCCACTGCCGTCCGAGCCGGCCGGGCTCGTGGGCCGGCCGGAGGCGCGCAACCTTGTCGGTATCTACGCGGCGCTTGTCGGCACCGATCCGGCCGCGGTGCTGCGCGAGCATGGTGGTAAGGGGTTCGGCGTGTTCAAGGATGCGCTGGCCACGCTGCTGGTCGAAACGGTGGCGCCGATTGCGCGCGAAACCAATCGGCTGCTCGCCGACCCCGCCGAGATCGACGCGGTGCTGCGCGACGGCGCCCGCCGCGCGGCGGCGATCGCCGATCCGACCGTGGCCGAGGTCGAGCGTTTGGTCGGGTTCCTGTCGGCGTAGGCTCAAAATGGTCGAATTGACCGGTTATTGATCACCCGGCCATGAGCGGGCCGTCGGATGTCTCGAGACGGTCAAATATAAACGCCCTGTACACCCTTCGTATCCTCCACACCGAACACGGTCTTGTGCCGAGGCAGGCAGCCCGAAATCTTTGCCTTCGGCCGTCGGTCGGGGGCTATGGCTGCGACATCCGCGGAGCGAACGGCTCTGCTGCCCTCCGTGCGAACGACCGATGGCAAGAATAACGCTTGCCTACCAGGCGCGATAACGGTATGATTGGCTTATGTCGAACAACTCCGCATCGAACCCCAGCGATCCCGACGATCCGTTCCAGGCCCAGGTTTACCGCCGGCTTGCCCGCAGGTTACGCGATGAGCTGTCACGTCACCGCGATCCAGCGAGAGCGCGGAGGATCGCACCCAGCGCGAAAGTAGCCTCATTGCCCTGATTGCCTCGCTCGCTCCGGCCAACGACACTGAGGCCGACGCCGTGCTCCGCTACGTACTCGCCTCGGAGGCGGCGCATGAGTGGCTGCATCGCGTGCAGGCCGCTGGAACGTCGCTGCAGCAGGCCTTCGAATACCGCAACAAGGCCATTGCCGAGACGCGCAAGGCCGAGAAGGCGCTCAAACTTCTGCTGCGCCTGCAGAAAGGCCGACGGCAGCTCGAGGCGGACAACAAAGCCGGCAACCGCGCATCCAATCAGCGCCCCGCGCCGGCTGCATCACCGGACAAAGCCAGGCGCCCCGCTCAGCCCAAGCACCCCAGCCGCAGCAGTGCGGAGATAGCCCGGCTGTGGGCCACCCTCCCGCAAGAGAACAGAACGATCCACTAAACCACTGTCAGCCGCACCGGCACGTTGTTGCGGGTCGCGTTCGAATAGGGGCACACCTGATGTGCCTTCTCCACCAACGCCTGGGCCTCGGCGCGCGGCACGCCGGACAGCGCGATATCGAGCGCGATGTCCAGGCCAAACCCACCCTCGGACCGTGGCCCGATCCCCACCGTCGCGGTCACCGACGTGTTGTCCGGGACCTTCGGCCCCTCTTTCGCGGCGACGAATTTCATCGCCCCCAGGAAGCACGCCGCATAGCCTGAGGCGAACAACTGCTCGGGATTGTTGCCTGGCCCGCCTGCGCCGCCGAGTTCCTTCGGCGTGGCCAGCTTGACGTCGAAGCTGCCATCCTTGGTGGCGGCATGCCCGTCGCGCCCTCCGGTCGCGGTTGCAGTGGTCCGGTAAAGAACGTTCACTGGCATGATCGGCTCCCCGTGCACCTGGCGTTGTCCCGGATAGTGCCGCGATCCCGCGTCGGTGTCACATCACGAAGGAGAACCGCGATGTCGCAGAGCCAGCCCGCCTCGCAGCCGGCCACCGGCGCGCCGCTGCTTGCCGCCGATGATCCCGCGCCTGTGCGGGTGCTGCGGGCCGACAGTCGCTCGGACTTCCTGCTCACCGCAGATCATGCCGGGCGCGTGATCCCCCGCCGGCTCGGCACCCTAGGGTTGCCGCAAGCTGAGCTCGATCGCCACATTGCCTGGGACATCGGGATTGCCGGCGTGACCGAGCATCTGTCGGCGTCGCTGGATGCGACTGCCGTGTTCCAGACGTACTCGCGGCTGGTGATCGACTGCAATCGGTCGCCTGAGGTGGAGAGCTCCATCCCCGTGATCAGCGAGATGACTGAGGTCCCCGGTAATCGCGGCATCTCCGAGGCCGAGCGGCTGGCGCGACGGCGGGAGATTTTCGAGCACTATCACGCACGCATCCGCGCCTTGCTCGATGCGCGGCTCGCGGCGAAGCGGCGCACGGTGCTGGTCGCCATGCACAGTTTCACCCCGGTCTTCAAGGGCGAGTCGCGAGCGATGCAGGTCGGCGTGCTCTACAATCGCGACAAGCAACTGGCGCACATCCTGCTGGACCTGCTGCGGGCGGAGGGCGACATCGTGATCGGCGACAATGCGCCCTACAGCGTCAGCGATCTGACCGACTACACCGTGCCGATACACGCGGAACGGCGTGGTCTGCCGCATGTCGAGATCGAAATCCGCCAGGACCTGATAGCCGATGCCGCCGGCCAGGCGAGCTCGGCGGCGCGCTTCGCCAAGCTGTTGCCGGCGGCGGATGCCCGGCTGCGGGAGGCTGGCGCATGAGCGGCGCCGGCCTGAGCCGCGAGGTCGCGATCAACCCGCTGCATGCCGCGCTGCTGATCGTCGATGTGCAGAACTACACCGCACGGGCCGACGGCAGTGAGTATGCGGACCTCAGCGAGGCCGAGCTTCAAGCGCGCTACGGCTTCTTCTTCCGCACCCTGCACGAGACCGTCATTCCGAACATCAGGCGATTGCAGCTTGCCTGCCGGCGTGCAGGGATAGAGGTTATCTTCACCGTGATCGAAAGCCTCACGCGTGACGGGCGCGATCGCAGTCTGGACTACAAGATCAGCGGGCTGCACGTGCCGCGTGGCTCATGGGACGCGCAGGTGCCGGAAGAGATCGCGCCCGGACCGGACGAGATCGTCATCCCGAAGACGTCATCATCGGTATTCATCTCTACCAATATCGACTATGTGCTGCGCAATCTCGGCGTGCGGTCGCTGATGATTGCCGGCGGGCTGACGGACCAATGCGTCGATTCGGCCATTCGCGATGCCTGCGACCTCGGCTATCTGGTTACCGCTGTGACCGATGCCTGCGCCACGCAGAGCCAGGAGCGACACGACTGGTCGCTGCGCAACAATCGTGGCTATTGCCGGCAGCGGACCACGGCGGAGATGACGGCAGAAATCGAACGACTGGCAGCCTCAATTCCATCGTGACATGAACGTGGCAGGTACTTGCCACGAATCGAAGCACCCTGCTAGGCGGCGAGGTCTTTCGCCTACGAGGGGGTAATTTTTTGACATGCTGGATACAGCTAGCCAGGTTCGCGACCTCGCCTACCAGCTCTGGATGGAGCAAGGGTGTCCTGTCGGGCGCGATAAGGAGAATTGGCTCGAGGCAGAGCGACTCCTTAGCGAGACACGTCACGCCGCCATGTCCAAGAAAGAGAAGAAAGCTCAAGAGAAGAAATCCAAGGCCAAGCGCAAATAGGCTTCATATCAAAGGTCGACAATCTCGATCCAGTTCGGGTTTGGTCCGGTCGGGTGCCGGCTCAGTCGTGTCAGCCCGCCGCTGCTCGCGTCGATGGAATAGACGCCGACCGCGTCCGCCGTCTGGCCGGCGCACAGCAGAAAACGTCCATCCGGGTCAATTGCGAAGCCGCGTGGCGTCGTCTCGCATGGCGTGGCGCCGAGCTTGGTCAGCTCACCGCAGTCGGATGCGACGCCGAAGCCGTAGAGGGCATTGCTGGTCCGCTCGCTGGCGAAAAGTAGCCGCCCATCCGGGGTCGCATGCAGATCTGCCGCCGCACGCTTGCCCTCGCCTTCCAGCAACCGCAGTGTTTGCCGCACTGCAAGCGTGTCGGAACCTGCGTCCTCGGATAGCACATCGAGCGTCGCATCCAGCTCGTTCAGGCAATAAAGCGTGCCATCAGGGGCGAAGGCGAGATGCCGAGGGCCTGATCCTATGCGCAACCGGGTTGTGCGCAGCGAGCTTTCGTCCAGGCCCGCAGCCCCGAGGCGCCAGCGCAAGATGGCGTCGCCGCCGAGGCTTGTTGCATAGATGAACCCGCTGGACGGCGCCTGCTGGATGCAGTGCGCTTTGGGGGGCGTGGCAATTACCTGCGCCGCCATGCCCCGGATGCCTCCGTCCGCGTCGATTGCGTGCACGGCGACCAGAGAACCGGGATAGGATGCGCTCAGCAGCCACCGTCCGGTCCGGTCGGTGGCGATATAAGCCATACTGTCGGGCAGACTGCCTTCCGCGAACTGCGTCAGGCTGCCGGTAGCGGGATCGATTGCAAAGCTGATCACCGGGAATGGCGGGGCACGCAGTGCCGTGTACAGGAACCGCCGGTCGGGAGCGAGCGCCACCGGCGAGCTGGTAGATGGGCCGTCGGGTCCGGGGATCGGCACGACTGAATGCCGGCGCATGACGCCGTCGGTTTCCAGTGCAAACACCTGGATCGTGCGGTCGCCGGCACAGGAGACGTAGGCGCGGCGGCTGCTCATACGAGGTTCGCGTCGATGTAGTCGAAATTGATGTCGTCGCCGAGCCCCGGGCGTTGCGACAGATGCACGAACCCGTCCTGGTCCATCGGATCGGTGCGCGTGTTCAGGTATTCGGGGACCACATCGTAGTCGAGGAACGGATGCAACAGGCCGCGCTCGTACCAGCGGCCGTTCTTCTGCACCGCGCATAAGGTCAGGTTGCCGGCGCCGCCGCCATGCACCTCGCAGTCCATGCCGAAGGCCTCCGCCAGATGGATGATCTTCAGGCTGGGCCCGATGCCGCCCACGTCGTGCACGCCGGTCCGGCTGATGTCACAGGCGCCGGCCTTGATCCATTCCGCGCGGGTGTGAAACTTGCCATCCATGCTCTCCGGCCCTATCACCGGGATGTCGAGATTGGCGGCGAGCCAGCAATACGAGCTCATCGAGGCTTCGTTCATCGGCTCTTCGTACCAATAGAAACCGAGCTTTTGCAGCTCACGACCGAGCCAGAGCGCATCGCTGCGGCTGTAGCCGTGATACGCGTCGAGCATCAGCGGGATGTCGGGCCCGACCGCCTCCCGCACCGCGGAGCAGGCGCGCACGTCCATCTTCGGATCGGGGGCGAACGACACCGGCTTCATCCAGGTGTGCAGCTTGATCGCCTTGTAGCCGCGGCCGAGCAGCCATTCGGCATAACGTGCGTAGTCCTCCGGCGTGGCAAGCCCGTCCTTCATTTCGTCACCGCACATCGTGCTGCCATAGGCCGGCACCTTGTCGCGCGCGGCACCGATGAGCTTGTACACCGGCACGCCGAGCTTGCGCCCGGCAAGGTCCCACAGCGCCATCTCCACAATCGCCAGCGTGCGGTCGCTGAGCTGGCCAGTGCTGCCTCGTTGCCAATGCGCAAGATCCTGCCAGATGCGCTCGCGGTCGAACGGGTGCTGACCGATCAGGACGTGACGGAGAAAGCCGTTGACCAGATGCGGCCGCACCACCTCGACGGGACTAAGGCAGTGACCTTCGCTCCCGTCGTCGGCGATGATGGTGAGCAGTGCCTGCAGTGCCCCGTGCGGATCGCCCGGGTGCGTGTGGCCGTCGCTGTCGCGCACCTGGGTCGACGTGTAGCGGAATACGCGAACCTTGAGATCAGTGATTTTCATCTGGCGTCTCCTTGTGCGGGACCCTATGGCAATCGACGAGATCTGTGAAGATCGAGGCGTAATGCTATCGAGGCAGAGGGCAAGGTCATGAATGCAAAAGTGGCGTTGGTCACCGGTGCGGCGCGCGGGATAGGGGCGGGGATCGCCGCTCGGCTTGCGCGCGACGGATATCGCGTGGTGGGGGCAGATCGTACAGAGGGTGCATCGCCCACGGCCGGCCGTCTGGTTCGTACCGATGTCAGCGTCGAGGCAGATGTTGCAGCACTGATCGACAGCGTCATCAAGCTGGAGGGACAGCTCGATGCGCTGGTCTGTAATGCCGGGATCAATATTCGTAAGCCGATCGGCGCACTGAGTCTGGCAGAGTGGTCGGCGGTGATCGCTACCAATCTCACCAGCACGTTCCTGCTGGTGCGGGCAGCGGAAACGGCGTTGCGTGCGGCGCGTGGTGCGGCGGTAACGATCGCTTCGACGCGGGCGCATATGTCGGAGCCGAACACCGAAGCCTATGCTGCCTCAAAAGGCGGGTTGGTGGCACTGACGCACGCGCTGGCGATCAGTCTGGGACCGGAGGTGCGAGTGAACTGCATCAGCCCAGGCTGGATCCTGACCAAGGGACCGGCGCCGAGCCAAGCGGATCACGCACAGCATCCGGTAGGTCGCGTCGGCACTGTTGAAGATGTAGCTGCGTTGGCCGCGTGGCTGCTGGGCCCGGAGAGTGGTTTTGTCACCGGCGCGGAGTTTGTTGTAGATGGCGGAATGACGCGGAAGATGATCTACGTGGAGTAGCGCGGGCACCGGCGATAGGGCGGAAACCACTCGCCGCTACACACGCAGGCGCGCAGCACGGTGGACCGCCAGGTGGACATGCGCCCTCGGCGTTTCCATTCACCCTGATAGCGCTCTAGTTCACGTCGCGCAGCACGCGCGCGGCGATCTCTGCCAAGCGGTCGTAATCGGCCAACTCGTTGTAGGCATGCGCCGAGAGCCGCAGCCAGATGCCTCCGGCCATGGCGTGCAACGGGGCGTCGGTCTTCGCCTCCAACAAACGTGCCCGCAGCGTCTTGGCTCGCTCGGTGGTGATATCGCCGGCAACTGGCAACCGCACCACGCCCATGGCGCCGGCAAGCGGGCCCGTCGCCCCGATTTCGGTGTTCAGCCGCCGCGCGAGCAATGCTGTCGCCTCAGCCGCCAGGGCGGCATTGCGCGCCCGCAACGCCGGGCCGCCGAGCCGGGCATGGAAATCGAGCGCCGCAGGCACGGCGAGAAAGGCGCTGAAGTCGCGGGTGCCGGTCCAGTCGAACTCTTCCAGGAAGCCCTTTTCGTAGCCGTGCGAGATGGTCACCGGATGCAGCCCGTCCTGGCGATCGGAAGCGGCCCAGATAAACGCGCTGCCTTTCGGAGCGCACAGCCATTTGTGGCAGTTGCCAACGTACCAGTCCGCACCGATAGCCGGCAGATCCAGCCCGACCTGTCCCGGCCCGTGCGCGCCATCGACGAGCATCGGCACACCACGTGCATGACATGCGGCGACCATCCGATCGAGTGGCAGCACGAGCGCGCTTGGCGAGGTGATGTGGTCGAGCACCACGAGACGTGTGCGCGGCGTAATCGCCGCCTCCAGCCCGGCGATTACGCCATCCGCGTCCGGATTCGGAAACGGCACCACTGCCTCGGTCATGCGCGCGCCAGCCAATTCCGTGACATAACGCACGGTGTTGCGCACCGCGCCATAGCCATGCGTCAGCACCAGCACCTCGTCGCCCGGCTGCAGCCGGCGGGAGCGCAGCACGGCGTTGCAGCCGACCGTCGCATTTTCCAGGAACGCAAGGTCCTTGCCCTCCGCGCCCATGAAGCGCGCCAGCCTCTCGGCGGCGGCACGCAGCGCATCGGGCAGCACCGAGTGCATGAACCGGGTAGGCTGCGCCTCCATCCGGCGCCGCCATTCGTCCTGCACCGCTAGCACCACGCGCGGGGTGGCACCGAACGAGCCGTGGTTCACCGTCAGGAAGTCCGGATCCAGCGTCCATTCATGCCGGATGGCCGCGCCAAGCAGAGGTGGTTGCATCTACAACCCCTTCATCGGCTGCGATCGCATCGGGCCGGTGAAGCGCTCAAAGCGGAACGGTGTCGGATCGACGATCGGCGAATTGCCGGTGATCAGGTCTGCGGCCAGTCTTCCCGCTGCCGGGCCGATCCCAAAACCGTGGCCGGAGAAACCGGTGGCCACAAAGAACCCCGGCATGGCAACCACCGGCGAGATCACCGGCACAGCATCCGGCGTCACGTCAATCATCCCGGCCCATTGCTGTGCGATGCGAGCCTGTTTGAAAACCGGAAAGCTGCGCTGCAACGACTCCAGAGCGTCGGTGTTCAGCCGCTCGATCGGATAGGGGTCGAGCACCCGCACCGATTCGAAGGGCGACTGCTCGTCGAGCGACCATCGGCGCTTCAGCCGCGCCTCCTCCATGAAACGGCTACTCAGCCGCACACGCACCGTGGCCTGGCCCGATCGCCAGAGCGGCAGGAAATCACGCGCCAGACGGAAACTGTCGGGCACGACCTCGGAGACGCTGGCGTTAAGATTGGCCACCGTGTAGCCGCCATCCAGGCGCTTGCGGAACCCGAACCCTGATCCGCTCGCCGAGATCTCCGGCGCGCCGTCCAGCTTCTCGGTGCGCATCACGGAGGAACGCACCTTGAGCTGCTTGAGATCGAGACCGTGATTGCCGCAGAACAGCCGCGACCAGGCCCCGCCCGCCAGCAACACGGCATCGCAGGCAATGCGACCCTTTTCGGTCACAGCGGCAACCACCCGCCCGCCGCTGGTCTCCACCCCGCGCACCGCGCAACCGGTGAGGATGGTTGCGCCCAGCCGACGCGCCGCCTCGGCAATCGCTGGCGCGGCTTTTTGCGGCTCGGCGCGGCCGTCGCTTTCCGTGTAGAGGGCAGCGCGGAAATCGTGTGCCGCGCCGGGCATCAGCCGCTTGATCTCATCTGGCCCGATCATGCGCGTGTCAAGCTGATACGGCCGCGCATGCTCGAGCCACGCTTCGCGCCTGGCGACGTCGGCATCGGTCTCGCAGAGATACATGATGCCGGCAGTGCGGAAGCCGGTCTCGGCACCGATCGCCCCATTCATTCCCTGCCAGAGTCGCAGGCTTTCGATGATCAGCGGCAGCTCGCGCGGGTCGCGCCCCATCTTGCGGCACCAACCCCAGTTGCGGCTCGACTGCTCCCCGGCGATTTCGCCCTTCTCGCACAGCACGACGGAGACGCCTTTGCCGGCCAGTGCCCAGGCGGCGCTGACGCCGACGATCCCGCCACCGGCAATCACGACCCCTGCGCGCGCAGGTACGGTTGCATCGGATACCACCGGATCGACACGCGGTCCCATCGCCTCAGTCCTCCAGAAGCCCGAGCGCTGTCAACTCGTCGCGCAGCGCCGCCGGGGTGGTGAAATGGATGCCATGCATGCCGAGCTCGCCGGCGACGGCGGCATTGCGGGGGTTGTCGTCAATATAGACGAACTCGCTTGGCACCAACGCATGGCGCTCGAACAGTAGGCGATAAAGCCGCGGATCCGGCTTCACCAGGCGCTCCTGCCCCGACACGATGATCGCCTCGAACCAGCCGAGGAAGTCATACAGCTCGAGCGCGATCGGGAACGTTTCGTGCGACCAGTTGGTCAGGCCCAACAGCCTGACGCCGCGTGCCCTCAGCTCGCACAGGATCTGCACGGAGCCTTCGATCGGTCCACCCAGCATCTCGTGCCATCGCAGGTGGAACGCATCGATCAGCTCGCTGTGCCCGGGATGTTGCGCGCGCAGCAGGGCGCAGGCTTCGGCCCAGCTCCGCCCGCGATCCTGCTCCAGGTTCCATTGCGGCGAGCAGATCTCGGTCAGGAAGCGTTCCCTCTCCGCGTCGTCCGGGATCAGCTTGCGGTAGAGATGGCGGGGGTTCCAATCGATCAGCACGCCCCCGAGATCGAAGACGGCGCCAGTGCGTTTCGCTTGCATATTCGACTGTTATCGTGCCCTCGCCGGCGGCTCAAGGGTCCGGGGCGAGACGGAGGTGGCGTTGCCTGATAAGCTGCTGCTCGAGGTCGCGGGAGGCAGGTAGATGACCGACGTTTCGCTCCGTAGTCTGTGCAACGCCGTGGATGGCGCCAGGCTGATGCACCATATGCGCGAGTTCGCGCGCTGGACCAAACTGTCCGGCACGCCCGACGAGATGCACAGCCTCCGTACCGTGCAGAGCGAGCTGGACCGCGCCGGCTATCGCACGACGATGCTATTGCACGACGCGTATATCAGCCTGCCTGGCCGCGCGCGGATGGAGATCGATGGGGCCACGCCGCGCTGCATCACGCATAGTTTCTCGGTGTCTTCGCCGGCGGATGGGCTGACGGCCGAGCTGGCCTATGTCGGCGACGGCACCGAGACGGATTTCGCCAGCCGCGACGTGAGCGGGCGCATCGTGCTGGTGGAAGGCATCGCCAGCCCGGCGGTGGCCCACCGTGCCTCGCGCGCCGGCGCAGTCGGGCAGCTTCATATCAGCCCGCATGAGCATATCCACGAAATGTGCGTCTCGCCGGTCTGGGGCAGCCCGTCGCCGAAGACGCTGCCCGCTCTGCCTCGGACCGTGGTGATGACGATCGCGCAAGCGGACGGAGCGGGTTTGCGTGAGAGGCTGGCGCGCGGCGCGCGGCCTCGCGTGACCTTGCACGCCGAGGTCGATACCGGCTGGCGACAGACCCCGATCCTTGTGGCGGAGATGGATGCACCGGGAGCTGAACCAGACGCGCCGTTCGTGTTGTTCTCCGGCCATCACGACACCTGGTATTTCGGCGTGATGGATAATGGCGGCGCCAATGCCACCATGCTGGAGGTGGCGCGACTCTGTGCGCTGCATCGCGATCACTGGCGGCGCGGGCTGCGGCTCTGCTTCTGGTCGGGGCATTCGCATGGCCGCTATTCGGGGTCCGCCTGGTATGCGGACGAGCATTGGGCGGAGCTGGAACGGCGCTGTGTTGCGCACGTCAACATCGATTCCACCGGTGCGATCGGCGCGACCGTGCTGAGCAACGCCGCGGCGATGGCCGAGCTGGCGCCGCTCGCCGCCGAAGCGGTGCACATCGAGGCCGGTTCCGAGTACGTCGGACGGCCTATGGATCGTTCGTCCGACCAGTCCTTCTGGGGCATCGGCCTGCCGTCGATGCTCGGCAGCCTCAGCGAGCAACCGCCGGGACCGGTGAAGCTTCGCAACAAGCTCGGCTGGTGGTGGCATACGCCGGAGGACACGCTCGACAAGATCGACGAGGCCAATCTGGTGCGCGACACGCGGGTGTTCGTGCACGTGCTGTGGCGGTTGCTGGCCGATCCAGTGCTGCCGCTGGATTATACCGCCTGGGCCGGGCGATTGTCGGACGAGTTGGAGGCGCTCGCGCGACAGCTCGGTGGTCGGCTGTCCCTTGCGCCGGTAATTGATGCGGTCCGTGCGGTGGGGGACGTGGCGGGGGCGGTGCGAACGCTGACTCCGGCGCAGGCGAATGCAGCGCTGATGGAGGTCTCGCGCATTCTTGTGCCGCTGCACACCGGAGCCGCCGGCCGGTTCGCGCACGACTCGGCGCTGCCGCAGCCGCCTTGGCCCGCGCTGGCCGCACTGCGCGATTTTGCCGCCGCGGAGCCCGGATCAGATGAGGCTCGGTTCGCGGAGGTGGCGGCACGGCGCGCGCGCAATCGGCTTGTGCATGCACTGGAGCAGGCGCGCCATGTGCTGGATGGGGCGCGCGGATCGTTTCAGTAGCAGGTTGACAAATATTTCGCCTACGCCGAGCAGCGCACAAACATAGGCGGCACTATTCCGCCATCCGACAAGAAGCCGGGATCCACCAGTCAGGCAGTCTTTTAGCACGTTTGGGAAATGAACCTCTTTCGTGCAGCTTGACGGCAAGGAACCGGCAATGCGAGCCTCGCATCGTCAAGCAATCAGAACAAGGGGAGATGACATGTCGCGAACAGGCTTCGCACTCATAGCGGGCGGTGTGCTTGCGTTCGGCCTCGGCTTCGCCGCGCCCGCGGCACGGGCGCAGGACGTGGTCAAGATCGCGGCGGGCGCGCCGCTGACCGGCCAGATCGCCAAGCCGGGCCAGGAGGTGGCGAACGCCGTCAAGCTTGCGGCGGACGACTGGAACAAGAAAGGCGGCGTGCTCGGCAAGAAGATCGAGGTCGTGGAGGCTGACGACCAAGGCAACCCGCAGGTCGGCGTTGCCGCTGCCGAGAAGGTTGCGGCTGATCCGGCTGTGATGGGAACAGTGTGGGGCATCACCTCGGTCACCTGCATTCCCGCTTCCGAGGTCCTGGAACGCTCTAATATCGTGCTGATCACGCCCGGCTGCACCAATCCGAAGGTGACCGACCGCGGGCTGAAGACGGTGGACCGCGTCTGCGCCCGCGACGACCTCCAGGGGCCGGCGGGTCTCTATTACATGGTCAACACCCTGCACATGAAGAAGATCGCGGTGTTCGACGACGGCACCACCGGGCCGCGCGGCGTCGCCGACGCTGTCGAGGCCGAGGGCAAGAAGCTCGGGGTCACAATCCTGCGTTTCGTCATTCGCTCCGGTGACAAGGATTTCCGTCCCATCCTCGGCACCATACCGAAGGACGTTGACGGCATCTATGCCGGTATCTGGGCGCCGGATGCCGCGCTGATTGCCAAGCAGCTTCCCGATGTCGGGCTCAATGTGCACATGCTCGGCCCGGACGGCCAGTTCGAGCCGGTGGACTACATCCAGGCCTCTGCCGGCGCGGCGGAAGGGAACTACGTCACCTTTCTAGTGCCGGATGTGAACAAGATCCCGGCGGCGGCGAACTTCCTAAAGGAGTTCGATGCCAAGTACGGCACGCTCAGCTCCTACGGACCGCTCGCCTATGAAAGCGCCAACATCCTGCTCACCGCGATCCAGAAAGTCGGCAAGATGGACCGTGCTGCCATCGCCGCCGCGGTGCGCGCCACCACCAACTACAATGGCATCCTGGGCTTCCCCGTTACTTTCGACGACAAGGGCGATGTGAAGGGCGCACAGGTCTACATTTATCAGGTGAAGGGCGACCACTTCGAACAACTGGGCTCGGTGACACTTCCAGCCACCTGATCGACCGGGACTGGCCAGGGCGTGTCGTCGCTCCTTGCGGTGCGCAAGCTGTCGAAGGATTTCGGCGGCTTGCACGCCCTGCAGGGGCTCGATCTTGAAGTCCACGACGGCGAGATCGTCGGCGTCATCGGCCCGAACGGTTCTGGCAAGACCACGCTGTTCAACGTCATCAGCGGCATTCACCGCGCCTCCTCAGGCGCAGTGCGGCTGCTCGGGCGTTACGAACTGACCCGCCTGCCGCCGCATCGCATCACCGCACTCGGGGTGGCGCGCACCTTTCAGAACCAACGCCTGTTCAACCAGATGACGGTGCTGCAGAACGTGCTGGTGGGCATGTGCTGCCGCATCCATGCGGGGCTGGCGCGCATCCTGTTGAACACGCCCGGCTCGCGCGCCGAACAGCGGGCCGCCGAAGCCCGCGGCATGGAGCTGCTGGGCATTTTCGGCACCCGGCTGGCACCGAGGCGAGACGAGCCGGCGTTCTCCCTCTCCTATGCCAACCGGCGCCGTCTGGAAATCGCTCGCGCGCTCGCCACTGACCCGAAGGTTTTGCTCTTGGATGAACCAGCCGCAGGTATGAACCCGACCGAAACGCAAGAGCTGATGCACGACATTCTCACGATTCGCGATCGCGACGTGACCATCGTCGTGATCGAGCATGACATGCGGCTGGTGCGCGGCATCTGCTCGCGGGTGGTGGCGCTCGATCATGGCGTCAAGCTTGTCGAAGGTAGCTTCAACGACGTATGCAACCATCCCGCGGTACTCGAGGCCTATCTCGGCCACCGCGCCGGTGAAACCCTCGCTGCGGTGCATGCCTGACGCCGCTGCCGCGCCAGTCACGCCGATGCTTCGGCTCGACCAAGTGGAGGCTTGGTACGGTCCCATTCCCGCGCTGCGGGGCGTCAGCATCGAGGTCGGGCGCGGCGAGGTGGTCTGCCTGTTGGGCGGCAATGCCTCGGGCAAGTCGACTACCATGAAGACGATCCTGGGCATCGTGCGGCCGCGTTCCGGTAGCGTGACCTTCGCCGGCGAGCGCATCGATGGCCTTGGCACGCAGGCGATCGTCGGTAAGGGCATTTCGCTCGTACCGGAGGCGCGTAGGCTCTTCGCGCGCATGACGGTGTGGGAGAACCTCATGATGGGTGCGTTCACCCGCCGGGGGGAACCGGCCGCCGAACTCGCGCAGGATCTGGACCGCGTTTACGCCCTGTTCCCGCGAGTGAAAGAACGGCAGACGCAGTATTGCGGCACGCTTTCCGGCGGAGAGCAGCAGATGGTGGCGATCGCGCGCGCGCTGATGGCGCGGCCGCGCCTGCTCTTGATGGACGAGCCTTCGATGGGTCTCGCTCCGGTGTTCGTCGATCAAGTGTTCGACATCATCAAGACCATCAACGGCCAGGGTACGACCATTCTGGTCGTCGAGCAGAACGCGGCGGTTGCACTTGGCATCGCCCATCGCGGCTATGTATTGCAGAACGGACGCATTGTCATTGCCGACAGCGCGGCCGCGCTCCTGGGCGCCGACGCGGTGCGCCGCGCATATCTCGGCGAGGTCTGAATGCTCAATTTCTCCCAGCTTGTTCAGATACTGCCGCAGCAACTGGTGTTCGGCATCACGCTCGGCATGATTTATGGGCTGATCGCGCTCGGCTACACCATGGTCTATGGCGTGCTGTTCATGATCAACTTTGCCCACGGCGATGTGTTCATGATCGGCGCTTACATGGGCTGGGCGGTTTTCGTCGCGATCATGAACAGCCACTTCGTGCCGCTCAATCCGATTCTGGTGCTGCCGTTGATGCTGGTTCCCGCCATGGTGTTCACCGGCGCGATCGGGCTTGGGCTGGAGCGCTTTGCCTATCGGCCACTCTACCTCAGAGGTGCGACGCGGTTGGGGCCGCTGATCAGCGCGGTCGGCGCCTCGATCTTTTTGCAGAACGCAGTGATGCTGAGCCAGGGCGCGCGCATGAAGGTGCTGATGACCTATAGCCTCTTTCCGCGCGCCTGGCGGTTCAACGTTTTCGGTACGAGCGTTTCCGTCCTGGTGCTGGTCATCGCGGCGGTCAGCGCGGTGATGATGTGGGGGCTCGACTGGCTGGTGCGGCGCAGCACACTTGGCCGCTCCATCCGCGCGGTCGCCGAGGATCGCGAAATCGCGGCGGTCATGGGCGTAAACGTATGGGGTGTGGTGTCCACCACCTTCCTGATCGGCTCTGCCCTGGGTGGCGCCGCTGGCGTGTTGGTTGGGCTCTATTACACGCAGATCGATTTCCTGATGGGCTACTCGGCGGGGTTGAAAGCGTTCACCGCGGCGGTGCTAGGCGGCATCGGCAACATCCGCGGTGCCATGTTGGGCGGCTTGCTGCTGGGCATCATCGAGAGCCTGGCGAGCACTTTCATCAATCCCGCGTTCAAGGACGCGGTTTCGTTCGGTGTGCTGATTGCGGTGCTGGTATTTCGACCCGGCGGCATATTGGGAGAGTTGCTGCCTGAGTGGAAGCGGGTATAGCGACTATGGCGGGATCCGTAGGGCGGAAAAGCGCAGCGCATTCCGCCACCACACGGCGGAATGCGCTGCGCTTTTCCGCCCTACGCAATCCTGTGTTCGTGCTGGTCGCGCTGGCGATTCCGTTCGGGGTGCCCAACGACTACGTGATGGGTGTGATCACGCGCATCTGCCTTTATTCCATCCTTGCCCTCGGGCTGAACGTAGTGGTTGGTTTCGCAGGGCTGCTCGATCTCGGCTATGTCGCGTTCTTTGGTATCGGATCCTACACGTACGCGTTCCTGGCCTCGCCGCAGTTCGGTGTGCACCTGCCGTTCCTCGTGGCACTCCCGATCGTCGTTATGGTCTCCGCCGTCTTCGGCGTGCTGATCGGCGGACCGACTCTCCGGCTTCGCGGCGACTACCTTGCAATTGTCACGCTCGGATTCGGCGAGATCACCTATATCTTGCTGACCAATCTTGATCGCCCGATCAACATTACTGGTGGGCCGTCCGGCATCATCAGCATCGATGCGCCGTCGTTCTTCGGCTACACGCTCAAGAGCGACACTCAGGACCACTACCTGTTCGTGGCGTTGATGGGCGTGGTGCTGCTCGCCTCTAAGCGACTGAGGGACTCGCGCATCGGCTGGGCCTGGCAGGCGATCCGTGAGGACGAGTTGGCGGCGCAGGTTATGGGCGTAAACACCGTGCGGGCGAAGCTGCAAGCCTTCGCTACCGGCGCGGCCATCGCCGGAATCGGCGGCAGTCTGCTTGCCTCGTGGCAGCGTTCGGTGTTCCCGGACAATTTCCTGTTCACGGAATCCGTCAACATTCTGGCGATGGTTATTCTGGGCGGCGTCGGCAATCTCCTGGGTGTAATCCTCGGAGCCACCGTGATCGTGGCGATGCCGGAAGTGTTCCGTGACTTTATCCTGTACCGACTGTTCGCATTCGGCATCCTGTTGATGGTCCTGATGATCTTCCGCCCCAACGGATTGCTCTCCTTCACCCCGCGGCCACCTCAGCGGGTCGCCGAGGAAGCAGCGGGGGTACCCGAGGGTGCGTCAGCGGATTCCTGACCAGCGCCAGTCGGGATGACTCGAGCTGTCTTCTTCAGTACGGTTGGAGGCCTCGACAGCGCAGCACATCGGGAGAAAACGCCATGAAGATCACAGGTCTCGAGACCATCCGCCTCGGCGAGTTCCCCAATCTGCTCTGGCTTCATATCCACACGGACGAAGGGCTGGTCGGCTTGGGCGAGACATTCTTCGGCGCCCGCGCTGTCGAGGCGCAGATTCACGAAACCGTGGCACCGCTCCTGCTCGGGAAACCCGCATTGCAGATCGACCGGCATGCGCGGACGTTGCAGAATCAGTATCTCGGCTTCTCCGGGACCGGGGTGGAGATGCGCGCCGCCTCGGCTGTGGACATCGCTCTCTGGGATCTGTTCGGCCAGGCGGTCGGACAGCCGCTGTATCAATGTCTGGGCGGGCTCTCGCACGAGAGGGTACGCATCTATAACACCTGCGCCGGCTACCGCTATTGTTGCGATCCTATCGCTTCGATCCCCGGCCTCCATCTGGTTCGCGGCCGATCCCGCCATCCCGGTCGGGATCGAAGTGTCAGAGTCAGAACACTATGTTCGCGCAGCAATTGGGCAGAAGACGGACAATTGGGGCATCGACCCGGCAACCGCTGGCGGGCCATACGAAGACCTCGACGCGTTCCTGCACCGCGCGGACGAGCTTGCGCATTCCCTGCTGGAGCAAGGCGTCACGGCGATGAAGATATGGCCGTTCGATTTCGCTGCCGAGGCGACAGAAGGTCGCTCCATTTCCGCCGCGGATCTCGATCACGCGCTGGTGCCGTTTCGCAAGATCCGCGATGCGGTGGCCGGAAAGATGGACATCATGGCGGAGTTGCATTCGCTGTGGACTCCTGCGGCAGCCGAAGTGGTGCTGCGGGCGCTCGCGCCGTTCCAGCTCTTCTGGGCAGAAGACCCGATCAAGATGATCAACGCGGACCTGCTGGCCGGTCTGCGCGCCCGCACGAGCGTGCCGATATGCGCAAGCGAAACCGTCGCGACGCGCCGTGCCTTCCGCGAGTTCCTGCAGGCAGACGCGGTGGACGTGGTGATGCTGGACCTCTCCTGGTGCGGCGGCGTGGGCGAGGCAAAGAAAATCGCGACGCTCGCCGAAGCCTGGGGCCGTCCGGTCGCGCCGCACGACTGCACTGGGCCGGTGGTGCTGACCGCCTCCGTGCATCTGTCGCTCAACTGCCCCAACACGCTGGTGCAGGAGACTGTCCGCGCTTTCACCACGGGCTGGTACCGCGACGTGGTGACGGAGTTGCCTGATATCCGCGATGGGTTCGTCTACCCGATGGCGGGACCGGGACTGGGAACCAGGCTGCAACCAGAACGCCTGGCGGCAGCCGACTGCGAGCGGCGGATGACCAAAGCCTAGCCTTCGTGCCGAGCATGGCGTGGCTGGTTGTGGTCCGCCTTATTCTCGGCATTCCACTCGGCAGCGATATCTCCAGCGGTTACACCTACATCATGGAGTTGATGCCTCGCGGCGAGCGTGAGGTCATGGGCAATCGCTGGCAGTTCATGTTCGCGCTGGGCGAGGTGCTCACCCTCCCGATCATTGTCATCTTCATCGTTAGCAACCTGCCGCATGATGTGATCTGGCGCGTCACGCTCGGCATCGGAGCAGTTCCCGCCGCCGTCATCTTCTATTTGCGCCATGACCTGCCGGAGACCTCGGTGTGGCTCATTCGCTACGGCCGGTTCCGTGAAGCGCCAAGCAGGTGACGGAGAGCATGTACGGCGACAGACTGGATACGCTGCCGGACGAGAACGTCGAGGTCCCCCGACCACGACCGACTGCGTTCCTCGCCGATATACGCAAGGACCCGACCCGGTGGCGTGCGACCCTATGGGTGGATCGCGTGCGCTGCGCAGAGCTTGGAGTTCTCGACCAATCTGGTGACGCTCGCGCTTTACATCATCGCCGCCATCTCCGGCTGGGTTGGTCCGTTGGTGGCATAGGCCTGCTACGCCCCGACCATGTTTGAGTTGAGCGAGATGCCTCGTTCGATCCAGCGCGCGGCCTCTGCCGTCTGGCCGGATTGCGTCAGCACCTCACCGAGGACCAGATGAGCGACGGCATGGTTCGGGGCCTCCGCGGTCACTGCGCGCAGCATTACCTCGGCTGCGATCCCGTCGCCGGCGGCGTGGTGCGCATAGGCCTTGCTCACCTGCCCGATCAGCGGGTCGGCACCGCAGGCGGCGGCGCGGAACGCGGCGGCGGCCTCGGCGCCCCGCCCGCGCCCGAGATAGAGCTGTCCGAGCCGGAACTGCGCCATCTGGCGTTCGGGCTCCAGCCGCGTCGCCGCCTGGTAAGCCGCAAGCGCCTGGGGGGTACGGCCGAGCTGGTCGAGTGTGTAGGCCAGGTGCTCTTGGGCACTGGCGAGATCGGGCTTGAGTCGGACCGCCGTGGTGAACGCGCTCACCGCCTCCTCAAGACGGCCGGTCTGCAGGCATGTATAGCCAAGATCGTGGAACACGATTGCCGAAGTTGGATCGATTTCAATCGAGCGGCGGAACCGGGCGATCGCCTGGGCGTGCTGACCCTTTCCCGCAAGCCGAGCACCCAGCATGGCCTGTTGGTGGGCCTCGCGGGCGCGGGACTTCGACAACTTGGCCGCCCCAGAACGGGGCTCAAGAGCAGGGGGTGCCGTCCGGGCCTCCCACGGCCGCGTCTCGCCGGCTGGTGCCGACCCAAAATCCCGTTCGAGCGCCAGGGCTCTTTGCATTGGCGAAAAACGGTTGGCAATCCGCCCCGCGTCACTGAAAGTTCCGGCCAGGAGCGGCTTTGCCGGCAAGGTCGCGTCCGCGTCGATCTTTCGTGGAGACATAACCCGTCGCCTTGCGAGCTCGTTGCGCACTATTGCCAATTTTTTCTGTTGCGGCCCCGAGCATGCAACCGCCGCTGCGCGGTCGCGGCCGCGCCACCTTCTAGCCGGTGAGACGGGCTAAAACCGTCCCATGCCCGGATCGAGCCCGAACAGCACGCGCCCGACGGGCTCTTGATTGGCCATGGGTGCCACCGCGACGTGCTGCCCCGCCGCATGGATATCTCGGAAGCAGCGCTCGAGCCGATTGCCCTCGTAGAGCGACGATCCCCCGGCGAGTGCGTAGACGAGATCGACCGCCTCGATCGCGCATTGCGTCGAATGGCAGGCAGCGAGACGCACCTGGGCACGTTGCTGCAAGGAAACTGGCCGTCCGGCCAGCGCATCCTGCCATACCCGCCCAAGCTCGTCGAACACCAGCAGGGTGTGCTTGACGCAATCGCCGAAATTCCCGGCATGGAAGGCGTGGCGGTAGTTCACCTCACGATGTGAGAGATGGCAGCAGCCGCATCGACGATGGAGATGCCGGCATGGGCGCCTCGGCTGTCCGGTTTAATTCGAGGCATCGCATGACGGCCTTCCATTGTCATGGCTGGCGAAGCTTGTTCCTGCGAAACTTGTCCCTGCGGAAGCAGGGAGCAGCGAGCAGGAGGCCGGCCCATCCGGCTCTGTCTGTTGCTCGATTTCGCTAGGCCACGTCTCGAAATCCGGCGGATTGCCATTCAGCTTGTCGCTATCTGCGTGCATCAGCCTGAATCTTCTTATACTAGCCGGCCTATCCAATGACTGGTCTCGACCCCTTAGCTGACCTTCACTGCCGGCCGCCTCCCGGTCTTAGCCCTACGCGGACGTCCGCTGAAGCCGCCACGGCCGGCCTGCGCTCGGCTCCATCACCTGTCAGACGAGCACGCGCAGCGGATCTGCGGAAAGTAACAAACCAGAGACCGTTACTGGCGTCGAGTAGTGAGCTGTTGCAAAGGTCTTCTGCGACCTTACCGTGGTTGGTAGCAGATCCTTCACTTTCGTACGTGATACAAGGACCACTCGCCATGTCGGACGAACCAAAGGACGGGCTCGATCGCCGCGACTTTATGATGTCGACCATTGCCTCGGTCGGCGCCTCGGCAGTCCTCGCGGCCAATACCGGTGCTGCGAATGCCCAAGGCAAAACAGCGCCCGCGGCCGGTTCAGCACGGGGCGCTCCACGAGGAACTGTCTACACTGGTGACGTGATCCAGGGGAAGAAGGTCATCAGCGCGCTCGATGTCAACGACCTGGAACCCGGCGAGCACCTCTTCTATTTCCAGGGCGTGCAGATGCCCACGGGTCAGCACTGGTATGTGTCTGTGATGGTCGCCAAGGGGGCGAAGCCAGGCAAGTGCGTCGCCCTCATCGGCGGTGTGCACGGCGACGAGATCAGTCCCGTGCACACGATACAGACCGTCATGAGCCAACTCAATCCGGCCGAGATGTCGGGCGCGGTCATGGCGATTCTAGACGTATCCCGTCCGGCCCTTGAAGGCATGGCACGTCGATGGTCCAATTCAGGAAGGGGAATTGACCTCATCGACATCAATCGCGAGTGGCCCGGGAATGAGAATGGCGCCAGTGCGCCCAGCCGGCACGCCGGGCTCCTATTCAACAGGCTCTTCAGGCCGAACGCCGACTACGCGATAGATTTCCATACCGGGGCGACCGGGATGGATATAACAGCGTTTCATCTTGCCCGGATGGACCTGCCCGAGGTTCGGGCGATGGCGGAGCTGTATCCGATCAATCAGATTTTTGACAACCCTGCCTATCCCACTCTCCTGGCGAACGCGTTGATTAATGTGGGCATCCCGGCTTTCACGCCTGAGATCGGTGCCCCGCGCATCTTGGATCACGCGATGATCCCACTGTTCGTGGAGGGCACGAAGAATGTGCTCAAACACCACGGAATCATCGTCGGCCCGATGGGCCGCACCGGACGGGACACGGGCCTCTTCGTCGCCAACAGCGGGCACACCATCCTCGCAACCCATGGTGGATTCGTTGAGCTTTTGATCAAGCTGAACGACAAGGTCGACGTCGGACAGAGGGTTGCAATCCAGCGCAATACCTTTGGCGAAGTCGTCGCGGAATACACCAGCGGTGTGGCCGGCGAGGTCTCCGGTTATCGCACCGACGCGACAGCCGAGCCCGGCACGCCACTGGTGTTCATCTTCTACAACAATGCGCCCCCGGAGGACCCAGTGGATTACTCTGAGTGAGTTTAGTCGCGAGAGTGATCTTACAAAAAAAATGCGCCGCTCGATGACTTTCGTTGCGGAAGTCAGGCTTCTGCGATCGAATACGCCGACACGCTGACGACACGCCTTTCCGGTCGACTTGTTCGTTGTCGAGCAATGCTCAACAGTCCGCAATGGAGACGTGGTGGGGCAGATCAACTATGCCCGCTTCCCACGTGCGCCGTGAAAAGGCGGCGCTTCTCCAGCGGGTGCAAGCCCCGCCCGGCAACCGCTCCAGCCGGAAGCAACCGGAGCAGGCATGGAGGTGACGAAGTGTCTGAAGCCTTCGGATAGCGGCCACGTATAGGTGACCGCGCGAGTGTGTAGGCCGCAACGTGAGTGAACGCTGAGCAAACCTCGAAAAGGACAATGTGCAGGCCGACTCGGCAGTGGGACCGGGGAAGGCTGATACGGGTGGGTGATTTTTGAGCGACGAGTACACCCATCCGCTGCACCGGGGTAGTGGCGGCGGCATGCACACAAGGAAAGCGTACGCAACACGGGAAGCCCCGATGCGTGGCCAGGGATGGCCAACCGGACGCCCGCGAGGGACAGGCCGGGCGCGGCGGGGTGGCGGAGAGGTTCGTAGTACCGCGGAAGCCGGGTAATGCCGGGGGAGGGAAGGGACCTCAGTTCAAGACAGACGCAGCAAGTGATGAGGGACCTGGAGATTGGGCAACCTATCAACTCCGAACAGTGTTCAGAAATTGCAGATGGCGTTACACGCAAAAGCGAAGGCAGAAGCCGGGTATCGCTTCTACGCCCTGTATGACAAGATCAACCGCGAGGACATCCTGGCCCGTGCCTATGCCCAGTGCCGTTCCAACAAGGGCGCATCGGGTATCGATGGGCAGGATTTCGCGGATGTCGAAGCGTACGGGTTGAAGCGGTGGCTTGGCGAACTGGCGCTTGCGCTCAAGCAGGAGACCTACCGACCGGACCCTATCAGGCGGGTGTCTATCCCGAAAGCCAACGGCAAGCTCAGGCCGCTGGGCATCTCGACCTTGCGGGATCGGGTCTGCATGACAGCAGCAATGCTGGTGCTGGAACCGATCTTCGAAGCCGATCTTCCATCAGAGCAATACGCCTACCGTCCCGGGCGCAACGCGCAGCAGGCGGTGGTAGAGGTGGAAGAACTGGTGTTCCGTGGCCATCCGGATGTCGTCGACGCCGACCTCGCGGACTACTTCGGCAGCATTCCCCACACCCAACTCATGATGTCGGTAGCGCGCAGGATCGTTGATCGGCGCGTACTGCATCTGATCAAGATGTGGCTGGAATGCCCCGTGGAAGAAACCGACCGACGAGGCCGGAAGACACGCACGACGGAGGCGCGGGACAATCGACGAGGCATCCCGCAAGGCTCACCCATCTCACCGCTGCTGGCGAACCTTTACATGCGCCGGTTCGTGCTGGGGTGGAAGAAGCTCGGGCTGGAGCGCAGCCTCGGCTCGCGCATCGTGACCTATGCGGACGATCTCGTGATCCTGTGCAGGAAGGGTAAAGCCGAAGAGGCCTTGCAGCACCTGCGCGGGATCATGGGCAAGCTGAAGCTAACGGTCAACGAGGAGAAGACACGCATCTGCAAGGTGCCGGAAGGCGAGTTCGATTTCTTGGGCTACACGTTCGGTCGGATGTATTCGGCGAGAACCGGCCAGGCACGCCTGGGGCACCGGCCATCGAAGAAGAGCATCACGCGTGCGGTTGAGAGAATCCACACGCTGACCAACCGAGCGGGATCATGGCAAGAGACCACAGAGCTGGTGGAGAAGTTGAACAGTACGCTGCGCGGTTGGGCGAACTACTTTAACGTAGGTACCGTCAACAAGGCGTATCGGGCACTCGACAACTACGCGGCTGTGCGGTTGCGTCGGTGGCTGCGCTTCAAGCACAAGGTCAGACGGAGCAGGAGCGGAACTTATCCACTCTCGCACCTCTACGGGTACTTCGGGCTCGTACGCCTGACCCGGCTTGGGCACGGCGTGTCGTGGACGAAAGCGTGACGTCTTGTCCGAGAGCGTGGTGCGGGAAATTCGCACGCCACGTTCGATGAGAGGGGTGTGGAAACGGAGCTACGGTCAGGCCGTTAAGGCACCGCCAGACGAAAGGGGCGGCAACGGATATGCCCGACCTACAGCCACCGCGCCACATCCCTACTCTACCCCGAGCGGCGGTAGCCCGCCGTCGGCCGAACCGCCGGAGTCGACCCAAAGCGGCCGTTCGGCCTCGCACCTCTTTGCCTGTTTGGCGCTTGCTGGCTGAGCGCGTCACGGTCGCCGCTTACGGAACGAGAAGCACGCGACCGGTCACGCCTCCCCGCTCCAGCAATGCATGTGCGTGAGCCGCCTCGGCCAGTGGCACTATCGTACGAGCCGCGGGCTTGATTGCGCCGCTGGCAAGCCAGCCGGCAAGTGCTGTGACCGCGTTGCGGAGAGCCAGTCCATCCAGGCTCTCGGACGAATACCCGGTGAGCGTCACCGGGCGGGTCAATCGCCAAGCATCGAATCGGACGTCACCGCCCGCAACCGCCCCGACAAGCGACAGGACGCCGGTAGAGCGCAACGCCTCTACGCAAGGCCCGAACAGGTTGCCGCCAACAGCATCGAGGACACCGTCCACGCTCTCGGGCTGCAGTGACGTCAGCGGCCCGTCCTTTGGTGAGATGATGACGTCGTCCGCGCCAAGTGCGCGGACATAGTCGACCTGTGCCGGGCTCGCGACCAAACCAAGCACCGAAGCGTTCTCAGCGCGAGCAATCGCCGTCGCTGCCGATCCGATACCGCCAGCCGCACCCGTAATGACGACTCTTCGGCCGGCGAGAGGTCCAATCCGGCGTAGGCCCTCGTAGGCGGTCACCCCGACCAGACCGATTGCGGCCATATCGTACGGATCAATCCCCGAAGGGACTGGTGCAACCGCAGCGGCGGCCACAGTGACGTATTCGGCATAGCCCCCGGATCGTTCCGCGCGAACACCGCCGAGTCCCTGCATCATCGTTATCACGCGGTCGCCTTGACGAATGTCGTTGACCGACTCTCCCACTTCCTCGATATCCCCGATGACTTCCACTCCGGGGACGTAAGGGAAGGGGTCGGCCTTTGTCACAGGCCAGTTGCCAGCGCGGATCTCGAGGTCCGTATGGTTCACTGCCGCAGCTATGGTCCTGATCCGCACCTCGCCTGGTTCGAGGGGTGGGAGAGAAATCTCGCCATAAGTTAGCACCTCAGGCGGCCCGTAATTCCGCATCTGGATCGCATGGGCGTTTCTCGCGGTCATCAGCCTGTTCCCCCCCCAGAATAAAAGCCGCCCGACCTGCCACGTTACCACGGCGAGCGTCCTATCTATAGCTTACGCGACCTGGGCGTTCGATGCCGGTCTGGCATCCGACCTTCCGACCCAAGTCTGTCATTGGGCGGCTATTGAGCAATTCCCGGGAGCAGACGTTCGTCGTGCTGCTGCACCGGCAGGACTGCGCCCAAGCCAGCCATTGAGGCAAAACTGCGCTATGCTCTGAAGCAGACATCCAGCCACAGAGGCCCGTCCCAAGCTGTCGTTGTCGCGGGCCGCGCTTTGCCGTTACCTTCGTTCACTCTTCAGAGTGATCGACCTTTGCAGGGAACTCCCGGGTCATGCGCCTGATCTACTATTTCTGGGTGATCTCCGATTGGGCCTATCTGGGTGGACCACGGCTCGAATCGATCTGCAAACGGCATGGGGTCGAGGCGGATTTCAGACCGGTGCGGCTGCTGGAGGTCTACAAGCGCACGGGAGGCATATCGCTTGGGCAGCGCGCCGCGCAGCGCCAGGCCGAAAGGATATGGGAACTTAAGCGCTGGCGCGCGCGGCTTGGCATGACTTGCAACATCGAACCGAGGTATTTCCCGGTCGACGACGAGCCCGCGTCGCGGCTGCTGATCGCTGCGAAGCGGCGTGGCGGTGATCTTCACGGACTGACGCAGGCCGTGATGCATGCGCTATGGGCCGAGGACCGCGATATCAGCGACCGGGCGACGCTGCTTGCCATAGCCGGACAGTTCGTATCGGATCCGAATATTCTTCTCGGTGAGGCCGATGCGAAGGAGGTGGGCACGGAGTATGACCATTACAGCGACGGCGCCCCTGCCGACGGGGTCTTCGGGTCGCCGTTTTACATTTTCGAAGGCGAGCCATTCTGGGGTCAGGACAGGCTCGATTTCCTGGAGGAACTGATCATTCGCACGAAGACATCGCAAGGCTCGTTGGGGCGCGGATAGCTTGCGGCTGCGTGAGGCGCGATTCACGTCTCCGGCGTGGCGAACGGCGCCCGGCGATGCTGAATGTCTGGCTCCGGGATCGCCCGATCGTGCCACCGGAAACCGCTTTGGGTCCCGAATCCGCCATAAGTCAGCCCGCCTGCGAGGCGGTCCAGGAACCAGACACTCAGCGTAGTTGTGCGCCGGCTGCTTCGCGCCCATCCTCGCCGTTCGGAGTGCTTGATACAGTTCTGAAAACCGGACGTTCAGTCAGCCTGCTGGCGTAGGATCTACCGGTTCTGCTGTTTCCGGTGACCACAGCTAATTCTACGGATCCTATGCACAGGTGGTGTTCTGAACTCTTCCGAATCGGCTGATTCCGGCGCCCGCGTTTGCAATCGGGCACCTCCGCTGCCTTGCGGCTTCAAGCTCGTGTCGCTGAAGCGACCGGCAGCTGTTCTCGGCCAGAGCCTTGATGGCGAGGCGGACGGCTGCAGAAACGGCGCTTGGTATCTGCGGATCAGGGAGAGCCCCTGCCCAGGCACCGGCGACATATGCTTAATTGCTGCTCGATCCCCCTCACAATGTCCAGGCCCCGATGACGGTTGAAATCACCTATCGCTTCACCGCCCAGCCACGCGCTGTACGGGCCGTCCCAGATGAGCCGGACGACGCCGTGCAGCGGCTGAACGCGGGGAATAGGTCCTTCTCCGAACTGGTCAAGCAGGCCCGCCACGGCCATGCAGCGCGATCGACTGTCGAATTCGATTCTCGGCTGCTCGGTCTTCACGGGGATGGGCGCCGGATCGCGCTGCAAGAGCCGTTTGCCGCGGTGCTCGGTTGTGCCGACGCGCGTGTGCCGATTGAGCTGGTCTTCAACGAGGGGCCGAACGGGCTGTTCGTTGTACGCGTCGCCGGCAACAGTCTAGGGGCCGATGTGCTGGGAAGCTTCCACTACGCGATCAGTCACCTGCGGAAGAGCCTGCGTCTGCTTGTGGTGCTTGGCCACAGCGGGTGCGGCGCCCTGACGGCCGCGGTGGATGCGTTCCTCGATCCCGGCGGCTACCTGGAGATCGCCACGAACGAGCAGCTTCGTAGCATTGTTGACCGGCACCTGATCGCAGTGCAGGCCTCGGCGCGGGCGCTGGCGCGGGCTTACGGCAGCGACGTGATGGATCGGCCCGGGTATCGGGAGGCTCTCATTGAGGCGGCAATCGCGACGAATGCGGCTCTGGCGGCGCACACGCTACAGGCAGAATTACATGGCAGAGGTCTTCAGGGGTTGAAGGCGATGTACGGAGTGTTTCTGCTGGACACGCATACGGTCTGGACGCCTGAAGCCGGCTCAGGCGGACTTGGCAATCCACCCGGAGATCTGGCCGGGTTCCGCAAATTCGCGGAAACCCTGCTAGGGTCGGAACGGATCGTGTCCCTGCTGGCGGCGGGATGAGCCGGTCCCTGCCGTGGTGAGTGCGGCGTCGAACCGCTCGACCGCTATCTGCACGCGCAGTCGCGCCCGTGACCCAGCCGAGAAAAAGGTCGGACGCGGGCTGCATCGCCGCATCAGCCGCTGCCCCATCACCACCCGCGTCCGTGATGCGGTCGCTCGCTCGGGGCGGCGTACGGCTCCAGCACGGACGCGACCGCTTCCTCGAACTGCGGGAAGAGGGGCTCGTTCTCGCTCCACGCTATCGTTTCGGCGAACCGCCGAGCCCCTGAAAATCCGCCTTCCTGGCAAGGTCCAGATCCTCGGCAAATTCGTGCAGTTTCGGGAGAGCGCGGTCGAGCAGATCGAGCTCGCGGCGTAAGGCGGGGCGGCGATTTTCCGGCAGGCTCTCGAGCAGGTTTTCGATCATCGCACGCACCCGCCGCGACACCTGGAAGTTGCCCGCGCCGTAGAGGCGAATCTCGCTGAGCGCGAGCTGCACGAAGTCGTCCCATCCTGGCGTCGGAAATATCAGGCGCAGCACGCCGTTTGCGTCGAACAGGGCGTCGTCGTGCAGGTGCCGACGTCCGACGAGACCGAGCAGTCGATGGATCTGATCGATCGCCATGACCGCGGTGGTGGGGTCGTTGATAGCCGGCGAAAGCGCCTTGATGCCGATGTCAACGATCACCCGGAACGCGAAGGTCGAGTCCTGTTCTATCGTGCGCTCCGGGCCGAATGCCACTTGAGCGCGGAGCTTACGATCGTCGATCTGCGCGGCGTTGCCGTAAAGGCGGTACAGCGGCTCGCCGATGGCCACGAAGTCACCTACGCGCGGGACGAACGCGATGACACCCTCAGCGCGGCGCGCGAGCGCGACGAGCGAGTCAAGGTTGGCCGCGAGAACGACGGCGGATGTGCCGCGATGTGCGACAACGCGTGTCGCTGCGCCCGGAACGGTACGTGTCCGCGGCGGCCGGGGCGCCTCGACCAATTCCGGAAAGACGCTCTCGACAACCGTGACCCCTTGTTCGCCGATCCGCCAGAGAATGCTGATGGGCCGCAGCAGCCGCGCCGTGTAGTCGATCAGGAATAGGAATGCCGCGATTGAGAGGACGCCCAGCGCCCAGGAGATAGTGACCGCCGGGTGGGCGATCGAGCTATCGAGCCGCACACCGGTGCCGGCGGAGAACAGCATGGTGAAGATAAACAAGCCGACGGTGAAGCGGATGACGTTGTTTCGCAGCAGCGTGGTCGCGATGATCCGCGGCGAGAGCTGCCCGCTCGCGACCTGGATCGCGACCAAAAGCGATCCGAAGGTGAAGACGATGAATGAAATCGAGAGCGTCTCGACGGTGTTCAGGACTTCCGACGTCCCGCCCGGTGTCGCGCCAAACCGCGGCAACCATCCGAGCCGCTCATGCAGCCGGAACACGAGGCGGATGGCGATATTCTCAAGCAGCAGTGCGATGAACGGAACGATCCAGAGCGCCGAGCGGAAATAGCTCTTGAGCCGATACCATCGATTCCAGCGCATGAGGGCCCTCCAAGGTCGGCTGGCCCGTCGACCTGACAGGCGCGCTAACTTCTAGGATTATTCTGTAGCGACTAGACGAACAAGCTCTGGTTGGCCGAAGGTAGGCGAAAGGTGCTGCTGGGTCTTAACGAGGCAAACCCCAAGTGCACATCGATGCCGCATGACGAGCTTCTGGCGACCGGCGTGCGAGATCGTGCGATTTATGGTGTGTGCCTCCTTGCGTCCTTCGAAGAACCTGTCTTCTTCCATCAGTATCGCCTGCTCGATCCCGGTCGATTAGAACCGTCCACAACCATTTCTGCCCCAGCGGGGAAGGTCTCGAAGATGTTCTCCCGCCTTCGCTACGAAGTGCGAGTCGCCGCCACATGACTGTGATAGATGCACGGCGGCTTTCCCCAATCCGCCACCCTAAAACCTGCCGCTCCGGTTTCGGCCACACCAAGCCACCAGACGAATGGCCGATTTTCGGATCAGTTCCCCAGAAGCGGACCGACCGGAGTCCACCCAAAGCGGTCACCGGACGAGGCGGCCAGCATAACATCTGCGTTTAAAAACCTTCCCTTTGCAATGATACGGACAGACGATGACGGACCCGTTGACGGGCCGGCGATACAAAGCCACCGCAGCGAATGCGCCGCCCGCCTCACGCGCCGCGATCTACCCCACGCCGGCGCACCCCTGAAAATATTCCTTGACATCGCCCGCCGTCCTATGTTCTTGTTCTGTTCGTGTTCGACGCCGCCACCGCCCCGGTCGCCGCCGTCCAACCCGATCGCAATCGGGCCGTGCCGGGGCGCATCGGCCAGGTCCTCGGCCTCGTCCGCACGCTCATCGCCTACGGCCAGAACCTCGCCGACACGCTGCGCCGGCACGCCGCCGACCCGCATGTCCTCCCCTGTTTCGCCTTCCTCGCCACAACCTTCGGCACCAGCGATCTCGCGCTGATCCTCGCCCGCATCACACGCGGTCTGCTCCGCGCCGCCGCACTCGAAGCCAGGCTCAGCCGGCGCGCCGCCCGCGGCCAGGACCTGAAGCCTGCGGCCATCCGCCTGCCGTCCCCACGCAAGCCACACGCCGCCAAACCGGCGATCCCGCCGGGCGCGTCGACCGAGGTTCCGGGCCTCGCCCGCCTACCCACGCCCGAGCAAATCGCCGCCGAAGTCCGCCGCCGCCCGATCGGCGCCGTCCTCGTCGATATCTGCCTCGATCTGGGCATCGTGCCTGGCCAGATGGATCATGCGACGTGGGACGAACTGCGCCGCGATCTCATCCTGTACGGCGGCAATCTCGCCACTGTCTTGTTCCGTCGCGAGGGCAAGCGGCGCCCAGCCGATCCCGGGAGCGATCCGAGGCGCGTAGAGCGGAAAAGCGAAGCGCATTCCGCCACTGGAGACAGCCCCAGCCCAAACCCCGGCGACAGCCCGAGTTTCAGTCCCATTCCCCTTACCGGCCCTCCCATCTTTCCCCCCTGGCCGGCGCCATTCCCACAATCTCCAGCTCCCGCCTGCACCGGCCCACCCTGAACGGGCCGTCCGGACCATCAACTAGCCACGCACGGGGCCGGCCAACGGCCAGCCCCGCCGTCCTGATTCGGCACATGACCGCGAGTTGTCACGCAGGCCATGACGTGGGTCGCTGGACGTGGCCCGGCTCGGGCGATCGTTACAGCATGCCACTTTGCCCTAGCTCGCGTACCGCGAGCCCCGACGTGACCCGCTGCACTCCCCATCACCCTTCTGCCGTCGCCGCCTCACCGGCGAAACCGACGAGACTATCCAACGGCCAACGCGGCCGCGGAGCAGCGTCCATCCCATCCGTCAGTCCGAGTCGCAGCCGCTCGATCCCCGCCCAGGCGACCATCACCGCATTGTCCGTGCACAGACGCGGCGGCGGTGCCACCAGCCGGAAGCCGCATCGACCCGCTTCGCGTTCCAGCGCTGCACGGATCGCCGAGTTCGCCGCCACGCCGCCGGCCAGCACCAGAAGTCGCCGGTCCGGATGCCGTTCCGCGAACATCGCCATTGCGTGGATGACGCGATCGGTCAGCACCTCGACCATCGCGGCCTGGAATCCGGCGGCGATGTCCGCGGCCAGGCGCGCCTGCAGGGCACCAGCGCCGTGTCGTGCCACTTCCTGCGCGACCGCCGTCTTCAGCCCGGAGAAACTGAAATCGCAGCCCGGCCGGCCCAGCAGCGGCCGGGGAAACGCATAGCGCCCTGGATCGCCAGCCACGGCCATGCGCTCCAGCGCCGGACCGCCCGGCCAGCCCAGGCCCAGCAGCTTCGCCACCTTGTCGAACGCCTCGCCCGCCGCGTCGTCCAGCGTACCGCCGAGCCGCGCGTATCGCCCGACGCCCTCAACCGCGACGCACTGGCAATGCCCGCCGGACATCAGCAGCAGCAGGTAGGGAAACGACGCGCCACCCTCGATCAGCCCGGGTAGCCGGGCGGTCAGCGAGTGCGCCTCCAGATGATTGACCGCCACGAACGGTAGGCGCCCCGCGAGCGCGATCCCTTTCCCCACCTGCGAACCGACGATCAACCCGCCGATCAGTCCCGGCCCCGTCGTTGCCGCGACCCCACCCAATTCGCCGAACCCCAACCCGCTCCGAGCCATCACCCGCCGCACCATGTCCGGCAGAAGCGCCAGATGCGCACGAGCCGCGATCTCCGGCACCACGCCGCCGAACGGCGCGTGCTCGCTTTCCTGGCTCGCCAAGGCTTCGGCCAGCACGTGGCCGTCTTCGTCCAGCACGGCGGCGGCGGTCTCGTCGCAGGAGGTCTCGATTCCCAGTACGGGTCGCATCCGCGCGTCTTTCGCTTTCCTTCCGCTCGCCGCGGTCATAGGACAGCGCCATGACCGCCGCCACGCCGCCCTCGCGCGTCGGGCCGCACAGCCACGCGCTGCCGCTGCGCGTTGGCACACGCGGCTCGCCGCTGGCGCTGGTGCAGACGCGCGCCTTCCTCGATCGGCTGCGCGGCTTCTGTCCGGTGCTGCGCAGCATGGACGTCTTCGAGGAGCACGCCATCCGCACCACCGGCGATGCCACTCAGGCGTCCGGCCAGCGCCTCGCAGAGATCGGCGGGAAGGGGCTGTTCGCCAAGGAGATTCACGATGCACTGGCAGACGGGCGCATCGACTTCGCGGTGCACAGCCTGAAGGATCTGGAGACCACGCTGCCCCCGGGGATTGTGCTGGCGTGCACTCTGAAGCGGGAGGATGCGCGGGATGCATTGGTGGTGGGGGCGCCTTCTGCCCGACGCACGCACGCCCCCTCCCCCGAGCCCCCTCCCGCGAGAGGAGGGGGTGGGTTTGAGTGCCTTCCGGCCGGAGCGGTGGTGGGGACATCTTCGGTGCGGAGGCAGGCGCAGCTCCTGCACGCGAGGCCCGAGCTGACGGTGACGGCGATCCGCGGCAATGTAGGTACACGGCTCGACAAGGTGGCGAGTGGCGCCTACGACGCCACGCTGCTGGCGCTGGCCGGGCTGCGGCGGCTCGGACTAGAGCACCGAGCCACCGTCGTGCTCGACCCGGAGGAGATGGTGCCAGCCGCCGGCCAGGGCATCGTCGCCGTCACGGTGCGCGCCGACGCCGTCGAATTGCGCGAACTGCTGGCGGGGATCGAGGATCCGGAAGCGAAAGCAGTCGCCACCGCAGAGCGCGCCATGCTCGCCGCGCTCGACGGGTCCTGCCGCACGCCGATTGGCGGCTACGCCAGCATGCAGCCCGATAAGACACTGTCGCTGATCGGGATGGTCGCGCGCGCCGACGGCTCGTTCCTTCTCAAGCGTCACCTGTCGGGAGCGGTGGCCGACGCGGATCGTCTCGGCACGGAACTGGGCACCAGCCTGCGCGCCGACTCGCCCGGCGCTCTCTTTGTCTGATCCGGCCGGCACCGTCCTGATCACTCGCCCGAGCCCTGCGGCCGAGGAGACCGCCCTGCACGTAGCGGCATTGGGTCTGCTGCCGGTCGTCACCCCACTGCTGACGATCCGGCGCCTGCCAGCCGTTCTGCCGCCGGACGCAGCGGCGGTGCTGGTCACGAGCAGCAACGCGATTGACGGCCTACCCGCCTGGGCGCGCGCCCGGCCGGTCCTTGCGGTCGGCGACGCAACCGCCGCGCGGGCCCGAGCAGCCGGCTTTCCCAATGTTCACAGCGCCGACGGTAACTCCACTGACCTCGCCGCTCTGGTCCAGCGCATGTTTGCGCCCGCGCAGGGCGAGTTGCTGCTGCTGACCGGCAAGGGCCAGGGCACGGCGCTCGCCGAACTGCTTCAGGCGCAACAGCACGTCGTCGTTCTGCGCGAGGTGTACGAGGCCGCCCCGGTCCCGGTACTGCCCGAACCCGCGGCTGCGGCCCTGCAAAGCCGGGACCTCCAGGCGGCGCTGTTCTTCTCCACCGAGACCGCCCGCTTGTTCGTTCGGCTCGTTACCGAGGACAGGCTGGAGACAAGCGTCCGGAACACCAATGCCTGCGCTATCAGCCCAGCGGCCGGCGTGGCATTAAACCCGCTGCCGTGGCGGCGGATCAGGATCGCGGCCCGGCCGACCCAGGATGATATGCTCGCGCTGCTGCGATGAACGAAACGCCCGCCCTGCCGCCGCCCGAACAGCCCGAACCTATCGCGGAGCCGCCAACGCCAGCGGCTCCGCGCAGCCGCAATCTGGTGCCCTGGGTCTATGCACTCGGGTTTATCGTGCTTGCCATGGCCCTGCTGTGGATCTGGCAGAACCCGAACCCCGCGCCGCAGCCAGCCGGGCAGCCGCGCCTGGATACGCTCGTGCAGCAGCTTCAGACGCTGAACGAGCGTGTGGCAGAGCTCGCCCAGCGGCCCGCACCGGCACCCGTCAACCTCACCCCCCTGGAGCAGCGCGTCGCAGCGCTGGAGCAGCGCCCGGCCCCAGCGCCCGATCTGGGTCCCGTCGAGCAGCAGATCGCCGCCCTGAAGGCGGAGATCACGGCAATGCCGGCAGGCGTCCCATCACCGGACCTCGGCCCGCTGGAAAACCGCGTCAGTGCAATGGAACGGCAGGTCCAGGCGGTACTCGCGCTCAAACCGCAACTCGACACGATTTCGCGGCAGCTCGCGGGCGAGCAGGCCGAGTTCGGCTCACGCCTGACCCAGCTCGCGACCGACCAGCGAGGGTTGGCCGTGCAGGTCCACGACCTCAACGACGCACTCGGGGCTGCGCAAACCAGTCTCAACAACCGGTTGCAGACCGTGCAGCAGCAGGCAAGCACCGCTGTCGCCATAGCTGAGAAGTCGGCGCGGTTGGTGCGGATCGAGGCCGCCCGCGCGGCGCTGGAGGCAGGGAGGCCGGTCGGGGCCATCGACGGCGCACCGCCTGCGCTTGCCCGGTTCGCCGAAACGGGTCCGCCGACCGAGGCGGCTTTGCGCCTCGCCTTTCCCACCGCGGCGAAAGCGGCACTCGATGCCGCGCAGCCCGACACTGCCGGAAAGCCTTTCGGCGAAAGGCTATGGCAGCGTGCCCAACAACTGGTGACCATTCGTGAGGGCGATCGGGTCATCGTCGGCGATCCGGCCGCCGGCGTGCTCGCCCACGCCCAGCAGGAGCTGGACGCCGGCGACTTGTCCGGCGCGGTCGCCTCCGTTTCCACCCTGACCGGCCCGGCCGCCCAGGCAATGGCAAGTTGGCTCGACCAGGCCAAGGCACTACTCGCGGCCCGCGTGGCACTCGACACAATGGCTGCGCACGCCTGATGCTGCGCGTCCTGCTGACACTCGTCGTCGCCGTGGTGGTCGTGGCCGTCGCTTGGTACTTGGCTGGGCTGCCTGGAACCGTGACGGCTCAGGTCGGTACAGTCACGATCCAGGCAGCCGTTTCGGTCGTCGCAGTTGCCCTGCTCGCGGCCTTCGTGGCCCTCTACATCCTGTTTCGCCTGATCGGCGCGCTGATCAGGCTGCCGCGCGTGCTCCGCCTACGCCGGGCTGCTGCACGCCGTGGGGCGGGCGATGTGGCCACGACACGCGCCCTCGTGGCGCTGGCCGCCGGAGAGACGGGCGATGCAAGGCGCGAGGCCGCCCGCGCTCGCCGCATGCTCGGCGACACGCCGCAGACCCTGTTGCTCTCCGCCGAGGCGGGCCGCCTGGCCGGCCGATCCGACGAAGCGGAGGAGGCCTTCCGGGCTCTGGCGGCGCGCCCGGACGCGGCGTTCCTCGGTTATCGCGGCCTGCTGCGCGGTGCCGTCGACCGGGAGGACTGGACCGAGGCCGCCCTCCTCGCGCGGCAGGCGGAGGCGGCGCATCCCGGCGCTGTTTGGCTCCGCGAAGAGCGCGCCCGACTAGCTATCCGCACCGCGAGCTGGACCGAGGCGCTGGCCCTGGCGGACGCCGATGCGCCGAAGGCGGCGCTTGCCACCGCGGCAGCGAACGCCGAGCCGGACCCGGGTCGCGCCCTCCGCTTGGCGAAACAGGCCTGGAAGGAGGAGCCCAGCCTGGTTCCCGCCGCACTCGCCTACGCCCGTCGTTTGCGCGAGATTGGACGGGAAAAGCGAGCGCAGGCCGTGATCCGGCAGAGCTGGGCGCTCGCGCCGCACCCCGATCTTGCCGATTTCGCGCTGACCCCGATCACAGACAAGCTGGCGCGCGTAAAGGCCGCGCAGACTCTGACCAAGCCCAATCCGAACCATCCGGAGAGCCATCTGCTGTTGGCGCGGACCGCATTGGACGCGGGCCTGCTCGGCGAGGCGCGGCGGCACGCCGAGGCCGCGCGGGACGGTGGGCTCAATCAGCGTCGCGTGTGGCTGCTGCTGGCGCGTATCGAGGAGGAGGAGCGGGGCGATACCGAAGCTGGTCGGCTTGCCCAACGCGAAGCTCTGCGACAAGCCGCGACCGCCGATCCGGACCCCGTGTGGCACTGCACCACCTGTCAGGCCTCTCAGGCGGTATGGCAGCCGGTCTGCTCGTCATGCGGCGCGACCGGGACTCTGCGCTGGGGTCGCGGCACAACGGGTTCTGAGCTCACCCCGGCTTCCAGGTACCTGAAGGCGAGGCGTTGGCTGCAAGCTGACGCTGAGGATCGTGCCCGCCCCCGCAATGCGTTGGCGGGTTCTCGCGAATACCTGAACTTGCCGCAGCGAAACTTCGGCTGCCCGGAACATTTTAGACCCAGTACCCTAATCAGGAGGCTTATCTCATGCGAGGATCACGGTCACTCGGTCTTGCGCTCGTTGCCGCCGCCCTTGGGGCCGCGCCGGCTCTTGCGCAGCAGCGCAGCACGATGACGCCGTCGGGCAACACTCAGGCTAACGTAGCGCCAGCACCCGGCGTAAAGGTGGCGCCCAATGACAACACGACAAACAACGCGGCCATGGCAAACAATGCGAACACGCCAGACAATGGCGCCGCGCCGCCGCCGAACGCGCCGGCAACCACTATGCCCGCGCCCGCAAACGAGGCTGCGCCGAACGCCGCTATGGCAACCAACACAAAGGGACCATCCGGGTCGCTACAGAAATATAACGACGAGTGGCGAACCAGCAAACTCGTGGGAGCAACTGTCTACAACAACAATGGCGACAGTATCGGGACCGTCGACGATTTGCTCACGGATGACAGCGGCAAGATCACTCAGGCGGTGATCTCAACCGGCAGTGTCCTCGGAATGGGCGGCAAACTGGTCGCGGTACCATTCGACCAGTTGAAGTTCGAGCCGAGCGCCGGCAATAACGGCGCCCCGCCAGTGGTTAGAACGCCACCCGCTGGTAGCGCGTCCACGACGACCGCCGCGAACCAAGCCCCCTCGAATCCGAGGTACTACAGCATCGTCCTGCCGAACGCGACGAAAGACCTCGCTCTCCAAACAGCAGACTTTCAAATACGCGAGCACAGACTGATTGCGCGCGGCGCCTCGGCTGATGCCGAGGCGCCGTCGCTCTTCGCATTCACCTGCGTGGCATCCGGCGCGCCCGCATAAAGCGAGCGCGCTGCGCGCGTGAGGTCAGTGCGGCTGGTAGGGCGCCGGATAGTTGGCCGGCGGAGCGTAATATCCCGGTGGCGGTGCGTAATAGACCGGCGGCGGCGGATAATAGACCGGAGGTGGATAATAGACTGGCGGCGCTATCCCAATGAACACACCTCCGCCCCAGCAACAGCCGCCACGCCATCCCCAGCCACCGCCGCCGTGCCAGCCGCCCCAACCACCACCGCCACCCCAACCACCGCCCCCGCCGCCTCCGGCTTCCGCAGGCTTGGGCGCCGCCAGAAATAGCGCGAACAAGCCGGCCGCTACCACAACGAGGACCGAGCGAGGCGCGAAACGCTGCAACTGGGCCATAACGAGACGCTCCAAGGCTAGGGATTATATGGCGCCGCATCACGGCAAAGTTAAGGCGGTGACAGGCAATATCCTCCGGCACAGGCTGTGCCGCAGCGGATCCGAATAGCGGTTTCGAGATCATGTCAGGGAGCTCCGGTTTTTACCGTGGAGCTGCGAGCCACAGTTGCGTGTGAACAAACGTTCACGGTCTGTCGAGCGTAGTGAACCAGCCGAGGCAGCGGAGCGTCATAAGCATGGCGGCAAGTCGCCGCATTCGGGGCCGGAGAAGGTAAGTGCCATGCCTACGTCATTTGCGCTGGCGGGGGTCCAAGATCGCGCGCGGTCGCCGCGGACCATTCTTGTGGTCGACGACGATGAATTGGTGCGCGAAATGATGTCGAGGTTTCTTTCATTGAAGGGGTATCACGTGATAGAGGCGGCCACTGCGGACGAGGCCGTGTCGTTGCTGGACGCCAACTCGGTCGATGTGGTCCTGACGGACGTGCGTATGCCGGGGCACGTGGATGGAATTGGCTTGGCGTCCTGGATCCGCGATCGCCGGCCCGAGATCCGCGTCCTGATTGCGTCCGGATACGCCTCCTCTGCGCAGCAGGCCGTGGAAGTCAGCAACAACCCTCTAATCCTGAAACCGTACCAGCCGGAGGAGGTGGTCCGCCGGGTGGAAGCCTTGGCCCGGCGAGGCT
Source organism: uncultured Pseudomonadota bacterium (assembly GCA_963708245.1). GTDB lineage: Bacteria > Pseudomonadota > Alphaproteobacteria > Acetobacterales > Acetobacteraceae > CAVYXK01. The sequence goes on along the minus strand of OY970201.1, from coordinate 164,816 downwards.
GAGCGGCCCCGAAGCCGGCTTAGCACGCCTTTCCGATGTCTGCGGCAAAGGCGGGGCGATTCGCTTGCGCGCTTCGGGACACCGCCATGCGGTGCGGGTGCCTTTCCCGCACAGGCGAACGGGTCGATTGTGCCAACTATGGTCGAGGCTTGTCCAGGAGTCGCCGCCGCGCCGGCGGCAGTGGCGTCGCGCGCCGATATGCGCACCACCGCGTTGATCGTCGCCAGCGCGATGTTCATGGAGCAGCTCGACGGCACCGTGCTGGCGACCGCGTTGCCGACCATGGCGCAGAGCTTCCGCGTCGCGCCGCTGCATATGAACGTGGCACTCACCTCCTATCTGCTGACGCTCGCCATGTTCATCCCCGCCAGCGGGAAGCTCGCTGACCGTTTAGGCTCACGGACCGTGTTCCGGGCCGCGATCGCATTATTCACGACGGGATCAATCCTTTGCGGGCTGTCGCAGAGTCTCTCGTTCCTCGTTGCTGCGCGTATGCTGCAAGGCGTGGGCGGCGCGCTGATGTCGCCGGTCGGGCGGCTGGTGCTGATCCGTGCCTGCTCGAAATCCGAGCTGGTCACTGCGATGGCCTGGCTGATGATCCCGGCCACCATCGGCCCGATCCTGGGGCCGCCGCTCGGCGGCTTCATCGTGACCTATTTCTCGTGGCGATGGATCTTCTTCATCAACGTGCCCATCGGACTGCTTGGCATCGTGCTGGTGACGCTTTTCATCAGCGAGATGCGGGAGCCGACGAAGACGCATTTCGACGTGCTCGGCCTGGCGCTGTCGGGCACCGCGCTTGCCTGCCTGATGTTCGGGATCGAGATGGCGAGCCGCGGCGCCGGCTCGGTTCGCGCAACCAGCGGGCTGGTGGCCGGCGGGATCATGGCCGCGGCCCTCTACTGGTGGCATGCACGACGGACCTCGCACCCGATCCTCGATTTTCGATTGATGCGGATCCCGACCTTCAGCTTCTCGGTCGTGTCCGGTTCGTTTTCGAGAATTGGTGCCGGGGCGACGCCGTTCCTGCTGCCGATGATGCTGCAGCTCGGCTTCGGCTATACGGCCGCGCAGAGCGGGCTGATCACCTTCACCAGCTCGGCCGGCTCGCTTCTGATGCGGCTGGTGGCGCCGCGGATTCTGCGCCGGCTCGGATTTCGCAACGTGATGATATGGATCGGCCTGCTGGCCACGGCGCTACTGGCATCCTGCGCCGCGCTGCGGCCGGGCTGGCCGGTGGTGGCTATCTATGCCCTGCTGCTGTCCTTCGGTTTCTTCCAGTCGCTGATGTTCATGGCGTACAACACGATCGCCTATGCCGACGTGCCCCGGCCGGAGGTCAGCGCCGCCACCAGCTTCTACACCACGTTCCAGCAGATGGCGTTGTCGCTCGGTATCGCGGTCTCGGCGGCGGCGCTGGCCGGTTCGGTGGTGCTGACCGGGCACGCGCGGCCGATGCCCGAGGATTTCTCGATCGCGTTCCTTGTGGTGGCGGCGCTCTCGTTCTTCGCCCCCGCTATCTCCGCTCGGCTGGACCGCTCCGCGGGGGCGGAACTCTCGGGCCAGCGGATCAAGCCCGCCGCCGCGCGAACTGTGCCGCGCATCGGAGGCGCGGCGAGCAGCAGATCCTGAGCGCTGACCTCGCATTTCGGTGACTAACCCTGTCGTGCCGCGTGCACCGCGGCTGCCGGGGGGCTTTCACGAGAGCGTGTTGGGCGCCGGTCCGGGCACACAAAACGCTTGCTCCCCGATGTGACGGTGCTCACGTTCGGCGCCGGGGAGCGGCACATGATGACCGCGGGAAAATCCAACGGAGGCGATTTGGTGGCCCGTTGCGAGCGGCTGCAGCGAGAGCTCGAGCGGTCCCGCCTTGCCGTCCAGGCCGCCGAAAAGCGAATTCGGTCCCTGGTCGAAGAACGCGATGCCTTGGCCCGGACGAACCAGGAACTGAGCCGGCGCGTCGAGGCCGCCGGTGCGGTGACGCAAGCGCAATGGGTCGAATTGCAGGAGCCGGATGCGATTGGTCAGGTCGCCTGCAGTATCGCGCACGATTTCAACAACGTGCTGGCGGTGATTACCAGCGGCCTGGAGCTTCTGGCGCGCACCGATCAGCCGGAACGGCGCGCCCGGCTGATCAAGCGCATCGAGGAGGCTGCGTGGCGCGGCGGCGATCTGACCCGGCGCCTGCAGGCACTCGCCCGCCAGTCGGGCGAAACGGCACAGGTCGAGAGTCGGGCAGGCGAAGGGAGCAGCAGCGTTTCGATTTTGCTGCCCGGCGCGATTCGTTCACAGGGTGCGTTGGAACATCTCAGCGTTCTGGTCGTCGAAGACGACGATGAAATGGCCGCACTCGTCACCGACATGCTGGAGCGGGTCGGCCATCGCGGCGTGCGCGTCTCCACGGTGCCCGCGGCGGTCGGGGTACTGTCCGCTGGCGAGGCGGTCGATCTGATCTTCGCCGATGTGCTGCTGTCCGCGGGTGGCAGCGGGTTCGACCTCGCCCGAGAGATCGAGCGGCGGAAGCTGCGGCTGCCGATCGTGCTGACCAGCGGGTTCGGCGAGGGGATGAGGGGGCGGCTGGCGGCCGCAAGGCTGCCTTTTCTGCCGAAACCATACACGCTGACGGCGTTGCAGCAGGTGCTGCAGCAGGCCCGCGGGGTTGGAGGGCCGGCTGTAAGCATCCGTGCAGCGGCCGCTCCGGGGTGGCCGTTCCGCCTTCACTCGGGCCGGGCTGTACTCCTGATCCGGCATCCAAGAAGAATCCACCCATCCAAAAACACTTGCCAGTCCCAAACGATTGCGCAATATTTTGTCGATTCTCTCGCGCTGGAATTATTGCCGGGCTGTGTGGGGAACTCGGGGCTAGGCTTTGGTTCAGGCTGGGCGTGACTCGAGTCCGGCAGCCGCATAATTTTGTTGTTGCTATATAAGTCTTGGCGTTGTACGTGTACGCGCAGCAAGAACGGCCCGCCATCGAAAGCGGCCCGTACCGGGTTTGACATAGCCACCGGCGCATTAGCGCGCCCACGAACTCCGAACCGATGTTGGGCAGGAAGCCTGGCATTAGGGCGGGGAGGAGTTTGTGGGAGTGGATCGCGTCGGAGACGCGTATGAAGCCTGTTTTGAGGCTCACAAAAACGATTGCAGTGGATTTGCGCGCGCCGTTGCCGACAAGTTAGGCGTACCTATTCAAGGGCTCGCTGATCAGATCGTCGATACGCTCCGGACGGGGCAGGGCTGGACGGTCATAGCCGACGGGGTTGCCGCAAAAGCAGGCGCGCAGGCGGGTAAATTCGTCATGGTGGGACTGAAGGGATCCGAGCAGGCGCATCCGGATCCGCATGGGCATGTGGTCGTGGTGGTCGATGGCCCATTGGCGCACGGTGCCTACCCGAGCGGGTACTGGGGCAGCCTAAGGGGCCAGCCAGGCCGGAACCAGACGCTGAACTTTGCTTGGACTGCGGAGGATCGTGATCGCATTTCCTACGCCGAGCATGATTTGTAGGCGATAAGACGTGGACGCCGGTCCTTCTGTTCCCCGCGCCCGCACTCCTGCGTTCAGGGCCAGAAGACCGGGCGGCGGCGACGTACGAGCCGGAAATATAACAACATTGTAAGCTTGATTAAATCGAATCTTTAATTTGATCGTTGACAACCCATACGGTGGTATGCTGGGACGTGGAATGATGAACTAGCGAAAAATGGGCCCCGGTTTGTGCGGCGACTAGCTTTCGGAACGTTTTTGCTGATTTGTTTGGGCCTCGGGGCTTGCTCGATGCCGTATGACAGGCCGGTCATCGCGCAGGAACCGGGCGGGCAAGATGCCTCATTCGATGGGATCAGGCAGTTGGTTGCTTGGGCGTCCAGCCAAGGCAAAACGCTCCACGTGGTATGGACGCACGGCATGTGCAGTCACGACGACCGCTGGCTCACTGATCGCGTGACTCGCGTGACAACCGCGCTCGGAGGCTCTGCGCAGTTTGCCGGTACTTCGGACGAGCCCGGCAAGCTTGCCCGCTACGCGTACGAGTTCCAGACGCCCGCCGGGCGATTCGACGCCACATTCATACTCTGGTCTCCTCTGACGAAGCCGTTCAAGAAGCAGCTTGCGTCTGATACGCCCGGGACGGATCCTAACAGCTCTTTTCCCTACAAGCGGGCGAGCTTCAACAATGACCTGAAGGTCGGGTTGATGAATGACTGCCTTGCAGATGCCGTGGTCTACGCAGGGACGAACGGCGATCCCATCCGCGAGCAGATGAAGAACGCGATCTGCTATGCTTTGGGTGGCAAGCCAGGAGCTGAGCGTCAGTGCGATCTGACGGGAGCCGATCTTGATCGGCCGCTGGCCATCGTAACCGAAAGCCTTGGGAGCAAGTTTCTATTCGATGCGGTCCGCGCGGTCTGGGTTGATGCGAGCGGGAATACGGCGCAACAGGAGCCGTTAGCGCACCGCCTCGCTTCAGTTGGTATGGTCTATCTTATAGCGAATCAGATTCCCCTGCTCGACATTGCCAGCCCCCTTTCCAGCAGCAACGTGTCAACGCCTGAATCGGCTGCTTCAGGTCCGGCGCCAATTCCGCCGCAAGCTTCGTCATTGAAGAGCTTCCTGGATGTGCTTAGCCAAGCACGGGCATCTCGCAGCGGACCAGGGCTGATCGAGGCGCCAACGGCGGTTACGGTTGTTGCGTTTAGCGATTCGAACGATCTCCTTACCTATCGTCTGCTTGCTAATGAATTAGATGTGCCGAAGGCGACGCTAGTCGATGTTATCACATCCAATGACGAGACATGGTTCGATTTCGTGGAGCGGCCAGACTACGCGCACTGCGGATACGCGTGGAACCGCCAGGTAATTGGTCTGCTTGTCAACGGACACACAGTAGGTAAGCCGAGTCTTGAGGCGCCCGCGCTACCGTCGGGGGAGTGCCTTTAGTTGGGGGCTGAATAAGGATGTCCCTGATGCATGTCCATATCGTAACGGAAGTCAAAATGACCCTTGCCCGTCGCAGTACGTGGCGCACACTTGTCCTAACACTCGCTTTCGCTGCCAGCTGGTGTCTGACCGCTCGCGGGCTAGCCGCGGATGCGCATCTCCTGCATCTCGAGGTCACGCAGGGGATTCAAGATGACAAGCAAAGTGTGCCCCTGCTACAGAATAGACCAACTTACATTCGGGCGTACTTTAACGCGGCTGGCACCGCGCCTGTCCCTGTGGCCGGACAGTTAACTATCAGCGATCCGAGCACTGGCGAGCAAATGGATGTCCCGAGCATAACCTCTATCGGATCGAAGCTAGACCCAAGACTAAACAACGCGCTTTTCTCTCAGAGGCAAGACCTCCAGGCTGGCCTAGTTTTTAAAATCCCCGTCGATTGGCTCGGTAACACCACGATTATGATCAAATCTATCCAGATATCAAAACGTGATGCCGCCAATACGAAGCTATCATGTGATAATTGTTCTCAACAGTCGATATCCCTCACTTTTCTCGCGACAGCTCCTCTGAAGTTACACATAATTCTCCTGAGTGTCCGTCCGGGAACAAATTGAGTTTTTAGAATTGCTTAGCGGGTCACCCTTGAAGCCATTGAATTGCCTGTGATTCTCTCTCCCCCGAGCATCGATTCGGAGGACTGGATGTGGACCAAGGAGAACCGGACGCGGTACGACCGCACCCGACTGCGCTATGAGAGCGATCTGACTGATGCCGAATGGGCCGAGGTGGAACCATTGATCCCCCCGGCCAAGCCGGGCGGCAACAAGCGGAGCGTTGATATCCGCCAGGTGGTGAACGGCGTGATGTATGTGCTGAGCACCGGCTGCCAATGGCGGGCGATCCCCAAGGACCTGCCGCCGCGGAGCACAGTGCACGACTATCTGGAACGATGGACCTGGGACGGCACGCTGGAGCGACTGCATCACGCATTGTATGTGAAATGTCGTGAGCAGGCCTCGCGAGAGGCCAGCCCGACCGCCGCGGTGATTGATGCGCAGAGCGTGAAGAGCGCCGAAAAAGGGGGGCCTCGATCGATCCGCATGGGTATGATGCGGGGAAGAAGATCAAGGGCAAGAAGCGGCACGTCCTGGTCGATACCCAGGGTTTGCTGCTACAGGCCATCGTGACGGCGGCGGACATCCAGGATCGCGATGGCGGCGCCATGCTGCTGGCGACGCTGTTCGGGATGTTTCCGTTCCTGCTGAAGCTTTATGCCGATGGCGGCTATCAGGGGCGGCGATTCCAGGAGGCGTTGAAGCGTGTCGTGTCGCAGGCCGAGGTGGAGATCGTCAAACGATCTGACCTGGCCAAGGGCTTTGTCGTGCTACCAAAGCGATGGGTGGTCGAACGCACGTTGGCGTGGCTCAACCGATGTCGTCGACTGGGTAAGGATTGGGAAAATCTCAATGTGAAGGCGCGTGCCTTTCTGTTGCTCGCTTCCATCCGTCTCATGGTCAGACGGCTATGCAGGAACTAGCAATGTTCCCGGACAGACTCTGAGATATAAGCGAGGCGATCAGACATTTCAGCCGCGCGATATTGATGTTGACTACGCCGTATCATTCATAAAAAGGACCTATCCAGCCGGCACATTCGACGTCGAGACTCGAGTCGTGGACTGGAAGCCTGATCCTGTTTTCAGCGGCCAAGGGGCAAACTTTTCATGCGCTACCGCGAATGCTCTCCTAATGCAAATTCGAAAGCTCGACATCGATGCGGGCGGTGACCAGTTGGCCCATTACTATGGCATGGTCTTTGACGGCGGTAATGATGTGACCGACGCGCAGGGGATCGCCCAGTGGATGCGCGGATGCGCTTCCGTGATCCCATCAAAGCCGGACCCATCGGCGGTGGCCTCGGGGCCTACTGGGACGCACCAACCGCATCCGACCCCGAATATCGCCTGGAAACGCATGCCAACTTATGGAGACTGGTACGCGGCCCACGAGATCGGCCATACTTTCGGAAGATCTCACGTCGGAACCAGTTGCGGTGATGAACCGCCCGACGACAATTACCCGATTAAGGATCCTATCGGATTGATTGCGGACAAAGCACATCAGTTTATTGCGTTTGATGGCGGCGACCCAAATCTTAATATACCGATGCAAGTGCTGCCCTCAAAGTCTACGTATGACTCGATGACATATTGTCCCGGGGAGTGGCTCGGGGGCTATAACTATCTCGGCATCTGCAGTGATTTAAACGGTGAGAACCATCGTTCCTGCGGCCAGCAGGTCGCGCAAAATGGTCCTCCATCTTCGAGCGCTAGCGCCACTATGCAGGCCGGGGCGGCCCAGGGACCTGCGCCCAATGCGGCACCGGGACCAGCGGCTGCCCAGCTACCGTATCTCGCCCTCACTGGATCGATAAACTACACGCGAAATACGGCAACGTTTCAGGTGGTTCCGACGACTACCGCACCTCCAAGCGGACCACCTCCGGCGACGAACACGATCGTCGAACTGCGGAATGCTCAAGGCGGGTTGATTGCTACCTACCCAGTTGTTGAGAGCTATAGCACCGACATTCCTCGAGGCGCCGACCAGACCGGGAATATCTCTGCGATATTCCCTTTTTCCTTAGATATAAAGGAAGTCATAGTCAAGCGTAACGGTGCTACGGTGGCAATTCTCGGCTCTGGTTCGCAACCATCCAGCGTAAAGACGCCTATAGCTACCACACCATCCATCAAGGATCAGGTAACTAACCTTGGCGTCTATTCAAAAACAGCCCAAGCTGGGATCGGACATATTAATCAGCAATCAGGAAAAATAGTTTATAGCTGGGGATCCGGCCCGCCAGACCCTGATACGAAGTACAACGTCCAAGTCTCGATAGACGGAAGCAGATGGAGGACCGTAGCAGTGAATCTGGGTCAGTCAACAATTGATATAGATCCAACATGGATCGCCGGTGCCACTACCGCAAGGCTTCGCGTTATAGCCGTGAATGGAATTCATCACGATATAGTGACCAGCGACGACCTAAACTTAGCTAAGCCTTAAGGCGCGCGTGAAGGAGCCGCAATTATTGCTCACTGTGGACTGTCTGTTACGTCAGGAGGCAGATACGTCAGGAGGCAGAAATGTACCCACGCATGGATCCGCTGAACGTGCTTATGTTATCCATACCGGCTGCGCTGACCGCATGTGGTCATGCTTCCGTCACCTACACTCCGACTCTTTCGGCAGCTCAGGAGAATGGAAGAACTATCTTAAAGTCCGCCTCCGCCGGATATATCAGCGTAGCTCTTCCGGTTACGCGAATCATCGTCCAGCCGCCTGGTAGCACTACAGCAAATCCTCCGACGCCCCCGGCGGGTCATGCCGGGGCGGGGCCAACTCCACCCGCCAATGGCAGCAAAACCGACACGACGCCGTCGTCAGCGTCGGCAATATCAACGAACGTCATTGGCACCGACCAGAAGAGCTACATGTTCAGTTTTGTCCAAGTCGAGGGTGGAACGACGTTCCAAGCCAAGCCGGTAAATAATTTGTTATCGTCCAACCAGCTCGGAATCACTTTCCTCGCCAACAGTAGGATTCCGACCTCGGTTTCAAATACCTTTACGGATGAGACAGCATCAGTTATCAAGACTGTGGCCTCGCTGGCTACGACGGCGCTTTCGCTTGCAGGCGTTGCAGCTTTAGGGCCAGGGCCCGGCGCAGCGCCACCACCAACCTGCACGTCAGCCGCATTCTCAATAGACTTGGTGCCTACAGAAGCTGGCTCGTGGACTACTACGAGCAGCTGCTTCGAGGTGACGATAACTCCGTCCTCACCTGAGACCGATGCCCATCAAACCGACACCGTTCCTATCAGTTATTTTCGCGACGCCGTAATCGGAAGCAGCACGCAATCGTCAACCGTATGGCCCGTCCCCGCTTGCCTCGATGTCAAGCTGACACTCATCGACCATACTGCCAAGGAGCCGACAGTCATCAGCGCAGCCGATATGAAGGTAATAGATCCTGACTATGTGGCGCTTATGCCCGTCCCGCAGAAGGGAAAGATTGCGATGCACCCAATCTGTGGAGCAGATTTCTCGGACAGTCCCACAAACCCTTGGCAAACTGCCTTCGACGTAATGACCGCTTTCGAGAATGCGTTCCCGAAGCCGCCGACTAAATCGAGCGGAACCCCAGCCAAAGCGGGTGCCCCAGCCAAAGCGGGTGGGCAGTAATCGATGCCTTGGGGTCCTTCTAGCGGCCCAGCCTGCTCGAAGGCTACCTATGTCGGGCGCGGAGGTGTATAGAGTGGGAGCCGAGTATGTCTAGTGAAGTTTTGATAGAAACGAGCGTCCTGCAGAACTTTCTGAGTAATGGCGGATGGTCTCCTGGTGCCAACGAGAATCTGGATTTACGGGAAAGGCTGAAATATGATTTCGTCCAGAATCTCATAGACGAGTACAAGGCAGAGGAGACGAATCGCTCGAGGATAGCCCAACTAGGATTGATAGTTCTTACAACGAGTGTGGCGGAATGGGGTGTTCAATCCTCGCAGCAACTTCCAGCTGACCCCGCAGGTGCCGACTGGAGCGGCCCTCGACCGGGACGCGGAAAACACCTGATGAGCTATACGATCGGTGGGGTGGGAATCGCCCATGCTGACACGAGCTATCTGGGTGCCTTTATGAAGTTCGTTTTGGAGCAGTTTCCGGATATCGGCTCGAGGACCGAACGGGCGGCATTTCGGGACATTGCAAATGATCTCGCCGACGGAGGCGCTACCTACGACAGCCTGCGTAACGCCGGAGGTGAGCCATGGCATCTGTTTACTCAGCTAATACTTTCCGCGCTAAGGAAGGAGAGGGCGCAGCAGTGGCTGATAGAACAGTGGCTCCTTCGCTACTGGTTGCCGTCCTACGACGCTGTATTGAAGGTGGGCGGAGCAGTCAAAGAGGCCTTTGTGAACGCCCGAATACGAAACTCATCAGCCGCATTAGCAACCTGTGCGCTCAAACATGCTCGGACTGGCGCTGATGCGATCACTCTGGAGCTCGAGGCGTATGCCAATCGGGAAATCTGCGCGCACGCCAACCCCGATTATCGAGCTCGACGGTGGGGATATATGTGGAGGCCTGTTGTGCTTTTCACGTAGAGCTGCCCATGGGCCTGCAGACGTTCGCTCTCCCAGGAGCTTCGGGCTGCTTCGATAAGCATGTTGCATGCTCGCTCTTCCCGCTCTGGCGATCCTCGCCTAGGTCGTTACCAATTTCTGAACGATCCTTACCGACCCCTGAACGCCAGATGAACGTCCGCGCCGAATCAGCCCTCCTGATGCACACCAGCTCCTAAGGTGCCCCGACTTCCTCACATATTCCCGACCTCATCCGGCACCTTATAGAACGTCGGGTGCCGGTACACCTTCTCCATCGCCGGCTCGAACAGCATCCCCTTATCTGCCGGGTCGCTCGCCACGATCGCGGCCGACGGGACCACCCAGATCGACAGACCCTCACCGCGCCGCGTATAGGTATCGCGCGCGGCCTGCAGCGCCATCTCGGCATCCGCGGCGTGGATCGACCCGGCGTGCTTGTGCGCCAACCCGTTGCGTGTGCGGATGAAGACTTCCCAAAGGGGGGTATTTTGTTCGGGCATCGGGATTCTCCTCATCCCCCTCTCACCGCCACGCCCGGCCAGGGGCCGACTTCCCGACCAGCGGGCCAAGGGGTTCCTCGCATGATCGCTCGACTTTTCTCGGCCATCCACGGCTTGCTTGGCACTCAGGTAAAGTCGTGGATGGCCGGCCCCCTGCCTGCGCAGGGGCGTGCTTCGACGGCCATGACGGTGGGCGGCGCTACGCCGCCTCCCGCGCCAGCACCTCGGCTGCCCGCTTGGCCGCGAAGGCGAGGGCGGCCTCGCGAACCCAGGCGCCTTCCGCGTGAGCGCCCTGCCGCGCCTCCAGCCGCTCGCGGTTGCACGGCCCCCCGCCCGCCACCACGCGCCGGAACTCCTCCCAGTCGATCGCGCCAAATACCCAATGCCCGCTCGCTTCGTCGAACCGCAGCTCCGCGTCGAGAAACGTCAGCCCGAGATACAACCCCTGCGGCACCGTCGCATCGACGAATTTCTGCCGCAGCCCGTCATTGCTGAACCGCTTGATCTTCCACCGCATCGACGTATCGGAATGCGTGCTTTCCGAATCCGGCGGGCCGAACATCATCAGCACCGGCCACCACCAGCGGTCCAGCGCATCCTGCGCCATCGCCTTCTGCTCGGCCGTCCCGCGGCACAGCGTTAGCATAATCTCGTAGCCCTGGCGCTGGTGGAAGCTTTCTTCCCGGCAGATGCGGATCATCGCCCGCGCATACGGCCCATACGAGCACCGGCACAGCGGGATCTGGTTCATGATCGCCGCGCCATCGACCAGCCAGCCGATCGCGCCGATATCGGCCCAGGTCAGCGTCGGATAGTTGAAGATGGAACTGTATTTCGCCCGCCCGGACAGCAACTGGGCGACCATCTCCTCCCGCGACACGCCCAGCGTCTCGGCGGCGGCGTAGAGATAAACGCCGTGCCCGCACTCGTCCTGCACTTTCGCCAGCAGCGCCGCTTTCCGGCGAAGCGACGGCGCGCGCGTGAGCCAGTTGCCCTCTGGCAGCATGCCGACGATCTCCGAATGCGCATGCTGGCTGATCTGACGGACGAGCGTTCGGCGATACGCCTCCGGCATCCAGTCGTTAGGCTCGATCTTCTCCTCGGCGTCGATCCTGGCCTGGAACCGCGCCGCCGCTTCAGCCGGTTCGGCGCCCGCCTCGACCGGCTGCAACCCTTGGGTGTACATGCCGGTCAAGATGATCGTGCCCGGCCGGCGGGACAAGGACCCGCACGCTCGCCTGCAGCCGTCGTCGGGGCAGCGCCTTCCCCGCTCGTCTTGTGCCATTTTCCAGCAGCGCTCGCTTGCGTCGACGGCTGATCGTGCCCGCCCGGCCGGGCAAGGACCGGACTTTCCGCGCCCCTTGTCATCACTACAACGACGTCACTACATAAGGGTCGCACGTGATCGGATGAGAGTGGGATCCCGAAAAGGACAGGCTCAATCGGCTCAATCATCGCGGTTTGGGCTTGGCAGCGGGAGCGGTGGTATTCGCCGACCCTTTGGCGATCTCGCGACCCGACCCGACCCCGGGCGAAACGCGGTGGCAAACGATCGGCAGCGCCGGCGGCATAGCAGTTCTGTTCGTGGTCCACACAGAGCCGGTGGAGCAAGCCGATGGCAGGATTGTGGGCCGTATCATCAGCGTGAGAAAGGCGACGCGGCATGAGAGGAAAGCGTACGAAGATGGCCCATTCTGAGGTGCTGGCCGCCTCCCGCGAGGTCCTGACGCCGGAAGTACGAGCGCAACTGGAGGCCGCGGGCGCCCTGCCAGAGGAAGATATCAACACTGACGACATCCCCGAGGTCCGGGACTGGTCCGGCGCTCTACGGGCTCGATTCTATAGGCCGGTGAAGAAACGGCTGACACTGCGCATCGACGCCGATGTGATCGCATACTTTCAACAGCAGGCACCGGGTGGCGGGTATCAGACTGCCATGAACCGAGTCCTGCGCGCCTCCATGCTTCGCGGCTTGCGACGGCGTACGCGCGGCCCGACGGGCAGCACTGCTGATTGAAGATCGCGGTCACGAATTTTGCCCTTACCCAATCCCGATGCTGGCGTGGACTCCGAGAGTTACTTCACCGAAGGAAGCTGGTCACCACCAACACTCCCCACTCCGAGTACATATGCTGCCCGGCAGCGCCTTCCTCGCTCGTCTTGGGCCATCTCTCAGCAGCGCTCTACTCGGCACAGCAGGCAGCCCGGCTTCGCCGTATGGATGTTCACGTACGCCGTGCGCTCGTCCGCGAGTGCCCGCTGCAGCGGTTCATCCACTTCAGTCCCCTCGCACACATGCCCGAGCTGATACAGGCACTGATCCTCGGCATCGTACGCGCGGACCGAAACCAGCGCCCCGCGCACGATCTCCGGGATCTCGTTGGCGCGCTCATAACGCTCGCACGGGCCGGCGTGCAGGAAGATCGGGCTTGGCGTCCAATACAAGCCCTGCGGCCGCGGCAGGTTGTAGGACCCCAGCAGGACCGTCTCTCCATCCCTGCCATAGCGCAGGCAACTGCGACAGGGGCAGCGCGAGTCCGCCCCGGGGCTTCGCGCGCGCAGCGTATTGCTGCGGTCGTCCCGCCCGGTCGCACGGAAGCGTTCGACGGTCTCCGTTTCGATCGGCAGGCAGCGGAAATCGGTCATGACTGGTTCCTTGGCTTATCCGCCGCCGAGATAGCGACGGACCGGCTCGGATGCCCCCCGTTCCTTGCGCCGGCTCGCCCGTGTAGAAGCGCCGCATGGCTCGCACGCCTCGCCCCGACTTCCCGCCACCGACGCTGATCTCGGACACCGATGCGCTGGATGCGCTGTGCCGGCGTCTGGGCGGGGAGACTTTCGTTGCAATAGATACGGAATTCATGCGCGAGCGCACCTACTGGCCCGAGCTCTGCGTCGTCCAGCTAGCTGGCGAGCATGAAGTTGCGGTGGTGGATGCCGAGGCGCCGGGTATCGATCTCTCCCCGCTCGGCGAGCTGCTGGCCGCCCGGCACGTGACCAAAGTGTTCCACGCCGCCCGCCAGGATATCGAGATTTTCGTCATAAAGTTCGGTCAGGTGCCGGCGCCGCTGTTCGACACCCAGGTGGCGGCGATGGTGGCCGGATTCGGCGACCAGGTGGCCTATGACGCGCTGGTCGCCGCGCTGGCCGGCGGTCACATCGATAAGGCGCACCGGTTCAGCGACTGGTCTGCCCGGCCGCTCTCACCGGCGCAGCTAGCTTACGCCGCCGCCGACGTGACCTGGTTACGACCCGTGTATGAGAAGCTCTGCGCCCGATTGCGGGGGGAGGGCCGGCTGGAATGGGTCGCCGAGGAGATGGCGACGCTCACGGATCCGGCGACCTATCGCGTCGATCCCGAGGAGATGTGGCTGCGGTTGCGCCCGCGCAGCAGCAACCGTCGATACTTGGCGATGGTGCGCGCGCTCGCCGCATGGCGCGAGCGCGAGGTCCAGCGGATCAACATCCCCCGCCAGCGCCTGCTGAAAGACGAGACCCTGCTGGAGATCGCCGCCACCATGCCGGACACGCCGGAGGCGCTGGCCCGCGCGCGGGGCATCACCCGGGGCTTCGCCGAGGGACGCACGGGCGCATCGCTGCTTGAGGCGATCGCGGCGGCGCGGGCGTTACCGGAGGACGCGCTGCCACCGGTGCCACGCAGCGATGCGGGCCGCCCCTCGCCGGCGCTGGTCGCGCTCCTGAAGGTGCTATTGGCTGCCAAAAGCGAACAACACCACGTCGCACCTCGACTGATCGCCAGCTCGGAGGACATCGACCGGCTGGCGCTGAATGACGGGGCCGAAGTGCCTGCCCTGCATGGCTGGCGGCGCGAAGTCTTCGGGGAAGACGCGATCGCCCTGATCCAGGGGCGTATTGCCCTGGGCGTCGAGGGAAGGCGTATCAAGACGATCCGCTCACAATGAGTCCACCTCTCCCGCGCTGCGGGAGAGGTCGCCGCGCGGAGCGCGGCGGGTGAGGGTGCCGGGCGCGAGCCTTCCGCCAGTCTCCTGGACGACCGCATGCATGGATGCGATCCACCCCCGCACCTGACGGTCGGCCGCTGCTGGGTCTCAGCGGCGGCCGACCGTCTTTTCGCCGGGATTCAGGCCAGATCGAAGCGATCGAGGTTCATCACTTTGCTCCACGCAGCAACGAAGTCACGCACGAACTTCTCTTGCGAGTCATCGCACGCATAGACTTCCGCGAGGGCGCGGAGCTGGGAGTTCGAACCGAAGACGAGGTCGACACGGGTGCCCGTCCACTTCACTTCGCCCGTTGCACGATCGCGGCCCTCGAACGCGTCTTCGGCTTCCGACGTCGCCTTCCACACCGTGCCCATGTCGAGCAGGTTCACGAAGAAGTCGGTCGTGAGCGTCCCAGGCCGCTTCGTTAAGACCCCGTGCTGAGACTGTCCGACGTTCACATTCAGCGCGCGCATGCCGCCGAGCAGAACCGTCATCTCGGGCGCGGTCAGCGTCAGCAGTTGCGCCCGGTCGACCAGCATCTCCTCCGCCGACACCGGCAGGTCGGCCTTGAGGTAGTTGCGGAACCCGTCCGCGGCGGGTTCAAGCGCGGCGAAGGAGTGGGCATCGGTCTGCTCCTGCGTGGCATCGGTGCGACCGGGCATGAAGGGAACCTCCACGCTATGCCCGGCGTTCTTCGCGGCCTGCTCGACCGCGGCGCAACCGCCAAGGACGATCAGGTCGGCGAGCGATACTTTCTTCCCGCCAGACTGCGCAGCGTTGAACGCCTTCTGGATCCCCTCGAGAGTGCCGAGTACCTTCGCCAGTTGGGCCGGCTGGTTGGCCTCCCAATCCTTCTGCGGCGCCAGGCGGATGCGCGCGCCGTTCGCCCCGCCGCGTTTGTCGGAGCCGCGGAACGTCGAGGCCGAAGCCCAGGCGGTCGCGACCAGTTCGGGAACCGACAGGCCGGACGCGAGGATTTTGGCCTTGAGATCGCGGATGTCCTGCGCGTCGATCAGCTTGTGATCGAGGGCGGGAAGGGGATCCTGCCAGATCAGTTCCTCGGCAGGGACCAGCGGACCGAGGTAGCGCACGCGCGGGCCCATATCGCGGTGCGTCAGCTTGAACCACGCCCGGGCGAAAGCGTCGGCGAGCTCATCCGGGTGCTCGTAGAAGCGCCGCGAAATCTTTTCGTAAACAGGGTCGAGGCGCAACGAGAGGTCAGTGGTCAGCATGGTAGGCCCGCGATGCTTTGACGGGTCCTGCGGGTCGGGGATCGTACCGGCACCCGCGCCATTCTTGGGTTGCCACTGATGCAGACCGGCCGGGCTCTTCGTCAGTTCCCATTCGTAGCCGAACAGGCTCTGGAAGAAGCCGTGACTCCACTTCGTCGGCGTCGAGGTCCAGACGACTTCTAGGCCGCTGCCGGTCGCGTCACGGCCTTTGCCCGTGCCGAATTTGTTCGTCCAACCGAGGCCCTGCTGTTCCATAGGGGCCGCCTCGGGTTCCGGGCCGACAAGCGCCACATCGCCCGCGCCATGGGTCTTGCCGAAGGTGTGCCCGCCGGCGATCAGCGCGACGGTCTCTTCATCGTTCATGGCCATGCGAGCAAAGGTCTCGCGGATGTCGCGCGCCGCCGCGAGCGGATCCGGGTTGCCGTTCGGCCCCTCCGGGTTGACGTAAATCAGACCCATCTGCACCGCGGCGAGTGGCTTTGCGAGGTCCCGGTCACCGCTGTAGCGCTTGTCCTCGAGCCAGACGCCCTCCGGACCCCAGTAGATGTCTTCTTGAGGCTCCCAGGTATCCACGCGCCCGCCACCGAAGCCGAAGGTCTTGAAGCCCATCGATTCCAGGGCGCAGTTGCCGGCAAAGATTATGAGGTCGGCCCAGGAGATCTTGTCGCCGCACTTCTTCTTGATCGGCCACAGCAGCCGGCGCGCCCTGTCGAGCAGCACGTTGTCGGGCCAACTGTTGAGCGGCGCGAAGCGCTGCGAGCCCGTGCCGGCGCCGCCCCGGCCGTCGCCGATGCGGTAGGTGCCGGCGCTGTGCCACGCCATGCGGATGAAGAGCCCGCCGTAATGCCCGAAGTCGGCCGGCCACCAGTCCTGTGAGTCCGTCATCAGCGCGAAGAGGTCCTTCTTCAGGGCCTCGAGGTCGAGCTTCTTGAACTCCTCCGCGTAGTTGAACCCCTCGCCCATGGGATTAGACAGGGACGAATTCTGGCACAGGACCTTGAGGTTCAACTGGTTGGGCCACC
Source organism: uncultured Pseudomonadota bacterium (assembly GCA_963708245.1). GTDB lineage: Bacteria > Pseudomonadota > Alphaproteobacteria > Acetobacterales > Acetobacteraceae > CAVYXK01. The sequence goes on along the minus strand of OY970201.1, from coordinate 147,995 downwards.
AGTCCCGGTTCGACCGCCCACCAAAAACGGCGTGGGGGCGAGCGCCACCGGTTACCGGGCACTTGCCGGCCGTCGCGGCGTCATTTCCGTCCATTTTTCCCTCCGATCGTTGGTGCGTCGATTGCACTGGTCCGTGAACAGGGACCAAGGAACTACGAGCGGCGCTATCCATCTGTCCAATGAAAATGCTAGATGAGACTGATCGACAATATCAATGGATCGCCGGATGACCTTGACCGAGCTGCGCTATCTCGTGGCCGCCGCCGAGCTGCGCAATTTCAGCCGTGCCGCCGAGAAGTGCCATGTCACACAATCGACACTCAGCACCCAGCTTGGCAAGTTGGAGAAATTCCTGGGGGTGACGCTGTTCGAGCGCACCAGCCGGTCGATCGCGGTGACCCCGATTGGTGGGCGCATCGTCGCCCGCGCCCGCCGCATGCTGGAGGAAGCCGAGCAGATCTGCGAGCTTGCCCGCCACGACGAAGCGTTGCTCTCCGGCACGCTGCGGCTCGGGATCATCCCGACGTTGAGCCCCTATCTGCTGCCTTTGTTCCTGCGCGCGCTGCATGAGAACTATCCGGGCTTTCGCCTGCTGCTGCGAGAGGACACGACGGACAATTTGCTGAAGCAACTGGCGGCCTACGAAGTGGACGTGCTGCTGCTGGCGTTGCCCGGCGAAGTGCAGGGCCTGAGCTCGTTGCCGTTGTTCGACGAGCCGTTCTGGCTCGCCTGCCCGCCGGGCCACAGGCTTACCGCCAAGCCGGAGGTGACCGAGCGAGACCTGACCGGAGAAAAGCTGTTGCTGCTGGAGGAAGGACACTGCCTGCGCGAACAGGCGCTGGCCGTGTGTGGAGAGCGGGACCACGCCGAGGGCGCGATGGCGGACGATGTCCGGGCGACCAGCCTGGAGACCATCTGCGAGATGGTCGCGGCGGGGCTCGGCTGCACCCTGTTACCGGCGCTGGCGGTGCCGCGGCTTGCCGCACCCGGCGCCGGGGTGGAGGTGCGGCCGCTGCGCGCGCCGGAGGCCTGCCGTCGAATCGGCCTGATGTGGCGACGATCGTTCCCGCGCCGCGGCGATCTGGTGGCATTCGGCAATTTCGTGCGCAGCCAGTTGCCGCCCGGCGTCCGCCCGGCGACCCCGCAACCGGCCGGCGTCAGCCCCGCGCGCCGCGCTCCTCGGCGAGCCGGTCGAACTGCGCGGCCATGATGAAGTCGTTCTCGTGCAGGCCCTTAATCTTCTTCGTTTGCAACGAAATGGTGGCGCGACCCCAGCCGAAGAAGACCTCGGGATGGTGACCTTGGGCCTCGGCCAGGTCGGCGACGCCGTGCACGAAGTCGAACGCCTCCCGGAAGTTGGAGAACCAATAGGTCCGCTCGATGCGCCGGCTGTCGTCCAGCAAACTCCATTTGGGGGTTTGGCTGAGGAAGTCCCGCGCCGCTTCGGGCGTCAGCGGCGGGATGCCGCCCCGGCACGGCGTGCAGGTCTTTTCCAGCAGGCTTTGCGACATGGGGTTTTCGCTCCGATACAGGCGATCCAGCCATGTAAGTTTAAGCACCACGTGGCGCGAGTTCAACGCGCCGGCCCTGACGGCCTGCCGGCGGCTCTGGGGGGTTATTTCGGGCCGGCATAATCGCTAAGCTGTGGCGAAAGTGCGGGAGGATAGCATGCAGGGCAACCCGGCCTACCTTGCCGGTCTCGATCGCAACCAGGCGAACTATACGCCGCTGAACCCGGTCACCTTCCTCGAGCGGGCTGCCTATGTGTATCCCGATCGAATCGCCGTCATCCACGGTGGGTGGCGCTCCACTTGGCGCGAGACCTATGCCCGCTGCCGCCGCCTTGCCTCGGCGCTGACCCGACGGGGCATCGGCCGCAACGACACGGTCGCGGTGATGGCGCCCAACGTACCGGCGATCTACGAGGCACATTTCGGCGTCCCCATGGCCGGCGCGGTGCTGAACACGCTGAACACCCGGCTCGATGCGGCGACGATCGGCTTCATGCTGCGGCACGCCGGGGCTCGGGTGCTGATCACCGACCGCGAGTTTTCGGCCACCGTGGAGCAGGCGTTGGCCCTGCTCGACGACAAGCCGCTGGTCATCGACATCGACGATCCGGCCTGCCCCGACGGCAAGCTGCTCGGCGAAATGACCTATGAGGAATTCCTGGGTACCGGCGATCCGGAATTCGCGTGGCAGAACCCGCCAGACGAGTGGGACGCGATCTCGCTCAATTACACCTCCGGCACGACGGGCGATCCCAAGGGTGTCGTCTATCACTATCGCGGCGCCTACCTGAACGCGGTCAGCAACATCGTGAACTGGAGCATGCCGCAATTCGCGGTGTATCTCTGGACCCTACCGATGTTCCATTGCAACGGCTGGTGCTTTCCGTGGTCGGTGGCCGAGCGCGCCGGCACTAATGTCTGCCTGCGGCGGGTCGAGGCGAAGGCGATGTTCGACGCCCTCCGCGACCACAAAGTCACCCATATGTGCGGCGCGCCGATCGTGTATGCGACGCTGATCAATTCGCCCGCGGAACTGCGCGCGGAGATCGACCACAAGATTGCCGGGCAGATCGCCGCCGCCGCGCCGCCGGCGGCCATCATCGAAGGCGCCGAAACGATCGGCATCGAGCTCACGCATGTCTATGGCCTGACCGAGACTTACGGACCCGCATCGGTCTGCGCCAAGCACCCGGAATGGAGCGCGCTGCCGCTGGAGGCGCGGGCGGAGCGTAATGGCCGCCAGGGCGTGCGCGTGCCGATGCAGGAGGCGATGACGGTGCTCGATCCGGATACGATGCAGCCGGTGCCCGCCGATGGCGAGACCATGGGTGAGATCATGTTCCGCGGCAATATCACCATGAAGGGCTATCTGGCCAACCCGGCCGCCACCGAGGCATGCTTTGCCGGCGGCTGGTTCCACACCGGCGATCTCGCGGTGATGCAAGCCGATGGATACGTGAAGATCCGCGACCGCTCGAAAGACGTCATCATTTCCGGCGGCGAGAACATCTCCTCGTTGGAGGTGGAGGATGCGCTCTACAGCCATCCGGCGGTACAGGGCGCGGCGGTGGTGGCGCAGCCGGATCCGCGATGGGGCGAGACGCCCTGCGCCTTCATCGAACTGAAGCCCGGGGCGAGCGTGACAGCAGAAGAACTGCGCGAATACTGCCGCCGGAATATGGCGCACTTCAAGGTGCCCAAGAGTTTCTTGTTCCGGGAGCTGCCGCGCACCTCGACTGGAAAGATCCAGAAATTCGTGTTGCGGCACATCGCACGCTCGGCCGAGGCGATCGAATAGGGGAATAGGCCGACGTAGTCACGCACATGCCTCATATGCTCATCATCGCTGCCCTCGTCTGGATCGCTCTACATATCGGCATCGCCGGTACCCGCCTGCGTGATCGGATCGTGCGCGGCATCGGCGAAGGTCCGTTCCGCGGAGCCTTCTCCATCCTGTCGATCGCCGCTCTGGTCTGGTTGATTCACGCCTACAACGCCGCTGCCACGACCTCGCTATGGAGCCCTCCCTCTTGGCTTCTCGCCCTACTGGTGCTCGCGATGTTGCCGGCCTGCCTGCTTTTCGCGGGATCCGTCACCGCACCCAATCCCACCGCCGTCGGGGGCGAGGGCACCGCCGGACAGCCGCGCGGCATTCAACGAATCACCCGCCATCCGATGCTGTGGTCATTTGCCATCTGGGCCGCGGTGCACATGATCGGCAACGGCGATACCGCCTCGCTTGTCTTCTTTGGCGCCTTCCTGGTCACGGCGCTCGCCGGGATGCCGTCGATTGATGCCAAGCTCGCTCGCCGTGACTCCGCCGCATGGTCCACGCTGGAGGCCAGCACCGCGATCATACCCTTCGCCGCGATCGCGCGGGGTCGCAACCGACTCGTATGGAATGAGATCGGCTGGTGGCGGATCGGGCTAGGTCTGCTCCTATGGGGTCTGTTGCTCTATCTTCATCCGATCATTATCGGCGTCAGTCCCCTGCCGCACTGAGGCGGGACACTACGGCTAAGGCGTTCGCAACGACGCACCGAGCTTTGGCCATTCGCTCAAGCGGAGTCCATAATCTCGGCCGCGATCTTCTCCGCCACCATCATGGTCGGGAAATTGGTATTGGCGCAGGGAATCGAGGGAAAGACCGACGCATCCACGACACGCAATCCCTGAACCGCACGCACCAGGCCCGAGGGGTTGGTTACTGCCATCGGGTCGTCCTCCGCCCCCATGCGGCAGGAGCATGAACAATGCCACACGCCGACCGTCGCGTGGCGGATATACTTCTCCAGTAATTCCTCGTCGCCCAGCACACTCGCCATTTCTGTCGAATCCATGATGAAGTTCCGGATCATAAAACGGCGCAGAGGTGCCGGGCCGTCCAGCAGTAGCGAGCCGATGCAGGTAAGCACCCGGTTCTTGAAATTTACATCGCCGATCTTGCGAATCTTATCGGTGAAGCTTGCCGGGAATGCATCCGATGTGATCGCCTTCAGCGGCGGCAGTTCATGGATCAGAGCGATCCGGCGGAAGCCGTTCATCAACCGCACCAGATCGCGCTGATCCGACAGCAGGTTGAAATCGACGCTCGGCTCCTCCCGCCAGTTGGCCGAAACAAGCCGCACCTGACCAGTCTCGGAGAAGGTTTTGTTGACCCACAATGTCACCGCCGTGATGCGATCGCCGATCGCGTGCCACGCCGACTTGTTCGACACCGTCAGCGCCATATCGCCGGCCGGCGCGCCTTCCAGCCCGGAGGAGAAGCGCAGCCCCACGTGCAAGGAGCGCTTGCTGTACGGGTTCGCCCGCGCCCGTCGCTTGAGGAAGGACGCCACCGAGATCGATGGATGGTCCATCAGCCGTTGCCCCACCCCGGGGACATGCTCGCGCACGGGAACGCCGACATCGCGCAGATGCGCAACCGGGCCGATCCCCGCCCGCAGCAGCATCGCCGGCGAGTGGATCGCGCCGCAACACAGGATCACCTCTCGGCCGCGGAACTCCGTCGGCCGGTGACCCACCATCGCGCGGATGCCGACGCAGCCCGTGTCCTCGAACAACAACTCGGAAGCCTGTGTGTCGGTCGAGATAACAAGGTTCGGGCGTTGCCGCACCGAGGAACCGAGATAACCGACCGCCGCCGAGACCCGTCGTTCGTACAAATTGGACATCGCCAGCGGATAGTAGCCCTCCCGGAACTCCCCGTTCTGATCCTCGACATATTCGAACCCGGCGAGCCGGAACGCCTCGGCCGCAGCCTTGGCATGCGGCGACCAGTTCTCGGGGAAAATGCGGCGGACCGGGATGCGTCCGTCCGAACCGTGCAACGGGCCGTCGAAATCGATGTCGCGCTCGATCTTCTTGAAGAACGGCAGCACCGTCTCCCACCGCCAGCCGCGAGCGCCGCGCGCCTCCCACTCGTCGTAATCCGCCGGTGCGCCGCGGTTGGCGAGTTGGCCGTTGATCGAAGAGCCGCCGCCCAGCACGCGAGCCTGCTCATAGCGCAGCGCGCGCGGGCGCGGTGCGTCGGGATCGTTGTGCGGGATCACTTCGGTGGTGACCCGCAACTTGTCCCACAGGAAGCGCGGATCGCGGGAGGCGAAGCCGGACCGGCTGTCGAGGATCGCCTCCGGTACGCGTCCGTCCGGTGTGTCCTCACCTGCCTCGCACAGCAGCACGCGATTGCTGCTGCGGGCCGACAGGCGGTTTGCCAGGATCGACCCGGCGGAGCCGCCGCCGACGATAATGAAGTCGAACGTCATCGGCAGTTCTCGCTCCCCGGCACGGAGCTGGGCCTTGTGCGCAGTTCATCCTCCCGTCTTGGGGTCGCACCCCTAGCGCGAGCGATTACATGCACTCCACACGAGGCTGTCAACGCGACCGGCCCGGCCATGGCGCATGATCGCGTTGTCAGCAACGCGATCATGCATTAGCAGGGTCGTCTGAGCACATCTGCACCGAAGGGAGGAACACATGCGCAATATCACGCGGCGGTTAATGATGACGGCAGCAGGGGCGGGCGCGGCCGGCCTCGGGCTGGCAATGCCGGCGCCGATCGCAAGCGCGGAGGAGAAGAAGCAGAAGATCGCGCTCTCGAATTCCTACATCGGCAACAAGTGGCGCATCGAGATGGAGAACGTCTTCAAGTCCGCGCTGCTGATGGACCCGTTCAAGTCCCAGATCGATGGCTCCTGGTTCAATTCCGGCAACGACGTCAGCAAGCAGTCGCAGCAGCTTACCAACCTGATCGCCGAACGGGTCGATGCGATCATCATCAACGCCGCGTCGCCGACCGGCCTGAATGGCATCCTCAATCAGGCGGCACAGCGCGGCATCCTGGTCGTCTCGTTCGACAACATCGTCACCACGCCGCAGGCGCTGAAGGTCAATACCGACCAGATCAAATTCGGCGAGACCCTGGCCGGCTGGCTGGCCAAGAAGCTCAACGGCAAGGGCAACGTGATCATGGTGACCGGCGTGGCGGGCACCTCGGTCGATCAGGATCGCAACAAGGGTGCCGACAATGTCTGGGCCCAGAACCCCGGCATCAAGGTGGTCAGCCGCTACACCGGCATGTGGGATTCCTCCACGGCCGAGCGCAACACATCGGCGGTTCTGAACTCGCTGCCGCAGATCGACGGCATCTGGTGCCAGGGCGGCACTGATGGTGTGCTGAAGGCGTTCATCGCTGCCAACCGCCCCCTGCCGCCAACCGCCGGCGAGGCCGAGAACGGTTTCCGCAAGTTCATGATCGGCTACGACGGCCACAAGGTGGAAGGGATCTCGATCGGTCAGCCGCCGTTCCTATCGGTGGTGTCGTTGGAGCTGGCTCGCCGCATCCTGAACAAGGAGTACCCGAAGAAGGACATCACTATCCCCTTCCCCTACGTCACCAACGAAACTGTGAAAGTCGGCGTGACGGTGTTCCCCGACCTGCCGGACAGCTTCTTTGCCGATTTCACCGATTCCGGCCCCGATGCCGTGGTGACGCTGTGTGCTGCCGCCGCGCTCGACGGCAAGGCTTGCGGCGACACGCTCAAGGTCAACCTGCCGGCGGCATGACCCCGGGCCCGCAACCCGAAACCCTGGCGGTCGAGGGCGTGCGGCTGTCGAAATCCTTCGGCGGCGTGCACGCGCTGGAGCATGCCTCCTTCTCTGCCGTCGCCGGTGAGGTGCACGCGCTGGTCGGGGAGAACGGTGCCGGCAAGAGCACGATGATCAAGCTGCTCGGCGGCCGCCTGCAGCCTGACTCCGGCACTGTACGCTTTTCCGGCCGCGACGTCCGGCTCGCCGGGCCCGAGCAGGCGCACGGGCTCGGCGCCTGGACCGTGTTCCAGGAGCTGATGTTGTTCCCTGGCATGACCGTGGCCGAGAACCTGATGCTCGGCCGCGAGCCGCACGGAACGTTCGGCCTGATCAGTCACCGCCGCATGGCGCGTGCGGCCGATGCGTTGCTGACCGATATGGGCATCACCCATATCGATCCCCGAGCGCTGATCGAGGACATCTCACTGGCCCAACGCCAGATCGTCGAAATCGTCCGCGCTCTGTCGCACCAGCCGCCGATCCTGTTCCTCGACGAACCGACTTCCTCGCTGGTGGAACGCGAAGTGGCGTGGCTGTTCACCCGCATTCGCGCCCTGCGCGATGGCGGCGCCGCTGTCGTGTTCACCTCCCACCGTTGGAACGAGGTGCAGAGCATCGCCGACCGCATCACCGTGTTCCGCAACGGACGCGACGTCGGCACCTTCGCGGAGCTCGATGCGCGCGAGGCGGTCACGCTGATGACTGGCCAGCGGCTGGAGACGCTGTTTCCGCCACGCCCCGCGACCCCGTCCGGGCCCGCGATCCTTCAAGTACAAGACCTGTCGGGGCCGCGCGTCGATCGCGTTACGCTGGCGCTGCACGAGGGCGAGATCCTTGGCATCGGCGGCCTCGCCGGACAGGGGCATCGCGAGCTGTTCTTCCTGCTGTTCGGCGCCGAGCGACCGACCGCCGGCCACATCACGCTCAGCGGCCGGCGCGTGCGCATCGGCAGTCCGCATGAGGCGAAGCGGCGCCGCACGGGCCTCGCACTGGTGCCGGAGGATCGCAAGACCGAGGGCCTGCTGCTCGGCATGAGCGTGCGCGACAATCTGACGCTTTCCATTCTCGATCGCCTCTCGCGTGCCGGCGTGCTGCGGCGAGCGACGGAGCGGCGGCTGGCGCAGGACATGGTCCGCCAGCTCGCCGTCCGTACCGCCGGCATCAACAGCCCGGTCGGAACGCTCTCCGGCGGTAATCAGCAGAAGGTGCTGCTCGGCCGCTGGCTGCTCGCCGAACCCCGCGTCCTGCTGCTGTACGACGTGACCCGCGGCGTCGATGTCGCGACCAAGCACGAGATCTACCAGCTCGTCACGCGCCTTGCAGTGCAGGGGCGCGCCATCCTGTTCTATTCCAGCGATGCCGAGGAACTGGCGGCGCTCTGCCACCGCGTGCTGGTGATGAAGGACGGCCGCATCGCCGCTGAGATGACCGCGCCGTCGGTTACCGCCGAGCAGATCGTCGCCGCCGCGGTCCATGAGCGCATCGCTGCCTGAAGCCGCCCTGCGCCGGTCGGACCGCCTGTCCCCTTCAGCGCATTTGTTGGCGCAGAATATCGGCCTCGCGCTCGCAGTCGGCATGTTGGTGGCCTGCATCATCGCCTATTGCGCCGTGTTCTTCGCTCAACAGCATTCCCTGCCAGGGGGATTCGAAATCACCTCGACGGTGAACAACACGATGCCGCTGGTTCTCGCCGGCATCGCGCAGACCCTGGTGGTGCTGACGCGAGGCATCGATCTTTCGGTCGGCGGGGTGATCGACCTCACTAACGCCGCGGCGGCGGTCACCCTCGGATCCTCGCTAGCCAGCATGGTACTGTGGTCCGTGGTGGTGCTGGTGATCGGCGCTGCTTGCGGACTGGCGAACGGGCTGTTGGTGGGTATTGGCCGGTTGCAACCGATCCTGGTCACGTTGGCGACGCTGTCGATTTATCAGGGGCTGGCGATCCGCGTGCTGCCTCAGCCGGGCGGACAGGTGCCGACGGGCTACACGGCGGTGCTCGCCAATACCTCAGCGCCGTGGTCGCTGATTTATGTCGTGGCGCTGGCGGTCGGCTGGTCGGCGTTCCGGCGCACAAGGTTCGGCGTCGCCGTATTTGCGATCGGCAACGACCCGCAGGCGGCGCAGGCCAACGGCATTGCGACCCGCCGCGCCGTCATCCTGGCCTATACCCTAGGCGGAGTCCTGTCAGCGGCGGCCGGGCTGTTCCTGGCCGCTGGCGCGACCGCCGGAGATGCTACCACTGGCAACGGATTCACCCTGACCTCGATCGTCGCCGTCGTGCTGGGCGGCATCAGCCTGTTTGGCGGCCGCGGCAGTGCGATTGGTGCGATCATGGGCGCCTTCGTCATCAACATGATCGTCAATATCCTGTTCTTCTCACATATCGACCCGCTCTATCAGGCCTTCTACGAGGGCCTGTTTCTCGTCGTCGCGGTGCTGGGGGCAAACGGCATCGGGCGTCTGGTGCGGGCGCGCCGGTGAGCCTCAGCCGCGACCAGTGGCGCGCAGTTTATGCCGGCTGCGCCGCCGTCCTGCTGTTCGTGGCCGGCGAGTTGGTCCGGCCCGGATTCGCCAGCGCCGGCGGAATCGAGTCGGTGCTGGTCGTCGCTTCCTTCGTTGGTTTCGTCGCTGCCGGGCAGATGTTCGTCATCCTGATCGGCGGCATCGATCTGTCAGTCCCTTGGGTGCTGAATGCTGCTGCGATCGTGATGGTGACCACCACCGGCGGGGCTAATAGCCGGCTGCTGCTGGGACTGGCGGCGACGCTCGGGACTGGCGCGGCGGTAGGGCTGGTGAACGGGATCGGCGTCGCGGTTTTCGGCGTGCCGGCCGTGGTGATGACCCTGGCGATGAACGGGATCATGGAGGGGCTAACGCTCGGCCTGTCCAGCGGCATGACCTGCGAGGCCTGTGCGTCCTACGCGCCGCCGCTAATCCAAGATGCGGTGCACGGACACCTACTGGGGGTGCCGGCGGTGCTCTACGTCTGGCTGGCGGTGATCCTGCTCGTAACGTTCGCGCTCAGCGTCACCACGTTCGGGCGGGCGACCTACGCCGTGGGGAACAGCGCGCGAGTGAGCTACCTGGCCGGCGTGCGGGTCGGCGCAGTGACGATCGCGCTCTACTCGCTGAGCGGGATGTTCTCCGCGCTAGCCGGGATCATGCTGGTGGGGTTCGGCGGCCAGGCATCGCTCGGGATGGGCGATCCGTACTTGTTCCAATCGATCGCCGCCGTGGTAATCGGCGGCGTCTATATCCTGGGTGGTCGCGGCACCTATCTCGGCGTGGTCGCCGGATCCGTGACGCTGGTGGCACTGGTGAGTGTGCTGCTAGCGATGAACATGCCGGATTACGGCCGCAGCATTGTTTATGGGGTGATCATCCTGGGGCTGCTGCTGGCCTACGGGCGCGAGGAAGAGGAGCGTTGAGATGGCTCCCACCATCATGGCCGGGCTTGACCCGGCCATGTACGTCCTTTCACGACGCCAGCAGCGAAGTTCGTAGCCTGCTGGAAAGAGTAGTCGAGGGTCTTTCCTTTCGACGGCTGATAATAACCTGTCGACCTATCCGCCGACCGGCCGCTCGACAGCGTGATTCAAGGCGGCGTCGATGTCGTCCTCCCACAAGGCGCGGGGCAGTTCGAAGACGAGCTCGATCTGATAGCCGTTGGGGTCTGTTAGATGAATGCTGTGGGTCACGCCGCGCTCCACCCGTCGATAGAGCGTCACACCGTGTGCGGTCAGGAAGGCGATCTGCTTCAGCCATGCCTCTTGGGTCGCGTATTCGATGGCAACATGATTGAGCGCCTGTGGATGCACGGCGGGATCAGCAGGCGGCGTCGATCCCTCAACCAGCGCGATATCGTGGTGGCGCAACTTGCCGTCCCGCTCGCCGCTGTAGAAGCGCATCGGGGGTTTTCCATCGGGATCGGGGCGGCGAGACGTGCCGACCTGACGGAAACCCAGTAGCTCAGTCCAGAAACGATGCGACTCCTCGATGTCGCGGACATTGAGGACGAGATGATTGAGGCCACAGGGTGTCTGCGCCTCGATTGGGGGCTTCGACAAAGGTGTCATGGGGTTCTCCTTTCTAGAGGTAAACAATATCAGATGCGCTCGACGCCGACGGCCGCGGCGTCGATGGCCGCGGCCACGGCATTGGCTTGCTCGTCGGTCAGCGGGCCGCGCGAGAGGCGCATGCGCAGCGCAAGCCTGAGGTTCTCCATCGCGCGCAGGATTTGCGGTGCGGGGCCGCTGCCGTGGGTGCGGTTGGCTTCGTCCATGCGCGCGAGCAACGCGTCCACGACAGGGCGATGGGCTTCAAGGTAAGCTTGGCCGTCCGGCGTGATCGTGTGCAGCTTCTTCGCACCATCGCCGGGGGTGACCGTCACATGCCCGAGTTCTTCGAGCAGGGTCAGCGTCGGGTAGATCACGCCGGGACTGGGGCTGTAGGCGCCGCCGACGTGTTCCTCGATGGCCTTGATGATTTCGTAGCCGTGGCGCGGCTTTTCCGCGATGAGATGGAGAATGACTAGGCGAAGGTCGCCGTGGGCGAAGAAGCGACTGAGGCCGGAGCGTCCGCCGCGGCCGTGCCGCCCTTCCCCGAGCAGCCGATCGCCGTGGGAATGGTCGCGGCGGACGTGGCGCCGCTCGTGGTTGTGGTTGTGGGGGGAGTGCCGATGCGGCATGTGAGGCTCCGAGTGAGTTTCGATATAACGGATTGCAGATATATCGAGACTCACTCGGATTTAAGGGGTATCCTTACGCCCATCTCAGCGCCCCGGCGGGGATTGCGGTCGGTCCCGTCCGGTCGCGGCCCGATGCTGCGGCTACAGCCTGGCTAGCCGCTTCGACCGAGCCGGGATCGGCGTCGCGGCGGGAGGCGGCGGCTTAGAGACGAGCCCCCCGGGACTGGACGAGCGGGGCAAACGCGGCCAGAGCCTGACGGTCGCCGGGATAGCCGAGGTGTTCAACCTGCCGGTGGTCAGCCATGTGACCCCGAGTTCCATCTACACCTATCCAGTAAGTTTGCGCGGGACCTGATGAGACTAAAACCGAAGGGCTTTCCCCATCCGAATGATCGGCGCAGCATCCGCCGTGTGCATACTGCGTCGCCATCAAAAGGAGGCCCATGCACCATGACCGCCGCCGACCGTCAGATGCATTTGGGCGTCTTCGTCCTCGGCACCGGCAATCACAGCGCTGGTTGGCGCTATGAAGGCGCCTTTGCCTCCCACATGGAACTGCCGGTGATGCAGGAGATTGCCCGCATCGCCGAACGAGGCAAATTCGACCTGCTGTTTATATCCGATTCGATGGCGATGGATCCCACCGATCATCCCTCGTTCATGTGCCGCTTCGAGCCCACCACCTTGATCACCGTGCTAAGCGCGTACACGACGCATATCGGCCTCGGAGCCACGGTCTCTACAAGCTTTTCCGAACCGTTCAACGTCGCGCGCATCTTTGGCTCGATTGACCATATCAGCAACGGGCGCGCTGCATGGAATGTTGTCACCAGCTCCAACCCCAAGGCAGCGCTCAACTTCAATCTGGACGAGCACATCGAGCACGAGCTGCGCTACGCGCGGGCCAATGAATTCGTCGATGTGGTGCGCGGACTGTGGGATTGCTGGGACGACGGCGCGGTCGTCGCCGACAAAGCCACTGGCCGGTTCATCGATGCCGAGAAGGTGCGTCCGCTCAACCATCAGGGCAGGTTCTTCAAGGTCCGGGGTCCGCTCAACATGGCGCGTTGCCCCCAGGGCCTGCCGGTCATTATTCAGGCCGGCGGCTCTCCCTCGGGGCTGGAGCTGGCGGCGCGCACCGCCGATGTGGTGTTCTCGGTCGTGCAGGAGCTGGCGCCCGCCAAGGTCGCCTATGCCGACCTCAAGGGGCGCATGGAGAAATACGGCCGCATGCCAGAGGAACTGGCGGTGCTCCCAGGTGTGATGCCGATCGTCGGCGACAGCGACGCCCAGGCGCGGGAGATATTGGCGAAGCTGCAAAGCTGGATCACGCCAACCAATGCCGCGACCCTGGTTGCCAGCCGGATTGGCTATGATGTTTCCAACTATCCGCTGGACGGGCCAGTTCCACCGCCGCCGGCCGGGCTGAACAGCCAGACCTTCCCCGCCGTCCTCTACGAAATGGCCCGGCGCGAGAACATGACGCTGCGCGATCTCTATAATCTGACTGCGGCGGCGCGAGGCCATTGGGTCATCTGCGGCACACCGCGTGGGATCGCCGACACGCTGGAAGAATGGTTCCTTGGACGCGCGGCCGATGGGTTCAATATCCTGCCGGCCTGGTTTCCCGGTGGCTTCGCCGATTTCGTCGATCGCGTCGTACCTGAGTTGCAGCGCCGGGGCCTGTTCCGACACGAATACGAGGGCACGACGCTGCGCGAGCTGTTTGGGCTGTCTCGCGTGGCCACAGCTATGGCGCGCAAGCTCGAGGTTGGTGCCGTTTGACAAGGGCGTGGCCGACGCATCTCTGGGCGGAGGATAACCTGTGTATGAATGATGCGGTCGGTAAAGGCGAGATGAGCTCTGGTGACGTGGCTGGTGTTGAGAAATTTGATGTGGCCTATTTAATGCTTAGCGGTGCGACGACGGCAGCACGATGTCCTGACATTCTGCGCGGGCTGGTCGGGCTCGGCTTCTCACGCATCATCGCAATTCCGACGCCGAATACTTCGCGCGTGGTTGCGCTGCGCGAGCTTGCCGACATCGATGGAGTGCAGGTCGTCGAATTGTATTTTGATTTGGCCATTCGACCACGGCCGCCATACGGGGTGGTACTGTTTGCGCCCTGTAGCTTCAACTCACTCAACAAGCTCGCGCACGGCATCGCCGACAACCTCGCGTTATCCGTGGTTGCTGAAGCGATAGGGCGAGGCACACCGGTGATCGTGGCTCCGTCGCTGAATGCGCCGCTTCTGGGTCACCCCGAAGCGCAGGCATCACTCATAAAGCTACAAACCTGGCAGGTGACAATTGTGCCGCCGGTCGATGAAGGCGACGGACCGCGCCTGGCCCCCCTCTCGGTGCTGTTCGACGCCGTTCAGCCGTACGTCCGTCGAGACTGACTTGACGCGATCGGGGCAACGAAGCGGGTAGCATGGCTCGCAGCTAAATGTCAGTCGGTCGGTCGGACGGCCTACGTGACTGCGCCTGCGTTGTTCCCGGTGCTGCGGTCGCCATTGCAAGTCGGGTTGCGTCCAGGTCACCTGATTCTCCGGACCGGGTGATCGGGGAAACAACCAAGCTGGTGCCGAGCGGGCGAAGAACTTGCAGGCTACATTCCGCCTTCCAGGAGATTCAGCTGCTCCGGCCGGCTCGGAATGGGCGTCGTGCCACGGTGAACCCGTAGATCTGGCCGAGATCAGCACTACCTGAGTTATATGCTGTGTTAACCTCTCGCCAAGTTGTTGGGTTTCCTGGGCCACAAGTACCTAGTCGGCTCTTTGGCCGTCCGGCGTTCAAGAAGTGTCGTGCGCTTTGCCGACCCTCAAGGACTCCCAGATGTCTACGATCGGGATGGCCGAATCGCGGCGACTCGCAAGGAAAATCCTGCAATTTTTTCGATCGTTGGCGGTGGTGCGCCTGATCCCCAGCTGAAGGGAACTCGGGCGCTGAGGCGGGCCGCGAATCTATTTGGCGGAGCTACTGCGCGGGCGAAGAGCGCCCGCTCTCTTGAGGATGGTCATCGATGAGGAGGATGGTCATCGATGAGGTTGGCCGAAAAGCTAACGCTAGCTGACCGGCACTCGCGGACAACCCCTTAGCCAGGGCGCGCTGGCCTGTGAGGACTAAGCCCTATCTGCCCACCACCCGGAACCCCCGGCGGCGCTCCCGCGGCGAGGCACCGGTAGGAAAGTCCAAGGGCAACAGGGGGGCGGTGTCGATCGCAACCTCTTCGGCCTCGGTTTCGGGGATATCGCGGCGCCCGAGATAATTCGCCGCCAGATGGCGGAACACGTAATCCAGCAGCGACGAGGCATTGGCCACCGCCGGATCGCCCTCCACCGCGCCGGCCGGGCCAAAGCGGGTCAGTGTGAAGGCCTCGACGAACTCGGCAAGTGGTACGCCATGCTGCAGCCCAAGGCTGACGGCAGCGCTGAAACTGTCCATCAGCCCTCGGAAGGCAGGCGTTTCCCTGTGCAAGGCGATGGAAATCTCGCCCAGCGTGCCGTCGCCGTATTCGCCGGTCCGCAGGTAAAGTCGGTGGCCACCTACCGCAGCCTTCTGCGTGTAGCCGGCACGCCTCGCCGGCAGCTCGCGGCGGAGCTGGCTGGTGGGCGCTGGGGCCGGCGCGATCTCAGGGCGAGGCGGCATGACGTCGACGAAGGGCGCCACCGCGTCGTGCATGGCCGCGTGCGCGGCTGCATCGGCTAGGGGGAACGGATCGCCGCCGACCAGCAGTGTCGCCACGGCCGACTCTGCACTCAGGCCGATCGCCGCCAGCCAGGCCCGCGCGGTCCGCGTCAGGCGCCCGCCCTCCGACAGCGGAGAGAAAGCCGGCGCGATCCCGCCGGTCTCCACCCCTAACAGCGCCTCGACAGGACCGGCGGGGCGGATCGTCGTCAGCTCCGGCCGATCGCGGCCCAAAGCTGCGGCTGCCGCCTGTCGCGCCGCTTCAGCCAACCCAGGAACGGGGGTGGTGGCAGGCGGCGGTGGCCCGGCCGCACCCCCATCGCGCGCCGCGCCGGGCAGCAGGGGCAAGGCAGACGCCGTCGCGGCGGCTCGGTCGCGCAGAATGGCGGCGATAGCACGGGCCGTCTCCCGGGCCGGCTCGCTCGCATAATCCAGTCCGAGTGCCGCCAGCAGATCGGCCAGTCCAGCGATCCCCACTCCGCCCGGCGTCTCCTGCGGCCAGTCGGGCGCTGCCAGTAGCAGCGCAAGAGTGGCGGTCTCCACCGCCGCGGCAAAGCCGGTCGCATCGAACCCCGTGGCATCGTCGTGGAACGCCCCGAGGTTCAGCACGAAGCCCGGCGGTTCGGCCCTGCCCTGCCAGACCGGTTCGGTTGGCGCGCCCCTGCGGTGCAGCAGCAGCGCATGCAGGCGCTCCGCCAGCGGCAGTGTCAGCCCCGCACGGGATGCCCGCGCGGCAATAGGGCGAATCCAGGCATCCGCTGCGGCGGTCAGCAGGACGGGACCGGTGCCAGGTGCGAGCGCAGCCAGCGACTCGGCGGCCGTATCCTCCCAGGCGGCCGGCAGCGTGACAAGCCGAGGCTCCCCATCCGCATCCGCCGCAGCCAGAGCCCGCCGCATCCGTATTCCGTGCCAGGCGCGATCTCGTTTCATGCCGGCCATGCTATGGCAACTCACTTGCGCAGGGAAGCGCATTTTGCGGTCCACAAGCCGATTGACCACAAAATACTGTAGATGATTCGATCAGCGCACGGTCGGTGGACCGAACCCGAAGGGCTTCGTATATCGCCCGGCATGAATATCGGCACCAGGCTGTTCACCCTGCTGCGCGGCCGCCAGGTCGGGCGCGACGCGGACGGCAACATTTATTATGAGGAACGACGGGGTCGGCCCGGATGGCGGCGGCGCCGCTGGGTCGCCTACGTTGGTGTGCCGGAAGCGAGCAAGGTGCCGCCCGAGTGGCACGCTTGGCTGCACTACACCACCGACACACCGATACCGGCCTCGACGCGGCGGCCCTGGCAGAAGCCTCACCTGCCGAACCTGACCGGCACGCCCGAGAGCTACCGCCCGCCTGGACACGACTACGAAGGTGGGCACCGCGCGCCGGCGACCGGCGACTACGAAGCCTGGACCCCCGGCTCCTGATGGTCCGCCGCAATCTCGCCGAGGTGCTAACTGGGCTGGTGGTGCTGATCGCCGCGGCCGGCTTCCTGTCCTACGCCATCGCCAATTCGGGCCGCACCTCAATCAGCACCGGCTACCCGCTGCATGCGCAATTCAGCAATATTGCCGGGCTTGCGGTCGGTTCCGACGTGCGATTGGCCGGAGTGAAGATCGGCGTGGTGGACAACGAGTCGATCGACCCCAAGACCTATCTTGCCGACGTGCGGATGACGATCCGCGACGGCATCGAGCTGCCCAAGGACAGCAGCATCGAAGTGGCGAGCGAGAGCCTGCTCGGCGGAGTTTATCTAGCCGTACAGCCAGGCGCAGACACGGCGATGTTGCGGCCGGGCCAGTCGATCACCATCACCCAGGGCGCAGTTAGCCTGCAGGACCTGCTCGGCAAGTTCATCTTCAGCGCGACCAACATGGTGAACGCGATGACCAGCAACGGAAAGGGCGGTGGACAGCCGGCCCAAGGCGGGTCGGCAACCCCCGCCCCCGGAGCGCAGCCATGATGCCGCCACCTTCGGTCTGGCCGCAGCCCGACGGCACGCCCGTTTCATGCCGCGAAAAGCTGAAGATGCTCTCAGAAAACCACGCCGAGCTGGCGCAAGCGCTGCAGGACACTTTCGAGGACGCGGTTCTGATGGGTGTCGATGAGCAGGCGATGCGCCGCATTCTGCTGGGCATGGTCGATGCGCTCGAGAGCCCGAAGCGCGCGGCGACGAGGAGCGGATGACGGGCCCGCGGCAACTATGAGGAACCCGCCCTCGCGTTGGCTCGTGGTCGCGCTGGCCGGACTGGCGTCCCAGTGGCCGGGTGTGGCGCCCGGGCAGAACGGAGCGCCGATCCCGTTGCTGCCCCCCACCGTAACCGCCCCGCCTACTTATGAGGCTGCCCCGGCCCCGCCCTATCAGGCTGCCCCAGCGGCGCCGTATCAGGCGACTCCTTCAACTCCTTATCAGGAGGCGCCCACAACGCCGCCTTCGGAGCAATCGGTACCGATTGTCGCCACCCCCCTGGCACCCCCAATACCGCCGACTCCGCCGGCGTCGAGTACCACGCCCCCCGCCTCCACTCCGACTGCATCCGCTCCGTCGGCCACATCTGCGCCGGCATCCACCTCTGCTGGGCCTGCCCCGGCTGCACCCGCACCGGCTGCTGAGGCTCCCGCGCAGGCGGCCGAAACCCCGGCCCCCGCGGAGCCATCGCCTCCCGAGGCACCGCCGGAATATCCGAATAACTGGGTGCCGGAGACGACAGCGCGGCTGATTGTGCTGAACAAGATCGATGCGCTCAGCAAGGATCTAACGGTGAAAGTGGGGCAGTCGGCGAGCTATGGTCCCCTGACCATCACTGTCCAGTCCTGTTTGGTCCGGCCGCCCGACCAGCCGGCCAATGCGACAGCGTTCCTGGTGATCAACGACAGCCATAATGACGAGCCGGGATTCCGCGGCTGGACACTGGCGAATGACCCGTGGCTGTCGATGCTGCAGAACCCGGTCTATGATGTGTGGGTCGCCGGCTGCCAGCCGTGAGTCGCGTCATCACAGAGGAAGCCGACCGGACGCCAACTCGCACCAAGCAACCACGCAGTGGGCGCAGTACCGCGGGATCATTGAGGCAAATCAATGCAGGGCCGCGCGCCCTGCGCTCTAGCCCGGCACGGGATCCGAATGCAGTCGGATTCTGCCCACAGCGCACGCAGGAACTCTGGCCGGCCACGGCGTGGATTAACCGCCTGGGCGCTGGGCACTCATTAGACTAAGCCCCTTGCGCCGAGATCAGCTCACCCGGCTCCAAGTTACGTCGTAGGTGCAGTTCGGACCGGCCAGACGAGCTGTGAGCACGAAATGAGGATCGATTTGTCCTTGGAGCGTCTGACCCGAGGCCGTGTTCATCGCCAATGCGCCCTGTGGAGTTACATTTCCCTGAAACGTAAGAACGTCCCACTGGAACAGGGCCGAACCGTTCGTTATGGTCAAATTTGGCGGGAGGGTTAATTTTCGGCATCCAGGAGGGCTCATCGCGGTGACGGCACCATGACCGTAAGTTCCGTCGAAGACGGTAGTGGGAGCCGGCGGCGGCGGTGATTGTGGGGCACAAGCCGAGACCGATAGGAGTGATATCCCCAACAGGAACAGCTGTTTCATTTGGTCCTCCTTGTAACGTCGTGCATTGATCCTTCGAATCCGATTGTCCGGGACCCCCGAATGCACGGCTAAGTCGGCCATCGCGGGGGTAAGTTAGGCGTCGATCTGGCGCGGGATTGGGCTCGGATATCGCCTCCCGGATTGCCCCTCGCCAGCTTAGTCGATCTTCCACCCGCAAGAGTGGCCGGGTGACGGATTATCGTTGTCAGAAGGCACGGAATCGGCCTTGTCAGCGAACGCCATCGAGCCATCGGGCCTGAGACAACCTGCGAGCCCTGTCCCAGCTCCATTCAGATTATAACAATCTCTAACAGTGAAGTAATCCGGAACAGGCACCACGCTACTGCCTGCTTTGCAAAGCTTCGTTGGCGGGCTTGTAAAGCCGTCTGCGTGAGCTGTTGCAGAGTAAGCTGCAAAAAGGCTCACAACGGCCGCGGTTGCGAGTATCCGCGTTACTTGGATCGGTGGCATTATCGTCTCCTTTTTCATTCCGATTGTATTCTCCAGCGGAAGGGCGAATCCTGTATCGGGCGAGTGCCTGCGCTGCGTTGCGTCGGTGCCTGTAGCCCATGCTCTGGCCGCATCGACCAGCTCACGCCAGCGATCTTTGCGTGCAGCGGGCGTGGAGAAGAAGGCCTCGATGCGGCGCGGTCCTGCCTCGCTTGCTTCGTTCATTGCATGCTCCTCCCTCTCCCCCCTGGCCGGCCACGGCGTGGATTAACCACGCGTCCCGCCTGGGCGCTGGGCACTAAATCAGCTCCTTTCACGTTTAGTGTACTCCCAACACGTTAATCGCGCGGCCGACTATCCAAATTCGGCAAATAGGTGGAGTCCTCCGATCCGAGATGCGTCTTTTGCCGAAATTGGATAGCCCCCGGGTCCGCGGCGGGGCCCCCCTGGCCCGACAACAGCGGCTCTGCGGAGTGAGATGGAAACGTGCGGAGCAGCGTAACCTCGACTTGCAGCGAACCACAGGAATTCCAGGCCGCGATGTCTGCGGATGGGAGTATCGGCTTTGTTTTCACCAGAGGTGGTCGATTTCGGGCGCGGTCAACCGAGGTCAAGCTGGATCATTTGCGACTTGTGTCTGTTGAGGAGAGCCTTCCTCGCATCGCCTTCATACGAGTTCCGTCGGAGGCCATTTTGGTGGGGCTATCGATCGAGTGCAGCGTCCCCCCAACCTGGGGCGGCATCAGGCTGCACAGCAAGGAGCTGATAACTTTGGGTGCCGGCCAATGCGCGCACATGCGGACCGAAGGTCCCTGCCACTGGGGAGGCATATGGCTGCCGGTTCAGGAGTTCACCCGCTATAGCGGCGCATTGACTGGCACGGCAATAGAGGTTCCGCCCGGGGTTTGCCGCTGGCAACCTCGCTCCGGTCCGGAGAGGCAGTTCCGCCGCCTCTATTTGGCCGCAATACGAACGACCCATGCCCGGTCGGGGCCGGTCATCGGTGCAGAGGCCGCGCATGGCCTGGAGCAGCAACTGATCCACCTTCTGGTGGAGTGCCTGTCCTCGGAACCGGCCAGCCTGGCCGCACCAACGATGCGTCGGGGACTGGACGTGATGGCCCGATTTGAGGAGCTGATCCGGAATCGCCCTGAGGGCAACCTCAGCGTGCCACACATCAAAGCAGCGCTCGGCGTTTCGGACCGGCTCCTGCGCAAATATTCCGCGGAGCATCTGGGGATGAGCCCGATGAGTTACGTCCGCCTACACAGAATGCAACTGGCGAACCACACCCTACGCCTAGGCACTCCGCAGACCACACGTGTCGCGGACGTTGCGAAACGCTTCGGATTCGGCAATCTTGGCCGGTTCGCTGGCGCATATCGGGAGTTGTATGGCGAACTTCCGTTCGAGACGTTGCGGCATCCCCCGCACCGAGGAGTGCCCGCTATCGCGTTGCACAACCGGTTTGCGGGCGCCAATCCCCGCGATTTCGATTGACTTGGGTCTATGAGGCTCGTAACCGCATGTCATACGGCAAATCCGGGGCGCGGGGGGTTGCCGGATGGTGTCGAGTTCCGTCCAGAGTTACCCGGATTCAGAGCGGTACAAATCAGCCTTTGTCGGCGCGCGGGTAGAGGTTGTCCCGACCCGCAGCGGGCCGTTTTCGGCACGCTCGGTCCGCGTCGTGTTCAATCGCCTTTGGATCGCATTGGGAGAGGAAAGCGGGCCGTGTGTAAAACACCTGACGCAGGTGCCAACGCGGGCTTTCATTACTTTTCTTACTCGGCCTGGGCCAGATGTGATGGTCGATGGGCTAGCCATGCCAACGACCGGCTTGCTGCGCCACAGTCATGCGCATAGTTATCATGAGCGCTCCACCGGGCCCACCTTCAGGGGGGCAATGTCGTTGCCCATCGAAGACATGGCTGCAGCGGGGATAGCGGTCGCCGGCTGCGACCTGACGCCACCGCGCGAGACCTTGCGGGTTACGCCGCCGATAACGGCAATGACCAACCTTCTGCGTCTGCACGCGGAAGCCAGCGCCCTGGCTGAGGCGGAGCTGTTGGTGATAGGACACACCGAAGTGGCGCGCTCAGTGGAGCAGTCGCTGGTCGAAGCGATGATGAAGTGTCTGTGCGGCGCGGAACCCCGGGAAGAAAGATGGGCACACAGATGTCACGAAACGGTCATGCGTCGGTTTCGTCGTGTGCTCGACGAGAATCCCGATAGGGCACTCTATGTTGCCGAAATTTGCGCCGCCATCGGCGTGTCGGACCGGACATTACTGCTTTGCTGTCATGAGCACCTTGGAATGGGACCAAAAAAATTCTTGCAGCTCCGCCGCATGAATCTGGCGCAGCGAGAACTACGACTGGCTGACCCGAATATCACGACAGTTACCGGAATTGCCGCCCAATTTGGCTTCTTTCACTTTGGCAGGTTTTCCACGACCTACCGCTCCATTTTTGGAGAACCCCCGTCCGTGACCCTGAGTCACCCCCCGACCTGAGGCCATCGCCATATGCCGAAAGCAGCAATCCGCAGGATGATCCAGGATCAGGTGCAGAGGACGCGAATGCTTCGCTACATCGCTACGGCAGCTCTATTCGGCGCAATAGCGCAAGCGCTACCCAGTCAGGCACAACAGCCAAGCGCAATCCCTGTTGGTACCGTTGCGGCTGAAGTACGACCGATAACCCGCGCGACCGAATTTGTCGGTCGCGTGGAAGCGATCGAACACGTGGACATCCGTGCGCGCGTGACGGGCTTCCTGCAACAGGTGTTGTTCAAGGAAGGCAATTTGGTGAAGGAAGGCGACATGCTTTACCGCATCGAGCCGGATACCTTTCAAGCGGCGGTGATGCAGGCGCGCGGTGCGCTTTTGGAGGCACAGGCCAAATACACCAATGCATCGGCACAACGCGCACGCACTGAGGAGCTGGTGAAAACAAACACTGCCTCCCAGGCAACGCTGGATAGGGACGTAGCAGCCGAGAAAACCGCGCAGGGCGAAGTGATTATCGCGAGTGCAAACCTTAAAACCGCTGAGATCAATCTTGGTTACACGGAGATCAGCGCCCCGATCAGCGGAGAAGTCGGGCGTTCCAGGTTCACCAAGGGTAACGTGGTAGGGCCCGACAGCGGTCCATTAACCGAGATGGTTAGTCGTGACCCGATGTATGTGACGTTTCCGGTGAGTCAGCGCGAATTCCTGAAGGTCGAGCAGGAGGAGCGCAAGGCAAAGCAGCAGGCGGTCGCGGTACGCATACGGTTTTCGGATGGCTCGACGTATGGCCAGACGGGCCTGATCAACTTCATCGATGTGAAGGTGGATCGGGCGACTGATACCGTTCTGGTTCGGGCGAGCCTGCCAAACCCGAATGGCTCGCTCATCGATGGTCAGCTCGTGCGAGTTTCTGTCGAGGCCGAAAAGCCCGAGGAGAAAGTTCTTGTACCTCAATCAGCGCTGATAGTCGATCAGCAAGGCACTTACGTATTCGTGGTCGAGGATGGAAAAGCAGCGGTCAAGCGCGTGAAGCTGGGTGGCGAGTCAGGCCCGGACGCGATCGTCGATGACGGCCTCAAGGGCGGCGAGCAAGTGATTGTACAGGGCATGGAAAGCCTGCGGCCTGGCACGCCCGTTATCGCCAGCCAGGCGCCACCTCCACTCAGCCAGGGCTGACCCGATGTTCTCGACCATCTTCATCGACCGGCCCAGGCTGGCGACCGTCATTGCCATTCTCATGACGATTGCCGGACTGTTGTCGCTGCTGGCGATCCCAATCTCGCAGTATCCGGACATCGTGCCGCCACAAGTGGCGGTGACGACCAGTTATCCGGGCGCATCGGCCGCCGTAGTCGAGGCCACGATCGCGCAGCCGATCGAAAGCCAGGTAATCGGCGTCGACAAGATGATCTACATGAAGAGCGTAAGCGGGAACGACGGCAGCTACTCGCTGAAGGTCTCCTTCGAGCTCGGTACGAATCCGGATATTGATACCGTCAACGTCAACAATCGCGTTCAGGTGGCACTTTCGAAGCTGCCAGAGGACGTTCGACGTCAGGGCGTCACCGTAAAAAAGCAGTCCTCCGCCCTGCTCGGCGTCATTGCGCTCTATTCGCCGAAGCAAACGCATGATGAACTGTTCATTTCGAATTACGCGACCATCAACCTGCTGGATCAGATCAGGAGCACGCCTGGAGTCGGGGACGCGACGCTGTTCGGACCGCAGGACTATTCGATGCGCGCCTGGGTGCGCACGGATCGGCTGACCGGGCTCGGACTGACTACTGCCGATGTCATCAATGCGATTCAGTCACAGAATATCCAGGCCGCGGTCGGACGGATCGGCGCCCGTCCAATTTCCAATGACCAGCAGTTGCAGCTCAATGTTCAGACGAAGGGGCGGTTGTCATCGGTCGCCGAGTTCGAGCGGATCGTGATCCGGACCAATCCGGACGGATCCGTGCTGCGCTTGGGGGACATTGCACGATTGGAACTGGGCGCGGCGAACCTTGATCGCTCTACCAGATTGAATGGCACGCCAGCGGCGCTGATCGCGATCTATCAGGCGCCTGGCGCCAATGCGCTGACCGCACTTGGTGGCGTCAAACAGTTCATGAAGGATTCAGCCCAAAGCTTCCCGGATGACCTCGCCTGGAAAGTGACCTACGACCCGACCACATTCGTCACGGCCACGATTTACGAGGTGCAGAAGACGCTGATCGAGGCCTTCATTCTGGTCGTGCTCGTCGTCTACCTGTTCCTGGGTAGTCTGCGCGCTACGCTTATTCCCACCATTGCAGTGCCGGTCAGCCTGATCGGCACGTTCGCCGTACTGAATGCCATCGGCTATTCGGCCAACACCGTCTCGCTGCTGGCGATCGTGCTCGCGATAGGCATCGTTGTGGACGATGCTATCGTGGTAGTCGAGGCTGTCGAGCAGGTGATGGAGCACCATCCCGAATTATCGCCCGCCGAAGCGACCAAGGTCGCAATGGGACAGATCTTTGCACCCATCATTGCAATCACGCTCGTGCTGCTCTCGGTATTTGTCCCCGTGGCATTCATTCCCGGCATTTCGGGTGAGCTGTTCCGACAGTTCGCGGTTACGGTCGCGGTTGCCATGTTCCTTTCGGCGATCAACGCCTTGACACTATCGCCCGCGCTGTGTGCGCTGTTTCTGCGTCCGCATCATGGCCCGCGTCGTGGGCCGATCGGGGCGCTGATGCGTGGCATCGACTGGGTGCGGGACGGCTACGGCGCCATCGTGGCCAGGCTTGTCCGGATTTCCATTATCGGCCTGGTTATGGTCGCCGTGTCGATGGCCGGGATCTGGGCGTTGGGAAAAATAACCCCCACTGGCTTCGTGCCGGAGGAGGACCAAGGCGCCTTTTTCGTTGTCGTGCAACTGCCAGATGGGGCTTCGATCGGTCGTACGACACAGGTCGTACGCCAGATTGAGGACATCTTGAAGCAAGAACCGGCCATTGCTGATTATTCGGCGACGATCGGGCTGAACTTTATCGACAACTACTCGCAGGCAAACGCCGCATTCCTCATAGTCTCCTTGAAGCCATTCGAGGAGCGGGCAGAGCCTGGCCAGACGGCCCCGGCGATTATCGCACGACTCGGGACGAAATTCCGCCAGTTGCGCGGCGGGCGGGCGGTACCGCTGGCGCCTCCGCCAATCATCGGTCTCGGTACCGGTGGCGGCTTCAGCTACGTGTTGCAGGACACCGGGGGTGGCAGTCCTGCTGCCCTGGCGCAAGTGCTGCGAGGCCTGCTGGTCGCGGCAAATCAGGACCCAAAACTCAGTCGGGTGTTCAGCACCTTTTCGGCTAGCACGCCGTCGATCTACCTTAATATCGATCGGGAGAAGGCAAAAATTCTGAAGGTAGAACCGTCAGCAATCTTCCAGGCGCTGCAGGCTTCGCTAGGCGGGTACTATGTTAACGACTTCAACCTGTTTGGCCGTTCCTGGCAGGTGCAGGTGCAGGGGGAGGCCGAGGACCGTTCTGCTGTGGACGACATCTATCGGATCAATGTCCGCAGCGCTGATAACCAGATGATACCGCTGCGCAGCCTGGTGGAGGTGCAACCGATAATCGGACCACAGGCGCTGATTCGGTACAACAACCGGCTCGCCGTGACGATTCAGGGTAGCCCCGCGCCAGGCGTCTCTTCCGGTCAGGCTCTGGCGGCAATGGAGCAGGTTGCGCGGAATACGCTGCCACGGGGATACACCGGCCTTTGGACCGACATCTCGTTCCAGGAGAAGCGCGCTGAAGGAAAGACCGCCATCATCCTTGGCTTCGCGGTATTGTTTGCGTACCTGTTCCTGGTGGCGCAGTACGAGAGTTGGACCATCCCGGTCCCGGTCCTGCTGTCGGTGACGATCGGGGTGCTAGGATCCTATTTTGCTATGGTGCTAGCAGGCCTCACCCTCGATCTTTATGCGCAGATCGGCATGGTGGTGCTAATCGGACTCGCCGCCAAGAATGGCATTCTGATCGTGGAGTTCGCGAAGGAGCGGCGCGCCGAGGGTATTCCGCTGCTCGAAGCGGCAACCGAGGGCGCTCGTCTGCGGTTTCGCCCGGTCATGATGACGTCGTTCGCCTTCATCCTGGGACTGCTGCCACTGGTTGTAGCCGTCGGTCCCTCGCAACTGGCGCGCCGTGATGTCGGAACCCCGGTCTTCGGAGGCATGATATCCGCTTCATTCATCGGAATCTTCGCGATCCCGGCCTTGTACGTAATCTTCCAGGGTATGCGCGAGTGGCTTCGCTCGTCGGCGCGCCCCTCCGCAAAACCGGCGGAGGAACAGGCTCCGGCAAATCATCTCGTGCGAGACCCGGGCTGAGGACCGCCCTATGACCGCCTGGAAACTGATTGCGCGGAGTACCCTGATCTTCGGTGCATCTCTCAGCCCGGTTTCGGCACAAATGCCGGAGGGAAGCGTTTATGTGCGCCATTCGCAGGCGATAGCCGGATGCCCCTCCCTGGACTGGTATATCGTTGTGGAGGCGCGAGCGACACCCTGGCAGGGATGATCGCGTGGGATCATATGAAGACAATGACAAAGGCGTTTGGAGGGGTGGATCGGCCACATCATACGTTCAGTATGATCGCGACGGAAATGGGCGGACAGGAAAGAACGGCTACGATCGAAGGAAAAGCCCAGGACGATGGGCGGATTGTTGCCAATATTAAAGGTCCGAATGTAACCTGCACCGTGATCGCCGTTCCGATGAATAAGGCGCCACCCGACACGGGTCCTCAGTGATGGACAACCTGTCCGTCCGCATCGGCGTTCTCGGGTTACAGCAACAATGTCACATGCACTACATCGCCTTGGCGCCGTATTGTCATCGGCAGACCGCTGCGCTTGAAGACTGCCAGCATTGGCAGATTGTGAACAAGTACGTCAGCCACAAGGTGGGTCAGATTGTTCTCGCGGGCAATGCGGATAATGTGCCGCATCAGAAGGCTGGCCACCCCGAGCCCCTGATAGTCTTCCTCCACCGTAAAAGCGATTTCGGCACTGCGAGCCGAAGGGCCGGCTTCCACTGTGAAATAGCTGGCGCCGCCGATAACCACCTCGTCGTCCCCCGATCCAGTCGTGACCAGCAGGGCAACGTCACGATCGAAATCCGCGCCTGTGATCCGCTCCAGCTCGGCGTCACTGACGTCTGCCTTGTATCCGAAGAAGCGAGTATAAACCGTGTCGCGGTCGAGACGCTTGAAGGCTCGCCGGATCCTGGGGCCGTCATCGGCGCGCGCCGCCCTCAAGGTGACGGGCGTACCATTCCGGAGAGTCTCCTTGAACACATAAGCTTCCTTGTCCAACACGGTCCCATTCTCTCGAACACGTCGTTAAACCCTGGCGGCTTGCTTGATGCAAGGTAAGCCGCCCCGACCCACGTGGCACCGTGCGACACTGACCGTTTGTGCCGGCGTTCTGATCCTGCTTGCCGCCTGCGCCACACCCATCCAGGTCGAACGTGTCAATCCGGGCGCCGTACAACGCGAGCTGACTAGCAACGTCATCTCCTCCGGCCAGATCAGTCCCGAGACGCAAATCGTCCTGCAGCAGCGGGACCTGTGGCAGCTTTACAAAAGCGACCCGGAGACGGCGATCGCCATCCTGCACCGCACAGTCGTAAATGGCGAGCCGAGCCCTGATGCCGTCTTCGCCCTCGCCGAGATGTCCTTCCGTTATGCCGAGCATACTGACAAGAACCCTTACTACCTTGCGGCCGCTATCTATGCCTTTACCTTTCTTTTCCCGAATGACCCGACTCAAAGGCCCAACGAGTTCGATCCCCGAGTACGAATAGCGACCGATATCTACAACCGCAGTCTTACGTCCGCTTTCGCGTCGGCGGACCGCTCCCGGGTCGTGTTCAGCTCCGGCACATACGAGCTTCCATTCGGGACCATTGACATCGTATTCGACTCGGCGACTGCCCGGTGGGATAACCTCGTTCTGTCAGATTTCAACCCGGCCGACGAGCTGCGCGTCACCGGTCTGCGGAGCCGTTACCGCTATTACGGAATTGGTGCCTCGCTCGCCGCAGGCATTTCGTCGAATGTCAAGGAAACAGGATTCCAGGTAGATCCCAATCTGAAGGTCCCGGTCACAGCTTTGCTTCGCGTCGATCTTGCTCCGCGCGATTTCGCTCAAGGGCATCTGCACGGCCGAATCGACCTGTATCCCGCCTATGAACCGAGCGAAGTGCAGGTTCGCGAGCAATCGGTTCCACTGCAAGCCGATCCAACCGCCGCTTTCGCTTACGGATTGAGTGACCCGAAGATCTGGAGCAGCGAATACGCTGGGTTCCTGCGTGGCGATTTCTTCGATCGTTCTCCCTCACAACTGGTCGCACTTCAGCCATTTGCACCTGACCAAATACCGGTTGTGTTTATCCACGGCACGGCATCCAGCGCCGGCCGTTGGGCCGATCTGATCAACGACTTGCAGAGCGATCCCGTCATCCGCGATCACTTCCAGTTCTGGCTCTTTTCTTACAATACCGGGATCCCAATACCCTTCTCTGCCCTCCAACTGCGAACGGCCCTGGAATTGGCGGTGCACAAGCTGGACCCGCAAGGCACGAATCCGGCTTTGCACGACATGGTCCTGATCGGCCACAGCCAGGGCGGACTCCTGGCCAAGATGCTGGTGATCGACAGTGGATCACGACTGTGGGACGCGTTCAGCTCCAAACCGCTGGACCAGTTTCGCGTCTCGGAATCAACTCGCGAGTTGCTGCGCCAGGCTTTGTTTGTAAAGCCGCTGCCGGAGGTGCGGCGTGTGATCTTCATCGCCACGCCGCAGCATGGCAGTTACGTCGCCGGATCGTGGATCGGTCAACTGGCCGCGCGCTTCGTCACACTGCCAATCCGGCTGACAACGGGCCTGACTGAAATCGTGCAAGGCAACATCGATGCCTTGCGCCTCAACCGTGGTGTCCAGGGTTTTAGCAGCGTCTGGGGGATGACACCGAGCAACCCGATTTTGCAGGTGTTTGCGGCGATCCCGATGTCGCCGAATGTGGCCGTTAATTCCATCATCGCGGTGCAGGGCAACGGACCCATCGAGACGGGCAGCGACGGCGTCGTGACGTATAAGAGCGCGCATATCGGTGGCGTGGAATCCGAGCTGGTTGTGCGGTCTGGCCATTCTGTCCAGTCGAATCCGAACACTGTCGCCGAAGTTCGCCGCATTCTTCTGCTGCATCTGGCAAAGACCTGCCCGCACGGTTGCTCCCCGGTTTCTACCACGGGTGCACGCCCGCAGCAGCCCATGGCGTCCGCGGATAGTGTTTTGGAGCCCGCAAGGTGAAGCCTTTCATCGGCCGGCTCGCCCGGTGGATCGGCTTCACTCTCCTGGTGGTCGCAATCCTGCTGCTGGGTGCCTGGTGTTCGCTCGCGGTGTGGTTTCGGTTTCCGACAAATGCTATTATCCGCGATCTGCTGGGCGGAGCTATGTTTGTCCTGGCTCCGGCAACCGTGAGTTGCCTGGCCAGCACTTGGCGATGGCGTACGCTCTGCGCTTACGCGGTGCTGGTAGCCATCGTCTTCGTCTGGTGGGCCAGGATCAAACCGTCGAACGATCGCGATTGGGCGCCTGATGTCGCCCGCACTGCCAGGGCGACGATCGATGGAGACCGGGTAGTAGTCAGCGATGTGCGTGACTTCACCTGGCGCAGCGACACCGACTTCGACCAGCGATGGGAAACTCGGACCTACAGCCTGTCTCATCTAACAAACGTCGATCTTATCATGTCCTACTGGGCCGGCGAGGTGATCGCCCATACCATCATCAGCTTCGGCTTCCAGGACGGCTCCGGATTGGCATTTTCAATCGAAATCCGCAAGGAGCGTCATGAGGCGTACTCGCCATTGGCCGGATTCTTCAAACAATATGAGCTCGCAATCATCGCTGCCGATGAGCGCGATGTAGTACGGGTGCGAAGCAATATTCGAGGCGAGGACGTGCGAATTTACCATCTTCGCATGTCACCAGCGAATGCACAGAAACTGTTGCGTAGATACGTGGCAGAAATAAACGACATCGCACGACATCCGCGCTTCTACAACACGCTTACCAGCAACTGCACCACACTGGTGTTTCAGATGGTTCGCGTCATTCACCCCGGTCTGCCCATCGATCCCCGCATCCTGCTTTCCGGATATCTACCCAATTACGCCTATGACCTCGGCGCCATTGATACGAGCATGTCCTTCGAAAAACTGCGTGCTCTCTCCAGAATTCACGAGAGGGCGGTTCGCGCCGATGACGACCCAGGCTTCTCGGCGAGAATTCGAGAAGGCATTCCAACGCCGCACTGATAGCCTCGTACAGCTCCCACGCCGGCTCCGCCGATGTTCAGGCCCCCGATTTGGCTCCCACTTTTGTGGCACCCTGTTTGGCAACGCCCTTGTACGACTGACCTCCAACCAGGCATCCCAGCCCGCCGTTACGCTCCATCATCCGATTTGCCTCGTGCATGTAATCGTCGAACGTCTCCTGTGCCCACCGCAGTTGCAGTTCGATGAATTCCGCAGGCCCCCGACACTGCGACATTGCCTGCATCGTGACGAGGTTTCGCATCAGGCGAGCAGTCATGAACTGCGCGAGCTCTTCGTTCAGTTCCGTCAACTGACCTCCAGCAAACAGCCGGGCGAACTGCTGGAGCCCTGCCGACGGATCCGTGGCAACTTGTTCAGGTGCAACTCTAAGATCGTCCATGTGGTCCTCCTTTTGCTCATCTCGCCCACCTGCATGAACTGCAGCGGAATACCCGTCTTGCCGAATCCGGATAGACGCCCGCCGCGCAAGCTTGACTAGCATAGAGCTGGGGGCCAGAAGCTCATTGATCCAGATCAATGCTGCTGCGCGCAAGCGCGCTAGTCGAACGCCTCAGACCAGCAGGAGAGAATGATGATATCGGCTTGGCCCGGACTCGGCGCGGTCCAGGAATATTTTCTGGACGCTTGGCAGCGCTCCATCCTGTTGTTTGACGTATTGCGCGAGCGCGGCAACACCTACCTTGAGCACACTGCCAGCAAGGTTCCGCATGTGCTTGACTTCAAGGTCGAATTGGTGCGCGACGGCCGCACGCTGCCGAGGCCGGTGAATTATGTGCTGGTCCGGATCGAGCCGCCCGAAGGGGCGACTACCGATCCGACAAAGGCCCCCTTCATCGTCGTCGATCCCCGCGCTGGCCACGGTCCGGGAATTGGTGGAATGAAGCAGGATAGCGAAATTGGTGTAGCACTCGCTGCCGGCCATCCCTGCTACTTTGTCGGCTTCCTGCCCGAGCCCGTGCCAGGGCAGACCATTGAGGATGTCTGCCGCGCGGAAGCCGTGTTCG
Organism: uncultured Pseudomonadota bacterium; assembly: GCA_963708245.1. Classification (GTDB taxonomy): domain Bacteria; phylum Pseudomonadota; class Alphaproteobacteria; order Acetobacterales; family Acetobacteraceae; genus CAVYXK01. Next base: position 116,583 of record OY970201.1, on the reverse strand, counting down.
TAGAGGACGTTGCAGCACGCCATCCGCTTGCCGAGGGCAAGCCGGTGATCATAGCCAACTGCCAGGCCGGGTGGCAGATTATGATGATGGCAGCCATTAAACCCGACCTCGCGGGGCCGATCATGCTGGCGGGCTCGCCGCTCTCCTATTGGGCCGGCGTACGCGGCAAGAACCCGCTGCGCTACCTGGGAGGCGTACTCGGCGGCACCTGGATGACTGCGCTCGCCGGAGACATTGGACATGGTATCTTCGACGGGGCCCACTTGGTTGCCAATTTCGAATCTCTGAATCCAGCCAACACGTATTGGCAGAAAGCTTACAACGTCTATTCAAACGTCGATACCGAGGCTCCGCGATTCCTGGATTTCGAGACTTGGTGGGGTAGCCCGGTTCTGCTGAATGCCGAGGAAATGCAGTGGATCGCTGACAACCTGTTCGTCGGCAACAAGCTGGCCACCGGCGAGCTTCGCACGTCAGACGGGGTTCGGATCGATCTCCGCAACATCAAGTCCCCGATCATCGTGTTTTGCTCCTGGGGCGACAACATCACCCCGCCGCAGCAGGCGCTGGGCTGGATCACCGATCTCTATGACCACGAGAGGGAGATCGTCGCGAACGGACAAACAATCGTCTATACGTTGCACCAGACGATCGGGCATCTCGGCATCTTCGTGTCCGGCAAGGTCGCGACCAAGGAGCACGGCGAATTCACTTCTTGCATGGACATGATCGATCTGATGCCGCCCGGATTATACGAAGCGGTCATCACCGAGGTTGATCAGGATATCGCGAACCCCGAGCTGATCCAGGGGCGGTATCTGTTCAGGCTCGAGGCGCGAACACTGAACGATATCCGCGCTCTCGGTGCCAACAGCCCGGAGGACGATCTGCGGTTCGCTACGGCGGCGCGTGTTTCGGAGGTGACGCATGGTCTGTACCTGACGCTTCTCGGGCCAACAGTCCGCGCCATGACGACTCAGCAGACAGCGGATGCAATCCGCCAGATGCACCCGAACCGGCTGCGGTTCGCCATGTTCTCCGACCAGAACCCGTTGATGCAGCCGATAAAGGTGATGGCGGATGCGGTCCGTGGTGCCCGACAGCCCGTGGCATCCGACAACCCGCTGCTAGCTGCGGAAAAGGCGATGTCTTCCTGGATCAGCACCTGCCTGGAGGCGTACGGCAACGCCCGCGACACGATGACCGAGGCGCTGTTCCTGAACACGTACGGATCGCCTCTCCTCCAGGCGATGGTCGGTCTCGGTCCGCAAGTCCCACCGGCACGGCAGCACATCGAGCGGGACCTGGTCCGGGAGGCGGCGGAGGCGCGGCTGCATTCCGAGTTGGACACACGCTTCGAGGTTGGGGGATTAGTGGAAGCAGCGCTCCGTTCCCTCCTTTACGTCCGCTTGCCCGAGGGCAGCGTCGATGAACGCGGTTTCAGGATGCTGCAGGAAATTCGCGCGGGACAATCAGCGGGAAAGCGGCGCACGATGGGCCAACTCAAGGAATTGCTGAAAGAACAGTACTTGCTGGTTTGTCTTGATGAAGAACGTGCCGTCCGCGCGATCCCGAAGCTGTTGCCGAAGAATATGGACGAGCGACGGACGGCATTGGACGCGCTGCACCGAATGACAGCGGCAAGAGGAGCGCTGTCGGAGGAAGGCAAGCGCCGCCTCAACCGGGTGGAGGCCCTGTTCGACGTAAAGACTGAAAAACCTGCCAAAGGGGAAGCCATCCATGCCTGATAGCGCGATCCGGCCTGGCACCCGCCGCCACGAGAAATATGAGCGTCTAGTCCAGGCTGCGCAGCGCCAGCCGCCGGTGACAACGGCCATTGCGCACCCCTGTGACGATGTCTCGTTGGAAAGCGCCGTTGAGGCGGCACGGCTTGGTTTAATTATTCCGATCCTGGTGGGCCCGGCGGCGCGCATTCGTGACGTTGCGGCGCGTGCGGCAATCAATATCAATGGGCTCGAGATTGTCGATGCCTCCCACAGCCACGATTCCGCGGCAAAAGCAGTGGAGCTCGTTCGATCTGGCCGAGCCGAAGCATTGATGAAGGGCAGCCTGCATACCGACGAGCTGATGGGTGCCGTGGTGTCGCGCGACGCCGGAATACGCACCGCACGGCGCATCAGTCACTGCTTCATCATGGATGTACCCGGCCACACCGACGCACTGATCATCACCGATGCCGCCGTGAACATCGCGCCGACGTTGGAAGACAAGATCGACATCGTTCAGAATGCAATCGACCTTGCCCACGCGATGGGGGTGCCCGAAGTGCGCGTGGCGATCCTCAGCGCGATGGAGAACGTCAACCCCAAGGTGCTTTCAACCATCGAAGCCGCGGCGCTCTGCAAGATGGCGGATCGCGGACAGATCACCGGCGCATTGCTGGACGGCCCGTTGGCTCTTGACAACGCAATCAGCCCCGAAGCCGCCGCGATCAAAAATATCGTTTCCTCGGTCGCCGGTCGCGCGAACGTGCTGGTGGTGCCGGACCTGGAGGCCGGGAACATGCTTGCAAAGAGCCTGTCCTTCCTGGCTGGCGCCGATGCTGCCGGCATCGTCCTCGGGGCGCGTGTGCCGATCATCCTGACCAGTCGTGCCGACGCTTTGCTGACCAGGTTGGCTTCGTGCGCGGTTGCTGTCCTGGTCGCGGCTTCGCGCCGTGCCAGCGCTGCTGCTGCTATACGCTGAGGGAACCTATCATGAGCGAAACCATCAGACCCATCCTTGCCGGGCACAAAGTGTTGGTTGTCGGCATCGCCAACGACCAGTCCATTGCCTATGGCTGTGCGAAAGCATTTCGCCTCGTCGGCGGGGATCTGGCGATCACGTGGTTGAACGACAAGGCGCGGGCTTACGTTGAACCTCTGGCACAAGAATTGGAGGCATCAATAACCGCGCCGTTGGATGTCGGCATTGCGGGCCAGCTTGAGGCAGTTTTCGATCTAATCCGCGAGCGCTGGGGAAAGCTCGATAGCATGGTGCACTCGATCGCATTCGCCCCGCGTCAGGACTTGCAAGGCGGCCTACTCGATTGCTCCGCCGAGGGATTTGCGAAGGCGATGGATATTTCGTGCCACTCCTTCATCCGCATGGCAAAGCTGGCGGCGCCGCTGATGACTGACGGTGGCAGTATGTTCGCCATGAGCTATTATGGCGCCAACCGGGTGGTGCCCAACTACAACGTCATGGGTCCGGTGAAGGCTGCGCTGGAAGCGGCGTGCCGTTATCTGGCGTTTGAGCTTGGTCCGTTGGGCATTCGCGTGCATGCGATCTCGCCAGGCCCGCTGAAGACGCGAGCGGCGTCCGGTCTGAAGGACTTCGAGTTGCTCCTGAACGAGGCAGCGCAGAAGGCCCCCTTGGGCGAGCTTGTAGATATTATGGACGTTGGCTTCACCTGTGCCTACCTGGCCACGTATTTTGCGCGCCGAGTGACCGGCGGAACCACCTACGTAGACGGAGGCACAAACATTGTTGCCTAGCGATCCGCATACCTACACCACAGCCGGGGACATGTGATCGCGATGCGCGGCTGTATTGTCGTCCTCAATGCTGGCTCGTCGAGTATCAAGTTCGCTCTCTATGGGATAGACTCTCAGCGAGTCACTCCTGTTTCGTGGCCAGATACAGCAGATCGGCGTATCTCCCCGGCTTTCTGTAACGAACGCTCAGGGCGAGGCGATTGCAGAGAAGAGCTGGCCTGCAGAGGGGTTCGATCATCGCGTGGCGACCAGAGAGATCCTCAAGACGGGCGCTGAGCTGATCCGGGGGACGCCGGTGGTAGCCGTCGGACACCGGGTCGTGCACGGCGGAACGAAATACGCCGCGCCTGTTCGGGTTGACCCTGAGCTCATAGCCTCGCTCACCACACTTGTGCCGCTTGCACCACTGCATCAGCCGCACAACCTTGCGCCTATCCAGGCGATTGCCGAAGCGGCGCCGCACATACCGCAGGTCGCCTGCTTCGATACTGCGTTTCATCGGGGCCAACCGCCTCTGGCTCAATCATTCGCGATTCCGCGCAGGTTTACCGAATCGGGTGTGCGCCGGTACGGGTTTCATGGGCTTTCGTATGAGTACGTTACGTCCCGCTTGAGCCAGCTTGCCCCTGATCTGGCTGCAGCCCGAGTGGTGATCGCCCATCTTGGAAATGGCGCCAGCCTGTGTGCGGTGCATCGGGGCCGCAGCGTGGCGAGTACGATGGGTTTCACTGCGGTAGATGGCCTGATGATGGGCACGCGCTGCGGCAGCATCGACCCCGGCGTGTTGGTTTACCTCATGGACGAGTACAAGATGGACGCACGCGCCATCGAAGACCTGATCTACCGCCAGTCTGGTTTGCTCGGCGTTTCCGGCATCTCCTCGGATATGCGCGGCCTGCGCGCCTCGTCCGATCCGGCGGCCGCTGAGGCAATCGGATTGTTCGTCTACCGGATCATCAGGGAGATCGGCTCGCTCGCCGCCGCACTGGGCGGGCTCGATGCGCTGGTCTTCACCGCGGGCATCGGAGAGAACGATCCGGCGACGCGCGCCGAGGTCTCAGCAGGGTGCCGCTGGTTGGGGCTGGAGTTGGATGAAAAGCGTAACGCGGATGGCAAAGGACGGATCAGCACTGACGCCTCGACCGTGTCCGCATGGGTCATCCCCACGGATGAGGAGCGCATGATCCTGCGCCATACGTCTTCAGTACCTGGGTCTGCAGGAAGCCTAGCGGCGATGGATGATGCGTCGGCAACGCTCAATCGTCCTGATGTTCCGCTGGTGCCCGGCACGCTCGCGATCCGACCATACTGGAGATAAGGCATGCTGGATACGCGAGATGCTAGGGATGTGCCTGGCCTTTCGCCTGAGCAGGAGCTTGAACCGATCTTCGAGCTCGGAGGGCCGGCTTATCGCCTGATGCAACGCATCGGGGTCATCAAGGGAATGGGCCCGAGCTTGGGACGCCGGACCGTCGCGTTCATTTTCGTCGCATGGGTTCCGCTGCTCCTGTTCGCAAGTCTCGAGGGGTATGCGATCGGCCCCACGCCACGCTCGTCCCTCTTGTTGGACTTTGCAACCTATGCTCGCTTCTTTATTGCTGTCCCGCTGATATTCGCGGCAGAGACCGTGGTGGGTCCGCGCATTCGCGCTGCAGGCCTACGGTTCGTTCAGTCCGGGATCGTCCAGTTGGCAGACCGTCCAGCGTTTCATGCGGCGGCGGCTCACGCTCAGCGTCGGCGTGACGCGGTTCTGCCTGAGGTCCTCTTCCTGGTGGCCGCGATGTTCGGCGCTTGGTTTGTTACCATCGAACAACTTGGAGGTGTGGGTGCCACAACTTGGCACACTATCCAAACGCCCGCTGGGCTGCATCTTTCGCCCGCGGGATTGTGGTATCAATTCGTTGCCATACCCCTTGTGCAATTCTTCCTGCTGCGATGGCTTTGGCGGCTGGCGATCTGGACGCTGTTCCTCTGGGAGGTATCTCGGCTGCGGCTGAGTCTGTTCGCCACTCACTCCGACATGGCGGCGGGGTTGGGTTTTCTTGGTGTCGCGCATGTGTCCCTGTCGATCTTCCCTTTCGCCTTGAGCTGCGTACTCGCAGCCGAAATCGCGTTTCGTGTCCGCTTCGAAGGCATGGACATCGCCACATTGCGCACTATGGGGCCTTTGTTGTTCGCGTATCTGGTCTTTGTCGAGTTCGTCACCTTCGGGCCGCTGCTGATTTTTGTTCCGCTCCTGGCTCGGGTCCGACGAGAGGGGCTTCGATCCTATGGCATGCTGGTCCAACAGCACAACAAGCTGTTCCACGAGAAATGGATCGAACGGGACCGGCCAGACGGCGAGGTGCCGCTAGGAAACCCAGACATGTCGTCCCTTGTGGATTTGGGTAGCAGCTTCATGGTCGTCCGACAGATGAGTATCTTTCCTGTCGGGCGCACACAGCTACTCCAGGTGGCAATCGTCGCGTGCCTCCCGGGTCTTCCGCTCGCGCTTCTTGTCCTTCCCTTTGCGCAGATCCTGAGCCTTCTCGCAGGGGTGGTCACTTGAGCGGGCGCCATGCATCGACGGCCGGGACGCTCCAGCTGCCGAGCCCCTGTGCTAGCTGGCTGGCACGGTCAGCACCGGTGTCTGAGGTGTCACGCCGGTCTCGGCGAGCGAGAAGAATATCATCAGGAACGTGAAAATACGCTTCGAGTTGAGGTCATCGTCCGCGATCCAATACCAGGTATCGTGGTAATGCACGCCCGCAAATGCTTCGGGGGGCCGGGCTGCCGCGGAGTGGATGGCGATGAGCGGTCGGTCCTGCGGATTTGGAGCGTTCGCCAACCGACCGGCCGGACCGGTCAACCCCCGCGAAACATGCTCACTGGGCACCTCAATACCCGCCGCGACTTCGAGCAGGATCTCGAGCATGGAACGGGACAGTAAGGCGATTTCGCCTGGGCTCCGTGGCAGCGCACCGAAGGTAAGGGTCAGTTCGCCATTTTTGCCTGGCTTGATCCTCAACGTGTCTATAACGTACTGCAGGTCCCGCTCCACTTCGGCGGTCTGCCGGCCCGATAAGATCAAGACGCCCGCCTCTTCGGCTCCATGCTTCTCGAGCCGCAAACTGACCGCCTCGGAGAGCTGAAGGCGGCGCAGAGCCTCAACGAGCGGGTAGAATTCGGGATCGGCCTCGCGGGCCCCCCCGCCGACACTTGAACGATTGTAGATGCCGTTGATCGCACGGGTCGTCATCAGAAGAACGTAGTCCGCCGGGTAACCGGCCTGGATCAGCTCGAAAATCGCACCGGGCGGGATTGGGCTGAGCAGGCTCTTGGCGAACCTGTCACCCATGAGCGGCGTATAGGTGATGGTCGGTCGATCCACATATGTCGCATTGCCGCCCACAGTCGCGAGCCCGGAGGGAATCGTGGTGGTCCTGTCCGAACTGATCTGTCCAGCCGCCGTAACCTGTCCCTGCAGCGTGTAGGAGCTGATCATCGAGGACACCTCGATGAAAGTCGGAGCGTCACCGTAGCGAAGTCGGACGATGTTCAGAAGCGCCTGCTCCTTCCAGGAATTCAGCGAGCGCAGTGATATAGTCTACCCGATCCCTGGGTAACGTGCCTGGCCCAATCGAGGTGCAGCCTGTTATTCCCAGCAGTACCATAACGCTGAGCCGCCCTATGATCTTCAGTGCCACTCCCGATGACGCTCCCGACGCATAGCTGGATGGGTAGCCTCTTCAAATGCAGGCAGTGATCCATGTCAATGTAATTCGGGAATGGGTATCTGAAGTGCCGAAGGTAGCCTATGATCTAGGCGATAGGAGCCGTAGTGATCGGAGCAGGAATGTTCCTCGCCGGGCGCCGTCTCATCCGTGCGTTCCCACCATCCGTAGAGGATTTCAGTGTCTGTGGCTGATGCTGGGCCCACCGGCAGCGCTCCCTGGTCCCGGCAGATGCGGTTGACCTAGATCAACGCACGAGGCTTGCGATTACCCCAGCTTTGCGTCAAAGTTCAACTTGGCTTCTTGCTTTGGGATCGAGGGAAGGAAAGAGTCATGTCGAATGCATCAAATCCCGCCCTGTCGGTGAGCGCACTCTTCGCAGAACGTGATGAGCGCCGCCGCCGTGACAGAGATGCGGCGGAGCAACTGCAACGGCGGAAGGAAGAGGAGCTCGCCGACTTCCGGAAACGTCTCGATAACTTTAAATTGACTGATGAAATCATTCAGTCTGCCCTCAACAGGATTAGGCGGGCTTTCGAGCGCGGAGAGACCGAGCTGATGATTGCATCGTTCCCAAGCAGCTTCTGCACCGACGACGGCAGAGCGATTATTAATGCCGGTGCGCCACCGATCGTCAAGCCGAGCGAGGAAGAGGCGGCAAAACAGCCAGACGAGCCCGAGTGGCTCGCGACTATGCCCGCAGGCGTTCGTCTGGTCTATAATTATTGGGAGGACAACCTGAAACCTGGCGGATTCGAGTTCTCCGCCCGCATCACCAGTTATCCTGGCGGAATGCCGGGCGACGTCGGTCTGTTTTTCTCCTGGCCGAAGAGTTCCCTGGAAGCCTGATGCCGATATGCGGCACAGTGGCGCGTCAGCGGAGGTAGGGATGAGTGCGACCGGGAAGGCCAAGAAGGTCGAGAATGACGAAAGCGCCGGTTCACCCGACGGCGAGCTGAAGCGTAAGAACTATGAACGCGAACTGGCTCGTCTGCATGTGGAGCTGGTCAAGCTGCAGCAATGGGTGGTCCACAAGGGCCTGAAAATCTGTATAGTTTTTGAAGGACGCGACGGCGCGGGAAAGGGCGGCACAATCAAGGCGATTACCGAACGCGTCAGCCCGCGAGTGTTCCGTGTCGTGGCGCTTCCGGCGCCGACCGAGCGCGAAAAGTCACAGATGTATATTCAACGATATATCCCACACTTGCCCGCCGCAGGAGAAATCGTGATCTTCGACCGGAGTTGGTACAACCGTGCCGGCGTCGAGCGGGTGATGGGTTTTTGCCCCGAGGAACTGGTAAAGCGCTTCCTCCAGATGATCCCCGATGTGGAGAAGGCCATGGTCGAGTCTGGGATCATCCTGCTGAAATACTGGCTTGATGTAAGCGAGGCGGAGCAGACGCGCCGGTTGGAGTCCCGCATCGATGACGGAAGGAAGATCTGGAAGCTGTCGCCGATGGATCTTGAGTCATACCGCCGTTGGTACGATTATTCGCGAGCACGTGACGAGATGTTCAAGGCGACGGATACTCCATGGGGACCATGGTACGCCGTTCGCTCGGATGACAAAAAGCGGGCGCGACTGAATGTCATAACGCACTTGCTCGCCCAAATTCCTTATGAGGACGTCCCGCGAGAGAAGGTGAAGCTACCCGCTCGGCAGAAGCCGCACGGCTACAAGGAGCCGGATTATCCCTATAAGTTCGTGCCTGAGCTGACCTGGCCATCCGCGTGACCCGGCGGGACGCGCTTTGGGCCGCCGAGTGGGAAATCGGACATGAACAGGACGCGACGATCCTTCTGTGCTGGCGCAACGAGACCCTGGCCTGTGCGATAGCAACTGCTAGGCAATTGGCTCCAGCCGCTAGGCCCGCTCTAACCAGAGCTCCCCGAGTCAGCCGGGCTGAAATCCCTTTTCCCTGAACACGGTGGCGGCAACAGGCCCGGTCAGAAACTGGATCAGCGCCCCGGCCGTCTCGGGTGCCTTGGCGCCGGTCCCGATGCCCGCGGCGAACTCCGTCGTGCTGGCCAGCTCCGCCGGGAACGGTCCCACCAATTGGGCGCCGGCGACGGGCATGATTTCCGATGTTTGTCCGATGCCGATCTCGGCACCGCCCTTGGCCACGACCTCGGCCGCCTGAGCGCCGGGGACCAGCACGGTCTTCGGCTTCATCTGTGCGGCGATCCCAAGCCGGTCGAGGACGCGGGCGAAATAGACCCCGCTCGCGCCGCCTTTAGCCGGGTCCGCATACACGACCGACTTTGCGGCCAGCAACGTGCGCTTGAACGCGGCGACCGAACTGATGTCGGGCTTGGCTGCGCCCGCGCGCACCGCCACCGCCACTGCTGTACCGGCGACGTTGACGACGCTGCCAGGGACGATCCTGTGCTGCTGCTGGAGCTCGTCCATCACCGGTCGCGACAACATGATAACGTCGGCAGTTTCTCCGTTCAGCACGCGTTTCCTGATATCGGCAATGAGGCTGTAGCCGATTGTCAGCTTGTCGCCGCTCGTGCGTTCGAATTGCGGAGCCAGCTCGCTGAGCGCCGTGGTCACGGCGACGGAGGTCAGCATTGTGACCTCGGCAGGACCGGCAGCGACGGCCTCGGGCGATGCTTGTACAACCGCCAGCAATCCTTCCGTTGCAGTTGCGGCAAGCCCTACAGTGAATAGACGCCTTCTCATGGCTGTTGCCTCCGAGGTTGGGGCGGTGCCGGGGTGCCCTGGTGGCCGGTCATTTGCCAGAGACCATCGGTCAGCCGCCAAATCGCGCTGCGCAGTAAATCAGGATAGTGCATCAGTCTGTTCGGCCTGATGCAGGGTCGTCAACGCATTCTCGATCAGACGGTGGCCGATATCCGGGGATGTCATTACCGACTCCGGATGGAACTGCACGGCCGCTACCGGCAGTGTGGCATGCTCGACCGCCATGACGACGCCATCATCGGTCTCTGCCGTTACGACAAGCTCGCGCGGTATGACCGCACGGCACGCGTGGATCGAGTGGTAGCGTCCAACCGTGAACCACCGCGGCAGCCCGGCGAACAGCCGTCCACCGAACACGTGCACCTCCGACGGCTTGCCGTGCATTGGCTGGGCCAGCAGATCGAGCGTTCCCCCAAAATATTCGACCATGGCCTGCAGTCCCAGGCACACTCCGAACACCGGCAGCCGGCTCCGTATCACCAGAGCCAACGTCTCATTCATCGCGAAATCGCAGGGGCGACCCGGCCCTGCCGACAGCACGACCAGCTCCGCCGGCCATCCCGCCGCCAGTTCGCTTCGGGCCAGCTCGGGGCGGAGTGTTGTCACCTCAGCCCCCGCAGCCCGGAAGTAGCCGGCAAGGGTGTGGACGAAACTGTCCTCATGATCGACCAGCAGCACCCGCCTCCGCGGCAGGTCCTTTATCCGAGCCGTGAGCTTTGTAGCGCACACAGGTGCTGTGTCTCTGATAGCCGCGAACATCGCGGAGGCCTTGAGTTGCGTCTCCGCCTCTTCCTCCTCCGGGTTGCTGTCGTGCAGTAGCGTCGCACCCGCCCGCACTTCGGCGATCCCGTCCTTCATCCGGATCGTCCGCAGGGTCAGACCCGTGTTCATGTTGCCGTCGAAGGTCGCACAGCCGATGGCGCCTCCATACCAGCGCCGTGCGCGTTTCTCTTCCATCTCGATAAAGCGAATCGCCCAGCACTTCGGTGCACCGGTGACGGTGACCGCCCAGGCATGGCTGAGGAACCCGTCAAGTGCGTCGAATTCCGGACGCAGCAAGCCCTCGACATGATCCACCGTGTGGATCAGGCGCGAGTAGAGCTCGATCTGCCGCCGGCCGATCACGCGCACGCTGCCCGCCTCGCAAACGCGCGACTTGTCGTTGCGATCAACGTCCGTGCACATCGTGAGCTCTGCCTCGTCCTTGGCCGAATTGAGCAGCTCGCGGATCCGTTCGGCATCTTCCAGCGCATCGGCGCCGCGGCGAATGGTTCCCGAGATCGGGCATGTCTCGATCCGCCGCCCCTCGACGCGGACGAACATCTCCGGCGACGCCGCTACCAGAAATTCGCCTTCGCCCAAATTCATCAGCGCGCCGTATGGAGCCGGATTTGTGTGGCGCAGGCGGCGGAAGATCTTGCTCGGCGCTTCGGCGCAGGGGGCGGCAAGGAGCTGGCCCAGCACCACCTCGAACAGGTCGCCGCGCGCGAACGCCGCGCGAGCACGCTCGACCATGGCGGCGTATTCGCCGGGCATGTGGTCGCTTTCCGGCGGTAGTGCGTCGGCGGGCTGGGGCATATAAGGAGCGGGCGCTGTTGCGCGCGGCAGACCGGTGGTCGAGCGAGCGCCCGTGGTGAAGTCGTAGCAGCAACGCGTCGCCACCTGCCGCATATGGTCCACGATCAGCATCTCGTCCGGAAGAAACAGCACGAGATCGCGCTGATCGGCCACGCGCGGCAGGCGAAGCGTCATCGGCTCGAACTGGAACACAAGATCGTAGCCGAAGGATCCGTAGAGGCCGAGGTGATGGTCTTCCGTCGAGCTGAACAGCTCCACGATGGCCCGCAGCACGGAGAAGACGCTCGGCTGACGGCTGCGCATCTCTTCGGGAAAGCGGCCGGTTGGCTCGTGCACCGTGCCGTCGATGCGTCCAGGCCGGACATGCAGCGCCGCGACCGCATCCAGCGTGCGCAAGCGGCTGGCGATCGTCTCAATCAATACTTCGCCACGTGCATTCAACACCTCGATCGAGAAGGCCCGGCCGCGGGCGATGATCATCAGCGGCGGGTCGGCAAAGCCGGTGTCCCAGCGGGTGTAGCGGCCTGGAAACTCGAAGCTGGAGGAGAGCAGCACGCCGCGTTGCCGATCGAGCCGCTCGGCAAGCGAAGCCGTGTCGCCGGGATAGGGGATTTCGCGGACCTGGCGGTGGACCACGATGCCACCACGTGTCTGATAGCTGCCGTCGAGCATGAAACCAACTCCAGGCTGCGGTCGGCTCGGGGTCGGGGTGCGCGCTCGCCCTCAAAACGAAAGCCGCCCCAATCCCGGGACGGCCTGGTGAAAGGTCACGGCTGGCCGCCCGTAGCTACACGGGCCACCACCAGCTTGCTGTGAACGCGAACGAGCGCATAGATTAACGCTATCACGGGACCCGACGACGAGCAATCCCCATCTTGATTCCTTCTGCCACGCGCTTGCCCGTCAGTCGCAAATTGCTGAAGCGCGTATCGATTACCCGCGGCCCAGGCGGCCGAACAGTCCTATCTTATGCTCGGTCTTTCACCATAAACGTCCAATTCCATAGGCATCGAAAGTCTGTTCGTTGGAAACGAGTACGAGACTATCCACCATAGCCTGGGCAATCAGCATCCGATCGAAAGGGTCCCGGGTGAGGGCCGGGCAGACCCCTCCCACCTGGCCGTGCCGAACGCTGATCGGGAGTGCGATGAAGCTTTGATCGGCGATCGCCGCGTCGAGATCGGCGACGATAGCGGCGACGCCGGTGGCCCCATCACCCCGCCACCTCCCGCAGCCGCCGCATCTCCAGCACCTGCCAGGTCAATAGAATCGGCACTCCCACCACAAGGTCACGTGCCCGCCGCAGCAACGATGCCGCCAGCGACACGTCGGCGGGCACCCCGAAGATCGCGCCGATGCCGGCATAGCCCGCCTCCTGGATCCCGGCACCCACCGGCACCAGGAACGTCGCCGCGGAGAGTGCCGCCACCAGCGCCTCGATGGCGATCCCAGCAGCCACGTCGATCCCAGCGCCCAGCAGGCGGTAGGCAATCCAGCCGCCCACTCCGGTCCCCACCCAGCCTGCCAGGTGCAGCAGGAAGCCGGTCGCCAACCGAAAGCGCGAGCGATAGATTGCGTTGAGCTCGGCGCTTAGCTTCTCCACCTGCGCCCGCGCACCGGAAATACGTCGCGCTGCGATTCGCCCGCTGATTCGCGAGAACAGCGTCGAGGCGCCGCGCTGAGTCCAGATGAACAGCGTCGCCGCCAGCACGGCGCCGCCGAGGCCCAGCTCCAGTGGCAGCCGCAGGTCCGTTTTCGGCTCCCGCGCCAGCACGATGACCAGTCCCATCCCGGCAAACACCACCTCGGCCAGGAACTCGGCGGTCAGATCGACGACTGTCGTGGCGGTCGCGACCGGCCAGTCCAAACCCTGCAGGATCACCGCCCGGGCGCCGAAGAAGAAGCCGCCGAGCTGCGAGAATGGCAGCAGGTTGATCGACGCATCGCGAACCATGCGGCCCCATACGAACAGCCCGGGCCGGTGCACGTCGCGGGCACGCGCGAGCGCATCCCAGGCCAGTCCGAGCGGCAGGAAAATCAGCATCTGCCAGCCGCAGACCAGCGCCAGCCCGCTCCAGCCCACCGACAGCACGATGCCCACCACGCGGTGGAAGCCGAAGGCCCCTACCAGCAGCGTACCAAGCAGCAGGCCAAGGATGGCCAGCGCGATCGAGAGCTTCTTCAAACCAGAGCGTATCCGTGCCGGCCGCCGGCCGCTCTACACCAAGCCGGCAGGGCCACGCTATAGAGCGGCCCGCCACAAGGAAGCCCCAGGTGGAGACGCACCGACCGACATTGCTGACCGGCGCCACCGGGTTCGTGGGCTCGGCCGTCGCGCGCGCTTTGATCGCGCGCGGCCATCGGTTGCGCGTGCTGGTCCGGCCGACCAGCGACCGGCGCAACCTCGTCGGGCTCGACGTCGAGCCGGCGGTCGGCGACCTGACCGACGCAGCCTCGTTGGCGCGCGCTGCTGACGGGTGCCGTTACGTGGTGCATGTCGCCGCGGATTACCGCATCTGGGTGCCCGATCCGGACGCAATGCGGCGCGCCAATGTCGATGGTACGGTGGCCATGCTGCGCGCCGCCCAGGCGGCTGGCGCAGAACGCATCGTGTATTGCAGCTCGGTTGCTGCGCTCGGCTTGACCGTCGACGGCACGCCAGCGGACGAAACCACGCCGGTCGATCCAGCGGCGCTGATCAGCACCTACAAGCGCTCGAAATATGAAGCCGAGCAGGCAGCCCTGGAGCTGGCCCGGCAGGGTGCACCGGTGGTGCTCGTCAACCCAGCGGCGCCGGTGGGCCCGCGCGATATCAAACCGACCCCGACCGGGCGGATGATACTGGACGCCGCCGCCGGACGCACACCAGCCTACGTCGATACCGGCCTGAATGTCGTTCACGTGGACGACGTGGCGGAAGGCCATGCGCTCGCGCTGGAACGCGGCAGGCTGGGGGAGCGCTACATCCTGGGTGGCGAGAATCTCACCCTGCAAGCCCTGTTGACGCTGGTGGCGGAGGTCGTCGGCCGTCGCGCGCCGGCGATCCGCCTGCCGCTGGCGGCGCTTTGGCCAGTCGCCCTGACCATGGAGGCGCTGGGCCGGATCAGCCGTTTCGAACCGCGCGTGACCCTCGACACGCTGCGGATGGCCCGCAAGAAGATGTTCTTCTCCTCGGCCAAGGCGATGCACGAACTGGGGTACGCCCCGCGTCCCGCCCGCCGGGCGATCGAGGACGCGGTGGCGTGGCTCCGCGCCGAGGGCAGGTTGCGCGGCTGACTGCTCTCGTGGTTCTGCTGCTGTGCGTCTCGTTACGAGGATCCGGCGGAGGCCAGCTTTTTGCCGTCGGGCAGGAGGTTAGCGGCGCGGTCACCGGTCAAGATTAGCCCACATCCAGCAGCGCTTCGCCAGCCCCGGCGAAGAACGCGGTGACTTGGCTCCGTGCCTCGCCGGGGGCAGGTTTAATAGATGACCATCCTCGCGGTTCTGTCGCTGTGCACCTGGGTCTATCTGCTGGCCGCGCATGGCCGGTTCTGGCAGGCAGGGCCGACGCTGGCACCGGAGCGCCCCGCCGAATCTCCCCCAGTCGCCGTTGTAGTGCCCGCGCGCGACGAGGCGCCGTTCATCGCGCAAAGCCTCGGCTCGCTGCTGGCGCAGGACTATGCGGGCGACTGGCGCGTGATCCTGGTGGACGACGGCAGCACTGACGGGACCGGCGCGATCGCATGCGGCTTGTGCAACCCCCGCCTGACGGTCCTGACGGGCGCCCCGCGGCTGGCCGGCTGGACCGGCAAGCAGTGGGCGGTCAGCCAAGGCATCGCCGAAGCTGGTCCCGCTGAGTTTATCCTGCTGACCGATGCGGATATCGTGCATGAGAGGGACCACCTCGCGGCGCTAATGGCGCAGGCGGAGCGCGCTGATGCAGACTTGGTGTCCGGCATGGTGCGGCTTTCCTGCGCCAGCTCGGCGGAGCGGGCGTTGATTCCCGCCTTTGTGTTCTTCTTCCAGCTTCTCTACCCGTTCGCGTGGGTGAACGACCCGCGGCTCCCGACGGCTGCCGCGGCGGGAGGGACGATGCTGCTCCGCCGGCGAGCACTGGACCGAATTGGAGGAATTGAGGCGATAAGGGGTGCATTGATCGACGACGTGGCGTTGGCGGCCAAAGTGAAGGGGGGAGGGCGCATCTGGTTGGGTCACACAGCGCTGGCGTGCTCCATTCGCCCCTATCCGAGCGCTGCCGAGATCTGGCGTATGATCGCCCGCTCGGCGTACGTGCAGCTTCGTTGCTCGCCGCTGCTACTAATCGGCTGCATCGCCGGGATGGCATTGGTCTGGCTCGTGCCGCCGCTGACGACGCTTGCCGGCCACGGGCCGGCGAGGTGGGTCGGCGCCGTCGCCTGGGCCGGCCTTGCCTGGTCGTATGTGCCGAGCCTGCGGCGCTACCGGTTGTCAGCGTGGCGGGCGCCGTTCCTGCCGCTGGTGGCGGCGCTTTACATGGCCGCGACCATCGGCTCGGCCGTGAACCACCACCTCGGACGCGGGGTGGCCTGGAAGGGCCGGGCCTATCAGGGCGCCCGCGCATGAGCGGCGCCGCCGCCGTCGAGGCTTGGTCCGGCAAGGACCGCGGTGATGAAAATTTTCCGGTCGGCTCGCTGCTGATCCGACGCGACCTGCGCCGGCACGTGCATGCGTTCTACGCCTTCGCCCGCAACGCCGACGATATCGCCGACAGCCCGACCCTCGCGCCTAACGACAAAGTGGCGCGGCTGGATACAATGGAAGATGTGCTGCTCGGCCGGGCCGAATCCGGCTCACCCAGCGCGGTGCGGCTCCGGGCGAGCTTGGCCGAGACCGGCGTGACACCGCGGCACTCGACCGACCTTCTGGTGGCGTTCCGGCAGGACGCCACCAAGCGGCGCTACGCGAGCTGGGACGAGCTAGCGGAATATTGCCGTTATTCGGCGATGCCGGTCGGTCGTCATGTGCTCGACCTGCATGGCGAGGACCGCGTCACCTGGGACCCGTCTGATGCGCTGTGCACTGCCCTGCAAGTGCTGAATCATCTGCAGGATTGCGCGACAGACCTGGCGTCGCTCGACCGTTGCTATCTGCCGGCGGACCTGCTGGCCCGGCACGGTGCAAGCGTCGAAGATCTGCGCGGCCTAGCAGCAACACCGGCCTTGCGGCGCGTCATCGACGCGCTGCTCGAGCGCGTCGATACGCTGAACCGGGCTGCGACCGGGTTGCCGCGGCGGACCCGGAGCCGGCGGCTGCGGCTGGAGACGGCCGTTATCGTGGGGCTCGCCCACCGGCTTGCCAATCGGCTGCGCCGTGCCGATCCGGTTGCCGGCCGGGTGCGGCTGAGGATGCCCGATGTCGTTACCAGCGTGCTGGCCGCGCTGCGCTTCCTGCCGTGAGCGATCTCGCTGCCCCCGCCGACCTCGACGCGGTGGAGGCGATCGTGCGCGCGGCCGGGACCTCGTTCTATCGCGGCATGCGCATCCTGCCCGCCGACCGCCGGCAGGCGATGTTCGGTATCTACGCGTTCTGCCGGATGGTGGATGACATCGCCGACGATGCCGGCCCGCTTGCCGACAAGCTTGGGCACCTCGCCGCATGGCGGGAGCGCATTGCCGGGCTCTACCATGGAAGCGAAGACGGGCCGGTGACGCGCGTGTTGCTGGCCGCGGTACGCCGTTTCGACCTGCGCCGGGAGGATTTCCTGGCGGTGATCGATGGCATGCAAATGGACGCCGAGACGACGATCGTTGCGCCCGATCTCGCGACGCTCGACCTCTATTGCGATCGGGTAGCGTCTGCAGTGGGGCGGTTATCGGTGCGCGCCTTCGGCGATCACTCGCCGGCCGCCGACCGGGTGGCGTATGCGCTGGGGCGCGCGCTGCAACTCACCAACATCCTTCGCGACCTTGCCGAGGACGCAGCGCGCGGTCGGCTTTACCTGCCGCGCGAATGGCTGGACGAGGCCGGCGTCCCGCACGATCCCTCCGCCGCGCTGGCCGCGTCCGGGCTGCCTCGCGTCTGTGATCGGGTGGCAGCGCTGGCGCGCGAGCATTTTCAGGCCGCTCGCGACGCAATGCGACTTTGCGACAGGCAGGCGATGCGCCCGGCGCGGCTCATGGGTGCCACGTACGCGGCGCTGTTGGGGCGGCTGGAACGGCGAGGGTGGGAACGGCTGGATGCGCCAGTTACTCTGTCGAAATGGCAGAAGCTGTGGCTGGCAGCGCGCTATGCGGTCGGGTGACTGCGCGTCGCTCACCATTTGCGGCCGCCATCGCGGAATTCCTTCCCGTCGCCGTCCAACCGGTGTCCGGCGGACAGCTCCCGCAGGCGAGCAATTGCGGACTCGATCCGCGCAACGTCACGCTTCCCGGCGGCCGGCAGGAGTCGGGCCACCGCTTTTCCGTGGCGTGTAATTGTGCATCGCTCGCCGCGCTCGACAGGGTCCAGCAGATCGGAATTCGGAATAGTGAGTCTTGGCCTCGAATTCACCGGCGCTGTCCATTCAACCAATCTCCAACCAGTTTGCCCGAGCTATGTGCGCCACCACCCTGCCGATCGCAGCCTTCCTCGCCCCGACTCGGCCCGAAAGCTACATTCGTCCGCATGCCCCACGCTGATTTCGTCCATCTCCGGGTCCATTCCGCCTATTCGCTCAGCGAGGGCGCCATCAAGGCCGACAAAATCCCCACCCTGGCCCGCGAAGCCGATATGCCAGCCGTGGCGATCACCGACACGGCTAACCTGTTCGGCGCGATGGAATTCAGCCAAGCCTGCGTCGAGCGGGGAGTTCAGCCCATCGTCGGGTGTCAGGTGGCGCTTACCCGCGACGATAACCCGGCGCTCGCTCCCGATCCGATCGTGCTCCTGGCGCAGAACGCAGCCGGGCTCGACAACCTCCAGCAAATTTCCTCGCTCGGCTTCCTCGAAACCGATCCGGGGCTGAAGCCGCAGCTCGGCTTTGCCACTATCGCCGCGCACGCAGCGGGGCTGATCCTGCTGACCGGCGGATCCTCCGGCCCACTGGCCCGGCTGCTCGCAGACGGGCGCCGGCCGGAAGCCGAACGCCTGCTCGCGCGGTTTGCCGAAGCATTCCCCGATGGGACGATCGTCGAGTTGCACCGCCACGGCGCAACGCTTGAGCGTGCTGTCGAGCCGGCGCTGATCGGACTTGCCGATGCCGCCGGGCTTCCGCTCGTCGCCACCAACGACTGCTTCTTCAGCCACCCCCAAATGCACGAGGCGCACGACGCTTTGCTCTGCATTGCTGAAGGCAAGCTACTGTCCGACCAGGACCGGCGCCGTGTCAGCTCGGAGCACTGGTTCAAGCCGGCCGCCGATATGCGCGCGCTGTTCGCCGACGTGCCGGACGCCTGTGACAATACGCTGGCGATCGCCCGCCGCTGCGCCGTGTTGGTGGAAACGCGCAAGCCGCTGCTGCCGGTCTGCCCGAAAGTTCCGCCCGGCAGCACGGAGGAAGAAACGCTCCGCGCCATGGCCCGCGACGGGCTCGCCCGCCGCATGGCGGCGATTGGCGCTGACGCCGACACCATCCGCCGCTATGGCGAGCGGCTCGAGGACCAGTTGTCGGTGATCGCGGCGATGGGTTTTGCCGGATATTTCCTCATCGTCGCCGATTTCATCCAGTGGGCCAAAGCACAGGGCATCCCGGTCGGGCCCGGGCGTGGTTCCGGTGCCGGCTCGGTGGTGGCCTGGGCGCTCACCATCACTGACCTCGATCCGATCAGGTTCAACCTCTTGTTCGAGCGCTTCCTCAACCCCGAGCGCGTGTCGATGCCGGATTTCGACATCGACTTCTGTCAGGAAGGCCGCGACCGGGTGATCGACTACGTGCGCGGCGAATACGGCGCCGATCGGGTCGCCCAGATCATTACCTTCGGCAAGCTGCAGGCGCGCGCCGCCGTCCGCGACGTAGGCCGAGTGCTTGGCCTGCCCTTCGGCCAGGTGAACAAAGTTGCCGAGCTGATCCCGAATAACCCCGCCAAGCCGGTCACCCTGGCGCAGGCAATCGAAGGCGAGCCACGGCTCAGGCAGATGCGCGACGACGACGAGGGTGTCGCGCGGATGCTGGAAATCGCATTGCAGATCGAGGGCCTCTATCGCCATGCCTCGACGCATGCTGCCGGCCTGGTGATCGGCGACCGTCCGCTGATGGAGCTGGTGCCGCTCTACCGTGACCCTCGTTCAGACCTGCTGGTCACGCAATACTCCATGAAGCACGTGGAGCAGGCCGGGCTGGTGAAGTTCGACTTCCTCGGCCTGACGACGCTCACCATTCTGCAACGCGGCGTCGGGTTTCTGCGCGGACTCGGTGTCGAAGTCGATCTCGACCGGCTGCCGCTCGACGATCCCAAGACCTACGAAATGCTCCAGCGCGGCGATGCCGGCGGGGTCTTCCAGATGGAAGGCCAGGGTATGCGCGACGTGTTGCGCCAGATGCGCCCGGACCGGTTCGACGACCTTGTCGCGGCGGTGGCCCTCTACCGGCCCGGTCCGATGGCGAACATCCCCGACTACTGCCGACGCAAGCACGGCGAGCCCTGGGCGGCGCCGCATCCGGAACTGACTGAAATCCTGGCCGAGACCTACGGGATCATGGTGTACCAGGAACAGGTCATGCAGATTGCCCAGCGCATGGCCGGCTACAGCCTGGGCAGCGCCGATTTGCTCCGCCGCGCCATGGGCAAGAAGATCCGCTCGGAGATGGAGGCGCAGCGCAAGACCTTCGTCGATGGTGCGATGGCGCGGGGGATCAGTGAGGCGAAGGCCACCGAAGTCTTCGAACTGATGGCGAAATTCGCGGATTACGGCTTCAACAAATGCCATTCCGCGCCGTACGCGTTGCTCGCCTACCAGACCGCCTGGATGAAGGCGAACCATCCGGAAGTCTTTCTCGCCGCCTGCATGAGCCTGGCGCTCGGCAACACCGATCGGCTGGCGGCGTTGAAACAGGAAGCGGATCGAGCCGCGATCCCGATCCTGCCGCCCGACATCAACCGCTCCGGCGCCGATTTCGGGATCGAGCGGCTACCGGACGGTCGGCTCGCCATCCGCTATGCCCTGGCCGCGGTCAAGAAGGTGGGCGTCGCCGCGATCGAATTGCTGGTCGAGGCCCGCGACGGCAGGGACTTCTCAGACGTAGCCGACTTTGCTGCGCGCGCCGATCCGCGGCAGCTCAACCGGATGCAGCTCGAAAACCTGATCCGCGCCGGCGCCTTCGATCGTCTCGAGCCCAACCGCGCCCGTCTGTGCGCCGCCGTGGACGCCATCCTGCGCCGCGCCCAGTCTCGGCGCGAGGAATCCGAAAGTGGCCAGATCGGTCTGTTCGGCGGCGGCGGGCCGGAGCCGGTGCGGCTGCCCGACCTGCCGGACTGGCCCGTGCTCGACCGCCTCGGCTTCGAGGCGGAGGCCGTCGGCTTCCATCTCACCGCGCACCCGCTTGACGCTTATGCGCAGGTGCTGCGGCGGATCGGCGCCGTGCAGGCGACCGAAGTCGAAGACCGCGCCCGGACCGGCATCACACGGGTCAAGCTTGCAGGCTCCGTCGTTGCCGTGAAGGAACGCGTCACCCGGACCGGCTCGCGTATGGCGTGGGTCCGCATTTCCGACCAGTCCGGCTCTTGCGAGGTGACCCTGTTCAGCGAGGTGCTCGGCCGTGCGCGCGAGCTGATCGCGATCGGCTCCAATGTGCTGGTCAGCGCCGAGCTGCAGATGCAAGCCGAGGTGCTGCGGATCACGGCCCAGGAGGTGACCGCTCTTGACCAGGCAGCCGCCGGAATCGGTACGGCGATTCGTGTCTGGCTGGAAGCCACCGAAGCGGTGCCGCATATCCGCGACCTGCTTGGCCGGGAAAGCGGAGGGAAGGGAAGGGTGGTGCTGGTCCCCTCGCTCGGCCACACACGGAACGTCGAGATCGCGCTGGCCGGCGGTTTTCATGTCACGCCACGGCTTTCCCAGGCGCTTAAGAACCTGCCCGGCGTGCAGCGCGTCGAGGAAATCTAGCCGCCCGAACCCCTGATCCAGCTCGCATCCTGCGGGTGCGGCTATCGGTTTCCGGCGAAACTCCGCCCTCATCGCCGTCCTTCCCCCTGGTCTCGCACCCCCCCGCCGTGCTACCCGGGCGCGCGTACGTTCAGGAGAGCCGGATGTCGGAAACCACCCCCTCGCCGCAGCCCGGCGGTCAGCAGCGCCAACAACCGCTGGTGGTCAATGTTCAATACGTAAAGGATCTCTCCTTCGAGGTGCCGGGGGCCCCGCAGATCTTCTCTCAGCTTCGGGCCCAGCCGCAGGTCAACATCAATCTCGACGTGCAGGCCCGGCGTGTGCAGGAAAATCAGCACGTGTACGAAGTCTCGCTGATGATCCGCGCGGAGGCACATGAGGCCCCGAGCAGCCAGGGGAATGGGCAGAACCAAGCCTCCCCCGCCACTGTATTCGTCGCCGAGCTCGCCTATGCAGGGCTGTTCACCCTGAGCGGCGTGCCGGACAACGCCATCGAGCCGGTCCTGTTGGTCGAATGTCCGCGCGTCCTGTTCCCCTTCGCCCGCAACATCCTGGCCGACGTAACCCGCGACGGCGGCTTCCCCCCGGTTCTGCTGCAGCCGATCGACTTCGTCGCTCTCTGGCAAGCCCGCCGCGCCCAGCAAGGCCAGCCAATCGCTGAACCCACGGTGGCCTGAAACCAGCACGACCACCACACCGGCCGGGAGATGGTTTGCCCGGCCTCGGACCCGGGGTCGGCACGCATAGCGTGACCAGCGAAGGTGCGATGGAGCGCCAGAATACTTTCTTATCGATTTAGGAAAAAAAGCTTGACAGCTGCAATCGGCTAGCCTATCCGTCGCCCATCAGCGGGCGAACTGCGCCCGGCACTCTCCTTTCAAAACAAAAGCCTTTGGCCACGCGGCATCGCCTGCCGCGTGGCCGCAGGCTTGCCACGTGCCCAACCGGCTCCGACGCCCCCAACAATCGGGCGCCGAGCCCGTCTGCCATCCGGCCCGACACCGTCGGCCCCGGATCGCCGTGCTCTGCACGGTCCTGTCAATCACCAGCGAGAAAGCGAGGTCCCTTGATGAATACCCCGAAAATCCGGGTCAGCATTGGCGTGCGCATTCCGGCAGTCCGCGTCGGCGATGGCATGCGGCTTCCGGCAGTCCGCGTCGGCGACGGTATGCGTCTGCCGGGGATCCGCGTCGGCGACGGCATGCGTCTTCCGGCGGTCCGTGTCGGCGACGGTATGCGCGTGCGCGGCTGACGTCATCTCCCGCGGCCCGGCATACATCCGCGCCGCGGGACTACTCCTGGTACGGAGCCGTCCATGAATCCCCCAATGTCCGCTTCTATCGCTTCATCGAAGGAGCGCGTGCGCCGCAGCGGGCCGATCGTTCGGCGGTCGGAACCCTGCCGATTTGCGCAGTCCGTTACTGTGAGGCCGTTTGCTCCGCCACCGCCTTCGGCTGGTGGCTGTTCTGCCCACTCGATTGCTGGCTACTCTATGATGGGATAGGCATGTTCTGGAGCCAGGACGGCGAGAGCTGGCTACCGCTTTCCGATGCCTGCCACTTCCCCGGTTTCCCGGAAGCATGGGACCAAGCAGCGCCACCCGAACTGGCCGGAATGTGCCCGCCATTCCTGACTGCACTTGGCGAACATGGCGGGTTTCTGCAGGTGCAGTTCGGTCTGATGGCGCGTGCGGCACCTGGCTGGGGCTTGCTGGTGCGGCGGCCGGCGAACTTCCCCCTGATGACGCATGTCGAGCATTTCGAAGGCATCGTGGAGCCGGAGTCCTGGTTCGGCCCCCTGTTCATCAATCTCAGGCTCACCAAAACGGATGCGCCGATCCGGCTGCGCGCTGATCTGCCGCTCGCCCAAGTGCAGCCGGTTCCCTGCGCGCTCTACGGTGATGCGGTGCTTGCGGACATGCACATAGCCGCCCCCCGGCTCACCGATTTTGGCGCCGCCGAATGGTCAGACTACAACCGGCGAGTTGCCGAACCGAACAGGAGGCCGGATCGGCCATACGGCGCCCATGCGGTGGAGACTCGAAAGCGGCGGAAGGGCAGTTGCCCATTCACCGGGGTGGCTGCGTGATGCCCTGGACCCAGATCGGTTTATGGTGCGCCGCCTTCGTCAACATCCTGTTGATCGGCGTGCAGGGCCGCAACCTAAATACCGGCAACTACTTGATCGGCGCCCTGGTGGCGATCGGCCTCAATAATACGCAGTTCATCTATATCCATGCTGCGGTCGGCTACAGCCATCTGGCGTTCTCGCTGATTGTCGGCTCGGCTTCGGCGAGCGGCATCTGCGCCTCCATCTGGCTGTCGCGCCACGTGATCCATCGTGGACACAAGTTCCTGTAGCGGCCACCTACCGTGCCACAACCACGGCCCACGTTATATCTTGACCCTACCCCTGATTGTCTATTAAGACACACCCGTAACGCCATGAGTTGCATGGACCCAAACGATGGGTTCAAAATAGTGCACCGGCGCAGGGTTGCTCGCGTGCGCAGCTCAGGTCGGTGCGGTTCGCCTGTTCGATGACGCCTCCCTGCTTCAGCTTCGCCTAGTCGGAGGTAAGCCATCTTCCCTCGCGACACCGAAAACCGGCCTGAGGCGTGGAGCTCTGTCGCGCCGCCGCCGGTACTAAAGATCGCGCTGCGTGGCCCGATGCAGGCCAAAGACGTGGCCGGCCGATCGGTCCTCCCGCGGGCACGCAAAACCCGAGCGATCTTGGCCGTACTCGCCCTGGCTGCGCCACGCCCGGTGCTGCGGGCCCAGCTCATCGCGCTGTTATGGAGCCGCCGTGAGCCGCAGCAGGCCAAAGGTTCGCTGCGTCAGGCTCTGCACGAGCTGCAGGATGCGCTGGGCCCGCTGGCCGCCCTCCTTCTG
Organism: uncultured Pseudomonadota bacterium; assembly: GCA_963708245.1. Taxonomy (GTDB): domain Bacteria; phylum Pseudomonadota; class Alphaproteobacteria; order Acetobacterales; family Acetobacteraceae; genus CAVYXK01. The sequence goes on along the minus strand of OY970201.1, from coordinate 92,159 downwards.
GACATTGATCGTGTCCAGGTCGCGTTGCGCGACGACGGCATCGATATCGATATCGATATAGATTTCCGAAGCCCGGGCACAGAAAACCCCGAATGGCCGGGAGATCGGCCAAAGCTCCTGGAAGACCTCGGTGGGATCGATCCGGCATTCGACCAATGGCTCGCCACCGAGCGTCGCGTCCTGGCCCAGCGCGCCCGCGCGCAAGCGGAAGCGGCGCTGCGATCGGCCGTTCGTCCGGATCAGATCGTGGCAGCGGCAGAGGCCTTGCTCGCGATCGACCGCGGCCACGAAGCAGCCTGGCAGGCCTTGATGCGCATACGAATTGATCGTGGTGACCAAGCCGCGGCGATCTCTGTCTTTGAACAGTGTCGTGCCGCGTTGGACGAAGCTGGCCAGCGCGCCCCGTCCGCGCAGACAATGGCACTCCTCGCAGAGGCCCGCGCCGAGGGCGGCGTCCAATCAACCAGCGTCGGATCCCGCTCGGCCGGAAAAATCGAGCCCCCGGGCTTGGCGGTCATCCCGCACCGGCCGGGCGGGCGCCTGCGGGTCGGCGTGGCGCCGCTCAGTGCCTTGCCGGGTGGCCAAGCAGGCGAGTTGGCAGCAGCATTGGCCGAGGAACTCACCGGCGCCCTCGCACGCTTCCGGTGGCTCGCCTGTGTGCCGGTGGTTTCGTTAGCAACGCTGTTCGGTGACAGGTCGGAACGCGACTCATTGTGGCGTCAGTTCCACCTCGATTTCCTGATCGACGGCACAGTACAGCAGAGCGGCGAACAGATCCGCGTCATGACCCGCCTACTCGACCTACGCAGTGCTGGCGAGGTGGTGTGGTCCGCCCGTTTCGACCGGACCTTCACGGGCATCTTCGATCTCCAGGACGATATCGCTTCTGGGACAGTCGCCCAGCTCGAGTCGAGACTGCTGCTGTGGGAGGGGGAACGCGTGTCGGCGTTGCTCCACGCCAATCCCACAGCGCATGACTTGCTCCATGCTTCTATTCCGCATCTTTTCCGTCTCGATCGATCCGGCTTCCAGACCGCCGGCGAGAACCTGGAGCATGCCCTCAGCCTAGATCCGAACAATCCCCGCATTCTTGCGTGGCTTGCCCAGTGGTACCTGTTTGCTCTCGGCCAGGGCTGGGCCGAGGATATTGCCGGGGTCACCCGTCGCGCCCACGATCTGGCGACCACCGCAGTCGATCTCGCACCCGACGACGCGCGGGCGCTGACCTTAGCGGGCCATGTGCGCGGATATATCGAGCAGCGGCCGGACGAAGCGCTCGAGTTGCACGAACGAGCAATCGCTGCCAACCCCAATCTGCCGCTCGCTTGGTGCCGGTCAGCCTTTGCGCACAGCTATTCCGGTCACCATGAAGAGGCGCTCCGTCGCGCCGCCCGAGCGCGCAACCTCTCACCGGACGATCCGTTAGGCTTCGTCTATGAGGGTTCGCTCGCTGTACCGCATTTCCTGCGCGGCGAGTACGAGGCCGCGGTCAAGCTCGGGGCGCGCGCGATCGCGCTGAACCCTGGCTTCTCATCATCCTACAAGACGCAACTGGCAGCCCTCGGCCATCTGGGACGGCACGATCAAGCTTCCAAAGTGCGAGAACGGCTGCTTGCGCTCGAACCGCGATTCTCGGTCACCCAGGCGCTGGAACGCTCGCCGATCCGTCTCGCCGAAGACCGCGCCCGCTACGCCGACGGCCTACGCCTCGGCGGCCTGACCTAAGACAGGGAACCCCCCCTCCCCTTACGGGCGGGGCCGAGCTTACAGCTCCCGACTAGCCCCGCTGGATCAACTCGATCAGCACACCCTCCGGACCGCGCATGAATGCGATCCGCACCCCCGGCCGGACCGTCGTCGGCTCGGTGGTGAATTCGACGCCCTTGCCCTTCAGCTCCACGACCGCGCCGTCGATGTCAGTCACCGTCAGACCAATGTGCTCCAGGCCGAAATACGGCGCTTGCGGCGGCGCGGCGGTGGCGAGCTTCGGGTTTGCCGGGGCAATGAACACCTTCTGCCCGCCGCCGAGGTCGAGGTCGATCCGAGTCGCCCCGTCCGGCTGCCTGCTCCGGATCACCTCAGCGCCCAGCATCCGCTCGTACCATTGCGCTGTCACCTCCGGATCCGGGCTGCGCAGATGGATGTGCTCCCAAGTGTACGTGATCATTCGTCCCCTCCCACTATCGGAATGCGATTACCTCACCCTTCGGCCGGTCCAGCAAGGGAAGAAGCGCCCGCCAGAATGGGCGCGACGAACTCGGCTAGGTTCCCACCCGGAAACAGGTACCCACGCATCCCCGCGGCTGCCGCCGCTTCCAGGTCAGTCCTCGCGTTCCCCACCATCACGCATCGTTCAGGATCGAGCTCCCAGGCCCGGATCAGGTCGAGCAGCATGCCCGGTGCCGGCTTGCGCCAGTCGCTGACCCGGCGGTAGGCAGGGATCAGACCCTCCGGGTGATAGGGGCAATAACGTGCGTCATCGACCGTGCCGCCGGTCCCCCGCGCCTCGTCGGCCGCCCACGCCAGCAGCGCCCGCACCGCGGCTTCATCATAAAGCCCACGTGCCACTCCAGACTGGTTGGTCACCACGAAGACATGCCAGCCATGAGCAGTTGCCTGGCGCACGGCATCCAACGCGCCGGGCACCCACTGCCAGCGATCGCGCGTGCCGACATGGCCGTGATCCACGTTCAGGACGCCGTCGCGGTCCAGGAACAGGGCGGGGCGGCGCAGGCGGCGAGGCAGGTCCTCACGCGCCCGCGCCAAGTCCGCCGGGATCCCAATATCGATGAACCAGCCATCCGCCAGCGTGCCGCGCAGTCCACCCGCCGCGCCCAGCGCCGGTAACACGTCCTGCTCCAGCGAGCAGGACGGTGCCACGTGCTCCAGCACCCGCCGGTTCAACAGGTAGACCCCGGCGTTGATGATCCCCGGCGTGCCGGGTACCGGCCGCGCCTGAAACGAACAGATTCTGTCGCCGTCCAGCGCCGCGACCCCGTAGCGCGACGCATCCTCGGTTCGCCGCAGCAGCATCCGCCCGATAGTCTCCGGGCCGTCCCCCGCCGCGTCGCGCAGCAGTTCGGCCAGGTTACAGTCGAACAGGCTGTCGCCGTTGCACAGCAGGAAGCGCTCCTCCAGGAGTGCCTTGGCGTGGAACAGCGCGCCGCCGGTGCCGGCCGGCGTCGGCTCGACTGAAAACCGCAGGCTGACGGGCCGCGGCAACCGTTCTGCCGCGGCGCGCACGGCGTCCTCCACCACCGAAGAGAGATGCCCGGTGAGCAGAAGAATCTCTTCGACCCCGAACCTCAGCATCTCCCGCATAAGCCAGGACAGGAATGGCCGGTCCCCGACGTCCAGCACCGGTTTCGGCGTCGCTGCCGTGATCGCCCCCAGCCTTGTCCCCAGCCCGCCCGCCAGGATGGCGCATTGCCGGATGGTCGCTGCGGACACGGTCAGGCGGGCGCGAGGTCCGGGAACATGCCCCGCTCGATCAGCGCGCAGAACACGTGCGCCGCAGTGATATGGAGCTGCTGAATGATCGGGGTGTGATCGGACGGTGCGCGGAACAACAGCTCGCAGCGTTCCGCCATGTCCCCGCCGGAGCGCCCGGCAAAGCCGAGGCAGACCACCCCCTTGCCACGGGCCGCGTCGAGCGCGCGCAGCACGTTGGGCGAGCGGCCCGAGGTGGAGATGCCCAGGAACACGTCCCCTTCCTGCCCGAGCCCTAGCACCTGCCGCTCGAATACATGCTGATAGCCGTAATCGTTGGCGGTAGCGGTCATCGCCGAGCTATCGACGGTCAGCGCAATGGCCGGCAGCGGCGCATGGTCGAACATCAGACGCGAAATGAACTCCCCGGCGATGTGCTGCGAATCGCCGGCGCTGCCGCCATTGCCGGCAATCATCAGCTTGCGCCCGGCCCGCATCGCCCGGCAGGTAACCCCCGCCATGCGCGCCAGCAACGCCTGGGTATCGCGATCGCGCGCCAGCTCTGTCATCGCGGTCGCCGATCGTGACAGATACGCGTCGATGTACTGGCTGTCTGTCTCGGTCATGCCGGAGCTTTGCCTGAGCGGCATCTCGTTGCCAAGTATGAAATGCACCGGCCATCCTGGTTCCGGATATCGTTGTTGCATGTCGGGCCGATTGCTATAGTGCTGTCGTAATCCTGCGGTTGAGCGCGCCATGGACGAAATCATCGATCACGCCATCCGCCGAACAGCAATCCGTGGCGCGCATCACCGTCATCAGGCGGTACGTGCGCGTGCACCGTTGCGGCTTGGCCTCGCCGGTGGGGGCACCGATCTGCCAAGCTACGCCGAAGTATTTGGCGGAGCGGTACTGAACGCGACCATCGACCGGTATGCCTTCGCTTCTATCCAGCCGCGCGACGATGGATGCCTGGTGTTCGACGCCTGCGACGTTGGCCAGGAGGAAACCCATGTCGCCGCCCCCGTAGTACCGGACTCGCGGCTTCTGCTGCATCGCGGTGTCTATGAGCGGATGGTGCGCGACTACAACGCAAGCGAACCGCTGGCGATCACTGTCACGACGGTGGTCGATGCGCCCATGGGCTCGGGCTTGGGCTCCTCGTCGGCTTTGGTGGTCGCGCTGATCGAGGCCTATTGCTCGTATCTCGATATTCCACTTGGCCGCTACGAAGTGGCGCATCTCGCGCACGAAATCGAACGGGTGGACCTCGGACTTGCCGGTGGCCAACAGGACCAGTTCTCTGCGGCGTTCGGCGGTATCAATTTCATCGAATTCCTGGCCGGCGGCCGTGTCATCGTCAACCCGCTGCGCTTCAGCCAGGCCGTGATCAACGAGCTCGAATCCTCACTGGTGGTCTGCTTCTCCGGCCAGTCCCGCCTGTCTGACCGAATCATCCGCCAGCAGTCCGAACGGCTGGATGCCGGGGCGGTCGATGCGCTGGACGCGATGCACCAACTCAAGCAGGACGCCGCCGCCATGAAGGACGCGGTGCTGCTCGGCGACATGGAGGGATTTGCGGCGATCCTGGAACGCTCTTGGATGGCCAAGAAGCGGACGGCAGCGGCGATTTCAAATGAGCACATCGAGGCGCTGGAGGTCCTGGCCCGGCGCAACGGCGCGTTGGCGGCGAAGGTTTCCGGCGCCGGCGGTGGCGGCTTCATGATGTTCGTCGTGCCCACCGAGCGTCGCTACCGGCTGATCGCGGCACTGAATGAGGCGGGCGGCCAAGCCTATCCGGTGAAACTGACCGAGCGCGGCAGTGAGGCTTGGGCAATACCGGCGCGGCGTTGACAATCGCACCCACCTCTCCCGCTTTGCGACGCTTTGCGCGAGAGGTCGCTGCGCGGAGCGTGGCGGGTGAGGGTGCGACATACCGCGAGGAACCAACCCGAACGTGCGCGACCTGATCTTCATCAGTCACCGCATTCCCTATCCTCTCACCAAAGGCGAGAAGATCCGTGGCTATAATCTCATCACACATATGGCCCGCTCGTACCGTGTGCATCTCGGTTGTCTGATCGACGATCCGGCGGACTGGCAGCACGTCGCCCATCTCAAGACGATCTGCACCGATGTTGCGGCGTTCGGGATCGATAAGCGGCGCCAGAAGCTGAAGGCCCTGACCCGCTTCCGCCCCGGCCGCCCGCTGACGCTGGACTACTACTTCCATCCCGGGCTGCGGCGCTGGGTGAACGACACGCTGGCGCGCGCGCATATGGATATCGTCTATATCTACTCGGCGGCGATGGCGCCCTATGCCCTGCATCTCGACCGCCCGGGCATGGTGCTCGACATGCAGGACATCGATTCCGAGAAATACGTGCTCTACGCGCGCCAAGCACGCTGGCCGATGCGAGCGATCTGGGCGCGCGAGGCACGCACGCTGCTCGCTTACGAGCGTCGCGCCGCATCGGCCTGCGATGTCACCTTCCTGGTCACTGAGCCGGAGACGCGTCGTTTCGCCGAGCTAGCGCCGGAAACCGCCAACCGTCTTACCTGGATCGAGATGGGCGTCGATCTCGACCGGTTCTCCCCAGCTCTTCATTTCGACTCGCCCTATCGGGGCGACGGGCCGCACATCGTCTTCACCGGCAACATGGACTACTGGCCGAATGCCGACGCCGTCGCCTGGTTCGCCGATGCGGTGCTGCCGCTGTTGCGGCAGCGTTGGCCTGGCGTACAGTTCCATATCGTCGGCAACAATCCGGGTGGCGACGTGCTCAGCCTCGGCAAGCGCGAGGGCGTGCGAGTCACCGGTTTCGTGCCGGACGTGCGGCCGTATCTGGCGCACGCCGCGGTCTCGGTGAGTCCGCTGCGCATGGCGCGTGGCGTGCAGAACAAGGTGCTGGAAGCGATGGCGATGGGCCGGCCGGTCGTCGCCTCCCGCCAGTCCTTCGAGGGTGTGCGCGCCGAAGCCGGCCGGGACCTTCTGGTCGCCGACAATGCATCCGAGATGGCGCGGCTGGTGGGCGAGGTGCTCGATGGCCGCCGCCCAGCGTTGGGCGCCGCCGGACGGCGCCTGGTCGAGCAGCGCCATACCTGGGCGGCGACGCTGGAGCGGCTTGATCATTATCTCGAGCAACTACACCTCTCCCGCAGAGCGGGAGAGGTGTAGGAAGCTTCACGCCGCCGCCGGAACCGCGTCGCCTTCCGGCAGTATCCGGTCCGCGCGGCATTGTGCCTCGGGCGACAGCGCCGAGACCGTCGCCGCGCACTCCGGCGGCACCAACACCCGTCCGGCGCCGACGATGCAGCTCCGCAGCACCGAGGCCGCCTCCATCACCTCCTCGACGGTGCGGCAGATCATGTAAGTCGGCGCCGGGTGTGCTGTGTATGCGAAATGGCCATGCCGGTAAGAGTGCCGGATCTCCTGCCCCAGCCGATGCAGGATCGCCACCATCCCCCCGGAGAACAACGCGGCGAGATGCGCATTGCCACCCTGTACTGTCAGATGAAACCAAGTATGTGCGTAAAGCCGCAGTTTGAGCTCGTTGAAATCGGCACGTGGCCTGACCTCCCGTGCCAGCTCATCGAACAGCCACACGTCCGGGAAGTGGCGTACGACCTCCAGATCGCCGAACGCCAGGTCCGGCTGATGGTCGCCGGAATAGCCGGCCGGCTTGCCGCCCAGTATCCCCGGACGCAGATAGACGATTTGGAACTGGCCCCGCAATTCCTCCAGGACGTGCCACAGCAGCTCAGGCGGTAGATAGTTGATCGGGCTCTGTCCCCATTCCACGCTGTATTTATTGTGCACCACCAGCAGCGGCTTCGGCGTCTCGAACGATCCGTCGCGGTAACGCGCTCGGTAGTCCGGGAACATCTCGAACGGGCTGCGCAGGGACGCATGGTCGTCGCGCGTCGGCATCCATGTCGGCCGTTGCGCCGGCCAGACGTACCGGCGAGGCTCCGTCTTCTCCAGTATCTGCCGGGCCTCCAGGAAGAAGTAGAACGCGCGCATGCCAGCGTAGGTGCGCACCCATCGGTCGCGCATCAGTCCGGTCTGGTGCAGCCAATAGACGAACGGCACGAAGGAGTTCACCTCGGCGCCGAACTCGCCGGTGAATTCCAGGATGCCCGGCAACTCGGCGACAAGCGGGAACGGCGAGCCTGGCGGTGCGTCCATGATGCGGGTCAGATCCGTGTGTGCGGGCCCGACTGACCCTGCCCGCAAGTTCTTAATGGGAGATTAACCGCATCTCCCACAGTAACCGCATCGCATACGACGGCAGCGGAGGCATCGCCCGCAGCAACGCATGCACGTCCTCTGGACGATCGATATCGAGCGCGATCCCCGGCAGCTTCACCACCACCGGCTCGATGCCATGCCGGCGCGCTGCATCCAGATGAGGGAAGAAACTATCGTCGCCGAAGCGCAGCGGCACCGCGTCGGGAGGCGCCACCAGCACTGCGTTCGACCCGCGCTCGTCATGCGCCGGCACAATGGTGAAAGCAGGAGGCGGCCGTCGGCCGGCAGCGCAGACCTGCTCCACCTCCGCGGCGGTCACACGCGGGATGTCGCCCGGCAGAGCGAGCATGGCCGATGCGCACCTGGCGCCCAGGATGCGCGCCATGGCGGCGACTGCGGCTGTGTGCCCGTCCCGCGTGTCCTCGGCAACGACCACCGCGCCGAAGCGCCGGGCGAGCGCCGCCGCCGTCGCATCCTCGGTGTTCACCATAATCCCGCCGAGCGGCGCGTCAGCCAGCGCCGACAGCACGTCCTCCAGCATTGCCGCGGCCAGTGCGCCACGCTGCGCGGGGCTCAGCAACGATGCCAACCGGTGCTTGGCTGTGGCGAACGTCTTCACTGGCACGGCCGCCCATACGCCGCTCATTGTCTCACTGCTCATTGCAGGGCCGTTGCCGCCTCCAGCACGACCCGTGCCAGCGCTATCTTATCTGCGAGACTTGTCATCAACGTCGGCGCCAGCCGGACCGGTACACGCAGACCCTCCATCGTCGCGGCGTCTTCCCTGTCGGCGATGAACACATCCAGTAGATCGCCGTACCGCTCTGCGACGGCCCGCGCACTGGGGACTATCCCGAGCTCCCTCATAATCTTGGCAGTCGGCCCCTTTACTGCTCGGCCGCCGATGATCGGCGACACCGCGACGACCGGCGCCATTGTCTTCTCCAGCGCTGCGCGAATACCGGGAACCGCCAGGATCGGCTCAACGCTGATGAACGGGTTCGACGGGCAGATCACGACCGCCTCGGCCTCCGCAATCCCTGCCAACAGGTCGGGATGAGCGCGTGCCTGTTCGGCTCCCTCGAAGACCAGCGCCCGCACCACAGGCGACGTCCGCTGGCGCACGAAATAGTCCTGGAAGCCGATCCAACCCTTCTCTGTCAGCACGCTCGTGCGCACCGGATCGTCGCTTGCCGGCAGGATGCGGGGACCGACGCCGAGCCGCCGACAGAAATCGGCGGTGATTGAGGACAGCACTTCTCCCGCTCGCAGCCGCCGCGTCCGCTCGATGTGCAGCGCAAGGTCGCGGTCGCCCAGCCGGAACCACGTCTCGCCGCCCAACGTCGCCAGAGTCTCCATGAACGACCAGGTCTCGTCGTGTCGGCCCCAGCCCAGTTCGGCATTGTCGAGCCCGGCGAGTGTGTACATCAGCGTGTCGAGATCGGGTGAGATGTACATCCCGAGATGCTCGAAATCGTCGCCGATATTGCCGACGACCAGCAGGTCATCGGATGGCAGGACATGACTGAGGCCGAGGGCGAGCTTGGCGCCGCCTATCCCGCCCGACAGCGCGAGGATCAACGGAACAGGTCCTCCTCGGGCGAGCGGACCAGGGCGGCAGCCGGTGCGTCTGGCGCTGTCCAACGCAGGCCGCGCACCACGACGACGGGTTGCGCCTCGTCGGCCTGACCTTGCAGCAGCGAGCCGGCCGCGGCGATCTCATCGGCAAAGCCGAGGATGCTGACCTCCAGGCTGCGGCCGAACAGGTCGGGGCGGCCGCGCAGGTCGATCAGCGCCGGCAGCCCGGCCGCACCGATCGCCACGCCGCATGTGCCACGCCGCCAGGGCCGGCCGAAGCTGTCGTTGATCACGACGCCTATTGCCGCGCCGAAGCGCCGGGTGAGCCCGTCGCGCAGCAGCGTGGCTGACGCGTCGGGGTCGGCGGGCAGTAGGAGCACGCTCTCCGGCTGGTCAGGCGCGGCGACGTTGGAGTGGTCGACGCCGGCATTGGCCATCACGAACCCAAGCCGGTGCTGCATGATCATCAGATTGGGCCGTCTGCGCACGACGCGCACGGATTCTGACAGGATGACCGATACCAGCCGGGGGTCCTTGCCGACTTCGGCGGCGAGCGCCACCGCTTCAGGTGAAGGCGTGACCGAGGCGAGATCGATCTGCCGGCTCTCGGACTTGGAGACGATCTTCTGCGCCACCACGACCACGTCGCCGTCGCGGAGGTTTCGACCGGCTCGTGTCAGTCCATCGGCGATCAGCGCGACGAGGTTGTCGCCGGGCCGCACCATGGGGAGGTCGGGGACGGCGAACAGTTCCAGAGCCGAATGTGGGGTCATGGAACTGGGTTAGAGCTCTCTCGCGCCGCACCCTCACCCGCCGCGCTTTGCGCGGCGACCTCTCCCGCAGTGCGGGAGAGGTGTTCGTGCCGCTGCCTCACGCGAAACGTTGCCGCAGTTTCGGCAGCACCTGCGCGCCGTATAGCCGCAGGAAGCGCTCCTGGTCCGGGCCTGGGGCATGGAACACAAGGTGACGGAACCCTAGATCGATATAGGGTTTGATCTTCTCTACGTGCTCGTCGGGATCGGTGGAGACGATCCAGCGGCTGGCGGCACGCTCGACCGGCAGTGCCGCGGCGAGCTGTTCCATCTCACGCGGGTCGTGCACCGACACCTTCTCTTCCGGCGTGAGCGCCAGCGCCGCCCAGTGCCGCGTGTCCTCCATCGCGCGCCGGTGGTCGGTATCGAATGAGACTTTCATCTCGATCATCCGGTCGTAGGGGCGGTCCGGCCTTTGAGAGGCTTTCAGTCCCTCGGCGACATTGGGCAGCAGGGTCTCCGTATAGAGTGCCGTCCCTTTGCCGCTGGTGCAGATGAATCCCTCGCCGCTGCGGCCGGCGTATTTGGCGACCAGGGCGCCGGCGGCGGCGATATAGATCGGCACCGGCTTGTCGGGGCGGTCGTAGATCGTGGCGTCCTTCGTGCGGTAATACTGGCCATCGAAGGTGACGTGCTGCTCGGTCCAGAGGCGGCGGATCAGCGTCACCGCTTCACGCAGGCGGGCGAAGCGCTCCTTGAATTCCGGCCATTCCATGCCGGTGGCCGGGACCTCGTTCAGGGACTCGCCGGTACCGACGCCCAGCACCACGCGGTTCGGGAACATCGCGCCGAGCGTGCCAAACACCTGCGCCACCATCGACGGGTGATAGCGGAAGGTGGGCGTCAGTACGCTGGTCCCCATCACCATCCGTTGCGTGCTGGCGCCAAGCGCGCCCAGCCATGCAAGCGCCGAGGGCGCATGGCCGTCGGTGTGCTTCCAGGGTTGAAAATGGTCGCTGACGAAGACGGTGTCGAACCCCGTCTGTTCGGCCAGGACCGAGAAGGCGAGCAGCTTGCGCGGGTCGAACTGCTCCGCGGATGCCTTGTAGCCGAGAGTGAGCACTGGTGGTTTTCCCCGTATCCGATCGCCGGGACGCTAGCCCCGCTGGCGGGTGGGCTCAACCGAGCGGGTGGGTCCGGTTCGGCGGGTCGGGGGGCCGGCGGCAGATTCTCACTGGCGTCTCATTTCGTTGCAACCAGGATGTTGGATCGCCTGGCGAGACGTTCCGCGCGCAGCGAGCTGAAGCCAACGGGCGGGTATGATTGCCAGCCAGCGGTCGGGCTCGGTCATGGGTCGGAGACCTATTCTCACGAGCGTCTCGTTTCGCTGTAAGAGAGATGTTGGCGCATGAGGTGAGACGGCTTCCCGGAGAGCTGGAAGTCACTTGGATCTGGTTCATTCTCACAGGTGTCTCATTTCGCTGTACACGAGAGATTGGATCGTCGCACGAGACGATTCCGTCGGGAGTATGAATCGGGTGATGCACGCGAATGTTGCGTGATTGGGCGGCGAAGATGCCGGCTGGCAAATTCGAGCGGGGAGGGGGCGTACATCGCCAAGAATAATGGTGCGCTTTGGTCGTGCGGTCATCACAACGATTTGGTTGGTGGAGGATTGCGTTCAACCCTCCAGCGTGGCGGCAAGGTGCGCTCGCGTCATGTGGCTGGCGTATCGGCACAGAACCTCAAGCCGATCCTGACCTGGGCGAGTTTGATTTCCGCTACAATGAGCGGTCCGCCCTCGGCGTCGAGGACAGGGAACGCACCACCAAGGCCGTTAAGGGCGTGGCGGGCAAGCGCCTGACCTACAAACAACCTATTAGCGGACAAGGCGAATACTCCCCGCTCTAATCTTGAGACGCGGGTTTGGCGAAAGCGCCGTGCCCGCGACGAGAGCGGGATAATCCGCGACCCGCGGCAGGTCCTTTTGCCGCTTTGGCCGGAGTCTTCAGAGTAACACGCGGTTGCGGCGGGGTGTTCGCCATTCGGCGGATCACCTCGTCACGACGGCGGCTAATCTCCTCTGGCTCAAATTCTTCGTCAGTACTGCTCATAGTTCCGTACCTCCTCTGGGAAATTGACTAACCTAATCCACTTCTCGGGCAGAGCATCCCAGCTTTCGCCAAGCGGTCTATAGCTCAACAATGACCAGTCCTGTTCTGGGCGTCTAGGGTTTTGAATTTCCTTAAATCTATGTCCTTGCCTCATTATTCCTGATGAATACGATAGCGGCTCGCTATAGTACGTAACCATGACAATACGTGTGGTATTTCGCAAGAGGAAGTCTTGAGCAACTTTTATCATACGTCCTTGCGATCCGGGTAAATCCAGCCAAGTTCCAGGAACCATAACGTACACCACACCAGAGCCATTACGAGGAAGCTGCTTTCTCGCTTGCCTAAGAGAATGCATTATAGTGCTTTCGCTAAAACTGGTAGCCTCAATCTTGCACTTTGTGTCTGCACAAAGTATTGCCCCGCTCGGGTGTGTGATTTCCAAATCATAATCTTTCTGAACTGTGCCACGTGGTATGACAAACTTAAAGTTTACGTCATTGACATAGAGTAGTCTGCCCACTCGCAGCTCAGCTAAGTACAACTCGATGTCTCCAGTCTTCATGCGCTCTATTAGTTCGTCAAACCCAGCCACATTCTGCAAATTAAACAGAAGCTCACCCAAATCGGTTGATCGGAACACTTGTATTGTCGCCTCCGCTCCAACATGCTTCATCCAACTTAAGTGGCTTAAGTTCCTCGCGTCGGGATCAATGTTCCTTTCAATCCAATCCAATCCAAGATAATGCCGGGCAACTCCTAAAGCTATCACAGCACCGCATACAGTCTTCTCACGCTTAACCTCATCTGGGAGCGCATAATATTTATTCAGGAGATGTCGAAGGTAAAGTCTCGGGATCGGACCCACGAGAGCGCTGTTTCCATGACCCGCTTGGACTCCTGCTCCGTTGCTCTGCGCCTGCTGTCTGTAATCTCGACCCGTAAGTCTCGCCCATACGAGACGAATCCAGAGGCCAGCAACTCGCAAGCGACTGCCAAGGACACGCCCGAATCCCGAGAGGGACCAATGAACGCCCATTTATACCGTAACTCTAAGCCAAGAACCAGCGCTCGCAGAACTTCGTGTCGGTAGCACACGGTATGTCCGGTTTAGGTAGCGCACGATCTGTCCGGTGATGATGGTTCCTTTTGGGAGCCCGGATGCGCCGGTCGGAAGCCCTTCAGGGTGTGCGAGTGATCAAGTTCGGGAGCGTGCTGGAGCGGTATGAAGCGAGCGAACTCAACCAGTGCGAAGCGGCGGAGCTGCTTGGGATCAGCGAGCGGACATTCCGTCGTTGGCAACAGCGCTACGAAGAGTGCGGGGCGGCCGGTCTTCTGGACCGGCGGCTTGGTCGGGCGTCTGGGAAGCGGGTTCCGGTCGACCGGGAGGAGGAGGTCGAGCGGCTGTATCGTATGCGTTACAGCGGGTTCACGGCGAAGCACTTTCACGAGCACTTGGTGGGCCGCCACGGTTTCCGCTGGGGCTACACGTGGACCAAGGCGTTCCTGCAATCGAAGGGGCTTCTGGAGCGCGCCGCGCGGCGCGGCGCACACCGGCGCAAGCGGCCGCGACGGCCGTTGCCTGGAATGATGCTTCATCAGGATGGGTCGCGCCATGAATGGCTGGCGGGGCGGGAGACGCTGGACCTGATAGTGACGATGGACGACGCGACGAACGTGATCTACTCGGGGTTTTTGGTAGCGGAGGAAGGCACGGAATCGACGTTCCAGGCTCTGCTGGAGGTGTTTGGCGCGCATGGCCTGCCGCTGAGCCTCTATACGGATCGGGGCAGCCACTACTTCGTGACGCCGGAGTCTGGCGGCCCGGTTGACCGGAAGCGGCCGACACAGGTTGGGCGGGCGCTGGCGCATTTGGGCGTGGAGCACATTGCGGCCTACTCACCGCAGGCCCGTGGTCGTTCGGAGCGGCTGTTTCAGACGTTACAGGATCGCCTGGTCAAGGAGCTGGCGCTGGCTGGGATCACGACGGTTGCGGAGGCCAACCGGTTCATTCGGGATTGCTACCTGCCGGCGCACAACGCGCAGTTTGCGGTGAAGGCGGAGCAGGAGGGATCGGCTTTCGTCGCCGTTGCTGGTGTCGATCTGCGGGAAATTCTGTGTATCCAGGAGGAGCGCCAGGTGGACCGCGACAACACGGTTTCGTGGCGACGGATGAAGCTGCAGATACCACCGTCGCCGCTGCGTGCTCATTTCGTGAAGGCACGGGTGAAGGTGCGGCAATATCACGACGGGAGCCACGCGGTGTTCCACGGCCCGCGCTGCCTGGGACGCTATGACGCGCAGGGGGCGCTGCGGATGGCGGCGTTGGACGCGGCGGCATGATCGCGCTTGGGTCCGGCTCGCCTGTGGATTTGTGGGCAACGGAAGAGCGTTGCCCACAACTCCACAGGCGCATCAGCAAAAGAAGGAAATTGATTTCATGAGTTGAAGAAGACGCGCCCGTCACCAGCCAACGGCCCGCCTGACCTGCCGCCAGAACGGCCGCCGTTCTGTCCCTGCCTCTTGGGAACGGACCGGAAACAAGCGGACAACTGATGTGCTACGTAAACCGGACAACTTAATTAGCTATCGACAGCGCTCGCAGAACTTCGTATGCTTCGGGAGACAGAGAGGAGCGCGATTGCCCCTCTCTGTCTTCGCACCGGCCTGTCAGGATATAGGATAGCGCGCCCCTGTGTTCAGTCGAGGTGATGATTCCCGGCGCGGTGGATCAGACGGCGGTCCACCACGGCCATTCGCGGCGGAATGATTGCTGTTGAATAGCGGAATACCGGGGCGTTACGCTCCGTGAGCGAAGGGGACGGAACAAAATGACCCCGCCGCTCCACGCCTCGCTTCTGCGCTTTTGGAGACCAACCGCCAGCGGACGGGCCGTTGCGGGGACCGGGTTCCTTGCGGTCGGGGCGAACGGGAACGCGTACGCGCTGACCTGCGGCCACGTGGCGAGCCTCGTATTCGGCCGCGCCAAGGATACGACCGAGGCGCTCGCGTCCGGCACGACCACGGCGGACCTTTTCGGCCGTGGGGAGGTTACACTCGACCTGACCGCTTGGTTTGCGCCGCCCCCAATCGGGCAGCGGCGGCCGACGGCCGTCGCCGACATCGCTGTATTCATGCCTCGCGCACCGTTCGCCGCACCCTACATCGCGCCGCTCCGGATCGAACCGCCCGGCCGCGTCGTTCCGCCGGGGGCTCGGGTGGATTTTCACAGTTTCGGTTTCATGGGGACAGAAGACGGGACCCCGACCGCCGGCTATCTGACTGCAGTCGACGCTGGCGGCTGGTTCGTCGCCGATGGAGACGAGGGTTTCCGCCGGTTCATCGAGGAGGGGCTGAGCGGCGCGCCAGTCTTCGCCAACGGCGCGGTGCTGGGCATGGTGACCCAGCGCCTCGAGCGCGAAACCAAGCAAGGGCTCGCGATCCCCGCCTTCGCCCTGGCGCAGGCTTGGCCACCGCTCGCTCAACCCTATCCCGGCCTGCCGGCTTTCGATGCGGGGGCGACAGCGCATCTCTATTTCGGCCGCGGGCGTCCCCTTCGTGCCGGAGATGCGCCGACCGGACGGTTGAAGCAGCTTATGGAACGGCTCGAATCGCAGCGGTTGGTCGGCCTGATGGGCGCGTCGGGGAGCGGCAAGTCTTCGCTAGCCAAGGCCGGTGTTGCGCCGCTCTACGAGCAGCAGGGGTGGGCGACGATCGTCTTCCGTCCCGGGTTGCAGCCGCTCCGCGGTTTCGCCGAAGCAATCGCGGAAGGCGTTGAAGGAGTGAGGCCCGGTCCCGAGCGCATCGACGCGGTCGATCGCTGGGCGGCGCGGCTTGAAGCGGGCAATCTGGCAGCAGCGCTGAACGCCGCGAAGGGAACGGGTGCAACGGGCACCCTGATTGTCGTCGATCAGTTCGAGGAGTTTTTCACCGCCACGGGTGCCCGCGAGGCGGAGATGGTACGGCAGCGCGCCGTCATCCTCCCGCAGCTTATGACAATGATGGACCGAGCGGATGCGCGTTGTCTGCTCACCGGGCGCCTGGACCTGCTCGAGCGCATGGTGACCGGCGATCCGGTCGCCGCGCGGATGCTTTCCGATCCTTATCCGATCACGGTGCTGACTGCCATGTCGGCCGGCGAGGTGCGCGAAGCCGTTGAGGGGCCGGCGGGTGTATTTGGAGTCCGAGTGGAACCCGGGTTCGCCGCCGATCTCGCGGCGGAGACCACGCGAGGCGAAGGGCGGCTGCCGCTGCTGCAAGCGGCTTTGCGACAAGCATGGATGCGCATCGCCCGCACGGCCGAGGGTTGGCTCATGGAGCGGCCGATCCGAACCACGGCCGGCCAGTCCACTACCATACTGGACGACGCGCTTGGCGAGCGAGCGGATACTGCCCTCGTATCCCTTCGGCGGGGGAGAGGCGAACGCCAGCCGGTCAGCGAGGACGATCTTCGGCGGGTCCTGCTCTCCCTGGTGCGGTTGGTCGACGGGGTGCCGGCGCGGCGTCTTGTGGCTCGGGCAGAGGTCGATGCGGCGGACTGGACGATTCTGGAAGCGCTGGCGGCTGAGCGGTTGGTGACCCTGGAGGGCGAGCAGGGGACAGCCGAGCTTGTCCACGAAGCCCTGATGACGAGCTGGCCTTTGCTGAAAGGATGGATCGAAGGCGAGTCGACCTTTCTGCTTTGGCGTGACCGGTTCGATCGGGAATTTGCCACATGGCGGAATTGAGGCCGCAAGCAGGAAGATCTGTTGCGCCAGCAGGACGTCGCCATCGCCCTGGACTGGATGAAGGTGGCGCATGCCGGTCGGGCGCAGCCGACGCCGACGCAGCGGGACTACATCGTTGCAAGCAATGCATTCCATGAAGCGGAGAGCGAGCGCCAACGCCGCCTGCTCAGGCGAACCCGCCAATGGTTGACGGCAGCCGTAGTCGCCTTCGCCGTGGCCGTGCTCGCAGGCGCTGCCGCCGCTGTTGCTCTGCGATTTTCGAATGAAATGACAAGAGAACTCTCGGCGACCCTACGCGGTTTACATGCAGAGACGAATACGGCGCTTCTTCAGGAGTTGCGGGCCATCGCCGCATTTGCGCAGCAGGAAAGTAGCAGTGGAGACCAGTTGACCGCCGTCCTGCTCGCGTTGCAGGCCCTGCCTCCTCCGGCCTTCGGCGGCCCTCGTCCCCTCTCGCCTGACGCAGCCAGCGCCCTGCGGCAGGCATGGCTGCGGAACATCGAGACCGCACTCGCGGGACACAGCGGTTCAGTGTTGTCGGCGGCCTTCAGTCCGGACGGGCGCCGCGTCGTCACCGCCTCCTCTGACCACACGGCGCGGGTGTGGGACCTGTCCGGCCCGCGCCCCACCGCCACCGTGCTGGAGGGGCACACGAATGAGGTGTTGTCGGCCGCCTTCAGCCCGGACGGGCGCCGCGTCGTCACCGCCTCCTTTGATGGCACGTCGCGGGTGTGGGACCTGTCTGGCCCGCGCCCCACCGCCACCGTGCTGGAGGGGCACACGGATAGGGTGTTGTCGGCGGCGTTCAGCCCGGACGGGCGCCGCGTCGTCACGGCCTCCGATGACCACACGGCGCGGGTGTGGGACCTGTCCGGCCCGCGCCCCACCGCCACCGTGCTGGAGGGGCATACGGATACGGTGAGGTCGGCGGCGTTCAGCCCGGACGGGCGCCGCGTCGTCACCGCCTCGGATGATGGCACGGCGCGGGTGTGGGACCTGTCCGGCCCGCGCCCCACCGCCACCGTGCTGGAGGGGCACACGGGTCCGGTGTTGTCGGCGGCCTTCAGCCCGGACGGGCGCCGCGTCGTCACCGCCTCGGATGATCACACGGCGCGGGTGTGGGACCTGTCCGGCCCGCACCCCACCGCCACCGTGCTGGAGGGGCACACGAATTGGGTGTGGTCGGCGGCGTTCAGCCCGGACGGGCGCCGCGTCGTCACCGCCTCCTGGGACCACACGGCGCGGGTGTGGGACCTGTCCGGCCCGCGCCCCACCGCCACCGTGCTGGAGGGGCACACGAATTGGGTGAGGTCGGCGGCCTTCAGCCCGGACGGGCGCCGCGTCGTCACCGCCTCCTGGGACCACACGGCGCGGGTGTGGGACCTGTCCGGCCCGCGCCCCACCGCCACCGTGCTGGAGGGGCACACGGATAGGGTGTTGTCGGCGGCCTTCAGCCCGGACGGGCGCCGCGTCGTCACCGCCTCCGTTGATGGCACGGCGCGGGTGTGGGACCTGTCCGGCCCGCGCCCCACCGCCACCGTGCTGGAGGGGCACACCGGTCCGGTGTGGTCGGCGGCCTTCAGCCCGGACGGGCGCCGCGTCGTCACCGCCTCCTGGGACCACACGGCGCGGGTGTGGGACCTGTCCGGCCCGCGCCCCACCGCCACCGTGCTGGAGGGGCACACGAATTGGGTGACTTCGGCCGCCTTCAGCCCGGACGGGCGCCGCGTCGTCACCGCCTCCTGGGACCACACGGCGCGGGTGTGGGAGACGTATCCCGATGTCTCGGAGCTATCCGCGCTCGTGGTTTCCCATCTGAGCCGCTGTCTTTCCACCGCGCAGCGTGAGCACTTCGGCCTCGCTGTCGAGGACACGACCCGACCGCGTGATTTCATTCCACCGCCTGACGCAGAGGGACGCTGCGCGCGCTGACTGACGCGGCGCCGGCCGAAACGGAGGACTATCCATGGCAACAAAACTGGTCCGCTACGAACTGTCAGGCGGCGGCAGCGTCGTCGTCGAAGAGACAGTTGACGATCGCGGGGGCTATGTCGGACGCGGCGATGTGGTCGAGGCGGCGCAGCAAAAATTCGAAGCAGCGCTCGCCACTCTGCGGCCGGCGACGGCCGCGGTCATGGCCGAGATCCGGGGACTGATCGATGGGCCGGAGGAAGTGCAGCTCGAACTTGGCTTTTCGCTGAAGGCGGAGGTTGGTGCCGTGATGTGATTGCTAAGACCGCCGCGGAAGGTTCGTTCAAACTCTCGCTTAAATGGAAGCCAGGCGGCGGAAACTAATTCGATGGCAGCGGCGCCGCCCGTCCCCGGCACCTGCCGTCTCAATTATAAGCGGTAAATCAGACGCGCGATGACATCCATCAGCGCTCGTCCAACAGCGCGTCGAGATGGTTGTGCTCCGGGCTCATGCGGGCATCCCGGATGGCCGCCTTGAGATGTGGCGGCAGTTCGCCGGGATGGTGGGGACGGCGCGAGGCGGTCAGAATCTGTTCGACCCGCTCGTAGTCCTCGGCAGAGATGTAATAGCCCGTCACCTTATCGTGGCTGCGAACCTCGATAGGCTCCCGTTGCACCCGGCGCTGGTACGTCGCGAAGTTTCGGCAGAACTCCGTGGCCGCGACGACGGTTGGCATGGCTTCCTCCTCAATCGTTAGCCGCCATTTGCCTGAGCTACATGAGTGACGCGCACCACTTGCAGGCGTTCGCGGCGACTCGTTGCAACTAAAAGGGGTAGTGCCGAGGAAAGTGTGTCCGGCGGTGGCACGGGGGTGTAAGATCCCTGCGTCACCGCGCCTGATCACCTGCAACTGGGTGAGCTGATCGGGCCGCACTCCATGGGTTCTACGTATGACCCTGTCCTTTCGGTCCTCTGCCCGCATGCACGGGCTGCTAATAGCTGCGGGGCTGCTCGTGCCCGCGCTGCTTTTTGCCGGGGCTGCATGGATAAGCCTGACGGATGTCCTGCACGAAGGGGAAGCGACGATCCTGAACGCGGTCGCAGTCCTGGGAGACTCACTGCGCGACCGCCTGCGGACTGAGGAGCTCATCCTGGCGGAGGTAGCGGACCACCTGCGCGGTCTCGATTGGAGCGACATCGAGAAACCCGAGACCAGCGATTTCCTGGCCAAGCTAAAGGCCTCGCTCGATCAGGTTAGCGCGATCTGGATCGCTGACGAAGGCGGAACGATCCGTGCAGCAAGTCAGGCCTGGAAGCCCGGCAGCCGGATCGCCGAGCAGGCGTTCTTCCAGATCGATCAACATGGCGATCTCTACGTCAGTGCGATATTTACGGGGCAATCAACGCAGCCGGTCTCGCTCAGCGTTATCCGTCGGCGGGTGGCTCCGGATGGGAGATTTGACGGCACCATCCATGACGAGCTCAACCCCACATACTTGGCCCGCCTGTTCGCTGAGGTGACGCCGATTGGGCACGACGTCCTGCTGGTGGGGGCGGATGGCGCGGTTCTAGGCGGGCCTGGCCCCCAACGACGACTGCGACACCTGGGCGCCGGCGATTCGCTGATGCGCCGCATAGCTGCCCAACCGCGTAGCGGCCTGTTTGCCGGCCCCTCCATTCTCGGCGGCCGGAACGAAGAACTGTATTCCTATGAACAGGTTCCGGGATACCCCCTGTGGGTAAGTGTCGCTGTCGACCGGGCGGTCATCCTGCGGCGCTGGTATGGCAGCCTGGTGGCATACGGTGTCGCGGCCGTCGCCGGATCGTTGGCACTGCTGAGCGCATCATGGCTGGCCATCCGACGGGCGCGCGCAGAACAGGCAGCCTTTTCACTGCTGCACGCCGAAACCGAGCGGCGCCTGCACACCGAACATCGTCTGCGTGAGGCGCGTCGCCTGGAGGCGGTTGCGCAGCTTGCCGGCGGCATCGCGCACGACTTCAACAATTTGTTGGCGGTCGTTACAGGCAGCCTGGACCTGATTGGAAGAGCCGCGGACTCAAACGACCAGATCCAGGCGCTCGTTACCCGGGCCCGGCGCGAGATGCCATGCAGGATGGCGGCACGCTCACGATCGCCACACGACCTGCGGAACTCGACCGTGATGATCTCGGGGACAACCGCGAGGCGGAGCCAGGCGCATTCGTTGCCGTCTCGTTGACGGACACCGGCAGCGGGATGTCGCAGGAAGTCATGGCCAAGGCATTCGAGCCCTTTTTTACGACGAAGGAGATCAGCAGGGGTGGCGGCCTTGGACTGAGTCAGGTGCTCGGCTTCGTCCGCCAGCTCGGCGGCCATGTCGCCATCGAGAGCACTCTGGGGCGTGGCAGCGTGGTCACTCTGTTCCTGCCGCAGGCATGATGCATCGCTGCGGTCTCGCCGCCATGGTGAGCTGAGCTTTATATCAGGCGCCTTTGATGTTGACCCTTGCACGGCGAAGGGCGGCGGAATGCGCTTCGCTTTTCCGCCCTACCGGAGCGCATGGCGACTCAGCCGCAAGGGCGGTTGGCATTACTTTCCTAATGCCCTGAGTTGTTCATCCTGCGGGGTCCAGCCTCTTCAGCTTAATGCGGGCGTCGGCGGTGGTGAACTGCCAATCCGATTCGGAAATCCGCGGCAAAATCAATGACGGGGCACCAAGGCACAACATAGGTCGCCGGACTTGGTCTGCCACCAACAGGCTCGCGACACCAGGGTCGTCGCATTATTGGCGGCGGGCGGCGTGGTGACGCGCAGTAGTCCGTATTATTTGTGCCGACCGGACGAGGTGACGTGAGCCTGCCCGGATCGGCGACCACATGACGTGGCGCCGCCTGCGTCCCTCGCCGGTACCGGCGCGCAAGGATCAGCTTTCAGTGGGCTCGGCCGTTCGCGCAGCTCTCAACGCAGCGGCTTGAGCTAAGCGATTGGGGCAGGTTTCGTATTTTTCGTCAGGACACCGCACCGCATCACAATCGAAGCAAGCGGCCATTTCGTCCGGAATATCGTAAACGATGTACCTTCTGACGAAAGACCTCCACATCTCGCTCAGCATTGTCCTACTCCTGCCCACCGGCCGAACAGCCGGGACGCACAAGGCTGGAGGAGTCATTGATTTAGATCAATCGATCCGCTTTCCATCAACTGTCGGGATATGAACGTCCGCTTCCCCTAGATCATGCCGTTCGCCTCAATCCTCACGAACGGCAGCTTCGGGTCGAGGCGACACCTCAAGTTGTGACGCTATCCCGCCAGCTCCCGCCGCACATCCGCGGCACTCGCGACGGGAGCGGGCCAATCAACACGGATCACCCTCTCGCCCGCCCCGAGGTCGCAGCCATCCACATCGACCGTCACCAGGCGCCAGTCTCCCGGTTCTCCGGCGATGCGCGCCAACGCCTCCGGATGCCTCTCGTTGAACTCCCCGATGATCGCGGCCTCCGCTTCGGCAATCGCCGCCACGGCTGCGGGATCGAGCGCCAGCCTGCCGGCACCGAGCCGGGCCGCCCGGCCAAAGCCACCGACGAAGAGCGCCGCCTCGAGACGCATTCGCCAAAAATGGAAATCGCCGAAATCCGCATAGAGCGCGGCATAGGGGTGCACCGCCAGGTAGCGGGCACGGAACGCCTGGTTGTCGATCGGCTCGGCCCGGCCGGTCAGCGTGACGCGCGGCGTGGTCTGCGGGTTGGCGCTTTCCGGCGTACCGGCCACCAGGACCGCGCAGCGCGGGTCCTCCCGCAGATGCCGCGTGTGCTCCGACAGGTCCGACAAAAGCAGCAGCACCGACAGATCGGGCGCCGTCGCCGGGGTGACCAAGGACGCGAAGGGCTGCCCCTGCATGACAGTAGCCAGCGTCCCCGAGCGCGCCGCCCGCACCAGCTTGCGGGCGGCCCAGGCCATGCTGCCGCTCATAGCGGCTGCTCTCCCGGCCGGAACGCGATCAGCGCGCGCGATTCGACCACTTCGGTAAGCACGCCGTCCACCGCCCAGGATGTGGCCAAGGTCGCGATCTCTTTTGTGAAAGCCTCGATCCGCTCGCCCACCCGTACCGGCGAGGTGCTGGACATGGACAGCGCGCGGTCGACCAGCGACTCCGCCGGCACACGGCGATGCTCAATCACTGCGGCGATCTCGACTTGGCGAAACGGCGAGTCCAGCAGCATCGCCTCATGCCTAGCCCAGCCGGGGGATCGATGCCGCGCCCGCGGGAGATCGTCATCGGTATAGCGACGGCGCAATTCCTTGAACTCCGCGGCCCACGCATTGTCCGGCACCTCCGGATGGATCGTGTCGAACAGCGCCACCGCTCCGCCGGGCTCCAGCAGCTCGTCCAGCCGCTGCAGCGTGTCGGCGCGATCCATCCAGTGAAACGACCGTCCCATCGTCGTCAGCCGAAACCGGCCCAGCCCCGGCCCGAGGTCATATGAACTGCCCAGCCGGGGCGTCACATTCGGCACCCCCTGCTCCGCCACCTTCGTCAGCATTTCGGGCTCGGGGTCCATCGCCACCACCTCGGCGGCGAGCGGGGCGAAAGCGACCGCCAAGAGGCCTGGGCCGCAGCCGAGATCAAGCACGCGCGACGTAGGCGAAAGCCCGCACAGCCGCGCCACGCGGCGGATCAGCAACGGGGCGTAGCCCGGTCGTCCCGCTTGGTAATGCGCCGCGGCGGAGCGGAAACGCCCGGGCTGGAATCGCGTCTCTGTCGCCATAATGTGTTCGCCTATCGTCCACAATGCGCCCACAATGTTCTTCCAACGCGGCTCGCCTCAATGGCTCCGAAGGATGCAACCCAATGAAGCAGACCATCGCCCTGGTCGATGATGACCGCAATATCCTGACCAGCATCTCAATGACACTGGAGCAGGAGGGATTCCAGGTTCGCACCTACACCGACGGCGAGACGGCACTGCAGGGGCTGACCTCGCGCCCAGTCGATCTGGCCGTCCTGGACATCAAGATGCCTCGGATGGACGGGATGGAACTGCTCCAGCGGCTGCGCCAGCGCAGCAGCATGCCGGTGATCTTCCTTACCTCGAAGGACGAGGAGGTCGATGAGCTGATGGGGCTGCGCCTCGGCGCCGACGACTACATCACAAAGCCGTTCAGCCAGCGTCTGTTGATCGAGCGGATCCGCGCCTTGCTGCGCCGCAACGAGGCGTCGCGCGCGGAGGGCTCCGGCGCAGCCCCCGGCGGAGTGATCGTCCGCGGCGACCTGACGCTGGACGAGACCAAGCACCAATGCACCTGGAAGGGTCAGGACATCCAGCTCACGGTCACCGAATTCCTGTTGGTCAAAGCGCTCGCGGCGCGGCCGGGCATGGTGAAAAGCCGCGACCAGCTTATCGACGCCGCCTATGGCGATAACATCTATGTCGATGACCGTACCATCGACAGCCACGTGAAGCGCATCCGCAAGAAATTCCGTACCGGCGACGATAGCTTCAACCATATCGAAACCCTGTATGGGATCGGCTACCGCTACAAGGAACACTGATTTTGCTGCAGCTCCCGCTCAGGGGACGCCCGTCGGCAGAGCGATTGTCCCGAGCGGAGGATCGGAGCGTCGGCGCCATCGGCCGGCGGCGCTGGGTGCCGCCGATGCTCCGGCGCATCCTCCTGGTCAACCTGCTCCCGCTCGTCTTGTTGCTCGCTGCGCTGCTGTATCTGGACCAGTATCAGAACGGCCTTCTGGAAGCCGAAGTGCTCGCCCTGCGCGAGCAAGCCAAGATTTATGCCGCCGCACTCGCACAAAGTGCCGTCAACGCCAGCAATCCCGCTGATCCCAAGCTGGTGCCCGAGATCGTCCGCCCGTTGCTGTACCGGGTCACCGCGCCGACCCCGGACGCCCAGGCAAAGGTCTATGCGCCGGACGGAACAGTGATCGCCGATTCGGCAGCCGCTAACGGCGCCAACGGGCCCTCCGATACCGGGGCGCTGCCGCCCGCCATCAACCACGGCCCGGTGGTCGGCGCGATCGGCTGGGTGTCCGACAAGGTGCTGTCACTGCTGCCGTATCAGACGCCCCGTGCCGATCTGACGCCCGGGGGGGCAGGGCCGGAATGGCAGCCCGACGTCAAGGAAGAGCTGCAACTGTCGAGTTCCGACCAGAGCCGGGAGATGCCCCCGTATATCCGTCGTACCCGCGACAACCGGCTGCTGGTGACCGTCGCCGAGCCGATCGAGCAGAATCGCCACACTGTCGGCATCATCCTGCTGACTCGCGAGGCGCGCGAGGTGGACGCGAGCCTGTTCGCCGTGCGCATGTCGATTCTCGGCCTGTTCACCCTCGCGCTGGCGTTGACGGTGCTGTTGTCGTGGTACCTGTCGCTGACCATCGCCCGGCCGATCCTGAGGCTTGCCGGGGCCGCCGCGGAGATGCGGGAAGGGCAGGGGCGTACCGGCAGCGTTCCACGCTCCCTGCTGGCACGCCGCGACGAGGTCGGCGCGCTGGCCGTGGCGCTCGCCGATTCGGCCGCGGCGCTGTGGCATCGGATGGACGCGATCGAACGCTTCGCCGCCGATGTGGCGCACGAGATCAAGAACCCGCTGTCGTCGATCCGTAGTGCCATCGAGACGCTGCGCCGGATCGAGGACCCAACCCGCCAGAAGCAACTTCTCGCCATCGTCACCGACGACGTGACCCGCCTGAACCGGCTGATCAGCGACGTGTCGGATGCGTCCCGCGTGGACGCCGAACTGTCGCGCGTCGTGACCGAGCGGGTCGATATCGCACCCATCCTGGATGCGCTGAAAGGGCTGCACGACGCGACCCGTGGCGAGGCCGATCCGTGGATCGATCTCGATGCGCCAGCCGCCGGATTGACCGTCCGCGGTGTCGAGGATCGCCTGGTCCAGGTGTTCCGCAACATTATCAACAACGCAGAATTGTTCAGCCCGCCGAAGGGTCGGATCCATATCGTCGCGCGCCAGAACGGGGCGACGATAGAGGTCGTCATCGACGACGAAGGACCCGGTATCCCGGAAGGCAAGCTCGAGCGGATCTTCGACCGCTTCTATTCCGAACGGCCGAAGGACGAGCGTTTCGGACAACACTCCGGGCTCGGCCTGTCGATCAGCCGGCAGATCGCCGAGGCCCTGCGCGGGCATCTTACGGCCGAGAACCGCACGGATGCCGAAGGACGCGTCCTGGGCGCCCGATTCATCGTCAAGCTGCCAGCAGCCTGAACTCCCCTCCCCTTGCGGGAGGGGGCCGGGGTAGCAATCCACCAATCTGCTATAACCGCCCTACTAGGCGGCTCGTCCCCGCCCACCGAGGGAGGTCGAAATGTCCGACGTCGCGCTCAGCTACGTACATGGCGCATCCGCCGTCCCTCTGATCGGCGAGACGATCGGCACAAGCTTCGACCGCGCCGTCGCCACCTGGGCCGATCGGCCTGCCTTGGTCGTGCGCCAGCAGGGCGTCCGCTGGACCTATCGCGAGGTGGGCGAAAGGGTCGATGCGCTGGCCGCCGGCCTACTCGCGCTTGGGCTGGAGCCCGGCCATCGGGTCGGCATCTGGTCGCCAAACAACGCCGAATGGGTGCTGACGCAATTCGCCACCGCTAAAGCCGGGCTGGTGCTGGTGAACATCAATCCCGCCTATCGACTGACCGAGCTCGAATACGCACTCAACAAGGTCGGCTGCCGCGCCCTGATCACCGCCACGGCGTTCAAGACCAGCAACTATATCGGAATGATCAACACGCTGGCTCCGGAACTGCGCTCCTCCCGGCCCGCACACTTGGCCGCGGAGCGGCTGCCCGAGCTTCGCATGGTGCTCCAGATCGGACCCGAGCCGGCATCGGGGACGATCCCATTCGCCGACGTGGCCGGCCTGGGCGCCGCGCCGCACCGCGCGCGACTGGCGGAACTGGCCCGCAAGCTGCAATTCGACGACGCCATCAACATCCAGTTCACCTCAGGAACCACCGGCGCGCCGAAAGGCGCGACGCTCACGCATCACAACATCCTCAACAACGGCTTCTTCATCGGCGAGGCGATGAAGCTGACGCCCGAGGACAAGCTGTGCATCCCCGTGCCGCTCTATCACTGCTTCGGCATGGTGCTGGGCAATCTGGCCTGCACGACCCATGGCGCCGCGATGGTCTTCCCCGGTGAAGGTTTCGACCCGCTGGCGACGCTCGAGACGGTGGCGGAAGAACGCTGCACGGCACTGCACGGCGTGCCGACCATGTTCATCGCCGAAATGGAGCATCCGGAGTTCCGCCGCTTCGACCTTTCGTCGCTGCGCACCGGCATCATGGCCGGCAGCCCATGCCCGATCGAGGTGATGAGACGCGCGGTCGCCGAGATGCACCTGTCGCAGATCACCATCGCCTACGGCATGACCGAAACCAGCCCAGTTAGTTTCCAGACCACGATCGACGACCCGTTGGAACGACGCGTCTCGACGGTCGGACGGATCCATCCGCATGTGGAGGTAAAGATCGTCGATGCCGACGGACGGATCGTGCCGCGCGGCGTCGCCGGGGAGCTGTGCACGCGCGGCTATCCGGTGATGCTGGGATACTGGGGCGATCCCGAACGGACACGCGAAGCGATCGATGCCGCGCGATGGATGCACACCGGCGATCTGGCGACGATCGATGCCGAGGGCTATTGCAACATCGTCGGCCGCATCAAGGACATGATCATCCGCGGGGGCGAGAACGTGTATCCGCGCGAAGTCGAGGAATTCCTCTACCGCCATCCGAAGATCCAGGACATCCAGGTGTTCGGCGTGCCCGATCCACGCTACGGCGAGGAAATCGCCGCCTGGATCAAGGTGCGTGCTGGCGAGACGCTCACCGCCGATGAAGTCCGGGACTTCTGCCGCGACCAGATCGCCCATTACAAGGTGCCCCGGCATATCCGCTTCGTCGAGGACTTCCCGTTGACGGCAACCGGGAAGGTGCAGAAATTCATCATGCGCGAGCGGACGGCGGCCGAGCTGGGTGCGCGCGAGGCGGCGACCGCCTGACAAACAAAAGGAGGATCCACGATGCGCTGGGCCAGATATGACGATGCCGGCACTCCCGCCTATGCCGTCGTGGAAGGCGATGAGCTGATCCCGGTCCGCGGCTCTCCGTTCGCCACGTGGGAGCGCACCGCCACGAAACTCCCGCTCGCGCAGGCCAAGCTGCTGCCGCCCGTCATTCCGCCCACCTTCTATGCCTGCGGCATGAACTACGCGGGCCATGTCCGAGAAGTCGCCGCGAAGATCGGCCAGGCGCCCAATCTGCCGACCCAGCCCGATATCGGCTATCGCGCCAACAACGCGCTGATCGCCCACGGCGAGCCTATCGTCATCCCGGCCGATGCCACCGACAAGGTCCAATACGAAGGCGAGCTGGTCGTGGTGATCGGACGCAAATGCAAGCACCTGACTAGGGAAGACGCACTTTCAGCGGTGCTCGGCTACACGATTGGCAACGATGTCTCGGAACGAACTTGGCAACGGTCCGACCGCACGCTGTGGCGCGCCAAGAACACTGATACGTTCAAGCCGATGGGTCCATGGATCGAGACCAATGTGCAACTCGATGACCTGATCACCAAGGTGAGGCTGAACGGCAAGGAACTTATCGAATTCCGAACCAATGACATGGTGTTCGGTGTGGTGGATTTCCTGGTCGCCATGACGAAATACCTGACGCTCTATCCCGGCGACATGGTCTGGATGGGGACCGAAGGCGCGACCGCAGATATGAAGCACGGCGACACCTGCGAGATCGAGATCACCGGCATCGGCACGCTCCGCAACCCAGTGGTGCGCGAGGGGCAGTGAGCAGCGCGCCGCGTCCCCGCGTAGGGCGGAAAAGCGAAGCGCATTCCGCCAACTTGGTAAATGCATAATGATCCGCGTCGGCATCGGCGGCTGGACTTATGAGCCGTGGCGCGGGGCCTTCTACCCCGCGGGCCTCAAGCACGCGGACGAACTGGACTACGCAAGCCGCCATCTGACCGCGATCGAGATCAACGGCACATTCTACCGCTCCCAGTCAGCGGAAAGCTTCAGGAAATGGCGCGAGGCGACGCCGGATGACTTCGTCTTCTCGGTGAAAGGTCACCGTGCCGTGGTCAACAGCCGCAAGCTCGCCGAAGCCGCTGAGCCGGTCGACTGGTTCTTCAAGAGCGGCGTTCTGGAGCTTGGAGAGAAGCTCGGCCCCATACTCTGGCAGTTGGCACCATTCAAGAAGTTCGATCCCGAGGATATCGCCGGCTTCCTCAAGCTGCTGCCTCGCAAGGCCGGAGGACGGCCACTGGCCCATGTCGTCGAGGTACGCCACGAAAGCTTCCTGGTCCCCGAATTCGTCGCGTTACTCCGCGAGCACACTGTGGCGGTGGCCTATGCCGATTCCGATGACTATCCTGCAATCGCCGATGTGACCGCGGACTTCGTCTATGCACGGCTGCAGCGAAGCCGCGAAGAGAACGAGACCGGCTATACCACCCCCGAGCTCGACCAATGGGCAAAACGCGCTCGCGTCTGGGAATCAGGCGGTACCCCGGAGGACCTGCCGCGGTTCGAAAAGAAGACCGCACCAAAAACAAAGCGCTCTGTATTCATTTACATCATCAGCGGTGCCAAGGTCCGCGCGCCCGCCGCGGCAATGGCGCTCATCGACCGAGTCAAGGAATGATCCCCGGTAAAAGTGAGGGAAGCCGCACGCGCCAATTCCACCTCTCCCGCACTGCGGGAGAGGTCGGTTCGCGAAGCGAACCGGGTGAGGGTCTCGCCCGCTGTGGCACCCTCAAGGGGCACGCTTCATATGCCAACATCTCCGACCAGAGGGACAGGACATTTGTAATTGCGCTCGCGTCCGCATTGGCGTGCCTGTTCGCCTCTCCGGCACTGGCCCTGCCCACCACTGCGCAGGAGCCAACCTCCTCGCAAGTCTGTACCGATGCAACCGATCCCGACCAGCGCATCGCGGCCTGCAGCGAGGTCCTGCAATCGGGTGACGCCCTGGCACCGGACAATGCGGTCGCGGCCCTCATCAGCCGCGGCGAAGCCTACGACCGCAAAGGCGACTACGACCGCGCCATCCAAGACTACGACGCCGCCATCCACCTTCACCCCACCTTCGGCCCTGCCTACACCCATCGCTGTCTCGCGGAGACCGAAGCCGGCCACAGCGACCTCGCCGTGCAAGACTGCAACACCGCGCTCAACATAGACCCCGCAGACGCGGTGGCTCTGCTAAATCGCGGGGTTGCACACTATGAAGAGAGCGAACTCGACAAAGCAATCGACGACTGGACCGCCGCGATCCGGATCGAGCCGCGCCTGGCGCTCGCTTGGTCCAATCGCTGTATGGCTTACCGAGACAAAGGCGATAATGATCGCGCCATTGCGGATTGCGACGCTGCCCTCAAGCTCGATCCCTATGCAGCACTCGCTCTGGCCCATCGCGGCGACGCCTACCTGAGCAAAGGCGCCTACGACCGCGCCGTCCAGGATTTCGACCAAGCTACCGCGATCGACCAGCACTCGCCCTTGGCCCATTCCGGCCTTTGCATTGCCTATGGCGCTTTGCAACAATACGACAAGTCGATCGCGGAGTGCAATGTCGCGATTGCAATCGATCCCAACTCGGATCTGAGTTTTCTGTCCCGCGGCAAGGACTGGCTTGCAACACACCAGCCCGATAAGGCAATTGCCGATTTCGACAGCGCCCTCCGGCTCGATCCCAAATCCGCCCCTGCCTTCGTGAACCGCTGCTACGCTTATGGCACGAAGCGCCAATTCGACCGCGCGATCCAGGATTGCGATGCCGCGGCCGCGATCGATCCCTCCTGGGACCTGCCGCTCGTCGATCGCGGCTTCGACCACCTGCACCTCGGCCAGCCAGATCGTGCGATTGCCGACTACGACCGAGCGATCCAGCTCAACCCCAACTCTGCCGAGGCCTTCGCCAACCGATGCGGCGCCTGGAACCGCAAGCACGAGTCCGGTCGCGCCATCGCCGACTGCGACACTGCTCTGCGTCTCGATCCCGATAGTGCAGAGGCTTTCACCAATCGCGGTGTTGCCTACGCACACAAGGGCCAGCTCGATCGTGCCATTGCCGATTTCGACGATGCCCTTCAGTACAACTCGGCATCCACCGATGCGCTTGCCGATCGCTGCGGCGCGTTGACCGATCAGGGCCAGACCGACGTTGCGATCCAGGACTGCGACGCCGCTCTACGCATAGATCCCGACCACGCACAGGCTCTCGCCAATCGCGGCGTTGCTTACGTACGCAAGCACCAGCTCGACCGTGCTCTGACCGACCTTAACAGGGCCATTGAGCTCGATCCGTCCGACGCGGCATCCTTCGCCAATCGCGGCATCGCCTATACCGCCACCGGCGACGACACGCGGGCGCTGGCGGATTTCGATCGGGCCATTCAGCTAGACCCGACAAACGCCAACGCTTTCCTCGCGCGCAGCCAGGCCGAGAACCGCGCCGGCCACCCAGATCGCGCTGCCCAGGACTACGAGCAGGCCATTCGTCTCGACCCGGCCCTTCGCAACCAACCATAAAGTGGGCAGGGGGAGGGAGGCCAAAAACCATCAACATCCGCCCCTCCCCAACTCAGC
Source organism: uncultured Pseudomonadota bacterium (assembly GCA_963708245.1). GTDB lineage: Bacteria > Pseudomonadota > Alphaproteobacteria > Acetobacterales > Acetobacteraceae > CAVYXK01. Next base: position 60,769 of record OY970201.1, on the reverse strand, counting down.
GAACCGATCAGCCAACCGGTTCAGCTCCCATTCCCGAGCGAGAGCCGACGCCTTCGACCAGGTCGGCGTCTGATCATCCAGCGAGGGAATTGGCGCCGAGGCATCCATCGTCGCAATTCGGCGATAGAGACGCAGTTGCTCAGCTTGCTCGGCAAATTGCCCAGCCGCAAGCAACGCCTCCAGCGTCCCATACTTGCCCAACAGGCTCGCTGCGCCCTTCGGCCCCACACCGCTCGCACCCGGCAGCTTGTCTGAAGGATCGCCGCGCAGCGCGATGAAGTCCGGCACCTGTTTGGGATCCACACCGTAACGCTGGCGCACTTCGGCTGGTCCGATGCGTGCCATTTCGCCAGCCCGCACAGGCTGCAGGATCGTCGTCAACTCCGAGGCAAGCTGAAACGCATCCCGATCGCCGCTTGCCACCACGACACGTCCACCGCGTCGTTCTTCGTTGGCTACCGCGGCAGCCAGGAAATCGTCAGCCTCATATCCAGGTGCCTTCGCATACGCGAAACCGCATGCAGCAACGAGCTGCGGCAACACCTCAAGTTGATCGATCAGCTCCGCATCAAAAACCCGCCCGCCCTGATAGGCCGGGAACGCACGCTGCCGGTACGTCGGGGCGTCGAGCGTATCCCACCCAACCAGCACGGCACGGGGTTGCTCCGTCTCGTAAAGTCGCAGCAGGAAGTTCGCAAAGCCAACGATTGCGCCGCCGCCCTTGCCACCTTGCCGGCGGATCGATTTCGGCAGCGCGTGATAGGCACGATGGGCGAACGAATCGCCGTCAATCACAAGCAATGGTCGAAATTCATTTCGCACGGTGCACCCTCACCCGCCGCACTGCGTGCGGCGACCTCTCCCGCAAAGCGGGAGAGGTGAAGAATCACTGCGCGGAGCCAGGCCCCTCGCGTGGCTCCAGATCACGTGCCACCTCGGGCGAGCGCAGCACTTGCTCGATCTGCATCGCGCGATCCAGCGCCCGGTCCGGTTCGAACACCAACTCCGGGGCAAATTTCAACCGCAGCGCGTGCGCCACCTGCCCGCGCAGGAACGGGGTTGCGCGTCGCAACGCCGGCAGTAGCGCATCGACGTCGGACCGGCCCAATCGAGAGACAAACGCCGTGGCGTGCCGCAGGTCCGCACCGATCCGCACCTCCGTGACCGTGACCTCGGCTTCCGCCAGCTCGGGATCGCGGAACTCATGACGCGCGAACAGAGCGGCAAGCACGTGGCGGATCTCCTCCGCCACGCGCAACTGCCGCTGGGACGGTCCGGCGTGATCCCGCTTGTTCAAGCCGGCACCATCTCCGTCTCGAAGCACTCGATCACGTCGCCTTCCTGCAGGTCGTGGAAATTGGCGAACGAGAGGCCGCACTCATAGCCGCGCGCCACTTCCCGCACATCTTCCTTGAAGCGCTTAAGCTGGCTGAGCTCGCCGGTATGGATCACGACGTTGTCACGCAGCACGCGCACCCCGGCGCCACGCTTCACCACGCCGTCGGTCACCATGCAGCCGGCAACCTTGCCGACCTTGGTGATGGTGAACACTTTCCGCACCTCGGCATAGCCCAGGAAGCGCTCGCGCGCCTTCGGAGCAGTCTTGCCCTTCACCAGCTTCTCGATATCGTCAGACACGTCGTAGATGATCGAGTAGTAGTGGATCTCGACGCCGTCGCGCTGCGCAAGGTCGCGTGCCTGCGCCGTGGCACGCACGTTGAACGCGACGATCAAGGCTTCGGACGCCTTGGCGAGCTGGACATCGCTCTCGGTGATCTGGCCCACGGCGGCGTGCAGCACGCGCACCTTCACCTCGTCGCTGGCCTGCTTCAGCACGGTGGCCTGAATCGCCTCAGCGCTGCCCTGCACGTCGGCTTTGATGACGATCGCGATCTCTTTCTGGTCACCCGCCTGGATGCGCGCGAGCATCTGATCCAGCGTGCCGCGCGCCGCCGCCGATCCCGCCGCCGCTTTCTCGCGCAGCCGGCGAGCACGGAACTCGGTGATCTCCCGCGCGCGACTTTCGTTCTCCACCACCACGAAGGGCTCGCCGGCCAGCGGCACGCCGGTCAGACCCAGAACCTCCACTGGCATCGACGGCCCGGCATCTTTCAGAGCGCGACCCTTGTCGTCCAACATCGCCCGCACGCGGCCCCATTCGGCGCCCGCCACAACGATATCGCCCTGCCGCAGTGTGCCCTTCTGCACCAGCACGGTCGCCACCGGACCGCGGCCGCGATCCAGCCGGCTCTCGATCACCGTGCCTTCCGCGGTGCGCGCCGGATTGGCCTTGAGATCGAGCACCTCCGCTTGCAGCACGATAGCCTCTTCCAGCCTATCGAGCCCGGTCTTCTTGGTTGCCGAGACCTCCACGTCCTGCGTTTCGCCACCCAACTCCTCAACCACGACCTCGTGGCTGAGCAGCTCGGTCCGGACGCGGGCCGGGTTGGCATCCGGCTTGTCCATCTTGTTGATCGCCACAATGATCGGCGCGCCGGCGGCCTTGGCGTGACGGATCGCTTCGACGGTCTGCGGCATCACGCCGTCATCCGCCGCCACCACCAGCACGACAATGTCGGTCACCTGCGCGCCGCGAGCGCGCATCGCGGTGAACGCCTCGTGTCCCGGCGTATCGAGGAAGGTGATCCGCTGCCCGCTCGGCATCTCCACCTGATAGGCACCGATATGCTGGGTGATGCCGCCCGCTTCGCCAGCCGCCACGTCGGTCGAGCGCAGCGCGTCCAGCAGGCTCGTCTTGCCATGGTCGACATGGCCCATCACCGTCACCACCGGTGGGCGAGGCGCCAGCTCGACCTCGGTATCGGCCGCTCCCTCCAGCCCCATTTCGACATCCGATTCGGAGACGCGGCGGACGCGGTGGCCAAACTCCTGCACCACCAGCTCGGCGGTGTCGGCGTCCAGCGTCTGCGTGATAGTTGCCATCACGCCAAGCTTCATCAGCGCCTTGATCACCTCGGGTGTCCGGGCGGCCATGCGGTTGGCCAGCTCCTGGACCGTGATCTGCTCGGGCAGCACGACGTCGCGCACGACTTTCACCTGATCGGAACGAAGCCGTTCGAGCTCGGCCTGACGCCGCTCGCGCTCGCGCTGGCGGCGGACGGAAGCAAGGCTACGGACGCGCTCGTCTTCGCCCTCGATGGCGGCCTGCACGTCGATGCGGCCGGCACGGCGGCGATCGTCCGTACCCTTCTTGGGCGCCACCACCGGCGGGCGGCGTGGCGGCATGCCGACACCCGGACGACGGACCGGACGCGTCTCGTCCTCGTCCTCCACGGCGCGGCCGGGCCTCAGGCGCAGGGTCTCAGTAGGTGCGGAGGGCGCGGCGGCGGGAGCGCCGCTCGGGCGGCGCCGTGTTTCTTCGGCGGGCCGGGTTGCAGGGGTGGCGCGGGCCGCGAGAGCAGCCACAGCGGTATCGTCCGCGGCGGGGGCAGCCGGGGCAGCGGCCTCGGCAGCTTTGCGGGCCGCCTCCTCCTCGGCGGCGTGCCGCACCGCCTCTTCGGCGCGGCGGCGCTCTTCCTCCTCGGCGGCGCGCCGGGCCTCCTCCTCGCGTCTGCGAGCCTCTTCGGCCGCCGACAGGATCGAGATTTTCTCCTGCTCGCGCCGTTCGGCCTCGCGGCGCGCAGCCTCGCGCTGTTGCTCGACCAGCGCACGCTGCCGAGCCGCGAGCTCGGTCGCAGTCAGTGCCCGAACGGGCGCCCCGGTCTGCGCCGGACGAGGCGCGGCCGGTGCGCCGCGCATTGCCGGCGCAGCGGGCGTCGCACTACTGGGTGCCGCTGGGCCGGGAACGCGCTTCTTGCGCACCTCGACCTGCACGACTTTCGACCGGCCATGGCTGAAGCTCTGCCGGACAGAGCCGGCATCCACCGTACGACCAAGCTCCAAGCGTCCGGAGGGCCGCAACGAGAGCCGGCCCTTGGCTGTTTCCTGATCGTTGCCTTCGCTCATCTACCCGCCTGTTCTGTATCCGTTCGTTGGGCCTGCGCCCGATCGTTCACCCCGTTCTGCCGCGCTGTTGGCTCCCAGCCCAGCCAAACGGCCCGCTTCCGCCACCAGCGCGGCGGCCAGCTTCCCCGGCCCGACCGCCACATGGACCACGCGATCCCGGCCGAACACCGCTCCCAGCGCGTCGCCCGGCACCGGCGCAATCACCGGGATGTCCACCGGTTCCCCGAGGAACCGCCGCCGTTCCTCGATACTTCCATCCGATGCCTGAAGGATCAGGGCGGCGCGGCCGGTCCGCAGCCACTCCCGCGCCTTCTCGTAGCCCGCGACGGCCTGCCCTGCACGGCGGGCAAGGCCCAGCAACTCCCCGATACGGCGCGCGATGCCGGCGCACACGCGATCCGCGAGGTCCGGCGGCACCGTCACCGGACCACGCGCCGCCCGCGCGAAAGCGCCGCGGGTGCGGGCAATTTCTAGCACATCGCCCCGCGCGCTCAACCACATTCCCCGGCCGGGCAGCCTTGCGGCGAGGTCCGGCACCACCGCACGATCGGGCCCGACGACGAAGCGGATCATCCGCTCCTTTGCCAGCCGTTCACGGGTGACGATGCAGCGCCGGAGCGGCCCGGTCTCCGGTTCGTCATCCGTCTCCGCTGCCGAGACATTGGTTTCAGTCGTGACCTGCCTCCCCGGCCGCGGTCTCGCCCTCGAACCAGTGGGCACGGGCGGCCATGATCACGGAATTGGCCGTCTCTTCGTTCATATTGTCCGCGCCGACGATCTCGATCAGCTCGTCGGAGGCAAGATCGGCAAGGTCATCGAGCGTCTTCACCCCCTTCTCGCCGAGCGCAACCAGCATCGCCGGCGTCAGCGTCTCGATCGCCGCCACCTCGTCGGTCACGCCGAGCGCCACGCGGTGGTCGTTCAGCTCGTTGTCGCGCCGGGCGATGAACGCCTCGGCGCGGCGGATCAGCTCGGCTGCCACCGTCTCATCGAAACCTTCGATCGAGGCCAGCTCCTCCTCCGGCGTGAAGGCCAGTTCCTCGACCGAGGTGAAGCCTTCGGTCACCAGTAGCCCGGCGATCACGTCATCGACGTCCAGCGCATCGACGAACAGCGAGCTGCGCCGGCGGAACTCCTCCTGACGCCGCTCGCTTTCTTCAGCCTCGGTCAGGATGTCGATGTCCCAGCGGGTAAGCTGCGAGGCGAGCCGGACGTTCTGCCCACGCCGCCCGATCGCGAGTGAAAGCTGGTCGTCTGGAACGACGACTTCAACCCGACCAGCCTCTTCATCCATCACCACTTTGGTGACCTCGGCCGGCGCCAGCGCGTTTACCACGAAGGTGGCCGCCTGCGGCGACCATGGAATGATGTCGATCTTCTCGCCCTGTAGCTCCTGCACCACAGCCTGCACGCGCGAGCCGCGCATGCCGACGCAAGCGCCGACCGGGTCGATCGAAGAGTCCCGACTGATCACCGCCATTTTTGCGCGACTTCCGGGGTCCCGCGCGACCGCCTTGATCTCGATGATGCCGTCGTAGATCTCCGGCACCTCCTGCGCGAACAGCTTGGCGAGGAAGCCGGGATGGGTGCGGCTGAGGAAGATCTGCGGCCCGCGCAGCTCTTCGCGAACGTCGTAAATATAGGCGCGCACGCGGTCGCCGTTGCGGAAGCTCTCGCGCGGGATCAGCTCGTCGCGCCGCAGCAGCGCCTCGGCACGGCCCAGCTCGACCATCAGGTTGCCGTACTCGGTGCGCTTTACCACGCCGTTGATGATCTCGCCGACGCGATCCTTGAATTCCTCAAACTGGCGCTTGCGTTCGTACTCGCGGACGCGCTGGACGATCACCTGCTTGGCGGTTTGTGCGGCGATGCGGCCGAAATCGATCGGCGGCAGGGGATCGACGAGGAACTCGCCGACCTTGATCTCCGGCTTGAACTTGCGGGCGATATGGACCGGGATCTGCGTTTCTTCGTTCTCGACCGTTTCCACCGCTTCGGTCCAGCGCGACAGTCGCACATCGCCGGTCTTGCGGTCGATGGTAGCCCGGATGTCCTTTTCGTGGCCGTACTTGGCGCGGCCAGCTTTCTGGATGGCCTGCTCCATCGCCTCGATGACCTCCTCGCGGTCGATGGATTTTTCCCGCGCCACGGCATCTGCGACCAGCAGCAGCTCCGGGCGGGCGATGGCGGTTTCCATTGGTGGCCTCTTCAGTTGGTCGGAGCGGGTTGCGCAGTTGCGGCGATAAGTGCGTCGGTTAGCACCAGCTTGGCGCGGCGGATCTCGTGCAACGGCAGCACGACCTCGCTGCCGTCGTCCAGCCGCAATCGCGCCGCGTGATCGTCGGCGCCGAGCACGGTGCCCGAGAAGCGCCGGCGGCCGTCAATCGGGAAGGCGCTCTCTGCACGGGCAAGGTGGCCGGCAAAACGGTTCCAGTCCTTCGGCCGGGTCAGCGGGCGGTCGATGCCCGCCGAGCTGACCTCCAGTGTCCAGGCGCCGGGGATCAGGTTGGCAACGTCCAACACGGCGCCGAGCGCACGGCTGATGGCCTCGCAGTCCGCCACGGCGACCGGCGCGCCGTCGGCACGATCGGCCATCACCTGAACAGTCGGGCGGTCGCGTCCGTTCAGCATGACTTGCACCAGCTCGTACCCCATGCCCTCCAGCGTCGGCGCGACGACCGCGGCAAGGCGCGTTTCCAGGCGCTCGTTGGTCCGATCATTGTCCAAAAACAAAAAAGGCGGCCCGTTAAGGCCACCCCCCGTAGCAGAGCGGAGAATGATGTTGACGCCCAGATAGCCAACTTGGAACCGGGTTGCAAGTGCGGCCCTGCCCGTTGGCGGCGCATTAAGGATCGTCCGGCGATTGTGCGGCGGGGGTCTCGGCGTGCGACGCTTGGAATGTCTCGACGGGCCGCGCGGCGTGCTGGCGGTCTATGTGCTGCTATCGCACATGGCGCCCTTCGCTGCGGTGCCGCAGTGGATGGCACAGTCGCTGTCGCATGGCGAGGCGGCGGTGGACGTGTTCTTCATTCTGAGCGGCATGGTGATCGTTCGCTCGTTGGAGGGTTTCGGTTACCACGCTAAGGCCTTTCTGATCGCCCGCGCCGGCCGGATATTCCCGGTCTTCCTGCTGGTGTTCCCGGTGGCCGTTGCGGTCCAGGTGCTGCCGACCGGGTTCGACCGGATGCCCTGGATTGGGCCGGATAGTCCAGCTCGCTCAATCTGGTCCGGCGGCTGGCCGGCGACCTGGGCATCGGAGATCGTCGCCCATCTCAGCATGACCCATGGCCTGTTTCCCGACGCTGTGCTGCCTGGTGCCTGGGTGAGCTTCCTCGGCGCATCCTGGAGCCTGAGCACGGAATGGCAGTTCTACTTGCTGGTGGCCGCGTTAGCCGGATGGCTCGCTCGCAGCCGTCCGAGCGCGATGCGGCTGGTCTTGCTCCTTCTGGTGCTGGCTGCAGCGGGAGTCGCTTGGCAGGCGGCGGTTCCGCCCGGATGGCGGTTCAGCCGCGCCTTCTTGCCGAACAAGGCGCAATATTTCGCGCTTGGCATCGCCGCCGCGGCTCTCCAACGCAAACCAGGGGCGGGCCCGGCACTTCGCTACGCCGTGGTGCTCGGCGCCACGCTGGCCCTGTGCGACGCCGGTGGAAGCGCCAAGCTGTGCGCCCCGCTGATCTGGACCGCATGCCTCACTGCGCAGATCGCACCCCATCCGACAGGACTGCGGCAGCTTTCGGCGATCCTCGCTTCCCGTCCGCTGCTGTGGCTCGGCGCGGTTTCATACTGCGTCTATCTGGTCAATGAGCCCGCGCAAAAGCTTCTCGGAGTGACGCTGGCAGCCTTCGCCGGCGGCAACGCCGCGCTGTTCACCGCTTGCTGGCTGCCCGGAGCAGTCCTGGCGCCGCTCGGCCTCGGCTGGTTGCTGCACGTCACGGTGGAACAGGCTGGCCAGCGCTGGGGTCGCGCTGCCAGCCGGAGCGTCAGCCGCCGCCCGCAGCCCACGTCCACCTCTCCCGCTCTTGCGGGAGAGGTCGCCGCGCGGCAGCGCGGCGGGTGAGGGTGCCGCGTCGGGTACCGGCGAACGCTCGCTTGCATCACGATTGTCCCGCCCCGGACACCGCCGCGATGCGCGCCAGCGCCTCGTCCCGCCCGAGCGCCACCAGGGTCGCATCGATCCCCGGACTCGCCGTGCTTCCGGTCAACGCTGCCCGCAGCGGCTGCGCCACCTCACCAAGCTTGCGTCCGCTGGCCTCGGCAAAACGGCGCAGCGCTGCGTCCAGGGCGGGCGGGGAGAAATCGGTCTCCGCCAAGACCGGCGCCAGCTCGCGCAGCATGATCCGCGCCTCTGGCGTCAGCAGCGCCGCGGCTTTCGGCTCCATCGGCAGCGGCACCGTTCGGGCCAGGAACGTCGCCGCGTCAGCGAGCTCCGCCAGCGTCCGCGCGCGCTGCTTCAATTCCGGCACCAGTGCCCGGATGCGTGCCGCGGCGATGGCCCCCAGCGACAGGTCGGTGCGGTGGCCCAGCCGCTCCAGCACCTCGCGGGTCAGCCGGTCATCATCCGCCCTCCGGATGTACAGTGCGTTCAGATACGTGAGCCTCGCGTAGTCCATCCGTGCCGGCGCCCGCCCCACCCCGTCGATATCGAACAGTTTGATCGCGTCGGCGCGGTCCACCACCTCCACGTCGCCATGGCCCCAGCCCAGACGCAGCAGGTAGTTGCACAGCGCCTCCGGCAGATAACCCAACTCGCGGAACTCGGTGACTGACTGCGCGCCGTGCCGCTTCGACAGCTTGGTCCCGTCTGCGCCGTGGATCAGCGGCACATGGGCGAAGCGCGGCAGCTCCCAACCCATGGCACGGGAAATCAGCACCTGCCGGAACGTATTGGTCAGATGATCGGTGCCGCGGATCACATGGGTAATGGCCATATCATGATCATCGATCACTACCGAGAAATTATAAGTCGGCGTGCCATCGCTGCGCAGGATGATCATGTCATCGAGCTCGATGTTGGCGACGCGGACAGTGCCCTGCACAAGGTCCTCGATGACGGTCTCGCCGTCCCGCGGTGCCTTCAGGCGGATGACCGGAGCGACTCCGGGCGGCGCCTCAGCCGGGTCACGGTCGCGCCACAGGTCGAAGCGCGGATTGCGCTTCTCGGCCAGCGCCTGCTCGCGCATCCGCGCAAGCTCCTCCGGCGTGCTCCAGCAGCGATAGGCGTCGCCGCCATCGAGAAGTTGGTGCGCCACTTCCACATGTCGGGCCACACGGGTCGATTGGAACACCGGCGGTGCATCGCGCTCGAGCCCAAGCCAATCGAGGCTATCCAGGATCAGCGTGGTGTATTCTTCCGTGCTGCGCTCGCGGTCGGTGTCTTCTACGCGCAGCAGGAATTCGCCGCCGTGATGGCGGCTGAACAGGTAGTTGAACAGCGCCGTGCGGGCGCCGCCGATATGCAGCGGGCCAGTCGGGCTCGGGGCGAAGCGCGTGCGGACGGTCATGGGCGGAGCCTCTTAGCATCCGCATAAACCCTCTGTAGAGGGTGGGCGGCGCAGGCTGCGGCAGAGGAGGTCTCTGGTGCAGCACGTGCTTGCCGCGCAGCAGGGGCGATTGGCCCTGTGGCTGCCGGTGTTCATGGGCGCCGGCGTGCTGCTGTATTTCTCCTTGCGGTGCGAGCCTCCGGTCTGGGCCGGCGCCGCTGTCGCGCTGCCGGCCGCAGTGGCGGCGGTTCTGGTCGGCTTCCCGATCCGAGCGATCACCGCCCCGCTGGCCGCTGCAGCGATCGGCTTCGCGGCGGCCCAGCTCGCGACGGCCCGCGCCCCGCCACTGGAACACCTGCCGCACCGGGCGGTGGAGCTGAGCGGGACAGTGCAGGCCGTGGAAGTGCTACCGGAAGGCGTCCGTGTGACGCTAAGACCGGTCCAGCTCGATGACGGCTCCGCGCTCGGCCGCTCGTTGCGGGTCCGTCTGCGAGCCAAGGATCCGGCCGCCCCGGAAGCCGGCGACACGATCCGCGTCCGGGCGCTGGTGCAGGCGCCGTCGCCACCGGCCTATCCCGGTGGGTGGGACCTGCAGCGCGACGCCTTCTTCTCCGGCCTCGGCGGCTACGGCTTCGCGATTGGCCGGGCGGAACTTCTGGCCCATGCGCCCGTCACCGGCCTGCCCGGCCGCCTCCAGGCCCTGCGCGAGACCATCGCCAGCCGTTTCGAAGCAGCCCTGCCGGGTGCCGAGGGCGCCGTGGCCGCCACCCTGCTGACTGGCGTGCCGACGGCCATTCCCGGGCCGGATCGGGAGGCGTTCCGCGCCTCGGGCCTGGCGCATCTGCTGGCGGTTGCCGGGCTACATATCGGCATCGTGATGGGGCTGGCATTCGGCGCCAGCCGGGCGTTGCTCGCGTTGTGGGAATACGCGGCGCTGCATTGGCCGACGAAGCAGATCGCTGCGTTGGTCGCACTGGCGGCGGGCGGAGCCTACATGCTGCTGACCGGCATGCATGTGCCGATCATGCGCAGCTTCGCGATGGCGAGCCTGTTCACACTTGCGGTCCTGAGCGGGCGGCGCGCGGTCTCGCTGCGCGGCTTGGCCCTGGCTGCTGCTGTGCTGATCTTGGCAGAGCCGCAGCAGGTCCCGGGCGTATCGTTTCAAATGAGCTTTTCCGCGGTCCTGGCCCTGATAGCCGGATATGAGGCGTTGCGGCCGCATCTGCACGCGCTGTATGGCGACGGTGCGCCATGGCGCCGCTCGGTGCTTCATGTGACGGCGCTGGCGCTGACCAGCGCGCTGGCAGGCACCGCATCGGCGCCGTTCGGCGCGTATCATTTCGGCCGCATTCAACTCTATTTCGTGCTCGCCAACATGGTGGCAGTGCCGTTGACGGCGTTGTGGGTGATGCCGGCCGGGCTGATCGCGCTAGGCCTGTTGCCGCTGGGCCTGGAGCGGCTGGCATTAGTGCCGATGGGCTGGGGCGTCGGCGCGATCCTGTGGATTGCGCGCACCACGGCGAGCTGGCCGGCTGCGACGCTCGCGGTACCGCACATGCCCGGCTGGGGCTTGGTACTGGTCGGACTGGGAATGGCGTGGCTTGGACTGTGGCGCGGACCGCTCCGGTTGGCCGGCGCGGTGGTGATCGCTGCCGGGCTGACTTCGCCGATCATGGTGCGGCCGCCAGACCTGCTGATTTCGGAGGATGCGCGGATGGTTGGGGTCCGCACGGCGGCGGGTGTCTTCGTGGAGCGGCAGACCGGGGCATCGAAATTCACCCGCGATGCCTGGGTCCAGTACCTGGGCGGACGGGCCGCCGATGCTTTTGCCGCCTAGTGCCGGCGCGGCTGCGGACGGGGCGATCCTGTGCACCTCGGAGGCATGCCGGTTGCGCCCGCGCCCGAGCGAGGCGCTTGCCGTTCTGTTGCGCGGCGAGGCGGCAGCGTCCGACTGCGGTGATGCGGCGGTGGTTCTCGCGATCGGCCGGACCAGACCCCACTGTGGGGGTGCTGCAATGGTGATCGATCGCGCGATGGTGCGGCGACAGGGAGCTGCAGCAGTCTGGTTGGGAACCGACGGCGCTGAGGTCATCACCGATCGCGATTGGCGTGGGGCTCGGCCGTGGATCCCGAGCATGCAGGGCAGCCAACCAACGGCACCGCTCGATTTACCGCTGGCACCGGCGGGAGCGTGATTCAGACAGGCTCGGCGTCGGACGGAATCCATTCCGTCAATGACCTCTCAAGCAGCGCGTCAGCCCGTGTCGTCCGGCCAGAAGTCATCCGCCATCATCTGCTCAAAGGACCAGGGGCAGCGCGGGGGAAAGGTCTCTTCCGCCAGACCGGTTTCGCGACTGGCGATGATGCGAGCGAGGCGATGCGCCGATTGGATGGACTCGGATAGAGTTACCTTCAGGCTTGGAGTGTCATCCAAGTGGTCCGCCACCTCCGGCGCTGCTCCTTGACCATCAGCGTCCAGCTTGTTCCGCGCAGGCTCGGTTGAAATCGCCATTTAAGCAGAAGCAGCACCTTCACCGATTGACGAGCCCGTGCTTCTCGGCCCTGCCGGTGCTCTCGATTTCGTCGGCAACGTGCGCAATGTCGGCCTCGGAGAGTTGGCCAGCGCGCAGGAGGCCCGCTTGCTCGTTTGCCCAGGCGTAGAAGTCTTGGTCGTAGAGGCGCGAATTGCTCATTGCGGGGGTCAACCTTGCTCGCCTCCATAATAGGGAGGCGGACGGCCGCAAGCCAGGGTCTAGCTGTTCCCTCAGGCCACCTTGCTCGGAGACTCCGCGGCAGCGATCTCGATCAGCAGCTCCGGACGGATATCGTCGATGCGGCGGGCTCCGAGCATCGCAATGTCCCGGTCGATCTCTTTCGCCAGCAGGGAAATCGCGTGCCGCACACCGGGTTCGCCGGCGAATGCCGCGGCAAACAGAAACGGCCGGCCGATGAAGATGCACTGCGCCCCAAGGGCCAGCGCTTTCAGGACATCGGTGCCTCGCCGGAAGCCACTGTCGATCATCACCGTCATCCCGCGGGCTTCGACGACGGCCGCCCGCAAGACCTGGATCGGCGACGCCGCGTAATCGAGCTGCCGCCCGCCATGGTTGGAGATGATCACACCATCGACACCATATTCCCGCGCCCGCGCGACATCCGCGGGCGACAGAAGGCCCTTCAGCACAAAAGGCCCCTTCCACAGCTCGCGCATCAACCGCACGTGCTCCCAGGACAGGCTTTCGTGCGCGGCGATGCCCTTCACCTTGGAGGAGAACAGGCCAGGCCCGCCGTTCGCTTCCAAATTCACGATATGCGGAATGCCGCGCTTCAGCAGGGTGCGTCCGAGAACGCCAGTTAGCCAACCGGGATGCGTCGCCACATCCCAGCTCAGGCGGGCGCTCGGCCGGATCGGGAAGCCGAAGCCGGCACGTTTGTCGGCCTCACGGTTCGACCCGATCGGAGCATCCGTTGTAAGCGCCAGCACCGCAATTCCGGCGCGGGTGACGCGCTCAACCATACCCTCGATCGCTTGGCGATTGGGCGACTGATAGGCGGCGAACCACGCATTGGGATTTGCCCGCGCAACCTCCTCGAGCGGGATGATGGAATTCGCGCTCAAGATGAAGGGTATGTTGGCCTCGGCTGCCGCGCGGGCCATGACCGTGTGGCCCTCATAAGCGACCAGTCCGCTGCCTCCCATCGGCGCGATCCCGAAGGGAGATGCGTACTCCCGGCCGAACAGCGTTATCTTTTGCGTGCGATCGCTGACGCCGACGAGATTGCGTGTGACAAATCGCCAGTGCTCGAACGCGGCGCGATTAGTGCGCAGCGACGTCTCGGTCTCGGAGCCGTGCGCCACGTAGTTGAACACCGCGCGCGGCAGACTGCCGCGGACTGCCGCCTCGAAATCCTCCAGATTGAGGATGCGCTTCAGCTTGCTTTCAGTCTCAGCCGGGGGAGCGGGGTGGCTGGATCGCGATGGCAGCAGACGCATGGCCTTTAATCCCGCGGGTCGATCAATGCCAGGCCGCTCTCCGGGTCGCGTCGCTTGCGGAGATGCGCCGGACTTTCGGTCAACACGACCTCGAGCGTGGGCCGCACATGCGCCTCCAACACATGGCCGGCGAGTGCGCTACCGTCTCGTCGACCAAGCACGACGTGGGCATGAAGCGACCGCTGGTCATCCGTCGCCAGCGCTATGTCTCCGATGAACGAGGCGACCTCCACCTGCTCGCCGATCCGATTGCGCTGATATTGCTTCCGCTCCCAGTCAAAATAGCCCAGCACGACTTCGCTGCAGGCGCCGATCGCGGTGAGCTGAGCAGCGCTCAGTTTCTCGCGATCGGCAAAGGCCTTGATCTGGGATACGACTTCGTCACCCGTCTCGAGGATGACCGCGAAGGTCCGTAGACCGTCCGCCGCATAAATAAGCTTCGCCTTCATAGGAGAGACCCCGCGCTATCTTCGCTTCAACAGCGAACGGACGGGTCGGTTGCAGGGGCGGGTTCCGTCGGCAGCTATGGTCAGCCAAGTGCGTGCCGGCCTGCTCGCGCCCGCTGCGGCACCTCAGCACGAACCGGCAGGAGATCGCGGCACAGGCCGGCGCCGGCGATGACGTGGGTGTGAGTGTCAGGTACTCAGCGCAGCGGCGGCGAGTACATGAGGCCGCCATCCTTCCACAGCCGGTTCAGCCCGCGCGGGATCCCCATCGGCGCCATGTCGCGATCCCAGATTTCGGCGTAATTGCCCTCCTGCTTGATCGCATTGTAGGCCCACTGGTTGTCGAGCCCGAGCTCCTTACCAAGGTCGCCGTCCACGCCAAGCAGACGCCTGATATCGGGATTGTCCGACTTCTTCATGTCATCGACGTTCTTGCTGCTGACGCCGTGTTCCTCGGCATCCAGCAGGGCAAAGCCGACCCAGCGGATGACGTCGAACCACTTGTCGTCACCCTTGCGCACCGAGGGGCCGAGCGGTTCCTTGCTGATCAACTCGGGTAACAGCATATAGTCCGCCGCCTTGCTCCCCTGCGTGAATCGCGTCGCGGCGAGCGCCGAGCTGTCCGTCGAATAGGCATCGCAGCGGCCGGAGAAGAAGGCCTGCTGGATCTGCTGCAGATCTGCGATCTCGATTGGTGTGAACTTCATGTTGTTGGCGCGGAAATAGTCGGCGATGGCGAGCTCGGTGCTGGTGCCGGGCTGCACGCAGATCGTTGCCCCGTCGAGCTCTTTCGCCGATTTGACGCCGGCCGATTTCTTCACCATGAAGCCGGTGCCGTCATAGAAATTGATGCCGGTGAAAAGCAGCCCGAGGCTGGCTTCGCGTCCTAACGTCCAGGTGGTCTCGCGTACCAGCACATCGATACCGCCAGACTGCAGGGCGGTGAAGCGATTCTCTGTGGTCAGCGGCACGAATTTCACCTTGTTCGCGTCGCCGAGAACGGCGGCGGCGATGGCCCGGCAGTAATCGGCGTCGATCCCGCGCATGATCCCCTGGCTGTCCGGCAGCGAGAAGCCGGGAGTATCGCCACTGACGCCGCAGGCAAGCTGACCGTGCGCTTTGACCGCGTCGAGCGTTGGCGAGCCGGAGGCCGCGGCAGGCGTCTGAGCGCCGGCTGAGCTAGCCACGCCCACCGCAAGAGCCAGACCGGCGAACCAGGCGCCGGACAAGGAGGCCAAGCTTGTCATGCAAATTTCTCCCAGGTTTGGTGTACCCTTTTAGCGACGCGCGTAACGGTTGCAAACTCCTCTCCGGCAGCGCTCAGCGGAGCGGGGGAGAGTACATCAACCCCCCATCCTTCCACAGCCGGTTCAGCCCGCGCGGGATCCCCATCGGCGCCATGTCGCGATCCCAGATTTCGGCGTAATTGCCCACCTGCTTGATCGCGTTGTAGGCCCATTGGTTGTCGAGCCCGAGCTCCTTGCCAAGGTCGCCGTCCACGCCGAGCAGGCGCCTGATATCAGGATTGTCCGACTTCTTCATGTCATCGACGTTCTTGCTGCTGACTCCGTGCTCCTCGGCGTCGAGCAGGGCGAAACCGACCCAGCGCACGATGTCGAACCACTTGTCGTCACCCTTGCGCACCGCGGGACCGAGCGGTTCCTTGCTGATGACCTCGGGCAGCACCACGTAGTCCGCCGCCGCTTTGCTCCCCATGGTGAACCGGATGGCCGCGAGCACCGAGCTGTCGCTCGAAAGCGCGTCGCAGCGGCCAGAGACGAAGAGCTGCTGCATCTGTTGCAGGTCGGTGATTTCGATTGGCGTGAAGTTCATGATGTTCGCACGGAAATAGTCGGCGATGGCGAGCTCGGTGCTGCTGCCAGGTGCCACGCAGATTGTCGCGCCCTTGAGCTGCTTCGCCGACGTCACGCCAGCCGATTTCTTCACCAGGAAACCGGTGCCATCATAGAAATTGATGCCGGCGAATTCTGCGCCGAGGCTTGCTTCGCGTCCCAGCGTCCAGGTCGTTTCGCGCACCAGCACATCTACCTGGCCCAACTCTAGTGCGGTGAACCGGTTCTCCGTCGTCAGTGGCGCGAATTGCACCGCGTTCGCATCGCCGAGAACGGCGGCGGCGATGGCGCGGCAGTAATCGGCGTCGATCCCACGCATCACACCCTGGCTGTCAGGCAGCGAGAAGCCGGGGGTATCGCCGTTGACGCCGCAGGCGAGCTGGCCGTGCACCCTGACCGCGTCGAGTGTCGGCGAGCCCGATGCCGGTGTGGGCGCCTGGGCTACCGCCGCGCTGCTCAGGCCGAGCGTCAATGCCAGACCGGCGAACCAAGTGACGGTGAGAGCAGTCAAGCTCGTCATGCAAATGTCTTCTGAATTGCTCTGCCTTCTCGACGGCACACGCACCGCTATCAAACCGCCCGAACAGACCGGGCCCTTGTCCGTGGGCGGGTTGTCCCGCACATTGGGGTGTGCTGCCGAGTTCCGAATCGAGCTCAATGCCGGCACCGCCGCCATGCTCCACCTGACCAAGCTTGCGGTCGGGGTGCGCGACCTCGATCACCTGCGCGCCCTGCAGGCTGAACGCGCCGGGCGCGATCCGCCGCTGCGCCACCGCACGCGCAACTTCCCCCGCCGCGCCGAGGAAGTGACCGATGGCGGCTCGATCTACTGGGTGATCTGCGGCTTCATGCAGGCTCGCCAACGGGTCCTCGGTATCATCGAGGATCACTGGAGCGACGGCACCGCCTGCGCCGGGCTGGTGCTGGACCCGAAGCTGGCGCCGCTGGTCGGCCGCCCCACCAAGCCGTTCCAGGGCTGGCGCTACCTGATGCCAGAGGACGCGCCGCCAGACCTTGTCGTTGCCCCACCGGCGCGCGGCGAGTCCGAGCTGCCGCCCGTACTTCGGCGCGAGCTGCGGGCGTTGTGCCTTATATGAGACAGCGCTTGAAACGATCACATTCGATGGCGGGAAGGGCTTGCCCGACTCCGTGACGTCCTGCATAGGCTCCGCTCGAATTCAGGGCCAAGCCACCGCCTGAATTCCGCAACCCCGCCCGCAACGTCTGTCCTTCTGGAGTTTATCCGTGATCACTCTCCGCACACTTGTGCTTGCCGTCTCTGTCTTTGCCCTATTGCCTCTCAGCGCCATGGCCGCTTCGTCGGACGCGCCGAGCGGCAGCAGCACGACCGCGACAACCCCCACAACCCCTACAACAACGCACCACAAGAAGCCGGTGCACCATGTGTCGCACAAGACGCATAAGCCACCGAAGCCTACTACTACTCCAAGCACTCAGAGCTGACCTGTCGCGGTCTGATTCCAAGGGGGCTTTCGCCCCCTTGTTTTTTGTACCGAAGCGTGGTTTGGCCGCTATAAAAGTCCGAGCGCCTCCTTGTGTGCGGGCGGCGGGTGACGGGCATTGATCTCCGTCAGGTCCACGGCGCTCAGTTCGATATCAGTGGCAGCGGCATTTTCCCGTACATGTTTGAGATCGCTTGCTTTCGGGATGGATATGATATGTCCGTCCCGCAGGCTCCAGGCGATCGCGATCTGCGCCGGCGTGGCATTGTGCCGCTTCGCCACAGCGGTGAGCGCGGGTGAGCGCAGCAGCCGCCCGCCCTGGCCAACCGGCGAATAGGCCATCACGGGGATTCTGTGATCCCGGCACCAGGGCAGCAGGTCGAATTCGATGCCGCGCGTATCGGGGTTGTACAGCACTTGGTTGGTGGCGCAGGCGCTGCCGTGCTGCAACCCTGCGAGCTCCTGCATGTCGTCGGTGTCGAAATTAGAGACGCCCCAATAGCGGATCTTGCCGGCCGCGCGCAGTTTTTCGAACGCCTCGACGGTCTCCGTCAGGGGATGGCTCCCGCGCCAGTGCAGCAGATAGAGATCGAGGCAATCAATCGCCAGCCGCTTCAGGCTGCGCTCGCAGGCCGCGGGCACGCCGGTGCGGGACGCGTTGTGTGGATAGACCTTGCTGACGATGAAGACTTTGTCGCGCTGGCCGGCGATCGCCTGCGCGACGATCTCCTCCGCCCCGCCGTCGCCGTACATCTCGGCGGTATCGATCAGCGTCACGCCGAGTTCGATGCCGAGCTTCAGCGCGGCCACCTCGGACGCCGCGCTTCGCCGGCTCTCGCCCATGTGCCAAGTGCCCTGGCCGAGCGCCGGCACCTCTGTGCCGTCCGGAAGACGAACGTGACGCTTCATGCCGCGACCTCCTCTGCCCGGCGCAACAGCCGCAGGAAATTGCCGCCCCACAGTAGCGCCAGCTCCGCCGGACCATAGCCGCGCCGCATCAACTCGGCGGTGATGTTGGGTGATTCCGATACGTCGGACCAGCCGGAGAACCAGCCACCACCGTCAAAATCCGAGGAGATGCCGACATGCTCGACGCCGATCCGCTGCACGGCGAAGTCGATATGGCCGGCGAAATCGGCGACCGTGACCTCCTCGGGCTTGGCATTCGGTTTGAGGAACCCGGCGACGGCCGTCACTTGCACCACGCCGCCCACGTCGCGCAGCGCGTCGAGCTGTGCGTTGTCGAGGTTGCGCGGATTGTCGCATAGCGCACGGATGCAGGAATGGGTCGCGACCACTGGCGTGCGCGAGCACTCCGCGGCCTGCAGCGTGGACTCGCGTGAGGCATGCGAGACATCGACCAGCATGCCGAGCCGGTTCAACTCGGCAATCGCTGTGCGACCGAGCGGGCTGAGACCGCCGTGCTCGACCGGTGAATCGCCGAGATCCTGACGCGGATTGGCGGAATCGGCGAGCGCGTTGTGCCCGGTGTGGGTGATCGTCAGGTAACGGGCGCCAAGCTCGCGCAGCCGCTTGAGCCGCGCCAGGTCGTCGCCGATCGCGAATCCGTTCTCCACCGCTGGAATTATGGCCAGCACGCCGTCCCGCTTCGCCGCTTCGATCTCGGTGACAGTCGTGGTCAGGCGCGCGGTGATGCCGCTGTCGGTTCGGGCCATCCCGCGGATCGCTTCCAGCATGCCTACGGCGCGGGCGAACGCGGCCTGCGCGTTCTCCGGCGTGCGCGTCGCCTGCGGCACGTAGGCGGCAAAGCACCCTGCCGCCAACCCACCACGCCGCATCTTCGGCAGGTCGACCTTGCGGGAGGTCTCTGTGAACGGGTCGGGGCCGGTGGGCCAGGGGATATCAATGTGCGTGTCGATCGTCAGCAGTGTGCGGTGCACGGCGAGCGGGTCGGTGGCGAGGGCATCGTTCATGGGGCAGCACGCTTCCCCTTGGGCGAGGAAGCGTCAAGGGCTGCGGCGACGGGTTCAGGGTCGGGAAAGCGTTCACACGGAGAACCGCGGAGGATCCACGGAGCACCACGGAGGTTGTTATGTTGCTCGACGGGGCTTTGACCGAGCGGGTGATTGGTTCGGCGAGAGCGTTCCGGCGTTATCGCGCATCTACACGACGTTGCCTTTGATACGACGCGCCTTCACCGAATACGAATGCCGCGCCAGCGCCGCAATCACCAGCGCGGCCGCTATCACGTAAACGATGATATGTCCGGCGCTCATCCCATTGCCGCCGACTGCCTCTCTGCGGAGCCACGCTACGCTTTAGGGACCTGTTCGGTCCAGAATAATACCGGGCCCTGCGGGAGGGATTGACCTGTGGGGGATGGGGCTCGCTCCCGGCATCCTCACCCACCACGCTTCGCGTGGCGACCTCTCCCGCAGAGCGCGAGAGGTGGATCGATGTGCGTGCTGGGCTACGAACCGCCTTCGACCCGCAGCGGGCGAATCTCCGTGCGCGTCGCCTTGTGCGCCGCCTCCAGGCACGCCTCAACGGCGCCGTGGAGAGAGCTGACGTAATAATCTGCCCCCACTACGCCGCGCAGGCGCTCGTCGCGCAGGAAGTCGTCCTCCGGTGCCCAGATGCCCACCAGGATCGGCTGGTCGGCAAAGCGCTGGCGCAGGCGGCGGATCAGGAAGCGCAGATGCGCCGGGCTGCCGGAAAGCTCGAGATAAATCAGGCACAGCATGGCGGCGCCGGTGGCGTTCAGCTCGGCGATGCGTTCGCGCGAGACGGTATCGTGCGATATCGTCCGGGCGCGGAGCCCGTGCTTGCCGAGGAGC
Source organism: uncultured Pseudomonadota bacterium (assembly GCA_963708245.1). GTDB lineage: Bacteria > Pseudomonadota > Alphaproteobacteria > Acetobacterales > Acetobacteraceae > CAVYXK01. The sequence continues at coordinate 40,769 of OY970201.1, read as the reverse complement.
TGGGCCAGCATCGTCGCAGCCACGCCGTCAAGCGGCCCGCGCCCGGCGATGCACAGAACGGCGCGCTCGGGATGCCACTCCGACGGCAGCGCAACGTCATCCGCAGGGTGCCTGCCTCGAGCGGGTATCCTGTCGGCAGGCTTGTGCGCCGGCTCGGTGGTGCCCGCCGGGAGGTCGGAATGGTCCTCGAGCTCGAGCACCAGCGCCTCGACCGCAGCCTGGATCCGCGCTGTCTGCTCAGGTGTGAGGACGCCGCGCGCGGCATCGTTGGCGGCGAGCTGAAGCCCCTTCAGCACCACGTCATCATAGTAGGACGACAGCGGGATATCGCGCAGCAGAGTCTCGGCTTGCTCCTGAGCCTCGTCTGCATCGCCGGCCAGCATCCGCTGGTAGAAGCTTTCGACCGGGCTGAGCGCTGGCCGGTCACCCAGCAGCACGTCGAGGAATTCGAACTGCTTGAAGTGCCGGCCGAGCACCACCAGGCAGAGCGTGAGCGGGGTCGAAAGGATGAGTCCGATCGGCCCCCACAGCCAGGTCCAAAAGATCGCCGTGATGACCACTGCGGCCGGCGACAGTCCGGTGCTGCGCCCGTACACGAACGGTTCAATCGCCTGTCCGGTGACCATTTCGCAGCCGATGTAGAGCGCTGCGGTCCACAGCACGAGCGACCAGCCAGGTGACACTGCCGCCGCCAGGGCGAGCGGGAGGACGGCGGCCAGCGGCGTGCCGATATAGGGCACGAAACGCAGCAGCGTCGCCAGGATGCCCCAAAGCAACGGGCTGGGGATGCCGATCAGCGCGAGGCCGGTCCCGATGACACAGCCGAAGCCGGCGTTGACGCAGAGTTGCGACAGGAAATAATAGCTCAGCCGGCGAGCCGCATCGTCCATCGCGCTGGTCGTGCGGTGCAAGTCGCCGGATCCGAACAGGCGGATCAAACGGTCGCGCAGGTCCTCACGCTGCAACAGAATGAAAATGGTGACCACGAAGACGATGCCGATGGTTGCCAGCGGGCTGACGATCGGCACAACCACATTTTCGGCGACCTGCATCAGCGCGGAGGGCGCCTGCTGGTTCTGTGCCGGTGCCGGCGGCGGTGCGGTGGCCGGCTGGTGGGGCCCGGCGATGGGTGTCCGGGGCGGGGGCAGCCCGGCGCGCTCTCCCAGAGTGTTCAGCAGAGCCGACAACCGGCCGACGGTCGCGTCGCGGATCGTGTCGATCTTCTGGTCGATGGTGAATTGATAGGCGGGGAGCTGATTGGCGAGTCCCGCGATCTGGGTGCCGATCAAGCCGCCCAGTGCCAGCACGATCCCGAAGCCCAGCACCACTGCGACGATCACGGAGGCGACGCGGCCGAGCCGGATCGCGCGCAGCAAATTGACCAGGGGGGCGAGGATGAGGCTCAGCAGGACCGAGAGGGTGATCGGGATCAGCACGTCGCGGGCGAAATAGAGCCCGGCGACGCACACCACGCCGACGAGCAGCGCGAACAGCGAGCCGAGGCCGGGCGTTTCCGGCGGTGTGACCCGGTTCGGCACTGGCTGGTCGGGGGACGCCGGCGCGTCAGACATAGGGGCCTCGTGTTTCTGGCGGCTCGGGCGGATCCGGAGCGGCAGCGCCGCGTTGGATGTCGTACGGGCGTGGGGCGGTTGCCCGGTACCGCCGTTATGTGGTGAAAGGGTGGCACGCCGTGAAAGGTGGCGGTGAGGTCCCCGTAGCTCAGCCGGATAGAGCACAGGATTCCTAATCCTGGGGCCGTGGGTTCGAATCCCGCCGGGGACGCCACCCCCGAACAAAACTAAGAACTCCTGGCGATGGCGCCAACTCGTCTGAACTCGCGGCCCGAGCCAAGGCGCTCTTCGGCCCGGAAATGTGCACTTCGCGGCGGCTGACAACTACGCGCTGGACGAACATACGCAGGTAGGCCCGACGGAGTTCGGTCGGCCCTGTTTTGAGGACTTTTCGCATTGCGCTGGAAAGCCGCTCTAGCTTCGCTGGCGTGACGGACATTTGGCCAGGCACATCGGCCCTCGCGGCCAATGCGATTTCTTCGGCGAGCCTCGCTCGATTGATCTTGTGCCGGTGCAGCCGCTCGGCCAGAGCCGGGTCGTCGAGGTCCATCAGCCCTTTCTCCACCGCGGCCAGCAACTTCTGGATGGCACCCTCGACTTCAGTCAGCTCCGCCCTCAGCCGTCCCTGGCGCTGACGCCGCTCCTGCTCGGCATCCCTGCTCTGATCAAGAAATCCCGCCAGTAGCTCCCTCAGCCGTTCCGGGGCGAACACTTTGTCCGCCAACTGGTCGAGCACGAGACCGTCGAGGCTCTCCATCGGGTGAGCACAGCCTTCGCACTTGGTTGGCCCCTTTTGAGCCCGGCCGGCGCAGGCATAGTAGCGGTAGCGGTTATGCTTGCCGGTCCGCAGCGTCATGCCGGAGCCGCAGGCCACGCACACCGCGACGCCCGTCCGCAAGATCGGGCCAGTCACCGTCCGAGGTGGGGTTCGTTTCGGATTCCTTTCAGCGAGCGTTTCCCGCACGCGGTCGAACATGGCATGGTCGATGATGGCCGGCACCGACATTGCGACCCATTCCGATCGGGGCCGGGGGTGCCCGGTCTTTGAGTCCTTGACGTTGAACCAATGCGTGCCGGTGTAGGTTTCGTTAGTCAGGATGCGATGGACATTTGAGATCGCGAAGGCCTTCCCCCGATAGGTGCCGCCTTCGGCATTCAACTGAACGGCGATGGCCTTGACGCCATATTGCCGACCCTCGATGCCGAGATACATCGCATACACGCGCCGGACGACCTCGGCTTTCGATGCGAGGACTGCGAGCGATTTCTTGACCTTCTCGCCGCGCCGCCCAGCCTCCACGACCTGGTAGCCGAACGGTGGCAGGCTACCGTTCCAGAACCCCTGCCGCGCGTTCTCCTTCATGGCACGAGCTGTGTGCTTGCCGTTCTCCCGCGACTGGTAGGCATCGAAGGTCACCAGGATGGATGCCACCATCTGGCCAGTGTGGTCATCGCCAAGTGGTTGCGTCAGCGATTGCAGGCCGATGCCGGCGCGGGTCAGATCCCGCTTCGCGACAGCGTAAGTGAGCTCGTCTCGGCAGAACCGGCTGAACGAGTGAACAAGAACGGCATCGAACGGAGGTGGTTTGCTTTTCGCGTCCGCCAACAACTCCTGGAAGACGGGTCGGTTCTCATCCGTGCCGGAAGCGCCGGGTTGACGCTCAGCAGGCGTATATCGATGGCGAGCTGTGCGCTGTCGCCGAGAGTGGCGTCACGTCATTCGGCCTTTTGCAGGCTGCCACAGATAACCGCCTCACCGGCTCCCTGATCTTCTTCGCCTTCGATCTGCTCTACCTCGATGCCGAGAACCTGATGCCAGCCCCGCTCGCCGATCGGAAGCAAAGGCTCCAGCACCTGCTCGAAAATCACGAGGGGCCGATCCGCTACTGTGACCACCAGGTGGGGCTCGGTCCGCAGTTCTATCAAAGCGTTTGCAAGCTGGGTCTCGAAGGCGTCGTATCGAAACGGTTAGACGCGGCCTATGTACCGGGCAACCGCGGTCTGTGGCTCAAGACGAAATGCCTGAACCGCGAGGAATTTGTTGTGGTGGGGTGGACTGACCCGGAAGGCAGCCGCCCACGCCTCGGTGCACTCTTGCTCGGCTACTACGATCCCCATGGGAGGCTGACGTATGCCGGGCGAGCCGGGACGGGCATGAGTGAGGAAGAGCTTGAGCGGGTGTGGCGCCGATTGCAGCCACTCGCCACCGGCAGCATGTTGCTCGACATCCCGCCGCCGCGCACGAGCCGGTTCGGCTCGCCGCTTGAGCTGTCGCGGGTGCATTGGGTGCGGCCGGAGCTGGTCGTAGAGGTGAATTACCTGACCTGGACGCTGGATAATCTACTGCGCCAAGTTGTCTATGTGGGGCTGCGCGACGACAAGCCAGCGCGCGACGTGCAGCGACCGGTTCCACATCCCAAGTCGCGCGATTGAGCCGCCGCTTGTCGAAAAGAAAGAATTGGGCGCAGGACATTTTCGATGGCTGCTTTGGGTCGAGAGCGATCATCGGATAGGGCCGCTGGTCGTGGTCCCGAACAATCTCGACAGCATCGCTTTCACAGCCGACGGGGGATGTAACCCGCCAGCGCTGCAGATCCGACCATCATGACGCCTGCCGCAGCGAACACAGATGGCAACGCGAACACCGACAATAGCGCTGCGCAGACCAGGGGCGGACCAAGCTGCGCGACATCACGATAGCTGACGAACACAGTCGTCATCTCCGAACGCTCATAGGGATGGACCGCACGCAGGAACAGCAGATTGCCGGCACCGTCGATCATCTCGGCACCAAATCCAGCCAGCACGAGTGTTGTCGCGCCCACCCAGGGCAGGTGGAATGCCACGGCAGTGGCTGCGGTCATCAGGCCTGTAGTCCCATACCCGGCGGCCAGCAGCCGACGCAGCCCGTAGCGCCGGCCAACCCAGCCCCACAGCGGCACCAGGAAGATCCAGGCGGTGCCGATCGAGGCGATGGCGCCGCCCGCCTCGGCGCCGAGCCCGGACACCACCGCAAAGATCGGTGTGTAGATGTAGAAAGTGCTCCACCAGGCCGAGCGAGCCCCCGCCAGGCCCCAAGCCAGACGCAGCCGAGGCTGGGCGAAGAAACGCGGCAGGTAGCGCAGCGGGTTCGGCGGCTTGTGGTGGGACGGCGTCAGCTCCGTCAGGCGCAGCCACCAGAACAGGACGAGCAGTAGCATTGCTGCCACGGCGGCCAGGGCAAACGGCGCCGCGAAGGCAACGCGTTGCTGGAGATAGACACCGAACCAGGGACCAAAGGTCACAGGACCGGCACAGGCGAAGATGCGTGCCGGCTCGAAACGCCGCAACTCCTGGCGCGGGATGTGGTCCAACAAATAGAGGTTGCTGGCGATCTCGATGCACGCGAAGGCAAAACTGTTGAGCGCCAGACCGCCGGCAAATGCCGACACGCCACCACTCGTCAGCAGCGAGCTGCCGACGATCAGCAGCAATGCGCCGAGGCTGAGCACGAACCGCCGCCGGATCAACTGCACCAGCAGGGGGATGCTGAGGCGTGCCACCACGGCGGCCAAACCGGCGGCAACGTAGAGCAGCGTCACTGCACGGGCGGTCCCCAGCAGGCGCAGCGCCTCCAGTGGGACGACGGTGAGCAGGATCGACTGCGCCACGCTGGGGACAAGGAACAGGCCTAAGAAGGCCGGCGCCCTCCGGCGCGGTGCGGCGTGGACGATGGCCGAGTCTCCCGGGGCATACGCGCTCATGCCCGGGCTAGTGCCTGCGCCGCCGGTAGCTCCGCGGCGATCGTCCGACGTGCATCGTTTCCCCCACGCGGACCCTGAAGGCCCCCGCACCGGCAGCATGGCACGAACCCGGCTTCCTGCGCAGTCCAGCGGCCAGCGCATCCACAATTATTGGCCTGTGATCGTACGGCTGGATGTCCGCGAGGGTGGGCTCCGGTCGGTCCGCTCTGCGGAACTGATCCGAAAATCGGCCATTCGTCTGGTGGCTTGGTGTGGCTGAAACCGGAGCGGCAGGTTTTAGGGTGGCGGATTGGGGAAAGCCGCCGTGCATCTATCACAGTCATGTGGCGGCGACTCGCACTTCGTAGCGAAGGCGGGAGAACATCTTCGAGACCTTCCCCGCTGGGGCAGAAATGGTTGTGGACGGTTCTAATCGACCGGGATCGAGCAGGCGATACTGATGGAAGAAGACAGGTTCTTCGAAGGACGCAAGGAGGCACACGCCATAAATCGCACGATCTCGCACGCCGGTCGCCAGAAGCTCGTCATGCGGCATCGATGTGCACTTGGGGTTTGCCTCGTTAAGACCCAGCAGCACCTTTCGCCTACCTTCGGCCAACCAGTGCTTGTTCGTCTAGTCGCTACAGAATAATCCTAGAAGTTAGCGCGCCTGTCAGGTCGACGGGCCAGCCGACCTTGGAGGGCCCTCATGCGCTGGAATTGATGGTATCGGCTCAAGAGCTATTTCCGCTCGGCGCTCTGGATCGTTCCGTTCATCGCACTGCTGCTTGAGAATATCGCCATCCGCCTCGTGTTCCGGCTGCACGAGCGGCTCGGATGGTTGCCGCGGTTTGGCGCGACACCGGGCGGGACGTCGGAAGTCCTGAACACCGTCGAGACGCTCTCGATTTCATTCATCGTCTTCACCTTCGGATCGCTTTTGGTCGCGATCCAGGTCGCGAGCGGGCAGCTCTCGCCGCGGATCATCGCGACCACGCTGCTGCGAAACAACGTCATCCGCTTCACCGTCGGCTTGTTTATCTTCACCATGCTGTTCTCCGCCGGCACCGGTGTGCGGCTCGATAGCTCGATCGCCCACCCGGCGGTCACTATCTCCTGGGCGCTGGGCGTCCTCTCAATCGCGAGCAGCAATTAAGCATATGTCGCCGGTGCCTGGGCAGAGGCTCTCCCTGATCCGCAGATACCAAGCGCCGTTTCTGCAGCCGTCCGCCTCGCCATCAAGGCTCTGGCCGAGAACGGCTGCCGGTCGCTTCAGCGACACGAGCTTGAAGCCGCAAGGCAGCGGAGGTGCCCGATTGCAAACGCGGGCGCCGGAATCAGCCGATTCGGAAGAGTTCAGAACACCACCTGTGCATAGGATCCGTAAAATTAGCTGTGGTCACCGGAAACAGCAGAACCGGTAGATCCTACGCCAGCAGGCTGACTGCGTCCGGTTTTCAGAACTGTATCAAGCACTCCGAACGGCGAGGATGGGCGCGAAGCAGCCGGCGCCACGCGCCATTCATAGAACACCTCTGCCGGCAAGATGCACCGACGTTGTGCGAAGGCTCCGCGGAACATGGCGGATGTGGTGACGGTCTCCGCACGCGCATTGATCGGGCGGCGGGCGCGCTCGGGATCTTTAGTGAAATGCGGCAGCAGGCCCCACTGAAGCAGGTCAAGGTGCCGCTCGCCGGTCTCGGGGTGCCGCCGCACTACGGGGGCCATTTGCGTGGGCGCCACGTTCCATGACGGCTCAAGGTTCGGCAGCGGATTGACCGTGCGGAAGGTCCGACGGATGGCCTCGGTGGGCAGGAAACTGGCGTAGCGACCACACATGATGGGAAAGGTAGGGCTGACCGAGTCAGCGAGGGAAGCTGAACGGCGCAACCATCCCGCCCATCCCCCTGGCGTGGTCACCAACGAGCCGCACGTCGTCATCACGCGGCCGCTCACCCATCTGGTGACTATCCCATGCACGGCGTGACGGGGGGCATGGGTTCCACTATGCGTCACACCGTCACACCTCCACGGTCTGCTACACCTGAGGGCATCCCCGTTTAGGGTGGCCCAGATACCGTCCCCACCACCTTGCTCCCCCCGAGCGGATGAAGCCCAAGCGTCAGCAGGTCCACGTTCCCCAGGATGGTCAGGATGTATTTCAGTCAGGTCAGCCTGACCGTGTCAGTCATCGCTCACCCCGAAAATTTGCAAACGTTTGCACAAATCGGGGGCTCAGCCGGGATCAGCCGGCTGGTTGCGCAGGGTGGAGAGGAAGCTCTCCCGCAGCCCGAGGATCGTCATCCCGTATTGGCGGCTGGCATCGAGCATGTGCGCCTGGTTGTAGTGCTTCTCGCCGGTCTTCAGACTGGCATGACCGATCAGGGTGGCGCTGATCTTGATCAGGTCAGGCTGGTCGGTCGCCACTGAGGTCAAGAGGCAGTCGCGGAACAGATGCGGCCACAGAGCCGTCCCAAAACGGTCCCTCGTATAGCGCTTAATCAGCTCGCGGAGCGTAAACTCCATCATGGGCTTGCCGGCCCTGTCGAGCCAAAGACGGTTGCTTGGGGGTGCGCCTGAAAACTTGGCTGCCTGCCGCAGCAGGATGGGACGCCAGGTCCGGAGGAAGACCTCGAGGTAGGGGACCAGATCATCGGGGATGGGCTCGTCGATGGGCCAGCCGGTCTTCGTCTCTTCGGGACCGAACGTCAGCCAATACCGGGCACCATCCCACCGCAGGGAGGTGCCAATGGTGACCGCCTGGAAGTTCCTGATCCGCAGCGGCCGTGCCGCCAGCAGGGCGATGGCAAGACCCGACTGGTAACGCAGGGCCGGGCCAACACCCGTGCGACGCTTGTCCTCGCTCCGACGGACAGAGTCCATCACCTCCTTGCCGAACTGTGCTGTGCCAAGCGCGGCAGCGGCGCCTTCAACGCTTCTACCGCGGCAATCCTCGCCTGCGCCTCCGCACCTGGCCGGTGGATGGGCGGGCGGGAAGCCCGCGGAACAATGGGCCTGAGTTCGCCAAGTAAGTCGCCACCTCATTGATTTGGATCATAGGAATTGGTCCGGCTTAAGTGATCATAGGAATTGGTCCGGCTTAAGTGTAGATGTGGCTACTGGCTGTAGGATTTGGCATGACCGCGCGCCAAACGGCCATCGCCATTATCAGAGCCACTGCTCTGGCGATTGGATCGCCGGAGCCGGTTTCCTTTCGGCTGGCACGCTCCAGGAGGCAAGCTACATGAGACCGCTGGTCGAGTTCGCCAAGACAACCCTGATCGGCGGTATTCTTATCGTTCTGCCAGTCTACGTGGCCATACTTCTGCTCGGCAAGGCAGTCAGCGCACTCTTGGCATTGCTAAGTGTCCGTCCGGGAACAAATTGAGTTTTTAGAATCGCTTAGCGGGTCACCCTTGAAGCCATTGAATTGCCTGTGATTCTCTCTCCCCCGAGCATCGATTCGGGGGACTGGATGTGGACCAAGGAGAACCGGACGCGGTACGACCGCACCCGACTGCGCTATGAGAGCGATCTGACTGATGCCGAATGGGCCGAGGTGGAACCATTGATCCCCCCGGCCAAGCCGGGCGGCAACAAGCGGAGCGTTGATATCCGCCAGGTGGTGAACGGCGTGATGTATGTGCTGAGCACCGGCTGCCAATGGCGGGCGATCCCCAAGGACCTGCCGCCGCGGAGCACAGTGCACGACTATCTGGAACGATGGACCTGGGACGGCACGCTGGAGCGACTGCATCACGCATTGTATGTGAAATGTCGTGAGCAGGCCTCGCGAGAGGCCAGCCCGACCGCCGCGGTGATTGATGCGCAGAGCGTGAAGAGCGCCGAAAAAGGGGGGCCTCGATCGATCCGCATGGGTATGATGCGGGGAAGAAGATCAAGGGCAAGAAGCGGCACGCCAAGGGCTTTGTCGTGCTACCAAAGCGATGGGTGGTCGAACGCACGCTGGCGTGGCTCAACCGATGTCGTCGACTGGGTAAGGATTGGGAAAATCTCAATGTGAAGGCGCGTGCCTTTCTGTTGCTCGCTTCCATCCGTCTCATGGTCAGACGGCTATGCAGGAACTAGCAATGTTCCCGGACAAACTCTAAAGCCGATCATCCCCCCTTCTGTCGCATTTGGTGGGGTCTTCACAGTTTTCTTACTGACTATCATCTGCTTTATTGTAGGGTTAATGGTGCGCACCGGTCCGGGCTTACGTCTGAAAAATGCCTTTGAGAATGCGATCCTCTCGAAGCTTCCGGGCTATACGATCTTGCGTGGCCTCGCGGCGCGCGTCGCCGGAAGGGCTGACGAACCGACATTTGCTCCAGCACTCGTCGAAATCGAGGACGCATTGGTTCCGGCGCTGATTATTGAGGAACTGGACGATGGGCTGTACACGGTGTTGGTGCCGTCGGTGCCAACTCCCATGGCGGGAGCGCTGTACATTCTGTCAAGCGAGCGGGTGCACCCGGTCGATGTATCTTTTACTACGGCACTCGCAGTTTTCTCGAAATGGGGCACCGGCGCCGGTGAGTTCGTGCGAGCAATGCAACGGACGAACATCTTGCCGCCAGGCCAGGCACCTACGCATCAAATACCAGACAATCAGGTAGCGGCTCTTGCCCAGCCTCAACCAAGCCCCTTGACTTCGAAAAAATAGCCTCCTCGCTGTTGGGCGTGGGTAGTTACGATACCCTCTTGTCTGGCCGAACCACTCCAACCACCTGCTGATGTTTCTTTGTTCGGCTGGAAGGGGCCGTTTCTTCGTCCCGGCCTGACGACCCCGAGGCGCCGCGCACAGCCCCGGTCAATCGGGCGCCGATATGGCGCGAGGCGTGACAGAACCGCCAGGCCGAGATCAAGTCGGCAGGTGGTATCGATGACGAGATGAAGCTGGTGCGTCCCAACGTCTACGAAACAGTGTTCGCGTTGGCAGGCGCGCGGCTGGTTGTGGTCGCGGATCTCTCGGCCACGCCGAAGACACTGACCGCCACGGACAACGACATAGCGTTCAACTCCCGAATTAGCCGACGCGGGCCTCAGATCATATCTGCTTAGCTTAGGACACCATGAATTGAGAAGGTATTATGTCAAACGGATGACATTGCAATTGCGTCCAATCCTCCGCTTTGATTCACGTTTGGGACGGATCGCGGACTCCATCCCGGCCAGCGGTCGTGGGCCGCGTCGACAAGGCCGGACACATGATCGCAATCGAATCTCCTGGCCAAGCAGTGCTCCCTGGCGTCGGGATGGCGGTCTCGGCCTCAATCGCATCGCGCAAGGAAGCGGCCCGGCTAATCCCCTTCGCGGTGGTCATGCCGAAAATTGCGAGGCTGCCGGCGTGCCGTTCTTCATGAAGCTAACGCGCCCTGATCTCCTTTAGGACGGAAGCCGCTGCGCGCCTAGCCGCCGATCACATGTACGCACATGACGCTGAACAGGCCTACTGACCGTGGCAATCCTGATCCGATGCGCTTGTGAAGCTGGTCGGCGCTGTCGCCACCGGGTGGGTGGTAGAAGATGGCCCATTTCCTACAGTCGGTCACCAGCCGGCCATTTAATTTAGTTTGACCCATCTGCTCGGTCGGCCTAGGCTGCCTTCATCGGCGCCAACAACGGATGTCAGCCATCGGGCGGCGCCGGCTGAGAGAGACATAAGCCTCCGAAAGAAAGGCGCGCTCCCGCCCTCCTCACCGGAGGCACAGCGAATGATCGAAGAGGATCCCACCGTCATCCAGATGAACATTGCTCATTATCGAGCGATGCTGAAGCTCGACCTGGACCACGCAAAGCGATCAATCGTCGAGCGATTACTCGCCGAAGCAAGCCACAGCCTAACCCTGACTAGTGGATCGTGTCTGTCGGCGGGCATGACGCCAGCCTAAGCCGGCGCTGGATTGCGCACCTGTTGTTCTGCAAGTACTTTCACGGCGACAACGGTGCTGGAATCGGTACCAGACAGGATGGACAGGCGTCATCGCAAGCCTAATCGAGATCCTTGGCAAGCTTGACGCTCATGCTCTCCTGCGGGGCGGCAGGGAAGCAACCTTCGGCCGAACGAAAGTGAGCAGTTAGGGGGAACTCCATCGAGATCGTGCCACGCCATCTCGCGATTTTTTGATCGCTGTCGCGTTCCGTGGTGGGCGGCGTTTGCAGTGCGGCCGTGGAGGGCGACAACCGTAACGAGGAGGTCATCGTGAACCGCCTGTGTGCCGCTCAGGCTAGCATTACGATTGCAATTCTTATCTCACTCGGTGGTTGTCAGAATCTGATACCACAGGACACGCAAAGCCTACTCGTACCGACGTTCCGACGGTCGGAACTCTTCGGCTTGCTGGCTGGGTTTGGGACAACCTTTGCCGCCGTACCAGATTTAGTCGCGATGCTTAAACGTCGTTCAAGCTCGGGTATGAACCCAAGAATGGCGGCGATCATGGGGGTCTTTCAGATTCTCTGGATCTACTACGGTTTGCTGATTGTGTCTCGCCCTGTCGTCGCCTGGAACGCCGTCGCAGTCTTTATCAATTTCACGTGCGTCGCAGCTTATGTTCACTTCGTGCGCGCAGAGAGGGCATTGCGAAAGCCCTGAGGCGCCTCCGGTCTGCCGCGGTTCTTCGTCCACTGCTGCTCCGGGCATCGGATCCACGAGCCTGTGGGGCGCAGTGCAATGGCTCACCAGGATCACTGCCCGCTTGTCCCCAGTTCGCGTGCACCCTGGCAGCGCCCATTTACGAGATTTCTGCCGTCACCTGCTTGGGTCTGGTGCGCGGCCGCCTCGGATGGAGACGCCTCAAGGCCTCAACAAATGGCGTGGCCTTCCCGCGGTCCTTGATCGACATGACATCCGGGTTCAGCCGGATCGCGGTCTTGCCGCCGTGCCGCCACGTCAGGCGCAGCACATGCCGCTGGTAGTTGACCTCGATGGACGTAAACAGCGAGCGGAGCGTAGCGTTCAGGCGTGGTCGATCCATGTCGAAGTTGCGCGCCGCCTCGTGGAGCGCGTTCAGCCGTCTCTCCAGACCCAAATGGGCCAGGCTCGGTTCCGCCGCGCGCCTGCGTCACCGCGGCCTGGAAGCTGTCCGACTCAATCCGGTAGAGCGCATCGCCTTCCTTGATCAGATCTCCTTCCTTGAAGGTCACCTGCTGCAGGAATACCGGTATCCCTACGGTGACGACCGCCTTGTCTGAATAGTGGCGGCTTGATTTGCTTCGGGGGATGATAGGAAGCAAGCATGAGGCTGCCAGAGTGGCAGCCACAGATGGCGAGGCAAGCCCACGGATCGAGATCGTGGGAGAGCGGCGTCGGGCGCATGACGCTCGGTTTCGAGCCAAGGTGGTGGGGGAGTCTGTGCAGCCTGGGGTACGCATCCAGGACGTTGCCCGCCGACACGGGATCTGCCCGAGCCTGGTCTATCGCTGGCGTCGCCTCGCTGCAGCCGAGACTGCCTGCGGCTCGGAGCTGCATCTCTTCCCCGCGCGGATTGCGCCTGTTCCGAGCGAGACGCCGGCGGCATCAGAGCCGTTGCCGTCTCGGGTGATAACGCCACGGCGAACGGGGTTGATCGAGATCGAGCTGAACGGCAGCGTGCGCGTGAGTATCGACGAAGGAGTGAGCGTTGCGGCGCTCCGCCGCGTGCTGTCGGTGTTGCGCGGATGATGATGCCACCCTCGGGTATGCGCGTCTGGCTGGCCGCAGGCAGGACCGATATGCGTCGCGGGATGAATGGCCTTGCCCTGCAAGTACAACAGTCCCTGCAGCGCAACCCGCACGCCGGCGATGCGTATGTTTTCCGGGGTCGTCGGGGTGATCTGATAAAGGTTCTTTGGCATGATGGCCTCGGCATGTCGCTATATGCCAAGCGACTCGAGCGCGGTCGGTTCATCTGGCCATCGCCGGCGGATGGAGTGGTTGCGATTACGGCGGCCCAACTCGGCTACATGCTAGAGGGAATTGACTGGAGACACCCGCAGCGAACCTGGCGACCGGAACTGGCGGGCTAAGATTGGACTAGTTGCACAGTTGCCGGGGTTTTTTTGAAGATTTCGCGTGCATGACCACGGGCGAGTGTGATTTCAGTTGTCGGCATGAGCGATTCGGCCGGTACACTTCCGGATGACATCGACGCGCTGAAAGCAGCGCTAATCTCCGAGCAGGCCGCGCGGCGTGATTTTGAGGCTCGTGCCGCTGGTGCCGAGGCGATGGTTGCGCATCTGAAGCTGCTAATCGCCAAGATGAAGCGTGACCGCTTCGGCGCCTCCGCCGAGCGTGGACGCAAGCTGCTCGATCAGTTGGAGATGCAGATCGAGGAACTCGAGACCGCTGCCGCCGAGGACGAAGCGGCTGCCGCTCATGCGGCCACGAACAGGACGAACGTGCGCCCGTTCACACGCGCCAAGCCGGTGCGCGCACCGTTACCGGCGCACCTGCCGCGCGAGCGGCTGGTGCTGCCGTCGCCGACAAGCTGTCCGTGCTGTGGCGGTCAGCTCACCAAGCTCGGCGAGACCACCACCGAGACGTTGGAGAGCATTCCACGGACCTACAAGGTGATCCAGACGGTGCGAGAGAAGTTCTCCTGCCGCTCGTGCGAGACGATCACGCAGCCGCCGGCGCCGTTCCATCCGATTTCCCGTGGCCGCGCCGGTCCGGACCTGCTGGCGACGATCGTCCATGGCAAGTTCGGCGAGCATCAGCCGTTGAACCGCCAAAGCGAGCGGTTTGCCCGCGAGGGCATCGATCTCAGCGTCTCCACACTGGCCGATTGGGTGGGTGCCTGCACGACGGCGCTGTCGCCATTGGTGACGCTGATCAAGGCCCACGTACTCGCCGCCGAGCGCCTACACGGCGATGAGACCACCGTGCCGGTGTTGGCCAAGGTCAAGACCGTCACCGGCCGATTATGGACCTATGTGCGCGACGACCAGCCGTTCGGTGGCGCGGCACCGCCAGCGGCGATCTTCTTCTATTCGCGCGATCGCAGCGGCGAGCATCCGTGCCGACATCTCGCCGGCTACGCGGGCATTCTGCAAGCCGACGCCTATGCCGGGTTCAACGACCTCTACCACCCCGCACGCCAGCCTGGTCCGATCATTGAGGCCGCGTGTTGGGCACACGGACGGCGCAAACTGTTCGTGCTCGCCGAAGTTGCCAAGGCGCCGCTCGCGATCGAGGCGGTGCGCCGGATCGATGCGATCTTCGATGTCGAACGCGACATCAACGGCCTGCCAGCGACCCAACGGCAGGCCGTAAGACAGGTCCGGGTCGCGCTCCCTCGAGAGCTGGATGCGCGTCGAACGCGGCAAGCTCTCGCGTCATGCCGACGTCGCGAAGGCGATGGACTACATGCTCAAGCGATGGGATGCCTTTGCGCGCTTCCTTGCCGATGGACGCATCTGCCTGACCAACAATGCGGCGGAACGCGCGCTGCGCGGAATTGCACTCGGGCGCAAGTCATGGCTGTTCGCCGGTTCGGACCGCGGCGGGGAGAGGGCAGCGGCGATGTATTCGCTGATTGCGTCGGCAAAGTTGAACAACATCGATCCGCGCGCCTGGCTCGCCGACGTGCTCGCGCGCATCGGTGATCACCCAGTCTCGCGGTTGCACGAACTGCTGCCCTGGCATTGGCCGCGAGCTACTCGCGTCGACCGCGCGGCCTGATCAATGGCGGCGCCCAGTTCCGTCTCCACCATCGGCCGGGTGGCCAAGATGCTCGGCGAGGACGAGGACCTCTTGCGCGACATCGCCCTCGATATGGAGCCGGAAGACGGTGTCCTCACCGTCTGGGACATCGACGAAATGTCCACCGTTGCCTTTACCGCCGAAGGTATCGAGAACCTCAAGGAACTCCTCGCGGACCTCAAGAGGTAGGCGACACCAGTGCGTCGTCCGCATGCTTGGTCGACGGCCGTGCAACACCGCGGCACTCGGCGGATGCTTACGGAATACCGTGACACGCGCACGGATCTCCACGTGCTCGATCGCTTCCACGCGACCGACAAATTCGGTCGCGCGGGTTATGGGCCGTAATTCCGCTGCCACGGTAGCGACAGGGATTGTGCTTGGCTGTTGTGCCTGACCAGGTAATGCTTGCATTATCGCACCGATTAGAGCTGTTGTAGCGATGTAGCGAAGCATCCGCGTCCTCTGCACCTGATCCTGGATCATCCTGCGGATTGGCGCTTCGAACATATGGCGATGGCCTTAGGTCGAGGGATGATTCAGGGTTACAGACGGTAGTTCTCCGAAAATGGAGGCGTAGGTCGCAGAAAATCTGCCAAAGTGCCAGAATCCATATTGGGTAGCAATTTCGGTAACTGTCGTGATATTCGGGTCAGCCGCTCGCAGTGCTCGCTGCGCCAGGTTCATGCGTCGGAGCAGCAAGTATCTTTTCAGTCCCATTCCGAGGTGCTCATGACAGCAAAGCCGTAATGTCCGGTCCGCCGCGCCGATGACGGAGCAAATTTCCGGAATGTAGAGTGGCCTCTCGGGGTTCTCGTCGAGCACACGACGAAACCGACGCATGATCGTCTCGTGACACCGCAGCGCCCATTTTTCCTCTCGGGATTCCGCGTCGCTCAGACAGGTCATTAGAGCCCCGATCAACGACTGCTCCAGTGCGTGCGCCACTTCTGGATGTGTCACCCTCTCAGGCGCCTTGTCAGCCAAGGCTCTGGCTGCCCAATGCAGTCGCAGGAGGCTGGACATTGCCGCTGCGGCTGGAATGACCTGCAAAGTATCGCGTGGTGGCGTCAGGTCACAGCCGCCAACTGCTATTCCCGTCGCGACCATGTCTTCGATGGGCAACGATATGACGCCCTAAGAGGTAGGCCCGGTGGAACGCTCGTGATAGGTATGAGCTGGGTTGTGGCGCATGAGTCCGATCGCCGGCACGGCGATCCCATCGGTAGTGAGCTCGGGGCCGGGTCTAGTAAGAAACGTGACGAAGGCGCGTGTTGGTACTTGCGCCACGTGCTTTATACACGGTGCGCTTTCCTCCGCCCGTGCGACCCAGAGGCGGCTGAGGACGACACGAGTTGCGCGTGCAGTGAACAACCCGCTCTGGGTCGGGACGACCTCGACCTTCGCGCCGACGAACGCTGTCTCATACTGCGCCGGATCCGAATAGTCTTGGACAGAGCACGACAGAATTGGGAAATCTCCGCGGCCCGGATTGAGTCGACATCCCGCTTACGAGTGACGGCTAGTACACCGATTCCGTGAAACCGATCAGTTGTGCCGGATTCCCAAGCGACCCCACATCTTGTAGTGTCGCCAGTGCACAGGAATGGCAGGGCACGATGGCGGCACCCCGACGCGTCATTGAGATTCGGTTCCAGGAAGACGAGGTGGCTGAGCTGGAGGCGATCGCACGGTCGCGTAGCGCACCGGCCAGCTGGGTTGAACGAGCACGCATCCTGCTTGCGTATCGCACCGACCCCTCGTGCTACGCGGTGGGCGAGGCCGTCGGCGTGACCCACCAAACCGTACTGCGCTGCCTGGATCGGGCCGTCCGGTTTGGCGTGATGGCGGCGCTCGATGACAGCCCGCGGCCTGGTAAAGCTCCGCAGATCACCTACGAAGCCAAAGCTTGGCTGGTGTCGTTGGCCTGCGAGACAGCCAGGCAGCGCGGCTACCCGCACGAACTTTGGACCACCCGGCTGTTGGCAAGCCACGTCCGCGCGCACGCGGAGGCTGCCGGGCACCCCTGCCTGGCACGCATCGCCCAAGGCACGGTCTGCAAAATCCTCGACCGCCACGAGGTCAAGCCACACAAGGTTCGCTATTATCTCGAGCGGCGCGACGAGGCGTTTGAGGTCAAGATGGCAGACGTGCTCTGCGTCTATCGCGAGGTCGCAATCCTGCAGGAGAATGAGGCCGCGAAACCCAACGTCGCGATCATATCCTATGATGAAAAGCCAAGTATTCAGGCGATCAGCAATACCGCTCCCGACTTGCCGCCAAAGCCCGGCTCTCATGTGAGCTTCGCACGCGACCACGAATACAAGCGTCAGGGGACTTTGAGCCTGCTCGCCGGGATCGATCTGCTCACCGGCAAAGTGCATGCCTGTGTCGAGGATCGCCATCGATCGCGTGAGTTCGTCGGCTTCCTGAAACAACTCAATGAAGCCTATCCCGCAGATACCGCCATCAAGCTGATCCTCGACAACCACTCGGCCCATGTCTCCAAGGAGACCAACGCCTGGCTTGCCGCTCAGCCGCACGGTCGCTTCACCTTGGTGTTCACCCCGAAGCACGGATCATGGCTCAATCTGGTGGAGGGATTCTTCTCCAAGATGGCGCGCTCGATGCTGCGTCACATTCGGGTTGCTTCCAAGGCCGAACTTAAGGCCAGGATCCTCGCCTATCTTGAAGACATCAACCGCGATCCTGTCATCCACACCTGGACCTACAAGATCGCCGAGGCGGCGTGATAGGAGTTGGTTCATGGAAACGGTGTACTAGTGCTTGCATTGATGTAGATCAGTCGATACTGCGGCCCTCGGTCCCAGCAGCGCGGCTGTGGTGCACAATATCCGGCATCGCCGGGCGCGGACCGTGCCGCAACGTCTCGAAGGGCAGCTCGCCATACAACTCCCGATATGCGCCAGCGAACCGGCCAAGGTTGCCGAATCCGAAGCGTTTCGCAACGTCCGCGACACGTGTGGTCTGCGGAGTGCCTAGGCGTAGAGCGTGGTTCACCAGTTGCATTCTGTGGAGGCGGACGTAACTCATCGGGCTCATATCCAGATGCTCCGCGGAATATTTGCGCACGAGCCGGTCCGAAACGCCGAGCATTGCTTTGATGTGGCACGCTGAGGTTGCCCTCAGGGCGATTCCGGATCAGCTCCTCAAATCGGGCCATCACTTCCAGTCCCCGACGCATCGTTGGTGCGGCCAGGCTGGCCGGTTCCGAGGACAGGCACTCCACCAGAAGGTGGATCAGTTGCTGCTCCAGGCCGTGCGCGGCCTCTGCACCGATGACCGGCCCCGACCGGGCATGGGTCGTTCGTATTGCGGCCAAATAGAGGCGGCGGAACTGCCTCTCCGGACCGGAGCGAGGTTGCCAGCGGCAAACCCCGGGTGGAACCTCTATTGCCGTGCCAGTCAATGCGCTGCTATAGCGGGTAAACTCCTGAACTGGCAGCCATATTACTCCCCAGTGGCACGGACCTTCGGTCCGCATGTGCGCGCATTGGCCGGCACCCAAAGTTATCAGCTCCTTGCTGTGCAGCCTGATGCCGCCCCAGGTTGGGGGGACGCTGCACTCGATCGATAGCCCCACCAAAATGGTCTCCGACGGAACTCGTATGAAGGCGATGCGAGGAAGGCTCTCCTCAACCGACAGAAGTCGCAAATGATCCAGCTTGACCTCGGTTGACCGCACCCGAAATCGACCTCCTCTGGTGAAAACAAAGCCGATACTCCCATCCGCAGACATCGCGGCCTGGAATTCCTGTGGTTCGCTGCAAGTCGAGGTTACGCTGCTCCGCACGTTTCCATCTCACTCCGCAGAGCCGCCGTTGTCGGGCCAGGGGGACCCCGCCGCGGACCCGGCGGCTATCCAATTTCGGCAAAAGATTAGTCCCGAATCGGGAGACTCTACCGATTTGCCGAATCTGGATAGTCGGCTGTGCGACCGGCGCGTAGCGAGAGTACGCTGAACGGGAAAGGGCCAGAATTTGTGCTCAGCGCCCAGGCAGGGCGCGTGGTTGGCCGCGAGACCACGCCGTGGCCGGCCAGGGGGAGAGGGAGGAGCAAGCAATGAACGAAGCAAGCGAGGCAGGACCGCGCCGCATCGACACCTTCTTCTCCACCCCGGCGGCACGCGAAGATCGCTGGCGTGAGCTGGTCGATGCGGCCAGAGCATGGGCTGCAGGCACCGACGACCGGGCCACTTTTGAGGCAGCACTGAACGACGCAGTCGCGATCGAAGAATTCCATGGCTATCCCGGCCCGCAACTGATGACGGCGCTCCGCAATCGCGCGGAGTCCGATGACGCCACTGGGGCGGCTGCGTTCGCTTGGCGTATTTCGTCTGCCTTGTTGACTCGCTCGTTCCGGCAGCATGCCGCTGACTGGGATCCGCATGGCGAAATATCCGGTGCAGTGCCCGACGTCCTGCCGCCGTCGCTGGGCCGGCAAGAGAGGGCACCGCCTTACTTCGAGGTGCTGATCGTCACCGGCGCTCCTGCCGAGCGGTGGCCAGGCATCTGCATGGAGTGGCGCCGCCTTCGTCGGGGGCAGGACGAGTTCATCTATGAGCCAGTGATCGTCGGCAGCGCCGAGGATGCGCTGTGTGCGACGATGCTGAATGCGGATCTGGGCGCGGTGGTGATCCACGAGGGATTTGCCTTCCATTCGCGCCACGACGCTCCGGTGCTGCGCAGCATGATCGACCCGCTTGCGGCGCTGGAGCCTTCGGACGCATCCGCGCTGCGTCTCGCGCGCGTTCTTAAACGGGCTCGACCCGAGCTTGATCTCTATCTGCTGTCCAACCGCCGCGTCGAGGAGATCGCGGGTGATCCGGCGGCCGACTCGGTGCGGCGCGTGTTCTATGCGGTGGAGGAGCCGCTGGAGCTGCATCTTGCGATCCTAGAGGGCGTGCAAGCGCGTTACGAGACACCGTTCTTCGACAATCTAAAGAAGTACGCGCAGAGGCCGATTGGCACGTTCCATGCCCTGCCGATTGCACGCGGCAAGTCGGTGTTCAAGTCCGACTGGATTCGCGACATGGGTGAGTTCTACGGGCCCACACTGTTCCTCGCCGAAAGCAGCGCGACGACCGGTGGTCTGGACAGCCTGCTGGAGCCAACCGGCAACATCAAACGCGCACAGGATCTGGCGGCGCGCGCCTTCGGCGCCGATCGCGTGTTCTTCGTGACCAACGGCACGTCCACCAGCAACAAGATGGTGGTGCAGGCGCTGTTGGCACCGGGCGACATCGCGATCATCGACCGCAACTGTCACAAGTCACACCACTACGGGATGGTCTTGGCGGGCGGGCAGCCGCTCTATGTCGAAGCCTTCCCGATGACCGAATACTCGATGTACGGCGCGGTGCCGCTGCGTTCGATCAAGCAAGCGCTGCTCGCCGCCAGGGCCGAGGGGCGGCTTGATCGCGTGAAGCTGCTGGACCTGACCAACTGCACCTTCGACGGCCACATCTACAACACGCGACGCGTGATGGAGGAATGCCTGGCGATCAAGCCGGACCTCATCTTCCTGTGGGATGAGGCTTGGTTCGGCTTCGCGCGCTGGTCGCCGTTCCTGCGCCCGCGTACTGCGATGGGTGCGGCCGCCGACATCGATGCGTGGCTGCACGACCCGAAGAGCGTTGAGGCCTACGAGCGGCAGCGTGCCGAACTGGGCAACAATCCGTCGGATGCCGCATTGCTGGATAGCCGGCTTGTGCCAGATCCGCGAAGGGTACGGCTGCGCGTCTATCAGACGAATTCGACGCACAAGTCGATGTCCGCCCTGCGGCAGGGCTCGATGATCCTGGTCAAGGATGTGGACTACCACAAGGTGGAAGAGATGTTCCACGAGGCGGTGTTCACGCACGCGTCCACCAGCCCGAACCAGCAACTGATTGCCAGCCTGGATGTCGCACGGCGGCAGATGGAGCTTGAGGGCTACGGCTTGGTGATGAATGCCATCGAGATCGCGCTGGTGATTCGGCGTGAGGTGAACCGGCATCCGCTGATTTCCAAGTACTTCCACGTGCTTGGTGCCGATGGAATGATCCCTGTCGAGTACCGGCAGTCGGGCTTCGTCGATTTTCTCGCACCAGGCGCCAACTGGGCCAGTGACTTGCGCAGCATCCATGAGGATGAGTTCTGCCTCGATCCCACGCGGATGACACTCGTTTGCGGCACCGCAGGTTACGATGGAACCCAGTTCAAGAATCTGCTGGCGAGCCAATACAACATCCAGATCAACAAAACCTCCCGCAACAGCGTCCTGCTGCAGTCGAACATCAACAACACCCGTAGTGACGTGGCGCATCTGATCCGCGTGCTGATGGAGATCAGCCGCGAGATAGATGAACGGCTGGAGCAAGGCGAAGGCGAGCGCGAGGAGTTTGCAGTGCGCGTAAAGAGCCTGATGACGGACGTTCCCGACCTGCCGAACTTCAGTTGCTTCCATGATGCTTTCCGCCACGATGCCGGCGTTGGCACACCTGAGGGTGACATTCGCGGTGGCTTCTATGCCGCATACGATGCGAATGGCTGCGAGCACATAAGGCTGAATGACAAGGAGATTGACCGTCGGTTGCAGGACGGCCCGACGTTGGTGTCGGCGAACTTCGTCATTCCCTACCCGCCAGGCTTCCCGATCATGGTGCCAGGCCAAGTGCTGACGCGCGAGACAATCGACTTCATGCGCAAGCTCGATGTGAAGGAAATCCACGGATACAACGCCGCGGAAGGGCTGAAGCTGGTTCATCCCGACGCGTTGGCCAAACTCGTTCGGGGCCAGGCGGCGTAGGGGGACACGCTCATGTTCGAATGGTTTGCCGCGACACTAAGACACTATCCTGAAATCGCTATCTTTCTGTCGCTGGCCATCGGCTACTATGTCGGCAGCTTCAGCTATCGAGGCATCGGCCTCGGCGCTGTCACCTCGACTCTCATCGCGGCCGTGGTGATAGGGCAGCTCGGCATCACGGTCTCGCCACAGGTGAAGTCGGTCTTCTTCCTGATTTTCCTGTTTGCTGTCGGCTACGGCGTCGGACCGCAGTTCGTGCGCGGCATCGCTTCAGACGGAGTACCGCAGGCGCTCTTCGCGGCTGTCGTCTGCGTGTTCTGTTTGGCCGCGCCGGTCATCGTCGCCAAGCTTGCAGGCTACAACCTCGGCTACGCGGCTGGTTTGTACGCCGGATCGCAGACAATCTCCGCCTCGATGGGACTCGCGACCGACGCTATCAATCGCCTTGGTATGCCGCCTGAACAGGCGAAGGCTCTGCTGGATGCGATGCCGATAGCCTATGCTGTGACCTACATCTTTGGCACAGTTGGCTCGGCAGTCTTACTCGCCCTTTTCGGGCCGAAGATGCTCGGCATCGACCTGGTCGCGGCGTGCAAAGCATATGAAGCGCGGCAGGGCGGCGCGGTGGAGATGGGCGGTGCCGGCTCGGCCTGGCATCGGTGGGAGCTGCGAGCCTTCCGCGTGGCAACCGGCGGTCGCGCCGTCGGCCTGACGGTGGTGGGGGCCGAAGCGCTGGTGAGCGGCGCGCGCGTTTTCATCCAACGGATCCGACGCAACGGCAAAATAGAGGACGCCACCGCAGACACCGTCCTGCAAGAAGGCGACATTGTCGCAGTTGCCGGTCCGCGCGACGTGCTGGTGGGAGTACTCGGGCCGGCCGCGCAGGAAGTCAACGATGCCGAGCTGCTCAACCTACCGGTGGAAGGCGTCGATGTGTACGTTACGAACAAGAAAGTTGACGGCAAGACGCTGGCGGAACTTGCCTCGCTGCCTGCTGCCCGCGGCGTCTACCTGCGCCGGATCGTGCGTGGCGCCATCGCGACCGTCATTCCGATCCTGCCTAACACTCGGGTGGACCGTGGCGATATTCTCACCATTGTAGGCCGGCCGCAGGACGTTGCCGCGGCGACAGAGCTGCTAGGTGTTCCCGATCGTGCAGGCGATGTCGCGGACGTTGCCTTTATCGGCGGTGCAATCACATTGGGTGCGCTGATCGGTGCCTTGGTGCTGAAGGTGGGCGGCGTGCCCCTGACACTTTCCACTGCGGGAGGCGCGCTGATTGCCGGCCTGGTGTTCGGCTGGCTGCGCTCGGTTAGGCCAACCTTCGGACGCATCCCTTCCTCGACCGTGTGGTTCATGAACTCGGTCGGCCTCAACGTCTTCATCGCCGTGGTTGGCATCTCGGCCGGTCCTGGCTTCATCGCCGGGCTGCAAACACAGGGCATCAGCCTGTTCCTGTGGGGTGTCGTCGCTACCTCGGTGCCGCTGATCTTGGCAATGTACGTAGGCAAGTTTCTGTTCCGCTTCGACCCGGCGATCCTGCTGGGCTGCTGCGCCGGTGCGCGCACCACCACAGCCGCGTTGGGCATGATCTGCGAAAACGCCAAGAGCCAGGTACCAGCCCTTGGCTACACCGTGACGTACGCCGTCGGCAACACGCTCCTGACCATCTGGGGGATGGTGATCGTGATGTTGCTGGCTTGATGTCGCACCCCTGATCCCCATCACCCACCAGTGTTCCGGAGATTCCCATGGCAACCATCAGCCTCCGCAAATACGAGACGCTGGGCCCGTTCGAGGTCAAGGACGAACTGATCAAGATCGCCAGGCGCACCAGCTCGCAATCCAACCTTGCCTTCCTCAACGCTGGCCGTGGCAACCCCAATTGGATCGCGACGAAGCCCCGCGAGGCATTCTTCCTGCTCGGTCAGTTCGCAATCACCGAGAGCAAACGAGCCATGGATCTGCCCGCGGGCGTGGGCGGAATGCCGCAGGCTCCGGGTATCGCTGCCCGCCTCGACGCGTGGCTCGCGCATCACACCGACAGCCCGGGCGCCGCGTTCCTTGGCTCAATGGTCCACTACGCTATCGAGAGGTTCGGCTTCAAGCCCGACGCGTTCGTACATGAGCTGGTGGACAGCATTATCGGCGATAACTATCCGGTGCCTGATCGTATGCTCGTGCACAACGAGCAGATTGTCCACGAATACCTGATGTGGGCGATGTGCGGCGAGCCGCGCCCGAGCGGCAAGTTCGATCTCTACGCGGTCGAGGGCGGCACCGCTGCGATGTGCTATATCTTCAAGTCGCTAAAGGCCGCGCGTCTGCTCAATCCTGGGGATACGATCGCCCTCGGCGTGCCGATCTTCACGCCTTACCTCGAGATGCCGCATCTCGAGGACTACGGCCTGAACATCGTCAACATCCGCGCCGAGCGCGAGGATACCTACCAGTTCACCGCAGCAGATTTTCGACAGCTTGAGGATCCAAAAGTCAAGGCGTTCTTCCTGGTTAATCCCGGCAACCCGACCGGTGTCGCGCTCGATGCCAACTCAATAGATCTGCTGGTCCAAATCGTAAAGACGAAGCGCCCCGACCTGATCCTCCTCACCGATGACGTTTACGGCACATTCGTTCACGGCTTTCGCTCGCTGCTGGGCGCGCTGCCGCGCAACACGATCGGAGTCTACTCGGTACTCGAAGTACTTCGGCTGCACCGGTTGGCGGCTGGGCGTCATCGCCCTGCATCAAGACAATATCATCGACCAGATGATCGGCGCGCATCCCGAGAGCATCAAAGAAGCGCTGGATCGACGGTATGGGACGCTCACGCTTACGCCGCGCGACGTCAAATTCATCGATAGAATTGTAGCCGACAGCCGCGATGTTGCGCTCAACCACACTGCCGGCCTATCGCTGCCGCAGCAAGTGATGATGACCATGTTCTCGCTGTTCGAACTTATGGACAAGGGCAAGGAATACCAGAAGGCCTGCATGGAGATCGTGCATCACCGTTTCCGCCTCGCCGTCGAAAGCCTAGGGCTCGATATCAAGGCGTGGCCAACCTATGACGCCTATTACGGCCTGTTCGATCTGGAGTTCTGGCTGAAGAACAACGTGTCACCGGAGGTGCTGGCCTATGTGAAGGCCAACGTTCATCCGCTCGACATCGTGTTCCGCCTCGCCGAGGAACACGGCATCGTGCTGCTGAACGGGGGCGGTTTCGCCGCCCCAAACTGGTCTGCACGGGTGTCGTTCGCAAATCTCGACGATGAGGCCTACGCCAATATCGGCCGAGCGGTTCGTTCTGTCGCCACCGGCTATGTTCGGGAATACGAGGCAGCGAAGCGAGCAAAGGGCTGAGCACTGCGCCCCAAAGAGGGTATCATGATCAGTTGGTTCGTCGACGCCTTACGTCAGCACACAGAGGTCGCGTTCTTCCTGACCTTGGCCATCGGTTACATGTTGGGGAGATTGCGCTTCCGCGGCTTCTCGCTCGGCGCCGTCACAGGCACGCTTCTTGCGGGCGTGCTTGTTGGCCAACTTGGAATCAAGGTCTCGCCAGAGGTCAAGCAGTGCTTCTTCGTGCTGTTCCTGTTCTCCATCGGCTACCGTTGCGGCCCGCAGTTCTTTCAGGGATTGCGTAAGGACGGATTAGCCCAGGCCGCCATCTCCTCCATCATCGCTGTCACCGGCCTGTTCACCGCTTATCTTGTTGCCCGTGTATTCGGCTACGATCCCGGAACTGCTGGCGGCGTGATCGCTGGTGCGCTCACCGAGTCAGCCACGATAGGCACCACCGGCGACGCCATCAGCCGGTTGGATATCGGTGATGCCGCCCGCACGGTAATGACCAACCACATTCCCGTTGCCTTTGCAGTCACTTACCTGATCGGCGTCGTCGGCGCCGCCTGGTTCCTGTCGCAGATCGCACCTCGGCTGATGGGCGTTGATCTCGCGAAGGAATGCGCTGAATACGAAGCACGCATGGCTGGCGGCGGTCGCAAACAGCCGGGTATTGTCTCCGCCTATCGGCGCATCGAACTTCGTTCGTACAGCATCCCCGAAGGAAGCAATTTTATTGGCAAACCGGTCGAGGACATCCTGCCCGACGAGCGCTTCTTTGTCGAACGCGTCCGCCGTGATGGCAAGATCATCGAAGCTGATGCCAACACGGTGCTCCGCGCCGGCGACGTCGCCGCCATCTCAGGGCGGCGCGGCGTCCTGGTGCAGCAGGTGGACCCCAGCTTGCCGGAAGTTGAGGACCCGGAACTGCTGGACGTGCCGGCCGAGCAGGTGGACGTATTCGTCACCAACGCTCATGTCGATGGCGAAACTCTGCGCGATCTTTCGGAAGAACCCTTCGCCCGCGGCGTTTATCTTCACCGGGTGCTGCGCAACAGGATCGAAATGCCGATCGAAGCGGAACTGAAGGTGCAGCGCGGCGACATCCTCACCGTGGTCGGCACCCACCGGCACGTGGAAGCTGCGGTCAGCGCCATGGGCGTTGCCGATCGTCCGGGGGAAACCACTGATATGGTGTTCGTCTCCGCCGGCATCGTCGTTGGCGCGCTGATCGGCATTCCCGCACTAGCTTTCGGCAAACTGGAAATCGGCTTCTCGCTCAGCGTCGGCGTCCTGCTTGGCGGCCTGCTCTGGGGCTGGTTCCACTCACTTCGGCCGTTGATTGGCCGCATTCCAACCCCGACGCTGTGGATTTTCGAATCTCTAGGTCTTACAGGCTTCGTCGCGGTGGTTGGTCTCGCTGCCGGACCGGACTTCGTGCGGGGATTGCAGACCAGCGGCATCTCTCTCGTCATCGCCGGCATCGTCACGGTGATTGTTCCCCACGTGGTGGGTGTCCTCGTGGGGCATCGGCTCTTCAAGATGCATCCTGGGATTCTTCTGGGCGTCTGTGCTGGTGCGGGCACTGCCACCCCTGCTCTCGCGGCGGTTCAGGAAGCGGCAAAGAGCTCTGTCCCCACACTTGGCTATGGCGTCTCCTATGCGGTCGGCAATGTCCTGCTGGCGTTGTGGGGTACCGTGATCGTGGCGCTGCTGGCCTGACAGATGCACGGTGGGAAGAAAGTCCAGATTGCTGATCAGGAGCGCGTCGTCGCCAGTTTCTCAGGCAGCAGCATCGCGGGACTGCTACGGTTATCTCGATACCGGCGCTGGGGAGGATAAAGAGCGGAGGACAGAATGCTCGCCACAGTCCAGACAATCGACCAACGGTCAGGGCCCGCCATCTGGTGCGCCGGCATGACGCCCAAACCAGCCAAGCCGCACGTCCTGCGGCCGCTGGAGCCGCAGGCGATCACCGTGCGCGCCGACCAAGACGAGGAGATCTCGCCCAAGGCGAGGCGGCGGAGTACAATGCCGATCCCGGAAGATCGCCAGTAGGAGGGGAGGTGACTGATCGAGGGTACCGGGCGCCTTGAGTTGAACACGTGATAACTTGACGGAGCGTCGTTACATGATCAAGTTGGTCCGAAAATCTGTGAGTATCCCTGCGGCTACCATATCTACGGCAGCGCTGGCTTTGATGATTGGGTCAGGAACGTCCTCAGGCGCGAGAGCCGATGACGCAGCAGCAAAGATCCTAGTCAAGGCGATGTCCGATTATATGGCCGCACAAAAAGCCATATCGTTCTCCTTCGACACCGACCTTGAAATCGTCACTAAAGACAACCAGAAGCTCGATTTGGCGAGTTCCGGGACGGTGACTCTCAACCGGCCGGACAAGATCCGCGTTACCCGCCATGGCGGGTTCGCCGACGTCGAGGTGGTCTTTGACGGCAAAACGCTGTCATTGCTGGGCAAGAACGCCAACCTCTATGGCCAGGTCGATGTGCCCGGCTCAATCGACCATCTGATCGATGTGTTGCAGGACAAGTACAATAGGCCTGTCCCCGGCGCAGATTTGCTTGAGTCCAATATGTACGATGAACTGATGCCGTCGGTCATCGATGTAAAGGATCTCGGCAGCGGTGTGATCGGCGGCGTCGAATGCGATCACCTCGCTTTTCGAACCGACGAAGTCGATTGGCAAATCTGGATCGCGCAGGGAGCCCGTCCCTATCCATGCCGATATGTCATCACTTCCAAGCTCGTGGCTGATGCACCGGAATACAGCGTCCAGATCAGCGACTGGAAGACCGGCAATGAGGTCACATCCAGTGATTTCAGCTTTAACAACACAACGAACGCCAGAAAGATGGACCTGAAAGACCTTGATACCGACGAATTGCCGAAGATTTTTGCGGTTGGAGGATCCAAATGACCACGTCGAAACGACTTGGCATCGTTCTGCTGGTTGGCGCCATCGGGTTTTTGGGGCTCCAACTCGGAGAGCGGCTTTTGGTGCCGGGTATACACGGCTTCGTCTCGACCGCCCAGGCCGTCGTCGGGCGTCCGCTCACCCCTGAGCAGCGTGGCCGGGGTGGCGCGGCGTACGACGCGGCGTTGCGCAGCGGGCGTTTACAACTGCTAGCGGCGGCATTTACAACTGCTAAAGTCCCGCATCTCGAGCAGTGATGACCCTTAGCACCTTTTTGGCTCGCCGGTTCATCAGGGTTCTGGCGAGTAGCCTGATCCTCAATGCGACGTTCCCGCTCGACCTGCTGGCCCAGACGCCCCCGGCCGCCGTCGCCCAGCCCGCCGCGGGCCAGGAGTTCAACGCGGAACAGCTCGACGCGTTGGTAGCCTCGATCGCGCTCTATCCAGACGATCTGCTGACCCAGCTTCTGATGGCGTCGACGTTCCCGCTCGAAGTCGTGGCAGCCGCGCGCTGGGTGGAAGACCCGGCGCACAAGTCATTGTCCGGCGACGCTTTGGCGAAGGCGCTGGAAGCCGAGTCGTGGGACCCGAGCGTGAAGTCACTGGTGCCGTTCCCGGTCGTGTTGGCGACTCTGAACAACAATCTGCCCTGGTTGCAGCAGCTCGGGTATGCGTTCGCGACGCAACAGGCGGACGTGTTCGCCGCAGTACAGCGCCTTCGCCGCCTGGCACAGGCGAACGACAAGCTGCAGTCATCACCCCAACAGGTCGTGCGCACTGAGACGGTGACGACCGAGCCACCGCCGGGTAGCAACCAGGCCCCGACACAGCAGGAGGTGCTTGTCATCGAGCCGGCGCAGCCGGACACCGTCTACGTGCCGACATACGATCCGACTACAGTGTACGGCCCGTCGTGGCCCTATCCGTCCTATCCGCCGTATTACGCGGCCCCGCCGCCGGGCTATTATTTCGGCACTGCGCTGGCCACCGGCCTCGCATTCGCGGCCGGCGTAGCGGTCGTCGGCGGGCTATGGGGCTGGGCGCGGCCGGGGTGGGGCGGCGGATACGCCAACGTCAACGTCAACCAATTCAACTCGATCAACGCGAACCGCCAACAGATCAACTCGTCCCGTTGGAGGGCGAACACCGCCCGCGGACGACCGGCCAATTTCCCGCGCGCGCCCAACGGACCTGCAGGGCTTCCCGGCCGTTCGCAAGTCTCGGTACCTGGTAGTGCAGTGCGGCCCCCGACCCGCGTCGCCAGCGGCGCTGGTGGCGTAGGGGGTGTTGGCGGGCCAGGTAGGCCCGGAGGCGTGGGTGGCGTAGGGGGCGCGGGCCGACCGGGTGGCCCCGGAGGCGTGGGCGGCGTAGGCGGTGCGGGCCGACCAGGCGGGCCCGGCGGCGTCGGTGGCGTAGGCGGTGCCGGCCGGCCAGGCGGTCCCGGCGGCGTGGGCGGCGTAGGCGGTCCGGGCCGGCCGGGCGGGCCCGGCGGAGTGGGTGGTGCAGGGGGCGTGGGCCGGCCCGGCGGCGTGGGCGGCGCAGGCGGTGCGGGCCGGCCGGGCGGGCCCGGCGGAGTGGGTGGTGCAGGGGGCGTGGGCCGGCCCGGCGGCGTGGGCGGCGCAGGCGGTGCGGGCCGGCCAGGCGGGCCCGGCGGAGTGGGTGGTGCAGGGGGCGTGGGCCGGCCCGGCGGCGTGGGCGGCGCAGGCGGTGCGGGCCGACCAGGCGGTGCCGGGAGAGCGGCCCAGCGGCCGGCTGGCGGGATCCAGCGCACCAGTGCGCAACGTCCAGGCGGCGCGTTTGGTACTATGAACAGCGGACGACAAGCTGGGCAGTTCGGACAGCGCGGCGCGCAGAGCCGATCGTTCAATCAGCAACGAGGGGGCGGCGCGCGCGGCGGCGGCGCGCGCGCCGGCGGTGGACGTGGCGGCGGCGGCGGTCGTGGCGGTGGCGGTGGACGCGGCGGCGGACGGCGTTAGGAGGCCATCAATGCGAATGCCGAAGAGCTGGGGTTGCTCGATATTTGCTGCGATCCTCTCGCTCCCGGTCGCACAGGCGGCACCCATGAACGCGCCGGAATCCCAGCGGAGCTTCGCATCCGCCGAGGAAGCGGTGAACGCGTTCGTCGCAGCCCTGCGCGACGACCGAGAGGCCGACTTGCGAGCTATCCTGGGACCGGAAGCCGACCGCGTCATCGACTCCGGTGATCGCTATGCCGACCGGGAACTCCATCAGCGCTTCGTTGCCCTGTACGATGAGAAGCACGGGATTGAACAAAAAAGCGCCGGGCGCGCGGAGTTGGATGTCGGCCCCGACGACTGGCCGCTTCCGATCCCAGTTGTCGAGAGCAACGGGCGCTGGACCTTCGACACGAAGGCTGGTGAACAGACGATCGTCGACCGCCGCATCGGCCGGAACGAGCTGTCGGCGATTCGTACGCTGCTAGCCGCCGTCGATGCTCAGCACGATTATTTCGATCGCACCAAGCAGGAAACGGGAAGCGGTGTCTATGCCACGCGCTTGGTCAGCACGCCCGGGCGCCACGACGGCCTTTACTGGCCGGTGGCCGCGGGCGAGACCGAAAGCCCACTGGGGCCACTGATCGATGCTGCGGAGGAGGCTGGCTATCCCGGCGAATTGGTCGGCGGCAAGCCGATCCCATACGAAGGCTACTATTTCCGCATCCTCAAGGCGCAAGGTCTAAACGGTGATGGCGGCGCCAAGAGCTATATCCAGTCAGGCCGTATGGTCGGCGGTTTCGCGCTGGTCGCTTGGCCGGCGGTGTTTGGGTCGAGCGGGATCATGACTTTCATCGTCGGCCCGGATGGGGACGTGTACCAGAAGGACCTCGGATCAGAAACGGCGCGCGTCGCCGTGGAAATGGCGACCTTCGACCCCGACCTGACATGGTCACGTGTCGACGTAACGAACGAATAACAGAGGACTCGGCAGAGACGGAGGTTGGACAAGCTGAAGGGCTGCAGGCTGCGCCGGGACTAGGTCATGATGGGACTCAGCGCCGCGCAGCCGCAGTTGAGGATCGGCTGGCGCGGGCAAAAGCCGACGATGACATCCGCCCGAATGGGCTGCACCGGGCTGGCGGCCAGCGTCGCATCTGACTGCAGCGCATGCCTCTACGACCGCATCGAATTGCCCTTTCCGTTCCGAGCCGCCAATCGATTTGCGCGAAGGGCCATGGAGCCTCCGCTTAGCCCCCCGCCACGAGCGGCTAGCAGGACTTGGTTGCCGACCTGACTGCGGTGCCTGCCGGGCTGATTGTCAATCGGCGTCGAACATTGACCCTCGATCGGCGTCCAAAATTGACCCCTCAGATATCGGCTTGTGCCGGTAGTGCAAAGGGGGGACCCGCGCGCCGCGGAGTGCCCCACGAGGAGGCTGACGCAGCGGCGCGCGGGGGGTTCCTGTGGACCCACCGGTGCAAGCCCGGGTGGTAGAGGCGGCGGGCGTCAGGCGCGGTTCTTGAAGCGCCAGCTGTCGTTGCCTGTCTCGACGATATCGCAGTGGTGAGTGAGGCGGTCGAGTAGTGCAGTGGTCATCTTTGGATCGCCGACCATGTCGAGATGCCACAACGCTCGACAGGCGAGTCGCTCAGGTCAGGGTCACCGACCCGCATCATCCTCTGTATGGCAAGCGTTTTCCGGTCAGCGATCGACTGTCAGGGCGCGGGCCGGGGCTAATCGTTGTCCGGCTGCCTGACGGCCGAGAGCGCTCTATATCACGATTCGCTACAGATCTCGCAGCAACGGCCCATGAGCAGCTGGCCGTATCGAGTTGCCAAGCACACATTTCAGTGCACACGCTTCTGCCTTTGGCGAATCACATCCGTGCTGTGCTCGCTTCGAGACATGCGGAGCTCGAAGCCGGCGGACGACACCCCGAACGGCCATCGGCGAATCCGGAGCCGGATAGAGCCAGGCAAGGCGTTAGCGACAGCGCCGCGCCTATGGCCGCAACTTTCAATCGAGGAACGGCGGCGGCTGGCCCAGCACCTGGGTCAACTCTTGCAGCGCCTGCGTCCGCTTACCGCCGAGCCAAAGGAGGGAAACTGTGTCGACGACGACGTCGTTGAGCGATGATCGCATCACGACTGCGCACCGCGCCAAGCTTGCCTACGTTTACGTTCGACAATCATCGCCGGGGCAAGTTCGCCATCATCAGGAAAGCACCGAGCTACAGTACCGGCTGGTTGAGCGTGCGGTTTTGTTCGGTTGGCCCCAAGAACGAGTTCACGTCATCGACGATGATCTTGGTAAGTCGGGGGCCTACAGCCGTGATCGCCGCGGTTTTCAGACGTTGATCGCGGAGGTCGGGCTTGGCAAAGCCGGGCTCGTTATGAGCCTGGACGCATCTCGGCTGGCACGCAACAACCGAGATTGGCACCAGCTTCTGGAATTGTGTTCACTGTTCGGGGTGCTGATCGCAGACGGCGAGCGCCTGTATGACCCTGCAGCCTATCACGACAGGCTGGCGCTCGCCTTGATGGAGGCGGATTTTGATCTGATGCAGCTCCGCCTCGCTCATGATCCCTGAGTGTCCGTCCGGGAACAAATTGAGTCTTTAGAATCGCTTAGCGGGTCACCCTTGAAGCCATTGAATCGCCTGTGATTCTCTCTCCCCCGAGCATCGATTCGGGGGACTGGATGTGGACCAAGGAGAACCGGACGCGGTACGACCGCACCCGACTGCGCTATGAGAGCGATCTGACTGATGCCGAATGGGCCGAGGTGGAACCATTGATCCCCCCGGCCAAGCCGGGCGGCAACAAGCGGAGCGTTGATATCCGCCAGGTGGTGAACGGCGTGATGTATGTGCTGAGCACCGGCTGCCAATGGCGGGCGATCCCCAAGGACCTGCCGCCGCGGAGCACAGTGCACGACTATCTGGAACGATGGACCTGGGACGGCACGCTGGAGCGACTGCATCACGCATTGTATGTGAAATGTCGTGAGCAGGCCTCGCGAGAGGCCAGCCCGACCGCCGCGGTGATTGATGCGCAGAGCGTGAAGAGCGCCGAAAAAGGGGGGCCTCGATCGATCCGCATGGGTATGATGCGGGGAAGAAGATCAAGGGCAAGAAGCGGCACGTCCTGGTCGATACCCAGGGTTTGCTGCTACAGGCCATCGTGACGGCGGCGGACATCCAGGATCGCGATGGCGGCGCCATGCTGCTGGCGACGCTGTTCGGGATGTTTCCGTTCCTGCTGAAGCTTTATGCCGATGGCGGCTATCAGGGGCGGCGATTCCAGGAGGCGTTGAAGCGTGTCGTGTCGCAGGCCGAGGTGGAGATCGTCAAACGATCTGACCAGGCCAAGGGCTTTGTCGTGCTACCAAAGCGATGGGTGGTCGAACGCACGTTGGCGTGGCTCAACCGATGTCGTCGACTGGGTAAGGATTGGGAAAATCTCAATGTGAAGGCGCGTGCCTTTCTGTTGCTCGCTTCCATCCGTCTCATGGTCAGACGGCTATGCAGGAACTAGCAATGTTCCCGGACAGACTCTGACAAGCCCAGGCACATTTTGAAGAACCCAGCCTATGCTGGCGCTTACGTCTATGGCCGGCGACGGCCCGAGCCGCTGCGGCGACGGCCAGGTAGCGATCGTATCGGGACGGTGGCGGTTCCGCCTGAGGATTGGTCGATCTGCCTCAAGGACGCCCATCCGGCTTATGTCGACTGGGAAGAGTTCATGGCAAATCAACGGCAGCTGGCTAATAATGTCGCACGCTACGATGCGGGCCGATCCGGTGCGCCCCGCAAGGGCAGTGCTCTGCTGCAGGGCATCGTCAGTTGCGGTCGGTGTGCCCGCCGCATGTGCCTGCGCTATTCCGGAACTGATGGCGATTTTCCAGTCTACGTTTGCGTGGCCGACCAAACTTTCGACGGAGGGCCGAAATGCCAAGAGGTGCGAGCCCTCCAGGTCGACGCTGAGGTAGAACGATTGATCCTGGAGGCGCTGACGCCAGACCGAATTGCGGTGGCGGTTGCTGCCGTGAGTGAGGTCGAAGTGGAGAACCGTGCGATAGAGCGACAATGGTCGCTCAAGCGCGAGCGGGCCCGCTATGATGCCGAGCGCGCCCGACGCCAGTACGACGCCGTTGAGCCCGAGAACCGCTTGGTGGCTCGCTCACTCGAGAGGATCTGGGAAGAGCGCTTGAGGCGGGCGGACCAAATCGAGCAGGAATACGAGGCATGGCGTCGTGAGCAGGCCGTCTCGGTTTCCGACAGCGATCGGCAAGAGATTCTGGCACTGGGCGAGGACTTGCCGAAGCTGTGGCACGCTGCGACGACCACCGCGGCAGAGCGCAAACAGATCGTTCGACTGGTGATCAAGGAGGTCATACTGGATCAGAAGCAGCGGCGTGGCTACGTCTGGATCAGGATTATTTGGCAAACCGGCGCGACCAGCGAGCACTGGTTGCAACGACGCGTGCAAGGCTATGCGCAGCACGCCGATCAGGAACAACTGAGACGGCGTATCGTCGAACTCAACGGGCTGCAGAAGATGGATGCTGAGATTGCCGCCACCCTCAACAGGGAAGGGTTTCGGACCGCGCACGGACCACCATTTTCTGGCAACATGGTTCACGTGCTGCGAAAACGGTGGGGGATCCGGACCGTCAAGATCAACGGCATCGCGGTGAACCCTCCGCGATGGGCCGACGGAAGCTACTCAGTACAGGGTGCAGCCGCGCTGATCGGCATTACACCGCAGACCATTTTTGATTGGCTCCGAAAAGGCTGGCTGAAGGGAAAGCAGCTGACCAAGGGCATGCCGTGGCAAATCTCGATATCTCCCGACCAAGTGGCGACGCCTAGGGCGCGCGCTCGACAGACCATCCGCTCCAATGGAGAGGCATCATGAAGGCGTCGAGTTGCCGAAGACGCTCGGCCATTCGCCGAAGGCAAGATTGGTCGTGACGATCACGGAGGTGCGCTCGTAGAGCCGGCTGACGGTGTGGAACAGCAGCTGCCCGCCGGCCTGTGCGAAGGGCAGATAGCCGAGTTCGTCGAGCACGACGAAGTCCAGACGGGTGAGATGATCGGCGAGTTGTCCCTGGCGGCCTGCCCGCCCTTCGGCCTCGAGCCGGTTGACCAGATCGACGGTGTTGAAGAAGCGTCCGCGCGATCCGGCGCGGATACAGCTCCGCGCGATCGCGATCGCCAGATGCGTCTTGCCGGTGCCGGTCCCGCCGACCAGGACGAGGTTGCGCTGCTGAGCGATGAAGTTGCCGTCGGCAAGATCGCGCACCAGGCTCTCGTTGATCGGCGTTCCGTTGAAGGCAAACTCGTCCACGTCCTTGGCGAGCGGCAGCTTGGCGATCGTCAGCTGATATCTGATTGAGCGCGCCTGCTTCTCCGAGATCTCTGCCTTGAGCAGATCGCCGACAAAGCGTTGCGGCTCGTGCTTGCGCTTGATCGCGGTGGCCAGCGTCTCGTCATAGGCGCCCTTCATTCCAAAGAGCTTGAGCTCCCCCATCATGTCGAGGACTTCGGTTCGCTCCATGCTCATGTGCTCCTGAGTTGATCGTATCTGGCGCAATCGGCGACCGGCGCATGGCGGAGTATCAACGCATCCGGCGTAAGGATGATGGCCGCCGGCCCGGGGTCGCGGTGCCGCGTGAGGATGTTGATGATCACGTCAGATGAGTGGACGCCTTCGGACATCGCCTGCGCGCAGGCAGCTTCGACCGCCGTCAACCCATCCGTCAGCACGGCAGCCAGGATGGCGACCATCTGACGATCGCCATCGTCGGACCCGGCGAGCTTGCGCCGCACCCGCTCCAGCGCGGCCGGCAGCACCCAGTCCCTGAACGGCGCGCCGTTGCGCAGCGCGCCCGGTTTGCGGGCCAAAACCGGCACGTAATGCCAAGGATCGTAGATCGTCTCGCCTCGGCTGTAGCTGCGGCGGTGTT
Organism: uncultured Pseudomonadota bacterium; assembly: GCA_963708245.1. Lineage (GTDB taxonomy): Bacteria > Pseudomonadota > Alphaproteobacteria > Acetobacterales > Acetobacteraceae > CAVYXK01. Next base: position 4,774 of record OY970201.1, on the reverse strand, counting down.
CCGCGACGATGCGCCCATCCTGGCGGATGATGATCCGATCGGCGTAGGCATGGATCTCGACAGGCCGGCCGACCGCACTGGCGCTCACGGAGTATTTGTTATTGTCGAAGCGCACCAGACAGGTCTTCGACACCGACGCGGGCAGCGCGTGGAAGCCATCGAAGCGGCCGCGATAGGCGACAAGCTTCGGCCGCTCTTCCTCGAAGACTTCCCACACCGTCTGCTCGGGACGCTCGGGATGCGGATGCGCTTTGGCGTAGGCGATGCATCTATCGGTGAGCCAGGCGTTTAGTTCGTCGTAGGTCTTGAACCGCAGCCTCGGGGTAAAGAAGCGCTCGCGCACCAGGCCTACTTGGTTCTCCACCTGACCCTTCTCCCAGCCCGATGCCGGCGTGCAGGCGACCGGATCCACCAGATGGTGAGCGCACATCTGCAGGAAGCGGCGGTTGTATTGCCGGTCCTTGCCGATGAAGATCGTCTCCACCGCGGTCTTCATGTTGTCGTAGATGCCGCGCGTGCAGGCGCCCCTGAAGAGCGCGAAAGCGCGCTCGTGGGCGTCAAACACCATCTCCTGCGTCTCGCGTGGATAGGCGCGAACGGACATCATGCGGCTATGACACAGGCGGACGTGCGCGACCTTCACAGTCACCGTCACGCCGTTCATCACGACAATCTCGTGGCTCCAGTCGAATTGGTAGGCCTCGCCCGGCGCGAACGACAGTGGCACGTAAGCGGCCGCCGCCTGGCCCGCGTGCTCCCGGCTCCAGGTCCGGGCGTAGCGTCGGACGGCGTCGTAGCCGCCGTCGTAGCCCAGCGCCCGCAACTCCTCGAATATGCGGATCAAGGTCAGCCGCTCGCGCGCCGTGCTCTCGACGTTCGCGGTCAGCAGCCGGTCGATCTCGACCTTCCAACGGCCGAGCTTGGGGCGTGGCTGAACCTCCCGCTCATAGGAAAACGACGTCTCCCCCGACCGAAGCACCTTGCGAACCGTGTTGCGCGATATGTTCAGGTCGCGCGCGATCTCCCTGATCGACTTGCCCTTGACCAAATGCTCGCGTCGTATCCGGCCGATCGTCTCCACAATCAGCATCCCCCACCGCCCACCTCAAATCGAAGCAGGCAGCCCACAAGCCACAATTCAGGGGGTCAATTTTGGACGCCGATCCCCCGGGCTCAGGGGGTCAAAATTGCACGCCGAAACACAGGCTGATCGCTTGATGGCGACTACATCGTCCATCGCTCCCGCCAGCAGCCGGAGCAGATGGACTTCATCCGAGTCGCTCGGCAGCAGCACCCAATCGCAGTTGCGACAGCGGACAATCGATCCGGGAGTCATTTCGGCAGCGCCCCCCTTATGTCATCGTGCTACGGTGGCGGTTGGAATTCGTGACAGGCCCGACGGGGTTGGCGCCGATGCGAATTTGTCCCGGAGCGGATGCCGGATGCTTGGCCAGACTGAGGCTGTTGTGCAACACGCGGGTGGCCGACCTCATCGGCGCGTCCCTGGAACCGATCTTCGAAGCTGACCTTCCACCGGAGCAATACGCTTTACCGTCCCGGGCGTAACGCCCAACAGGCGGTGATCGAGGTGGAGGAACTGCTGTTCCGTGGCCACCCGGAAGTGGTTGACGCCGACCTCACTCCCCATGCCGACCTCCTTAAATCGGTAGCTCGCCGGATCGTTGATCGGCGTGTGCTGCATCTGATCAAGATGTGGCTGGACTGCCCCGTGGAAGAAACCGACCAACGAGGGCGGAGGACACGCACGACGGAGGCTCGGGACAAGCGGCGCGGCATCCCGCAAGGCTCACCCATCTCACCACTGCTGGCGAATCTCTACATGCGCCGGTTTGTGCTGGGCTGGAAGAAGCTCGGGCTGGAGCGACGCCTCGGCACGCGCATCGTGACTTACGCCGACGACCTCGTGATCCTGTGCCGGAAGGGCAACGCCGACGAGGCGTTGCGACGACTGCGCGAGATCATGGGCAAGCTGAAGCTCACGGTGAGCGAGGAGAAGACACGGATCTGCAAGGTACAGGAAGGGGCGTTCGATTTCTTGGGCTACACGTTCGGACGGAGGTACTCGGCGAGAACCGGCAAGGCCCGCTTGGGTCAACGGCCATCGAAGAAGAGCATCAAGCGCATGGTCGACAAAGTCCACGCGCTGACTGACCGATCGGGTACTTGGCAAAAGACCACAGAGCTGGTGGAGCAGTTGAACCGCGCTTTACGCGGATGGGCCAACTACTTCAGCGTTGGTACTGTCAGCAAGGCGTATCAGGCGCTCGACAGCCACACGGCGGTGCGGTTGCGTCGGTGGTTGCGTTCCAAGCACAAGGTCAGGCGACGCATGGGCGGGAGCTATCCACTCTCGCACCTCTACGGGCACTTCGGGCTCGTGCGCCTGAGCCGGCTTGGGCACGACGTGTCGTGGGTGAAGGCGTGATGTTTTGTCCGAGAGCCGGATGCGGGAGATCTGCATGTCCGGTTCGACGAGCGGGGTGTGGAGACGGAGCCACGGCCGGACCAGTGAGGCACCGCCAAACGAAAGGGGCGGCAACAGATATGTTCGGCTTACAGCCACCGCGCCACATCTCGACTCTACCGAATGCGGCGGTTCAGGCCGCCCGCCACCGACATCCCCGTTTGTCGCTCGCCCGCAACCTCGCGACCCGGGCTCAACTTCCCTAGCAGGCTGCGGAAAATCACGAAAGTTCCGAGCGGCTTGCTTTCCTGGTGGCGATCGGAACACGCTTTGCACATCGATTTTGTGGATTTCTGCTGTGCGGGCGGGCAAGACTCATGCCTTGGGACAAACTCACATGGGGTGGCCCCGTGTCAAGTGGTCTCTACGTCGTCATTGCGCCTTTTTCTCCTTGCTGCGGATCCGCAGGCTCGAGCCCGTTCACAACAACGGCAACGATGGCCGCATCCACTCACATTCGGTCGGGCACCATTTCGCCCGTACCATGATCCCTCATTCTCGAGGACATCGGGCTCAGGAAGGGTGGGATCCATCTCTTTGAGACGGCATTTTTGCAGCCACGTCTGTCCACGATCACCACCCGCCTGGATCCGGCGGGATCTGCCTTGCGGCTTTCCCGCGGATAGGATGATCCACCTATGGGTGGTTCATGCCTTGAGCTCGGCACCCTCTGGCAGAAGGCCTTGCGTCACGTAACGCCAAAGCGCCACCAGCAGCTTGCGCGCCAGTGCGACGATCGCGATACGCCGGATCTTGCCGCGTCTGTCACCGACCCGCTCGTGGAACCATCGGCTCAGCGCACTGCCGGGTTGGTGCCGCAGCCACAGCCATGCGAGCTGGATCACCGTCTTGCGCAAACGAGCATTACCTGCTTTCGAGATGCCTTGTTCGACCTCTATGCCACCACTCTTCCAAGGGCTGGGCGTCAACCCTGAGTAAGCCGCGACCTCCCTTCGATTGGCGAAGTCGCGATAGAACGCCTCCAACGAAAGCACGGAAGCGATTTCCGGTCCGATGCCGCGGAGACGCAACAGTTGACCGCCAGGTGTCCCGATAAGTGCCGGCATTGGAGTCGGTTCTTGTGCCGTCTTTTCAGTCGGCGATGACGCCACTTGTAGGGCCGCGTCTCGCTCGGTCTCAATCTCTCTGAGCTGCGCTATCACCAGTTCCAGACGATCGACCTCCCGGATAAGCTCCATCTTCAACCGCGGCGGCACTGCTTGGCCATCCCAACAACGGAGTTCCTCCAGACGCCGGCGGCGATCCTTGTGCATTGGTTCAAAGTCAAATACGCCCTGCGTCGACAGCAGGCCTTTGATCCGGTTCACGTGTCGGACCCGTTCCGTGACCAGCGTTCCGCGTTCGCGGGTCAGTCGCCGCGCATCCTCCTCCGCCGGGCTCGGTGGCCGCACCATGGAACAAACCTGCCGTTCCCCGCGCGCCCAGCCCATCAGCGTGCGCAGCAGTTTCTCGACATCGACCCGGTCGGTTTTGACCCGTCGGCTGCGTCGATCCACCGCGATCGAGGCAGCGTCGACGACGTGGCTGTCCACGCCATTGGCCTCCAACAGACGGTGCACCCAGAACCCATCAAGCCCAGCCTCATGGATCGAGATGATCTTGACTGGCCTGCCGCACCGCCGCTCTACTTCCGCTCTCAGGCGCGACAGCAGCATCAACAACGTCCCGCTATCGCCGGCGTCGACTCGGTATTTGCTGATCTTGTCGCTGTTCGGTGCGCTCACGGCGAGTAAGCAAATCGACCTGCTTAATTCCAACGCCACGAACAATGAGCTATCGTACTCCTGGAGGGTGGCTGTCAGGTGCCGGGTGCGGGCGGTGTATTGCATCGGTCGTCTCCATCTGATGGGACAGCAACCTCAGGCTATCACCTCCCGGTCGCCGTCCACCCGCATAGAATCTCCTGGCACTGCTACGCCACGCCGGCCAGCAGCTTCGGGATGCGCACCGCATTGTAGGCCACCGCCGCCAGAGTAAACATCCAGCCGACGCGGGCGGTGCCACGGTGACGTGTCTTGCGTAGACCGCCCACCGTCTTGATCCAGCCGAACACCTCCTCGATGCGCTCGCGCCTGCACTGGCTGATCGCGTAGCCGGCATGCCGCGTGGTGCGGCCATCAATGGCGGAGCGACGGTGCTTGTTGTTCTGTGCGACGTGTGGCGTCACCTTCAGCGGCCGCACCTCGGCGACAAAGCCCTGGGTGTCATAGGCCTTGTCGGCGCCAAGCGTGATGCGCGGGCCGGCCGGCAGGCTCTCGATCATCGCAA